>CAWDDW010000003.1:0-2152492 GCA_963801185.1 uncultured Acidimicrobiaceae bacterium | reverse complement strand
GACCTTATGGGACGGCTTTCAAACCCTCCCGAGTCGCTCGAGAGCCTCGCTGACCAGGGGTGGAGCGGTGGCGAGGGCTGTGATCCACGGTTGAGACCAACCCGCGAAAGGGCGGAATCGGGTCTGGCGATGCCGCGATCCGAGCAAACGGGACGGCTTTCAAACCCTGTGCAACGACGGCTGTCTGCGTACGAGGTGGACGACCTGTCGCGGCTGTACGTCGAGGGTGCATCCATCGACGACCTCGCCCGGAGGTTCGGCGTACATCGCACGACGGTCATCCATCACCTTGACGAGCGCGGCGTGCAACGCCGGCGGGTTGTCCGGAAGATGACCGATCGGACGGTCGATGAGGCGGCCGCTCAGTACCAGTTGGGCCAATCCCTTGCCGACGTGGCCCCAGCATTTGGTGTGCATCCGAGAACCCTTGGCCGGGAGCTCAGACTCGCCGGTGTTGTCGTCCGTCCGCGCAACGGATGGACCTCTGACTGATCGAGCCGCATCCCCGTCCCCCCGACCTCAATTCAGTGCCTCGGGTCTGAGGATCTACGAGGCGACCCCCGGTCCCTCCGGGTTCCCTCGGAGACGAGATACTTCAAAAAATCGTGTCGAGACTCGTGTCGGCCGTCGTCTACTCGTTGACCGCCGCTCCGAAATCGACGGCAGGAAGAGGTGAACGAGATGCCAGACCAAGCCAAGTACGAGGGGCACGTGGAGGTGAAAGTCCGCACTCCCGCAGGTATTTCCCACGAGTTCCGCCTCGCTGAAGACGAGTTCGTGGCCTCAGCCATGGCGCAAGCCGTGGCTCACTTCGTGGAGCACAGCCAGCTCGCTCCCGGTGACTACGCTCTGGCGGTTGTCCGGGATGGGCGTGTCGAGCCGCTGCTCGACACCGCTCGGGTGGGCGATTACCACCTGACTGCGGGCGCTGAGCTGCACCTTGTCAACGAAGCACCACAGGTGGACGGGTGAGTCTTCATCCGGCACTTCTGGCCGAGATGCTCGACGAGGAGGTGGCGGTTGCCCGGCAGGAGCTGGGCGGCCGCATCTCCAGGCTCGAGGTGGTCGACACTGGCGTTCTCTGCCACCTCGCCGGGACCAACGTCGGCAACGCCATTCTCGCCCTGGACGGCCAGAGCTACGACGCCGAGCCCTTCAGGGTCACCGTTATCGACGAGTCGGGCGCTGTCGCCGACCAACCGAGATGGCCCGGCAGCCTCTTCCACAGCATCCATCCTGGTCTCAGTCGAGGCTTCGTCTGCATACGCGGCACCTTCGAGTACCACTGCCACCCCAGCCACCTGAACGAGCGGTGGGATACCTACCGCACCACGCTGCGCCTGCCCCGGCTCCTCGACCACCTGGTGCGCAAGGCGGGCCGGCCATGACCGCCTTCGTGATCCCTGTCTCCCTCCTCGAGGAGGCAAGGGTCTATTTCGAGCGCTGTGGGACCCGCGGTTGCGAGGGCACGGCCATGATCATGGGCGGCCCCGATGGTCTCGCTCACCGCCTTGTCATCCCCGACCAGCGCGCCACTCCGCTGCCGTACTGCTCGGTGGAGGTCACGAGACAGGGCAAGTTCGACCTGCGGTGCCTCCGTGTACTCATAATGACGCACTCCGTCCAGCACGAAGTACTCACCCTGACATGTCTCGCACGTCCGTATCTCGACCTGCTTCATCGGGACCGCACGAACCACGTCATCAGGCCGGCGACCATGTGCAGTTGGGCTGAGGCCTCGACTCGTTGCGTCTCGCCGGCCTCTGGGTGGCCACCGATATCTGCGAGAAATTTCAGGGCTTGACGGACAAGCTCCATGCGAGCGTCGTAGCCGACTTGGCCCTCCCGGGCTTCCTTGCCCTGCGTGCGCAGTTCAGCCCTCATCTCATCGAGTGTCGACTCTTCCTCGGTCGACCGACCAACCATTGCGCTGAGGGCCTGGCGCAGGCTCTCAGCAGTCTCGCGGTACCTGCCCTCGTAGTAGTGGCTCTGCGCCGCGGCGTAAAACGTGCTGGCTTGCGAGAGTTCGGGATCAGTCCCGGGATCAGGAACGTCGAGCTCTGCGACCAGGACCTTACGGATACCGGTTTGGCTGAGGCCGTTGAGCCACTCCTCCCGCGTAACCCTCAGGTTCTGGACCTGGCCGTTCCCGTACTGCATTTTCCCGTCCGCGTCACAGGCTTCGACATCGAGGTTCAGCCACAGTTCGAAGCCCCCGTTGGCAGCGGTGCGTCGTTCCTCGATCTTCCGGATCTGATCGTCGGTGAGTTCGACGTGGAGAGTCACCGTGTAGCTACCGTCACGGCGAACCATCCGGGGTGTGGTTCGAAGGATGCGGCCTAGGTACCCACCTCCTGCGGCCAAACCCTGGGCCTGAGCTTCTCCACCCAGTACGATCGTGTCTCCGTCAGCCTGCTCGTTGGCGGTCGAGAGCGCGGCCTGAACCTGCAGCCTGTGGCGTCCCAGGCCGGGGACCAGGTAAACCTCGTTGAAGGTCAGACGGAGTCCGGCGTTCCTGGCGCCGTAGTTCAGATAGGTCTCCATGGCCGTCTCGGCCTCCCTAGTGTGTTAGCGAACCGAGCAGCATGCCACACCTAAACGGTGGTTGCGCTCGACCGCCAGAGTCGCCAGACAAGCTGCCCGCACAGCGGCAGCTAGGCACGATGGCATACAGAAGCTCACCTCTCTCCTCGCCACGACGTACGAAATCGTCGTGGTCGAGGACCTGGCGGTTACGAATCTGACCGCTTCCGCAAAAGGGGCTGGTAGGAGCCGGGGAAAGGCAGGTTTGAACCGCGCGCTGTTAGACGTCGCGCCTTGGGAACTTCGGCGTCAGCTCACGTACAAGTGTCGTTGGAACGGTGCAACTCTGGTCGTGGCCGACCGATGGTTCCCCTCTACGAAAATGTGCTCGGAGTGTGGGGCAGTGAAAGCCAAACTCGCCCTCTCCGAACGTACTTACTGCTGCGATCGCTGCGGTCTCAGCATCGACCGCGATTACAATGCAGCACGCAACCTGGCGGCGCTAGGCGCCGGCATTGGTACCGGGAGTGGCCCGGAAACCGGCAGGAGCGCTGCTCCGGCAAACGGACGGGGAGACGAGGGGTCCATGGGTAACCCCAGGTGCTCGTCAGGGAACCGTCAAGGCGGCGCGAGCGCAGGAGAGCCCGATAGGTCCGTCACCGCTTCCTTGGAGGCCACCTGAGATGGCTCGCTTGCTTCAGGTAACGGACGAGCGCCTCTACCGGATGCTCATGGTCGTGAACCACGCTTCGGGCAATCGGGGCGGTATCGAGTCAGCGCTTCGCTCTCTCGCTCATGTCCTCGAGTGGCGCGGTGACCCGATCGACGGAGTGCATCCCGAGACGGCTCAGCTGTACCGCCAGCTCGTGGTCGACCGTGAGCTCGGCTGAGTCGCAGGATCCCGCGACCACGCGCAGGTAGCCTCCGGGTTCATGGGAATCCTCGACGGCAAGAAAGTCCTCGTGACCGGCGTTCTCACGGACGCCTCTCTCGCCTTCGGAGTGGCGAAGCTCGCCCAAGAGGAGGGGGCGGAGGTCGTGCTCACCGGTGCGGGCCGGGCGCTGTCGCTCACCCGCCGTATCGCCCGTCGCCTCCCCGTCGAACCGGAAGTGCTCGAGCTCGATGTCACGGTCCCCGAGCACGCCGAGCAAGTGGCTGCCCGTCTCGAGGCCTCCTGGGGACGCGTCGACGGCCTCGTGCACTCGATCGGCTTCGCGCCCGAGAGCTGCCTCGGGGGCGGCATCCTCCGGGCCGACTGGCCGGACGTGGCAACCGCGATCCAGATCTCGACCTACTCGCTCAAGCTGCTCGCCGCCGCATTCGCGCCCCTCCTCGAAGCCTCACCGGGCGGCGGCTCGATCGTCGCCATGGACTTCGACGCAACTGTGGCCTGGCCCGGATACGACTGGATGGGCGTGGCCAAGGCCGCCCTCGAGTCGCTCACCCGCTATCTCGCCCGTGACCTCGGGCCGAAAGGGATCCGCGTGAACCTCGTAGCGGCGGGACCGGTCAGGACGCTGGCGGCGAAGTCGATCCCGGGTTTTGCTCTGTTCGAAGAGGTCTGGGACGACAGGGCGCCGCTCGGCTGGGACATCCACGACTCGAGTGCCGTCTCGAAGGCCGCCGTCGCCCTGCTCTCTGAGTGGTTCCCGAAGACGACCGGCGAGATGGTGCACGTCGACGGAGGCTTTCACGCGACGGGCGCTTGAAGCCCAAGGGTTCAACTCGACAAAACGTGTCAGACTTCACATGTTGCGCACAACATGCGCTGAGGAGGCAAACATGTCTGCTGTCGGATCAAAGTGGCGAGTCACGCGCCGAGCGGTCCTCACGCCCATCGCGGCTGTCGCGATCTTCGCCGGCAGTTCCCTGGCGGCCGTTGTGGCGGCCCCCGGCTCGGCGCTTGCGGCCACCTCGACGCTGTCGCTCGGCAACGCCGGGACAACGGTGAAGACGTCCAATGGCGCTAGCTGGACGCTCGTCGTCAGTTGGGACCAGGTGATCAGCACTGAGGCTCCTAACCTGTCCGTCGCCCTCGAACGTGTGGTAGGCGGCACGGGCTACGAGTTCCACGACTGGATCGTTCCTGTGACCGCCTCGACACTGACGTTCAACAAGAAGACGGGCACGCTCAACGTCGGTGCGCAGGCCAGCCCCATCGCCACGGTCGATCTCTCCTTCAAGACAACCTCGAGCAAGAAGGCCACTTGCACGACCGGCAGCGAGACCGTCTACAGCGGCACGCTGAGTGGCAAGGTGACACTCGTCACGGGGTTGACCGGTGGAGGCACGGTGGGGGGCTCCTTACTGTCCTTCAAGGCTGCTACTCCGGAGATCACGGTCGATTCTTCGTGCATTCCCCCCGAGGGCAACGAGTGCACAGCGGACGTGCTCTTCAGCTCCGGGAACTTCACGGGCACCACTCCGGCGGCGAGCGGTGGGTCCTTGAGCCTCTTCGGCAAGAGCTTCAACGAGGTGGGCCTCACTCGCTCGACAGATCTCACGGCCCCGGCCGGCGCCATCCGGTCGGACGTCGCTGCCCAGGAAGGCCTCACCCCGAAGTATGACGCCAAGACGAAGGTGCTGACCGTGACGGCGAGCAAGTCTGGCCTCGTCACCGGATCCGCCACGCTGAAGGGCGGCAAGGTGAAGACCGCCTCCTACACGTGCAAGTACTCGAAGAAGAGCTACAAGGTCACTGACAGGACCGACTCGAGCGCCACGTACTCGAGCCCCGCCGGCCACCCGATCTCGGCCAAGACCTCACTCGCCGGTCCCATGACCGCACCTTCATCCACCAAGACCGGCTTCTACATCGTTTCGACCGTCAAAGCCCTTTGACGATCGGGGACGTTTGCCGCGCCAAGGTGTGAAAGCGCCGATCAGGCGAGCATCGACCTGACAGCACGGTCGATGCCTTCGCCGTCGGGGCGCCCGATGGGGACGTGCCGGGCCTCCATCGCCGAGGCGAGCTCGGCACCGAGGCCGAGCGACATCGGACCCGACTCCACGTCGACCACGAGCGCCGCAACGCCGGCGACCGCCACCTTCTTACCGGCCTCGATAGCGGCGGTGAACGGATCGGAGCGCGCCCCGCCGGACACATCCGTCGCCCGGCCGTCGGAGACGAGGACGAGAACGGGCGAGAGCCCCTTGGCCCCCGGTGACGTGCACACCTCGAGAGCGGTCAGGATCCCCGCCGCAAGCGGTGTGCGCCCGCCCGTCGGGACGCTGTCGAGCCGCTGACGGGCCACTTCGACGCTTCCCGTCGGCCGGAGCAGGACGCTCGCGCCATCCCCGGAGAAACTCACCACGGCCACCCGATCACGCCTCTGGTACGCATCCGTCAGCAGCCGCAGCACTGCGCTCCGGGCGGCACCTACCCGGTCCTCGGCCCCCATGGACCCGGAGGCGTCGACGCAAAGGACGATCAAGTGCGAACGCCGCTGCGCCGCGACGACCTCGCGCAGGTCCGTCTCGTCGACGAGCGGCGCATCGGGGTCTGGCTCTTCCGCGGCACGGCGCTCTGCCGCCGCGAGCACGGTGGCGCCGACGGCGATGCGTGCGGAGCCTGGCCCGACCGGGCGGCTCCCGATCACTCGACCACTCCGGGCTTCCTCGACCTGCGCCTCCCGTGAGCGACCGGAGGACTTCGGCTCTTCGGCCGAGCCGGGCCGGGGCCGGGCGCGTTCTGACTGAGGCAGCCTCAGGACATCGGCCAGCGGGCCGACGTCGGGCAGGTCCTGCTCGGGCGTGTCCGCGCTCCCGCGTTCGGGCTCGCCCACAGCCCGCGCCTGCGGCTGCGAGTGGGGAGCGGGCGTCTCCGCAGGCGTCTCGCCGAGCGCCTCGCCGGCCCCCTCGCCGAGCGCCTCGCTGATCTCGCTCGGCGACACTCCCGGTTCGTCGAATGGCCCGCGGCGCCTCCGGTGCCCTAGCGCCAGGGGCGCCACGCGCCGGACGTCGTCGACGCTCGCCTCGTCACGACCCTCGAGACCCGCAAGCGCGGCGGCCGCCCGGCACAGGGAGAGGTCCGCCCGCAGACCGTCGGCCCCGAGCGAGGAGGCGAGGCGGGCGGCCGCTTCGACGACCTCGTAGGGAAGCGAGCCGGCCCGGCACGACGCCAGTCGTTGGCGCAGCGCCTCGGTCTCGCCCGCCCACTCGGTCGTGAACGTGTCGGGATCGGCGTCGAAGGCCATCCGGCGGCGGACAGCATCGGCCCGCACCAACGGGTCGTCCGACGAGGCGACGTCGACCGACAGCCCGAAACGGTCCAGCAGCTGGGGCCTCAGCTCTCCCTCCTCGGGGTTCATCGAGCCGATCAACAAGAAACGCGACCGGTGCACCCACGACACCCCTTCCCTCTCCACCCGGTTGACGCCCGACACGGCAACGTCGAGCAACACGTCCACCAGGTGGTCGGCGAGGAGGTTGACCTCGTCCACGTACAGCACGCCGGCGTCGACGGAGTGGAGGAGGCCCGGATGGAAGCGGCGCTCCCCGTCCCGCAATGCCGAGCCGAGATCGAGCGTGCCGACGACCCTGTCCTCGGTCGCGCCGAGCGGCAGCTCGACAAAGGGCGGCCCGCCCGGCAAGAGCTCGGCGAGGCCACGGGCGAGCGTGGTCTTGGCGCTCCCCTTCTGGCCGCGCAAGAGCACCCCGCCGAGGCGCGGCTCGACGGCGCCGAGCAACAGGGCGAGCTTGACCTCCTCCATGCCCACGACCGCCGCGAACGGGAAGCCCGCAGGGGTCATCTCATCGCTGAGGCTCACCGGTCCTCCTCCCAGCCCTCACCCTCGAGGATCGCCTGGCGAATCGTGGAGAGCGCCTCGTCCGAGGCGTCCCACATGCCGCGCTCGGAGGCCTCGAGCAGCCTCTCGGCGATCGCACGCAGCGCCCAGGGATTCGACTCCTCGAAGAACTTGCGGACCTCGGGGTCCCCCACATAGGCCGCCGTCACCCGCTCGTACATCCAGTCCTCGACGACGTGCGCGGTGGCGTCGTAGCCGAAGAGGTAGTCGACGGTGGCGGCAAGCTCGAAGGCTCCCTTGTAACCGTGTCGCTGCATCGCCCCGATCCACTTCGGGTTGAGGACCCGGCTGCGCACCACGCGAGCCGCCTCCTCCGCCAGCGAGCGGACCCGGGCCCGGGCCGGGTCGGACGAGTCGCCGAACACCGCCTTCGGTGACACCCCGCCCCGGAGCGACCGGATAGCGGCGATCATCCCGCCGTGATCTTGAAGGTAGTCGTCGGAGTCGAAGATGTCGTGTTCCCGGTTGTCCTGGTTCTTCACGGCGATCTCCGTGCCCGCCAGCCGCCGCGCGAGCGACTCCCCTGCCGGGACGCCCATCCCTGAGCGGCCGTACGACCAGCCCGACCAGGCGAGGTAGACCGCCGCCAGGTCGTCGTCGCTCTGCCAGTTGCGGCTCTCGATGACAGGCAGGATGCCCGAGCCGTACGAGCCCGGTGCCGGCCCGAAGATCCGGGCCTCGCCCTTCGGCGCCACGACGAGCGGATTGGACGCCGCGTCCTCGTCGAGGCCTGCGACGAGCTGAACGGCCTCGTCCATGAGCGCGACCACGTGAGGGAACGCGTCCCGGAAGAGCCCCGAGATCCGGAGCGTCACATCGACCCTCGGCCGCCCGAGCTCGGCGAGCGGGACGACCTCCAGTCCCTCGACCCTCCCCGACTCCTCGGACCAGCGCGGCCGGACCCCGAGCAGCGCAAGGGCCTCGGCGATGTCGTCGCCCCCCGTCCTCATCACCGCGGTCCCCCACACGACGATCGCCACCGAGCGCGGGTACTCGCCCTCTTCTGAGAGGTGGCGCTCGAGCAGGCGAGACGCCAGGGCCTCCCCTACGTCCATCGAGAGCCGGGAGGGGACCGCCTTCGGGTCGAGCGAGTAGAAGTTCCTGCCGGTCGGGAGCACGTGCGCCATCCCCCGGCTCGGCGCCCCGGAGGGCCCGGGCGGAACGTGGCGACCATCGAGCGCGGCAAGCACGCCGCCCGTCTCGTCAGTCGTCTGCCCGAGTGCCGGCACGAGCCAGTCACAGACCCAGGCGAGCGCCTTGGCGACGTCGCCACCGGGACCCGCGTCACCCTCGGCTCTCCCCGAAGGTGGTTGAGACTTCCACCCCCTGCGGGAAAGATCCTCGACCACCTCCCGGCAGCGCGCCTCGACCCGGTCCATCTCGCTCCGTGACGCGCCCGCCAGATCCAGGGTCCCGAGCTCGGACTCGGCGACAGCGGAGCGCAACGAGGGGACCCAACCCTGGCGCAGGCGGGTGAGCGCGAGGACGAAGTCGATGAGCACCTCCCCGTCAGGGGGCTGGCCGAGCACGTGCAGCCCGCCGCGGATCTGAGCGTCCTTCAGCTCGCACAGGTAGCCGTCGACCTCGAGGACGAGCTCATCGAACTCGCCGTCGTCGGCGATCGCCGGCCCGCCCTCGCCGTATCGTCCCTCGAGGCCGAGGTCCCGGTGGATCTCGGCCTCCACCACCAGCTCCCACACCTGGCGCCTGATCGCCGGCAGCTTGGCAGGGTCGAGGGAGGCGATGCGAGCATGCTCGTCGAGCAGCGTCTCGAGGCGAGCGATGTCGTCGTAGGAGTCCGCCCGGGTGAGCGGCGGCACCAGGTGGTCGACGATGACGGCGTGAGCGCGGCGTTTGGCCTGGGCTCCTTCGCCGGGGTCGTTCACGACGAAGGGATAGACGAACGGCACGTCGGCGAGGGCGAGGTCGGGATAGCAGCTTGCCGACAGGCCGGCGCCCTTCCCCGGCAGCCATTCGAGCGTGCCGTGCTTTCCGAGGTGGATGATGGCGTCTGCACCGAAGCCGGTGTCGAGCCAGCGATAAAAACCGAGGTAGTGGTGCGTCGGCGGCAGCACCGGGGAGTGGTAGATGGCGATCGGGTTCTCGCCGAAGCCCCGCGGCGGCTGGATGGCGATGAGCACGCCGCCGAGGTCGATCCCCGAGAACACGAGGGCATCGCCCTCCGGCGACAGGTGCACCCGTCCCGGCGCCTCGCCCCAGTGCTCGGCCATCTGGCGGCGCACCCCGCCCGGGACGGACCCGAACCAGGAGCAGTAGTCCGCAACAGAAAGCTTCCCGGCTGACCCCGACGCCTGTGCCGGCGTGAGCGAGGCCGAGTCGTACGCGAGGCCGTCGGCGAGCTCGGCCATCAGTGCGTCGCCGCTCTCGGGGATGCGGTCCACGCGGTACCCGGCGGCACGCAGCTCGCCCAGCAGCTCGATGACCGACGCCGGAGTGTCTAGCCCGACGGCGTTGCCGAGGCGCGACCGCTTGGTCGGATAGGCGGACAAGACGACGGCAACACGCCGCTCGGCGACAGGGCGGCGGCGCATGGAGGCGAGGCGGACGGCGAGACCGGCGACGCGCTCGGTGCGGTCAGGGATCGTCCTGTAGGCCGAGACCGGAGCGCCGAGGTCGTCCCCGTCGTCCACGATCTCCTTGAACGAGAAGGGAACCGAGATGATCCGCCCGTCGAGCTCTGGCAAGGCGATGCCCCACGCCACGTCCAACGGGCCGAGCCCTCCGCTCAAGCCTCGCCACGCCTCCGACGATCCGGTGGAGGCGATCGCCTGCACGATCGGGACGCTGAGCGACCCGAGCACTTGCTCGCCCCAGCCCTCCGCCGCGATCCCGGCCGCGATCTCGTCGCCCGGCGCGAACGTGCCGGCTGCCAGCACCGTCGTCACCACCGCGTCGACTCCGTGCACCCGCAGCATCGACGCAACGGCCGACTCATCGCCCTCGCCGCCGTCTCGTAACGAGTAGCAGTAGACCGGTACGGCGTTGGCTCCCCGCGCCTCGATGGCCTCGCACAGCTGCGAGACGAACAGCGTGTTTCCCGTCAGCACGTGCGCCCGGTAAAAGACGATGCCGACCGTCGGCTTGGCCCGGTCGACCTCGACGTCGCCGAACACCCCGATGGACGGCACGGCTGCGGGCGCCTCGAACCCGAACCCGTGGCGCAGCACCGTGTCCGCCACGAAACGCAACAACTGCTCCAAGTTCCTCGTCCCACCCTGGACCAGGTATTCGAATGCCTGGGTGACGATGCCGCCCTGCACGGTCGAGGCCGACATGCACTCGGCGTCAGGCACCGCCTCGCCCCCGAAGGCGAGCAGCGGGATGCCACCCGCCCGGCACCGCCGTACGAGCTCGTCGAAGCCGTCCCACGACCTGCGACCGCCGAGCAGCCTCACGATGACCACCTCGACCCCCGCCAGATCCGGGACCGACGAGCCGAGCGTCGCCGGGTTGGCGGCGCGAACCGTCGGGAAGCCGTCGGGGAGCGACTCTGCCACGACCCGCAGCCCGAGGAGCTCGGTGTCGGCGTGGGTGAGCACGAGGATCACGCCGGTGCCTCCACGGTCGAGGCGATGAGAGACAGGATCAGGTCGACGTCGAGATGCTCCTCGACGGCGTCGGCCAGCCGGTCGATCTGGGCCTCCCGCCGCTCGGACCAGCTCATGCCGCTCGGCGTGAAGCTCTTCCCCCGGCGGGCGGCGACGAGGCTCAGCCACGCGCTCCGGAATCCGTCGGACTCGAACAACCCGTGCAAGTTCGTACCCACCACCTGCCCGTTGGCGGCGACGCATCCCTCGGGCTCGCGCCCGAACGAGTCGTCGAGCTCGACGAGGGGCGAGGCGTCCGATCCCGGCCGGGCGCGCGGCTCGCCTTGGCGGATCTCGTAGCCGGAGACGCTCGAAGCGAGGGAGAGGCCGGTGCGGGGGCGGGTGCGTTTTGCGGGGGAGAAAGCGGTGACGACCGGAAGCAGTCCGAGGGCCTCGATGCGGCCGGCACCTGACTCGTACTCGTCGACGATCGCATCGCCGAGCATCTGATAGCCCGCGCAGATGCCGAGGATCATCGGCCCGGCCGGATCAGCCGCCGCCTCCCGCAACCCCTGGGCGAGACCGCGCTCGTGCAACCAGCCGAGGTCCGCCACTGTGGACTTCGAGCCGGGGAGGATCACGAGGTCGGGCTTCCCGAGCGCGCGGGCGCCGTCGACCATGCGGATCGAGACGCCCGGTTCGATCGACAGGGCGTCGAGGTCGGTGAAGTTGGCGAGGTGAGGGAGCGCTATGACCGAGATGTCGAGCCTGTCCGGCGAGGACGGGGCGCTCGAGGCGAGCAGGCCTGCCAGGCCGAGGGAGTCCTCGGCGTCCAGGTGGAGATCGTCGAGATACGGGAGCACGCCGGCACAAGGTCGCCCGATCAGTGCCTCGATCGCCTCGATGCCGGGCGTGAGCAGGGACGGGTCACCGCGGAACTTGTTGATGGCGAACGCCCGGAGGTGACGAGAGAGGTGCTCCGGCAAGACGGCGAAGGTCCCGGCAATGCTCGCGAAGACGCCACCGCGCTCGATGTCGCCGACGAGAAGCGCCGGCACACTGGCCGCATCCGCGAAGCCCAGGTTCACTAGATCCCCTTCGAGCAGGTTGATCTCCGCCGGGCTCCCCGCTCCCTCGCAGATGACGACGTCGAAACGCTCTCGGAGGTCGTTGAAGGCCTCGAGGACGACCGGGAGCAGTGCTGCCCGCCTCGTCTCCTGGTAGCTGCGGGCGTCGAGTTCCCCGAGGGGCTCGCCCATTACGACGACCTGGCTCAAGCGGCGGCTCGTGGGCTTGAGGAGGATCGGGTTCATCCCGACCTCCGGCTCCACGCCGGCGGCGAGGGCTTGGATGCCTTGCGCCCGGCCGATCTCGTGGCCCGATGGCGTCGCGTAGGAGTTGAGCGACATGTTCTGTGCCTTGAAAGGGGCCACCCGCAAGCCTTGCCGGGCGAACAGGCGGCACAGGCCCGTGACGATCTGGCTCTTCCCGCAGTCGCTCGAGGTCCCACAGACGAGGAGGGCCCCTCGTGGCTCGTGGGGCCGCTCTGTGCGACCAGCGAGCCGGCCGGCGCGAGCCACACGGCCCGATCGCGGCACCGCTCGGCCGCTCGAAGCCTGCCCGAGGGCGCTCGCCAGTCGCTCGAGGCCCGCCTCGTTCGGCACTGCGATGCGCACCGAGCCCGGGAGCCCGAAGCTCTCGCAGTCACGCACGACCACACCTTGATGGGCGAGCCGGTCTCTCAGGCCGGTCGCCTGGCCGACGAGGACGAAGTTGGCCGCCGACGGTCCAGGATCGAGGCCGTGGCTCGCAAGCAGCGAGCAGAGATCCTCCCGCAGCGCCGCGACGGCGCGCTGCCAACCCGGGAGATCGATCAGATCGAGCAGTCGCGGGAGGGCCGCAAGTGCCGGGGACGAGACGGACCACCGGGGCTGGAGCCGCGCGAGGCGCTCCATCAGGTCCTCGTCGGTCGTGACGAGGTAGCCGAGGCGGAGGCCGGGACAGGCGAGGAGTTTCGTGAGGGATCCGAGCACGACCGACCCGCTCGCTGCATCGCCCCTTGTCCAACTGCCGGTCGCGAGGGGATAGAAGGCCTCGTCCCAGACGGCCGCCGTCTCCCCCGGAGCAGCGAGGCGCCCGGTCGGATTGTGCGGGTTCGACCGCCACCGGCCGGCCCCCGGCACGACGCTGGCGAGGTGGCGCCGGTAGAGGGAGAACTCGGGATCGTCGACCGAGCCCTCCCCGAGCACCGCCGCCACGAGGGCGATCGCCTCGGCGCCGCCGTTCGTGAGGAGCACCTGGCTGGGATCGATGCCGAGGGCGCCCGCCATCGCTCGGGTCGCGGCGCCAGCATCGGGATAGCGGCGGATCGAGTCGAGCGTCGTAGCGATCAGCAGGCGGATGTCGGGTGCGACCGGGTTGAGAGAGGTGGCAAGGTCGAGGACGTCGCTCGGGTGGAGGCCGAGCGCCCTCGCCACTCGAGAGGCGTCGTCGCCGTGTGGCCCCGGAGGGGGGACCGTCGTCACGACTCGCCGCTCCTGTGCGACCCGAGCGCGCCGGCGACGGCAAGCGTGCCTGCCAGCAGCCAGGCGACCTGCCGGGAAAGCGCGACCGCCCGTCCGATGTCAGAGGGCAGAGGGGCCCGCCCGTCGACAGCCCCGGCAGTCGCACGGTGCTCGGCCTGGCCACGATAGGAGTTGGTGCCACCGAGCCGGACACCGAGCGCAGCAGCAAAGGCGGCCTCGGCCACGCCGGCGTTCGGGGAGGGATGCGCCGGCGCTTCTTCGCGGACGGCCCGCCATATCTCCCCCGCCGACCGCGGCCGCAGCGCCGTCACGAGAGCGACGGTCAACCGCGCTGGCACGAAGTTGGCCAGGTCGTCCAGGCGTGCGCTCGCCCAGCCGAAGTGCTCGTATCGCTCGTCGCGGTAGCCCACCATCGAGTCGAGGGTGTTCACGGCGCGGTACGCGAGCGCACCGGCCGCACCACCGACTGCGCCCCACAAGGCGGGGGCGACGATCCCGTCGACGGTGTTCTCGGCGACCGACTCGACCGTGGCCCGGGCGATCTCGCCCGAGCCGAGCCCAGCGGGATCCCGCCCGACGAGGGAAGGAAGGAGCCTCCGGGCGGCGGGCAGGTCCTTTGCGTCAAGCGCCCGTCCCACGCCTGCCGCCGCCGACCAGAGCCCACGGCCGGCGACCGCCGTGTAGCCGCCGGCGATCATGCCTCCCGGCAGCCGGTCGAGCAGTGCCCCGCCCCCGCCGGCGGTGAGGACGCCCGCCAGCGTGTAGCCGATCCCCGGCAGCCTGCGGTCGTCCCAGATACGGCGCTCGAGGCGCGTCATCGCCCTCCCGAAGATCGCCACGGGATGTGGGCGGAGCGGCTCGTCACCGACGAGCGCGTCGATGCCGAGAGCGACCGATGCGGCGATCGCGCTGCCGCGGCCGACCGTCATGAGGTCACCACTTGGCAGCCGCCACGAGGAGGCCGAGCGTCTCGCCGATCACGCCCGCCGCTCCGAGCACGTCGCCCGTGTATCCGCCGAGCCGCCGCTGCGCGAGCAGGAGCACGGCTGAAGCTCCGACGAGTGCTGCAGCCACGACCGGCAGGCCTGCGACGACATGCCAGGCGACGAGCGCGGCGCCTGCGGCGCCTATCCCGAAGAGAGCTGTGCCGAGCGCCGGCCCTGCCTTCGCCTCACCCGAGAGAAACGCCGCAGCAATCCCGCCCTCGCGCACATATCGCATTCGGGCTGTCGCCACGACCATGGCCGACCGGCTGACCACCCAGAGCGCCCCGAGTAGCAGGACCGCCTTCCACCACGAGACCGGGGAGATGCTCGAGAGAGCTACGACACGAGCGATCACAACCACGAGTGCGATCACGACGGCGAACGCCCCGACTCCTGGCTCGCTCATGACCTCGAGCCGCCGCTCGGGCGAGAGATGAGGCAGCAGGCCGTCTGCGGCGTCGAGCAGGCCGTCGAAGTGCAGCATGCCTGTCACCCCGACGTCGGCCGCAACGACGATGACGGCGGCAACCCCCGGGGGGAAGACCTGGGACAGCCCCCACCATACGAGCCCGAGCACTGAACCGATGGCTGCGCCGACGAGCGGGAACCATGCGAGCGAGGCCGGCGTCGGGACCGCGCCGCGGCCGAATACCGTGAGAAACGCGACCGCCTGCCCAGCCCCGCCCCTCACCCCGGACCGAGAGATCGTGGTGGTCACACCGACTCGGTTCCGAGGCGCAGCGCGCGGCCGGCAACCGCGAGCCATACCTCGTCGGAGACCTCGGCGACCGCCTGGTTGAGCTCGCCGAGCGCGTCACGGAACCGGCGCCCGGCCTCAGTCGACGGATGCACGCCGAGGCCGACCTCCTCAGAGACGACCACCGTCAGATGACCCGCCGAGCGTCGCTCTTCCAGCGCCGAGGTGAGCGGGGTGTGCTCGAGGACGAAATCCGGGAAGCCGGCGAGCCACGTCCCGAGCGAGTCGACGAGGGCGGTGCCGCCACAGGAGCGCAGCTCGGCGACGAGGTCCCCTGCAAAGGGGACCTCGACCGTCTCCCAGCCGTCGGGACGCCTCTCGCGATGGCGGGCGATGCGGTCTTCGAAGTCGGCGTCGTCGCTGCCGACGCCCGTGGCCAAGTATGTGACCGGAGCATCTGACACGGCCGCTCGGCGCTCTGCGAGGGCGGACTTGCCCGATCGGGCTCCGCCCAACACCAAGCTGATCACGAGGGTTGATTCCCTTTCACGTCCACGCGTGCCTCCCCCACCTCGCGGTGGTTCCGGCGGGCAGGTTTCCTGGCTCCCGGATCAACGCTCCTCCCGGCCTTCCCGCCCCTTCGGGCAGTGGCCAGCTTGGGGTTCGCTCCCCGGTCACAGTTGCGGGACAGCCCCGGTCTCACACCGGGTTCCCTACGCCGCTGGCCGAGGATACCGCCTTTCGGGGTCAGCGTACGAGGCGACTACCATCGAATCGTCGCTTGACGCCGACCGACGAGAGGACCCCCATGGCCCCCCGGCCGACTCGATCCAATGCCCGCCTGTGGCGGACCGTCATCCCCATCACAATCGTTGCACTCGGACTCGGCGCCTGCGGGAGCACGCCTCCCGCCACCGCGCGCGGCCGCCAGTCCGCTCCGAGCCTTGCCTCCCAGACCGTGACGGCACTCGGAAAGGTCCCCTACGTCGAAGTCAGCGGCTCGATCGGAGCCGGCGCCGCCTCGAAGTCTTCGTCCATCACGGTTACTGACGTCGTGGAGGGTGGTGCCGCCAGCATGGGCACCGTCGACGTGGTGGGGAATCCGATGGGCACGAAGGGGGAGCGTTTCTGGGGATCAGTGCAGTTCGTCGTCTCGAACCAGATCACCTGGGTCAAGGGGTCGACGGTGTTCTGGAGCTCGCTGCTCTCGACCGCTGGCGCCGACAAGGCACAGATCTCCTCCCTCTTGCCCAAGCTGACGAAGGGTTGGATCGAGCTCATATCGGCCAGCACGAGCGTCTTCAACACCGAGACAGCAGGGCTCATCGACCCTCGGGGCTTCGCACAGGAGTTCTTGCACGACTCGGTGAGCAGGTTCTCGAACAAGGGCGACGTCTACTTGAACGGTCGCCACGTGGTCGAGCTGAGACGAACACCGGGGCAACGGTCGACCTCGCACCGTCGGGGTCGTCGCTCCCCGCTGAGATCCGGACCCAGTCGCCTTCGCCGATCACCACGGGGCTGCACTACTCCTACCCCGCGTCAGCAACGATCGAGCCACCGAAGCATTTCCAGTACCTCGAGACCGTTCTCAAGCCGTATCTGAAGACGAGTTAGATCTCCATGTGATCGAGCCCTCTACCGGCGAGAGGCTGGCCGGCGAGCAGGTAGGGTGATCAGGCGCCGGCGGCGTGGCCGAGTGGTTTAGGCAAGGGCCTGCAAAGCCCTCTACCCCAGTTCGATTCTGGGCGCCGCCTCCAGTGACTGTTCAGCGCTCTCCGCGGCGAGCGCGAACGTTGTTGTCCCATCCAACCCGCGTAACGGTGAAGCGGGACCCTCCCTCAGACAGCGGGCTCGGGTGGGCGACGACAGCACTCCGTGGTCCGACCATCGTGACCGAGACGACCTCGTCGTGCGCTCGAAAGGATCCGACCGGCCGCATCGGTCCGCCGTCGGCCGCCTGAGCGCCCGAGAAGGTGACCCTGCCGAAGTTCGCCAACGGGGCGAACCCACACATGCGGCAACCCGGCGGGGAGGAGGCGATCCATTCCGCAGACGAGCTGTCCGCCGGCGCGCTTGCCACGGTGGCGAAGCTCCATCCCACACTCGAGCGCAGCGACAGCGTGAAACTCCTCCCGGATCGAAGCACCGCAGCGTGCATCACGTCCGACGGATGGACCAGGTACACGGCTGGCAAGAAGTGAACAGGACCGGGCCAGAGCTGCCACCAGCCGGTGTACACAGCGCTTCCCCCATCACACCTCGCCTTCACGCCGATCTGCTCGACGGTCTCGTCCCGGAACCCGTCCAAGCCGATCCAGACCGCCACGGCCGCACGCGCAGACCCGCTGCACCCCACGGCCGGTTGGACCCACGTTCCTTCCACGGCGCTGAACCTACCCGGCGCCTCCGCTACATAGCCGGACCAGTTCGGCGAGGTCGCGACGGTCAATGACTGCCTCGAGCCCCGCGTCATCGCCACAATGCGGGCCGTGGGCGCGTTCGCCAGCGCTCCGGCTGCCGCGCCGGGACCGGCGCAGACCAAAATGGCGCACAACGCGACGGCCGAGCCCAACATGGATCCGGACTCCCACCGTCGCGGCAGACGCACTCTTCGCAATGTGGCCGTCACGGCCTAGATCCCCATCGTCGGGTTCGCCCACTTGAAGCTGTTCGGGAAGCAAAAGCTGGTGCTCGAGATGCTGATGCTCGTCTCGAGGGCCGTGACGTGGTGCCACCAGCCGACTGGGATGAAGAGGGCCTCGCCCGGCCCAACGGTGACGTGGAGCTGATGCACGCCCTCGAAGGCCGGGAAACGGTCGAGATCCGGTGCGAGCGGGTCGACATCACTGTAGACACCGACCGAGTTGGACACTCGATGGGTGTTCGTCGGAGCGATCAAGATGACGTGTTTCCAGCCGTAGACCTGGTGAAAGAGGATGTTCATCACGTCATGGTGAAGATTGGTCACCGTACCGGCCGGGCCGTACCAGACGAATGTCTCGGCCCGCGGGGCCTCCGGCCGCAGGTACCGCGCGTCCAGGCTGAAGTCCTTCCAGAGCGGCTCTGCGAGATCGCTTGCGAGCAGGCCGTTGTTGGCAACGAGGTAAAACTCGTTGCTCCACTCGGTCGCGAGGACGCGGCGCACGTACTTGGCGAACGACGTCCGAGTCCGCTGCTCGTCCATCTTCAGTTCGTCGCCGGGCCCTTCCTGCCGTCCGTCCATGACTTCGACTTCGACGTCCCCAAGCTGCTCGACGAGGTAGTCGGGCGACCAGCGATCGAGTGCCGGCCACTCGTGGCAGACGTCCTCGAGCAGGACCGGGAGGTTGCAGGCGTAGTACTCCGTCAGGAACTGCTCTGAACTGACGCCGGATCGACGAGGAACCGCGTCGATCTCGCCTGCGAGATCCCGGAGCTGCTGGCGGACCTCGAGGATGCTCTCGAGCTTGTAGAGGCGACCGATCGCCCACTTGCCGGCTTCAAGCGTGGGATCGCTCAAGATCTCTCCGGCCAACATGGCCGCTGATGCCTCGGGCACTCCGTTGGCGACCAGTATCGCGATGACTTCTGACACCGGCGTCCCGCGCAGGAGAGAGATCGCCGCCCATCGATGCCACTCGAAGGAGATGTCAGGTTCGACGGTGATGTCAGGTTCGATGGTCACAGTGGCTCCCCGTCCTCGGCGACAGACAAGTCGACCGCTGAGCGGAGGTCATGATCAACCCCCGTTCGACGCGTGTCTGGGTTATTGACGCCGTGTTGAAGCGTCTCGACGGTCAGCCCGCCTTGCTCGGTTCAGCTCTTGCGGCGCGAGCGCTGAGTACCCCGTGCCCCGCGCGCACGCGGACGCTCTGATCCGTCAGGTGAGCAACCGCAACCGCAGCCGCCACAGCCGCCACAGCTACTGCAGCTGCTGCAGCTGCTGCAGGTACTGCACGACGGAGTCGGCGTCGGCGTTGGAGTGGGCGTCGGCGTCGGCGTCGGCGTCGGAGTAGGCGTCGGCGTCGGAGTCGGCGTCGGAGTCGGCGTCGGCGTCGGAGTCGGAGTCGGAGTCGGCGTGGGCGTCGGAGTCGGAGTCGGAGTTGGCGGCGTCGGGTGGGGAGTCGGCGTCGGCGGTGTCGGCGTCGGGTGCGGAGTCGGCGTCGGAGGTGTCGGCGTCGGGTGTGGTGTCGGATGCGGAGTCGGGTGCGGAGTCGGGTGCGGTGTCGGCGTCGGGTGCGGCGTCGGCGTCGGGTGCGGTGTCGGGTGCGGTGTCGGGTGTGGTGTCGGATGCGGAGTGGGATGCGGCGTCGAGTGAGGTCGGTCCTCGTCCGTCGCTGCCGCGGCGATCCCAGGCAACACGGCATCGGCAAAGGCACTCGCCGCCACCACACTGAGGCCCGCAGCGACCAGACCCCTCAGCAGGTCACGACGCGTGACCCGCCCGCTGATGTACCCCTGAACCAGTTCCTCTTCGGACATCGTTTCCCCCCAAAGGAATGTGACCAGATGGATCGGCGCTCGGCGCACTCATGGCACTGGGCGAGCCGATCCATTGATCAACTCGCTCGGCCAGCGTCAACTCTACCCACTGGAATCGCCGCCGTCTATGGTAATTGCCACCATGTCTCAGGACCCCATGTCGGCTGTCCACCGGGTGGCCGGTCAGCATCCCCTTCCGAACCGCCGGGCGCGAGCGTGAGAGCCGATCTCGAGGCCGCCATGGCAGCCGTGATCTCGAGCCAGGCTGCGAGCGAGCGCCTGCTGGACGACCCCAGCGCGTTTGCAAAGGAGTTCGCTCTGGCACCGCCGGAGGCAGCCATGCTGATCGACATGGCAGGTGACCTCGCGCTCCTGACCAGCTCATTCGTACACAAGCGGTGCACGACTCTGCGCTGGAACGCTCACCGTACCCTCGAGCTGCTCGGGCCGGAGGGTGACGAGCTCGTCGAGGAGTTCGTCGAGGCGACGCCGATGTCGAGCCACTTTCGCGAGGACGCGGCCGCCTTCGGCGACTTCGTCGTCGCCCGCACCGCCGCCCGGGCGGCCGGCGAGGCGGGTGGGCTCGACGAGGACGATGCTGCTGGTGACGCTCGGGTCATCGCCGCAATGGCGAGTTTCGAGCGCCATCGGAGTGACTCGTTCTGGGACGCGACCAAACGGTTAGACCTCGAGGAGGAGGGCGCGGCGGCGCGGCATCGCGAGGACGGTGCGGCACGCGTACGCCTCGTCGCCGGAGCCAACATCGGCCGCTTCGAGTGGGACATGCGCCTCCCCTACCGCCACCGAATCGACCCGCTCGACAGCTTGCCGCAAGACTCCTGCCAGCTGTTGTTCTTCCACAGCGCCCGGGAGCCCGTGCTCCGGGCACTACGGCTCCGGCCAGCCGAGGCCGACCTCGTCGAGGGGGCGCTGAGGGCCGGGGCCTATACCGACGAGCAGTTGGGGGCCAGGTTGTCGTGGGAAGGCGCGGTCGAATGGGCATGACGCTGATCGGTGCAGGCTTCCGCCCGGACTTCGCCGACTGTTCGAGGGCGAGCAGCCGGTCGTCGAATGCGCCGAGTTGATCGCCAACAGGTACTTCGCTGAGAATGGGGTCGCTCGCGCCTGGGAGCTGGAGTCCCTCGCCGGGATACCGCTCATCGTCCACGGCCTCTCGGGGAACGTCGCGTCCGCCCTCGGCCCGACGAGGGAGTACCTCGAGTCCATCAGGCGCCTCGCCGAGTTCACCGGGGCCATGATCTGCAGCGACCACCTCGCCTTCACCGGTGCCGAGGGGCGCGAGCTCGGCCATCTCGCACCGAACCGCTTCGACGACGAGCTGCTCGACCTCGCGAGCCGGCACATCGACCTGATCAACGAGGTGACGGGGCGGCGCGCTTGCCTCGAGAACCTCGCCACGAAGATCACCATCTCAGGCTCGACCTACTCGCCCGAGGACTTCTATTTGCGCCTCCTCGAGCGCTCAGAATCCTGGGACTGCCTCCTCGACCTGACCAACATCTGGATCAATTCCCAGAACCGCCCCGTCGACCCGGTCGCGTTCATCGACGCCATCCCACCGGAGCGCGTTCGGTACGTCCACCTTGCCGGCGGACGCTGGGTGCACGGAGAGCTGGTCGACACGCACTCAGAGTGCGTGCATCCCGAGGTCTACGACCTGCTCGCCCATCTCTTGCGCCGCGCCGAGCCTGCGGCGGTCATCGTCGAGCGAGATAGCAACTGGCTGAACGCCCACACTGACGTCATCGCAAACCTGGAAGACGCAAGGGCCGTGCGGGCGGCGTGCGGTCGAGAACCTGCTACACACTCCGACCGGAGATCCGCCTAGTGGCCGGCGCGCTCCACCCCGACGTCGACCCAGGCGAGGCGGTCGAGATCGGGGAGGAGGTCGGACGCCTGGCCGCGCCCTACGCGTCGCTCCACGACCTCGACGGCACCTTCGTCGCGGAGGGCTACGAGGCGGTGAGAAAGCTGAACTTCGGCCACCTCGCAGTCCCGAAGGACCTCGGTGGATGCGGCCACGGCCTCGAGGGCATGTGCCGTGCGCAGGCAGCGATCGCGAGGGGATGTGCCAGCACATCGCTCGCCATCGCGATGCACAGCCACGCCGTGCTCACGATGGCGTGGCGCCGGGCGAGCGGCGACGGAGAGGCTGAAGCCGTATTGCGGCGGGTCGTGGACGAAGGAATCGTCCTCAGCGCGAGCGGGACACTCATGCCCTCGGCTATCACCATCGATGCCGAGCCGGTCGAGGGGGGTTACCTGCTGACCGGGCAGCGCCGGCTGGTCAGCGGAGCGCCGGGGGCGGACTACGTCGTCGCGGCGGCACGGCTGCGCGGCTCGTCCGCGCCGCGGCCGATCACCGTCCTCGCTCCGCTCAGCGGCGAGGGCGTCGCGATCCTTGACGACTGGGATGCGCTCGGCATGCGCGGCTCGGGGTCGAACGGCGTGCGGTTCGACAGGGCGTTCGTCCCGGCGAGGAACGCTCTTTATGCCGAGCAGCCTCGCCCGCTGATCCCCGCTCCGCCACCAGCCGCCGCAGGCACTGGCGGCGGCGATCGTCCGAACGGGCTGCGAATGCCGGGGCTGCAAATCTCCCTGCCGATCATCGGCTCCGTCTACCTGGGCATCGCGGACAGCATCTTCGAGAAGGCAGTGGCCACGGTCGCCGGCGCGAGCCGCGCCGACAACCCCGGTGCGGGCCATCTCACTGGCGTGATGGTGAGCGAGATCCGGCTCGGATGGTGGGCGCTCGAGGGCATGGTCCGCCAGACCACCGACGCCTCGCTCGGCACTCGAGCCCAGATGGTCACCACGCTCGTCGCCAAGCGACAGATGGTGCTCAGCGCTATCCGCACCATCGAGGCTGCGATGGAGCTGCTCGGATCGGCGTCGTACCTGCGGGGAAGCGACCTCGAGCGGGCGCTCCGCGACGCTAGGGCGGGGATCACCCACCCGACCCCACCCGAGGCCACGCTCGTCGAGGTCGGGTGGGAGATCCTCGACGAGGCGGCCAGCGCACGGCCATGACGGCGTCGAGCCGACAGAGCCGCTTCTGGCGTCGCGGCTCGTCGGAGGAGACAGTCAAGTCGCCGCTGGGCCTCTGGGCGCAGAACCGGGAGCGGATCCTCTCGGCGGTTGAGGCCCTCCCCGACCTGCCGTGGGCAGTGCGCCTCGTCGTCGACGATCAGGGTCGGGACACTGGCTTCGCGATGCTGCGCGGCCGCGTGCCGGAGGCCGAGCGCTCAGCGTTCGAGGCCGTCGCGTCAACGCACCGGCTCATCGGCACGATGGAGTGCTGGGGCTTCCCCCGCCCGGAATACAGCTGGGCCGGAGAGTCCTACGCCCTGACCCCAGGGGCGGTGCGGGACGATCGGTACGGACTGCCGGAGGTCGCAGCGTGCGAGGCGTGGGCGCACTGCGCTCGTGAGCCGCAGGAGTACGTGCCGTCGGACAGGCCGTGCTTCTTGATGAGCACGCTGGACTTCGTCGACATCGCCGGGGTGCGGCAAGCGGCGTTCGGGCCGTGGCCGGACATGCCCGTCGCGAAGCGATGGGATGTCCTTTGCGCCTACAGCGATAGCCGCTACGGATCACTCGTGGAGAACTGGTCCCTCGGGCGCCGGTGCGTGGAAGTGCTCGCCGGCGAGCTCGGCCTACGGATACTGCTCCTCGGCCGAAGCGGCATCGCCGATGTTCCCGACCTCCCGAACGTCGAGGTTCGGCCCCACCGGTCGCACGACGAGGTCATGGGCTGTATCGCCCGATCCCGCGTGACGCTTGTGCCGAACCATATGGATCCCTCGCCACGGATCCTCACCGAGTCCCTCGCAGCAGGAGTGCCGGTCCTGGTCCAGTCGCGGATCCTTGGCGGCTGGCGGTACGTCCACCCCGAGACCGGCGCGTTCTTCGAAGGCGCGCATGACGTCGCCTCCGGGGCGCTCCGCTGCCTGTCGGGCGAGCACCGAAGCCTCGAGTGGCTGGAACGCTCATGCGGGCGGGACCGCGCCGCGGAGCAACTCGCTTCAGATCTCCGCACGCTCGGTGGTGCCGATGACCTCCGCTACGCGCTTCCGACGTCGTTGTTCCGGTGAACGACGACGACAGGGCGGCGCTCGCTGAAGCCGTCGCCAGCAACCCGGCCTGTCCCGCCGAGCTCCTCGACCGGCTCGGACGGGACGACGATGCGTGGGTGCGCGGGGCGGCGGCGGCCAACCTGGCCGCTCCACCCGAGCTGCTCGAACGCCTCGGACAGGACGACGACGACGACTCGGTCCGCGTCGCCGTGGCAGGAAACGTGATGGCTCCCCGACTCCTCATCGCCGACATGGCCGACGACGAGTCGCCCGGCGTGCGCCTCGCGAGCATTGCCAACCCGAGCGTCCCCGTCAGGCTGGTCCGGGAGTGGGCGAAGTCAGAGGAGCCCGACGAGCGCAGGTCCGCGGCGGGCAACCCCATCTGTCCAGCCGATCTGCTCCGCAAGCTCGCGACCGATCCGGACCAGCGAGCGCGGCAGGTAGCACTCGCGAACCCGGCGACGCCTCCCGCCGCGTTGCGCCCCTCCCGCAGCCTCACCTGCAACCTCATGGTCGCGGGAAACCCACGCACGTTCGAGGCGGTGCTGCGGGGTCTCGCCAGGGATCCTTACGTGGACGTCCGCCTCGCCGCTGCACGCAACCCGAGCGCCTCGCCGACGCTGCTACGCCAGCTCGCCAGTGACGACGACAACTCCGTGGTCGCGGCCGTGCTGAGCCATCGACGCTGCCCTGTCGCGCTGCTCGCGCCGGCGGCTCGCTCGGAACTCCCACTTCGGAGGGCGGCTGCCGCCGCCAATGCCGAGCTGCCGATCGGCCTCTCGACCGTCCTCGGCGCCGACGCGGCTCCGGAGGTGCGCCGGGCCGTCGCTTCGAGCACCGCAACCATGCTGCCGGCGCTCGCACGCCGACTCGCGGCCGACTCCGACCCGGACGTGCGCCAGGCGCTCGCGGCCAACCGCGGCTGCCGGAGTCCGCTGCTCGCGCGATTGGCGCGGGACGAGGATCCCGGCGTCCGCTTCGCCGCGGCAGGCAACCCGAACCTGCTCCCGCCGACGATGCGCCGGCTCGTGCGCGACCCGTCAGAGCGGGTGAGGGCGATGCTCGCACGAGCGGACCGGCTTCCTTCGGACCTTCGCCGTGCTCTCGCGGAAGATCCTGACTTCGACGTCGTCGCCTCGGCCGCGCAGGCGGCCGTCGAGCCTTGGCTGCTCGAGGAACTCCTCGAGGGCATCTTGCCGCTCAGCTGACCGGAGGGGTCCTGCCATCGGCGAGCTCGGCCATCGCCAGCAAGACCGCCTCGGTGGGACCGTCGCCACCTCCACTCCGAGAGAGCTCGTCCGAGAGGGCTCGCGCACCGCGTTCGACCTGGTCCCGCAAGAGGTGGTTGATCAGGGCCTCGCGGCAGACCGACGCAAGGTTGTCGATGTCGGACGGATCCTCCACGTGCAGGTAGTTGTGGCGATCCGCGAGCTTCGCGGAGTAGCGCAACGACGCTGCGATCTCGCCCGACAACAGCAGTGTCCGACCCCGCCGAAGCACCTCGTCTGGCACCCGCGTCCGGTGGACGGGGACGTCGAAACGGCGCTCGAGCACACAGACGAGGTCACATGCGTCGAAGAGACCGGGCATGCGCCACGGCGCAACGGGGGGCAGGATCACGGCTCTCGTGCGCAAGTGCTCCGTCGCGACGAGGGCCTCGAGGAAGGGCGCGAACAGCTCGACCTGGCCGCCGAGGGCGCCGAGGAGCGTGAATGCGACGCCGTCCGAGGCGAGTCGATCGAGCGCCCACATGAGGTCGTAGGAGCCCTTCGACGGGGCCACCTTCCCGCACACGCCGACGACGGGCGCGGGCGCTCGACGCGAGAGGGAGGTGAGGTTTCCGACAAGCGCGTCGTGCGCGTCCGTGCTCAAGCCGATCTCGCCGAGCACCGCGGCGGCCTCTCCTTCCAGCTCCGCCAGCTGTATCGGGGCAGGCGGCTCGTCAAAGTAGTCCGGCAGTGTCCCGGTCCCGGACATGAGGAGGCTCTCCGGCTTGGCGCCGAGTTCGACGAGCAGGGAAGCGCTCCGCGGCCCGGTCAGGATGCGGTCCGCCCGGCCGAGGAGCCAGCGGTAGCCGGGTTGCAGATCCGGATGGCGGGCAAGCCGGTTGATGTCGCTCCCGGCATGGCGAAGGACGAGGGGAAGCCCTGCCATCTCCGCCACCATGCCTGCTGCCACTCCGTAAGGCTCGAGGTACCAACCGAGGACGAGGTCGAACCGGTTCGAGCGGGCGAGCTCGGCGCCGATGCCGAAGAGCTTCGAGACGAAGGGCTCCGCCCATGGCATGTAGGCGGTGCGCGGGAGCGGCGAGGTGTGGTGGACGCGAATTCGACCAGGTCGAGCGGGGCCAGGCCCGCCTGCGCCCCCGCTCTCGAGCACGCTGAGCCGTGCGTCGTCCGACGGCGTCATGAGAGCGCGCTCGCCCGCCTCGGCCTCTCGGGCGTTCGTGACAACGTCGACCTCGTGACCGGCAGCGGCGAGAAGCCGGACCGTGTTGAGCGTCTGGCTGCTGGTGCCTCCCTCGATCGGCGGGTACTTGCCGAACACAAGCAGCCTCATCGGGGCGCTCCGGTCCCCTCTGCAGGCCCGACCGCCTCAGGGGAGGTCTGACGGAGCCTCCAGTACCGCTCCGGTTCGAGCGCGAGTGACAGCCGATGCTCGCCGAGCGCCTCGAGCTGCGAGGCATAACAGTTGATGGCGGCCTCTTTGCGGCTCATGTCGCCGAGGCCGGGGAACGAGATCGCCTCTGGGTGGTAGCGCGCCACCTGCGCGACCAGGTCGTCGGTGCTGTCGTCCTCGTAGCCGTAAGGGAGGTCCTGGTATGCGAACCACTCGAGCTGCGGGGCCCACTCGCACGCCCACAGCGCCGCCGCGGCCGCCAGACGGTGGTCACGGTGCCCGATCCCGAGCGGGAACACCACGACACCGGCGCCGAGCTCCCTCACCACCGAGAGCACAACCTCACCGACTTCGCCGGGTGTGAGGCTCGACGAGTCGTCCCGGTACTGCTCGTCGCGGAACGCGAGCCGCCTGCCCGTTGCGCCCACGACCGCCAGCGCACGCTCGTCCTCGGCGACGCGGGCAGCCAGCACGTCGTCTCCGGGATCGAAGCCGCAGCCGCGGTCCCACTCCGTCAGCGGCTGAGCAGGCGCCGGCTTCCCGGCGAACACCGTCAGGACGACGACATCGTCGAGTCCGGAGATCAGCTCCCCACAGCTCAACACCGCGTCGTCGAGGTGGGCGCCCACCACCACAGCGCGGCGACCGGCGAAGTACTCGCTCGGCATCGGCCGGCCGAGGGTCCGCCGGGGGCGACCGGTCGCAGGCCCGTCGCCGGAGCGGTCATCGGCCGTGCCGACTCGCCGGCGGAGATCGTCGAGCTCTGCGACCGCATCGTGGAGACGCGACACGTGCTCCCCACGTACGAGGAAGCCGGTGGCGCCGACTCGTTCGATCACGCGCACCGCCGCCTCCTCCCACTCGTCCGGCCCGTGCAAGGCTCCGGAGCTGTCCGGGCTCCCCCGCCGGTACAGCGCGGTCACGACGCCGGTCGAGTGGAACGGCGCCAGCTGCACGAGTCGCAGCACCATCTCCCAGTCCTCGAACACGGCCAGCTCCTCGGAGAACGACAGCCCTTTCGTCCCGACGAGCGCGCTCGGTACGGCGATGCCACAGTTCGGCGTACCGTTCTCGTGCAGGTGGGCGACCAGGTCGAACTCGCGGACGAAGAGTTGCGGCGGCTCCGTCACCCTCCAGATGGATTGCGCGGGTTCACCAGCGAGCTGCACAGCGCTGCCACGCGACCTGCGTCCACGCCACTGCTCCGGGGTGTGCTTCGGCGACCCGGCGGAACTCGGCCACCCAGCTGTCGAGGGCGACGTCGTCGTCATCGAGGAACGCCACGTACCTACCGGAGGCCTCCGCGATCGCGGCGTTGAGCGGGCGCGCACGCCCGCCGCCCGACGCCTCGAGCACGCGGATCCTCTGGAGAGCTCTGCCGGGAACGAACGGACGGCAGACTCGACGACCGCCCGTCGGGCGGCGTCGAGGTCGTGGCCGACGAGGAGCACTTCGAAGTCCTGGCAACTCTGTGCGGCGAGCGATGTCAGGTTGTCCTCGAGCTCGACAGGCCGGCGCCCCTGCGTGCGCACGACGACCGACAGGAAGGGCGGGCCCGAGGTTTGGCAGGGTTCCACAGCACCCACCACGCCGTCGCCCTCCGGAGGCCGGAGGCCACTGGCGAGGAGGGGATACTCCCCAGGGTCGTCTCGCAGCAGCGAGAAGAGCTCCTGCACGAGCACGTCGGTGTCGCCCGGACGCGCGCCGCCGAGATTCCCATCGGCCCCACCTTTCGCGGCACCAACACTCGCGAGCCCGCGCACGAACTCGTCCGCCGCGCGCTGCTCCTCCACGCTGCCCACTGCCGCCCAGGCGCTAGCCCACGCCCTCGCGGCCGCTGGCCCGGAGTATGCGCCAACGAGCTGCAGCTTGGCGCTCGCCGCCGCTGCCGTCGGCTCGAGAAGGGCCTCTCCTCTCGGGCCGGTGCCATGGACGAAGACCGCGGCAGCCGGAGCGCACCGCACGGACCATCCAGCGAGCCGTGCGCTCCACGAGAGGTCAACGTCGGCACCGAGCCGAGGGACGGTCGCACCGTCGAAGCCCTCGTGGCCATCGAGCACCTCGCGCCGGACGAGACAGCAGGCTGCGGACGCCCAACTGACGTCCATCGTGGTGGGATCGAGCGGCTTCGCGCTCTGGAAGGGCAACCATCGGGGTTCGACGATCCCGACGTTCCGGTCCTCGATGGCGGCCAGCAGTTCGCCGATGCAGCGTGGAGCGAGCTCGGCCGACGCCGACAGCATCAACACGAGATCGGCTTCGGCGTGCTCGACGGGCGGCCGGTCGCGTGCACCGAGTACCCACCTGTCCACTGAGCCTTCTCGCTGGACGCGCTCGAGCGACAGGCCCGACGAGGTCGCGTCCGCGAGGACGGCGGTGACACTGGCAACCCGCGAGCGGGCGAGGCGCACGGAGGCGTCGAGTGCCCGAGCGCATCGCCCGAGGTGCGGAAGGTCCGGGTCGGTCACCGAGATCCTCACCTCGAGGCTGGGCAGGTTTTCCAACCCGCCCCGCCGCTTCACGGGGCGCTCTCCCGGGCCTCGACGAGCTCCTCCATACGGCGGACCGCGACCTCGAGCGGTGGCGCGTCGGCCAACTGCCGCCGGAAAGCTCTGACCCGCTGGGCGTAGCCACGATCCTGGACGACTGTGGCAACGGCTTGCCGGATGCGCTCGGGTGTGGCCTCCTCCTCGTCGAGCCAGATACCGAAGCCCTCGCGCCGACAGATGTACGCGTTGTGATCGTGGTCCGACCCGAGCGGCACGCACACCGTCGGCACGCCGGCGCGCAGGGCGCTCATCACCGTGTTGAATCCCCCGTGGCAGAGCAGGGCGTCGCAGTGAGGGAGCACCTTCGTGAACGGCAGATACTTGGAGAAGCGCACATTCTCCGGCGCTCCGTCGGCGATCCCCGGATCCGCGCCCTCGCCGAGAGCGACGAGCACGTCGACCTCGCCGTCCCTGAAGGCTTGGACGAACCGAGCAAGCAGGTCGGTCTCGACGTTGTAGACGGTGCCGAGCGTGACCAGGATCTGCGGCCGGCCCTCGGCGCGATGCACAGGAGGTGCATCGGCGTCGCTCCCGTCTCCGTCCCAGGGGACGTACGCGACGGGCTGGACGAGCTCCACCGGCAGTGGGTGCCGCACCTCGAGCAAAGGGGGCAACACGGCGAGGTAGAGCCCGGAGAACATGCTCTCGAGCAGAGGGTCCTCTGCGAGGCCGTAGTGCCGGCGCAGCCTGGCGATGGTCCGGTCGGCGCCGAGGATCTCCCACGATTCCTTCGGGATGAACCGCGACAGGCCGTAGATGACGTTCAGAGCACCGACGATCTCGGACACGACGATCGGCGCGAGGTCCGTCGGATCGCGGACGATTACGTCGGGACGGAAGTCGCCGATGGCGACTTCGAGCAGATCATCGACCTTCGCCTTCACGGTCATGTAGCCGTAGTCGGGGTCCGTAGCCGAGAGCTCCGGGGTCTGGCGGGGGTTCATCCCCGCAGGGATCCAGGCAAGTCCCGCTCCGACGATGATGTCGGCGACGTCCTCACTCGTGGCCACCGCGACACGGTGGCCCCGCCGGAGCAGTGCTCGGGCAACGGGGATCATCGGGTGCAGGTGCCCCACGTAGGGACGGACGGAGACGAGGACCGAGAGCTGGCGGAGCCCCGGGGTTGCGTCGGTCATGCCGTCGTTCTCCGCACGCCGATCGCACGGCTCAAGCCCGGCCACGCGCGCCGGTACTGCTCGGCCAACCGAGCGGCGACCTCGTCGACCGCCTCCTCACGCGCAGCAGAGACCGGCACCGTCGAGGGCTCGTACCCGAGCTGTCCCACGACGGTCAGAGCGGCCGCGACGGGCTCCGCGACCAGGTCCTCGTAGCTGACGACGACGGGGGTGATCCCGTGGATCGCGAAGTAGGTCGCCCAACCCTGATCCTGCCGGAGCGCCATGGTCTCGATCCACCGGACCTCCTGGAAGTCGGCCGGCGCCACCGCGCTGTCTGGCGTACCGAGGTCCCCTTGGGCGAAGCTCCGGGTGCCGGTGCGCATACCACCGGAGGGCCTGGGCCCGCGCGTCGCTGCAGCGCACCCACACGTAGCTCGGATTCGGGAACGACGCCGCCACCACTGCCGGGTCGAGCGTCGCGCGAGGGTCGGTCGCCGCACCGAGGGCGAGCCGTGCCACCTGCACCAGCCACCGCTGGTGCGTCCACATCAGGCTGAACGCGCAGACCCCGTCCGCTGTCGCGCGGCCGCGCACCGCGGCGAGATAGCGGGCGGCCCACGGCCGATCGTCGTCTGCGACCTCCAGCTCGCGGCGCAAGGCGCGGCACCCGAAGCGGGTCGAACCACTGCAAGGGCGTCGCCATGGTCCCGGTCCGCCCTAAGAGATTGCACAGCCTCCAGCTGCCCGCCCAGGGGGTGGCGGCGACGATGTGCGTCCGGTCGGGCACCATCAGATCTGCTGCGCCGGCAGCGGAGTACGACTCCGCCTCCAGTCAGGACGTGCTGCTGACGGTCTGAGACGGGCTCCCTCGCCAGGGAGCGCATCCACGAGGGCGGCGGCCGCGCCCATCGGCAAGCCGGAGATGACGAGGTTGGCAACCAGCTCTGCCCAGGCGACCGTTCCGTCGATATAGCCATCCGGGCCGAGCTGGGAGGGCGGCGAACCAGCGTCGGGGAAGAGCATCGCTGCCTCAGTCCCGCCACCGGGCCGACGGCCGGTGCCAGAGCCTTTCGCGTCGCGCAACCGGCTCGGCCGCGGCTCAACCGGCGTGACCGTGTCACGGCAGGCGAGGTAGCGCTCGAGCCACCGCTCGGTCTCCTCGTCCGCCTGCCGCTTCAAGCGGGGACGGACCTCGACGCCCTCTGGAGGCTGGATCTCCATGAAGGCGAGGATCTGCTGGACGGCCTCACCGGGCTGGTCGACGAGTTCCTCGTAGGAGAGCTTCCAGCGGTTCGATGCCCGTCGACTCGAAGAAGTGCGTCCAACCGCTCTCCTGATTCGTCAGCGTGTTCTCGAAGTAGCGGATCTCACCCCAGGCTGGCTCGTCGGGAAAGGCAGGCGGCTCTGCCGGGTTGTGCAGCTCGGCCGAGGGATCGTCCTCGCGGATCTCGAACCACACATTGGAGTGTGCGGCGCGGTAGTAGGAGATCGCCTGGCGCGCCACATCGCGGCGTCGCAGGCGCACGAACGCAGCGCGCGGGAGCCATCGCTCCAGCAGTTCGCCGTCGGTCGCGCCGGGCTCGGCTCCCCAGGTCACTCTGAGCTGCCGGAGGAACCAGTTCATCTGGTACGCGTGCATCTTCACGCCGAACACGCCGTTCGGCGTCGAGGTGTGGCGAATCGCGGAGGCGATGTAAAGGCCATAGGTGTCACTCGTCGAAATGCCCCACTCCGCAGACCAGTGGTGCCGGTAGTCGGGCCGGAAGTACTCCTCCGGCTGACCGAGCAGCCCGGTCTGGTGGCAGAGGTCAGACAACATCCAGCTTCCCGAACGCATCTGCGTGCACAGGACCACGCTGCGGCGCGTCAGTACTGCTCCGGGCCCGTCGGCAGCCATCGCGGCAGCGTAGCCGTAGCGTCGCGCAACGCTGCGCTGGCCAAACCTCCCGAGGGCCAGACGTGATGCCTCGAGCGGGCGGCTGACGCCGGCACCAAGTCGCCGTCCGCCTCATCGCTATCGCGCCGATAGACGAGGGCGCTCGAGCGTTCTACGCGAAGTTCGGCTGGAGACTCCCCTCCTTAGCCTGTGGCCAATCGGCTGGACCGGCGCGCTGGAGGCTGGTCAGCCAGTATCACAAACACTCCTCCAGCTGTTTGTCCGAGTAACGGAGTTGTGGCTCGACGCGCGTCTCGCTCCGCGTTGATATGGGTCTCCACTGGAGGAATAGTCAAGCCCCTCTCGATCGGCGTGCCACGATGAGAGGCAAGATCAGTTGCAGGAAGGGGACGAAGTTGTCGGAGCGATCAGGAACCCTCTCTGACGATCCGCTCAGCGGTCGGCACCCGACCAGTCATGAACGGCTGACGGGACTGCCCTGGGATGCGTCGTACCGCGACGGCCCTGCGCCTTGGGATATTGGCCAGCCGCAGCCGGCGGTTGCACGTTTGGCATCCGAAGGCGCGTTCGCCGGTGCGGTGCTCGATGTGGGGTGCGGGACCGGCGAGAACGCTCTTCACGTCGCCTCGCTGGGATTGTCGGTGCTGGGCGTTGACGTGGCCGAGACGGCACTGGCGCTCGCCCGAACGCATGCCGACGACCGTGGGATCGAGGCTGAGTTCATTGCGGCTGACGCATTCGAGTTGGAGCGTTTGGGGCGCAGGTTTGAGACGGTGCTGGACTGCGGACTGTTCCACAGCTTCGACCGCGACGAGCGACCGGGATACGTGGCGAGTCTGGCGTCGGTGACCGACCACGATGGAACCCTGTATGTGTTGTGCTTCAGTGACGATGGTCCCGATACTGGCCCGCACCCCATCAGTCAGGAAGAGGTGAGAGCGGCGTTCAACCCCAGCAATGGATGGAATGTCGCCGCCATCGAACCGGACCGGCTTCAAACGAGATACCACGACGACGGCGCACCGGCCTGGTTGGCGACAATCAAACGGATCTAGACAGCGGCACCGGTCAGCCCGGTGAGTGATCCGGAGCCAGCGTCCCGGAGAACTGGCGCGAGCTTCTATGGGACGGAGAGCTCAGCTCAGCAACTCCAACCCACTCTGGCCCGCTCCTGTCCATAGCTCTCGGGCCAGGCACTACGTCGTGAATACAGACTTGACCCTTGAGGACGACAGTCCGAGCAAGGCGACTGACTTGGCTGAGTGCGACCTGACCCTGGGCACTGCGCCCGATGACATCGAAGTCGGCCTACTTTGACCCTCCGGTGCGCCTCTGAGCGAGGAAACACGGACGATGACGGTGGCTGCAACTATTTCCGCGTCCGGGTCGGCAGTTGTGGACTGCGTGGGGGCACTACGACGCCGCCTCGCCGTCGCTCAACTACACGGTGACCAAGAAGAAGTGACACGGCCGGAGACCATCCTCAGTTCAAGTCGCCCGTGCGTCGGCGGCGAGGTCGTCAAGAGACGCCAGCCGCGCGGTACGCCCCAGCCGCTGACCGAGCAAGTAGCCCACCTCTGATGTGACCGGCGCGGGACCTTCAGCTCGCCCTGCCTCGGCAGTGCCAGGGATCGTCGCGGTGCGAACGAGCCGGTGGCCGGCTGCGGAGTGCTAGCTGGCTGCCCGGAAGGCGACAGACGCCGGGCTCAGCTGCTTCTGGAGTGACAGGTACTCCGCCGGCAACGGCGACGCCGGAACGAGCTGGCCATCGGACAGATGGAACTCGGCGCTGTCCTGCTCGGCCTGCCGCTGGAGGAGGCTCGTCAAAGCGTCGGCGGTCATCGGGCGGGCAAGGTAGTAGCCCTGGACCAGCGGGCAGCCCATCGCCGACAAGCGCGAGAGTTGTCCGGCGGTCTCGACTCCTTCGGCGATGACACTCATGCCGACGGCTCGGGCCAGCTCCATGACAGCAGAGACGATGGCGGTGTCGACGGCGTCGATCTCGAGGTCCTGGACAAATGCCCTGTCCAGCTTGACGAAGTCGACCGGAAGGAGCTTCAGGTAAGTCAGCGAGGAATAGCCGGTTCCGAAGTCGTCGATCGCGAGCCGCACGCCGAGGGACTTGAGGTCCGTCAGGGTGCGGATGGTGTGCTCGATGTCGGCCATCGCCAGGCCCTCGGTGATCTCGAGGCACAGCTGCGACGGGTGGAGCCCGGTCGCATCGAGTACCGCACGGATCTCGTTGACCTGCTCGGACTGCTGGAACTGGCGAGCCGAGAGGTTGACGGCGACGCTGAACGGCAGGTTGTGCTCGTCCACCCAGTCCTTGGCTTGGACGCAGGCTTCATCGAGCACGGTGCGGCCGACGGAAAGGATGAGGCCGGTCTCCTCGGCCAGCCCGATGAAGTGCGATGGCGGCAGGATGCCCAACTCGGGATGCTCCCACCGCACCAGGGCCTCGGCGCCCACGATCCGCCCGCTCTCCGTCGAGACCACGGGCTGGTAGTGGACTGTGAGCTCATGCCGATCGACGGCTCGACGAAGGCCGATCTCGAGGTCGAGCCATTCGACCGATCGCTTCACCATGGCAGCCGCGTCGAAGCGCTCGTAGCGACCGGCACCAAGGCGCTTGGCCTGGTACATCGCGACATCGGCGTCGTGAAGCACGTCGTCGGGCGAGGACCCGGCCGATGCGAGCGCGATGCCGATGCTGACGCTGGCCGTGATGGTGCGCCCGTCGGCAAGCGTCATCGGGTCGCGAACTGCGTCCAACATGCGCTGTGCCGTCGCCTCGGCGACCTCTGGGCTCTCGATGTTCTCGAGGAGCAGGGTGAACTCGTCCCCGCCGAAGCGGGCAAGGGTGTCACCTTCACGGGTGACGTGCCGCAGGCGGTCGGCGATCCCGATGAGCAGCTCGTCGCCGGTCTGGTGTCCGAGGCTGTCGTTCGTGACCTTGAAACGGTCGATGTCAGCGAACAGGACGGCGTGGATCTCGCCGGTTCTGTCCACCCGCTTCAGGGAGTGCTGCAGCCGGTCGAGGAAGATGCGGCGGTTCGGCAGGCCGGTGAGCGAGTCGTGGAACGCGTGGTACTCGAGCAGCACCCGCTGCGATATGTCGCGGAAGGTGAGCACGGCTCCGGTCACCCGCTCGCCCGAGCAGATGGGAGCGCACGTGACCTCGACGGGGAAGTTCTCGCCCCGGCGCCGGTGGAACGTCGCCTGCTCGCCCTGGATGATCTCGTTGTTGTGCATCGAGCGGCGGGCGGTGCTGGCCAGAAGGGCGAGCTCGGAATCGGTGAGGTCCTGCGCGGCAAGCTCGCGCTCGCTCCAGCCGAGCAGTTGCTCGGCTGCCCGGTTCAAGAACGTAATCCGGCCTCGCTTGTCGAACGCGCAGACTCCTTCGGCGAGGCTGGCCGTGATGGTCACCAACCGTTCGTGGTCGCGGCGGCGGTCCTCGTACAGCGCCGAGTTCGCGAGGGCCCCGCTGCCGACGGCCGCGAGCGCCTCGAGCAGGCGCAAGTCGGCGTCGTCGAAGGGCTCGCTCCGGCTGCGCCCACTGACGTTCAGCCAGCATTGCGAGTCGTTGACACTCATGGGGGCGCCGATCGCGTCCTCGCCGGGCTCTGTCTCCGTCAGCTCCACGTCAGGACTGCGCAGCAGTCTCGATGCGGCTTGAGTCAAAGACGATCTGACCTCGCCCGATCCCATGGCGCCGTGCACCTTCAAGGTGGCTTCGAAGAGCCCGAGCAGCCGGCTCCGGTCGTGGCGGGCCTGGTAGTGGCCGGCGAGAGCCTGGCGGAAGACCAGGAACGGCAGGACGACGAGGAAAGCGGCCATCGGGTACGTGGACACCGCCAGAGAGGCGATCAGGCCAAGTGATACCGCTGCCGACAGCAGCAGCACCCGGATCCGGATCCCGTCGAACAAAGCCGAGCGGAGCTGCGTAGCCCCGGTGGCAGCGAGCATGACGGCGAGCGCCATCGAGTTGACGAGGAAGTAGACGATGGCGCCGAGGACGGCCGCTCCGAGCTCGGCGACTCCCAGCCTGTTCCCTGGAGGCGCGAGCATGTGCACGACTGCTAGGCCTGCGCAAGCAGAGATCGTGATCTGGGCCACGTTGAAGATGGTCTTCACGACGGCGCGGCGGCGGATCATCTGTGCCAGGACGGTCGCCACCAAGAAGGCCGCGATCGTGCCCATCGGCGGTGCCACGAGCACGAGCACGACGAAGAAACCTTCGTCGAGATGGTGCGCCTGAGACGAGCCGTCGGAGTACATGACGATCGGCCACACCCAGCTGGCGAGCACAAGAGAAGAGAGCGCCAGCAACACCGGCGCAGAACCGAAACCCGCCGGCCTGAAGAAGAGGCCGACGAGGAAGGCGCTCAGCAGACCGGCGCTGACAGTTACTGCCAGCACCGCCTTGGCTGCGCGAGGCAGGGGCATGAGAGTCGTGGTGTCGGTCACTAGTCCCTACCCCCAGCTCTCGTCGTTCCAGGTGGAGCTGTTCCAGGCTGCGCCGTTCCAGGCTGCGCCGTTCCAGGCTGCGCCGTTCCAGGCTGCGCCGTTCCAGGCTGCGCCGTTCCAGGCTGCGCCGTTCCAGGCTGCGCCGTTCCAGGCTGCGCCGTTCCAGGCTGCTCCGTTCCAGGCTGCGCCGTTCCAGGCTGCGCCGGTCCAGTCGATCCCGTCGACGGGATCCGTAGTGGGCGCATTGCTGGCAGCGCTGCTCAGCGGGGAGGCATCCCACGCCGGCCCGCTCCAGTTGGACGGATTCCACGTCGATACCGACCACGTCGAGGAAAGTGAAACGGTCGCCCCCGGAGTTGCGGACTCTGCCGCCGCCGCACCGCTCTGGTCGAGGAAGACCTGGCCGGCAACGGCCGCCGCCGCCGCCACGTCGGCAGTCCCGTGCCCGTCGACCAATGGGTCGCCGACCGGCCCTGGGTCCGCTCCCATGAGGAGCGCGGCCTTCACCTGGTCCGGAGTGAGGCTCGGGTCTTGTTCGAGAAGGAGTGCGGCCAGTCCAGAGACGATCGCGGCTGAGAAGGACGTGCCCGAGCCAACGAAGTTGTCAGAGCCAATCCTGGCCTGCGGATTCTGGGTCCAGATGGTGGAAGCGGGGGCCATGAGGCTCACGACCGAGCGTCCCGGGGCCACCAGGTCCGGCTTGAACCAGCCGTCGTAGTCGGTCGGGCCGACGCTCGAGAAGGCGGGAACCGTGTAGTTGGCCGGAACGTCCGCCCCACCGTCGGCTATCGATCCGACTGTGATGACGAGCGGGTCGTCGCCGGGCGCGGTAATCGATCCGTTGCCGGGACCGGCGTTGCCGGCCGAGGTGACGACGACGATCCCCGACTCCCAGGCTTGCTCGACGGCCTGGTCGAGCGGGTCGAGGGCCGTGGGCGAGCCGGGCGCCACGCCGAGGGACAGGTTGAGCACACCGATGTTGTCCGACGTCTCGTGGGCGACGGCCCAGGCGACGCCCTGGATGACCAAGCTCTCGGTGGTTACCCCGCTGGCCTGTGCCACTTTGATCGCGACGAGATCGGCACCGGGTGCCACGCCCGTGTACTGACCACCGGAGGACTGGCCGTTGGACGCGATCAGCCCGGCAACGAAGGTCCCGTGACCGTACTGATCGACCTTGTAACCAGCCGGGTTCTTCGGGTTGATCAAGTTGACCCCGTCGATCACGCGGGAGCCGATGTCGGGGAGCCTGGTGTCGATGCCCGTGTCGAGCACGGCAACGGTCACGCCGGCGCCGTTGATGCCGTTCGCCCACATTGAGGTGGCCGAGGTGACCGAATTGAAGACGTCGGACGCGGTCGATGAGGTGTTGCCGGTGTCCTCGACCTTCATCTCGAGATCGGGCGAGACCTCGAGGCCCGAACCTCTTGCGACGTCAGCCTCACCGGCGGTGAGCCTGGCGACCACGCCGTGGACGATCGGGAGAGAGGAGACAACGACACCGTGTGCCGTCGCGACTTCGGCGGCGGCGACCTTGCTCGTGACGCCCTGCACAATGTACGGACGCGCGCCCGCGGCAGCTCTGACCTGCGAAGACGCTTCCTTCGTCACAGCGAGAAGACCCAAGCAGACCATCAACGCGGCCGCTACGGGCATCATGCGCGTCCACGCCACCGATCGGTGCTTGGCTGCGCTCGCCAATTGTTTCATCCTGCGGCCCCCCTCGCTCCCCACGTGGGTATGTCCCGCTGGGGAAGACGCCGTGCGTAGGCATCTAACCACTAAGAGTGATGCGAGTCAAGTGGCAATAGCCGTCGATCTCGCCCGAGGGCGATCGCGGCCCTCCTAGCCCGGCGTCGGCTCCGGCTGTGGGACCTCGATGCCACGGCTCGACCGGGCGGCTACGAGCACGCCACCGCACACGAGCGCGGCGCCGAAGAGCTGTAACGGAGTCGGCCTTTCCGAGAGCACGACTGCCGCGAGGAGCAGCGATGCCGCTGGCTGCAGCAGCAATAGCAGAGCGGAGACTGCCGCTGGCAAGTGCGGCAGCGAGGAGGTGATCAGCAGCCAGCCGACCGTCTGACTGACCACGGCCAGCACGAGCAGCCATCCGAGCACACGCAGCGACGGGGTGAAGCTGAGCTGCCCGAGCGCTAGCCCGAACACCGCCCCCGCGAACGCCGCCCCCGCGGTCGCATCGGCAAGCGGTCCGGCGATGTGGGGCGCGTCCTTCGCGCTCGTGCGAAGGATCACGATGAAAGCGGCGTAGGTGACAGAAGTGCCGATTCCGTAGAGCACGCCTGCCACCGGGTGGTAGCCCTGGCCGGAGTGCCCCGCCAAACCGGCGACGAGGACGACGCCGAGCATCACGACGGGCAGGGTGACGAGGAACCGAGCACCGGGCCGCTCCTTGAACCACAGCCAGGCGATGGCGGTGACGAACAGCACCTGCAGGTTGCCGAGCACCGTCGCCACACCGGCGCCGACGTCGTAGATGGCATGGGTCCAGAGCACGAGGTCGATCCCGAGGAACAGACCGGCCGCCACGGCGCGGGCGCGAGTCTCGAGAGAGCGCGAGCCGAGCCGTCGCTGCTCGATAGAGGCGAGAAGGACGAGCCCCGGGAGGGCCAGCACGCAACGGAAGAACGTCGTCGTGCCGGCACCGGTGTGCGCCAGCTGCACGAGGATCGCCGACGAGGAGATGGCCGCTGCGCCGAGAAGCGCCGGCAGGACAGGACTGAAACGCCGTTGCTCAAAGACGGGCGTACTCCTCGATGTCGGCCTCGAAATCCTCGATCATTCGGGGGGTCAACGTCGGTCTGGTTGTCGCGATGCACTCGAGCACGCCTTCGGTCGTGGCGACCGCGTCGACGTCGCCGGCAACCGAGCGCTCGAACACGAGTTGAGCCGCGCGGCGGGCCGCGAACTCGATGTCGGCCGGCGTGAGCATCTCCGAGCGACGCACTATGGCGCCGAAGTCGAGCCCCTCGTGGGGGACTTCGGAGAGGTAGCGGTCCCAGATCGCGGACCGCGCCTCTTGGTCGGGCGGGCCGACTGGGATCACGTAGTCGAAGCGGCCGTGGCGGAGAAACGCAGCGTCCAACGCCCGGACCGAGTTGGTCGCGCACACGAGCAGCCGCCCGTCCCGCTCCCGGAAGGCGGGGATCAACTTCAACATCTCATTCGTCACGCCTTGGGTGGCCGACAACCCGGCCTGGCCGCGCAACGAGGCGATCTCTTCCACCTCGTCGATGAAGAGCACGACGGTGTCGAGCTCGGAGACCTGAGCGAATGCCTCCCGGAGGGCACTCGCGAGGCCGGCTGGTGACTCCCCTGCGAGGCGCGATGGGAAGAGCTCCACGAAAGGCCAGCTGAGGCGCGAGGCGACGGCTTTCGCGAACGTCGTCTTGCCGGTGCCTGGCGGACCGAACAACACGATGGCCCGCGGCGGCAGCAAGCCGGCGCGAGACGCCATCTCCGGGTGGGCAAGAGGCAGGACGACTCGCTGCTCTATGAGCTCCTTCTCTCTCACCATCCCCCTCAGCGAGTCCCACAGGTCGGAGCGGAGCAGCCGCCCACCGAGCTGACCGAGGAGACCGCGGTCGGTCGGCGCGACAGTCTCGAGTTTCTCGAAGAAGACGAGACCGGTCCTCGAGCGGTAACCCTGATGCTCGAGCGCCTCGGCCCCGATCTCGGCACCGGACGACAGAATGCAGCTGATCCGGTGGACACCCGCTGCGAGCATCCGCTCCTCGAGGCCGCTCAGCAACGCACTGCCGATGCCGCGGTGCCGCCAGTGAGGCGAGAGGCTTATGCGCAACAACCACGCACGGTCTTTGTCGAGCTCGGCGACCGCGCAGGCCACCACCTCCTCTGCGACAGTCGCAACGACCGCCGGCTGGTTCGAGCGGACCGCCGCCACGAGCTCCGAGAGCGAGAAGACGGGCTCGCTGTCGCCTGCAGCGGGATCGTCCCACAGCCGGATGACGGCATCGAGGTCGTCGTCGTGAAAGTCCCTGACCCTCCACATGGCCATGGCCAAGTCTGGTCCATCTGTGAAAGCGGCGGGAACTGGTCGCCGCCGCGGTTGCCCGATAGCCGTAAAGATTAGATACTCTAAGTATGTGAGTGTCGAACGAGAAGATGCGAGCGCAGCCGGTGGCCGCGGGTTGTCCATCGCGAGGATCGCTGCTTGGCTTGCTCGCCAGGCCGAGCTCGCCCTCGCCGAGTCCGACCTCTCCCTCCCGCAGTTCCGGGTGCTCCACCTGCTCGCCGACGGGATCGCGCTTCCCTCCTCGATGGCCGACACCCTCGACGTCCGGCGCCCGAGCATCACCGCGGTCGTGGACGGCCTGGTGGCCCGCGCCCTCGTCGTGAGGGAGCACGACGCCGAGGACCGTCGCAGGGTGACTCACTCGATCACGAAGGAAGGAAGGCACGTTCTCGAGGCAGCCGATCGCGCCGTTGAGGAGCGTCTCTGCTCGATCGCCGGCACGCTCGAGGACGAGGACCTAGCGGCGAGAGCCATCGACGGGTTGGCCCGCTGGGGGCCCGCACTCATCGAGTGGCGCAACCAGAAGCGACGACAGCAGGTGACCTCGTGAGCCCCAGGCCGTCGAGGGTCCGTGAGCACGCGCTCGAGACAGACCCCTTCGTCCCGATAGCGGAGGCGTCGCGGTACGCGCCGCCTCGCGCGACGATCGACGCGGACTCGGCGAAGTCATGGCTGCGCCGTGCCATGCCGATCGTGAAGGCTCACCGGGCAAGCTTCCTCACCGCGCTCGGCCTCTCGTTCCTCGGGCTCATCTTCCAGGTGCAGATCCCGAACCTTTTGAACAAGGCCATCAACAACTCGATCGTGCACCACACCGTCCCGATCCACTTCTACGTCGAGTGGATCCTCGGCCTCGGCATCGCCGGCGGCTTGGCCGGCTACATCTCCCGGCTCGCCATATACAGGACCGCCTACGCAATCGAGTTCGACCTGCGGAACATCATCTACGAGCACTTGACGAGGATGTCGTTCTCCTTCTACGACAAGGTGCAGTCCGGTCAGTTGATCTCCCGGGCGAACTCCGACATCCGTTCGGTTCAGATGTACATGACCTTCGCCCCGCTCATCCTCCTCCAGTGCGCCATCGTGTTCGTGGCGTTCGGGTTCATGCTCTCGATCAGTGTTCCGCTGGCATTCATCGCGATGGTCACGATGCCTTTCGTCTATCTGGTGGGCGTGCAGATGCGGAAGTCGATGTTCCCGGTCTCCTGGCTCATCCAGTCCCGCCTCGCCGAGGTGGCGACGATCGTCGACGAGAACGTGAACGGTGTCCGGGTCGTGAAGTCCTTCGCCGCCGAGGACCAGCAGTTGAAGGATCTCGCTCAAGCCGCCACCGGCGTGCAATGGGCCTACGTGAAGGACGCCGACCTTCGGGCGCGCTTCACGCCTGCGGTCCAGAACCTGCCGCAGGTCGGGCTCGTCCTCGTCTTGCTGTTCGGTGGATGGATGGTGGTGGACGGCCATCTCGGCATCGGCGCCATCGTTGCGTTCAACTCCTACCTGCTCATGATGCAGGTGCCCTTCACGATGCTCGGGATGCTGATCATGATGAGCCAGCGTGCCGCCGCCTCGGCCGAGCGCATCTACGAGATCCTCGACGAGCGCTCCGAGATCGTGGACCGCCCGGGCGCGATAGACCTCCTCGACTGCAAGGGTGATGTCCACTTCGACCGCGTCGACTTCGGCTATCCCGGCGGCGACCGGCCGCGCGTGCTCGAGAAGCTCGAAGCTCCGCATCCGCCCCGGCGAGACCGTTGCGCTCGTCGGCAGGACCGGTTCGGGGAAGTCGACGGTGGCGAGACTGCTCACACGTTTCTACGACGTGAGCGGAGGTTCCGTCCGCGTCGACGGCCACGACGTGCGGGACCTCACCGTTACGAGCCTGCGGTCGAACATCGGCGTCGTCCTCGACGAGCCGTTCCTCTTCTCGGTCTCGATTCGCGACAACATCTCCTACGGGAAGCCCTCAGCCACGGAGGAGGAGATCGAGGCTGCCGCCCGGGCGGCCAACGCCTCTGAGTTCATCGAGGACCTGCCGGAGGGCTACGACACCGTGGTGGGAGAACGCGGCTACACCCTCTCCGGTGGTCAGCGCCAGCGGATCGCGATCGCGCGCACCCTCCTCGTGAACCCGCCGATCCTCATCCTCGACGACGCCACGAGCGCCATTGACGTGCACGTCGAGCAACAGATCCACCGCGCTCTCAGCACGCTCATGCACGGCCGCACGACGCTCATCGTCGCCCACCGGTTGTCCACCATCAGCTTGGCCGACCGGGTCGTCCTGCTCGACGACGGCCGAGTCGTCGCCGATGGGCGCCACAGCGACCTCCTCGAGAGCTCGCCGCTCTACGCCGAGGTCCTTGCGAAGGTGGCCGAAGAAGAGCAAGTCGGCTTCCACGGTCACTCGGTTCCCGGGAGGGACAACTGATGGGCTGGAGCGGCGGTGGCGGTGGGATGTTCGGTGGCGGGGGTCACCCCGGTAGCTCCAGCTCGACCGGCCTTCCCTTCGGCGGGATCCCGAGCGAGCTCCAGTCCGGGGTCGACCGGCTGCTCAAGACCGAGCCGGAGCACGGTGAGCCGACCGTCAGCTTCACCCAGCAACCGACGCCGGAAGAGAGCCTGCGCCTGACGCTCTGGCGCTTGCTCACGCGCTACCCGCGTCTGCTGTTTGCCTCCGCAGCCCTGATCGTCTTGATGAGCGTGACGATGCAGGCCGGCCCCTGGCTGACCGAGAAGGCCATCGACCACGGCATGGTGCCAGGCCACCGACATCTCTCCGTCGTCATCGCGGCGGCCATCGCCTACCTGGCGCTCGCCCTCACGACCGCCCTGGCTCAGCGCTCACAGGTGAAGGTGACCGGCCGCCTCGCCGCCGGGGTCATGAACGATCTGCGCGTCAAGGTCTTCACGCATCTCCAGCGTCTGTCGCTCGACTTCTTCACAGACGAGAAGGCCGGTGTCCTCATGAGCCGGATGACGAGTGACATCGAAAACCTCCAGCAGCTGTTGCAGGACGGCCTCGCGCAGTTCGCAATCCAAGGGCTCACCATGGTCGTGATCACGGTCCTCCTCTTCACGATGAACGTGCGCCTCGCGATCATCACGGTCCTCCTGATAGTGCCGGTCCTCACAGCGGCTTCCCTCTGGTTCCGGGTCGCCTCCGAGCGCGGTTACGACCGGGTGCGGGACGGGATCGCGAACGTATTGGCGGATCTCTCAGAGAGCCTGCACGGCGTGCGGATCGTGACCTCGCACAACCGCCAGAGACACAACGTCATCCACCACCGCAACGTCGTCGGCGAGTACCGCGATGCCAACAACTACACCGGCCGGATCAACGCCATCTACGGACCGGGCACGCAATTGCTGGGTGTTCTCGGCCAGGGGGCGCTCCTCGGCATCGGTGGGGACATGGTCGTCCACCACACGCTCCAGATCGGTGCGCTAGTCGCCTTCTTCTTGTACTTGAACCGCTTCCTTCAGCCGATCCAGTTGCTGGTGCAGCAGTACAACACCTACCAGCAGGGCCAGGCCTCGGTGTTCAAGCTCCGAGGCCTGCTCGAGACCGAGCCCTCGGTCGACGAGAGCCCCGACTCGACCGACCTCCCGCCGATCAGCGGTCGTATCACCTTCGATCACGTGTCGTTCGGATACGACCCCGCCGTTCCGGTGATCCACGGCGTCGACTTCACGATCGATCCCGGCGAGACCGTCGCGTTCGTGGGGCCGACGGGAGCGGGGAAGTCGACTTTGGCGAAGTTGATCACGCGCTTCTACGACCCGACGGAGGGGCGGGTGCTCATCGACGGCTACGACCTGCGGCACGCGACCTTCGGCTCGTTGCGCCGCCAGCTCGGTGTCGTCCCGCAGGAGCCGTTCCTCTTCGCCGGGACGATCCGCGACAACATCGCCTTTGCCCGTCAGGGTGCTACCGACGCCGAGGTCGACGAGGCCGTTCACGCGGTCGGGCTCGAGGAGATGATCGAGCGGATGCCCGAGGGACTGGACACGATCGTGCACGAGAGGGGACAGTCGCTGTCGTCAGGCGAGCGCCAGCTGATCGCACTGGCCCGGGCGTTCCTAGCCCACCCGAGAGTTCTCGTGCTCGACGAAGCGACGTCGAACCTCGACCTTCTCTCCGAGACGAAGATCGAGGCGGCGCTCGATGTGCTGCTCGAAGCTCGGACCGCCGTCCTGATCGCGCACCGCCTCTCGACGGCCATGAAAGCGGACCGGATCGTCGTGATCTACGACGGCAAGGTGACCGAGTCGGGCTCCCACGACGAGCTCGTCGCCAAAGGCGGTCAATACGCCGCGATGTACGAGACGTGGATCAGCCAAGCAGAGGCCGAGTCGGCAGGAGCCAGCGCTCACTGAGCCCGGCGGCGCCTACTTGCCGCGACGGGCGATTCGGGCCACAAGCCAGAACGCTGCGACGACGACCGCCACGACAACCGCGATCTTGATGATCTCGACGACGACTCCCACGACGAACGAGAAGACGGCAAAGGCGACGAGCACGGCAACGATCGCAACGGCTGCGACGACCAGATAGTGCCCGGCCCGCATCACTCCCCCGCTCTTGCCACGTGGTTCGATCATTTCGCCTCCTTCCAAGGACGCTACTCCGACAAGTGTCGCGAGTGGAGTCACGCGCTCTACTCTTGACGACGTGCAGGCGGCGGGGACACCGGGGACCCACGGGACGCCGGGCGCGCCAGGCGCCCGTCCGGGCGGGGCGCCATCGCCGTTGCGCACCGAGCGCGAATCCCTTTCAGGTGCGGTCCTGAGAGGCGAGCTCGCGCCTCTCGACCTGCCGCCGCGCTACAGCGAGGCGGCGGACGACTATCTCGCCGGGCTGTTCGAACGAGCCACTTCCTCGAGACCGAGCGGCTATGCCCTCGTTGCGGTCGGCGGCTACGGGAGACGCGAGCTGTGCCCGGGGAGCGACCTCGACGTCGTCCTCCTGCACGACAAGCGACGGGACGTGAAACAGGTGGCGGACGCGATCTGGTACCAGGTGTGGGATACCGGTGTCCGGCTCGACCACAGCGTGCGCACACCGAGAGAGATGCTCGCAGTGGCGGGCCAGGACCTGCGGGCCATCCTCGGCCTCCTCGACGGCCGCGTGATCAGCGGGGACCGCCCGTTCGCCGAGGGCGTGCTCGCGAAGATCGCCGAGATCTGGCGTGCGCATCACCGCAAGTGGCTGCCACAGCTGGCGGCGGCCACCCGGGAGCGGCACAGCTCCTTCGGAGAGTTGCCGTATCTGCTGGAGCCAGATCTGAAGGAGTCGGCGGGCGGCCTTCGTGACCTCGAAGCCATGTCTCTCACCGCACGGGCGCTGCCCTCGCTCGCCGAGGTGATCCGCCCGCCGTCACTCGACGGTGACCACGACCTACTGCTCGCTGCGCGAGTCGCGCTCCAGGCCCGCACCGGTGACCGGTCGGACCGTCTCCGCCTGCAAGAACAAGACGAGGTTGCCGCGACACTCGGCTACGCCGATGCGGACCGTTTCGCTGCTGGCCTCGCCGAGGCCGGGCGTGAGGTGATGTGGGCGTCGGAAGATGGCTGGCGACGCATCGACTCGGTACTCCGCGGGCCCGCTCGGCGCTCGGCCAGCCGGGAGACCGAGGTGGACCGCCAGATCGTGCTGCGCGATGGCGAGATCGCCCTCGGTCCTGCCGCCGAACCGGCCGGCGATCCCACCCTCGTCCTCCGGGCTGCGGCCGAAGCTGCTCGCCACGAAGTCCCCATCGCGGTCTCGAGTCTCGACCGGCTCGAGCGGGAGCGGCCGGAGCTGACCAGCCCCTGGCCCGAAGGCATCCGCGACGCGCTCGTCTCGCTCCTCGAGTACGGCCGTGCGGCGACACCGGTGATCGAGACGCTCGATCGCCGGCGGCTGTTCGAGTGGCTGCTCCCCGAGTGGCGCTTCGTGCGTCACCGACCGCAGCGCAACGCCTACCACCGCTTCACGGTCGACCGCCACCTTCTCGAGGCTGTGGCCGAGGCTGCCTCCCTCCTGCGCAACGTCGAGCGCCCTGATCTGCTGCTGATCGGAGCCCTGCTCCATGACATCGGCAAGGGCCGGCCCGGCGACCACAGCGAGGTTGGCCGGGAGCTCGCAGGAGGTATCGCCCGGCGCATGGGCTACCACTCCCGCGACGTGGCGGTCATCGAGCGCCTCGTGAAGCGGCATCTGCTACTGGCAGACACGGCGACGCGGCGCGACCTCGACGACCCCGAGACGACCGAGCTCGTGGCCGAGGCCGTCGGCGACCGCTTGACGCTCGAGTTGCTCGCTGCTCTCACCGAGGCCGACTCGATCGCGACCGGGCCGGCCGCATGGGGAGGTTGGAAGGCAGCGCTCGTCTTCGAGCTGGTCGAGAACGTCCGTGCGCTGTTCGAAGGAAGACCGGTCGACAGCTCGACCACCCGTCAGGTGAGCCCGCAGGTAGCCACGCTCGTCGCGAACGGCGAGCTCGCCGTCGAAGTGGAAGGCTCGACGGTGACCGTCGTCGCGCCGGACAGACCGGGTCTGTTCGCGCTCGTCGCCGGCACTCTCGCCATGCACAGTCTCGATATCCGCCGGGCCTCGGCCCTCGGGCTTGCTGGGAACATGCAAGAGCACGAGCGCCCGGCCATGGCCGTCGAGGTGTTCGAGGTCGACCGTGACCCCGAGCGCCCGATCGACAAAGCGCGCCTCCTCGCCGATCTCGAGAGCGCACTTTCCGGCACGCTCCCGATCGAGGCTCACCTCCGCACGATCGAGGAGGCATATGCCCGCTACCGCCGTCCGGCGTCGGCCCGGAGCCCGGAGGTGGTGGTGCTCATCGACGAGTCGGCCTCGTCAGGTGCGGCGGTCGTCGAGGTCCGTGCCCACGACTCCCACGGCCTGTTGCACCGTCTCGCCTCAGTGCTGGCCGAGGCGGGGCTCGACGTGGTGTCGGCCCGGATCGCGACGCTTGGGCATGAGGTCGTGGACAGTTTCTATGTGCGAGAGCAACAGAGCGGAGCGCGCCCGGCTTCGCAGCGGCTCGAACAGCTGCGCCCGGCACTGGTCGCAGCCGCCCAGAGCGAGCAATCCGGGGCCAACACCTGAATTTGCCGCGCAAGGTGGGGCCGAACGGCAGGATACGATCTGCGCCGTCCCGGCGTCGGCCGGCGGCCGCGGTCACGGGCGCCGGTGCTGAGGGGAGCCGCCGGCCTCTGCAAGGTGGAACCAAGATGGGGAAGTCAGGAAGTCAGCGCTCCGGTGCCAGGGGCTTCCTCAGCATGCCCACTCTCGCGATCACCTGCGCGGTCGTGCTTGCGCTCGCGATCGGCGGTGCCCTGATCGCGACTCATCGGTCCGCTGGCCATCCGGCGGGCACGCTCGCGGCGAGCAGCTCCCAGTCCGGCACCGGAGGCGGGCACAGGTCGAAGCACCACCCGAAGACCCCGCCACCGCCTCCTGCGCCACTGGCGGTCTCGTCGATAGTGCCGTCGGCGGGCTCGTCCTCGGTCGCTTGGCAGTCGCCGATCACCGTTCGGTACTCCGAGCCGCTCTCCAAGTCCACTCCCCTGCCGACGCTTTCCCCGGCGGTCCCGGGAAGCTGGGACCCGGTCGGCGGGGACACGCTCGTGTTCGACCCTCTCCAGCAGTACGTCCCGTTCACGAACGAGACCGTCACGGTCCCGCAGACCTCACGGAGCGCCTTCGGCACGACGCTCCCGAAGGCGGTCACGTCCACGTTCACCGTTGCAGGCACCTCTGTTCTCCGCCTGCAAGGCTCCTCGCCGAGCTCGGGTACCTGCCGGTCGCCTTCACGCCGAAGGGCGAGGGAACCCCCGCACCGGTGAGCGGCGTGTCGACGGCTCCGGCCCCGCCCTTCACGCACCCGCCCGCCGTCCCGGCCAGCACCGGCACGACCCTCGTGGCCGCGCCCGGACCCGGGACCACGACCGACATCGAGCCTTCAGAGCCAGGCGACATCCCGCTCGCCCCCTTGGCCGGCACCTTCACCTGGCGCTTCACGAACATCCCCACGACGCTCGCGGCGCAGTGGAGTGCCGGTGTGGCGAACGAGGTCACCACGGGCGCTGTCATGGCGTTCGAGTCAGCTCACGGTCTCACCGACGACGGCGAGGCGGGACCGGTCGTGTGGCAAGCGTTGCTGAAGGCGGCGGCAGCTCGCCAGGTCACGACGGCTCCTTACGACTACGTGTACGTATCGGAGGCCAACCCCGAGTACGTCACGATCTGGCGGGACGGAGTGAACGTCTTCACGACGCTCGCGAACACGGGCATCCAGGTGGCACCGACGCAAGCGGGCACGTGGGCGGTCTACGCGCGCTACACGGTGACGACGATGAGCGGGACCGAGCCGGGGGGCCAGAAGTACTCCGACCCGGGGATCCCTTGGGTGAGCTACTTCCACGGCGGCGACGCGCTGCACGGCTATCTGCGCGCCCAGTACGGATACCCCCAAAGCCTGGGATGCGTCGAGATGCCGTACAGCTCCGCCGAGACGGTGTTTCCTTTGACGCCGATCGGAACCCTCGTCACCATCGAATAGGACAGGCCCGGCCTCACCAACCGGAGGCTGCGATCTGCCAGCTTCCCCGCCACGTCGCCCGGTCGCCGCCCGCTGGCCCGAGGACGATCAGGCTCGTCCCAGAGCGCAACGCGTTCGGCGGGCAACTCATCGGCTCGACGGCGATCGCGCGACGCCGGTCCTCCTCGCCGAGGGTGTCGCCGGTGAAGCACATGACATAAGGGAATTCCGGGCCGGCAGACACGGTGACCGTCCTGCCGTCGGCCCGCTCGACGGCCACGGACCAAGAAGAGCCCTCAGGAGCAACCTGCCCTGCGAACCCGAAGAAACAGTCGTCCAACCCTCTGCCCGAGAGCGACCGCCCACGAGCGAAGTCATACTCGGTCCGCGCGACGTCGAGCGCTCCTACCGGCAGGCCGCGATCGTCTGCGACGAGGCGCTCGGCAGCCGCGAAGCGAAGCCTGCAGCCGTCGACGCCACCCTCGCCTGCGTGCACGTAGGGATGGAAGCCGATCCCGAAGGGCGCCTCTGCCCGGCCGGCGTTCGTAGCGGCGGCGGAGACCCGGAGCGTCGTCTCCGACATGAGCTCGTACGTCACCTCGACCGACACGCGCCACGGGTATCCCGGCTGAGGCGGAGCTCGACCGCCATCGTCACCGAACGATCGGACTGCGCAACAGCGGCCCAGTTCATCCATCTCACGAGGCCGTGGATGGCGTTCGCGTGCGCCGGCTCGTCGAGAGAGGCGCTGGCCGACACGCCGCCGAACGAGTACGTACCGTCCTCGAGACGGTTCGGCCAGGGCGCGAGGACTTGGCCCTTGCCACCACTGCAGAGCTCCTCGGCGGGATAGCCGAACAGCACCGGCTCGCCCGAGATGTCGAAGGTGCGGAGCCCGCCGCCCACCTCCGCCACGACGACCGCCGCCGAGCCGTTGACGACCTCGAACTGCCTGCCCGACGGCGGCCGGCTCCGATCGGGCGGACCGGGCTCCGAGTACTCCGGCACGTCTCGATATGGTAGTGAGGTGCGGGTCCTGGTCACCAACGACGACGGTGTCGACGCTCCCGGTCTAGCCGTACTCGCCCGAGCGCTTCATGCGGCAGGGCTCGATGTGCTGGTGGTCGCACCACTAGAGGAGGCGAGCGGTGCGGGCGCCGGCGTCGGACCGCTTCACACCATGAACGACGGCATCGAGGTGGAAGCGCTCGATCTGCCCGGGCTCGAAGGCATCGAGACCCTCGGCGTCGAAGCGCTGCCTGCGCTCATCGTCATCGCCGGGTGCCTCGGCGCATTCGGCCCGCCGCCCGACCTGATCGTGGCGGGGATCAACCCCGGCCGGAACGTCGGGCGGGCGGTTCTCCACTCGGGGACGATCGGTGCTGCTCTCACCTCGGTTCACTTCAACAAGCGCGGCCTCGCGATGAGCATCCAGTCGGGGCCGTTCTCCTCGTTCGAGTCGGACCGCGGTGGCGACATCCACTTCGAGACTGCGGCCAGCCTCGCCGCGGCTCTCGCGCCACGGGTGGCCGCTGCCCCACCGAGGACCGTCGTGAGCTGCAACGTCCCCAACCTGCCGCTCGACCAGCTGCAAGGGCTCAGGTGGGCCAAGCTCGCCCGGAGCGGCCTCATCCGGGCGGCACTCGTCGATGCAACCCTCGGGTCGAAGATGTTGCTCGAGCTCGGCTTCGGCGAACCCCCGCCCGGCGACGAGAGCGACGAGACGCTGACCGCGCTCGGCTATGCCACCCTCACGCCCCTCGCGAGCGTGGCCGAGGAGCACCGGCCGGACGTACGCGCAGCGGTTGCCGCCGCGCTCGATGACGTCGGCTCAGCTCTCGGCATCGACACCGAGACGAGCCGTCAGGCCGACGGACCGGCCGCCTGACGGCTCCGATCGGCCGAGCGCGGGAGTAGACGACCAGGGATGCGTGGCTTGCTGGTGATTCTCACTGAGAGTGGTCGTTTTAGGACCCTGGGAGGCCGGGTCGGCCGATATGCCGACACCCCGGCTGACAAAAACCTTTTTACCTGCACCTTTGCGCGAGAGCCCCTGGTCAGGGAGGTCTCCGCGACCACCCTGAGTGGCAGAACCGGTTGTCCCTCCCGCAAGTGCTCGCTAAAGTAAGCACTACATAACGTCAACGACAGACGGTGTCGCAACTTCCCGGTGAGTGGGATCCCGGGAGGTGGGCCTCAGTACTTTGGCCCATTTGCTAAAGGCACATCTAGGCAGCATTGGCCATCGCCGAGCCCCGCGCCCGTCTCGTCCCGATCAGTCCGAAGGACGAAAAGGAGTCACACCACTACCAGCACACAGGGCCCTACCCGTCTGCACCTCGAACGGACGCCACAGCGTCCCGGCACGATCAGCCCTCCCGGCACCGTGCCACGAGCCGGATGCACACAAGACGGGCGCCCGCATCAGGCAACAACTTGGAGCCCACCGGGTTTCCGAACTCCCAAGGAGGAGCACGATGCGCAAGCACCCCCTGATCGCGCTGACCGCGTTCACGGCGCTCGGAGCGAGCGCCATTGCCGGTACGACTACCGGTTCTTTCAACTCAGTACTGACCAGCGCCACGAGCGCTGGTGGACACCACCCCGGTTCGAACGCCACCCTTGACAGGGCGAGCGGGCGGATCAAGAGCCATCTTCCTGCAAACGACCTGAAGCCGTCCGAGACCGACCTGTTGTTGGTCCACGACGTCAGCCTCGCCGAGCAGTCGCACCTCAGTCCCTGGACAGGGCTCCCCCCCGTCCCAGGACCGAAGCATGCCGTCGCCCTGAAGGCCGCAGTCCTGGTTGCCCCGCCAGTTCCTGCGCCCGTGGTCACGACGACGACGACTGCACCACCGGCACCGGCCGCCCCCTCAGGTGGCGTCTGGTACGAGATTCGGGTCTGCGAATCTGGCGACAACTACGCGGAGGACACGGGCAACGGTTACTACGGCGCCTACCAGTTCTCGCTGTCGACGTGGTACGGCCTCGGCTACTCGGGACTCCCGAGCGAGGCCTCGCCGGCGACACAGGACCAGGCCGCCGCAGAGCTGGAGGCTCGCTCGGGCTGGGGCCAGTGGCCCGAGTGCGCAGCACAGCTCGGCTTGTACTGAGCCAGCGTCAAGCAAGCATTTTGGAGTGACAGCCGGGCGCCACAAGCGCCCGGCTGTTGCGCTTCCTCACCGAGGCCGCTCGTTCCCCGATTCGGCGCAAGCCGGCCGGGGTCTCGGGCGTCCCTAGAATGAAACGCGTAACACCTGATGCGAAGGCAGGGACCGGCGGTTTGCGACACGAAGCGATTGACCACGAGGTCCTGATCGGTCCACGCGTTGTCCGGCCATTGTTCCGTCGGTCCGCCACCGTCTCCCTCGGCGTCGCGGCGATCGTCATCGCGGCGGGCGTCGCGGGCCTGGCCCTCGGGGTCGGGCGGGCGCCCACCCGCCGCAGCCACCATGCCGCTGTGCGGCCGCGGCTCCCCACTTGCCGGCCTGCCGGCGCCTCAGCGCCGAGCGCCGCTCCGACCGAGCTCGGAGCGTGGCCGTATGACCTCACCATGCCGGGAACTTTCGAGATGATCACGGCGGCCCAGGGCTCGCTGTTCGCCCTTGAGGCTTGTGGCGCCGAGGAGTCTTCGCTCCGTGTCGTCGAGATCGACGAAAGGAGCGGCTCAGCCATCGCGTCGGCGGCCTTCGGCCGGGCGGCGCCGATCGCGAGCTCGATAGCCGTCACGACCGAGGGGCTCTTCTTCGGCGAAAGTCGCCTCGTGCTCGGAGGGACGGCCGGGACGCCTCCATATCGCCTGAGCATCGTCGAGCTTCGCCCCCCGGGACCTGAAGGTCGTGAGGACCATCCCCGTCGGGCGCGGCTACGGGCTGACGCTCCTCGACGGCCCGGGCGGCTCACTCCTCGTTTCCACCGGGCGGCAGCTGCTGGAGGTGGACGCGAGCGGCACCGTCCATACGGTCGCGTCCTTCCCGGGAGCCGTGGTCCAGCACGTGGCAGTCGTCCCGGGCTCGGGTCTCGTGCTCGCGAGTCTCTTCACCCCGAGTGCGATGGCACCTGCGGCCTCGACCCGGCTCGCACTCGTCGACCTCCGGTCGGGCTTGCTTGTCTCGGACCTCTCGCTTCCCGTCGGCGAGGAGGTGGAGTCCCTCGTCGCCGGCCCGGGAGGCGCACTAGTGGCGGTGAGTGACGGGGACAGCACCGAAGTCGAGCGCGTCTCGGCCGATGCCCCCTTGCGGATGCGGGCCTTCCCCCTCACGGCGTGCGGGCGACACTCGCGCCGGTCGTTCTGCTCGCGTCCGGACCGAACGTCTTCGTCGCAGGGCTCGGCACCTTGGCGTGCACGAACGCCTCGAGCGGAGCCACGAAGGCCTCGACGGGCCCGGACGGGCCGGCGGAGGTACCGAGCGGCATCGCCCGTATCGGCGCCGTCGCCTACGCGGTGACCCCGGCGGGACTCGGCCGCGTTCGCCTCCCGGCCGCCTGCGTGGCCGGCTGAGACCGGTCCGGAAGCGCTCGGAGATCGTCGGCCCGCGGATCAGGTAATAAAGGGGAATGCGCTTCGGGCTCTGGGTCGCCACCGAACGGCCATTCGACGACGTGCTCGCCTCGGTGCTCGAAGCCGAGCGGGTCGGCTTCGACACCGTCTATCTGGCGGACCACTTCATGCCGCAAGCAGACCCGCCTGTGCAACCACGCCTCGAGGCCTGGACGACGCTTGGCGCGCTGGCGGCCCGGACCGAGCGTGTCCGTCTCGGCGTGCTCGTCACCGGGAACACCTACCGGCACCCTGCCGTCCTCGCGAAGATGGCCGCCACGACGGACCGCATCAGCAACGGTCGCGTCGTCCTCGGGCTCGGAGCCGGGTGGCAGCGCAACGAGCACATCGCCTACGGGATCGACCTTCCCGAAATACCCGAGCTGCTCGGCCGGCTCGAGGAGGCCTGCCAGGTGGTACGCACCCTTCTCGACAACGAGTGGTCCAACTTCGACGGCCGCTGGTACCACTTGGAGGACGCCCCCTGTGAGCCGAAGCCGGTTCAGGACCACCTGCCGCTGCTGGTCGGAGTCTCCGGCGAGAAGATCGCCATGGGCATCGCGGCGCGCCGCGCCGACATCTGGAACTACTGGGGAACGCCCGAGGGCATCTCTCACAAGCTCGAGGTGCTCGAGCGGCACTGCGCCGCAGTGGGGCGCGACCCGGCGACGCTCGAGCGGTCCACTCAGGCCCTCGTGCGGATGAGCGAGGATCAGCGTCAGATTGCCGCCTGGGCGGCTGAGGTGACCCGCCAACCTTCGATCACCGGGACGCCGGCGCAGGTGTCCGAGGAGCTCGGGCGATACGACGGCCTCGGTGTGAACGAGTTCATCCTCCCGGACCGCACACTTGGTGAAGGCCGGGCGGAGCGGTTCGAGGCGATGGCCCGTTTCGTCGGCGAGGTCGCAGCACCGTTCAGGGACCTCACCGCCAGCCCCTAGGCTCGACCACCATGCCGGGCACGACCCAAGATCTCCTGGACTCCTTCGCGCGCACGACCGACGAGATCGTGACGCTGGCGGAGTTCAAGGAGAAGCTGGCTCCGGCCGCAAGCTTCGCATCAAGTACGGCGTGGACGTCACGGCGCCGCTCCTGCATCTCGGTCACGGCGTCAACCTCTGGATGATGCGGGAGATGCAGGACGCCGGTCATACCGTGGTGTTCCTGATCGGTGACTTCACGACTCGTGTCGGCGACCCGACAGGCAGATCTCAGACCCGCCCGGTCATCTCGCGAGACGAGATCGAGGCGAACGCCGAGGAGTTCATCAACCAGGTGTCGGTCATCTTGCGAACCGAGCCCGAGGTGTTCGAGGTCCGGCGCAACTCCGAGTGGTGGGACTCGATGTCGCTCGACGAGTTCATGTCCCTCCTCTCGATGGTGAACCACGGCCGGCTGATAGCCCGTGACATGTTCCAGCGCCGCATCGAGGAGGGCAGCGAGATCCACATGCACGAGTTCCTCTACCCGGTGCTACAGGGGTACGACTCCTATGCCCTCGAGTCCGATCTGACGATCGTGGGAACGGATCAGCTGTTCAACGAGCTGATGGGGCGTTTCTACCAGTCGAGGCTGGGGCAGGCGCCTCAGATAGTGATCACCACGAAGATCACGGCAGGCATCGACGGTGGGGAGAAGATGAGCAAGAGCCTCGGCAACTTCATCTCGATCGCCCACAGCGCGCGGGACATGTTCGGTCGGACGATGTCGATTCCGGACCACCTGATAGTCCCCTATCTCGAGGTGTACACCACGGTCCCGGCCGGGACCGTGGAGGAGCTCCGCAACGGTCTCGAGGACCGGAGCACTCATCCCATGGACGCCAAACGGTTCCTCGCGCGGCAGATCGTGGCGCGTTACCACGGTGACGCCGCCGCCACGGAAGAGAGCGAGTGGTTCACCCGCACGTTCTCGGAGCGGGAGCTTCCGACCGATGCGCCTACGGTCACAGTGGCTCCCGGAACCGGGCTGTTCGCCGTCCTCGAGGCCGCGCTGCCCGAGACGAGCCGAAAGGAGATCCGACGACTGCTTGCGGCCGGGAGCGTCTCGATCGACGGGACGAAGGAGCCGGAGGCCGAGAGGGTCCCGGCGGACGGCTCCTTGCTGCGCGTCGGCAAGCGGCGGTGGTTCCGGATAGCGCACGGCGACGCGGGCACCGGGTAGGGCCGGCCTCGGCTTGCCGCCACGCGACGTCTCCCCGTGACGACGACCCGAGCGCGGCTGCTCGTACTGCCCGACAAGTTCAGGGGCTCCATGAGCGCGACGGCGTTCTGCGAGGCAACGAGGGCCGCAGCGCTCGCGAGCGGCTGGAGCCCGGAGGCACTCGAGATGTCGGACGGCGGCGAGGGCTTTGCTCGGGCGATGGCGCCAGAGGGGGAGGTCCGTGAGGCCACCGTCACGGGGCCCCTAGGCAGGGAGCTCCCGGCGGAATGGAGGCTCACCGAGATCGCCGGCAGGCGCGTCGCCGTCGTCGAGGCCGCTGCGGCCTGCGGGCTCGAGTTGGCCGGGGGGCCAGCGCACAACCACCCTCTCGCGGCTACGACGCGAGGCGTCGGCGAGCTCATCCGAGCCGGCCTGGCGGCCGGCGTCAAGGAGGTCGTCGTCGGTTGTGGAGGATCCGCCTCGACCGATGGCGGCCGGGGCGCGCTCGAAGCGCTCGACGCCTTCCCGCCCTCGGCCGGCGCTGCGCTCGGGGAGGTCGACCTCCTCGTGGCGTACGACGTGTCGATCCCCTTCCGCGACGCCGCCACCCGTTTCGCACCGCAGAAGGGGGCGTCGGGGGCGCAGGTCCTCGCCCTCACCCAGAGGCTCGACGAGCTCGCCGCCCTCTACCGGGCTTCGGGACGCGACATCTCCCTGCTCGCCGGCAGCGGTTCTGCCGGAGGGCTCGCCGGGGGTCTCGCAGCGATCGGAGGCCGCCTGCAGGCCGGCTTCGGGGTCGTCGCCGAGTCCATCGGCCTCGAGGACCGGATGTCGCGCTGCGATGCCGTCGTGACGGGAGAGGGCTCGTTCGACAAGGGGTCTTTCGAGGGCAAGGTCGTCGGCGGCGTCCTCGCGGCGTGCACTCGGGCTCCCCACGGCCCGCCGGTCCTCTGCATAGTCGGGAGCGCGACCGAAGAGGCGACACGGGTCGCCCGCGGATCAGGAGCGACTGTCGTAGTCCTGTCCGAGCAGTTCGGGCCGAAAAGGAGCTTCACCGATGCGCCCGCCCTTGTCCGGAGGGTCGTCGAGGAGTGGCTCGCATCGCCTGACCGGCGTGGGCCTCGTCAGGCGGGCGTGACCCCGACGCCGAGCGACGAGAGGTCCGCCCACCAACAGGGGTAGGTCTTCGCCACGCAGCCCGGCGCGGCGATGGTCACCCCCGGCACGACCGCGCCGAGAACCGAGAAAGCCATTGCCATCCGATGGTCGTCATACGTCTCGACGAGGCCACCGTGAAGGGGCCTGCCACCACGGATCAAGATGCCGTCGGACTCCGTCTCCACGTCCGCGCCGAGCTTGGCGAGCTCCGTGGCTACAGCCGCGACCCGGTCCGTCTCGTGGCCCCGGGCGACGCCGAGCCCGGTGAGATGCGCGACCCCCGGCGCGAGGGCGCAGAGCACTGCCACGGTCGGGAGCTGATCCGGCATCGTCTTCAGATCCACCGTCACCGGCCGCAGCTGCCCGGTCCTGGCACGCACCGTCGTGCCACGGCCCGGCGACGACGACACCTCGGCTCCCATCTGGGCGAACAGATCGACGATGGCCGAGTCGGGTTGCAACGTCCGAACGGCGTTGCGGACCGTCACCTCTCCCCCCGCTGCCATCGCCAAGGAGTACAGGTGGGCCGCCGCGCTCGCGTCGTACTCGACCTCCTCGTCGCGCGCGAGGTAGTGCCTCCCCGCCGTGACGATGAAGGTGTCCTCGTCGCTTCGCGTGACAGCGGCGCCCCAGCGCCGCATCGAGTCCACGGTCATCTCGACGTAGCCGCCGGCGCCCAAGTTCTCGACCCGGAGCTGCACGTCGCTGCGGGCGTAGGGAGCGACCAAGAGGAGCGCCGACGCGAACTGCGAGCTGGCGGCGGCGTCGACGACGAGGTGCCCTCCGGTGAACCCGGAAGGCTCGACTACCACCGGCGCATGACCATCCGCGCTCTTGACCCGGGCACCAGCCTCGGCCAGCGCGCCGAGCAGGCCGCCGAGCGGCCGCCGGCGGAGCGGCGGCTCCCCGTCGAGAGTCACCGGCCCAGGAGCGAGCAGGCTGACAGCCGCCAAGAAACGCAAGGTCGTTCCCGACAAACCCGCCCCCACCACCCCCGCCGGCGCCTCGACCGCGCCGCCCGTGCCGGAGACGACGGCGGCCTCCTCGGTCAGGGTGACCCTCGCTCCGAAGCAACCGAGGCCGACGGCCATCGCCACGGTGTCGTCGCTCACGAGCGGGTGCCTGGCCGTGCTTGTGCCCTCGGCCAGTGCTGCCATGACGAGCAGCCGATTCGTGACGCTCTTGCTCGAAGGAGCAGTGACTACCCCCTTGACCTGCCCGGCCGGCACTATCCGAAGCGCCCGCGCTTCGAGTCCGATCGAGTCGAGCGGGGCCATGGGCCCGATCCTAGGTCCGCGACCTCAGGCTGACGGGCTGTCGCCGGCCTCGTAGGCGGAGTCGGTGCCCGGGGACCTGTGGGGCGGGCGCCGGGGCATCATCAGCTCCTCGTGGAGGTGGCGGCGGTCGCCCGACCACGGGGCTCGTGGCGCTACGAGCCTGTCCGCCAAGCGGTACGCCAGCGACTCGTAGTTCACCCGCCAACCCCGGAAGTGCGGCCAGGCCTCCTCCGCTGTGCGCTCGACGGAAATGCCGGCGCCCGTGATGAGGTCGACCGCGCGGGCGAACTCCTCGAAGGTGAGCTCGAAATCGGCGTCTGGATGGGGGTCCGGATCGAAGCGCCAGCCAAGCGTCTGCGCGATCCGTCGCAGTGCAGTGAAACCCATCCGGACACAGAATCTCGCCTCGCTCGGCGCGCTCGAAGGCATGAGCGAGAGTTGCAGCGCGCCGGCGTCGAGCACGGCCAACAGGGCCAGGACGAACGAGTAGCCCGGCTCGGGTGAGCGGAACAACAACAGGATCGGGTAGCTCACGTGGCTCTCGGCGAGGTCCGCCGACCACATCTCCCAGTCTCGGTAGAGGGAAGGCAGGGCATCGAGGCTCGCCACCAGCTGATGGCGGACGAGTAGTTCAGGTCCCCACGCCGGCAACCCCGCCCGGCTCTCCATCAAGGTCACGAGCGCCTCGCGCCTGTTGAACGCCTGGTAGATCGCGGGCAGGTAGCCGATCTGGAGAGCAATCGCGATGGCACCAGTGACGGCGGCCAAGATCTCGAGCGTCGAGTTGCCCGGGCCGCCGGTATGCCGCGAGGCCCGCGGTGAACAACTGTGAGGCCGCCAGCTTGGTCGCCACGGCGAACGAGGTCGTGTAAGGCCAGAGTGCGATCGCGTACCCGACGAGGAACAGCCCGAGGAAGACCACGAGCTGCCCGAGCAGGGCGACAGGCGCGACCATGGCGAGCACGGTGTCCTTGCGCTCGAAACTGCGTATCGGGCGCGTGATCGCCACCGCGACCAGCCGCACGGTGCGGCTGACGACGATCGAGACCCGCAGCCCCCATGAATTGCCCCGTGGCATCACGAAGGTCGCCGTCATGCTGCCGGCCGTCGCGAACACGATCGCCATCCCGATGGCGAGCTTCAACGCTGTCATGGTGGCATGATCTTTGCAGCACGAGAGGTCACTGGCTCACGCCCCCGGTCGGCCATCTGGCAGCGCCGCCTACGCTGCTTCGGTGCCTGACCGCTCTGGCCTCACACTCATGGCAGTTCACGCCCATCCCGACGACGAGGCATCCTCGACCGGCGGGATCCTCTGCAAGTACGCGAGCGAGGGCGCCCGGACCGTCCTCGTCGTCTGCACGAACGGCGAGCTCGGTGACGTCTCGGGCGGGATCAAGCCCGATCATCCCGAACACGACACGGCCGCGGTGGTTGCCCAGCGGCGGCGGGAGCTCGAGCGCAGCTGCGAGCTGCTCCAGGTGAGCGATCTCGAGCTCCTCGGCTATCACGACTCGGGCATGATGGGCTGGCCGCAGAACGAAGCCCCTGACGCGTTCTGGAATACCTCGGTCGAGTCGGCCGGAGACCGGCTGGCGGGGCTCATCGAACGGTACCGGCCACAGGTCGTGGTGACCTATGACGAGAACGGCTTCTACGGGCACCCCGACCACATCCAGGCGAACCGCATCACGCTGTCGGCGATGGACAAGACCGGAATCGCCTCGAAGCTGTACTACCCGGTGATACCGAGGTCGGAGATACCCCGCTTCGCCGAGGTGTTGCGGACCGCCGGATTCGACCCGCCGCCGGAGGCGTCCGACGCGCTCGATTTCGGCGTGCCGGACGAGATGATCGCTGCCCGCATCGATTGCTCCGAGTTCGCCGAGCGGAAGTTCCAGGCGCTCGAAGCCCACGGCAGCCAGGGTGACAACGGGTTCTTCCTCCGCCTTGGCTCGGCGGTCTTCGCCCAGGTATTCGGTACCGAGTCCTTCGTCCGGGCCCGCGACGTCACGGGGGCTCCGCTTCCGGAGGTAGACCTGTTCGACGGCATCGCAATCTGAGAGTGATGACGAAAGCCGCCGAACGAGCGCGTGTTTGCGCGACGCTGGATGACGAATCGCCGAACCAGTCGTTGGTCCCGGAGGGGGTAACCATCCCGGTCTTGCATGCTGTCAGCCCCGATGAGCAGCCGCGGACCGACGCGGGCGTCCGGCGGTGAGCATCGTCCGCGTGCCCGAGGGTACGACCCGCCCCCGTCTGTGCCTCGCGACGCTGTCGCTCGTCCTCTTCCTCACGTTCCTCGACAACACGATCGTGAGCGTGACGCTCTCGGACGTGCAGTCGACGCTGCACGTGGGCGTGAGCGGGCTCCAGTGGGTGGTGAGCGCGTACGCGCTCGTCTTCGCGAGCCTGATGCTGCCGGCCGGCACCGTGAGCGACCTCCTCGGCCGGAAGAAGGTCATGCTGGTAGGGGTCGGCGTCTTCTGTGCCGGCTCGGTGCTCGGAGCGCTCGCGCCCAACATCGACGTGCTCTGGGCGGCACGGGGGATCATGGGACTCGGTGCCGCGGCCTCTGAGCCGGGGACCTTGTCGATGATCCGGCACCTCTTCACCGACCGGCGGGACCGGGCTCAGGCGCTCGGCGTGTGGGCCGCCGTCTCCGGCCTCGCGCTCGCAGCCGGCCCCGTCATCGGCGGCGCGCTCGTCGGTGTCTGGAGCTGGCGGGCGGTGTTCTGGTTCAACCTCTTCTTCGGTCTGGTCGCGCTGGTAGGTGCAGCACTCGTGCTGCCCGAGAACTCCGACCCCCAGGTGGGCCACCACTTCGACTTCCTCGGTTTCGTCCTCGGCGCCGGGGCACTTTCCTCCTTGACGTTCGCCACCATCGCAGGCGAGACCGCCGGATACCGCGCGTGGTGGGTCATGATCCTGTTCGCGATAGGCGGCATAGGACTGGTGTTGTTCGCGCTCGTAGAGCGGCGCGCGACGAACCCGATACTCAACGTGCACTACTTCCTGCGGCCGGCGTTCTCGGGGTCGACCTTCGTCGCCTTCGCGACCTACTTCGGCGTCTTTTCGATCTTCTTCTTCGTGGCCCTCTACCTCGAGGTCGTCGGATCCCAGTCGGGGTATCAGATCGCGCTCGACTTCATCCCGATGGCGGGATCGATGGTGATCGCGAGCGCGTTCACCGGTCGCTGGGTGGCAGAGATGGGACCGCGGATACCGATGACTTTCGGTTGCCTCCTCGGGACTCTCGGGATCGTGCTGACGGCGGTGTACCTGACTCCGGACAGCGGCATCAGCACGCTCGGCTGGACGCTTCCGCTGGCCGGGATCGGCTTCGGCGTGGCGGTCGTCCCGGTGACCTCGACGGCTCTTGGCGTCATCCCACCAGCGCACTCCGGCATGGCGGCCTCGACGACGAACACGAGCCGGGAACTCGGCGCGGTGGGCGGCGTGGCGATCCTCGGTTCCATCGTGAACGGCCAGCTCACCGTTCAGCTCGCCAAGCGTCTGTCACATCTCTGCCTCGTCAAGTCCAAGGGCGTCTGCATCCTCAAGGCAAGCGTGTACAAGACGCTCATCATCACGGCGGTGACGACGGGAACGATCTCGGCTCAGGCTCAGAAAGAAGAGCGGGGCGACCCGGCACTGAAAGCCGCCGTCGACAAGGTGACACAAGCGGCCTACCAGGCGTTCTCCCACGGCCTCGACTTGTCGCTCGGGATCGCGGCCGGCTTGATGCTCGTCTCGGCCGTGCTCGCGGCGACGCTGATCCACGGCACGATGAGGGGCCCAGGCGAGCTCGACCCGTTCCCCGACGAAGGGGCTGTCGACCCCGTGGCGCCCATCGCTACGGAACCGCCGCCTGGCGGCCCGCTCGGCGTCACCAGCTGAGCAGGCGGAGGCCCGGGTTCCCGGGGTGGCCCGGGTGGCCCGGGTTCAGTCCGCCCTAGGTCCTACCAGCGTCAGTCGCTCCGGGTGGGCGTAGACGGTGCAGCGCCCGCCCCGGACGAAGCCGACGAGGGTGAGCCCCTGCTCGTCGGCGAGGCGTGCGGCAAGGCTGCTCGCCGCCGAGACGGCGGCGACCACGGGTATGCCCACGCAGAGGGCCTTTTGGACGATCTCGAACGATGTGCGGCCGCTCACGACGAGACCGGTCGCGCTGAGGGGCAAGGACAACCGGCCCTCCAGCACCTCGGTGAGCGCCCAACCGACCACTTTGTCGACGGCGTTGTGCCGGCCGATGTCCTCCCGTGCGACGAGAATCTTTCGCTGCGACGACACGAGCGCGGCGCCGTGCAAACCGCCGGTCGCCGCGAAGCCGGCCTGTCCCTCCGCGCGCAGCAGCTCCGGCCACTGCAACACGTCGTGCAGCGCGAACTCCACCGTGCTCACTATCTCGCCGAGGCCGCGAGCCGACAGTGCCTCGATCGAGGCGGTGCCACAGACTCCACATGAGCTCGACGTGACGGCGAGCCTGCTCGCGTGGCCGCCAGCGGCCTCGAGCCTGGCGAGTGCCGAAGCCGCCAGATCGACGGTGACGACGTTGAAGCGCTGTTCCCCGTCGAGGTCCGGATCGGTGCAGTACCGAACGGAACGGACGTCTCGAGGGGAGGTGATCACGCCCTCGGAGAGAAGCCAACCGAGGGCCAGCTCGAAGTCGTTGCCCGGCGTGCGCATGGTCACCGTGAGCACTTGGCCCGCTGCTCCCTCCTCGTCGCTCAGCCGTATCTCGAGGGGCTCTTCCACCGCGAGCTCGTCCGGGCGTCGGGAGAGCTGGCCGTCCCGCGGCTCCCAGACGAGGCGCGAGGCCGTCGGGACCCTGCCCGAGCGTCGATCGCGGGTCTGTGCCATCACTGCAGTTGTATCGGGACCGCTGCCCCGGTGAGTCCGTGCGCGACCAGCTCCACGAGGTCGGCGACGAGCACTTCGCGGGGCACGTCAGGCTGGCGCGCCCAGCGCGAGCCGACGAAATGGACCATCCCGACCACGCCGTGCGCCCAAGTCGATGCCGGCCGGCCGTCGAGGCCTTGAGCTTCGAGCGTGTCGCGGATCACCCGGGCGATTGATCCCGCCACCCGGTCGATCACCGCTACGAGCGCCGGGCTTCCGGAGGCGGCTTGCTGGGTCAAGAAGCCGTACAGAGCCGGGTCCTCCTCGATGAAGGCGACGTAGCTCTCGACCGCGGCGCGGATCGACGCCTCGGGGCGCTCGAGCGGAGCGCCGGCGGCGAGCGCCTGCTCGAGCCTTTCAACGAGCCCGTCGGAGAAACGCTCCGCCACCGCCGCGATCAAACCGTCGCGGTCGCGGAAGTACCTGTAGAGAACGGGCTTCGTGATACCGGCCTCCGCCGCCATCTCGTCCATCGAAGCGCCAGGGCCGACCCTGCGGATCACGTCGAGCGCGGCACCAAGCAACTCGTCCCGTCTGCCGGGCGCACGGCGACTTGGCCGATCCTGCGAGCCTCCTGCGGCTCTCGCAGTCACCTTCCCCACACCTCCATCGTCCCCCATCTTCCGCCGTTTGACGCCGACCTGCGAGCGCTGCCTCCTCGCGTCGAGAGTGACTGTAACTCTCAGTAACATTACTTGTCGTAATACTCCGTCGCCGGAGGCACGGCCGCCTCGAGGAGCGGTGCGGCTCAATCGCCCTCGGCCGCCAGACCGAGCGCGACCGCGCTCGGTCCCTCCGGTTCCGGGGCCAGATCCTCGCGCCGCGCTCCTGCCTGGAGCATCCCGAGCCTCGCCATGGCGAAGAGGCCGATGCCAGCCGCCACAAGACAGGAGACCCCGCCGACGGCCAGGCCGACTCGTGCGCTCGCGGTGGCCACGATCCATCCGATGAGCGGCCCGCCGACTGGTGTCGAGCCGAGGAAGGCGACCGCCCACAGCGACATCACCCGTCCGCGCATCGAAGGCGCAGACGACAGCTGGAGCGTCGAGTTGCCGGTCGCGAGAAACGTGACGCTTGCCCAACCAACCGCCCCCAACGCCGCGAACTCGAGGCCGAGCACTGGCGAGACCGATGCAACGAGGATTGCCACTCCGAACAGCGCGCCCGCCATCGTGAGAGTCCGAAGCCCCGTGCGACCGCGGGTGGCGGTAACGAGCCCGCCTATGACGGCACCGACTCCCATCGAGGCCGTGAGGAAACCGTACGTCGCTGCCCCACCGTGGAACGTCTGCTTCGCGACCACGGGCAAGGTGACCTGGAACTCGTACGCGAGCGTCCCGACTATCGCCATCATGAGAAGGGGGACACCGAGCTTGGGCTCCTTCGCGACATAGCGAAACCCCTCGCGCAACTGGCCCTTCGTCCGACCGGCCGGCTTGCTCGGGCGGAGAGCACCGGTGTCCATCGAGACGAGCGAGTAGACGACGGCCACGAAACTCACGGCATTGACGAGGAAACAGATGCCCACACCGACGGTTGCGATTAGCAGGCCCGCCACGGCCGGGCCAACGGCTCGCGCCGCGTTCACCATCGTCGAGTTGAGGCTCACCGCGTTGCGCACTTCCTCGGCTCCGACCATCTTGAGCACGAATGATTGGCGGGCGGGGTTCTCGAAGGTGTTGTTGAGGCCGAGCACGACCGCGAGGATGCAAACCTCCCAGAAACGCACGAGGTGTGTAACGGCCAGCACTCCGAGCACCAACGCCTGCACGCCCATGAAGGACTGGAGAACCACCATGAGGCGGCGCTTGTCGACGCGGTCGGCGATGACTCCTGCATAGGGCCCGAGGATCAGCACCGGAAGCGTCTGCAGAGCGAGGACACCACCGATCGCCGTGCTCGAGTGTGTGATCGTGAAGACGAGCCACGACTGCGCGACCGACTGCATCCACGTGCCGACGAGCGAGGTGCTCTGGCCGAAGAAGAAGCGCCGGAAATTCGGGATCGAAAGAGCAGAGAAGGTGCGCCGGCCCACCGACATCACGCGGCTCACCGGCTGGCTCCGTTCTCGACCTCCGGTGCGGGATCGAGCAGCCGCTCGGCGAGCTCCTCGAGGACCGGGAGCGCAGCACCGAGCGCCTCGCGCTCGGCAGGGTCGAGCTCGGAGAGCCGCTCGGAGAGCGCGTCGTTGCGCTCGGAGCGGACACGCTCGAGAAGGCGATGGCCTTTGGCGGTTGCCTCGACGCGACAGACACGCCGGTCCGCCTCGTCCAACAGGCGGCGGATCAGCCCGGCCTCCTCGAGCTTGGGGATGACCCGGGACAGCATCGTCGGGTTGAGACCGGCAAAACCAGCCAGGTCCGACAACCGGATCGGTCCCTGCCGCTCGGCGGCGACCAGCACGTCCACCTCGGTTGCCGTGAGCGACCCTGCCGCAGAGGTCGGCCGCAGGCGCCGGGACAGCCGGGAGACAGCGATGCGAAGGCGCGCGGCGTTCACGTAGGCGCCGCCATCTACCCCTGCCTGTACCTCTGCACCCATCCCGCAGGCCCCTTGTACTTGCTTGCTAGCAAGCATTATATCGCCAACGCTTCGTGCCCACGCCAGACCGGTTTCACAACGTTTCGCGCCTGTCGCGCGAAACGTGCCCGCACGGCACACATCGCGCGACAGGCGCGACTTGTTGGAGAAACGGAGCCTCCCGGCGACCCGACGCCCGCCCGCTCCGCCCGCTCGGGACCCGGCGACCGACCTGTCGCGCCGGATCCCGACTTAGGGTGGTCACGTGAAACGGCTTGCAGCAGACGGCGCAATCGAGACGACGCGCCGAGGACACCAGGTGCTGTCGGACCCGCAAGTCAACCGAGGTGTGGCGTTCACGGAGACGGAGCGGGACTCGCTCGGGCTCGTCGGGCTCTTGCCGCCGAGCGTGCTCTCGCTCTCCGAACAGGCGGAGCGGGCCTACGCCCAGTTCTCGCGGCAACCGACCGACCTCGGCAAGAACGTGTTCCTCTCCCTCCTGCAGGATCGCAACGAAGTGCTCTTCTTCCGCCTCCTGCAAGACCACCTCACCGAGATGCTGCCAATCGTCTACACACCCACGGTCGGCGATGCGATCCAGAACTATTCGGGCGAGTACCGAGGCCCGCACGGCATCTACCTCTCGATCGACCACCCTGGCGACGTCGAGCGCTCGCTCCTGGCGCCAGGTCTCGCGCCCGGTGACGTCGACCTGCTCATCGCGACCGACGGCGAGGCGATCCTCGGTATCGGGGACTGGGGAGTCGGCGGCATCGCCATCTCGGCCGGCAAGCTCGCCGTCTACACCGCTGCCGGCGGCATCGATCCTTCGCGGACACTTCCAGTCGTGCTCGACGTCGGCACGAACCGCGAGAGCCTGCTCGAGGACCCGCTCTACCTAGGCAACCGCCACCGACGAGTCGGCGAGGAGGCCTACGACGAGTTCGTCGACATCTACCTGCGCACCGCAAGCCGCCTCTTCCCGAACGCGCTCTTGCACTGGGAGGACATCGGCGCGGCAAACGCCAGGCGCATCCTCGACCGCTATAAGGACAACTACTTCACGTTCAACGACGACATCCAGGGAACCGGTGCCGTGACTCTCGCCGCGTGCGTCTCGGCGCTCCGGGTGAGCGGTGGCCGGCTCGCCGAGCAACGAGTGGTCGTCTACGGCGCCGGGACGGCGGGCATCGGGATCGCCGAGCAGCTGAGAGAGGCGATGGGGGCGGCGGGAGCCCACGATGCTGGGGCCCGCATCTGGGCGCTGTCGAGCCACGGGCTCCTCCTCAGCTCCGACTCGCACATTCGCGACTTCCAACGACCCTTCGCCCGGAGTGACGACGAGGCCGTTGGCGTGCCCCGCGACGCCGCGGGTCGCATCGGCCTTCTCGAGGTCGTGAGGCTCGCCCGCCCGACGATCCTCATCGGCACGTCCGGCCAGCCCGGAGCTTTCACCGAAGAGATCGTCCGGGCGATGGCAGAGCACTGCGACCGTCCGGTGATCATGCCGATGTCGAACCCGACCTCGCTCTCGGAGGCCCGTCCTGCGGATCTGCTGTCGTGGACCGATGGCCGCGCTCTCGTCGCCACGGGGAGCCCGTTCGAGCCTGTCACGGTTGGTGGCGACACGTTCGTTGTCGGACAGGCCAACAACGCCCTCGTGTTCCCGGGGATCGGTCTCGGCGCGATCTTCGTCCGGGCGTCCAGGGTCACAGCCAGGATGATCGGGGCGGCCGCAGACGCCGTGGCCTCCTCGGTCGACGGCGGCGCCGTCGGCGCCCCTCTGCTCCCAGAGGTCGAAGCGCTGCGCGAGACCTCCGTCGCGGTGGCGGCCGCGGTCGCAAGAGCTGCTCACGAGGACGGGGTGGCGAGACGCGAGATCGCCGGCTTGGACCGGCCCGGAGCGCTCGAGGCAGCCGTGCGCGAGGCGATGTGGGAGCCCGTCTACCCGAAGATCAGAGCAACGTGAACCGGTAGGCAGCGCGCGGATACTCGCGGGCCATCCGCTCGGTGTTGAAGAAGGAGCCGTTGAGAGACATGGCGTACCGGCGGATCTCGGTGAACCGTGTCTCGTCGTCGTAGAAGGTCGGGATCACCGACTGCTCGAGCGCGTCGTACAGGTCGTGCGCGTCGTCACCCTCCTCCAGCCCACCGATAGCCCATCCCGTCACGCCCTCGACGCAGCCTTCGATCCACCAACCGTCCAGTGTGGACAAGCTCGGCACGCCGTTCAGTGCTGCCTTCATCCCGCTCGTGCCGGAGGCCTCGTTCGGCTTCACCGGCGTGTTCAGCCAGACGTCGGTACCCGCGACGAGAAGCGCCGCGAGCCTGAGGTCGTACTGCTCTAAGAAGACGACCTCGAGCGCCCCGGAAACCTCCTTGCTCACTTCCACGACGCGGGCGATCAGCGCCTTGCCCTCGACGTCACGTGGATGGGCCTTGCCGGCGAAGAGGACCTGGATCGGTCCGGCGGACCGTGCGATCGAGGTGAGGCGATCGAGATCGGAGAAGAGAAGTGTGGTCTGCTTGTAGGGCGTTGCCCTGCGAGCGAGCCCGATGGTGAGGGCGCTCGGGTCGAGATGCGTGCCCGAGCGGTCGACTACTTGGTCACAGAGGCGGCGTTTCTCGTGGCGATGGGCCAAGGCGATCTCCTCGAGGGGGATCGACCCGGCATACCGCACCCTCGCGTTGTCCGATCGCCAGCCGCCGAGGTACCGGTCGAACAGCTCGGCAACAGAAGGCCCGGCCCAGGTGGCGGCGTGGACCCCGTTGGTGATGGCGGAGACCGCCACCCCGGGGAACATCTCCCGTGTGACCTCGCCGTGGCGGATCGACACGCCGTTCACGAACTCCGAGCCCGAGATTCCGAGCTCGGTCATGTTCAGCTGTCTCGTCTCGAGGCAGCCGAGGCTCTCGAGTTGCGAGGTCCGTTGCCGGCCGAGCACCTTCGCCACCACCGATCGCGAGAAACGGTCGTGTCCCGCCGGGACCGGCGTGTGCGTCGTGAAGGCGCACTTCGAGCGGACCGCATCGGGGGGCTCGTCGTCGAGCAGGCGGAGCACGAGCAGCGCCGAGTGGCCCTCGTTCATGTGGAATACCGTCGGGGAGTGACCGAGACGGCGCAGCATCTCGACGCCGCCGAGCCCGAGGACGGCTTCCTGGCGCAGCCGGTGAGAGGCGTCGCCCGAGTAGAGCTGGTCAGTGAGGCGGCGAGCGCCGGCGTCGTTCTCGGGAAGGTCGGTGTCGAGGAAATAGACCGGCACCACCGAGCCGCTCACGCCTCTCAGGTCGAAGCGCCAGGCGCCGACGTGCACGGCCCGACCGTCGATCTCAACCGTCACCTGCGGATCGAGACGCTCGAGCACGTCCTCGGGTGCCCAGTCGACCGGCTGTTCGTGCTGAACCCCGTCGTCGTCCACCACCTGGAGGAAGTAGCCGCCGCGATACAGCAGGGTGACCGCTGCGAGAGGGAGGCCGAGGTCGGCGGCCGAGCGCAGGTAGTCGCCGGCGAGCACGCCGAGCCCGCCGCTGTAGGTCGGCAGAGCGTCCTCGAGCGCCACCTCCATCGTGAAATAGGCGACCTCCGCCCCGGCGCTCATGCCTCGGGCTTGACCGCGCATCGACGCAGCTCGGCGAGGGACACCCACTCGAGGGTCGCCCGGTGCGTCGACTCGAGCACGACTGGCGGCGCCATGCCGGCGTCGAGGGCTTCTTTCCACCGCGAGGCGCACAGGCACCAGCACTGCCCGGGCTGCAAGCCGGCGAAACCCAATTCGGGGCGAGGGGTCGACAGGTCGTTACCTGCCCTCGCCGAGAAGGCGAGAAACTCCGCCGTCACCCTCACACACACCGTGTGCACACCGACGTCCTGCGCGCCTGTGTCGCAGCATCCATCCCGATAGAAGCCGGTCAGCGGGTCCATGCTGCACGCATGGAGGTCTCCACCCAGCACATTCGTGGCCATCACGACAGTTCACCACGAATGTGACGACATGGCAGATTTGTCCGTACAATCGTACAATGGCGGCGATCACCACTGGGCACCACGAGATGGCCAGGGGATTCGTGAAGCGGCTGCTGAAGGAGCCGCGCAGACCCGTGTCGGTACGCGAGCACCGCCACGCCCACTGGTTCGCGGTCCTCGCCGTGTGCCTCGGGGCGTTCATGGGCCAGCTCGACGCGAGCATCGTCAATCTCGCCTACCGGCCCATCGAGGTCAGCTTTCACACCTCGCTTGCAGGCGCGACCTGGACCGGGCTCGCGTACCTGCTGGTGGTCGTCGCGCTCGTCACCCCCATTGGGAGGGTCGCGGACGTGTTCGGCCGCAAGCTCCTCTACCTCTACGGGTTCGGGATCTTCGTAGTCGGCTCCGGCCTGTGCGGCCTCGCCCCGGACCTCCGCCTGCTGATCGCATTCAGGGTCCTGCAAGGGATCGGGGCGGCAATGATGCAGGCCAACTCGCTCGCGATAATCGCTCTCGTCATGCCGGGCTCCCAGCTCGGGAGGGGCATCGGCATCCAAGGGGCGGCACAAGCGCTCGGACTGGCGCTCGGCCCGACCGTCGGCGGACTGTTGGTCGCCACCGGCGGGTGGCACCTCATCTTCCTCGTGAACGTGCCGGTCGGGATCGTCGGGATACTCCTCGGCCGCCAGCTCATACCGCGCAGCCGGGATCTCGCCGAGCGAACCAGCTTCGACTGGCGCGGGGCGCTCCTGCTCCCGCCGGCCGCCGGATTGCTCCTCGCCGCGATCTCCCTCGGAGATGGCATCGGGTGAAGCTCGCCCCTCGTCATCGCGATGCTGGCCGGAGCCGTCGCACTTTCGGCCGCCTTCGTCGCCCAGGAGCGCCGGTCACGATTCCCGATGTTGGACCTGAGCCTCTTCGCTCAGAGGGGCTACTCGGCGGCGATCTCGAGCAGCCTGCTCTCTTACCTCGTCTTGTTCGGCACGCTTTTCGTGATCCCCCTCTACCTCGTCGCCGGGCTGCACACGAGCCCGGTCGCCGCGGGGCTTCAGCTGACGATCATGCCGATAGCGCTCGGCCTCGTAGCTCCAGTCAGCGGGCGGCTCGCCGAGCTCCTCGGGCCGCGACCCCTCACCGTGGGCGGGATGGCACTCGCCGCCGGTGCTCTCGGCCTCCTCGGTTTCAGCGGCAGCGACGAGGGCCTCCGCCTTGTGGCACTCGGGCTCCTCGGTGCCGGCATGGGAATCTTCACCCCTGCCAACAATGCGGCCGTCATGAGCGCCGTCCCCCGGACCGCCACGGGCCTTGTGAGCGGCGTGCTCAACATGACCCGCGGGCTCGGCACCGCGCTCGGCCTGGCGCTCACGACGCTCGTGTTCGAGGCCTTTGCAGGGTCGGTCGTGAGCGGGAGTGGGAACGTCTCTATGGGCTTTCGCGGAGCCGTGCTCGCTCTCGCAGTTGTCGCCTGCATGGCGGCGTTCCTCGCCGCGCTGCGCGGTTCGCCGCCGCCGGACGATCCCGGGCCAGCCGCCGCCGCCATCGCCTAGACCGCCCGGCTCGCACCGGGTCAGGTCGCGGGGTCGTTGCCGTTCCCCTTCGGGGCGCCTATCTCGCCGGCCGGTGCAGGTGCAGGCAGGGCCTCGTCGGCCCGCGGCGCCGCTGCGGCGGCATGCGAAGCCTGGCTCGTGAGCAGCCCTCTGACTCCTTGGATGATGCTGCCGACCTCCATCGGGACGACGAATTTCGTCGACGGCGACATGCCGATCTGCCGGAGCGTGTCCAGGTACTGCAGCGCGAGGGTGTTCTCGTCGAGCGTCTTCGCGACTTCGAAGATCGCCCCGAGGGCGCTCGAGTAACCCTGTGCCCGCAATAGGGCGGCCTGGCGCTCGCCGTCGGCCGCCAGGATGTTCGCCTGCTTCTGGCCCTCTGCCGCGAGGACGGCGGCCTGCTGCTGTCCTTCTGCCTGCAAGATGGCTGCCGACTTCGAGCCCTCGGCCTCGGTCACCTGCGCTCGGCGGGTACGCTCTGCCGACATCTGGCGGGTCATTGCCTCTTGGACCCCGGGCGGAGGATTCACCTCGCGAACCTCGACGTTCGTGACCTTGACGCCCCAGCGCTCGGTCACCTCGTCCAGGCGGACACGAAGGGCGGCGTTGGTGGCTTCTCGTTTCGAGAGGACGTCGTCTAGGGGCATGTCACCGACGACGGACCGGAGCGTCGTGGCGGCGACGTTCAGCGCCGCGCCGGCGAAGTTGCCCACCGCCAGCACGGACATGGACGGGTCCACCACCTTGTAGAAGACGATGAAGTCGATCGAGATCGGCGCGTTGTCCTTCGTGATCGCCGTCTGATGCGGAACCTCGAGATACTGCTCCCGAAGGTCCACGAGCGTCGTGCGGTCGGTCGCCGGGTTGAGGAAGACGATCCCCGGTCCCCGGGTACCTATGGCACGGCCGAGCCGGAACAGCACCAGTCGCTGGTACTCCCGGGCAATCTTGACCGACTTCGCGAGCGCGAGCAGCACTATCAGCACTGCAACGGCGACGATGATCCCGATGATCACGATGTGGCTCCCTCATCCTTGTTCACAGGCGGCGCTAGCGCCGGATTTTCTTCTCCCCACACTTCCAGGCGCACGCCGTTGGCGTTGATCACCTGGACCTTGCCACCTGCACGTACGGGACCGTTCAACGACACGGCACTCCACTCCTCACCGCCGACCCGCACTATGCCCTCCGGGTTAAGTGGCCCGAGTGCGGTACCTATGTCACCTTCCACCGACGGCGCCGGCTCGTTGTGAGCGCCGACGGCCTCGGGGGTCTTAAGGACACGCCAGGCGGCGAAACCCATGAGGCCGGTGATGGTCACGTCCGCGCCGAGCAGCACGTACAGCAGTGGTCTCGACTCGCCGAGAAACGCCATGACCAGCAACCACGCCGCTGCGACCACTCCCGCCACGCTCGCAAAGAGGTGGGCGTGAGGCCCGACATGGAACCCGGCTATGACGCCGAGCACGACGATGCCGAGCAGGATCCCTGCCACAATCCACATAGCGCCTCCCTTCTCCGGTGCGCTGTCAAACGATCGTACTGCGCACGCGGGCGCCTACGTCATCAGTGCGCCGGACCCGAGACCACTTCCACGAGCTCCTCGAGGGAGGCGATCGAGTGGCCGTCGACGAACTCGTCGACGAAGGGCAGGGCGGCCGCCATGCCGCGTGCCAACGGCGCGTAACCGGGCGAAGCACGCAGCGGGTTCACCCAGACAACCCGATGCGCGACCCGCCGGAGCCGTCTCATCTCGTCTGAGAGCTCGCTCGGGTCGCCGCGGTCCCAGCCGTCCGAGAGGATCACCACGATCGCGCCCCTCGCCATCCCGCGGCTCCCCCATCGGTCGTTGAACGACCGGAGGCCTTCGCCGAGGCGAGTGCCTCCGTACCAGTCGTCGACGAGGCGGCTTGCATCGGCGAGCGCAGCATCGGGATCGCGTGAGGACAGCGGCCGCGTGATGCGCGTCACTCGCGTGCCGAGAACGAAGACCTCGACCCCTCCCGCCGGCCGGGAGACGACCGATGCGTGAGCAAAACGCAGGAAGGCTCGTGCGTAGGGCTCCATCGAGCCGGAGATGTCGATGAGGAAGACGAGCCGGCGCGGACGGGTAGAGGGTGTCCGCCACGCGTGGCGCAACGCCTCGCCATCTGAGCCGAGCGCCGCTCGGACCGTCCGCGGGAGGTCTAGCGAGTTGCCCCGGGTCGCCCCCCGCAGGCGGCGAGACCGGCGGCTCTCGGGGCGGGCGCGCAGCGAGGCGATGAGGCGCCGGGCCTCCGCCCACTCGTCGTCGCGGTAGAGGGCGAAGTCCTGGCGGCGGAGCACCTCGAGCGCGCTGTAGCGGACCGTCAGCGTCGGTTCGCGCGCTTCGGGCTCCTCGGTCCGGGCGTCGCCGCCGGCGTCGTCGTCCCGGCCGGAGTCGAGCTTCGAGCGCGACGCTGCGCGGCACCCGCGCGACGGCTTGCTCGCCTCGGTGATCGAAGAACTCGGCGAAGAGGCGGTCGTACAGATCGCGGTCCTCTGGTCTCCGGATGAGCGTCGACCGCCCGGCCCAGTAGACCTGCTCCCGATCGTGCAATCCGACGGCCCCGAGTGCCTGGGCGAAGAGGACCACGGACCCGGGCGGGACGTCCAGGCCGGCCGCCCGAAGCGACGCCGCGAATGCGACGACGAGCCGCGCGCCGGCGGCGTCAGCCACTTCTGAGGACCGCTGCCCGGACGATGTCGCTCAGTCCGCTCGCCCGGACGCGATGCTGGTCCTCCTGGTACTTGAGCACCGCGCCGAGGGTCACCTCGACCGTGTGCTCGTCGAGCTCGCCCCGTCCGAGTGCGGCAACTGCAGCTGCCCAGTCGATCGTCTCGGCGACTCCTGGCGGCTTGTACAGCCCCAGGTCGCGGAGGGCGGCGGCGGCCGCCGCGATCTGGCGCGCGAGGCGCCCGGCCGCCTGGGGAGCACGCAGCCCGACGATCTCGACCTCGCGCTCGAAGGACGGATGCTCGACCCAGTGATACAGGCAGCGGCGCTTCAGCGCATCGTGGACGTCCCGCGTGCGGTTCGAGGTGAGCACGACGATCGGCGGCTGGTCGGCCCTCACCGTGCCGAGCTCGGGCACTGTGACGGCGTACTCGGACAAGATCTCTAGCAAGAAGGCCTCGAACTCGTCGTCGGCGCGGTCGATTTCGTCGACGAGCAGCACCGGCACTGGCCCGAGGGTCGGCTCGAGGGCTCGCAACAGCGGCCGCCGGACGAGGAACCTCTCGTCGTAGATCTCGTCCTCTGCTTGACGGGCCGACTCGCCTGTCGCCTCCACGGCGCGCAGATGGAGGAGCTGGCGGGCGTAATCCCACTCGTAGGCCGCTTGAGCCAGGTTGATGCCCTCGTAGCACTGGAGCCGGAGCAACTCGCCGCCGGTCCACGACGCGAGGACCTTCGCAACCTCCGTCTTGCCGACGCCGGCATCTCCTTCGAGGAAGAGCGGCCGCTTCAATGTGAGAGCGAGGAAGATCGCCGTAGCGAGGCCTTCATCTGCGAGGTAGCCGTGCGCAGCCAACGCCTGCGCCACCTCGTCGACCGAAGATGGTGCCGGGGCGCCGCTTGCGAGAGTCGTCTCCGTCACGCGTCAGGTTAGGGCCCTCAGGCGGGGACGGCCGCCGGCACGGGTCACGCCTTGTTGCGCGCCGCCTCCTCGAGCGCCCGACCGACCAGCACAGCGGCGAGATGGCGGCGGTACTCCGGGTCGCGTTGAGGTCCGACGGGGGGTCGAGGCCGTCTGACGTGTGAAGGGCGGCTTCTGCGACCGACGCCCCCTGCTCGAGCGCCAGCTCCGTGCCGGCGGCGCGGAGCGGCATCGATCCCATGTTCACGAGGCCGATGCGCGTCGAGCCATTGGCGAGGGCGGCTACGCCGACGATCGCCCAGTCCTGGGCACGCCGGTTGAACTTCTGGAAGGACCAACCGGCTCCGGCGACACGCGGGAAGACGATCTCGATCAACACCTCGTCGGCTGCGAGGTCCGTCTCGAGGAAACCCCGGAAGAACTCACTTGCTGGTATCTTCCGCTCGCCCTGAGGTCCCGCCACGACGAAGGATGCGTCGAGCGCCAGGCACGCGGCGGGAAGGTCAGACGCCGGGTCGCCGTGCGCGATCGAGCCACCGATCGTCCCGCGGTGGCGGACCTGCGGATCGCCCACCTGGCCGGCGACGTGCGCGAGCAGTGGCGCCTCGCGGCGGAGGACCTCGTTGCGGTCGAGATCCGCATGCCGCGTGAGCGCTCCCACAGCAACGTGGTCGCCCGCCTCGTGCACGTAGGACAGCTCCCGGATCCCCGCTATGTCGACGAGGAGGGACGGGGCCGACATGCGCATCTTCATGAGCGGCAGTAGTGAGTGGCCACCGGCGAGGAGCTTGGCCTCCCCGCCCGTCGAGAGCAACGCGATGGCCTCGTCGACCGAGGACGCCCGCCGGTATTCGAACGGTTCCGGGATCATGGCTTGTGCGCCCCCTCGATGGCTCGCCAGACACGCTCGGGCGTGGCAGGCATGTCGATGTCCTCTATGCCGAACGGCGCCAACGTGTCACAAACGGCGTTGATGACGCACGGAGCCGCGCCGATCGTCCCCGCCTCGCCCACCCCCTTCACCCCGAGGAGGTTCGTCGGGCTCGGAGTCACCGTCGACCCGGTCACGTAGCTCGGCAGCTCGGAGGCTGCCGGCACGAGGTAGTCCATCAGCGTGCTGGTCAGCAAGTTCCCGTGGTCGTCGTAGGCCGCGTGCTCGAACAGCGCCTGCGCGATGCCCTGGGTGATCCCGCCGTGGACCTGCCCCTCGACGATGAGCGGGTTGACCTGGTTGCCGCAGTCGTCGACGGCGACGTAGCTGCGCAACGTGACCCGGCCGGTCTCGGTGTCGATCTCGACGACACAGACATGGGTCCCGAAGGGGAACGTGAAGTTCGGCGGGTCGAAGTGGACCGAGGCCTCCAGGTTCGGCTCGAGGCCGTCGGGGAGGTTGTGGGCGGTGAACGCCTCGAACGCGACGGCGCCGAGCGGCATCGACCGGTCGGGCGAGCCCTTCACGCTGAATGCACCGCCGGAGTACTCGAGATCCTCCTCGGCGATCTCCAGCTGGTGTGCGGCGATCTGGCGGGCCTTGTCGATCACGCGATCGGTCGCGATCGCGACCGCCACACCCCCCACTGGCAATGACCGCGAACCGTACGTGTCGAGGCCGTACGGCGCGATTGCGGTGTCGGAGTGAAGGACCTCGACGTCGTCCGGGCTCACCCCGAGCCGGTCGGCCGCGATCATCGACCAGGACGTCTCGTGCCCCTGTCCGTGCGGCGCGGTCCCCGTGACCACCTGGACCTTGCCGGTCGGCATCACGCGGACTGTCGCTGCCTCCCAACCGCCGGCCGAGTAGTTGAGCGAGGCGAGAACGCGGGAAGGCGCCAGGCCGCACATCTCCATGTACGAGGACACGCCTATCCCGATCTGGATCCGGTCGTTGCCGGCGCGGCGCGTCGCCTGCTCTGCCCGCAGCTCGTCGTAGCCGGCGAGGCCCAGCGCCTTGTCGAGGGCCGCCTCGTACTCGCCGCTGTCGTACACGAGCCCGGCGGACGAGGTGTAGGGGAACTGCTCGGCCTTTATGTAGTTGCGCCGTCGGATCTCGGCCGCGTCCACTCCCACTCGCTTTGCGAGGGCTTCGATGGCCCGCTCGATGGCGTAGGTGGCCTCCGGCCGTCCCGCACCCCGGTAAGCGTCTGTCGGCGTCATGTTCGTGAAGACCGAGGTGCACGCGAAGGAGTAGACGGGGATGTCGTAGACGCCTCCGTAGAGGAACGCACCGAGGAGCGGGATGCCCGGAGTGACGAGCTGCAGATAGGCACCCATGTCGGCGAGCAAGCTCACCTTGACGGCAGTGATCCGACCGTCCTCGTCGGCCGCCAGGTCGATGTCCTGGATCTGGCCACGGCCCTGGATGGTCGCCTGGGTACCTTCGGACCTCGTCTCGATCCACCGGATCGGCTTGCGCAGACGGCGCGCGAGGACGAGGGAGAGGACTTCTTCGGCGTAGACGTTGAGCTTCGAGCCGAAGCCGCCGCCGACAGCAGGTGCGATCACCCTGATGGAGGTCTCCGAGATCCCGGCGGTGAGTGCCAGCATCACCTTCAAGATGTGCGGGATCTGGGTGGCCGAGTACACCGTGAACTCGCCCCCGAAGGGCTGCGGGATCACGACGACGCCGCGCGGCTCCATCGCGGCGGGGATGAGCCGTTGCTGGATGTAGTGCCCGTGCACCGTGTGGGCCGCCTTCGCGAAGGCGGACTCCACGGCCGCAGGATCAGGCGTGAGCTCCCAGTAGTAGCTCGTGTTCGTGCCGAGGTCCTCGTGGATGACGACCCGGTCCGAGCGGGCGTCGTCGAGGTCGATCACCGCCGGCAGGGGGTCGTACTCGACGAGCACGGCCTCGGCGGCGTCGCGCGCGGCGTACTCCGACTCGGCGACCACGACGGCGACCGCGTCGCCGCAGTAGCAAACCTTGTCGACGGCGATCGGCAGGTGGGCGGGACTCTTCATGTCCGGTGTCACCGGCCAGGCACAAGGAAGTGGCCCGGCCCACTCATCTTGCAGGTCGGCGCCCGTGAACGCGGCCACGACACCCGGCATCCCCAAGGCGGGGCTGACGTCGATGGAGGTGATCCGCGCGTGGGCGACGGTGCTCCGGATGATGGAGAGGTGGAGCGCTCCCGGCACGTCGAGGTCCGCCACGAAGCGAGCCTCCCCGGTGAGCAGCTCGGGGTCTTCCTTGCGCAACATCCTCTGACCGATGATCCCGCCCGAGGCTGTCTGTGTGGCGGTCATGACTGCGCCGCCGCGAGAACTGCCTTGACGATGTTGTGATAGCCGGTACAACGGCAGAGGTTCCCTTCGAGGCCCTCGCGCACCTCCGCCTCGGTCGGCCTCGGGTTCTCGGCCAGGAGGGAGGTAGCAGCCATTACCATGCCAGGCGTGCAGTACCCGCACTGGAGCCCGTGATGGGTGCGGAACGCCTCCTGCATCGGGTGCAGCTCGGCACCTGACGCAAGGGCTTCGATCGTCGTTATCTCGCTGCCCTCTGCCTGAACGGCGAGCATCGTGCACGACTTGACCGACTCGCCGTTCACATGAATCGTGCAAGCGCCGCACGAGCTCGTGTCGCAACCGATGTTGGTACCGGTCAGCCCGACCACGTCCCTCAAGTAGTGCACCAGCAGGAGCCTCGGTTCGACGTCGTCTGTGCGCTCCGAGCCGTTGACCGTTACCGACACTCTCATGAGGCCCTCCCCTGGGTCGACCGGTTGCTCGTCGCTAGGTATAGCACCGCCGTTCCCCGAGACATAGGGCCTCTCCTAGAGTCATCGCAGTGGCCGAAGCGACCGACACCGCCGTCCTGGCGGCAGAGCACGCCGGCGTCGTCGTGGTCGAGCTGACCGAGCTTGAGCGGCTCCGAGAGGCCTGCTCGCTGTTCGGCGAGCTGTGGCGAGAGCCAAGCGGGGCCCCGCCTATCTCCGATCACGTGCTGAGAGCTCTCCAGCTCTCGGGCAACTACGTGTCCGGGGCTCTCGACCCCGCCGGGCGGCTCGTCGGGGCCTCGGTCGGATGGGCGACACCACCACCGGTGGTCGAGCTCCACTCGCATGTGACCGGCGTCGACACCGGGCGCCGCCGGACCGGTACCGGGCGAGCCCTCAAGCTCCATCAGCGCGCCTGGGCACTCGAACATGGCATGGCGCGCATCACGTGGACGTTCGATCCGCTGGTGCGCCGCAACGCCGTCTTCAACTTGAGCCGGCTCGGCGCGCTGGCCCTCAGCTACATCGAGAACGTCTACGGGGAGATGGAGGACGCTCTGAACGCCGGCGAAGAGAGCGACCGGCTCTTCGTGCGGTGGGACCTCACAAGCGAGCGCGCCGTAGCTGCCGCCGCCGGTGCTCCCTTCACGCTCGGTGGCGAGCGCCCGCTCGCGCTCGCTGTGGCGCCCGACGGGACGCCGGCACCGACGGGCACGGCGGTCGCGTCGACGGAGTTCGCCGTCCAGGTCCCAGCCGACATCGAGAGCATTCGCCGCTCCGATCCTGCCGCTGCGAGCGTGTGGCGACGAGCGACACGCGAGGTTCTCGGAGCGGCCCTCGCCTCGGGCGGCCGAGTGGTCGGCCTCGACCGGGCGGGTTCATACGTCGTCTCGTTGAGCGAGCCTTCTCCACCGGAGGGAGCACCATGAGGATCAGTGCCATCGAGTTGCGATTGATCGAGTTGCCGCTCGTGCGGCCCTTCCGGACGTCCTTTGGAACAGAGCACGTCCGCGAGACGCTGCTCGTCCGCGTGGAGACGCCCGACTCCGAGGGTTGGGGTGAGTGCGGGGCGGATGTCGAGCCGCTCTACTCCTCGGAGTTCAACGGCGCGGCGTGGACCGTGCTCGAGCAGTTCTTCGTACCGAGGCTGGTGGGTGCGAACGACGTCGCCGCGATCGACGTCGCGCCGATGCTGCGGGCGTTCAAGGGCCACCGCATGGCCAAGTCCGCCGTCGAGATGGCGGTCCTCGACGCCGAGCTGCGGGCCGAGGGCAGGTCCCTGCAGGACTACCTCGGAGGAAGCGGTGACCGGGTCGCTCCCGGGGTCTCGGTCGGCATGACCGACACGGTCGAGGAGCTCCTCGGAGTCGTCTCGCAGCATCGCGAGGAGGGCTACTGCCGGATCAAGCTGAAGATCGAGCCGGGCTTCGACATCGAGCCCGTGCGGAGGGTGCGCTCGCTGCTCGGGGAGGGATACCTCCTCCAAGTCGACGCGAACACCGCCTACTCGCGATCTGACGGCCGCCACCTCGCGGAATTGGACGAGTTCGGTCTCCTGTTGATCGAACAGCCGCTCGACGAGGAGGACGTCGTCGGTCACGCGGAGCTCGCCCGCCAGCTCTCCACGCGCATCTGCCTCGACGAGTCGATCCTCTCGGCACAGACGGCCGCCGACGCGATCACTCTCGGGGCCTGCCGAGTGGTCAACATCAAGGCGGGGCGGGTCGGCGGATACCTCGAAGCGAGGAGGATCCACGACGTCTGCCTCGCCGCCGGAGTGCCGGTCTGGTGCGGGGGCATGCTCGAGACGGGGATCGGGCGGGCCGCCAACTTGGCGCTCGCGACCCTGCCGGGTTTTTCCCTGCCCGGTGACATATCTGCCACGAACCGGTACTTCCACGAGGACATCACAGCGCCGTTCCTCCTCGAAGAGGGCACGATTGCAGTCCCGCAGGGACCGGGCATCGGAGTGGAGGTCGACCGCCAGGCACTCGACCGCTTGACCAAGAGGGCGCTCACGCAAAGACACGAGCGATAGTGAGCGGGAGCTCGCGGGACGGCCGCGCCATCCCTCGAGGCCTCTGCGACGTAAGACCTGCGTGAGCACAGAGCGGTTGGCGGCACACCGGGCGAGTGGGTCGGTGCCACTGCGGTTGGTGTCGGCCGTGCTCATCGTCTCGAGCGGTGCGATCCACCTCGACTTGTACCTCACCGGCTACCGCCACATCCCCACGATCGGGTGGATGTTCCTCGGGCAGGTCGCATCGGCCTTCGTGCTTGCGATCTCTCTTGTCGCCACCCTCCCGGTGGCGGATCGGGTTGCCGGGCGGCTCGTGGCCGCAGCGGCGGCCGGCTTCTCGCTCGCCACTGTCGGCGGGTACCTCATCAGCCTTCAGTTCGGCATGTTCGGCTTCCACGAGACCCAGACCCAAGCCGGGGTGGTGGCAGGGATCGTCGAGTTGGTGGCCTTCGTCCTGCTCGGAGCGATCGCGATCGGAGCGGGAGGCCCGGCCTCGCCGAGGTCTGCCCCGATTCTCCTCGGGTTGTTGAACGCCCTGGCAATTGTCTTGTTCGTCTTCGCCGAGGCGGGGGGAGGCGCGGTTAGCTCGGCCCCGCCGACGGGAAACCAAGGAGCGACAACCGGGGGCTCTCTTACGATCGTCATAAAGAACTTCGCCTTCCACCCCATGAGCGCGACTGTCACGGCAGGCGAGCGGATCTTCGTGAAGAATGAGGACTCCGTCACCCACACCTTCACCGCCACGAGCACGGTCAGCTTCAACACCGGGCCGATCCCTCCGGGCACCACGAAAGAGGTGGTCGCGCCCGAGAAGCCAGGCAGATACCGGTATCTCTGCACCATTCACAGGTTCATGGTCGGAACCCTGACAGTGATGGCGTCGCCCGGCGGCTCATAGCTAAGGTCGGCCCGATGGACGACCTGATGTGGCTCGACGCGACTGCTCAGGCCGAGCTCGTTCGTTCGCGCGCCGTCAGCGCCCGCGAGCTGGCCGAAGCAGCCATCTCTCGGATAGAGGCGGTCGACGGCGAGACGAACGCTGTGATCCACCGGCGGTTCGACGAGGCATTGTCGGAGATCGAGGCGGGGTTGCCGGGGGGGCCGTTCAGCGGGGTCCCGTTTCTCGTGAAGGACCTGTTCGCCGATACCAAGGGCGATCCAGCGCACTACGGCAACCGCGCCATGCGTGACGCGGGCTATCGGGCGAAAGACGACGACTGGCTCTGTCCGCGTTACCGGCGGGCCGGACTCTCCATCCTCGGGCGGACGAACACGCCCGAGCTCGGTCTCGTACCGGTCACCGAGCCACACGCCTACGGCCCGTCCCGCAACCCGTGGGACACTGACCGATCGCCGGGTGGATCGAGCGGCGGGAGCGCCGCCGCCGTGGCCGCAGGCCTCGTTGCCGTCGCGCACGGTAGCGACGGCGGCGGTTCCATCCGGATTCCTTCGAGCATGTGCGGGCTCGTCGGGCTGAAGCCATCGCGGGGAAGGATCACCGCCGGGCCGAACCGCGACGAGAGCGGGCTCAGTGTCCAGCACGTGCTCACGCGCTCGGTCCGAGACTGCGCCGCGATGCTCGACGTCACTGCAGGCCCCGGACCGGGTGACATGATCGTCGCTCCCCCACCGCGGCGCCCTTACGTCGAAGAGCTCGCTGAACGCCCGGCGCAGTTGAGGATAGGACTGCTCGCCCGTACCCCGAACGGGACCCTTCACCCCCACTGCGAGGAGGCAGCTCGCTCCGCCGCCACGCTGCTCGAGGGCCTCGGCCACGCTGTCACCGAGGAGCACCCCGAAGCGCTCGACGACCCTGACAACGGGAGGCGTTTCATCGCCCGGTGGGCCGTCAACACCCGCCTCAGCGTCCTCGGTCTCGGCGTGATGCTCGGCCGGGAAGCTCGGGCCTGATGACGTCGAGCCCCTCACGTGGGCAATGGCCTCAGCTGCGAGCAACCTGAGCGCAGTCGACTTCGCTCAGGCGATCGCGGCGAGCGCCCGCTTCACTCGCCGGCTGGCAGCGTTCTGGGAGGACCACGACCTCCTCCTGACCCCGACGCTCGGCGAGCCGCCACCGCTCGTCGGAGAGCTCGAGCCTCCTGCCGACGACCCCTTCGCGACACAGGCTCACACCGCATCGCTCGTCCCGTTCACTACCCACTTCAACGTGAGCGGCCAGCCGGCCATATCGCTACCACTGCATGTCAGCCCGGACGGCTTGCCGATAGGCGTCCAACTGGTTGCGGCATACGGGCGCGAGGACCTCCTCATCCAGGTGGCGGCTCAGCTGGAAGAGGCTTCTCCCTGGTCGCAGCGCCGGCCGCCGCTTTGACAGAGTCGGATCGATTTCCAAGGTCGTCCCCCACCTCACCACAGTCACGCCCGGCATAGTCCTTCTCAGGCGGTCGCTCCCCTGGCCCCGCCGAGAAAGGACAGGAAAGACATGACAATCAAGCTCAAACGGCTCGGCATCGTTGCAGCCAGCCTTGCCGTCGCTGGAGGCACCGTCGGTCTCGGGGCAGCGGCCGCCGACGCCGCGAGCACCCACCAGGTCGCTCACGCGACTCGTGTGGTGCATGCAGCGAAGGCGTCGACGAGCAAGGCGGCGACGACGAAGACCGCTGCCACGAAGACGGCGACGCTGACGAAGAGCTCGTCGACATCGACGAGCTCAGGCCCCAGCTCGACGAGCACGAAGACGCCCGCCTCGCCGGCAACCCACAAGTGCACCAACATGGGCTCGGGCTCAGCCAGCGCCGCCACCGGCTCTGCCGTCGGGAGCTGAGCTCCACCATCAATGCCAGGCCGTAGCGGTCGGCTCGAGGCGAACACGACTCGGGCAGACCGTTGCGGCCTGGCCGGTCGGGACGACCGGCCTCGGGGTGTGACCGGGGGGCATGTTCAGGGTAACCTGAGACGGAATATCAGGTTCACCTGATATTGCCTGTTCAGCGAGACTCGACGAGGTGCGATGAGGGTCCAACTCATTCGGTGGCGGCCTGTCGTCTCGCTCCTCGCCGTCGGGTCGTTCGTGAGCATCGCTCTGGCGGGCTGCGGCGGCGCGGGGCACCCGGACACACTCTTGCTCTACAACGGGCAGCACAGCCAGACGACCGACGAGCTCGTCTCGGCGTTCGAACACGAGAGCGGCTTCACGGTGAGCGTTCGGTCCGACGACGAGGACATCCTCGCGGACCAGATCGTCCAGGAGGGGACCCACTCCCCTGCCGACGTCATCTTCACAGAGAACTCGCCCGCGCTCGAGTACCTCCAGGGACAGCACCTCCTCGCCCCCGTCGACCGCGCCACCCTGTCGGCAGTCAACCGCGGTTACAACTCGCCCTCGGGCGACTGGGTCGGCGTCTCCGCCCGAGTGAGCGTGCTCGTCTACAACACCCGACTCCTGCGACCGAGCGAGCTCCCGAAGTCGGTCCTCGACCTCGGAGCGCCGAAGTGGTCGGGCAAGCTCGCGATCGCCCCGGAGGAGACCGACTTCGAGCCGATCGTCACAGCCGTCGCACACGCTTACGGGGTCGACGCCGCGCTCAAGTGGCTCGAGGGCATCAGGTCGAACGGTGCCGCGCACGAGTACGCCGACAACGAGACGATCACGTCCTCGGTCAACTCGGGCCAGGCCGAGATCGGAATCATCAACCAGTACTACTGGTACAGGCTGAGAGCAGAGATCGGCGCTCGCGCCATGCACTCCGCTATCGCCCATTTCGCTGCGCGGGACCCGGGCTACGTCGTTGACGTATCCGGAGCGGCGATACTGAAGTCGACTCGGCACTTGCAGGCTGCCGAGGACTTCCTCGCCTTCCTCGTGAGCAAGAAGGGCCAAGAGATAATTGCCCACAGCGACAGCTTCGAGTACCCCCTCTTCCCGGGCGTAGCCCCAGCAGACGGCCAGCCCCCGCTCACGAGCCTGAAGCCGTACCCCATCACGATCGCCGAGCTCGGTGACGGCTCGCTCGCGGTCTCGCTCATGCGCCAGGCGAGTCTCATCCCATGACCGCCACGGCGATCGGCACTGGACAACTGCTTCGCGAGCGTTCACGTCGCCGTTTCCCCTGGGTGCTGTCAGGGACAAGCGTGCTCGTCGTCGGTGGCCTGTTGCTGCCGCTCTCTTTCCTCGTGTTCGAGGCCACGCAAGTCGGCTGGAGGCTGGTGTGGTCGCTGCTCGACCGGTCGATCGTGGCGGGCCTGCTCTGGAACACGATCAGGCTCGCGGCCGCTGTCACCTTCCTCTGCGCCGTCATCGGCACGGGGGCGGCGTGGCTGACCGAGCGCACGGCGCTGCCCGGCAGGCGCGTCTGGGCGGTCCTCCTCGTCCTACCGCTCGTCATCCCCGACTTCGTGGTCGCGTGGACGTGGTCCTCGATCTTCCCGTCGGTCCACGGGTACTTCGGAGCCGTCCTCGTGATGACCCTCGGCCTGTACCCCCTCGTCTACCTGCCGATGGCTGCGGCGTTCCGCGGCGCCGATCCCGGCCAGGAAGAGGCGGCTCGCAGCCTCGGTCTCTCACGACTGTCCGTCTGGCTCCGCATCAGCGTCCGGCAGGCGCACGTGACGCTGCTCGGCAGCTGCCTGCTCGTCTGCCTCGCCCTCCTCGCCGAGTACGGCGCCTTCGAGAACCTGCAGTATCAGACCTTCACGACTGCGATCTTCACCGAGCTTCAGATCGGCTTCGCGACTGCGGCAGCGTGTGCGCTTTCGCTCGCCCTCGTCGGCCTGTCGGTCCTCGTCCTGCTCGGTGAAGCCCTCTTCAGGGAACGGGGGCGCCTCCAGCGCGCCGGGCCGCAGGTCGCGAGGGCCGCGAGGCGGCACCGGCTCGGGAGAGCGACGCCGCTCGCTCTGCTCGGCGCGGCTGGCGTGACGGGATTCGGTCTCGGGTTCCCGCTCGCCGTCGTCTTGTACTGGCTCGTCCAAGGAGGCAGATCGACGTTGCCGGCAACAGTCTCGGTGGCCTCTGCTGCCGGCTACAGCGCTCTTTACAGCGGGCTGGCGGCGCTCATCGCCACCGTGCTCGCGCTGCCCGTCACGCTCCTCGCGGTACGCCGGCCGGCGCGTTGGTCGGCGGCACTCGAACGCAGCGCCTTCATCGTGCAGGCGCTTCCGGGCCTCGTCATCGCCCTGGCACTCGTGTACGTCACCGAGCGATACATGACGTTCGTGTACCAAAGCCCGGAGCTGCTCGTCGTGGCTTACTCGATGATCTTCTTCCCACTCGCCCTAGTCGCTGTCCGGTCCTCTGTCACTCGGGCGCCCGAGGCGCTCAAGGAGATCGGCCGGTCCCTCGGGAGCGGTCCTGTCATGGTGAGGCTCCGAGTCACCTTGCCGCTCGTCGCCCCTGGCCTGGCCGCGGCGTTCTGCCTGGTGTTCCTCTCGGGAGTGACCGAGCTCACCGCAACCCTGTTGCTGGTCCCGAACAACGTCCAAACGCTCGCGACGCAGTTCTGGAGCTTCACCGAGAACGTCTCATATGGCGCCGCCGCCCCCTATGCCGCGACGATGATCGCAATGTCGATAGTCCCGGGCTACCTGCTGAGCCGTTGGTTCGACAGGCGATCGACGCGCACGACCGCCACCGCCCCTAGTGCCGTCGCGACCCCGTCGTGAGCAGCATCGTCCTAGCCACTGTCTCGAAGTCCTTCGGTCGTACGCGGGTGCTCGACGGCCTCGACCTAGAGGTCGCCGACGGGTCCGTAGTCGCCGTGCTCGGCGAGTCCGGGAGTGGGAAGACGACGTTGCTGAGGTTGGTGGCGGGTTTCGAGCGGCCCGACGGCGGGACCATCTCCATCGGCGGTGACGTCGTCGACGCTGACCGCCTTTTCGTCCCGCCCGAGCGCCGAGGCATCGGTTACGTGGCCCAAGAAGGCGCCCTCTTCCCGCATCTGAGCGTCGGGAAGAACATCGCGTTCGGCCTCCCGCGCCCCGAGCGGAAGTCGTCTCGGGTGGATGAGCTGCTCGATCTCGTCGGCATGAGCGGGCTCGGTCAGCGCTACCCGCACGAGTTGTCGGGAGGCCAGCAACAGCGTGTCGCGCTCGCTCGTGCGCTCGCGCCACGCCCCCGGGTCGTCCTGCTCGACGAGCCCTTCTCGGCGCTCGACGCCGGACTGCGAGCGTCTCTGCGTGCAGACGTGATCCAGATTCTGCGCTCGACGGCGATCACCACGGTTCTCGTGACCCACGACCAGGAGGAAGCGCTCTCGGTCGCCGACCTGGTCGGGGTGATATCGCACGGCCGGATCCGCCAGCTGGCGACACCTGACAAGCTGTACGCGAGCCCCGCAGACGCCGAGCTGGCAGGGTTCCTCGGCGAGGCCAACCTCGTGGAAGGCGTCGCGACGAACGGCAGCGCTTGGACTCGTTTCGGCGAGATGGCGCTTGCCCGCGGCACGGCGAGGCTCGATGGCCCGGTCGTCGTGCTGATCCGCCCCGAGCAGATGTCGCTTAGGCCGGCTGCGCACGGCACTGGCGCCGCCGGCGCCAGCCCGGGTCGCGTAGCCGGGCGGGTGATCCATCGTGAGTACTACGGCCACGACAGCGTGCTCCTAGTCGAAGTAGGGCACGACGAGGCGCCGGTCCGCGTCCGGTGCGCCGGTCGTTCGCCCGTCGAGGTCGGGGCTGAAGTCGCCCTCTCGGCGAGCGGGGAGACCGTCGCCTGGGCCGCCGCGACCCAGGGACGGCGCCAGCCGGGCTGACCAGCTCACCGAGCCCGTTCGCCGCTTTCAGCGCCCGGCCGCAGTTGATACGGTTCGCCCCGAGAAAAGAGCGCAAGGAGCTCGCTGTCAAGGCGGGCCTTCCACTTCGCTGGAGGGCTCAGAGAGGGGCCGTGATGCGGAGCCTGTTGGGCAAGTGCCTGGTCGGTGCCGTGCTTGTCGTCGGGGTCGACTCGGGCGGCGGGGCTCTAGCCTCAGGGTCCCCCCTCCGCCCCGGCGGCAGCGGTACGACCCTGACGACCTGCACGCAGGCGGCGCTGCAGGGAGCACTCAATGCCGGGGGCTCGATCAAGGTCGACTGCTCGGGCACGATTCAGCTCGAATCCCCCCTCACGTTCTCGAGCGGCAAGGCGGGAGTCAACGCGAGCGGGCAGTCACTCCTCATCAGACTCGACTTCTCGAGCACCGACGCTGACCACAGGCTGTTCGAGATCAGCGGGGGCAAGCTCTCCCTCAACCACATCTCTTTCGAGTACGGCGAGTCCGGGACCGACGGCAAGGACGGTGCCAGCGGGACCGAGGGGAAGTCAGGTTCGGCCGGCGCAGGCGGTGGCGGAGCCGGCGAGAACGGCACTGACGGCCTTCCGGGCGCGAACGGCACGCGCGGCAAGGCCGCCTCTGGAGGTTGCTTCGAGATCGCGAAGGGGGCGACAGTCGCGATCTCGAACTCGACGTTCCAGCAATGCGAAGCGTCCGGCGGTGCCGGCGGCTGGGGCGGAAACGGTGGGGAGGGCGGTTTTGGCGGCACCGGCGGAATCGGGACCGAGGGCACCGACTCTTCAGGGCCGGGCGGCCCCGGCGGCAAAGGCGGCGACGGCGGCAGTGGAGCGAACGGAGGCAATGGGGCTAACGGTTCGCAGGCCGAAGGCGGGGCCATCGCCAATTTCGGGCACCCTGTCGCTCTCAGGGGATCTGTTCTACGAGGACGGTACGACCGGGGGAATGGGCGGCGAGGCAGGCTGGGGTGGGTTCGCGGGTCCTGGAGGAGGGGGCGGCGCCGGGGGTCAAGGCGTCTACGCCGCTGGCGGCAACGCTAGCGGCGCGGCCGGAGGCAACGGCGGGGACGCCGGAGATGGTGGCCCAGTCGCTGGGAATGGCGGTAACGGCGGGAACGGTGCGCCGGCGTACGGAGGGGCGATCTTCAACTCTGGCTCGCTCCGAGTCTCGACCACCACCTTCTCCTCCGACATCGCGTTCGGCGGTATCGGCGGCGACGGCGGGGTCGCAGGAGCCGGGGAGAGCGGGAATGGCGGGGCCGGAGGCGACGGCGGGGTGGGATCGGGAACCGGGACCGGTGGCCAGGGCGGCGCCGGCGGCGCCGGGACCGATGGAACCGCCCCGGGTAGTGCGGGACAAGCTGGCACCGCTGCAAGAGGTGAAGGCGGCGCGATCTACAACTCCGGGACACTGCTCATCGAGTCGGCGACGTTCACGGACGACACTTCCCTCGGTGGCGACGGCGGCAACGGCGGCGACGGAGACGCCGGCGACGGCGGGGCCGGCGGGGACGGCGGCTCCGGCGGCGGGAACGGGATCTCGAATCCCGGATCCGGAACCTCCGGCACAGGAGGCGCCGGAGGCAACGGGACGAACGGGACGAACGGCACGCCGGGTGCGGACGGGGCCGAAGGGGCCGGTGGCGCGATCTACTCGACCGACAGCGTCGCGGTCGTCGCAAAGGCGATCTCGTACTCAGGCTGCGCGGCGACCGGGGGAGACGGCGGCTTCGCCTCGGTAGGTGGCACGGCGGGCAGTGGAGGCCCGGGCGGCACGCCGGGCGGTCCGGACGGCTCGCCTGGCGCCCTCTCTGGTCTTCCGGGCGCTGCCGGCAGCCCCGGCAGCGCCGCGGGGCCCGACATCTACGGGTTGACCGTGCCAGCACTCTCCATCACCACGAGCTCGCTGCCGGGAGGCACGGTGGGCAAGGCCTACTCCGCCACGATCAAGACCTCGGGTGGGAAGTCTCCGATCCACTACAAGGCGCGGCACCTCCCGGCCGGGATCAAGCTCGGCAGGAACACCGGTGCGCTCTCGGGCAAGCCGACCAAGGCCGGGACGGTACGCGTGACCTTCGTGGTCAGCGACTCCTCGAAACCGAACCAGACGGCTTCGGTGACCCTGACCTTGAAGATCTCGAAGTAGGACCTCGAGGCCGAGACAAATTGCTTCACTCACTTTGACACTGAAGATCGCGACGTAAGGAGCGGGGTCATGGGCAGATCCATTTGGAAGGGCGTAGCCGGCATCGTGCTGATGATCGGCGTCGCCACCGGCGGTGCCGCACTGGCGTCGGACCCGGCCTCCGCCACGGGCGGAGGGGCCATCACGAGCTGTACTCAGGCCGCCTTTCAGGGAGCGCTCGATGCCGGCGGCTCGGTCAAGGTCGAGTGCTCGGGCACGATTGCCCTCACCTCCCCGCTCACCTTCTCGAAGGGCAAGGCGTCCCTCAACGCGACCGGGCAGTCGGTCATCATCGACTTCAGCTCCTCGGGCTCCCCAACCGACACCAGGCTGTTCGAGATCAGCGGCGGCACGCTCTCGCTCACCGGCATCACCTTCGAGTTCGGCGTCGCGTCGGGCACCGACGGCAAAGACGGCGCCTTCGGGACCGACGGAACGACAGGGTCAGCGGGGTCCTTCCCGGGAGGGACCGGCGGCGACGGCGGGGACGCCAAGAACGGCGGGAACGGCGGCAACGGCAAGTCCGCCTCGGGCGGGTGCTTCGAAATCGGGTCGGGAGCGACGGTCGCGATCTCCGACTCGACGATCGAAGACTGCAGCGCGGGCGGCGGATGGGGTGGCGAAGGCGGGGGCGGGGGCGAGGGTGGCGTCGGCGGCGTCGGCGGCGCGGGAGACAACGGCACCGGGTCATCGGGCGCCGGCTCGCCCGGGGGCACGGGCGGAGCCGGCGGCAACGCGGGCAACGGCGGCAACGGCGGCAACGGAGGCAAGGCCGAGGGCGGCGCGATCGACAACTCGGGCACGCTCCTCCTCACGAGCGACATGCTGTCGGGCGATAGCGCCGTCGGAGGGCTCGGCAACATCGGGGGCGACGGTGGCTTTGCAGGCTCAGGGGGGAACGGCGGCAATGGGGGCGATGGCGCGGAGGCTTCGGGCAATGCCGCCGGCGGCGTCGGTGGCGCGGGTGGGGCAGCCGGCGCCGGAAGCGATGTCTCGGGCAACGGAGGCAACGCCGGTAACGGAGCGCCCGGATACGGTGGTGCCATCTTCAACACCGGCTCGCTCAAGGTGACGAAGACGACATTCTCAGACGACACAGCCCTCGGCGGCGACGGTGGCCTGTTCGCGGGCTCGGGTGCTCCCGGCTCAGGTCCGACGAACCTTGGCGGAGTAGGCGGTGCAGGTGGAACAGGCGGCGAGGGATCCGGGACGGGCGATGGCGGACGTGGCGGTGACGGTGGAGCAGGCGTCGATGCCGGACCCTCAGCCGCTCCCGGCAAAGCCGGCTCCCCCGCCAAGGGCGAGGGCGGAGCCATATACAACTCCGGCTCGCTGCTGATCGAGTCGGCGACGTTCTCAACCGACAGCGCCCTCGGCGGCGAAGGTGGCGATGGTGGCGACGGCACCGACGGGGCCACCGGCGGGTACGGGGGAAATGGTGGAGGCGGCGGCGAGAACGGTGAGCTCGACGGGCACGGGCCGAGTGGGACCGGCGGTCCCGGAGCGAACGGCACCGACGGCGTCAACGCCACCGACGGGACGAACGGCGCCAACGCGGCGGGAGGCGCGGTCTACTCGACGGACACGGTGGCGGTCGTCTCGAAGGCCATCTCCTTCTCGAGTTGCGTGGCAACCGGCGGTGACGCAGGAGACGGCGGTGAGGCCAGTGTCGCCGGCGATGCAGGCATGGGCGGCAGCCCCGGTGGCTCGAACGGTGATCCAGGTGGGCTCGGCGGGCTCGCGGGCGGTAACGGCGTGAACGGCATCGGCTCGGGGCAGGACATCTCAGGATCGACGGTGCCCGCCCTCGTCGTCACGACGTCGTCACTGCCTGGCGGCACGGTCGGCAAGAAATACTCGGCGAAGATCAGCACCTCTGGAGGCAAGTCCCCCCTCCACTACAGGGCTCACCACCTGCCCTCTGGGATCAAGCTCAACGGGAAGACGGGAGTTCTGTCGGGCACGCCGACTAAGGCTGCCAAGGCACGGGCGACCTTCGTGGTCTCTGACTCTTCGAAGCCGAAGCAGACCGCGACAGTGGTCCTGACACTGAAGGTTGGCAAGTAGCCGGGAGCTGTCCCGGGCCGGGTGGCACCGTGAAGCCGCCCGCACAGACGACAATGTCGGTATGGCATGGTCTGCGCCGCTGTACCGGGCATACGAGCGACGTCTCCTCAAGTCGCTCCCGCCCGACCAATTGCCTTCCCATGTCGGCGTCATCCTCGACGGCCACCGGCGTTTTGCTCGAGCAGAAGGGCTCGCCGACTACACCGCCAGCTACCGCACCGGCATGGTCAAGCTTCGGGAACTGCTTGGCTGGAGCGCCCAGCTGCACCTCCCGGCCGTCACCGCTTGGGTGCTGTCGACCGACAACCTGCGCCGGCCCCGCGAGGAGCTCGACCCCTATTTCGACGTTCTCGTCGACCTTCTCCAGGATCTGCCCGCTCTCGCGGCCTCGCTCGGATGCTCGGTTCGTGTGATCGGCAGCCTCGAGCCCTGCCCCCACGCCTCTCCGACGCGGTCGCTCTCGCCGAGGCGGCCATCCCGGGCTCGCAGTCGGCTTGGCACTTCAACCTGGCTCTCGGGTACGGAGGCCGCGACGAGATCATCGATGCCTGCAGGTCGCTCGTCTCGATGCTCGTCGAGAGCGGCGTACCGCCGTCCGAGCTCGCCGCTCACATCGACGCCGCCGGCTTGTCCGCCCACCTCTACACCGCTGATCTTCCCGATCCCGATCTCGTGATCAGGACGAGCGGGGAGGCGCGGCTGTCGGGTTTCTTGCTGTGGCAGTCCGCCTACGCCGAGTGCGTGTTCGTCGACCCCTACTGGCCGGAATTCCGCCGGGTCGACTTCTTGCGGGCGCTGCGAGACTTCGCGCGAAGGGAGCGCCGTTTCGGGCAGTGAGCCGGCGGCCGGGCCTCCCGAGCTCAGTGCACCGCTCTTCCCGCCGCGAGCCACGTTCCCACCTGCGGCGCCACAGCGATGCCCAAAACCAGTCCGGCCGCCAGGCTCACAACCACGAGCCACTGCCGAGCGCCGGCGCCTGCGATGTCGCGTCGTGTCCGGGCGGACCAGTCACGCGGGGCCAAGCGAGCGGTCTCGACTATGTGTCCGATCACGTGGATCGTCATCGCGCCGAACCACAGCACGAAGCTCGCCTTGTGAACGAACATCATCTCCGCCCGCCAGCGATACGGGGCGAAGAGAAGCGCGACCCCGCTCGCGATCACGATCGCCGTGAGAACGACCACGAACGGGCCGAGAAGGCGCAACAGGACCGGAGGCGGACCCTTCTTCCGGTACGCAGGGTCGCCCGCGTAATAGCGGACGAGTCGGTATCCGGTCGAGGCCATCTTCACGACGACCGGCGGGATCAGCATCATCCCGATGACCACGTGCGCTGTCGTGAGGCGCCCGAGGCCAACGATCGTCACGCCCTCGAGAGCGAGGAGCACGAGGAGGAGTGCTCCGACCGAGCTCGTGAGCCGGGCGTTCGCGGCGACGCTGACCCGGCGGTGCCGCGCCGGCAACACCGATGCCCGTTGCTCTTCGGGTCTTGCGACTCTCATCGCGCCGAGAGGCTCGGCTCGGCCTTCACCGTCCAGAACGGGAAGCGAGGCGTCGACTCCTCGTTGCCGTCTTCGTAGATCCGGTAGGCCTCGTAACCCGGTTGAAGCGGCTCATCGCCTGGCAGGGCGTCTCCGCCTACCGCGAGCGCGGTCGCGAGTCCGTCCGCGACGGCGAGCGACTCTCCGACGACCGTCGCCGACGCGACTCTCCTTCCCGTCTGCCGGCGAGACGCCCTCCCGGCGAAGGGATCGACGAGGTGCTCTCCCCGTTCGTAGCGAGCCGAGGTGGCCACCGCCGACCCGGCGACGAGCTCGATTATGCAGGCGAGGCCGTCCGGATGCCAGGGATGCCGGATGCCGACCCGCCAGCCGCCGTCCTCGTCGTCCGCGGTGCCATGGGTGGCGATGTCGCCGCCGCCGTTAACGAGGGCTCGGCGGACCCCGGCATCGGCGAGCACCGCCGTTGCGCGATCGATCGCCCACCCTTTGACGAGGCCGGTCGGATCAACCCCGCCTGCGATTGCCCACGGGTCGAACCAGCCCTCCGAGACCCTCTTGAGGGCCGCGCACAGCCCGAGCACGGTGGGGATCTCGCCCGGCACCTCAGTGGGGTCGAGCTCGCCGCGCCGGAAGCGGCTCATCGGGCTCTCGGCCTGCCACGTGCTGAAGAGGTCATCGAGGCGATGCAGCTCCGCGATGCTCTCGGCCATCGCAAGTGCCAACTCGTGAGCGGAAATGTCACCCGGGGTGACGCTATAAGAGACGACGGTGCCCATGACCTCTTCCTCGTGGCAAATCACCCTGGCGGCCCTCACTTGAAGCCCAGCTTGCTGAGCGCCGACTGGAGAGAGGCTGCGTAGGCCTCGCTCGTGTAGGTGGCGCCCGAGACGGCCGAGATCTGGGCGCTCTGGGCCGAGAGCACCTCGCTCTTCAGCATCGGGATGACCTGTTGGGCGAGCTGCTGAGAGTAGGACTCGGCGGTCCTCAGGTCGACCACCCTGGCTGTGACGATGCGCCCGCCCTTGACCGACACCTTCACGGACAGCTCGCCGTAGCCGTACTGCTCCAGCGCGCCCGTGGCGCTCCCGGTCGTCGTCGACCCGCTCGTAGGCGGCGGTGAGGTGCCGCCGGTGTTGGCGGAGGACGTCGGCGTCGTCGAGGAGGCGCCGCGAGACGGCGGCGTACCCCGCTGAGCCCCCCGCGCAGTCGGCAGAGAGGTCGAGAGGGCAGCGAGATGGGTGCCGCCGGCGGAATGAGCGATCAGCACGACTGCGAGCCCGGCCGTCGCCGCTGCTCCGAGAATCGGCCCTCTTCTCTCGTTCACAGGGCGTACACCTCGTAGTGGATGGCTTCTCGCGGCACGCCCTGGCGGGCCAGGACTTCGACCATGCTCTCGACAAAACCCTCCGAGCCGGACACGAAAACGTCCCGCTGCCTGATGTCGGGCACCAGCTTCGCCACTCGATGGAGCGGGAATTCGTCACGGCGGCCCGTCACGATGTGGAGCTTGCCCCGCAGGTGAGAGATGAGCTCTCGAACCTCGGTCTCGAGCGCCGCGTCCCCGTTGTTCGAGACTCGCCACACGAAGACGGGTTCGGTCCTCTTCGGCAGATCCTCGAGCAGGGACCGAGCGGCCGTCACACCGATCCCTCCTGCGATCAGCGCCACCTTGCGACGCCGGCGGGCGTGAACCGTGAAGGCGCCGTAGGGCCCCTCGATACCTACTCGCGTGCCTGGCGCCAGGGAGGCAAGGCCGCGCGAGTGGTCGCCGACGGCCTTCACGGTGAGCCTCAGGTATGGGGGCCTCGGCCGGGCCGACAGCGAGTATGGGTGCGCCTGCCACCACATCTTCCGAGTGAGGAACCGCCACTCGAAGAACTGCCCGCCCGACACGGCCAGGCGATCGAGGTGCCTCCCGCTGCAGATGATGGAGGTCACGCCGTCCGCCTCGTGCCGGACCTCTGCCACGCGGATGTCGTGCCGGAGGCTGCGCAGGATCGGCAGCCCGAAGCGATAGGCAAGCACCACGCCGGCTGTTGCCGCCCAAGCGGCCGACCAGACCGCCTGGGTGAGCGGATGGCCGACGAAGGACGGCCCGAGCGTCACCTCGTGCACGAACGCCAGGGCGAACGCGAGGTACATCCCGAGATGCAGAGCCCACCAGGTCTCCCGACGGAGGCGGCGCCGAATCGCGTGGATCGAGAGGACCGCGATGACCACCATGACGCCAAAGCCGATCATCGCGAGCAACATCCCCGAATATCCCGAGGTGAAGGCGGCTATCTGGTGCAGAACCCCTGTGCGCGAAGCCTGCGCGTACGCGTACGTGAGGAGGACCGCGTGACACACGATCAACGAGATGGGCCACGGTGACAGCTTGCGGTGCCACCTGAGCAGGCCGTCTTGGCCGAGAACGCGCTCCACCACTGGCACCCTGCTCACGAGGAGGACCATCACGAGGGCGAGATACGTGCCCGCCAGGCCGGTCATGTTGCCCAGGAACATGGCAATCCCGCCCGGTGCGTTCAGTCCCGCCCACGTCTCGGCGGTGAGCCCGACCGCTACCGTCGCGCCGAAGCCGAGACCCACGACGGCGAGAGCGATTTCGACGGCTCTCGGGCGGGGAGCCGGGCCGGGGCGGGAGCTGGGGCGCGGTCGTGCCGCCGAGCGCGCCTCCCGGGTGGCGCTCCGGCGGTCTGCGATGTCAGCCCGCTCGACGGTGACCGATGTCACGCGCGGCGCTCTCGTGAAGAACCATGCGATCAGGATGGCGTCAGGACCTGAGACGCGGCTGAGAACCGCCGCGGCGGCCGCTGAATACTCAGTCTTCGCTGTCGCCGGGCGCGGCGGGCAGCCGGACGACGAACGTCGCGCCACCTCCCGGCGTCACCTGGGCCTCGACCGAGCCGCCGTGGGCCTGGACGATCGCCTGGACGATGGCGAGGCCGAGGCCGGCTCCGCCAGAAGCGCGAGCCCGCGACGTGTCCTCCCGGAAGAAACGCTCGAAGACGCGCCTCTGACCCTCGGCGCCCAGTCCCGGCCCGTGATCAGAGACCTCGATCACGGCGTCGCCTCCCCCGCGGGTAACGCGAACTGAGCCGACTGTGCCGGGAGGAGTATGGGCGCGGACGTTCGACAGGAGATTGTCGACGACCTGCCGCAGGCGGGCTTCGTCGCCGGACACCTCCACCGGCTCGGTCGCCACGAGCTGAAGAGGCCATTCAGCACCGACCGCCTCGGCCGCATGGACGGCGTCGGCGCACAGCGCCACCAATTCCACAGGGTGCCTGTCGAGAGGCCGGCCTTCGTCGAGGTTGGCCAGCAGCATCAGGTCGGACACGAGCCGGCTCATACGCGCCGTCTCGCTCTGGATGCCTCCCAGTAGCCGCCCGAGGTCCTCTGGCCGGGCGTCGGCTCCCCTCGAGAACAGCTCCGCGTACGCCGACACGGCCGCTATGGGAGTGCGCAACTCGTGGGAGGCGTCGGCGAGGAACTGGCGCATCCGCGTCTCGGAGGTCCGTAGCACTTCCTCGGTTCGATCGCGCTCGCCGAAGTTCTCCGAGATCTCGCCGAGCATCGAGTTCAGGACGCGCGTGAGGCGTCCCATCTCGGTCCCAGGGCGGAAGCGGTCAGGGACCCGGGCCTGGAAGTCCCCCTCCATGATGAGCTCGGCCGTCTGCTCGACATCGAGCAGCGGCTTCACCCCGAGGCGCACGAGCACGACGCCAAGCGCGAGTGCTGCCGCTAGCGCTGCACCCGAGACGCCGAGCTCGATCAGCAAGAGATGGGTGAGCGTGTCGCCGGTCTCGGTCAGCGGCAGCCCGAGAACGAGCAAGTCGCCGTTCGCCAGCAGCGAGGCCCTCATCCGGTATGCAACTTGCCCGGGCCTCGTAGCCGACGCGGTGAAGTCGAGCTCGCCCGGAAGGTGAGCACCCTCCGCTTCGGGAGACGACGATCCGGTGTCGTCGGCGACGGTCGTCGAAGTGGTCGTGGGCGGCTCGGCACCCGATCCGATCGAGTCCAAGCAGTCGTCCGACATCGGTCCGGCCGGCTGGCCGGGGCGGCGCAGTGATCCGGTACCGGCCAGGTGCGCCGGCAGTGCGGGAACGTCGAGGCGCGAGCTCAACCTGCCGTCCTCGGTTGCAGGAACGACGGCGATCAGGCGCCCGGCAGGCGAGCGGAGCCTCCGCGAAGATCCCCGGTGCGCTCTCCTCGACGAGCGAGACCGTCAGCCGCCCACCCTGGTCGAGGCAGGTCTGGAGCGGCTGGGCGCCCGCTCGCAACGACGAGTCCAGCTGGCCGTTCAGGTAGGAACGGAAAGCGGAGTACGTCACGAAGTCGGCACCGACGAGCGCCACGAGGGCGATGATCCCGACCGCTATGAGCAGCCGCAGCCGCAGCGACACCTACTCGTCCGCCTCCCGCATGACATAGCCGACAAGCCTGATCGTGTGGATGAGGGGCGGCCCGAGAGGGTCGAGTTTCTTACGGAGATAGCGCACGTAGGTCTCGACGATGTTCTGGTTCCCCCCGAAGTCGTAGTGCCAGACGTAGTCGATGAGCTGGCTCTTCGAGAGCACACGGCGGGGATTGAGGAGGAAGACCCTCAAGAGGTTGAATTCCGTCGCAGTCAGGTGAACTGGGTTGTCGCCCCGCCAGACCTCGTGGGTCTCCTCGTCCATGGTGAGGTCCCCGAAGCGCAGGCGCCCGTCTCCTTGCTCGGTGTGCGAGCGGCGCAACAGCGCCTTCGATCTCGCGACGACCTCGGCCAGTGAAAAGGGCTTCGCGACGTAGTCGTCGCCGCCGGCACCGAGGCCGGCCACCAGGTCCTGCACCTCGCCGCGAGCGGTGAGGAACAGCACCGGCACCTTTATCCCGTCGGCACGCATGCGTCTCGTCACTTCGAGCCCGTCTAGGTCCGGGAGCATGACGTCGAGTATCACGAGGTCGAAGTGGCGCTCTTGGACGAGAGCGAGGGCCTCTCGCCCGGTGATCGCCTCGGCCACTTCGTATCCCTCGTACCGGAGGACCGTGGCGACCGTATCGACGATGGAGGGCTCGTCGTCCACGACGAGGATCGTCACGTGGTCAAGTCCGGGGCAGCAGGAAGTATGCGATCGCGATGAATTGGACGGTCGCCCCGATCACGGTGCATGTGTGGAATACCTCGTGGAAGCCGAAGACCGACGGTACCGGATTTGGCCTCTTGAGCGCGTAGACGACCGCGCCGAGCGTGTACACGAGACCTCCGGCGAGAACGAGGAGGAACCCGGGCCAGCTCGCGCCGCGAACGAGCTGCGGGGTCACGGCGAGCGCAGACCAGCCGACGACGACATAGGGGAGCGCCACGACCCACTGGGGAGCGTCGAGCAGGAGCTGGCGGATCAAGATGCCCACGACGGCGCCTCCCCACACGAGAGCGAGGACGACGACCCGGACGGTGCCGGAGAGCGCGAGCTCTGCTACTGCGGAGTAGCTACCGGCGATGCCGACGAAGATCGTGCTGTGGTCGGCACGCCTCATCCGCCGAGTTCCCTTCGGGCCCCAATGCCCGCGGTGCAAGAGTGAGCTCACACCGAAAAGCGTCAGCAGGGACGCCACGTACACCGTCAGCGCGACCCTCGATCCGGTCGACCGGGCGTTGCTGATCAGGATCGGCCCGGCGACGAGTAGGACGAGCACCGCACCGACGTGCAGCCAGCCGCGCATGGAAGGCTTCGGGTCGATCCGGGTCTCGGGCTTTGCCCCCGCTACGGATGTCTCTTGCGGCACGACCACCCCGAGAGTGTGCCACCGCCGTGACCGTGCTCGCCCCGCACGGCCTAAGGCGCGGTGATCTCGCCCGAGGCGCTGAAGCGTGCAGCGGACGCCCCGAAGTCCTCCTGCGAGAGCTGGGCGACGAACTGCACCGCACCGCCGCCTGGCTCAGGCGTGCCCTCGCCCTCGAGGAGGATGGGATCGATCTTCGCGTCGAGATACGAGCCGGTTGGCGAGAGAGTCACGTGCAAGATCACGCTCTCTCTGAGGACGCCGCTCGAGGCGAAGTCGCCGTAGTCGGCGAAGTCCCCCAGGCTGTAGGCGATGAGGCGGCCCTTGTAGAACTGCATGCCCCTCAGCACATGCGGCCCGCTCGCGATCACGAGACTCGCGCCAGAGTCGATCGCCATGTGGGCGAAGGCCTCGGGATTGCCGCGATCCTCGCCGAGGTAGGTCTCTTCCTCGTCCGTCACTTGGTCGGAGGCCGCTCCCTCGGCACCGGCGTGCATGTAGACGACCACGATCGGCGCCTCCTCGTGGGCTTGCTCGATGAGCGCCTGCGCGGCAGGGAAGTCGAGAAGATCGGCGTCATAGGAGTACGGGGCGAATGCGCAGAGCGCGACGCGGACTCGGTTCGCGGTGACGAGCGTGATCTCACCGGGGAGCCCGGTCTGTGCCATGCCCGCAGCGTGGATCACCTGAACCGTCTGTGCCTGGCCAGCCGGGCCGAAATCATACGAGTGGTTGTTGGCGTCGTTGAGGACGGTGAACCCCGCCTTTTTGAAGTACTGGGCGTAACTCGGAGGGTCCTTGAACGCGTAGCAGTCGATCGACCCCTTCGGCCCGCACTTGCTCGTGGTCGCATCGGTGAGCGTGCCCTCGAGGTTCGCGAACACGATCTGTGCGCCACTCGTCAGCTCGGTGTCGACGCCCGCGAAGATGGACTCTGGATCGGGTGGCAGCTCGCCGGCGTTGCCGAGCATCGTGTCGCCAACCGCAGCGATCGTCACCGTATTGCCCTCAGAAGGTGCGCTCGTCGTGGAGGACGAGCTCGTCGGAGCCGGATCGGTCGTGCTGGCAAGGTCCCTCGGAGTGGTCGTCGCCGGCGGGTGTCCGCCAGCTGATCGATGGCTTGCACCCGACCTCGCCGCGACCGCGAGCACGTAGCTCCCGGCGGCCAGCAGGCACAGCGCGATCAGTGCTGCCACCGGGGACCGGACCGAATGACGAGGCGGAGGTGCAGGCTGTCGATGGGCGATGAGAGAAGGCTAGACACTCCCCTCCTGAGTGGCGCGGACGCTGTGGAGCTGAGCCGACGTGCTCTCAGTTCGTTCTCAGCGCTGGCTTGCCTCGCACACAGTCACGCCAGCGAGACTGCCAGGGGCCGACACAGCCGACACGGACGACCATGCGAACCATTGAAGACACGAGGCCTAGACCGATCGACGGGACGGACGAGCCGTCGTTGACACCGCGCCGGCGGTCACACCGCGATCTGAACTGGATGCAGCGCCGGAGGATCCGGGTGAAAGCCGTGCGGGCGGCGCGCCGGAAGCGCCGGATGGCCCGGCGACTTCTGATCGGTCGCCATCCGATCTCGAGCGCGGCGCTAGGTCTGGTCCTCCTCCTCACGCCGGTGTGGGTCTCGCTCGGGTCGGCGCTCACGAATCCCTCACTCGGCGTCACGACGCCCGCAAGATTTGCTGAATGGGCGCGCGAGCACGGCGCAGGGCCCCTCGTCGGATGGGTGGAGAACTTCTACTACTCGCACAATCCCCCGCCAGTAGGAGGCCGCCCGCCCAAGGGCGCGATCCCCCCTGCGACCTCCTCCAGCGCCACGACGGTCACGACGCCGAAGACGGCAGGCCTGTTGGCCCTGCCCAAGCCGGCGCCGATCCAGCCCATCGCGTCGCCGCCGATCGCCGGGGAGGGCCAGTGGCATGCGGCCGGTCGTCTCGTGGACGGCGTCCCAGCAATCTACGAGGCCTACCTGCGCCCCGACGCCGTACACACGAGCCTCGTCGCAGGCGTCGCCTGGATCGACACGAGACTGCTCCGCGCCACCTTGTACTCCGGCAGCATCATCCCGGGCGGAGGGCCCTACGAGTACACCGCTCCCGTGCTCCCGAGTGCGGCCCGCTCGCTCGTTGCCGCGTTCAACGCAGGGTTCCTCATGAGCGACGCCGAAGGTGGCTACTACACCCAGGGCCGCCTGATCATGCCGCTGAGCACCGGCGCTGCCTCGGTGGTCATCTATCGCAACGGCTCCGTGCAGATCGGTTCGTGGGGCAGCGAGGTCCAGATGACGCCCGCCGTCGTGTCGGTGCGCCAGAACCTCCGGCTGCTCGTCGACAACGGGAAGCCGGTCCCCGGCCTCAACCCGTACGACAACTATGTCTGGGGCGCCACCCTCGGCGGGGCGGACGACGTGTGGCGATCCGGTCTCGGCGAGACGGCCAACGGCGCCCTCGTCTACGTGGCCGGGCCTGGGCTGAACATCACGTCGCTCGCGGACTTGCTCGTGCGCGCCGGCGCCGTCCGGGGGATGGAACTCGACATCAATACCGACTGGGTCGATTTTGCGGCATTCAACCCCGGCTCGAGCAACGGGGCCGCCTCGGCGGCCAACGGCCGCAACCTGCTGTCCGACATGATCGGCCAGCCGGACCGCTACTTCGCCTCGTGGTGGGCCAGGGACTTCTTCACGATGTCTGCTCGCTCCTGAGCTCGAGTGGGTTGGCTCAGCCGGGCAGGCGCCTGAAGAGCGCTCTCGGCAACATCCGAAGCAAAGCGAAGATCGGCCCGAGCACGCTCGGCACGTAGACGATCGGCTCTCCGCGCTCCAAGGCCGCGACGGCGGCGCGCGCGACGGTCTCAGGGTCGGTGCTGAAGGGAGCCTCCGGCTTCCCGGCGGTCATCCGCGTCCGCACGAATCCCGGTCGGACGATCGTGACCGACACGCCGGAGCCCCGCAAGGCGTCCGAGAGCCCGAGCGAGAGCCCGTCGAGCGCGGCCTTACCGGCCCCGTAGACGAAGTTGGCGCGTCTCACCCTCAGCCCTGCCACCGACGACAGCACCAGGATCCGTCCACAGCCCTGCTCTTCCATGAGGCCGGCGAAAGCGATCATCGCCGCCGCCGGCCCGCCGGCGTTCGTCGCGAACATCGCCAGCACCTGCTCGGGGCTCAGCTCGGGAAGTTCCGCCGTCCCGAGTGTTCCCACGGCCACGACCAGCAGGTCGACGTCTCCGAGGACTTCGGCGGACCTCTGGACCAGCTCTTTCACATCAGAGGCCGTCGTGACGTCGCAGAGGAGGACCGTCGCGTCGCTCAGCCCGCTTTGCAAGAGGCGGGCACGTGCGGTATCGAGCGACTCCCGATCCCGCCCGGCGAGCACGACGCGCTCGAGCCGGCGCCGTGCGAGCTCGTCGAGGATCGCGAGCCCGATCTCGGAGGTGCCGCCGAGAAGGACAGCAGTCTGAGGCATCCCGGTCGCGTCGTTCATCCGACCAGCTTCTCGGCCAGGTGCAGGCGTCTCCCGAGGTCCGAGGACATCACGTGGTCGGGATCGAGCTCGTCGCGCACTGCTTCCCAGTCGGCGAGCCTCGGGTACATCTGGCGGAGCAGCTCAGGGCGGAGCCTTGCGTCCTTGGCGAGGTACACCCGGCCGCCGGCTGCGGCGACGAGATCATCCAGCCCGTCGAGCACTTTGCCGAGCCCGGCGATCCCGAGTGGCAGGTCGAGCGCGAGCGTCCAACCCTCGCACGGGAACGAGAGCGGGGCCGGGTCACCAGGTCCGAACCGCTTCAAGACCGCCAGCAATGACGGGAGACCGTTCTCGTTGAGCTGCTCGATCACGCGCCTCACGACGTCGCCGGACCCGAGGGGAACCACGAACTGATACTGGGTGAAGCCGGTGCGACCGTACAACATGTTCCACGAACCAACGCCGTCGAGGGGATGGAAGTAGGCGCTGATCGCTTTCATCTCGCCGCTGCGCCGAGGCGGTGCGCTCCGGTACCAAGCCTCGTTGAAGAGCCTCGCCGTCGTCCGCGTGGCGAGCCGGAGCGGCGCGCTAACCGGCACCCTGAGCACCTGGTGCGGGGCGAATGTGAGAAGGTCGGCGTCGTCGGATCCGGCAAGCGCGGCGGCATCGGTCCTCGATACGTGGTTGGCGCGAGAAAGGACGCCCCTTCCGAGCGCCCTGCCCCGGCGGAGGCAGTCGACCCAGGCCACCGAGTACCGGTAGTCCGAGTCGCCCTCGGACATGAGTGTCATGCACTCCTCGAGGTCTCGTGTCCGGACCGTGTCCACGGCCATGAGAGCAGTCTCTATCGCCATGAGCTCGATGGTCGCCTCGAGGATGACACCCGTGAGGCCCATGCCCCCGACCGTCGCCCAGAAGATCTCCGGGTCAGCCTCTGGCGAGACGAAGCGCTCTCCAGAGGGTGTGGCGAGCCGGAGCGAGCGAACGAACCGCCCGAACGAGCCATCGCAGTGGTGGTTCTTGCCGTGCACGTCCGCCGCTATGGCACCACCGATCGTGACCTGGCGAGTCCCCGGCGTCACAGGGACGAAGAAACCCCGCGGGACGGACCATCGCAGTAGGGCGTCGATGCCGAGGCCGGCCTCGGCCCTGAGCACCCCCGCTGCGAGATCGAACTCGAGGATGCGGTCACAAGCCGTGAGATCGACGACGAGCCCGCCTGCGCTCTGGGCAGCGTCACCGTACGATCGGCCGAGCCCGCGACCGATCACCTGACGACCCGAGCGAAGAGCCTCGGCAATCACCGGCTCGACCCCCTCCAGCGCGGTGGGCCGCACGACGTCCGCGAGCGAGCTCGGGTTGCGGCCCCACCCCGAGAGGAGCCTCCGTTCGTAGGACGTCACGTCGCGAGGGCGAGGATGACCAATGTCACGGCGACGGCCCCGGCTGCCTGCAGCCCGCGACTCTTCAGCGCAAGGTCTTCGGCAGCTCCCCGCGGCCCGTTCCGAGCGCTTGCTCGAGGACGAGGACCGCTACGCCGAAGGGGATGATCGACAGCAGGATGAACGGCCCGTCGTGGACACGATCGTCCAGGGTGTAGAAGCGGGTGACGGCCCACAAGCAGTAGCCGCCAGCCGTGATGGCGGCCGAGGCCCGCCGCACCACCGTGAGAAAGCGCCTCCGGTACCACCCGAGGGAGACTCGATGGCGGAGCTCTCCTCCCCCAGGGCCATCAGCTCGGCGGTCCGCTTGCCGCAGGCGACGAGAAGCGATCCCGAGCAAGCCACGACGAGGAACCACGGGGAGATGGGGATCCGTGCCGCCGCCCCGCCGGCGACGGTCCGCAACACGAACCCGGCCGAGATGCACAACAGCTCGACCACTGGCACGCTCTTCAGCTTCAGCGAGTACGCCAGGCTGATCAACCCGTAGGCGACGATCACCACGCCGAGCGCCGCGCCCCCGACGAGGAAAGCCCCCAGGGTCGCGACGGCGAGGAGCGTGGCACCGAGCGCGGACGCCGATCGGGGCGCGATCTGGCCGCTCGCAACCGGTCTGAAGCGCTTCACCGGATGATGGCGGTCGGCCTCCGCGTCGACCACGTCGTTGATGAAGTAGACGCCCGAGGAGGCTACGCAGAACAGGATCGCCGCGGCCGCGGTTCGCCCGAACGTGACCGGGCGCCCGACAACGAGGGCAGCCGTTGGCGCCGCGAAGACAAGCAGGTTCTTCATCCACTGGCGCGGCCTAGCCGCAGCGAGCACCGCACGCCACCGCGGCAGCCGGCTGGCCGAGCTGGCTCTTGCGCGCGGCTCGTCCGTCACCCTCACGCCCTGCACCATCGTGCCCTCAGTCTTACCGTTGCATCGGTTCCACGCAGCCGTCATGGCAACCGTCGCCATCATTCTCAGCTGGCTCCAAGGTGGCACCCAGAGGTGGCCCAGAGATCGACTGCCTGCGTGAGCCGGTCGATCAGCTGGCTGGCGACGAACGTCCACACGGGTCCAAGTAGGTATGGTCCTTGACGGAGTACGTCGACAGACTTAGATTCGGCTGAACACCCAGTTGAACATCGGTGAGCAGGTTCGCCTCCCTGCCTGTCGGTGCTCCGAGACGTTGGGGGGAGCGACGTGACACGTTCCGCAAAAATTGCGGTCGTGACAACGATTTTGGCAGTAGCGCTGTCACTAGTAATCTTCACGGCCATGGCCTTTGTCCGGACCAGCCCTCCGACTGTCGACTTCACCGCCGGTCATCAAGCCGGCGCGCCCGTCAACATCACGCTGCAGTCGGTCGGTACCTACGGGTCCGGCGATCATTCGACGTGGGTCTCCTACCTGACTGAGAACCCCCAGGGCCAGTGGGTTCACACGACCCTCTGGGACGTTCCGGCACACACACGTGTCAACATGACGATCCTCCAGTACGACTCCGGCAGCCCGCTCCGCAACCAGCAGATCGGGCAGGTGACCGGGACTTATGGCAACTCGATGACCGTGAACGGCAAGACCGTCAAGGTCCTCAACTCGAACGTCGGCAACGGCGTGGCCCACACCTTCTCGATCCCGACTCTCGGTATCAACGTCCCCCTGTACGGCAACAACTCCAATGCCAATCTGTGCGGTGCTGCGCCATGCACGACCAAGTCACCGCACAACGTCGTCAAGTTCTCGTTCACCACGCCCGGGCCGGGCCAGTACCCCTGGCAGTGCTTCGTGCCGTGCGGCCTCGGCTTCGTGTACGGAAACGGTGGGCCTATGCAGACAATCGGATACATGGATGGCTTCTTGAAGGTGGTCGCCTGATGTCGAGCCAAGCACCTGACGCCCCTTCTTCGGGACCCGCCGCGCCTGGCGGCTCCGCAGGTGGACCCCGGGAAGACCACCCCTTCCGGAGGATGGTCCCCATTTGGGCGGCCATCTCTCTCGTAGTCGACCTGCTCTTCTATTTCCTCGTCGGGCCTCACGTCCCACCGGGCAAGATGACGACCTCCGCCGGGGGCGCCCAGTTCGACTTCAACATCCTGATAGTCATCGCGCTGCCTGTGATGATCGGCGTCTGGGTCTACATGGCCTACGCAATGTTCAACTGGCGGGCCAGCAAGCTCTCAGGAGACCCCGAGATCGACGCGAGCTCCCACAGCAACCTGAGGGTCCAAACGGGCTGGATCGCGGCGACTTCCGCCATCGTCATGGCTCTGTTCGTGTTCGGCACCGTCCAGCTCATCGTGCCGGCCGGTGCCGGAGGCGGAGAGGGCCCGACTCCGATCTGGACCCCCACGTCGGGCACCGTGCTCCCCGTCCAGGTCATCGCACAGCAGTGGAAGTTCACCTACCGCTACCCGACGTTCGGTGGCTTCGAGACCACCTCGCTCGTCCTGCCGAACGACACTACGATCGCTTTTCACGTCACCTCGTTGGACGTGATCCATGACTTCTGGGCGTACCAGCTCGGGGTCAAGGCGGACGCCAACCCGCAAGCGGACAACGTCGCCTACACGACCACGAGTCAACTCGGTTCCTTCGTGGTGCGCTGTGACGAGCTCTGCGGTCTCTGGCACGGCGCGATGTACAACTCAGGTCGCATCCTGACCAAGAGCAAGTTCGAACAGTGGGCCTCACGAACGAGCGCTCAGCTGGCGGTAAACACGAAGCTCCTGCCGCCGTTCGCCTGGACCTACACGCCTGACGCCAACGGCGCCGACGGCGGCTACTACCCCGACAACGTCGACCCGTACAGCAATATCCAGGTCTACGGCGCTCAGAAGGTGAAGGTGTGAGCAGCGATGGCAACTGAAATCTCAACAGGTACTGCCCCGGTCACCACGGGCACGACCGTCACCCTCCCAAGCTGGTTCGGCCAGAACATCCTGACTGCGTCGATCGCAGCAGTCGGGGGCTACTTGTTCGGCCACTGGATCGGCAACCTCATCGCCGCCGGCTACGCCAACGTGAACGGGGCGAGCGGCCAGAACGACATCGCCATAGTCCTCGGTCTTGGGTTCGGGGCCTTCGGGTGGCTGCTCGGCGTCGGCGCCCTCAACTACCCCTTGGCCAAGATCGCCGGCCGCGAGCCCGCTCCGGAGGCGACCGTCGACGGTTGGACGAAGTTCCTGCGGTTCTCGACGGATCACAAGGTCGTCGGGATCCAGTACTTCTTCGGCGTCTTCACGTTCCTTTTCACCGGCGGCCTGCTCGCCATGGCGATCCGCACCGAGCTGCTCTACCCGACCAACCACCTAATCGGGCCAGGGACCTACATCGCCATCGTCGGCGAACACGGCACGATCATGATGATGATGGCCTCGTCGCTCGTTGTCGGCCCGCTCGGCAATTACCTCGTGCCGCTCATGATCGGCAGCCGGAGAACGGCGTTCCCGAGGGTCGAGGCCTCGTCGTTCTGGCTCTTCACGGCCGGTTACCTCGTCATCCTCACCGCTTTGCCTCTCGGCGGGTTCCCGACGGGGTGGACCGGATACGCGCCCTTGCAGACACAGGGCGCCGGCGGAATGGACTCGTATCTGGTCGGCTTCGCCGTCATCGGCCTCGGCATGATCCTCGCCGGGTTCAACTTGATTGCCACGATCATCCACTACCGGGCGCCGGGAATGTCCTGGTCGCGGCTGCCGATCTTCGTGTGGTCGATTCTCGCGACCTCTGCCCTGCTCACCCTAGCCACTCCCACTCTCGTCGCAGCGGGCCTTTTCGGCATCCTCGACCGGACCGCGCAGACAGCGTTCTACGTCACCGAGCGCGGGGGCAGCGCATTCCTGTGGCAGAACCTGTTCTGGTTCTTCGGCCACCCCGAGGTGTACATCATGGCGTTGCCCGGCTTCGGGATCGTCGCCGAGATGCTGCCAGTCTTTACTCGAAAGCCCTTGTTCGCGTACCGCGTCGCGGCGGCCGGCATGTTCGGCGTCGCCTTGCTCTCGTTCTTCGTTTGGCAGCACCACCTCTTCCAGAGCGGGATCAACCCCGACATGCGGCCGCTGTTCATGCTCACGACAGAGCTCATCTCGATCCCGACCGGGTTCATCTACCTCGTGACGCTCGGGACGCTCTGGAAGGCCAGGATCCGGTTCGACGTTCCGATGCTGTTCTGCCTCGGGATGCTGTTCAACTTCCTGATCGGCGGCGTGACCGGAGTGTTCCTGTCAGACGTGCCCGTCGACGTGACAGTCCACGGCAGCTTCTTCGTCATGGCCCACTTCCACTACACGATCATGGGTGGCCTGATCTTCGCCACGTTCGCCGCCATCTACTACTGGCTCCCGAAGATCACCGGCCGAATGCTCGACCAGAAGTGGGGCCGGATCCATTTCTGGACCATGTTCATCTTCTTCAACATGACGTTCTTCCCACTCTTCATCGTGGGACTGCTCGGTCAGCCCCGCCGTGTGTTCGAGTACGCATCGAACCTTCAGGCATGGAACGACTTCTCGTCGGTGAGCGTGTACTTGCTCGGCGCCTCGTTCCTGATCTTTGTCGGCAACTTCATCTGGACGATCATCATCGAGCCCCGCCCGGCCCCGGCGAACCCATGGCATTCGCTCGGGCTCGAGTGGCAGACGGCGACGCCTGTGCCGTACTACAACTTCGACCGCATCCCGATCGTGTTGAACGATCCCTATCACTACAGCGAGCCCGACGCGGTTCCGGTCGCCGACCTGTCCCCCGTCGCGCACAGAACCAGCGCCCCCAGTGGCGGCGCTGGCCTCAATCCACGGCCTGAGATGGCCTGAGCTGCGAGGAACGACACAATGAGTCAGACAATGAGCGACGAAGGCCCACGCCCGGACGTCGAGGCTCCGACGTCCGGCCTCACCGAGACCCCCGAAGAGCTCGCCTACGAGCTGCGGGCGGCGGAGGACTCGATCTGGACGGGAACACGCCTCCTGATCGGAATCGGCGTGTTCACCTACGCCTCGCTGGCGTTCGCCTACTTCTACCTGCGTTCCGCTGACAACGCCGACCTGTGGCGGCCGAAGGGCATCACGGCGCCAACGGCCACCGGTGCCGCGATCATGGCGTTCATGGTCGCCGCAGCGGGGCTGGCGGTTCTCGGCATCCGGCGCCTCAAGTCGAACCAGATGGTCGACTGGCAGGTCGCTGGTTGGACGACGGTGCTGTGCGGGCTGGTCGCTCTCGCGCTGCAGATCTTCGAACTGACCCAGCTACCCTTCTTCCCCGGCGCAAACGGCTACGCGTCCTGTTTCATCGGCTGGGCTGCGTTGAACATCGCCACGATCCTCGGCTCGGCCTACTGGTCCGAGACCCTGCTCGCTCGCTTCCTCCGGTTGCGCAAGGCGTTCGCGGAGGAGGGCGGTACCGCCGACTCTCCCCTCCCGGCTGCCAAGCTCTTCCGGGCGAACGCAGAGGGCTGCACTGCGTTCTGGTGCTTCGTGGCAGCCTCCGAGATCTTCTTCTGGCTCCTCTTCTACGTGATCTAAGGAGGTCGACTGTGCTGGCTGCAACCTCCTGGACGGGCCCTCAGGCGCTCACCGTGGTGATTCCGCTTGGGACGTTCATCGTCGTCCTCGTGGTGGCGTTCTTCCGCCGCCGGTCGACTCTGTGAGCGACCGGGCCGCTTTGAGCGGCCCGGAGACTGACGCGCAGCACCCCATGCCGCCGCCCGGGCACGCCAGGGCCTCGCGACCTCTGCTGTCTTTGGCCGCGCTCTGCGCCCTCGCCCTGGCGGTCGGTCCGCCGTTGTCGTCCTGGTCGGCGCGCTACTCGAGCCTGGAGGCCCTTCAGTACTGCCTCCTCGCGATCGTGGTCCCCGCTCTCACCGCCCTCGGGGCGCCGTGGCGGCTGCTCGGGCTCGGCCCATGGCTGGAGCGGCTCGAGGCTGTACGCCATCGCGAATCGTCCATGTGGCGCGCCGGCGCTCTCGTCCTTCCTTCACTCGCCGTCTTCGTCGTGTGGCGCCTGCCTGCGCTCGTCGATCGCCTCGCTCGGGATCGCTGGCTCTTACTCGCCGAGGCGGTCACGCTGGTACCGGCGGGAGTGGTGATCTGGCTCGAGTGCGTGCCCTCGTCGCCGATGTCGCCTCGCCTGCCCCACTTCGCCCGTATCGCCCTCGCTGCGATCACCATGTGGACGATCTGGGTGCTCGCCTATCTCGTGGGCCTCGCCAATTCGGACATGTACAGCGTCTACTCTCACGTCGCGCACCGAACCATCAGCGCGGCAGCCGATCAGCAGCTGACCGCCGGGGTCCTGTGGTTCATGGCGGCCGTGGCCTTCGTGCCGGTCGTGTTCACCAGCCTCACCGTGTGGCTGCGCAACGAGTCGCCGGCGTCCTGACGAAGTGGCGGCGAACTCGAGCAGGCGTCACCCTGCGGTCAAGCGCACTGCCGGGAGCCCGAGCGCGGGTAGGTGGGCTTTCAGTACCTTGTCCGCGGCCTGCACGTCCGTCAGCGCGATGGTCCGATCGTCGATCAGCCTCTTCTCCGCCACGCCGAGCGCCCTGACCGCCTTCGCATCGGAAGGCGAGGCCCACAGAGTCTGGATCGCCTCGATCGCCGCCAGCGCGTCCGATGTGGCCCAGGTCGTCACGGTACCGACGAGCCGCTCGAGGTACTTCCCCGCTGCTGAGCCTGGGACCTCGATGTTCGAGAGAGTGTAGATGTCGTCGTTCGTGAATGAACACGCTGCCTGGTCGTCTCCGAGGAGGGACGGGACCTGGGCCCGCTCCGACGCTGTCAGTTTGTCCGTCTTCTCCTCACCGTAGAGGCCAAGGCTCTCATGGACAGCGAAAGCACAGGACTTGACCGAAGCGTTGACGGAGTTGACGACGGTGGTGTCGCTCCCGACCTGGACCCCGCGCGACGCGTTCTGCGGGAGATCGGTCACGACCGTCACCGCCGCGATCAGGAGGATGACGCCGATCACCAGGGTTCGCCGCCTCTTGTACCAAGGCACCGGGCCTCCGGCCGGCTCGCTCACGTGTGCGCGCCCGTGAGCAGGTACTCCGACTCCGAGGCGATGCCGGAGGCGAACTTCTCGATGGTGGACACGGGCAATGTGAACTTCCCTTTCCTGATCTGATCCGCGAAGGGAGTGGCCTCAGCCCGCAAGCTTCCGGTCTTGTCGATGAAGTACATCGCGTCGGTGTGAGAGACAGTGTCGGTGCTCGCCTGTGCCTCTACCGTGATGCCGTACGACTTCCACACCGAGTCCAGTGCCTGCAACGAGCCCGTCAAGTACTGCCAGTCCTTCGTGCCCACCATCGGTCTCTCAGCCGGAGCGGTCGAGCTGAGCGATGTCGCGAGCGGGTCGGTGTTGACCGTCACGAACTCCACTTGATCCGCCTCGCCCTTCTTGCTCAACGCGGCCATCGCATCTGTGAGCTCGCGCTCGAGCACCGGGCAGATGTCGTCGCACCGGGAGTCGAAGAACGAGAGCACCACCACCTTGCCACGAAAGCTGGACAACGAGAGGGGTCGGTCACTGAGTGAGGTGAGCGAGAACTCCGACGCCTTTCCCGGTCCCGCACCCTTCAATAACATCATGGCCCCCACCGACGCCGAGAGCCCCGGCGGCACCGAGCCGCTCGACGGGGCGCTCGTGTTAAGCGATGGTGGATCCGTGCCGGTCGGGAGCGGCGCAGACTTGCCTACGGGGCCACCGAAGAAGTGGTCGAGGACGAGCCCTCCTAAGCCGAGTGCCAAGCACGCGACAACAGTCCAGGCCACGGCCGTGCGGGGCACTTTCGGTGGCCGTTCTGCGAGAGCAGCGGCACGCTCGGCCTCCGACACCACACCAGCAGAACCCACGGCGGGACAGGCTACCGTCCGAGGCCGAACTGCGGAGTCAGCTCGCGTGGGCCGCCTCGTCGTTCAGAGCAGCGCGCAAGATGGCTTCGGCTTCGGACACGACCCGGCTGTCGCTACGGGCACGACCGAGCTGCACCCGCAACCAGGCCCGTCCGAGGAGCGCCGAGTCGTGACTGGACAGGCCCTCGATCTCGCGCACACGGTCACGGGGTTGCATCGTCGGGTCGACAGCCAGGCGGATCGCCGCGCCTACCAGACTCTCCACCCGCTCAAAGACGGGGATCGCTACGGCCTCGATCGGATCTGCCGGTCCCTGCTTCTCGAGCAATGCGGTCACCATCAGACTCGTCCTCCTTGCGGGCAGTCGCTATCTGCAGGACATCATCCGCGCCCCGACCTGCATCGCAACAGGGCCGAACGGTTCAAACCAAATAGTGACCTTTGGCCCTGCGAGCCGGCGGTCGAGTCCAGGCAGCCGGGGTTTCAGCGTGCAAGAGTGAGCAGGTGAGCGAGCTACGAGCGGTCGCCCTCGCGGTGACCGGCGCCTCGCCCCCGACCAATGGGGCTAGCCGGTGATCGTCGTCCTGATCGCTCTCGGAGTCGGTTACGCGCTGATCAACGGCCTCCACGACGCGGGCAACGCCATTGCCGCGCCGATCGTCACGCGGGCGCTCCGGCCACGGTCGGCGGTAGCGATCTCAGTGATCTTCCACGTCGCCGGCGCGCTCCTCGCCGGCAGGGCGGTGGCCGCCACAGTCGGGGGCGTCGTGAGCCTGGACCAGCATCGCCTGGTCGGTGTCGCATTGGCCGCGATGTGCGGCGCCATCGTCTGGAACGTATTCACGTTCGTGCTAGGTCTGCCCTGCTCCTCGGGCCATTGCCTCGTAGGCGCACTGGCCGGCGCCGCTCTCGCGAACGCGGGTGCCCGAGCGGTTCACTGGGGAGGCATGAGCGGCCTCCGCCCGTCCGGGGTCCTCGGGGTACTCGTCTGGCTGATCCTCTCGGCCATCGTCGCCGTTCCGGTGGCGGTTGGGGTGCTGTGGATCGCCCGGCGCCTGCTCCGTCGTGCGACCCGGGAGATCGTGCCCTCGATTCGGCGCGCGGAATGGGTCACCACGGCACTGCTGTCCTTCGCCCACGGATCCAACGACGCCCAGAAGGCGATGGGGCTCATGACGCTCTCACTCGTTGCCACGGGCCACCTGAGCAGCCTCGCGGTCCCACTCTGGGTCGCCCTGCTCTGCGCCTGCTCCCTTGCGTTCGGCACGAGCCTTGGCGGTTGGCGTGTGGTGCGGACGCTTGGGAGGCTCATCTATCGCATCAGCCCACTGGACGGTCTCGTGAGCCAGGGATCTTCTGCGGGTATCGTCCTGGCGGCATCGCTGCTTGGCGCGCCGGTCAGCACGACCGATGTCGTGGCACCCGCGGTCGTCGGGGTGGGGCTCGGCGCGAGGGTCCACCATGTCGGCTGGGGAGTGGTGAGAGAGATCGGCCTCTCGTGGGCCGTCACGCTCCCGGCGAGCGCCGTCCTCGGCGCGCTGGCGCTCGAATGTTGGAGGATCTCCTAGATGAAACGCCCATGGCGCAGATGGTTCCTCACAGACTCGTCCGATGTCGTCGCGTCCCTCACTGAGCAAGGTGAGGTCACGACCCGGGGCATGGAAGCCTTCCTACGGTGGTCGCAGGGCCAGGAAGAGGCGGCGAACGAAGTCCGGAGCAGCGAGCACGAAGCGGACACCGCCCGCCGCGCCCTGTTGCGTGCCATCCGCCAGACGTTCGTCACGCCAGTGAACCCAGAAGACCTGTTCGAGCTCTCCGAACGCCTCGACAGGCTCATCAACTCCGCCAAGAACCTCGTGAGGGAAGCCGAGGTCCTCGCGGTGACACCTGACAAGTCGATGGCGGACATGGCCGAGGAGCTGCTCGCCGGCACGAAGGAGCTGACCGAAGCATTCAAATTGATCGCCGTCGACACGACAGGCGCTACCGCGGCGGCAGAAAGAGCCATCTCGACCCAGCGTGACATCGAGCGGACCTACCGGCGGGCGATGTCCGAGCTCCTCAAGGAGGCAAAGGAGGGGGAAGTGCGCGAGATCACGGCTCGAAGGGAGCTGTACCGGCGCTACGCGCGGATCGGTGACGACCTCGAGTACGTCGCGGACCGCGTCGTGTATACGGTGATCAAAGGAGCTTGAAGGCCATCGAAAGGGCCTCGCCGTAAACGCCGCACACCAGCCTGGGAGCCCCAATTCTCGCCGACTGGACCTGCCGAGCACAGTGCGGGCGTACTCCGAAAGCCCCCGCACCCGCCTAGACGCGGCGCTGCCGGTCCCCCTCCGCTTCGGGAACTCGGGAGATCGGCAGCTTCCTCGTTAGCCGAGCGTGAATTACTTCTCGATCTCGACTGGGATGCGCATCACAGGCTCTTTGAGCTCGGGCCTGACCGGGACGCGGATCTCGATGATGCCATCGCGGTAGGTGGCCTTGATGTCACCCTCCTTGGCTCCTTCGGGGAGCTTGAGGTCACGCATGAACTCGCCGTAGCGGAATTCCGAGCGGAACCCGTTCTTCTCCTTGTGCTCGCTCCGCTCCGTCTTGTGGGCGAGTACGTGAACCATGCCCCCGGACACCGTCAACTCGACATCCTTCTCCGGGTCGATCCCCGGCATCTCTGCCCTGATGACGTGCTCGTCGCCTTCCCGCAACTCCTCGACCTTGATCAGCTCGCCAAAGTCGAAGTCGAAGTCGAGCATGTGCTGGATCCGCTCGGGTCGCCACTCGAGCCCGAACCGGTACGGCCGGGTACGTGTCGCCAGTAATTCACCTCCTTCTCTCCATCCGGTGGACCCTCCACCGGCTCCTACTCTCGGGCTACACCTCGGAGTGACTTTCGTACAGGGCCGGAAGTCCCGAAGTCCGCACAGCCGGGGTCGCTAAGGTCTCCGCTGCATGGTGCACCGATGAGGCCGATGAGCGCATGGGCAGTCTCACTGCCAGGGCCGATCGATGATCATCGACTCGTCCGCGTCACCCGGGACCGACCGGAGCCGGGACCTGGCCAGGTGCTCGTGCACGTACGGGCGTGCGGCGTCTGCCGCACAGATCTTCATCTCGCCGAAGGCGACCTCCTCCCCCGTCGCGATCTCGTCACCCCAGGTCACGAGATCGTCGGTGTCGTCACGGACATCGGGCCCGGCTGCACCCGCTTCAGCCCAGGCGAACGGATCGGCGTGCCGTGGCTCGCTCGAGCCTGCGGCCACTGCCGTCACTGCACCGCCGGGCACGAGAATCTCTGCCTCGAGCCCGCATTCACCGGGTGGGACGTCGACGGCGGCTATGCCGACTACGCGCTGTGCGAAGAGGCCTTCGCATACGCCATCCCGGCGCGCTTCAGCGACGCGGAGGCAGCACCGCTTCTCTGTGCCGGCATCATCGGCTACCGCGCTCTTCTTCGAGCGGATCTCCCACCAGGCGGGCGGCTAGGCATCTACGGTTTCGGCGGATCGGCCCACCTGGCCGCACAGGTCGCGATCGCCGGTGGCGCCCGCGTACACGTCCTCACTCGCTCGGAAGCTGCTCAGCGCCTCGCGCTGGACCTCGGAGCCACGAGCGCGGCCGGGGCGATGGACCCGCCACCCGAGCCCCTCGACTCAGCGATCCTGTTCGCTCCTGTCGGCGACCTGGTCCCGCCGGCGCTCGAGGCGCTCGATCGCGGCGGCACACTCGCCATAGCCGGAATCCATCTCACCGACATCCCGTCTCTCAACTACGAGCGCCACCTCTTCGAGGAGCGCACGCTCCGGAGTGTGACGGCCAATACCAGGGTCGACGGCGGGGAGTTTCTTGAGGTAGCCGAGCGGATACACATACGGGTCGAGACGACCTGCTACCCGATGAGCGAAGCGAACGCCGCCCTCTCCGATCTCGCCCATGACCGGGTCAACGGCGCCGCCGTGCTCGTGAACGACGAGCTCAGCTAGCTAGCTCCCGCATCCGGACCGATAGGCAGGTGACACAGCCCTCCAGGGCCTGGAACTCGCCGATGTCGACAGTGACCGTCCGGTAGCCGAGGTCCGAGAAGAGCCCGGCGCTCTCGCGGCAGTCACCGGCCATGAGTACGGTCTCGTCATCCAGCACCACGACATGGGCGCCCGACTCCTCCGGGACAGGCAGGAAGCGGCCGAACACCCCGGGCTCGTCGACGAGCGGCCGGTACCCGATGACGGTCCCGTCCGGCAGCGCTGTCACCGCCGACTTGAGGTGCAGGACCTTCTTGACCGGCACCGGGACCACGACGGCACCGAGCGGTGCGATGATCGAGCGGAGTTGGGCGATTCCCTCACCGTTCGTGCGCCCGCCGCGGCCTACATAGACAGTGTCGCCGACCTTGAGGACATCGCCGCCGTCAAGGGTGCCCGGCAGCTCGATCCTGTTGACCGAGCACCCGAGCGAGGAGACGACAGGCTCGACACCTGGGATCTCGTCGCGTCTCGAGGGAGCTCCGGGGCTCGTGAGGACGGCGACGTTGCGGAAGATCACGACGGCATCCTCGACGAACACGCTATCGGGGCAGTCCTCCGCTGGCGGCACTTCGACGACGTCCCAGGCCGCCGATTCGAGGGCCGACACGTACTGCTCCCACTGCTTCGCGGCAAGGTCGTAGTCGACCGGCTTGCGCTCGATGTTCGTGACGATCCCGTCCGCCAGCCGCCGAGCGGGCCGGCGGACGAGGACCTTCGTCGTGCTCACGAAGTGGCTCCGAGCCTCGGGCTGTCGCCCGGGAAGGGGATCACGACTTCTGGGATCGCCAAGCCGGGCTCCGGTGTCAGCTCGGGGACGATCTCGTCAGGCTCGCTCGCAAGGCCGAGGCGCTCACGGCGGGCCTTCAAGAACCCGTACAGCGGCAACCCAATGAGCAGCAGCAACAGCGCCTGGTACACGGCCTGGTAGCCCGCCGCGAAGGTCACCCACAAGGAGAAGAGCACGCTCGCGGTCGCGATCGAGACGTCACGCACGAGGAGTGCTCCGACCACCTTGCGCCGGCGCGAGACGAGATAGGCCAGCTGGGCACAGGCAGAGAAGAAGTACGGGATCGCCACAGTGACGACCGAGAGGTCCACGAGGTAGGTGAAGACGGTGAGGCCGGTCTTGCCGCTGTAGGCAAAGGCCATCAGCGCCGAGGCCACGATCGTCGAGACGACGATCCCGAACCACGGAGTCCCGTCCTTGTTCACCTTGGCGAACTGGGGCAGGAACAGGCCGTCCTTGGCAGCGGCCCACGGCATCTCGGCGGTCACGAGCGTCCAGCCGTTGAGGGCCCCGATGCCCGAGACGACCGCTGTGCCCGCAATCAGCTTGGCGACCCAGCTGGCGTGGCCGAACATCGACTGGAAGGCCGCCACGAAGGGCGCGCCGTTTCCGACGAGGCTGTGGTGGGCGACGAGGCCCATCACTGCCGCCGTCACGATCAGGTACAGCAACGCCGCGAGACCGGTACCGAGAAGCGAGGCACGGCCGACGTTCTTGCGTGGCTCCTTCACTCGGCCTGCCGCGATCGAGGCGACCTCGACTCCGATGAACGAGAACAGCGCGACCCCGGCTGCGATGCCGATGCCGGAGTAGAGGCTCCCGCCGGAGGCGTTGAACGGACCGAAGTGTGCGGACCGGACGAAGAACCACCCGACGATGCCCACCAGAGCGAGCGGTGCGAACTTCAAGACGACCGTGACGTTCTGGAACCACGCCATCTGTCGCACTCCGATGAGGTTGATCGCGGCGGGGATCCATAGACCGCACAATGCGATGCCGAGGTTGGTCCATGCCGACGGGTTGGTGATGTTGAACAGTGCCTCCACGTAGAAGACCCATGACGAGACGATGGCGGCGTTACCTGCCCAACACGTGATCCAGTAGCACCAGGCGGTCAAGTAGCCGGCGAAGTCACCGAACTCGTGCTTGGCGTACGCGTAGAGACCACCGTCCGTGTTCGGCACACGCTTTGTCAGCTGGCCGAACAGCGTCGCAAGGAGCAGGGCTCCGATCGAGATCACTCCGAGTGTCAGAAGAGAGCTCGTCCCGGCGCCGGCCATCACGGCCGGCATCGTGAAGACGCCCGTCCCGATGATGCTCCCGATCACCAGAGCGGTGGCGGACGGAAGACCGAGGGCTCGGGCCCGCTCTTGCAGTGGGGACTGCTGCTCGGGTGGGGGCGGAGCTGGGTGTTCTTGGCGGAGGGCCATCTCGGCACCTACCTTTCTCACTCCCGCGTGCCCAAGAGGACCCGCTGCCGTACATCTTCCAATCGCCGGTTCGCGATCCAACAGGGCCGAATGTCACCGATGTGCCATCCGATCGTCGCCAAGTGCTGGTCGGAGAGGCGCTGAGGTCGATTGTGGACCAACGGCCCTACCGGCCAACCGGCCAAATACGTACGGTCGCGAATGACGGCAGAAACGAAAGGACCGAGTCGTGACACAGACTCCGGAAGAACAGGTAGCCCTTGGTGTCTCTTCAGAGGTCGGACGGCTTCGCTCGGTGATCCTCCATCGTCCGGGCCTCGAGCTCTCGAGGCTGACGCCGGACAACATCGGCGACCTCCTTTTCGACGACGTCATGTGGGCGAAGAAGGCGAAGGAAGAGCACGACGCCTTCGCCGAGTCGCTGCGCGACAAGGGCGTGCGCGTGCACTACTTCGGCCAGATGCTGGCGGAGACGCTCGACATGCACGAGGCGCGCGACTTCGTCCTCGACCGCGTCTGCACCGAGGAGATCCTCGGCCCGACGCTCGTGCGGGCGGTGAGAGAGCTCTTCGAGGACCTCGACGGGCCCACGCTCGCCGAGTACCTCATCGGGGGCGTCCTCAAGGCAGACCTCCAACCGCTCAGGACTCATAGCCTGCGCTGGGACACCCTGCGGGCCGACGACTTCATCCTCCCACCGCTGCCCAACCACCTGTTCCAGCGGGACAACTCGTGCTGGATCTACGGCGGGGTGACGATCAACCCGATGGCCAAGCCGGCTCGCCGCCGCGAGACGCTTCACAGCCGGGCCATCTACCGCTTCCACCCACTCTTTGCCGACGAGAAGTTCCCGGTGCTCTACGGAGACGACGACGCGGCACACCTGCCAGCCTCGATCGAGGGCGGCGACGTGCACGTGCTCGGTCACCGCGCCGTGATGATCGGCATGGGCGAGCGGACGAGCCCGATGGGCCTCGAGATCGTCGCCCGCGCGCTGTTCCATTCGGGTCAGGCCGACATCGTGGTCGCGGTGGAGCTTCCGAAGACGCGCGCCATGATGCACCTCGACACCGCCATGACGATGGTGGACACGGCCACCTTCGTGCTGTACCCGTACTTCGACCGCCACCTGCGCTCGTGGACCATCACCCCGGGCGACGCGCCCTCGGAGCTCTCGGTCCAGCGCAACCACAACCTCTGGGAGACGCTGGCGACGGTCCTCGAAGTGGACGAGGTGACCGTCCTCACGACAGAAGAGGACATCCGAGCCGCCGAGCGCGAACAATGGGACGACGGGACGAACTTCCTTGCGGTCGCACCTGGCGTCGTCTTCGGGTACGAGCGCAACGTCGCCACCAACACGATGCTGCGCAAGCACGGCATCGAAGTCGTGAGCGTCGAAGGAAGCGAGCTCGGGCGCGGCCGCGGCGGGCCGCGTTGCATGACTTGCCCAATCGCGCGGGATCCGGCGTGAACACGTCGAGTCCTGCGGTCTGACAGGAGGATCGCCATGAGCCTGCGCGGACGGAATCTGCTGAAAGAGGTCGATTTCACCAAGGAGGAGTTTCTGTCGTTCGTGGAGCTCGGCGAGCGCCTCCGGGCCGAGCGCCGCACGCACCACGACCGGCCGCGGCTCGCCGGGAAGAACATCGCGCTGATCTTCGAGAAGGCCTCGACGCGCACTCGCTGCGCCTTCGAGGTCGCCGCCTACGACGAGGGAGCACACGTCACCTACCTCGGCCCGGAAGGTTCCCAGATCGGGCACAAGGAATCGATCAAGGACACCGCCCGGGTGCTCGGCAGGATGTTCGACGGGATCGAGTACCGCGGCTTCGCCCAAGAGAGCGTGGAGCTCCTCGGCAAGTACGCAGGCGTACCGGTCTGGAACGGGCTCACCGACGAGTGGCACCCGACCCAGATGCTGGCGGACCTGATGACGATGCGGGACCACTCGCCGAAGCCGCTCGAGTCCGTCACGTGCTGCTACCTCGGTGACACTCGCAACAACACGGCCAGTTCACTCCTCGTGACCGGCGCGCTCGTGGGCATGGACATGCGGCTCGGCGGGCCACGCGAGCTGTGGCCGTCCGAGGCGGTGAGGAGCGCTGCCGACGCGCTCGCTTCGGGCTCGGGTGCGCGGCTCAAGGTCACCGACGATGTGGACGAGGCGGTCGACGGGGCTGACTTCGTCTACACCGACGTATGGCTGTCCATGGGAGAGCCGGCCGACAGGTGGGCGGAGCGGATCAAGCTCCTCTTGCCCTACCAAGTCAACACGGACGTCATGAAGTCGACCGGCAATCCGGACGCGCGGTTCATGCACTGCCTGCCCGCTCTTCACAACCGCGACACCGAGGTCGGACGCCAGCTCTACAAGAGCCACGGGATCGACGCCCTCGAGGTTACCGAGGAGGTCTTCGAGTCGCCCGGCTCCGTCGTGTTCGACGAGGCCGAGAACCGCATGCACACGATCAAGGCCATCCTCGTCGCGACTCTGGCGGGATGAGCGACATGCCGTGGCAGTCTCTTCCAGATGACTCGTCGAAGGAGGGGAAGTGATGGGAGCGGCAGCATCGGGCTCGCAAGCAAGTGACCTCGGGCGACGGGTCGCCCGTCGCCGGGAGGAGCTAGCTCTAAGCGTCGACGAGCTGGCCCGGCGTACGGGGATGGACCCGGGCTTCCTCGAGTACCTCGAGCGGTCGTCGCCGATCTCGCTCTCCTCGAACGACCTCGCCCGTCTGGCCCTGGCGCTCGAGACCTCGTCGGCGTCGCTCCTCGGTGGCGACATCGGACGCCCTCCCGGACAGCGCCGGCGCGGCCCCCCGTCCCCGGCTCAAGACGATGACCCGACAACAGAGCGAGGATCACCTTGGCTCCGGCGGCGTCGGCCGCATCGTGTTCGACGGCGACGCCGGCCCTGTCGCCCTCCCGATGAACTTCGCGTTCACCGAGGGCGTCGTCGTGTTCCGGACCACGGAGCGACTCGCGCTCAGCTTGACAGCCCAACGCGCCGTCAGCTTCGAGGTCGACCGGATAGACGAGGCCGTGAGCGAGGGATGGAGCGTCCTTCTCACCGGGCAGGCCCGCCTCGTCACCGAGCCCGCCGAGCTGCAGTCGCTCGCCTCGGCCGAGTTCGAACCGTGGGCCGGCGACGAGGACCGCAACGCCGTTGTCAGTATCGACCCCACAGAGATCTCCGGCCACGCGATAAGGGCGATGCCCGTCGTCGAGCCGCCGGGTTGAGGCTGCAAATGGAATCGCCACCAGTGCTCCCATCCACCGGGCGGGAGCCTCTGTCCGACCTCAGAGACCAGAGGGGTTCGGAGATCCTCTCTGGAGCCGAGTGCTTGGCCCTTTTGCGGCAGGCTGCAGGGGGCTTCGGCCGCCTCGGCATCAACATCGGGGGGACGCCCTCGGTGATGCCGCTCAACTTCGTCATGCTCACCGAGCACATAGTGCTGCGAGTCGGTCCGGGCTCGATCCTCGAAGCTGCGGCTGAGGAGCCGACGGTGGCCTTCGAGATCGACCGCCTCGACCACAAGAACCCGGACGATCCGCAAGCTTGGAGCGTTCTCGTGAAAGGCACGATCGAGGTGATGCGCGACCCGATCGTCCTCGAGGAAGCCATGAGCACCGGCCTCACCCCACTGGTGGACGAGCCCGGCGAGGTCTACCTCACCGTTCGGACGGAATTCGTCTCCGGGCGCCGGTTCCGCATCGGCGCGCTCGCCCGCTTCGGCCTGGGTCCCCGATAACCCGCTCGCCCGCCCCGGCCGAGGTGCGCAGCCCCGCGGCTTGGCGGATCAGACCCTCCTCGGCTCCCAGCGGAAGCGGCGAAGTGCCACCAACGCGCCTCCGACGCCCCAGATCGCGACCACCCGCAAGTCTGTCCAGTCCCACGCCGAGGGCGCTGAGGAACCGGGCACGAGATCGAACGGCGCGAACATCGCAAGGATCAGGTGATGGACGGGGAACCAGTTGGAGATCTTCGCCAAGGCCGAGCCGGGCTTGAGCGGGTACCACAGCCCCGACACGAAGAGCAGCACGAAAAAGACGATGCTCACCATCGGGCCGGCAGCGTCCTGGTTGGGGACCACCGTGCTCGCCGCCACTCCGAGCGCCGAGAAGCACAGAGCGCCTATGACGAGGGCTACCACGAAGGCGGCGATGTTGCGCGGCAGCTGGACGTGATAGCCGAACTTGCCAACCCCCAGCAGTATCACGACCTGGACCGTCGACACCACGAGCGCGCTCAGGAACACTGCCGACAACATGACCCACGTCGGGACAGGTGAGAGCCGGAGGCGCTTCAACAGACCGGACTCGCGCCGGTTGACGAGCGAGATGGCGAGGAGGTTGAAGCAGGCCGACATCACGCCGTAGGCCGCGAAGCCGGGGACGTAGTACTGGATCTCTTGAATGCCGAGGAAGCCCACCTTCTGAGTCCCGCCCGACGAGGCCAGCAACACGAGGAACACGAGCGAGAAGCCGACCGTGAAGGCCGCGCCGATCGGGTTCTTCCAGAAACCGAGCTGCTCGTAGTAGAGCTGGCGCCCAACCAGGCGGGCATCGTTCCGCCGCCGCATCCTCTCGGCCGCGGGCGCCTGGGCGCTCACGGATTCCCGCCTTGGTAGCCGGTGAGCCGCAGATAGACGTCCTCGAGCGTGAGGCGCTCGCAGGTCAGCGCGATGAGCTCGACGCCCTCGTCAACCGCCCAGTTCGTGAGCGCTCGTAGGACCTTCACCTCGTCGCTCGTGCGAATCTCGATCATGCTGTGCTCGAGTGCGGGGGGCACCGATGGCGCGACCGGCAGGTCGGCCACCGACTTCCCGGGCGGCAGCCGGAACCGGATCCATGCATCTCCCACGTCCCGGCCACCGAGAGAGTCGGGCGTGCCTTCGGCGACGATCGAGCCGCCTGCGATCACCGCCACCCGGTCCGCCAGGGCCTCGGCCTCGTCCATGTAGTGCGTTGTGAGGATCACCGTCGTGCCCCCGCCGGTGAGCGCCCGCACGACGTCCCACGCATCGCGCCGGGCAGACGGGTCGAAGCCGGTGGTGGGCTCGTCGAGGTAGAGAAGCTCTGGATTGCCGACGATGCCGAGACCGAGGTCGAGCCTGCGCTGCTGGCCGCCGGACAGGTTCTTCACGCGAGCAGTCGCCTTCGCAGTGAGCCCGACGACCTCGATGACTTCGTCGACGTCACGGGGATTCGGGTAGTAGCCGGCATTGCGCTGAAGGACCTGACGGACCGTGAGGAAGGGCTCGATCGCGAGCTCTTGCAAGACGACGCCGGTCCGCTGGCGGAGATGGAGGCTCGTCGACCTGACCGCGGGGTCGACTCCGAGCACGTTCACCTGTCCCTTGTCGCGCTCGCGGAAGCCCTCGAGGATCTCGACGATGGTCGTCTTACCCGCTCCGTTCGGCCCGAGCAACGCGAAGACTTCTCCCGCCTCGACTCCGAAGCTCACGGCCGAGACCGCCTGGATGTCGCCGTAGCGCTTGGACAAGTCTTCGACGAGCACGGCGGGCACCGGGGGCGAGGCTAATCGGCCTGGGGGCTGTAGGAGAACAGCGCCACTAGGGTGTCGTGAAGCTCCGATGACCAAACAGGCCTCCACCCCGCCGACGCCCGACAAGGGCACACCGATGGCGCCGCCGCCGCCGCCGCCCTGGCGCCACTACCTCTGGCTGATCGCGTTCTTGATGTTCATCGCCTTGTACTTCATCTTGCCGACCACCTCGAGCCAGAGCCAGGTGACGATCGACTACACGCGCTTCTTGCACGACGTCAGCGCCCATCAGGTGAAGACCGTCACCATCGGTACGACCGGGTCCGCCACCGGGCTCCTCAAGAACGGGAAGCAGTACACGACGGCGATCCCGCCCCAGGCCGGTGAGGGATTCCTCGACCAGCTGCAGAGTGCCGGGGTCCAGGTCACAGCGGAGACGACCGGCACGTCGTTCGGTGACCAGGTGCTCGTTATCCTTATCCTCTTCCTCCCCTTCATCATCCTCGGTTACCTGTGGTGGCGTCTCTCGAAGGGAGCCCGTGGCCAGCTACAGGGCGCCCTCGGCGTGGGCCGATCGAAGGCAAAGGTCTTCGACGAGGAACGGCCGAAGACGACTTTTGCCGACGTCGCGGGTTACGACGGCGCAAAGGTCGAGATACGCGAGGTCGTCGACTTCCTCCGGCGCCCCGAGCGTTACGCGCGGGCCGGGGCGATGGCTCCCCGGGGCGTGTTGATGGTGGGCCCTCCCGGCACCGGGAAGACCCTGCTCGCCCGTGCGGTGGCCGGCGAGGCGGACGTCCCCTTCTTCTCGGTCACAGGCTCGAGCTTCGTGGAGATGTTCGTCGGCGTCGGAGCGGCACGTGTCCGTGACCTGTTCCAGGAGGCCCGCAAGCGTGCTCCGGCGATCATCTTCGTCGACGAGATCGATGCCATCGGCCAGCGGCGAGGCGGCAGCGCCGTCGTGTCGAACGACGAGCGCGAGCAGACGCTCAACCAGCTCCTCTCGGAGATGGACGGGTTCGACCCTGCCACTGGCATCGTGGTGCTCGCCGCCACCAACCGCCCGGAGATCCTGGATCCGGCACTGCTGCGACCCGGGCGCTTCGACCGGCAGGTGACGATCCCGCTCCCGACACTGTCCGAGCGGCGTGCGATCCTCGAGGTGCACTCGCGCGGAAAGCGCCTCGATCCGAGCGTGGACCTCGGAGTGGTGGCGAGGGCAACGCCCGGTTTCTCAGGGGCCGACCTCGCGAATCTCGTGAACGAAGCTGCGATCGTCGCAGTGCGGGCGGAACGAGAGGTGCTCTCGGCGGGTGACTTCGACGAGGCGCGCGACCGCATCATCCTCGGGCGTCGAGAGGGCTCGAACGTGCTGCTGCCAGACGAGAAACACGCCGTCGCCGTCCACGAAGCCGGCCACGCGCTCGCCGCCACCTACTGCGAGAAGGCAGATCCGGTGGCCAAGGTGACGATCCTGCCGGCGGGTCGGGCTCTCGGCGTCACCGAACAGCTTCCCCTCGTCGAACGTCACCTCTACGGCGAGGATTACCTGCACGACATGCTCACGGTGTGCCTCGGCGGTCGCGCCGCCGAGCTCGTGGTGCTCGGGCAGGGCTCGACCGGCGCCGCGAACGACCTTGAGACCGCAACCGAGCTGGCGATCAAGATGGTGCGCGAGTTCGGGCTGTCAGCTTCGCTCGGCCCTGTCGGGTATCCCTCCGGTGGCTCGGTCTACCTCGGTGGCGGCGGAGGCGGGTTCTCGAGCCGGCCCTTTGCCGAGCAGACCCAGGCGGCGGTCGACGACGAGGTCTCGCGGATGCTCCGGCAGGCCGAGAAGCGAGCAGTCGAGCTGCTCACCGAGCACCGTGACGTGCTCGACAAGCTCGTCGAGTTGCTCCTCGCCAACGAGACAGTGAACGGCGAGGAGGTCTACGCGCTGGCGGGCCGGACCGAGCCTGTCCGGGGCGAGGGCATGACCGTGGCACCCGATCGGGTGGCTTCGACTCCGTCGGGCCCTGCGCACGCGGACTCGGGCACCGCGACAGCACACACCACACACGCTCAGTAGTCGGTCAACACGGCCTTCGCAGCAGGGCTAGTGCCTCGCGCTCACGATGCCCCTGTTGCGGCCGCGCAATAACTACGGTGGGCAACCGTGCCTCCGACTCGCTACCAGTCGCGCCCTTCAGCTGCAGCTTTCAGGCGGCGCCGGATGATCGCGCTCGGCTCTTCTCTTGCGGTGCTCGCACTCGTCACCGCAGGGATAGTGCTGCTCGTCGGTGCCGCGGCTACGAAAAAGCATTCCCACAAGCCTCCCGAGGGCCACGCCGCCGTGGCGCGCTGCCCGCTGACGGACCTGCCTGCGCCCGGCGGTCACGTGCCTCAACGGCCGGCGGTCGCGGTGAAGATCGGCAACGAGCCCGAGGGGGCCCGCCCCCAGAGCGGGCTGAACGAGGCGGACATCGTCTACGACACGCCTGCCGAGGGGTTCATCATGCGCTATGTCGCGATCTACCAATGCGGCGGCGCCTCGATGATCGGCCCGACGCGCTCGGTGCGCTGGGTCGACTGGCACATCCTTCAGGCCTTCGGGCGGCCGATCCTCTCCTTCGCCGGCGGGATCACTCCCGACGTCGACACGGTGGACCACCTCGGTTGGCTGAAGCCGGCGGACTTGCTCGTAGGCGCTCAAGCGGCCGGCACCCGGATCCTGTCACGGCTCCCTCCTGACAACCTCTACACGAGCACGTCACGGCTTTGGGCCCTCTACTCGTCCGACCGCACTCCGCCGCCTCCCGTCTTCCGATACGGCGGGAGCCTCCCAGCTGCTGCCAAGCCCGCCTCGTCGCTCGCGATCAACTTCTCGCAGGGGACGGACGTCCTGTGGAAGTGGGATGCCTCGACGGACTGCTGGCTGCACACCTACTCGGGGGTCACAGACATCGACGAGTTCACGAAGGCGCCGGTCACCACGACCAACATCGTCGTCCAGATCGTCAGCTACAAGTACGGGCCGTACCCCGAGAGCACTGGCTCGACCGGTGACGTGGAGAGCCAGACGGTCGGCACCGGCACCGGGTACGTCCTCCGCAACGGCAAGTCCATACCCGTGACTTGGAGCCGGAGCACCCTGAGCTCGCCGACCACCTTCGCCGATGCTACGGGTTCACCCGTGACGCTCGCACCGGGGCGGACCTGGGTGGAACTCGTGCTCGACACGACGGCCTCAACACCCGGCGACCTCGTGATCTCGCCATAGCTCAGCGCTCGACGATGGCGGCATCCCGGAGACAGCGAACGGCCAGGCCATGAGCGAGGCGACAGCGCAGCCGAGCGGTCACGAGGTCCCGCTCGGGACCATCGTGCGCGAGTGGACCCGAGTCGGAGTGATCGGGTTCGGCGGACCACCTGCGCACATCACCTTGCTCCGCAAGCTGTGTGTCGAGGAGCGCCGCTGGATCTCGGCTCACGAGTTCGAGGACGGGATCGCAGCAGTGAACATCCTGCCCGGGCCGGCTTCGACTCAACTCGCGATCTTCTGTGCGTGGAGGCTCCGCGGCACTGTCGGGGCGCTGTTGGGTGGAGCGTGCTTCATCTGGCCCGGGCTCGTACTGATCCTCGCCCTGTCAGCGCTCTTCCTCGGCTCGCACCCGCCGCTCGCAGTGGCGGGTGCGGCAGCGGGCGCAGGGGCTGCGGTGCCGGCCGTGGCGCTCAATGCGGCCATCTCGCTCATGCCGTCCAGCTGGCACCGGATCGACAGCGCCAGGGCAGTCCGTGCGAAGCGAGCGCGCTGGGTGACCTTCGTGACGGCCGGTGCGGTGGCAGCGGCCACGCCGGCCGTCGGATCCCTCCTCGTGCTGGTGCTACTCGCGTGCGGGCTCATCGAGGTGGGGCTGCACATGCGAGAGACGCGGGGCGTGGCGCGGATCGGAGCACCTGCCTTCGTTCCATGGCCCGCCGTCGTTGGCGGTGCCGGAGGGATCGGGGCGCTCGCATGGGTTGCGTTCAAGGTGGGCGCGCTGTCGTTCGGGGGCGGCTTCGTGATAATTCCGCTCATGCAACACGACGCGGTGAGCACCTATCACTGGCTCTCGGGCGCACACTTCCTGAACGCTGTCGCGCTCGGCCAGGTGACGCCCGGCCCGGTCGTGCTGACGGTGGCGGCGGTCGGCTACGCGGCGGGAGGGTTGAGAGGGGGACTGCTCGCGGCCTTCGTCGCCTTCGCACCCTCGTTTCTCTTCGTATTGGCAGGCGGCCGCCACTTTGATCGGCTGCGGTCGAACCTCGCCGCCCAGGCGTTTCTCTCCGGCGCCGGTGCCGCGGCGATCGGCTCCATCGCCGGAGCGTCGATACCACTCGGTCTCGCAGTCGGTCACCTCTGGCAATTCGGAGTGCTGGGGCTTGCCGGTCTCTGGCTGCTGGCGCTCCGCAGGCACGTGGTCGCGGCACTCGTCGCGGCGGGGCTGCTCGGAGTCGTCGCGGTGCTCGCCGGAGCGCCGGTCTGACCTGGTGGAGCCGCCGCATCGCGAGCGCTCGAGAACCCGCCCGCCGTACGATGAGCCGATGCCGGCGACCGACGTCGAGAGTACGCGTCCCGGCGACGACGCCGGCGAGGCTACCGAGGAGGCGGCGGACGGCACAGACGACGCCACCGACGGTGGCGAGCCGCTTCCGCCGCCCGGAGGTGGTGCCCGCTCGCTCGTCTCGGCGCGCATCGCCAGGTACGCAGTGCTCGGCCCGATCCTCCTCGTCAGCGCACAGGTTCTGATCAACTACTTCTTTCTCCAGCTGCCGTCCGCACTAGTCGCGAAGATGGGCCGGGATCCCGCTGCGTACCACCGGTATCTGACCTCGCGTGGCGCGTTCTCGGACCTCTACACGCTCTACTGGCACAGCAAGCTCTACCTGCACCCCGTCCCGTACGTGAACGTCCAGATCGGCTACCCGGTGGTACTCGGCATGTACATGACTGCCGCGGCCGCGCTCACACACGGGGTACGCACATACTTCGCCCTCTCGAGCCTCGGACTCTGGGTCTGCGCGGTGGGATCGGTGTGCTGCCTCTGGTCGCTCTCGAAGAAGTCCGCCTGGATCTTCTCGGCCTGCCCGATGCTGCTCGTGTTCTCGCTGCTCAACTGGGACCTGCTCGCGATCGTCTTCATGCTCCTCGGGTGGCACGCATGGACGCGTGATCGTCCCGTCCAAGCTGCGCTCTGGCTGACCCTCGGCACCTTCACGAAGCTCTACCCCATCTTCTTGTTGACCTTCTGCGGAGTAGAGCTCGTACGGCGATGGCGCTTCGGACAGATCGCCCTCGGTGTCGTCGTCCGCTATCTCGCCGCTGCGTGCGCGCTCGCGTTGGCGCTCAATCTCCCGTTCGTGATCCTCGCACCGAGCAACTGGGCAAGCTTCTTTACTTACAACTCTGAACGGAACCAGCACGTGAGCATCGTCTACTGGCTTCATATCCTCTCGGCTACGAGCTCTGCGGCCACAGCGAACCATGTCTTCGAGGCGGTCGTCGGGCTGGCGCTCGCTGCCGGCGTGTACGCCGTGTGGCGGGGCTGGGCGACGGCGCGCGTCTCTGCGGTGGTCTTTGCCGTGTTCCTCGTCATGCAGAAGGTCTATTCGCCGCAGTACACCCTGTGGCTGGTCCCGTTCGGGCTCCTCGCCGAGTGGGAGTTCTGGAGCATCTGCGTCGTGAGCATGGTCGGCCTCGGCAACTACATCTCGGCCGCGACGAGCATCTATCTCCGAGGGCACGATCCGCGTCTGGCGGACTGGTTCGCCAGGACCATCCAGCCGCTCGAGCGTGACACGAGGCTCGCCTGCATCGTCGTCGTCACGGCCGCGTCCGCACTCGGTCCCGCCGTGAGACGCCGCCTGGACAAGCAGAAAGAAGGCGGAGAACTCCAAAGTGCATCGGCCCCATTGCCCGTCGTCGAGTCCTAGGCCGGCTCGGCGCCAACCCCCGTGCCGCCTCAGGAGGCCTGCAACGTCTCGGCCACCGCAGCAAGAGAGCGACGCAGGGCAAGCTCGGCGGACCGGTGGATGGCCATGCGGTCTGAAGGGACCTCAGCCTGTGCAGGGGGAACCCGGTACCGGCCGCTTACGGCGAGGCGGCAGTGACCGTCACCGATGCTGAAGAGCTCGATGTCGGCATCGAGCACCGGAACGAGCCGGTCCCCTGTGGCCGGCGCCCAGCGGACTGGGACTATCACGCTCGAGCCGCTCCGTCGTGGCTCGCCGGCCACCACGGTCAGACCTTGCTCTGCCGCGGCCTGCTCGGCTGTACGAAGCCAGTCCCCCTTCGAGTCGAGCAGCAACCTCGCCATGTCGTCAAAGGGCCTGTCGAAGTGGACGAAGTCGCCGATGAAGACCGCACGGCCGAGGCGCGCGGAGCTCGGGCCCTCCCCCGGGGAGTGCGTCTCGCGTACTGGTGTGACTCTCATTCCACGACCTCCCGCGTCTTCGGTCGGATGATGAGGACCGGGCAGTGGGCGTGGTGGACGCATGCCTGACCGACGGACCCGAGAGCGAGGCTCGAGAACCCTCCGAGCCCTCGACTGCCCACCACGAGGAGGTCGGCTCCGTCGCTGGCGGCTACAAGCACCTGCGCCGGAGACCCTTCCCCGACGGAGAGCCGCACGTCGAGCGAGGGATCGTCACCGAGCACCTCCTTCTCGGCATGGTTGAGCAATGTCTCGGTCTCGTCCTTGGCTGCGGCGCCGATCTCGCCGTAGTCGATGGCAAAGGGCGAGGTCGCGTACGCGACGTGCCAAACCCCTACGAGGTGGAGAGTCCAGTTCCGCCATCTTGCGATGTCCGCCGCCCAACGTAGGGCCTCGAGGCTTCTGGGCGACCCGTCTACGCCGACGACGACCCTCCCCGTGGTGTGCCCCAGATGAGCCGAGCGCATGTCCGCAGCTTGCTCGCTTGAATTCATCGTCACCACCTCCTGTGTCAGATGATGACGACCGGCCGGGGCGGCGGTCAGGGTCGAAAGACCCCTACTAGATCGGAATTCGCCAGCTCACACTCGTGCCTTCGCCGGGCTCGGACCGGACTTCGAGCACCCCTCCGACCTGCTCGGCGCGTGCTGCCATGTTGCGCAGCCCGTTTCCGCCGGGGGACGACGAGCGGCGGATCCCGATGCCGTCGTCGCTGATCGTGACCCGGAGCTCGTGCGATGTCGCCGCGACGGCCACGTCTGCCCTCGTCGCGCGGGCGTGGCGTGCGACGTTGGACAGCGCTTCTCTCACGACGGCCGTGGCCGCTTCAGCGACCCCGGAGTCGACCGAGGCCTCGAGTGGGCCTTCGAACTGGACGCGCGGGAGGAACCCGAGCGTGTCGCGTGCCTCGGTCACCACCTTCGTGATCGCGGCACGCATTCCGGTCTCACTGCGGAGCTGTAGGGCGAAAATGGTGCTCCGGATGTCGCCGATCGTGAGGTCGAGCTCGTCGACTGCAGCCTCTATTCGCTCGGCCGCACTCGGCGGGTCGACGATCCGCGCAAGGCCCTGGAGGCTCAACCCCACGGCAAACAAGCGCTGGATGACCGTGTCGTGCAGGTCACGAGCAATGCGCTCGCGGTCTGCGAACAGCGCCAGCTCGCCAAGGCGCTGGTGAAGGCGTGCGTTGTCGATCGCGACCCCTGCCGCGGCCGCGAGCGAGGACAGCAGCTGCTCGTCCCGCTTGCTGAACTCGGGCGCCGACCGCTTCTCGGTCATGTACAAGTTCCCATAGACGAGGCCGCGAACGCGAATCGGAACACCGAGAAACGAGTGCATCGGCGGGTGATTGGGCGGGAAACCCCCGGATCGCTCGTGGGCAGTGAGATCCGCGATACGTATCGGCCGCGGATCGGTGATGAGAAGGCCGAGCACGCCGAGGCCCTCTGGTTTGGCGCCGATCGCCCTCTCCTGTGCAGGCGACAAGCCGTGAGTGACGAATTCCGCCAGACCCTGCCCGCCTGGGCTCAGCACACCGACGGCTCCATACCTCGCGTCTGTCAGCTCACAGGCCGCTATGACGATCCGCTGGAGCCGGCTCTCGAGGTCGAGATCGGACGCGATCGACAAGACAGCGTCAAGAAGGCTCGAGTCCGCAGCGCTCAGGGCGCGGTCTTCCGGCACGCGTTTCACGTTACCCGGCAGGTCGTCCCCCAATTGGCCTGCCATTGCGCTCCGCGGCGGTCACTGTGACATCCGGCGAGGCCCCTTGGGACCTACGGCCCTGCACACCAAGCGGCTCACAAGTCACTCTGAACACAAGGTAACCGTAGACCCACGGCGGAGACGCCGGTCAAGAGAGCGTGAAGGAGCGCAGATGTTCAACATCTTCCGGAACAACAAGATCATCGAGGAGGCACCGCCGGCTCGGTGGCTGTTCTCGTCGAAGCCAGCGTCGATCATCTGGCTCGTCGTCCGCATCTTCGTCGGCGAGCAGTGGATCTCCGCCGGAGTGTCCAAGCTGTGGGGTGCGGAGAACCCCTCCTTCTGGAACAACGGCGGTGTCGGCCTGGTCGGCTTTGCCAAGGGCGCCATCGCTCAGTCGAAGGGCCCCTACGCCCAGGTTCACTACAACTGGTGGGTGAACTTCCTCCACAACTTCGTGATCCCGAACGCCGGCTGGATTGCCAAGCTGGTGTCCCTCGGCGAGTTCGCCATCGGTTGCGCGATCTGCCTCGGGCTGTTCACAGGACTGGCTGCCTTCGCCGGCATCGTCCTCAACTTCACCTACGTCTTCTCCGGGGCCGTCTCGTCGAACCCGGTACTGATCATCCTCAGCATGCTGCTTGTCCTGGCATGGAGGAACGCCGGCTTCATCGGTGCCGACGGCTTCCTGCTCCCGGCGCTCGGTACGCCGTGGGATCCAGGCAAGGTGTTCGCGAGGTTCCGCCACACGCCGGTCCCGGCGCAGATCCACCACGGTGGTGCCAGCGCCTGACGGGACAAGCTCCTGCCCCTCGCCAGAGGGACAGACGACAAGCCGCTCCCCTCCCACCGGGGAGCGGCTTTCTCGCGTGCATCCACGTCGGGGCGCCATCAGGGCGGTACGGTCAGTGTGGTCCGACGGCCGTTAAGAGGGCTCCATGGGACGTTCGGCCCTAGTGAGACGAGGTTTGATCGCGGCATGCTCTTGGCAAAGGAGGTCGATCCGTGATTCCGCACATCTTCGCAGCGCTCGTGAACCTTGACCAGAACTCCGGTCGATACGTTCACTGGCACTGGATCCAGATATCGGTCGCGAACCTGATCGTGATCGGGTTGATGCTGGTCGTGTTCGTTCTCGCACTCGTGCTGCCGTTCCCCCACCATGGCGGGACGCGGGCGAGCGCGGTCTCGCCCGGGCAGGTCACACCGGAAAACGAGGCCGATGAGGCAGGTGGGCGATGAGCATCGCCGGTGGCGCCATCCACAAGCCCGCGCGACCCACCTGGACTGGGCGGTTCCGCTCCCGGGCGCTCGGCTCTTACCCGCCAGAGAAGCTGCTCCCGGACCACCAGCCTGCCTACGTCGCGTCCTGGATCTACATCTTCGGGGCCCTCACCCTGGCGGCCTTCGGAGTCGTATGCCTCTCCGGCCTGGTCATCGCGATCGAGGGACCGGCCTGGTGGCACGTGTCGCGCGTCGGTCTCTACATGAACTCCGTCCACCTGTGGAGCACTGAGCTCTTCTTCTTCTTCATGGTGGTCCACTTGTGGGGGAAGTTCTTCATGGCAGCGTGGCGAGGACGGCGTCGCGCGACGTGGGTGACCGGGGTCATCGCTTTCGTGACATCGATCGGCGCTGCCTTCACCGGATACCTCTCCCAGCAGAACTTCGACTCTGAGTGGATAAGCACCCAGGCCAAGGACGGGATCAACGCCACTGGAATCGGCGCGTTCTGGAACGTCCTCAACTTCGGCCAGATGCTGATGTGGCACATCCTGCTGCTGCCCCTCATCGTCTCTGTGATCACCGGGATCCACGTGTTGCTCGTGCGCAAGCGGGGCGTGGTCCCGCCGTTCGCCGAGACACGCCCGGGCAGTGCCTGGGAAGCGGCCACTCCGGCAGTGGCGTCCGCGCCGTCCGCCGTACCGTCCCCACCGCCTGGGCCTGTCGGCACCCCGGAGCTGTCCGTGCCGCTGGTCAACCCCGCACCCCTGATACCGCAGGAATCCGTCGGCATCCCGGCACCGGAGAGCACGATCGAGGAGACACCGTGAGCCCCAAGCACTTCAGACCCGACCGCGACGTCGCCGAGTGGACCGGGGCCACCGTCCGCTACGACTTGCTGAAAGAGGTCACGGTCTGTTTCATCGTGGTCCTCATCCTCGCGGCAGGCCTGGCAGCAGTCTTCTCTTCGCCCGACGACACCCCGATCACGGTCAAGTCGTGGTCCACGGCCGCGCCGACCGACTTCGTCCAGACCGCAATCACCGAGCTCGACGGCACGAGCGGGACGGCCACTTACGGGCCTCCCTACACCACCAAGTGCGGTCTCTGCCAGAAGATAGGCCCGATTTCCCTCGACCGGCTCTCGGGGACCCGCATCCCGCTCGACACAGCCAAGGACTTCGTGATCAACCCGCTGCTCACGCTTCCCGACGAGCCAGCGCTTGACGCTGCCATCGGGACGTTCCAGTCGGCCTCAGCCGCCCAGCAGGCGCGCTGGGAGGCCGCATTCGAGAAGGCCGCAGGGGGAAGCAACTTCGCTGCGATGGTCCGGTCTCGTGCCTTCGTCGGGGTCCCCGCCTTCGGCCCCGTCGGCCTCATGATTGGCGACCTGCTCGACATGGCCCGCAGCGGCGCGCTCGACGGCGCCCTCACGGCGTCGCCGCAGTTGTACGGCACGGACTACACAAAGCCGCTCCTGTTCATCGCCGACGGCTCCTACATGGGCGACGTCGCGCAGAGCCGCAACCTGACCGGCGATCAGTGGGGCATGATGAACGAGACGGGCAACTACCCAGGCCAAGCCTGGCTCTGGCTCTACACACTGTGGTACCAGGTACCCCCCATGAACACCTCCGCGAGCGGCGATGCGCAGGTGTGGGCGATAATGATGCTGCTCTCGCTCTTGCTGGCCCTCGTGCCGTTCATCCCGTTCATCCGTTCGATTCCTCGCTGGACGCGCATATACCGGCTGGTGTGGCGCCGCCACTACCGTGCGATGCGGTCCTCAGCTGGCTGACACCGGACAAGGAGTTGCCGTAATGCTCAAGGTGTTCCTTCTCGATGACCACGAGGTGGTGCGTGCCGGTATCCGGGGGTTGCTCGAGGCCAATGGCGAGATCGAAGTCGTAGGAGAAGCCGGGACGGCGGACGAGGCGATCCGTCGTGTCCCGGCGCTCCGCCCAGATGTTGCCGTCCTCGACGTCAGGCTGCCTGACGGCGACGGAGTCGAGGTCTGCAGGGAAGCTCAGGAGCCGCATGCCGGAGCTGCGCTGCTTGATGCTGACCTCGTTCGCCGACGACGACGCGCTCGTTTGCCGCCATCATGGGTGGCGCCTCGGGCTACATGCTGAAGCAGATCCGGGGCACAGACCTCGTCTCGGCGGTCATTCGGGTCGGCCAAGGCGAGTCCCTCATCGATCCCGCCCTTACGAAACGCGTGCTCGACCGCCTCCGCAGCGGTCCCGAACAGGACCAGCGCCTCGCCCGGCTCTCCGACCAGGAACGTCGCATCCTCGATCTCCTCGCGGAAGGGTTGACGAACCGGCAGATCGCCGAGCGCCTCTTCCTTGCCGAGAAGACGGTGAAGAACTACGTCTCGAACCTTCTGACGAAGCTCGGCATGTCGCGGCGGACCGAGGCCGCTGCCTTCGCCGCCCGCATCTCCGAGCGCGAGGCGAACCGCCGCTCCGAGCGGGACGGCTGACCACACCGACAGATCGCCCCGAGCCATGAGCGAAGAGGCCGGACCCCAGCTGCACCGGCGCTTCTGGGGGTGGGGCTTCGAGGGCGAGGGTCTCACTGAGGCCCAGCAGCTCGAACTGGCGGCTCTCATCGCGCCTGTCGTGGGCGGCATTGCTCTCGAGGTCATCGACCCACCGTCGCGTGAGGAACTCGATCTCGCTCCGCCCCGGCTTGTGCCCCCGCCGTCTTTGGCGCAGTGGTGCCAGTTCGGTGACGTCGCGCGGGCGGGGCACACCTATGGGAAGTCCTTCCGCGACGTGGTCCGCGCTCTCGATCGCCAGTGGGACCGTGCACCCGACGTGGTCGTCGCACCGCCGAGTGAAGCAGGTGTGGTCGCAGTCCTCGAGTGGGCCTCGCAAGTCGGATCGGTCGTGGTCCCCTACGGCGGCGGATCGTCTGTCGTCGGAGGCGTCGAAGCACCGCCCGACGACGATCGGCCGGTCATCAGCTGTGACCTCGGGCGCCTTGACCGCGTTCTCGAAATCGACCGCACCTCACGGGCAGCGCTGGTCCAGGCGGGCGTTCTCGGGCCAGCGCTCGAAGCACAACTGCGACCGCACGGCTTGACGCTCAGGCACTACCCGCAGAGTTACGAGGTCTCTTCCCTCGGCGGGTGGCTGGCCACCCGGTCAGGTGGTCACTTTGCCACGTTGCACACACACGTCGACGACTTCGTCGAGTCGATCCGGGCCGTCACCCCTCAAGGAACGTGGGAGTCGCGGCGCCTGCCCGGCTCGGGGGCGGGACCCTCGCCCGACCGCCTCCTCCTCGGGTCCGAGGGGATCTTCGGCGTGATCACCGAGGCATGGATGCGACTGCAGGACCGGCCACGTTGGCGGGCTTCGGGCGTCGGGCGCTTCAGCACCTTCGAGGCTGGCGCGACCGCTGCAAGGGCGCTCGCCCAGTCAGGGCTCTGGCCGTCGAACTGCAGGCTCCTCGACGCGACCGAGGCCCTCATCACAGGAGCCGGCGACGGGAGCGCGCACCTCCTTCTCGTCGCGTTCGAGTCGGCCGATCATCCTGTCGACGACGCCCTCGCCAGGGCTGCGGTGCTCGTCGGTGATCACGGCGGCGTGATCGAGCTCAGAGCCGGCCGTGGCGCCGAGGAGGACAATCCGGCCTTCGACGCCTCGGATCGCTGGAGGGCAGCGTTCCTGCGGGCGCCCTACGTTAGGGACGCTCTCGTCGGGCTCGGCCTCATCAACGAGACATTCGAGACCGCGATCACCTGGGACCGCTTCGGGGCCTTCGTGGCCAGCCTCAGGTCCACGACCGAAGAAGCACTCCGGTCAGCTGGAGCGTGGCCGGGTCTCGTGACGTGCCGCCTCACCCACGTCTACCCCGACGGCGCGGCACCGTACTTCACGATCATCGCCCCTGGCCACCGTTCGGGCCGCCTCGAGCAATGGGCTGAAGTGAAAGGTGCCGTGATGGAGGCCATCGCATCCGGGGGTGGCACCGTGACCCACCACCATGCAGTCGGGCGCGCCCACCGACCCGGGTACGACCGGGAACGGCCCGACCTGTTCGCTGCGCAGCTGAGGGCCGCGAAAAAGGTGGTGGACCCGGATGCCATCTTGAACCCGGGCGTCTTGATCGACCCCTGAGCTCACACTCGCGGCGCCCGGCGCACGCCACACGCACCTTCGTCCCCGTTTGGACGATATACCTGTGGGGGTATCCTTGAAAGTAGGGCCAGAGGCGCCACTGAGGAGGCCAGATGTCCGAGAAGATCCTCGAAGCTGAGGCGGCGACAACGCCGCGACGAGTGATCGTCGTGGGTGGGGTGGCGGGCGGGATGTCCGCAGCAGCGCGGTTGCGCCGGCTCGAGGCCGACGCCGACATCACGGTCATCGAGCGGTCGGGACACGTCTCGTACGCCAACTGCGGTCTGCCGTACTTCGTGGGCGGCGTGATCGAGGAGGAAGAGGATCTCCTCGTCCAGACGCCGGGCCGGCTCCACGACCGCTTCCGGCTGGACGTGCGGGTGGACTGCGAGGTGATCGCTATCGACGCGGCCCGCCGGACCGTCACGACGAGGTCGACGATCGACGGCACCGAGGGGCAGCTGGCCTACGACCAGCTCGTGCTCAGCCCAGGAGCGACTTCCTTGCAGCCTCGTATTCCAGGCTTCGACCGTGTGCGCCCGCTACGCACGGTGGAGGACGCTGCGCTGCTTGTGTCAGACGTCGCCGTGCATCCCCGTGCGGCCGTCGTGATCGGTGCCGGCTTCATCGGCCTCGAGACCGCCGAGAACCTCTCGCGCGCCGGGATCGCCGTCACGATCGTCGAGGCGGCACCGCAGGTCCTTACTCCCCTCGACCCCGAGCTCGCCGTGCTCGTGGCCGACGAGCTTCGCGCGAACGGTGTCACCGTAGAGGTCGGCGTCGCGGTGACAGAGATCGGTGAGAGCCAGGTGACTCTCGCGGACGGCCGCCTCCTCGGTGCCGACTTGGTGGTGGGCGCCCTCGGAGTGCGCCCGGACGTCCGGCTGGCCGAGTTCGCCGGCCTCGAAGCTCGGGCCGAACGGCGGGATCTCGGTAAACGACGCATTCCAGACGAGCGATCCGAACATCTACGCCGTGGGAGATGCCGTGGAGAAACCCGACGCCATAGGTGGCCATACCTCGCTCATCGCTCTCGCCAACGTGGCGAACCGGCAGGGGCGTCGAGCCGCCGATCACATCGCCGGGCGCGTCTCTCATCCCGTCGGCTCCCTCGGCACCGCCATCGTCAAGGTGTTCGACCTCGCCGTTGCCATGACCGGCTGGAACGAACGACGCTTGCGGGCAACGGGGCGCAGGTACCGCGCCGTTCACTCGCACCCCTACAACCACGCCACTTACTACCCCGGGGCGACCCGGCTCGCCCTCAAGCTCCTCTTCGACCCGGACGACGGTCGCATCCTCGGCGCGCAGGCGGTAGGGCGCGACGGGGTGGACAAGCGCATCGACGTGCTGGCGACGGCGATCTCTGCTGGGATCCCGGCCGACGGACTGGCGGACCTCGAGCTCGCGTACGCACCGCCGTTCTCCTCGGCCAAGGACCCTGTGAACATGCTCGGTTACATGGCCGAGAACATCCTGTCGGGAGAGTGCGACGTCGTCGAGCCGGACGAGGTCGGCGAGCTCGTGGGCGGCGGGTGGACCCTGATCGACGTGAGGACCGAAGCCGAGCACGATGCCGGCTCCATCCCCTGCTCGCGGAACGTCCCGCTCGATCGGCTGCGGGAAGGGCTGGTGGGCCTCGGTCCCGGTCCGTTTCTCGTCTACTGCGAGGTGGGCCAGCGAGGGCACACGGCAACGGCCCTGCTCCAAGAGCTCGGGTACAAGGCGCGTAACCTCGACGGAGGCTACCTCACCTGGGACGCTGCCAGGCGTGCCTCGGAGATGGCAGCGGTGGCAGCTACGTCAGCTTCGTGAACAGTCGCTGCACCTCGTCGATCGGATACCCGGACGCCTCCGCTTCTTCGGGGTGCTCGACGCAGTAGGTGAGGCCTGAGGCGATGAGCCTGAAGCCGACCTGCTCGAGCGCGCGGGTGGCGGCGCTCAGCTGCGTCACCACGTCGCGGCACTCGCGACCTTCGGCGAGCATCGTCTCCACACCGTTTACCTGGCCCGCCGCGCGGCGGAGCCGGCGCCGGAGATCCTCGACGACGTCCTCAGGCAGTTGCACGGCGCTCCTCGGCTCGACGCGACACTCACGCAATACCCCTAAGGGTATCGGCTCCCAGCTGGCGAACGCGCCGCCGATCACACGAAGGGCCAGACGGCCGAACTAGAGACGAAACCCCTCAGGTTGTATACGAACGACCGTGACAGAGCAGTGCGCGTGGCGCACGCACTGGCTCGAGACCGACCCGAGCAGCAACTCGCGAAAACCTCCGAGCCCTCGCGACCCGACCACGAGCAGCGTCGCCCCCTCGCTCGCCTCGACGAGGGCCGGACCCGGTGACTCGGCCACGACGGTCTTGATGATGGGCGGGAGGTCCGTCGAGCCCTCCGTGGCCCTCGCGACCGCGTCGTCGAGGTCCTTACGGGCTTGGGCCTCGAGGTCGTCGAAGTACTCCTGAGGCGGCATCACACCGACGAGGGACGGGGAGACGAAGGCGTAGATCGCCTGCACGACGCCGTGGCGAGAGCGCGCGTCGGCGATGGCGAAGCGCAGCGCCTCGATCGACGAGTCAGAGCCGTCCACTCCGGCGACGATCCGAGCCTGACCTACGGGTTCCGACATCAGGAGAACTCCTTTCCGAGAGCCTCAGCGTAGATGGCGCCGGCGCAGGACCGGCTCGGGCTCGGCCGGTGTCTCGACACGGATCCTGCAACCGAGAGCCAGGCAGCCGGCCGGACCGGCCAGAACTGGATCGAGGGCCATCTCGACGACCTCGGGGAGGTCCTCGGCCAGCCGGGCGACCCGGCACAGCACGTCCGCGAGGGCGTCCACGTCTGCGCGCTCGGCACCGCGGTATCCAGTGAGCAGACGCGCCGAGCGCAGAGACGACACGAGGTCGACTGCCTCGGGTCGACTGAGCGGTACGAGCGAGAGCGCGCGCTCCCCGAGCAGCTCGTTCGCGCTGTCGCCGAGCCCGAAGCTCACGAGCGGGCCGAACGCCGGGTCCTGCACCACCTCGACGACGGTCTCGACGATCTCTTCCTCGCCGTCGGCGCGGGCCCTCGGCGTGAGCGGGAGTCCGTACGCTCCGAGCAGGTCGCTCGCCTCCTCCTCTCCGAGCCACGCCGCTCGGGAGTCACGAAGTGCTGCCTCGACGATCAAGCGTGCCCGGGCTTGGTCGATGTCCCCGAAGACGGGCGGGGCGACGACGGGCCTCGCGCGCCAGGCGACATACGGCGCGATCCTGGCAAGTGCTCGCGCGGCCGACTCCGGATAGGCGAACCACGGCACCCGCCGCTCGCCCTCGCGGAGCGCCGAGAGCGCCCCCGAGGTTGCGAGGAAATTCGCCACGATGGTCTTCGTCGCCCGAGCGGTCACGAAGGCCACCGCGTCGGCCACGTCGTCGGCCTGGGTGACAAGCGGCGGTGTGAAGATCACGATCACCGAGTCGATCGCGTCGTCGGCGAGGACGATCTTGAGCGCTTCCCGGTATTGCTCGGCGGTGGCGGACGCTACGCAGTCGACCGGGTTGCCGACGACGGCAGCCGGGCCGAGGAGCGATCGCAGCCGCTGCTGGGTGGGCGCCGAGAGCTCGGGCACGCTCAGGCCGTAGCCCTCGCAGGCGTCTGCGGCGAGCACCCCCGGGCCTCCGGCGTTGCCGACTATGGCCACCCTGGTCCCCCCGGGGAGGGGCTGGTGGCTCAAAACGTCGGCCACGTCGAAGAGCTCCTCGAGCGTGTCGACCCGTATGACACCGGCCTGGCGGAAGAGTGCGTCCACCGTCGCATCGGGGATCGCCGCGGCGGCGGTGTGCGAGGAGGCACCACGGGATCCAGAGGGCGACCGGCCGGATTTGACGGCGATGATGGGTTTCTTGCGGGCGATGCGGCGCGCGATGCGTGAGAAGTGACGCGGGTTGCCGAACGACTCGAGGTACAGGAGGATCACGTCGGTCTCGCTGTCCTGTTCCCAGTAGCGGAGCAGGTCGTTGCCGCTCACGTCGGCCTTGTTGCCGACCGACACGAAACTCGACACCCCGAGATCACGATGCGTCGCCTCGTTCAAGATGGCGATGCCGAGCCCGCCTGACTGCGACGAGAAGCCGATGCGGCCACGGGTTGGAGCGACCGGGGAGACCGTCGCGTTCAACGACGCGCCCGGTGCGGTGTTCACGATGCCCATGCAGTTGGGGCCGACGAGCCGCATCCCGTGTCGCCGGGCAATCGAGACGAGCTCGCGTTCGGCGACCCGGCCGGTCGCACCCGTCTCGGCAAAGCCGGAGCTGATGACGACTAGTCCGCCGACACCCCGTCCTCCGCACTCTTCGATGACATCGGCGACCTGGTCGGCGGGCACCACGATGACAGCCAGGTCGACCGGCCCGGGCACGTCGGCCATCGACTTGTACGCCACGAGGCCGCTGATCTCGCCGCCTGCCGGGTTGACCGGGTAGATCGGCCCCGCGAAGCCACCGGCAACGATGTTGGCGAGCAGCTCGCGTCCGATCGTCCCCGGTGTCCGGCTGGCGCCGATGACAGCGACCGACCCCGGGCAGAGCAACCGCTCGATGGAGGCGACGGCAGCCCTGCGATCCCGCTCCTCGACCTCGTCGGCATAGCTCTCACCCGCCTCGAGCTCCATCACCACGCGCACGACGCTCGAGTCGAACTCGGCGTGTTCCTCGAACCCCGCGTGCCGGAACACGTTCAGCATGCGCCGGTTCTCCGCCAGTGTGTCGGCGACGAACCTGACGACTCCGGCACCCCTTGCGGCCGAGGCCAGGTGCTCGAGAAGGACGGTGCCGATGCCCCTTCCCTGCTGGTCGTCGCGGACCGTGAAGGCGACTTCGGCCTCGTTGCTCTCGGGGACCCGGTCATAGGAGGCGATCGCCACGAGCTCGTCGTCGACGAACGCCACGAGCGCCGAGCGATCGGCGTAGTCCACGTTGACCCAGCGCTCGAGCTCGCTCAGGGGAACCTCTCGGCGAGCCCCGAAGAACCGGAAGTACGACGCGTCCCGGGACAACTGCTCGTGCAGCGTCTTCAGCGCGGCCAGATCGGTCGGCAGGATGGGGCGGACCTCGGCCACCCGCCCGTCGGCTAGGAGGACGTCGGACTCGAGCTCAGAGAGGTAGCCGGTCGGGCGGCCGGGACCGGCCTTCTCCTTGTCGCTCATCTCCCGTCGAGGACCGCCTGTTGCACGTCCTGGAGGAAGCGACGGAGCGAGGCCTCCGCCACGCGGTGCATGGCTATGCGGTCGATGCCCCAACCGAGACTCCCGAGTGGCACTCGGTAGCGCCCCGAGAGCGCCAGGCGTGCGACGTCACTGCCGAAGTCCGACAGCTCGAGGTCTCCGTCGAGCCTGGGCAAGAGTTGCTCGAGGGCCAAGGGTTCCCACGTGATCGGCACTATGACATTGTGGTCGCGGAACCGGGGCGGCCCGGCGCTGACCGTCACGGCCGGACCGGCGTGCATCGCGCCGATGCCCAACCGGACGACTGCTGTCGCGATGCCGTCCGCCGCACCGGGACCGGCGTCGCTCCCGTCGCCTGCCGGATCGGGAGTGGCGCTCTCGAGGCGCCTCAGCCATGCCGCACCCTCGTCCATGAAGACCGGGGCGAGATCGGAGAAGGAAGCGCCGACGTGGACGAAGTCGCTGACGAAGACCGCCCGCGTCGCGGCGGCGTTCCCGCCGACGGAGCCAGTGTCCTCGCGCGGGCGTGGCGATCACGCAGCCTGCTCGTGCGTGCGGGGCCGGACTATGAGCACAGGGCAGTGGGCGTGATGCACACAGGACTGGCCAACCGAACCGAGAGCAAGGCTCGAGAACCCGCCCCGTCCCCTGCTCCCGACGACCAGCAGATCCGCCCCTTCGCTCGCCGCTACGAGGATGCGAGCGGCTGGGCCCTCGGCCACCGTTACCCGGACGTCCAGGCCGTGCTCCTCGCCAAGGACGTCTTTCACGATGTCGGCCACGGTCGCCTCAGCGGCTTCGGCGACTGCCTTGTCGACGACCCCCAGGTCGTTCCCGTACGGCGCGAGCGGATAGCTGATATGCCATGTGTGAACGATGTGGAGGGTCCAATGGCGCCAGCGCGCAACCTCAGCTGCGTGACGCAGTGCGTCCCGCCCACCTGCCGAATTGTCGATGCCGACGACCACTCGACCGTTGGTCGAGAACGCGCGGGCAAGATCAACCCCAGTCACGGTCATCACCTCCTGGGGGCAATGTTGCTGTCCAGGACAACGACCGACCAGGGCCGAAGGTCCCAATCGCCCCGAGCGTCGGACTCGGCCTCAGTTTCAATCGACTTCAGGGTCCATCGACTCTGGCCGTACACGCCGTTCTCCGGTTAAATCAATTCACGAGCGGTGGGCTAGGAGGTAAGGCATGAACACCGTCGACTTGCGAACGATCGTCGAGGCGGCCGTGCGGGCCCCGTCGGTGCACAACACACAGCCGTGGCGTTTCGCCGGTCACGCCGACGATCAGGGGAGCCTTGACGGGATCGACGTGTACGCGGATCGCGAACGGGCGCTCGCCGTGATCGACCCGTTCGGCCGGGAGCTGCACATCAGCTGTGGCGCCGCCATCGAGTTCGCCCAGGTCGCTGTCCGGGCGCTCGGGAGGCAATGCGCTGTCCACCTGCTTCCGGACGCCTCCGACCAGGACCACCTCGCTCGCATGGACATCGGTGCCGACCAGCCGGCGACCGCCGGGGACCTGGTGCTGAGCAAGTCGCTGCCCGTCCGCTACACCGAGCGTGACCGCTTCGAGGACCGGCCGGTGCCAGCTGAGCTCGTGAAGGCCATCCGCCAGACGGCCACGACGGTCGGTACCTGGGTCAGGGTTCTCGACCAGCCGGGCGACGAGGTCACGACGGCCGTGCTCCTCGCTCACGCCGATGACCTCGAGCGGGCGAACCCCGACTACGAACGCGAGCTGGCCGCTTGGACGCACAAAGAGCCGGGGGCCGCCGACGGGGTCCCGGACGCGGCTCTCTCGCCGGTCCCTGTAGAGGCCAGGGGATCATCGCTCCGCATGCGCAGCTTCGAGCAGAACGACGCTACCGCCGTCCCACCGCCCTCCGGCGGCGAGCCACCGCCTCCTGAGCACCCCCTCGTGATCATCCTCGGCACCGAGGGAGACGACCCGCACTCGTGGCTCATGGCCGGCCGGGCGCTCGGGCGGGTCCTGTTGCGGGCGGCTGCGGAGGGTGTGTCCGCATCGCCCATGACACAGGTGCTCGAGGTTCCCTCGACGCGGGCGATGTTGGCAGGACAGCTCGACCTAGTCGGCTATCCCCAGATGCTTCTCCGGATGGGATACGGCCACGGCGGGCCGAAGTCGCCGCGGCGACCCGTTGGCGACGTGCTCGCCACATGACCGAGCCCGATCGCCCCAACGGGAGGTGTGCATGACCGAGTCGTATCTTCCTCAGATCTACTCGAAGTTCCGGCAGGAGTTCCCCGACCTCGCTCAGAAGCTCGACGCCCTCGGGGACTCCGCCGACGCAGCCGGTCCGCTCGACGACCGGACGCGGCGTCTGGTCAAGCTCGGTATCGCCGTCGGGGGCATGGCCGAAGGGGCCGTTCGCTCGAACGCCCGGCGGGCGCTCGAGGCAGGCGCTACCGCTGAAGAGCTCTTGCATGTCGTGGCCCTCGCCGTCAGCACGCGGGGCTTCCCGGCAGCCGTGGCCGCGTACTCGTGGATCGGCGAAGTCCTCAACACCGACGGCGCCGCGCCGGGCTAGGTACGACCAACCCGTCGCGCGTGTCGCGCCTTCCATGCCCGCACGGTGCTAAGAGCGCGACACGAGGCCAGCTGACCGGCCAACGAGCCGGCAGTCGGGGCAGATCGCCGAGTCGGCGCCGTGTGAAGCCATGCCGGCCTCCTCCACACGCTGTCGCATCACTGCGGGTGCCAGCCCTGCGAGGAGCGGTGCCCCACACCCGGCGCACCTGGTGCCGCCGACGCTGGCCACCACACGGGCTCCGGCCAAGAGCAGCTCTCCATCAAGGGCCTTCTTCACCGAGACGACGGACTCCGGACAGGTGATCATGCAGGCTTTGCATCCCACGCAGCGCGAGGCGTCGAGGCGGAGGCGCAGCGATCCGTCCCGGTAACGCTCAGACGAGAGGGCGTGCGTCGGGCAGACGCGAACACAAGCCTCGCAGCCAGAACAACCCGCTTCGTCGATCTCCGCCAAACCGAGCGAGCAGCCAGGGCCTTCGACCCGCCAGCCTGTGCCTGATCCGGCGAGAGAGCCGGCCACCCGGACAGCAGCAACGGTCGCTTCCGGCTCCTGCAGCTCGATCGCCACAGGACCGGGCAGCCGTGCAGCGGCGGCAGCCCAGCCCGAGCGCGAGCAGCCGAGGCCCTCTGCAAGCCGGGTTACGACACTCTCGAGCTCGCGGGCACGCTCGACGCAACGCTCCTCCCCGCAATCGACCAGCCGGACGTTGACCCCCGCGCCGAGAAGCTGACAGACCCAGCCAGCCGTGACCATTTCGAGCGAAGGGACACGGCACGAGAGCCACGCCTCCCCTGCCCGCGGTGCATCGGTCGAGTCGCGGCACGAGATCGCGACGCCGAGCGCCGGGCCGCCCCGACGCAGGGTGCGGACGAGGACAGAGAGCCCGGCGCCGAGGCCGGCGAGGTCGGCCCCGGGGAGTGCCATCGCACCACTCCGGCAGGCTGCCACGCACGCTCCGCAGCCACTGCAACGACCCCCGTCGACGATGACCCGTCCCGAGTCCTGGCGCATGGCCCCCTCCGGGCAGGCTGCCACGCACGCCGTGCAAGCACCCCCGCCGCCGCATCGCTCCGGTCGCCAGACTGCGACCGGCCACCGGGGCGCGTCCACGACACGCAGGAACGCTCGGCGGGTAAGCCCTGTTCGCGCCGGTCTTGTCCTCTCGCGTGCCGGTGACTCAAGCTCGGTGGCCGAGAGCCGTGCCGCTGCAGCCGCGAGCAGCGTCACGGAGTGCTCGAGCACCGCTTGCGCGCTGCAGTCCGCGCCCGGTCGCAAGTCGAGGATCTCGGTCCCGGTCGCCGCCACTCCCGAGCGCCCGAGTTGCGCGGCCAGCACAGAGAGTCCTCCCGGTCCCGCCCGGCAGCCCGCTACGACGCGCCGAGGGGCATGGCGGCGAATCACTTCGGCAACAGGGCTCGGGGAGTCGCACAGTCCCGGGATCACCAACACGGGCGTCGAGGGCAACTTGCGCCGCAACCGGGCGACGAGCTCGCCGAGGGGCACTGGCGCCGACCCGCTCTCCAAGTCGCGGCAGGCCAGCACGACCAGTTCGTCGCGCCGGCCCATCAGCCGCTGTCGACCACTGCGAAGTAGCGCTTGGCTGCGACCAACCAGTCGAGTGTCACGGCCGCCAGGTCGCGGTAGAACTCGTGCTCCGTCTCGATCGCGACGGCCCGGCACAGGCGCGGGAGCCAGTGACCGAGGTGCTCGAGCAGGCGGCGGGCCACCACCGCTGTCTCCTCGAACGACAACGCGTACGCGAGCGCCTCGAACTCGACGGCGACGTGGTCGGGCAGCTCGCTTCCTTCTGAGGACAGGTCGAGGCCGAGCTCGAGGTACAGCTGCCGGAGGTCGGCGGTGCAAGGACCCATGAGCGTCCGGCGGATGTCGACGGGGACGTCCTCGCGCCAGAAGGACTCGTACGGGGGGCACGGCACCTGGCCGGGCCCCACGAACAGTCGCTCGTGCTCGTCTAGCAGTTCGAGCGCTTCGTCGACATCGACCGGCCGCCGGATCGGCAAGCGTGACGGGTTAGAGGAGATGCGACGATGCGTCTCGGCCTCGACCGGGGTGACGTCAACCCAGATCTGCACTTCCCCTGCAACGGGGCGGCTCCATAAGTGCGAGAGGAGGTCGACGGCAGCGACGATCGTGGCTGTCTCAGGGGGTTCGGACCCCGGCTCGGCCTCGGGCTTGGCATCGGCCACGGCCTCGGCGACGCCGACCGGGGGATGGCCGTTCACTGCTGAAACGCGGCGGCTCATGATCCCGCCTCGAGGTCACTTGAAGCAGGGCCCCCGTGGCCGCCCACATCAAGGGCCGGCCTCATCAGGTGAAGTCGCTGATAGCCGACGGTGACGATCGTAGCGAAGAACGCCACCAAGCCCAAGATGATCCCGTACTCGACCCAGGTGGGGTGATACCGGCCGATGAGCTGGAACGAGGTCGTCGTCGGGTTGTACGTCCCGACAGCGTTGCCCGGCGGGTACTGGGTGAGCGGGTTGATGAACCCGATCACGACGAGCTCGATGCGGAAGGCAAGCACACCGATGATTACCAGAGCCGAGGCGAGCCCGAGCGAGCCTCGCATCCTCTTCAACACGGGCACGAGAAGAAACGCCAACGGCACCGCGCCACCCACGATCCACTCGAACCAGAACAGCCACGACCACGGCCCTCCCGGTAGCACGAGGTTGAGTGCGGAGCGGTCGGCCGGGACGTTGCCCCAGAGCACCGTGATGTAGTCGGCGCCGACGAAGAACAAGTCGACCAACAGGCTGACGAGGATGAACCCTCGCAGCCACCTTCGCGTGTCGGCCGCCAACTCGACTTTTCCAAAGCGCTCAGCGCTCAACGCGAGCAGTGTGACGAGAGCGGTGCCCGACAGCACTGCGGACACGACGAACAAAGGCGCCATCAACGCCGTGTTCCACCACGTGCGGGCGATCTGCAAGCCGAAGATCCAGGCCGTCACCGAGTGAAGGAGGATCGCCGTCGGAAGCCCCACGTAAGCGAGCACACGGACGAGCGTCCTCCAGCGACTGGGCTCCGCTGCGTGCCGTTGCAGGACGTACAGGTCGACCACCGAGAAGACGAAGTAGACCGAGATGATCAAGATGTCCCAGATGAGGGGCGAGGTCCAGTTGGGATGGATGAAGATGTTGAGGATCCGGTCGGGTCGGCCGAGGTCCGGGATGATCATGAGGGCGGCGACCGCGACGCAAGCAGCCGCGCTCAGCACACCGAGGCGGGACAAAGGCTTGAGGGCCTTTATGCCGAACACCTCCGCGCTCGAGGCCATGATGAGCCCGCCGGCCGACAGGCCGATGAAGAAAGCGAACGTGAAGATGTACATCCCCCAGGAGACGACATCGCGCATGCCGGTCGCCGCGAGGCCGTAATGCAGCTCGTAGAGCCACGCGACGAAACCCCAGACCATGACGGCGGTGAGGCCGGCGTACCACCACCTGATCGGCCGGTGCGTGCGGGGCGCGGCAACGGGAAGTGCCGCGGTGCTGGTGGCCATGACCTCCTCCTCAGCTCTCGCCCGGCACGCGCTTGGCGACCGGGAGGTAGTAGACGTTCGGATCCGTGCCGAGCTCTGGGTGCAGCTGCTCGGCGCCGCCATCGTTAACGAGACGGCTGACCTCAGAGTCGGGGTCGGTCAGATCACCGAAGATGCGCGCTCCTAGGGGGCAGGCCTCGACGCAGAAGGGGATCTCGCCGACGTCGATCCGCTCGACACAGAACGTGCACTTCTCGACCACCCCCTTCGGGCGTTCGGGAGTGAACACGAGCCGGCCCTGGTAGCGGTACTCCTTGCCGTAGCCGACGACTCCCCCCGGCGCGTACTTGGAGTCGCCCCAGTTGAAGATCCTCACCCCGTAGGGGCACGCCGCCATGCAGTACCGGCAGCCGATGCAACGCTCGTAATCGATCAGCACCGTGCCGTCGTCGCGGCGGAAGGTGGCCTGCACGGGGCAGACCTTCACGCACGGGGCGTCGTTGCAGTGCTGGCACGCCACCGGTAGGTAGGCGATCTCGAGGTTCGGGTAGACCCCCCACGGCACGTCGATGTTGTCGCTCGCCGGTGGCTTGGCTGACGTCGACTGGTTGGGAGCGGTCGTGAGGATCCGGTTCCACCAGTAGCCGAGCGGTTCGTTGTTGATCTCCTTGCAAGCAACTGCGCACGTCCAGCATCCGACACAGCGATTCGTGTCGATCACCATCACGTGACGTGGCGTATGTGTTGTCTTGGCAGCCATGACCGTCACCCCTTCTCGACCTGCACCAGGCAGTCGTAATATGCGGCGTTCGACGGGAAGTTCGGGATCAGCGCCTGAGCCGGCTTGGCGATCTGATGGGTCAGGTTGTTCGGGTGGCCCTCGAGGTAGTGCTTCACCCTGATGGTGTCCCAGCCTCCCTGATAGCAGTTGACGACGCCCGGCTTCATCGATTCGGTGAGGCGGGCCCGGACCTTCATGTCCCCACGATCGTTGAAGATGTGGACGACGTCGCCATCGGCTATCTGACGGGGCCGGGCGTCTTTCGGGTTCATCTCCAAGAAACCGTCGCCCCCGTTGTTGACCTCCTTCAACCACGGCAGGTTGACGTACTGCGAGTGAGTACGGAACTTCGTGTGAGTCGAGAGGAACACGAGCGGGTACTTCTTGAACAGCGGGTTGGTCGGCGATGCCTCGATCGGTTCCTGGTGCTCGCACAGCTCTTGGTCGAACGGGACCAGCATCTCGACGTAGAACTCGATCTTCCCGCTCTTGGTCGGGAACTGCTTGTTGAAGAACGGGACGTAGGGCATCGGGTCGGTGTTGAGGTGGACCGCCTCGGTCGTGAGCTGCTCCCACGTGAGGCCGATCACGGTGGGGTCGGCGTCGGACTGGCCTAGATGCAGGATCTGCTTCAAGTACTCCTCGGGCGACTGGTCGAAGTACTTGCCGACGCCCATCTTCTCGGCGACGAGCCGGATCGCGTCGAGGTCCGACTTCGACTCGAAGAGGGGGTCGATGATCTTCGGCATGTACTGCAGGTAGAAGTTGTTCGACGACAGCAAGTCGGTCTTCTCGAAGTACGTGCAGGCCGGCAGCACCACATCGGCGAGGTCGGCCGTCGCAGAGAGGACGTAGTCGGAGACGACGACGAAGTCGAGCTGCTTCATCGCGGCGATCACGCGGTTCCGGTCCGACATCTGCTGGGCGAAGTTGTCGATCATGAACCATGCGGCGCGTACGGGGAAGGGCTTGCCCTTCTCGACGGCGTCGCAGAAGTTCATCGGCTCGAGCAGCGTGTAGGGCGTCCCCGTCGGGTTCCACCAGTTGAACAGGTCGAACGCAGTCGTCGTCAGCCCGCCGGCGAACGTCGTGACCCCGCCACCATGGACGCCGAGGTTGCCGGTGATCGCCTGCAGTGTAAGCAGGGCCTGCATGTGCAGATCCCCGTGATACCAGTGCGACAGCCCGAAACCGACCCTCACGGCGAGGGGCTTGCTCGAGCCCCAGGTCTCGCCGAGCGCCACCACCTGCGAGGCAGGCACGTCGGTGACCTCGGCGGTGTGCTCTGGTGTCCACTTCGCGGCCATGTCGGCGAGCGCCTGCAAGGCGGTGCGAGCCTGCAGGCCTCCTGCTGTGTGCGTGCCGAAGATGGCCGGCGTCTTGAGCGACGGGTCACCCGCCGCCTTGATCTTGTTGTCCGACTCGTCGAACACGACGTAGTCGTCCTTCGCGCCGGGGATGACGTTGTTCGCCCGGAGCAGCTTGCGGGTCTTCGGGTCGACGAGGTACGGCCCGACGGTGTATCTGCGGATGTAGTCGACGTCGTAGAGCCCGTGCTGCAAGACGTAATTGATGATGCCGTCTATGAGAGCTGTGTCGGCTCCTGGCCGGATCGGCACCCACGAGTCGCTCTGAGCGCATGTGACGGTATAGCGAGGATCGACCGAGATGAGCTGTGTCCCGTTTTCGTCCCGCGCGTCGCACATCACCCGCCAGTCGGGGATGGAGGTCTCGGCTACGTTGTTGGCCCAGAAGACGATCGTCTTCGCGTTCATGAAGTCCACCGACTCGTGCCCGGTGAAGAAGCCACCTCCGTTGGACGGGTTTGCCGGGTCGACCAGGACGTAGTTCCAACCCGCCGGAGTCGCAGAGTCACCTTCGTTGTCGCCCTCGGAGTCCCCGGCCGACGCGCCGATGACGCTCGCGAAACGGAAGCCCGCCCCCACTACGCCCTCGATCAACGCCAGTGAGCCTGTGTATGGGGCCACCCAGACAGACGTCTTGCCGTACTGCTTCTGGATCCGCTCGAAGTTCGTCGCGATGAGGGTGGACGCTTCGTCCCAGCTGATGCGCTGCCACTTGCCGGAACCCCTCGGCCCGACCCGCTTGTAGGGGTACTTGATGCGGTCAGGGCTGTAGGTGTTCGAGATCTGTGAGAGCCCTCTCAAGCAGATCCTCGGATGGAACGTCGGTGCCTTCTCCCCTGAGATCGTCGTTGCCCCCCAGCCGGCAGGGCCGACCATGGTCACCCGACCGTCGGTGACGTGCACGAGGTGCCCGCATGCGCCGTCACAGTTGTTGGAGTGGCCCGTCCGGTACACGGTCTCCTTGCCTGTCAGGAACTCCTCCGAGCTCACCAGGTCGTCTCTGACCGGCTCGAAGAAGCGAAGGTGGTCGGCCACCGCCAGCCCGCCTGCCAGCGCTGCGCTCCCTCCGAGAAAGGCTCGTCTCGAGAACTTGGACATTTGCGCCTCCTTCGGTCCCGGGCGGCTCTGCAGCCACTCACAGGACTTCTCGGTTCACCTTCACATCGAGGGGCAGGTGCGACTAGGGGCGAACGGCCCTGTGCGGAGTTCAAATGGCCCGGCACAAATAACAAATACGAGGTAGATGAGGCGGTGAGAGCTCTTTCCCGGGCCCGCTGTTGTATTTGTGACGGATTAGGGCAATAGTGACGATGTGACCGAGACGGACGAGCCAGCAGCGGCAGGCATGTCCCCCACGAGCGGGAGCCGCCAAGCCTTGCTGGTGGCGCTCCGCCGTTCCGACCGGCCTCTTGACGCCACCGAGGCTGGCCGAACCGTTGGCCTGCACCGCAACAGCGCCCGGGCACACCTCGACTTGCTGGTCTCAATCGGTCTCGTGCGGCGCCAGGCCGAGCAGCGCAACACACGCGGCCGTCCGCGTGTGCTCTACGACAGCGCACCGGCTCCAAGCGCTTCACCGGACGCTCCTCGAACAGACCCGGACATCGACTACAGGGAGCTTGCAAGGCTGCTCGCCCACCAGCTGAGCGAGATGGACGAAGCGGCGAGCGAGGCGGTTCGCGCCGGGCGCCGGTGGGCGGCGGCCTTCGACTCGACGCGGCTGTCGGCCGGATCTGTCGCCTCTGACGACGCGATGGGAGCGGTGGCGGGATTGCTCGCGAGGCTTGGTTTCGAACCCGAGCCGCAGCTGGGCGAGGGCCGGATCCTCCTTCGCCGATGCCCGGTCGCTGAGGTCGCGAAGGAGTCTCGCGTGGTCGTCTGCGGGATGCACCTCGGCATGTTGAAAGCGACCTTGGAAGCTCTCGACGCCCCGTTCGAGGTGACGGGGCTCCATCCCTTCGTTGAGGACGACCCCCTCTTGTGCGTCGTCAACGTGGCCGCTAGGCCCTCGCCCCGCACCGGCGCCGCGCCCCGCGCGGTGGCCGTGAGGGTGAGGCGTGCGAAGGGTCGAGCCGCGGCCCCGGCCTAGTCGCCGGATTCGAGCACCGCACGATCGGTCCACCTGTCCGTCTGGACCGGCTCAACGCACGGGGCGACAGCCGTCGCTTGGACAATCGCGAAACTGTGAAGCTCACGTCGCGCCGGCGCGACGCCAGCTTCACGAGTTCCGGTGGGGGCCTCTCAGCCGAGGATCCGCGCACGCTCGGGGTCGTAGAGCGGTCGGGTCGAGGCCTTGGCCGGCACGGGGCGCCCACCGACGTCGACCGAGAGCTCCCACTCCCGTAGTGCTTTGGCGGTCACGCCCTCCTCGTCTTCGAGCATGGCGAGCCCGACGGCCCCGCCAAGGGCGTGCCCGTAGGCGCCGGCGCGCACGTAGCCGATCCAAGAGCCTTTCCGCAGCACGGGCTCGTTGCCGAACAGCAACGGCTCGGGATCCTCGAGGAGCACCTGGACGAGCAGCCGCGTGCGCGGCCCCGCGCGCTGCACCACGAGAGCCTCACGACCGACGAAGCCGCCCGGCTTGTCCCAGGCCACGGCAAAACTCAAGCCCGCGTCGACAGGTGAGTCCGTGTTGTCGATGTCGAGCCCGTAGTCACGGTAGGCCTTCTCGAGACGGAGGCCGTTCATGGCCATGAATCCGACGTTGCGAAGACCGAGATCCTCGCCCGCCTCCAGCAGGCAGTCGAAGACCGTCATGCCGTACTCGGACGGGACATGCAGCTCCCAGCCGAGCTCACCCACGTAGGTCACCCGTAGCGCCCGCACCGGCGCGTAGCCGACCTCGATCTCCCTCGATGTGAGGTAGGGGAAGCCCTCGCTCGACAAGTCGGCATCGGTCAACCTGCCAAGGAGCTCCCGCGACCGAGGCCCCTGCAGCGACAGGATCACGGTTCCCGAGGTGACGTCGGTGATGGTCACGTGCTCGTCCTCACGGGTGTGGCGCCGCATCCAGGCCCCGACCCGGCGGTGGATCACGTCGGATGCGACGACGAGGAACCGGTCTTCTGCCAGCCTTGTGACGGTCAGATCGGCCTCGATGCCTCCTCGTGCGTTGCACCACTGCGTGTACACCAGCCGGCCGGGCTCCACGGCGACCTCGTTGGCTGAGACGCGGCTGAGAACGGCCTCGGCGTCAGGGCCTTGGACGAGGTACTTCGCCATGAGCGACAGGTCGAGCAGACCGACCGATTCACGCACCGCCAGGTGCTCGGCCTCCTGGAACTGCCACGACTCGTCGCGCTTCCACCCGAGCGTCAGCTGTGGCACCGAGCGCCCTCGCCCGGCGAACCACTCGGGGAACTCCCATCCGGCCGATGTTCCGAAGTAGGCACCGTGCTCAACCAGCCGCTCGTGAATTACCGACCGTCGGACACCTCGGGCAGACCTCGGCTGCCAGTTCGGCCACACGCCGTCTCCGAACAGGACACCGAGTTGTTCGACGGTCCGCTCGGCCCGGAAGCGACGCGTCGCCTCGAATGGCTGGGTCCGTTCGATGCTCACTCCGCTCACGTCGACCGGCGGGACCCCGTCGACGATCCACTGCGCGATGACACTCCCGACGCCTCCTCCGAGCAGGATGCCGAGCGAGTTCAGGCCGGCCGCGACGAAGAAGCCCGAGAGCTCGGGCGACTCCCCGAGCAGCGGGTGCACGTCTGCCGTGAAGCTCTCGGGACCGCAGAAGTACAAGCGGATGCCGACGTCACGCAGAGACGGGATCCGCTCCAGAGCACCCTCGAGGTCAGGGCGCGGTTCGCTCCCAGTCAGGCGGCAGCTCCGTGAAGCCCAGATCCCCGGCGACACCGTCGAGTGACCACGGTGCTGCGACGGGCTCGAACAAGCCGACGAGGATGCCGCCGACCTCTTCCCGGTAGTAGCCGTAGCGATCCGGGTCCTCGACCACGGGGAGGTCCCGGTGAGCCCACGGAACCGCCTCGGTGATCATGTAGTAGTGCTCCGCCGCCTGCAGCGGGACCGAGACGCCGGCGAGCGCCCCGATCTGGCGGGCCCACATCCCACCCGCGTTGACGACGTACTCGCACTCGATCCGCTCTCCGTTGTCGGTCAGCACTCCGCTCGCGCGCCCGCTACGAACTTCGAAGCCCGCGGCGGAGACTCCCTCGACGATGCGGACGCCACCTGTACGAGCGCCTCGCGCAAGCGACATCGCGACATCTGCGGGATTCGCCCGGCCCTCGTCTGCCACGTAGAACGCGGCAAGCACGTCGTCGGCCTTGGCCTCGGGCCACATGTCGGCGAATTCGCGTGCCGAGATCTCCTGGTTGTCGACGCCGAACCCGCGCACAAAGGCGGCTTCCCGACGAAGAGTCTCGAGGCGCTCCGGGGTCGTCGCCAGATGGAGGTGCCCCACGGCACGAAAGCCGGTCGCGAGGCCGGTCTCCGACTCGAGCCGCTCGTACAGGTCTCGCGAGTACCGGCTCATCCACAAGAGCGTCTCGTCGGCCATGCCTGCCGAGGTGATCAAGCCTGCTGCGTGCCAAGTCGTGCCCGAGGTCAGCTGCTTGCGCTCGAGGAGCACGACGTCACTCCAACCGAGGCAGGCCAGGTGATAGGCGATGCTGCAGCCGATCACTCCCCCGCCGATGACGACCACCTGCGCGCGCTCCGGCAACCCCGATGCCATGAGCTGCGAACAGTAGTGCCGTTGCCGCCTCGCCGCCTCAACCGACCAGGGGCTCGCCGGACAACTCACAGATCAGTGTCCGCGTCGCATGGGCAAGGCCGAGGGTCGACTCCCATCCTGGTGCCGCCGCCGGTACGAGCTCCCCGATGGCAACGCTGATCGACGCCTTGCGAGGGAATTTCCCTCCGGGCCGAACGACGTCCCTGCTGCCACGGATGCCGATCGGGAGGAGTGGCGTGCCGGTCTCGGTGGCGGCGGCGAACGCCCCGAGGTGAAATGGCCGTACGCCGACTGCTCGGTCGATCCCACCCTCGGGGAAAGCGGCGAGGCAGTTCCCCGACCGCACGACCTCGACGAGCTTTTGAGCGGCGCCGAGCTCCTCGGTGACGGCGTCGCGGGCCACGAACTGACAGCCGAGCCTGCGAAGGAACGGCCCCGCGATCTTCTGGTTCTCGAGCACGTCTCCTACGACGAAGGTGATCGGCTCCGGCAGGCACTCCATGAGGACGAGCCCATCGACGAAACTCATGTGGTTGGCGACCACGACGTAGCACTGTCCCGGTCTTGGCGCCTCGCCACGTACCTCGATGCGCACCCCGAGCACGGCACAGAGTCCGCGGCCCACAGCTCGCACGAGCGACCAACGGAGCCGGCGCGAAGGTAGGAGGCTGACGGCCACCCAGACGGGCACCCCTACCGCTATCAGCACGGCCCAGGCATAGGCCGCGAACATGACCGAGCTCACCCCGGTCGCGAGCCGCCGGAGGCGCGGGGCGCTCGCCGACCACGCGAAGCGGGCGATCTGCCGTCGCGGGCCGATCTGCCGCCGGCCGATCTCGTGGTTCTCGTACCGGTCCCGTGTTGCGCTGCGCCTGATCTTCCCGCTCGGTGTCTTGAGGACGCTGCCGGGCGGCGCGAGCACGATGTCGTCCGGTGGTGTCCCGACCACCTCGACCGTCGTAGCCCTCACGCGGGCCCGCAGGTCAGCGCGGGCAGCTTCGTCGCTGCTCGGCAGGTTGGTCTCGACGACAGCGATCAGGCGTTCCGTCGCCAGTGTCTCGTCGGGGACTGCGAATACGGCCACGCAACCGCGGCGGACGCCCTCGAGGTCTCCGATCGCCTCTTCGAGCTCCTCTGGGTGGACATTGCGCCCTGCCCTGATGACGAGGTCCTTTGCCCTGCCCGTGAGATAGAGCTCCCCCGACGCGAGGTAGCCGACGTCGCCGGTGTCGAGCCACGCTCCGTGGAACAGCGCTTGCGTGGCAGCGCGGTCGCCGAAATAGCCACTCGTGGCAGATGGCCCGGTGAACTCGACCTGCCCCTCGTGTCGCTCCGGCAGCTCGTGGCCGATGGCGTCGACGACACGGACCGCGTAACCGGGCAGGGGCCGCCCGCATGACACGACGGCCCTGCTAGCGCTCCCTCGATCCGCTGGCTCCGCCCGACCAGTTCGCGAGAGCTCTTCGCGCTGCACGACGTCAACCAGAGGCGGGCGACCAAGAGGAGGGAACGTGAGGCCCACGCCGGCCTCGGCAAGGCCGTAGACCGGAGCCATGGTCTCGCGACGGAAACCGTACGGCCCGAAGCGCTCGACGAATCGCCGGATCGTGTCCTCGCTGACCGGCTCTGCCCCGTTGCAGGCCAGCCGCCAAGAAGACAGATCAAGCCCGACCAGCTCTTCATCAGTTACATGCCGGGTCGCGAACTCGTAACCGAAGTTGGGCGAGGCCGACAGGGTGCCACCTGAGTCGGAGATGGCCCTCAACCAGCGCGAGGGACGCGACAAGAACGCGAGAGGCGACATGACGACGAAGAGGTAGCCGAGGTACAAGCTCGACAACCACCCACCGATCAGGCCCATGTCGTGGTAGAGCGGTAGCCAGCTGACGAAGACGTCCCCCGCGACGCCATCGACCGCCTTCAACATCGCCCGCATGTTCGCCAAGAGTTGCTCGTGGGTGAGGACGACTCCCTTGGGATTGCCCGTGCTGCCCGAGGAGTACTGGATGAGCGCAGGGCTCGAGGCGCCGATCGAAGGAAGGTCGAGGTGACCGGTTGCTTCCGCCCGCAGCTCGGCGACGGTGACACACGAGTCCAGCTCCGGCACGTCGGCCCTGAGAAGGCGGGCGGCGGGGGCGACGGCTTCGTCCGAGAGGAGCACCACTGCCGACGCGTTCTCGAGCAGACGGGCCTGGCGCCGGAGGTGGTCCTCCAGCATCAGCGGCCGGCTCGGTGGGTAGAGCGGGACCGGTGTCGCACCGCAGAGCAGGATCCCGAGGTACGCCTTGAAGTAGTCCACCCCAGTCGGAAGCATGAGAGCCACTGTGTTGCCCGGCCGGACCGACCGTTGCCGTAGGCCACCGGCCACCTCTCGGGCACCGCGGGCCAGTGCTCCGTAGGTCAGCTCCGCTGAGCCTTCCGAGGCGCCCGGCGAGTACAGGACACGGGCGTGGACCCGATCGCCATGGTGCTCCTCGTGCCAAGCGAGCACCTCGACCAGGGTCTCGGCGCCGGAAGGCTCTCCAGCCACGAGGTCGGCGGATCCTCCGGCGCTCACACGCCCGCCAGACCACTCCGCGACGGAAGCCTGCCCTCGTGCCGCGTGGACCGCATGGAGCCAAGCGCCAGGCGTGGCTGCCGTGGTGAACACCTCATCGGGGAGGCGGATCCCGAAGGCGGCTTCGACCCTCGCGTGGAGCTCGACGAACGCGAGGCTGTCAATGCCCAGATCCGCGTCCATGCGGCTCGCCAAGCGAACCCGTGGCGGCGGCGAAGAAGAGGACTGGTGGAGCTCCGCAACGAGCCCGCCGACGATGTCGAGGAGCATCTCGGCGTCTCTCTCCGGACCGCCTCCGATCAACGCCCTTTCCTCGTGGGCGCGATCCGCGTCGTCACCCACGTCCGCCCAACCGTACGCAGAGCTCGGCGAGCCGGTTGGAGTATCCCCACTCGTTGTCGTACCAACCGAAGACCTTGACAAGCCGGCCGTGTGTCATCGTCAGAGCCGAGTCGAACACACATGACGCCACCGAACCGACGACGTCACTCGAGACGAGGGGCTCCTCGGAGTACTCGAGCACGTGGCGGAGGTCGCTCTCCGCCGCGGCGCGAAAGGCTGCGTTGACCTCGTCTACGGAGGCCACTCGCTCGGTGAGCGCGACGAAGTCGGTGATCGACCCGTCCGCCACCGGCACTCGCAGCGACATCCCGTCGAAGCGCCCTTCGAGTGCCGGGAGCACGAGCCCGGTCGCACGAGCGGCGCCGGTCGACGTCGGAACGATGTTGAGCCCCGCCGCCCGGCCACGCCGGGGGTCCTTGTGCAGCCCGTCCACGAGAACCTGGTCCCCGGTGTAGGCGTGCACAGTGGTCATCAGGCCGGACTCGATGCCGAAGGCATCCTCCACGACCTTGGCCATCAGGGCGAAGCAGTTCGTCGTGCAAGAGGCGTTCGACACCACGAAGTGGCGCTTGGGATCGTAGGTGTCCCCGTTCACCCCGATCACGAAGGTGGCGTCCGCTCCCTTGCACGGCGCCGAGACGACGACGCGTTCGGCGCCTGCCTGAAGGTGCACCGCCGCAGCGTCACGCGACGTGTTGCGCCCGGTGCACTCGGCCACGATCTCCACACCGAGCTCCTTCCACGGGAGCGTCTCGACATCCGGATGGCGCACGAGGCGCGTCCGTTGCGCACCGGCTACGAGCTCGTCGCCTTCCAAAGAGATAGTCCCCGGATACGTCCCGTGCACCGAGTCACGGCGCACGAGGCGCGCGAGGTCGCTGCCTTCGCCGAGGTCATTGATCGCCAGGACCTCCACGTCCAGTTGCCGCTCGAGTATCGCACGGTAGAGCGAGCGGCCCGTGCGGCCGAATCCGTTTATGGCGATCTTCGTGGTCATCTTCTCTTCCTCTCTCGGGCTCAGATGAGCTCGGGCTCCATCACGATCGCACCGCACGGGCACTCGGCGACACAGAGGCCGCATCCCTTGCAGTAGTCGTAGTTGAAGGCGTACCGCTCCCCTGTGCCGAGCTTCACGACAGCGTTGTCCGGACAGACGCCGAAGCAGTTGTCGCACTCGAAGCAGTTCCCGCACGAGAGGCAACGCCGCGCCTCGAAGAGCGCGTTCTCGGCATCGAGCCCGCCGACTATCTCGTCGAAGCTCGATTGGCGCCGTACCATCTCCAGCTTCCGGATGCACCGTCTTCGGAGCGTCGCTGTAGTACCAGGTGTTGAGCTTGTCGAAGGTGGCGAGCTCATGGCGGACGCGAGTGGGGAGGCTCTCGCCTCTCAGCCACGCGTCGATGTGCCGGGCCGCCTTCTTGCCATGACCGATTGCAACCGTGACTGTCCTTTCGGCAGGCACCATGTCGCCGCCGGCGAAGATGCCAGGGTGGCCGGTCATCATGTCGTCGCCCACCTTGAGGCTCCCGTCACGGACGCTGACGTCGGTCAGCTGCGAGATCGAGGAAAGGTCGGTGTCCTGTCCCAGCGCGAGCACGACCGTATCGGCGTCGAGCGTCTCGAACTCGCCCGTCGGCTGGGGGAAGCCGCTCTCGTCGAGAGCCATCTTCTCGATGACGACTGCGCCGTCGTCCACGCGCGCGATCGTCGAGAGCCATGTCATCTTCACGCCTTCTGCCAAAGCCTCTTCGACCTCGATGGCATGGGCCGGCATCCGCTCTCGCGTCCGGCGGTAGACGATGACGGCTTCCGTGGCGCCCAGTCGCCGCGCCGTGCGGGCGCTGTCGAGAGCCGTATCGCCGCCGCCGTAGACGACGACCCGCTGGCCGATCCGAGCCGGCTCGGCCCCCTCTGTGCTGGCAAGGAAGGAGACCGCGTCGAGGATCCTCGCCGAGTCTGCCGCCGGGATGTAAGCGCGCTTTGAGAGCTGGGCCCCGAGCGCGAGGAACACGGCGTCGAAGCCGCCATCTTCCATCGCCTTCACGACGTCGTCCACGGGGTGGTCGAGCTCGAGCTCGATCCCGAGCGAGCAGATCGCGTCGATCTCGGCATCGAGCACGTCCCGCGGGAGGCGGTACTTCGGGATCCCGTACCGCATCATTCCGCCCGCAGCCGGCGAACCCTCATAGATCGTCACGGCGTGGCCGAGGCGTGCCAGGTGGTAGGCGGCGGAGAGACCCGAGGGACCCGAGCCGATGACGAGCACCCGCTTGCCGGAAGGCGGCGAGTCGACGGCGGCCTTCCAACCCTCGCTGGCCGCACGATCGCCGAGGAAGCGCTCGACACCATGGATCCCGACCGCCTCGTCGAGCTGGGCGCGGTTACAGGCGGTCTCACACGGGTGATAGCAGACCCGACCGCAGATGCGCGGGAAGGGGTTGTCCTCGGCAAGCCGCCTCCAGGCGGTCTCGTAGTCGCCCTCCTCGGCGCTGTACAGCCAGGACTGGATGTTCTCGCCGGCAGGGCAGCCGTCGTTGCACGGTGGCATGCGGTCTAGGTACACAGGGCGCTCGACCCGCCACGAACCGGTCCGGTTGGCGAGGCTTCGAGCCGACGTCGAGGGTTATCGCGAACGGCTTCTCCATCACGCGCCTACCGTCTCGGCGGGGCTGGCGAGCAGCCCGAACCTCTTGATGTTGCGGTCCGCGATCTCTTGGATCCGCTGGACTAGATCTGGACGCGGGCTCGCTCCGAAAAGGTGCTTGTAGCGACCTTGCGGCCGGAGATACTCCGCGACGGGCACCTGGCGGCGGATCTTCGTGACGTCGACGATCTCCCCGTGCTCGGCTTCGAACAACGGGAAGAGCCCGCTCTCGCAGGCAAGGCGCGCGAGGCGGACCGTGTCCGACGATGCGCTTCCCCAGCCGAGCGGACACGGGACAAGGATGTGGATGTATCTCGCACCGCGCATGCCCATGGCTCTCTCGACCTTGCGCTCGAGGTCGTGGAGGTCTGACACGGTGGCCGTCGCGACATACGGGATCTCGTGGGCGACGGCGAGGAGCGGCATGTTCTTGCCCTGGTCGAAGGCATTGCCCGGTTCGGGCCCTACCGCCTCGGTCGTAGCGGTCCGCGCCGCAGGAGGGGTCGCGCCCGAGCGTTGGACACCGGTGTTCATGTAGGCCTCGTTGTCGTAGCAGATGAACAGCACATCGTCATTGCGCTCGAACATCCCTGACAAACAGCCGAAGCCGATGTCGACGGTGCCGCCGTCACCCGCCTGGGCGACGACCCGGATGTCGTCGCGTCCTTTGGCCTTGAGCGCGGCCGCCATACCAGTCGCGACGGCCGGCGCGTTGCCGAAGAGGGAGTGCAGCCAAGGGATCTGCCATGAGGTCTCGGGGTACGGGGTGGAGAAGACCTCGAGGCATCCCGTCGCGTTGGCAGCGACGAGCCGGCCACCAGTGGCGCGCATCGCCGCATCGAGGGCGTAGCGGGCACCGAGCGCCTCGCCGCAGCCTTGGCACGCCCGGTGACCCGAGGTGAGCGAGTTCGACCGCTCGTGATCCGCCTGCACCGTGCGCTGGTCGCGCTGGAGAAGGCGGTTCCCGACGGCAAAGCTTCCGACTTGGTAGAACTTGACGGGTTGATCGGTCACGAGATCTCCTCCTCAGACCACTCGGCCCGACACGGCGCCGACGTCCCGCAACAGGTTCTCCGCGCTCGGCCCGGACCTGCGCTGCGCGACCATGCGGTCGAGCTCTCGTTCGACGAGTCCCCGGTCGAGATCGAGGAAGCTGAGCGGAGGGAGCGACCCCTCGATCGCTTGGGTCATCACCCGCCGCAACGATGCCTCGGTGATCGGCCGGCCGCCGAGCCCGGCGATCACGTTGTGCATCGTAAGACCGAGGCCTGACACCGCCAGGGAGACGTCACCTCCGAGGATGCCGTGGCCACCGAGGGAGAACGCCTTCTCCACGACAACGACCCGTCGTGCGGCGCCGATGGCCTCGGCGACCGCGTCGGACGGGAAAGGCCGGAACGTCGTTACTCCGACGACGCCGATCGCCACACCCTCCTCGCGCAGAGCGTCGACCGCGTCCTTGATCGTCCCGAGCACCGAGCCGAGGGCTACGACCACCGTCTCGGCTCCCTCGATCCGATAGCTGCTCACGAGCCCACCGACGGACCGACCGAACGCCTCGCCGAATTCGTCGGCCAGCTCGGGTATGCGCGCGAGCGCCTGCAGCTGGCGGGCGTGTGAGAGGTAGCGGACCTCCATGAAGGCCTCCGGGCCGACCATTGCCCCGATCGTGACGGGATGATCGGGATCGAGAACCTGTCTCGGCTCGAAGGGCGGTAGGAAGGCGTCGACTTCCTCCTGGCTCGGCAGCTCGACGCGCTCGAAGGCGTGGGTGAGCACGAAGCCGTCCATGCACACCATGACCGGCACCGAGAGCTCCTCGGCGAGCCGGAAAGCCTGGATATGCAGGTCGACGGCGTGCTGGTTCGTCTCGGCGAAGAGCTGGACCCAGCCCGCGTCGCGCACCGACATCGCGTCGCTGTGGTCGTTCCAGATGTTGATCGGCGCACCGATCGCCCGGTTGGCCACCGTCATGACGATCGGCAACCCGAGCCCAGCGGCGTTGTAGACGGCCTCCGTCATGAAAAGAAGGCCTTGGCTCGCGGTGGCGGTGTAGGAGCGGGCCCCCATGGCAGACGCGCCGATGGAGACCGACATGGCCGCGAACTCCGACTCGACATTGATGAATTCGCACGGCGCGAGGCGGCCCGACTTCACGATCTCTCCTACCGCCTCGATGATGTGGGTCTGGGGCGAGATCGGATAGGCGCAGACGACCTCGGGCCGGCACAGCGCCACCGCCTCGGCCACGGCGCGCGAGCCTTCAATCTGACGAAGCACGTGCCAACCTCTCTTCTTCCACGAAGCCTGCGGCCTCCCGCGCTGCTGCCGCGTTGCCTTCGGCGATGCTCCCGGAGAACCGCTCCCCGATGGCCGCTATCACCGAGTCCATCGAGACCTCGCCGGTCATCACGGCGAAACCACCGAGCAGGACCGCATTCGGGAGAGGACGCCCGAAGTGGCGCATAGCGATCTCGGTCGCAGGGACGGTGAGCAGGTGGCCGAGGGGGAACTGGCCCACGAAGTCACCGATCCCGAGCTCGTCGAAGCTGTGGGACGTGTTGACGAGAACGAAGCCGTCCGGCGTGACACCTGCGAACAGATCGACCTGGTGAAGAAGTGTCGCGTCCTGGATGATCACGGCGTCGGGCTCCTCGACCGGTGCCCGGGTCCGGATCTCACGATCGGAGATGCGGCAGTACGAGACGACCGGCGCTCCGGTGCGCTCCGAGCCGAAGCTCGGGAAGGCCTGGGCGTACTTGCCGTCGAGAAACGCAGCGACGGACAACATCTCGGCCGCAGTGACCACTCCCTGCCCGCCGCGACCGTGGAACCGCACCTGGAACATCGCTCTGCCTCTCTGCGCGTCGCGCCGTCGAGTCAAGCCTGGTGGCTCGGCCTTTCCGCTGATAGGGCCAATGGTCACAACTGCCGCCCGGTTCGGAGGAGCCCACGCCTCGATGAGCGGGACTTTCGGCTCTAGTAAGGCCAACCCGCGGCGCGCCATCATGGCCTTGAGCGCTTCGCGCTGACACAAGGAGAGAAGAACTGTGACCGCTTACATCGACGAAGTCCTAGCCCGGGTGGAGGCGAAGAACCCAGGAGAGCCCGAGTTCCTGCAAGCTGTCCGCGAGGCCTACGGCACCCTGGCCGCGGTGACGGCGGAGAACCCTCGATACCTCGACGCGAAGATCCTCGAGCGAATGGCCGAGCCCGAGCGGATCATCATCTTCCGCGTACCGTGGGTGGACGACCGGGGTGAGGTCCAACTCAACCGTGGGTTTCGCATCCAGATGAACAGCGCCATCGGTCCCTACAAGGGGGGCCTGAGGTTCCACCCGACCGTCAACCTCGGAGTGCTCAAGTTCCTCGCTTTCGAGCAGGTGTTCAAGAACGCCCTCACGACGCTACCGATGGGCGGTGCCAAGGGCGGCTCCGACTTCGACCCGAAGGGCAGGAGCGAGGCCGAGGTGAGGCGCTTCTGCCAGTCGTTCATGACCGGCCTGTGGCGCCACATCGGCCAGTTCACAGACGTGCCGGCCGGCGACATCGGTGTCGGGACACGTGAGATCGGGTTCCTCTTCGGTCACTACAAGCGGCTGAGCAACGAGTTCAGCGGCGTCCTGACCGGCAAAGGCTTCAGCTGGGGCGGGTCGCGGATACGACCCGAAGCCACCGGCTACGGTGCCGTCTACTTCGCAGAGGAGATGCTCGGCACTCGAAGCGAGAGCATCGAGGGCAAGACCTGCCTCGTCTCGGGGAGCGGCAACGTCGCCCAGTACACCGTGGAGAAGCTCCTCGACCTGAACGCCCGCCCGATCACGCTTTCTGACTCGAGCGGGTTCATCCACGACCCGGACGGGATCGACCGCGAGAAGCTCGCCTTCGTGTTCGACTTGAAGAACGTGCGGCGGGGCCGCATCAGCGAGTATGCCGAGCGCTTCCCGACTGCTACTTTCACGACAGCCACGGGCGGCGACTCCAACCCGCTGTGGGACATCCCGGCCGATTGCGCCTTCCCGTCCGCGACCCAGAACGAGATCAGTGGCAAGGACGCCGCGAACCTCGTCAACAACGGCGCCATGCTCGTCGCCGAGGGGGCCAACATGCCGACGGCCCCAACAGGGATCGATTGCTTCCTCTCCGCCGGCATCCTCTACGGTCCCGGCAAGGCGGCCAACGCCGGCGGCGTCGCCGTCTCCGGCCTCGAGATGGCACAGGACAGCCAGCGCTTGCAGTGGAGCCGCGCTGAGGTCGACGACCAGCTTCGCTCGATCATGCGACTCATCCACTCCCATGTCCGCGAGGCCGCCGAGCGGTACGGCCAAGCGGGCAACTATGTGGCCGGCGCGAACATCGCCGGCTTCGTGAAGGTCGCCGACGCCATGCTCGACGAGTCCACGGTCTGAACGCAGGCGGAGATGCCCCGTCCGGCTCCTACGATTGCTCCCAGTCCTCCCGAACCTGAAGGAGATGCGCCATGAGACGCCTCGGTCTCGAACGCGACGTCGTTGACCCCGCCGTCTATGAGAGGACGGTCGAGCGATTCAAGGAACGGCGGATCGCGCTGCCGAGCTTCGCAGAGCTCGCCGACCCGAGGAGAGTCGCCCCGTCGGTCCGGGCCGCGCTCGGCGCGGTTGGCCCGGACGAAGCCGATCCGCTCAATCTCTTCAGGGTGCACTGGCACAACGACGCCGCTCGCACCGGGTTCAGCCCGGTCCCCCAGCACATCGAGCTTCCCCATGAGCTGACCGGCGTCGAGGCGCGCATCGTCGTTGCCCTGGCAGACCGGTTCCCCATGATCGGCGCCCACAAAGTCCTCGCCAGCTACGGGTGCCTCGCGCCACGTCTCGTCACCGGTCAATTCGACCCCACCCGCCAGCGCGCCATCTGGCCATCCACTGGCAACTACTGCCGAGGCGGCGTCGCGATCTCGCGGCTGATGGGCTGTCGCGGCGTGGCGGTTCTGCCCGAGGGGATGAGCCGCGAACGGTTCGATTGGCTCGATCGCTGGGTCGTCGACGCGTCGGACGTCATCCGCACCCCGGGCACCGAGAGCAACGTCAAGGAGATCTACGACGAGTGCAACCAGCTCTCGACCGACCCCGACAATGTGATCTTCAACCAGTTCTCCGAGTTCGGGAACTACCTCGTCCACTACTTCGCCACCGGCGCTGCCATAGAGTCGATCTTCACCGACGTCGCGGCCGAGGACGACGACGTACGGCTGCGGGCATTCGTCTCGGCGACCGGCTCAGCAGGCACGATTGCGGCGGGTGACTACCTGAAGCAGCGCTTCGGCACCCGGATCGCCGCCGTGGAGGCGCTCGAGTGCCCGACGATGTCGTGCAACGGATTCGGCGAGCACAACATCCAGGGCATCGGGGACAAGCACATCCCGCTGATCCACAACGTGATGAACACCGACTTCGTGGTCGCCGTGTCGGACCACTCGACGGACCGCCTGAACGTCTTGTTCAACACCGAGACCGGCCGCACCTACCTTGCGTCCCGCCGGCAGGTCCCGGCCGACGCCGTGACAGAGCTCTCGTCGTTCGGTCTCTCCAGCATCTGCAACGTGCTGGCGGCGATCAAGCTGGCCAAACACCAGGGATACGGGCCCGAGGACGTCGTCGCCACCGTCGCGACCGACGGGGCATCGATGTACTCGAGCGAGCGCGACCTGTGCCTTGCGAAGTCTTTCGCCGGAACCTTCGACGAGGTCGCCGCCGGCGAGATCTTCGGTGAACACCTCGGCGGCGCCGCCACCGATCATGTTCAGGAGCTCACCCGCGCCGACCAGGAGCGCATCTTCAATCTCGGCTACTTCACCTGGGTGGAGCAGCAGGGCGTGCCGGTGGAGGAGTTCCGTGCGAGGAGGGAGCCGCGCTACTGGGAACAGATCCGCTCGATCGTGGCGGACTGGGACGCGATGATCGCCGAGTTCAACGCCCGCACCGGCGTTCGCGAGCCAGGTTGAGCTCGTTGGCAGCTCCAGTCGCGAGCACTCTCGTCTGCCGGGGATGCGGGACCGCCGTCGACGCGACCGAGCCCTATCCGTTCCGCTGTCCCAGGGCCGGCGATGGCGGCGACCACGTGCTGCGCCGCCTTCTCGGCGACGACGTGGCCTTCCCACCGATCGCATCCGGGCCCGACGCAAGCGAACAGCCCTTCGTCCGCTTCCGCGCGCTGCTCCACTCGTACCACCTCGCGATCGCGGGCGGGATCCGCGATGAGGACTACGTCCAGCTCGTACGTGAGCTCGACCGGGCAGTCGAACACGTCGACGGTCGTGGCTTTCGGCGCTCGCCCTTCGGCTCGCACCCCGAGCTCGCGACGGCCGGCGGGTTCGGCACGCTCATGGTCAAGGACGAGACCGGCAACGTGGCCGGCTCCCACAAGGCACGTCACCTGTTCGGCCTCCTTGTCCACCTCGAGGTGGTCGAACGGCTCGGCCTTGCGGACGCCGCTCAGCGGCGACCGCTCGCCATCGCGAGCTGCGGGAACGCCGCGCTGGCGGCCGCTGTGGTCGCGGCCGCAGGCAAACGGCGGCTCCTCGTCTTCGTGCCGACCGACGCGGACGAGGCTGTTGTCAAGCGACTCGGGGCGCTCGGGGCGCAGGTGACGGCATGCCCCCGCCAACCCGGCGTCGCGGGCGACCCGTCCTATCACCGGCTCCAGGCCGCGATCGCAGACGGAGCGCTCGCGTTCACCTGCCAGGGGAACGAGAACGGGCTGGCCATAGAGGGCGGCGAGACGCTCGGCTACGAGATGGTCTCCGACCTCGCAGCTGCCGGGGTGGCCCTCGACGACGTCGTGGTACAGGTCGGAGGTGGGGCGCTCGGCACCGCCGTCGCCGATGCCTTCGAGGAGGCAGGGCGCTTCGGGGTGCTCGACCGGCAGCCGCGCTTCCACACCGTCCAGACGGAGAGCGCCTGGCCCTTGAAGCGCGCGTACGACCTCGTGGCGGCTCGGGTCTCGGCCGAGCCAGGCCTGGATGCGGTGCGAGCGGCGATGGCCTATGCCGGCTCCCACCGGGCGGAGTTCATGTGGCCCTGGGAGACTGTGCCGCACTCGATCGCGCACGGCATCCTCGACGACGAGACCTACGACTGGCTCGCCGTCGTCGAAGCCATGCTGAGAACCGGTGGCGTGCCCGTCGTGGCCGGCGAGGACGAACTCGCGGTCGCGAACGAGCTCGCCACCATGACGACCGACATCCCAGTCGACGCCACCGGTTCTGCCGGCCTGGCGGGGGCCCTCGACCTGAGGCGGCAGGGGGTCATCGGCGGAGAGGACCGCGTGGCCGTGCTCTTCACGGGCGTTCGGCGTTGACCGGGGTGAGTGCCACCGGCGCCGGCCCAGCCGCCGCGGGTACGGCCACAAGCACGCGCCGCCTCGTCATCCGGGGAGCTAGATCGCCGGGCGACATCGCCATCGACGCCGGAGTCGTGACCGAGGTCGGGGAGGTGACGCCGCGGCCCGGTGACGAACTGCTCCGCTGCGAGGGCGATGTCGTCACTGCCGGCCTCGTCAACACCCACCACCACCTCTACCAGTGGATGACGCGTGGCCGGGCCACGGCCTGCGACCTCTTCGCATGGCTGACCGAGCTCTACCCGGTCTGGAACCAGCTCTCGGCCGAAGACGTCGCCGCGGCCGCCACGGTCGGGCTCGCCGAGCTCGCCCTGTCGGGAGCGACGACGATCTCGGACCATCACTACGTCGTCCCGCACGGGGACGACTCCGTCTTCGACGTCATAGCAGCAGCCGCGAAGCAGATCGGCGTCCGCTTGTACCTCTCGCGGGGTCGATGGACCTCGGGGAGAGCGCTGGCGGCCTACCGCCGGACAACCTCGTCGAGAGCATCGACGCCATCCTCGCCTCGACCGAGCGCTTGGCCGCCTCATTTACGGGAGACGACCTCGTCACCGTGGTTGTCGCCCCATGCAGCCCTTTCTCGGTCACGACCGACCTGATGACCGAATCGGCGGAGATGGCACGTCGCCTTGGTCTCCGGCTGCACACGCACCTGGGCGAGACAATCGACGAGGAACGCGACTGCCTCGCTCGTTTCGGATGCCGGCCGCTCGAGCTAGCCGATCGCCTCGGTTGGCTCGGTGCGGACGTCTGGTTCGCTCACGGTATCCACTTCGACGACTCCGAGATCGCGCGCATCGGTGCCGCCGGTACCGGCGTGGCCCACTGCCCGAGGTCGAACGGGAGGCTCGGAGCGGGTCTCTGCCGGGTACGGGACCTACTCGACGTGGGCGCGCCGGTCGGGCTCGGTGTCGACGGAGCCGCGTCGAACGAGACCGGCACGCTGCTCGGCGAGGTCCGGGAGGCGCTCTTCCTGGCCCGCCTGCGGGCCGGACGCGCCGACGTCCTCTCTCCGGCCGAAGCCCTCCGGCTCGCGACAGCCGGGGGGGCCGACTGCCTCGGCCGGCCCGAGCTCGGCCGGCTGGAGCCAGGCTCCCCCGCCGACCTTGCCGTGTGGCCGGCTGACGATCTCGCCGACATGCCGGACCCGCTTGCCGGGCTCGTGCTCGGTCCCGAGCGGCGTGTCCGGCACCTCCTCGTCGGCGGCAGGCGCATCGCGGCCGACGGCGAACTCCTCGGTGTCGACCTCGCAGCCGCGCACGCCGAGCTGGCACGGCTTGCGAAGAGGCTGTGGCCTTGCTGATCAGCGGGGGGACGGTCGTCGACGCCGCCGGCGAGCGACTGGCCGACGTACGCACCGGCCCTGATGGCCGGGTCGCCGAGGTGGCGGCCGGGCTCGATCCCCAACCCGGTGAGCAGGTTCACGAGGCTGCTTCAAAGCTCGTGATCCCCGGTGGGATCGACGCTCACACCCATCTGCACATGCCCGTCGGCACGGTGTGGGTGTCGGACGACTTCGCGAGCGGTACCCGTGCGGCCGCCATAGGCGGCACGACGACGATCATCGACTACGTGACCGTACTTCGTGGTGAGGACCCGATGGCGACGGTCGGGCGGTGGCGCACATGGGCCGAGCCTTCGGCCGTCGACTGGGGCCTTCATCTCACCTTCACCGAGGCGGTGCCAGAGTCGGTCGTAGCCGCAGGCGTCGAGGCCGGCATCACCTCGTTCAAGCTCTACCTCGCCTATCCCGACCGCTTGCAGGTGGACGACGCCACGGTCGTGCGCCTGATGCGCGCAGCGCGCAGACAGGGGGCGCTCGTCACGCTTCACTGTGAGAACGGCGGCGCCATCGAGGAGCTCCGGCGGGAGGCACTCGCTGCAGGGCGGACGGCGGTGATCGAACATGCCCGGACTCGCCCGGCCATCCTCGAGGCCGAGGCCGTCGGGCGGGCTGCTGCGCTGGCGGAGGTGACAGGGGCGCCGATCTACATCGTCCACGTCTCGTCGGCCCCGGCCCTGGCGGCGGTGAGAGCAGCCCAGGAGCGTGGGGTGGACGTCCGGGCGGAGACCTGCCCGCAATACCTCTACCTGGACTCGAGCCGCCTGGAAGGCCCGGACGCTGTCGACTTCGTCTGCACGCCGCCGTTGCGGGATCCCTGGCACGCCGAGGAGCTCTGGGAGGGGCTGTCCCACGGGTACATCCATACGGTCGCGACCGACCACTGCCCATTCTGGCGCACCGACCGCCGTGCGGGTGTGCTCAGCCGGCCTGAGGGAGCAGCGGACTTCACCGAGATCCCGGGGGGCCTCCCAGGCATCGAGACCCGGCTCACCCTCGTCTGGCAAGGAGTGCGTGCCGGCAGGATCAGCACCGCTGACTGGGTCCGCCTTTGTGCCGAGGCGCCCGCCCGGACGTTCGGGCTGTGGCCCGCCAAGGGCTCGCTCACGGTCGGGGCGGATGCTGACGTTGTCGTGTGGGACCCCGAACGCCGCCAAGGGCTCGGCGCGGCCGATCTCGACATGGCGGTCGACCACTCGCCCTACGAGGGCACGACGGTCACCGGGTGGCCGGAGCTGGTGCTGAGCCGCGGGCGCCCCGTCGCGGTGGACGGCCTCTTCACGGGGGAGGAGGGTTGGGGGCGCTACGTAGCGAGGTCGCCGCTCCCCAAAACGCAGTAACTGCGCCATCCGGACGGTTTTCGACGATACGCACCACAGCGCCGGTTACCCGCAGTTGCGCCTGTCACATACGGGTCGTTTACAAGTTCCTTGTCGGCAGTGTCTCGGTCTCCTTACGGACGCTTGACACGGATAGGACCCAGTACACGACTCCGGAGACGATCAGCCCGAAGAGCCAACTGAAGTCAGCGCCATGCGTGGCGTTCGAAAGCGGTCCCGTGTAGGACGGCACGTAGAAAGCGGCATCGATCCACATCATCGCCGCAAACATGCCAAGGGCCAGGGCGACGAGCGCCTTCCAGTTGAAGCCACCGTCACGCCAGTAGAGTCCGCCTCGCTTGTCAGCCAGCGAAGTCACGTCGTAGCGGCCGCGACGAAGCACGTAGTCGACGAGGAAGATGCCGAACCACGGGCCTAGCCAGACGACGATGTAGTCGAGGAAGCCCGAGAGATCCGTGTAGAAGTTGCCCTTGAAGATCACAAGGGCAGTCACGGCACCGGAGATGACGGTGTCGATGAGCACGCAGCCCCATCGCTTCAACGGGATCCCGATCGCTTGCAACGTGACCCCGGAGGAGTACATGTCGATCGAGTTGATGGCGAAGAGCTGCGGGAGCGCGAGGATCAAGAAGGGCCAGAAGAACCAGCTTGCGAACGACGCCGGAACGCCGACTGCCGAGGTGACCTGCGGGCTCACAAGATAAGCCGTGGCTCCGAGGAGCTCGAGCAGGATCGAGGGGATCGCCCCTCCGAGCGTCGCGGCCCAGAAAGTCTTTGCCCTGGGTGTATCCCGGGGAAGGTACCGCGAATAGTCGGCGGCGTTCTCAGTCCAGCCGAGCCCGCCGGCGGAAACGATCAGCACCAGCCCCGTCGTCCACAGCCACCACGAGGTGTGCACACCATGCAGGCTGCTCAGATGGGCGTGCGGGATGACAAGGGCCGCCATGATGGCAAAGACCACGATGAAGATGAACGACAGGTAGCGCAGCACCCTGGTGATCGTCGCGTGGCCGAGGAAGGGCACCACGAACTGAACCGCCACCGCCGCGATGATCACGACGACCTTGGCGCCTGTGCCGAGGATCGTTCCCTCTCTGTGGAACATCGCCTCGATGATGAGCACGATGATGACGATGCCTTCGATCTCGAAGCCGACCTGGGTGATCCAGTTGAAGAGGGAAGGCGCGCGGTTGCCGTTGCGACCGAAGGGGGCTCGGCTGACCATAAACGCCGTAGTACCCGTCGAAGGACCGGGGAGGCTCGCCCACCCGAGGAAGGCGTACACGGTGTTGCCGACGAGGATGGCCAGCACCGCCTGCCAGAACGAGAGGCCGAACGAGACGATGAGTGCTCCATAGACGAGGAACTCCACGTTCCAGATCGCACCGGCCCACATCCAGAAGAGACCCGATGGGCGCATCCTTCTGTCAGCGTCGGGAATCAGCTCGATGCCACGTTGCTCCAGCTTGAATGCTTCGTAGCCCTCCTCTACCGGAGCGGCCTCACGGCCCGGGACCTCGGCCGGCATTCCCCCGCCGTCGCCACCGGTCACGACATCGGTGCCATCGGTCATTGCCGAACCTCCCTTGTGCCGGATGGAAAGCTTGGTGGCTCACCCAGACCACGAGCCACCGTGCACGTACCAAGGCTGTACTTTCCGCCCTCGCCGTCTCTAGAGTCGTTGTGCCCTATTTCGGGTCGGTGCTCGATCGTTGTGAGCGATGGGCCTCCGGCTACTTCGACTCCCGACGATTGACTCATTCTGAGCCCCCTTCTGAGGGTGGAAGGTCGTGTTATGTCTGGTAGTGGCTAGCTACGTGACAACATAACCGAAGCGCGCGGGTCGCGTACCGATCATTTGTTCATGTGTCCGGGGTGCCCGCCACCGGCGGCGAGCCGAGGACATCACCGTTACCGGCAACGACACGAGCGCCTCCGACCCACACGCCGGTGATGCCGACCGGGTACTCGTAGGGAGCTTCGAAGGTCGCCCTGTCCGCGACGACGCCGGGGTCGAAGAGCACCAAGTCGGCGGGCAATCCCGAGCGGACCTCACCGATCCGTCCGCCGAGGCCCACGACCGCGGCCGCCTGGGACGTCATCTTCCGCACCGCTTCTGGGAGCGACATGGCACCGAGCTCGCGGACGAAGCGACCGAGCACCCGCGGGAACGTCCCGTGCAAGCGCGGATGCGGATGCCCGCCGTGGTCGACGACCGCGTCGGTCCCGATCGAGGTGTAGGACTGGCTCATGAACGAAGCGACGTTCTCCTCGACGTTGTTGAACGACACGAGCGACATTGCAAGGTTCTCGCTCACGAGGAGATCGAAGATGACGTCGAATGCCTCCTGGCAGTGCGGATCCGCGACCCCTTGTGCCTCGATGACGTCCATGAACGAGCGCCCGACGATGCCGGGCCGCCCTGCTCGGGCTACTCGCAGTCCCGACCACCCGTCGGAGAAGGCCCACCAGTTGTCCCATGAGGTCGTGTCCTCCATGAGCTGATGGCGTAACCTCGCGCGCACCATCGGGTCGGCGAGCCGGTTCATCGCCGCCACGTGGCCGCCCTCCTGGGTCCAGGGAGGCAGGAGCACGATCGCCGAGGTCGAGCCGGCGATGTAAGGGTGGACGTCCGCCGACAATTTCACGCCCGACGCCCGTGCCGCCTCGAGCCGGTCGATCAGCAGTTGCGCCTTGTGCCAGTTGTTGCGGCCTGCTGCCTTGATGTGGCTGTAGTGGAGGTGGCAGCCGGTGCGGGCAGCCACGTCGATCACCTCCTCGGTCGCCTCGATCACGAGGTCGCTCTCCGAGCGCACGTGCACGAAGAACGGCAGGCTCCGCGAGGCAGCGACCTCGCAGAGCGCCGCCACTTCATCGGTCGTCGCATAGGCGGCCGGCACGTAGACGAGTCCGGAGGACAGTCCGCAGGCGCCTTGGTCGAACGCCTCTGCGAGTGCCTGCTGCATGGCGGAGAGGTCTGTGTCGGTCGCCTCGCGCGCAGAGTCGCCCATGACGAGGCGTCGGATGGTGGCGTGCCCGACGAGGAGCGCCGTCCTCGTCACCGAACTCGCCCGGACAGCCGACAGGTACTCGCCGAAGGATCGCCACGTCCACGAGTCCGGCGGGATGGACCCATCGAGCCCGGCCAGGAACGACATGTGGTCGTCGAGGTCCTCGTCCGACACGGGCGCCGCCGAGATGCCGTCCTGGCCGAACACTTGGGCCGTGCAGCCCTGCACGAGCTTCGGGGAGTCCCCGACCGGCGCCTCGCCCGCCTCCTCACGGAACAACGTGTACAGGTCCGAGTGCGAGTGGAGGTCGACGAATCCCGGGGCGAGAACGAGCCCTGCACCGTCCACCACTTCCGCCTCTGGGTGCGCGTCAGCACCGGGCCCGATCGCGGCGATGCGGCCACGACCGTCGACGGCGACATCTGCGGCGACGGGGTCGGCGCCCGTCCCGTCGAGCAGCGTCGCGCCGCGCACCACGAATGGCCTCAAGTGATCACCATCAGGATCGCTACCCTACCCAAGGCGTGCAGCTGTCTCCGGCGCCGGATCGGGGTTGCCGGCCGGGTCCTGTTCCAAATGGGCCGAACGGCCCTAGGAGGAGGCGCTGCAAGCCGGGAAGATGGGGAGAGGCGCCAGCCGGACGGTTGGCGGGGGTCGTACGATCGCAGACGGAAGACGAGGTGAGCGCCACGATGAGAAGCTTCCTTGGCCGGGACATTCTCTCGCTAAAGGACATGGAGCGGGAAGAGTATTTCCAGATCTTCGCAACCGCCGACCGGCTCAGGCCCTTCGCTTCCGAGCGCCGCAATGGCGATCTCCTGAAGCACAAGACCCTCCTCACCGCGTTCTACCAGCCGAGCACGAGAACGCGCCTCGCGACCGAGGCCGCTATGCACCGGCTCGGTGGGCACGTGCTCGGCTTCTCCGACGCCAAGATGACAAGGGCAGGCGACTTCTACCAGGAGTCGATCAAGGACACCGTCCACATGCTCGAGTACTACGGCGACGTCATCGCCATGCGCCACTTCCAGCAGGGAGCCCCTGCCGAAGCGGCAAGGTGGGCGTCGGTCCCGGTCATCAACTGTGGCGACGGCTGGGGCGAGCACCCCACTCAGGTGCTGACCGACCTCTACACGATCTGGCGCGACAAGGGAACGCTCGACGGCCTGAAGGTGCTCTGCGTCGGCGACATGCGGATGCGCACGATGCACTCGATCCTCTACGCCATGTCGCAGTTCGACACCGAGGCGTTCGTCGTCTGCCCCGAGGACATGTCGCTCCTGCCCGAGTTCAAGGCCGAGATCGACGAACGTGACGTCCAGTACCGCGAATTCGAGAGCGTCGAAGCGTGCATCGCCGACGCCGACGTCATCTACATGGAACCGGTGGTGCAGGCCGACTACACCCAGTCCCGGGTCGAGGCCGCAGGAGAGGACCGCGGTCACACGCCAGCTGCCTACCGGGTAACCCGGGAGCTGCTGCGCGAGAAGGGCAAGTCCGACTCGATCGTGCTCCACTCCCTCCCGCGCATGGACGAGCTCCCCACAGATGTCGACGAGACACGGCACGCCCGCTACTGGGTGGAGGCCTTCAACGGCGTCGTGATGCGCATGGCGTTGCTCTCGCTCGTGCTCGGCGCGACGGAATAGAACAAAGGAGCGACAGCCATGCAAACGCACCTCCGCGGACGTGACGTGATCGACCTGCAGGAGTGGACGAAAGACGAGATCGACACGCTCCTGGAGGTCGCGTTCCAGCTGAAGCGGGAACGGGCCCTCGGCGTGCCACACGCTCTCTTGCGCGACAAGGTGCTCGCCATGCTGTTCTTCTTCTCGAGCACCCGGACCCGGACCTCCTTCGAGGCCGGCATGGCCCAGCTCGGGGGCCACGCCCAGTTCATCGAGAGCCGGACCACCCAGATAGCTCACGGTGACACCCCAAAGGAGATCGGTGAGATCCTCGGGCGATACAACGACGGCATCGCCATCCGCCACTGCGACTTCGGGCTCGGCAATCAGTACATCCGCGACGTCGCGGCCGCGAGCAGGGTGCCGGTGCTGAACATGCAGTGCGACGTCTACCACCCGCACCAGGCGCTGGCGGACCTCATGACGATCATCGAGCGGTTCGGTGACCCGCGCGGGCACACGGCAACCATCAGCTGGGCGCACGACCCCTCCTACCTGAAGCCTGTCAGCGTCGCCCAGAGCCTCGCTCTGCTGTTGCCCCGGTTCGGCATGAACGTCCGCCTTGTTCACCCACCCGAGTTCGCCCTAATGCCAGAGATCGTCGAGCAGGCAAAGGAGAACGCCCATCGCGCACACGTATCGTTCGAGTTGATGGACGACTTCGACAAGGGTTTCGTCGGCTCCGATGTCATCTACGCGAAGAGCTGGGGAGCCATGGTGACAACATCGGACGAGGCCGAGGACACCCGCCTCATCAACAAGTACACCTCGTGGATGACCGACTCCCAACATATGGCGAGTGCCAACGACGACGCCGTCTTCATGCACCCGCTGCCGGCCGACCGCAACGTCGAGGTCACCGACGAGGTCATAGACGGCCCGCAGTCGATCGTCTACGACCAGGCCGAGAACCGCCTCCACAGCCAGAAGGCCGTGATGGCGCTGACGATGGGTTGAACCATGAGCGCTCGGACAGCAGTGGTCGCGATCGGAGGCAACTCCCTCATCCGCGACAAGCAGCACCAGAGCGTCCTCGACCAGTACATCGCCGCACGCGAGACGTGCCACCACGTCGTCGGGATGATCCGCGGCGGCTGGAACGTCGCGATCGGCCACGGGAACGGACCACAGGTGGGCTTCGTGTTGCGCCGATCCGAGCTCGCTGCCGGCGAGCTTCACGAGGTTCCGCTCGACGTCTGCGGGGCTGACACCCAGGGCGCGATCGGCTATGCCCTGCAGCAGAACCTCTACAACGAGTTCCGCCGGCTGGGGATGCCCAACGAGGCGGCGACCGTCATCTGCCAGACAGAGGTTGCCGCCGACGACCCTGCCTTCTCCCACCCGAGCAAGCCGATCGGCTCGTTCATGGACGAGAAGATGGCAGAACGCCGCCGGCAACAGGGGTGGGACCTCATCGAGGACGCCAACCGCGGCTGGCGCCGCGTCGTCGCATCCCCGACACCGGTCCGCATCGTCGAGATGACGGCGATCCGCAAGTTGGTCGACGCGGGCATCACGGTCGTGACGGTCGGTGGTGGAGGCATTCCGGTCGTTGCCGACGCCGACGGTGATCTCACGGGCGTGGCAGCGGTCATCGACAAGGACCTCGCGTCGGCCTTGCTCGCGAACAACCTCGGAGCCGACCTGCTTCTCATCTCGACCGCCGTCGAGAAGGTCTCACTCAACTTCGGGACCCCGGCAGAACGTGCCGTAGACCATCTCACCGCGAGCGAGGCTCGGGAGTACCTGGCCGAGGGGACGCACTTCGCGGCCGGCTCGATGGCGCCGAAGATCCAAGCGATCCTCAACTACCTCGACGGCGGCGGTACGGAGGCAATCGTGACCGACCCCGATAACGTGGAACGGGCGCTTGCCGGCAAGACCGGGACACGTTTCACGAACGACTGAGAAGGACCGGGAATGACCACCGCTTTCACTCTCAACGGAAAGTCCGTGGAGGTCGCCGACTCCCACCCGAACCTCTTGGCGGCTCTGCGCGAGGAGCTCGACGTCACGTCGCCGAAGGACGGCTGCTCTCCGTCCGGCCAGTGCGGTTGCTGCACCGTGCTGATCGACGGCAAGGCCCTCGTCAGCTGCTCCATTCCCCTCACCCGCGTCGCCGGCAAGTCGGTTACGACGCTCGAAGGCTTCGACGAGGCCGAACGCGAGCGCTTCGCGCTGGCGTTCGCCTCGACGGGAGCACTGCAATGCGGCTTTTGCACGCCGGGGATCGTCGTCCGGGTGAAGGCACTGCTCGACAAGAAGGGGGCGGACCTGACCCGAGAGGACGCCGCGCGCCATCTCGGTGCCCATCTCTGCCGCTGCACCGGTTACACCAAGATTCTCGATGCCGTCGAGCTGCTGGCGAGCGGGAAGCAGCCGGAAGTCGTCCCGACCGGTGGCATCGGCTCGAGGGGCCACAAGTACGAGAGCCTCCAGCTTGCTCTCGGCGATCGGGCCTACGTCGACGACCTCCGCGTCTCCGGCATGCTGCACGCTGCATTCCATCTCGCGTCCTACGCGCGCGCCGACGTGGTCCGCATCGACAGCTCTGCCGCCATGGCCCTGCCGGGCGTCGAGGCGGTGCTGACGGCCGCCGACGTGCCAGGTGCGCTCCGGGTCGGCATCATCTACACCGACTGGCCGATCCTCATCCCGCAGGGCGGGCGCACGTCTTACCTCGGCGACGTCATCGCGGTAGCCGTCGCGGGCGACCGCGAGACCGCCCGCCGGGCTGCTTCGCTCGTCGAGGTGGAGTACAGGCCTCTGCGGCCGCTTACCGACCCGCAGGCCGCCATCGATGACGCCGAGGACGCAGTCTGGGAGCTCCCGGGCAACGTCTTGTCACGGTCCACCTATGCGCGCGACGACGTCGACTCGGCGCTCTCGGCCTCTGCCCATCAGGTACACGAGGTCTTCCAGACCCAGAGGGTCGAGCACGCCTTCCTCGAGCCGGAGTCCACCCTCGCCGTGCCCGAGGCGGACGGGACTCTCACGGTGTACTCAGGCGGCCAGGGCACCTGGGACGACCGCGACCAGATCGCCTCGGTGCTCGGCGTCCCGATGGACCGAGTCCTCGTGCACCAGGTCTCGAACGGCGGTGCGTTCGGGGGCAAAGAGGACATGTCCAACCAGGCGCAGACAGCGCTAGCCGCCTTCGTGCTCAAGCGCCCCGTGAAGTGCACGCTCTCGCGCGAAGAGTCACTGCTCCTGCATCCGAAGCGCCACCCGATCCGCCTCGAGTACTGGGCCGGCTGCGACGCCGACGGCATGCTGACGGCACTGCGAGCCCGGCTGATCGGCGACTCGGGACCGTACGCGTCGGTCGGTATGAAGGTGCTGGAGCGAGCGGCCGGGCACGCCTCGGGCCCCTACCGGGTCCCGGCGATCGATGTCGAGGCCATCGCTGTGCGAACGAACAACCCAGTCTGCGGAGCATTCCGGGGTTTCGGCTCGAATCAAGCGCAGTTCGCTATGGAAGGCGTCATGGACCGCCTGGCGGCCGAGGTCGGCATCTCGGGCTGGGAGATGCGACACCGCAACGTCATCCGCCCCGGCATGGTGTGGGGGCCGGGGCAGATCATGGACGACGGCTCTGACGGGGCCCTCGCCTGCCTAGAAGCGGCGCGGCCCGCTTACGATGCGGCCGTCGAGGCCGGGAAGGCGGTGGGCGTCGGTCTCGGCCTCAAGAACTCCGGCCTCGGCAACGGGTTGGTGGAGGTCGTGCCGGCAGTGGTCCGCTTCTCCGGGGACGGCGACGTCGAAGTCCGCCACTGCTGGACCGAGATGGGCCAAGGGGTCCACACGGTTGCCCTCCAGGTTGCCGTCGAGGAGCTCGGCATCGACCCCAACCGCGTGAAGGTCATCGTCGATACCAGCCTCGAGCTCGGCTGTGGCCAGACGACAGGATCGCGAGGCACTCTCATGGGGGCTGGAGCAGTCGCCGAGGCGTGCCGCCGTGCGAAGGAGGATGGCTGCCGAACCGGTGTCGACTACAAAGGCGAGTACCGGGTTGACTGGACCAATTCTCTCGATGAGGGCGTCGAGAACCCGACGATCCACGCTGCGTTCTCCTACGCGGCCCAGGTCGTCTCGATCGATCGGGAGTCAGGCACGATCGACAGGGTGGTCGCCGTCCACGACGTCGGCCGCGCCGTGAACCCGATGCTCTGCGAGGGCCAGATCGAAGGGGCCGTGCACATGGGTCTCGGGTACGCGCTCTCCGAGGACTTCCCGGCAGATGCGGACGGCAGGCCGCAGAACATGACACTTCGCAGCCTCGGCATCCTCCGCCCGAAGGACGTGCCACCGATCGAGCCCGTCTTGATCGAGGTGCCACAGCCGAGAGCCCCGTACGGCATCAAGGGCATGGGCGAGATCGGGCTCGTGCCGACTGCAGGGGCAGTTGCCGCGGCTTTGCACGACCTCGACGGTGAGTGGCGATCCTCGCTGCCGATGAGGAGGGCACCGGCAGCCGTAGGCGCCGAAGCCGGCGAGTGACCACAGACTCCGGCGCACGCCAGCTGGGCTCGCGCGATGCTCGCGCGGTCACTCATGGGCTCGTCTGTGGCCACCACCACCTCTATTCGACCCTCGCCCGCGGGATGCCGGCGCCACCGCGAGTGCCAGCGAATTTCCCGGACATTCTCGAGCTCGTCTGGTGGCGGCTCGACCGCGCCCTCGACCTAGAGATGGTCCGGTGGTCTGCGATGCTCGGGGCGCTCGAGGCCCTCGAGCGGGGAACGACAGCGATAGTCGACCACCACTCCTCCCCCGAGGCCATCGAGGGCTCGCTCTCGGTCATCGCGGACGCCTGCGCCGAGGTGGGCGTCCGTGCGGTCTGTTGCTACGAGGTAACCGACCGCAACGGCGCTGCCGGGATGGCAGCCGGGCTGGCGGAGAACGAGCGGTTCCTGCGGGCGGGCGGGCGGGGGTTCGTCGGCGCCCACGCCTGCTTCACTCTCTCTGATGCCACTCTCGAAGCCGTCACCGGCCTCGCGGCGGACCTCGGGGCAGGCGTTCACATCCACGTCGCAGAAGACCGGGTCGACGCCACCGCCGGTAGGCGCCTCGAGCCGGTGGCGAAGGACGACTGGCTGCTCGCCCACTGCGTACACCTCGACCGGCCGCTTCCCGGCTCGATCGCCCACAATCCCCGCTCCAACATGAACAACGCCGTCGGCTACGCCCGCCCTGCGCGCTGGCCCAACCCGATCGTGCTCGGCACTGACGGTATCGGTGGCGACATGCTGGAGGAGTTCCGCCTCGCCTATGTGCGCCACCGCGAGGACGATGTCACGGCGACGCCGCTCGACGCCTGGGCCTGGCTCGAAGGAGGCGAGGCGCTCGTACCCGAGGTGCGCCACGACACGGTCGTCTGGAGCTACTCCCCGATGGACCCGTGGCACCTCGCGTTCAGCCCCGGCGTGCGGCCGCTCGAGGTCACGGTGGAGGGCGAAGTCGTCCTCGCAGAAGGCCTCCCAACCCGCGTCGACGCCGGCGAGGTAAGGGCGAAAGCTCGCGAGCAAGCGGACCGCCTCTTCGCCCGACTCTGAGCTGCGCCCGGCGTCAGACAACATTCCTGCCCTCCAAAAAGGGCATTTCGGCCCTTCGAAAGCGCAGCTCGCTCCACTTAACTCAAACCAAGCAGCAGTTTTGCCTGGGTTTTCGCCGTACCGAAAGCACCGCAAGGGTCGGACGGAGTGGATATGAGGCCAAAGGGTAGGCAGTCCCGCTCAGACTGGATGCAGACCGCCCGCCGCCTCGTGACGTGGCCGTCGCGCAAGAGTGCGGCCGGCGCCTCCGGGAACCTGGCCTTTGCATCCGAAGACGCCGCAGCTGCCTTGCTCGAAGCGAGCCGGCGAACGAGGGTGCAGAGCTTCCTTCTCAGCTGGTTCGCCCTCCCCGGGTCACTTGTGGCGGCCTTGCTCCTCGGTGCGGTCATGATGCTGGTCCTCGGAGCCAACCCGATCGTCGGCTACCACGCCCTTGTCAACGGGGCATTCGACGGCAGCTACGCGCTCGGTGCGACAGCCGTGAAAGCTGCTCCATTGCTCCTCGTCGGCGTCGGGATCTGCGTCGCGTTCCGCGCCAACGTCCTCAACATCGGGGGCGAGGGCCAACTGGCTATGGGCGGGCTGGCGGGCTCGGCCACGGCGCTCGCGCTCCCGAACCTGCCGAGCTTCGTGCTCATCCCACTCGTGCTGCTCGCCGGCGCCGCCGGTGGTGCGATCTGGGGCGCGATCCCGGGAGCCTTCAAGGCGTACTTCAACGTGAACGAGATCCTCAGCACGATCATGCTCAACCTCGTCGCCGTCCAGATCATGAACTGGCTGCTGGCCGGACCGATGGTCGACCGCACTCAGAACTCCACCTACGGGCTGATCCCGGAGACCAAGCTGCTGCCGAGAAACTCGTGGTTGCCCATCCTCATTCCGGGCACCCAGTTGCACCTCGGCGTCCTGATCGCGGTGGTCGTGGCCGTCGGCATCTACGTACTGCTCTGGCGGACGAGCTTCGGCTTCCGCCTAAAGGCGGTAGGGCTCTCACGGGAGGCCTCCAAGTATGCCGGGATGGCCGTCAAGCGGACGATGACACTTGCCATGACCATCAGCGGGGCCCTCTGCGGAGTCGGAGGGGCGCTGCTCGTCTTCGGCAGCATCTCGCATCGCATGGTGACCGACGGGAGCCTTACGGGCTTCACCGGCTCGGACGGGTTCAACGGGATCGTCGTGGCGCTGTTCGGTGGTCTCAACCCGCTTTGGACGATCATCTCGGCCTTCCTCTTCGGCGGGCTGCTCGTGGGTGGTGACGCCCTCCAGGTCGCGACCGGCGTGCCCGCGGACATGGTGACGTCTCTCGAAGGGCTCGTAGTGGTCTTCGTCGTCGCCCTCGAGTACATGCGCCGGCGCAACCGTGCGATGTCCTTCGGGCTCCGTAGGCCGTCCCGGGCCCGGCCACCTGACGTGAGCCCGCCAGCCGGCGCGCCATCTCTGCCGCTGGCGACTGCGACGGAGGCGAACACGGAATGAGCCATTTCTTCACCTACGCCGTCCTCACAGCGACCGTAGCCGCCGCGATCGCTCTCGCCACCCCGTTCCTCCTCGCTTCTCTCGGCGAGACCGTCGGGCAACGCAGCGGTGTGATCAACCTGGGCGTCGACGGAATCATGCTCCTCTCCGCCTTCGCCACCTACTTCGCGGCCCTCAAGACCGGCAACCTGCTCTACGGCGTCCTCGCCGGGATGGGTGTCGGAGCGGTGATGGGCGTCATCACGGCCTTCATCAGCGTGACGTTGAAGGCCGAGCAGGGGATCAGCGGGATAGGCGTATATCTGTTCGGACTCGGGTTCAGCGACTTGCTGTTCATCAAACTCGTCGGCACGCCGTTGCCGATCTCGGAGCTGAAGCCGATCAACATCCCTCTCCTCGACCGGATACCGGCAGTCGGGGGGATGTTGTTCAAACAGACCATCCTCGTTTACCTGGCCTTCGCGCTGGTCCCGGTTCTCACCTTCGTCCTCAACCGGACCAGCTTCGGTCTGAAGATCCGGGCAGCCGGCGAGAACCCGGCCGCGGCGGACAGTGTTGGAGTGAACGTCCCGCGCATCCGGTGGACGGCAGTGCTCATCGGCTGCACCATGGCCGGGCTCGCCGGCGCGGCGCTCCTCCTATACGACGGCATCTTCATGGAGAACCTCACCCAGAGCGAGGGCTTCATCGCCGTTGCCCTCGTCTATTTCGGTGCATGGCGCCCGGTCGGCGTCATGGGTGGTTCGGTGCTGTACGGGTTGGCCATCGCGGTCGTCCTCGAGTGGAAGTCGCTCGGCATCATCCCGCTCAGCGCGTCCGACCTCGCCGCCACCGCTCCCGCCGTCATCACGATCCTGGCGCTATTGACGGTCGCCCGCCGATTCCGCCAGCCGGCAGTCCTCGGAAAGCCCTACGAGAGAGGAGGTTGACACGATCGCCCACAGATCCCGATGCGGTGTCTGCGCCTCCCCAGCACGGCACCCGATGGAACGACATAGGGGAGATTCGAAGTTATGACCCAATGGAAGGAAAGCAAAAATGAGACACCACTTGATTAGGAAGCTGGCAGTGCCCCTCGTGGCGCTGGGCTTGCTGCTGGCCACCTCAGCCTGCGGCAGCTCCGGCTCGAGCGGCACCACCACCACGACCAAACCGAGCTCGTCATCGCCAAGCGTGCTCAAGGTCGCCCTCATCGCGCCGAGCGCGACGAACGACCTCGCCTTCACGCAGTCCATGTACAGCGCGCTCGAGAGCCTGAAGGCTCGTACCACCTGCAGATATCGGTCTCCGCGAACGAGTTCGTCGTGTCCGACGCGGCGAACATCATCCGTGAGTACGCGTCCAAGGGTTACAACCTCGTGATCGCGCACGGCTCCCAGTACGGTGCGACGATCGAGTCACTAGCACCTCAGTTCCCGAAGGTCTCCTTCGCATGGGGAACAGCGGGGTCGACATTCGGGCTCCCGAACGTGTTCGCGTACGAGGCGAGCTCGAACGAGGGTGGCTACGTCCAGGGATACATGGCCGCGCTACTGAGCAAGACCCATGTTCTCGGGGTCTGTGGACCGATCGAGACCGGTGACGCCAAGCTGTACGTCGACGGTTTCGGTGCCGGCGCAGCAGCTGCTGCAGCAGCTGGTCACTTCACCGTGACCGACAACCCCGTCTACACCGGTTCGTTCAGCGACGACAGCCTGATGTCCACCTGTGCAAGGACCTTCGTCTCCGACAAGGCGGACGTCCTCACCGGCAGCTCGCAGTCGGTCGTGGGTGCCATCGGCGTCGCGAAGACGGACAACCTCCCGTGGTTCGGAACGCAGTGGAGCCAGGCATCCCTGGCACCGAGCAACGTCGTGTCGTCACAGGTCTACAACTGGGACCCAGTCTTGACCCAGATGTTCACCGCGATCCGCTCGGGCAAGCTCGGTGGGGCAACCTATGTCATCGGGCTCGGCAACGGCGGGGAGAAGATCCAGTTCAACTCCGGTTACGCGCTTCCGGCCAACGTCAAGGCAGAGGCACAGAAGTTGATCACCGGTATCACTGACGGATCCATCACCGTTCCGCAGTAGTCGGGCGATAAAGAAAGCGAAGTGAACACGATGGCCACCACCCCGGAGGCGGGCCCAGCTGCTCGAGAGGAGACAACACTCCTCCAGATGTCGGGCATCACCAAGACCTTCCCCGGGGTGGTCGCCAACGATCACATCGACTTCGACGTCCGCGCCGGCGAGGTCCACACGCTCTTCGGCGAGAACGGCGCCGGCAAGAGCACGTTGATGCGCGTGCTCTACGGCTTGTACCGACCCGACGCCGGCGAGATCCGCATCCGGGGCGAGAAGGTGTCCATCTCCTCGCCTGCCGAGGCGATACACCGCGGCATCGGCATGATCCATCAGCACTTCATGCTGGTGAACACGCTGACGGTGGCCGAGAACGTCGCACTCGGGTTGAAGTCCTCCCGCGGTCCGCTCACCGATCTCGGAAAGGTCTCGGCCCGCCTCGACGAGCTAGCCGAGAGCTACGGGTTGAAAGTGGACCCGCGCGCGTCATCTGGCAGCTCTCCGTAGGTGAGCGGCAACGGGTCGAGATCCTGAAGGCCCTCTACCGTGACGTCTCGCTGCTCGTCCTCGACGAACCGACGGCCGTCCTCACCCCGACCGAGGTCGACGACTTCTTCGGAGTCCTGAGGCAACTGGCGGCCGATGGCCGCGGCCTCGTGTTCATCTCCCACAAGGTCAACGAAGTGCTCGAGCTCTCAGACCGGATCACGGTGCTACGGGCCGGCCGTACGGTTGGGATGCTCCCGAGGTCGTCCGCCACCCGGAACGCGCTCGTGGAGATGATGGTCGGCCACGAAGTGTCGTCCGAGCTGTCACCCTCCGAGCGAGCTGCCGGGCGCATTCGGCTCGAGGTGAAGGACCTCCGGGTACGGGGCGACCGCAATACCGAGGTGGTGCGCGGGCTAGGGCTCGAGGTCGCGGAAGGCGAGATCGTCGGCATCGCAGGCGTCTCCGGCAACGGCCAGAGGGAGCTGGCCGAGGCGATAGCCGGGCTCAGGCCACCGTCGAGCGGCTCGATACTCCTCGACGGCAGGGAGCTCGCACGCGCGAACCCCGCCCAGGTCCGTGACGCCGGCCTTGGCTACGTGCCGGAGGAGCGCATGCGCGATGGCGTCATCGCGGACCTGAGCGTCGCTCAGAACCTGCTGCTCGTCGAGCAGAGGAACCGCGCTTTCTCCCGGTTCGGTTTCTTGCGAACCCGCGCGATCCGCCAGCACTGCGAGGAGCTCGTCGACAGCTTCTCTGTCAAGACTCCGAGCCTCGACACTCCGGCGCGCAACCTGTCGGGCGGCAACATCCAGAAGCTGATCATGGCCCGTGAGCTCTCCGGGCAGCCGCGCGTCCTCCTCGTGGCCCAACCGACTCGGGGCATCGACGTCGGGTCGGCGCAGTACATCCACGAGCGGCTGATCGAGCAGCGCGACAGCGGCACGGCCGTGCTGATCATCTCCGAGGACCTCGACGAGGTGATGGCCATCTCCGACCGGGTCCTCGTGATGTACGAGGGTTCGGTCATCGGCTCGGCCGATCCCCACACGAGCACGCGTGAGGCCATAGGCCTCATGATGGCCGGCGTGCCACAGGAGAAGCAGGTGGAGCAGGTAGCGGGGTAAGTCACCTCTCCGGGCGCAGCGGCGGATCAGGTCAGGCGGTCCAGGTCAGGCGGTCCAGTCCGCGAAGGCGTCGATCATGGCGTGGACGTCCCGGCCGAGCGGGTACAGGACCGGGCAGGTGCACCCGCGCTTCACATACTCCGCCACCTGGGCACGACACTCGTCGGCCGTCCCCGACGCCGTCAGCATCTGGACGACATCGTCCGGTACGAGCTTCGATGCCGCCTCGACCTGGTCGTGGGTCGCCGGCCAGGTCAGCACTGTGCCGATCTCGTCGAGGAGGGACTGCGGAACGCCGGACGCCTTCATGATGTGCGGCTGCTGACCGAGGTACTGGGTAACGAGCATGCGTGCGGCGTCGAGGGCGGCGGCCCTGTCCTCGTCGAGCGAGCACACGACGAGCTGCGGGCGGTCGAGGTCTGTGGCAGACCTGCCCGATCGCTGCGCCCCGATCTCGAGGTGCTCGAGCGCACGGTCGTTGTAGGCGGGCGACACGAGGTAATTGAGCACGACGCCGTCGCCGATCTCCCCGGCGAGCTCCATCATCGACATGCCGGTCGCCCCGATGTAGATCGGGACGTCCTTCGGCCGCCGCTCCTGATAGACGTAGTCGAGCTCGACTCCGTCGAGGTGGACGAACTCGCCGTCGTAGGTGACCTCCTCGTCGGCCAGAAGCGCCCTCACGGCCTCGACGGTCTCCCTCATCGCCTTGAGCGGCTTCACCCGCCGGACGCCGACCTTCGAAGCGAGCGGCTCCCACCACGCGCCGATGCCGAGGATGACCCGCCCCGGCGCGAGATCATCGAGGGTCGAGAACGTCGACGCGAGCAGCGCCGGGTTGCGGGTCCAGTTGTTCACGACTCCTGAGCCCACCTTGATCGAATCGGTAGCCGAGAGAAACGCAGCCATCGGCACGGTCGCCTCCCGCACGAGCCGGCTCTCGGCCTGCCACACGGCGTGAAAGCCCTTCAGCTCGGCGTAGCGGGCGATCTCCATGCCCTGGCGGATGGGATGGGCGTCTTGCAGATAGACGGCGACTGGGGTCGTCATGGCATCTCCTCTCCTGCGTGCGCCGGGCTCAGAGCAACGAGCGCCAACGCGATGTCCTGCGGGCGGACGGGGGCCCGCGGGAGCTCGAGACCGGTCGCGTCCCGGATGGCTGCCACGACCGCCGCCGTCGACGAGATCGAGGGCGGTTCGCCGGCTCCCTTGGCCCCGAAGGGCGCGCCCGGCTCGGGTACCTCGACGAGAGCTTGGATGGCCACCTCCGGCATGTCGAGGGCGGTCGGGATGATGTAGTCGGTGAACGACCCGTTGCGCAGTCGCCCGCCGTCGAGCACCAGCTCCTCCATCACTGCGAAGCCCACGCCCTGCGAGATGCCGCCCTCGAGCTGGCCCACGAGCTGCAATGGGTTCAAGACGCGCCCGACATCCTGGGAGGTCGCCACCTCGACCACCTTCACGAGCCCGAGGTCGAGATCGACGTCGACGACGGCCCGGTGGGCGGCGAACGCGAACGAGACGTGGGCGTCCCCTTGCCCGTTCTCGTCCAGCTCCTCGGTGGCGGCATGGCGGAACGTCACCGTCTCTTCGAAGACCTCGCCGCCGGCGGCCTCGGCGAGGCCGAGGTCGAGGTCGAGCCCGATCTCGAGATCGGACTCGAGCGACACGACCCTGCCGTGAACGATGGCGAGCGACGTCGCGCCCACCCCGAGACGCCCCGCCACGGCGCCGAGGAGAGCGTCGCGCACCGCTCGGCATGCGGCGTCGACGGCACCGCCTGTCATCCAGCTCTGGCGGCTGGCGGAGGTCGACCCGGCCGAGCCGATCCCCACCGTGCCGGCTTCCCCTAGCGCGACATCTTCGACCCCGAGAACCTCCCGGGCGATCTGCTGGATGAGCGTGACGAGCCCCTGACCCACCTCCACGGCCGCCGTCGTGATGGTGACAGCGCCGCTTTCCAGCCGGCAACGGGCCGTCGAGTAGTCGTCGAAGGCGGCCGAGAACAGCAGGTTCTTGAAGCCCACGGCGAAGCCCACCCCGCGGCGGACGCGGCTCCTCTCTCCTGCCCTGCTTGCGCCACCTGGAAGCGCGAGCTCATGTGCGGTCTCGGGACCGCCGGGCGGCAGCGGGGCCTGCGCGCAAGTCGTGATCACCTCGGCGACAGGCGCCGCCCCCTTGATCACCTGTCCTGTGATCAAGCTGTCACCGGTGGCGAGCACGTTGCGCAGCCGGAGCTCGACCGGGTCGAGGCCGACAGCTGCGGCCAGCTTGTCCATCTGGGCCTCGTAGCCGAAACACACCTGGACCGCCCCGAAGCCGCGCATCGCCCCGCACGGGGGATTGTTCGTGCGCACCGCTATCGCGTCCACGATCGCGTTCGGAACCTTGTACGGCCCGGTGGCGAAGCAGGCGGCATTCATGGTGACCGCCGTCGACGACGAGTGATAGGCGCCGCCGTCGAGGAGAAGCCTGGTCTCCACCTTGATCAGGTGCCCGTCCCTGTCTGCGGTGTGCCGATACCACATGTGGGAGGGATGACGGTGGACATGGCCGTGGAAGGACTCCTCGCGGGTGTAGACCATCTTCACCGGGCGGCCGGTCGTGAGGGCGAGAAGGCAGATCTGGACCTGCATGCTCATGTCCTCGCGGGCGCCGAAGGCACCGCCGACGCCTGCCAGGTGGATCCTCACCTGATCGAGTGGAAGCGCCAGGCACCGGGCAATCTGGTCCTGGTCGACGTGAAGCCACTGAGTGGCCACGTAGAGGTCGACGCTGCCGTCGGGTGAGGGCACTGCGAGCCCCGACTCGGGTCCCATGAATGCCTGGTCCTGCATGCCCGTCTCGTAGGTGCCCTCGATGACGACGGGGCCGGTCGCCTCGGGGTCGCCGCACAGGACCTTCTGTCGGAGCAGGACGTTGCCGAGCGGGTGGACCGGTTCACCGGTGAGGGCAGCCTCGGGGTCGACGAGCGGTTCGCGCAGGTCGTACTCGACGAGTATCGCCTCGGCGGCGCGACGTGCGGTCTCAGGGTGGTCGGCCGCGACGGCGGCCACGGGCTCGCCGTCGTAGCGCACGACATCAGAGGCGAAGACCGGCTGGTCCGGGTAGTCGAGGCCGTAGGTCTTCCAGCCGGGCACGTCGTCGTTCGTGATCACAGCCTTCACGCCCGGGATCTCGAGGGCGGGCGAGACATCGAGACGGACGATGCCCGCCGAAGGGTGAGGCGAACGGAGGATGTGACCCCACAGCATCCCCTCTGCCTCGAGGTCGGAGGAGAACGCAAACTCGCCACGGACCTTCGGGATGCCGTCTGGCCGGCGTGCACTCTTGAAGAGCCGGTTGTCGGCGCGTGTCGGGGTCTCGACAGTTGTCACGGCCGCTCTCCCCGGATGCCCGAGCGAGACTCCACGACCGCCCGGACCGCAGCGAAGATCCGTCCGTAACCGGTGCACCGACAGAGGTTGCCGCTGATGGCCTCACGCAGCTCGAGGTCGGTCGGCGCAGGGTTGTGGGCCAGCAAGCTGTGGATGCTCACGACGAGGCCGGGAGTGCAAAAGCCGCACTGCACCGCTCCCTCGGCTACGAAGGCCTCCTGGACGTCGGACAACCCGCCCTCGGGAGTGAGGCCCTCGATCGTCACGATGTGATGCCCGGCTGCCGCGGCGCCCATCACCGTGCACGCGCACTCGAGGACACCGTCGACGAGGACCGAGCATGAGCCGCACTCCCCCTCGAGGCATGCGTTCTTCGGGCCGTGCATTCCGAGCCGCTCGCGCAACACGTGGAGGAGGCTCTCGGCTATCTCGGCGTCGAGGACCTCGTAGTCCTGGCCGTTCACGTGGAGGCGGTAGCCCACTAGCTCCGGCGTGGACTCGGTCAGCTCGCCCACGGCTCCTCCTCGAACGGATCCGCGCGCGCCTGCAGCCTCCGGTGCTGGAGCGGCGCGCTCGAGAGCACGGCGGGCGCAGACACCGACGGCGTGACGCCGGTACTCGGCCGTCGACCGGTGGTCGTCGATCGGGCGTGCCGCCGTTCGCACGAGGCCGGCGAACTCGTCGAGCGCGCTCTCGCCGCCGGCGATGCCGTACGCCTGCCAGTCGATCTTCGACGCGGCGAAGGCTTCCGCGTCTCCGGGTCGTATGATGACCGGCCCGACCGAGCCAAGGCCTACTCGTACCTGGCGGGCATCCCAGTCGACGACCAGTGCGACGTTGGCGACTGCGATGATCATGGCGTTTCGCGGGCCCACCTTCAAGAACTCCTGGGTCCCGAGCGCGGCCGGCAGCCGGACGTCGACGATGAGCTCGCCCGGCTCGAGCGAGCTCTGCTTCGGCCCTGTCACGAGTTCGTCGAGCGTCACCGTCCGCGTCGCCCCGAGGCGGCCGACACCGATGCGGGCTCCGAGGGCGGCCAGCACCGGGAGCGTGTCGCCGGCCGGTGAGGCGGTCCCGAGATTCCCCCCTATCGTGCCGGCATTCCGGATCTGGGGGGACCCGACGGTCCTGGCGGCCTGCGATAGGCAGGGAACGAGATCGGCGAAGTCGGGCCACAGCATCTCGGAGTACGTGAGGCCGGCTCCGAGCACCACGTCGTGACCGTCGCGACGCCAGCCGCCGAGCTCGGGCACGTCACGTAGGGAGACGACGATCTTCGGCCGGCGCCTTGCAGCGTTGACCTCGACCATGAAGTCGGTGCCACCGGCTAGCAGCTCCGCCTCGGGCTCCCGGTCGAGCAGGTCGTACGCCTCTTCGAGCGAGTGAGGCTGGTGCACTCCCATCTCGTTAGACCGCCGCCACGTCCGAGAGCGAGAAAGTGAGCACGTCGACGAGCCCGAGGTCGGTGAGCCGGAGCTCGGGAAGGACGGACAGGCCGAGGAAACTGAGCTGCATGAAAGGGGCGTTGATCGTGACGCCGAGCGCCTCGGACGACAGCCGCACGAGCCGATCGACCTGAGCCACCACCTCGGCGGCCGGCGCGTCGCTCATCAAGCCACCTATGGGGAGAAGGACCTCGGCGAGGACCTTGCCTTCGAGCACGGCGACTTGGCCGCCCCCGATCTCGGCCAAGCGGGCGACGGCGGCGGCCATGTCAGCCGGTCCACTCGCGTCGATCGCACCCACGACCATGCAGTTGTGAGCGTCGTGGGCCACCGTCGAGGCGATTGCTCCCCGCGTGAGGCCGAAGCCCCTCACGTAGCCGAGGCCGATCCTGCCGGTGCCGTGATGCCTCTCGACGACCCCGAGCCTTGCGACTTCGGCTGACTCCTCGCTGACGTCGATCACGAGCGAGCGGGTCGTGAGGGAATGCTCCTCGACGCCGATCACGCGGGCGCGACCGCCACTTGGCGGCCGCCGGTCGAAGTCGGCCGCACTCGGCCGGTGGGCGAGGTGGACCGAGTTGCGCATCCACTCCGGTGCTGGAGCATTCGGTACGGCGCCGGGCACGATCGAGCCGTTCAGCGCCACGAGCTTCCCGGCCTGCCAGACCCGCGCCGGCTCCATGTTCTCGAAGCTCTCGAAGCACAAGATGTCGGCCTGGTAGCCGGGCGCCAACCATCCGAGATGGTCGAAGTGGTGGTAGTCGGCCGGGTTGCTCGTGGCGAGGACGAGTGCGTCCTCCAGGCTGACCCCACAGGCCACGGCCAGGCGCACGCAGTCGTTCACGTGCCCGTCCCGGAGAAGGGTGTCGGGTTCCCGGTCGTCAGAGCAAAGAGCCACGCGGTCGGTGCCGTGGCGCAGGACAGTCGGCAACAGGGCGGCGAGATTGCGGGAAGCCGATCCTTGGCGGGCGAAGATCCACATGCCCTTGCGGCGTTTCTCCTCGGCTTCCTCGAGCTCTGTGCACTCGTGGTCCGACTCGACTCCGGCGGCCAGGTAAGCGTCGAGCTGGCGGCCCCTGACGCCCGGCGCGTGCCCGTCGACGCGGCGGTCGCCGGCCGTCGCGATCTTGGCGAGCACTTCGGTGTCTCCGGCTATCACGCCGGGAAAGTCCATCATCTCCGCCACGCCAATGGCTCCGTGCTCGTCGAGGAGGGCTGCGAGATCGGTGTGGTCCAGCACACCCGCTGGGCTCTCGAACCGTGACGCCGGCACGCACGGTGAGGCACAGATACCGAAGGTGAACGGCAGCCTGGCAGCCGCTTCAGCAAGGGCGGCGACCCCGCGGACGCCGAAGACATTGGCGATCTCGTGGGGGTCGGCAGCCACCGCCGTCGTCCCGCGCGGGAGCACCAGACGCACGAACTCGTCCACCCAGAGCTTCGTCGACTCGAGGTGCATGTGGGCATCGACGAAGGCAGGCGTCAGTGAGGTGCCGGAGACGTCGACCGTCTCGCGCGCATCCCTCGGCCCGAACCCCGCGATGGCACCGTCGGCGATGGCGAGGTCGACGTCGAGCCATTCGCGCGTGCCGGGCACGAAGACGCGACCGCCGGTGAGGAGAAGGTCGGCCGGCTCGTCACCTCGGGCGACAGCGAGCAGATGGGGACTACCGCGGCGACGGGACACGTGAACCCTCCTCACGATTGCAGGCAGCGCCGGGCGAGGCCGACGTCCCGGCTGTCCGGTTCGCCCGACTGTCCGGCGCCGCTACGAGCGCGATGCCTCTCATCAGAACCGTAGCCCCGAATACGTCTCTCGCCGACTCATGCTCCGACAGCTTCGCGTCAGCAGTGCTCTCAGGGCAGGGCCGAAGGTCACAAAGCACCGAGAACCGGCTCATCGCATCACCGCGCCCTTCTCGCCGAGATCTCGACGCCGACGGACACGTCCGGGTGGACGCGGATCATCATGATCCTCGGCGGCTCCACACCGAAGTCGCGGACGTCGAAGACGTGACTCCCCGTCATCTCGACGACTGAGGGCTCGGGCACCGACACCGACATCTCCTCTGTGTAGGTCCGGGTGACCCCGTGGAAGCTCAGCTCGCCCCGGACGAGATAGAGGCCGGCCGAATCGCCCTCGGTGATGGCCTGCAGATCCCCGGTGATGAGAGGGAACCGCGTGGCGTCGACCCGCCGCCGCATCTCGCGGTCGTAGAGCGGATTGCCGGACTCGAGGCGACCGGTTGCGAGCTCGAGGTGACCCTTCGGCTCGCCCGAGAGGTCCAAGCGGCCGTCGTCGAGGACATCGAGATCGAGGAAGCCTTGAAGCCCCCTCGACTCGGAGTGGATCGGGTGCACACTCGAGCGGGCCTTGATCACGACCCTCGATCGATCCGGAGAGATCTCGAAACGGGCCACGGGCCAACTATGGCACCTGAGACCAGCTGATCTTCCCAAGCTAGTAAGACGACCGTCCTAGTAAGACGGCCGTCCTGTCTACTCCGTAGGCTGACGGAATGCCTCGTCCGACCGACACACGCAAGCGCATGGTCCGCACGACTGCCCGCCTCCTTCGCCGACAGGGGTACGCCGCTACCGGATGGCGCCAGGTCGTCGCCGACAGCGCCACACCGTGGGGCTCCCAAGCTCATCACTTCCCAGGCGGGAAAGAGCAGCTGGCAGCCGAAGCGATCTCGCTCTCCGGGTCGGGCTACGAGCGGTTGCTGCGGGTTGCCTTGACGGACTCACACCCGGCCGACGCAGTGAGGAACCTGGTCGAGGTAGCGGCGACCGAGCTGGAGTCGAGCGGTTGGGCGAACGGGTGCCCTGTGGCCACAGTGGCGCTCGAGACCGCCCACCGATCGGACGCACTCGCCGAGGCCTGTGGCGGGGCGCTGTCGAAGTGGCGCGGCACCATCGCCCGATCGCTTCTCGAGCACGGCGTCGCCCCGGTGCAAGCTCATGCGCTCGCGACGTTGGTCCTCGCCGGCATGGAAGGCGGGCTCGTCATGGCTCGCGCCAACCGCGACGCCGAGCCACTCCGGACCGTCGGTGAAGAGCTCGCAGCCCTTCTGAGGGAGCGGATCGGGTAAGCACGGAGAAGCCTGGTAGCTGCACACAAGGTGTCACAACTCCCGGGAAATTGTGACTTTCGGCCCTAAGTCACCTGTCGCCCGCCTCTGTCTCGCCTCCCATGCCCGGCGCAGGCTCTTTCCATAACACCGGCGCAAAGGCGCTGATGTGTTCGAAGGAGGTGCGCTCATGCAGGCATCCCGCAAGGCTGGAGACCCGGCCACGGCCCCGAAGGGCGCCGCAGTTCCGTCCGATGAGACGAGAACGCCCCTTACCCTCGCCCCCCCAGGCCATCGGGCTCGGCAACACGGACCGGGCGGTCGGAGACGACTCGGACACGGCTCGGCCATCGCGCTCGGAGCGGGCGTGCTCGTGCTGGTCATAGCGATGCTCTGGGTACCCGTGGCGGTTCCCGCGCTCGTCAAGTTCCCGACCACCACGAATGTGCGCGTCGCCTACTCGGGCTCCCTCGTCACCTACGTGAACGCGAAGACCGGCGCCACGCTCGCGCATCCCTCGGCCGTCCCGCTCACGATCGACCGTCACATAAAGGCCATGCCGGGTGAGAGCTCGTCGACGGTCGCCCTCGTGAAAGAGACCATCTCGATGCGGGCCGGAGCGACGCACTCGACAGAGACCAACGTGTACGCGCTCAACCGCCGCACGATGCAGGCAGTCGCCAACCCGAAGGCCTACACGTTCAAGCCGGGCAACACGCCCAACCGCTATGCCAGCTACTACGTGACGCTGCCGATGGGTCTCACGAAGACGACGAACCTCCCGATCTGGAAGCCGGAATCGGGGACGACGTACACGCTGCATCCAGCGGCGAAGTCCGCCGCGACCCCGGCGAAGGTCGACGGACTGTCGGCGCTCTGGTACAGCGGCCGTCTGCCGATGACCGCCGCGCCCGCCTATGAGGTTTCAGGGCTCGCCTCACGAGGCCTTCCCCGTTCCCTTACGCCGGCACAGGTCACGGCCCTTCTGAATGCTGAAGGGATCCCGGTCAGCACTCTGGAAGCGTCGCTTTTGCCCGTGTTGACAGCCTCCCAGCTGAAGACGCTGACAGCGGTGCTGAGCAAGCCGGTGACGATGCAGTACTTCATCTTCGGCTCCGGCCTGGTGGCTGCTGAGCCCCAGACGGGCACGATCTTGAAGCTGGAGAACGTCATCGACGGCGTAGCTGCAAGGCCCGACCCAACGGCACTCAAGACCGTTGTCTCGATCCTCGACCAGCACCTCGCGGTGCCCGGCGTGCCGGCAGCGGTTGCGATCATGAACCGCATAGCTTCTGCACCGCCGGCACCCGTCTACGAGCTCCGCTACACCCAGACGCCCGCAGCTGTCGCCACGATGGCAGCACAGGCTCGCCACGCGATCTCGCAGATGAACCTCGCGACCACAGACCTGCCGATCGGCCTCGGAATCCTTGGGCTGCTCCTCGTCTCGCCGGCAGCAGTGCACATCATTCGCCGTCGCCGGGCAGCCGCAGCAGCTCTTCGCCCACCGATGCCGGGAACAGGCGAGCAGCTCACCCATCGCGCAGCAGCGTGAGCGGCTCGACCAGACAATGACCGTACATAGGACCGGCCAGCACGAGAGGTAGGGTCGGTCCTATGTGCGACAGCATGGTGAACATCACCCCTACGGGGGTGATGTTCGCGAAGAACAGCGATCGTGACCCGAACGAGTCCCAGCTCCTCGAGTGGCTGCCCGCCGCCGAACACGCTCCCGGGAGCCGTGTCCGCTGCACATGGATAGACATCCCGCAAGCCGCCACCACGAGCGCCGTTCTCATCTCGCGACCGTGGTGGATGTGGGGCGCCGAGATGGGGGCGAACGAGCACGGCGTAGTGATCGGCAACGAGGCGGTCTTCACAAAAGAGCCCTACGGCGAGCCCGGCCTCCTCGGCATGGACCTGCTGCGCCTCGCTCTCGAGCGCACGCACGATGTGGCAGAAGCGACGAGCGTGATCATCGACCTGCTCGAGCGCCATGGGCAAGGCGGCGCGTGCAGCTACGAGCGGCCCGGCTTCACGTATCACAACAGTTTCTTGATTGCGGACCGCCGGAGCGCGATGGTGCTCGAGACAGCCGGTCGCCACTACGCGACCGAGGAGGTGACTCATGGAGTCCGGAGCATCTCGAACGGACTCACCATCGATGGCTTTGCCGAGTCGTACGCCAACAGGCTCCGGGGACTCGTCGCCGCCTGCGACGTCCGCCGCGCCCGGACGGAGAGATCGGCGAGCCGGGCTGACAGCCCGGCCGCGCTCATGACGGCGCTGCGCGATCACGGAGAGTGCGGTGCTCCGAGATGGGCGCTCGTGAACGGCACGCTTCACGCACCCTGTGTGCATGCAGGTGGCCTGGTCGCCTCCAGCCAGACAACGGCATCGTTCGTCGCCGACCTGAGGGATCGGCCTTCCTACTGGGCGACGGCGACGGCCGCGCCGTGCACCTCGCTGTTCAAGCCCGTGCGGGTGGACGAGCCGGTCGATCTGGGGCCTGCACCGACGAATCGGTTCGACCCGGCAACCCTCTGGTGGCGTCACGAGCGGCTGCACAGGTCGACCATGGCCGACCTTCCCGGCCTTCTTCCCCGCTACCGCCACGCTCGTGACCGGACCGAGGCCGAGTGGTTGGCCGACCCGCCGCCCTCGGCTGAGGCATTCGCCGCTGCCGACCAACTCGAAGAGACCTGGCTCGAGGACCTCGAGGAGCTCGCGACCGTCGGCCGCGTTGGGTGCAGCGGTCGTGGCGCGACCTCGACGCCGCGGCAGGAGTGGACCGGGCGGCGTGACGGCACGGCGAGTGATCGTCATCGGCGCTGGGCTCGCCGGGCTTTCGGCGGCGCGCCGGCTCGAGGCCGGCGGGGCGGATGTGCTCCTCCTCGAGGCTCGGGACCGTGTCGGCGGGCGTACCGAGGGGGGCAAGACTGCCGACGGCACGCCGGTAGAGCTGGGGGGCAGTGGATCGGCCCGACGCAGCACCGTATGTACGCGCTCGCCGAGGAACTCGGCCTCGAGACCTTCCCCACGTACAACGTGGGGGAGCAAGTGATAGTCCTCGGAGGGAAGGCCACCCGTGTGGGCTCACGACGCGGCGCGGTGCCCAAGCTCAGCCCGTTCGTCCTGGCCGACGTGTTCCAGGGCCTCACGAGGTTCAACCGGCTGGCGAACCGGGTCTCGATCGACGCGCCCTGGACGGCGCCGAAAGCCACCGAGCTCGACGGCCAGACCTTCGAGACATGGATCCGCCGCAACCTGCGCACGAGCGCCGGGCGCACGTACTTCCGGATCATCGCCGAGGCGGTCTTCTCTGCGGAGTCCACCGACTTCTCAGCCTTGCACGCCCTGTTCTACGCCCACTCGGGGACGGATCTCGAAGGACTGATCTCGACCGACCGCGGCGCCCAACAGGATCGCATAGTCGGCGGTTCGATCCTCTTCGCCGAGAAGATGGCGGAGACCTTGCGAGGGACCATCAATCTCGGCGACCCCGTGCGCCGCATCGACCAGGACGAGAGCCGGGTGCTCGTGACGACTCGGGCCGGGGAGTCGCATGCCGGCGATGGCGTCATCGTGACTCTTCCGCCTACGCTCGCTGGCCGCCTCGAGTACGGCCCGGCGCTCCCGTCCTGGCGCGACCAGCTCACCCAGCGACTGCCCGCGGGATCGGTCATCAAGCTGCACGCGGTCTACGACGAGCCGTTCTGGCGAGATGACGGGTTGAATGGCCAGGCGGCCTCGGACGAGGGGCCCGTCAGAATCACCTTCGACAACTCGCCCCCTTCGGGCCGGCCCGGCATCCTCCTCGGCTTCATCGAGGCCAATGACGGACGGGAGTGGGCACGCCGCTCGGAGGCAGAGCGCCGAGAGGCAGCCGTCAGCTGCTTCACCCGCTACTACGGCCCGAAGGCCCGCCACCTCGTCGACTACGTGGAACGGGACTGGATGGCTGAGGAATTCAGCCGCGGTTGCTACGGCGCACACTTCACGCCGGGAGTATGGACCGCTTACGGGCCGGCGCTCCGCGAGCCAGCCGGGCGCATCCACTTCGCCGGCGCCGAGCACTCGGCCGTGTGGAACGGTTACATGGAAGGAGCCGTCCGCTCAGGCGAGGAGACCGCTGACGACCTGCTGTTCGCGATCGGAGGACGCTAGGTGCCGAGAGCCCACATCGCAGCAGGACTCGCAGCGGTCCTTGTTCTCTCCTCCCTCGCTCAGATCGCCGGGGAAGCTCGCGCCTGCTGCCCAGGCTCGTGGCCCTGCCAGCGCGACCTCGTACTACCTGGCACTCGGCGACTCTGCTCCGATCTGGGACGGGACCCGCTCCTATCCCGACCTGATCTTGAAACACGAGCTAACGAGCGTCCCGGGCCTCGTCCTCGTCAACCTCGCATGCTCGGGCGAGACCACGAGCTCGTTCATCTCGGGCTCGCTCTGCGCGCCGGGCGGCTCACAGCTCGACGAGGCCACGGCCTTCCTGCGCGCTCACCGGCACCATGTCGCCCTCGTCACGATCGACATAGGGGGCAACGACATCGTCGCGTGCGGCACCTCCTCTGGAGCTGGCACCTGCATCACGGCTGCGCTGAAGACGATCAAGAAGAACCTCACGAAGATCATGAAGGCGCTTCGATCCACAGCTGGGAAAGCGACCTCGATAGTCGCGATGAACTACTACGACCCGATACTCGGGGACTGGCTCGCCGGCGGCCAGGACCGCTCGCTCGCGATTGCCTCGTCGCAGGTGCTTGTGAGGCTCAACTCGCTGCTCGCGGAGGTCTACCTCAACGTCGGCGGGGCGCCGACGGCGGACGTGCAGCACACGTTCCAGTCGACGAACTTCTCACAGATCGTCTCCTCGAGGTGGGGACGCGTCCCCGTCGCGGTCTCGCGGGCGTGCGGATGGCTCGATATCGTCTGTCGCCCGCACGCGCCCGAGGGCTTCGGCGACGACCCGAACGACTCGGGAGCCGTAGCGATCACGTGGGCCTTCTTGAAGGTCATCGGCAAGCTGCACTAGAGAAGCGGGCGCCTCTCAGGCACGGACCGAGCCGCGCATGCCGCGGCGGCGCCGATCGTGGCGGTACAGGAGCAAGAACGCCACGATCGCCACGAACGCCCACGAGACGTGAAGCGGAACGAACAGCCACGGAAGCGTCGAGGCGAACACGATGGCCGCGCACACCAGCACCACTGTGAGCAATCGCCTGGAATGCCGCGGCACGGGCAGGGTGTTGGTCACCGGCCCGAGCGGCGGGAGATCCGACAACAGGCAACCGAGGTCTCCCCGGGTCTTTGCGGACATGGCCCGGTCCATCCGCTCTCGGAACTCTTCGTCGTCGAGGCGGCCGTCGGAGTAGTGCTTGCCGAGAACCTCGGCTATCTCCGCCCGCTCAGTGTCCCCGATACGTATGGACGACACCTTCTTGCTCCGGTCGTGCCAGGGGCCACCGGGGTAGATGTGCTCCCAGGGCACACGCTGGTCCCCGCCTTGTGGGTTTGGTTCGGACATGATCACGATCTCCTATCTGGTGTTGAAGCGACGAGCCCCGTCAGGCGAAATGGGTCGACTCCATCAAGTCCGACAGCACCGACCGATCGGTGCCTTCGTCGGGGATGAGCAGCCATCCGGCCACATAGAGCAGGACGCCGGGGCCGAGGACTGCCAGCACCGCGATCGCGATGCGGACGATGGTCACGTCGAGATCGAAGTGATAAGCCACCCCTTGGGCGACACCGGCGAACATGCGACCTTCGAAGGCGCGGCGGAGCGGTGGTGGTGAGCTGATGTCTGTAGTCATGTCTCGATCATGAGCCTGAAGAGCGCGCACGTGAATCAGTGGTTGCCCTGAACAAACCCTGAGACCGGTCGTCCCAGCTCAGGGTTTGCCCCGATGCCCACCTGGCCGCCGGAGCGCGATCATCGTGGTATCGAAGATCACCAGAAGCCGTACTACTACCGGGTCCGCCACGGGAGGAGGTGGCACCCCACCCGGGGACCGCTCCGCCGGAGCGCCGATGACCGGATGGTCGCGGGCGTGTGCGGGGCGATCTCGCGGCGACTCGGCGTCGACGTGACGATCGTGCGGGTCGTCTTCGTCCTCGTGGCGCTCAGCAGCTTCGGCGTAGCGGCCTACGTCCTCGCATGGTTGTTCATACCTCTCGAGGGTGACCACACGAACATCGCTTCGCGAGCCCTCAACGACCTTCGGGGGATCGCCATGGCGATCGCCTTCGTCCCCCTGCTCGTCATCGGCCTGCTCGTCGCGTCCGCCCTCGGCGCTTCATGGCTGACCTCGCTCTCCTGGTCGGTCATCATCAGCGCGGCCGGGCTCGTCCTCGTCTGGAGAAACGCAGACGACGCCGAGAAAGCCCTCCTCCACCGCATCGCCGCGCCTCTGGCGGACCTCGTCACACCCGGCAGCCGTTCGCGGCAGGTGCTCGGGATCCGCCTTCTCCTCGGCGCCTTGCTCCTCTCCGGCGGGCTCGCCTTGCTGCTCGTGGGCCACAAGACGAGCGCAGGATTCAAGCCCCTCGGTGGGCTCCTCCTCGTGATCGGTGCAATCGTCGTCGTCTTCGGCCCGTGGTGGCTGCGGCTCGCCCGCGACCTGGTCGCCGAGCGCCAGGCCCGAGCGCGAGCCGAGGAGCGAGCCGACATGGCCTCCCGGGTGCACGACTCGGTGCTTCAGACGCTCGCGCTGATCCAGAAGCAGGCCGATCACCCCCAACAGGTCGTCCAACTGGCGCGCGCTCAAGAGCGCGAGCTCAGGTCGTGGCTGTTCGAGGGGCAGCCGCTCGGCTCGACGAATGAGCAGGACCTCACGTTCGGGGCCGGTGTCCAGCGGATACAGCACGAAGTCGAGGCGAGCCACGGCACGACCGTCGACGTGGTCGTCGTGGGTGATTGCCCTCTCGACGAACAGCTGAGGGGAATGCTGGCAGCCGGGAAGGAGGCGACGGTCAATGCCGCCAAGTGGTCTGGCGCGCCGGTGGTCTCCCTCTACGCTGAGATCGAAGCAAGTGGGGTGTCGATGTTCGTGCGGGACAGAGGAGTGGGTTTCGACCCGGATCAGGTGCCGGCTGACCGCAAGGGCATCACCGAATCGGTGCAGGCGCGCATGGCCCGCCTCGGCGGATCGGCCACCATTCGTTCGGCTCCCGGCGAAGGTACCGAGGTGGCACTGTCCCTGCCGCTCGCGCGCGGTGGTCACCGCCCGCACGCGGCGCCGTCATGAGCGAGCCCTCCGAGCGGCTGCCGACTGTGTTCCTCGTCGACGACCACGCTCTGTTCCGGGTCGGGGTGAAGGCGGAGCTCGGCGACAGCGTGACCGTCGTCGGGGAGGCGGACGAGGTGGAGGCCGCCATCGAGCTCATCCGCGAGAGACTGCCCGATGTGGTGCTGCTCGACGTCCACCTCCCGGGCGGTGGAGGCAAGGCCGTGGTCGAGGCGATCCGGCGGGTTCGCGAGGCCGACGGCGTGAGATTCCTCGCTCTCTCGGTCTCCGACGCTCCAGAGGACGTCATAGGGGTCATCCGCGCAGGCGCGCGGGGCTACGTCACGAAGACGATCTCGGGCGCCGACCTCGTCGAGGCCGTCAAGCGGGTCGCTGGTGGAGACGCGGTCTTCTCGCCGCGGCTCGCAGGTTTCGTCCTCGACGCGTTCGCCGAGATGGCGGCACTCCCGGGCGCTGCCGGCAGCGAAGTCGTCGCTCCCAGCTTCGATCCCGAGCTCGACCAGCTGACCGCTCGTGAACGGGAAGTCCTCCGCCTCATCGCCCGCGGCTACTCGTACAAAGAGCTGGCCCGCGAGCTTTCGATCTCGGTGAAGACGGTTGAGAGCCATGTCTCCGCCGTTCTCCGCAAGCTGCAGCTCTCGACCCGGCACCAGCTGACCCGCTGGGCCGCCGAGAGGCGCCTCGATTGAGCGCCGCGCCCACCACGATCAGCCGGTGGGACGCCACGCGACTTCAATAGCCAGCGGCCGCTCCCGCGAGCGCTCGGGGATCGCTCGCCCCTTCGAGGTATCCCTCACGGCAGGCGATCACGTTCGCGTGCCCGAAACCGTGATCGACCCGGCGGTGACGACTGACGACATGCCCCCGCCTCTCGAGCCCTTCGATCCATCCGTCGGGCGCATTCGCCTCGAGCTCGACCCGGACGTCACCGCCGGCGTCCCAAGTCGTGAAACCTCGTGTCTCGCCGGGATTGGACAGGACCCAGCGACCAGCAGAGACGGCGTCGCCCACCCCCTCGCCCGAGCGCAGCATCCGGCACAGCAGCTGCAAGAGGATCTGCGGCTGGGAGTCTCCCCCCATCGTTCCGAGAGCCATCTGCAACCGGTGATCGCCTGATGTGACGAGGGCGGGCGAGAGCGTGTGGGGCGGCCGGCGACCCGGGCCGTACTCGGCCGGGTGGGCCGGCTCCAAGGAGAAGCCCACTCCCCTGTTCTGCAAGAAGATCCCCGTCCCGGTCTCGGCCAACCCCGCGCCAAAACCGCTCGCGTTCGACTGGATCAGCGAGACCGCCAGTCGATCGGAGTCGACGGCGCAGAGCGAGATGGTCCCTCCGGCGCGGTTCTTGTCGCCGAGAACGGCTGCCCGCTCTTCGAGGATGGCGGCCCGCCGAGGCGAGAGGCGCTCTTCCGAGATGAGGGCGGGACCGTCGGCGTGCTCGTGCAGCACGTCGTTGCGGTCGAAAGCGGCCTGGCGCGCCGACTCGATCGTGAGATGGGCCCACAGCGGGTCGTCGGGGTCGTCGGGGAGCGGCAGTCCTCCGGCGATCCACGCCGCCGCGAGAGTCAGATAACCCTGCGAGTTCGGCGGAGTGGTCCAAAGGCGAGCCCCGAGTGCATCCACTGACAGCGGCGTGACCCAGTCGGCCGATGACGCACCGAGGTCCGCCTCGGAGTACTCGCCGCCTCCGAGGCGCAGGAGTCCCTCACCGAACTCGCCCCCGTAGAAGGCCTCGCGGCCGCCGTGCGCCACAGCTGCCAACGCACGGGCGACGCCCGGGCGGTGGACGACAGCGCCCGGGTGGGTGGCGGCCTTGAACGCCGCGCCCCCCGGCAAGTCCGCCACGATGCGTGCCGCGCCGGCCAACATCGGCGAGGCCGGGAACCCGTCGGCCGCATAACGGCGAGCCGGCTCCAGCACGTCTGCGAGGGGTAAGCACCCGAAGCGCGCGTGCAGGGCAAGCCAGCCGTCCACGCACCCGGGCACCGGCACCGACCGGATGTCGCCGGCCGGAGGCATGAAGGTGTGGCCTTCTTCCCGCAGGCGCTCGGGATCGGCACCCGAACCTGCTCTGCCGCTCGAGTTGAGGGCGACGGGCGCCTCCCCGTCACGATGGACGACGGCAAAGAGGTCACCGCCCATCCCGCACATGTGCTGCGTCGTCACCGCCAGCACGGCGCTCGTCGCAACGGCGGCGTCAGCAGCGTTGCCGCCCACCCGCATGGTCGCGACGCCAGCTCCGGCCGCGAGGTGATCCACGGCACAGACCATCCCCGTGCAGGCGTAACGGGAGGCGAACGGAGCTAACCGAGCCATCCCGAGCGCCTCAGATCTCGCCTCAGCGGCCGAGGCTCCCGCGGCTCCCGGCGCCGAACAGCCCCTTCTTGCGATCGCCTCGTGCGATCCGATAGGTGAAGCCGGTGGCGACCGTCAAGAGGATCAGCACGAACCAGATGAGCCCCATCCCGGTCACCAACCACACGGCGACCCAGAACACGAGGAAGGCGCCCGAATACCACAGCTGCCGCTCGAGGAACGACCGCTCCCGCTTGCGCGGGCGTGGGGGCTCGATGCCGTGCGCCAGCACGAAATCGGCCTGCACGCGGGCTGAGCTGTCGACCCGCGTCACGAGGGCATCGAGGGCGGCGAGCGAGCTGGCGCGGAACACCTGCTCGATCCGCTCCTCGAGCTCGCGCGAGCTCAGTCGGCCCTCTGCCGCCTGATTGCGCAACAAGGCCACCACGCGTGCGCGGTCGACCTCGGTCGGCTCGGTCCGAAGGCGCCTAGGGTCCCCTGGGAGCGTGCTCATCGCAACAATGGTGCCAGAGTTGCGCGCGCGAGTAGGGCCGCTGGCGCTTCGCAGCGCGGGCGGGCAGGGCAGGCCCGTGGCGGGACAGGGCGGGGCAGGGCGCTGATTCCATCTCGTGTAGCTCACGTCGCGCCGGCGCGACGTGAGCTACACGATTTGCGATTCCCGGGCGGACGGCGGTCGCGCCGAACCTCGAGATCGCCGGCTCAAACGCGCTCACCGTGACCTGGAACAGGCGCCGGCCGTAGGATCACGCCATCGAGGATCTCGCGACGGAGATGCAGACCTGGCGTCCGTAGCCACCGCGTTCGGTGAGCTGCTGCGCCGGGCGGGGGTGCCTGTCTCGGTTGATCAGCTGAGTCGCTTCATCCGCGGCACCGACCTCAGCGCCCCCGTCAACCTGGACGAGCTCCGCCTGATCGGCCGGGTCACCCTCGTGACCGACCACGCCTACCTCGGCGCCTACGATCGTGTCTTCGACCAGGTCTTTTGCGGCTTCAACGACTTCGCCGACTCACGGGGCGACGACAACGCGCCGCCACCTGCTCACCAGCGCCCGAGGAGCGATCCGGCGGCCGGGCGCAAGCCTCTGACCGCGGCTGAGGGCGGGAGTGCCACGGTTGGAGAAGGTGGCGGCGAAGAGTCCGAGCGAGAGGTCGACGTTCTTGTCGCGAGCCGTGCCGAGCGGCTCGCTACCACTGACTTTGCAGAGCTCGATGATGACGAGCTTCGCGAGCTGGGCGAGTTGATGCGCGAGATACGGCTCTCGGTCCCGCTCCGGCCGGCCCGCCGCCACCGCCGCCACCGGCACGGTGACAGGCTCGACCTTCGGGCGACGCTCCACCGGAGCAGGCGCAGTGGAGGAGACCCGATCGAACAGATCACGAGGCGCGCGCGTGCGCGTCCCCGCAAGATCGTCGTGCTGTGCGACATCTCCGGGTCCATGACGTCTTACTCCCGAGCCTGCATCCAGTTGTTGCACGCGGCGGCTGCGGGCACGCGCGCGGAGGTCTTCACCTTCGCCACGCGGCTCACGAGACTGACGAAGGCATTGTCGGTGGCAGATGCCGACACGGCTCTCGCGCTTGCCGCGGCCACGGCGCCTGACTGGAGCGGCGGCACCCGCATCGGGGCGGCCCTGAAGGAATTCGTCGACGACCACGGCCGGCCCGGCATGGCCCGTGGAGCAGTCATCGTGATCCTCTCCGACGGCTGGGACCGAGACGAGCCTGGCCTGGTCGCAGAGCAGATGGCTCGGCTGGGCCGACTGGCGCACCGGATCGTGTGGATCAACCCGCGCCGAGCGGCGCCCGGCTACGCGCCCTTGGCCGGCGGCATGGCGGCCGCTCTCCCCTACTGCGACGCGCTTGTGAGCGGCAACACGCTCGTAGCGCTAAGGGACGCGATGGCAGCGCTCGCCGACCCTTCCTGAGCTGGGATCACTGCTCCTGATCCTCTATTCGCCGACTACCCATGCGAGCCCACGCTCTCGAACAAGGGCCTGGTCCTCCCGGTACTTGAGCACCGAACCGAGCGAGACTTCCACCAGCTCCGGCAAGAGCCGCTCCGCTCCGAGCACCGCGAGCGCGGCCGCCCAGTCGATTGTCTCCGCCACTCCTGGCGACTTCTGCAGGTCGAGGGCGCGCAGTCGGGCGGTCGCCGCGGCAACCTGCTCGGCGATGGTCGTGCTCGCTGCCGGCACGCGCCGCCGCACGATCCTCGCGACCGCTTCCACCGCCGGGTAGTCGATCCAGTAGTAGAGGCACCGGCGTTTGAGGGCATCGCTCAGGTCCCGAGTCCGATTCGAGGTCAGCACCACGATCGGGGCGTGGATCGCGTGGCGCGTTCCGAGCTCTGGGATCGTGACCGCCGCCTCGCCGAGCAGCTGCAACAAGAAAGCCTCGAACTCGTCGTCGGCACGGTCGATCTCATCGATCAACAAGACGACTGGTCTCGGCCCGGAGTGCTCGATTGCCTGAAGCAGAGGGCGGGCGATGAGATGATCGGGGCCGAACAGGTCGTCTTCGGTGATAGAGGCGCCGGCCGCCTCGGCTAGCCGGATGCTGAGCAGCTGGCGCGGGTAGTTCCATTCGTACAACGCCTCGGACGCGTCGATTCCCTCGTAGCACTGCAGTCTGAGCAATGGAGTGTCGAGCACCTGAGCCAGCGCTTTGGCGGCCTCCGTCTTGCCCACGCCCACCTCGCCCTCCAACAAGATGGGCTGAGGCAGCTCCGCGGCGAGGTACAGCGCCGTCGCGAGACCGCGATCGGCGAGATAGTCGACGTTGTCGAGCTGTTGGCAGAGCGTGCTCGGGTCGAGAGACATCACCGTCGCACGAACACATCCGGATCGGCCAGGAACGCCTGCTCGCAGCCAGGGCCACAGAAGTAGTAACGCGTGCCCTGATGGTCGCTGCGAAGCGAGCCGTCAACGACCGCCACGCTCATGTGACAGACGGGATCGGTCGCGACCGGTGCGTCCCCAGCCGGCTCGGACACCGAGCTCCGCGCCCGTTCGGCGCGCGGGCGGACCGACACGATTTCGGCGAGCACCGAGAGTGCGACCTCTTCGGGTGTCCTGCAGCCGATGTCGATCCCGGCCGGCGTGTGCACTCGAGCGAGGTCGGGATCACCGAGGGCGAGCTCGTGAAGGACAGCCCTCCCGCGCCGGGGAGACGCGATCAGCCCGATGTACGGCACCCCGGCTCGCAGCGCTCGCTCGATCATCGCCTTCTCCTGGCCACCGTGTGACGCTATGACGACGGCATCGGCGTCCGGGGGCACGTCCGCACCGGAGTCACGTGCGTCGAATCCGAGCCAGCTCGCCAGCTCTCGCACCGCTCGGGCGATCGGCGCATCTCCGTGCACGATGACCAGCGATGACGGCACGGAAGGCTCCAGGAAGATCTCCAGTGCCCCCCCGGAGAGACATGGATTGTGCACCGTCACCGTGCCCGACTCGGTCGCTTGCGGCTGGTCTCCAGGCACTACCGCTTCCGGAGTGATCCTGAGCAGCACTGGGTCGCCGGTCGTCAGCGTGGCGAGCGCCTGCACCTGCACGCTCGTCTCCGCGCACTCACCCCCGACAAAACCGATCACCGTTCCATCGTCGAGCACGAGCGCACTGTCGCCGGCCTTGGCGGAGGTCGGTTTCTCGGCCCGCACCACCGTCGCGGTCACGAATGCCCGCCTGTCCGACCGGAGGCGCTCGGCCTTCTCGCGGATGTTGTAACCGGCACCGGTCACGCAGTGCTGCTCACTCGATGGCCAAGTCGGTCCGGAACGAGCGACCCTGCATGGCCCGCCAGACCTGTGCAGACGTCAGCGGCATGTCGGCGTTGCGAACGCCGATGGCGTCGAGGACCGCGTTCACGATCGCCGCCGGCGATCCCACTGTCGCCGACTCGCCGATGCCCTTCACGCCGAGCGGATGGTGCGGCGAGGGGGTCACCGTCTCCCCGAGCTCCCAACTCGGGCACTCCATCGAGGTTGGGAGCAGGTAGTCCATGAACGACCCGCCGAGGCAGTTGCCGTCCTCGTCGAAGGCGATGACTTCCATCAGCGCCATGCCGATGCCGTCAGCAAGGCCGCCGTGAACCTGGCCCTCGACGATCATGGGGTTGATGCGCGGCCCGCAGTCGTCGACTGCGATGAAACGCCGCACCTTCACCTGCCCGGTCTCGGGGTCGACATCGACGACGCAGATGTAGGCGCCGAACGGATACGTGAGATTGGGCGGGTCGTAGACACAGGAGCCGTCGAGTTGCCCCTCGACGCCTTCGGGCAGCTCCATCGGCCCGTGTGCTGCCAGCGCGATCTCCTGGATGGTCTTGGCGGTGGAAGGGTCCCCCTTCACGAACCACTTGCCCTTCTCCCACTCGAGGTCGTCCGGGGACACCTCCAGCATGGTGGCGGCGATGATCTTGGCCTTGTCGCGCACCCGGCGAGTGGCGACCGCCACGGCAGCCCCCGAGACAGGGGTCGATCGTGACCCGTAGGTGCCGAGCCCGAACGGGGTGTTGTCCGTGTCGCCGTGGACGACGTCGATGTCGAGCGGTGGGATGCCGAGCTCCTCCGCCACGATTTGGGCGAAAGTCGTCTCGTGGCCCTGCCCCTGGGTCTGCACCGAGAGGCGGACGACGGCCTTGCCGGTGGGGTGCACGCGGACCTCGGCACCGTCGGCCATGCCGAGGCCCAGGATGTCCATGTGCTTTCGCGGGCCGGCGCCGACGGTCTCGGTGAAGAACGAGACCCCGATGCCCATGAGCTCGCCCCGAGCTCGTCGCTCCGCCTGCTCTTGGCGAAGCTTGTCGTAACCGGCGATCTCCATTGCGAGACGCATCGCGCGGGGGTAGTCGCCCGAGTCGTACTCCCAGCCGGTCTTGCAGGTGTAGGGGAACTGCTCGGGCCTGAGGAGGTTCTTCAACCGCAGCTCGGCCGGGTCCATCTTCAGCTCGTCGGCAAGGCAGTCGACGAGACGCTCGACGAGATAGACGGCCTCGGTCACCCGGAACGAGCAGGCGTAGGCCACGCCCCCCGGAGCCTTGTTGCTGTAGACACCGGTGACCTCGCAGTAAGCCGCTTCGAGGTCGTACGAACCGGTGAAGATGTGGAAGAACCCGGCGGGGAACTTGGTCGGCTGTGCCGTGTTGTTGAAAGCGCCGTGATCAGCAAGGGTCTTGGTCCTCAGCGCGAGGATCTTCCCGTCTCGCGTCGCAGCGATCTCGCCGTGCATGTGATAGTCGCGGGCAAAGCTCGTCGACATCAGGTTCTCGGAGCGGTCCTCCACCCACTTCACCGGCTTGCCGGTGACGATCGAGCCGACGACGGTGAGCACGTAGCCGGGATAGATGCCGACCTTGTTGCCGAACCCGCCGCCGATGTCGGGACTGATGACCCGGATCTGGTGTTCGGGCAGCCCTGCCACGAGCGCGTACAGCGTGCGGTGCGCATGCGGGGCCTGGGTCGTACACCAGATCGTCAGCTTGCCGGTCACCTTGTTCATGTCGGCGATCTGGCCACAGGTCTCCATCGGCGCCGGGTGCACCCGGGGATAGAGAATCTCCTCGGTCACGATGACGTCAGCCTTCGCGAAGACGGCGTCCGTCTCCGCCTTGTTGCCTGCGTCCCAGTCGAAGATGTGGTTGTCGGTCTTGCCGGCGATGTCGTCGCGGATCACCGGCGCGTCCGGATCGAGCGAGCGACGGGCGTCGATGACGGCGGGCAACGGTTCGTAGTCGACCTCGATCAGCTCGAGAGCGTCCCTGGCCGAGTAGCGGTCCTCCGCGACTACGAACGCGACCTCCTGTCCCTGGTAACGGACCTTGTCCGTGGCCAGCACGGCGACCACGTCGTGCGACAGGGAGGGGATCCACGCAAGTCCGAGCGTCTCGAGCACAGCACCGGTGATGACGGCCTTGACCTTGGGGTGCGCCTCGGCGGCCGAGGTGTCGATCGACTTGATCCGGGCGTGCGCGTACGGGCTGCGCAGGATCGCGCCGTGCAGCATGCCCGGCAGGACGACGTCGTCGACGTAGTTGCCCTGGCCGCGCACGAAGCGCGCATCCTCCTTGCGCACCATGCGGCCGAAGCCGATGGGATTTGCCTGTGGCTCTTCGACGACGGTCATCAGGCGCTTACCTCCTCGGACGCGGGGTGCTCTGCTGCCCACCGAACTGCCCGCACGATGTTCTCGTAGCCTGTGCAACGACAGATCTGCCCTGAGATCGCCACCCGGATCTCGTGCTCGCTCGGATCCGGGTTGTGATCGAGCAGGTGGCGGCAGGTCATCATCATCCCGGGGGTGCAGAATCCGCACTGCAGGCCGTGCTGGCTGATGAAGCCCTGTTGGATCGGGTCGAGCGTGCCGCCTTGCTCGAGGTCCTCGACGGTACGTATCTCGCGGCCGGACGCCATCGGCGTGAGCACCGTGCAGCTCTTCACGGGCTCGCCGTCCATCCACAGCACACACGTCCCGCAGTTGGACGTGTCACAGCCCCAGTGGGTGCCCGTCAATCCGAGGGTCTCCCGGATGAAATGGACCAAGAGCAGGCGCGGCTCGACGTCGCGAGTCACTTCCTCGCCGTTGACAGTCATCGTGACCTGCATGTCAGTCCTCCAGTCCATTGGCGCGAGCAGCCGCGTGGCGCAGTGCTCGAAGTGTCAGCACTCGAGCGAGATGCCTCTTGTAGTCGGCCGGGCCCCGCTGATCCGACGACGGGTGGCAGCTGTCAGCCGCTGCTGCTGCTGCCAACGCGAACTGCTCCTCTGTGGCGGGCCCGCCACGCAGGATGTCCTCGGCGTCGGCCGCCCGGAAGTGCTCGGCACCGACAGCGGCAAGGCCGATGCCCGCATCGGTGATCGTGCCTCCGTCGAGCTGTACGCAGGCGCCGACGGCCGCGACCGCCCAGTCGCCGACGCGCCGTTCGACCTTCTCGTATGCGCTGCCACAGCCAGGTTTGATCGGCACTCGGATCTCGGTGAGGATCTCGCCGTCGCCGACGGCGGTCGTGTACGGGCCCTGGTGGAATTCCACGCTCGAGACGGTGCGCTCGCCCGACGACGACCGGATGACCATGCTGGCCTTGACCGCCGCGAAGGCGGCCGACAGGTCCTCGGACGGGTCGGCTTGGCAGATCGACCCACCGACGGTTCCCCGGTTGCGCACGACGGGATCGGCTATGACCCGCTCGGCGTCGCGGAAGATGGGGAAGTACTCGGACGCGACTGGCGACTCGTAAAGTTCGCGGTGGCGCGCCATGGCGCCGATGCGCAGTTCGTCGCCTTCTCGTTTGATGTAGGCGAGGTCGGCAAGGTCATTGATGTCGATCAGCACCTCGGGCCGGGCCAGGCGCAGCTTCATCATGGGGATGAGACTGTGGCCTCCGGCGATCAACCGGGCCTCGGGCCCGTAGCGCTCGAGCAACGCGATCGCGTTCTCGACCGAGGTCGCACGTTCGTACTCGACTGGAGCAGGTACCTGCATGGATTCCCCCCTTGCCGCGTCCCGGTGATCCTCGCGCCAACGCCGAGTCCGGTCAACGCGTGGATAAGCGATCGCTTATCGGATAGGTTCGGCGGCAGATGACGCTCACGCAGCTCGAAGCATTCGTGCTCGTTGCTCGTCTCGGGTCGGTCAAGGCAGCGGCCCGCAGCCTCGGCGTGTCGGAGCCTGCCGTGTCGAGTGCCCTCGCCTCCCTCCGCCAGCAGCTCGGCGACAACCTCGTCGAACGCACCTCGACCGGGATGGAGCTGACTCCGGGCGGCCGCCGACTGGTCCCTATCGCATCGCAGATGGTCGGCCTCGCGGTCGAGGCCGAGGCCGCAATCCGCCAGGCGCAGGGGGCGCCCGAGACGCTCCGGGTCGTTTCGACGAGCGACGTGGCCGAGTCCGTCGCTCCCGCTCTCGTCGCGGCGTTCACGGCCAAGGCCAAAGCAATTGAAGTCTCCCTCGGGGTCTGCTCGACCGAGGACATGGCCGCGATCCTGCAAGAGCGCCTCGCAGACGTGGCAATAGGCCCGCCGCTGTCGTCCGACGGCTTCCCGAGGCTCGACTGCAGCCCGCTGTTCCGATACCGCCTCATCTTCGTCGCTGCCCCCGATCACCACCTGTGCACGGCGGCTTCGATCGAGCCGAGATCGCTTGCCCAAGAGACCTGGCTCGTCGGACCGGACGCGGGTGACGAGCGTTCGCCGGTGCGCTCGTTGCTCGACCGGCTGCAGATACCCGAGGAGCGGATCAGCGTCTTCCCGAGCCACGCGGCCGCGCTGATAGCGGTGGAGCAGGGCCAGGGCATTGCTCCAGCTGTCGCCCACGTCGTCTTGGACGACCCGGAGCGCAAGGGCCTGGTTCCCCTCGCTGTGCGCGGCACGCCCCTCGAGCTGCTCTGGCACGTCACGATGCTCACGACGGACCGTCGCAGCTCGGCGTCGGCGGCCTTTCATCGTTTCGTCGGCACCCCGGCGGCCACCCACGCGATGCACGCGCCTTTGAGGGGAGTGCGCCCTAGCGAGTTCCGCCCGCCGGTCTACGTCACGATCTGGAACTGACCGGGTCCGCCGCTCGGCGGCCCGCGTATGCGACGATGATCGCCATCGAGAAACCTGCCTGGCAGACCCACTGGCACAACCACCCAGGTGTCCGATCCGGCGACCAGCTCTCGCTCGGCGAAAGAGCGGCCGACAGGATGCGCAACATGATGGGGTCGTGGCCCTTCGTCTTCTCCTTCTTCGGCGTCATGATCGCCTGGGCGTTGATCAACACGCTGTTCTTGCAGCGTGTGCTCCACCACAAGGCTTTCGACCCTTACCCGTACATCTTGCTGAACCTGTTCCTCTCGATGCTCGCCGGCGTCCAGGCTGCCGCCTTGCTGATCGCCGCCAAGCGCTCTGACGCGATCGCGTCTGAGATCGCCATGCACACACAGCAGAACACCGACGACATAAAGACGCTCCTGGCGGAGAACACCGACCTGACGACGCAGGTGAAAAGGCAGACCGATCTCCTCGACGAGATACATCTGCACGTGGCCAACATCGGCCTCAAGGTCGGGGCAGAGTCAGGTCGGTACCCTCCGGGCGAGGCTCCGCAGGCACGATCCTGATCGCGTACCGAGGGAACAACTAGTCTCGGGCATCTGAACCCGACAACCTGGAGCCGGAGCGATGACACCAACTATCAGGCACGGTAGGACTCCGTTTCCCGCCCGCGGCAAGTCAGCGCTCGTCGGCGTCGTGCTGGTGGGCAGCATGCTGGGGTTGACCGGTTGCAGCCACATAATCAAGGCGGTCGTCAACCACGCCACCCACGGCAAGCTCGACGCGGACGAGGCCGCAGTCAACGGGCTCAGCACCAAGATGAAGGCCGGGGAGTCGGCGACGTTCGTCGTGACCTACGTGACGACGGGTAATGCGCCGGCAACGATCAAGGTCGCTGCGTCGCCGCCGAAGGACTTCGCATTCGTGGACACCCAGTCGAGCGGCACGGTGACAAACATCATCCAGAACTCGACGGGCAGTTACATCTGCTCGAAGTCGACCGGCTCGGGATCGACCGACAAGTGGGCCTGCACGAAGCTCACCAAGAACACGATGAGCACGGCCAACGCGATGAAGCTGCTCTACACGGGCCAGTACTGGATCGACTTCCTCAGCGTCTACAGGTACGCCGGGGTGGCAGGCGTCTCCATCAAGACGACCTCTATGACCGTGAACGGTTACGACCTGTCGTGCATAGTCAGCAGTGGCAGCGCCGGCGCTACCACGAGCACGACCAAGCCGACGTCGTTCACGGTGTGCGTGACCACCCAGGGGGTGCTCGGTTACGTGAACGTGTCGAACGACAGCACGGCCTTCGAGATCAAGAGCTACTCGACATCTCCGCCGTCCTCGCTCTACGAGACACCGCCTGGCGCCACGATCACGACGATCCCGACGAGCACTACTTGAGGGTTGGCCCGAGCGCCTGCTCAGTCCTTGCCGATCATGACCTCGGTAGCCTTGATGACCGCCTTCACGGCATCGCCCTCGGCCAGCCCGAGCGCCTCGGCCGAGTCCCTCGTGATCGCCGAGACAACCTCCTGACCACCGTCGAGACGGATCATGACGGTCGACATGACAGCTCCGTGATCGACTCTCACCACCACGCCGGCTAGTTGGTTCCTTGCGCTCAGTCTCATGCATCGGGACGTTAACCAGCGCGGCTCATGCTGTCGCTCGCCGCAGATACGATTCGAGCGCTGCAGACCGATCGGGAGGTTTGAATGACCGTCGAGCGCTTTCCCATCGAAGAGGGCCACGTCCTTCTGTTCGCCCGAGCGATCGGGGACCCGAATCCCGACTATTGCCGGGGGATCGGCGGAAACGAGATCCTCGCTCCCCCCACGTTCGTGCAGGCGAGCGCCCAATTCGACCCGGACTACCCGCTGCGTCCCCACGACGGGCGGCCCTGGTTCGGCTCGGGAGCCAGGCCGACTGGGCTGGCACCGCCCGAAGAGGGAGGCGGAGGAGGCGGGGCCGGGGACGGCGCTCGTAGCAGTGGCGGAGGCGCGGGCCGTGGGACCGGACTCCATGCGGAGCAGCGGTACGAGTACCGCCGCGCGCTCCGTGTCGGCGACGTCCTGACGGCGCGGACGCTTCCGGGCAGGACGTGGCAGAAGGAGGGACGGCGGGGCGGCAACCTGGTGTTCTCCGAGATGGTGACCGAATACCGGGACGAGGCCGGCGAGCTCGTAGTCACGTCCACCTCTGTCGGCGTGCGGACCGAGAAGGTCCCGGACCCTACTGGAGCCTCGTGATGGTGCGGGCAGACGAGGTCCACGTCGGCGACAGCCGGGAGCTCGTGCTCGTGGAGGACCTGACACGCACCCGAATCGTCCAGTACGCCGGCGCCTCTGGCGACTACAACCCTCTTCACACCGACGAGGTGTTCGCGAAGGAAGTGGCCGGTTTCCCGTCGGTCTTCGCCCACGGGATGCTCACGATGGGGATGACCGGGAGGATCATCACCGACTGGGTCGGGGCGGGGAACGTGACGAGCTATGGCGTGCGTTTCGTCGGACAGGTGTGGCCGGGCGACACCCTGACGGCCCGCGCGACGATCAACGACATCCGTGAGTCGGACTACGGCTACATTGCCGACTTCTCGATCACCACGTCGAACCAGCGGGAAGAGACGGTGCTCACCGGATCGGCGTCCGCCCGCCTCGACTGACTGCGCTCGTGCGGCCGGCCCCAGATCGCGGACGCAACCGCGCCCACACGTGGTCGGCAGGTTGGCGTCCAGTAGACCTGACTAGACCTCGCTAGACCCAGCTACTCGCTCCAGACCTTGAGCTTCTCGACGACCTCGGTCTGGTCCGGGCCTATCGGCGTGACGTTGAGGACCGTCACGCCGGCCTCCTTGTAAGCGGCGATGCGCTCTTTGATGTAGCCCTCCGGCCCCACGAGGTTGGTGAGCTTCGAGCAGCTCGCCCGGCACGGCTCTCGCCGCTTCGTCTTTCTTGCCCGACAGGTACAGCTCCTGAATCGCCTCTGCCTCCGCCTCGTAGCCGTACCTGCGAACGAGTGCGTTGTAGAAGTTGCGGCTACGCGCCCCCATACCCCCCACGTACAACGCAACCATCGGGCGAGCGAGGTCGCGGATCGGCCCGACGTCCTTCTCCTCGCCGATGGCGACAAGGCCGCCGGCACAGATCTCGAGCGGGCCGAGCTCCGGACTCCGTTTGGCCCCACCGGTCTCGAGCGAAGGCCCGAAGACCTCCTTCGCCTTCTCGGGGATGAAGAACAGTGGCAGCCAGCCGTCGGCGATCTCCGCGGTGAGCTCGACGTTCTTCTCGCCGAGTGACGCTATGTAAACAGGTATCGACGGGCGGACGGGGTGGTTGATCAGCTTGAGCGGCTTGCCGAGCCCTGTGCCCTGACCTTCGGGCAGCGGGACCGGGTAAAGGGGGCCGTCGTGGACGAGCTTGTCCTCTCGCTTCCACACCTTCCGGCAGATCTCGACGATCTCGCGCGTGCGGGCGAGCGGCTTGTCGTACTTCACCCCGTGGAAGCCCTCGATCACCTGGGGGCCCGAGGCTCCCAGGCCGAGGACGCAGCGGCCGCCGGACAAGGCGTCGATGCCTGCCGCAGTCATCGCGATGAGTGTCGGAGTGCGCGTATAGAGCGGGAGGATCCCCGCGCCGAGCTGCACCCGCTCTGTCTTCGCAGCGAGGTACCCCATGTAGCTCGGGGCGTCGAAGGTGTAGGCCTCTGCGATCCAGGCGAGGTCGAGACCTGCCTTCTCAGACTCGACGAGCTGGCTCGCGGAGGCCTCGTATCCTCCGGCGTAGTTGATCTGCATGGACAGCTGCATCTCAGGCGGCAGCCCTCTCGAGGATGTGGACGCCGCAGGCCGAGCCGAGCCCGATGACGTGAGCAAGCCCGACGGTGGCCCCCTCGATCTGCCGGTCGCCGGCCTCGCCTCGCAGATGGTGGCAGACCTCCCAGATGTTCGCGATGCCGGTGGCGGCGATGGGGTGTCCCTTCGACTCGAGCCCGCCCGAGACGTTCACCGGCATGCGGCCATCCCGCCACGTGGCGCCCGAGTTGAACAGGTCGACGGCACCGCCCGGCTCGCACAGCATGAGATTGTCGTAGTGAACGAGCTCGGCTGTCGCGAAGCAGTCGTGCAGCTCCACGAGGTCTAGATCCTCCGGGCCGATGCCCGCCTGCTCGTAGGCCTGTGCGGCGGCATTGCGAGTAAGCGTGTTGACGTTCGGGAGGATCTGGCATGCCTCCTCCCACGGGTCCGTAGTGAGCACCGACGCAGAGACCTTGACCGCTCGGCGCTGCTGTTCGCCGTCAAGGGTCTTGAGCTTGGACTCGCTGACGACCACGGCCGCGGCGGCTCCGTCGCAGTTAGCCGAGCACATCGGCCGCGTGTTCGGGTAGGCGATCATCACGTCGCTCATGATCTCTTCGAGAGACATCCGCTTGGTGTAGGCGGCAAGGGGGTTGAGCGTCGAGTGGGCGTGATTCTTCTCGCTGATCTTCGCGAACAGCTCGAAACTCGTCCCGCCGTAACGATGCCCGTACTCCATGCCGATCTGGGCGAAGACGCCCGGCATGGTCTCGGTGCCGACTCTCCCGTCGAGCGGAGCGACCGCACCGTATCGCCCGGACGGCTTCCACTCGTCCCCGGCCTCCCTGCGGGAGCCTGCCCCGAGCAGACCGGCGCCGGCCAGTCGCTCGACGCCGACCGCGAGCCCGAAGTCGGCCTCTCCCGCCTTGACCGACATGATCGCCGTGCGGAGCGCCGTAGCGCCGGTGGCACAGGCGTTGGCGACGTTGTAGACGGGGATCCCCGTCTGGCCGATCTGCTTCTGCAGCTGCTGCCCGATCCCGGCCGCACCGCCCATCAAATTGCCGGCCGCCAGGACCTGCATCTGCTTCATGGTCGTGCCACCGTCGGCGAGCGCTCCCATGGCCGCCTCGGCCGCGAGGTCGACGGTGTCCTTGTCCGGGTGCTTGCCGAACTTCGTCATGTGGATACCGAGGATCCAAACGTCGTCACTCATGTGTCATCTCCTCAGATGGTCTCGATCGGTTCGAAGCCGAAGCCGATCGCCTCGACCTCCTGGCTGTCACTGCCGATGGGGAACGTCGTGAGCCGGACCTTCATGCCGAGCCGGACGTGGTCGGGATCGGGATGTACGTTCACAACGTTGGCGCGCACGCTCGTGCCGCCGCAGTCGACCACACCTGCGACGAACGGGACCGGCACGCCGGGAGCGGCGAACGCCACGATGGTGAAAGCCTTGAGCTCGCCCTCGACCGGCACGTCGACCTTCTCGAAGGTCGTGTTCTCGCACGCGGCGCAAGCGTTCCGGCGATCGAAGAACCGGGCGCCGCAGCTCGTGCACTCGCGTGCCACGAGGTGCGGGTGGTCATCGAGCACTAGATAGTCGACCAGCGGAACGGTACCCCCCACGGTGTCCTCCTCGACGTTCTTTGCATCTCGACGCGAGCTAACAACGTCAGACTCTACGTGCCCGCGACCACCGCTCGTCGAGCGCGCTCGAAGAGGGTCCGGAGCGGCCCCGCCCGCGGCCCGATCGGTGGGCCACGGGGCCTCAGATGGCGATCGCCTGTGCCCGGCCCGCCTCCAGCTGCCCTTTGGCGTCTCCTTCGAACACGGCGTCACCGAACGCGTGAACCGTGCCATCGCTCTCGAGCAGCCAGTAACCGCGCCCGTCCGGCGTCGCGACGGCTCCGACGACCTGGGGGCCACCCGCCGGCAGCGAGAGCGAGCCGTGGGGCGTCGCTCCGGGTCCGTAGCCGGAGACGCTGCCGGTCGAGGTGAAGAGCCGGTACCCACCCTTCGGATCGGGGGAGATGGCCACGACTTGGCCCGCGAAGTGCGTGCCGTGGAGGTCCCCGTGGTATCGGGCGTCGCCGAATGCGAACACCACACCGCTGGCCGTCACGAGGAAGTAGCCGCCCCCATCGGCCGTCGCCGCAGCGGCGACGACGGGCGAGGCGAGCTTCCTCTTCACGCCCCCGAGGGGCTTGGCTGCTCCGAACCCGAACACCTGCCCGTCGGCAGTGACGATCCAGTAGCCGCGGCCGTTCGGCAGCGCCACGATGACAGTCGCCGGCACCGTGTGCGAGCCGGACCGCAGAGAGCCGTAGCCCACCGCGTCCCCGAAGTCGCGGACGTGGCCGTTCGCGGCAAGCAGCCAGTCGCCCTGCCCGCTAGGGGTCAAGGCGAGGCTGACGATCGGGCTCCGGAGCTTCGCTCCACCGAGACCGCGCGGCACCTTTCCGAACGCCCCGTAACCGATGACCGTGCCGTCCGGTGCCGCGATCACGTAGCCGTCGTCGCCGAGGCTCGGCGTGTAGGTTCCCTTGGCCCTCGCGAGCTGCGATCCGAGGGCGTTCTTAGCCGCGACCGAGATCCGCCACTTCTCGAAAGGCGCCAGCGGCAGCACCGCCTGGCGGGCCGCGGGGCCTACTCGCACGGACTCCGAGGACGCGTTGATGCGCCCGTACTTGGTGTACACCGCAGGGCTGGTCCCGGTGACCGTGTACCCGGTGATCGGGGAGCCGCCATCAGCACGTGGCGCGCTCCACGTGACGGTCGTGCCGGAAGCCCTGACCTTCGCCGACACTGCGGTCGGCCCACCTGGGGCACCCCTCGCGTAGTGGAAGCGCCCGTGGACCGTGGCCGACCCGCCGTAGGTCGTGACGACCACCTTCACGGCGGACCCGACGACGCCGCGTGGCACGACGGCAGCGATCTCGTTGACGACACTCGAGAACCTCGACAACTTCCGGGTGACGCTCGGGCTGGCGACCGTGCCGAACTTGACCGAGACGACGGGCCAGAGGTCGGCTCCCGCGATCAGGAGCGTCTCGCCACCGCCGGCTGACCCGGTCGTCGGGCTCATAGAAGTGAGCTCCCGGTGCGACCGGCTCGTAGTAAGCGAACTCCGAGACCTTCGAGCTGCCGGCGCAGACGGACGGGTTGCAGACCGTGAGGATTCCGACACCGGCCAGGTCGGGCGGAATCACCACGCTCAACTTGGTGGACGACTCGACGGTGATGTCGGTCGTGGAGCTGCCGCCGAATCCCGGGTACGCGGGCTCCACCCAGACGCCCTGTGCAGAAGAGAAGCCCGACCCGGTCACCGTCACAGTGCTCCCACCGGCCACCGAGGACTCGTGGGTGGAGATGCCGGTGACGCTGATCGTCTTCGGCGCGACCGTGACGGCGACCGAGTTGGAGCTTGCCCCTATGAATTGGAGCGTCAGGTCGGCTGTCGGCGGGGCCTTCGAGCCGTACGAGGGAGGAAGCACGTACATGGTCGTCTCGGAGACGAGCTCGAACTGAAGCTCCTGGTCGAGGCGGGGTTCCCCGGGGACGGTCGCCTCGACGCCCTCGAACGAGAAGGGGTCGATGCCCGAGCCCACGACCGTCAGGAAGTTCGGCGTGAACGGGTTCGGGCCGCCTGGATAGAAATCATACGACTGCGTGCCTATGACGGTCGGGGTCAGCTTCGAGATCACCGGAGTCGCCGAGTAGTCGAACTCCGTCACCGCCGGCACGTTCTCGGTCCCAGTTGGAGGCAGGAGGGTGGCCGAGCCGATCGCTGGCGGGAGGATGTCCTGGGTGGCACTCGTGCCGTTGTCGTTCGCGACGGTGAGTTCCGCCTGGCAAAAACTAGCTCTCGGGACCCCTTCCGCCGCGGTCAAGCACGCCGTCCCTGCCTGCTCGGCGGGGACGGTCGCGGACAGCTCCGTGTCCGAGACCACGTCCACCGCCGGCGACGCGATTCCGCCGAAGTCGACGGTCGGGGCTGTTGCCGCGCCGAGCCCCTCTTCGAAACCGCTCCCGTAGATCGTGACCGTGCCATCGGCGGGCGCGCTCGTCGGCGAGATGTAGTACACGGACGGCACCGGGCTCGAGTCCGATCCCGCGACGTAGTGGAAGACGACCGACGGCGATGGCTCGCTCATTCCCGACGGCCCGACGGCAGCGACGAGAACGCCGCCGACGGGTGTGCCCCCGTTGAAGGGCTGGGTGGGCGATGCCGGTGTGTCCACCGTGATGACCGTTCCGTCCTCCGTGATGTCCGAGGGGGAGACCGAGACAGGCGACGGGCCGAACTGGACCGCGGTCACGCCGCTCAGGCCCGTGCCGTGCAACGTCACTGTCGTTCCTCCTACATAGCTGCCGACGCTCGGCGAGATGCTCGACAGTGTCGGCCGTGCTGAGTCAGAGGAGCCGACGGAGCACAAGAGAGCCGCCAGCCCGGGCGAGCCACCCGGGCCGGTCACGCGCGGGCTGCCGAGCCCAGTCGCCAAGTCGTACCCGACCGTGGCGGGGTACGCGTGGTGGTGAATCCCGAGCACGTCGTTGTTGCCCTTGGTGATGTCGTTGAACGCCTCGGCGTAGGTTCCCGAGCCGAGGGAGGCGACCTTGAAGAGCGCGGGATCCGCGAATCCGATAGTGCCCTTGCCGTTGGCGGTGCAGTAGTCGTTCGTTATCGCGAGGATCGCCGCCCACTTCGGCGACGCCGCCGAAGTGCCGCCGATGGTCGTCCACCCGCCGCCGTAAACGATGGTGTCCCCGTGGTACTGGTCGGCCGATGCCGCGACATCGGGGTCCTCGGCGCAGTCGCTCGATCCGGGAGCATGGCACTTCGCGCTGGTCGAGTACGAGTTGAGGACACCGGGCACGCCCGAGGCGGACTGCCAGGCAGGCATGGGCCACGTCTGCGAGATGCCCCCGCCGGTCGCGCCCTCGGGGCCAGTCACCGTGTTGCCACCGTCGTTCCAAACGGTCTCGACCGGCGGGAAGGAGTCGGACTTGAGGCTCGTCCCGCCGACCGAAGTCACGTACGGCTGCGAGGCAGGGTCGCTGACCGAGAGGGACTCGTCCTCGGGGCCGGATCTCGCGCACGCTTCCGACCCGGCGTCACCTGAGGCGACAAGGATGCTCTGGCCCTGTAGCGCTGCCTCTTCGAACAAGATGTTCTCGGATTGGGCAAGTCCAGGCGCTGCACCCGACATCTGCGTCTCGCACAGGCCGTAGCTGACGCTCACGACGCTCGCCTTGTCCTGGCCCACGATCGCCACCATCTCGTCGATCCATCCGATGAGACTGTCAGGCGCCTCGTAGACGTCGACCTTGGCCGCAGGTGCGTAGGCCGAGACGTCCTCCACGTCGAGCGCGGCCTCGCCCTCGCCGTAGCCGCTCGGCTCGCCCCCGTCGACGTTGACGACCGACACTTGGTCCGTGTGGTCGGCACCGAAGTAGCACTCGTCGAAGACCCGCAGGTCTTTCATAGAGAACGGGTCGAGCTCGAACAGGCCCACGGTCTCACCGGCTCCGAGGTAGCCCTTCGAGTACAGCCCGCTCATCCCGTAGGCGTGGGCTACCTGGTCATCGGTGAATGCGCTCCCCTCCGCGGCTGCCTTCGAAGCGTCTGCGCAGGCGTGCGGACCGCCGGAGGACACAAGAGAGGACGCAGCCGGCGCCGGGCTTGCCGCACCGGCGGGCTGGCGAGCCGAGGTCCGACCGGGTGCCGACTCGAGCGGCATCGGCACGATGACTTCGTCGAGGCCGACCACTGCCAGCACCGAGGAGGCGATGACCTCCGGCAGCCGCGGCGCCGACGTCGAGAGGCGGCCCGTCTTGCCGTTGGCAAGGCGGACCGTCTCGAGAGTCGTGTGGAACGCGGCGCTCATCCGAGCGGCAGTCGCGCGGACAGGCAGGACGAGGCCGTCATCGGCAGGCGCGAGGGGCGTGAGGCCGTCCCGTTCCAACGTGGCACGCACAGCGGCAAGCGATGCTGCGCTCGGGGCGAACTCGGCCCGGAAGGCCGGCGTCGACAGGTAGTGGCGGTATTCGGTCGAGCCCGGAGAGGAGACCGCAGCGGCGGCGGCGGCCAGAGCCGACGGATCGCGCGGGCTCAGCACAACGTCGACCTGCAGCGGCGTCGAGGACGCCAGGGGACCGATCACGCGGTCGCCGCGGGGGAGGAGTGGGCCGGCCCCGATGGCCACGAACTGGGCGGAGGGAGCCGAGCGGGCGGGAGAAGCCGCGGCTCCGCCGACCGGGACGAAGGCCGCTGCCACGACCAGGGCGCCAACACCGGCGGTTGCGAGGGACCGCTGCAGCCGCCGGGACGATCGGGGCTTCGTCACTGGATCTCTCCTTGGTCCCGCCCGTCGAGCGAACGAGTAGTGAAGGGCTCGCCGGTGCCGGACGTCGTCTCTCGACACCCGCCACCGGCCGGTCAAACTAGCCCGAATCGTCCTCGTAGAGGGCCTCGCCCCGCCTCAGCCTTGCTGCGATCCTCACTACCTGTGCGAGCTTCGACGCGTGGGCGTATGCGCTGCCAGGAAGCGAGCGGTCCCGGCGAGGACGAGTGCGGCTTCCTCTGATCCCTCCGGCCAAGCCGACGCCTGGCGCACGCCAGCCTCGTAGGTCTGGAACCAGTGGAACCCTGCGTCCTCCGCCAGGAGCGCTCCCCCGAGCACCGCGACCAGGCGGGCTTGGTCCCCTCCCTGACGGAGGTAGCCGTAGGTGATAGCGCCGGCCGCGTCGACCCGGCCTTCGGCGTCCCAGCACGCTGCCAGCTCGTCGAGGTCGCCCTCCACGGAGCTCGGCAGCCGCGCGGCAGGGACGTTGAGGAAGCGGTCGAGGAACACCTTGAGCGCGATCTGCACGACGCCGCGCAACGCCAGCGGGGACGGCGCGCGGACGAGCATCTGGTGCAGTGCATTGGCGGCGGTGAAACCGTGATGGACGACGTCCCAGTCTCCGTGGTCGTTCTGGGTGTGAAAGCGGGTTATCCGAAGTGCAGCGGCGAATGCGACGGCGCGACCGAGCTGCTCGGCCGACGCGCCCTCCTCGATGGCTTCGAAGATCGCGTCGACGATCGCGCCCGGGTCGTCTCCAAGCACCTTCCACGCAAGCTTCGCCGGGCCACCTGACGCCTCGAAGGCCTCCGGCGCCGAACCCGTCCTGTCTCCCCCGCTCCATCCACACCGAGCAAGGACGCCGGGCAGGCGCGAAGCGGCGGCGGATGCGAGGCCGGCGAGGTCGTCTGGATGGCGCCAGGCTCCTTCTTCCTCGTGACGGGTAGCCCCGGCGGTCTCGTGTGCGAGTGTGGGAAGCACCAGGCCAGCAGCTTCGGAGCCGAGATGATCGAGGAGCTCGAAGGCCTTGTTGGTGAAGTCGAGAGTGTGGCCTTCATCGAGAAACACGTGGTCGGTGACCGCTGCGCCCATCATCCGACAGAGGTCGGCCTGTGGCAGCCCGGAGTCGATGGCGGAGGCGAGCGCCCGCTCCGCGGCATCCCCGGACCGTGTCTCGATGAACCGGCGGTACCACGGGCCGAGTCGTTCCAACGGCGGCTCGCCGGCGCCGTCGCCGGCGAGCGGCTCGAGAGGAAAGCGCGGAGCCCTCCCGCGCGTGTCGCTCGCTACGAAACTCATCCCGTGCACGAGGGCAAGCGGCCGGTCGGAGGCGTCGAGGCGCCCCACGACGTTCGCCATGGCGCACAGCACCGTGAGACCTGGCCCAAAGCCCTCCTCGCGGAACCTGCAGCCGTACCGGGCACCGGCTTGCACGATCTCGCCAACGGGTACGTCTGCCTCGAGCAAGGCAAGGACGGTCTTTGCCAATACGAGAGTCAGTCCCTGCTCGAGCCCTTCTTCGAGGCGACGGAAGGCTCTCTCCTTGCCGAAGGTGCGCGGCTCCACGACGAGCATCACGCGTCCCTCCTCCACCTCGACCGGGTAGGCCCGCGCGTCGTCGGCAAAGGGGTCCAGGGTCCCCCCGGTGCACAGGTCGAAACGTGCATGGTGCCAGTGACACGTCACGAGGCCGCTCTCGACCGAGCCGCGGTGCAGTGGGAAGCCGAGGTGCGGGCAGCGATCATCGATCCCGTAGGCGCGACCCTCGTGCCAGAAGATGCAAACTGGCTGCGTACCGACTTTCGTCGTCAGGTATCCGTTCTCCTGGAGCTCTCTCAGACTTCCCACTTCGACTCGCATGACGCCTCCGGCGATCTCGTGCTGCGCACTCGATCGAACCTTACGACCTCAAGTGAACTTGAGGTCAAGGGGTGCCGTCGCGACGGGTGGCTCTGGGGTCGGCCGAAGGCGCCTGCGCCGGGAGCGTTGGTGCTCATGATTCGTGACCGAACTGCCGATAATTTCAGGCTAGAGGTAGGACTCGGCGTCTGCCAGGGAATGGAACGGCCATGGTTCATGCGAGTCATGATCCCGAACAAGAGAGCAGTGCCGGCAGACGGCGTATCTTTCCGCTCAGCCTCCGCACCTCACTCGTCCTCGTCGTGCTGTTGCCCATCGCAGCCATGGTCGGATTCGCCTCGACGACCGCCGCAGGCCAGTGGTCGAGCCGCTCCGAAGCCGTCAATGCCCGTGCCACTACGGTCGAGCTCGACTCTCTCATGCAGGCGCGCGCAGCGGTCACGGACGAATACGTGGCCACGGCGGCCATCGTCTTCGCCGCAGCCCATCACGTCACTACTGCCAAGCTCGACGCGCTCCTCGGCATCAACTTCGCGGCCGACATCAGCGCCGACCGCCGCGTGGTCGACCGCCAGCTGATACTGCGCACGACTCCGTCGCTCGTAGCCGACTACGACGAGCTGCTGTCGCTGCGGAGCGCCGAAGCAAGGGGGGAGTTGGGGTTCGCGGAAGTGCAGAGTTTCTTCGGGGAATTCACTTCGAACATCGACGCCCTGTGGCTCAGCAGCTTCGGCACGCTGTCGAAGCAGGCCGACTCGTCGGCGCCTCAACCCATCAGGCAAAGCCTCGCTGCTCTCCGGGCCACCTTCACAGCCTTCACCTCAGGCCTTCAGCAGGCGACCTTGGCACAAGCCGTGCTGACCTCCGCGTCGACGAGTGCGCAGGTGGAGAAGTTGATCGACGTCAACGAACAGTTCCAGGACGCGGTTCAAAGCTTCCGCGGCCAGCTCGGGCGGAGAGGGGCCGCCGCGTGGCAGGCGTTCCAGCACAACCCGCAGATCCGCTCCTACGATGTCGCGGTCCAGCTGGCCATCAACGTCGGCCTCCGGCGCGACCCTCCGCCTTACGCCTCGAACCTCGAAGCGAACGCCGGGTTCTTCAAAGCCGACGTGATTCGAGTCGACGCCTTGACCGACCTCGTCCTCGCCGACTCCGCCGACCTCCGGGCGGCCACGACCGTACAGGAGAACGCCACCGCCACCGATCTCGTGACGGACCTCCTCCTCATGGCGCTTCTGCTCATCGTCGCACTCGGCGGAGCCCTCGTGCTTAGTCGTTCTGTGGGGCAGCCGCTCGCCCGCATCGTGAGCGCGGCAGGCACCGTGCGAGCCGGAGGGTTCGACCTCCCGGCTCTCGACGAGTCCGGCCCGAAGGAGCTCGCCCTCGCCGCCGAAGCCTTCAACGAGATGTCCTCGACCCTTCGCGGAGTCGAGGCTCACGCGGTCGCCCTCGCCGGGACGAACCTCGACGACCCTGTCCTCGCCTCACCGCTCCCAGGACGGACCGGGGGGGCGCTGCAGACAGCGCTCGACCAGCTGCGCGAATCGATGCGCGCGAACGAGCAGCAGCGCGACCTGCTGCACGACCGGGCAACGCACGACTCGCTCACAGGGCTCCTCAACCGCGGAGCTGCCGTCGACGCGCTCGGACGTGACCTCGCTCGAGCGCGGCGAGCCGGGTGGACACTCGCCCTGCTCTTCATCGACCTCGACGGGCTGAAGGCGATCAACGACACCTTCGGCCACGAGGGCGGCGACGCCGCCATCCGGGCGGTCGCGGATACTCTGCGGGCGACCACTCGCCAATCGGACGTCGTCGCCCGTCTCGGCGGGGACGAGTTCGTCGTGGCGTGGCTCGGAGCACAGGGCAACGAGGGTCCGTCGAGACTGGCAGAACGCATCCGACAGCAGGTGTCGAGGTGTGTCGCTGAGGTGAACGGCAGCCGTATAGCAGTTCGCTGCAGCATCGGAGTGGCGTTGTCGGAGCCCTCCGACGTGGCGGTGGACTCGCTCATGAACCGGGCGGACCAGGCGCTCTATCTCGCCAAAGCAGAAGGGCGGGACAAAGTGCGCACGCTCGACTCACCGCCCGATCCGGCGGTGCTCCTCATCTGAAGACGCTGAAGAAGCTGGACCTGCTCACGAGGCCGGGGGCGGGGCGCCACCGGACGGTGGAGACACCTGCTTCGCCCACGGCAGCTCTTCGCCCGAGCTGCGGAACAGCTGGAAGGCACAGACCGCCTGCACGATCCCGGCAATCAGGGCGATGATGATGCCGACGCGGGCACCGTAGCTGTAGACGGTGACCCCGGCCACGCCACCGCTTCCGCTCGGCATAGTCAGCCACCGGAGGGCGACTATCAACGTGCCGATCGCCGATGCCCCGAGCACGACCACCGCCGGGCTGACCGGCATGCGGGCAAGGTTGACTTCGGAACGCTGGAGCACGAGGTAAACGCCGGCGGCGATGATCAGGACAGCGCCGAACCAGCCGTAGCTGGTGCTCCATCCGCTGACCGAGGCGCTGTAGATACCTGATGACACTCCGTACCACGGGAGGAAGAGCGAGATGAGCGCCACACCACCGGCTCCCGCTATCCCCCAGTCCAGTCTCGACAGCTTCTTTGCGTCGAACGCGGCCATGGGCCTCCCCCTTGTCTAGGCAACCGAACGTCACCATACCCCGCCGCGTGCGCTCGCGGCGGACTCACTTGGCCCGTGATCCGCTGGATCGTCCGAGCTCTCACGGTGTTCGGCGGGCGGTCGAGGGCGGTGTGAGCCGATCAGGCCGTCACTTGAAGACGCAAGAGAAGGTCCAGGTGATCTTCTTCGTCTTGTGTGACTTGGCATCGGTCAGCCAGAGAGACCACTTCCCGGTGAACGTCGGCGAGCCTTTCGGGATGGTCCCGGTGCAATAGGCGGCGTCCTTCCAGACGAGCGGGTTCGCCTTCTTGTCGAACGAGATGCTGCCGGGGTAGCACGTGAAGTCGCTCGTCGAGCAGCCCTTCTTGGGCACGAGGTTTACGACCACGGGGAAGGTCGGCTTGCCTTTCCAGTCGATCCGCAGTGTCTGCTTCTTGCCGTTCTCGATGGCGGTCGTGTGCTTCGGCACCAACTTGGTGATGGCGAACGTGGTTTTCGAGTTCGGCTGCCGCCCGGCGTTCGCCCGAGACGTGGCGGCCATCGCTCCCTCACTCGAGGCGAGAGTCAACCCCACGATCAAAGCCACCGCTGCGATCTTGCGCATCTGGACACCTCGATTCTGACTTGAGCGAGGTTACCGACTGGTGGCGGCGTCAACAAGGGGCTCCGCGCTCAGCCGACGATGCGCTCGCCGATCGGGCCGAGTCGAACGTCGGCTCGGTGGTGTCAAGTGTGGCTCTCGTGCTGGCGCAGACACACGCCCCGGCGTAACGAAGCTGGGGCGTGTGCCTGAGCCTGCTCACTCAGCGTCGGCGTCGGCGTCAGCCTCGTGATGGACGAGGGCGCTGTCGTGCCCGCGGAGCCGCCGCCATCGGGCCAGCCGGCGGTAGGCGACAACCGAGTCAGGGTGGATGAAGTACTCCACATAAGGCTCCCCGGCTCCGATGTGCAGCGCCGCCGCGGCCTCTAGCACACGCAGGTCGGCGGCTGTGTACCTGCCGCGTTGCCGGATGTAACCGCCCCAGGACGGCACGACGAAGGACTCGATGAACTGACCAGGACGTGCGGCATCCTCGAACACGGTCCAGCGGGTTGCGCCGGTTCGGCGGCGGACGACACGCAGGTCCTCCATCGCCTCTATGAAGGACTCATGAGCGTCCGCGTCGACGAAGTAATGGACGAGAATCATCACGGGGCCGTCCGCGTCCTCGAGCTCCATCGAGACTTCCGGTTGGGGTCGCGCGACGATCTGCAGGTCTCGTCGGTCGACGACCGGGAGCCCGAGCCAGCGGATCAGGACAATGCCGGGCACCAGTGCCGCCGCCGCGACAAGGAGGGCCATGCGTACCCCGACGCCGTCGGCGAGACCGCCCCACAGAAGGCCGCCGGCTGCAAGCGAGCCTTGGAAGACTGTCAGGTACGCGCCCAGGGAACGGGACAGCACCCATGCCGGAACTGCCTGCTGAACGCCGAGGTTGAGCGCCGTAACCGCTACGAGCCAGGCGCCGCCGGTCGCAGCGAGGAACAGCCCGGCCAGCATGCGCTGATGAACGAGCAGGACCGCCACGGTGCCGCCAGCCGACACGAGGCTCGCTCCGCCCAACATGGCGTCGAGGTGCAAGTGCTCTCCCAGCCGAAGTAGCAACAGCGCTCCGAGCACCGAGCCCACGCCGACACAGCTCAAGAGCGCGCCGTACCCGATCGCGCCGACACCGAGCTGGCGAGCTGCGAAGAGCGGGAGCAGGGCGGGCAGCGCGCCTGCTGGCAGGACGAAGAGCAACGTACGCCAGCAGGCAACCTGCAACGCCGGGGCGTTGGCGAGATACCGGAGCCCGGCGGCGACGGCGCCCAACATCCGCTCGGCGGCTCCTTCGCCCGGTGTCGTCAGGCGACTTCGCGAACGTCCCCGCCAGACGAAGAGGAACGCGACGACGCTCGTCATGAGACCCGCCGCCACGCCGAACATGCCGCCGGCACCGACGGTGGCCAGCAGAACGCCTCCGAGGACGGGCCCGAGGATCTGGCCGACGTTCCACTGGACCCCGTCCATCGTCAGCGCTGCTCCGAGCAGGCGCTCTGGCACGAGCTCGTGCAGGGTCGACCACCAGGCCGGAGAGGCAAAGGTGGCAAGAGTGCCGAGGAGGGCGGTGAAGAACAGCAGCGCGAACGGTGACAGGCCGCCCACCAGGGTCAAGGTGGCGAGGCCGAGGGTCCCGGCGAAAAAGAGGCTCTTCGCCAGCAACAGGACCAGTCGCCGGTCTGCCGCGTCCGCCGCGGCGCCTGCGGCCAAGGCGAAGAAGACACCGGGCAGTGCCAGCGCAACCGGGACGGCCGCGACAAGAGAAGGGGTATGAGTCATCTGTGTCATGACGAAACCCGCCATCACGGACTCCATCCACACGCCGACGTTCGACACGAGGGCGGCCGACCACAGCCAACGGAACGCGCGGACGGCGAGTGGGCTGCTCGGTCCCCGACTCTCGGCCGCGACAGTGGTGCGTCTCAGATCCGCAGCGTCATCAGAAGTCATGCCGCCGGCCAGTATTGCTTCGCAGCTTCGCGCTCGCGGCTCTCGGAGTGCCGTCTCTAGTTGCCGCGATAGCATGCCAAGGCGAAAGTGTTGCCCCTAACCCCGAAAAGCCCCGATATGGCCGATGTGTCAGTTCGCCAAGCGTGCCCCGCCGCTCTTCCGGCCAGCCATGGATTCTGACCTCCGGCCATCGCGGCACGTCGCGCCCCAAGGAGCCGAGCGGGCACTCTCGGACGAACTGCTCGGCGCCTTCACGTCCCTCATGCCTGACGCCGCCGTCGTCGTCGACGCGAGCGGCAGCATCGTGTCCGCCAACGAGCAGGCCGACACACTGTTCGGCTATCCGCCCGGAACGCTGGTCGGACTACCGATCGAGACTCTCGTCCCCGAGCGCCGGCGCCACCGACACCGTCAACATCGATCGGACTACTTTGCCGGGCCGCAACGGCGGCCCATGGGCGCTGGACTGGAGCTCACCGGCCGGCGCCGCGACGGGCGCGAGTTCCCTGTCGACATCAGCTTGGCGCCGATCACGAGCGGCGAGCGGCTCGTCGTCGCAGCCGTGCGCGACATGACCGAGATGAGGGCCGCCACTGCTGCCCAGGCCGAGCTCGCAGCGATCGTCAGCTCATCGCTGGACGCGATCATCTCGACCACTCTCGAGGGCCGCGTCACGAGCTGGAACCCGGCGGCAGAAGACCTCCTCGGCTACTCGCGGGACGAGATCGTGGGTGAGCACATCGCGCTTCTCGTGCCGGACGACTCCTCGGTCGTCCTCGAGGAGCTGCTCGACGTCGTGAGCCAGGGAAGCCATCTGGGTGCCAGTGATACGCGTTGGCGCCACCGGGACGGCCATGAGGTGGACGTAGCCGTGGTGATCTCGCCGTTGAAGGATGAGGCGGGAACCCTGCTCGGTTACTCGTCGGTGGTGCGCGACATCCGCGAACGCAAGGACGCCGAGAGGGCGTTGCGCTGCTTGCTCGAAGATGAGGAGCGACTGGAGCGCCAGCACGCGGCCACCTCGGAGATACGGCTGGCTCTCCTGTCCGGCCGCCCAATGCGTGAGTCGTTGACGCTCATCTGCGAGCGGGCCGCCGAGCTTCTCGTTGCCCCCGTGGTGGTAATCAGCATGACCGAGGGTGACTCCGTACGCATCTCCGCTGCGGTCGGCCCAGCCTCGGGCATGGTCGGGATGTCGCTGCCGGCGCGCTCGTCGTTCGTCGAGACCGTCATGGTGAGCGGGCAGCACCAGCAGCTCGCCCACCGCACCGACGGATCGTCGGTCGATGTCCCCGGAGACCTGCCCGACGGCCCGACTCTCGGCATGCCGATCGTCGTCGGTGGCCGGGCAAGAGGCGCGCTGACCGTAGTCAGGTCGGAGAACGTGCCCGAATTCAGCTCGGGCGACTTGTTCGTCGCCGAGGCGCTCGCGGCCCAGGCTGCTCTCGCGTTCGAGATCGAGCGCGCCCGGCAGGACCGCGAGCAGATGATGCTCGTCGGCGATCGGGAGCGGATTGCACGGGACCTCCACGACCACGTCATCCAGCAGCTCTTCGCCACGGGCATCTGGCTGCAAGCCGTGCTTCCATTCATCGAAAGCTCTCACGCGAGCGGACGGGTCTCGGACGCGATCGACTCTCTCGATGACACGATCCGCGGGATCCGTAACACCATCTACGACCTCTCGAGGCCGCAATCGGCAGCCGAGCATCTGACAGAACAGGTCCTCGAGGTGGCGCAGGTTGCTGGGGGCACGTTGGGTTACTCCCCGTCGGTGCACTTCGAGGGCCTTGTGAACGACGGCATCCCGGAGAAGGTCGTCCTGCACTTGCTGGCTGTCGTGCGAGAGGCGCTATCGAACACCGCACGTCACGCGCAAGCCCGCAACGCCCAGGTGTACGTCGCCTTGCAGGACGGGTCGCTACGAGTCACCGTCATCGACGATGGTGTCGGCATCGGTGACACCACTCGTTCGAGCGGGCTGGCCAACCTCGCGGAGCGAGCCCGAATCCTCGGGGGAAGCTTCGATGTCTCAGCCCCGCCCGACGGCGGCACGTGCCTCGACTGGAAAGTGCCAGTCGACAACTGAACGGCCTTGCGTCACCCGGACCAAGCCACCTCGAAAGCCTCGGGAAGATTGAAGGCGTCGATCTCCACCGCCGCGCCATCGACGGAGGCAGCAGCCACTCGAGCCTCGAGCGTCACCGACTGGCCCCCGAACAACACGACGTCGTTCTCGTCCCACAAGACCGGTGCGACGGGGCGCCGTGTGCCCGGAGTCAGCACCGACGCGTGGACACCCACGGCGGGTACGGCCGGCACGCCCGGCACAGAGGGGTTCGTGACCGTCACCAAGACGGCCGCGGCCGGGCCGGCAACCGAGACCCGCGCGCTCGAGTCGAGCACAGGAGAGCCGAGTGACTCGAGCCCACGCAGGTCGGCGAACGAAGATGTCGGCGTGTACCGCCAGTCCGTATCGCCGAGAGCGAGCACGTCGGGCACCGCCGACAGCCAGTAGACGTTGCGGCTGATGATCGAACGGTCGGCCGGCATTCCCGCGAGGCGCCACTTCGACGCCGATGAAGACCCGCCCGGCCCGAAGAGCCACAGCTCGAGGAAGTAGGTGGCGCTCAACCCTCCAGGGCAGACGACAGGCATGGCCGTCAGGGTCTCTCCCGCCCCGATCGTCGCGAGCTCGGCATCGGCCGACCAGGCGATGCTCCCGCCGATCTCTCGCACGACCGCCCGGACGCCAAGCCCGGCCGCCGCCGCGTTCGTGCGGTTCACGACCGTCACGACGTCCTCGCCGTAGGCGTACTGGACGTGCAGCGGCTCGTTCGCTTTCTTGGTGCCGAAGTAAGCGCCAGCCGGATCAAGGTAGTGGTCCCACAGTTGCCAGTTGAGGCTCGGCCATGCGCTGTTCAGCATCCAGTAGACGAGCCCGGTGGCGGGCAAGTCGGCCCTCGTGCGGCTCCCGTATGCCTCGAACTGCGCACGAGTGGACTCGTAGCTCGACAGCTGAGCCTTCTGGGCGAAGTCGCGGAGGCTCCGTGGTTCCCCGTAGCGCCCGGACAACGATCGATGAAAGATCTCGACGTTGTCGAATTCCGACGGTGGCCCGGCGTGGAACTGCTTCGCGCCCGGATCTCTCCACAACTGTTCGAGCTCTGCCGGTGACAGCATCCGCTCAAGGCTCACGGCGCGGGGGATGTTGTTGCCAGCGCTCGTCTCGGAGTTGAACCCCACAGCGCCGCCGAGCGCCGGATCGGTCAGGTACCAGTATCCCGGAGGCACCCAGGCGTACGGGCCTGTCATCTTCATGCCGGACGGCCCTGCGACGGCGGACCCCTCGACCGTCCCTGAGGCCACCACCGGCAGGTCCCACTCGGCTTGTTCGAGAGCTTCTGCGTACAATCGCGCCGCACGCTCCTCGGGCGGGAAGTCGCTGCCGATCAGAAAACCGATCACAGACGGGTGGTTCGCCAACCGGTAGGCCTCGCTTACCATCGACCTTGCCGCCACGTCGAAGTCGTGGTCGTCCCACAGACCTCCTCCCGTGCCGGCGTGCGCCTCCCACTTGTCGCAGCACTCCCACCCCGGCAGGACAGTCATCCCTTTCGCGTCGGTCATCTCGAAGAACTCCGGGTTCTCGAGCTTGCCCTCGAGTCGGATCGTGTTGATCCCCACATCTGCCGCATACGCGAGCTCGTCGGCGATCCGCTGCGGGTCATGCCGGAGGTACAGGTCAGGCGCCCATCCAGCGCCCCTGACCGTCAGCGGCCGGCCGTTGACGAGGAATTGCCGACCGCCTCCGGGGGCGATGGAGCTCGTCACGGATCGCACGCCGAACGAAGTCGTGACCCGGTCGCTGAGCCGGCCGGCCACCATCGCCAACAGCTCGAGGTCGTACAGCGGCTGGTCGCCCTCGCCGATCGGCCACCACACCGCAGGATCCGACAGCCGCAGTGCGGGGTCGTCGCCTGCCGAGAAGCGTGCCCGCACCACCGCCCCGGGGGCCACTTCGATCTCGAGGCCCGTCTCCAGGCACCGGTCCGGGCCCGAGAGCGCCGCGACGAGAGTGACCGGCGCCGTCTCGCCCGAGAGATTTGCCAAGTCGACCGTCATCGTGAGCAGCGCTTCGCGGAGATCAGGCGTGAGCCGTGAGGTCACCCGGGGGTGGGAGATGCGGATCGGGCCTGAGCTCAACAACAAGACGTCCCGCCAGATGCCCATGTTGTTGTCCGGGGGCCACTGGTTCCAGTCCACCCAGCCGATAGACAGATCGGTGTTCGGGTTGCCCGGCTGGACTAGGAAGGCCATCGCGTTGAGGCCCCGGCGCACGAGCGGCGACACCTCGAAGCAGTTGGTCGTGTAGGCACCGGCGATGACGTCCCGACCGGCCACCTTGACGCCGTTGACGAAGAGGTCGCCCTTCGGGATGACACCGTCGGCCCTTATGGCGGTATAGCTGTCGCCAGTCGCGTAGAAGGCCGTCCGGTACCACCAGGGAACGTCGAACGAGGACCGGTCCACGTCGTCGCGAAGGCGCGTCGAGTACTCGAGGTCCGGGAGGGCTCCGGCCGCCAGCAAGGCCGCCATGACCGTCGAGCGGGGAGGCGCGATGTGCCAGCCGTCGGCCCGGTAGCCCGGGTCCGAGATGACTGCACCGTCCTCTCCCACCACGGCGGCCGATTGGACCTGCCACGACACGACCGCTTCGGCCGACCCGCGGCCTTCTGCCCTCGTCGGTCGGTGAGGCATGCCGGTCCGGTCGGCTGTGCTCAGTCTCGGTCCGGCGACTTGACCAGTTCGCCGGCCTTCCAGACATGGGTCACGTTGGCAGGGTCGGCCAGGACAGATATGTCGTCGAGCGGGTTGGCAGTCACGGCGATGAGATCGGCGTCGTAGCTCTCGGCAAGGAGACCGGACCTAGGCGCCTGGGGACCGAGGGTAGGCGGTCCATTAGCCGTGCCCGCCTCGATCGCCTCCATCGGTGTCAGGCCGGCATCGACAAGGTGCACGAACTCGCGCCCGTTCATGCCCCAGGCCATGCCCGCCCCCGGACCGGTCGCGAAGATGTCAGTGCCGAGCGCGATCATCACTCCGGCGTCATGGGCGATCTTGATCGAGTGGAGGTGGCGGTCGGCGAGGGCTACGAGCTTCTTATAGGAGTAGTCGGGCATCCGGCCCTTGGACCGCAACCCCTGCTCGACGATGAACCGCGTCGGCACGAGAATCGCTCCTGCCTCCCGCATGGCGACCGCGGCCTCTTCGTCGAGGTAGCTGCCGTGCTCGATTGTGTGTGCGCCAGCCTCGAGGGCAGCCATTATCCCGGCCTTGCCGTGACAGTGGGCCATGACCACCCGCTCGGCTTGCCCGGCCTCTTCGACTATGGCCCGCAACTCCTCGTGGCTGAACTGCTGGTGCTCGGGATGATCGAGCTCGCTCATCACGCCACCCGAAGCGCACACCTTGATGACCTTGGCGCCGATGCGGAGCTGGGAGCGGACGGCCTTCAAGCACTCGGGCACCCCGTCGCACAGCCAGCTGAGCCCGCCCCGCTCGCAGACGTCGGTCACCCACCCGACCGGGAATCCGTGGATGTCGCCATGGCCGCCGGTAGTGCTGAGGATCGCGCCAGGCCCGTAGATGCTCGGCCCGGCGAGGACGCCCTCCTCGACGACACGTGCCAGGTAGACCCCGAGACCTCCCGCCTCCCGGACACTCGTGAACCCCGCCAGCAGCGCCGCCTCGACGTTCTTCGCCTCTCTCGCCCCCGCAACCGCCAACGGGGTGTGCATCTCCTCTTGGACGTCGAGCGTGCGCAGGCCGCTGAAGTGACCGTGGCACTCCCACAGGCCCGGCATCACGACCGGTACCCGCACGGCGGCGGACGCGGGCGCGCCGCTCCGAGGCCCTGAATAAGTGATCGTTCCGGCTTCGATCACGACCGACCCGTCGACGATCGGCGCCCCGCGCCCGGGGATCAGCAGACCGGCATCGACTCGGTACACGGTGCCAAGGGTACCAATGCCTAGCCGTTCAGGCCCTCGGCGCTCGAGCGGAGGCCGTGACCTGATCGAGGCGCGGGAACGTCGCCGAGCCGGCGGAGACGCGACCGCCTCCCGAGCCGATCTGAGCGAGGATCCGGGCGGCCCCGGCGGGGATGAGGGGCGATGCCGCGGCGGCAATCTGCCCTACGGCACCGACGAGGAACCCGAGGACCTGATCCAGCCGGTCGCGACGAGTTGGCGACCCCGCTGACTCCTCTCGGGCCAGCACCCAGGGCCGGCACTCCTCGATGTAGCGGTTGAGCCCGCTCACCGCGTCTGTGACCGAGGTGGCGGCGCTCCGGAAGTCGAAGGCGTCAATCCTCTCCCGCACCACCCGGCCCAGCCCGCCGACCTGTTGCCAGAGCTCCACCTGGTCCTCGCTCGGTCCTTCTGGCGTGTCGGGGATGGTGCCGTGACGAAAGCGGGCGACCATCGCTGCGACGCGAGCGGCGAGGTTCCCCACGCCGTTGGCGAGGTCCTCGTTGAAGCGCGAGACGAGCCGCTCGACGCTGAAGTCCGCGTCGGCGCCAGGGGTCACTTCCCGGCACAGCCACCACCGGAGCGCATCGGCACCGAATCTCCCGGCGAGCTCTGCCGGGTCGGGCCCGTTGCCGGTCGACTTCGAGATCTTCTCCCCGTCGACGGTCAGGTACGGGTGGACGTACACGCGGGTGGGAAGCGGCAAGCCGGCCGAGAGCAGCAGCGCAGGCCAGTACAGGGCGTGGAACCGCAGGATGCCCTTGCCGATCACGTGAACGCGCTCGTCCGCCTCGAGCCACCACCGCCTGAAGGCCTCACCGTCGCTTCCGTAGTCGAGGGCCGTTATGTAGTTGGCCAATGCGTCCCACCACACGTAGACGACCTGGTCGGGGTCATCAGGTACGGCGATCCCCCAGCCCCGGGCACGGCGCTCCGAGCGCGAGACGCTGATGTCGCTCAGTCCTGACCGAAGCCACGCGAGCACCTCGTTGCGGGACCCCTCCGGCAAGATGACCATGGCGCCGGTCTCGATCGCGTCCATGATCGGCTCGGCGTAGCGGGAGAGGCGGAAGAACCAGTTCTCCTCCCCGACCCACTCGGCGGCGGTGCCGTGTTCAGGGCAGCAGCCTTCCACGAGGTCGACCGCCGCGTAGAACTGCTCACAGCCGACGCAATATCGCCCCTCGTAGAACTGCCGGTAGAAGTCGCCGCGCGCGGCAGATTGCCTCCAGAGCCGCTCAACCCCCGGAGCGTGACGTGGATCGGAGCTCGTGCGGATGAAGTCGTCGAAAGAGATCGCCAGCGGCCCGGCGAGCCGGGCGAAGCGGTCTGCGTTCGCGTCCACGAAGTCGGCGGTCGCGACGTTGGCCGCCTCGGCGGCGAGCACGTTCTTCAACGCGTGGTCGTCGGTCCCGCCAAGGAAGCGAACCTCGTCGCCCACTTGGCGATGAGCGCGGGCCAACACGTCGGCTTGGACCAGTTCCAGCGCGTACCCGACGTGCGGCGCGGCGTTCACGTAGGGGATGGAGACTGTGATGAAAAAGCGGGACACGTGATCCTCCTCGCCACGCGGACGGGACCGGACACGCGATGCCCGACGGCCCCGGCACACGGGGCCTCGATGCGTTCAGGTACCAGACACGCGCCGGGAGCGCCCCGCGAAGGGGCACATCATCGCCACGAGTGGGAGCGACCCGAGCACCGGTCCATCATAGGCTCCGGCTGGTGCAGCCCCGCTCAACGAGCGGGCACCGATATCTCGTACGCCGCTTGGTGCAGCCCCCAGGTGATCTGCCCCGTCGCGGGCGAGCTCCGAAGCTCTGCCAGCGCGGCCGCCAGCTCGCTGAGCTCGTCCCGGTCGCACAGTGAAGCGGCAACAGCCTGCTCGCCCCAAGTGCCGAGGCTCATCGAGAACATGGCGGCTGCACTGGCGGTCGGAACGGAGAGCTCGACCACCCGCCGTAGGCGGCACCGCAGCCGTGGGCCGTCTGCGAGACCGGCCAAGAGTGGCCCGGCACACATGTGTGCACCCGTGTGAGCGACGCGCGATTGAACAAGGCAAAGGTGCGCTTCGAGGACCGGGTGCTCGCTCTCGATCCACTCGATCTCGTCCACGACGAGGAGCCCGCCATGGTCGAGCTGCGTCGTCCACGACAGGGCCGCTTCGACGGGATCGGCCAAGTGAGCGAGAAGGAGGCGGCAGTAGATCAGGTCTGCTCGGCCCGCGGGAAAGGGAAACCTGCTGACGTCGTGCACCAAGAAGCGCACCCCTTCGCACGCCTCGGCCGCTGCCCGCGCCACGTGGGCCTCGGAACGGTCGAGGCCGATCGTCTGCAAAGCACCTGTCACCTCTGCCACGAGCCGGGTTGTGTGCCCGGGGCCACATCCGAGGTCGTACGCAAGGGACGGTGCCTCGCCGACGGCATCGGCGAGCAGAGCCCTCGAAGAAGAGCCGAAGACCTGAGCGACTACACCGAGGCGTTCGGCCTCGACGTCGGTGTCGCCGAATGTGTAGCCACAGCCGGGCCCGCTGTGGCTGTTCTCTTTCACCGTCAGGCAGTGAGCACGTCGGCACCGTCTGGCTTGACTACGAGGGTGTGCTCGAACTGGGCACTCCTCGAGCCGTCGGCTGTCACTGCGGTCCAGCCGTCGTCCCAGGACCGGTCGCGCCACGAGCCTGCATTGATCATGGGTTCGATCGTGAACGTCATCCCCTCTTCCATGAGGGTGTTCATCTCGGGACGGTAGTAGTGCGGGATCGCGAGCTCGTTGTGGAAGACCTCTCCGATGCCGTGCCCGACGTAGGAGCGGACGACGCTGTACCCGGCCGTATGAGCTCTGCGCTCGATGGCGCGCCCGATATCGGAGATCGGTCGTCCGGGCACGACGGCGCCGATGCCGAGCTCCAAGCACTCGCGAGTCACGTCGATGAGCTGTCTCGACTCCGCGTCGATCGTCCCAACCGGGAACATCGCGTTCGTGTCCCCGTGAACCCCGCCCAAGAAGACGGTGACGTCGAGATTGACGATGTCGCCGTCCCGCAAGGGGCGGCTGTCGGGGATCCCGTGGCAGATCACCTCGTTCACCGAGGTGCAGATCGATTTCGGGTAGCCGTGGTAGTTGAGCGGGCTCGGGTAGGCGCCCTGACGTACACACTCCTCGTGCGCGAGCTGGTCGAGCTCGTCGGTGGTGACGCCGGGTGCCACCGCTCGGCCTGCGACCGCCAGCACTTCCGCTGCCACTCGCCCGGCAGTGCGCATCGCGTCGATGAGCGCCGGGTCCCTCACGAGCGGCTCCGTCGTCTTCTGCGGCCGGCCGGTGTCTGCGTAATCCGGCCGGGCTATGGATTCGGGGACTACGCGGCGAGGGCTTATCGCGCCCGGCTGGACCCTGTCGGCCGTCGAGCGATGGCACCGCTTGAACTTGCGCCCGCTGCCACACCAGCAGGGGTCGTTCGCCTTGATCGTCACCGGCGTTTGCCCTCGGCCCACTTGACGATCTCTTTCCTCAGCCAGAGCTTCGGCCGGCCGGGGCCGAGGTCGAGGACGGGGCGGGGCATGTCCAAGTAACGACGCTGATACGTGCTCACGCTGTTCGGGTGGGCGAGCCGTAGGAGTTGAGCGAGCTCGTGTGCGTCTGCGAGCTCGTCGGTGTTGAGCATCGGGGTCATTGACGATGAGTCTAAACCTGTAGACACGCGCCGGCGGCACCGAGGCGCCCGCGTCAGTGAAATCGCAACAGCAAGAGCACTAGCGGGACGACTGCGACAGCCATTGCCACCGGGGCGAGACGTTCGCGGCGCCTGAAGGCCCCCGAGGCGACGATGATCGGGATGATCCCGATGAAGATGATGTGCGTGACGAGCGCGACGCCGATGTACACGAGCGCCAACGCCATGGCGGTGAAAGACGTCGAGTTGCGGTAGTGAAATGCCCACAGCGAGCGCCGGACTCCAAGCTTGACCGGACCTGGCGGGTGGGGACCCTGTCCGTACGGCGCTTGAGCTTCGCCCCTCACGAGGTTCGGGTCCCGGCCGGTAACCCACGGCGCGGCGATCGGGGCCTTCGGCAACGCAGGCGCAGGCGCCGGCGCTTGCGGCTGGCCTCCAGCTGTGTGGTGAGCAGCTCCGGCCGGCGCAGGCTGGGTGAGCTCGGTCCAGCCCTTTCCGTCCCACCACCGCTGCAGCGTCGGGTCGTTCCCATCGGGATACCACCCCGCAGGAGGCGTCATGCTCACGTCGACATTCTCGCAGGCACGAAGCATGCCCAAGCGCCGACCCGCGTCGGGGAGGCTGTCAGAGGCATGCTCCACGCGTGCCCTCGATGCCCCGGACGTCCCCCTCTTCGTCGAGAAGCACCGTGACTTCGACGTAGCCGAGGCGCGCCAGGTCGTTGGCGAGCGCGCCGGCTTGCTCGCCGCCGAGCTCGAGCAATAGCGCGCCGCCGGGCCGGAGGAAGCTGCGGCTGTCGGTCAGGACGCGCCGGAGGATCTCGGTGCCGTCGCGGCCGCCGTCGTAGGCAAGGGATGACTCGAACAGGAAGGTGTCACGCGGTAGCAGCGCCAGCGCGCTCGTAGGTACGTACGGCACGACGCCGACGACCACGTCGACGCGTCCTCGTAGGTCCCGCGGTAACGGGTCGAAGAGGTCGCCGCAGTAGGCCTCGACGCCGTTTGCCGTGGCGCAGGCAACGGCGCGCCCGTCGGCATCGGACGCCACGACACGCGCGCCGGGCCGGGCAGTGGCCAAGACCTTGGCTATCGCCCCGGACCCGGTACAGAGATCGACGGCTGTTCCGGTCGCCGGCAGGCACTCGACGGCGCGACAGGCGAGCGGCTCGCTCTGCCAGCGGGGAACGTAGACACCGGGTTCGACCCGGATCTCCAGGCCAGAAAACGAGATGCTCCCGGTGATCCAGGCGAGCGGCTCGCCAGCCAGACGGCGCCCGACGAGCTGGTGAAGGCGCTCGGCGTCGCCCGCCGCAACCTCGAGGAGCTCGTTCGCCTCCTCCTCGGCTGCTACGAACCCGGCGCCCGAGAGCAGCGCGGCGAGCGTCCCGGGATCGGTCAGTACGGAGTGACCGCCGAAGCAAAGCCGATGATTTCGGAGCTCAAGCCCTTCCAGCCGACGGTCACGGTGTATCCGTTCGTGGCAAAGGCCGGTTTCAGACTGGTGAGGGCTTGCGGTTCCGTCGTCTGTTCTGCCCAGGTGCTCCACCCGGTGTAATCCGGCCACGTCGCCGAGTACCAGATCTTGTTGCCTGTCTTGCCTTCCCAAGCCACGTAGACACCTTCGCCGGTGCTGCAGAGCGCGGGAGCACTTATCGTCAGGGCCGACGGGACCGTCCCCTCTTCGCCCGTGTCGAAGGGCAAGTAGCCGATCGTCCCAGTCGAAGTCGTCCAAGCGGCCACCATCGTGTCAAGGACCGGAGACCAGGTGAGCGCCGGGCTGTAGGTGGTCGTCACGACGCCCTTCGAGCCAGTGAGCTCGACAGGCTTGGTCCAGATGTCGATACCGGAGGCGTACGAGACGTCGACGTTGTCGCTCGTCGTGGTCCAGGCGACGACGGGGTCGCCGATGTCGACAGAGATGACAGGGGCGTCCGCGGTCTTCGCATAGTCGCCCTTGCCCCATGAGAGCTCGTCCTGCTTTGACCACGCCTTCCCGTTGAAATAAGAGATGTACACGCCCTGTGCGCCGCTGTTCTTGCCTTTCCACGCCGCGTAGAGGTCGCCGCCGTCGGGCACGAGCGACGGCCCCGCGTTAGAGAGCGCGCTCCCGCCGGACCAGGCGATCTGCTCCGGTGTGCTCCACGTCGTCCCGTCGAAGCTCGAGTAGAGCACCTCGTCGCCGGAGACGGCGTCCGTCCAAGCGGCGTAGAGACTGCCTTCGAAGTAGGCGAACGCCACGGAGTCGGCCGTGCTCGCGCTCGTCACGAAGGCCTGGTCGGTCCAGCCCGGGGTGATGGCGATGGCGTCGGGGGCGTGGCCGACGGCGATAGGGGTGCCTGCGGTCAGGTCGGACGTCGTGATGGGAGTCACCTCGTTCGAACCAGAGTCGGCGACGTAGAGGGTGGAGCCGTCGGGGGTGACTGCGAGGCCCATCGGTGAGCCGCCGACCGTCACCGGAGCGCCCGCGCGCCCCTCCGCGGTACCGATGGCCTGGATCTGATCCGAGCCGAAGTCCGACACGTAAGCAGTCGAACCGTCGGGTGAGAGCGCGATGTCCCGGGGAAACGTGCCGACGCCGATCGCCGTCTCCGACTTGCCCGTGGAAGTGTCGAATGGCGTGACCTCGTCGCTCGACAGGTTGGTGAAGTACGCCGTCGAGCCGTCGGGAGAAAAGGCGACGTCGGTGGGATCGCTATTGGTGAACGCGGTCGCATAGAACTTGTTCTCGAGGACGCTGATCTCTGTCGCGTAGCCACCGCTCTGGCTCGTCACCCAGGCGAGCTCGTTGGAAGGGCTGATCGCCACGGCATCGGGGTGAGGACCGACGGAGATGGCGGTACCAGCGGTGTTCTTCTCGACGTTGATGGGCGTCACCGAGCTCGACCCGAAGTTGGCGACGTAGGCAGAGACGCCGTCGGGCGCGATCGCGATCGCATCGGGGTGGCGCCCGACCGAGATCGCCTTCTCGGTCTTGCCGGTCGACAGGTCGATCGGTGTGACGGAGTTCGATCCCCAGTTCGCGACGTAGGCCGTCGCGCCGTTCGGCGTGATGGCGATCGCGTCCGGCTCGGTGCCGACGCCAATGGGCGATCCGGCCGCATCGGTCTCGGTGTTGATGGGAGTGACCGAGTTGGAGCCCCAGTTCGCCACCAACGCCGTGCCGGCAAGAAGGGTGGTGGCTCCGGCTGGGCCGGATCCCGGCCCGGCTGCGACAGCACCGGCGATCACGACACCTAGCCCTGCAGTAGCCGCAGAGAGCATCACCCTCGCTGCCACTCGCACGAGCCTGCGCATACCCGTCACCCCTCTCAGCTCAGCGGGATGTGGACGACGAAAGGACGCCGGTAGGTGACATCGACTGAATCCGGCGCGGTCGTCTCGGGATAGAAGTCGATCTCGCTGATCCGAAGGCGATAGGTCTCCGCTGAAGTCCCTATGGTCGTCGGGATCGTCACGATGCCCGACCACGAGACGAACGCACCGTTGTCGCCGGGCGCGCTGAGGAGCACTGGCGAGGTGCCGGGCGCTGAGGTCCAGGCCAAGTCGCCCGAGAACCCCGTAGAGGTGTCCTGGACCTGGACTTCCACGACCATCGCCGGCCCGCCGTACACCTCGGCCACGTCCTGGGTGGCAGATATCCCGCTCAGAGTGTCGTTGGGCGTGTTGAACACCGCCGGCCGGTATCCCACGTACCCGAACCCTTCGACGACAACCTGCACCGTGTGAGCCTCGGTCCCGTTCGTTATGTAGACGATCCGGTCCGGCACCGGCTGCACGATCGTGGCCATCACGACTGGTGAGACCTCCACGCCCGCGAGCGACCACGGCTGGAACCGCGCGAGCGCCAGCCGCACGAACATTGGAGGGTAGGCGCCGTCGGGACCGACGATGCCTTGATCGCCGAAAGACAGCTGCACGTCGGAGAACCAGAGCTCGGTGTTGGTGTCATAGTTCGCCGCGTACGGCCAGATGCGGTAGAGGGTCCCGCTCGTGTCCTCGGCGATCGTGAGCTTGGGTGGGCTCGAGTACGTGGGGTGCCCGGGCACTGAGGGCACTTTCGCCAGATTGGTGAGATCCGAGATCCCGGTGAAGCTGCCCCACTCAGAGAAGAGCGCGTCGTAGACCGGGTCGGCGCCGACGACGGTCGTGTACGCCATCTGGTCAACGGTGGGGAGCTGGGAATCGGTCCGTGTCACGACGCCGACCAGCTCGCCCGCGCCGGTCGAGTACCACGGACGCTCGAAGTAGACCCTGATGAAGTTCCCGCGCCGCGATAGCAAGATCCCGTCGCCGGACAGGGATCCCTTCGGGCCGACCAGCTGCCAGGCGGGCACGATGCGCGCGATCACCGGCGCGAGCGGACGCGCCGTCGACAGGACCGGCACCGGCGAGGCAGCTCCCGCCAGCGTGTCGCCCGGGATCCACGAGACGTCGACGGCGCTGCTGCCGACTGCCGAAGCACCGGCCGTCGTCAGCGCCACGGTGCCAGCCGTCGCGTCGACGACGAAGTCCGAAGCGGGGAGCTGGTCAGAAGGTCCGACGAGCTTGCAGCCGGGATCGTGAGACGCACCGAAGCGGCGTCGAGGCCAAAGGTGCTGCTCAGCGTGACGGGTGTCTCCCCGGAGAAGGTCACCGACGTCGTCTCGCGGAAATAGCCGTTGTATCTGCTCGTCCCGACGGCTGTGTAGTCGACGGTGTGGTGCTTGGTATCGCCGAAGTCCTGGATGGCGTCTTCTGCCGCGTCCAGCTTGAAGCCCGGGTCGACCGTGAGCTTGAACGCGTTCGCTGAGTAGCTCACCGTCGTCGGCGCCGCCAGCGTCACGTCGTCGACGGGGTCGGTCCAGGCCGCGAGGATGTCCAGGCTTGACGTGCTTTCGATATCCACTTCGAAACTCGGATCGATGAGCTCCGCCTTCGTCGACCCGAGCGACCTCGTCGTGGCCGGCGAGACGAAGGTCGGCGCGAGGACCGGTATGCGGACGGCGTGGACCATCTCGATCGCGTGGGCCGGCGACAGCTGCCACAAGAGGCCGGCGTTGGCGGACAACTCCAGCTCCTTCAGCTGCTTCGCGGTCAGCTTGGCCTTGGCGATCCACTGCCACATCCCGAGGATGTAGAGCCCGAGGAGCCGCCCCTTCGGACCGACCACACCCGGGAAGAGCGCGCTCGAGTACGTCATGATGATCGTCTTGCCGGGCGGGAGCGTGATCGTCTCGATGGCCGAGCTGGAAGAGGTGGCGGCCGTGTAGGACTCGCCTGCTGTGGTGCCACCGGCGAGCTTCGAGGTACATGGGCTCGGGATCCGGCCAGGGTCCGCCGGCCCAGAACCGCGTGACGAATCCTGTCCCACCGGGCACACCGAGAAGACAGACGCCGGCCGACAGCGGATCAGGCAGCCACGGGACCGACATCTTGGTGAACCCCGGCAGATACGGCGATCCGACGCCAGGTGTGCCGGTCGAGTCGGGGTTCGAGCCGAAGAACTCGACGCCGCTGATGTCGTTCAGCCGCAATGGGTCACGAGTCGCGAGCATCGCGTAGGTCGCGGCCGCGCCGCTCGGCGGCTTCGTCGGGTCGGGCAGGCTCCCTTCGACGAACCCGTCGAGCATCCCGTGCTCCTCGCAGAAGATCTCGGACACCTTCGGGGGGAATACCCAGCGACCGTTCGGTGTCGGCGTAGTCGCCGGCGTGGTCATGTAATTGAGGATGACGACGAGCTCGGTCCCCTCGCCGGGCACCGGCGGCGCGATCGGGGCTAGCTGCGGCGACTGGACGGGTTCCCATCTGACGTGAGCGCCCTCAGCGCTCGCCGTCGAGGAGTCGTGCGAGGACGCAGGCGGTCCATTGCCGGCGAGGTCCGACCCGCGCGCCCTGAAGCGGTACAGCTCGCCGAAACGCAGTTTCGGGAGCAAGTTCCCGCCCGAAGTCGGGGCCGTCACCGTGACCGAGAGCTGCGGCGGAGTGATGCTGGAGGTCCCCGGCGGCACGGGGTTCGCGCCGCCGGGCTGGAGGTCGGTGCCCGAACCGACCCCGGACATACCGGGCCGCGGCGCGACGATGCTCCACCCCTTCCAACGGACGAGCCGCTCGTGAACGTAGAGATCAGGTGGCGGCGGCACCGACGGGCCGAGCCCTCCGTCCTTGGCGAGCCCGGACGGTTGGCTGACACCAGGAGAGACCGATCCCTCGTCGAGGATCGACAGGGTGATCTGGCTCCCCTGCGGGCCGAGGACATAGGTTCCCTCGCGCCAGCAGAGGGATTGCCAGGTCGGCGTCGTCTCGGTCTCGGTCAGGACGTCGACCCGGTGGCCCCGTATGAGGTCCTCGGCATTCAAGACCGGCAACGGTCCTGTGCCGTGCGCGGCGATGTAGGCGGACACGAGGGAGTTGTTCGACTTCTGGACGTCGAGCAGGTTCTGGAGGTCGAGACCGGGTCCCTTCGAGGGCTGCTCGCCCCAGCCCGTCCGGATGATCTGCGGACCGGCGGTGCGCATGGCCGGCACGCCGAAGTCCCTGCTGTCTGGGCCCACATCGGACTGGAGCAGGGTCAGCGCGAGGAGATTGAGCCGGTCGGCGATGCCGTCGGTGTCGAGCCCGACGACTGAGTACCGGGCCGAGTCCTGCAAGTCGAGCATCCCGTTCCCGTAGTCCGGCCCGCGGGGAAGCGCCCGGAATTCGCTTCCGCTCAGGTGGCAGGCCGTGTAAGGCGATACGTCGAGCGTGCCGGCGATCAACTTCGGGTGCCAGACCGGTGCGACTTTCACGTTCGGCGTCGAGGTGAGACCCGCCGGGACCTTGACCTGGAGATCGAACACGAGGCCGAGCCGCCGCATGAGGGCCGGATAGGAGTGCAGCGCGCTCAAGCTCTGGTGGAAGTCGAACAGCGGGATCGGCGGCGAGTAACCCGGGTCGAACGCGGTGTCCGACGGGAGCCCCGAGGGGAGCTGATGGTACGAGAGCGCTTGCTTCACGTCATCCCAGCTGGTTGGCGTGATATTGCCTCTGTCTGGTCTCGGGAGGTACTCCCACAGCAACTGCGCCTTCGGGTAGATCGTCGGGTCGGCCAGCGCGACGGCGGTGTACATCTCTTGCACGAAGTCCGACACGCTCGCCACGTCGAACGAGTGCAGCGTGAACGTGGACAGGTCGTGGTAGGTCCAGGTGTCGACCTCGGTCATGGCGGGGTCGAACAGGGCGGCCCAGTCGTCCTGCACCGGCTTTTTCGAGACCACCTTGGCGACGACAGCCGGGAATCCCTCGAACGTCACCTTGAGCTCGATTTGACCGTGGTGCTGCTTCGAAAGCGTCATGGGCCAGCTCGCGAAGTCGAACGGAGTCAGCAGCTGCGGCGAGCCGGGTCCCGCCAGCCGGGGCGCGACGAACACGGACAGGTTGACCACAGAGCCCGGCGTCTCCCATCCGTTCGGGAGGGCGGTCCAGACGATGGCTTGCTGGAGAGTCATCTGTGCGTCACCGCCCTCATCCTGAGAAGGACGAGCAGTAGTTCGTCCAGTCCGTCTGTGACATCACGTCGCCGAATGCCGGGTAGGGCGCAGGCGTCGTCGGTGGCGTCGCATGGGGAGCGAGTGCTCGACCGGCAACGCCGCGCTCGATCGCCGGGTCGCTGGAGCCGCCCGCGAACTGCTTTTGGACCTGCACCGAGACTGATACCGAGAAGAAGAAGATCGACACGTCGATGCTGAGCGTCGCCGTGCCGGTGAGATAGTTCGTACCGCCCATTGAGGCGTAGCTGAGCTGGAGGTCGAGCTCGATCGTGACACTGATGATCCCGAGCACGTTGAGGCTGCCAGTCAGTTGCACGAACGCCGTGAGCGTCGTCGAGCCCGGCGCCGGGCTGGCGTCCAACGAGAAGGTGAAGCCGGCGGCGAGGGTGATCCCGCCCGAGGCCACGCCGATGTCCAACGCGAGCTGGCCTTCGAACTGGATGGAGACCGTGAGCGTCTGGACCCCTTGAATGCCGAAGCCGGCGGCGAAGTAGCCTCCGCCGCCGAAGCACATGACGGTGACCGTGAAGGGGTTCTCCTGGCTCGCGAAGCCGAAGTCCACGAGCATCGAGCCGCCGAGGAACGGGATGGTCACGCCGGCCGTGAGACCGAGGCCTTGAATGTTGACGACGCCCACGCCTATGGAGGGCAGGCTGATCGAGAAGGTCGCGGTGATGCCGCTCGGCGTGACCGAGACCGAGAAGCCTGAGCCCCCCATGTCCTGGAGGAACTGCTCAAGGGTGTTGAGGAACGAGAGCGGGCCCTCGAAGGTGATGTTGCCGATCTGCGCGTTGACGTCCGGCTTGGTCCCGCTCGACGACGTGAACGTCATCGAGGTGAACGGCACGTTCAAGATCGCGAGCTCGACGCTGAATGGGTCGATGCTCCCGGTCACCTGATAGGTGGACGGCCCGCTCGTCGGGATGTAAGCGACGGCGTTCAGGGTGAACGTCTGGTTACCCGACGGGTCCGGCGTGAACGTGATCTCCTTGACGGTGGTCTCCTGCAGCATCGCTTGGAGCTCGTAGGTGACCGTGCGGTTGCCACTCGAGTCCACTTCGTCGGTGATGGTGGGGAGGGTTCCCGTGTTCAAGAAGCCCTTCAGGATCGACCCGAGCGGGAGTCCCCCGAGGATGTTGGCAGCGATGGAGCCGAAGTACTCACTCGGGTTGAGCGCGCCGTTCTTCGCGTAGGTGTCGAGTTTGCCGCCGCCGCCGACCGCTCCCGCCGTGGCCGATACGCCCGTGAGCGTCGAGTTCGGCGTCCCGATGCCGCCTACGGCACCGCTGTTGCCGAAGGTGAGATCAGGTGGGCTGGAGAGCGCCGCCCAGACGTGGCCCTTGTTCGAGGTCCCGTAGCCTCCGGAGGTCGCGTTCTCGAGGTACGAGCCGTAGGGCACGATGCCGACTCCGCCGAGATCGAGGGGGTCGTCCCCGTCTGTGAACGATCCCTTCGTCAGTGCCTCGACAGCCGCCAGCTTGATCCGGGCGCTCGATATGGTGGGGTAGAAGGCCGGCTGGTCGGACGCGGCCAGGGTCGCTGCTGACGGGGCACCCCCCGACGTCGCCGGGGTGTTCGGGTCATAGGTCGTCGTGGCGGCACCGAGGATGATGCCCGGCGTCGCGAATGACGCGCCGCCCGGGTTGCTGCCGAGCTCGAGCGCGAACCGAACTTTGTTGCCCTGCAGGTACATCACGCGGGGATACTTGTCACTCGTGAGGTTGAGCTTGTTGTAGGCCTCGCAGAGTGGTTTGAACGCTGCGGCGTCGTACGGGCTGTCCTTGTACGTCGGCGCGTTCACGGGGTTGGCCTCAACGAAGACGAGGGGCATGCGCAGCGATATCGTCCGGCCGGAGGCGTCGGTGACGACCATCGGCCAGTTGACGATGGACGTCGGGGTGGCTGTCTTTGTGAAGGGGAAGCCCCACATGCCCGTCGGCGCGGGGACGGTCTCGCCCTTTGGGAGCGGGAAGGCATCGAGGCCTGCAAGGAGTGGCGAGGTCGTCGCGGTAATCCTCACTGTCGTGAACGGCCAACCTCGGCCGCCGAAGGACTGGCCGAGAGTCGGGTACGTCTTGGACGGCTGGAGGATCCGGATGTACTCGATCAGCTGCAGGTAGGCGACGACGAGACCGGGATGCGACTCTTCCTCGACGAAGACTCGCTCGACGATTTGGATCAGCACGGCCCGATGGCCCGTCGGGAAGAGGTAGCCCCGGTGGACGACCTTCACGTACTGGTCGCGTCCCTGGCTCGTCTCCTGGCGCCACTGGACGAGTCCGCTCTGGGAGTCGGGCCAGTTGCCGGTGATGGAGAGCGTGGCGCCGAGCGCGCTCAACTCGAAGTCATCCGCCAGCGCGTAGGCGGTTCCGGCCTGTGCCCAGTCCGAGGTCTGTTCGACGATCTGGTAGCGGTCTTGCGCAGTCAGGCTCGTCATCTGGAACTCGGGGCCGAGCGGGGTGCTGCGTGGGCGGCGCTTCTTCATCGGTCGCTCACTCGTCAGTCGGGATCTGGATGAAGCCGGGCGGTGTCGCGTCGTACTTCTTGTTGTTGATCTGGTTCCATGTGGGATAGGCCGTGGTCGAGTTGATGTCGTCGTAGATCGTGATGTCGCGGCACCACATCGCGGCGACGAGCGGCGTCAACGGAGTGGTCCCGCCGGTAGAGAACTCCGGCCGTGACGCGGATGCGGCTCGCGGCGCGCTGCGGGAGCTCGAGATGTCATGTGGCCCCTCGATGTCGTCGGCCTTCGAGGTGCCCAAGATCTCGGTCACTTGGCTGTAGGACAGCTGCGCGCTCCAGCACTCGGTTACGCCGTCGGACGTCGTCGGCTGCACGGTTCCGACGAAGTTCGTCTCGTAATACGTGGTGACGAGGCCGTTGCGTGTGACGCTCGGGTTGACCACCGGCGTGAGGTAGAGGCCGTACGGGCACTCGATCATGCAGACCGTCCCGCTCGGGTAACTCGGTGCGCTCCTGCTGCCCACGTTGGCGGTGTCTTGGACGAGGAGCGTCCAGGCGCTCCAGTCGAGCAGGTCGTCGACCGTCATCGTGGGGAGCGGGATGGTCTGGCCGCTCTCGACGGTGAAGACGAGGTAGCTGTAACCGGACAGGACCGACAGGATCGGAGGCGCATCGAACTCCGGGCCTTTCAGTTTGGGCGGGTAGGGGTACGCGCCCTCGCCGATCGCCTGCGGGGGGAAGAACACGTAGATGAGGTTCTCGGCATTGTTCGCCACGAGCGCCACCGGGTCGCTCGTGGTGTCGAGGGTGAACTCGTAGAACGTCATGTCGAGCAGGAGCAGGTCGCTGTCACGCTCGAGTGCGAACGTGTAGACCGGGCCCTGGGACTGGGGTGTCTCCCGGGGGAGTGCCGGCAGCTCGGTGACGAGACGTGTCGCCACGCCGTCGAGGTAACGCCCGACGGGCGTGTGCGAGAGGCTTCCCACGTACGCCGCGATCGCCGACGCGGCGCTACCACCGAGGAGCGTGCGCCGGCTTATCGGGATTGCGCCGGACCGGTCCGGCGCCGACCGGTCCTCAGGTGGGGTGTCAGGCAGGGGCACCGTCCGGCAATCTACGACCAAACAGGCCAGATGTCATCAGTAGGCCCTACTGAATTTGCTTGCCGACCGTCCTCCTGTGGCGTCGGCGCTCGTGACGCGGGATCATTTCTCCTACATGCCGGTAGCCAGGCGTGAAGGAGGAAGCCAGTAGTGGTGCCCTCAGGTGCGACAGGTGTAGAGACGTTCGAGATCCCAGCCTGGCCGCTTGTCGGACGCGAGGAGGAGCTCGGCTACTTGCGGGCGGCGCGGTCGCGTCACACGCCTGCCAGTGTCGTCGTGAGCGGGTTGCCGGGCGTCGGCAAGTCGCGGCTCATGCAGGCGACCCTCGAGGAGGCGCGGGCAGACGGGTGGGGCGTGCTGCTGCTCTCAGCGAGCGCAGGCCTGAAGAACCTGCCGTTCGCGGCCTTCCGGTCCGGTGTCGCGCCGCTTCAGACGACCCTTAAGACTTATGGCCAGCGTGCGGACCTGTCCGAGCTCGCGGCAGTACTGGAGGAGACCATCGCCGGCTACCGGACACCAATCGGTGCCCTGCTCGCGATCGACGATGGTCACTGCCTCGACGATGCGTCGGCGGGCTTTGCTCATCACCTTGCCGCCACTGGCTCGGCTGTCGTGCTCGTCACGCTCCGCTCGGGCGCCGAGCGCTCCGATGCCCTCACGGCTCTGTGGAAGGATGGGCTCGCCGAGCGGGTCGAGCTGCAAGGGCTGTCCCGGCTCGAGACACGCGGCTCGCCGACACCTTCCTCGGCGGGCCCGTCGACGAGGCGACGCTCGAGCGGCTGTGGCAGCTCACCGATGGCAATCCGCTTTACGTGCGTGAGGTGCTCCTCGCCGCCTCCGAGGCAGGAGCGCTGCAATGGGGAGGGGACTTCTGGCGTTGGCGTGGCGCGTTCACGACCGGGGCACGCCTTCGTGAGCTTGTCGCCGAGCGCCTCGGTCGCCTCGAGCCGAGCGAGCTCACCACAGTCGAGCTACTGGCAGTCGCCGGCGTTCTGTCGTTCGGTGTCATAGCTTCGCTCACAGGGGCGGCGTCGATCGAACGGCTCGAGTCGCGGGCGCTCGTGAGCGTGGAGCGCAACGGCCGCCGCACGGACGTGCGCCTTGCCCATCCCCTCTACGCCGAGGTGGTGAACAGCGGTCTCCCGATGCTGCGGGCCCGCTCGATCAGGCGGATCCTCACAGACGCCCTGCAGCGCACCGGGGCGCGACGGGCCCCGGACCAGGTGAGCCTCGCCACCTGGTCGCTCGACGCCGGACTCGAGGTGGATCCGGTGACGCTCACCACCGCGGCAGAGGTCGTGCTGTGGCACCCGGGCCAGGAGATCTCGGATCGCCTGACCGAGATACTCGCCGGCGTCGTCCCGAAGGGGAGGCCGCAGGACCGAGCGGCTGCTCCGGCGGATCCCCTGCTCGCGGTCCGGCTGGCCGAGGCCGCCTATCAAGCGTCGCCGAGCGTCGAGACCGGCATCGCCCTGGCTGTCACCCTTTGCTGGGCGGGCGACACGGCCGCGAGCACGCGGCTCCTCACCGAGTTGCAGTCGACAGATCGCAGCGGGCGTGACCGGGTGAGGTTGGCTGCCGCGGTGAGCGATGTGGGCTTCTGGGGGGAGCATCGCCGGGAAGAGGCGATCGCGTTGCTCGAGTCCTCCTTGGAGAGCGCCGTTCCCGGCGTCGAAGACGACCTGCGGGCAGAGCTGGCCGGCAAGCTCGCCGGATTCGAGGTCAACGCGGACCGCCCGAGCGCCGCCCTCGCCCATGCCGAGCAGGCCGCACGGCTGAGCGGGGACGCATTGGCGGTCAGTTTCACGGCTCCGGCCGCGGCAGCAAGCCTGTCCCATCTCGGTCGTTGCGCCGAATCGCTCTTCCTGATCGACGAAGCCCTCCCGGTCGCGATCGAGCGGGGGCGCAGCTCGATGGAGGTCCCCCAGCTTCTGTTCACACGGGTCGGTACGCTCGGGCGAGATGGGCGCCTCGACGAGGCGCTCGAGCTTGCATCCACCTGCCACGAGGTGGCGCTGTCGATCGAGTCGCTCGACGGGACGGCGCTGTTCGGGATCGCGGCCGGCGAGACGCTGCTCCGCCAGGGCAGGCCGGCGAGCGCCGCCCGGCTCTTTCGCGAGGCGGTCGGTCTCCTCGAGGAGCGCGACGTCTTCGGATACCTACGGTGGGCGTTCGCCGGGCTCGCGAGGTCGGCGGCGATGCTCGGCGACTCAGACGGCGCCGCGATGGCACTCGAGGGCGCCCGTCGGTCAGCACTCGGGACGCGGTACTTCGACGCGTGGCTCTTCGACGCCGAGGCCGCCGTCCACAGTCTCGCCGGCCGCGGCTCGAGGCCCTTCAAACGGCCGAGCAGGGTGCCAAGTGGGCCCGGCGGGCAGAGCTCCCGGTCGAGGAGGCCATGCTGCTCCACACGGCGATCCGGGTCCGGGCCGGCACGGGCGTGCCCATCGTCGAGCAGGCCGCCGCCCGGCTCCGAGAACTTTCGGCGGTGACCGACAGCACGCTCGTCTCCGTACTCGCTCGGCACGCGGTCGCGCTCGCGAACTCGGACGCGTCAGAGCTCGTCGCCGTGGCCCACGCATTCGCCGACTGCCCGGCGCGGCTGCATGCTGCCGAGGCCGCCGCCGAGGCGGCAGAGATCTACGGGCGCCGCCACCTCGGCCGGTCGGCCCGCTCCGCCGAGCGGAGAGCGCACGCGTATCTCGCCGAGTGCGAAGGCGCCCTCTCCCCCATCTTCGAATGGCTCCGTGCTCCCGCCGGCCTTACCAAGCGCGAGCTCCAGGTGGCGACGCTCGCGGCCGCGGGGCACTCGAGCAACGAGATCGCCGCTCGTCTCGATGTCTCGGCGCGGACGGTGGACAGCCACCTCTACCGCACCTACGCCAAGCTCGGCATCACCGGCCGGCCCGGACTCGCCGAGGCGCTCGGGCGCCCGTCGCACTCCCGGCCGCGGCCGGACCCCGGCTGACCGGATCCGGGTTGACAGGATCCGCAGGCCCGATCGGATTAGCAGTAGGGATTACTGACGACAGCCGGACCAGTCGCGCGTAGCCTCGCTCCGGTGGAACGCACGAGCGCGATCGCCCTCCTCCCGGCGATGCACGCCGTCGCCGTCAGGCTCCGTGACGGCGGTGCCGACGATCACCTGATCGCGGTCGCGCTCGCGATCGACGACGACCAGGTGCCATCCCTTCTCGAGATCGCCGACGCGAAGGTGTCGCACCTGATCGACACACCGTGATGGCGTAACGCTGCACGCGGTGGCCGGACGCGACACGCCGCACCGCCCGAGAGGTGGCTTGCCTAGAGCGGCGCAGGCTTTGGTTCGAGGCCCTCCCAAGACCACCGCGGGACCGCCATCTGTGCCGACACCGTTGCATCGCGCGGCGAGTACGTGAGCACATCTCGCACGGCCCACTCCATGTACGAGCGGAGGCCACGGCGGAACTCGGGATCGCCGGGCAGGTGCGCGTCATCGGCTGCCCGCACGAAACACTCGACGAAGCGAACGCCGAGGTCGTCGTCTGCACCCTGCCCGGCATGGATGGCGAGCATCGCCGGGTGCCCGCCACAGGACTCGGAGTAGCGCGCAGGCCCGCCGAACACCTCGGCCCAGTAGCTCGCCAGTCGCTCGACATGCTGGGGGTGCCCTGGATGCGAGAACGGGTGGCTCAGCACCGGGTCCTGCAAACACCGCTCGTGGTGAGCGACAGCCAGCGCTTGAAAGGCCGGCTCCCCGCCGGCGAACTCGAACATCGACGGACGGGGCACGGAAACCACTTTCCCATATCAGGCGAGGCGGACGGCCGGTTGTTCGTCGACGCTCCGGCATGCAGCGCCCCGCCTCCGCGTGGGCAGCGATGAATTTGGCAGGATGCAATCGTCTACCAGATGCACCCGATGACATCGAGCGCCCTCGCCACCGTGTGGCTGGAATGGCGAGAGCCTGAGCTGAGCTTGGAGAGGAGCACGTATGAGCAGCGTGCGAGTGCTGGTCGGCACACGGAAGGGCGCCTTCGTCCTCACGTCGGACGGCAAGCGTAAGGCGTGGGACATCAGCGGTCCCCACTTCGGAGGCTGGGAGATCTACCACGTCAAAGGCTCGCCCGCCGACCCCAACAGGCTCTATGCATCCCAGTCGACCAGCTGGTTCGGGCAACTGATCCAACGTTCTGACGACGGTGGGCTCACCTGGGAGCCCGTGGGGAACCAGTTCCAGTACGACGGCGTGACGGGCACGCACCAGTGGTACGACGGCACGCCGCACCCTTGGGAGTTCGCCAGGGTCTGGCATCTCGAGCCTTCGCTGACCGACCCCGACACGATCCTCGCCGGCGTCGAGGACGCGGCTCTGTTCCGCTCGAGCGATGGCGGTCAGAACTGGCACGAGCTGGCCGGACTCCGTGGCCACGGGTCCGGATCATCCTGGCAGCCCGGAGCCGGCGGAATGTGCTTGCACACGATCCTTCTCGATCCGGCCAATGCAGCGCGTATGTTCGTTGCCATATCGGCTGCGGGCGTGTTCCGCACCGACGACGGCGGCCAGACGTGGCGTCCTTCGAACCGGGGTCTTCACTCCGAGGGCATCCCGGACGAGGACGCAGAGGTCGGCCACTGCGTTCACCACCTCGCCATGCACCCATCTCGTCCCGAGGTGCTCTACATGCAAAAGCACTGGGACGTCATGCGCAGCGATGACGGCGGCGACTCGTGGAACGAGGTCAGCGGAGACCTCCCGACGGACTTCGGCTTTGCCATCGACGTCCATGCACACGAGCCGCAGACCGTCTACGTAGTCCCAATCAAGAGCGACTCGGAGCACTTCCCGCCCGACGGCAAGCTGCGTGTGTACCGTAGCCGGACGGGCGGCGACGAGTGGGAACCGCTCTCGGGAGGTCTTCCTCAAGCCAACTGCTACGTGAACGTCCTCCGCGACGCCATGGCCGTTGACTCGCTCGACTCCTGTGGCGTGTACTTCGGCACGACCGGCGGCCAGGTCTACGTCTCGGCCGACGCCGGGGACAATTGGGCGCCCGCAGTCAGGGATCTGCCCGCCGTGCTCTCGGTCGAGGTCCAGACGTTGCCATGATCCGCGTCGTGCTCCCTGCACACCTGCGGACGCTCGCGCATGTGGACCGGGAGGTCGAGGTCGAGGTCATCGGTCAGCCGACCCAGCGCTCGGTGATCGATGCGCTCGAGGCGCGCTACCCGGCGCTGAAAGGGACCCTCCGCGACCCCGCCACGCAGCGGCGCCGAGCGTTCGTCCGCTTCTTCGCGTGCGAGGAGGACCTCTCCCATGAGCTCCCTGACGCGCCCCTTCCCGACGCCGTTGCGACCGGGGCCGAGCCCTTCTTCGTGATCGGTGCGATGGCTGGCGGCTGACTCCTAGGCTCGGTCGTCAATGACGAGACGGCGCGTTCTAGACCTGCTCCGCCGACGTCTAGTCGTGGCGCCGATGGCTGGTGGTCCCTCCACCCCGGAGTTGGTGATCGCAGTCACCGATGCTCGGGCAGTAGGCATGCTGGCCGGCGGTTACAAGACGGCCGCCGCCATGACCGCCGAGATCGCCGCCGTGACGGCGGCCACGCGCGAACCGTTCGGGGTGAATCTCTTCGTTCCCGGCACAGCGTCGACGGACACAGAATCGATCGCCAGATACGTCTTCTCGCTGAGTGCGGACGCCGAGGCCGTCGGCGCGCCGCTCGGGCAAGCGAGCTGGGATGACGACGGCTTCGACTCGAAGATCGCTGCGTTGCTGGTGGATCCCCCGCCCTTTGTCACCTTCACTTTCGGCTGTCCCTCTCGTGAGGTGATGGCCGCGCTCGGAGATGCCGGCAGTGTCGTCGCCGTGACCGTGACCGGCCCCGACGAGGCCGCGATCGCGGCGGCATCGGGCGCGGACGCTCTCTGTGTCCAGGGTTATGAAGCCGGCGCTCATCGGGGCACGTTCGCCAACGACCACAACCCTGGGCGAGATCACGATCTCCTGTCGCTGATCGCCGAGGTCGCCAAGGTCACCGACCTGCCCCAGATCGCGGCGGGCGGGATCATGGGCCCGCGTCAGGTGGACGCCGTGCTCGCGGCGGGCGCCGTCGCGGCGCAATGTGGGACTGCGTTCCTGCGGTGCAGAGAGAGCGGTGCACACCCCCTTCACAAGGCTGCACTGGTCGACCCGAGGTTCACGGCGACCGTCATCACCCGGGCATTCAGCGGACGGCCGGCACGCGGGTTGGCGAATCGTTTCGTTCTCGAGCACCCCGACGCTCCCGTCGCATATCCGGAGATCAACAATGCGACGCGTCCGCTCCGCGCTGCGGCCGCCGCCCACGGTGATCCCGAGCGGATGAGCCTCTGGGCTGGCCAGGGGTACCGATCGGCCACTGACCGACCCGCCCGCGAGATCGTCGAGCGACTGTGCGCGCGATCGCCGGGCCGGCATTCCCGCCCGGGCTCACCGCCGCGGTGAGCTCCTCGCCTTCTGGCGCCGCTCGACGACGACGAGAGCGAGTAGCCCGCCAGCGCCGATGAGCAGAAGCTCGGGGTAGTCCGGAAAGCCCCTGTAGACAAAGCGCACCGTGTGCACACCAGGACCGACGCGCACCCCTACGAGCGCAGGCGCCACCATCTCGGTGGCCATGGCGTGACCGTCGACTACTACCTGCCAGCCCGGGTCGTAGGAAGCAGACAGCAACACGACGGCTGTACGGGAGACCGACACCTTCGCCACGACGGTGCCGTCGTCAAGATCGGCTCGCTCGGAGAGCACCCGGCCCGGGGGCCCGGTTGGGTGCGCTCCGGCGGGGAGCGTGCCGGGCGCAGGGCGCGCCGTGCCGTAGGCGACCGTCGGGTAGACCGGGTCGGTCGCAGGAAGGCTTGCGAGGAAAGTCTGCGAGAACGAGCCGAGATCGCCTGAGTTCGCCGCCACGCTGCCGCGCGTGTCGACGACGCCGACATAGCCGTTGGCCGGGATCTCCCACAGCGCGTAGCCACCCCGGCGCTCCACCCGATCTGCCGGCACCGGAGCCCGCATGCGAGAGGGCAGGATCAGCCAGCGAATCCCGAAAGCGGCGTAGTCGGCGGGGTCGTACTCGTCGAACTTCCCCTCCGGGTCGCTCATGAGAGACGCCGTCCGCAGCGTGAAACCGACCTCGTCGACGTCCCGCGACGCGAGGTACTCGTAGACCGGCACCTCCCCGACGGTGAAGTAGGCGCCCCAGTCAGACGGGTGCCCCGCGAAGGTCCGTCCGCCGCCGTCGTTCTCGATCGTCGCGATCAGCACATCGAGCTTTGCGGCGGCCTTGCCGGCCGCTGACTGCTCCCTCACGAACGAGGCGTCACGGTTGGACTGGGTGACGACGAACGACCAGGCCGGCACGATCACGACAAAGCCGGCACACCCGACGGCGATGCCGCCGGCCACGGCCCCGAGCCTCCCGGGAGCACGCAGGGCCCGGAGGACCCGTGTCGTGCCTGCGATCACCCAAGTGGCCAGCTTGGCAGCGGCTATCCCGGCGAGGAGCAGGCCGGCCAGCTGCACGCCGACGATGAACCGGCGGAGGAACAGGTCCTTTGCCCCAGGCAACAGATCGAGCAGCGACCCGAGCGTGGGACGGCCGAAAAAGAGCACCAGGCTGCACAAGAAGACGAGGACGAGCGCCCGTGCCGGCCCTTGAGCCACCGGTCCCGGTCCATCAGGCCTGCGCCAGGCATAGAGGCAAAGCGCGAGCCCTACAAAGAAAAGCGACGTGATCAAGACGAGATGGTGCCAGTCGAAGACGTCACCCTCGAAGAGCCAGGTGAGGACCTGTCTCGCGCCATAGGAGTTGGCGTCCGGTCCGGCCTCGAGGAACTGGTTGACGGCAGCCCAGCGCCCCTCGGCGACTAAGGGCACGATCACCCAGGCCGAGAGCGCTACCGCCCCGCCGGCGACGAGCAGGGCTCGTCCCGCCCTTGTCGAGGAGCTCCGAGGGCCGGACGAGCACGAAGACCGCCACCCCGGCAAAGGCGAGATAGCCGGTCTGGAAGTGGAAGGCCGCCGTGGCTGCGACGAGAACCGCTGCCGGGACGACAAAGCGCCGCTCGTCGACGGCTCGCCAAGAGAGCGCCCAGGCCAACGGCAACGTCCACATCGCCCAGAGCTGGCTCCACAAGCCGTAGCCGCTCCACAGATAGCTGATCTGCTCGTAACCGACGCCTGTGACGCTCGAGACGAAGGGCGAGAGCGCGGCCGCTGCAGCCGCCGCACCCGGGCTCATGCGGAGGATACGGGCAGCGGCGTAGACGCAAACCGGCCAGCCGCCGACGAGCAGCCAGGTGGTGAGCCTGAAGGCGCGCCCGACGCCGATCGCCCAGCCCAGGAGGGCGGTGAGCATCGCTCCTAGGCTCTGGTAGTGGAGGTACTGGGGCGAGCCGAGGTTCAAGAACGGGAACCACGAGTCGGGCGGGAAGTGGCCGCTTTGGATCTTCGCCAGCGCGAAGCGGACCATCTCTTCGTGCATCGCCTCGTCGTTCAAGTAGGGCACCTGCGCGAGCTGCGTGCGAACGAGCACGAGCGACACGACACAGGTGCCTGTGACCAGGGCGAGCGGTGAAAGCCGCCGCGCGAGATTGCGGATGGTCTCTGTGTTCAACTGTGTCCGGTACCCGTGTGGCTCAGCCAATCGACCGCTTCGCCAGGCTGTTCATGTCCCGTCCGCGTCTGGCCCGCCGACGGGGCTTCCCACCTCACACACTCCACAGCGCCTCGGTCGGTGACATCCGCGCGGCGCGCAGCGCAGGCCAGAGCCCTGCGACCGCCCCGATGACGACCGCCGCACCGAGTCCCCCTCCCCAGGCGAGCGGCGGGATGACGACCGCCCAGCCTTTGCTCGAAGCGTAGATCGCCGTCGAGATGACACCGAGCGCGATGCCCACCACCCCTCCGAAGAGCGCGAGAAGGATCGCTTCGGCGAGGAACTGGGTGCGGATGTGCCCTCTCGTCGCGCCAAGCGCACGACGCAGGCCGATCTCGCTTCTTCGCTCGAGGACCGAAATGACCATGATGTTCGCGACCCCCACCGCTCCGACGAGGAGCGCCACCGCCCCGAGCCCGAGAAACAGGCCGTTCAGCGCGGCCTGAGCGTCCGCCTGCGCGACGAGGGCGGCCGAAGGCTGGCTGACGTCCACCTCGCTCGGGGACTCGGGGTTGGCCGTCGCGGCGAGCACCGAGTCGACAGCGGCGACCTGGCTCGTGACGGCCCGGACGTAGATCTCGGACGGATGGCCGTCGAAGGCGAGATAGGTCTCAGCGGCCTTGAACCCGACGAGCACGGAGCTGTCGATCTCGGGAGTCAGGATCGCAGGCTTCAAGATGCCGGCGACGTAGAACCACATGCCACCGAGCCAGATCCGCTCGCCGGTATAGACGCGGTCGATCCCGAGGCGCTGGGCAGCCGCCGCCCCGAGGACGGCGACGGGCTCTGTAGCGGTCGCTGCGTTGAGGTAGTCGCCCTTCGAGACCGTGGTCCCGATGTCCGAGAGCAGCCCAAGACTTGCGGCATCGACGCTTAGCGCGTTGGTATCGATGCTCGGGATGAGAGGGCTGCGGAAGACATCCGCATTCGTCGCCCCGGTGTACTGCACCGCAGTGACCGGGCCGATGCGCCCGATCATCCCCGGTGCGGCCTTCGGGAGCTCGGCGGTCCCGCCGAACAGGTTCTGGCCGTTCGTGACGGTGAGCAGGTTCGTGCCCAGATGGTTGATCTCGGCGAGCAGACCCGCCTCGGAGGAAGACGAGAGACCGAGCACCGCCACGATGGCGGCGACGCCGATGGCTATGCCGAGCGCCGACAGAGAGGCGCGCAGTTTCCGGGTGCGCAACCCGACAAGAGCAACCCTCGAGAGGTCCGAGGGCCGGAGCTTCCCGGGTGCGACACGAGTGGTCACCGCCATGGATCCTGGCCTTCCCCGGGGGACGATGGCGCCGCGGTGGCACCCTCATGCGTTGCGTCCCGCGCCCGGGCACCTCGCACCGTGTCGGCGACAATGCGCCCGTCGAGCATCTCGATCTGGCGGGGCAGGCGCGCGGCGATTCCCCGCTCATGGGTGATCACGAGGATCGTGGCTCCCCTCTCGTGGAGCCCTTCCAAGAGGTCGAGGATCGATTGGCTGGTCACGCTGTCGAGATTCCCCGTCGGCTCGTCCGCCAGCACGATCGCTGGATGGCCGACGAGCGCCCGTGCGATCGCGACCCGTTGGCGCTCGCCTCCCGACAGCTGTGTCGGACGAGCCGGCGCGCGCTGTATGAGCCCGACTTCTCGAAGCACCTCGGCTGCCTGCTCACGACGGTCGGCAAGCGCGATGCCGGTGTACAGCAGTCCGTCCGCGACGTTGTCGAGGGCGCTCTCGTGCTCTGCCAAGAAGAACTGTTGGAAGACAAAGCCGATCCGGGTGGCCCGCAGGGCCGACAGCTCACGATCGGACATCTCGGCGACGTCGAGGCCGGTGATGCGCACCGTCCCCGAGGTCGGGCGATCGAGTGTTCCCATCAGATGAAGCAGTGTCGTCTTACCCGACCCTGAAGGCCCGGCGATGGCGACGAGCTCACCCTCCCGTACGGAGAAACTCACGTCGCGCAGCGCCTCCACCGGTGGCTCACTTGCATAGATCTTCGTCACCGCCTCAACCTCGAGGACCGGGCGGGCATCGTCATGGTGATGGGGCACCACTTCGATCCGGCCAGTTATGGGTTCGATGACAAGGGTGTCCTCGGTGCTCATGCGTTCGGCACCACGACCCGCTGACCGGCCGCCACACCGGTGCCCGTCACCTGGACGAGGCCGGCGGCATCGTCGAAGAGCCCGAGGGTGACCGGGACGAGGTGGTGCACCCCCCGATTCCCAATCTCTTCGAGCGCGTAGCCTCCGCTCGCGAGCGCGAGGAGCGCGTCGACCGGCACTACGAGCGCGCTCTGCACACTGGCGGTCGTGATCGACACCTCCACCGGGGCTTGGTCGAGGCCACCGGTCGCGTTCAGATCGGTCGGGGTGACCTCGACGGTGATCGTCGGGGACGAGCCGCCGCCGCTGCTCCCGGCAGCACCGCCCGAAGACGTCGCGACAGTGCCCACAGATGATACGACCCCTGGGGTCGTGGAATTGTTCGGCAGGGTGATCGTGACCGGGTCACCCACTTTGACCTCGGATTGTTGTGCAGCGTCGAGATTGATCTTTACCTCGGGAGTCCTCGAGGTCGCCGACAGCACGGCGGCACCCGGTGTCGCGGCCTCGCCGGAGCTCGCAGACACGTTGTCGACCTCTATCGAGCCGGGCGCTACGACGACGTCGCCGAGTCCCACGATCCCGGTCTGCGGCACGCCGATCGAAGCCTGCCACGCCTTCACCGCCTGCTCGGTTACCGCGGAGAAGTTCCCGCTCGCCGAGATCCCGCTGCCGAACCCGAGGGCGATGAGGTTCTGTTGCACCTCGGTGACGTCGGGACCGTCGGCGCCGAGGTAGAGGGCGCGATAGAGCGTGACCGTGCCGTAGAAGAGCGGGACGGGGCGCTCATCGAGGGAGTAGACACTCTGGCCGCGGCTGATGACCGCGCCCGCCGTCGGAAGGGCAGTGAAGGTCGTCCCCGGATTTGTCGCCTGCGACTCGTCGTCGGAGAGTGCCTGCTGAGCCGCGGTCGCGGCCGCCTCGGCCGCGTCGAGCGCCGTCGTATCCGTCGCGATGACCACTCCCTCGGCGACACAGGACGACTCGGCGGTCTGGAAGGTTTGCATGACGCCCACAGAGCTGCCGAGCGCGTTCTTCGCGACAAGTGCATAGCCGTAGGTCGTGTAGGCCTTGAGCCCGGTGAGCGTCACGCTCACCGAGACCGTCGAGTGGCCGGCGCCGAGGTTCCGAACCGGAGTCTCGTTGCCGAACGGTGACGTCGCTCCCCACTTGAAGTAGTAGGTCGTGACGGCTCCGCCGGGGTCGACCGTGCCGGTGAGCGTCGTCGACGAGTTCGTCGTTGAGTCAACGGAACCCGTGGTCGCCACTGGCGGACCCGAAGGTGACTTCGGTTTGCCGTCACCTCGTGTGGAGTCCGAAGCAGCCGCACCTCCCGACTTGCCGGACGTGCCCGAGGTTCCCGTGTTGCCGGAGGTTCCCGTGTTGCCGGAGGGGGTGCTCGGCGTCGACCCGCTGCCGCTGCCCGAGCCGGTCCCTTGGCCGCTGCCCGAGCCGCTCCCGTTCACCGGCTCGGTCACTGTTGCCGAGGAGGCCGCCGGGCAGCCGAGCCGCTCGTCTGAGGTGAGCTGCGCGTTTGCCTGCGACAGCGCCGCCTGGTCCGTGCTCACCGTCTGCTCGGCCGCCTGTGCTGTCTCGCTTGCCTGGGTTATCTCCGAAGCCGCCGCTCCGTTCGGGATCGAGACGGAGTAGCTGCCGGCGTAGCCCAGGGTGGCGTCCACCTGAGTCTGTGAGGAAAGGGACCGCTCCGTGACCGTGGCTATCGATGTCGGGTAGCCGTTGTCCGTCACTCCGGCGCCTGACTGGCCAGCACCGGAAAACGGATCGGTGATGCCGATCACCGTGCCGCCGACGACGAGGAGCACCACCACGCCAAGGATGACGCGTCGTCGGACTGGTGCCAGCCAACGCCGGAGGCGCGACCGGCCGCCGAGCAACGCCGGCGAGGGTCCGGTCACGGTCCACCACTTCCAAGCAGAGATTGACACGCATTGTTGGCCGTCTTCAGCTCGGGTGAGTCGGGGCCCAAGCCGGAGGGCGGGTGCATCGTCACACCGCCACCCCTCGCGACGGGGTCAGGGAAGGCCGGTATCCCGTGGGAGCGCATGCACTGGACGTACTTCAGCGCTTGGGCGAGGGCCTTCTGTTGTTCTGCCGGGGTGAGCACGCCCCCGTTCGGGAGCAGATGCTGACAGGCCTTGTTCGCCGAGGTGAACCGCGGCGAGCCGGTATCGACGTGTTGGCCGTTGAGCACACCGCGTTGCTCAAGGAATGATCCGTTGCTGGTGGGATCGGGCATGTTGGGCACTCCGTGGGTGCGCATGCATCCTGCGTAGGCGACTGCGTCGGAATGGTTCTTGGCGTTCGACCCCCCCTGTGCTGCCGTCACGGCAGCTGTCGTGGTCGTCGAGCCGAGGCTCGCCACTCCGGGCGAAGCCGAACCGGAGCTGCAGGCGGCAGCGAGGATGCCAAGGCCCACGAGAGCGCTGACGAGGACACCGGCCCGCCAAAGTCGCGATCGTGCCCGGTGGGGATCGATAGTGTCGGCGTTCATGTCATTGGCCTTCTCATCAGGTGGGCAACCTCGGTGGACGCGTGTGGCTGACGTGCTTTATACGACATCTGCGATAACAGGGACTTAACAGAGGCCGTCAGACCGTTGTTAAGTGTGATCTGGCGTCCCGGGACGTCATCGGCCGGCACACCTCAGGTTGGTAGCACCGAGGAGCGCCGAGGTTCGCGGCCTCTCTCGGCCGGCGGGTGGGGTGGCAAGGGTCGCGTGTTGTCATGGAATCGCGCCGAACTGATCGAAGAGGGATTGGCACGCCTTCTGGGCGGCCTGGAACTGCGGTGACCTGGGATCGACGCCGTCTCCCCGGAGTATGAAACCCTTGAGGACGCCATTGCTCATGACCGGGTCCGGGAAGTTCGGTTCGCCGTGGGTGCGCATGCAGGCGACGATCTTCAAGGCCACTGCGAGGGCCTCTTCGTTCTCCGCCGGGGTCTGCCGGCCTCCGTTCGGCTCCAAGTGCTCGCAGTCCTTGTTCGCCGAGCTGAACTGGGAAGAGTTGGGATTGACACCGGTCCCAGGGCTGAACTGGAAGTCGCCTTGGGCGTTGGGGTCGGGGAAGCGCGGGATGCCGTGGGTGCGCATGCATTGGGCGTAGGAGACGTCGTCCGCGTAGTCCGCCGGACTGGCTGTGTCCTGTGATGCCGTTTCCGCGCCCGTTGTCGTAGTCGTCGAGCCGATGTTCGCGACGCCAGGCGTGGCCGAGCCGCCGCTGCATGCTGCAGCGAGGAGCGCGATGGCCACAAGGGTGCTGGCGAGCGGGACCGTCAGCCAAGATCGCGAGTCTCGCCCCTGGTCGTGAGCGTCGATGGTGTTGCCCTTCATGTCGTTGGCTTCCGGTCAGTGCATGACTCTCGTGGCTGCCGTGTGGCTGACGTGTGTTGTACAACATCGCGCATAACACCGACCTAACAGGGGCCGTTAAGCCATTGTTAGGCGCGATCAGGCATCCTGGGTACGTCGCGAATTCGGACTAGGGAATCTGAGGGACTCATGCGTCTCCGTCAACGACTCACCACGAAGGCACTGCAGGCCCGCTTGCCCCGGCGCACCGTACGGCTCCGTCTCACCTTCGTCTACGGTGGCCTCTTCCTCGCGTCGGGCGCTGTGCTCCTCGTCATCACCGACGTCCTCTGGGGAAACGAGACGAACTCCGAGAGCACGGTCCCACTGACGGCCGCGTGGCGACACATCCTGAGAGGCCTCCCTCCTACCAAGCTGGCGGGCGGCCATATTGCGCATGTCACGACCCCACCACTGCATCCCCCGTTCTGGCAGCGACTGGGCTTCACCCACGAGCAGGTGCTGCTGGTGAAAGGTCAGCTCCTTCTTGTCACAACGCAACAGCACGGCACCGATCTGCACCAGCTGATCCTCTTCTCGGCGATCGCCATAGCCATAATGGCCATCCTCGCCATCGTGCTGGGCTGGCTGATGGCCGGGCGTGTACTGCGACCGGTGCGGACGATCACAACCGCCGCCCGTGACATCTCTGTCAAGAACCTGCACGAGCGTCTCAGGCTGGACGGGCCCGACGACGAGCTGAAGGAGCTCGGGGACACCTTCGACGGTCTGCTCGAACGCCTCGAAGGATCTTTCCAGGCCCAACGCCTCTTCGTCGCCAACGCCTCCCACGAGCTCCGCAACCCCGCTTGCGACCATGCGGGCGTCGCTCGACGTGGCGATGGCCAAACCGGCGCCCTTGCCCCAACAGACGGTCGCCCTTGCCGGCAGGCTGCGTGAGGAGCTCGATGAAGTCGACCGGCTTCTCGAGAGCTTGCTCGCCCTCGCCCGTGCGCAGCGTGGTCCCCTCTCCGACGAAGCGACGCTCTCGCTCGACCGAGTCGTCTCCGCCGCGATCGAGCGTCGCGCGTGGGCAATCTCGGAGATACATCTTCATGTCGAGCAGGAGAGCTGCCTCGACGCGATGGTCACAGGAAGCGAGACGCTGCTCTCTCGCATGGTGGAGAACGTCATCGACAACGCGGTCAAGCACAATGAACAAGGGGGCTGGGTCCGCACGAGGACCGAGTCCGATGGCGCGTGCGTGCGCCTCATCGTGGAGAACGGTGGCCCTGTCGTCGACGAGGGAAATGTTGAAGAGCTGGCCCAACCCTTCAGGCGCCTTGGCGCCGAGCGGACCGGTTCGGACACCAGCAGCGGGCTCGGGCTCTCGATCGTCGCAGCCGTCGCCGAAGCCCACGGCGGCACGCTCGCGCTCCGCGCTCTGAGCGGAGGGGGCCTTCAGGTGGTCATCGAGTTGCCGATCGCAGTGCGGACCCTTGCCGGAGCCCCTGCGTGAGGGTGCTCGTCGTCGAGGACTCCCATCGCCTTGCCGACGTCGTGGTCGAGGGGCTTCGGGACCAAGGAATGGCCGTCGACGTCGCGTACGACGGAGGGGAGGCCGCTTCAAAGCTCGACGTCAACTCCTACGACGTCGTCGTACTCGATCGGGACCTCCCCGGTCTGCACGGAGACACGCTCTGCCGGATGATCACCGAGGGCGACAAGCCAGTCATGGTGCTGATGCTGACTGCGTCGGGCTCGGCCGACGATCGAGTCTCCGGCCTGGGTCTCGGAGCCGACGACTACCTCGCCAAGCCCTTCCACTTTCCCGAGCTCGTCCTTAGGGTGCGTGCTCTCGCCCGTCGCCAGCCCACGGCTCGAGACCGGATCTTCCGCGCAGCTGGTGTCGAGCTCGATCCGTTGCGCCGCACCGCTACCCGCGACGGCCGTCGTCTAGACCTTTCCGTCAAGGAGTTCGGGGTCCTCGAAGCACTTATGCGATCTCAGCAAACCTTCCTCAGAGCCGAGGATCTTCTGGAGCAGGTCTGGGACGAGCACGCCGACCCCTTCACCAATACGGTGTTCGTCACCATCAGCCGGCTCAGGCGCAAACTTGGCGACCCTCCCGTCATCGAGACGGTCCCGATCATCGGGTATCGCATCGTGGACACTTCGGGCTGAGTGAGGGGCCTGGGGTCAGCTGGGATTGCGCTCGCGAGGAGGGGACGGTTGCTCGTCAGGAGGTGGGGCGCCTCGACGACGCGGCCATCGAGCTTGCCGAAGGCCTAGACATCGATGTCGGGAGGTGCCACGGAGAACGTCGTGAGGGCGGTGCAGATCTGGCTCCGGTGATCGAAACTCCCGGTGTGCGATCACAGCGGATACGGCGACCCGATCACGAGCTCGACGTTGCGGTCCTCCCGTCGTCCCTCCGATACCGAGCCAAGACCCACGCCGGGAACGTTCGCCGCTAGCTCCCGGTGGATGGAGGCGAGACGCCCGAGACCGACGTCGTGCCGGGGATCAGCCTCGCCCACGTGGTCGATCATGGTGCACAGGACCGACAGCGTGCCGTCGTCGTTGGCGGTGAGCTCGACCAGCCGTGCCTGGGAGGGCCAGTCGGCCAGCGCAGCCGTGGACACCTCCCAGAGACCCCCCTCCGTGGTGCCAGGCGATCGCCGGAACTCGATGGCGTTGCGGTGGCGGTGGCCGTTCAACCACAGCACGACGTTGGGGAAACGAGAGAGCAGGTGTCGCACCTCGCCTGCGGTGGATCGGGGCTGGTCTTCTTCCAGGCCGTTCACGTCTTCGCGGTCGTTCGTTAGTGAAGCGAGCCCGTGGTGGGACGCGAGGATCACGAGGCGGTCCTCGTTGCCGGTCGTGGCCTGCCCGCGCCCGGAGCTCAGATAACGCCCGTGGACCTCGACGAGGCGCTCCTCCAGCCAGGCGAGCTGTCTCGGGCCGAAGCTGCCGTTGGAGCTGCCGTCCAGGTTGGTCGAGTCGAGCAAGAGGACGCGCACTCCCTCGATCCCGTCAAAGGCTGCGTAGGCAGTGCCGTCCCTGAGGTTGCGCTCGTCGAAGCCGTGACCCTCCGGCAACCCCGGCGCTCGTAGGTGGGCTGCGACGAAGTCGCGGCGCGAGACGATCGTGCGCCCGGCGCCGGCGGCCACCGGTCGGCTCGGACCTGTCAGGAAGCGATCCGGGTGCGAGAGAGCTCCTCTTCACGCCCGAGGGGATCGAGACCCGGGGGAAGGGCGATCGGCTTGCTCGACCCGGAGAGCAGCAGGCGATATGCGGCTGTCGGGAGGGACTGACCGAGGGCGAGCCCGTCGTGGTTGCCGAAGCACGAGAGCCATGGCACCCCCACGCCACGGGCGTCGAAGGCCTCAGCGGCCTCGGCGAGGAGGCCCGGGTAGTCCGGGAAGCCGCAACGCTCTCTGTACCTGTCGGACCCGCCGTCGGGGTGCCAGTAGAGCTCGTCCGGCCAGTCACCTCTCTGAACGCCTTCGTAGAGCCCAGCTTTCGAGGTCGGGCTCAGCCGGCCGCCCGCCAGAAGCGTGAGGTACCACGTGAGCTCGTTCAACTGGGCGTTATCGACGTTGTCGCCCGTGCAGATGGCAAGACCGAGAGGTGCCCCAGTGTCTGGGCTGCCGCCGCAGGCGCGGATGGACCGTGCCATCGCCTCGACGGCGTGGAGAGCGAGGGCCTCCTGCGGCCGCTGGGCAGGGATGAACGCTCCCACATTGGGCATGCCACGTAGGTACTCGAAGAACTCGAAGCGCCCAGGCGAAGCGGTGTCGGCTAGCTGCAGGTCGGTCAGCTGCACCAAGACGAGGAGGCTGCGACGCTTGGGTGACCGTGTTCGCCCTGCGTCCGCCGTCTCGGCCCTGACGAGCCGGGGTTCGCCGCCAACGAAGCGAAGGCGGCGGTACGGCTGCTCGGTGCCGGCACGTGCCGTCGCGCCGGCGGCGAGGGTCCTCCCGAGAGTCGTCGGTTGGGACACGACGTGGGGCCGCGGACCGCGCAGTCAGGAGAGCTGGTCCGACGACGACAAGTCAGAGGTCTCCATGGCAGGTGGCGGCGCCGGCGAGGGAGCGAGCGAGCGTAGCGACGTGGCGTCCAGCTGGACGGCAACCGGCGCATCGGCCGCCAGGTTCAGGGCGAACGAACTGGAGACGTCGGAGAGCAGCGGCCCGAGATCGGTCTTGAGGCCGACGCGGGTGACAGGCCCGAGGAAGGTGAGGCTCGTCACGCGGCCCTCGAAGAAGCCAGGTCCCGGTGAGGCGCCGTTCGAGAGCTGCTCGAGCCGCACGTCCTCGGGCCGGATGTACAGCTCCACGGTCTCGCCAGCCGAGTGGTTGAAGGTCGGGTCGGGCACGATCACCTTGACCGGGCCACAACTGACGACCCGGTCCTCGGCCGATACGACCACGCCCTCGAGCTTGTTCATTGTCCCGACGAAGTTCGCCACGAACGCCGTCCGCGGTCCGCTGTAGATCTGAGCTGGCGTGCCCAATTGCTCGACCCGTCCTGCCGACATGACTGCCACCCGGTCGGAGATCGACAATGCCTCCTCCTGGTCATGGGTTACGTACAGGGTGGTGATGCCGAGCTCGAGCTGGATCCGGCGGACCTCCTCACGCAACTGCACTCGCACCTTTGCGTCAAGGGCGGACAAAGGCTCGTCCAACAGCAGCACCTTCGGCTCGATCGCGAGCGACCGCGCGAGGGCGACCCGCTGCTGCTGGCCCCCGGAGAGCTGGCGGGGATAGCGGCTCATCTCGCTGGCGAGACCGACGAGATCGAGGAGCTCGCGGGCTCGCTGTGCACGCTTTTCGTGGTGCTGCTTGCGGACCCGAAGACCGAACTCCACGTTCTGCTGGGCCGTCATGTTCGGGAACAGGCTGTATGACTGGAACACCATGCCCATGTTGCGCTTGTTCGCGGACTGGCCCAGCACGTCCTGACCGTCCACGACCACTTCGCCCGAGTCCGGCCACTCAAAACCCGCGATGATCCTCAGCGCAGTCGTCTTTCCACAGCCGCTCGGCCCGAGCATCGACACGAACTCACCGGAACGAATGTCGAGGTCGAGATGATCCAGGGCGACGACGCTGCCGAACGTGCGTCGTAGGCCACGTAGTTCAACAGTTGACATGACGCCCCATATCTCTAGTCGGTGATGGCCACACCTGCCGCGGCACGACCGCCTCGGCCGAGCAGGTACAGCGCGAGCATTGCCGCCCAGACGAGGACAAAGCTGATGAAGGAGAGAGCGACGCCCTCATAAGCCGTGCTGGTGGCGATCTCGTAGGTGTAGACGGGGAACGTGACAAACCCGATGAGGCTTGCCACGGTGAACTCTCCCATGGAGATCGCGACGGTGAGAAGCGATCCGCCGATTATGGCCGCGCGCAGATTCGGGATGATCACCCGGAACAAGGTTGCCGGAATCGAGGAGCCGAGGCTTTCGGCTGCCTCGACCAGGGTTTGCATGTCGATCGCACGCAATCCGGCATCGAGAGCCCGATAGAGGAACGGCAGCGCGAACACGACATAGATGAATGCCAGCACCTCGGGGCGGACGTACAACCAGGTGAAGTTCTTGAGGAAGGGAGCCAGCCCGACGATGAGCACGATCGGGGGCACGACGAAGGGAAGGATCGTGATCAGGTCCATCACCGGCCGGAGGCGAGGTAGGCGCAGGTGGATCCAGAACACTGTCGGCACCATGAGGACAAGACTGAGCGCGACGGTCTCGAGGGAGATCTGTATCGACAGCCAGAACGAACTCCTGAAGGCGGGATCATCGAACACCGTCTCGTACCAGTGGAAGATCCCCTGGCCCGGCAAGGTGCCCTCAAGGCTGAACTGCACCACCGAATAGATCGGTAGGAGGAAGAAGATCGCCGCTACCACCAGCCATAGCACGTGCCAGACCGGCACACGGCTCCTGGCTCGGCGTAGCCGATGGGAGGCCGGGGGGGCGGCGCTGACGCTCACTTGAGCCATCGGCTCGTCCTGCGCTGGAGGAGCGTGTAGATGACGATCGTGACGATGATGATCACGATCATCCCGAATGCCAGCGCGTATGCATCCTGCGGGTTGTACACGTTGTTCCCGTCGATGAACTGCCCGATCTGAATCGTGACGAGATTCGAGATGCCGAGCGCGTAGGCAGTCGCGTAGGCGGAGAAGGCGTTACCGAACAGCAGCACCATCAGCCCGAGGAGCGATGGCGTGACGACTGGCAGGCCGATGTGCCGCCAGAACCCGAACGAACCAGCCCCGAGGTTCGACGCCGCCTCTCGCCACTCCGTGCGCAGCCCCTCGATCACCGGGATCATGAGCAGGATCATGAGGGGGAACTGGAAGAAGAGGTACACGAGTGAGGCGCCAAGAAGGCCTTGGAGGCTGAACGAGGGGTAGATGTCTATGCCCAGGTGCTTGAAGAGGATGGTCACGACCCCGAGATTGCCAAGCGTGGCGGAGAAGGCGAACGCGAGGGGCACGCCGGCAAAGTTCGCCGCCATGCCGGAGAACGACAGGTACGCCGGTCGGACCCAGCGCGGAATGCCGTGGTGCAAGACGGCGTTGGCCACGAGGAATCCGAGGATCCCACCCCACACGGCACTGAGGGCCGAGAGCTCGATCGAGAACTCGAACGCGGACGGGTACGGCGCGTGGAAGATGTCGGCCACGTTGGAGAATGTGAAGGCTCCGTGCGAGGTCCGAAAGGCGCCGACGACGAGCTCGCCCGTCGGTATCAGCAAGAAGATCGTGATGAAGGCAAAGAAGGGTAGGACCCCCAAGAGCGCCCATCGCCGCCTCCCGGCCCGCTTGTGCGGCGTGGTCCCGGCGAGCAGGTCTGATTGGAGTCCGGCTCCGGCGATCTCCGCGACTGCCACGTGCCCTCCTGTTGCCGGCGGTCTCGCGCTATACGCCGCCCACCATCTTGTCCCAGTTCGCCACGCACAGGTTGCTTGCCTTGGTGATCTGGTCCAAGGTCGCGAACTTGGTGCCGGCGTATTCCGCCGCCGTGGGCACTCCAGCAGCAGCGAGCTCTGCGGACAGCGACGACGGGATCTTGCCGGATGTCACGAGCGCCTCGTACCGGGCCGGATGGACGTACCCGGCCAGGTACTCGAGTTGGCCCTGGTCGGAGTAGAGGTACTCCAGCCAGAGCTCGGCAGCCTTCGGGTGCGGCGCCGTGGCGTTGATGGCTTGGCAATAGATACCGCCGTACTTGCCCGTCGTCGGGAGGGTCACCGCGTACTTGATGTTGGGGTACAGCTTGCGATAGCCGATGTTGAGGTAGTCCCAGATGATGGCGATCGGCGTCTCGCCACTCACGATGTTGGCCGAGTAGCAGTCGACGGGGTTGAAGTTGCCGATCGACTTCAGGTGGGCGAAGAACTCGATCCCCGGCATGACGTTGTCGAGCGATCCCCCGTGCGCGAGAGCGGCGGCGAAGATGGCCCCCAAGGCGTCGCCCGCTGCGGCCGGGCTGCCGTCGATCGAGACCTGACCCTTGTACTCCGGCTTCTCGAGGTCCGACCATGTCTTCGGTGGGTTCTTAACGACCTTGGTGTTCGTCCCAAATGAGATGACGCCGTAGTAGTCACCGGTCCACACCCCGTTCGGGTCCTTCATGCTGGCGGGGATGTCGTCCCAGGTTGAGACCTTGTAGGGCGCGAAGAGGTTCTGCTGGGCCCCTTGCGCCGCGATGGCGAGGGACACGTCGACCGCGTCCGGCGCCTTGCTCGTGTTCTTGTCGGCGACGATGGCCGCCAACTCCTCCGCGGAAGTCCCTTCGGGGTTGACCACAGGGCACTGGATCCCGTAGAGGGAATGGAACTCACCGATGACCGTATTCGGTGTGTCCTGGGTGCCGTAGTTAGCCCAGTTGTAAGGATCGGCGATGAGGTTGAGCATGCCCTCGGACTTCGCTGCGGCTATGAGTGATGACATCGCATTCGTCGTCGTGGTCGCGCCGCTGGCGAGGGTCGTGGTGGTGGTGGAGCTGGCCGAGCTCCCACACGCCTCGAGAAGTGAGCCTGTGGCCAGGCCGCCCACGCCGAGAGCGGCGTTGCGAAGGAAGCGGCGCCGGTCGTATCCCGGTCCTGGTGGCCTGAGCGGACGGTTTGGTTGAGCCATGATGCTCCTCCTCTTCACCAGACCCATCGGTTGGCGCTGCTTGCACCATACACTTGGCGGTGCCGTTCGAGACAGGCCTCGTGTGAATTCCGAGGGTCGACTCGATGAACGTGAGGCAATCCTCAGGTGAACCGCCGAAAGCGCCTGGACACCGAGACGCCGTGCTCCCCGTGCTGCCCGGCTTAGGTCGTTGACCTGGGCCGACTCGTGCGCGGTACCGCTACAGGTCCAGCAGGGCGGACAACCTCAGTGACTGAACGCGATCGCGACCGGGTACCGACCGACTCTGATCCGCTTCAGCGCATGGCCCGTGACGGTGTCGATCGGTTTGACCGTGCCGGCGTAGGTGTCGAGTACGAAGGCCGTGCGCCCGCCCGGGGCGAGAGCAATCGCGAGCGGATACGAGTACAGGCCCACCCTTATGGAGTGAGCGACTCGGTTGGTGGCGGTGTCGATTGATGTCACGGTTCCGGAGATCGTGTTCACGACGTAGGCGACGGCTCCCGGGGCGGAGACGACGACCGCCGAAGGCGAGTAACCGACACGGACGGGCTGCAAGGCTCGATCGGTCTTCGTCTCGATCGGAGTGACCGTGTCGGAATCCCCGTTCACCACGTAGGCCAGCTCTCCGTTCGGCGTGATGGCAATGGCATCGGGGGCGCCTCCGACGTGTATAGCGGTACCGGCGGAGTCCGACGCGGTCGTGATCGGCGTGACGGTGTCCGAACCGTAGTTGGCCACGTACACCGTCTTGCCGTCGGGCGTGATGGCAAGCGCGAACGGATACGAGCCGACCCTGATCGGTGCGCCGGCCCTGTCCGTCGTGGTGTCGATCGGTGTGACGCTGTCGCCCTCCCAGTTGAGGACGTACAGTCGCCGGCCGTTCGGGGTGATTGCCATCGCCTCTGGATGTGCGCCGACCGCTATCGGCACTCCGGCCTTGTCCGTCATCGTGTCGATCGGCGTGACGGTGTCCGAGTCGGCGTTGGCGACATAGACGGTCTTCCCGTTCGGCGTGACCACGACCGCATCAGGGCCAGAGCCGACCTTGATGACCGGTCCGGCACGCCTCGTGCTCGTATCGATAGGCGTCACTGCTCCCGAGCCACCATCGGCCACGTAGGCGGTTCTCCCGTTCGGCGTGACCACGATCGCGTCAGGACCCGAGCCAACCTTGACCGTCGGGTAGACGGCCTCGGTAGCGATGTCGATGGGCGTCACGCTCTTGGAGGCCGAGTTCACGACGAAGGCCGTGGCGCCTTGCGCTACTGATCGGGTGCAGGCGCTCGCTCCGCCCGGGAGCGGCGCGGCGACTTGCGCGCCCACCATCGCAAACGCTGCGATGGCCAGCCAGGCGGCGGCGGGCCGAGCGGCCCGGGAGCTAGGGCGTGTCATCGAAGACGTCGTTCACCGGCTGTGCGTACCGGTCGTTGTCGGTCAACGTCCGGAGACCGAGAGCAGCCTCGATGGTCCGCAGCAAGCTGTAGTGGGTGTAGCGCGTCATCGAGGTATAGCCCTGGCGCACGTCGTGTGATCCGAGGATGATCGTCGGAACGAGCTGGGCAGGACGCTCGTAGTCGTACCCGTCCTCGTCGAAGGTGATGATCACGAGGGACCTTTGGGTGGTCCACGCTCGCGAGCGAAGGACCTGCCCGAGCGTGCGGGCGAGAAACGTATCGCCCGCCTTGATGCCGCAGCCTTCCATGTCGTCACAGTCGTTCGGGCTGACCCAGGCGAAGCTCGGCGTGGTGGAGGCTCGCTTCAGGTCATTGGCAAGCTCACCGAGCGGCACGAGGTGCGCCGCGCAGTACGCCCTCTGCTCCCGGACGTCGCGGAAATAGAGAAACGGGAGGTCGTCATTCCAATACGCGCCGTGCACAGTGTCGTCACAAGGACCGTCGGCGCTCTGCAGGTAGCCCTTCCAGGACTCCTGAGCCGAGTCGAGGAGATCACCGATGTTGCGAGCGTCGATCGTGTAGCGAGGGTTCTCCTCGAGCGGGTCGGTAAGGGGAATCCCGAACGTGCTGCCTCCGGCGAGAGCGAGGTAGTTGCCGTCGCTCGGGTGCTCCTCGGCGTAGAAGTTGGCGAGCAGGCTCGCACGCCGGAGAAGGCTGTTCAGGTAAGGGGCCTTGCTCGTGTTGCCGATGATCGAGCGGAAGTCCTCGTTCTCGAAGTAGAAGAGGAAGACGTGGGCGAATCGTGGCACGTGCGCTACGGGAGGGCGGAGGACCGGAGGCTGCGCGACGACTGTCGAGAGACTGAACCTGATGTCGTCGGCCACCGCTCGGTTGTAGCCAATCTGTGGCGCGTCCGGTCCATCGTAGTTGGTCAGCGAGGTCTGCAGCATGAGCGTGACCTCGGCGGTCGCGCTCCCTGCCGGCACCACACCGCTGATGTGCCGGTACGCAAGGCTCGTCGCTCCTCGACGGCCGGTGCCACCCACCGGGCCGGCACTCCCGCTCCCGATGACTCGCCCACCTTTTGAGAGGAACTCGACCTCGACCTCGGCGTCACTCGTCTTCGTGCCGCCGAGCCAGCCCGACAGGTCGTAATCGGTGTGGGGGCCGGAGGTGCTTCCGGCGGCCCCGATCGGCACGTCCTGGACGAGCTCCCCGTGCCGCCGGCGCCGCCGGCGAAGAGTTGACGCCCCCGGACCCCTGGACCGGGGGCGGTGCGCGACGGGAAACCGGCCGTACCGTACCGGACCACGGTAGGGAGGCCTCTCGTCACTCGCCAGCCCGGAATGGTGACTGCGTCCCAGCCGTTGCCAGAAGCGTCGCCGGCTTCCGCGCCGGCGTTGACGAGAAGGTTCGTACCGGCTGCTACAGCGACCGGTGCGCTGACGCCACGGGTGTGAGCTGCGACGGATCCGCCTGCTCGAGCATCGACGGTTGCCGCTCGTCCCGGGGCTTCGACCGCAAAGACGGCTCCTGCGACCATTACGGTGGTCGTGGAGAGACCGAGCGCACGACCTATGAGCGACGCAACCATGCTGGTGAGCCTCCCGACCACGCCTGGCGTGGCACGACCTGGCACAACTGCTGACTGACTGTACAGTCAATGTATCGTCAGGTCACTCAGCTCGCAAGCCGTCCATCGGGTCCCGACTACTTGACGACCCGGTAGGTCAGGTGCGTCACACCCGGAGCGTCGACCGTCCGCACGAGGCGGAGTTCGACGCCGCCTGGCTCGAGACCATCGATAAGGCGGGCACCCCTTCCGAGAACGACTGGCACGAGGTGGATGGTGAGTTCGTCGAGCAGACCGGCCCGGATGCACTGCTGAACGATCTCCGTCCCCATGAGGGAGACGTCCTTCCCGGCTGCGGCAGCCTGTGCCATCTCGACCGCGACCTCGATGCCTTCGGTGACGAAGGTGTGGGGCGGGTCACTCGGTGGCATCGGGTCGGGAACGCGATGGGTCATGACGAACAGCGGGACACCTGGCATCGGTCCCCCTCCGCCCCACCCGCCTGCGACGTCGTAAGTGTGTCGCCCCGAGATGACAGCGCCGACCCGACCGGCGAACGCATCGAAGAACTCGGCGCTTATCGCCGACATCTTGAACGAGGGGTAGAAGCGGCTTGGCGTGTCCCCATCGCTGAACCAGGTGAAGAGTCTCTCGCCGCCGACACCGAGAGGTCGCGCCGGCCCGTCGTCTTCTCCCGCGATGAATCCGTCGATCGAGGTCGAATGCGCTGCGACGATCATGCTCGTGTCTCCCGTGTGGGCGCCTCGCAGCCGACTTCGTCAGATCCTCAGACGCTCCCGCCGGGAAGGTCTCGGGAGCCACCGATGAATATCGCTCGACCGCTCCGTCCAACCATAGATGGCAGACGCCGCGCTCGAGTTGCCGTTGGTAGCATCCCGTGCCGTGGCGCTGCATGAGGCCCCACTGGCCGAACTCGACCTGGAGCTGTTCCGCCGCGAGCTGACGGGGTACTGCTATCGAATGCTCGGCTCGGGCTTCGAGGCAGAGGATGCCGTCCAGGAGACGATGTATCGAGCCTGGCGCAATGCGGAGACATTCGAGGGGCGCTCGTCCGTGCGCTCGTGGCTCTACCGCATCGCCACCAACGTGTGCATCGACATGCACCGCCAGGTGCAGCGCCGGGCCCGGCCCATGGAGATGGGCCCGGCCTCACCCCCTGAGGAAGCTCTGCTCGGGTCAATGCTGCCCGAGTCCAGGTGGGTGACACCGGTGCCTGACGCCCGCGTCGCCCCAGAGACCTCGGACCCCGCCGAGATCGCTCAGTACCGCGAGTCGATCCGCCTCGCCTTCGTAACGGCGCTTCAGCACCTTCCCGCCCGTCAGCGCGCCGCGCTGATCCTCTGCGAGGTTCTGCGCTGGCAGGTGGCCGAGGTCGCCGAGCTCCTCGGCACGAGCGTGCAGGCGGTCAACAGCGCCCTGCAACGGGCGCGAACCACACTCGGTGCCTTACGGACCGAGAATCGACCCGCAACTCTCGATGTTGCCGACGCCGAGCTACTTCGAGCCTCTATGTCGACGCGTTCGAGCGCTACGACATCGATCGACTTGTGACATTGCTGCACGAGGACGCGGTGCAGTCGATGCCGCCGTTCGCCATGTGGATAAGCGGGGCGGCCGACATCGGCCGCTGGATGGTCGAGCCCGGGCCGAGCGGCTGTCGCGGCTCGCGCCTCGTGCCGACCTCTGCCAACGGCTGCGCGGCCTTCGGGCAGTATCGGCCAGACCCGGCCGGCGGCCACGCTCCGTGGGCATTGCAGGTGCTCGAGATCTCAGACGGGCTCATCACCGGCATGACGTTCTTCTTGGCGTTCTTGGACCCCGAGAGGCTGTTCCCCGAGTTTGGACTGCCCCTCTACCTCGACGCATAGGCCGGTCAGATGGAGAAGCGCTCGAAGTGCCGGGGAGACTTCGGCGAGGACTAGGTGACTCCCGAGACGGCCCGCCAGCAGGGCCAGCCGGGCAACCTCGTCCACTGCCTCGAGGTCCGGGTCGCCCGGTCCCTCGAGAAAGCGGCGGACCAGATCGGCGCCGTCGGGTCCGACGACCGTAACCTCGCACCACAACTGGACCGCAGCCACTACACGTTGGACGGGCGAGAGCCCGCTATCTCATCGACGCATTCCGAACACCTAGCGACCCGTGAGGACCACAATGATGGGCACCGCCAAGTAGTTCTCAGGAGACCGATGAACTTGGCGTCCCGAGCCCGTCCAAGACTTGACCGATAAGCCTGAGCACAAAGGAGCAGAAGCCATGCCTACCCGTGATAGCGCCCCAATCGGTTCGCCCTGCTGGGCTGATCTATGGACCTCTGACGTCGAAGGCAGCCGCAAGTTCTACGGCGAGCTCTTCGGTTGGGAAGCCAACGAGCCGAGCGAGGAGTTCGGCGGCTACTTCATGTTCACCCGCAACGGCGTTCCCATCGCCGGCGGCATGGGCGACATGGGCGACATGCCGGCGGACAACTCTTGGAAGATTTACCTCGCAACCGACGACATCGCGAAGACCATCGAAGCCGCCGCCGCCGGCGGCGCTCAGATCGTGTTCCCCCCGATGCCCGTGGCCGACCTCGGCAGCCAGTCGGTGATGGTCGATCCGACCGGCGCTGTGCTCGGTGCGTGGCAGCCCGGAACCTTCCCAGGGTTCACCGTCTTGAACGAGCATGGCGCCCCGAGCTGGTTCGAGCTGCAGACCCGTGACCACACGGCTGCGGTTGCCTTCTACCGCGAGGTCTTCGGCTGGGACACCAATATCGTCGGTGAGAGTGACGAGTTTCGTTACGCCTCGATGCGAGACCCCGGCGGCGAGGGCGAATTGGCGGGGATAATGGACGCCGAGGCGTTCCTGCCCGATGGGGTGCCAGCCCACTGGTCGATCTACTGGGAGGTCGACGACGCGGACGCCGCCATCGCCAAGGTCAAGGCCCTCGGCGGCTCGGTTGTGATGGACGCGACGGACAGTCCGTACGGCCGCCTTGCCGCCGTGACGGACCCAGCGGGCGCTCAGTTGAAGCTGCGCAAGCCCAATCAGTAGTCGTCACACGCGTGACAAGTTCCTGAAGCAAGGAGAGGCAGATGATGGCCGATCTCTACCGGACTGGGTACGCACCGGTGAACGGCTTGGACGTGTACTGGGAGAGCCGCGGCGAGGGCGGCACTCCCTTGGTCGTGGTGCACGGTGGCTTCGGGTTGGCGAGCATGTTCGGAGACTTGCTCGACCAGTTGGCCGCCAACCGTCGCGTGATCGCGATCGAGCTCCAGGGCCACGGCCACACCTGCGACATCGACCGGGACTTCAGCTACGCGGCGTTCGGCGATGACATTGCCGGAGTCGTCGACCACCTCGACATCGCCCAGGTTGACCTGCTCGGATACTCCCTCGGTGGCGGCGCCTGCTTACGCGCCGCCATCCAGCACCCTGCCTGCGTACGCCGATTGAGCGTCGTGTCGGCACCATGTCGCCGGGAGGGCTGGTTCCCCGAGGTTCTCGAGGCTATGTCGCAGGTGAGCAGCGCATCCTTTGACCAGATGAAGCAGTCACCGATGTACAAGGCCTGGACTCTGGTGGCACCGGACGTCGACTCCTTCCCCGTCCTCATGGACAAGACCGGTTCGTTACTCCGAACGCCGTACGACTGGACCGAGGAGGTTAAGGGTCTCGATCTCCCGACCCTGCTCGTCTACGGCGATGCCGACGGCATCCCGCCATCTCATGCAGCGGAGTTCTTCGCCTTGCTGGGCGGTGGTCTCAAGGACGCGGGCTGGGACGGTTCACTGCCAACGGACATGCGCCTCGCCATCCTCCCCGGAATCACTCACTACGACATCTTTCAAGCTCCTCAACTCGCGACCATCGTCTCGGAGTTCACCCTCGAGCCACCGAAGCTGAGCGGCCGCCGGTCCGACCGATGAGTCGTCGGCCGCCCGCACGTCTCTCCACGCTCCCATGCCGCCTTGGACCTAACCGCTCTCGGCGCGCTAAGTCCGACAGCTACAACGTCGATCAGGCCGTCCGACACGGGGTTCGGTTCCTCGCCCATCCCGGCGGGTCGACGCGTTCGGCCGAGGTGGAGGACGCCTGTGCCGAACACGGCATAACTCTCGTGAGCACCAGCATTCGACTCTTCCGTCATTGACCACTACTGCGCGGCATCGCCGCGCAGGCGCACTCATAGCATGTCTCCGGCCAGACTGAAGAGGCGTTGGCAGTCCTTGTGCGCGGCTTGGAACTGTGGCGAATTGGGGTCCAACCCGGGTCCCCCGAACTCTTGCGCCACTCCTCCGTTGCCGTTCACGACAGGGTCCGGGTAGTTCGGTACTCCGTCGGCGCGCATGCACGCGACGGCCTTCAAGTCGAGGGCGAGAATCTGCTGATTCTCCGCCGCGGTCTGCTGGCCCCCGTTCGGTTCCAGGTGCTGACAGGTCTTGTTCGCCGAGATGAATTGTGGAGAGCTGGGGTGGATGTCGTTGGAAGGGGTGGATCAAATTGGATCTGCAATCTGCTCGCCCGATACCGAGCAGACGGTGAGGAAGGCCCCGTTGCCCGTGCGGTGACGATCGAGCGGCACCGCAGCCGGCGACGCCGATTGAACTTCTCGCGGGCGGCGGTCCGACGTGAGCGCTCTCTGTGCTCGGACGCCCACAGCCTGTGACCGTAGCCGTTGCAATATCTGAAACAGCTTTGTTTTCAAAGGGAAACCGAACCTCAAGTGACAAAGGGCCCTAGCGCATGAACGGTTTCACGCCTAGTCCTGAGTGAGATGCCCGGAGTCAAACCCGTGCCTTTTCTAGACGAGGGAGTTCGCTATGCAACGGAACGACAAGAGCACGACGCGGCCATCTGTGAGGCACACTCGGCGCGTCGCCACCGGACTTGGAGCGGCGCTCCTGATCTCGTCGGTCGGGCTGTCGGCTTTGCTCGTCGCGGCGCCCAGCGCCTCCGCCGCACCGCCAGCAGCACAGGCACCGCCGGCGGGCGCAATAATCGTCAGCAACAACCCTGGAAGCGACCCCGTCTCCGCGTGCAACACTCCGGACTACGGGACGATCCAGGACGCGGTGGATGCTGCCACAACCGGCGACACGATCTATGTCTGTGACGGCACCTACTCCGATCCCGTCACGATCAACGAGCCTTTGACCTTGGACGGGGCGGAATACGGCGTCAGCGGCGTCGGACGAACCGGTGCACCGGAAACCGTCATCGACGCCCCGGGTGGCGTCACGTACAGCGCCGGAGCTACGACCGGCACGCTGAGCGGCTTCACGCTCAATAGCTACACGGGGGGCGTCGGCGAGATATCCGCCGCGGGCGTGGGAAGCGCTTGGACGTTCACCGACAACATCGTCGACGTCAGCAACGGCGGGATTTACTTCAACACCGACAACGTCTCCGGCCCAGGCCCCACGACGATCAGTGACAACGAGTTCACCCAGACCGTCCCTTCCATCAATGTGAGCAGCGGGGATATGGGACAGGCCATCCTCATCTGGGGTGCCCCAGGGGACAACGTCAGCATCAGCAACAACGACTTCTCGGACCTGACTGGCCCGGGCGCCAACATCAATACCAGCGGCGCCGGCCCTAGCACTGACGGCGGCAGCTGCGTGGCATCGAGCCAGGGACTTTCCATAACCGACAACACAGCAGAAGTGAACGGCAACGGGTGGGACGACAACTTCGTTGCGCTCTTCTGCAGCACAGGCGCCCTGATCAGCGGGAACACGTACCAGGTCACAGACACCGACGACCCGTACGCCATAACGCCTATCTACCTCGGAGGTGGCGACATCGCCTCGGTGGTGGCGGGCAACTCCTTGAACGGGAACGGGGCACCCGACACGGGTGGTGCGATTGGGGTCAGTACCGCTTGGTACCCATTCGACAACGCAACCATCGCGAACAACACCATCACGGGTTTCGGCGACAACGGGACCGACGGCCAAGGGATCGTGGTGTGGGGCGGATCCGGGTACGTCTTCAGCAATTTCACTGACACGACCGCGCCGGATCTTTGGGCGGCGCCGAGCGGCTTCACCCTCGAGTACAACACGATCACCGACAGCGGCGATGGGATCCAGATCTACAACGATGGGTCCACCTTCCCGTCAGGCGCGATCAGCCATAACGTCGTCGGCAACGGCATTGTCACTTACGCCTGCGACGACCAGACAACCGGTTCCGGGACGGCAGGGACCAACGACACATGGACCGACAATGTTGGCCAGCCCAACTCCCCTGCCAGCATCTGCTCGCCCAACCAGAGGATCACCTTCGCGGCGCTGGCCAATAAGACCCTTCTCATATCGTCGATCACGGCCGCTGCCACGGCCTCGTCGGGGTTGCCGGTGAGCTACACCACTTCTACGCCGCTGGTGTGCACCTCGAGCGGAACCTACGGGGCCACCATCACCCTGGAAGGGGTCGGGATCTGCACTGTTCAAGCCAGCCAGGCCGGCAACGCCGCCTACAGTCCGGCAGTGCCAGTTAGCCGCAGCTTCAAGGTAACCCAGGCCAGCCAGAGCATCACTTTCGGCGTGCTGGCCAAGCAGACTCTCCTTACGGCGTCGATCACGGCCACTGCCACGGCGTCGTCGGGGTTGCCGGTGACGTTCATCACGACCACGCCGTTGGTGTGCACTTCGAGCGGGACCTATGGGGCCACCATCACGTTGGATGGGGTCGGGACGTGCACAGTTCAAGCAAGCCAGGGCGGCAACTCCATCTACGGCCCGGCAGCGACTGTCAACCGCAACTTCAAGGTGACCAAGGCCAGCCAGAGCATCGCCTTCGGCGTGCTGGCCACGGAGTCCCTCAAGCAGATACGGGTGACCGTAAGCGCCACGGCGTCGTCGGGGTTGCCGGTGACGTTCATCACGACCACGCCGTTGGTGTGCACTTCGAGCGGGACCTATGGGGCCACCATCACGTTGGATGGGGTCGGGACGTGCACAGTTCAAGCAAGCCAGGGCGGCAACTCCATCTACAGCCCGGCAGCGACTGTCAACCGCAACTTCAAGGTGACTCACTAGAACGATCGAGCAGGTGCCGGGGTCTTGGGACGGACAGTCCCAGGGCCCCGGCGTCCTGGCCTTGGGCAGGCCTGCAAGTCCATCGTCTGTCGCTGTCCGACAGCCGACACCGAGTAACTGTAAAGCGAGCGGCGCTCCACCCTCGGCGCCTCAACCGGTCGGCGACGCCGAACCCAAGCCCCCACTCCTCGAGGTGTGCGGCCTGACCCGGAACTTCGGGCTGAGGGGCTTCCGGTCCAAGAAGCTCCTCCACGCCGTCGACGATGTCAGCTCACGATCGGCAGGGCGGAGGTCGACGCTGGCGTACCGCGGCGAGGTCGCCGCCTGCCACGTGGCCCTCGCTGGCCAACTGCTCGAGGAGTTCGAGCCCATCCTGAGCGGAAACTGAGCGCTGCCAGCGCCTGTGGAATCACGATTCACGGGACCTTCCGCCCGCAGGACGACCGCGCAGCACGGCCACCTCGAGGCCGCGAATCGATTCTGGATCCGCGACCATTTCGATGTCCGTGATCTTCCCCAGTTCGGTGACGAAGCGGAAGACGACCCTGGGCTTCCCACCGGGAGCCCAGGTCGCTCCGAATGTTCCGTCGATCAGAGCGAGCCTGGCGGCGGCGGCTCGACCCGCGAACGTCTCGGCTACCGCCCGGGCCCCACGAACCTGCGCCGCTAGCGACGGCGCACCCTGGTCCTTCCTCGAGGCCGCCATGGCGACGGCGACGGCGTCTGCCTTGAGTGCGACTTGCGGATCCAGCAGCGACAACAGGGCCGCGAAGTCACCTCTGCGCGACGCCGCAAGGAACGCCTCGACGATCCCATGTTGTCGGGAAGCAGTTCCATCGGGGACGTCGGCACCCTGGACGCGCCGACGGGCCCTGCTGGCGAGTTGCCGTGCGGCCGCCGGAGAACGGTCCAAGATGGATGCAATCTCGTCGAACGAGACGGCGAACATGTCATGCAACACGAATGCGACGCGTTCTGCAGGATCGAGCTCGTCGAGTACGACGAGCATGGCGAGGCCGACGGACTCTGCCAGAAGCGCTTCCTGCTCCGGGCCGCCCTCGTGCTCCGATTTGCGCTCCTTGTCGGAGAGATCCAGGTCCGAAGGCTGGTCGCGCCGGGAACCTCGTGAGCGCAAGTGGTCGAGAGAAATGCGCGAGACGACCGTGGTGAGCCAGCCACTCAAATTGGCGACCTCTGAAGTGTCCGCCCGGTTCAGCCTCAGCCAGGCTTCTTGGACGACGTCTTCTGCGTCTACCCGAGAACCGAGCATCCGGTATGAGAGAGCTTGCAGACGGCTCCGGTCGGCCTCGAAGCGTTCGGTCAGGCAGTCGTCTCTTCCCATCGGTCACATTCCTCGCTGCTCATCCGTCATAGCACCTGACGAACGAAGACAACCCAATGTGACAAGGAGGAGCACTGCAGTCGTCGGACGCATCCGTGGCCTTCTGTCCAGACTCTCGGTTTCGAGGTCCGCAACGACGTCGGATGCGGCGAGATGCGCTGGACCGCGATCGGCCCCGCCGATCAGCCCGGCACGTCGATCTCCGGGCTTCCCGTTAGCTTCCAAGCCCGACAATCCCACCGGGTCGATGTGACCCACGACCTCAGGAGTGACCATGACCGGCTCTTCCACTCAGGGAATCAAGACCGTGCTGCATCCCGTGTCCGACCTGGCGACGGCCAAGCCGGTGTACGCCGCGCTGCTCGGCGTACCGCCGCAGACCGACGAGTCCTACTACGTCGGCTTCGAGGCCGCGGGCCAGCACATCGGTCTGGTGCCGGGCGGTGGACCGCGTGGCATGACCTCACCGGTGGCGTACTGGCACGTGCCGGACATCGAGGCGAAGCTGGCCGAGGTGACCGCCGCCGGTGCCACCGTGAAGGAGCCCGCGCGCGACGTCGGGGGCGGCCGCCTGGTGGCCACCGTCACCGACCCTGATGGCAACGTCCTCGGGCTGCTTCAGGACTGATGACTAACCAACCCCGGCTCCGGCGCTAAGCGTCGTTCCGACGTCAAGGATCGAATTCTTCGAAAGGAAGCGAGTGTTGTGAAAACAATGACATGTAAGCAATTGGGTGGACCATGTGATTTGCCACACCATGGCAATACCGCTGATGAGGTCATAAAGGCGCAAGACAGTCATTTGAAGGAAATGGTCGCGGGCGGTGATGAAACTCACGAGAGTGCCTCGAAGGAGATGAGGGGTAGGTGGAAACATCCGCTTTCCGGCATGGGATGGTATAAGCAGGCCAAGCGTGATTTTGCTGCTCTTCCTGACGACTGACTCGCGGACGCGTTGGTTTGGCGCATCTCATCTGCTCGGCGATCGCCTGACTCGACGGGTATGTGGAAGAGCGAGAGGGCAGGTTCGAATGGATGCCCCGACGACGATGCCCCGACGACGAGGTGCACGCCTTCATCAACGAGCTGGCGCGGCCGGTCCACACCTACCTGTACGGACGTCGAATGTACGAGACGATGCTCTACTGGGAGACCGCCCACCCCGATCAGAGCCAGCCTGCCGTTGTTCGCGATTTCACCGAAATTTGGCAGGCGGCGGAGAAGATCGTCTACTCGCGGACGCTCGACTCGGTCTCCAGCGCGCAGACGCGGATCGAGCGACACTTCGATGCCGAAGCCGTTCGGCATGTCAGGACGACCTCCGCGCGCGACTTGACGGTGGCGGGCGCCAATCTCGCCGCCCAGGCCATCAAGGCCGGCCTCGTCGACGAACTGCACCGGTTCGTTGTCGGCGTCGTCCTAGGCCGGGCAAGCCGTGGTTACCTGAGAACCTTCGCCTCAATCTCCAGCTGCCCGACACCCGCCGATTCGCCAAGGGCACGGCCTACCTTCAGTATCGCCCCGCGGTCATGGTCGCGGCATAGGCCCGCCCGAATAACTTGCCGTCCAAGGTCCTACCGAAGGGACGCGTGACGCTCGGCGCGCCGATCCACGCCCATGAGGTCGGCAGAGATCGAGTCCGCGCCTGGTCGCACCCGGTGTCGTCGCTGTCGCCGACACTGCCCCCCAGCTCGATCCCCGCCCGTCTCAACGAGAGGTTGTGAGACCGATCAGCTGCAGGCGTCGTCTGCAACGACGAGATCGAGCGCGGCGGCTCCGCGACGGCCTCGAGTGCGGGCTTGGAATCCAAGTGGGGTGGGGTCGTCGGGCCAGGCTCGCGCTCGCGAAAGTTGCATGCCCGTGTAACGGCACGATTGGGACACCCGGAGGACGAGTTCCTCGGCGACGCCTGCTACGAGGTCTTCAGGGGTGCGCCGAGCCAGCCGGAAAGCGCTTCTCGCAGCGTGGATGCGGCTGTGTCGGTGGGTTCGTCGATCATTGCGGCCCATGCGATGTGGGCGTCCGGGCGGATCAGGAGGGCGTCGCCAGGTCGGTCATCGGTTTCGGCGGTGTGGATGTCGACGCGATGCTGCCAGTCTCGGGCGGTCTCCCGCAGGTCCGGGCGGTCGGCGAGGTCGAGGAGGATGGGCCGCGCTGTGTGCATGAGTTCCGCGACGCAGGTTGTGCCCTGATCGGTGCGCAGCGTGAGGTCGTATGCGAAGGTTCCGGTCAAGGCGTGGTGGTTGGGACCGGGTGGCGGGTAGCAGATGTCGGTGCCGGCGATTAGAGCGCCGATGCGGCGCAGGGGCTGCTCGTCGACGAGCAGTTCCTGGAAGAGCTTCCCGGAGTGCTTCGGCGGCTGGGTCGTAGCCGCGCCGCAGTGCCACCTGGGCTCGGGTGTGGAGCAGTGTGCGTTCGCCGGCGAGGTGGCGTTCGTCGTGGTACGTGTCCAGCAGGCCGGCCGGCGCCCAGCCGTGGATGGCGGCGGCCAGCTTCCAGCCAAGGTTGACGCTGTCGAGCATGCCGGCATTGAGGGCCACGCCTGGTGCGGGGAACAGGTGGGCGGCGTCGCCGGCCAGCAGGATCCGCCCGTCGCGGTATCGCTCGACCTGTCGAGCGTGAAAGGTGAAGCGCGTCAGCCGGGTCGGTTCTCCCAAGGGCAGATCCACGCCGAGCACGCGGCGGATGCTGTCCCGGAGCTCGATCAAGGTCATCGGCTCGTCTTCGTCGTACTCGGCGGACTCGTCCTCGCTGGTGAAGAGCCCCAGGAGCGCAGGGTTGGTCGACCCCTGGGCGAACAAACCGCCTTCGGTTGGTGTGAAACCGAAGCCGATCCTGCCCACCCCCGCGACCTCGAGGTCGCCATTCTCGAGAACGGTCACCGACTCGGGCACGGTGACCTGGGCGAGCCGCTGGACCTCTGGGTACGTGGTGCCGGGGAACGGGATATCGGCCATGTCGCGCACCCCGCTGTACGCGCCGTCGCAGCCAATGAGGTATCGGGCGGTCACCTGATACTGCCCATCCGACCCACGCACGTCCGCGGTCACCGTGGCGTCATCCTGCCTCAGCCCGACCACCTCCTGTCCGCGACGGATCTCGGCGCCGAGTTCGCCGGCGCGTTCGTCGAGCAGGCGCTTGAGTCGCGGTTGTGGGAGCGGCAGCAACTGCATCGGGGGAGATACCAGGTGTGTGAAGTCCACGTGCAGACCGCCGAACGGCAATCGGAGCGCCGGGACGGGATCGGTGCTGGCTGCTTCGAATCGTTCCAGCAGGCCTCGGTAGCGCAACAGCTCCAGGATCTGGCCGCTGAGACCGCCGGCCTTCGGAGTGTCTCGGAGCTGCGGTTGCCGCTCGAGGACCAGCGGCCGCACTCCGGCCAGGCACAGCTCACCAGCGAGCATCAGGCCGGTCGGGCCGGCGCCCACGATGATCACGTCGGCGTCCATCACTGGCCACTCCCCTCGAAGACGTTCGGCCTCACCGGTGACGACTGTCGAAGCATCGGTTCCATGCTGTCTCCCCTGGATTGTCGAACACATTGCGTGCGCCGTGGACGTCTCGCGTGGTCTCCGGCTGAAACCTTGAGCTAATTGAGTGAAGCGGCGATCCTGGTTTGAAGCAATCCACCGTCGCGCCGTACGATGAAAACGGCGGGGCAGATCGCGGGTGAACACAGGCGCACCTCAGCGCCCCTCGACGCGTACCAGTCTGACCTGGCCGACATGCTCGCCGCCCAAGAGGTGGTTGGCCTATGAGTCCTGCTTCTCTCGCGAACAGCCGCGAGCCTGCCGGCTCCCAGGCGGCACTCGAATGGTCCGAGATCGAGGCCCTCGCTCCACGACTGGCGGCCACGGTGCGCCGCTATTCGTGCCCAGTTCTCGCTGCGTCGTCATTGAAACCAGCTTGAGCGGGCCCGACATGGCCCGCGAGCTGATCGTATCTCTCAACACGATGCGGACCCATCCGAAGAACATCTACATGAAGCTCGGCGCAAACAACCGCCGAGCTGCCGTCAGGCGTGGCCAGGAACTCAGTCTGTTGTCGGGACCTCGTTAGAGGCATCCGGGATGTACCGGTGCCGAGCCATGGGTACCGCGTGCGCCGGACCCGCCCGTGCAACCGTCCGTGCAACTGACCCGGGACAACGGCAGGTGGACGCCCGCCGGAAGGCTACACCGGGGTTAGCAGCTTCTCCCTGATCTCATCCACAAAGCAGGACTCCGGCGCCAGCTCCGGCCCGCATGTCATGGCCGCCACCAGCATGAAGAGATCCGGGTCCTGTGTCATCATGTCCGAGCGGCGCCGCCGTTCGGACATTCCGTCGCGCCCGAGCGGGATGTGAGCGTCGGTGAATACCTGAGCGGCGAAACGCAGCCGCCGCATCCGCTCTGCCCGCTCTTCCACGTACGGTGTGAAGGCCTCCTTCGACCAGTCTTCGCCACCGAGGAGGACGTCGCGAATCATGCGCGCGTAGCGCAGCGCGACCGACAATCCCTCTCCAATGGTGGGGTCGCTGAAGCCGGCGGCATCACCGGCGAGCACCACGCCATCGCTGACCACGTCACAGCGGGTGTGATACTCGCTGCCCAGGGGCACGCCGAGAGTGCCGTGCGGGTTCGAAGCACCCCCAGCGAAACTCCCCCCGACCAGTTACAGCGGCAGCCGCCGTATCAGCCGAGCATCACCCGAGATATGTGAGGGTCGTTCGCCGGCGGGTCCGAAGACCCGATACGCACGTGGTGTGTCACGTGGTGCGGATGTGGTGCAGATGGGCAGATCATGGGCAACCGGACCGCCTCCGGGACCACCTACAACGCCACTACCTGGGGATTCTTTGGAGCGGACGACGGGATTCGAACCCGCGACCCTCACCTTGGCAAGGTGATGCTCTACCAACTGAGCCACGTCCGCGTGACCGTCCCATCGTAGCAAGGTGTCGACGGTGAACAACACTCCGCCGCGCTCCGAAAGCGCGCGCGCAGCCACCTCTACGCCGGTTCGGGCGTAGATTCGTATGCGGCATCCGGTGCCCGCGAGGAGAGAGGGTGGTTGGAATGAGCTCCCGCGGACAACGGCTCTGGAGGCACGTCCCAGGGAGCGCTGCGGTCCTGTTGGCCACAGCAGCGCTCGCCCTTCCGCTCTTGGTCGCGCCGTCAGTTGCCGTGGCTAGCACTCCGAAGTGGAGCCGCGCAACGGTCCCGGAGCCGACCGGCACATTCACGGGCAAGTTGCTCGGTACCTATTGCCCGAGCGCGACGAGCTGTTACGCGGTCGGATGGGGATCGACGCCTGGCTCGCTCCTCGGGACGCTCGTCGAGCACTGGGACGGCACCTCTTGGACGGCCGAGACGAGCCCGAACCCAACGGCCACGGGCGACGACTTCCCCCAGCTGAACGCGGTCACCTGTCTGGAGACAACCGAGTGCACCGCCGTCGGCACCGACCTCACATACTCGAACACGAGCAACACCGTGGTCGAGAGGTGGAACGGGACCAAGTGGTCGGTCATCGCGAGCCCTGACGTCACCGGCGCCGTCGACAACACCTTCTTCGGGGTGGCCTGTCGCACGACCAAGCTCTGCATGGCCGTCGGCAGCAGCGTGACGACCTCGCCCGACACCGACACGCTCATCGAGCAATGGAACGGGACGTCATGGTCGATCGACCCGAGCCCGAACGTGACCGGTGCCTTGCAGACCATCCTCAACTCAGTTGCCTGCCCGAGCGCCAAGGACTGCATCGCGGTCGGCTACAGCCTGAGCTCGGCGGGCGACCTTCCCCTCGTCGAGCAGTGGAACGGCACCACCTGGTCCTTGGGCAGTCCCGCCATCCCCACCGCCACGATCGACAGCGAGCTGACAGGGGTCGCGTGCCCGTCGACGAAGAACTGCGTTGCCGTCGGGCGGTCCTATGTGAACGAGTCCTCTGCCGCCACGTTGGCCGAGCACTGGAACGGCACCAGCTGGTCGGTGGTCGACACGCCCAATCCGACAGGCGTGCTCGGCGACTTCCTCGTGTCGGTCTCGTGCCCGAGCTCCACCACATGTCAGGCGGCCGGCGAGAGCTACCTCGACAGCTCAGGTGACAGCCAGACGCTCGTGGAGCAACTCTCGAGCGGCACCTGGTCGCTCGAGTCGAGCCCGAACGCCCCAGGCGTCACCACCAGCCTCCTGTCCGCCGTCGCCTGCGCCGCCAACTCCACGTCGTGCGTCGCTGTCGGTCAGAGCTATACGCCTGACGAGGACCATCTTCTGGCGATCTCGCTCAGCTCGGGCACCTGGGACCTGGACAGCGTCCCGGGCCCGGCAGCGCCCGCTGCCAGCTATCTGCAGGCCGCAGCGTGTTCGTCCGCTGGTTGCGTGGCGGTCGGAGACGACTACCCGGCGAACTCGTTCAATTCGGACGGCTTGATCGAGCAGTGGAACGGGACGTCGTGGACGCTCGACGAGAGCGCGGAACCCGGCGGCGCGGTCGTGACCGGTCTCTATGGCGCTTCATGCCCGAGCACGACGGTCTGTGTCGCAGTCGGCGAGGTCGGGATCGGGACATCGGGTCAGGACGGGCAGACGAGCGCATTTGCCGAGACGATGAGCGGTTCCACGTGGTCCGCGATGACGACATCCGATCCCTCCGGGGCTGAGTTCGTCAGGCTGACCTCGATCTCCTGCCTTGGCGCGACGACCTGTACCGCTGTCGGCTGGAGCGAGGCGACCCCGCAGGACGGCTCGCCGATCGCGTTCGCCGAGAGCCTCTCCGGAAGCACGTGGTCACTCGAGACGGTGCCGATGCCGAGCGGGGCCGCCGCCACGACGCTCACAGGCGTATCGTGCTCAGGTTCTTCGACCTGCACAGCGGTCGGCTCCTTCGTCAACTCGTCCGGCGTCACCCAGACTCTGATCGAGAAATGGGACGGCACCGACTGGTCAGTCTCCACGAGTCCTGACGTCACTGGCGCTTCAGCGGACTACCTGCTCGGTGTTGCCTGTCCGAGCGCCTCGGTGTGCGTGGCGACGGGCTACAGCCTGGCAACCGACGGGGACGACTCGACTCTCGGAATGACTCTCAAGTCCGCGACATGGACAATCGCGACAACTCCCGACATCGCGAGCGCCTTCTACACAGTGCTCACCGGCGTCGCATGCACAGGCACCGCCTCTTGCACTGCGTCCGGCTACTCCGTGAACGACACCGGCGATACGACCCGCCTCGCCCAGTGGAACGGAAAGACATGGTCGATGGTGGGTACAGGGCGCTACCCCGGTGACTACGCCACAGGGCTGAACGGAATCGGGTGTGAGTCAGCGACTTTCTGCGCCGCGGCGGGATCGGGTCCGGACGGCTTCGGGCAAGATGATGCCTTGATCGATCAGAACTAAGCCCAACCGGGGGGATCGTCAGTTGGCAGTCTCTTTGCCCGACCGCGCTCAAGTCGTCATCGTCGGCGGCGGGATTGTCGGTTGCAGCACCGCCTACAGCCTGACGCGACGCGGCCTCACCGACGTCATCCTGCTCGAGCGCAGACGGTTGACCTCGGGCACTACCTGGCATGCGGCGGGACTCGTCACCACTGCTCGCCCGACACACGCGATGCGTGCAGTCGTTCAACGAAGCCTCGAGATCTTCGAGAGCCTCGAGTCAGTGACAGGGCTGAGCACCGGCTACCGCCGGACAGGCACAATCCACCTCGCGCTCGGCGATGACCGCTGGGAGGAGCTGAGGCGCCAAGCATCGGCCGGTCGCGGAAGCGGCATACAGGTCCACGTCATCACGGCTGACGAAGCAGTCGGGCTCTTCCCACTCCTCGACCCTGCCGGAATCGTCGGCGCCCTTCACTACCCCGACGACGGCCGAGGCAACGCGACCGACACCACCATGTCGCTCGCCCGGGGCGCTCGCCTCGGCGGCGCACAGATCTTCGAGGGCGTCAGCGTCGAGGACGTGATCATCCGCGAAGGGCGAGTTGCCGGTGTCCGCACGATAGAAGGCGATATCGAGGCGGAATACGTGGTCAATTGCGCCGGAATGTGGGGTCGCGAGCTTGCCGCACGCTCGGGCGTCCGCCTCCCCCTCCAGGCATTGCACCACTACTACGTCGTGACCGAACAGATCCCCGGCTTGCCGGCCGACATGCCGACCATAAAGAGCAGCGACGACTACGCGTATGTGAAGGACGACGTGGGCACGCTGATGGTTGGTTTCTTCGAGCCGGGGAGCGAGCCATGGGCATCGGCCGGGATTCCCTCCGACGCGGAATTCACGGTCTTGCCCGAGAACTGGGAGCACATCGGACCCTTCTACGAGAAGATGACCCGGCGGATCCCGGTCCTCTCCGACATCGGTATCCGCCTGTTCTTCTGCGGGCCCGAGAGCTTCACGCCCGACGGCGTCTACCACCTCGGTGAGGTGCCAGGCCTCCGTAACTACTTCGTGGCGGCTGGGTTCAATTCGATCGGGTTCCTCTCGGGGCCTGGTGCCGGCCAGGTGCTAGCCGATTGGATCGTGGACGGGCGCCGACCGCTCGACCTGACCGAGGCGGATCCGCGACGAGCGATGCCGCACGAGGCCAACCGCCGCTACCTCGAGGAGCGGGTCACAGAGACCTTGGATTCAGCCTATGAAATCCACTGGCCTTACCAACAGCGAGAGCGATCACGGGGCATCCGCCTCAGTCCGCTCCACTCACAAGTTGCCAGTGCAGGTGCCATGTTCGGGGAGGGGGCCGGGTGGGAGAGGGCCAACTGGTACGCCGTCGGAGCCGGAGCGGGGCTGAATGACGGTCCCGGGGCGTACACGTTCGGTAGGCCGGTCTGGTTCGATGCGGTGGCAGAAGAGCACCGGGCCGTACGGGAGAACGTCGGGCTGTTCGACATCTCGTCGTTCGGGAAGCTGCTCGTCACCGGGCAGCGTGCCTTGTCGATCCTCCAGCGCGTCTCGGCCAATGACGTTGACGTGGCGCCGGGCCGGGTCGTGTACACCCAGTGGCTCAACGATGCAGGAGGGATCGAGGCTGACGTCACGGTGACTCGTCTGTCAGAGCAGGAGTTCATGGTTCTCACGGCTGCCGCTTGCGTCTTACGGGACCGAGACTGGCTCGGTCGGCACGTCCATCCAGATCATCACGCGTCGGTCGTCGACGTCTCGGGTGGATTCGCCATGTTGTCGGTCATGGGCCCGCAGTCCCGGCGCCTTCTGCAAGGGCTGACTGAAGCGGACCTCTCCAACCAGGCCTTCGGCTTCGGGTCCTCGCGTGAGATCGACTTGGGTTACGGGTACGTGCGGGCAACACGGATCACATATGTCGGGGAGCTCGGCTACGAGCTCCTCATCCCCTCAGAGCTCGCCGTCCACGTGTACGAGACGATCGCCGAGGCCGGAGCTGAGATCGGACTCCGGCATGCCGGCTACCACGCTCTCAACTCGCTCCGCATCGAGAAGGCTTACCGGAGCTTCGGGCACGACCTCGGGCCGCTCGACACGCCGCTCGAGGCAGGGCTCGGTAGAGCTGTCGCGTGGGACAAACCCGGCGGGTTCGTGGGTCGTGATCGCCTGCTTGCGGCTCGGGTCGCCGGGACAACGCGCCGATGCGTCCAGTTTGCGTTCGAGGATCCGTCGGCATTGCCGTATCACGACGAGCCGATCTACCGGAAGGGCCAGCTGGTAGGGCGGGTCACGTCGGCGATGTTCGGCTACACGCTCGGGTGCCCGGTGGCACTCGGGTACGTGGATGCAGGCGAGCTCGTCGATGGCTCATGGTTCGAGGCCGAGCCGTACGAGATAGAGGTCGCCTGCGAGCGCTTCGTCGCCAGGGGCTCGCTCAGTCCCTTGTACGACCCTCGGTCCGAACGAGTCCGGGGCTAGCTTCCCGGCTACACAGGCCCTCGCTCAACCCGTTGCTCTACCTCTGCGGCAGGCCACTCGGGGCGCACCGGCAACATCGACCACGTGACCGCAGGCTCGGCCACCTCGGCAGGGTTCTCGTCCAGCACTGCGATGTCGAAGCCGTCAAGTGTGCCCCGCTCTGCTCGGATCACGTCGATCGCACGCTTCAGGTGGTCGAGCTGCAAATCGATGAGAAACAAGCCGTCGTACCGCGCCGCCCGCCGCACCGGTCGCTCGCTCCCGCCTCGGGCACCGAACCACATGGGCACTCTCGGCTCCTGCACCGCACGGGGGAGTAGCTGGACGCCGTCCGCGATGAAGTGCGGTCCGCGGTGCACAACGTGCTCGCCCGCGAAGTACCGAGCGAGCAGTTCAGCACCCTCGTCGAGAATCTCGCCACGAGTCTTCGGGTCTTCGGTCTCGCCGAATCGGCTAGCTTCCCCGAGGTGTCGACGCCGAGCCCGAGGCCGAGGATGACACGACCCCGCGACAGGTGGTCCAGGGTGACGACCTGCCGTGCGAGCACCTGAGGGCGCCGCCTGACGATCGGCGTGACCATCGTGCCGATCCGGATCGCCTTGGTGGCAGTGGCGACCGCGGCGAGGGCCACCCAGGGGTCTGCGACCTTTGGCGCCTGGTCGGGCCGGCGCAGGACGTGATCCCACAGGAACACACCGTCCCAACCTCGTTCCTCGGCCGTCACGGCGAGCGCGGTCAACCGGAGAGGATCGGCGAACTCGTTGAACGGTGGGAGAAACACGCCATGGCGCACCACTCACACGACGATAGGTCGAGATCTGCGGCTCGGTGGTACGCGTGATACAACCCCTCCATATAATCGAACACATGTTCGCTGTACCGACTGACACGAGCTTTCGCGAAGAGCTGGCGGCGCTCGAGCGATTCGTGGAGGACCTCGAACCTGGTCGTTACAGACCTGCCGACGTCCCCGTCGTGCTCCAGCGGATCGCTCGGGCGGAGAAGCTCTGCGGGGCTGCCAAGCTCCTCATGTCCAAGCGAGCGGCTTCGATCCGATCTGACGAACGCGATGGAAGGACCTCTGCCGCCAAGTGGATTGCCGAGCAGAGTGGCGACGCCGTCGGCAAGGCGCGGCGTGACCTCGAGACGGCAGACCGGTTGGCCTCGCAGCCCGCGCTCGAGAGCGCGCTGAGGGCAGGCGACGTCTCCCCAGCCCAAGCCTCGGTACTGCTGCCGGCGCTCGAAGTCGATCCCGAGGCGACTTGCGAGTTGATCGGGGCAGCGCAGACTGACTCGTTCAACGAGCTGCGCCAGCACTGTCAGTCAGTCATCGCCGCCAAGCGTTCCGAGGAAGAGGCCACCGAGCGAGAAGCCCGGCTCCGGGCACGGCGCCATCTCCACATCGGCACTACCGATGACGGAGCGATCTCGTTTCGGGGGAGCTGCCGCCCGTCGAGGGAGCAATCGTCAAGAACGCGCTCGAGTCGATGAAGCGGACCATCTTCGAGGAGGCGCGCCGGCAGCAACGGCGAGAGTCGCACGAGGCCTACATGGCGGACGCGTTGGTGGCGTTGTGCGCGTCCGGCGGCACCGCCGGTGCGGCTCGAGACAAACGGGACAGCTCGGCCGGAACACCTCGAGCCGAGATCGTCCTGCACGTGAGTGCAGAGGCGCTTCGCCGAGGCGAGCTCGAGGCTGGAGAGCGCTGCGAGATCGAAGGCGTCGGGCCGGTTGCGCTGTCGACCGTCGAATACCTGTTCGGCAACTCATGGGCGAAGCTGGTCATCGAGAAGGGCGTCGACATCGCGTCCGTCACCCACTTCGGCCGGTGGATCCCGGCCCACCTCGAGACGGCGCTCTCCCGGCGGGACCGGGTCTGCGCAGTCCCGGGCTGTGGAATCACCTACGGACTCGAGCGCGACCACATCATTCCGGTGGAGGAGGGCGGGCCGACCGAGCTCGCCAACCTCGTCAAGCTGTGCAAGCGACACCACTTCCTGAAGACCCACAAGTTCTGGCGCCTGATCGGCGGGCCGGGTGAGTGGGAATGGGTCAACATTCGGCCCCAACAAGAGACGGTGGCTGATGGCGACTACTTGGACGTTGCCGCTCCTGGCCAACCAACGGCCGGCCTGGCCAGGCCTCTACTTCGACCGAATGCGCCGCTCGGTGACCCCGAACCGGACCTGGTAGAACCAGCGACTTCGAAGTCCCTCCCTACCCAGCAGACATTTGCCTGCCGCTCGGCTGGCACTGTGCTCGTCATGCGCATCACGCCTCGCGTGCTGGCCTCGTTACGGCGATCGACGAAGAGGCCCTTCGAGGAACGACCACGTTCCACGGGCGGAAACCCGGTGACCACGGCGACCTCACTCGAAGCGGTCAGGTCAGTGACCACGGCCTATCCACTCGTCGAGATGGGGAGCCTCGTCGCCGATCCTGGTCTCGTCGCCGTGGCCGGTGAGGACTCGAGTGTCCGGAGGCAGGGAGAGCAACCTGGTCCGAATCGACCCGATAATCGTCGGGAAGTCCGACCAGCTGCGCCCGGTGGCGCCCGGGCCTCCCCGGAACAGCGTGTCGCCCGAGAACAGCACATGCCGCTCGCGGTCGTGGAGGCAGCACCCGCCCGGGGTGTGCCCCGGCGTGTGGACGACCGAGAGCGAGACGGGACCCGCCCTGAGCACCTGGCCGTCGACGAGATCGCCGTCCGGCGTCGCGCCATCGGCGCCGTACACCTCACGCCACAGTGGCAGGTCTGCGGGATGCAGGAGCACAGGCGCTCGGAGCGCGTCCCTCAACTCGACCGCGGCGTTGATGTGGTCGTTGTGCCCATGTGTCGCGACGATGGCGACAGCACGGCGGTCGCCGACAGCCGACGCTATGGCCGGAGCAGAGTGAGGCGCATCGATGACGAGGACTTCGGACTCGTCGCCGACTATCCAGACGTTGTTCTCGACCTCGAAGTCCTGGCCGTCCAGTGAGAAGACTCCCGATGTCGTCAGGTGGCCGATGTGGTCGACAAGCTCGATCACGAGCCCAGTACGACGACCGAGCGGAGGACCTCGCCGCGCTCCATGCGGTGAAATGCCTCTTCGACGCCATCGAGACCGATCGTCTCGGAGACGAAGCGGTCGAGGTCGAGACGGCCCCCGAGGTAGAGGTCGATCAGCATGGGGAAGTCTCGGCTCGGAAGGCAGTCGCCATACCAAGACGGCTTCAGGCGGCCGCCACGCCCGAAGAACTCGATCATCGGGAGCTCGATCTTCATGTCCGGCGTCGGCACGCCCACCTGGACCAGGGTGCCGGCGAGGTCCCGGGCGAAGAACGCCTGCTCGAACACCCTCGGGTTGCCGACAGCTTCGATGCAGACATCAGCTCCGTTGCCCGCCGTGGCTCTCTGACCCGCTCGACGGCATCCTCGGACGAAGCGTCCACGACGGCCGTGGCGCCGAACTCCTGAGCCAGCGCCAGCTTGCGGGCATCGAGGTCGACCCCGATGACCGTCGTGGCGCCTGCCAGCACGGCGCCAGCGATGGCGGCGCATCCCACTCCCCCGCAACCGAAGACGGCGACCGAATCGCCTCTGCCCACCTCGCCGGTCAACATCGCCGCGCCGAGACCGGCCATGACGCCGCACCCCAGCAACCCGGCCGCCTCCGGTCGGGCGCGACGGTCGACGGGTGTGCACTGCCCTGCAGCTACCAGGGTCTTCTCGGCAAACGAACCGATGCCGAGCGCCGGCGACAGCGCCGTCCCATCGGCCAAGGTCATCTTCTGCGAAGCGTTGTGGGTCGAGAAGCAGTACCACGGACGGCCCCGCAGGCACGAGCGGCACTGGCCGCAGACCGCTCTCCAGTTGAGGATCACGAAGTCTCCGGGAGCGATGCCGGTCACGTCAGGGCCGACGGCCTCGACGATCCCTGCCGCCTCGTGTCCGAGGAGGAACGGGAAGTCGTCGTTGATCCCGCCCTCCCGATAGTGCAGATCGGTGTGACACACGCCGCAGGCCTGGACAGCGACCACTGCTTCGCCCGGGCCGGGGTCGGGGACGATGATCGTCTCGACGGCGACCGGAGCGCCCTTCGACCTTGCGACGACACCTCGTACTTCCTGTGCCAACTCAATCCCTCCTCATCGTTTGCGTCTGGTGCGTGCCCTCACCGCCAAGCTTGCCTCATGCGGTTACAGCGCGACCGCGACGTGCTTCAGCCGGGTGTAGTCCTCGAGACCGTAGACCGAGAGGTCCTTCCCATACCCCGACAGGCCGAACCCGCCATGCGGCATCTCCGACGCCATCGGGGCATGAGCGTTTACCGACACCGCCCCGAAGTCAAGGTCCCGGGCGAGGCGCATCGCCCGCCCGACGTCCGAAGTCCACACACTTGCAGTGAGTCCCTGGGGCACGCCGTTGGCGAGAGATACGGCCTCGTCGTCGGAGTCGACACCCTGCACCGTGAGCACTGGACCGAAGATCTCGTCCTGCACGATCTCGTCGGACTGAAGGACCCCCCGGACGACGGTCGGCGGGAAGAAGTACCCGGGACGGTCTAGGCGCTTGCCACCACAGACGATCTGCGCAGAGTCGGAGAGGCGTGCAAGCAGTCCTTCCACGCGGGCACGCTGGGTCTCGGAGATCATCGGCCCGTAGGCGACACCCTCTTCGTCGGGTGCCCCGCAACGCGTGTCGCGAGCGGCCTCGGCGAGCCGCTCGGTCAGCTCGACTGCAGCCGAGGACTCGACGAGCACACGGCTGGCGGCTGTGCAGTCCTGGCCGGCGTTGTAGAACGCCGCGCCGGCGATCGCGGAGGCGGCCTCCGCCAGATCGGCATCGGCGAACACCACGACGGGTGCATTGCCGCCGAGCTCGAGATCGACCGCGCGAGCCTCTCGGACGCGAGAGCGGCCACCGCTCGACCAGCCCGGACGCTGCCCGTCAACGACACCATCGCAACCGAGGCGTGCCGCACGATGGCCTCGCCGGTCCCGGCGCCCCCGCACACGACGTTCAGCACGCCGGGCGGCAGCACCTCCCCGACCAATTCGGCCATACGGACGGTCGACGCGGGCGTGAGCTCGGACGGCTTCAGGACGACGGTGTTCCCGGCAGCCACTGCCGGAGCCCACTTCCAGACCGCCATCATCAGCGGGTAGTTCCAAGGCGTGATCTGACCGCAGACCCCGACCGGCTCGCGGCGCACCGACGACGCGATTCCTGCAACATATTCGCCGGTTGCTCGACCCTCGAGTGCCCGGCATGCCCCCGCAAAGAAACGTACCTGGTCCACGATCGCCGGCATCTCGTCCTCGGCCATCTGGCAGACAGGCTTGCCGGTGTCGAGAACTTCGAGCGCGCACAACGACTCGGCCTCGGCCTCGAGCAACGCAGCCGCCTCGAGGAGCAGGCCCGATCTCGTCGCCGGTGTCTCCCGGCGCCACGACGCGAAGGCGGCCTCCGCAGCGCGGCAGGCCTTGTCGACGTCGTCGTCGGAGGAGTCGGGCGCCGATCCGTAGACGAGGCCGGTGGATGGGTTGACGAGCTCGAGGATCGCGCCGCCTGCCGCTGCTGGAGCCGGACGGCCTGCGATGACGTTCGGAAACGACATCGCTCCATCGGCTCGGATCTCCCTGCCGGCCTCAGCCCGGTGAATCGCCACGAGACTCTCCTGTTCGCCACTCGGTCGCCGAAAGCCCGTATTCACGGTCCCCGGGCACGACGACCCTTGCCTCGGCGCAAACGCTGTCATAGACTGAATGTTCAGTCAAGCGGGTGACCTGCGTGACGGCTGCTCAGAGCGTCCGCCGCACAGCCCCGAGAAACGGAGCAATCCCGTGGTCCTCGATACCACGACCACAAGCCAAACCTTCGCGAGCGATCTCGACGAGATCATCGCGGAGCAGGAGCAGATCTTCCTCGACCGCCAGCCCCGATCCCGGGAGCTGTACCAGCGGGCGTCGCTGGCGCTCGCCGGCGGCGTCACGAGCAACTGGCAGATATCGCGGCCCCAGCCCGTCTTCCTCGAGAGAGGCGAAGGCTCCAAGATCTTCGACGTGGACGGCACGGAGTACGTCGACATGCACGGCGGCTACGGAGCCGGCCTCGCCGGTCACGCCCACCCCGCCATCGTCGAGGCGGTGCAGCGCCAAGTCACCCGAGGCACGCATTTCGCGCAGCCGAACGAGGACGCCGTCGTCGTCGCCGAAGATCTCGGCGCGCGCTTTGGCCTGCCCCTCTGGCGGTTCGGGAACTCGGGGACCGAAGCGACGATGGACGCCGTCCACCTCATGAGGGCCGCCACCGGCCGTGACCTGATAATCAAGATCGAGGGCTGCTACCACGGCCACCATGACTCGGTCCAGGTGTCGATCTGCCCGAGCGAAGGCGACATCGGCCCGATCGAGCACCCGATCCCGCAACCCGCAAGCTCGGGCATCCCGAGAGCGATCACCGACCTGACCCTCATCGCGACCTTCAACGACCTCGGATCGGTCGAGACGCTGCTCAACGAGCACAAGAACCAGATCGCCGGGCTCATCCTCGAGCCGATCATGATGAACGCCGGGATCATCCACCCGACCGACGGCTACCTGGCGGATCTCCGCGACCTGCTCCATCGCCACGGTGCGATCCTCACGTTCGACGAGGTCAAGACGGGCCTCACCGCTGGTCCAGGCGGCGCCTCCGCCCTCTTCGGGGTCACCCCCGACCTCGTCTGCCTCGCCAAGTCCATCGGCGGAGGGCTCATCACAGGTGCCGTCGGCGGCACCGGCGAGCTGATGGGCCTGGTCGCCGACGGCGAGTACGAGATGGTGGGCACGTTCAACGGGAACCCGCTCTCGATGGCTGCGACACGGGCCATGCTCGAGCAGGTGGCCACGCCTGAGGCCTACGAGCGGCTCAGCCACTTGAGGCGGCGCATCGGCGACTCGCTGACGACCGCCATAGGCCATTGCGGTCTGCCGGCCCACGTCGTGTCCGTCGGTGCAAAGGGCTGCGTCACCTTCTCGACTACGCCTGTGCGCAACTACCGCGACTTCCTCGAGGTTGACGACCGCTTCAACCATCTTCATTGGCTCTTCCAGCACAACGGTGGGGTCTTCCTGCCACCATGGGGGAAGACCGAGCAGTGGATGATCTCGGTGCAACACGACGAGGAGGACATCGACCGGTTCACGGAGAACTTCGAGCGTTTCGCCCAGGCAGTCCGACCACTGGTTGCGAACGCCAACTGAAGAGAGTTGACTCATTGATCGACGGTTCAGCGCTACCGGTACGCATGCCAGTGAAGTAGCAGTCACACCAGTGAAGTAGCAGTCACACAAGCGAGTAGCAGTCGACCGGGAGGGGTGGTGCCGGGGATGACATCTCATCCTCGACAAGGAGGGCTCGGCCGAGGAGGGCTCTGGCGCGCCCGATCCGGAATCGGCTCCGGTTCCGGCAAGACCATGAGCGCCGGCACGCCAGCGAGCTCGGGCGATCGCCGAAGCCGAGGCGGCGCCACGAACTGGTCCCGGCGCGACGTCCTGTCCCTCGGGGCAAAAGGCCTGGCTCTAGCAGGGTTCGGCGGCTCGCTCAGCGAGCTCCTCGCCGGCTGTCAGAGACCAGGCGACTCGGCCTTCAAGCTGCCGCTACCCCGTCGCGACAACCCCGTCACCTGGCCGATCTTCGACGACAACGAGCCGATCAAGTCTGGCCTGGCTCCGGAGTCGGGCAAGCCGACCCTGCAGATCTACAACTGGGTCGAGTACATCAACATCGCGGTGTGCGAGAGCTTCTGCAAGAAGTACGACTGCAACTACCAGATCACGACTTTCAACACCATGAGCGAGGCGATCGCGAAGATGCAGACCGGCGAGCTCAACTTCGACGTCTTCATGGGAGTGACGGTCGACGTGCTCGGACCGCTGATCGAGGCCAAGCTGCTCCGCCCCCTCACCCACTCCTACATCCCCAACATCGAGCAGGCATGGAAGGCCTACGCCGACCCGTTCTACGACCGGCACTGGCGTTACACCGTGCCGTACACGATCTACACGACCGGCATCTCCTGGCGAAAGGACCTCGTCGACGAGGACCCGTACAAGATGGAGAATCCCTGGGCGATGCCATGGCAGGAGAAGTACCGCGGCCGGGTCGCGATACTCGACGACTACCGCGAGGGGATCTGCCTCGGTCTCATGAAGCAGGGCATCTACGACCTCAACACGACGAGCCTCGACCAGATCACGAGTTCGTACCACGAGCTGCAGGATCTTCAAGAACTCGTCGACGTCCTCATCGACAACAACGACTACACCGAGATCCCCGACGGGCAGACGTGGATCCACCACGCCTGGTCGGGCGACATGGCGGCAGCCGAGTACTACATGCCGAAGGGCGTTCCGGTGAAGTACGTCGGCTACTGGTTCCCCGAGGACGGCAGGGGGCCGGTCGCGAACGACACGATCACGATCCCGCACTCGAGCCAGAATCCTGTGCTCGCCCACCTCTTCCTCAACTACCTGCTCGACCTGGACGTCGTTTTCACGAACATCAGCTTCAACGGCTACATGCAGCCGATCTACGGCGTCACACCCGACGCGCTGGTCCACCGGAAGATCCTCCCCGAGACGCTCGCCTCGACGGTCGTGCTCCCGTCGTACTTCGACAACGGCATCGAGGAGCTCGCCCTCCCGCCGGCGGCCAACAGCGCCTGGGAGCTCGCCTGGACCCAATTCGGCGGCGGGCTGTGAGCGGTCGCGACCGCTACCGCGAGCGCACCCTGCAGAACCGGATCGAGTCCTGGCGCCCTCGCTGGCTCTGGGGGACGATGGCAGTCCCGGGCGGGGCCTGGTTGGCCGTGCTCATCCTCGTCCCGGTCTACGTGGTGCTCTGCGTCGCCCTCGGTACGATCGACCCGCTGTTCCAGTCGCCGATACCAGTCTGGAACCCCTTCCAGTGGAACGGGTCGACGTTCGTCCAGCTCTGGCACGAGTTCGTCGGCCGCGACGCTTTCCTCCTCCCTCCCATGATCCGCACGATCTGGTACACCGCCGCCGCCTCCGCCCTGTCGCTCAGCATCGGCTACCCGGTCGCCTACTTTGTGAGTCGCTACGGAGGCCGGCGCAAGAGCTTCTTCCTCATCTTGCTCGTGGCGCCGTTCTGGATCAGCTACATGATGCGGATGCTGGCCTGGATCGACCTCCTTCAGACCAACGGCTACGTCAACAAGATCCTCGAGTCGCTTCACCTCATGTCCTCGGCCCATCCGTACGCGTGGATCGGCGGCAAGTCGATAACCGTCATCCTCGGCCTCGTCTACGGCTACATCCCCTATCTCATCGTCGTCCTCTACGCCGGGCTCGACCGGATCGACGGGCGCCTTCTCGAGGCCTCGCAGGATCTCGGCCTGTCGAAATGGAAGACCTTCTGGCACGTGACCATCCCGCTCAGCCGCCAGACGCTCCTCGCCGGGGCATTCATAACCGTGTTGCCGATGATCGGGGACTTCTTCACGAACCAGCTCCTGTCGGCCTCGCCGAGCACGACAATGATCGGGAACGAGATCCAGGGTCAGCTCGGCGTCCCGAGCCTCGAGCCGGAAGGCGCCGCGCTCTCGATCGTGCTGCTAGTCGTGTTGATGGTGCCGATGATCTACTACGTGCGGTCGACGGCGAGAGCGTCGCGGGAGAACGCCTGATGGCCACCGTCGCCGAAGCACCTGTCCCGGTCACAGCAGCGGTGGCCACACCGCCCGAGGTCACCCGACCGAGGCGCCGCCGCAACCGGCAGTGGCGCCACCCCGTCGGGCTCGAGATCTTCACGTGGGTCTACCTGGCGTGGTCGATCCTGCCCATCACTCTCGCGGTCTTGTTCTCGTTCAACCACGGCAAGTCCCAGAGCGTCTTCCAGGGCTTCTCGCTCGAGTGGTACATCTCGGCGTCGACAAAGACCCCGTCGGTTCTGCATGCCGCGAACCTGCACGCGGCGGTCATCCAGACCCTGTGGCTGGCGTTCCTCGTCACGATCATCACGGTCCCGCTCGGGGTCGGGTTCGCGATCGGCATCGACCGCTGGCGCAGCCGCACCTCGAACAACCTCAACCTCCTCATGATCTTCTCGTTCGTGATCCCCGAGCTGCTGCTCGGCGTGGCCCTCCTGTTCTTGTTCCAGCAGTCCTTCAAGTTCGTCGCCCTCGGCACGCCGGCCGAAGTGGCGGCACTCGTCGTCTGGAACATCTCATGGCCCGCCATCATCGTGAGAGCGCGCCTCACCACGATCGGCAAGTCCTACGAGGAGGCGGCCGCCGATCTCGGTGCCTCCCGGGAAGGGCGATCTGGCGGGTGCTTCGCCCGCTCCTCATGCCGGCCATCTTCGCGAGCGCCGTGCTCGTGTTCGCGACTTGCATCGACGACTTCGTCCTCGTCGACCTGCTGTCGTCGACGGCCAACACCCAGACCATGGCCGTCCTCATCTACTCCCAAACGCACGGCGGCAACAACGGCCCGGCCCTCAACGCGCTCGCCACGTTGATGCTGGCGTTCTCCGTCATCGTGGCCGCGATTGGCTACGTAGCGTTCCGTCTCATGACCAAGGGTGAGCGCCAGAGCACGACTCAGGCGCTGACCGACTTCGCCGGAATCTAGATCCAGTTGACCAAGGAGCCCCAAGAGACCATGGCCGGAGGCACCATTACCCTGAGACAGCTCACGAAGCGGTTCGGCGACCACACTGCGGTCGACGGCATCTCACTCGAGATCGACGGCGGGGAGTTCTTCTCCCTCCTCGGACCGTCGGGATGTGGGAAGACGACGACGTTGCGGATGGTGGCGGGTTTCGAGGAGCCGACGAGCGGCGAGATCGTCCTCGACGGAGCAGACGTCGGTCACCTCCCGCCGAACAAACGCAAAGTGAACACGGTTTTCCAGAGCTACGCGCTGTTCCCTTTCCTCGACGTGGCCGACAACGTGGCGTTCGGCCTCCGGTACCAGGACTGCTCGAAACACGAGGCCAAGCAGCGGGTAGCCGAGGCGCTCGAGCTCGTCCAGCTGACCGGGTACGAACGACGCCGCCCAGGCCAGCTCTCGGGCGGCCAGCAGCAGCGTGTGGCGCTCGCCCGGGCGCTCGTGCTGAAGCCGGCTGTGCTTCTTCTCGACGAGCCGCTCGGCGCGCTCGACGCAAAGTTGCGCCGGTCCTTGCAGCTCGAGCTGAAGGCGCTGCAGGAGCGGGTCGGCATCACGTTCCTCTACGTGACCCACGACCAGGAAGAGGCCCTCACGATGTCGGACCGCCTAGCGGTTATGTCGAACGGCCACATCGCTCAGCTCGGCACGCCTCGCGTCGTGTACGAGGAGCCGGCGGACGCCTACGTGGCCGACTTCCTCGGCGTCTCGAACCTGATGGACGCTGCGGTGACACGAGCCGGGTCGGCGACACAACCCTGCGAGGTGACCATCGGCGAATTCAGCGTCGAGGCTGCGTGTGGCGCCGTTACCGCTTCGGGACCGGTGAAGATCGCCATCAGGCCAGAGCGAGTGTCCCTGTTCGCGTTCGAGGAGACCGGCTCGAACCGCGTGCCCGGCATGGTGGAGCGGACGGTCTTCCTCGGCAACTCGACCCAGCTCGTCGTCCGCCTGGCGGCAGGCGTCAGCTTGCAGGCGCTCGTCCAGAACGACGGGGCTGTCTCAGTCTTCGAGGCGGGCACGCCGGTACAGGTGCAGCTGCCGATCGACGCCCTACGAGTGCTCGCACCGGGGGATGCCTCCGTCGAGGAGATCCGCGAGGAGACCTTCGGGGACGTGTCGCCAGCGCTGACCTAGCTCCGAGCACGTCCGCTGTGTGGCGCGAAGTCCAGCTACCCTGAAGCGCAGGTCAACGAGTAGGTCTTCGTGACGCTGAACGCAGGGCTGGCGGAGTCCGTCAACCGAACCGTGAATCGTGACGTTCCGGCGTGGCTGGGCGTGCCTGAGATCACTCCCGTCGACCCGTGCAGTGACAGCCCGGCCGGCAAGCTCCCCGAAGTGAGAGCCCACGTGTACGGCGAGATGCCACCGGTGGCGGAGAGCGTGACCGAGTACAGGTCACCTACCGTCGCCTCGGGCAGCGTCGAAGGTGAGATGACGAGCTTGACGACTTTCAGCGAGTAGGTCGCCGTAGCACTGAGGGCCGGGCTCGACGAGTCGGTCGCCCGAACGGTAAAGGTCCGAGTACCTGTGCCGGTGGGCGTGCCTGAGATCACTCCTGTCGATCCGTGCAACGACAGCCCCACGGGCAAGCCGCCCGAGACGAGCACCCACGTGTAGGGCGAGGAGCCACCGGTGGCGGTGAGCGTGACCGAGTAGGCCTCGCCCGTCGTGGCGTTTGACAGCGACGACGGGGAGATGGCCAGCTTGACAGTCAGGGTGTAGGTCCTGGTGGTGCTGAGGGCCGGTCTCGCGGCGTCGGTCACCCGAACCGTGAACTTGAAGGCTCCTGCAGTGGTGGGCGTGCCCGAGATCACTCCTGTCGACCCGTGCAAGGACAGCCCGGCGGGCAAGGTGCCCGAAGTGAGAGCCCAGGAGTACGGCGAAGTGCCACCGGTGACGGTGAGCGTGGACGAATAGGCATCACCCACCGTTGCCGTGGGAAGCGACGAGAGGGCGATGGCGAACTTGACGACATTCAGGGAGTAGGTCGCCGTAGCACTCAGCGCCGGGCTCGAAGAGTCGGTCGCCCGAACGGTGAAGGTCGAAGTTCCCACCGCAGTGGGTGTGCCCGAGATCACTCCCGTCGAGGTGTGCAAGGACAGCCCGGCGGGCAAGGTGCCCGAAGTGAGAGCCCATGTGTACGGCGAGTTGCCACCGGTGGCGTTAAGCGTGGCCGAGTAGGCCTCGCCTGTCGTTGCCTCGGGCAGCGTCGACGGAGAAATTGCAACTGCGGTTGCCGTCAGGACCACCCCGGACGGTGTACCCGTCTCGAGGTACCCGAGCCCGGAGGGACTGTCGTGCTCCACGACGGACGAGAAGTTGCCGGTACTGCTAACCGCCGACTCGGTGATTGCGAAGGTCTGCCCGATCGTCGGGATGAAGCCGGACGCGGTCGTGATGACCAGAGAGCCCGCGAGGGTGGTGGTGCCGGCGACCTCCAGCTGGCCATACGTCGTCCCGGCGGTGGTTCCGGCGAGGGTCACGGCCAGCGCGGAGCCATCTGCTGGAGAGTAGGACGACGAGATGCTGACGATCCCGGTGGCGAGATCCAGCGTCCCCGTATTCGTGAGTGAGCTCAGGATTCAGCGCGCCGCCTCCCGCCATGACAGTGCCGGCGCTCGCGACCGGGACACCGACAACGGCGGTCCCGCTAGTCGCTGCTTTCGTCAAGGTCCCGGCACCGGTGATCGTGAACGGACCGGCCGAACCCCCGTCGTTGATGAACGTGTCGTCGGCCAGTGTGACCGTGTTCGACTCAGTGATGCTCCCGCCGTTCTCGAAGGCGAAGACACCCGAGACACCGAGCGGGCTCCCGAGGTCGAGGTTCCAGTTGTCGAGGAAGTCCGGGTCGGCGATCGTGGCAGCGTTCGTCGAGGAGGACTGCGTGAACGTCGGCTGGGGACTCTCGCCGGCCGGGGCGTGGAACGACCCGGCTGTCCAAGAGAAGTCCCCGGTGTCGGTGAGCGAGCCCTGCGCGTTGGTGGTGTCACCGAGCTGGCCGCCCGACATCGAGAAGCCGGCGACGGTGTTGCCAGTGGCCGAAAGGTTGACCTCCCCGCTCGTGAGCGAGAGGGTGCCGGACAGATCGAGAGGGGCGCCGACGGTGGTGATGCCGCTCGTCTCGGTCACGTCGGCAACGTCCAAGGAGGCGTCGTCGGTGATGTTGCCGCTCAGGTCCAAGGTGCCCGCCCCCGAGTCGGTGGTCCCGCTCGGGATCGTGGCCGGGCCTTCGAGCTCGAGGGTGGCAGTTGCGGCGGCGGAGAAGGAGCCGCCGAGGGTGCCGCCCTCGTCGAGGAGCATCGCGCCGCCGGGCACAGTGAGGCTGCCGGCGCTCGCGACCGGGACACCGACAACGGCGGTCCCGCTAGTCGCTGCTTTCGTCAAGGTCCCGGCACCGGTGATCGTGAACGGACCGGCCGAACCCCCGTCGTTGATGAACGTGTCGTCGGCCAGTGTGACCGTGTTCGACTCAGTGATGCTCCCGCCGTTCTCGAAGGCGAAGACACCCGAGACACCGAGCGGGCTCCCGAGGTCGAGGTTCCAGTTGTCGAGGAAGTCCGGGTCGGCGATCGTGGCAGCGTTCGTCGAGGAGGACTGCGTGAACGTCGGCTGGGGACTCTCGCCGGCCGGGGCGTGGAACGACCCGGCTGTCCAAGAGAAGTCCCCGGTGTCGGTGAGCGAGCCCTGCGCGTTGGTGGTGTCACCGAGCTGGCCGCCCGACATCGAGAAGCCGGCGACGGTGTTGCCAGTGGCCGAAAGGTTGACCTCCCCGCTCGTGAGCGAGAGGGTGCCGGACAGATCGAGAGGGGCGCCGACGGTGGTGATGCCGCTCGTCTCGGTCACGTCGGCAACGTCCAAGGAGGCGTCGTCGGTGATGTTGCCGCTCAGGTCCAAGGTGCCCGCCCCCGAGTCGGTGGTCCCGCTCGGGATCGTGGCCGGGCCTTCGAGCTTCGAGGGTGGCAGTTGCGGCGGCGGAGAAGGAGCCGCCGAGGGTGCCGCCCTCGTCGAGGAGCATCGCGCCGCCGGGCACAGTGAGGCTGCCGGCGCTCGCGACCGGGACACCGACAACGGCGGTCCCGCTAGTCGCTGCTTTCGTCAAGGTCCCGGCACCGGTGATCGTGAACGGACCGGCCGAACCCCCGTCGTTGATGAACGTGTCGTCGGCCAGTGTGACCGTGTTCGACTCAGTGATGCTCCCGCCGTTCTCGAAGGCGAAGACACCCGAGACACCGAGCGGGCTCCCGAGGTCGAGGTTCCAGTTGTCGAGGAAGTCCGGGTCGGCGATCGTGGCAGCGTTCGTCGAGGAGGACTGCGTGAACGTCGGCTGGGGACTCTCGCCGGCCGGGGCGTGGAACGACCCGGCTGTCCAAGAGAAGTCCCCGGTGTCGGTGAGCGAGCCCTGCGCGTTGGTGGTGTCACCGAGCTGGCCGCCCGACATCGAGAAGCCGGCGACGGTGTTGCCAGTGGCCGAAAGGTTGACCTCCCCGCTCGTGAGCGAGAGGGTGCCGGACAGATCGAGAGGGGCGCCGACGGTGGTGATGCCGCTCGTCTCGGTCACGTCGGCAACGTCCAAGGAGGCGTCGTCGGTGATGTTGCCGCTCAGGTCCAAGGTGCCCGCCCCCGAGTCGGTGGTCCCGCTCGGGATCGTGGCCGGGCCTTCGAGGCTCGAGGGTGGCAGTTGCGGCGGCGGAGAAGGAGCCGCCGAGGGTGCCGCCCTCGTCGAGGAGCATCGCGCCGCCGGGCACAGTGAGGCTGCCGGCGCTCGCGACCGGGACACCGACAACGGCGGTCCCGCTAGTCGCTGCTTTCGTCAAGGTCCCGGCACCGGTGATCGTGAACGGACCGGCCGAACCCCCGTCGTTGATGAACGTGTCGTCGGCCAGTGTGACCGTGTTCGACTCAGTGATGCTCCCGCCGTTCTCGAAGGCGAAGACACCCGAGACACCGAGCGGGCTCCCGAGGTCGAGGTTCCAGTTGTCGAGGAAGTCCGGGTCGGCGATCGTGGCAGCGTTCGTCGAGGAGGACTGCGTGAACGTCGGCTGGGGACTCTCGCCGGCCGGGGCGTGGAACGACCCGGCTGTCCAAGAGAAGTCCCCGGTGTCGATGAGCGAGCCCTGCGCGTTGGTGGTGTCACCGAGCTGGCCGCCCGACATCGAGAAGCCGGCGACGGTGTTGCCAGTGGCCGCAGCGTCCGTCAGCCCGAGCTCGCCCCCCGTGATCGCGAGCGGAGCCGAGCTGCGCAGCTCGGAGATCAAGGTCGTCGACGTGTCGCCCGACCCATCGAAGGTCACGGTCCCGGTCACTCCTGAGATGCACACGACGTCGCCAGTGCCGGGCGTCTGTCCCGTGCTCCAGTTGCTCGCGGTCGCCCAAGGACCACCGGTGCTCGGACCAACCCAGTTGATCGTGCAGGCCGAGTCGGCCTGCGCCGGGCTGGCAGAGCCCAAGATCCAAAGAGTGAAGACACCGAGGGCGAGGCCGCCCCCTCCGATCACCATGGCCAACCCGATCCGCACTCGTCCTCGCATGACAGTCATCCGTTCTATGGAAGCACATCTCCGCTAGCGCCCACCAAGCCGCACGAGCAGGTGGAGAGTAGGGTCCACGTCCGGGGAAGAGTGTGAACTGCTTGATTGCCCCCTTGATGCCCCGACCAAAAGTGTATACGCCCCTGTGCCGCCTAGCCGTGGGAGAGAGAGATCTCGCCAATCGGCATCCTCCACAGCGTCACGATCACATGGCCCGCGCAGCTCCCCCAAGGTCCGCGACCGTCTCTCGGTGCTAATAGATGACCTTCTAGACAGGACCGGGAATCCAGATACCGCACTCGGCCGTAATCCTGAGCGTGGGGCAGCGGTCCCGACGATGAAATCGCCCACAACGGAGGCAGATCACAATGGCAGAGATCGAGTTCACGCCGCGCAGGGGGCTCGGGGCGTTCGGCGGCCTCGTCGCGATCGCGCTCCTGGCGGCGGCGTGCGGGTCGTCCAGCGGAACGCCGACGAGTACCAGCGGCAGCGGCTCCACCACCACCTCGAGTGCGGCGGCCGGCGGGGGCGGCGGCGGGTCGGCGCTCGTGAAGACCGTCAAGAACGCCAAACTCGGGACGATCCTCGTCGACTCGAAGGGCTTCACCCTCTATCGCTACACGCCGGACTCGAAGAACAAGTCGGTCTGCACCGGCGGGTGCGCATCCCTCTGGCCCCCGCTGACGGCCCCGAGCGCGACCGCCACGATTGCGTCGGGAATGTCCGGTTTCGGCACCTTCACGCGCTCTGGCGGGGGGCTCCAGGTGGCCTACAACGGGATCCCCCTCTACACGTACGCGGGTGACTCGGCCGCAGGCCAGACGAACGGCCAAGGCAGTGGCGGTACGTGGTACGTCGTCAAGGTCGGCGAGTCGGCTTCGAAGGGCGGCGGAGGAGGCTCGACCACCTCGAGCACGAGCAGCGGCTACAGCTACTGACACTCATCGATGATGATCAGCGCTTGGCGGCGCCCCCGCGCCGGCCGGCTCCGCGCTTCGGCTTCCACTCGTAGCCGAGTTGCTGGGCGGCCACCCGCATCGCGAGCTCGAAGGCCCGCCGTGCGTCGACGACCGGGTCCCCGAGCGCGATCTGGATGGCAAAACCATCGAGCAGTGCCGAGTACCCGACCGCGAAGTCGTCCTCGTTGACCTCCTTGAACTCGGAAGCGGTGATCCCGTCGCGCACGATCTGGCGGATCGTCTGGCGGAAGTGCTCGTCGAATTCCTCGCGGACGAGGCGCACCTCGGGGTCGCGCAGCGCCTGCGCCCAGAGGTCGAGCCAAACCGCCCAGGACTCCTCGATGGCACCGGCCTCTTCGGCCTCCGACGACGGCAGGCAGCACATCGAGACGACTTCCTCGAGCCGGCCGGCGGCGGACTCGATGTCGGCGGTGCGCCGGGCCATCTCGGCATACCAGCCGTCCTCGGAGTAGCGCATCGCTTCGGCCAGCAGGTTGTCCTTCGTCTTGAAGTAGTAGATGACGAGGGCAGGGCTTACCCCGGCTCGCTCCGCGACGTCCGCGATGCGAGTCTCGGGAAAGCCTCGCTCGACTATGACGTCGATCGTCGCGGCCAGCATCTGCACCCGCCGGGCATCCGAGGCGCCGTCGACCGGCGCAGGCATCTCAGCCGGCGCAGCTATCTCAGCCGGCGCAGGCGCGGTTGTAGTCGGGGTCGTGGTTGTAGTCGGGGTCGTGGTCACGGCCATCCACCTTCCTCGGAGCCGCCGCCCCGTGTCATGACGCTTGTGCCGACCTTAGCATTTCGCTTAGACTGAACAGTCAGTCAAACATGTGGCGGACACTGCAACGTAGCCAGTCTGCCTGACCGGGCAAGTCGGATCGGAGATGCGAGCGATGTCAGCGAACTACGACGCGATAGTCGTCGGTGGAGGCCACAACGGACTGGTGGCCGCTGCCTATCTGGCCAGAGCGGGGCATCGCACCGTTGTCCTCGAGTCCCGCCACAAGACCGGCGGCGCCGCTACGACCGAGTCGCCCTGGCCGGAGGCGCCCGAGTTCAAGGTGACCCGGCTCTCCTACGTGATGAGCCTCCTCCCGCCGACGATCATCAGGGACCTAGACCTCGAGCGCAACGGCTACAAGGTCTTCCCGATGGGCCCGTACTACCAGGCCTTTGCCGAAGGCGGCTCGATCAAGGTCTGGTCCGACGACGCGAAGAAGAACTACGACGAGATCGCGAAGTGGTCCAAGCACGACGCCGAGGCGATGCCGAAGTGGGATGCCTGGCTGGGTGGGCTCGCCGACGTGCTCGGCCCGATGCTGCTCACCGTCCCGCCGAAGATCGGTTCGAAGAGGCCGGGCGACATTGCCGACCTCCTCCGCCTCGCTTGGCGCAACCGCGGCGTCGACGTCCGCACGATCGCCGACGTCACGCGCCTCATGACCATGTCGATCGCCGACCTCCTCGACGACTGGTTCGAAGCGTGGCAGGTCAAGGCGCCGATTGCCGTCAATGGTGTCATCGGGACTTGGGCAGGTCCCTACGAGCCGGGCACCGCCTACGTCATGGCTCACCACTCGATCGGGGACGTGGGCGACGGCCACCTCGGCAGCTGGGGCTTCCCCGAGGGTGGCATGGGGGCGGTGGCGGACGCCATGGCCCGGGCGGCGACGAACTTCGGCGTGGAAGTGCGCACGAACGCCCGGGTCTCGCGCGTCATCGTGCGCAACGAGCGCGTGCAAGGGGCGGTGCTCGACAACGGCGACGAGCTCTACGCGCCGATCGTGGTCACGAGCCTCCACCCGCGCACCGCTTTCCTCGACCACGTCGGCAGCGCCAACCTCCCCGACGACTTCGTGAAGGACATCGAGCACTGGAAGACTCGCAGCGGGGTCGTCAAGATCAACCTCGCTCTCTCCGAGCTCCCGAACTTCACGGCCGACCCCGGCACCAACCAGCAGCCTCATCACACGGGGTCGGTAGAGATGGCGCCGTCGATGGAGTACATCGAGCGGGCGTTTCTCGACGCGCGGGAGGGCAAGGCGGCCGAGCGCCCCTTCAGCGACTCGGTCATCCCGAGCACCTTCGACAAGACGTTGTGCCCCGAGGGCACGCACATCATGTCGCTGTTCACGCAGTGGGTCCCGGCCGAATGGGCGAACGAGCCGCACACTGCCGAGCTCGAGGCGTACGCCGACCGGCTGATCGACTGCTACGACGAGGTGGCGCCGAACTTCAAGAAGTCGATCCTGCACCGCGACATCGTGAGCCCGTACGAGATGGAACAGGAGTACGGCTTGATCGGCGGCAACATCTTCCACGGGGAGCTCTCGGTCGAGCAGCTGTTCCACATGCGCCCTGCGCCGGGCTACGCCGATTACCGCACCCCGATCGCTGGGCTGTACAACGCCAGCTCGGCCACCCACGCGGGCGGCGGCGTCTGCGGGATCCCCGGCTGGCAAGCGGCGAAGGCCGCCCTCTCGGACGAGAAGGCGAACGACCGCCGCGCCCGGGCGAAGAGCTTGTTCGTCCGGCGGTGACACAAGGCTCCTCGAGCCTCTCCGCGATGCTCGAGGCGGGCTCGGTCGCACTCGTAGGGGCAAGCCCCCGCCCTGACAGCTTCGGCGAGCGAGTGCTGATCGAGCTCGAACGGAGCCCGTCGCGCCCTGTCATCCATCTCGTAAACCCGCGCTACGCAAGATCCGGCGAGACCGTCAACGGGCGCGTTTTCCGCTCGTCCCTCGACGACCTCGGCGAACCCGTCGACCTCGTCCTCCTCTGTGTCGGCGACGCGAGCCTCGAGGCTGAGCTCGGCCGGGCCGCCCGGCGAGGCGACCGCAGCGCCGTCGTCTTCGGGAGCGCCATCGACCCGGCCTCCCCCACCGACTCCACCGCCTTCCGTGCCCGGCTGGCGGCGACCGCCAGCGACGCCGGTATGGCGCTGTGCGGCGGAGGCTGCATGGGTTTCGTCAACCCGACCTACGGCCTACGGGCGATCGGGTACCTCGAGCGCACCCCTCTCCCGCTAGGCCCGATCGCGCTCGTGACCCACTCCGGCTCGGCATTCTCGGCGCTCCTGCGCACCGATCGTGCCCTCGGCTTCTCGCTCGCCGTCTCCTCCGGCCAGGAGCTCGTCACGACGGCTGCCGAGTACCTCGACTACGCGCTGGCGCTCCCGGGCACGCGCGTGGTGGCACTCCTCCTAGAGGCCCTCCGCGCTCCCCAGCCACTCCGCACCGCCCTCTCACGCGCCGCCGAAGCCGGCATCCCGGTCGTCGCGCTTACCGTCGGGGCCTCCGAGCCCGGGCGCGCGATGGTCGCTGCGCACTCGGGCGCACTGGCCGGGAACGACGGAGCCTGGGAGGCCCTCTTCGACGCCTACGGCGTGCTGCGGGTCGCCGACCTCGCCGAGATGTGCGACACGCTGGAGCTTCTGGCTGCGGGTCGCCGCGCGCCGTCCTCGTCGGGGCGGCGGGGCCGTGGGATCGCTGCCGTCCTCGACTCGGGGGCCGAGCGGGCGTTGGTGGTCGACGTGGCCGAGGAGGTGGGCGTGGGTTTCTCCGAGATCTCGCCCGTGACGATGAAACGGCTCGGCGACCTGCTCGACCCGGGACTCGAGCCCGGCAACCCGCTCGACGTGTGGGGCACGGGAGGCTCGACCGAGGAGCTGTTCACGGGCTCCTTGCTCGCGATGGCGGACGACGAGAGCGTGGACGCCGTCGCCCTCGCGGTCGACCTCGTGCCCGAGTTCGACCGAGACGAGTCCTACCGCTCCTCGATCGTGGCGGCCTGGGGGGCGACAGACGTCCCGCTCTGCGTGCTCTCGAACGTGCCGAGCGCGCTCGACCGCGACGCGGCGGGGCGGCTTCGCGCGCTCGGGATCCCGGTGCTCGAAGGGACCCGGTCGGGGCTCCGGGCGCTCGGTCACCTCGTCGAGCTGCGTGACTTCCGCGAGCGCCCTCCGGTCGGGGCTCCTCAGGTCGACGAGAGCCGGCGCCGGAGGTGGCTCGAGCGGCTCGAGCGGCTCGAGGCAGGCGGCGCGACACAGCTCACGAGTCAGGACTCGTTTGCGCTGCTCGACGAGTACGGCGTGCCCTCGCCCGCCTCGGTCACGGTCGCTGACCGGACCGCGGCCGTGGCTGCTGCCGAGCGCCTCGGCTTCCCGGTCGTGCTCAAGACCGCGTCGCCCGAGATCGCCCACAAGTCGGAGGCTCGGGGCGTGGTGCTCGGGCTCGGGTCGGGCGAGGAGGTCGCCTCCGCCTACGACGATCTGGCGTCGCGTCTCGGGAGCCAGGTGGACGTCGTCGCGATGGCTGCGCCCGGCCTCGAGCTGGAGCTAGGGATCGTGTCGGACCCGATGCTCGGGCCTCTCGTCGTCGTCGGCGCCGGGGGCGTGCTCGTCGAGCTGCTGGCCGATCGCGCCATCGGCCTCCCGCCGGTGGATCTGGCCGGCGCCCGCCGCATGATCGATCGCCTGCGGGTCCGCCCCCTGCTCGACGGCTTCCGTGGATCGCCGGCGGTGGATCTTGGCGGCGTCCTGGCGGCCGTCACGGCGGTGTCGACCATCGCCGTCGAGCTCGGCGACCACATCGCAGCCCTCGACGTCAACCCGCTCTCGTGCAGTCCTGCAGGCATCTTCGCCCTCGACGTGTTGGTCGAGACGCTCGGCGTCAGCTCGACGTGATCACTGCAGCGCCGCTACTCGTCAGGCCTGCCGACCAGCATCGGGTGCTCGTAGGGCAGGACACCCCGAGGAGCACGGCGATGCCCTCCAGAGGCTGGAAGGTGGACGTGCGGCCGCCGTCAGAGGTTGCCGCCACGACTCCCTCACCCCATGGCGTGGTGCCCACCGTCGTGCAATGGGTGCTGTTCCTGCACGACACGTCATAGAGGTAGCCGATACCAGGCCCGAGGTCCTCGGCTTCCCAGTGCTTGCCCCCGCTGGTCGTCGCCACTGCAGTGTTGCCCACCGCCCAGCAGTCGGCGCTGGTCGGACAGGAGATGCCGTAGAGGTAGCCGAGACCTGGCGGGACTGCCTGGGTCTTCCAGTGGATACCGCCGTCGGTCGTGGCCACGATGGCTCCGAACTCCGCTGGCGGCCCGCCTGTCGTGCCCGCCGCCGCGAAGCAGTCCCTCGTGTTGGGGCACGCCACGCTATTCAGGTAGCGGATCTCGCTCGGGAGAGCCGACGACTCCGATCTCCAGGTGTGGCCGGCATCCGTCGTGACGACGACAGCGGCCTGACCGGTCGCGGTGCCCCCCACCGCGACACAGTCGGTACTGGTCCGGCAGGAGACGCCGAGAAGCTCGTCTATCCCGTCCGGGAGCGCCTCGGACCTCCAGGTACGGCCGGCGTCGGTGGTGCCGACGATCGCCCCCTCGCCTGTGACGGTGGCCCCCACGGCCCAGCAGTCGGTTCTGTTCGGGCAGGACACGCCCTCGAGGATGCTGAGCCGTCCCGGGACGCTATCCGGCCTCCAGCTCGTGCCACCGTCGGTGGTCGCCACGACCGCCCCGGCCGCCGACGAGGTGCCGCCCACGGCCCAGCAGTCGCTGCTGGTAGGGCACGACACGCCGCGAAGGAAGTTGACCCCGGCCGGCAGCGCTCCGGACTTCCACGTGCTGCCCCCGTTGGTGGTCACGACGAGGGCCCCGATGTTCGACGCTGTCGCGCCTCCCACCCAGCATTCGGTGGTGCTCGGGCACGACACCGAAGCGAGGTCACCGAGCCTGCTCGGGAGCTTCTCGGGCTTCCAGCGCTTGCCGCCGTCAGTGGTCGCCACGACTGCCCCGGCGTTAGACGTGGTGCCGCCCACCGCCCAGCAGTCGGTCGTCGTCGGGCACGAAACGCCTCCGAGCCCGCGGACGTCACCGCCGAGGGCCTGGTACCTCCAGGTGCTCCCTCCGTCGGTGGTGGCGACGACTACTCCGTCCAGCCTCGGCGGCACGGGTCTCGGGTATCCCGCGCCGTATCCCACCGCCCAGCACCGACTGACGCCTGCACATGACACGCCGGTGAGGTTGCCGATCCCGCGGGGAAGCTGCTGGGCCTTCCATTGACTGCCGCCGTCGCTCGTGACGAGCACGGCACCGGTGGCGTTCTCCGTCTTGCCCGCCACCCAGCAGTCGGTGGCAGACGGGCACGCGACGCCGCTCAGGTACCAGAGATCGGTCGGGATGGTCTGGGTAGTCCACGTCGCTCCTCCGTCGCTCGTGGCCACGATGTCTGCGGTTCCGACCGTGTAAGGGTCGCCTCCGACGGCCCAACAGTCAGTGGTGGTCGCGCACGACACGCCGTTCAGGCCGATCGTCCCATTCGGGACCGCCTGGAGCTCCCAGGAGCGGCCCCCGTCGACCGTCGCCACGACGACTCCTCCCAGTCCCGAGGTCAGCCCGACGGCCCAGCAGTCGGTCGTCGTCGGGCACGACACCGAGCCCAGTAGACCGGTCCCGCTCGGGAGTGTCTCGGCGCTCCAACGGCTGCCGCCGTCCTTTGTGACCGCGACGGCACCCGTGCCGGAGACGGTGTCTCCCACGGCCCAGCAGTCGGTCGCCGTCGGGCAGGACACGCCGGCCACGTAAGCGAGGTATGCCGGGTAAGCCTTCTCGGTCTTCCACGCCGCGGCCGCGACCGACCGGTGCTGTTGGCTGCTCGCCGAGGCCGTGCCGATCACTGGCCCGAGGGAGCCCATCGTCAGGCTTGCCAGCCCGGCGCCGGCCCAACGCAGGCTGCGAGCGAGACCCGTCATGGGGATCACAGCGTGACGACGCTCCAGTGGCGACCGCCGTCGTGGGTGATGTAGAGCTCGGCGGTGTCTACGAAACCGTCTGCGGGTGAGTAGACGACGAAGGCTTCGCTGTCGGTCGTGTACACGAGGTCGTTCCATCCGGCTCCGCCGTCGGAGTCGGCGATCGCAAGGGTCCAGGCCGTCTTGTGGTTGTCGTTGATGTACATGAACGAGCCGGTGGAGGTCGCCGCGACCGCCAGGTTCCCCGACGGCGACATGGCGAGTTGAGCCTGGATCCCGGGCAAGCCGAGCGCGCCGGCGTACGTGTAGGTCTTCCCCGTGTTGTCCGACCTGTAGACGGCCTTGCCGGCGTCGGATGCTGCCGCGGCCCCTTCACAGAGGAGGGCGACGTCGGTGGCCGACGAGGCGGCGACCGAGATGAGCGAGTTGTCCTCGGTGCTGTCGCACGGCACGGGCCGAGACGAGAAGTGGGAACCACCGTCGGTGCTGGCCCAGAGCTTGTTGCCGCCCGTGTCCGTCCTCCCATTGAGGACGTAGACGGTCTGGCCGTAGACGGTGACTGTGACGATGGGCGAGCTCCGAAGCTTCAGCGCGACTGCCTTCCACGAGCTGCCGGTCAACGAGGAGGTCGTCCACAGGCTCGGCGAGGCCTTGCACACCACACCCACGTCGCACGTCGAGGCAACGGTGTAAGCCGCTCCCGAGTTCACGGCGAGAGCTCTCACCTGCTTCGCGTGGCCGGGAATCCTCTCGGCCGACCAGGAGCGGCCGCCGTTGGTGCTGTGGAACAGCCCTGGCCCGAACACCCAGCCATCTTCAGGTGTTGCGAAACGAATCTCCGTCACGCCTGGCTCTCCGAGCGACACCTTCGGGATCGGCGCCTTGACGCCGCCGAGCAGGCTCCACGTCGCGCCCCCGTCAGTGGTGCCGATGACATCGGTGCAGAGCTTCGACTTCGACCCGCACGGAGCTGCACCGAGCACCCAACCCTGGTCCTTCGTAAGCCACGTGACGGAGTTGACCTTGAACCCCTTCGGAACGGGCCGGCTGGCTGTGCCGGTCCCGGCCGAGGCGGCTCCCGCAGGCGCAAGCAGCGCCGCCGCGCCCAGCAACAGGGCGCCACCGACGCCTGTGACAGTCTGGCTGATGGATCGATTCATCGCGCTCCGTTCATCGACAACGTCTTTCTAACGGTCAGGTCCGCTCGAGCCGCGTACAGGTGCTCGAAGATTTTTCGGGAGCCTTGTACGCAGATCCGCGTGGCCGAGCGTTAGACAAGGCGTGAGCAACAATGCAGGAGTGGTCGAAGACCCCCACCCGGTCACTCCTCTGGCGCTCACGCTCGTCGCCGACGAACACCGGGGCCGGTCGTCGACGAGCGACGAGGAGTTCGTCTCGTTCGCTCGAGAGGCCACGCCGAGCCTGCTCCGTGCGGCCGGCAAGCTGGCTCCTCGCGGCTCTGACGTAGAGGGAATCGCGTCGGAGGCTCTTGCTCGTGCGTACCTGCACTGGGATCGGATCGCGGCTGCCCCTTACAGGGTCGCCTGGGTGCACCGTGTGGCGATGAACCTGGCGTACGACGCCGGGAGGCGGGAGGCCCGTTCACTGCGGGTCGCCCCCGAGCAAGCGACAGCCGAGAGTTTCGACGACCGGTCCGATCTGCGAGCCGACCTGGTCTCCGCGCTCAGGCGGCTCAGCGCGAAGCAGCGGGAGGCACTCGTTCTCCACCACATCGCAGACCTGGCCGTAGACGACGTCGCGGGTGATGAGGATCTCGCCGGGAACGGTTCGCAAGCATCTCGAGAGGGCACTCGCTTCACTGCGCATCTCACTCGGGGAGCGGGCTCGAGAGGTTGCGAAATGAACGTACCCGAGAGCAGTGTCGAAAAAGTCGTCCGAGAGGCGCTCGATCGCGGTCGCCGGCTCCGCCGGCGGCGCTCCCGGCTCCGCATCGGCCTGACCGGCACTGTTGCCGCGGCGGTCCTGGCGGGCACGATCGTCCTCATCGGCTCGGCCGGCTCCTCGAAGGGTGGGTCGGGACCCGATGTGACAAGCGTCGGAGGGCCGAGCACATCGACCACGGCGACCACCTCGCCAACCTCCACGACGACCACCTCGCCGGCTGCCGGTACCACCACCCTGCCGAGCAACGCGACCGGTCCGCCCGGAGGCGTGGTCCCGGCAGACTTCCAGCCGAGCTCGTTCACGGCGGTGAGCCTCGACGAGTGGTGGTTGCTAGGGACGGGTCGTTGCCTCACAGGCACGGGTACCTGCGGCGCGATCGTCCGCACGACCGACGGAGGGTCGAAGTTCAGCGGCATCCCGAGCCCGCCGGTGAGCGCGAGTGCGGTGACCCAGTTGGGTTATGCCAACGAGCCTCGACGGATACGCCTTTGACCCGGAGTTGTGGGAGACGACGAACGGAGGGTCGAGCTGGGTCAGGATCGCCCTCTCGGGCGCGACCGTCACGGGCGCTGAGACCGCCGATGGCGAGACGTACGCGCTCGCTTGCGCGGCCGGCTCCGCGAGGTGCCAGTCACCCGAGCTCCTCCGCTCTGCGCTCGGATCACGCAGGTGGGAGAAGGTGCCGACGCCGGTAGCGCTCGGCGTGGGCGCGGAGATCGCCCTGAGCGGCCCGAACTTGTACGTCCTGAGCGGCTCTGGCCGAGCTTCCCTTCTGTACTCCGACGACAGGGGGGCGAGCTTCAGCCAGCGGGCCGATCCCTGCACTGCCTCTCTCGGGGGCAGGGTGACGGCTACCGCCGATGGCACACCCACGCTCTGGGCCGCCTGCCCGACGGGGACGGAGGCCGAGGCGTGGGTGTCGACCAATGGCGGTGCAGGTTGGCGCCCGGAGGCAGGGGGCTTCGACAACCACATGCAACTCACGGCTGCCTCCGCCGCAGTCGCGCTCGCCTGGCCCGCCCAAGCGGCGCCCGGCGCATCGCCCAACGCACTCGAGGAGACGACAGACGGAGGTGCGAGCTTCTCGGTCGTGCTCTCGGGATCGGCGAGCTCGAGCATCACCTGGGCCGGTTACAGCGACCCGGATCGCGCCTACGCCCTGCTCGCGACGTCCGATTCGGGTTCGGCAGTCACGTCGCGGCTGTACGAGTCGGACGACGGTGGCGCGACCTGGTCCGCCGTGGCGATCGGGAGCTGACAGCCCGCCGCTGCGGCACAGCTCAGATCTGCAATCAGATCTGCAATCAGATCTGCAATGTGTCGATGTAGGTCCGGCGCTGTGCCGGCGGCGGGACCGTGAGCGTCGGCACGGCCGACGGGATGAGCTCGAACTCCTCGAGGCGGATGCGGAAAGGCTGGCTGCCCTGTGGGCCGGGGAGATCGACTGTTCCCGTCCAGTTCACGCCGTAACTGCCGGTAGCGGCCGACCCGAGCTCGACGGTCGAGCCAGGCACTGCCACCCAGATCAGGTCGGGATCCGAGACTCCGCCACCTCGCTGAACCTCAACGGTGGCATACATGACGCTCGAGCCGTCGAGCGGAGCGGGCCCGCTCCCGAAGCTCACGCCGTTGACGGAGATGGCCACCTGAGTCGGAGTCGGGAACGTCAGGCTGGCTGTCCGATCGGATGCCAGCTTCACGAAGTCGGCGACCACGACCGTCGAGCATTCGACACCGCCTAGCGAGTTCGGCTGGTACCGCACGAGCCCGAGGCGGACGAACGGCCAGTAGGAGTCCACGCTTCCCGAACCCGACGGCACCGAGGTGTCGATGGCGATGTCGGCGTACCAGAGCTGGTGAGTCGTATCGAAGCTGACAGTGTGCCCGGCCACGCTCCATGCCGTCGCCGAGCCGGTCTCTGGAATCGTGAGGTTCACGGCCGTCGTCTCGGCCAGGGAGAAGTTCGCCAGCGAGGGCACTGTCTCGACCGGATTCGTCTCGAACAGCGGGTCGCGCCCGTAGCGGGTCGCGAACGGCTCGTAGGTGGCCGGCGGGAAGGGCCCGCCGAGAGCCTCGAAGACGAGCACGCCGAGCAGCTCGCCGTCCCCGGAGGACCACCACGGCCGCCCGAGGTAGACCCGCACGGCGTTGCCCGTGCGGGTGCTCGTGATCCCCGGCGGTGACGTCGAGGTCTCGTCGGTGAACGAGAAGAGCGGCAACACGTAGCGGACGTCGGGCGCGCTCGGCCGTGCAGTGCTCGGCACTATGAGCGGGTAGCCCGTCGATGTCGCCGGCGACACAACCTCTTCCAGGCTGGAACGTGTCACCGGCGCCGGCACGAAGGAGACGTCGACGGTCGCCGAACCGCCTCCAGACGGGATGATCGCCCCGCCCTCGATCGCGGTGATGGTCCCGCCGGCGTCGTCCTCGGTGTAGTCGATCGTCGGCTGGTAGATGTCGGGCGGCGTCGAGCCGCTCCCCTCGGTCGAGACGACGACGGTGCCGGTCGCCAGCGCGGAACCGTACACCGTCGCCGGGTTCGCGTCGGTGAGGGTGACCGACACGGCCTGTGTGAAGTATTCGAGGAACCGGGAGGTCGACCTCGCCTCGTAGTAGACGAGCCGGTACTTCGTGTCCCCGAAGTCGTGGCGGAGGGCCGGCACCGCCGGAGGGCCGGCGGCCGGGATCGTCACCGATGTCGCCGTGTCGTTCGTGAGATCGAGCGTCACCTCGCCCACGGGAGAGTTGAACGCGAGCTCCACCGACCCGATCGGGTTGACGCCGTCGTCGAAGGGCTCGGACCAGACTGCGTAGACGTCGAGTTTCTGGCTGGACATGTAGTCGACCTTGATCGTGTCGCCAAGCAAGGCGAACGTCTTCCCAAGGTCGCGGGTGATGTACGGCGCCGTGAACTGCGGGACCGTCAGCGGCTGGCGCACGGCGTGGACGATGGTCAGGCTGCGGTACGGCGTGATCATGTACGCCTCGCCCGACAACAGCACCGACTGGTTCGCCGGCGTGTCGAAACCCGCCTCTTGCAACCACTCCCACAGAGCCATCGAGTCGAGGCTCGACACGTCGAGGTACGAAGAGAGGAGCATGGTCTGGACGGTTGCCTTCGGCGCGAAGAGCGAGAGGGTGTAGTTGTTGCCGGCGATCGGCAGGATCGGAGCACCGGGACCCGCCTGAATCTCCATGCGGAATGCGAGCGTCGCCGGCCAGCTGTAACCCGAGCCGCCGAAGGGGATCAACAAGGGCGCCGGCGAGCCGGGGACGTTCTGCAGGCAGGCGCCGGCGACGTACGGGTCGGGCAGGTAGGGCACCGCAAGGTTGTCGACCGTGTAATACGGGGCCCCGGCGCTCCCAGGGTCGGTCGCGCCCCCGAGGGCGGTGATGACCGCCGAGTCCGAATAGGTGACACCGGCGAGCGCGGCGATCGTCGGGTAGAGCGAGGGGTCGGGCGAGTGAGTAGAGGTGTCGAGCTGTCCGGCCGTCTCTGCCATCAACTCGCTCGTCGAGGGCGGGACTACGTGGCGGGAGGTCGGGCTGACGCTCGAGTCGGGCGTGTCGTACATCTCGCTCCGGATGACGAGGCGCTTGAGGTGCTCACCGGGCGAGATGATCTGCAGGACGCCGCCGACGAGCTCTCCGCGCGGGTCGTGCGCCACGAGTGGCGGGCTCTGGAGTGGCTCGACGCGGCCGTATCGAAGCGTCGGCGTCGCGTAAGTGAAGGAGACGGCCGTCGCCGTCGGGTCGAACGCGATGCTGTTGCCGGCGAGGTCGACCGCCCTGGCGCGGAAGGCGTACTCCAGGCCGAAACGCAAGAGCGGCAACGTCCCAGGGGTCGCGGCGAAGGAGACCTGCAAGGGGAACACCCCTGTCGGGGGGTTGTTCTGGGGGGCTCGAGACCATCGGACGGGTCGTCTGAGAGGTGCTGACCAGGTCGCTGCGCGACGAGGCTCCATCCCTGCCACCGGAAGATCAGCTCGCTCATGTAGGAGTCGTTCGAGCCGCCGGCGTCGCCTTGCGCGAGAGACAGCTCGACCCAGCCCTCCTCCCCCGACGGCACCGGCTCGACTATCGCGTGTGGCGCCTTGCCGATGAGGTAACCGCCGAGCGCCGGTGCAGCCGAGCGGGCGCACAGCTGGTGCCACGCATTCGAGCCGCTGTCCCAGGCGTCGATCCGAAAGCCGCGGACGATGTCCTCTGCGTAGAGGAAGATCGGGGAGTTCGACTCCGCCGCCGCATCGAGCGAGTCGGCCTGCTGCATGCCCTGGCCGAAGTCGAGAGCTTGGCCCGTGTGGGCGACGGCGAGCCCAGCCGAGCGCAGCGCCGGCACCGCATACGCGCTCGGTGTGGCGCTCGAGGCCATCGTCGTCGTCGCCCGCTGGACGCCCCGGGCGAAGTTGAGGGTCTTCAGCGTCGACCCGTCGATCTCGAGCCTTGAGCAGGGGATAGCCGGGCTGCGAGGGCTGCGAAGGGACCGAGTCGCTCATCCGGAGCAGGCCCTCTGCGATCTCCGGGTTGGTGGCCCGCGGATACGGGAGAAACGTGACCGGATCCGCATACGTCGCCGGCACCACATTCGTCGTGGCGGCAAGAACAGGGGTCCACGTCGGCGTCACGCTCACGATCACGGGGCCCGACAATCCGCTCGGGATCGGGACCTCGAAGTCGTAGACGAGCCCGAAGAGCCGGAGCAACGACGGGTACTGACCGAGCAGCGAGACCATCTTGTGGAAGTCGATCGAAGGCTTGGCGGGGTGAACCTTCGGGTTGTAGGTGGGCGGCGTGGTCGTGAGAGGTTGGAGGAAGAGCTCGAGCCTGCTCGAAGTCGGTTGGTGGGTTGGCGCTCGCCGCCGGCCCGATGGCGTGGACTGCCGGCCCGCCGGCCGGTGGGGACACCCCCTGTGCGAGCTGGTCGTTTATCTCCCTGATCGCCGCGGCGGGATTGATGGGGAGCTGGCTGTACGGCCCTTGCGCCCCACCCGGGCCGAGGCCGAGGTCGGAGAGGGACGGGTACTCGGTCGGGTTGGCGTTGAACAGCGTTGCGTACGTGCTCACGAACCAGTCCCGGAGGAAGTTCGTCGGGTACGAGTGGAAATTCTGGTCGGCGATGCTCGTGTACACATAGGGCTCGACGAACGTCGTCGGATGGAACAGGGTCTTCCAGAGGGTGCGGTTGGGGGCCGGGCTGGTCACCGTCACAGTGGGTGACTTCGACGCTAGGTGCACCGAGAAGGTGATAGGTGTTGCCGGCCAGTCGAGGAAGTCCGGGAAGCTCGACAGCCGCTCGCTCGCACTCCCTTCGTCCGTGAACAGTCTCGGCGAGACGAAGACCGAGAGCTTGTAGTTCAGGTTGTCGGGCGTGATGCCGTTCGGCAGCGCCGTCCAGATGAGCCGCTGATTGATGGTCATGTCTGCGCCCCGTTCTTCGTTCCCGTGCGGATTCCCGTACCGATTCCCGTCACTACGCCGCGAAGGCGGCGCAATAGGTGTCGAAGTCGCTCTGCGATATCGCCTGCGCGAAGCTCGGGTCCCCGCTCCCTCCGAAGGTCTTCGTCACCGTCAAGCTGACCGACGCGGAGAAGAAGAGCACCTTCACCGTCACGGTGACCGGTAGCCGTCCCGGTGCACTTACCTGGGTCCTGGTATGTGAAGCCCAGGTAGAAGAGGATGGAGATGCTGATGATGCCGAGCACCTCGAGGTCCCCGTTCGCCTGCAAGAAGCCGGTCAGCGTCACCACGTCGGCCGGCGGGTGTGCTCCCGTCGGATGAGTGTTCGGAGCGAGCGAGAAGTAGATCCCCGCCATGATCGACGCGCTCCCGGAGGCGACGCCGAGGTCCATCGCGATCGCCGCGCCGAACTCGAGGCTCACCTCGATGAGCTCGATCCCGTCGGTGCCGAGCGCTATACCGAAGAAGCCCCCGCCCCCGAAGCAATAGATGGTCAACAGGAACGGGTTGTCCCGGGTGCAGAAGTCCACTTCGAGGCGGACGGGCGTCCCGTCGAAGGGGAGCGTTAGCTTGCCGAAGAGCGAGATGTTCTCGATCGCCAGGACGCCGACTGTGATGTCCGGCAGTGGGAGCGTGTAGCTGACCGTGAGTCCCGACGGCTGGATGTCGATGCTCGGACCGCCGAGAGAGGCGAGGTACTGCTCGAGGTCGTTGATGAAAGTGAGCGGGCCCTCGAACGTGACCGTGCTGATGTCGACGCTGAATTGCGCCTTTGCTCCGGTCTTGGCAGTGAACAGCAGCTTCTTGAAGTGGATGTCGAGAAAGGTCAGCCCGCCCTTCGCGTCCGACCCGAACAGGTTCACGTCGAAGTTGACGAGCTTGCCCTGTATCTGGAAGGTCGTGGCGGAGGGGTCGGCGAAAGGCGTGAAGATCTTGACATGGATGTCGAGCGTCTTCGAGGCGGATCCCTTCGGGTCGAAGGTCCCCGTCGGGTCCTGCGAGACGCTCGGCTTCCAGTCGACGGTCGTCTGGAGCCCGGTCGGCGCCAACTTCGAGTTGTTGGCGGGGAACACGAGGTGTGACTTGATCTTCGGCAACTTGCTCGAGACCGAGGGGCCGAGGATTGCTTCGATGATCGAAAAAAGGTCGAGGCCGCCGAGGATCTTCGCCTCTAGGCCGCCGAAGTAGTTGGTCGGGTTGAAGTTCTTCGCCAACAGGTTGTGCGAGTCCGCCGTCGGCCCGTGCTGGCGGGAGAGGCCGTCGATCTTGAAGTTCGGGGTGACCATGCCGCCCGACTTGTCCGCAGGGAAGGTGAGCGGAGCGGCTGTCGACGACGCGTCGAGAGTGAAGAACACCTCGGGGACGCCAGCCTGGAAGCCGTTCGTCAGGTATTGCGTGGCGTAGTCGAACACAGGCGGCGACCCAGGAAGCTCGGCGCCGGTCACCTGCTCGGCGGCGGGGATGCGCACGGTCACGTTCGCCATCACGGGGAACCAGGCCGGCTGGTACTGGCCGGCATCGTTGATCACGATGGCGTCGAATTCCATCGCGTCGGCGTGGTGGGCCGTGGCCCCCGGCTCGGCGGCTGAGGGCGGAGCGAATGCCACGAGCTGACCGTTCAGCGTGGGGCTGCGCCTGGCAGTGTTGCCTCCGGCCGTGTACTCGGTCTCAACGCTCGGCACTGATGTCGTGTAGTCGTATGCCGCCAGTTCGTCGACCCAGATGACGTTCGTCGTGAAGTCGATGGTCCGGCCCTCGACGTCGATTCCCTGGAAGGAGAACGGGATCGGCGCCCCGTCGGACATCGGCCAGAACGCGCCGTCGGTGTAGGCCGTCGAGATGAACGACGGCGAGTCGAGCGCCGGAGAGGTGGCGGTCTTTGCCTTGATCGAGCGGAATGGGTTCTGACGCCCACTGTAAGGCTCGGGCGACTTGCCGGGATAGGTCTTCTCGGGCTCGGTGATCTCGACGAACTGCTCCTGCACGAGGTATGCGACGACATCTCCGTCCGGGCTGACCTGGAACTCCCGGTCCGTGATCGTGATCCAGACTGCCTTGTGGCCAAAGGGGTAGATGAAACCCGCGCGCACGATCCTCACGTAGCTGTCACGCCCGGTCGTCATCCGCTCGCGCCACTCGATGAGTGACGACACGCTCGGCTCGTTCCACCGGCCGTCGAGGTCCATTGTGGCGCCGAGCGGCGTGAGCATGAAGACGTGTATCGGGATGGGGATGCCTGTCACGACCCCACCGGTCTGGCTGTTCGTGCCGCCGGACGACAGCAACACGATGTCCCGGCGGTCGGTGTTCAAAAGCGGCATCACGAACGGGTCCTCCGGGCCGACCTCGGGCCAGTCCGGTGCCCAGATCGCGGCGATCTCCGGCGTAACGGCGGGGTATTCGCCCTTTGCGGTGCCAAGCCGGGTCTGCCAGAGCTCGGTCCACTCCCCGTGGGTCACCGGCGTCGCCGAGTGGTACCACTTGCCCGCGACTTGCGGCGACAGGAACAGCTGCCATGGCGCCTCGATGAAGGTCTCGAACTGGCTTGGTGCGCCGAGCCCGGATGCGCTGATCTTCTCGGCCGTCGTTATCTCCGGGATCAGTGTCATCCAGCTAAGGAGGCCTTCAAGAGTGAACGGGATCGATTCGAGGGTCTTCGGTACCTCGAACACGAGCTGTGACGGCCCCGCCGCGTAGGCACCGAGCGGCGTCGCCAGGAACGGCGGAGCCGGCGGGCTCGGGACCGCCTCCTCGCCGAGGTGTTGCATCGGGAAGTTGACCACGACGTAGGTAGGTTTGGTCGCCGAGATCTTGGTGAGCTCAGGCGTGCCGCCACCGCTTGTCAGCTGCAGGTTGAAGAAGTCGAAGCTCAGATCGAACAAGTCGTCCCGTCGGTAGACATCTACCGTCAGGCTCGGGACCGACGTGGTCGCCCCGCCATGGGGGACGAGTCGCGCACCGGTCTCGATCGCGTTGCGGATGGCCCGGCGGCCGGCGCGCAGGCGAGCACCGTAGGACGCCAGCCCGACCGCGACACCGGTCGACCCGATCACCTTGAGAGCCGTACGCCGGTTCATCTCGCCGGGGCGCGCGGACTCCGCCGCTTGCTCCGCCGTCTGCGGCGACCCCCGATCCTGGACCGTCTCCTGAGCTTTGGTCAGGAGTACTGGCAGACGAGCGTCGTTACCCACGACAGCCCCCCTTTCCGCTTTGGGGCCTTGTATAGGTCCAATCGCCCACGAAATCAAGGGGCGAATCTTGAAATTCTGATTACGGTGCTGTCCATCTGCGGCTCCCTCTGCGCGTCTCGCCGGCACCGGCCTAGCCAATGCCATCAACTCGGATGGACTGGTCGAGTGCTGCTTGCCCGGTTTACAGAGGCGGAGCGTGGGACGCCGTTATCGACGCGGCGGTGCCTGCCAGCAACGACTCCTAGAAGATCACGTACAGCTTCCGGAGTGTCTCGTGGATCTGCCAGACCCCCGACCAACCCTTGGGAAAGAGGACGGTGTCGCCCGGCCCGAGGTGAACGGCATCCCCGCCGTCGGCGGTGACGGTCATCGAACCCGACAAGACGTGGACGAACTCGTGCGTCTCGAGGCTCCAATGCGAAGGTCCAGGAGTGCACTCCCAGATGCCCGTCTCGGCTCCGTTGCCGTCCTCCCACAAGGTGATCCCAGACGTCGACATCATGTCGCCTGTCGCCTCGGCGAGCGGGCCCCAGTCGTCGAGCTCTGTTGTGGTGGCGGCGTCGCGGAGTACCGGGAGGGACTCCGCGAAGGCGGCAAGGGCTGAACTGTCGGTCATGAAACAGATGTCCTTTCTGGAACGGAGAGAGCCTCTGGCACCGGGAGAGCGATCGGATCCGGATCGAGGCGGCTGCGGCCCTCGGCGTCGAAACGCCCGAGCCCGAGCTCGCTCACGTCCAACACGCCGGTCGAGCCGTCAAGGGCGAGGTTGGCGGCCACGCGGGCGAGCGCAGGGCCCCACATCATCCCGTGACCGCCCGCCGAGGCCACGGTAACCCCGCCGAGCGGTGCGCCGTCGGCCTGCAACCCGGGGCCGACGATCGGCAGGTGGTCGGGCGTGTAATCGATGGTCGCCGCCCAGACGCGCTTCAACGCGAGCGAGCGTGAGATCGGCACGAGCTCGGTCAGCCGCTCGCGCATCTTCGTGAGATATGGCCAGTCGACCTCACGCGCGAGCCCGGGCAGCTCGTCGGGATTGGTCATCCCGAACAACACACCGCCCTCCTCGGGCCGCCAATAGAGGCCTTCGGCCACGTCGAAGACCATGCCGAGCCGCTCCGGGGCCACCTCGGGGTGCGGCTCGGTGACAGCGACCTGGTGACGGGTACCACCGGCGGCGACACGGATCCCGGCCAGAGCGCCGACCTCAGCCAGCTCCGGGCCACCCGTGAGGACTACACGTCCGGTCGAGATGACGCCCGAGGACGTGTCGACGCCCGTCACCGACGCTCCGTCGGCCGCCATGCACAAGCCGCGGAACTCCGTGCGCTCACGCAACTCGACGCCGTCCCGGACGAGTGCGGTCGCGTACGCCAGCACGTTGCGCGGGGGATCGATGTACCCGTCGCCGGGCGCGTACGAACCGCCTAGATGAGTGCCCCGGGCCATCGCAGGGTGGCGCTCGTCAGCCTCGGCGGGGCTGAGCCAGGTCACATCGAGCCCGAGCTCGCGCCGCATCGCGACCCGGGCAAGCCCGTGAGCGACCTGCATCTCCGAAAGCGCCGGCATGAGGTAGCCCTGTGCGACAAACCCGGAGTCCACCCCGACCACGTCGGGCTGCGACACATAGAAGTCCCGGCTCCACATCCCGAGCTTGACGGTCCAAGGGGTGCCGCCCTGGCATCGCACCATCCCCGAAGCCCGGCTGCTTGCTCCCCGCCCGAGCGTCGACCGCTCGACCACGACAACACGTTCGAGGCCGGCTCGCCGCAAGAACCACGCGCACCAGCCGCCTATCGTCCCACCACCCACCACCACGGCGTCAGCCGCGCGAGAACTCGTGCGCACAGCTGAACCCTGGCATAAACTGAACAGTCAGTCAACCCGTCCCCCACCCGCGCCGGCACACCGTGGCGCTTCCCTTGAGGAGATCGCATGTACCAGATGACGCCGGAAGATCTGGAGATAAGGGCGCGGGCGCGGGCGTTCGTGAACGACCTGATCCCCTACGAGGCCAACGCCGAGCTCGATGAAGGAGAGCTCCGCCCGACGTCGCGCCCGCCATGAAGCGACGGGCGAAAGCCGAAGGGCTCCTCGCGACGAACATGCCGGCTTCCCTCGGCGGTGGAGGGTATTCGATGTTCCAGCAGGTGCTCGTGCAAGAGCAGGTCGGCCGCGCGACCAACGCCCTCAGTTGGATGCTCTCGACACCTCCCCAGTGGTGGCCGGAGGTCGCGACGGAGTACCAGATGGAGCGCTGGATCGTCCCCACCATCGACGGCGAGGCCTCGGAGTGCTACGCGATCACCGAGGAGAACGCCGGCTCGGACGTCGACGCGATCACCTCTACTGCTCGCAGGGATGGCGACTACTACGTGCTCGACGGAGTCAAGTGGCACGTGACCTCGTACAACGAGGCAACCTACGCCCTCTTCCAGGGCCGGCTCACCGCCGGGCCTCATGCCGGCGAGCACGCGATGTTCGTGGTGGACCTCCCGTCGCCCGGTGTCCGGGTCGTCCGCACGCCCGCCTACTCGCACACCATCGCCCATCACCACCCGATAGTCGCGTTCGAAGGCGTCCGGGTGCCGGCCTCCCATCTCATCGGGGACGAGGGTGGCGGCATGGGGTTCGCGTACGAGTGGTTCCGTTTCGAGCGGTTCATGGTGGCGGCAAGATGCCTCGGGGCGGCGGAGCGGTTGATCGACGAGGCCACCCGCTTCGCCTCCGAGAGAGTGGTGTACGGCCAGCCGATCATCGTGTACCAGCTCGTCCAGGCGATGCTGGCCGACAGTGTCACCGAGCTGTTCGCCGCCCGGTCCATGGTCTACGAGGCGGCGCGGGGCGTCGACGAGGGCAGGGACAAGAAGGTGCAGCATGCGCAGGCGTCGATGGTGAAGCTCTACTCGTCCGAGATGGCGAACCGGGTGGCCGACCGTGCGGTTCAGATCTTCGGTGGGAGGGGTTACATGCGCGAGAACGTGGCGGAGCGTTACTTCCGTGAGTTGCGGGTCGAGCGGATCTGGGAGGGGACGAGCGAGATCCAACGGGTGATCATCGCCGCACAGCTGGCGAAACGCGGCGTCAGCGCGCTCGTGTAGCCGCGGCCACTCCCGCCGGCTTGAGCGCCAGGCCCGAGTAACCCCGGGCGACCATCGTCACGAACTGGTACACGCCATCCTCCTCGGCCGACAGCGGGCCGGGGATGGCGTGAGGGTTCGAGAGTCCGCGCTGCACCGACTCGCAGGCGAGCCAGTCCTGGCGGTTGGTGATGTCCCAGAAGTCGACTGCGAACGCCGGGCTGAAGTCCTCCCGTGCCACGTCCTCAGGCGAGAAGTGCCACTCGCAGACGATACGCGTCCGGTCCGCCCCGAGCGGGGTGATCACGTGGGTCATCACGTAATCGGGGTGAAGGCTGATGAGCACGTTCGGGAACAGGCCGATGTAGTCGACGATGCGGCGCCTGTGAGGGTCGAGCGCCCGCAGGGGCGTGCCGGACGTCGAGCCGTCGAGCGACATCGTGGCGAAGTCGTCCCGGATGTCCATCCATCCTCCGACCCACTTGCCTTCGGAGGGATGATCGTAGTTGTCACCGCTCTTCGGCGGGCTGGCGGCGCAGAGCTCCGGGTGGATGACCGGGCAGTGGTAGCACTCCTGGTAGTTCTCGGTCAGGATCTTCCAGTTGGATGACACGACGTAGTCGTGGCGGCCCGCCGTGACGAGCCGCTCGAGCTCGTAGGGGCCGACGACGTCCTCGAGCCCGGCGACGTGGTCCTCGAACGGCCCGGCCGCCCCGGAGCCGTCCACGAACAACAGACCGTGCCACTCCACGCACGGCAGCTCGACGAGGCCGTTCTCGAGCGGGTCGAAGTGATCGCGCCTGTCGAAGCCCGGCGCCTTCCGGAGCCGCCCGTCGAGCCGGTACGACCATGCGTGGTAGGGGCAGAGCACGATCGGTCGGTTCACCGTCTCGCCACACGGCAGGAGCTCGTGGCCGCGGTGGCGGCAGGCGTTGGCGAACGCCCTCGCCGTACCGTCCTTCGCTCGCATGAGCAACACGCTCCCGCGCCCCAAAGCCTCCGCCCTTTGATCGCCCGCGTCCGCGACGATGCTGCTGCGGCCGAGGCAGATCCAACCGGCCTCGAAGAAGTTGCGCTGCTCCCACTCGAATACGGCCTCGCTCGTGTAGGCGTCGCGGGGCAACATGCGGCTCTGCCCAAAGGGGCGCAGGGACTTCTCGAGCTCAGCAGGGTCGAGAGGTGCACGCTCGGGTGACTGCCCGGGTGACTGATCGGGTGACTGATCGGGTAACTGACTGACCATACAGTCAATGCTAGGCGATCGTGCTGGGGGCGTAAAGCCTCGTCTGGGTCTTCACGGCGTGGCGCGAGTGCGCCCATGCCGCCTTCGTGCCCTCACCCGACTCGTGGCAAAACGCGTTGCGCCCGTCGCGCGAAACATGCCCGCACGGCACCCAAGGCGCGCCGCGTGCGCGACCGAGGGCCGCCCCCGACTTCCAAACCGCCGCGGCAAGGCTTCAGCCGGTCTCCTCCAGGCCGGCGTCGCCGCCGGCGAGAGAGCCGGCGTCGCCATCAGCGCCAGCAGCAGGGGTCGCTTCAGGCGACCCAGGCCGGCGCTTGCGCCGCGGTGGCCGTGCCACTGCAAGGAGCTCGTCCAGCGACTCGTTGATCATGCCGGGCAGGTCGCCCATGCGCGACACGGTCTCCCGGCACCCGTTGAGGCCGAAGTAGACGATCCCGCAATAGCTCATCACCGTCATGTTGAGCCCGACACCTTCAGCGATCGGCCCGAGCGGGTAGAACCCGACCATGCGCGCGCCTCCGAGGAACAGCGGGAACGGAGGACCCGGCACGTTCGAGATCGTGACGTTGAAGACCGGACGTACCCGATCGAAGACTCGTGTCGAGGAGATCAGGCGGGACGCTCGCCCGACGAGGGCCGGGAACGTGAACTCGGTCCAGTCGGTCAGCGTCGCGGCGCCGATCAGCTGCTCTTGCTCCTTGGCCGAGCGCATGCCCTCCGAGATCGCCTTCAGTCGCTCGATCGGGTCTTCCACGTCGGTGGCGAGCGAGCTCAGCATCGCCGAGATGCGATTGCCGTGGGTGCCCCGGTCCTCCTCGGTCCGCACGGACATGGGGACCATCGCGACCATCGGCTCGTCGGGCAGCTCACCGCCTTCCAGCAGGTACCGGCGCAACGCACCGGCGCACACTGCGAGCACCACGTCGTTCACGGTGCAGCCGAAGTGGTTCTTCACCGCCTTGAAGTCCTCGAGGGAGCGCTCGGAGAACGCCACCCGCCGGTGCGGGGTGATCGACTGGTTGAGCGACGTCTTCGGCGCCGAGAACGGTGAGGGGGGCGGCTGCATCCCGGGCTCACGGTTGCGCTCGGTCACGTGCAGGGTGGACTCGAGCACGCGGCGCGCCGTCTTGACGGCCTTGAGCGGGTGGCCGACGAGCGACGCCATGGCGAACGCCATGAGCTCCCCGTCGGTCGGGATGGGCTCCGGCCGCCAGGGGTCGACGATGAGGCGGTCGGGCGGGTTGGCCTCGAGGTCGAGCCAGGTGGCCGCGATCTCGGCGCCCGAGACGCCGTCAATCGCCGCGTGGTGCATCTTGGTCACGACGGCGACCCTGCCGCCCTCGAGCCCTTCTACGTAGTACATCTCCCAGAGCGGCCGCGACCGATCGAGGGGCAGGCCTACGACCTGCGCGACGAACTCCTCGAGCTCCCGCACGCCTCCGGGCGCGGGCAGGGCCGCACGCCGCACGTGATAGTCGAGGTCGAAGTCCGGGTCCTCGATCCACAAGGGGTGTGACAGCTTGAGAGGCACCTCGACGAGCCTCCGGCGAAACGGAGCCGCCAACGGCAACCGTTCCTCGACCATTGAACGGATGGCCTGGAACGAGGTGGCCCGGTCACCCGGCTCCATGACGTAGACGCCAGTCACGTGCATGTGCGAGCTCGGCGTCTCGAGGTAGAAGAACATCGCATCAAGTCCGCTCAGTCGCTGCATCGCTGTCCTCTCCTCGGGAGTGCTGAAAGCTCACGGGTGATGAGAGCCCCTCACCTCCGGCCGGTATGCCCGAATCCTCCGTCTCCGCGCTCGCTAGCAGTGAGCTCGGGAACCGCAACCAGACTGACCGCCATCACGTCGACGACCACGAGCTGGGCGATCCGGTCCCCTCGCTCGACCTGGAACGCAGCGGCCGGATCTGTGTTCACCAGTATGACCGACACCTCGCCGCGGTAGCCAGCGTCGATCAGCCCAGGGGTGTTGAGGCAGGTGACCCCGTGCCGGAGCGCCAGTCCGCTCCGGGGCAGGACGAGGCCCGCCGAACCTGGTGGCAGCTGTATGGCAAGACCGGTCGGGACAACTGCCCGGCCGCCCGCCGGCGGGAGCAGGACGTCGATGCGCGACCGCAGGTCGATGCCGGCATCGCCCTCACGCGCAGGCTCCGGCAGCGGCATGTCGAGGTCTAGTCGGACGACAGGGATCTCGGCCACGTCTCGCACCGTAGTTGAGGGATCGTTACGATCCGCCCGTGCTCGTATGGATGGATCTTGAGATGACCGGCCTCGACCCGGACCGCAACGTGATCGTCGAGATGGCCACCCTCGTGACGGACGACGATCTCGCCGTCGTGGCCGAAGGTCCCGATCTCGTCGTCCACGCGACCGAAGAGCAGCTGGCTGACATGGACGAAGTCGTCCGGCGCATGCACACCAGCTCGGGCTTGCTCCCGTTGATCCAGCAGTCGGCCGTGACCATCGAGGCGGCAGGCCAGGCCACCCTCGACTTCGTCCGGCAGCACGTACCGGCCGGAGAGACCCCGCTGTGCGGGAATTCGATCGCGATGGACCGGCGTTTCTTGCGGCACTACATCCCCGAGCTCGACGAGCACTTCCACTACCGCAGCATCGACGTGTCGACGATGAAAGAGCTCTGCAAGCGATGGAACCCCAAGGTGTACTCCTCCCGGCCCCACAAGCTCACCGCTCACCGAGCCCTCGACGACATCCGGGAGAGCGTCGCCGAGCTGGCCTTCTACAAGCAGAACTTCCTCCGTCCCCAACCAAGCGAGCCGGGCACCCCGAGCAAGGCCGCCGAGTGAGCGGTGCCCCCGGCCGGCCTCGAAAGCAGGAGCAAGAGCCGGCGTCCGCCGAGATAACCGAGGTCGCCCACAACGTCCTGCGCCTGCAGATCCCGATCAACTTCACCGGTCTCGGCCACGTCAACTCCTACGCCCTCATCGACGCCAAGGGCGCCGCCATCGTCGACGCCGGTCTTCCGGGCAAAGAGACCTGGTCAGCGTTGCGCACCCGCCTGAAGGACGCGGGCCTCAAACTGTCCGATGTCCATACCGTCCTCATCACCCACTCCCATCCTGACCACTTCGGTTCGGCCGGCCGGCTCGCTCACGCAGCCGATGCGGAGCTCGTCGCCGAGCGACGTTTCCACACCTGGTTCGAACGCTCGCAGCCGCATTCGCATTCGCACTCGCACTCTCATGCCGATGCAGCCGGCGACGCAGCCGGCGACGCAGCCGGCGACGCAGCCGGCGACGCAGCCGGCGAGGCAGAAGAAGACGACACGGGCTACTTCGCCCTGATGAGGGCCCGTCGCACCCCCTGGGGCGGGACCCCCTTCCCGACTAGCCGCCGCCAGAAGGCGCTCAGGCGCCTGGCGACCCGCGGCCTCGTGCCGGCCCTCCGACCACCGATCCCGACCAGGCGAGTCGACGACGGCGACACGCTTGTCCTCGCGGGCCGCGAGTGGAGGGCAGTCCACACCCCCGGCCACACCGGCGACCACCTCTGCCTCTACGACCCCTCCGAGGGGCTGTTGATCTCCGGCGACCACGTGCTGCCGACGATCACGCCGCACGTAGGTGGGTTGTCGCCCTTGCGGGATCCGCTGGGCTCGTTTCTCGAGTCGTTGGCCCTGTTGTTGACACTCGGACCCGTGACGAACGTACTCCCCGCCCACGGTCATCCCTTCCCTGCCCTCGAGGAGCGGGTGCGGCAGATCGTCGATCATCACGACGAGCGGCTGGCCTCCTTGCGAGAGATCGGGCGCTCGGCCGGTCAGGCGACTGTCGTCGAGCTCTCGCAGCAACTCTTCAGAAAGCCGCTCTGGGGGATGATGGCAGAGAGCGAGACCTTTGCCCACCTCGAGTTTCTTCGGCTCCGGGGCGATGCCGAGCGAGTCGAGGTCGCGGGCGGGCAGCTGGCCTACCGAGTCGACCCCGGCGGGACTTCGTCTGCTCGCGAGGCAGCGTTCGGCAAAGGGTGATCCCTGCGTCGGGCGGCGCCGACCCTCCGGAGCCGTGCCACGAGGTCCCGCTCGCGCTCACTTGAGCCACCCGAACCGCCTCCTGCCACCCGCCGCGCACGCTCGTACTCGTCGAGCACCTCACGCGCCGCCAGGTAGCCCTGCTCGATCAAGTCGTCGGTCTTCGAGAAGTCCTGCGGATCGAAGATCGCCGAGCCGGGCTGCTCGATGACGATGACGTCCACGTCGGACGGCACGCTTGCGAGATCGCGGCGTACGCGTGCGCCGAGAGCGAGGGAGAACGCTGCGAACATCGCCTCGAAGGGGCGGGAGAACGACGGGGCCGACGCATCGACCCGGTCGCACAACAGGACGTAAACCCGCTTGGCGCCGGTAGCCAGCGCGGCGGAGATGCCGACGTTGTTGAGCACACCGCCGTCGAAATATCGGTGCTCGCCGATCTCGATCGAGGGGTACATGCCTGGCAGGGCAGCCGAGGCCATGATGGCATCGAGGGCCGAACCGGTCGTGAACCACTCCTCGGCACCGTCGTCGAGCCGTGTCGCTATCAGCAGGAGCGGGACGGGCGCGTCCTCCAACCGCTCGAAACGCAAGTACGCGGCGACAACCCCGCGGAGGCCGTCGATCGGGAACACAGACGGCCGCTTGTCCAAGAAACGCCAGGTTCCGTGAAACCTACTCCTCGGGAACACATCGCTCGCCGCGATCCGCCGCCAGACGTCGGCCGCCAGGTACACGCCCTCGAGGGTTGGAGCCCCAGCGAACCCAGCGCCGTTGATCGCCCCGATGGAGGTGCCGATGAAGACGTCGGGGATCACGCCGCGTTCCACGAGCGCCCGCATCATGCCCACCTGCACCGCGCCGCGGTTGCCTCCCCCTGCGAGCACCACGGCCGTCTCGACCGGTGTGCCCGGCCACGTCCCCGGCGCCGGCCCGGCGACACCACCGTTCCGGTACACGCTCGGGGGGACGCCGTACACAGGCATGTCAGGGGTTGACCGCCACCACGACCCGGCCCCGGGTGCGCCCGGCGAGGATCTCTTCTGCAAGCGCCGGAACGTCCTCGAGTGAGGCCTCGACCGTCATGGCATCGAGCAGGTCCCGCGGGAGGTCGCCCGCCAGGCGGTCCCACGCCCGGACCCGGAGCTCGGTCGGACAGCGCACGGACTCCACTCCGGCCAGGTCAACCCCGCGGAGTATGAACGGGAGGATGGTCGTAGGCAGGTCGGTGCCCGCTGCGAGCCCGCAGGCGGCTACGCAACCCCCGTACCGCGTCTGGCGGAGGATGGCTGCGAGGATCGCGCCGCCGACGGCGTCAACGCCTCCGGACCACGTCTCACGGTCGAGCGCTCGCGGGCTGGCCTCCGCGAGCTCCGAGCGTGCGACCACGCCCGTGGCCCCGAGCTCCCGGAAGTATTCCCCCTGTTCGACCCTTCCGCTCACGGCCGTGACCTCGTAGCCGAGCTGAGCCAGCAGCGCCACCGCGACGCTGCCGACTCCTCCTGCGGCGCCTGTGACCACCACCGGCATCCCGCCCGCGACCTCGGGCGTCAGGCCGTGGCGCTCGAGAGCGAGCACGCACAGCATCGAGGTCAGACCGGCGGTGCCGATCGCCATCGCCCTGCGCATGTCGAGACCGTCTGGCACTGGGATCACCCACTCGCCGCGCACGCGCGCAAGATCGGCATACCCGCCGTAGCGATCCTCTCCGAGACCCCACCCGGTCACGATGACCTCCTGGCCCGGCTCGACTCCGGGCGCAGTCGACTGCTCGACCACTCCGGCGAGGTCGATCCCGCACACCATGGGGAAGCTGCGCACGACCTTGCCCTTGCCGGTGACGGCGAGGCCGTCTTTGTAGTTGAGGCTCGACCAGTGGACGCGGACGGTGACGTCGCCCTCGGGCAGATCCGACTCCTCGACCTCGCCGAGGCGCCCGGGGAGCCGGCCGTCAGGGCCGGCAGGGCCGTCAGGCAGCTCGGCCTGCGGATCGGGCTCGGCCGGCGGCTCGGCCGCGAGCACTGCTCGGATCGGTGCCATCGTTCCTGTCTACCGCTCTGGTCGGCGCTTCCGGTTCAGATCTGCGCCTTCACGAGCCGTGCCCACGCGTACGCCCCGGCGCCCCCGATCGGCATGTGGGTGCCGTCGGAGTAGAGCCACGACGGGTTCGCCTTGGCTGCGGCGTCCCAGTCCGCGATCCTGGCTGTCGGGTAGTGAGGGACCTCGGCCTTGAACATCGCGTTGTTCTGCTCTTCCCAGTTGTCGGGCGCATGGTCGGTGACGAACACGACCCGGCTCACTCCTCGCAGGGCTGACATCATCTGGGCGAACTCGCCGGCCGAGACAGGACCGTTCGTGCCGAGAGCGACGACGACGATCGACCCGAGCTGGCCCGACGAGCGGAGCTGCTCGAGCGCCGCGATGCCCGTCTCCCACTGCTCTCCCACCTGCGCGTCCAACTGGCAGCCCGGAACGAGCGCCTGCAGGGCGGGCCCGGCGTCGACGGTCACCGAGTCCCCCACGACGGTCACGCGCCCGGCGACGAGGCCGGGTGCGGGGGCCGGCAGCTCGGACGTCGTAGAGGTGGCGGTCGTCCCTGCCGGCGATCCCGGCCACTCCGGACGCGGGAACAATCGAGCGCTGACGTCGACCCCGGCGTGACGTGAAGAGTCTCGAGCCGTCCCCACCGAGGGGTCGTGGTGGGACCCGTTCCCTGCTGCCGACGCGGCAGCACACGACGCCGCCACGAGGGCGATGGCGCCGAGAGAGCCGGCAAGTGCGGCACGGGCGCGCCATGGTGCTCTCGCGCGAAAAGGAGGAGTGATCGACATTCTCATAGGAGGTCCGGGGTGCACGGAAACCACAAGTTTAGGGCCAAAAGGGCCTCTCCTGGGTCCGCCCCCGGCTCCCGCGACACCCACATTGTTGCCAAAGGCTGCCAGGACCAGGAAGGATGCGGCATGAGCTCAACGCCTGCGATGGGTCACGGAGTGAATCAACGTGCCCAGATCAAGATGACCGATGACGAGGTGTCGGCCTTCCTCGCCGAGCGACGCGCCATGACGATGTGCACCCTCAACCACGACGGGACTATCCACGCGGTCGCCATGTGGTACGGCTTCCTCGAAGGATGCATCGCAGTCGAGACGAAGGCCAAGTCTCAGAAGGCACAGAACCTCAAGAGGAACCCGAACATGACCGTCCTCATGGAGGCGGGCGACACCTATGAGACGCTCCGCGGCGTCGAGCTCGTCGGGACGGCCGAGATCGTCGAGGAGCCCGAGCGCCTGCTGGCCCTCGGCGTCAGCGTCTTCGAGCGGTACTACGGCGGTTACTCCGGGGACATGGAGCCCTTCGTCCAGGCCATGTTGAACAAGCGGATCGTCGTGAAGCTGCACGTGTCGCGCACGGTCACGTGGGACCACCGCAAGCTAGGCCTGCCGGCGCGGAGCCCGCGGGGCTGACGGCCGCCGCCCACCGCCACAGCTCGCCTGTACACCGTCACGGCACGAGCAGCACTTTCACTGCTCCGCTGCGGCGGGCATCTTTCGCCGCCAGCACGGCGTCCCGCCAATTCTCGAGGGGGAAGCTGTGGGTGACGAGCGGGGTGAGGTCGAGCCCCCCGAGCGCCCAGGACAGGTAGTGGGAGAAAGCGTGCTGGCGTAAGCCGGCCACGTCCTCGACGCCGAACGCGTTCGAGCCGATCACCCGCAGCTCCTTGAAGTAGAGCGGCGTCCACTCGAACCGGCCGGGCGGCTCCACACCCGAGATGACCAAGGTGCCGCCCGTCTCGAGCAGCCTGAGGGAGGTCTCGACGGTCTCGGTGCTCCCGATCGTGTCGTACACCGCACAAGGCCCGTCTTGCAGCCACGCCTTCCCGCTCCACGGCATGATCGGCGTCGCCCGGCATCTGCCGGCAACGGCCGCCACGAGCTCGTCGGGACCGGTCGGCAACACCTCGTCAGCACCCATCCCCCGCGCCAGCTCGGCCCTAGGCCCGGCCCGCGTCGCGGCCCACACCGGCGAGGACGGGTACAGCTTCTTCACGAGTGCCACGGCCGCCAGCGCGAGCGGCCCCGAGCCGTACACGAGCACGGGCGCGCCCTCGCGGGGCGGCGCCAACAGCACCGTCCGCAATGACACGCTGACCGGATCCGCCAGCACGGCAGCCTCATCGGGGACACCGTCGGGCACGGTGAAGAGCTGGCTCTCGTGCGCCACGAAGCGCTCGGCGTGCGCCCCTCCCGCGCCTGAGCAGTTCCCGAGGTGGATCGAGACTGGCAGCGGCCCCACGGCGAAACTCCGACACCACGGATACCGGCCTTCTGCACACGCCGAGCAGGGCGGGTCGACACCTCTCGGCACGCAGGAGAGCCACGGATTGAGGACCACGCGCTCGCCGGTGTCGAGGCGTCGTGCCACCGCCTCGTGCCCGAGGATGTGGGGAAAAGAGACGAGCGCCGTGAGCGGGTTGTCGCGCCGGCCATTGAGGACGATCTGCTTGACGTCGGAACCGCACAGCCCGCTCATGATGGTCTGGCACGTCACCCAGCCCGGGCCCGGGACCTGCGGCTCGGGCACGTCCTCCAGGCGGACGGGCGCAAAGCCGGCGACGAACCCTCGGGGGTCGATGGCGCCTGCCAGCTTGGCGGCAGCTTCCCGACGGAGATCGTGACGGAAGACGAGAGCCTTCATCGATCGGTCACGAGGTCGCCGACCCGAGCACCGCCTCGTAGTGCTCGACGGTCGGCATCGGCTCGTAGAAGTGGTGGAGCAATGCCCGCCACTGCTGGTAGACGGGCGACCCGCGAAAGCCTTCCGTGTGGGCCTCGAGGGAGTCCCACTCGACGAGGAGCAGGTAGCGACTCCCCTGCTCGACACAACGCTCCAGCCGGACGGAACGACACCCGGGCGACGTGGCGATGAGAGGGATGGCCGCGGCGAAGGCATCCTCGAAGCCTTCGGTCTCGGCTGGCTTCACGTCGAGGACTGCGTGTTCGAGCACCATCCGATGATCTTGCCAGGTGCCGGCCCGACCACGATTGCTCCGGCCGATACGCCGGCGCCTCTAAAGTCCTTAGAACTCCCCAGCGGCGTCTCAGAGATCTCCCAGGTTGGTCGGGAATCATGGGGGCATACGAGCGAGGCACCGCATGGTGCCGCATCAGGAGCGAAGAGATGGATACCAACCCATTCGATCCGGGCGAGAACGAACAAGACGCCGACGAGACCCTCACAGGCGGCGAGCCGGTGACGGCCGCCGGCGAGCCGGTGACGGCCGTCACGCCGGCCACACCTGAGCCGGGCCAACCCGCCGGCGACGATCAGCCCAAGTGGCAACCTCTGCCAGGCGGGAACTGGGCACCCCCTGCCCCGCCTGTGCCCGGCGCTCCTCCCGGGTGGCAGCCGGGCTACGGGTCACAGCCTCCCTACGGGTCACAGCCTCCCTACGGCGCCCAGCCTCCCTATGGCTACGGCTCCCAGACGCCCTATGGAGCTCAGCCTTCATTCGGCGGGCCGGGCGACCTGTCCGGCCCGAGTGGCCCTTCCGGACCGGGTGGCTACGGGGGGTACGAGCCCTCCGCCCCGGCAACGCCTCCGTCTCGCACTTCGCGCCGGGTCCTCACCGGTGTGGTCGTCGTCGCACTGATCGCTGCCGCCGCCTCCGCCGGCGCACTCATCGGCCGCGGCCAGACCAACACTGCCGGGCACACCCCGACACAGACGATCCCCACGCCCACGAACCCGAGGAGCGCGTCTCAGACGAAGCTCAACATCCCCGCCATCGCTGCCAAGGTCGACCCTGCAACGGTGGACATCACGTCCATCCTGAGCACTGAGGACGCCGAGGCCGAAGGCACCGGCATGATCCTCACCTCGAACGGCGAAGTGCTCACGAACAACCACGTGATCGCGGGCGCGACGACCATCACCGCCCAGGTCGACGGAAAGGGCCAGAAGTTCACTGTGAAGGTGCTCGGGGCCGACCCGACTGACGACGTGGCCCTCGTCCTGCTCGAAGGCGCGTCGGGCCTCCCGCACGTCACGACCGCCAACTCTTCGGCTGTCAAGGTCGGAGACCCTGTCGTCGCCATCGGCAACGCCCTCGGGCTCGGTGGCACGCCCACCGTCACGAGCGGCATCATCTCGGCGCTCGGGCGCTCCATCACGGCGAGCGACGAAGGTGCAACCACGTCGGAGCATCTGAAGGGCCTGCTACAGACCGATGCGCCGATCAACCCCGGTAATTCCGGCGGACCCCTCGTCAACGCAGCCGGTCAGGTGATCGGCATGGACACGGCGGCCGCTACCGGGTCGGCGGCGCAGACGGCGTCGAACATAGGTTTCGCCATTCCGATCGACCGAGCGATCCTGATCGCCCAGCAGATCCAGCAAGGAAAGGCCTCGAACACCATCCTGATCGGGCAGAAAGGCATCATCGGCGTCGACGTCGAGAGCGTTGCGGCAGCCCAGCAGAACGCCTTCGGCGGCTTGTCGTTACCCGTCAGCTACGGAGCCGTGGTCGCCCAGGCGGTCAGCCAGTATCCCGGCGCCAATGCCGGCATCTCCGCCGGTGATGTCATCGTGGCACTGAACGGCAATCGGATCGCCGACCCTGCGGCGCTGGCGGCGGCGCTGAAGGGCGACCAGCCAGGCAAGACCGTCTCGGTCACCTGGGTGGACACCTCCGGGACAAGGCACACGGCCTCGATCGTCTTGGCGGCCGGACCAGCCGCCTGAGGCCCTCCCGCGAAGCCGCCGGCGCAGCTCCCCCCACTGCACCGGCGGCTTCGTCGCGTCCGGGCGCGGGCTGACGGCCTGCGAGGTCTGTCGTTCCCGTACCGCCTGCTGCCACTGGGAAAGAGACGGCGTCTCCTAACATCCCGCCGATGGGACGAAGCGGTGCGGGGGCGCGGCGCTCGGCGAGCCGCACGCAGCTCGGTCGCGTATCTGTCTCACTGGCGGTGCTCGCCGGTTGCCTGACCGGGTGCAGCGTGTTTGCCGGGCCGCCTCCGATACCCAGTCCGGCGCCCGTCGTCTCGGAGTACCTAGCTGCGTGGAGCGGCCATGACTGGGGCGCTCTCGCGAAGCTCGTCCACGACCCGCCGGCGGACTTCCGGTCCCAGAACGCCCAGGCACTCTCGACCCTCGGCGCTAGCTCCGAGTCCTACACACGAGGGTCAATTCACACACGCCGGTCGCGCGCGAGCGTGTCAGTCACCGAGCACCTCGACCTGGCCGTCGTCGGTGCCTGGACCGTCCACACAACGGTCGACCTCCGCTACCTTCGGCGCCGTTGGCGCGTGATCTGGTCGCCGGCCACGATCAACCCGGCTTTCGGGTCCGGTGGACGGTACGAGCTCAGTTACGAGTGGCCTCAGCGCGCACCCATCCTGGCGGCCGACGGCACTCCGATCTCGCCGGCCGTGCCCGTGTCAGTCGTGATCGGGCTGCGGGGTAGCTACATCAAGAACGCGACCTCGCTTGCGAAGTCGCTCATCGCCGCGGGCGCGACCGCCCCGGAGACGAGCGCGGCCATCACGGCGGCCACGGCCGACCCGACGGCCTTCGAGCCCGTCATCACCGTGACTTGGGGCCGGTACCAGCAACTGGAAGCGACGCTCTATCCGATTCCCGGTGTGTTCTTCGAGTCACTGGGCGGCACCGGATCGACGCCGACTGCGCTCGTCGGTGTCGTAGGGACGCTCGGTGTGATCACGAAGCCCGAGCTCAAAAAGCTCGGTCGCCCATACGACTCGACGAGCACCGTCGGGCAGGGGGGACTCGAGCAGGCCTACCAGAGCCAGCTCGCCGGCACCGCCGGGGCACAGATCTCGGCAGTCACGCAGCGGAAAGGCACAGGCACCGGCACGACCAGGGGTACCGCCAGCGGGACGCCTGTCACGACCCTCCTCGCGACGTTTCCCGACTCCCCTGGCACTCCTGTGCGGACAACCATCGACCCGACGATCGAGCAGGACGCGAGCGACGCGCTCGCGAGCGCGCCGAACGAGGCCGCCCTCGTCGCGATCCAAGCCTCGACCGGGAAGATCCTCGCCGTCGCGAACACCTCGCAAGGAAGCGACCTCGCGCTCGAAGGTGAGCAGCCTCCCGGCTCGACCATGAAGGTGGTCACCTCCACGGCCCTGATCGACGGCGGCCTCACCCCCGCCTCGCCGGCGACGTGTCCCTCCGTCATAGACGTCGACGGCGAGAACCTGCACAACGCCGGCAGCGAGGGCCCCGTCTCCAACCTGCTCCAAGCGTTCACCGTCTCGTGCAACACCGCGTTCATCGGCCTCACAATGGCCAACCTCAACTACAGCAGCCTCCACGACGCGGCATCGATCTACCGGCTCGGCACCAACCTTCAGGTCGGCATGCCGGTCTTCGGCGGGTCGGTACCGGTCAACGTCGGCCAGACCGATCTTGCCGCCAGCGCGATCGGGCAGTCGAAGGTCGTCATGAGCCCGCTCGATCTCGCCATGGTCGCCGCTGACATCGACACCTCCACCGTCCGTACTCCGTGGATCACCGAGGGTGCCCCCGCCGAGAGCGCCCCAACAGCTCCCCTGTCCTCACTCCTCGTCAGCGATCTTCACGAGATGATGCTCTCGGTCGTGGAGTCCGGGACCGCCGCGGGCACGGGCCTCCCGGCAGGCACCTACGCCAAGACGGGAACGGCCGAGTACGGCACCGGCAATCCACTTCCGATCGACGCCTGGCTCATGGGGTTCAACGGTGACATAGCGTTCGCCATGGTCGTGATCGACTCGCCGGGCAACGGTGGCCCGACCGACGGCCCGATCGTCGCCCAATTCCTCGATTCACTCGGCAGCACCGCCTAGCTACTTGGACGCGATGAAAGGACAGACAGTGCGCACGGCACCGATCAGCACACGACTTGTGACGGTCTCGGCGATCGTCGTGGCGATGTCGCTGCCGTGGCTCGGGGCCGTGGCTTCGACCGCATCCGCGTCTGTGTCCGCCCCGCCCGCTCAGATGAACCGGCTCGAGACGGTCATGCGGGCTCCGGCGGTCATCGGCCGGTCCGAGCTGATCGGGCCAGTCAGCCCGTCGACGAACATCGAGGCTGCGATCGGCCTACGACCGCGCGACGAGGCCGGCCTCGTTCGCTTCATCTCCTCGGCGACGACGAAGGGCTCGCCGGAGTTCCACCGGTACCTGAGAGGCGGCGAGTTCGCCCGGAGGTTCGGGCCGACAGAGGCGACCATCGACGCAGTGAAGGCCTCGCTCACGAGCGACGGCCTGCGAGTCGACGGCCTGTCGCCGAACGGCCTGCTCGTGAAGTTCAGTGGCAGTGCGCGCCAGATGGAGGCGGCGTTCCACACTGGGCTCGCCGACTTCCGGCTGCCCGACGGGACCGTCGGCCGTGCCACCACTACCGCCGTCCGGCTTCCTAGTTGGTTCGCTTCGCAGGTAAACCTCGTGGTCGGGCTCGACGACCTCGTGCGGGCCACTCCCGAGGGGCTGCTCCGCGCCTCCAAGGCCGAGGCTGAGTCCCATCCCCCGGCCAAGGCGGGCACCGTCGAGCACGTGACCGGCGCACCGTCTGCCTGCCCGGCGGCGAAGGCGGCTGCCACTTCGTTGGGCGGCCTGACGGACGACCAGATCGCGAATGCCTACGGGGCGTTCGGCTTGTACAGAACCGGCGACACCGGTCGAGGCCAGTCGATCGCGGTATACGAGCTCGAAGTCGCTCAGGCCGTCGGACGTCAAGACGTTCGATCAGTGCTACTTCGGGAAGGCCCAGGCATCCGAGATGGCTGCCCGCCTCCACGTGCACAGCCTCGACGGCGGCCAGCCGCCGGGCCCTGGTTCCGGTGAGTCGATCCTCGACGTCGAGGACGTCTCCGCGATGGCACCCGGTGCCACCATCGACGTCTACGAGGCGCCGAACACGGCCTTCGGCGGCCTGGACGAGTTCAACCAGATCATCTCGTCCGACAGGGACGAGGTCGTCACGGTGAGCTGGGGTTTCTGCGAGACCGCGCTCCAGCAGGGCGAGCCCGGTTTCCAACAGGAAGAAAATGCCCTCTTCGAGGAGGCCGCAGCCCAGGGCCAGAGTGTGTTCGCGGCCGCCGGCGACAGTGGGAGCGACGACTGCAACGGCTTCGAGACATCGGTCCCGGTGGCCCCGTACCTTTCCGTTGACGATCCGGGAAGCCAGCCGTACGTCGTCTCGGTGGGTGGGACCACCATCGAGGACGCCACCCAACCTCCGGAAGAGCACGTCTGGAACGACGGAGCACTCGGCGGCGCGGGTGGGGGCGGGATCTCGAACTCCTGGGTGATGCCTTCATGGCAGGCCGGCGCGACCGTCCCCGGCGTCGATCCGGCGGCGACCGTAGCGACCGCCGAGAAGGTGGAGGGGGACCACTTCTGCCAGGGCAACCCGGACGGAGGGACCTTCGGCGGCGCGACCGGTGACGATCCCTGCCGGGAAGTTCCTGACGTCTCGGCACAGGCTGACGAGTTCACCGGAGCGGTGACGGTCTACAGCGCCTCTTTCGGTCCCGGGGCATCGGGGTGGACCACGATCGGAGGGACCTCTTCCTCCGCACCGATATGGGCCGGGTTGTTGGCGGACGTGAATGCGTCAGTGACTTGCCAGGGCAACGATTTGACGACGAGCGGCGTGGGCTTCGTCAGCCCGCTCCTCTACGCCGTCGCATCGAGCCGGGCTTCGTACGCCGCCTCGTTCAACGACATCACGACCGGCAACAACGACAGCTACGACATCGACAACGGCAAGGTGTTCGCGTCAACGACCGGCTACGACATGGCGTCAGGACTGGGCAGCCCGCAGCTCACGACGCCGAGCGGCGGAGACGGGCTCGCGTACTACCTCTGCTCGTACGCCGTCTCGGCGACACGACCGACCATCTCGAACGTCGACCCTTCTGTCGTCGAGACGAACGGGAGCCCGTCTACGGTCACCGTCACGGGCACCGGCTTCGAGAAAGGCAGCGCTCCCGACGTGAGCAAGATCTGGGTCAACAACATCCTCCTGCCGGCCGACGCCTACACCGTCGAGAGCCCGACCACGATCTCGCTCGACGCTCCGCCTGGTGACTATCTCGTGCCCACTGATCCGACGAGCGACGGTTCTGGGCCGGCGGTCCTCACGGTGACGCTCACCGACGGCGAATCGAGCCCGATCACCCCGGCGAGCATCATCGACAGTGTCGACAACGACACGAATGGCCCCGTGCCTGCTGTCACGGGCATCAGCAGCTACGGCGGAGCCGAGGCCGGTGGGAACAAGGTCACGATCCTCGGGTCCGGCTTCTCCGGTGACGGCGTCGCCGTCAGCTCGGTGACGTTCGGGACGGTGACGGCGACGAGATTCACGGTCGACAACCCCTTCGAGATCACTGCAGTCGTTCCCGCTTTCTCGTCCTCGGGCACCAAGTGCGAGACGAGCCTCAGCTCGGCCGACGACATGTGCCAGACACAGGTCGTGGTGGCCAACGCGAACGGCTCGAGCGAGCAGTACCCGATCGATCTTGCCTACGAAGGCGCGACCGTGTTCAACCCGAACGGAGTCATCCCGGCACCACCGGGATGTGGCTGCGAGGTCGTGCCCGCGCCGAGCGAGTACGACTACTTCCCGGCGCCGGCGATCACGAGCCTGTCGACCGCAGAGGGCGGTCCGGCCTCGTACGCGAGCGAGAAGGGCACGACCACCGTCACCATCGACGGCAGGGGCCTCAACCTGTTCGCCATCGAAGGCCTGTTCTTCGGGCCGACCTCGTCCGAGTACTCGCTCGACGCCAACTACAGCTACGTCTCGGGAACCGAGATCCAGGTGACAGCGCCGCCCGAGCAAGTGACGACGGACACTTTGGATGTACCCGTCTCCATCGAGACACTTGGAGGCACGTCCGGCTCCGAGCAGGCCACCTACGCCGGCCGGCCATACCTCGTGAGTGTGTCCCCGTCGGCGGCTACCGCTCTCGGAGGGCAGAAGGTGACGGTCATCGGCAACGGTCTCGAGGGGACGATCATGGCGGAATTCACTGACGCCTACACGCCGTACTCCTTCGCGACCCAGTACACGCTCGACATCGGGTCGGACCGCGAGGCGACACTTCTCAACCCGCAGCAGAACCCTGCTGTCGTAAAGGTCCGGCTCTGTACCGCTACCGGCTGCAGCAGGTCCCACGCGCAGACCTCGATGATCATCTACCCGCCCGGCAACCCGGTCGTGACGAGCGCTAGCCCGGCCTCCGGGCCGGCGCACGGGGGGACCCACGTGACCATCACCGGCCAGAATCTCGGCTGCGTCACCTCGGTGTGGTTCGGAAAGACGCTCGCCGAGAATTTCGCCAACGCTCAGGCGCTCCTTGACTGCGGCTCGTACAACTCCGTCGAGGTTCGTGCTCCGCCCGGCACCGCGGGAACGACTGTCGCCATCACGCTCGAGACCGTCGAGTCCGGCGCGACCGGGTACGGCGCTTCGAAGGCAGTGAAGACAGCCGTCTTCGGCTACACCGACAGCGCTCCGAGCAGGCCCGAGATCGAGGTCGTCGGAGTCGGCCCTGATTCCGCTTCTATCGGCTGGCAAGCTCCACAGAGCGACGGCGGCAGCCCGATCACGTACTACCGCGTCCGCGCGATCGCCGAGGGGCTGCCTGAACAGGTGGCGAAGCTCTCGCCAGATGCCGTCTCCCACCACTTCCATGGCCTTGACTGGGGCGTGAAGTGGACGATCATGGTCACCGCGCACAACGAGTACGGGGTAGGTCTCACAGCGAGGGCGTCGGTGCGCCCGCAGAGGCCGGCGACCTGAGACTACGCGTCTCCGTCGTCGTCGAAGTCGCCGAAGTCGTCGTCATCCCCATTGCCACTGGCGGCCCCGCCAGCCGCACCAGCTCCGCCAGTCCCACCGGCCGCACCAGCGCCACCGGTCCCGCCGAGCCACGTGCTCACGCGGCCGACGACCGTCTGGATGCCCGACCCGGCACGATCGAGGATCGTCGAGAAACGCGACCGGTAGTGCCGGAACATCTTGTCGAACTCCTCCGACGGTGGCGGCTCCTGACCCCGGTGGAGGTAGTCACCCGAACGGATGCGGTCGTAGTCGCCGACGGCCACCCAGTTGATGAGCTCCTTCACCCGCCGGACCGGGAATGGGTGCGTCGACCTGATCTCCCGGAAGAAGCGCGACCACCGCGCGAACGGGTCTTCCTCGTTCTCGTACTCGGTCGCCTGGCGGATGAAAGCATCGAGGCTCATGTCCTTCACCGGGCCCCCGGCGATCCTCATGAGCGTCTGGCAGGGGATGCGAGGGTCGGCGACGACGAGAGCGGCCGCCCGGTCGCACGTGAGCTCGGCGGCACGGGACCACTCGAGGAGCGCGTAGTACAGCGCCTGGAGGGGGATCTTGGAGAAGGGCTGGGTCGCGAGCACGCCGCTCAGTGCGTTGTGCACGATGACGAGAGCGGTGGTGAGCCCGACGTGGTCCGCCAGCACGTGGCCCATCTCGTGCGCCAGCACCGAGCGGAGCTCCTCCTCGGAGTAGCCGCCGACGAGCCCGGACAGCACGAGGGTCACCGGCTCCTTCGTCCCGACCGTCATTGCGTTGCCGAACGGGTGCTGGGTGACGTAGAGCTTCGGGCACTCGGCGACGTCGAGGGTATTGGCGCACTGGCGCTGCATCGCCCAGATCGCCGGCAGCTGGTCCTCGCCGAGCCGAACCGCCTGGCCGAGGTAGAGCTGGCGCATCACTCGCTCGCCCTGGAACTCAGAGAGCCACTTGATCGCCTGGTCGAGCATCGGGATCGAGTGGATGGCGGCGGCGGCCGCCCGGTCAGCCGGGTGAGCAAAACCTTGCGCGCTTATCCCTGGGTACCTGAGTGCCGGCTCGATCGTCGTCATCGTTGCCTCCTATGGCGCAAGCATGTCACCGGAGAGCCGAAAGAGCCACGCGGCACCTGCCGCGCGAGCTAGCGTCGGCCCATGGCCAGCTCTCCTTTCGACGCGGCACTCGCCGCAGCACTGACCGACCGCCGGCTCCTCGATCACCCCTTCTACCAACGGTGGCAGGCCGGCGAGCTCGAGACCGGCGAGCTCGCCCGTTACGCCGAGCAGTACCGCCACGTCGAGGCGGCCCTGCCTCGTGCCCTGCGGTCGATAGCCGACGGCCTCCCCGCCGGGACTGCCCGCTCGCTGGTCCAGGCCAACCTGGCAGACGAGCTGTCCGAGCCGAGGGCGCACGTCGAGCTGTTCGAGGGTTTCGCCGTTGGGGTCGGCGCCGAGCCTGGCGTGGCAGCGACACCGAAGACCACCGAGCTCGTCGCCACCTACGAGTCGGCCGCGATCGAGAGTCCCCTCGCAGCCCTCGGCGTCCTCGCCTCCTACGAGTGTCAGGCAGCAGCCATCGCCCGGTCGAAGGGCGACGGCCTCAGGGTGCACTACGGCTGCGACGAGACCACGACCGAGTTCTGGGACGTCCACGCCACGATGGAGGCCGACCACGCCTCCTGGACGCTCGAGGCACTTCAGTCCTGCTGCAGATCCGGCTCTGACTCTGACGACAGCCGCCTCGTCGCCGACGGCATGCGCCGTGGAGCGAACGCCTGGTGGGAGTGGCTGTCCGAGCGCGAGGCCGAGCACGCTGCCGCCTGAGGCGGCGTTGACCTGAGGCGTCCCCCCGACGAATCTGCGATCGGGCCGACGGAAACAGCCCGCTCCGGACGACAATGACAGTGTGACGGGAAAGCCGGCTGCGAGCCCAGAGAGCCCGGGCGCGCTGCTCGGCCTCTACGACGAGGCCCTGCCCCACGTCTACGGCTACCTGCTCGCGCGATGCCACCACGTGGCGACGGCGGAGGAGCTGACATCGGAGACCTGGCTCGCGGCAGCGGCAGCGCTCAAGGAGCCGTCTCCTGGCATGCACCACAGCGTGCCCACGATCTCGACGGCGTGGCTGATCGGCGTGGCCCGCCACAAGCTCATCGACCACTGGCGCAAGCTCCAGCGTGAGGACCGTAACCTCCGGGCGGTGGCGAGCTCCGAGACGACCGCGGCCCAGAACGAGGACCCCTGGGTCGGCGAGCTCGACTTGCTGTACGCCCGGGAGATCCTCGGGCAGCTGTCTCCCAATCACAGGGCGGCGCTCGTGCTCCGCTATGTCGACGATCTTCCGGTGACCGAAGTCGCGAGGGCGCTCGGCCGCTCGGAGCACGGGACCGAGTCCTTGCTCGCCCGCGCCCGGAGCGCGTTCAGGATCGCTTACCTCGCTGGGGAGGCTGACCATGCCTGATCCGTTCCTGAGCCTGCGCTCCGACAATGCGCCCGTCGACCCCGATCCAGCCTTCGCCGCCCGGCTCCGCACCCGTCTCGAACAAGCACTCTCCACCCAGTCCACCACGCGAGAAACGAGCACCCTCATGACAACCGTCTCCCTCCCCCGACGCGCCTCTGCGGCCTCCCCGGCAACCGACTCGCCCGACCCGCTGGCCCCCGGCGGCGTGGTCCCGTACCTTGCGGTCCGTGGCGCCCAGACCGCCATTGAGTGGTATGCCGCCGCCTTCGGCGCACGCCTCGTCGACGACCCGATACTCATGCCCGACGGCCGCATCGGCCACTGCACCTTGGAGCTGAGTCGCACGCTCGTATACCTGTCGGACGAATCGCCCGCGAGCCACGTCGCCGGCCCCGTCCCGGGTGCCGACGCGACCGTCACGCTCGTGCTCAACATCGCCGACGTCGACGCGACCGTCGAACGAGCCCTCGCGGAGGGCGCCACCTTGGAGCGGCCGGCCGCCGACTATCCCTATGGCAGGAACGCCGTCATCCGGGACCCTTTCGCCCACCGGTGGATGGTGGCGGGACCGACGCTCACCGAGAAGATCCGCCACGGTGACACCGGGTACGTGTCGTTGTGGGTGCCGGACGAGGCGCGGGCGCGGCGTTTCTTTGCCGTGGTTCTCGGATGGCCCGAAGACGGTCATCGCCACGTCCCCTGGCGTGCGGTGCCTCACGGCTTCGCCGGTGGAGTCGAGCACCCGACCCTTTTCTGCAACTACGGCGTCGACGACCTCGATTCAGCGGTCGATCGGGTCCGCCAGGCCGGCGGGTCGGTCGAGGAGGTGAGCGACGAACCGTGGGGACGCTCGGCCATGTGCACCGACCCCGAGGGCATGCGCTTCGCCCTCTACGAGCTGTCCCCGGCCGAGGGCCGCCAGGAGAGACCGGCTCTGAACGGCGAACGGCACGGCGATGTCTCCTACATCACGATGCACGTCGTCGACTCCGCCGTCGCCCGCGCCTTCTACGGCACCGTGCTCGGCTGGGAATTCGAGCCTGGGCACAGCGAGGACGGCTGGGGGCCGGTCGGCGTCGCCCCTATGACCGGCCTCGCCGGCGGCTCGGACCGTCCTCGCGTCCTTCCCATGTACCGCGTCGACGACATCCAGTCGGCTGTCGCCCGTATCCGGGCGGAAGGAGGGACCGCCACCGACCCGGAGCTCATGGCCTACGGATGGAGCTCGGAGTGCGAGGACGACCAGGGGACCGCGTTCTACCTCGGCCAGCACTGAGCCCGACCGAGGGGGCGCCCTAGGCTGAAACCGATGTCCGGCCTGTTCGCGCGAACCCTTGCAAGCTCGCCGGACAAGCCGGTCATCTTCGACGACCACCGCGGCTGGATCACGGTGGGCGGCTTCGAGGCGGAAACTCGCCGGCTGGCGCGACGATTGACGGCGGCAGGGCTCCGGGCCGGCGACCGTGTCGTCATGTCGGCCGCGCCGTCGATCGCACTCGCTGTCGCCGACGTGGCGGCGCTCCGCCTCGGGCTCGTAGTCGTGCCCATGAACCCGGCGTATCGATCTCGCGAGATCGGCCACGTCGTCGGGGACGCTCGGCCGAAGGCGGTGGTCTCGGACAGCCCCGATCGAGCTCGCCTCGTCGAAGAGGCGGCGGGCGACATGCCGATCCTGACGATCGCCATTGACGGCGAAGACCTCGTCGTGCCACCCGGGACCGGACACGCCGAGGCGATGCTCGACGGCACGACGCCGGGCGACCCCGCCCTCCTCGTCTACACGTCCGGCACGACAGGCCAGCCGAAAGGCGCTCTCCTCAGCCACGGCAACCTCGTCGCGGGTTGCGAGGCGGTCCGGACCGCGTGGCAGTGGACCCCCGAGGACCGCCTCGTGTCGGCCCTCCCCTTGTTTCACGTCCACGGGCTCGGGATCGGCTTGCAGGGGACGTTGGCGGTGGGAGGATCTGTGGTGCTCCGGGCACGTTTCGACGCGCAAGACGTGGGCGAGGCGATCGAGCGGCACTCGGCGACCATGTTGTTCGGAGTGCCGACCATGTACGCACGGCTCGCGGCCGAGCCGAGGCTGCGGCGGCTCCGGTTGTGCGTCTCAGGCTCGGCTCCGCTCCCCGCCGAGCTGCACCGCAGGTTCGAAGAGGGCACCGGCCAGCGCATTGTCGAGCGATACGGGATGACCGAGACGCTCATGATCGCGTCGAATCCCTACGAGGGCGAGCGCCGGCCGGGGACGGTCGGCTTTCCACTGCCCGGCGTCGGCCTGCGTCTCGGTGAGGTGCGCGACGACGGGAGCGGCGAGATCCTCGTGCGTGGCCCGAACGTGTTCGGCGGCTATTGGGAGAGGCCCGAGGCGACGGAGACGGCGTTCGAGGACGGCTGGTTCCGCACCGGCGACGTCGGCGCCTTCGACGCCGACGGGTACCTGCGCATAGTCGGCCGGAAGACCGATCTCGTGATAAGCGGCGGGTTCAACGTCTACCCGCGCGAGGTCGAGGACGTGCTCCGCGAGCATCCTGGCGTGGCGGACGCCGCAGTCGTCGGATGGCCCGACGCCGAGTGGGGCGAGCAGGTGGTCGCCTTCGTCGAACGGGCTCCCGGGGCGAGCGTGACAGAAGCCGAACTGATCGCGTTCACACTCGAGAGGCTCGCTCCTTACAAGAGGCCGAAGGTCGTCCGATTCGTCCCGGAGCTACCGAGGAACGCCCTCGGGAAGACCGTCAAAGCCGACCTCGGCCCCGACGGTGTCGCTCCGGCCGCTGGCGGAGCTTGAATCCATCGGCGCGATGGCCGAGACTGGGCAGATGTCGACGCAGACCGAGACACCCGAGAAGGCCAAGTTCCACACCATGACCGAGGGCACGAAGGAGGACTGGGCCATCATCGGCGGCGCAGCCATCGAGAACTTCGTGGGCCTGCCGGACCGCCTCCTCACCCACCTGCGGCTCCTCGGAGGTGACTTCGGGGGCTTCGCGGTCGACCGGCTGACCCACTCGCTGCAGACAGCGACTCGCGCCTACCGGGCGAACCGGGACGACGAGTACGTCTTCTGCGCCCTCGTGCACGACATCGGCGACACGCTCGGCCCGGCGAACCACGCCGACATAGCCGCCGCGATCGTCAAGCCCTTCGTCTCCGAGCAGAACCACTTCATGGTCGAGAAGCACGCCGTCTTCCAGGGCTACTACTTCTTCCACTACCTCGGCCTCGACCGCGACGCCCGCGAGAAGTACCGCGGCCACGAGTGGTTCGACTACACGGCCGAGTTCTGCGAGGAGTACGACCAGGCGGCCTTCGACCCGGCGTACGACACGTTGCCCCTCGAGCACTTCGAGCCGCTCGTGCGGGCACAGCTGGCCTCGGCCAAGAAGAGCCTCTATGCCAGCAGCGGTGGGAAGGCCTTCAGCCCTAACGGAGGCTGACGCCGCCGTCGACGACGACGACCTGCCCGGTCATGTAGCGGTTGGCGGCCACGCCGACTATCGCCTGCGCGATGTCCTCCGGCTCACCGGAGCGCCCGAGCGGAGCGGCGGTCGACATCGCATCGTGGATGGGGCCCCAGTCCGCCGTCCACGGCGTGCGGACGAGGCCGGGTGCGACAGCGTTGATGCGCACCCCGGGTCCCATGACGTTGCCGAGCAAGGCGGTCATGTGGTTGAGCGCAGCCTTGGAGACGGCGTAGGGCACAGAGCTGCCGCTCGGCCGCACGCCGGCGACCGAGGTCACGTTGATGACGCTGCCGTCGCCCGAGGCCTTCAGGTGCGGCATGGCGAGCCTCGTGAGGCGAAACGTGCCGATCACGTTCACCTCGAGGATGCGACGGAAGATCTCGTCGTCGACGGCGTCGAGATCGTGATGTGCGATGACCTTCGTCACCCCGGCGTTGTTCACGAGAACGTCGAGACGGCCGTAGCGCTCGATCGTCTGTGCGACCAGCCGCTCGCAGGCTCCGGCGTCGGCGACATCTGCCTGCACGTAATGGCCGTCCGACAGCGAGGCGGCGACCTTCTCGCCGGCCTCGACCGAGGTCACGGAGTTGACGACCACGCTCGCGCCCTCTTCGTCGAATGCCCGGGCCGTGGCCTCGCCGATCCCGCTCGAGGATCCCGTTATCAGGACGACCTTCTGCTCGAAACGCCCCACGGCTCTTCCTCCCCTCCCTCGCCCCCAAGACCTGCTCAATCTAGGCTCGTGCCGTGACCGTCGTGATCCGGCCGATCGCCGCTCCGGACTGGAGTTCATGGAGGGCGTTGTGGGAGGGGTATCTGCGTTTCTATCGGCAGGGGCTGCCCGAGGACGTGACCCGGGCCACGTTCGATCGCCTCTGTGAGCAGCGGGACGAGATGTTCGGCTTCGTTGCCGAGGGGGCTGACGGAGAGCTCGTCGGCATCGTGCATGCGCTCCTGCACACTTCGACGTGGACGACGGCGTCCTACTGCTACCTCGAGGACCTCTTCGTCGCCCCCGAGTCCCGCGGGACCCCGACAGCCCGCGAGCTGATCGAGGCGGTCGCGGTAGAGGCCGCGCGGCGGGGAGCGGAAAAGCTCTACTGGCACACTCAGGAGTTCAACGGCCGCGCACGGTCGCTGTACGACCAGGTTGCACAGCGCGTGTCGATCGTGGTGTACGAACAGGAGCTGCCCTAACCTGGGCGTTGTCGTCCACTTCCCGTAGTCGGAGCACGCCGGCGTCGTGCTCAGCGGAGACCCTTTCGGAGAGCACCGCGCCGTCCTATGGTGGACGAATGAAATCTGGTCGGACGTTTATCGCGGGAGTGCTCTTTGTCGTCGCGCTCGCAGCGCTGGCGGTGGGCGTCATCTACTTCGTCGTCCCGGCGCACTCGCTCCCGGCGTTCATCCCAGGGCACTCCGCCGACGCGCTCGTCGTCGGAAAGCACCCCAGGCGAGGCATCGCCGGGCTCGGTGTCGGCGTCGTCCTGCTCGCGGTGTCGATGGTGCTCCTCGTGACCGGCCGCAGGCGCCGCCACTTCTGATCCTGTGATCACCCGGGGCAGGAACGCTCAGAGACCGGGTGCCTCGAAGACCGCCTCGCCGCCGACCATCGTCAGGAGAGCCCGACCGCCGGCGATGTCGCCGTCCGCCGCGTCGAGCTCGAACACGTTCCGGTCGATCAAGACGAGATCCGCGGCCTTGCCGACCTCGATCGACCCGCACACGTGCTCGAGATGATTGACCATGGCCGACCCCCGGGTGAAGGCCGCGACAGCGGCCCCGAGCGAGATGCGCTCATCGGGGAGGAACGCCGGCTGTTCCCCCGGCTCCTGCTTGCCCGGTGGCGTCCTGTGCACCGCGACGTGAAGCTCGTGAAGCGGGTTCGGCGTCGACACCGGCCAGTCGCTACCGAATGCGAGCGGGACCCCTCGGCGGAGGAGACTGCCGATCGGGTACTGCTGTGCACATCGCTCGGGCCCGAGGTACGGAATCGTCAACTCCACCATCTGCGCGTCCTCGCACGCCCACAGCGGCTGGAAGTTCGCGGTGATCCCGAGCGGCGCGAACCGCTCCAGGTCGTCTGGATGGACCACCTGCAGGTGCGCGATGTGGTGCCGCTCGCCGGAATGATTTGCTGCCCGAGCAGCCTCGAGGGCATCGAGCGCCTCCCGCACCGCACGATCGCCGAGTGCGTGGACGTGGACCTGGAAGCCCTCCGCATCGAGCCGGGACACGTAGGCCTTGAGCGCATCCGGCTCGACGAACGAGAGCCCGCAGTTGCCCGTCTCGTGCCCATGGCCATCGAGATAAGGCGTCAGCATGGCAGCCGTGAACGTCTCGCAAACCCCGTCCTGCATGATCTTCACGCTCGTCGCGCGAAACCTGTCCGACCCGACGCCAGCCGCCTGCTCCCGTGCCGCCAGCAGGTCGTCAACCTGGTCCTCGCCGCGGTCCCGCTCCCACCAGAGCGCTGCCACCACACGAGCCGTCAGGCGCCCCGATGAGGCAAGATCGAGGTAGGCCGTGAACGCGTCCCTTCCGTCGCCGTGCAGCGGCACCCAGGCGTCCTGCCAAGACGTGATGCCAAGCGAGTGAAGGTACGCCTGCGCCGCGAGGAGGCCGTCGGCGTAATCGTCGACTGACAGACGCGGGAGTAGCCGCTCGACGATCTTCATGGCGCCTTCGTGGAGGGCCCCGGTCGGCCGGCCGTTCCCGTCTCGCTCGATACGTCCATCGGGTGGGTCGGCAGTCGACGCCGTGATGCCGGCCAGCTCGAGCGCCCGGGAGCTCACCCAGGCGCTGTGGTGGTCGCGGTTCGGCAGGTACACCGGGCGCCTCCCGACGGCGGTGTCGAGGTCGTCCGCCACCGGGAGTCCGTTCGGGAAGGCGGCCATCGACCAGCCGCCGCCGCGGATCCACTCGGTGCCAGGGTGCGCGTTGGCATAGGCGGCGACGGCGGCGGCGTACTCCGCCCGTGTGCTGACCGAGGTGAGGTCGCAGCGCAGCATCTCGATGCCGGCCATCGGCGGGTGCACGTGCGCGTCGACGATCCCGGGGAGCACCAACCTGCCGGTCCCGTCGATCGCCTCGGTGTGGGGTCCGCACAAGGCGCGGACGTCGCCCGCGGCACCGACCGCGATGATCCGCCCATCGCGGACGGCGACCGCCTCGGCCGCGGGATGCAGCGGATCTACGGTGCAGACGGTCGCCCCGAAGATGGCGGCGTCTGCGCGCTGCGATGCTCGGGTCATCGCGGTCCCGTCATCGCCTGCTCAGGCGCCTCCGTGCCACAGGGGCTCCGGGACGGAGAAGGCTAGGGAGCCGGACCAGGTGTTTCTCGCGGCAACCTTGTCCACGGGGAGCCGCTGCGCGACGCCCCAGCGGCCCGTCGGATAGCCGAAGGAGAGCATGCAGGCGTTGTCCCACGTGGTGTCCGGCACCTGGAGCACCCTGCGGACCTCGTCCGCGTGCATCATCCCGAGAACCGACGTGAGCGAGCTTCCTATCCCTTCCGCGCGGGCAGCGAGCTGGGCGCTCCAGGCCGCCGGGAAGATCGAGCCCGCGCCGCCGTCCGACCGCACGAAACAGAAGAGGTACAACGGCACTTCCTCATAGTGGTCGGCCAGCCACTGCGCCGAACGCTGCACCATCAGAAGCGACCGGTTGGACGGCTTGTCGGGATCGGCGTTGGCCTGCTCGAGCCGCGCCCGGTAGTAGACATCCCACAAGGTGGCGATGCTCTGGCGATAGAGGGGACCGAGCTCAGCCTTGATCTCGGGCGAGTCCACGAGGACGAAACGCCACGGCTGTGTGTTCCCACCACTCGGCGCCCGGATCGCCGCGTCGAGGATACGGGCCTGGGTCTCGTGAGGTATCGGGTCGGGCCGGACCCGGCGCATGGCACGGGTCGTATAGAGCGCTTCGTAGAGATCCATCTTCCGATCCTGCCAGAGCGAGCCGGTCCCCGCGCGGCCGGTCAGCTCACGGTCGTGCCCGGAGGCGGAAGTGCAAGAAGAACGGGCTCGTCCGCAACTGCTCGTAGTCCTCGGGGTCCTGCGCGGCGAGCTCGGGGAGCGGCTCGGGTTCCACGAGATCGTCGATCACGAGACCGGCCGCTCTTACCGCAGCCGTCATCGCCCGGAGGGGGCGACGCCAGAACGTCACCTCGAAGGGCCTCCCCGCTCGTATCCACGTGTCGGTCACCTGCTTCACGGCGAAGTAGTCGTCCGGGTTGAACTCCTGCCAGTCCCAGGCCGGATGATGAGTCGAGAAGATCACCACGCCACCCGGGGCGAGCACGCGGCGGAACTCCGTGAGCACGGGCTCCCAGTCGCGCAGGTAGTGGAGGACGAGTGAGGCGACCACGATGTCGAAGGACCCGTCAGCCGCGAACTCGAGCGGATCGTGGAGGTCGTGGCGGAACACTGCCGCCCGGGCGCCGAGGCGCTCCGAAGCGAGCCCGACCATCCCGCCGCTCACGTCGAAGGCGGTTACGTCCGCGCCGCCGTCGACCATCCACTCGGTGAGCGACCCCGCGCCGCAGCCCGCCTCAAGGACGCGTTTGCCAGCGACCTCACCGAGCATGGCCATCGTGGCCGGACGCTCGTAGTGAGCGTTGGCGGCGTTGACGGCGTTGTAGTCGGCGTAGGCACGTGCCATGGCGTCGTACTGCGACGCCGTCCGGGCGCCCTCGGTCGGCCCGGTCATGCCAGCGGTTCGGCCTTGGCCTTCAGGCGGCGAAGGGGCGGGAGGCTCGGCGGCGGCTGTTGGCGGGGTGGCAGGGCCGAGAGCAGCTCGGCCGTGGCGCGGGCGACCTTCGACACCGCCCTTTCGAAGGACTCCTCGGTCAGCTTGGACGTCGACTGCACGCCGCTCACCTTGCGCACGTACTGGCGAGCGGCTGCCTCGATCTCCTCGTCGGTGGCCTCGGGCTGCAACCCGCGGAGGGTCGTTATGTTCCGGCACATGGCCGCGAGATTAGGTGTGATCGCGCTCGGTGCCACGTGCGGTCGACGAGGCGACCGGAACCGTCAGGGGGCCGGGCCGAACTGCTCCACACGGTTGTTGTTGAGGTCCGCAACGCTCAGGACTCCGGCCGAGCTCACACAGAGTCCGACCGGAACATTGAGCTCGCCGTCGCCACTTCCTTCCGCCCCGAACTGCGAGAGGTAAGTGCCGATGCTGGAGAACTCCTCGACCCGGCTGTTGTCAGCGTCGGAGACCCACACATTGCCGTCGGAGTCGGCAGCAAGCCCGGTCGGATCCTCGAACTGTCCCTCACCGGAGCCTTGCGCGCCGAAGACCACGTTCTGGGCATCGGTCGATGTGTCGAAGCCGACGATCTCGTCGTGGCCGGAGTCGGCGATGTACAGCTCGCCTGTCGAAGTGACAGCCACGGCGATCGGACCGCTCAGGGAGCCGTACGACGTTGTCCTGAATTCGGTGATGTACGTCCCGGCGGAGGAGAATTCCTCGACGCGGTTGTTGTCTTCGTCTGCGACGAAGATGTCGTTCGTGGTCGGGTCGATTGCGATGCCGACGGGATTGTCGAATTCGTTCGTGGACGACCCGCACGTCCCGAACTGGCTCATGTAAGTGCCCGAAGAGGAGAACTCCACGACGCGGCAGTTGACCTCGTCGGTGACCCAGGCGTCTCCGAGCGAGTCGAATGCGATTCCTGCCGGCTCGTCGAGCGTGCCTGAGCCCGAGGTCCCGAACTGTCCTGAATACTTACCTGTCGGGCTGAACTCCTCGATCCGGTTGTTGCCGTAATCCACTGTGTAGAAGTCGTTGTTCGGCCCTATCGCCACGTCGGCTGCCTCTTCGAAGTCCCCGTTACCGGTCCCCTTCGTACCGAACTGGCCGGTGTAGACGAGCGCGTTCGGCGGCGCCTGGAACTCGTCGATCCTGTCATTGCCGAGGTCGGCCACGAGCACGATGCCCGACGAGGTCACGGCGAGCTCTTCAGGGTCCTCGAACTCGCCGTTGCCGGAGCCGAAGGAGCCGAACTGGGTGACGAACGCCCCCGTGCTCGAGAACTCCTCGATCCGCTCGTTCGGGTAGTCCGACACCCAGATGTTCCCGGCCGAGTCGACAGCCATGCCGCTGAAGCCGTCGACCTCGCCAGGGCCCGAGCCCGCTCCGGCGTACGTCGCGTTCTGCACATCGCTGGCGTTGTACCCGAGGATCTCGCCGTTGGCGTCGTTGCCCGTGTACATCTCCCCGGCCGGCGTGACCGCGACGCCGACCGGCGTCAGGATCGAGGTGAACTGGTGGATGAACGTACCGCTGGAAGAGAATTCCTGAACCCGGTTGTTCTCGGTGTCGGCCACGTAGACGTCATCGGTCGTGGGATCGATGGCGATGCCCTCGGGAGAGTCGAACTCGCCCGTGGCAGGTCCGAACGAACCGAACTGGGACATGTAGGCGCCCGTGGAGGAGAACTCCTCGACCCGGCTGTTGTCGTAGTCGGTGACCCAGATGTCCCCCGCGGGGTCAGCCGCGATGCCTACGGGAAGATCGAGCTGGCCGTCACCGGTGCCCTCGGTCCCGAACTGCCTCACGTACGTGCCGGACGGGCTGAACTCCTCGATCCGGTTGTTGAGGCGGTCGACCACGTAGTAGTTCCCGTTGGGAGCGACCGCCACGCCGATCGGCGCGTCGAGCTCGCCGTTGCCCGTCCCGTACGACCCGATTTGGCCTATGAAGCCGAGGGGAGTCGAGACGGTGACGGTGAACGGTCCGACCGTCGTCGCGCCGCTCGCGTTCTTGGCGACGACCGAGTAGCTGAAGGTGAGCGTCTGGCTCGGGGGCGTGCCGGTCACGTCGCCGAGGTTCGAGTTGATGCTGAGCCAAGCCGGTGCACCCGATAGCGAGTAGGTGGGTGGTGGCTCGCCGCTCGCGTGGAAGTCGTAGCTGTAGGCGGCTTTCGGTGCGTCGGACAGAGGCGGGCTGTCGGTGGTGAACACCGGCTTGGCGGGCTCGGCGAATTGCTCGACGCGCTTGTTCCCGGTGTCGACGACCGAGAGGATGCCGCTAGAGGAGATGCCTATCCCGGTCGGGCCCTCGAGGTCTCCCGCTGCGTGGCCGGCCGTCCCGAACTGGTCGATCGGCTCGGCCGTCGAGGAGAATTCCTCGACGCGGTTGTTGCCCCGGTCGGTGACGAAGATGTCTCCGGCCGAGTCGACTGCCACCCCGAAGGGATGGTCGAACTGCCCTAGGCCCGAGCCGGCCTTGCCGAACTTGCCGATATAGAGACCGAACGACGTGAACGCCTCGATCCGGTTGTTGCCGTAGTCGGCCACGAGGAGGACACCCGCCGACGTGAACGCCAGGCCGGCTGGGTCTTCGAATTGCCCCGGGCCGTTGCCGGCTGAGCCGAAGCTCGTGACGAAGGACCCGCTCGTGGTGAATTCCTCGATGCGGTCGTTGCCGGAGTCGGAGACGTACATGTTGCCGTTCGGGCCGAAGACGACCGCAGCCGGGTCGTCGAACTCGCCCGTATTGGACCCCGGAAAGCCGAAGGTCATGATCTCGTGGCCAGTGGTGCCCGAGAACTCCTCCATGCGGTCGTTGCCGTCGTCGACCACCCAGATATTGCCGGCACCGTCGACCGCGACACCGGTCGGGTCCTTCAATTGCCCGACCCCGGTGCCCATAGTGCCGACGTCGGCGACGAACTGCGCTATCGATGAGAGCTTGACGACGTGTCCTCTTCCGGAGTCTGCTACGAACAGGCTGGAGCCGAGAGGCGAGCCGGCCTCGGCGAGGCCGAACGGATTCGAGTAAGACGCCAGCCCGGTGTTGACGTAGACGAAGGGCTTCGGGACTGTGACGGTGAACGGCCCCGCCGTCGTCGAGCCCGTGGAATTCGACGCGACCACCGAGTAGCTGAACGTGGTGACGCCGGAGGGGAGCGTGCCGAGGACCTGCCCGGTCGTCTTGTCGATCCCGAGCCAAGAGGGCGAGCCCGAGCCGAGCTTGTAAGTTGGCGTGGGCACTCCGTAGGCGCCGAACTGGTAGTAGTACACCTGCTTGGCGCCAGCATCGAGTGGAGGGCTGTCGGCGTAGAAGTACGGGACCCGAGGAGCCACGACTTCTCTCACGAGGCTGTTGTCGGTGTCGGCGATGAAGACGTCGTCGTAGCCGTCAACCGCGAGCCCCGCCGGGTAGTCGAGCTGTGCGTCACGGGCCGTCCCGCCGTCCCCGAAGTCACCCGCGATGCCGCTCCCGGCGATCCGCTTGAGCGAGCCGCCGGACGGGAAGCTCGAGTATGCGCTGCTGCTCGGGATCGGCGATGAACAGGTTGCCCTTCGAGTCCACCGCCACACCGTTCGGGTAGGGGCAGTAAGCAACAGTGGAGATGTCGCCTGTAGCTTCGGAGATCTCCCGCACATCGGAGTCACCGGTGTCGGCGACGAAGACATTCCCCGCCGAGTCGAACGCTACGCCTGTCGGCTCCGACAAGTAGGTGTCGGTGCCGAGGTTGCCCTCGCCGTACAGGACGCCCCCACCGGCAATCGTGGTGATCCAGAGGACGAAGGGGAAGGTGATGTGTGAACCCTTCGCACCGCCGTTGATGATGTAGTGCCGGTACACGAGACGGACGGCGTTGTTGTCGGTGTCCCCGATGGCGAGCTCGCCGTTCGGGCCGACGGCGACGCTGTAGGGGTCGGTTAGCGTCGCATCCGTCGCTAGGCCGCCGTCACCGCTGTCTCCCGGCACGCCGTCGCCGGCATAGTCCGAGATGACGCCGCCAGTCACTTCGCGGATCTCGTCGTTCCCCGTGTCCGCTATGAAGACGTCACCTGACGAGTCGACCGCAACGCCCTCGGGGTGATCGAGCTCGGCGTCGACGGCCTTGTGGCCGTTCCCGCTGAAGCCGGCGATGCCGTTGCCGGCAATCGTGGTGATGATCCCGTCGGGCGCCACCTCGCGGACCTCGTTGTCGTCCGTGTCGGCGATGAACAAGTCGCCTTTCGAGTTGACCGCGACACCGCCGGGGTTGGAGAGGGCCACGTCGATCGCGGGGACGCCGGAGGTGAACCTCGAAAGAGGCGCTCCGCCGGCGACACGGATGATCTCGTTCGGCTGCGAGTTCGGCGGCGGCGGTACGTAGCGGGGCTGTTCGCTCGAGCGGGAACCCGCCGACAGGCGCACCCGGGGCGCGCCCGACGGCGAGTGGTCGATGGCGGCACGGTCGCGCGAAGCCGCGCCAGCGCTTCCGCCGGCCCCGACGACGAGCGCGCTGCCGAGCCCGGAGACGAGCAAGCATGAAGCGAACAGAGGCCGGGCCACGCCACGAGTCATCGATCCCCACGAAAGAAACTTCTTCAATTCGCGGGTCACGACCGTTACACTACGGCCGCGCGACCCAAAAGAGAAGGGGATCATCTGTGACCGAGGGCGACCCAGCCGGCCAGGCCGAGGTTCCCGTCGGGCGACCCGCCGATCCGGCCGGAGCGGACTCCGGAGGAGAGACGGCGCGCCCACCGGATGACCCGGATGGCCGGTTCTCGCGCCGGAGCTTCCTCGGGGGCGCCGCCGGCCTCGGGATCGCGATCGGGGCGCTCCGCCTCCGTGCTCCTGCACTGGCAGCGCGGCTCGAAGCCGAGCACGAGCGCTTGCTCCGCAATCCCCATCTCGCCGCCGAGGTCCCAGACTTAAGCCCGGACTTCACCCTCGCAGTGGAACGCGACACCGACCTTCTCTTGTTGGACTTCGCCTTCTACGGCTTCACGGTCGACACGCACTCCCATCCCCGCAAACTCGTGGCCAACCCGAAACTCAACTACATCGTCATCCAGTTCCCGCCCCAGGCCATCGGTGAGGCGACCTACTACTACCCGCCGACCAACTCGGCCATCCCACTCGACCCCGCTCCTGTCCTGTCAGCCTTGTCCGGCCCGAGCAGGCTCTCGTTCTCGCTTCTCGGCACGAAGAAAGTGCCGTTCCCGACGATCCCACTCCCGACGATGACCGCGGCCGACCTCCTCGACTGGAGCGGGTGGACTCTCAACGTGGCGCCCGGAGCCGAGGCGTTCGAGGATCCTGCGGCTGTGTCAGCGACCGCGCCGACGGCTCTGCAGACCTGGGTCGAGTGCCCCTACGCCTTGATCCTCTCGCCTGTCGTCGACGCGAGGCCCAACAAGGTCGCCGCATTCGAGACCACTTTCACGAACCGGCCTGTCCCACTTACGGCTGGCAACGTCACCGACTGCTGGGGAGCCCGATTGACCGGGAGCGAGTCGGGCACCGCCGTGAAGCCGAACCCGAACTACCTGCCGAGCGTCGCCGCTGTGTGGTCGACTGACTACGACACGGCCGAAGTGACCGCAGGTCCCATCTCGATCGTGTACGACCCATGAGCGACGAAGGCCTGCCCGTCAGCGGAGCCGCAGGTTCGGAGTTCCAGTTCACGAGCACCACGCAAGACGACCGGCGGGACATCGTCGACTCGTCCGGCGTCCCGGGCGCGAAGATCGACGCTTTCGTCACCGCCAACCTCTTCGAGCTGACCGCCCTCGGTGCATCGCTCGATCTCGATGGTCACTGGAACTCCGCCAGCGGCTCCAGCCCTCACGGTGAAGACCCCCGCTCCGTCGGGCAGTTCGGCGGGAACCTCGCGCAGTGGCGGCAGGTCACGACCCAGGGCCGCGATCAGTACGTCCGGATCGTCCGCCGCGGGTACCTCTTCCCGCTCGGCCTCCGGGCCGTCCTCGTCGAGGTGATCGACAGGGTCTTCGTCCCCGATCCCGTCTATCCGGACCAACACGCCACGGCCTACGTGCAGCTGAAGGAATTCATCAGGATCACCGAGCCGACGAAGACCTACCCGGCGAGCGGCCAGCCCTTCCACGGCAACAGCTGGCCGTTCTCCTCGGTAACCGCCGTCACCCTCGTGAGCCCACTCCTCGACCAACCGCTCCAGGACCAGCCACCGCTCGCGACGCCACCGCCGGGCGACCATCCACAGGCCTTCATGCCGCAGTCAGGCAGCACCGACGTGATCTGGACCTTCCACGTCCTCGACGACGACGGCAACAAGGCGACATTGCAGCTGCCACAGGGTTTTGTGTTCGGGTACGACACGAACGGCTATCCCGGAGACCCGTTCGACTCTTCGACCTTCACGAACAAGGTCGCCACCGGCTACAACAAGCTTGACGCGAGCCGCCGGTCGTGCCCGTTGCCCGGCACGCCCATGAAGATCGCGCCTCAAGTGAACGACGGGCCGACGGGCGGGACGACCCACCCGGTGTTCAGTGTCGAGATGAAGGCGGCCTCTTCGGATGCCGACCCGAACACGCCGGTGGCGTGGTCCGGCCTCAGCCCTTCGGGAGCTCAGTGCGATCGACCAGCCCGCCTTCTACCCTGCGCTCGGCATCACACAGATCCGGCTGCCGGCGGCAGAGGCGTTGAGCCGAACCTCCTTCAATGATGCGACCGGCTCGGGCATCGGCATCTCGTACTACCCCGACTACGTCGCGTACGGCTTTCCTGCCAGCCTCGGCCCCCACTGGAACTCCCGACCGGCCCTGTTGCCCGAGAACCCGGACCTCCCGCACATACCGTCCAATGCAGGCTCGATCTACAGCCAGCTCGTCGACCAGACGGGGACCGCTACCCCCGTGCCTCTGTCCTTCCCCGCCGACGCCGTCGGAGGCATCTGCCAACCGAACCTCGGCGTGGCCGGGTTGTCGGCTGCAGTGGGGGCGCTCGGTGGCTCCCTCAGCCAGTTCGCTCAGACCGGCGAGGCATTGATCGAGCAGTACTTCGGCAATCTCGGGGGCTCGCTCGGACAGATCTTCGGTGGGCTCCCGTTCGTGAGCGGGATTCTCAAGAGCTTCACAGACGGCTTCGAAGTGCCGACCATGACGACGGCGACCGACCCGGTCACCGGCACGAAGACCATCACCTACACCTGCTCGGTCACTCTGCAGGACTATGCCTCGGACTCCTCGTCGCCCGTGTACGACATCTTCACGCCGGTCAACGATCCCGCGTACATGGACCTGAAGGCGATCGCGACGGTCTCTGCCACCGAGCCACCGACCTTCCAGGTGACAGGCTCCATCGACGCGTTCACGGTCCAGCTCTTCGGCATGGGCGACCTCTACTTCATCCAGGTCCCGTTCGACACCGTGACCTTCTCCTCCGGTACGGGGATGAAGACCGACGTCAACATCAGCATCGGAACCGTCCAGTTCGAGGGTGCCCTCACCTTCGTCAACCAGCTCTCGGATCTCCTCTCGGACCTCGGGGGTTCCGGTCTCTCGATCGCTGTGACGCCAACGCAGGTCAGCGCATCGCTGTCCCTCGCCATCCCCTCTATCGGCGTCGGCGTCTTCACGCTCGACAACCTCTCGCTCAATGCCAGCATCACGATCCCCTTCCTCGGGGGCGCGACGATCGCGACGTTCTCGTTCTGCAGCCAGGAGGCGCCTTTCCAGCTGACGATCGACTGCGCCGGGGGCGGCGGGTACGTGCTGCTGTCGCTCGGGATGGCGGGAGTGACGGCGGTGCAGGCGAGCTTCGACTTCGCCGCCGAGGTCGAGCTCGACGTCGTGGTGGCGAGCGGCAGCGTCTCGCTCACGGCCGGCTTCACTTACAGCTGGCAGTCAGGTGTCGGGACCACGCTCACAGCCTTCGTGCGCCTCGTCGGCGAGGTCGAGGTGATCGGGATCATCAGCATCACGATCGAGCTCGAAGATCTCGCTCGGCTTCATGGTCGACACCAGCGGCAACCCGTACCTGATCGGCACGGCGTCGATGTCGGTATCGGTCAGCGTCCTCTTCTTGAGCGTGTCGGTCTCGATCACCGTCACAAAGAAGTTCGGCGCGGGCTCGCTCGGGGGCCTCATCGAGCACGGGCTCGAAGCCGGTCACGAGGAGCCCCACACGGACCCCTTCCCCGCGCCAGTGACGACGTTCGCCGGCGAGATCGACGCGACCACCTGGGCTAACTACTGCGGCGCCTTCGCCGCCTGAGGAGACCGAGCCCATGCCGACCGCATCCGACGTCACCGAGGTCATCTTGTGGGCCGCCCTCCCGAACGGCTTCACCGAGGACGGCGACCTCGCGCTCTCGGTCTTCGTGTCGCCGCAGCTGAACGCGACGATGAGCGACCACAGCAACCCGCTCCTCAGCGTCTTTCCCGACTTCGTTGACTGGCCGACCACGATCGGGACGGAGGGCACTGCGATCGCGTTCCGGGTCACCTTCGGGACAACGACCGGGAGCCTGAAGCCGGTCGACGCGACCTACAGCGCGTCGCTCGACAGCGCCGGGTGGCAGGCCGTGTTCAGCCCGACGGGCACCGATGTCACGCCCTATGAGTACACGGACATGTCCGGGCTGCCGATCAAGACCTTCTCGGCCCAGAAGATAGCGGGCTACGCCCGGACCCTCTACGGCAAGATCGGTGCAGCGAGCCCGACGGCGCCGGTCACGCTCCAGTCGTCGCGGAAGTTCTCGACCGGGTTCAACGCCGGCGATCTCCAGTCCGAATACCAGACACTGCTCAACCTCGCCGCTCCCGCCAACGCGCAGTCTTCCCTCCAGGCGGCCTTTGCGGACCTGCGTGCGTTCCACACCGCGCCAGAGCCCGATCCCGACTTCGCCCCGAGCCTGCCTACGGTCGACTTCCACCAGGCGATCGCCGCACTCGGTTCTTACCCTGCGGTGCTCCGCCGATTCGGGCTCGTGTTCGATCTCACCGTCCCAGTACCGGCGTCGACGGAGGGCCAGGATTTCACCACCATCCAGGTCACCCCGGTGTGGACGTCCCACTTCACGGGCGGGCCATCTGGGACGAAGACCGATGTCTCGCCCCTCACGAACATCGTGCTCGAGCCGAGCGCAACGGTGTTCCGCTCGCTCGCCCGGAGCAGCACGCTGACGTATTCGAACGGGATGCTCGACTTGACGGACCCTCGTTTCTTCGTGACCGATCTCGACGTCGACCTCGCCGGGGACCGCATCAACGCCTTGAGCCTCGCGCTCCAGTCGATCACCGCCTTCCACAACGAACACTCCGGCCTGGACCAGGTCGACGGATCGACCTGCGCCCTCACCGTCCCGGCTCTCCGCTCGAACGGGCCGGGCGTGATCTGGGAAGGCTGGGGAGGAGCCAACGGGCTCCAGGATCTGCTCACCAACCAGACCAGCTTGTCGACGGTCCTCGCGAGCTACCTCCAGAACCCGAGCAACCCGCTACCGAGCCTGTACACAGAGGACATCACGCGCGGGCACCGTTTCGACGTCTACACCGCGTCTGACACCTCTGTCAGCGGACCGTCGTGGCTCTCGCTCCACGGCCGCGCCGGGTCGTACACCCTCGGCGGCTCGACCGGCTCGCCGATCACCTTCACCGTCGTCGACGAGGGTTATGCTGTGCCTGGCGCTACCCAGGCCGCCGGCACGAAGGACCCGCCTCCGCCCGACCTGATGATCCACGAGAGCTTCATGCGCTGGTCCGGCTGGGGGCTCTCGGTGCAGCACCCCGGCGACCCGCTCGGATACACGAGCATCCAGGCGCCCCCCACTGACAACCCGTCGCCCGCACCGGCCCCGGGCGAAGTCGCCATCCCACAGCTCTCTGCCACGTTCCAGGCGATCAACATCGTCGAGACCGAGAGCCCGAACCCGTACCCGTTCCCGAAGCTCCGCTATGGCAACCAGTACCAGTTCAGGGCTCGGGCCGCCGACATGGCAGGCAACGGCATCCCGCTCAGCTCGACCGACGGCTCGACGGCGACCCCTGTGTTCACTCACTACCGCTACGAGCCCGTGGCCCCACCGACGATCGCGGGGACGGCCCCGTTCTCGGTGGCCGAGTCGACACTGCTCGTCGTGCTCTTGAACGACCTCGTCAACCCAGTCGTGCCGAACGGGCGCTGGCTCTTCCCGCCGCGTGCGGCTCAGAGGCTCTGCGAGGAGCACGGGATGTTCGACGGCTTCGTCCTCGGGAGCCCCCCGAACCCTGCGCTTGCTCCCGACGGGAGCAACGCCACGTGGACCGCGATCTCGAACGCCGAGCCGCAACGGATCGTCAACGTCACAGGCGTCGAATACGACCCCGGCAAGGGCAAGGGCGACACCCCGTACTTCGATCCGAGCCTCGTGCTGACGACGCCGTGGCTCCCCGACCCACTGAGCTCCGGTGCCGGACTGGTGGGCTTGCCAGGTCCAGGGAGCACGACCGTCGACGCCGTCGCTCCGTGGTCGGGCAGCCCGTGGCCGACGGCCGATCCGGTGCTGTTGCTCGTCAGCAACGGCACGACGGAGTCCACGTCCTACGTCGCGGCGACGGGGAGCTCGAGCGCCATGCAGCTGGTGACGCTGCCTCCCGCAGGCGTATCCGTCGTCTGGGTGTCGAGCGCTCTCACCGAGGCCGCCTTTTCCACACTCGGCGTCTACAACTGGATCACCAGTTACTTCTCCGGCGACACGGACACGCTCGACACCCAAGTGCTCAACGGGCAGGTGTGGCAGCTGTCACCTTTCAGGGTGCTGCGCATCGTGCACGCAGTGCGGCTCCCGCTCATCGCCCCACGGTTGCGGCAGCCGACGACAGATCGCGAGGTGGGGTCGAACTCGGTCGACGTGAGCGACACGAACTTCCTCGTCGACGAGAAGAGCACGAGCGCCCTCGACTTCCACGCGGTCTGGACCGACCCGTACGACAACCCGTTGGACCCCGAGAGCGACCCTTCGAAGTTCAGTGAGGCGTACAAGACCTCGAGCGGCCCGGCGTTCCGCCTGGCGGTGGCGGACCCGACGCCGATCGGGCCGGAGTCGCAGCCCCTCACGGTCGTCGCCCCCACCGCACCGTTCGCGTTCGGCCCCAACAACGACTTCGGGCCGGACGAAGGCTCCACCCATCACATCGGCGACACCAAGCACCACCTCGTCTACTACACGGTCACGGGCACGAGCCGGTACGCCGAGATGTTCGAGACGAGCTTCACCGGCGAATTCAAGGGAGAGACGCCGGTGAAGATCAGCAAGCTCGGCATCAATCCCACGACTGTCGTGGTCACCCGCGCCGGCAGCTCGCATGTCCTGCCGGCCTCCGATTACGTCGTCCACCCGGAAGACGGCACGCTGAGCTACAAGCAGCCCGCCAGCTCCAAGACCGACCTCACCATCAACTTCCAGCCCACGACCACCCTCGCCGGACAGGCGGTACCCGTGGAAGTGCTCGCTTCAGCGAGACCGGTCGCACCACACGTGAGCCGCATCATCCCGGCGTGGGAGTGGGCCGGACCGGCAGGCAGCGTCGAGACCGGGATCGTGTACGACCGCACCGGCGGGTACCTGCGCGTCTACCTCGAGCGCCCGTGGTGGTCCACCGGCGCAGGTGAGCTTCTCGGCGTGGTCACGCCGACGGTCGAGCTTCCCCTCGCCACCCTCCTCCGACCAGCAGTACCCGCTCATCACGATGATGGGTCTCGACCCGATCACCTACAACAGCACGAGGTCGCGCCCGTGGCCCCCGGTCCCGACGGCCTTCGGGAATCTCGCCGAGGTCCCGGTCGTGCCGGGGAGACCGCTCTACCCGAGCCCTCCACGGGCGACCCTCGTCGAAGACGACTCCGAGCAGTACTACATCTGGCCGTACGAGGTTCACTTCGACCCGGTGAGCAACAACTGGTACGCGGACGTCCGCCTGCTGCCGGGCCAGACCGACGGGGAGACCATCCTGCCGCCACCGGGGTACTTCGTGCGCCTCGCGCTCGTGCGCTTCCAGCCGTACTCGGTCGTCAGCCAGGAGGTCTCGCCCGTGACGACGGCGACGATCGCCCAGCCTGTGCCGAACCGGTACGTGACCGTCCTCCTCAACCCCCTCGACCCGAACCAGGCGAGCGTGCTCATCAGCGTCTACGGCCCGGGCTATAACGGCTGGAGGCCGCCGACCGGGTCGATCTCTGCCGCTCACCAAGTCGACGGGTCCAATCCCTACGCACCCCAGATCTACGACGCCGGCACGACCGGTCACGTCCACAGCTCGGCGATGGTGGTCGACGTCCAGGTGCAGGACACGTCGTTGGGTTTCGAGGGGGAGCTCGCCTGGAAGACTGTGACCAAGGAGACCCGCCTGATCCTCAACGTCTCGGACACCTCGACCACCGTTGAGTGGGGCGGTATCAACGGGCCCGAGCTTCCGCAGGGCATCGTCGCTCTCCCGTACCAGATCACCTCGTCGACGAAGATGCGCCTGCGGATCAACGAGGTCGACTTCTACGGAGGCACCGACTTCCCGCACGGCGTCAACACGGCGCTGCGCCGGCCGTTCGTGGCGTTCATCCCTCTCAACTAGCACCGCCGTCATGGCCGATGGTCACCCTTGACCCGGATGTCTGCCGTTGTTAGCTTCCGCACGATGACTGTGGTGCGTCACGGGGGCTAGCACTAACGAGCCGTGCCTGACGGCACTCGGAACAGAAACGGGGGGGAACGGTGCAAAGTCGCCCGTCACTCAAGAGACGTTCGGGTTGGGCGTTCGTCGCAGCGCCCGTCCTTGCGATGGCGAGTCTGTCCATCGCCGCCGCCAGCCCGGCCGCGGCGCACAACCGCGCCGCGACTGAGCCCGCGACAGTGAAGCCGAAGGCCGTCAACGAGCTCGACTGCAACGGTTGGGGCAAGAAGTACAAGACAGTCGATCCGGGCTTCCGGCGGCTCTGCGTCGACCCGCGCGGCCCGAAGCTGGGCAAGAAGTGGAGCACGGCCGTCCGGGGCTACAGCGGCCGGGGCCGGTTCATGGACAACGGCCACTACGTCGGGCACGACGAGCCGAGCGTGAAGTTCATCTCCTCGGCCGCCAACTCGGGCAACACCATGACCTACATCATGAAGATGCCAGTCGACCCGACCAAGCCGGCCACCGACACCGGGACGGTCATCGACTACGCGGAGCTGAGCCCCGCGCCGTGGTTCGGCCTGCCGCTCTGCGATCCGGAGTCGTACCCTCAGAACCCCTGCACACCGGACAGCGACTCCAACCTGGGCGGCATCAAGGACAAGAACGCCGCCGGGTCGGCCTTCATGGAGCTGCAGTTCTACCCGCCGGGCTTCACCCCCTTCTACGACGACGTGAGCTGCAACAAGACGAAATGGTGCGCGGCGCTGACGATCGACAGCCTGGAGAGCTACTTCAACTTTGCCGGGCTCAACACCGCCTGCGAAGAGCCGAGCAACTTCGCCTTCCTACAAAGAAACGGGGTGCCGGCGGGGCCACCTGGTCCCCAGCTGGCAGACGTCGCCACCTACACACCCAACTCGCACACGCTCCTGATCAATGGAGGCGACGTGCTCGAGGTCGCCATCTCCGATCCGGCGGCGGGATTCACGACCACGGTGACCGACCTGAGCACCGGCCAGACCGGCTACATGGTGGCGAGTGCCGCCAACGGTTTCATGGACACCAACGTCAAGACCTGCGACGGCACGCCGCACACCTTCCACGCCGAGTACGCCACCGCGGCGCCGCAGAATCAGGTTCCGTGGGCGGCTCTGGAAGGCGGCGTGCTGATGGAACAGGAGACCGGGCACTCCGAGGTCTGCAGCTCGCTCGCGAACAAGGACCCGGTGACCGGCCCGGGCTTCAAGGACCGCGATACCTACGACACCTGCGTCGGCGGCACCGAGGGCGGCACGCTCGACAAGGGCGAGGGTCCGTGCAACGCCAAGACCGGTGTCTGCGTCGGTTCCACGACCGAGGGAACCACCGGGCCGATCGCCTGCCCGAGCGACAATTTCGACAGCGGCCAGCTCTGCGAGTTCGCCGACGGCATCTGCATACCGCAGGGCGGTCGCGCCGTGACCATCGAGGGTCACTCCGTCACGGCGACGTCACCGGTCAACTTCTGTCAGGCGAACCGGTTCCAGAACGGCGACCTCGACTTCGACGGCATCCCTTATCAGAAGAAGAGCTGGCCGGATGGCAGCAGTGACCGGCCCACTTCGATCCGATATGCCGGGCCCTTTGATCAGGCTGGCAATCCCTATCCGAGCATCCAGTTCGAGACGGACATCGCGGGATCGGAGTTCCTCTGCAACGTCACGTCGGGACTCAATTGCGACGCCCCGCCGCTGTCGGCCAGTTTCTACCCGTTCTGGACCTTGACAGACAAGGCCGGCCAGGGGATCGGGCCACTCTTCTCGGCACCGGACTGCATCTGGAACTTTGGTAACGCGATCCCGGGCGTCACGACGAGGAAGTTCGGCAAGGACGCCCAGTACGGCGTGCCGGACACGGCCAGGTATGGCGGCACCATCATCTCGAAGGTCCACGCCAACCCGGAGGTCACTGGCAACTGCCCAGCTCTGACGCTGCCTGCCAAGCCGTAGGCGGAGCTCGGCTTTGCCGAGGCGGTCACAAAGCGAGAACGAATCTCAGGGCGTCCGATCCTGCAACCCTGATGGGGCCACATGTTGCTGCTCCAAGGGACTTTGCGCACCGTCGCGCGGCAGCGTCGGTTGGTGCGCCGGGCGACGGGAGTCAGGAGTGGTTCGCGGCGAGGACGGGTCGAGAGGCGGCCTGGCGGACGGTGAGATTGACGTCGGCATCGCACTCGAGGGCGCCGCATTCGCAGACGAAAGAGCGCTCGACGATCTCCGGGTCGCCTTCCGCCCACGGTCGCTCGTAGTAGCCGCGGACCTGACCAACTATCGCCTCGTTCATCTCTCGCAAGAGCGCTCGTCGCTCCTCGACCGTCCTTGCTCCCGGCCCCGCCGACAACGCCTCGCGGAAAAGTCGCTCGACATCGCGGGCCACTTCGAGCACGTCCCTCGACCCATCGACGATGAGCGAGGGCACCTGGTGTTCACGCACGTCGCGCTCAAGGATCGGCCGCAGGAGCCGGTAGAGCCTTGCCGGTCCGTCACCGGTGGCCCCGGCTGCAAGTTGCGCCTCTTGGAACGAGACGGTCGGAAGCAACCAGACAGCGCGGGAGCGGTCCGCGACGCCTGAGGAGACCGCCCACGGGGGGAGCGTCGAGCCTTCGGCGACGATGAGCGGGCACACAGGCAGCGCCCGGAGATCCTCGACCACCATCGCTCCGCGTTCAGCGTGCAGTGACATCTCGAGCAACTGATCAGGGGCTTGCTCGAAGCGTTCGGTCGGCGAGAGCGACTCCCACCGCTGAGCGGCCGCGACTCCTTCATCGAGTGCTCGAGCCCGATGTACCCAGGTCCGGGTGTCGGCGCTGTACAGGCGCAGCCCGTACCGACGGGCAAGCCGTCTCGCGATCGTCGTCTTCCCGGCTGCCGGAGGGCCCCCGATCCAAAGGACGTGCTGCACGAGACAGACCGTACGGCAAAGGCGGAAGCCGACTGTCCCGAGCCCAGTCAAAGCCTCGGAGCATCGGGCACCTCGAGCAAGCTCCGGAGCCACAGATCCGTCCGAGCCCACTCGCTCTGGGCGTTCTTCGCGCCCGACTCGGTGATGGCGAAGAAGCCTACGAGCATCACCGCGGGGATCAGGCAGGCCGGCAGGAGCGCGAAGCCATGACCGGTGGCGAGATCGGTCACGAAGCCGACCGTGCCCCCGAGGAAGAAGAGCGACACGAACCCGAGCCAGAGCGCCGAGAATCCAGGGGTGAAGCTCGAAGGACCGAGCATCCCGGTCAACCAGCATCCCGGGCCGTTCACGACGATGCCCCCCTCGAAGTTGAGGCGCCAGGAGTTGCGCCCTCCGCTGCCCGCCAGGAGACGAACGGCCCTGCCAGAGACCGATCCCCGGAGCACCGGCTCCTTGCTCGCAAGCCCGAAGGAGAACGTCTTCTCGGGAGCCAGGTTGCGAGCCGATCGGGCGAGGAACCCGGCCCTGGCGGGCTGATCGACTGTCCATATCGCTGTTCCGTGCCGCCCGTCGCGACGGTGCCGTATCTCGAGCGGGGCATGAAGCGCCGCTTCTCCCAGCACCCGCCCACTCCCCGAGATCTCGACCGCCCGCTGGTTCGTCGAGCGCGTAACGGGTCCGGTGCCTCCCGATCGGCTTGACGATGAAACGACCGAGGACGATGTAGCTTCCGAACGCCAAGAAGGGCGATACCCACAACAGGCCTGCAGCCGGCCTGCCCGGTGAACTGTTGAACGCGGCGAAGACGAAGAAGCCGGTCCAGACGAGCGAGAGCAGAACGAGCAGCAGATCCTGAGGCGCGAACACGACACGCGGATCGGGCCCACCCCGCCCTACGATGCGCTCGCCCGGCCGGATCCAGTTCGCGGCGCCCGCCTTGGCGTCCCAATCGCTCGGAGACTCAACCACGGCCCAAACGGTAGTAAATCGCCTCGTCACGAGATGAACCCGACGAAGTGTCGCCGAGAAAACACCGCCGGCGTGTCAACGGATCAGCCCTCCGGCGCGTTTACAAGGGTGGAAGGTGAGTGTGTACTGCATCACCCTCCTCCGTCAGTCGAGCCGCTCCGTAACCAAGGAGGAAACGATGTTTCGAACGCTGGGACGCATCGGCGCAGCCGCGGTGGTGCTCGCGCTCGCCCTCGGGGGCGTCGCGTCGGCCACCACGACGCCCGGGAACAAGATCGGACCCAACCAGTGGTTCGCCGGGATGGTGAACGGCAAGTTCGACAATGTCCAGGTGAAGGTCGTCTGCCCGATCAGCGGCAAGAACGGGCGAGCACTGTCCGGCCAGACTCTCAGCGTCACCGAGCCGCAGGTCATCGCGATCAACGACGGCTACACCGGCTCGAAGGGTCACTCGATCGCCGCGCTTCTCGGACCCTCGGCAACGAGCAGTGTGACGATCGTGTGGGGCAGGTACAACGTGCTGCGGAAGTTCCCGACCAACATCCCGGTACCCTGCAGTGGCACGGGCACGGTGCTCTTCATACCGTCGCCCGCAAGCAAGACGTCGTCTGCCGCGAGCGTGACGGTGTCTTACGCCAACGTCGCGGCCGGCTGATCACCGACCGCCCTCCACGAGCGAACCCGGCTCCGTTGCGACCTGTCGCCACGGAGCCGGGTCTCGTAACGTGTGATCAGCAAGCAGTACGCCGAGCCGTGAGAGAACCTATGGACACCTTGGGTGTGTCGGACAGCTTCGAACAGCGCTTCGACGAGCTGTTCGCGCTGGCCATCAAGCCCGCGTGGCGACTGCTCGGCGACCGCCAGGAGGCCGAGAACGTCGCCGCCGAGGCACTTGCCCGGGCGCTCGTGCGGTGGGACACGCTTGCCTCCTCCCCAAATCTCGCCGGCTGGATCGTGACCGTCTCGACCAACCTCTCCCTCGGTCACATCCGCAAGGCCCGCCGCTGGTCGCCGCTGCTCGGCGTTCCCGCCTCCCAACGGGCCTTCGCCGTCGACGACCGTATCGACCTCGACGAGGCGCTGAGCACTATCTCCAAACGGCAGAGGGACGTCGTCGTGATGCGCTACTTCCTCGACTTGAGCGAGGCGGAGATCGCCGGCACCATGGGCATCTCCGTGGGCAGTGTCAAGACCCACCTGCACCGGGGCCTGCGCAATCTCCGGCATGTCATCGGTGAGCGGAAGGAGCCCCAAGTTGCACCGGAGTGAGCCGCCGCTCCGGCCGGGCGACCCTGATGCGTTTCGCCGAGAGGTCTACAAGCGCGCGGCCCGGATCCGGCGAGTACGCCGGCTGCGGATGACCGCCGGCGGAGTGGTCGCGATCGCGGTCATCACGCTGTTCTCGAGCCCGCTCTCACCGATCAGCCGGATCTCGGGCTCCCACCTGTCGGTGACCACCGGGACCGTGGGCCACCACCACGCCTCGGGCGGCCCTGGCAGCCCTACGACCGTCTCCAGCCCATCGCCGACGACGTCGGAGGTGACTCCGACCACGCAAGGCGCGCCGACGACGTCATCTCCCACACCCACCACGAGCGCGACTACGGTCCCTCCGACGACGTCGCCCCCCACTCCGACCACGAGCGCCAACCCGGGCCACGACCTCACGCCGGCTGCTTGCGGCGAGCCCCCGCAGCCTGCGAAGACAGTCAGCGGAGCGGGGCTGAAACACGATCTCGTGGGCACCTGGAGCCAGTGCTCGGGACCCTCGCTCTTCGGCGGGCCTTCTACCACTGGAGGCGAGAGCGGCATCGAGATCCTCGCCAACGGCACCTGGGTCCGCCTGGCGAAGACCCCCGGAGGGTATTGGACCCCTCTGGTCGGCCCTGGCGACAGGGGGACCTGGCGTGTGCTGCCTTCGCCGTCCACGGTGGCGAGCTCGGTGTCGGCGATCGTGCGCTTCGTCGCCAGTCGTCCCGCCAGCACCGCCGGGGTGAACGGCACAGTGCCGCCGGCGACTGCCGGCAGCACCGGTGCTGCCACGCTCACATGGACGGTCAGTGTCACCATCGTGCCGGGACCACCCGAGCGAGCCCGCATGGTCGACGGCAGTGTCGCCGCGAACTATCAGCGTGTTATTCCCCCATCGACGACTGCACTGTCGGCAGGCGCCGCCAACCCTGACACAACACAAGGAGGTTCATGATGAGAGAGATGAAAAAGGCGTGGCGACTGTCGCTCGCGAGCGGGGTCGCAACACTGACCGGGTCGCTTCTCCTGGCCGGCGTAGCCAGCGCCAGCACGAGCAGGACCGCGACGCCCATCGGTCCGAACCAGACCTTCGGCGCGCTCGTGAACGGGAAGAAAGGTGTGTCGCATCCGGTCCCGATCCAGATGGCCTGCTTCGGCCCTGTGACCCCGGGCGAGACCGGGCACCCGATGAAGGGCCAGACGGTGAGGGTCTTCGCGCCCAAGGGGACAAAGGGCCCCTTCGGCAACACTGGGGCGAACGGCACCGAGATCGGCGCGTTCTTCGGCGCTCCTCCGCCGTCCACCGCGGCGGCTTCTTCGAGCGGGCCGGTCTGGTTCCACAATTACGTCACCAAGCCGATCCCGACCTCAGAGGTCCTCCCCTGCTACGGGACCGGGCACGTCATCTTCGTGCCGCTGCCGTTCAGTCCCGGCTCCGAGGTGGACGTCGTGGTCCCCGTCGCATACGTGGGCCAGCCCTAGCCGATCAGGTGGTGGCGAGCCAGGCTGCTGGCTCGCCAGGCCGCTCTCAGCGGCCGCGGCGCGATGATGGGCAGATGTTCATCCACAAGTGGGACGAGGGCAGTGAAGAAGAGGCGCGGGCGTGGCTCGCCACTCAAGGCTTCGGCGAGCTGGTCGCCTCCGGGCGCGATCGGGACGTCGCCATCGTCGTCCCGACGCAGTTCGTCTTCACCGGCGACACGGTGCTCGTCCACTTCCTCCGCCAGAACCCCGTCTGGGCGGCGGTGGAGGAGAACCCAAACGTCCTCCTCAGCGTCTCGGGCGACTGGGCTTTCATCCCGTCGGACTGGAAGGTCGTCCGCGACGAGGACCCGCGGCTGGGCATCCCCACGACGTACTACGCCGCCGTCCAGGTCACCGGCATCGCACAAGCGATCGACGACCCGGAGGGGATTGCAGAGGTGCTCCGTGCACAACTGGCAGTGATCCAACCGGGCGTCGACATCGCCGACCCCGCCGAGCACGGCTCCCGGCTCGGAGCCATCAGGGCGATGAGGATCGAGGTCACGGCCGTGCGTGCGAAGTTCAAGTACGGCGGCAACGTCGACGAGGAGCATCGCCTCGTCGTGGCCGAGCACCTCGAGGCACGGCATGGCCCCGGTGACCTCGCAGCCGAAGCGCATCTGAGGCGCCGGCTCGACTGAGGCCTGACGCCCGAGCCTCAGTCGCCCGCCCAACAGCCGAGGATCACGTCGGCGACCGTGACGGCGACGTCGGCTCTCGGAGTCGGTGGCTTCCCGAAGTTCGCCGGCAGCCGGGAGATGTCGACGAGGAGGATCTTCCAGTCCTTGCGCACGACGACCGAACCGTTCTTCGTCGCGAACGCTCCCTGGCCGAGGTTGCCGAGCGATCCGGTGAAACCGAGGCGGGAGCGGAGGCCGTGGAAGTACGCGAGTGTCTGTGACCAGCTCGAGAGCTCCTTCACCGAGAGGGAGTACGAGCCGCCCGGATAGCGGTACCGACACGTGTAGAGGTGGTTGACCCACGTCGGAGTCGAGACGGCGGCGGTCACACCGAGCGCGTCGCCGATCTCTTTTTGCGCCTCTCGTGCGCACACCATCTTGGCGATCTCCGAAGGGTTCTTCCCCGCGGGAAGGGGCGCCCTCGTCGTAGGGCTCGAAGACCCGGCCGAGGCGGTCGTGGAGGTCGTGGCGGTCGTGGCTGTACCGGACGAGCTGCCGATGCCGCAGGCAGCCAGCGCCATCATCGTCATTGCGAGGACCACGAAGACAATGCGTCGCACGGGGCGCACCGTATCGCGCCTCGAGCCCGCCCGAGATGGCGGCGACGGTAACCTTGAGGCCGTCGCTCGTCGCCCGGAGGGCCTCACATGTCCAGCTCAACGACCCCTTCTCCCACCCGTGTCGAACTGTCGATCACGGGTATGCACTGCGGATCGTGCGTCGCTCTCATCGAGGAGACGCTGGCCGAGCACCCCGGAGTGAGCGAGGTCTCGGTCAGCCTCGAGCCGCCCCGTGCCGACCTCGTCTTCGACAACGACACCGTCTCCCTCGACGATCTGTGCGCCACAGTGGCGTCTCTCGGCTACACCGCCTCGCCGACGGCGAAGAACACCTCCACCCCCTGATGCTCACCGAGCAGCCCGGCGTCGCGGCGCCGAACGAGGAGGCGCAGCCGGATGACCACGGCCAGCTCACGACCGTGGAGCTCGCGGTCGGAGGCATGCACTGCAACGCGTGCGCGATCCGGGTGGAAGGCGCGCTGGCGCGTCGCGCCGGGGTCGCGAGCGCGGCGGTGAATCTCGCGACCACGAGGGCATTCGTCAGCTTCGATCCCACCGAGGTGACCGATGCCGAGCTGTGCGCTGCCGTCGGCAGCACCGGTTACTCGGCGGTCGTCGTCGACGCTGACAACGCCTCGCAAACCGTCGAGCACTCCGATCACTGGGTTCTCCGAGCGGCGATTTCCTGGGTGCTCGGGCTGACTGCCTTCTCGGTGGCAATGTTCGGTGCCGAGAGCAGCACCGACGGCTGGCTCGTGCTCGCTCTGGCCCTCACCGTCGAGGTGGTCGGTGGGTGGCCCTTCCTGCGGGCCACCGTCCGCCTGCTCCGCCACGGCACCACGAGCATGGACACGCTCATCGCCGTCGGGACGCTCGCAGCACTTGCGGTCAGCGCCGTCGAGACAATCGCCCTCGGCGGTCGCCACGTCCATCTGGGCGGCGGCGGGGCGTTCGCCGCTCGCCTCCACGGGGTGATGGCTCCGCTCATCATCGCGATCCTCGCGACCGGGCGCGCCGTCGAGGAGCGCGCACGAGGGCGCGCGGCCCTCGCGCTCCACTCCCTGCTCGGCCTGAGGCCCCCGACAGCCCGGATCGTCACCGGGCACGACGACGACGAGGGCAGGCTCGTACCGCCCGAGAGCGTCCCGGTCGGAGCCCTCGTACGCGTGCGGGCCGGCGAGACCGTCCCGCTCGACGGGCTCGTCGTCGCCGGATGGTCGGCGGTCGACGAGTCAATGCTCACCGGCGAGCCGCTGCCGGTCGACCGCGGCCCGGGCTCGACGGTGACGGGCGGCACGAGGTGCGGACCGAGTGCCCTCGTAGTCCAGGTGACCGCCATCGCCTCCGAATCTGTACTTGCACGGCTCCAGCGCCTCGTCGACGAGGCACAGCGTGACAAGCCCCCGCTCCAGAGATTGGCCGACCGGGTGAGCTTCCGTCTTCGTGCCGGTGATCCTCCTCGGGGCATTGGTCACGTTCCTCGTCTGGTGGCGGGTGGACGGCAATTTCGGGACGGCCGTGCTGAGCGGCATCGCCGTGCTGCTCGTCGCCTGCCCGTGCGCGATGGGACTTGCCACACCCGTTGCCATGATGGTCGGGAGTGGCCGGGCTTCTGCTCTCGGCATCCTCATCCGGAGCGGCGACGTGCTCGAGCAACTGGCCCGTGCCGACGTCGTCGCCTTCGACAAGACCGGGACGCTCACCGAGCGCGCCGCTCAGGTCGCCTCGGTGATCCCCGCCCGGGGTTTTGGCGCCTCCGACGTTCTCGCGATGGCGGCCGCCGTCGAGCGCGAGAGCGAGCACCCGATCGCGGCGGCGATCCGGGCGTCCACAGAGGGGGTGAAAGTCGAGACGGCATGGGAGGTCCGGGAGCTGCCGGGTCGGGGTGTATCGGGGACGTTGGCGGCCGGGCCGGTAGAGGTCCTTCGCCACAGCGAGGTGCAGATACCTTCCTCCATGTCCGCCGCGGTCGGTGCCGCGAGGCCCGAGGCGAGACGGTCGTGGTGGTCACGCGCGCCGGCGAGGTGGTCGGGGCCATCGCGATCAGCACCCCGCTGCGCACCGAAGCCGCCTCGGCGGTCGCCCGCTTGAAGGACATGGGTCTGCGGAGCTCGATAGTGAGCGGGGACAGCGCGCCCGCCGTGCAAGCGATCGCCGACGAGCTCGGCATCGAAGATGCGCGGGCCTCGTTGACCCCGGCGGACAAGCTCGAGGCCCTCCACTCTTTGCAGTCCGGCTCGCAGCGGGTCGTGATGGTGGGTGACGGAACGAACGATGCGCCGGCGCTCGCTGCTGCAGACGTCGGCTGTGCAATCGGGAGCGGCACCGAAGCTGCCCTCGCGAACAGCGACGTGGCCTTGCTCGGTGCGGACCTCGAGGGCGTGCCGGCAGCGATCGGCATCGCCCGGTCGACGCTCGCGATCATTCACCAGAACTTCGGCTGGGCGATGGGGTACAACATCTCGGCGCTCCCGCTCGCGGCCGCCGGACTGCTGGACCCTCTGATCGCCGCGATCGCCATGGGACTGTCGAGCCTCGTCGTGGTGCTGAACAGCCTCCGCCTCACGCGAATCGGCCGGTCGGGACTCGAAGAGCGTCCGGACTCCCCGCCTTCCTCGCGGCGTGCGCAGCTTCGCCGTATCGGTTCTCGTGCCGGTGGTCCTCTTCGGGGGTGCGACCGTCGTGGGCGAGCTGGTCTCCCCGGCGCGCGGCCAGTCGCTGCTCCCCGCACTGCCGGGCATCACGACGGTCAACTTCGCCGGCGGAAGAGACGGCGAGGTCTACCTGGCGCCCAACTCCCCCGGCGTCAACTCGGTCCATCTCGTGTTCGAGCGGGGAGGCGCCTTCGCCGCGACCGGCGACGTGAGCGTGACGGCATCGCGCAACGGCGGTCCGGCCGAACCAATCGTCCAGCACCAGATCAGCCGGGGGCACTACGTGGGCTACGCAGAGCTCCGGCCCGGCAGGTGGACGTTCGTGGACAGGGCGCGGGTGTCGGGATTGATCGTGCGTTTCTCCTGGGTGAGGAACCTCGGCTGAGGCCCGGCTCAGCGCATGAGAATCAGCATGTAGCCCATGGCTACGCACATCGTGATGTGGCTCCCGGTCTCGAGTCGCGGCGCGAGCCAACGCCTCGAGGCGCAGTCTTCGGTCCCGGCCACCGCGCCGGCCACCGCGAAGCGCGAGAGACCGTCGGCATGCCAGACGGCCGACACGAGCAGGACGAAGACGAAACCGTACGCCAACGCCGCCCCCGCCCCACCGGCAGTAGCGGTGGACATCCCGCCCATCACCGAACCGAGCCCGCCCGCGCCAGCCGGCGCCGGCTGTGCGAGGAACATGAACAACATGGCGCCGCCCATCACGAGGTGAGTGGCGAAGTGCGACACGTGGTGCATGCGGTCCTCGTCCCAGCCCCAGGGGCCGTGGCGCGAGATGAAGGTGACGATACGGATCACGAACCAAATCGTGAGGGCCGCGAAGACCGCTTCCCAGACGACGGTCGGCAAGGTGCGAAGCGACACGTCGAGCATGCCTGCCATGGCGATGCCCATCGCCACGTGGGCGACGTTGATGTCCTGATGCATCGCCCGATCCCAGCGCCAGGCAGCCACGATGCGGCCGAGGCAGTACGCCGCTGTCACCAGCATGACCACCGCCAAGGAGTCGGAGACGAAGGCCGTGCCGCCCACCGGCTACTCCCCCACCGTTGCGGGCTGTCGCTCGGGCTCGGCCCCGCCGAGTGCCGCCGGGCTGCGTACCGCCGGCCAGAAGGCAAGCGCGAGCAGGACGAGCAGCGGGCCCGAATTGGGGTCGGTGCCGCTGCCTGAGAAGATGCCGCCGAAGGCCTCGCCGACGACCCAGATGGCCAGCGCGATCACGATGGCGGACGCGACTACCGCCCGTGCCCACCTCGGCGGAGTGAAGATTCCGACGCCGACGAGCGCCAGCAGCACGGCCAGCATGATCGAGGCGGCGAGGCCCCGACCGACGAGAGCACTCGCCACATGGGCGTCGACCGCCGTCAGCCAGCGGGGTTCCCCGGCAGCCATCCCGTTGATCATGTTGCTCAGCGCGTCCGGCGTCCGGTTCGCCGATTGCAGCGTGAGCCCCGACAGGCCAACCCACAAGACGAGCCAGACAAGGCGGGCAGCGCGCGCACCGATCATGCGTGCTGCGACGAACGACTCGCTTGACCGGCGACCGGACGGCCAGAGCAGGACAGCGAGAACCGCGTAGAGCATCACCGCGCCCGGTGCGCCCGAGACCGGGCTGGCGGTTCCTGTGAGGAGCCCTCCGAGACCCTCGCCGAACCACCACACGCCTGCCGACCAGATGATCGACACCGCAAGGGCGACCCTCACCGTCGGGCGGGCCGCGATGCCGAGGCCGATCGCGATCTGGACGACGCAGAACACGGCGTTTGCGGCTGCCGCGTGGGCTCCGATCTCCCGGGCTGCCCAGAGGATCGAGTGGGCGACCGTCCCCGGATTGCGAGCGGCCATCGACGCCAGCATGAGCCGCCCGAAGGACTTGGAGAACATGTACGGCTGCATCTGAAGAACGCCGTCGAGCAGCCACGTGGCGGCTAACGCGAGCTGCAGGGCCCGCCGGGCGTCCGGAAGCTGCCATGTCGTCGCCGCCACGGTGCCCGATCCACCCGCGCGACGCTCGCTCCACGTGCCAGTGAGCCCGGGCAACGCGGCGTCACTCATGCCGAGAACTTCCCTCCCTACTCCGTCGGGGTGCGAGCCGACGCCCAGCATAGGTTCGCGTGTGCGGACTGTTCCCCCGGCCTCAAGGGTGGTCCGAGACGTAGCAGGGACCGGACGTCAACGCGCCCACCATGTGTAGCGCGGATTGCGTCCAGTCAACGCAGGTCGGCAATCTCCTCATCTAGATGGAGCGCCAGCATGGGACACGCCCGCACCGCCTCCTTCGCTGCCGAGACCAGTTGGTGCGGGACGGTGCCCGGAGCCACCATGGGGAAGCCCCAGACATCGAGAACGATGAGCTCGGGCAGCATCTCGCCGCAGAGCCCCCTGCCTTGGCACGCGATCGGATCCACCCACAGTCGCAGGCGGCGGCACTCGGTCACGGTGAAGCCTGCGGCACCGGGAGGACATGGGCATCGCCCGGCGCGCGGCAGCGCCTCCGACCATGGAGCGAAATCTCCTCGGCAAAGCACACGAGCATGCTCCTGACGAGACGGGCAACGCCGTCTGGATGGTGACAAGCCCCGCGCCCGTCCACGAGCCGTAGCCACTCACGGAGGCGGCCCACATCGCCGGCTCCGGCCGCAAGGTCCGCCAGCTCGTCGGCGACCGCCGGGAGCCCGAACACGCAAGGCCCGCATTGGCCTGCCGACTCCGAGGCGAGGTACCTCACCACCCGCGCCGTTTCGGCCAGACCGCAAGCGCGCTTCGGCAGCGCGGCGACCATCCCGGCGCCGATACCTGATCCGACCGGACTGAGGCCTTGGTTCGAGAAGGGAAGGTCCACGACGTCAGCGAGCTTGGACCAGGCCCCGAAGTAGCCGCCTAGTAGAAGTGCCTGCAACTCGGAACTGTCGGCCTCGGCGAGGGCCAGCACGCTCGAGACCGGTGTGCCAATCTCGACCTCGTACACGCCCTCGCGTGAGACTGCTCCGAGCACCGTCACGAGCATCGTGCCTGGCTCCGATGGCGTGCCGACCGAGCGGAACCATTCCGGTCCGAAGCGGCAGATCAAACCGAGGTGCGCAAGGGTCTCCACGTTCTGAACGAGCGTCGGCCGACCGCGAAAGCCGCACTCCGCCAAACGACGTGGTGATGGTCTCGGTGCTGGGACTCCCCGTTCAAGCCATTGGACGACCGCGCTCGCCTCGCCCGCGACGAAGAGGCCGGCACCTGCGACGACGCGGATGCGCACCGGATCCTGGTTAATCCCCCGTCGCTCGCGGGAGGCCTTGTCAACGATCACCGCCACCATCGGGTGACTCACGATCACCACTTCCTCGGCGCCGACGGCAAGGGCCGCGAGTACCGCGCCGTCGATCACGAGATGCGGCGAGGTCGCAAGGAGAAACTTGTCCTTCGCGCTTGCAGGCTCGCCCTCTGTCCCGTTCGCGATCACGAGCGGGCGGCCTCTGTTGACTGTCACTGCTGCGAGTTTCTTGGCTGTCGGGAACGCCGCACCGCCCCGTCCGAGCAGGCCGGCTCTGCTGACGACGTCGATTACTCGCTGGCCTCCGTGGAACGCTGCGTCCTTCCAAGGCGGCTGACCCCATTTACGTACGTGTTCCGTGAGGGTTGTGGGCTCACCGCGAAGCGGGATCACCGTGAGCCGGCGAGTGGTGCTCTGGGCGGCACTGCGGAGTGGTGCCGCCGATGCGGTGAGATGTCTCGTCATCGGGGAAGGGCCGCCTCGGGACGGACGCGAGCAAGCAGCCTTGCGACAAGGGCTATGCCGACAAGCACGGCCGCACCCCACTCGAGGAGTGCAACCCAAGCGATCCCGAGGTCGCCGCCGGCCCCGAGGGAATGCAGGAACGCAGCGGGCCACGCCGCGTACGCCAGCCAGTGAACGACGCGCCATGCGCGGTAGCCGAGCCGCTGGCGAAAGACACTTGTGAGCAGCACCGCACCCCCGAGGTCGACAGCGAGAGCACCAAGCCCGATCGCGAGTGGTCGATAGTGCGCTATGCCTGGTACGGCCGCTGCAATCCATCCGATCGACACATACGGGTCGAGCATGGCGGTCGTCACGTGAAGCGCCAACAGGCCAACGGCGAAGAGCGCCAGCGTCCGGTGCAACTCGGCAACGACGAAGCGCTGGAGTCGCAGAGGTGTCGCACCGAGCCTCGTGAGGGTGCCGAGAAAGATCGCAAGGCTTAACACGACGAGGAGCACGAGCCCACTGCCCCGCGAGACGTACCAGAGCCATTGCGATCCGGTGCCTGTCATCGAGCTCCTCTCTGGAACTGCACTCGGAATCGCCCGGCGCCGGTAGGTGCCTCGAGGAGGTCGTCATCACCCGTCGGCCACGAGCCGATCAGGCGGACGGATCCATCGTGGGCGACGAGGCGAGCGGGCAAGCCGACAGAAGACAGCCACTGCTCGGCCTCCTCGCCGGCGATGATGGCCGCCGTCGAAGCTGCGTTGGCCTGCGCACATGTCGAGGCCGCCACGCTTGCCGTCCGCCACGGGCCACGAGCCGGGCAGCCGGTTCGGGGGTCGATCAGATGATGGAGGTGCCTGCCGTCCCTCGTCCAGGTTCGGCGGGTGGTCGAGGAGGTGGCGAGGCCCCCGGCGCAAAAGCGCACTTGCTGCGCCGGGTACATGCGATCGACGGGTCCCGCGTCAGGCAGATCCGTTACGACGACGGGCCAGCCTCCGATTGGTGGCTCGCCGGCAACCCGGATGTCCCCACCCAGGCTCACCAGAACTCCACCCAACCCGTCGAAGGACGCGATTGCGGCGACTGCCGCCCGGTCGGCGCCGAGCGCCTTCCCGGTTGCGCCGAGGTCGACACGCGCCCCGCGTCGCAGGCGGAGCAGGCGGCCTTGTTGCTCGACAGAACGCCATCCCGGCACTGGCTTGTCCCGCGCGCTCGGGTCGCCGCTCGAGGGGGTGACGGTCGATGCGGACGACACGCCGGAGTACGCGCCTCGCGCGATCATGCTGAAATCACGATCGTATCCGAGCTCGATCAACCGCTCGCCGACGGTCGGGTCGACGAGGCCGTCGGTCCACCGCGCGGCTGCGATGGCTACGGCGACGGCCTCGGCCAAGCCTTCGCTGACGAACACCGAGACATCGCCACAGGCATGTAGTCGGGAGATCTCCGAGCCCTCGCGGAACCGGCTCGCCTGGCGATCGAGCAGCGCCAACTCCGAGTCGATCGGCTTGAGAACCGGGATCAGCCGCTCAAGCGGCCACAACGCGACCCGCGCCACCGTGCCGAGTGCAGCTCGTTGGCAGACTGCTACATCGGTGTTCCCGACATCGACAGCCCGCCACATGCCCCGCGCTCGCGGGGAGCGACCGTCGAGTGTCGACGGTTCATCGGATAACAGGGTCGTGGTCATCACGAAGCTGCCGAAGTCGCGACACCGCTTCGGATGACCGAAGCAGTGCTCCTGGTGTTCGCGGTGACCGATGAGACGCCGGAGGGACCCGACACGGCGACAGGGCCGCCCGCGCTCGGGGCGCTACCGCTGGGGGCGGTGCCCGAGCCCGTGCCGAGAGCAGACGGGGCGTGGCTGACGACGGCCACCGGCTGACCGCCGTGCGCGGGGACGACCCGCGCGAGTGCGGCGCTTGATGCGCCAACCCCCACGAGCATCGCCGCCAGCGTCCAATTGGAAAGCCTTCGCACGTGCCCCACGCCGCGGTCTCGGCTGCTTGCCGAGCACGTGCGACGCGGGTAGTCGTATGGGGGAAGTGGCTCACCCTCTTCCCGGTCCTGGTCTTCGTCATACATGATCTTCCTCCTGTCTCTAGCTCCGACAGCCGGAGCGTCACGAAGAGCATGCGCCGAGACCCGTGAGAGGACCGTGAGAGAACGATGTGAGCCATCTACATGTTCGGTAGTCCGTTCGGCCCTCATAGCGTGGAGGGCATGCGAGTGCTCGTGGTCGAAGACGAAGCGCGCATGGCCGAGCTCTTGAAACGAGGTCTCGAGGAGGAGGGTCATGCGGTTGACACCGCGGGCGACGGGAACGAGGGGCTCTGGATGGCCAAGGAGAACCCGTACAACGCGATCGTGCTCGACGTCATGCTTCCCGGCATCAACGGTTTCGAAGTGTGCCGCCAGTTGCGCGACGCCGGTGTCTGGGCGCCGGTCATCATGCTGACGGCCAGGGACGAAGTCGGCGACCGGGTGCGCGGGCTCGATGCCGGAGCTGACGATTACCTCGTGAAGCCCTTCAGCCTGCTGGAGCTGGCAGCGCGGCTGAGGGCCCTCATGCGCCGAGACGACCGGTCGCGCCCGACGGTCCTCCGGGAAGGCGACCTCGAGCTCGACCCCGCGGCCCGTCGCTCCTGGAGAGCAGGAGCCGAGCTCGACCTGTCGCCGAAGGAGTTCGCTCTTCTCGAGCTGTTTCTCCGGCACCCGGGCGCGGTCCTCACGCGCTCCCAGATCATCGACGCGCTGTGGGACTTCGCTTACGACGGCACGTCGAACGTCGTCGACCAGTACGTGAAGTACTTGCGCCAGAAGGTCGATCGGCCCTTCGGCCGTAACGACATAGAGACTGTCCGAGGCGTTGGGTATCGCCTCCGGCAAGCAGATGGGGCCTGAGCCATGCCGATCCGGTATCGCCTGACGCTGGTATTCGCGATCGCCACTGCGGTGCTCTTAGCAGCTGGGAGCTGGTTGTTCGTCAGCCAGCTCTCCCACGGCTTGCTCGGGCTGCTGGACCTGCAGCTCGGCGCGGACGTCGGTCAGGCGGCCCGCCTCAGCGCGAGCCCGGGCGCGGGGACAACAGCTCGCTCTCCGCTTCCCGGCGAGTTCGTCTACCAGGTGCTCGACTCCTCGGGCCGCGTACTGACTGCCAGCGAGGACGCTGGCAGCATCTCGCTCGTGCCAAGGGCCGAGCTCGCCAGCGCAACGAGGCACTCGGTCGCCTTCACGACGACCCTCGAGGGCGAGTCCGAGCGTGTGGTCGCAGCACCGCTCTCAGGTCGGCCAGGAGTCGTCGGCGTGGTCGGCGCTTCTCTCGACACCTACAACCACACCCTTTCTGACGTCGAGCACGACCTCGAGGGTGGCGGCCTGCTGCTCCTGCTCGTCGCGGTGCTCGGGACGTTCGCGCTAGCCCGCGCCGCACTCGGGCCGGTCGAGCGCCTGCGGCTCGAGGCAGCCGAGCTTCTCGAGCGCCGGCCGAGGGGGCCGCCTTCAGGTACCGGCGACTCGGGACGAGATCGCCTCCCTTGCCCGCACGATGAACCAGTTGCTAGATCGCTTGCAGGGTGCTCTCACCCGCGAACGGTCCTTCGTGGCAGACGCTAGCCATGAGCTGCGAACGCCCTTTGCCGTCCTGCGGGCCGAACTCGAGCTCGCGACGCGACCCGGTAGGACGCTCGAGGAGCTGTCTGAGGCACTCGCCAGCGTGGAGGTCGAGGTTGCACGCCTCTCTCATCTAGCCGAGGACCTGCTGGTGCTTGCGCGCAGCGACGAGTCGCAACTCGATCTCCACCGGGAGGACGTCCGGATCGCAGAGTTACTCGGCGCAAGCGCCGCGCTTGCATCCAAGAAAGCTGCGGCAAGAGGCGTCCGGCTCACGGTCGAGGCATCCGAGGGGCTCACCGCGAGCGTCGACCCGCGACGTCTCCGGCAGGCCATCGACAACGTCATCGACAACGCGGTCCGCAACGCCCCGGACGACAGTGAGGTGACAGTGCGAGCACGAGCATCAGAAGCTGACCTTGTGATCGACGTGTCGGACAGCGGGCCTGGGTTCCCCGAGGAGTATCTCGGTCATGCCTTCGAACGCTTCAAGCGCCCAGACGGCGGTCGCTCGAGAGACGAAGGAGGTAGCGGCCTCGGCCTGGCGATCACGAAGGCGATCACGACGGCACACCACGGGCACGCAAGCGTCGCGAACAGGCCCGACGGCGGTGCGGTCGTGACCCTTGATCTGCCCGGCGCGGTGGTTGGCCCACCTGGGCCCGGGTGAGCCGGCTCAGGCTTGGAGCGCTCCCTGGAGAGAGACCAGACGTTCCCGGACGAGCGAGTACCACACCCACTTGCCCCTCCGGTTGCCGACGACGAGCCCGGCATCGGCGAGCACCTTCAAGTGATGGCTGATCGTGGGCTGGCTCTTCCCGATCGGCTCGACGAAGTCGCACACGCACACTTCGCCTCCATCGGCGGCTGCAAGCATGGATATGACCCGCAGCCGGGCCGGGTCGGCGAGAGCTGCGAATCCCTTGGCGAGCTCGCCGGCGGCCGATGCGTCGAGCGGAGAGGTGAGCACTGAGGGGCAGCACGCCACCGTCGCCACCTCCTCGGTCGATGCGGTACGTACGGCCATGGCCCATCTTTCATATTGACAATCATGAATGTATCTATCATCATAGATACATCGACAGATCTCGATACTACCGGAGGTTGACCATGTCCAGAGTGCAGCTCGCCCTCAACGTCACAGACATCGACGCAGCCGTCGAGTTCTACTCGAAGTTCTTCGATGCCGAGCCAGCCAAGCGCCGGCCCGGTTACGCGAACTTCGCGATCGCCGAGCCGCCGCTCAAGCTCGTTCTCATCGAGAACCGAAGCGCGCGCGAGGCCGGAGTCACCGGTGCCCTCAACCATCTCGGCGTCGAGGTCGGCACCTCCGAGGAAGTCCAGGCGGCCACCAGTCGCCTAGCCGGCGAGGGTCTCGAGCCCAACGTCCAGGAGTCGGTCGACTGCTGCTTCGCCGTGCAGGACAAGGCCTGGGTCGACGACCCAGACGGGGCGCCGTGGGAGGTCTACACGGTGTTGGCCGACTCTGCCGAGACTGCTGCCTGCTGCGTGACAGACGCGCCGTCAGCTTCGCGGTGTTGCTGAGCCCGCTGCGGACAAGGCCGACCGGCAGGGTGTCACCATGAGCGACTCCGTCCTCTGGCGGCGCGTCCTCGCCGAGCTGATCGGGAGCGCGTTCTTGGCGGCCGTCGTCATCGGGTCGGGCATCGCTGCTCAACATCTATCGCCGGGCGACGTCGGACTCGAGCTCTTCGAGAACGCCGCCGCGACAGCAGCAGGGCTGTTCGCGATCATCTTGATGGTCGGACCGGTCTCGGGCGGTCACTTCAACCCGGTGGTCTCGTTCGTCGATGCCGCCTTCGGGGGACTCAGCTGGCGTGACGCCACCGCCTACCTGCCGGCCCAGGTGGGCGGCTGCGTCGCGGGCGCGGTGGTGGCGAACCTCATGTTCTCCAAGGCCGCCGTGAGCATCTCGACCAAACACCGAGCCTCGAGCGCGCACTTCCTCTCCGAGATCGTGGCCACCTGTGGGCTGATCCTCGTCATCTTCGCTCTCGCTCGCAGCGGCCGTGCCAATCATGCACCTGCGGCCGTGGGGGCCTACATCGGGGCGGCGTACTTCTTCACGAGCTCGACGAGTTTCGCCAATCCGGCGATCACCGTCGGGCGGATGTGCTCGGACACCTTCGCCGGCATCGCTCCTTCCTCGGCCCCGGCCTTCGTCGGCGCCCAAGTGCTCGGCGGTGCTCTCGCCTTCGCCGTCATACGGGCTCTCTACCCCGGCGTCACGAGAGCCGAAGCCGCAGAGGTCGTGGTACCGCACGGCTCGGAAGGAGCCGACGGAAGGGAGTCGTCGTGAGCGAGATGCCGGTGGTGTTGTTCCTCTGCACGCACAATGCCGGGCGCAGCCTGGCGGCGCGGGTCTTGCTCGACCACTACGCGAGCGGCCGAGTAGACGTCCGATCCGCTGGGTCCGAGCCCGGCCGCGAGCTCAACCCCTCCGTCGTCGCGATCCTCGCAGAGCGCGGCCTCGATCCCGGAAGGGAGTTCCCGAAGCCGCTCACCGACGAGACAGCCCGAGCGGCGGACGTCATCGTCACCATGGGCTGTGGCGACGCCTGTCCGTTGTACCCAGGCAAGCGCTACCTTGACTGGGACCTCGAAGACCCCGCCGGGAAACCGGTCGAAGCGGTACGGCCAATCGTCGAGGAGATCGATCGGAGGGTACGAGCCCTTCTCGACGAATTGCTCCCGGGCACCGTCGAGCCCGGCTTCGGGCTAAAGGTCCGTGGGCGCGACCAACCACTCCTCTGACCGGCCGAGCAGGTCCATGACCTCGGCGTCGGAGGTCTGAGAGAAGTCGAGGTACCACTCCCCCACAGCCGAGAACTGCGCGGGCGTCTCGAGGCACACGACCTCGTCTGCAGCCGTCGCCAGCTGGTTGATGGACACCTGCGGAGCGACAGGCACCGCCAGCACGACGCGGGCTGCGCCGAGAGCCCGTGCGACCTGGCATGCAGCACGGGCCGTCGACCCTGTGGCAATGCCGTCGTCCACGATGACCGCCGTCCGCCCACGCAGCGTCAGCCGGGGCCTATTCCCTCGAAACTGCTTCGTTTGCCGCTCGAGCTCTTTGCGCTCGTGCGCCTCGACCCTGGCGAGACTCGGCGGCCTCCACCCTGGCCGAGCGCACCACATCGGGGTTGAGGATGCAGATGCGATCCTCCCCGATCGCACCCATCGCAAGCTCGGGCTGCCAGGGCAGTCCGAGCTTGCGCACGACTATCACGTCGAGCCGGGCACCGAGCGCCTTGGCCACTTCGAAGGCAACGGGCACGCCGCCTCGGGGGAGCCCGAGCACGACGGTGTTCTCGCCTTGAAGAGGTAGCAGCTCGCTGGCCAACTTTCGGCCTGCATCCACCCGGTCGCGAAACACCATCGCCTTCCTCCTTGCGACTCAGCCCAAGTCTCCGCCGCGGCCACCGGATCTGCCAGGGCCGAAGGTCCCGGCTCGCAAGCGCCGGAGGCACTTGCGGCCGACTTTCGAGATGGGCGCGGCCGCGCCGGCTCGCGCTAAGCGGGCAGTTGGGAAGGACTGCTCCGCAGGGCGGCCAGACCGGGAAGGTCCCCGTCCTTCAAGAGGGCCACGGCTGGGTCCGTCGCGCTCAACACTCCGAATTCCTCCCGTATCAGCGCTCTCTCGGACAACGTCGCGAGCAGGCCGTCACCGCCGAGCAGCACACGTTCGTCACTCGAGAGGGACTCCGCCACTGCGATGGTCCCCTCGGCGAATCGTCTGTCAGGCACGTGCCCGAGCGCGCCGGTCCAAAGAACGCTCCCGGCGCCCCGCACGATCTCGCTGTAGTGGCGGCGCGTCAGAGGCCCGATGTCTCTGATCTCCCCTGTCACAGACGAATCCGAGTCCGCCACGACCGTCGTCCCGTCGGCCTGCTCCCAGACGAGATCGAGTGGTACGTGGATCTCGTGGCGCACCTCTCGCGCTAACCCGTAGCACGACCGGCACTCCTCGAGAAGATCGCGGTCGGTGCCCTCCGCCGGTTGCTTGCCTATCGCCTGCAGCACCAGTGACGACATGAGCCCGCCCACCAGCACGGCATCGGCTCGCAACACGAGGCTGTCGAGACCCCTCAATCGCAAGAGGGACCGGTCGCTGCCGAGCAGGACTACGAACGGCCGCGCGGGATCGACGAGATACGGCTCGATCAGATCGAGGTCGTGTGCGATCTGAAGGCCCGCAACGCCGACGAGGGTCTCGGGTGGTCCGATCACCGAGGCGAGCGGGAGCCAGGACCATTGAAATGCCTCGTTGACATAGAGGTCGTGACCGGCTGCCAGTTCACTCACGAGCTGAGGGTCAGCATTCTGCTCGGCAGGGCCGGCCAGATTGGCGAGCACCTTGATGCCTGGGCAGATCGCCTCGAGACCGGATTGCAGGCCGGCGAACGCCTCAGCGTCGGGCGGGCGGTCGAAGTCGCCCCTATGGCCGCACACCGTGACCCGTGAACCGCGGTCGAGCAGCCAACGCAACGTCGGGAGGAGGTTCGCGACGCGCCGGTCCGCACGGAGCGAGGGCTCGTCGGTTGCGACCAGGTCGAGATCGGCGCGTACGAGCACGGACAGACCCGACGGGTCGGGCAGATCCTCTAGGGTCCGCACACCGAAGGATCGGTGCGGCTCGATGCCGCCTGGCGTCATTCTTCCTTCGGCGTGCGAGGCCACCTCGAACAGTTCACACTCAGAGGTTATCGAGATCTAGGGGCGAAGTTCCCTTTTCGTGGACGAGCCGACTCCGGTCCGGAGCACGATTGGGCAGAACTGCCAAGACGACTATCGCGGCGCCACCGACGACGACCGCGGCGACCGTGACGGCCAGGTCCATGCCGCTCACGAACGACTGTCGTGCGACCGCCGAGAGGCCGTCGCCGAGGGCTCCCCCAACCTTCGCGGCAACTGCCAGCGCACCGCCGAGCGAGCCGGTGATCAAGCTCAGGATCGACTTCGGGATCGGGTAATGGGAGAGCACCGGTGCCATCCGGTCCTGATACCGGGTGTTGAGCAGGCTGCCCAGCACCCCGACGCCGAGTGCGCCCCCGATCTGGAGGGACGCGCTGTTGGTGGCCGAACCGACGCCGGCCTGCTCAAGCGGCAGCGATCCCATGACAGATTCCGTGCAGGGCGCGAACGCGAGACCGGAGCCGCTGCCCATGAGGAAGAACGCCGGGAGCGCGTTGAGGTACGTGCCGTGCACCGTCACGCGGGACAGCAAGAGAAGCCCGAGCGCTATGAGGATCATGCCCGTGGTCACCACCGGTTTGGTCCCGACCACGCGCACGAGCAGCATCGACAGCGGAGCAGCGACGAGCACCACCGCAGCGATCGGGGCGATCCTGAGGCCGGTCGCGAACGCGCTGTAACCGAGCGAGAACTGAAGGTACTGGGTCAGGAGGAAGAGCCCACCCATCAAGGCGAAGATGACAAGGCCCATCGCGCCGATCGCCGCAGAGAAACGCCGGGACGAGAAGAACGACATCTCGAGCATCGGATGGGTCGACTGTCGCTCCCAGAAGACGAAGGCTGTAAGGACGAGCGCGGCAGCGGCGATCGCGCCGAGGATCAGCGGGGGAGCTCCAGGTTCGGCTGGGCGCCTCGATGATCCCCCACAGCAACAGTCCCATTCCGAGGGTGGAAAGCCCAGCGCCGACGGTATCGGGCCTCTTTCTGAGCGGGTTCCTCGAATTCGGCACGAAGAGGGCCACCGCGCCGAGGCCCACAACGACGATCGGCACGTTGACGAGGAACACCGATCCCCACCAGTAGTGCGAGAGCAGCCAGCCGCCCGCCACCGGCCCGACGGCGATGCCGAGCCCGGTCGTTCCCGACCAGATCCCGATAGCCCGCGCTCGGTCGTTCGCGCCGGTGAAGACGTTGATGAGGATCGACAACGTCGACGGCATGATCGCCGCGGCACCGATGCCCATGAATGCCCGCGCCGCTATCAGCCGATCCGGCGTTACCGAGAAGGCCGACGCTGCAGACCCCGCCCCGAACACGAGGAGCCCCACCATGAAAACCCATTTGCGCCCCAGGCGGTCACCCAGGCTGCCTGCGACGAGCAGCAACCCGGCGAAGACGATCGCGTATGCGTCGACGATCCACTGGAGCTCGCTCGACGAGGCGTGCATGGCGCGCACGATCGTTGGCAGCGCCACGTTCAAGATAGTGTTGTCGAGGCTTATGACGAGCAGGCTCACGCAAAGCACCGCCAGGATCAACCATCGGTGCCGGAACGCCTCGCTGGGTCCTAGCGGCACCGCTAGCGGCTCAGCTGACACGGGAGGGCTCGACGTCTGGGCCACCGCGAGACGCGCGTAGCTCGTCCCAGATCGTGAGCTCGAGGGCCCGCTCAGGAGAGACCGTCGTGGAGCGATTCACGATCTCGAGCGGTACGTCCTGAGGATCGGGCACGACATAGGAGCGGATGATGTCGTCGAGCTGTTCGGAGAGCACGCGGCTCTCGGGATCGAGCCCGACAACGAGCAGCGTGCCGGTCGGCTCGGTGCTCACCCGCACCTGGACGAGGTCAGGGCGATGAGCAGCCAGCGCGAACTGTACGCGGAAGACGTCCCCGGTCCACTCCTGGGTGTGACGCTCGCGCGCCGCCTCGTCGACGTTTCTCGGCAGGATGTCGTCGAACGCGATCACGCTCGACGGCGTCGAGTACCGCTCGAGGCCGATGAAGTCCCGCAGGGCGAACTCGAACTGGTGCATCCCGTCGATGTATGCGAAGTCGATGGGCAGATCGCCGAATGGAGTGACCCCGTCCCGGTCGAGACGAGCGAAGTACTCGTCGCTGGTCGAGCGGATCAGCACCGATGGCGCAACTAGCTCTTGGGTCACCTGAAGTGCCGGGTCGATACCGATGCTCCGGCAGCGGCTGACGGCGAGGCTGTAACCCTGCTCGACCCCTATCTCGAGATAGGTCCGAGGAGACAGCCGCTCGTGCAGCTGTGCGAGGAAGTCAAGGTAGAACACGACTCAGACCGGCTCCTCCGAAAGCGCGCGGGCCGCCGCACTAGTCAACACAGAAGTGGTCCGCCCTGACGGGGCCCGTCCTTGACAGCCAAGAGATGGGCCTGGACATACGGGATGTTCATGTCGACATGCCCGGGACTCGGGTGGAACGTGCGCAGGTGGCTCAGCTGGAATCGGGCCGTCAGGTCCGGGATTACCTCGCGCAGCGCCGCCTGGGTGAAGTACATGAAGCTGTTCTCGTTGTAAAAGGCAGTGTGACTCGGATCCTGGAAGGCGCCGCGACCATCGGTGCTCGGCGTCTGAGTGAAGATCATGCCGGCGTGTGCAAGTGCGCGGTGGGCTTCGTTGAGGAACAGCGCACGTTTGGGCAGGCGTTGCAACACGTCGTATGCCTTCATGACCGCGACGCTGCTGTCGGCGGTATCAATCTTCGGCTCGTCGGGATCCACGACCACATCCTCATACCGCTCGTCAGGCTCGTCGCCGATCCAGATCGGCGTTCGCAGCCGGAGGCAGCGAAGTCCGTTCCGCTTCGCCCACGTCAACGTCAGCTCCTCGATGAACTGCCGGTAGTAGACCACGGTCTGCTCCTGGATGGCGGCGTTGATCCGGATCTCGCGTTGGGTGTTCTGGCTGTGCACCCTCTGTAGGTACATGCAGCGCTTGATCTGATGGAACTCGCCTGCAAGGTAGAGCCGGGACATGAGCTCCTGGTCGTCCAAGAACTCGAGGTCGGCGTTGTAGCCTCCGACCGCCTCATAGGCCGAGCGCCGGAAGGCCCGCACGTGGTTCGGGGCGTACCAGATGTAGCCCAGATTGTGCGGCGTCGGTGCCATCGAGTGGCAGCGGTCGTAGGTACCACCGTCCATCGTACCCTGGGTGTACACCCATCCGAAGCTGAGATCGAAACGGTCATGGTTCGCCGACCCGTCCTCGTTGATCTGGGCGAAGTCCGAGTACGCGAAGACCATGCCCGGTTGCTTCAGTGCGTCCACGACCTGCGCGAGACAGCCTCGACTCAGCACGTCGTCGTGGTCGAGCTCGACGAGGATCTCACCTGAGGCGAGTTCGCACGCTGCCCGTTTGAGCGCCCCGACGCCGCGAAGGCGATTGGGGGCACGGCTCACCTTCACCCGCTCGTCTGCCACGGGCGGTTTCCAGCCCGTGGCCTTGCCATTCAAGAGGACGATCCATTCCCATTCGGCAAGGGACTGCTGGGCGAGCGAGTCGTAGGCGAGGTCGAGATATCGGGTGTCGTGACTCGGGGTGAAGACCGATACGAGCATGGGAGCGCTGCTCACTTTGTCGGCTGGGACGGCTCGCGCCGTACGCGGCTACTTATTGTTGCTGGACTTCTGGATGGTTGCATTCTCGACACTTGCCCGGAGGTTCTTCGGGATATCGTCGAGCAGTGACGGGTCGAGCGTGATGGCCTGCTTGAGGTACCCGAGGGCTTGAGCCCTAATGCTCGAGCCCTTGCTGCCGACCTGGAGCAGCCCGAGAGCTAGGTAGGCCGTCGGCGCGTCCGGCTGCAGTTGGATCACCTGTCTGTAAAGGAATATCGCGAGCGGCTTGTCGGTCGAGCGGTAGATGGTGGCCCGGTTGTAGAGGGCGGGGACGTACTTCGGATCTTCCCGGTTTGCTAGCAGGTATTCCTGTAGGGCTCCTTTGATATTGCCCTCTGTTTGATAGGTCACTCCTAGGTCGTAGTAGGCGACCGGCTCGCTGGGCTCAGCCTTGATGGCTTGTTCGAACAGTTGCCCGGCGGCATTCAAGTTGCTCTGCTTGAGCAGGGCAATCCCGGCACCCACAAGGGCCTCGTAGGACGCGGGCTTCGTGGTCGTCGTCGCCTTGGTGCCGCTTCCTGAGCCGCAGGCAGTGGCCGCGCAGGCGAGAGCAAAGATCGTGAGCGATCGTACGGTGAGCCCCGGTCCCGTCCGGTGGCGAAGCGAAGCGGTGTTCGGGCGCCCAGTTCCGCTCCCTCCCGATGGCACGTTGGAAGGCTAACCGATGCTTCCGCGTACTGACAGATGCTGGTCTCGCTCATGAAGAACCGAGATTCTGTTGGGTACACTCGCCCGATGACCAAGCCGGCCGGCCCGAGAAAGCCGGCGAAGGCAGCTCCCCGCCCGTCCTTCGAGGACTTGAGACAGGTGTTGGAGCGGGAGCAAGGCCGGGCAGCGGCCGTTCTGCCGCCTGCTCCAATGCTGACGGAGCAAAGCGGCACGGTGCCTCCGACTCCGCAAGCAGCGCCCGCGGAGTCGGGTCGCGAAGCCGGATCGCCCATTGCCGCCACAGCTGGCGCTCGTTCGAAGACACAGCCGCCGGCCCGAGGCCGGCGGCGGAAGGTGAGGCCTGTCTTCATCGTCTCACTCGCACGCTCGGGCTCGACGCTTCTTCGCTACCTTCTCGACAGCCACCCCGACGTCGTGAGCCCTCCCGAGCTCAATCTCTCCGCCATCCTCCAACACGTAGTCGAGGTCTGGAACCGGACCAACGAAGCCATGGGCGAGCCGAGCGAGCCCGCCGAACAGCCTTCAGCCCTCTCACCTGACGTGACGAAGCGAGCCCGCAAGGTAGTCGACGAGATCATGGTCAACTGTGCCAACACAGTGGGTGCCTCCGTCTACGTCGACAAATCGCTCACGACAGTCGACCATCTGCCAGTCGTGAGCCAGTGTTACCCCGACGCCGCTTACATCTTCTTGTACCGGTATCCGCTCGACCTCATCGCGTCCGGCATCGAGGCCTCCCGGTGGGGGTTCAACGCGTATGGTTTCGCGCCGTACTTGGGCGCAGCTCCGGGGAACTTCGTCGCCGGCCTCGGCAACTACTGGATCGATCGGACTTCCAAGATGTTGGAGTTCGAACGAACGTGCCAGGTGCCTCACGCGCGTGTCTACTACGAGCTGCTGTGCGACGAGCCTGGTCAGACACTCAGCGACATTCTCGAGTTTCTCGAGCTGTCCCCGGATGGCTCGATCATCAGCCGCACCTTCACGAGCGACCACGGTCGGGGCCCGGGCGACTACAAGATCGACTACACCGAGTCGATCCGCGCCGACTCGATCGGCAGAGGATCGACGCTCCCGCGAATGCTCGCTCAGAACCAGATCCAGCGGATGAACGAGATGCTCGCAGAAGCTCGACTATCCGTCCGTCGAAGCCGGCTGGCGCGGCGACCTCGGCGCCCTCCTCGGCTTGTCGAGCACAGAGCGTGTGGGCGTGGACAACGAGGAAATAGCGAGATCGCTCGAGAAGATCTTCGCGAACCGGATCGCAGCGCTTGGCGACTCGGCGGGCCCGGGGTTGTGCTCCCTCGACGTCGTGGTCGGGGGCGGGCGCGGCACCGACAAGGTCGTGTCGATCCGGGCGGGCGAAGGAGTGGGGGTCACTGACGACACGCCGAGCGAGCCTGACACGCCTACCGGGCCCGACACGTCTCAAAGGCTTAGAGCGAGGTCGGTCGGCGACGTTCTACTACGGGTCGCGGCCGGTGAGATCAACCTTGCTCAGGCAGTTCATGACGGTACCGTAAGCGTGGAGACGAACTCCCAAGTCCCGAGGGAGTCACGCCGTGAAGTCCGAGATGTCATGGCTGCTCTTAAGCTGCTGCTCAAGTGCGACGCCTCAGGCGGGGCATCGAAGACATGAACGATCCAAGGCCGAACAACCTCGTCCTGGTGCTTCTCGACAGCCTGAACCGGCACTTGCTGCAGGCTTACGGGAGCGACGAGTTCTCGTCTCCCTGCTTGACCGAGTTCTCGAAGACCGCTCTGCGCTTCACTGGCCACCATGTCGGGTCTCTCCCCTGCATGCCCGCCCGCCACGACATACTCGTCGGGGCACTCGACTTCCCGTGGCGGCCATGGGGCTCGATCGAGGTCTGGGAGGATGCCATTACAAGGGCATTGCGCGAGCGCGGCGTCACCACGATGCTCGTCTCGGACCACCCGCATCTGTTCGAGACCGGCGGCGAGAACTACCACACCGACTTCGCTGCCTGGATCTACGAGCGCGGTCACGAGGGCGACCCATGGCGCACGACTCCCGACCCCACGTGGGCCGGTACACCGGCGCTCCCAGCCGAACGCCCCCTCTATCACCACCCTTACGACAACTCGCGAACCTACTTCCGCTCAGAAGAGGAGTTCCCCGGCCCGAAGACCATGAGTGCAGCAGCCGACTGGATCCGGACCTCGGCGGGTTCGCACGAGAGGTTTCTCCTCGTCGTCGACGAGTTCGATCCGCACGAGCCGTTCGACACTCCGTCGCCGTATGCAGAGATGTACAACGACGACTGGGATGGTCCGCTCTCCATCTGGCCCCCCTATCTCACCGACGCGATCTCGAGCGGCAGGCTCGACTCTCGCAAGGCGCGCCACATTCGAGCCAACTACGGCGCCAAGCTCACAATGATCGACCGGTGGTTCGGGCACCTGATGAAAGCGATCGACGAGGCTGGCCTGGCTGACTCGACGGGCGTGGTCCTCTGCTCCGACCACGGCCACTACCTCGGCGAGCACGACGTCTTCGGCAAGCCGGACGCACCCATCTACAGCGAGCTCGGCCGGATCCCACTTCTCGTCCGATGGCCCGGCCAGCTGCACAGGGACGTGGACGCGCTGACGACCTCGGTCGACCTGCACGCCACGATCGCCGACCTGTTCGGTGTGGCAATCGACCACCCCAGCCACGGGCGATCCCTGCTGCCGCTCATAGAAGGGACCGCTGCGTCCGTACGCGAGCTGGCCCTGTTCGGATATTGGGGCCGCCACGTCGGCGTCACCGATGGCCGCCACCGGTACCTGCGTGGATGTGGGGAGGACAACTTCCCGATCTCGATGTGGTCCAACCGCTGGTCAACCATGCCGGTCGGAGCCTTGCCACAACTGCGGCTCCCCAGGCCCGACCGGCGGGCGACGCTGCGGTATATGCCAGGCACCGACGTGCCCGTGATCTGCCAGCCGTTCGAGCCTGGCGACGACCTTCCGTTCTGGGCAGGCCGCCGGCCGCCGGCCGAGTCGTATCTCTTCGATGTCGAGGCTGACCCAGGCGAGACCGATAACCGTGTCGGGACGCCGATCGAGCACGAGATGCTCGATGCCCTGGCGACCGAGCTCCGGCACATCAGCGCTCCGGCGGACCTCCTCAGCCGGATCGGAGTCGCGTAGTCGGTGTCGCTCCTTTGAACCTTCTGAACCTTCGAGCCGGGCTGTCGCCCTGTCGCCGGTTCAGTACTCTGTCGCAGCGCCAGCGGCGCGCTTCAGTGCTCCTCGCGCACGACGAGCACGGGGCAGTGCGAGTGGTGGACGCACTGGCTGGAAACCGAGCCCATCACGAGCCCCAGGAATCCCCCCAAGCCCCTCGACCCGACAACCAACAACGTTGCCTCACGGCTCGCCTCGACGAGGACCTCTGCCGGATTGCCCGGAACCCCGAGCCATTCGACCTGGAGATCGTCTGTCGGCGGTGCCGCGGCGGCCACTCGTTGGAGGAGCTCCCTTGCTGCTTGCTCGACCTGCGCGTAGTAGTCCGCGGCCGTCGTTCCTGTGACCGGAGATGCCATGGCGGGGTAGGCGTATGTGACGTGCAACTCCGCCCCTCGAAGGCGCGCTTCTTCGATGGCGAACTCGAGCGCCGTCGCAGCTTCGGGCGAACCGTCGACGCCGACGACGATCCGTGGCGGTGATTGAGCCTCGGTCATTGGGTTACGACTCCTTGATCGGCAATCTGTGGAGAGGGGTGGTGACGTCTCAACCTAGGGCTCGGACGCCTGCTTGGTGAGGAAGTCCTCGGTGACGAGCGTTGCCGAGTCCCGGTTGAGCGTCTCCCCCCGGAAGTAGGCCGGCCGGAAAGCCTGCATGGTGAACATCAATATGACGCCGATCAGCAGCGTCCCGACGTCGAGTATGAAGGTGCCTCCGATCTGGCGCCCGAAGATACCCCAGTGCGTGTAGCTGTTGACCGGCTGCCAGTAGTACCAGAAGGCCCAGCCGAGAATGAACCACAAGATGAGGCCGCCGATCATGGGCAAGACGCCTTGCATGAACAGGTTGCGCGTGCTGCTGGTCAGGTTCTTCCGGTAGTACCAAACGCACGAGAAACCGGTGAGGCCGTAGTAGAACGCGATCATCACACCGAGCGAGTCGACCGAGTCCTTGATCACCTGCCCGGCCGAGATGTAGTTCATGACCACGTAGAGCCCGATGGAAACGGCTCCCATGGTGACGGTCGAGACGGTGGGCGTCAGAAAGCGCTTGTGCATCCTCGCGAACGACTTCGGGATGGACTTGTAGACCGCCATCGAGAGCGTGGTCCGTGCAGTCGGCAGGATCGTGGTCTGCGTCGAGGCGGCTGCCGACGACAGAACCATGAGCAACAGCAGGTGATCCAGAACTGACGCGAGCGTCGAGTGCCCGAAGATGGCGGGACCGAGGATGGAGAGCACATCGTTCTGGTTGGCAGCGTTGCCGAGCCCTATACCGGTGGAACCGATCCCTGCGAAGGACTCGACCGCAAGGATGACGAGCGCGTATATCCCGAGCAGGACGAAAGTAGAAGCAACCGCTGCCTTTCCGGGAGTCGTCTCGGCGTCGGCCGTCTCTTCGTTGCAGGCAACTGCGGTGTCCCATCCCCAGTAGATGAAGAGCATGTCCGCGAGGCCGACGACAAAGTCGCTGAAGTGCTTGACGGCAAAGGGGTTGAACCATGAGCCGGTAGGAACGAGGTGCCCGACTGGCGCGCTCCCGTTGCCCACTCTTATCAACGCCCAGACCGACATCACGGTGAGCATCGTGAGCTCGATCCCGAGCAAGGCCTTTTGGAAGTTGGCGGAGATCTCGATGCCCACGTAACAGATCCAGGTCATGGCCACGATCCAGAGGACGCCGACGAGCAGCACCCAGCCGCTCGCGGCGTCGCCGCCGATGCCCTTCGCATTGAACAGCTCGAACACGTACTGACCTGCGATCTGCGCCAGGCTCGCCATGACGAGGATGTCAGCTGCGACGATGCCCCAACCGCCCATCCATCCCACGCGAGGCGTGAACGCCCGCGTGGCCCAGGTGAACGTCGTCCCGCAGTCAGGGTCAGCTCTGTTCATCTCCTGGTAGCCGACCGAGATGAAGTACATCGGGACGAAGGCAAGAACAGTCACGATCGGTGCCTGCAGTCCGATGGCGACGACTACGAAACCAAGCGTGGCAGCCAAGCTGTACGCCGGAGCCGTCGATGCGACTCCGATGACGATGCTCGAGATCAGGCCTAGTGCACCGCGCTTGAGCCCTTTTTCTGGCGCCGGACCAGCATGCTCGACGACGATCGAAGCCACTTCGCCCCTCCCCTTGCGATGTGCGACCGGGCTTCCTGCGCGACCCCGTGCGCCTGCGCGCGCGTCGCCGTTCTCGTCCCGATTGCGGACACGATAGCTCGCGTGTTCGGGCCGCGTCACGGAAAATTTCGCAGTAGGCAAGCTCCTACACAGTGGAATCCGTCGTGGAAGGCCCCCGAGACGACTGATTCCAGACCGTCGACTGTCGACCCACTCTCGTCTCGTCGGAGAGGCTGTTGCGTGGCTAGCCAGCAGGGCGGGCTGCTGACGTCGCTACGGCCTCGACCGACACTCCGATCCCTCTGGCGGTGGCAACGGAACGACCCCATGACGTGCCGATCAACGTGCTTGGCAGTACGAACGTGCCGCCGGTACCCGGCGGTCTGTTTCAGCTGGGCTTCGGCGTCAGCTGACGGCCATTGACAATCACTAGCGCCATAACCGCGCGAGACTGGGTGTCTGAAGGAGAGGGAGACATGCCGACTGACGTGGGCAGCCATGCAACAGACCGCGAGGCGCGCAACAACTATCTGATCGACATCGACGACGCCTGGGAGAACTCTCGCGAGGCCCTAGACCAAGCGCGCAATGCCTGCGAGGACGCACTCGAAGCGGGTCGGGCCGCGTACGAGACCCAGCAGGAGAGCGCCTCGACCACCCACCGTCAGGAGCTCGACAAGGCGTGGGCGACCTACAAGCAAGAGGTGAGTGACACTGCCAACGTCAACCGCCGCGACGTGATCGGTGAAGCTCGCTCGAGGTACAACGAGGCTGCGGCGAAGATCCGGCAATCGTACGACGACAACATGAACGCGGCTCGCGACAACTACTTCCAAGCGCTACAAGACGCGCGGATGGCTTACGAAGGTGCGATCGAGCTGGCCTACACGACGCACCGCGAAGCCGTTCAGAACGTTCGGCAAATGTTGGACCGGTCTGACGGCTCTGGCGTCATCGAGGACCTGGAGCTCGCCGGAGCGATAGCAGCACGAGTGGCAGAAAAGCCGGCGGAGTCGAATGGTGGCTCCTCAGACAACGAGGGCGGCGAAGGCGTCTTCTCGGCTCTGGACGAGACCGTGGACGACCTGAACGAGTCTGCTAGCTAGCTAGATCCGCTCGAGGGCAGCTCCGTCGAACAACGGGACGACACCTTCGGCGACTAGATCACCTTCCATCTGCTCGGCGGTTGGCCGAGGCCGTGTCCGAAAGGTCGACGCCGCTTCCAAGGTTGCGCGCAACAGCCGGGCGTCGCTCGAGGAGTTGACGAAGAGCTGTCCCTCGTAGGCGCCTCCGCCAAGCACCCAGTCCACCGATCGGCCTAGTGCGCCGGCGTCGCCCAAGGGCTCGTACCAGCTGTAATGGGGAGAAGGGTCATCCGGCGCCCACCGCCGTCGTGCGGCCGACTTGATCGTCTGGACGGCCACCCTTCTTTCGGCGCACGTGGCGAAGAGCGCATCGGTCTCCCGGCGGTAGTCCTCATCGCGCAAGAGCGCGTAGTTGTACGGCAGCAACACTGAGTCGAAGTCGAACCGCTCCAGGCTGCGGCGGTGCATGGCAGCAATGCGTAGACCGTGCCCAGTAACCCCGATGAACCGGGTCAGCCCCTCGTCGCGCGCCTTGACCAGGGCCTCGAGTGCCCCGCCCAGCGCATGGGCTGTCTGCCACTCGTCCTCTTCCACCAGGTTGTGGAGCTGAATGAGGTCGACGTGGCCCACGCCAAGCCTGGTCAAGGACCGCTCCAGGCTGGCACGGGCGGCCGCGCCGGTCCGGTCGGCGGTCTTCGTCGCGAGAAAGCAACGATCCCGGTACCGCGTCAAGAACGGTGCAAGGCGCAGCTCGGACTCGCCGTAATCGGCCGCTGTGTCGACATGGTTTACACCGAACTCCCCGAGGACCTCGAGTACCTGGTCAGCCCGTTCCTGACGCATGAACCCGAGCGCGGCGGCTCCGAAGATGACGCGGCTCGACCGATGGCCGGTCCGCCCGAACTCCACGAGGTCGATCATGGTCGCGACCCTACGGCGCGAGGGACCGCCGTGCGCGGCGAGTAGGCCGGGTCAGGTGCAGTTTCGGCTCAAGTTCGGCTGCAATCTGGCCGATGAAAGTGTATATCTGCCGCTTCGCCGGGAGTGGACGACAACGTGTCGGCCACCGCGAGGGCAGCGAGCCGGAAGGGAAGGAAGCGATGTTGACCGAGGCCGCCAACAACGCATTGGGTCGTGAGGCGCGCAACGAGCATCTGATCGACATCGACATCGCGTGGGACAGTTGCCGTGACGACGTCGAGCAGGCGCGTGCCGATTACGAGGAAGCGCTCGAGACCAGTCACGAGACGCACGAGGAGCTGAGGGCCAAGGCCTCCACAGCTCACCACGACGCGCTCGACGAAGCGTGGGCGGCTTACAAGCAAGAGGTCAGCGACCGGACGACGGCGAGCCGGCGCGAGGCGCTCGCGGCGGCTCGAGGCACATACAACGAGAAGGCTTCGAAGATCCGGGAGTCATACAACGAGAGCGTGAGCGGCGCAAGGGACGCCTACGTCCGAGCGCTGCTCGATGCTTGTTCGACCTACGAGTTGGCTGTTGCTGACGCGTTCGCGATGCATCGCGAGGCCATCGAGAGTGTGAGGAAGCTGCTCGCGCCGAGCGACCACGATGGCGAGGTCGGAATGGATTCCATCGAGAGCGTCGGGTCGATCGACGCCATCGCCGAGGAGGCGCTTGCCGGTCTGAGCGGAGGCGCTTTCTAACAAGCGGTCCTCGATCGGGGCGGGCCCGGAGCAGATCGCTACAATGCCGATCACGAGGCCCGACCGTTGCATCAATTGCATCAGCGCCCGCCACAGCTGCGAGGCGCACGCTCGATCACCAATCGAGGTATCACCGACTTGACCTCCACTCAGCTGGATGAAGCGTCTCCGCGAGCCGAGACCGAGGTCTCTCTCGTCATCGGCGGAATGACTTGCGGCGCCTGTGCAGCTCGGATCGAGCGTCGCCTCAACGGCCTCGACGGCGTGGAGGCGAACGTGAACTACGCCTCGGAACGGGCCAGGGTCGTCATGCCTGCGGAGATGTCGATCGGGCTCGTGATCGACGAGATCGAGTCCGTCGGGTACACCGCAGCGACGGACTCGGACAGCTCGCCTGAGGAGGACCCCGAGACGGAGGCCGACCGACGTGTGCGGTTCCTCGGCCGGCGCCTCGTTGTCGCGGCTATCGCCTTCATGCCTTTGTGCGACCTCTCGGTCGCCTTCTCGCTCGTGCCGGTGCTTCGCTTCCCGGGCTGGCAGTTCCTCCTCCTCGCACTGGCCGCTCCGGTGCTCACGTGGGCGGCATGGCCGTTCTACGAGGCGGCGCTACGCGGCCTGCGACATCGCACGTACACCATGGACACGCTCGTGTCGCTCGGGATCGTCTCGGCCACGAGCTGGTCGCTGTACGCGATGTTCTGGAGGCACGCCGTCGAGCGCGCCGCGGTCGGTGTGGCTGCTCTTCTCGCACCAGTCCGGGGGAGACATCTATCTCGACGTCGCCGCAGGCGTCACGACCTTCCTACTTGCCGGCCGTTACTTCGAGGCGTCCTCGAGGCGCCGGACGGGAAACGCGCTGCACTCCCTCGCGGCGGTCGGTGCCAAGGATGTCGCCCTTCTCGACGACAGCGGCGCAGAGACCCGACGCCCGGTGAGCGAGCTCTCGGTAGGGAGCCTTTTCGTCGTGCGCCCGGGCGAGGCTGTGGCTACCGACGGTGAGGTGGTCTCGGGATACTCGGCCATCGACCGGAGCGCCATGACCGGGGAGTCCCTCCCCATCGACGCCGGTCCGGGTGACACGGTCATCGGCGGGACGATCTCGGTCGGCGGTCGCCTGGTGGTGCGCGCGACGAAGATCGGCCTCGACACACAACTGGCTCAGATGTTGCGCCTGGTCGAGGATGCCCAGAACCAGAAGGCAGCCGTCCAGCGGCTAGCTGACCGGATCTCGGGCATCTTCGTCCCGATCGTGCTCGCGATCGCTCTGCTCACTCTGGCCGGCTGGTTGACACTTGGAGGTTCCGCTCAACAGGCCTGCAGCGCGGCGCTCTCCGTTCTCATCATCGCCTGCCCATGTGCTCTCGGCCTGGCAACGCCCACTGCTCTGCTCGTCGCCTCCGGCGAGGGGGCCCGCCTCGGGATCTTCTTCAAGGGCTACGAGGGGATGGAGGCGTCCCGGCAGGTCGACACAGTCGTGCTCGACAAGACCGGGACCGTCACCCAGGGGAAGATGACTGTCACCGACGTCGAAGGCGTGCCCGGGATCGACCGAACCGCGGTCTTGACGTGGGCCGGTGCGCTCGAGCAAGCCTCGGAACACCTGGTCGGCAGAGCGATCAGTGCCGCTGCGCGCGAGGAGCTCGGGGTCCTGTTGCCGGTGGACGAGTTTCTTGCCCTTCCCGGTCTAGGCGCACGAGGTGAGGTCGACGGACAGGCGGTCTCGGTCGGGAGGCCCGCGTTGTTCGCCAGCAGTGCAACATCGATGCCGGACTCCCTGAGTTCCCGCTGCGCTAGGTGGGAGGCCGCCGGGCGCACGGCTGTGCTGGTCGGGCGCGGCGATGTGATCGTCGGTGCAATCGCAGTCGCCGACACCGTCCGGCCCTCGGCCGCCGAGGCAGTACGGCAGTTGCGAGCGCTCGGCCTCCGTTGCGTCCTGTTGACAGGTGACAACGAGGCCACCGCTCGGGCAGTCGCTGAGTCGATCGGAGTGTCCGACGTCGTCGCCGGCGCTCTCCCGGCCGAGAAGGTCGCCGTGATCCGCCGTCTGCAGGATCAGGGTCGATCGGTGGCGATGGTCGGTGACGGCGTCAACGACGGCCCAGCATTGGCGTGTGCCGATCTCGGTCTCGCCGTCGGATCGGGCACCGACGTAGCCATCAACGCCGCTGACCTGATCGTCGTGCGCGACGACCTGCGGGTCGTAGCCACCGCCATCAGCTTGGCTCGCAGCACTCTCAACACCATCCGGGCCAATCTCGCATGGGCGTTCGCCTACAACGTGGCGGCCATCCCCCTTGCTGCCTGCGGATTCCTAAATCCTCTGATCGCCGGCGCCGCGATGGCGCTCTCCTCGGCCTTCGTAGTCTGGAACAGCGCCCGTCTCCGGCACTTCTCCGACCGTGCCGCACGCGCTTCGAACGACGTCTTCCTCGTCGCAGAGGGACGAGATCAGCGACTCCTCGAGGGTGCCGTCTGAGGCTTGGAAAGGCCGCCCGCGACACGTCCGGGGACCCCACGATCGCAAGCGAGATGTCGAGCCGCAAGACCGTGCCACAGGGCGTACAAGTGGTCGATCTCCTCTGGGTCGGAGCCCGCGGGCGCGCAGAGGATCATCCAATCTCGTCAGTGTGCCCGCTGGCGCCGAGGATGAGGAGCCCGACCAGGAGGAACACGACCACGCCGACCCCCACTCCGAGGGCGACGAGCGTGTGATTGAAGTCCGACGTGGTCAGGTGGCTGCTGAGCGTCAGGTGCGCAGAGCTGCTCAAGATGTCCCGCACACCCGCAAGGATGCCGATGACGAGGAACGGGCGCACCGGGAAGACCGATGACCGCAGGTGGCGAAACACCGTGTGGACGATGTCGAGCACGATGATCACCACCAAGATGCCGTCGATCGCCGCCACGACGGTTGTGGGGAAGTTGTTCCATTGGTCGAGAAAATCGAAGACCGTCCGAACGAGGATGATGCCCGCCACCACGAGCAGGCTGACGACGATGGCGTACTCGATGACCGCTATCACGGCGGCGATCACGGTGTCAGCTGCTGCGTGAAACCTCTCGGATCTCGCCGGCGAGTCTGTCACCGAGGTAACGTTAGACCGCACCTCACCGTTCACGCGAGTTATCCCCGTTATCGCGACTGACGTATCCTCCGTCATCTTGGCACCGGAGATAGACGTCATCCATACCCGTCGCTCCCTCAACAGAGGTGCGATCGCGCTGCTCGCCAACGGTGGGGTCAACGCCGTGCTCGGTGTGGCGTACTGGCTCGTGGCAGCCCACCTGTTCCCCACTTCCGTCGTGGGGAAGAACTCTGCCGTCATATCTGCGATGTTGACGATCTCGGGCCTGGCGCAGTGCAACTTCGCGCGCTCGTTGTCAGGCCTGTTACCGAAGGCCGGGACGCTGGCGGGGCGGCTGCTCGGCCGGGTCTACCTGCTCACCGGGGCGATTGGTCTGGCCCTCGGTGTCGGCTTTGCCATCGTGGTCCCGTTCGTGAGCACGCACATGAGATACGTCCGCTCCGCGGCGCTCTTCGTTCCCGGATTCGCGTTGGCAGTCGGCGTGTGGACCGTCTTCACCTTGGAGGACACAGCACTTGCCTCGGTCCGGAGCGCTCACATCGTCCCGATAGAGAACGCTGTCTTCGGCGTCTTCAAGATCGGCCTGCTAGTGCTGTTACGCGCCCTTCATGTCGGTCTGTTCGCAATCTTTGCTTCCTGGGTGATGCCACTCATCCTGATAGTGCTCCCGATCAACTGGTACCTGTTCCGAAGGGCGCTACCTCGCGCCGCCTCGTTCGCGGCGCCACACAAGCCCGTGGGTGGACGCGTCGCGACCTGGGTCGTCTACGACTTCGTGGGCTACCTGTTGTGGTTGCTCGGCACCCTGCCTCTTACGTTCCTCGTCCTCGCGCGCCTCGGATCGGAAAAGGCCGCAGCCTTCTACATACCGTTCACCATCGTGCTCTCGGTCGATCTTCTGTCGCTCAACGTCGGCAACGCCTTCACCGCCGAGCTGCAACGGCGGGGCTCGGAAGCTCGACCGGCACTCCTTCGCTTTCATGGCCAAGCTCTGGTCCTTGGTGGCAGCTGTCTCGTTGTTCCTCATCGTCGCAGCGCCGGTCGTGCTGGAGCTCTTCGGCAGCCACTATCGAACTTCCGGCCACCTCGTCCTCGTCATACTGGCTGCCGCGGCATTGCCGCGATCGGTCATGTTCTTCTCGATCGCTGCCGCGAGGGCTCAAGCCCGCGGCAAATTGATCCTGCTCCTGCAAGCCATCGCGGCGGTGGGAACCCTCGTGTTGGGTCTCGTGCTCATGAGCTTCGTGGCCCTTGAGGGCATGGCAGTGGCATGGCTGGCCGCGAGCCTGGTGAGCGCGATGATCGCCGCCGTCGGTCTCACGCGGGCTCGCCGCCCGGCCGCCGAGCCCGCGTGAGGCAACCCTAGAGTGGCCGATACTGTGAGGGCGTGGCTGTCTGCCCTAACTGTGACAGCACAAACCCTGACACCAACGCGTTCTGTGGCCAGTGCGGATCCGCCTTGGCCATGGCCCCTTGCCCTTCCTGCAATGCGTGGAACTCGACCGGTCAGCGCTTCTGCGGACACTGCGGTGCCGCGCTCGAAGGTCCTCCGGCCACGATGGCCGGCTTACAGCTCGACGAGCGCAAGCTTGCGACTGTCCTGTTCGCGGACGTCGTCGGGTTTACCTCCCTGTCCGAGCGCACTGATCCCGAGATCGTCGCCCGCATGGTGGACGCGGCCTTCCGCGACCTCGGCCATGCCGTAGACGCTCACGGCGGCACCGTGGACAAGTTCATGGGTGATTCCGTGATGGCCGTCTTCGGCGTGCCTGTGGCACATGACGACGATGCCGAGCGGGCCGTCGCAGCGGCTCTGGCCATGAGGGATCTCGGCGGGGACCTGGCCTTCTCGATCGGGGTCAACTCGGGCGAGGTCATGGCGACGACGGTGGGCAGGGCGGGCGACATGACCGTCATCGGCGACACCGTCAACGTGGCTGCACGGCTCGAAGAAGGCCGCCGGCCCGGGTGAGGTTCTCTGCGGTCGCCTCACCGTCGAGCTGACAAAGGGCCGGGTCAGGTTCCGAGAGCGCCAGCCGGTGCTGCTGAAGGGGAAGCGGGAGCCCGTCGAGGTGTGGGTCGCCGACTCGCTGCGCCCGACTGGCGCCGAGTGGCTCGCGCAGGATACGGCCCTTGTGGGCAGGGACGACGAGCTTGGCTTCTTGGTGGCCCAGTGGCGCCGGGTGCTGAAAGAGCGTCACACGCGTGTGCTGTTGCTCACCGGGGAGGCGGGCTCGGGGAAGACGCGCCTCCAGAGCGAGCTCGCGAGTGTCGCGGCTGCCGGCGAGGCGACCGTCGTCCGCGCGACCTATCCGGCCTATGGCTTGATGGGAGGAGCCCGACTGGCGAAGGAGGTCGCCCGGCAGCTCGGGCCTGCCACGGACGCCTCGGTGAACGCCAGGGTTCAGTCGGTAGCAGGTGAGCTCGATCCCTCCCTCAACTCGATCGACCCCGAGGGTATGCAACAAGAGCAGCTCTGGGCGTTCGTCAGCCTCCTCCACGAGAAAGCCGGCGAAGGCCCGCTGCTGCTCGCCATCGACGACATGCACCACAGCGACGACAGGACGCTCGAGATCATCAGCGACGTCGCGAACCGGTTGAGCGACGTGCCCGTGCTGATGCTGCTGGCCGGTCGCAACGAGCCCGGAGACTGGCTGGCGAGGTTCCCCGACGCCACGTCGGTCCGCCTCGCCCCGCTTCCGCGGGCGGATGCCGTCGCGCTCGCCCGGGCGCTCGTTCCGGAGAGGCCTTTGTCGGCGGAAGCGGCGGAGTTCCTCGCCGAACGGGCCAGCGGCAACCCGCTTTACCTCCGCGAGCTCGTCGCGATGGCTCAAACCCGAGGGCTCTTCGTCGAAGCCGACGGTTGCTACAAGCTGGCGGCGTACGAGGCGATCCCCGCCACGGTGCAGGCGGTGCTCGCCGCACGGCTCGACGCCCTCGAACCCCGCCAGAAGCTCGGCCTCCAGCACGTCGCCGTCCTCGGCGAAGCGGTCACGGTCGCGCGGGTCGCCCAGCTCGGCTCACCCCAGGCGGCATCGGTGCTGCGTTCGCTCGTCGACGCCGGCCTGCTCCGCCACGGTTCCGACGGCGGCTACGAGACCGCCGACGCTCTGCTGAGGGAGGTTGCCTACGAGACGTTGCCGCGCAACCTCCGCGGGGAGCTGCATCGGCGCGCGGCCGCCACGGCCGCCCGCGGCGAAGAGCGCGCCCGTCACCTCGATCGTGCCCTCGATTACCTCGCGCCCGACGAGGAGCTCGAACGCGAGGCGGCGGTGGCGCTGGCGGACGAAGGCGAGCAGCTGGCGAAGCTCTCCCGGCACCGCGACGCAATACGCGTGCTCGAGCGCTCCGTCGCCCTCGGCTGCCGCCGCCCCTCCGCACTCTTCGCGCTGGCGCGCCTGCAGGCGCTGAGCGGCCAGCATGCCGATGCGCTGGCGAACCTGGCCTTGGTGGAAGACGATCCCGATGACCCCGCAGTGGCGATGGAACGGGACCACACGGCGGCCAACTCGGAGGCCTTCGACGATCCCGCCTGGGCGGCACCGCGCCTCGAGGCGGTGGCGGACCGCTGGCACGAGGCCGGGAACTTCTCGAAAGAGGCATGGGCGCACTCGAATGCCGGGGTCTGCTACTTCAACCTGAGCAGGATGAACGAAGCAGTCGCCTCGCTCGAACGCGCGCTTGCGCTCTTCGAGCAGATCGAGGACGAGCCGGGCGCACTCGCGACTGCCTCGTTTCTCTGCTTGGTGAAGCCGACTGACCCTCGCGTGCCGGCGTGGTTGGCTCGTGCGCTCGAGTCCGCCGACGCTGCCGGCGACCGGGGGAAGCAGCTGACCACCCTCTCCACGCTCACCTGGAATCACTTCTTCCGCTCGTTCTGCGGGGACCCGGACGATGTCGCTGCGGCGGAGGGTTTCGCCAGCCGCCTCGTCGATTTGGCCGAGGAGCTCGGGGCTCTCGATCTCGCCGTCCACGGCTTGAGCCTGCTGGTGGTCATGGCGCGCCTGAGCGGACGGCTCGGCCTCACGGCCGAGCGCGCTGGGGAGCTGCAAAGGATCCTCGGCTCTGTCCGGCGCGGGGAAGCCTGGCTCGGATGGGCCGCGAGCTACTGCGCCGCCGTTGCCGGCGGAGCATCCGGCGCGATTCCGCCGTTCCCACCCGCTTCGGCTACCGAGCCGATAGTGGCGGTGGCGAGACTCATCATCGAGACCGAGCTGATCCTGGCTGGGAGGCCAGGAGAGGCCCTCGAGCAGTACGAGAGGCCGAACCGCCCCGATCTCGGCGTGATGAGTGATCTCCCAGGGCTGTTCCGGGCGCTAGCGCTCACTCTCGTAGGGCGCGGGGCCGAGGCTGTGCCGTTGATCGATCGGGCCCGCGACGCGGCAGCTCGACTCGACTCCCGGGCCGCAATGAACGCCGCCACGGCCCTGCGAGCAGAGGTCAGCCGTGACCCTTCGTTGCTGCCGCCGATGCCAGCCGAGGTGCGTGGCGTTGCCGATGTGCTGGTCATGAGAGCTCACACCGCCTGTGGCAGCCCGGTCGCAGAAGAGTACGCCGGAGCCGTCGCTGCGATCGCGGCCCCGGGCCTGTTGATATTCCCTTTGCCAGCCCCGGGCTAGCCCGCCGACGGCGCTGCGGACGGCTGCGCTCTCAGTGCCGCCAGTGCCTCGTCGCCGTGCCTGTCGGCGTTTCACGCGATCGATCTCCCGAGGGGATCCGCCCGTAGTACCTTGCCGACCGGGCGCGACCGATCGACGAAGGGACCACCGGCATGCGAGCGCTTGCAAGCACAGCAGCGGTAGTGGTTGGTGCCGGCATGCTCGCGGCCTCGCTCTCGGGCTGCGGGAGCACCTCTCCCTCGTCGAGCCCGACCACGCACCGCTCCTCCACGACCTTGCTGCCGGCCACTTCGAGCAGCACGTCCTCAACAGCCTCATCGACGTCAACCTCAACGGCGGCACCGACGACCACGAGCACGACGACCTCTTCGAGCACTTCCACCACCACGAGCACCATGGCGCGGACCACGACCACCCCTACTGCCGCGCCGTCGACGACCACGGTGGCCCCGCAGGTCACGATCACAATCGACAACTTCATGTTCAAGCCGATGACGATCAGGATCAAGGTCGGAACGGTCGTCACCGTCGTCAACCACGACGGGGTGACACACACCTGGACGGCGATCGACGGCACGTTCGACTCCGGCCCCATCAAGCCGGGTGCTTCCTACAGCTTCACCTTCACCAAGGCCGGCACGTACCGGTACCACTGCACGATCCACACGTTCATGAAAGGGACGATCATCGTCACCGGCTGAGGCGGCCGGCCTTGCGCCGCCGTCAGACCGAGAGCCGGTCGAGCAGGTTGCGGGTGATGCGCTCGATCGTCGAGTCCTTGTTCGCAAGGCCCCAGGCCCACTCCGTCGTGCCCGCCGTGAAGACGGTCCCGCCCGGCTGGTGCACGCCCATCATGGCGTGCCCGTGCTCGAATCTAGCCACGTCCTCGGGCGTCTCGCTCCCGAGCACCCGCCACGCGATGAACTCGCACTCCGAGCGTGCGCCCTCGGGCACCCCTCGGGGCGAGTTGTCCCGGCCGAACGGGCGGGCCGGCGCCATTCCGAGGATCTCGAAATCCGCAGGCGTGCCGTCGCTTCCCGTCGGGTAGGGCAGGCCGTCGCGCATCGTGAAGTCACAGCCGTCGCACTCGTAGCCGACCGTCACGGCCCCGGCGCCGATGACATCGCCGTACACCGTCTCGGTGCCGTCGAACACCCAGTGATCGGGCCGGTAGACCGTGTACCCACCGGCGCCGCTCCCGACGGCACGACCGATGCGGTGGTACCCGCCCCGCGAGAAGGTCACCCCGGTCATCTGGTTCTCCGGTCGTCCTATGAGGTGATCGGACCACATCGATGTCAAGAGGTGTTGCCGATCCGTGCCGTACACCGGGTCCTTTGCGAACTGGTCCTTGTAGCCGATCATCGTCGCCCCGTCGTCCTCGAGTCGCACCTGCCAGAAACTCGTGTTCCCCGACAAGAAAGCAGCGTTCCCACCACCGGCGACGAACGACTCGACGGCGTCGCGCATCTCCGACGACCAGTACTCGTCGTGGCCCACCGACAGATAGAGCCGCCGTCCCTCGAGCAGCCCGGGCACGAGCTCGAGGTCCGCGTTGATGGCGTAGTCGAGCTCGTAGCCGCACTCCTCGGCCCAGCGCACGAATGGGAGCTCGGCGTTCGGCCAGCCGGCGGAACCGGCCCAGTTCGAGAAACAGTGATCTCTCAAGTACGTTCCGTGCGCCCGCATGGCGTGGTCCGGCGCATCGACGACCGCGACGCGGCTGCCGGGACCGTCAGGCTTGCGGAGGTACCCGGGGGCGAGCGGTCGTGAGAAGGAGACTTGAGTGCCGCGGGAGTAGAGGTTTCTCCCGCCGAAGTCGTTGTAGGCGTTCCAGGTGTTCGTCGTGAGCACGAGTACCGGACAGCGTCGGGTCGGGCTCGGTTGCCCGCACCACGAAGAAGCCGACCGCCTCGTGCCGGAAGCCTGCCCCCGTGCGTAGGCTCACTTCGTAGTAGCCGCTGCGCCACGCCGATGGCACCTCGATCGTCACGCTGTCGGGCCAGGGACATCCCTGCGCAGCCGCATTGTCGGGCAGCTCGTGAGGCTCGAGCGCGATGGCCCCTGACCAGACGCGCTCGTGGCGCCGACCGACTCGGTAGATGCGGAATCCGCCGCGCCCGGCGGCCCGGCCGCCCGCAGCGCCACCAAGTCACCGGCCACAACTGATTGCGGCCACGCGTATACCCAAGGTTCTGCGAGCGTCGGCATTGGCCGAGCGTACTTACAACGGATGCGGCAGCTGACTTCGGCTGCCCGAACGCCTAGCCGTTCGGCGGACCCGTTGTGGTCGTAGTAGTTGGAGCCGTCGTGGTGGAGGTGGTCGTGGTAGTCCCGCCGCCATGGCAGCCACCGCCATGATGATGATGGTGGTGGTAGCCGTAGCCTCCGTGAGCCACCTGAGCACCTGCCGCCTCCGCCGCAACTGAGCCGAGAGCGATGGTTCCTCCGGCGATCGCGAGGCTCGCCACGCCGATGCCGAGACGTCTGAGGTTGATTGCCATGGTGCGTCCTTCCTCTCCCGGTTGGGCACTGGGCCGCCGATTGAGACAGACAATAGTCATCTGTCGCCGATCATCCAAGTGGCCGGTCGCTCGCGGACAGATTGACGAGCAGCTCCCCGCCGATCCGAGAGTCGGCTGTTACCCTCTCGACGTGGTGAAATAGCTGCCTGGAGGGAGCATGCGATCCCGCGTAGGGTTGCGATGAGCGCTATCTCGTTCGGACTCCTCGGACCGACGACGGTCACGGGCGAGACGGGAGAGATAGAGATCCACGGGGCGGTGCGCCGGCGCCTGCTCGCCCGGCTGCTCGTTGCGGCCAACCGGCCGGTGCCCGTCGAGCGCCTCCGGGAGGACCTCTGGGAGGGGGAGCTCCCGGCCAGCGCCGCATCAACGCTGAAGAGCCACGTCTCGCTGCTCCGGCGAGCGCTCGGCAGCGACAGGCTCGTCAACCGCGAAGGTGCCTATCTGCTCTCCGTCGCGCCCGACGAGCTCGACGTCTTCCTCTTCGAGAGCGACGCCGCCACCGGTCTGGACCTGCTTCGAGCGGGTGACACCAGTGGGGCTGCCGTGGCCCTCGGGCGCGGCCTTTCCCGCTGGAGGGGCCCCGCCCTGGAAGAGGTCGCCCACACAAGTTGGGGCGAGCCTGAGGCGGTCCGCCTCGAGGAGATGAGAGCAGCCGCGCTGGAGGGCTGGCTGGAGGCTCGGCTGGGCGCCGGCGAGACCCACGAGGTCGTGGCTGACGCCGAGACCGCCGTGAGCGAGCACCCGCTGCGTGAGGCGCTGTGGGCCAAGCTGATCACCGCGCTCTACAGGAGCGGCCGGCAGGCGGACGCCTTGCGGGCATATCAGCGCTTGCGGGAGATCCTCGGTAACGAGCTCGGCATCGCACCAAGCCGGGAGCTCGTGGTCCTCGAAGGTGCGATCCTCCGCCAGGATCTCGAACCGGCGGCGGCCGGATCTGCCGGCCTCGCGTCCCCGCCCACGCTCGGGCAGCGGACCAGCAATCTCCCGGCCGAGCTCACGAGCTTCATTCCGCGCCCTGTGGAGCTGGCCAAGGTGAAGGCCTTGCTGGAGGGGTCCCGCCTCGTCACCCTCACGGGTGCCGGCGGGACCGGCAAGACGCGCCTTGCCTTCCGGGCGGCGGCGGACGCCGAGGCTCGCTACGACGGCCTGTGGCTCTGCGAACTGGCCCCGCTCGAGGACCCGGCGGACGTCCTCCGGGAGCTGGCCGTCGCCATCGGTTGCACCGATCAGGCCGGAGTCGAGCTGGCGACGGCGGTGGCCGACCGGCTGGCCTCGGGGACCAATCTCGTCGTCCTCGACAACTGCGAGCACTTGGTGGACGCTGCCGCCGCCGTGGCGGCCGCGTTGCTCCGAGAAGCACCGGGCCTCACGCTTCTCGCCACCAGCCGGTCACCACTGCGAGTCGTCGGTGAGGTCGTCTACCGCGTCCCCTCGATGTCTGTCCCATCCACAGGGAGCGGCATGGAGGACATCGAGGAGTACGAGTCGGTCCGTCTCTTCCTCGAACGAGCCCATCACCAGCACGCCGACTTCACCCTCGATCCGGCCAACGCGGCCGCCGTAGCCTCGGTCTGCATCCGGCTCGACGGCATCCCGCTCGCGCTGGAGCTGGCCGCCGCCCGGATGAGGACAATGTCGGTAGCCGACATCGAGGCTCGCCTCGACGACCGGTTCAAGCTCCTCAGCCTCGGAGCACGCACCTCTCCCGCGCGCCAGCAGACGCTCGAGTCGTTGATCGACTGGTCCTACAACCTCCTCGACGAACGGGAACGGGCCGCACTGAGACGCCTGGCGGTCTTCGCCGGCGGCTTCGAGCTCGTGGCTGCAGAAGCAGTCGTCCCGTGCGAGCACCTCGGCAGACCCGATGTGCTCGACGTGATCGCGTCCCTCGTCGACAAGAGCCTTCTCCAGGTCGACACGAGTGGCGTCACCGCTCGGTACCGAATGCTCGAGACGGTGCGCGAGTACGCCGCCGGGAAGCTCTCACAGCCCGAGCTGCAAAGCGCCCGACGCGCCCACGCCCTCCATTTCCTTCAGCTGGCGGAGGTCGCCCGTCCCCATTTCTCCGGGGCGCGCCAGCTCGAGTGGCGCGCACGGCTCGAGTCCGACCACGACAACCTTCGCTCCGCTTTCACGACGCTCATCGGGGCGCCGGACATGCCCGAGGAGGCGCTGCGTTACGGGGCGGCGATGAGCAGGTTCTGGAACAGCCGGGGCTTCTACGGCGACGAGGTGGACCTGCTGCAGACGGCGCTCGAACGGCGGGACGCCACACCGGAGACTCCGGCTCGCGGCGCGGCGCTTGCTGCTGCCGGTTACCTGATGTTCCGGCGGGGCGAGACCGCGCTTGCTCAGCGATACCTCGAGGAGGCGCTCGGCATCGCCCAGAAGTTGGGCAGACCGGCGCTCATGGCGGACGCCCTTCGCACGATGGCCTGGGTGGCGGACCGCCGCGGAGAGCACGGCTCCGCCGCCGTGCTGGCGGGGCAGGCGGTCGACGCGGCGGAGGTGAGCGGCGAGACCCACCTGCTCGCCCGTGCCTACGAGGTGCGGGCCGCCACGTCGCAGCTCGAGGACCCGGTAGCCGCCCGCGCCGACTATGCCGAGTCCTTGCGTTACTGCCGTGCCGCGATGGACAGCCTCGGCCAGGCGAGCGCGCTCAACAATCTCGCAATCCTCGACCTCGAGCAGGGAGACCACGGGGCGGCCCGGCAGCGGTTCAGTGAAGCGCTCTCGTTGGCCGAGGCGGTGAGGGACGCAGCACTGCTCCCGTTTCTCGAGTACGGCGTCGGCCTCGCCACCTGCCTGGGCGGCGACCGAAGGGCGGCCGAGCGCGGCTTCGTCGGCGCCCTAAATGCGGCGAGGCGGACCGGTCAACGGTCGCTCGTCGCGTACGCACTCCTCGGAATCTCGGCCGTGTTCACATCCACCGGGAGGGAGTCGGATGCGGCGATCCTGCTCGGCGCCTCTTCTGCCCTTTTCGACGAGCTCGGCGAGCAGCCTGAAAGGATCGAGACGGCGTTGAGCGAGGACGTGTTGACAGGCCTTCAGGCAGCGCTGGGCGACCGGCTCGACGAGCTCTTGGAAGACGGGCGACGCCTCCCGCTCACCGGAGTGCTCCATTTGGCCGGGGGGTTGTAGTCCGGGCAAAGACGTGCTCCAATGCCCGCAGGATGTAACGCCGGAAGGGAGCAGGTCATGGGTGTCCGACGGGACGTTTCTGTAGTAGTCCTGGTGCTCGCCACGGCCGTCGCAGCCGTGATCGGGCCCGGAATCGCCCCGGTCGGCGCAGCGGGGGACCCGACAGCCGAGCTTCTCGATAAACCCCGCCCATCGAGCCCTCACGGTCACGTTCATAGCGAGCTCTGTCGACTTCCCGGCACCGGTCGTCTCTTACGAGTGGACATTCGGCGATGGCAAGTCGAAGGAGACAAAGACCCGCACGGTCTCGCACACCTATCCCTCGGCGTCGACCTTCCAACCGACTCTGGTCGAGGCCGACTCCCAGGGTCAGAAGGCCAGCGCCACCGGCACGCTCCAGCTGTTCCAGTGCTCACCATCGAGCGCTCAGTGCACGAAGTCAGTGAAGAACGTCGGCAAGTTCCAGCTGCTGCAGGCGACAGGACCGATCGGCTCTGCGCAAGCCGACGTAGATCTGTTCGTCGGGCCGCTCAAGATCGCCAATTGCGAGCCGCAGGTCGCGCCTGCGGCGGCAGTGACCGACTCCGGGTTCTCCGGCAACCTGACCGTGACGCTCAGGTACACGACCACGCACCCCACCCAGCTGACCACGACTTGCTTCTCGTCCACCGTGGCGTTCGCCGACACGGCCGGGAAGACGGTGAAGAGCGGTGCACTCCCGACGTGCCAGTCCTCTGGACAGGCGAAGGTCCCGTGCGTCCAATCGGTGGCGGTCAGTGCCTCGAAGGTATTCAAAGTGCTCCTGATCCCGCCCGGCGATCCGAAGGTCGGAGGTCCGTGAACGGACTCGGCCACGCCCGTCATGTGGACAGACGCGCCAAGTCCCGCGCCCCCCGAAAGGGCGCGGGACCGGCTGAGTGAGCCTGGTCAGCAGACCTTGTTGTTCGTCGCGACTGAGTAGTCGGGGAAGCCCATCGAGGCGCCGAACTCGCCTGTCGCCGAGAAGCCCCCAGCTATCCTGAACTCCACGTTGGCGAGGATGCTGCCGCCATCTGCCTTGCCGTTCGTGTAGGTGGCAGCATTGAGCCAGCCTCGCGCCGTCACCGTCGCGTCGGTGCCGGCGGTCGGAAGACCTTGGGTCACGAGCGTGAGCGGGCCGACGTAGACGTTGGCGGCGTTGCCGCCGGCGGCGGGTGTGCCAACGAGATCGGCCTTCCCCTTCAGCACGCCCCGCTGTGTCTGCAGATTGATCGTCCAGACGATGTTCTTGACACTGAGGGCTCCGGTCAGGTTGTAGTCGGTGGAACCTGGCGTCCCGTCGGTCTCCCCGCCTAGCCAGCTGCCTCGGTACGTCACGTACGAGACGCCGTCCTCGCCGGCACAGCCGGTGGGCACGAAAGTCTTTGCTGCCTTGAGTGCGATGGTGGCGTTCGCCTCGTCGATCTCAGGTGTTCCCGACGCCGCCATGGCGACGCCTGCTCCACTGAGGACGAAAACACCGGTTGCGAGGGCTGCGATGTAGCGCTTCATTGTCGATCCTCCTAGACGATCGGATTGGTCAGTGATAGGAGGATCCGCCAGCAGGGTTGAAGGAAGGTTGAACGGGAGGCACCTGGTCCGTCAGCCGACGGGGCTCGACCGCGCCCGCGATGCCAACTCGGACAGAGCATTGCCTTCGAGCAGGGGCAGGATCTCCACGGCCGGCGCTGGCTTCGCGAGCAGGTAGCCCTGCGCCTGGTCGCACGCGAGAAGTTGGATCGTGCGCATCTGGCCAATCGTTTCTACGCCTTCGACAACGCTGAGCAGCCCGAAGGTGTGCGCCAGCTGATTCATCAAGTCGACGAGGACGGCAGATTTCACGTCGCTCTCGATATCCCGCGTGAAGGCGCGGTCGATCTTCAAGATGTCAACCGGCAAGCGGCGCAGGTACTCGAAAGAGGAGTAGCCGGTGCCGAAGTCGTCGACGGCGATCTTCACGCCGAGGTCCTTCAGAGCAAAGAGCCTCTCCACCGCCACGTCGAAGTCCCTCAACAGGACGCTCTCTGTGATCTCGAGCGTCAGGCACGTAGCCGGCAGGTCGTTTTCCTCGAGGGCACTCCGGACCGTGTCGAGGAGTCGGGCGTCGTGGAGTTGGCGTGCCGACATGTTCACTGAGACGCCAGGGCAGCGTCCACCCGACCGGCGCCAGAGTGCCAGCTGCGCGCAGGCGCTCCGTAGCACGAGCGCGCCGAGAGCGACGATGGCGCCCGTCGCCTCGGCCTGAGGTATGAACGCATCAGGGAAGAGGAGGCCTCGCTCGGGATGGCTCCAACGCGCTAGCACCTCGACGCTCACGACTTCTCCGGTCACGATGTCGACGATCGGCTGGTAGTGCGTATCGAGCTGCTCAGGGTGCTCGAGCAGCTGAGCGAGGTCGCTCCTGACGGCGAGGCGGGCGAATGCATCGGTCAACATGCGGCTCTCGTACACACAGCACCGGTCGCGGCCGGCGTTCTTGGCCTCGTACATGGCTACATCGGCGTCTCGCAGCAGCTCGTCCGCCGTCTCGCTTCCGTCGGCGACGAGGGTCACGCCGATGCTCACCGTCGTCGTCACGCGATTCCCCCCGATGATGCACTCCGGACGCACGGCCCGATTGAGCCGTGTAGCCGCTTCGATGGAGGTGTCCGGCCGGTTGAGGCTCTCGAGCAGCACGCCGAATTCGTCGCCTCCCAGGCGGGCCACGGTGTCCTCCTGGCGGACACACGCGACCAGCCTCTCGGCTACGACTCGCAACAGCTCGTCGCCGATCATGTGGCCGAGGGTGTCGTTGACCGACTTGAACTCGTCGAGGTCGCAGACCATCACGGCGACAACTCCGCCGTGACGGCGCTGGCGGGCGAGAGCCTGGTCGACCCGGTCAGCGAAGAGCACGCGATTGGCGAGCCCGGTGAGGGAGTCATGCGAGGCCTGGTGCGCCATCTCTCGCTCGCTGGCTCGCAGGTCGACCATCGACGCCTCGAGGCGCAGGCCCAGTCGGGCGTTCTCGACAACGGTGAGCCACTGTCGGACGAGGACGAGCGTCACGGTCACCGCGCCGGTCGCGACGAGCAGAGCATCGAAGCGCGCGCCGGTGACAGCCTTGCCGACCGCTATCGCCACGGCGAAGGCGAGCGGGACATAAGGCAGCAGCGTCTGTCCGACAGAGACGGCATGGAGATTCGCGGGCTCGGACCGGCTTCCCTCGGGCACGAGCGCGGCAAGAAGGATGAGGAGGTAGCCGGCGATGTAGGCGGTGTCGAAGACATTGCCGTTGCCGTAGGTGTTCGTGTAGGAGAGGTACGTGAACGCGCTGTCGGCCACGGCGAAGGCGAGGACGCCGGCGCCGATCAGGCCGAGCTCGCGCCTCCGCCCGCCTCGTGTTCGCGAGAGCGCCGCCAGTGCGGCGGTCGTGAGGACGATGTCGGTGACGGGATATGAGAGGTCGACGACGCGAACGAGCAAGCTGCCCCCGCCGACCCGGTAGACGACGCCGAGAGCGGTCGACCAGCTGACGAACAAAAGCGCGCTGACCATGATCAGGCCATCGAGGGCGTACCTGAGCGCCCTCGTGAGCTCGCCTCGATTGGATCCCAACAAGAGGATCCCGACCGCGGCGAGCGGAACGCTGCCAAGGAGGTAGAACAGATCGGCGAGTGAGGGCGAAGGTACGGGCTCGGAGAGGACGAGGGCATACCACGACCAGATTCCCTCCCCGATCGCCCAAGAGACTCCGGCCGCGGTCAGCCAGATCCATCCGGTGCGCTGGCGACCTGAGACACGCCTGGCCTTCAACGCGGATGCAACGGCAGCCGCTGTGGCCACCATCAGAGTGCCAAGGTCGTCGACCCACGTGGTGAAGCGCAGCCCGGCCGGGTTGAAGAAGACGATCAGCCCGAACGCGCCGACGAAGAGGGCACAGGCGCATGCAGCCCACCTCCACCTGCGTCCCTCGTCGCGCGTCAGTTGCACTGCTCAATTGTCGACCAGACGGGGACCCAGCTTGAGTGCTTCGGAGCTCAGGTACCGGCGGGACCGACGACGTGGGACACCCCGTTAGTGTTCGGCTCTTTGCAGCCTGTCCCTCCCACCGCGGGCTACCGTCTAGGGCATGCCCGACGAGACGCCGGAAGGTTCGAGCACGCCCGCCACGGCTCCGACGCCGAGCGACGACGTCGTCACTACACGGCACGAACTCGTGACAGCCACGGGGCCAATGCCTTACACGGCTTCTGCCGGACGGGTGGTGTTGCGCGAGGAGACGTACGAAGACGGTGTGTTCCGCGGTCCGAAGGCAAAGGCGGAGGTCTTCGTCGTCTCATATGTCGCGGACAGGACTGACGACACGCCGCGGCCCGTGACATTCGCGTTCAACGGTGGGCCGGGCTCCTCAAGCGTCTGGCTGCACCTCGGGCTGCTCGGCCCGCGCCGTGTCATGATGGGCGACGCCGGCGCGCTGGCGCCGCCTCCGTACGGTCTCACCGACAATACCGAGACGCTGCTGGCGCACTCGGACCTTGTCTTCATCGATCCGGTGTCCACCGGTTACTCGCGGGTCGTCGAAGGGGACAAGGCCGCCGACTTCCACGGCTATCTGCGCGACCTCGAGTCGATCGGGGAGGTCATCCGGCTGTGGACCTCGCGCCAGGACCGATGGCTGTCTCCCAAGTACCTCATCGGCGAGTCCTACGGAACACTGCGGGCAGCGGCACTGACCGACCATCTCCAGACGCGCTACGGCTTCGCGCTGAACGGGGTCATGCTCATCTCCTCTGTTCTCGACATCGGCACCCTTGACGACGAGTCGGAAGGCAACGACCTGGCGTTCGTGCTGAGCCTGCCCACCTTCACCTGCCTGGCGCACTATCACGGGCTGCTCGGTGACCGCTCACTGGAACAGGTCAGGGCCGAAGCCGAGACCTTCGCGCTGGGCGACTACGCCCGTGCGCTGCTTCTCGGCAGGCGCCTCCCCGACGACGAGCGCGCAGCCGTGGTCACCCAGTTGGCCAGCCTCACCGGGCTCGATCCCGGATGGCTCGAGCGCGCCGATCTGCGCATCGAAGCGCACCGCTTCTTCCGGCAGTTATTGCGCGAACGCGGTCAGGTGATCGGCCGGTTGGACGGACGTTTCACAGGCTTCGAAGCTGACGCCGTCGGCGAGCGGCTCACCGCCGACCCCAGCTACTCGGCCATCCACGGCCCTTACTCGGCCGCCTTCAACCACTACGTACGGGCCGAGCTTCGAGTACGTTAACGACTTGCCCTACGAGATCCTGACCGACCGCGTGCGGCCGTGGTCGTTCAAGGAGTTCGAGGGCCGCCAGGTCACAGTGGCCGACCGGTTGGCCGCCGCCATGCGCGCCAACGAGGCCCTGCGAGTTCACATCGCGGCCGGCTACTACGACGGTGCGACGCCTTACTTCGCGGCTGAGCACACGCTGCAACACCTTCACCTGCCACCGGAGCGCCGGGGCAACCTGTCCTTCCACTACTACGACGCCGGTCACATGATGTACGTGCACGAGGAGAGCCGGCTTCGCCAGAGTGAGGACCTCGCCGCCTTCGTGAGTTGAGCTGACGTGAGCGAGCTCTCCCTTCGGGAGCGGTACGCGGGAGACGTCAAGTGGCTGTTGTCCTTCTACGTCGTCGGCGCGCTGTGCCTCGCCTGTGACATCCTCGTCCTCGCTTTATCTGGGCATGGTGGGGCAACGACAACGCCACGGCGAGCGGCGGGCTGGTCGATCTTGTCAATGGCGGGCCAGTCATCATCGGTCTTGGTCTCTGGGTCGAAATCGCCCTCGCTCTCACGGCTGGCAGCGGGGTGAGGGCTCTCCCGGCGCCCGGCCGGCGAAGAGCAGCATGGTCTGTCATCGCAGGTGCCATCGCCATCCAGGCCGGCGCCTTTGCGCTGTACCTCTACCTGTTCGCCCTTGCGTTCCGGAACGTGACCTTCTGACTGCCAAGCAGCGTGGTCCCCGATTCGGGCACTCTTTAGGAGTGGACCGAACCATCGCTGCCGGGGGCCGGGTCTCCTTGGCGATCCCGGACGAATCGGACGAATCGGAATTCCTCGGCAAGGTCCACGCCAGTGGCGATCTCCACGGCTCATGGGTGTCGGCGCCGTCGAGCCCTGATGCCTTTGCGTCCTACCTCGCGCGCGTCCGTAGCGACGACCACGCCGGATTCCTTCTCCGTGCCGACGGCCAACTCGTCGGTGTCGTCAACATCAACGGCATCGTGATGGGCGCTTACCGATCGGGTCACCTCGGCTATTACGCATTCGCGGGAGGCGAGCGCAGGGGGCTGATGACCGAGGGCCTCACCCTCGTCGTCGCAATCGCCTTCGGCGAGCTCGGTCTCCACCGGGTCGAAGCGAACATCCAACCTACGAACGTGGCCTCGCTCCGGCTGGTGCAAAGGGTGGGGTTCGTCAAGGAGGGCTACTCGGAGCGCTACCTCTTCGTCGGAGGAGAGTGGCGGGACCACGAGCGCTGGGCGATGTCGATCGAGCAATTCGAGCCGCCCGGCCGGTCGAGCCGCTGAGCCGCGCGGCTACCGACCCGCAGCCGTTCAGCGAGAGCGCTTTTTCACACTCCGCCTTGCGCCTGGCCATGCGCCCGATCCAGTCAGCGAAGGCTTCCGGCAATTAACGGACGAACCTGACCGGCGATCTGCACCGATGACCGGACGAGGGTGCAGGGGCATTTCACATGATTTACGTGTCACACGCCAAGAGCGTGATACTCGGTGTCCATGGGTCGAAGTCTCACGGTTCACATGGACGACGCAACCGTCCACAAGGCAAAGGTGCTTGCTGCCGGCCGTGCTACCTCGATCAGCAGGCTCGTGGCCACCGAGATCGAGCGGTTGGTCGATGGGGACCACGTCTACCAGCGCGCCCAGCAGACCGCGCTCACCCAGCTGACGCGGGGTTTTCACCTCGGCGGTGGATTGCCGCCAGATCGGGAGTCGCTCCATGAGCGATTACCGGCACCTTCGACGACACCAACATTCTCGTCTACGCGTGTGACACCGACGCTGGCGAGACGAACAGCAAGGGAAGTCATCGGCGTCTGCCGGCCTTGGCCGGTTCATCGACCCGACGTCGACGGTGTGACCGCCGCCTCCGGACTCGAGGAACGACATCAGCTGTCGTTCTGGGATGCCTTGGTGCTCGTCTCGGCCCAACGGTCCGGTGCTCGCACCCTGCTGTCAGAGGATCTGCAACCCGGTCGGCACGTAGGCGAACTGGTCATAGTGAACACGTTTGTCCTTCAAGCGGAGCGCTAACTCAGCTCACCCCTACCGGGTACGTTGCGGTGCCCGTCTGACCGTAGTTGTCCGTCACCGTGAGCGTGATGGTGTCGGACACGCCGCCCGTGGAGTAGTCGTGCTGCGCAGAGCCGGTCGTGGTGACCGTGGGGGAGCTCCCATCGCCCCAGCTCCAGCTGTAGCTCGTCACGCTACCGCCGGGGAACGGATCGCCGGTTGTCGCCGTCCAGGAGTTGGTCGTACCACTTGTGACCGAGGTCGGACCGCCGACTGTGGCGGTCGGCCCGGTCTTGGCAAACGCACCGAGCCCGTTAGGCGTGCCGACCCCGGAGGGGCCGTCATAGCCGAGTAGAGCATCGCAGGCACGGTCGCCGGCGCTCGGCTTGCTCCCGGTCGCCGGGTAGTCACAGTCAAGAACGTCGCCCGCCCTGTTCGGGTCACCGCAGCCGGCCGCGCCCTCGCCTTCGCAATAGCCGTTCCCGCCGCTCGTCACGTCGTACAGCGAGGGACTCCCGAGATGACCGTAGAGCGTCAGCGCCGGATAGGCGACGCCCCGTGCACCGCCGGCGAGGCCGAACATGGCTGCGACCATCGGCGATGACAGCGAGGTGCCGCCGATAGTGGTCCAGCCCGGCGGGAGGCATGCGGAGCCGCAGACGTAGCTGTCATAGATGTCGAACCCGGTCACATAGTCAGCATCCACGGCGATGTCAGCCACGAGACGATGCGTGCCGCAGGCAGTGCTTGGCCAGACGCTGAGGCCGGTCTGCCAGCCCTGGGCGGGGATCAAGGTGCTGCAGCCGCCCCCGCCCGCGCCGAGCGGACCCAGGATTTGCTCCCAGATCTCTTTCGGACCGTTGTCGTTCCAGACCGACTCAGACTGGCGGGTCGCGTTCTGGCCTAAGTAAAGGGAAGTGCCCCCGACCGCCACGACAGTGTTGAAAGAAGCGGGCGCGTTCGGCTGGTTGGCAGTGCCAGTGTCATAGTTGTAGTAGCCGTCGTCCCCCGAGGAGACGGTGATGACGATCCCGGGATGGTCGTACGCCGCCTTCTCGGTTGCGGTCGACCCACCTTCGGGCGCGCCGTAGGAATTGCTGATCTCGGTCGCGCCCAGCTTGGCCGCCTCGTTCACTGCGGCGTCGAAGTTGCGGATCGAAGAAGTGCTCGCCTCGAGCAGGAGGATCTTGCAGTTCTGGCAGACCGAATGGACCGTCTCGACGTCGAGGGTCTCCTCGCCGGACCAGCCGCTCATGTCGTTCGGCGGCAGGCGCGAGCCGCCCTTCTGGTTGACCACGCTCAGGCATCCATTCGACGTGCTGCAGGGGAGAAGCCCGTAGTGCGTGTCGAAGGTCTGAAGATCGCTGTTGATCTTGGGGTCGTTGTAGGCGTCGACGATCGCGACCGTCTGGCCCGTCACCGTCGCGGCCGAGTTGTAGCCGTAGGCAGTCGCCAGATCGAACGGCGTGAGCCCGCCGGACGGCCCGATCGTCGAGGCTCGGCCGGTCGTGGCGATGCTCGGGGTGGCGCCGGCGGCGAGCTTGTACGGTATCGCGCCAGGCGTACCTTTCTTCACCTCGACTCGCCTCATAGCAAAGCACGAGAAGTGTCCCGGCTCGGGCGGTTTGCAAACCGGCTTGCCGATCGCGTAGTAGGTGACCGATGTTGAGCTGGCGGAGGCGCTGCCGGTGCCCCCGGCGGAAGTGGCGGGAACGGCCATCAGCGCAATGACCGGCACCAAACCGAACGGCAACAGTCGGAGACGGCGTGAACCCGCCCTCTTCAAGCCGTCAGCGCGAACTCGATCCCGTCTCAGCGTGCCTGCGTGCGCTACAGCTACCCGCTCTCCCAGTGTCGCCATGGTCTTCCTCCTCCTCAGCCGGCTAGCCATCGATGCGCGATGTCACAGCGTCGCGACGGTCCAGTGCCCGCCGCCGTCGTTGGTGACGAAGATCTGAGCGGGGGCAAGCCGGTAGATGTCATCGGCCGGCGCGCGCACGATCCAGGCTTCCTTGTTCGTCACGTACACGATGTCGTTCCATCCAAGTCCGCCGTCACCCAACTCGGCCGCTGTGGACCAGGTCGTCTTGTGGGTGTCGTTGATGTAGATCCACGAGGCGCCGAAGTCCGCCGACACGGCCAGGTTGCCCGAAGATGAAACAGCCAGCTCGGCGTAGTCTCCGTCCGCGGGCGGCGTGCCGGCGGAATGGTCCGTCTTGCCCGTGTTCGTCGACCGGAAGACGGACTTGGAGCTCAACCCCATCGAGGCTTCGCCCTCACAGAGAAGGGCGACGTCGGTCGCCGACGTCGGGACCGCCTGGATCAGGGAGAAGAGCTCGGCGGTGTCGCACGGGTCGGGTCGGACCGAGAAGTGGAGCCCGTCGGTGCTGGCGTAGAACTTGTTCTCGACAATTGTGCCTTCGTTGTTCTCGGTCGACCTGAGGACATAGACGGTCTCGCCGTAGAGGGCGACGTCGGCACCGGAGTTGTACATCCCTTTCGCGGGTGCCATGTTGAGGGAGATCCGGGTCCACACGCGGCCGGTCAGTTTGGCAGTCCGCCAGAAGGTGTACGACTGCTGCGCGCACGGGCCCGACGACGCCCACCGGCACTGCGAGACGACGGCGTAGACCCTGTGGGAGTTCGCGACCAGGTTGCTCACCTGCTTGCCGCCGCCGGGGATCGGCAGTGAGGTCCAGGACCGGCCGCCGTTGGTGGTGCGCAACAGCTCTGGCCCGAAGACGAAGCCCACCTCGCGGGTGGCAAAACGGATCTCGGTGACGCCCTCTTCCCCCGACTGCCCGATCGTGGCGATCGTCGCGTCGACCGAACCGATCAGGCTCCAGGTCTTGCCTCCGTTCGTTGTGCCGATGACGTACGAGCAGGTCTTGTTTGTCTGTGGCGCCGAGTCGGGTGACGTCGTGGTGATACAACGAGCGCTGCCGAGCACCCAACCGAGGTCTGACGACAGCCACGTGATGGAGTTGGATCTGAACCCCTTCGGGACCGGCGACGCCGAAGCTGGGCTCTCCTTTGACGGCGTGCCTGCGGCGATGTCCGGCCGGCTCTTGGCTTGGGCTCCCGCCGCCGTTGTGGCGGCCCCTGTCAAGGCGACCGCGGCGACGAGTACGGCGAACCCGGCGCCACGGGTGATGCGACCGATCGATCGAGTCATGACGCTCTCCTTGTCCTGCCTTTCGGACTTCTTGACCGAGTTGCACGTACCAGCGGACCTATGCCGTCAAAGGCAGCTCTCGCACTGATTGTCCACAGTCCGCATTTCAATCAACAGAGGCGAAGGTCATGACTCGTTCTTGGGTGTTCATCCTTTCGCTCCTGTTCTCGCGCGGCCCTCCGGCGGTCTCTCGTCACGCCGCTGTCGTATGGCGCCGATCGCCTCGCCGCACGGCCTTGGTAGCGGCGAGATGGGACGGCCTGCCTCACACTGAATGTCCCTGAGCTCGTCGTGCGCCAATGGGAGTCGTGACGGTGATCTGCGACCTGGGTGCATTCGAGATGATCAGTGCCACATCGCTGAGCGTCAGGCCAACGCTCCAGCACTCGGTGCGGGTCGGGCACGACACGCCGCCGAGCCAGGCGACGTCGGCCGGGAGCGCCTGGGACTTCCAGGTATTGCCGCCGTCGGTGGTGCCGAGGACGGTCGCGAGAACCGTGTCATCCCCCACGTAGGTGTATCCGACGGCTCGACAGTCGCTGCGGGTCGGGCACGACACGCCCCAGAGCTCGCTGAACAGCCTGAGCGAGCTCGGAAGGGTCTCGGACTTCCACGTGCGGCCGGCGTTGGTCGTGGCCACGATCGCTGCGACGGACGTAGCGGCGTCTCCCGCCGCCCAGCAGTCGGTGCTCGTCGGGCACGACACGCCCAGGAGGTAGTTGACCCCGACCGGGAAGCTCGAGTGACTCGGACTTCCAAGTGCTGCCGCCGTTGGTGGTGGCCACCAGCGCTCCTTCGCCCGTTCCGGTTTGTCCCCCTGCGAAGCAGTCGGTGCGGGTCGGGCACGACACCCCGTTGAGATAACCGATCCCACTCGGGAGGCTCTCGGACCTCCAGGTGGTGCCACCGTCGACGGTGGCCACGATGGATGCGACGCCCGTGGTGTCTCCGGGCGTGAAGCAGTTGGCGCTCGTCGGGCACGACACGCCGACCGCCCAGCAGTTGGTGCGGGTCGGGCACGACACGCCCAAGAGGACTCGGTGGCTGTCACCGCTCGGGAGCGACTGCGACTTCCAGGTGTGACCGCCGTTGACGGTGGCCAGGATGACTCCGCCGCCCGACGAGAGCTGCCCCACTGCCCAGCAAAGGCTGGTGGTCGGACAGGACACTGCGACGAGGCTGCCGACCTTGCTCGGGAGGGACTGGTGCTTCCAGGTGCTACCGCCGTTCGTCGTTGCCACGATGACTCCGCCTCCCGATGGGGACTGTCCCACCGCCCAGCAGTGGGTAGTGGTCGGACAGGACACAGCGTTGAGGACGCTGACCCTGCTCAAGAGGGGGGAGCCCCAGACGCGGCCGCCGTTGGTTGTGGCCACGACGGCTCCCGGACCGGACACCATGTATCCCACGGCGAAACAGTCCGTGCTGGTCGGGCAAGACACGCTGCCGAGGTATCCGACTCCGCCCAAGAGGGCCTGGGTCTTCCAGGTGCGGCCGCCGCTGCTCGTGGCTACGACGGCTCCCGTGCCTCCGATGGCGTTCCCCACCGCCCAGCAGTGAGTGCTGGTCGGGCATGACACACCGCCGAGATAATCGATCCCACCCGGGAGGGCTTGGGCACCCCAGATGCGGCCGCCGTTGCTCGTGCTCACGAGGGCTGCGGCGCCCGATGAGGACTGTCCGACGGCCCAGCAGTCGGTGCTTGTCGGGCATGACACGCCGTTGAGGCTGCCGAGACCCGTCGGGAGGGCTTCAGTCTTCCAGGTGCGTCCGCCGTTCTTGGTGGCCACCACGGCACCGGCGCCCGATGAGGACTGTCCGACGGCCCAGCAGTCGGAGCTGGTCGGGCATGACACCCCGTCAAGGATGCCGACGCCGCTCGGAAGGGCTTGAGTCTTCCAGGTGCGTCCGCCGTTCTTGGTGGCCACCACGGCACCGGCGCCCGATGAGGACTGTCCGACGGCCCAGCAGTCCGAGCTGGTCGGGCATGACACCCCGTCAAGGATGCCGACGCCGCTCGGAAGGGCTTCGGGCTTCCAGGTCCCGCCACTGTTCGTGGTGGCCACCACGGCACCGGCGCCCGATGAGGACTGTCCGACGGCCCAGCAGTCGGAGCTGGTCGGGCATGACACACCGTCAAGGATGCCGACGCCGCTCGGAAGGGCCTGTGACTTCCAGAGTCCACCACGGTTCGTAGTGGCAGCGACGGTCGCGACACCCGATGAGGACTGTCCGACCGCCCAGCAGTCGGAGCTGGTCGGGCATGACACGCCTGTCGCGTTCTTGAGAGGCAGAGGATAAGCCGGGTAGGCCTTCTGGATGCTCCAGGACTGGGCCGCTGACGGGGACTGGTCGTTCTCGGCCCCAACAGGGCTCACCCCTATAGCGATTGGGCCAGCTACCAGGAGAGCCGTGGCGACGCCCATCCAGCGACGGCCGCGCCTGCTCGCACTCATGGCCGGCGTCCCGTTGCCGCTCCGTTCAAGCTGGATTCTGCTACTTGGCCTCCCAGCGAGCGCCGAACCTCCACCATCACGCTCTCCTCCGCTCGACTTCGCCCTTCGACCGAGCTTGGGCCTCTTGTTCGACCGCTGCCAAGAGGCGAAGGTCCCATTCCTCCTGTCCATCGCAGTGCTCGCACCCGCCGGTAACGGCGCCGGAGCTCCTACTTCGAGATCGCGACCTCGACCACCTTTACGATGACGAGGGCGAAAGCGAACAGCAGATAGCCGCGCAACATCACCATCCCGAGCTTGCGCTGGCGGGACATGACCGGCCGCTCCAGCATCGCGAGCGGCGGCATCCGCCAGTTGGCCCGTCGTAACGAGCTGTCAGCGAGCCTCGGAGCCTCTGTCTGCTCCAAGGTGAGCACACCGTGACGAAGGCGTGATTGGACGAGGAGGTACACGCCGATCATCACGCCTAGGCCGGCACCGACGAGGATTATGAGCTCGATATCGGGTCCCGAGAGGTTTGGGAACAGCACGGCCGCCGTGAGTATGAGCGACAGCAGCACGAGCACGCCGATGATGATCGAGGCGATGACGTTCGTCTTGGTGGAGTTTGCCCACGGTCCGAGTACCTCCCGGTCGTTGCAGAGAAGCAGGAGGAAGACCGTTGCGCTCGGGAGAAGGACACCGGCCAGGGTCTGGACTCCTTCGGTCACGGTCCCGAGCGGCACGCCGGGCGCGAGCACGAGGGCGCCCGAAAGGATCATCAGGCCTGCGAATACAGCGTAGAAGCCCTTCGCCCGCCTGAAGGAGCGGTGCAACGAGTGCTTGAGACCGAGGACGTCCGCCGTCGCATAAGCGGTCGACAGCCCGATCGCCGAAGCGCCGATCAGGCTCGCGTCGAAGAGGATGATCGCGAACAGGATTCCAGCCGCGCGCGACACGTAGTGTCCAAAACCCGCCGCAACCTGGCGGGCATCGACGAACCGACCCGTCAGCGGGGTGTGGGCGAACACGGCCGCCGAGGACGCCATCAGGACGCCGGCGCCGATGACGACGATGACGATCCCGATGACGAGGTCGACGCGCTCGTAGTTCACGAACCGTGTCGTGATCCGCTTGTCGATCACATACGACTGCTGGAAGAACAGCTGCCAAGGGGCCACGGTCGTCCCGACGATGGCGATGATGAGCAGCATGACATTCGACAGTTGCGAAGGCCCTCCCGGCAGGTTGACGACGAAGAAGTCGCGAGCGACCTGCCCCGCCGGGGGGTGCACCATCAAATAGAGCGGTATGACAATCAGCGAACCGATGCATAGCCCTAGAGCGGTCCGCTCGAAGCGCCGGAGGCTCCCCGTGCTCGCCGCCACGATGATGACCACGCCTGCGAGAACCACGGCCGGGACTTTCGGCACACCGAGATATCCGGCAGCGAGCGACACGCCGATGAACTCGGTGACAATGGTCAACGCGTTCAGCACGAAGAGATCGATCACGCTGAAGGCTCCCCAGAACTTGCCGAAGCGCTCGAGGATCAGCCGGGCATGACCGACGCCTGTCACCGCACCGAGGCGCAGCACCATCTCCTGGGCCACGTACAGCACCGGGATGAGGAAGAGAAGCACCCACAGAAGGTGAGTACCGAAATTCTGGCCGGCTTGCGCGTAGGTGGCGACACCACCCGCGTCGTTGTCCCCCACCATGACGATCAGCCCTGGGCCGACGATTGCGAGCAGAGTGAGAGCCTTCGCCTTCCAGGAACGGCGTAGCCCGGTGTCGCCGTAGGCAATGGTGCCGAACGCGCCCTCGATGTCGCCGACGTGTTCCTCGTCGAGCACGGCACCGAGATCGGGGGATCCCCCGTCCTCGGTCCCATCGCCGGGAGGGGTCAAGGGCAACGTCCCCGCGTTCGCGGGAAGCCCGCGCAGGATCTTTGCGACAGGGGCGTCGCCTTCGGCCATGATCTCCCTCCTTTCGTGGAGCCACTGATCTCGTAGTGATCGACATGGCGGCGCGTCAGGAAACGCTCGCGATGCGGATCCGGGGACGACGCGCTACGCGCCGGGATGAGCAGATGTTCGGTATTGCTGCGGGAGTCTCGGCTCCCCACGCCCTGCCGAGCGGAACACGTGAGAGCTTCGGGGAAGCGACGACTGAGGGATCAGCTCCCTCGTCGTCAGCTTCCCTCTGTCTTCAGCCTCCCGGCCGCGACGGAGGGCGCCGGGTACTGTGGGGTTTAGCCTTCACCGGCTCACCTCCTGAGATCGATGATGGGAGGACAGCGCACCGTGAGGCACGAGCTCACATGTTAAGTATTTCATATGAATACTGCAATCTTCATATGAACAGTCCCTCATGCTACTGTCGGACGGGCGGCGCTGAGCTTCCGCCATCGCCGTCGTCGCCCACCATGACTGTGAGCCCGGGAAAGACAATCGCGATGACCGTCAGGCGGCACGATGGGACACTGTGGCGTGCCGCCCCTGACTCCGTACGGGTCGACCGCTGAGGTGGCCCCACCCCTCCTTCACCTGTCGAACGTCATCAAGGTCCCGATCGTCGATGGGACCGGCGACCGGGTCGGCCGTGTCGAGGACTTGATCGTGCGAGTCGGCGAGCAGCCTCACCCTCCTGTCGTAGGGGCGGTCGTGCGCATAGCAGGGCGTGACCTGTTCCTGCCTATCAACAAGGTCTCCGGCCTCGAGGACAGCCGGGTCCGCTTCACGGGCGGCGGGGTGGACCTCCGTCACTTCGAGCGGCGCCCTGGCGAGCTTCTCCTCGCGAGGGATTTGCTCGCTCGACACCTGATCAACCTCGTCGGGGGACGGCTCATCAGGGCGAACGAGATCGAGCTCGCCAATGCGGACGGCGAGTGGGAGGTCGTTGGCGTCGACCCGAGCAGTCGGCCGGTCTTCAGGCGGATGCTGCCGGGGCGGATGGGACGCAACATCTCGCCCGGTGCTCTCGTCGACTGGGCCAGCATCGAGCCGTTCGTGGCCCACGTCCCCACTGCCCGCCTGCGCATTCCCTATAGGAAGCTGGCGCGGCTCCATCCCGCCCAGATTGCCGACCTGGTCGAAGCGGCCTCACACGAAGAGGGCGAAGAGATCATCGACGCGGTGAAGGCTGACAGGGAGCTCGAAGCCGACGTCTTCGAGGAGCTCGACGTCGAGCACCAGGCGGAATTCGTCCGGTCACGGACAGACGCCGAGGCAGCCCGGCTCCTCGCTCACATGGCGACCGATGACGCCGCCGATCTCGTCATGGAGCTCGACCAGGAGCGGCGTACGGCGGTTCTCGAGCTCTTGCCCGGCCCCCTCCAGCGAAAGGTCCGGTCGCTGCTCAGGTACAACCCAGAGACGGCGGGCGGGCTCATGAGCCCCGACTTCCTCGCGCTTCCCGAACACACGAGTGTCGCCGACGCGCTGTCTGCGATTCGTCACAGCGCTGCGCCACTCGAGACCCTGCAGGTCGTGTTCACTCTCGACGGCGCTGGGTCCGTATCAGGGTCGGTGCCGGCAGTGTCACTGATCCGCGCGGATCCGGCCGACCTACTCTCCTCGGTGGCGAAAGCCATCTCGGCGCACGTTCACGCGGACTGGGATCTCAACGCCGTGCTGCGGAAGATGTCGGACTTCAACCTGACCGTCGCCCCGGTCCTCGACGGCGAGCACCGCGGCCTTCTCGGCGTCGTGACAGTGGACGACCTCTTGGAGCTGCTCATGCCGAGCGGCTGGCGCCGCGACGCGGGAATGACGGCAGCCGAGGAATGACGACACCGCAGGCACGCCGACAACCCTGCTGTTCCGGCTCGAGCCGCCTGGGATCTCCGCTCAGCCCAAGGCGGCCGCCGACATTCACTTGGTCGTGAGCTCTGTGACTGATTCGGCGCTCGCGTTCGCCACGAAGAGGCGATTCCCCTCCATGCTGATGGCATCGGGGTTGTCGAACGCGTAGCGCCGGGCCGAGAGCACCGTCGACGAGCGCTCCTGTCGATGCGTTGATCTCGGTGACCGAGTCGCTGCTGGAGTTGGCCATCGAGAGGTCACACGGCACCTGCGACCGGCGCGCCCGTCACGCGATGGGCCGGCGGATCCACAAGGAGCACAGCGCGGCCAAGACGACCGCAAGCCCGAAGAAGATCGCGGCCTCGTACCACTGGAAGGCCCAGTAGCGGCTGCCGGGCTCATAGAGCACCAGCTCATGGAACCTGGCGGCGATGTTGGGGATGCAGGCCTGGAAGTTCGGCTGGTGGCTCGCCGTTGCGAAAGGGCACGCGCGATCGAGGAACGCCTGTGATGGCGCGTGGCCGGCGTTGTCCATGAGCCTGATCGAGAGAGGCCAGTCGCCGGGCAAGATCCCCCGCGTCGTCGGGGTCACCACTACGCCCGCCTGCGTCTCGCCAATCGCCAGGGGAGACGCAGGGGTGACCGCCAGAGCCAAATGAAGCGGGGCAATGAGGTGTGGTCGCACCCAGAACGTCACGGCGAGCCGGGCAGCGACGAAGCCGACGAGAGCGGTGACCATCGCGGGAATCATCCGACGCGTGAGCAGTCCGGCGGTGACCCCGAGGACAAAGGCGAAGGCGGCATAACCGACCGGCGCGATGGCGCGTACGCCAAAGACCAGGGAATTGAAGGGATCCGCATTCACCTGGTCGAACAGGCTCGACCACCAGGTCACCGCGAGGCTCAGCAGTCCGGCGACGACCATGCTGGCCACGGCACCGAAGCCCAGCTTGACGACAAGCCAACGAGTGCGGGTGACACCCTGGGTCCACGCCAAACGGAACGTGCCGGTCTCGAACTCGCTCGCGACTAGCGGCGCTCCCCAGAACATCCCGATGACGACAGGGGCGAGGAGAACGAGGAAATCCAGAAAGATCTGCAGCGGGCCGTCGGTGTCGAGGAAATCGGTGGTTGCCGTCGAGCAGTCGTTCTGCGCCTTGCACGTCGCTACGGTCGTGTCGTAGAGGTGGACGAGATTCGGACCGGTCGCCGCCAAGACGATGGCAACGACCGCCAGGCCAACGGCTGCCACCCAGATCTGCGTGCGGAACTGCCGCCATGAGAGCCAGATCATCGCAGGGCCTCCGAGCCACCCTTGCGATCCCGCCTCGCGGCGGCAGCGGCTTGGCCCATGTAAGCGAGGACGAGGTCGTCGAGGGTCACCTTCTCGACGGTCCACGCCGGATCGAGGATCGGCTCCTCGCTGCGGACCAGCAGCGTGCTCGAGCGCTCGGTGTGGCTGGCTTCAACGACTTGTTGGCTCCCCGGAAGGCTGCTCGGGTCCCTACGTGGCCCGATGAGGCGATGGTGGGTCGCCAACAGCTCCTCCACCTCGCCGGAGACCTGGACGCGCGAGGCGGCGAGCACGATCAGGTAGTCACAGACCCGCTCCAGATCGGTGACGAGATGAGACGAGAGCACCACGCTGACCTCTTGCTCGGCGACGACTGCCATGAGGCCTCGGAGGAAGTCGCGCCGGGCGAGCGGGTCCAAGCGCGCCACGGGCTCGTCGAGAAGCAGCAGATCGGGCCTCTTGCCAATGGCGAGGGTGAGGGCGAGCTGGGCCCGCTGGCCACCGGAGAGCGACCCCGCCCGCTGGTGGAGGTCGAGATCGAGCTCGACTATCCGGTCTTGTGCGAGACCTTGGTCCCAACCCGGGCTCAAACTCGCCCCTAGGCGGAGGTGATCGGCGACTGTCAAGCGGTCGTAGAGGGGCGTCTCCTGGGCTACGAAGCCAACCCGGCCGAGTTGGTTGCTGTTTGCGGCCGGCCGAGAGCCGAGCACCTCGATCGTGCCGGTGCTCGGCGTGAGCAGGCCGACGGCCAGGTTCAACAGGGTCGTCTTGCCGGCGCCATTGGGCCCGACGAGACCGACGACCCGCCCGCTCGGGACGGCGAGTGTGCAGTCGCTGAGCGCCCAGCGCCGGCCGTAGCGCTTGCCGAGCGCGCTGGCCTCGAGGACGGACGTCACGCTATGCCCTGCTCCGCTGTGGTCAAAAAGGTGTCTCGAAACAGAGCCTCGATGCTCTCGTCGTCCAGCCCGGCCCGCCGTGCCTTTCCCAACCAGCGCTGCAGCTCCTGGCGCAGCGGCCCGTGCGCCGCGAGCGACTCGTCGCTCAACGTCTTGATCACGAAGGTCCCTAGCCCCGGCCGGGCGCCAACGAGGCCCTCGTGTTCCAACTCTCGGTACGCTTTGGCCACCGTGTTGGGGTTGATCGCCACACGGGCCACCACTTGTTTCACGGTGGGGAGCCGGTCCCCCTCTTCGAGCAGGCCCAACCTGAGAAGCTCTGCGCACTTGTTGGACCAACTGCAAATACGGCGCTACGCCCGAGCTGGGGTCGAGGTTGAAGTCGATCACTTTTCCCCATTTCACTATGGAGTTAGTAAAGGATCGCCTACCTAGCCCGACTTGTCAATGGGGTAACCAGCTTGAGAGGCCGCCGGGCGCGCGGCGGCGAAGAAGAGGTGCAGGACGCGACCGAGGCGGGCCCGAGACTCCCGGACGCGCTCGTCGTGAGCGGCCGGCGAGCGACGAGTCGCTCGTCAGGGAGTGTTGGAAGCCGAGTAGTACAAGCCACCTGCTGACTGACCCGACCAACCGGCATAGAGCGTGAGTTCGCCAGGATCGGCGCCCCACTTGGCGAGACTGGCGATCGCAGGAGTGTTCTTCGTCAGAGCCTGAGGAATATTGGTGATAGTCCCCCAGCTACCGCTCGATCCCACCTGGACGGTGTAGTACAACTCGTTCGTCGTCTGGGCTTTCCAGGCCACGACCGTCGACAGGACTTTGCCTGAGTTGGACACGCCGGCAAAGGTCGTCGCCGCCGGTCCAAGATCGGTCGACACGTTCGTGAAGTGTTCCAGCCCACTGAAGGTGCCACTGACATACTTCTCGAAAGCGACCTCATCTGAGGAATTCGTCCAGAACACGGTCTCTGAGTTCTGCCCGGCGGTGCATGCGATGGCAGGGCTGAAGCTCGAGGCTGCGCCGGGCAGCTTCACCTCCGTGGCCCACGCTGACCCGTTGAAGACCGAGACATACACCGATGTCGAGTTCCCCTTGAAGGCGGCAAAGAGGTTTGATCCGTTTGAGCACACGCGCGGGCCGGTCGAGCTTCTCGGCTGTCCCGTTGCCGATGATCACCGGAGTCGACCAGGAATTCCCAAGAGCGGCCGTTGAGCTCTCGTAGATGTGATAGGGCGACGCAGACTCGGTCCAGAGCACGTAGATCCTGTTGCCAAGCACCGCGACGGCCGGACTCGAGGCTGTGCTTGCTCCGGTGACGGCGTAGTTCGTGCTCCAGCCATTGCCCAGGTTCTCGATGACCCAGACGGTGTCGCTCGAGCCACCCTTGAACGCCTCGTACACGGCCCCGCCGGAGGTGGTGAGCGATGGTGCGGCCGACGTCGCCTGCCCCGACACCTCGACTTGCTTGCTCCACGACCCGCCACCGTTCTTGTACCCGAGCGAGCACCAGTTGGCGGCATTGCTCCAAAGAGGCTGGACCGCGAACGTCCCCTTCGATGTGACGATGTCCGAGTCGTTGTAGAACTCGCACTTGTCAGCGATCTCACCGGATGCGCCGTGCGTGTCCGTCCACCCGGTTGGCACAATCGGGTCCGTGATCGATTCCGCCAGCTCGTGGCCCTCCATCAATCCGACGGCGTCGAGGTTGTCCGAGACGCCGGCGTTCACGAGGCCCTTGCCGCAGTAATAGCCGGTCTGTGGCGCGTACGCGGCGGCGAGGTAAGGAAGCGCCGTGAACGGGACGCCTCCCGTGTCAGTGTGATAGGCGCACGCTCCGTAGGAGGCCGTGTACAGGTTGACTCCGGTTGGCAGTGCCACCACGACCTGGTCGTTCACCGAGGTGAGACCCCAGTGCGCGTCCGCCTTCGCGGCTTCGGCCGCGATCTGCTTCCCGGTTGGGCTCTTTTTTGGCACGCTTTTCGTGTCGTTCCAGGAGCCGGCATAGGTGACGTTGGCGCTTGCGCCGCCGTACTGCGTCACAACCTTGAGCCAGTTCGAATTACCGACCGAAGAGAGAAAGTTCTCGAGGTAGGCCCTCTCGCCGTCGGGGTCGGGGTTCGAGCCGGTCCAACCCCAGTAGTCGACGTAGACGACAGGACTGGTCTGGACGGGACCACCGTGCGAGGTCAACGCACCGGTCTCGACGGCGGGCTCCGCTCTCCTGCGCAACCCTCGAGCAGGGCCTGCCGGCTTGGTCAGGCCGCCGGCAAGGGACTGCCCTTGCGCGGCGAAGGTGATGTGGCGCCTTCGAAGCCGCGCCGGCCGCCCCCGCCCACCCCGCAACGGTCAAGCCGACGCCAAGTGCCGCCGCCAGCATCACCTTGAAGTGGTTCATCGTCCCCCCCCGGATTTCACAGCAACCCTGGCGGGCGGCCGTTCGCGAGTATGACGCCAGAGTCCCTTCGCTGCAAGCTGGACTTCCCCCGTTGCGGTGCCTTTCCCGGCTCAAGCCGGGTCGTGGAGCAACCGCAAGCTCCCGGGGAGACCACTCACCTCGGCCGTCGACCCTGTCGCCGTGACCGAGACCCGGGCACCGCCGAGCAAGAGGTTCTCGACCAGCAGTGTCCCGAACCCGGGTGGGACGACCGGCGCGCAAGTGACCGTTCCGTCGGGGATTGACGGCTCGAGGCGCAGCAGTGACGTCCGCAGCAGCCAGAAGGGCGCAGCCGACGCCCAGGCCTGAGGCGAGCAGGAGGCCGGGTACGGGACCGGGATCGGGAACGCTCCGCGGTCGAACCCGCAGAACAGCTCTGGCAGCCGGCCGCCGAAGGCATCTGCCGCCTCGAAGAGCCCGACGGTCACGGCCTCGGCCTCTTCGAGGAAGCCATACCGGGCGAGCCCTGCAGCACAGATGGCGCTGTCATGAGGCCACACAGAGCCGTTGTGGTAGCTAACGGGGTTGTACCGCGCCATCGAGCTCGCGAGCGTCCGGATCCCCCAGCCCGTGAACATCTCCGGTCCACAGAGGTGCTCGACGGTCCTCTTGGCTTTGTCATCGTCGACGATGCCTGCCCAGAGGCAGTGGCCGATGTTCGAGGTGAGCGAGTCGATCGGAGACTTCTCGCCGTCGAGCCCCATGGCGTAGTAGCCGCGCTCTTCCAGCCAGAAACGCTCGTTGAACGCGATCTTGAGCCGCTCGCGCGCGCTCCTCGAGCTCGCGTGCCGCCGGAGCATCGCCGAGCTTGCGCGCGATCTCGGCCCGCGCAATGAAGGCGGCATAGACGTAGCCCTGGACCTCGCAGAGCGCGATCGGCGCGTCGGCAAGCCGCCCACTGGCGAAGCTCACTCCGTCGAAGGAGTCTTTCCATCCCTGGTTGGCGAGCCCTCGCTCGGTCGCACGTTGATACTCGACGAGACCGTCACCGTCCCGGTCGCCGTAACGCACGATCCACTCGAGGGCTCGGTCGGCGTGCGGGAGGAGCTGCTCGAGTACTTCGTCGGCAACGCCCCAGGAGAAGAGCTCGCCCAAGAGAACGACGAAAAGAGGTGTGGCATCGATCGATCCGTAGTAGACGGAGCCCGCTCGAGCGTCCACGACGGTCGTCAGACCCCTCCGCACCTCGTGCAGGATCTTTCCGGGCTGCTCCTCGGTGAGGGCATCAACGCGCTCGCCCTGCATGCGGGCGAGAGTGAGCAGCGTGCTCGTGGCGAGGCTCGGGTCGACCTCGAGGGTCATGAGAGAGGTGATGAGGGAGTCCCGCCCGAACAGTGTCATGAACCACGGGGCGCCGGCCGCGATGACGGCTCTGTGTGGGTGCTCGGGGTCGAAGATCCGGAGCGCACCAAGGTCGCGTTGGCTCTGGAGGAAGGTGGCGTTGACGCCGTCGTCGTCAGTGTGCACGCGGGGCGCCGTCGACTCCCAGTCCCTCAATCGTGTCACCGGAGTCGAGAGCTCGACCGAGTCCCCGTCGTCGTAGCGGAGCTCGACCTCGTCCCCGTCCACGCCGAGCCGGAATTCGAGAGTGGTGCTCCACTCGCCGCCGGCAGGGACGACCACGTCCAACCTCGCCAGCCCCGGGGTCACACGGGCCTCGGACGGGAATTCCACCTCCACGCGCCGCGATACCTCCCGGTTCTCGTAAGCGAACGTCATCACCGAACCGGCCACCGCCACGCTGTGATTGCCTCGCACCTGGACGCGGTTCTCCTTCACCTCGAACAAGTGGGCGAAGTCAGCCTCGAGCTCAAAGGCGATCGAGCAGGCGGCCGGCTCGCGGCCGAAGTTGCGGACCACGAGATCCTCACGCATGCCGTTGCCCACGTACCGGCTCCGCTCCACGAAGAGGGTGCTGTCGGTCTGGCCGGGGTGCGGCTGGCCCCTCGAGACGAAGGTGGCGGCAAAGGGGTGGTGCATGATCGACGCGAGGCTCTGCAGCTCAGCGTCGTCGAGGCGGAGTCTCCAAGTCGAGACGAATCGGGTGTCCTCGAAGAACAGTCCCTGGGCACTGCCGGGGTCGATGTCGCCGTTCAGGGAAGAGATCGAGAACGAGCCACCCTCGACAAGCGTGACGGAGCCGCCCGCCAGGCTCTTCACGGTCGGCTCGCCGGCGAAGGCCCAGGGCTCGGTCACGAGATCGGCACCATCAGGGCCTTGTCAAGCCGCATCATCCACGAGCGTGTCAAAGGGCGCGCCGAGGAGACCAGCGGCCGCCTGTTCGTACACCTCGACGTGCTCGGCCACCATGCGCTCGACAGAGAAACGCTCCTCCACCCGCCCACGGCACTCGCCCCTGTCGATCTCGTGGACATGCCCGAGCGCCTCGACGAGGCCGGCACGGTCTGAGCGAACGTAACCGACGACGCCGTCCCTCACGATCTCGGGTGCCGCACCGAAGGGAGTCGTGAGCACAGGTGTCCCGCATGCAAGAGCTTCGATCATGACCATTCCGAACGGCTCTGGCCATGCGATCGGGTTGAGAAGGCACTCGGCCTCCGACAAGAGCGCCAGCTTCGTCGGACGGTCCACCTCGCCGACGTACTCCACGTCACCACCGAGGAGGGGCCGCACCATCTCCTCGAAGTACGCGTATTCCGCCGGCTCGTTCATCTTGGCGGCGATCTTCAGTGGGAATCCGGCTTCCCGAGCGATCACGGCCGCTACGTGGGGGGCCTTGCCGGGATGCATCCGGCCGAGGAACATCGCGTAGCCACCGCCGCCTTTCCCAACCGGGAAGTCGTCGAGGCTGACCCCGTGATGGATCACGGCGGCGATCCGGACGTCTGTAGCGGTCGTTGCCTGGTGCTCGGAGATTGCGATCACCGGCACTCGGTCTGAGAGCACCCGGTAGAGGTCGATCAGCTCCGCATTGAAAGGTCCGTGGTTGGTCGTCACGACCGGGAGATCCGGGAAGGCAGCCGAGTAGAGCGGTCCGACGAGCGTGTGGTCGTGAACCACATCGCAGTCCTGGACCGCCTCGTAGGCATGCAGGATGTGGCGTATCTCGTCGACGCTGCTCCCTGACCCGACCCCGATGGCCTTCTCGAACACCGATGTCCGGCCGACGGGGCAGGTGCTGTCGCCCGTGGTGCACAAGATGACTTCATGGCCCTCTCGTTGCAGTCCGCGTGCGAGCGCGTCCAGGAGATTCTCCGTCCCGCCGTACGCAGGTGGAGGAATGGGAAGCCAAGGTGGTGCCACAATCGCGATTCTCATAAGGGGAGACGCCCGTCAGACGGAGCGATTCTCCTCGCCGTGGCAGCAGAAAGTGCGCTCGAGGAAGAGCGCGCGGGAGCTGAGTCCCGAATTTTCAAGCTGGTCGAACACGATAGGCCCCACCGGGACCGCCGATCTGCCCCCGTACAGGCGAGAGCTCAGTGGCTCGAAGTGAACCAAAGCCATGCTACAGGCTGGGAGGCCCCACTCAGGCAGCGTCCTTCTCGGTCGGCGCAATCAGGACCCGTACGTGACGAGTGTGTCGTCACCAGAGCCGCTGTCGTTGTAGGACGTCTGCGCCGGACTCGGGTTGCTGTGACCGCCGTCAGGCGAGCTTGAGCTTTACGACCTTGGTCGGCGACGTCGCGTAACCGAGGTAGCCGAGCCCGAGCTGGGCCTCCGCGTTGCTGCCCGAGCAGTCCATCGCGCCCTTGGACACGATCGCACACGTGTTGTACCCGCCGACGAATATCTGGGTGGCCTTGGTCAGGCCCGGATAGGTCTCCGGCCCTTCAGACTCCGGGACACTCCACCTCCGAGCTGGCCGTATTCGCCTTCGCCCCAGCAAGCGACGCCGCCCGAGACGAGCGCGCAGCTGCTCTCCTCGCCCGTGACGGCCTCCTTGACGCCGGAGATCGACTCGACCTCTTCAGCGGTCGTCGACGAGTTGTAGCTCCCGTCGCCGAGCTGGCCGTCGTAGTTCCCGCCCCAGCAGTAGGCGTGTCCTCCGGCTACCGCGCACGTGTCGGAGTCACCGCTGCTGATCGTCGAGGCCGTGGGCAGTCCTTCCACTTGCTCTGGAACGTCGGAGGTAGTCGTCGAACCATCGCCGAGCTGGCTGTAGTAGTTGTCGCCCCAACAGTCGACCACTCCGGTCCCTAACAGAGCGCAGGAGAACTCGTCGCCTGCCGTGATCTCCGTGGCCAGAGGAAGTGACGTTACGGCCTTCGGCACGTCCGACGACTCGGTATTGCCCCTCCCGAGCTGGCCGTAATAGCCGTCGCCCCAGCACTCGACGACGCCATTCGACTCCAGCGCACACGTGTGGTCGTCGCCGGCCGCGACCTCGATTGCCGAGGAGATGCCCGAGACGCGCACCGGAAGGACGCTGCTCAGGTACGTGCCGTTGCCGAGCTCGCCGTCGTAGCCGTCGCCCCAGCACCAGAGGTCGCCCGACGACGCCACGGCGCAGGCGTGGTCATAGCCCACCGAGACGCTCGTGACATCGGTCAGTCCCTTCACACGAGAAGGTGTGCCGGAGTCTGCGAGCGTTCCGTCACCGAGCTGCCCATAATAGTTGCTCCCCCAGCAACTCACCTCGCCGGCCTTGACGGCGCACGAGTCCTCGTCGCCAACGGCTGCCGCGCTGAGACTGGTCAGGCCCTTCACCGGCATCGGCGAGAACGCCTCGCCGACGTGGTCCGACCCGAGCTGGCCGTAGAGATTGGAGCCGAGGCACTCGACCGCGCCCTTTGCGATCAGACATGTGGACTCGTCCCCGGTGGAGACGGTCGAGGCGCCAGTGACCCCGGGCATCACGAAGGGCAGGGAGTTGTCGTCGAACGACGCATCGCCGGTCTGGCCGTACTCATCGTCGCCCCAGCACTCGGCCGAGCCCGACGACGTCACGGCGCAGGTGGTGTTGCCGCCAGCGGAGAGTCCTGTCGCCCCTTTGAGGCCCTTTACGGGGAGCGGGGTCGCGTAGCTCCCGTACGAGCCGTCGCCGAGCTGGCCGTAGTCGCCATACCCCCAGCAGCTCACCGTGTGGCCCGAGAGCAAGGCGCAGGCGTGGTAGTAGCCGACCGACACCGAGGTGGCACCCTTGAGGCCTGAGACCGCGACTGGCTTGTGAGCATTGTTCGCGTTGCCGTCGCCAAGCTGACCGTAGTCGTTGTACCCCCAGCACTTCACGTCGCCGCCGCTCACGACCGCGCAGGCCGAGTACTCGCCGACCGACACCGCGATGGCCCCGGTGATCCGGGACACCGATGCCGGCACTTCGGCGTTGCCGGTGCCCCCATTTCCGAGCTCGCCGTAGTAGCCGTACCCCCAGCACTTCACCTTGCCGCCGCTCACGATCGCGCAGGCCGAGTAGCCGCCCACCGAGATCGCCTTGACGCCGGTGAGCCCCGACACCGATACCGGCTTGTCGGCGTTGTTGGTCTGCCCGTTGCCGAGCTGGCCGTAGTAGTTGTACCCCCAGCACTTCGCCTTGCCGCCGCTCACGATGGCACAGGCCGAGTACGCGCCGACCGAGACAGCAGAGACCCCCTTCAGGCCACTGACGTCCACGGGCACGGAAGAGCTGTTGTCTTGACCGTTGCCGAGCTCGCCGTAGTAGCCATACCCCCAGCAGGCCACGCCGCCCCCCGAGGTGATCGCACAGGCCGAGTAGCCGCCGTCCGACATGGTCGACGCCGCGGCCGGCGCCAGGTCACTTGCCGCTGCACCCGACGCCGCGACGACAGGCACGATGATCACCAGGCACATCGCAGCCAGGGAGGCTGCCAAACGAGATGCGGTACGCAACATCTGACCGTTCCCCTCTCGGAGGCTTCTCTGCGCGGCCGCCGCGTCCTCGCCTCGACTAGGCGCGGTTCGGAATCGTCCCGGAAGTGTACCCACGTGGAACTTCGCCTGACGGTGACCCGTGGCACGACGGCAGTCAGGCACCGAGGTGACCTCAGGATTCAGCACTGACCCAGGCTCCGTCGTAGACACCGGGCGCGCGCGTCACCGCTGCGACGGCAACGATCACGATCAGGGCGATGGCAAGCGGATAGACGATATGAGCGTGAACGACGAACGTCGCGCCGATGACAGCCCCCGACAGCATGGCACCGACTGCAACCATGCGGCGGCCCGCCTTGGAGCCCTTCCCACCCAAGATCACACTGTCGGCTGCGATGCCCGTGATGGTCAAGGTGAGCACAGTTGTGGTCAGGTCCGCCACGGCGAGCTTGCGCGCCGAGGCGTTCTGTATCCCCATCGCGACCGCGAGCGACACGATCAACCCGTATCGGTACCCGGTCGGTGTCGGAGTATCGCTGAGCGCTGCCAGGATCACTCCGGCTGTCAGGAAGACGCCCTGCACGAGCGCAGCTCCGGCAAGGAGCCGCCCTCGATGAGCTCCAAACCTCGATCCGAGCTGTCCACCGAGGGCGGCGCCGACAACGAACGAAGCAACCGCCACCACGGAGGCGGTGATCGAGAACCCCGGCGCGCCCGCCAACGCGAAACCGAGGAGCACGACGTTGCCCGTCATGTTGGCGACGAACACGTGCCCGAGGACGAGGTAGCTGAACGCGTCCACGAGACCTGTGACAAGGGTCATGGCGACCAGCAAGGGTGGCAAAGGGCCGTCCTTGCCCTCCCGGGACGGAAGGAGTGTCTGGCGGATCTCGGTCAAGAAGGCGCTCATGGGGGACTCCTTAGCTCACCCGAGGGGTATTGACGTAGAGCTCAGCACACCACGGGTGCGAGTCATTGTGATCTTCGGACCGCTCCACAGGCTCGCCTGCCGGGACCAGCGGGCGGGCGACAGGTGCGGCGACATCAAGGGCAACTGGCGTGCCTACTGACGGGCTGGGCTAGGCCTCGAACACGTACGCCCGCCCGGTGCCGCCCGAGTGGCCGCTGGCACTCACCACGGCGGTGTTGCCCGAGATGGCCACCGACACGCCGAAGGCGTCGTACATCGCAGTATCGGAGCCAGCCAGCTCCTTGGCCTGCTTCCATCCGGACGCCGTCTTGGTGAACAGGTAGGCCCGTCCGGCGGCGTAGGCGTGCTCAGAAGCCCCGACTACGGCCGTCGCGCCCGTGAGGGCCACCGAGTCGCCGAACTCGTCGGGGGCGACCGTGTCGGAGCCCACGAGCTCTTTAGCCTGCTTCCAGCCGGTAGCCACCTTGGTGAACACGTACGCCCGCCCTTCGTCGCTGGCGTGGTAAAAAGCCCCGACTAGGGCGGTGGTGCCCGAGATGGCCACCGAGATCCCGAAGCGGTCGCCGGTGACGGTGTCGGAGCCCTTCAGCTCGACAGCCTGCTTCCACCCGGACGCCGTCTTGGTGAACACGTAGGCCCGGCCCGCGAAGCTGGGTTGGCCAATTTGGGAGGGATGACCAACAGCACCGACTATCGCCGTCGTGCCCGAGATGGCCACCGACACGCCGAAGGCGTCGTACTCGACCGTGTCGGAGCCCACGAGCTCTTTAGCCTGCTTCCAGCCGGACGCCGTCTTGGTGAACACGTACGCCCGTCCCGCGGTGTCTGCATGCCCATAAGCCCCTACTACGACGGTCGTGCCCGAGATTCCTACCGAGTAGCCGAAGAGGTCGCCTCCGGCGGTGTCGGAGCCCTTCAGCTCGGCGGCCTGTGTCCAGCCGCTTGCGGTCCTGGAGAACACGTACGCCCTGCCGGCGTCGTGGGCGTGAGAATAAGCCCCCACCACGGCGGTCGTGCCCGAGATGGCCACCGAGAAGCCGAACTGGTCGCCGGCGCGAGCGTCGGAAGCCTTCAGCTCGGCGGCCTGCGTCCAGCCGCTCGCCGTCTTGGTGAACACGTACGCCCGTCCCTCGTAGTTGGCGTACGCAAACGCCCCCACTAAGACCGTCGTGCCCGAGGTGGCCACCGAGGAGCCGAAGCGGTCGCCGGCGCCGCTGTCGGAGGCCTTCAGCTCGGCGAGTTGCTTGCCGATCGGCGATGTCCTCGGACTTGCCCCGACGGCCGGGGTGTTGCCGGCCATGACCGGGAGCGAGATCGAGCCGAGAGCGAGAAGTGCGAACAGACTGATCATGCGGGACTTGCGCATGTCACACATCCCATCGCGAGCTGACGCCGGAGAGACATCTACAGCTTGATTGTGAGACCGCAGACCGGTCGGCAACAGGGTCCAATGACTCTTCGGTCGGCATGAACCGCGGCCTCCGCCGAGCGGGCGGTGGTGACGTCGGGGAGGACGAGCGTCCGGCCCGGACGAGAGGCCCTTCAGGCTCAGTCGGTGCCCTCGTACTTGAACGAGACCTTCACCTTGGCCCTGTAGGACGTGACGCGGCCGTCTTCTATGTGCATGTCCAACTCCGACACCTCGGCGACGCGAAGATCGCGCAGCGTCTGCGAGGCCTTCTCCACAGCAGCGGCCGCCGCCTTCTCCCATGACTCACTACTCGTGCCGACGAGCTCGATGACCTTGTAGACGCTTTCTGGCATGTAGCACTCCTTCTCACGGGCCGCGCCCTTCAAGCGTCGGCCTGGGCTTGTCACCACAGTCACCTTCTGCCCCCAGTCTCGGTATTCGACCGGTCGGCGAACAGAGGCAAAGGTCCCGACAGTCAAAGAGGGACTAAGGACTCTGGTACTTCTCGCGTCGAGGGGGACACTGAGGTTTGGCCGTCGAACTTTCGGAGGCGACACTATGGCTCTCGCACTGAAGCAGAACCATCCAGCACTGGCCGACGAGGTGGAGCCTGCCCCTCAAGGCGGCCAGCCCCACAAGTCCGGGAAGCGGGCGGCCCACCGCCTGCATCGCACGCGCATCGCCCTCGCGCTCGTCGGGATCCTCCTCATCGCCGCGGCCGGAGTTGTCCGGTTCGTGGTGCTGCCGGCGGCCGCCAAGTTGCCTGCAAACACGAACACCACGACCGTCTATGCCGGCACCGCCCCCGTGTTGCTCAACCAGGCGGCTCTAGCGCCAGGCTCGACCGCGCCGTTGCTCCTGACCAACCTTCCGTTGCAGATCAAAGAGTCGGTCCGGGTGCTGAAGGCGAACGGCTCGGCGGCGGTGGCCGACTACCGGGTGACAGAGAGCGCCGGCGGAAAGTCGCTTCCCGGAATGAACAACCGCTACGCCGTCGACCGCACGACGCTCTCGCCCTCGACGGCGATCTCGGGGTCGGGACTCACCGCGGCGCGCGGGCTCACGATCAGCTTCCCGATCCCCACACAACCGCGGGACTACACGGGCTGGGTGCAGGACACCGGTAGGACGACGCCGCTCCGGTACGCGGGCACCGCAACACGCGTCCCGTCCCCGTCGGGCACGGGAAGCCGTGTTCTCGGCTTCCAGGCCTACGTCTTCAAGCAGGTCACGCCGCCCGCACAGATCACCGATCCGCAGGAGCTTGCCAGCCTGCCGAGAGGCGTGTCCAAGGCCGAAGTCGGGGCGGTGGTAGCGGGGCTGAAGCTCCCGGCCAGCGAGCCGCGCGGCTCGGGACCGCGTTCGGGAAGCTCCCGAACACGGTGCCCCTCGCATACACCTACGCTGCTCGCTACACGTACTGGGTGGGGCCACGCGACGGAGTCGTGGTGGACCTACAGGCCGTCGAGACGCGAGCAGTCGAGCTGCCTGCGAGCGTGCTCGGAGTCGCGGTGCCCATAGCGACAGTGTCCAAGTTCGTCTACACCGACACGCCGGCGACGCTCCAGGCCGAGATCAAGCAGGTCAAGAATGACTCGTTCGCGTTGACCCTGGTCGGAACCACCTTGCCCCTGTCGGCCCTGATCATCGGGTTCGTCTTGCTCGTTGCCGCGGTGCTGCTGCGCCGACGGGGCGAGGATCCACGGCCGGTGAGCGACCAGTCGACGCCGGCGCTCGTGGTCAGCCGGTAAAGGAGGGGTCCAGATCATGAGCCACGCACCGTCGTCCCTCGACCGATCCCCGGTCGGCTCCGCCGAGCTACCGCGCCATGGCATGAACCGGTGGATGATCCTGGCCGGTTATGGCCTGCTGGCTGCCAGCACCCAACTGCTCTGGCTGACGTTCGCCCCAATCACAACCCAGACGGCTCGAGTGATGCACGTCTCGAGTGGCGCCACGGGGGACCTGGCCATCATCTTCCCGTTCGTGTACATCGTGCTCGGCCTACCGACCGGCCGCTGGCTGGACGGAAGCTTCAGGCGGGCGCTGACGACCGGTGCCGCGCTCACCGCAGCGGGCGCACTCATCCGGTTGGCGGTGCCGGACTCCTTCACCGTGCAGCTGGCCGGGCAGATTGTGATCGCCGCCGGCCAGCCCCTGGTGCTGAACGCGATCACGAAGATCGCTGCCCAACACTTCCCCAAGGGTGAAAGGGCCACGGCGATCTCGATAGGCAGTGTGTCGCTCTTCCTCGGCATCCTCGCCGCCATGCTCACCGGTGGTCCGCTGTTCGACGCAGGAGGTATGCGATTGCTCCTCACCGTGCAGGCCGTCCCCGCGGTCATCGCCGTCGCGTGGATGCTGGTGGCGTTCCGCACGCCGGCTACCTACCCGGACAACCCCTCGACCTCCGTAGCTCTCGGGTGGCTGAGGCGCGATCGCTTCATGTGGGTGCTTGCCGGTCTGCTCTTTGTCGGGATGGGTATCTACAACGCGGTCGCCACTTGGCTCGAGACGATCCTCGACCACTTCCACGAGGGTTCCTCGGCAGGCAACCTCGTCGCGCTCATGACGTTCGCAGGCATCCTCGGAGCTGCAATGCTGCCTCCGATCATCGCCTCGAAGAACCGCCGGCGCGCCATGCTGTCGGTAGCGACTGGCTTGACGGGGTTGTGCTTCCTGGCGATCGCCGCCCGTCATGGGGTCGCCTGGATCGCGGTTGTCTTGTTCATCGAGGGTTTCGTGCTGATGACCAGCCTCCCGGTGACGCTGGACTGGTCGGAGCTACACGCCGGACCTGAACGCCAAGGAGGCGCGGTCGGGTTCCTCATGCTCGCCGGGAACCTAGGCGGGGTCGTCCTGGCGCTGACAACGCAGGCGCTCATGAGCAGGCCGGACTTCGCGTTGGTCGCCCTCGCGATCGCCGGGTTCGTCGGGCTCTTGTTGACTACGCGGCTGCCGGCGCGAGTAGCCGATGCCCCCGACCCGTCCGGAACCAAGCCCGAGCGGGAAGTCCTGTTATGACGACGTCGATGGAAAGCAGCTCAGGGATGGCCGACCCGCGACTTCTCGGTCCGCGGATAACTCGTGATCTACTGGACCGGTTGGCGGCCCGTGTCCTCACCACAGGCCGTACCGAGCCGCTATCGATCGAGATGCCGGCAACGGGCGACGTGCTCGGCCACGTCCCCCGGTGCACGACGGAGGACGTCGCGACGGCGGCCGAGGGTGCACGCAAGGCACAAGGCGACTGGCAGCAAGTGGCCGCCACGGAGCGAGCCAAGGTGTTGCTCCGCTTTGCCGAGCTCGTGCTCGACAGGCAGGACGAGGTGCTCGACCTGATCCAGCTCGAGAACGGCAAGGCACGATGCCACGCCTTCGAGGAGGTCATCGATGTCGCGCAGGTGAGCCGGTACTACGCACGCACCGCCCCGGGATACCTGCGGCCGCACCGTCGCGCGGGTGCCTTCCCCGCTCTCACACGGACCTGGGAGTACCATCACCCGAAGGGCCTGGTCGGCGTCATATCGCCCTGGAACTACCCCCTGACGCTCGGCATCACCGACGCTCTCCCCGCACTCGTCGCGGGTAATGCCGTCCTCGCGAAGCCGGACAAACAGACGCCGTACTCGGCGCTCTGGGCAGCGGAGCTCCTCGAAGAGGCCGGACTGCCCCCTGGCGTGCTGCAGGTCGTCACCGGACCGGGAGCAGACCTCGGGACGTCCCTCATCGAGCAGAGCGACTTCGTGATGTTCACCGGGAGCACGCGAGTCGGCTGCGGCGTGGCCACCCAAGCGGCCGAGAGGCTCGTCGACTACTCGATGGAGCTCGGCGGCAAGAACGCGATCCTCATACTTGCCGACGCTGATCTCGGCAGAGCCGTACCGGGGGCCGTGCGTGCCGCATTCTCGAACACGGGTCAGCTGTGCATCTCGATGGAGAGGATGTATGTCGACACCCAGGTGTGGGACGAGTTCGTTCCACGGTTCGTCGAGGCCACCAGATCGCTTCGGCTGGGGCACTCTCTCGATTACAAGCCGGACGTCGGCTCGCTGACGTCGGCCACGCAGCTTCACACAGTCGTCCGGCATGTGAACGACGCCGTCGACAAGGGGGCAACCCTGCTGGCAGGCGGCAGGGCGCGACCGGATATAGGTCCCTACTTCTTCGAGCCCACGGTCCTCACGGACAGCTCGCCGGACATGACCCTTTACTCAGAGGAGACCTTCGGGCCGGTGATCTCCCTTTACCGGGTGAACGGGCCGGACGAAGCGATCGTGCGGGCCAACGACAGCAACTACGGGCTGAATTTCTCGGTCTGGACCCGCGACACGGCCAAGGGCCGCCACATCGCCAGCCAGCTGCAGGCTGGAAGCGTCAACGTCAACGAGGCTTATGCGGCGAGCTGGGGATCGGTCGATGCGCCCATGGGCGGCTGGAAGGACTCCGGTGTGGGGAGCAGGCATGGCGAGCACGGGATCCTCAAGTACACCAACGTGCAGACCGTGTCGATCCAGCACATCGTTCCAATCGCTCGGCCGAGCCACATCTCGCCGACCGCGTACGCGAGGACCATGACTGCCGTGATGCGTATCTTGCAGCGCCTGCCCGGCCGGACTTAGAGGCCGCCCCATGCCTGCTGTCGCTGGCGCCGGCAATGGTCGGGACGGGAGCCTCGGCGACTACGACGTCATCGTGATCGGATCGGGTTTCGGTGGAGCGGTCGCCGCTCTGCGACTCACCGAGAAGGGCTACCGGGTCGGCGTGCTCGAGGCCGGCCGCCGTTTCGCTGACTCGGACTTCCCTAAGAGCTCCGCCGACGTGCGGAACTTCCTCTGGGCGCCGAAGCTGGGCTGTATTGGTATCCAGCGCATCCACCTGCTGAAAGACGTCGTGGTCCTGGCCGGTGCGGGTGTCGGGGGAGGCTCTCTCGTCTACGCCAACACGCTCTATCGGCCGAAATCGACGGCCTTCTACAACGACCGCCAATGGGCGCACATCACCGACTGGTGCGAGGAGCTCGCTCCCTTCTACGACCAAGCAGAGAGGATGCTCGGGGTTGTGACCAACCCGACGATGACCCCGGCCGACGAGGCGCTGAAGAAGGTGGCCGACGAGATGGACGTGGGCGACACGTTCGCCATGTCGAGGGTGGGTGTGTTCTTCGGCCGCGAGGGTCGCATGGAGCCGGGAGTCGAGGTCGACGACCCTTACTTCGGCGGCATCGGGCCGCGGCGGGCCGGGTGCACGGAGGTCGGCGAGTGCATGACCGGTTGCCGGCACAACGCCAAGAACTCCCTGCCGAAGAACTACCTCTACCTCGCCGAGATGGCCGGGGCGATCGTGCATCCCGAGACGACGGTGGTGCGTGTGCGGTCGCTCCGACACGGCGGCTACGCGATCGATACAGAGCGCACCGGAGCCTGGTGGAGCCGTCCGGCGGGGAGGACGTTCAGAGCGGAGCACGTGATCTTCGCCGCCGGCACTTACGGCACCCAACTGTTGCTGCATCAGATGAAGGCGGACGGCACGCTGCCGAGGATCTCCGACCGCCTCGGCGTCCTCACACGCACCAACTCCGAGGCGCTGTGCGCAGCGTCGGGAACGATCCGGCACCGCGAGCGTTACGACTTCACGAAGGGAGTCGCGATCACGTCGTCGATTCACCCCGACGACGAGACCCACATCGAGCCCGTTCGCTACGGGAAGGGCGCGCAGTCGATGGCTCTGCTGAGCACCGTGATGACCGACGGCGGAGGAAGCGTGCCGCGGTGGCTGCGCTGGATCGGCCAGGTGGCGCGCCACCCGGGTCAGGTCGTCTCTGTGTACGCCGGGCTCGGTAGCTGGTCGCGCCGCACCGTGATCGGGTTGGTCATGCAGAGCAAGGACAATTCAATCACGGTCTCCGCGAGGCGAACTTGGTCGGGACGGATCAAGCTCACCTCACAGCAGGGTCATGGCGTGCCCAACCCGACGTGGATCCCGGTCGCCAATGAGGCCATACGCCGCCTCGCCAAGAGCATCGGCGGCAAGCCTTACAGCAGCGTCGGCGAGATCCTCGACATCCCGATGACCGCCCATCTCCTCGGAGGCTGCCCGATCGGCGACTCGCCCGAGACTGCCGTCATTGACCCCTACCACCGCATGTACGGTCATGCCGGCCTCCACGTTGTCGACGGTTCAGCGGTCTCGGCCAACCTCGGCGTCAACCCGGCGCTCACGATCACGGCCCAGGCCGAACGCGCTATGGCGATGTGGCCGAACAAGGGCGAGGAGGATCTTCGCCCGCCGCTCGGCGAACCGTATCGAAGGATCAGATCTGTGCCCCCTCGCCGACCCGCCGTTCCATCTCACGCACCCACTGCGCTTCGGTTCACGACGAAGGCATAGGCGGTGGCTTCACGGCGTCGAAGCGCGCTACCCGCGCCCGAGAGCCCGCCCGGCCGTCCGTCGCAGAGGTCTCGAGGGCACGAGCGCTACCGTCACCGGATCCGCTACTCCGCGCGCAGGGCCGTGACGGTCCGCGATCCCGCCGCCCAGCTCGCCGGCAGCAATGCGCCGAGGCACGCAATCACGAACCCGGACAGCGCTAGCATCGAGAGCTGTCCGAAGCTGCACACGTTCACGAGGGTGAGGGGCATCCCGGTGCCTTCCACCGATCCAATGGCATGCATCGTGACCGAGTGAGCGCGGCGACGGGCACAGCGATGACAGCGGCCGCCAGGGCGGGGCCGACGACCCAGCACACGACCATGACGATCGTTTGCCGCGGCGTCATTCCGACCGCCTTGAACACCCCGAGGTCGTGCACCCGCTCTCTCGTCACCATCAGCACGGAGATCCAAGGTCTGCACGCGCCGGCGAAGCAGGCCCCCGGAAGCGGCCTTGATCACCGGCCAGACGCTCATGCCAGAGCCCCTGCCGCAGCGTCACTCGTGATCCGGCCATCGACGAGCTGGATCACACGTCCGGCGTAGCGTGCCGCGAGATCCGAGCTATGCGTGACCAGCACCAGTGTCTGGCCGGACCGGTTGAGATCGAGCAGCAGCTCGCCGATGTCCTGACCGGTGGCGGTGTCTACAGCTCCAGTCGGCTCGTCGGCCAACAACAGCGCTGGCCGGTTCACCAGAGCCCGAGCGATCGCGACGCGCTGCCGTTCCCCACCTGACAGCCGAGCGAGATAGGAATCCTTGTGCTGCCCGATCCGCAACGCCTCCAGCAGCTCCGCGGCTCTGGCCCGGGCCTTCGACCTCGGAGTCCCAGCCAGCTGGGCAGGCAGTAGCACGTTGTCGGTAACGGGCAGGTCGTCGAGCAAGTTGAAGAACTGAAAGATCATCCCGATCTGGCGTCTCCGGAAGCGCGCCTTCCCGGTCTCGCTGAGGGCGTCGACCCGCTCCCCGGCCACGGTGACGGTCCCACCCGTCGGCTGGTCCAGGCCGGCGATGAGGTTGAGCAGAGTCGACTTCCCACTTCCCGACGGGCCCATCACCGCCACGGCCTCGCCAGGGGCGACCTCCAGGCTGACCTCGTCCACGGCGGGATGGCCATCCTCGTCATACCGCTTGGTCACATGGCTCATCCGTATCAGTGCATCTACGGGTGGCGGCGATACGGGCGGTTTGTCGCGGCCGTCGTTCATGCCGTCTTCCCGTCGTCGTTACTCACCTCGTGCACACCTAGCTGCTGAGGTAGTTCTGGCGGCAGGAGGCACCAAGACGACGTCGCGGCGCCTCTGCCCTGCGATCTACGGCGACCGCCGACGGAGGAGATGGATTCAGCTCGACTTAGGAGCCAGCGCCTCGGTCGTGAGATGGATGAGCTCGCTAGCCGGCATCGACCAACCAATGACCTGCACGAGCTGATACTTCCCATCGCTCGTGGGGATTCGGACGAAGATCACGGTGCCCGGCACCGCCTCTGCAACCGCCCGGCTCGGCCCAGAGGCACCGCTCGGCCCAGACACACCACTCGCACCAGAGGCGCCGCTAGCGCCGGACGCACCGCTCGCACCGGACGCGCCGCTGGCACCGGACGCGCCGCTTGCGACGCCCGCACCGCTCGATACCCGAGTCGTGACCGTTCCTGAGCTCTGAGCGCACTGCACGACCCCTTCGCTCGCACCAGAGGCGCCGCTCGGCCCGGACGCGCCGCTCGCACCAGAGGCGCCGCTCGCACCAGAGGGGCCGCTCGGCCCTGACGCACCGCTCGCGCCGGACGTGCCGCTCGGCCCGGACGTGCCGCTCGGCCCGGACGCGCCGCTCGCACCGGACGCGCCGCTCGGCCCGGGTGTCCAGTCCGGCACACTGTTCCCGCAACTTTCACTCCCCACTTGCACCTGAATCGGCACGACCTCGGCGTAGTACCCGTCGATTGTGGTGGGCGAGCCGCCGTCATCGGCAGGGACGAATGGCGAAGTGGGTGAGACTCCCGGCGGCAGCGTGTACGGAGCGCTCTTCCACGACTGAATGCAGGCTTGCTTGTCGCTCGGACCCTTGATCAAGCTGCCGATGCCCTGGGTCACAGTTTGGCCGATGCCGTGGGCCACAGATTGGGACTTGGCTGAAGTCTTGTTGCTTGCCGCCCCCGGCACCATGGAATTCGGCCCCGACCCGCGGACCATGTCCACGGGAGCCGGGATCTCGATCGACACCGACCACACGTCACACGACGAGCCGGAGGTCCTGACGAGTCGGTACCCGTTCGGAAGCGGCACGTTGCGTCCGAGAACGCTTGCGTTTGCACCGGGGACACCGGTGACACCGGTGCTAGGTCCGAACGCGAACGTCAATCCGTAGGCACCAAGGCCAACCACGACGACAACCGCCCCTGACGCCACGCGGACGCGCCGGGTAGGCGCGAGGCGCCGGCGGTGCTTCCGTGCTGACGGGTGATCGATCGAGTTGAGAACGTCGTCGATCAGCCCAGGTGACGGCTCCGATTCCCTCACTGCGAGAGTCACGGCTTCGGAGATCTGATGCCACCGCCGGAACTCGGCCTGGCAACTGGGGCAGCCCGCCAAATGAGCCTCGCCTCGGGAGCCGCCGTCGGGTCCCTGGATCAGATCCGCCAAGCTCAGATGGGGTGATTCATCGTTCATCGGTCGTATCCTTTCTCACGCAGCTGTTCGGAGAGGGCGGTTCGCGCGGCACTCAGCCGGCTCTTCACCGTCCCTACTGGGATCTCGAGGACATCGGCCACTTCTGCAAGGGTGAGGCCGGCGCCAAAGACGAGGCCGAGGACCTCTCGGTGCCCCGGACGGAGCATCGTCATGGCGGTTGCGACGGCCGCCATCTCGGCGCGATCGAGCGCCAGCAGCTCGGGACCTGGTGCCCCGTCAGGTTGCTCCGACAGGACATCGTCGTCCACCCCTGCCGTTCGGTGTCGCCGCATGCGGTCGCGTGCCTGCCGGCGCGCGATTGAGATCATCCATGAGCGCACCTTGGAGTCGCCGCGGAATGTCGGTGCGCCTCGCCAGACTGCGACCATCGTGTCCTGCAGAATCTCCTCGCTCAGCCCTCGATCGCTGACGACAAGGAGGAGCTGGCCGAAGAGCACATGGCCATGACGTCGGTAGAGATCCGCTAACGCCCCGCGATCTTCGAGACGCGATCCGGCGCACGAGTTCGCGGTCGTACATCTCGGGATGATCCATCTCCCTCTCTTCAACCCGTCGGAGAGTTGCCAGAGGACGAAGCGCAGATGCGCCTAAGACTGGCGCAGCTGTCAGAGGATGACTCTCGGATGCAGATGCCACATCTTGTTAGTAGCAGCAACGGGAGCCACAGTTCGCGACTTTCTCGGTCCCTCTGCCGACCTGAGGGCGAAGCGCCTGTTAAGCGCCTGTTATCACGCATGATGTACAACTCGACCACAGAGGCCCCGGACCACGTCACCCACTTATCGAGAAGGGCAACGACATGAATGGCGACACGCCCGATGCTCGCTATCGGGAGCGACGAACGCGATCTTGCCGGGCTGCCGGACTGGCCGGCGCCGTCGTCGGCATCGCCCTACTCTGCACAGCCTGTGGCAGCGGACCGTCGTTAGGCGTTGCGAGCCTAGGCTCGACCACCACGACGACCGCTGCGGGCGGTTCGGGAGCTCCGTCGGACCTGCTGGAGAGCCCCCAGCAGGCGTACCAACAGGACGTGTCCTACACCGAGTGCATGCGCTCACACGGGCTGTCGAAGTTTCCCGACCCCACCCTCAACGCCCGCGGCGAGACCATGGCCAGTTCTCCGTACGACACGAACTCGCCGCAGTACCAGTCGGCCAATAGCGCATGCAAGCACTTGCTACCGAACAATGGCGGCCCGCCCACTCCTGCTGAGATCGCCACGGCGACCGCCCAGCTCTTGAAGTACTCACAGTGTATGCGAGCCCACGGCGAGCCGAACTTCCCGGACCCTACGGTCAGCCCCCACTTCTTCGGCTTTCGCATCAGCGCGATGGACGCCAGTTCGCCCCAGTTCCAGGCCGCCCAGAAGGCATGTCAGTCACTGCCGGGAGCGCCGTGAGCGGCACCCCTCCGTTCTTCGCCGGGCTCGACCCGTCTCTTGGTTGGCGGCTGCGTACAGATCGGCTCGTCATCGCCTCCCCTTAAGGAAGCAGGCGGGACCCTTGCCCCGTGAACGCCCCGTAGCTGGCATAGCGACCGTCCTCACTCCGGGGACCGGGGGAACCACTCGAGCCGATGTCAGCTCTGCTGCGGTCCCAATCCACAAGAGTCAGCTCGATTGCCCCATCGCCGCCACGAGTTGGTCGCGAGACGAGATGCCGAGCTTCCTGTAGATGCTGCGGAGATGGTATTCGACTGTCTTCGGGCTGAGGAAAAGGGCCGCTCCCGTTTCCCGGGTGGTCCGCCGCTCGGCGAGCAATAACGCTATCTGAAGCTCCTGCGGCGTCAATTCGTTGACGGTCCCAGGGTCGCGTCGACGGACAGTCTCCCCCGTTGCTGCGAGTTCTGCCCGCGCGATGTTGCCCCATGGTTCTGCGCCGAGACGGTCGAAGATCTCGATCGTGGAACGAAGTTGTTGGCGAGCGCGCACTCGCTGTCGATCTCTCCGCAACCGTGAACCGTATGCCAGGTGGGTTCGAGCCGTCTCGAAAGCGTCCGGCGTAGCTGCATGAAGCGCAATCGCCTCGCTGAAGGGCGTGTCGAACTCATCGTCCGCCACGAGCAGTCCGCGCACTCGCGCGGAGCGCGCCAGCACCCAGGCCTGCCCCTTCACGACGGCCTCCCGCTCGAATGGACCTGCCAGCGCGGCGGCCTCCTCCGAACGACCCAGGCGCAGATATGCCTCGACGAGTTCCGGAACCGGGGAGAGATCGACGTCGTTGATCCCGAGCCGACAGAGCGCGGACCGCTGTTCTTCGAGGTAGGCGAGCGCCGCTTCGAGGCGGCCGAGCCCGAGCTCAAGATCACCCAGGGCCGACAATGCCCAGATCTCACAAGGACCGAGCCCGAGCGGGCGGCTCAGTTCGAGCGCCTCTGCGGCATGTGCCCGGCACTCGTCTTGCTTACCTTGCCGAGCCTCCATCCAGGACAACCGAGCAAGGGAGATAGCGAGCTCCGAACGCTGCCCGGTCTCGCGCGCGAGCAGGATTGCCTCGTGGAAGACCGCCTGCGCCTCGCCCCAACGGTCGCTCGCCGCCCGCTCGACGGCGACGTAACAAAGCAGGTGCGGGAGCACCCCGACGGCCATCCGGCTCCGAGCGATCTGGAGGGCTCGGTCCACCAGTGACTGGCCCGACTCCGCCTCTCTCAGCCAAAGCGGACCCATTACTGCCCAGGCGAGCAGCCGTAGGTCATATCGCAGCTCGTCCGATCGTTCGAGCAGTTCCACCGCCTGACGAATCAGTTGCGGACCATTGCCACCCTCCCCGGCGAAGATGAGCGCCATGCCGTTGGTGATCGAGGCGAAGAACTCTGACCGGGCGTCAGTGCAGGCACACGCGACGACCGACACGCGCGCCGCCGTGCGGCGCATTCCGGCCGCATCTCCTGCGTACAAGCAGGCGAGCTGAGCCTCCGCCAATATCACGACCGAGCGCGGTGGGTCGATCGCCGCTGCCAGTTCCGCCGCCGCGAAGAGAATGGCATGCCCGTCGCTCACAGGCCCGCGACGTACCGCTACGTGACCCCGGAGGTGCTCCACGGAGATCATGGTTGCCGTGTCGACCGCGTGTCGTGCCGCTTCGTCGAGGAGCTGGGTCGTCCGCTCGGCAAGACCGCCGAGCCACGCGGTGTCGGCGGCGGCGTAGAGCAGCCGTGCTCGGAGACTCGTATCGGGAGTAAGCGAAGCGGCGCGCTCGAAAGCATGTGACGCCTCGTCGTAGGCACTGCGATCTCGTGCACGCGTCCCTGCTTGTTCGAGCGCCGAAGCGGCAGCATCGTCGGGTCCGAGCGTGGCGAGGGCGAGGTGCCAGGCGCGGCGATCGTCGTCGGCATCGGGCAGCGCGTCTGCGAGCGCGCGGTGCGCGGCGCGGCGCTCGGTTGGCGACGCCGCGCCGTAGACAGCAGATCGGACAAGGGGATGGCGCCACTCCACTTGGGCGTTGCGCACGTTGAGCAGACCGGCTGCCTCGGCTGGGACCACGTCGTCAAGCGAGAGCGCGAGCGCCAGAGATGACCGCGCAAGCAGTCCGAGATCACCGCTCTCGCTTGCGGCGAGGAGCACGAGAAGCTGCCGCGTAGCAACGTCGAGCGATCGGAATCGCTGCTCGTACGCACGCGCGACGCTCGCAACGACCTGCAGCGGTTCGTTGAGCGGTGTGTAGTCGATCCGCTCTTGTTCCGCGGCGAGCTCCAGCATCGCGAGAGGATTGCCACCGGTTTCGCGATGCAGGCGGCTCGCTACGCGCTCGACGGTCCTCCGGGTTGCCGGCTCCCCCGCGTGGCCGCGAAGAAGCTCGACCGATGCCGCGAGATCAAGGCCTGCGAGCTGCAGGACCGGCACGTCCGCATGGTCGAGGAGCGACGGCTCATCCTGTCGGACCGCGAGCACGATGGCGACTGGATCGGCGGCGAGCCGGCGGGCCGCGAACAGCAGGGCGTTGGCAGTCGACCCGTCGAGCCAATGGGCGTCGTCGACAACCACGAGAAGCGGTGCCTGCTCGGCGTATGCCGCCAGGAGGCTCAGCGTCGCCGCCCCGATCGCGAAACGGTCCTCACCTCGCGAAGGACGGAGGGCCAACGCTCCCTCGAGGGCATCCGCCTGCGGCACCGGGATCTGGTCGATTGTCCCGAGCGCCGGGCGGAGCAGCTCGAAAAGTCCGGCGAAGGGGATCTGCGCCTCGGACTGGATTCCCCTAGCACGCAGTATGTTCATCCCGCTGGCCTGTTGCTCGGCATAAGCCAGCAGCGCTGACTTCCCGATTCCCGGTTCCCCCACGATGGCGAGCACGGTGCCGCACCCGGCGTTGGCATCGGAAAGTACCCGGACCAGCGCCTTCTGCTCCAGATCGCGGCCGACGAGCACCACGCGAAGTGTAGGCCCGCCCAGGAGCGAACGGGTGGGAGACACCGCAATCTCCGCGCGGACTAGGTGGGGCCCCTGAAGCGATTGCGGGGCAGTGAGGCTTACCGTTCGACTTACGGCGACCGGGCCGCGCGATCCACCTTTGAGGAGGCACCAGATGTCAATCACTGAACAGCGTGAGGAGCTCGATGGCGAAAAGCTCATGGAATTCGTCTTCCGGGCGGTCGGCGAGGTCGGCGCCACGCTCAATACGGCGCTCGTCGTGATGGGGGACAAGCTCGGGCTCTACCGGGCGATGGCCGGGGAAGGGCCGCTCACGCCGGGCGACCTCGCCGACCGCTCCGGGGTGGCCGAGCGCTATGTCCGCGAGTGGCTGAACGCCCAGGCCGCGGGCGACTTCGTCGAGTACGAGCCCGAGAGCGGCCGCTACTCGCTTCCGCCTGAGCAGGCGGTGGCGCTGACAGACGAGTCGAGTCCGGCGTACCTTCCGGGCTTCTTCCAAATCGCACTCGGATCGGTTCTCGACTCGCCGAGGATCACCGAGGCCTCAAAGAAGGGGGTAGGCATCGGGTGGCACGATCACGTGCATGACGTCCACGAGGGTTGTGAGCGGTTCTTCCGCCCGGGCTACAACGCCAACCTCGTCACGTCGTGGTTGCCGGCCCTCGACGGCGTCATCGAGAAACTCGAGCGCGGCGCGACGGTGGCAGACGTCGGGTGTGGTCACGGCGCGTCCACGATTCTGATGGCACAGTCGTTCCCGGCATCGACCTTCGTCGGTTCCGACTACCACGAGGGCTCCATCGTGACAGCGCGCGCCCGGGCCGAGGATGCTGGCGTGTCGGACCGCGTCAGGTTCGAAGTGGCACCTGCGGCGACCTTTTCCGGGCGGGGCTACGACCTCGTAACGATGTTCGACTGCCTCCACGACATGGGTGACCCCGTCGGGGCTTCGAGACACGTCCTCTCGTCTCTCGCCCCCGACGGGACGTGGCTGATCGTCGAGCCGGCCGCCGGGGACCGAGTCGAGGACAACCTCAACCCGGTGGGTCGGGCCTACTATGCCTTCTCGACGCTGCTCTGCACCCCCTCCTCGCTCGCACAGGAGGTCGGTCTCGCTCTCGGCGCCCAGGCCGGCGAGGCGAGGATCCGCAACGTGGTCACGTCTGCCGGCTTCAACAGCTTTCGGCGCGCGGCGGAAACACCATTCAACCTCGTGTTCGAAGCACGGCCTTGAGGCTGTCCGAGGTCGACGGCTATCCGTCGCGGCGGCGACCCCAGGAGCCCGCTCCTTCGCTCATCCGGCCAACGGTGCCTCGCCGTTCCGGTCCCTTCTCATTCGCGGGTCAGCACCTAGGTTCGCTCAGCAGATGCCGTCACGGTGATGGAAGGCCCAAAACGCACAAGCACTTGGTGCCCAGTCGGTGCTCCATCGGGCCCGCGAAAGTCGACGCCGAGAGCCGCCACGATCTCATAGGTGCCAGGAGAGATGGCCTTCGACGAGTCTCGCTGGCAGGACGCCGTCCCGATTATGAGGTGCAGTTCACGGCTCCGGCCTTCGGCAAGGTCAACCAGAACGCCGGCCGCCGTGATCCATCCTCTGAACTGACCCGCCATGTAGTCGTCGCCGGGCCGGCGCACTCCGGCCACCAAGGTGGGGCTGGTGAGGAAGCGGATCGGATCGGCCCCCAAGTTGGTCAGCCGTGCCTGACCGTGTAGGTCATCGCCGGCGGTTACGACGCCGGGACCCACATCGAACGAGATTGCGATCTGAGGAAAGTCGACTGTGCTAGCGGGCACTTGCACAGGTGCGTCGGAAGGCACGGTTCAAAGCTCCCTTCCGAGTTGAGGTTGTCGTCGTCCGGGATCATCTTCAGGAAGCCCAAGAAGACGGGGACGTCGAAGCTCAGCGTCAAGAGCTACTCGCTCAGACCAGCCGATAGGGACCGGATGTGAGGAGTCTTTCACCTGCCGCGTCTGACTACCGCAGAGCCCGAACGGCGGCGGTCGGTTTCTCGAGTTTCCAGCTCTGGCCGTTCCAGGTCTCTACCGTCACGTACTCGGTCGCGGCTGACGACACCTCGGTCGCATAGCTGCCCACAGCAGTGCACGCCGTTGCCGAAGTGCACGAGAGCCCGAAGAGGTTGTCGGTCAGACCGCCGGTCGGCTCGGGCACCTTCTCGATCTTCCAGCCGGTCTTCGTCCATGCCTCGGTCACGTACGCCGTGTCGTAGCTCGAGGTCACGCTCTCGCCGACTGCCATACAGGAGACCAAGTTGGCACATGCGACCGCGTCGAGATAAACCCGGTCGTAGCCCGAGGGCAACGGGAACGTGGCGTCCTTCCAGTTCTTGCCGGCCCAGGTCTCTCCGAACGAGCCGACCGCCTCGCACCAGGTCGACAAGGTGCAGGAATCCGCCGCGATCCCGGCGATGGGCGTGGGAGGCGTCGACGCGGCGAACTTCCAGGACTTCCCGTTCCAGTTGTACGAGACTCCGAACGAGTCGGAGTCCGGGGCGGGGCCGATGTCCGTGCCGACGGCCATGCAAGAGGGCTTTGTCGTGCACGAGATCCCGTCCAGGCTGGGTTGAGAGTCACCCTTCGGTGCCTTCTCGATCGTCGTTGTCCACTTCTGGGTCTTGCCGTTCCAGACGGTGAGCCAGGCGTACCAGGCCTTCACGTTGTAAAAGTCCCCGGCCATCACACAGGAAGCGGTGGAGATGCACGAGACGGCTTCCAACGTGACTGACGTCCCGCCCGTCGGGTTGGGGGATATGAGCAACTTCCAGCTCTTGCCGTTCCACACCTCAGCGAGAGAGCTCTCGGTCGACGAGACAAAGTAGTCACCGACGGCAACGCAGAACTTGGTGCCGACACACGAGATGGCGTCGAGCGCGCTCGACGTCGTGCCAGCCGGCTCCTTCACGTTCTCCACCTTCCAGCTCTTGCCGTTCCAGACCTGCGAGTAGGCATGGCTGTACGGGTCGGCCAGGCTGCCGACGACGATGCAGTCCTTCGCGCTCGGGCAAGCCGCCCGCGCGAGCGTGAGCTCACCGGTCGTGTAGGCACCGGCAGGCCCGAGCCCGATCGCCGCCCCTGACGCGACGACAACAAGCGCCAGCAAACCCATCGCCGATCGACGTCGTGACCGCCTGGTTCCGCTCACGGGAACCCCCCTCCCGGCGGTCAGCTGCCGCCGAACCGGCCCAAGCTACCGCGGAGCGAGCAAGGGCGAGTTGCCGGTGCGGGCTGAGGACGGAGTTGGACTCGTTGTCTGAACCCAACGCTCGACGTCCTTAGCTGTCTCTCCCGAGTCGAGGACGCGAACATCGGCGTTGACGGCTAGTTGCACCCGTCCGGCCTGACAGTCGCATCTACGGCAATTTCGGGGCTGGGGGAGCCGAGCAGCCCCGACACGACTTCTCCTGAGAGCTGGCCGAGCGGGCTGCCGCTGCCACCCAGGCCTAGACGGCAGCACGGTGCCGCCGCCGAGGCCCCGGACCTGGTCGCCCGTGCCGCCGACGAAACGGTCTGTGCCGATCACTCGGCCGGCTTTGTTGATCGTCAGCTCCGACTCGACCCAGTCGAACCTGTTGAGCTCCGGTATGTTCCCCATGCTGAACGGGGTCGGGTTGAGGGTCCTGTCTTCCCTGACGAGGTGCAACGGCGCCATGTAGCGAGGTCGCAGCAATTCGGCGACGGCGTACCGAACGCCGCGATCGTCGCGGCCATCGCCGGCAATGTCCGCTTGATCACCAACCCGAGACCCGCACCGAGGACGAGGGCGAACAACGCGTAGCCGAGCGGCACGATGTCTCGGGCATCGAAGATCCCTGGCGTGAAGCGATTCCGTGCCGTCGTGTCGATGGGGCTCGCCCACCAGGTGGCGACGAGGCTGAGCAGCCCGACGGCGACGAGGGTGAGAGCGCTCGCGACGGCGAGCTTCGTCCCGAGCCATCGGGTGCGCGTGGCGCTCTGGGTCCACGCGAGTTTGTAGACGCCGGTCTCGAGATCCCGCGCGATGAGCGGCGCGCCGACAAGGGCTCCGAACAAAGCGGGCACCACGATCACGAGATCGTCGAAACCGATCTTCCAGTATGTGTTGTTCAGCAAGAAGGCATTGTCAACCGCCGAGCATTGGCCGGTGCAGCGGGCGACCGTCGTGTCGTATGCGTGGAACAGATGTGGCCCCGTGACGAGCGCCGCGGCCACCGCGACGAGGACGATCGCTCCGGCGAGAATCGCCTGGCCGCGGAGCCGTCTCCATGCGAGCCAGATCATCTGGCATACCCTCGACCAGGTGTCGCCGAGGATGACTCCGCCCGGGCCATGTAGGCGAGGATCATGTCGTCGAGGCTGATGTCTTCTGGCGACCAAGCCGCATCGGCTACCGGCCGGTCCGCCCGAAGCACCACCGTGCAGTCGTCACCGACGCGGTCCACCTCGACGACCGAGACGTCGTCGGGAAGGTCGTACTCGTCGACGCCACGGCCGACGACCTTCTGGTGAGTAGCGACCCGCTCGCGCACTTCGGCTGCGACCTGCACGCGGGACCACGCCATGACGATCATGTCGTCGCAGACCCGCTCGAGGTCCGCCACGAGGTGGGACGACATGACGACACTCACGCCCTGCTCGGCGACGACGGCGGCGAGATCCCGGAGGAGAGCTCGCCGTATCAGTGGATCGAGGCTGGCGACGGGTTCGTCCATCACGAGCAGCTCCGGCCGCTTGGCAACCGCGAGCGTCAGCGCGAGCTGGGCGCGTTCGCCACCCGACAGCGTTCCCGCTTGTTGCTACAGGTCGAGTCCGAGATCGGCCACGCGATGGCCGGCGAGCTCGGCGTCCCAGCTCGGGTTCGTGTGCTGGCCGAGACGAAGGTGGTCGCCGACGCTCAAGGTCGAGAACACCGGTGTGTCCTGTGCAACGAAACCGACTCGGCCAAGCTGTCCGAGGGTCCCCGGTCTCTCGCCGAGGACCTCGATGCTTCCGGTCGTCGGCGAGACCAAGCCCATGGCGAGGTGCAACAGCGTGGTCTTCCCGGCCCCGTTTGCCCCGACCAAGCCGACGACGTGCCCGCCCGGGATGCTGAGCGTGCAGTCCTGCAGCGCGAATCGGTGCCGGTAGCGCTTCCCGAGCCCGTCGGTCACGATCACCGGCTTCGTCGGCGAAGTCCGCGAGGTGGTGGGAGCGGTCGCAACGGTGGGCACGGCGACACCTTGGCACATGCCGGTTAACAGGGACCTAACGAGTCCGCCGGTGAACCGGTCGGCGGTTCACCACCGTCGTGCTCTGCGACACACAGTTGAGCCGCGGCATGACCTCAATCGGCGTCGAGCATCGCCTCGACGATCTCACCGCGAACGGTCCAACGGGCGAGACTCTGGCGAACGTCGGGCTCGGCATCGACGGCAAGGCGCGAGACGGCGGTCGCGGGCGTGCGGCTGTTCCTGCTGACGGCCGACCGCACAGAAGTGGTGCCATCGACGGCAAGGCTCTCGAGCACGGGCGGCGGCGTTCCGCTGTTGAGGGCGACAGCCATCCGCACACCGGGGAAGTCGTCGGCCGCCAGAAGCGCGAGTGCCCCCGGGTCCAGCACCGGATCTCCCGCGGCCGCTTGGCGCACGAGGGGATTGGGATCGCTGGCGAGCGCCGTGATGGGCTGCAGCCGGCGCTGGCGAGCCGCCGCCCGCCGCACTTCGAACGCCGAGTCGGCGGCCAGCAGCCTGAAGAGGTTGCCAATCGTGGCCGGATTGGCGGCCACCGCCGCTCGCACACTGACCTCGTCGCTGTAGGCCGCGGCCGACATTTCGCGGCGCGGGCACGACGGATGTCGGAGCGCAGCCAGACGGATCTCGTCGTCCCCGTCGCCGATCAGGCGGGAGACCGCAACAGGAGGTAGGGTCGGGTTTCTGAGAACGGCCAGGCGGATGAACGGGTCGTCATCTCCAGCCAGACGAGCAAGGGCTGCCGGCGGTGTTGCCGGGTTGCCGGAGATCATCAGGCGGCACCAGTAGTTGCGCTTCGAGGCAGCCGCCAGCAGCAGAGGTGGCATCTCAGGGTTCATCATGGCCAGCTCCCGTACGCGCCGCACGTCATCGCGGGAGAGCGCAGTAAGCGCGTCGGTTGGGCAACGGTGGTTCGCAGCGGCGCCACAACGCAGAAAAGTGACGCTCGAGGTGGCCGCGGCCGCCACGACAGCGATCGGACACGCCGGGTTGCCAACAGCGAGGCGCCCTACGGAGACGTCATCGTCGGCGACGAGGCGAGCGAGCAGCGTTGCCGGACAACTGCGGTTACCCGCCACGACGGCCCGCACTGTGCCATCGGAGTCTCCCGCCAGGAGCTCCAGTGCGGCGGCGGCGGCCGACGAGTTGCCGGCGACGGCAGCCCTGGTTCGCCGCAGCTCCCCAGAGCGAGCTAGCCGTTCGAGCGTGCTCGGAGGACAGGACAGGTTGGCGGCGATGGCCGGCCGGATCGATGACGATGCGATCTCCGTCATTTGCGCAACCAGTCCGTCGGAAACGCGTATTCAAGGTCGTCAACACCACCCAACGTTCGGAGGTGGCCGGCAAGCCGGCGCGAGCTCACGTCCTGCCCGTAGCGCTCGAGCCACCATGCCTGGGGGCTCAGTGCGTCCGTCAGACAGGCCATCGCGCCATCGACCAGCTCGGTCTCGTCGGAGAACGTACGCCCTGTGGCGTCGTTCAGGTACTTCCAGCCGCCGAGGATGTCGGCATTGACGAGGACCGGCACATCCAGCGCGATGGCCTCCGCCAAGACTCTCGGCGAAGGGTCGAAGACGTTGGGCAGCAACGCCATTCGTGAGGCGGCCGTGTGTGCCAGCAGCTGGGGCCACGAGAGGTTGGTGCGTACGTCGACGTTGGACGATCTGGGCACGTCCGGTATGCCGGCACGACCGATGAGCAGCGCGGAGAACCCGAGCTCACGGACGAGGACCTCGACGCAGACCTTGGCGAGGGACCAGTTCTTTCGGACCTCGTGGTGCCAGTTGTTGAGGCAGCAATAGATGACGTCCCACTGCTTCGCCGGCTTGCCCCCGTCTTGGTAGGCCCAACCGGTGACCTCGCCGGCGTCGACCCAGTCAGATCCGCTCACGAGCCAACTGGGCTTGCCGGGTGGCAAATACTCCTCCGGTCTCCGGAAGCAGTGACACCAGGCCTCGCATGATCGCACCTCCGCTCGTTCCAAGCCGGATCGGGGATCGGTGTCGGCCGTCATCGGCTGGTACGCCGGGTGCAGCAGCGGGAACCAGCCGTGGTGCGTGAAGCCGATCATGCGGTGATTCGCCAACATTTCGTCGAAGGCATCGTGCTCGTCTGGTCTGATCGGGCCTCGCAGCATCGCGAACCCCGTGTCATGTCCGTCGGCATCGACCAGGTAGCGGAGTGGCCAGGGAAGCTCACGCTCGGGCACGCGTTCTCCTTTCAGTTGGCAAGCCCTCATTCGTGCTGCTGTGAACCGCCATGACGCTAATGACCGGTCGCTTTGTACGACGACCGCTGCGCCGGTCTCTGACCGTAGTGGCGGTCTCGAAGATGTAGTCGGCGACCTCGGAGATGGCACCGGACGATCGCGCACTAAGGGAGCAGCTCGAAGGCGGCGGCGCGAGTCGGCCGAAGTATCGTCCGTCCAGTGTTGCGATCTCAGCCCGCGAGTCGCTCGGCCGCAGTGACGGCCGAGGCGTCGACGGTCCCCAGCCGAGATCCGAATGGCGGGCCGTGAGCTCGACGATGCGCAACCAGTCGTCCTCCAGGAACCATCGCGTTGCCGCTGATCATCCGATCAGGTGCAGCTGGTGCCACGGATACGAACAACAGTCCGAGCTTCGCCGGAATCTCAACGCCAGCCGTGCCGTGGCCGGGTGGTCGACTTGAGCGACCGTTGGGCCGCCCGCGGTCACGTCATGAGACGGTTACTACATCGAAGCCCGCGGCAGTCGAATGTGTCGTGACTGTGAGGTTGCCGCCCAGCAGCGTGTGGCCGACCAGCTCCTTGCCGGCCGCGCTCGTGTAGGTCGCGGGCGTGGAGTTCCTGGTCGACGACAACTTGTACGATTTCTTGTCGAAGACGCAGGTCTCGGTGACCGTCCTCGGCGCTCCACCACTCACTGTCGCCGAGCCGGTGACGATACCGGCAGAGCTTGAGGACACCGAGAGCTCATTCGTTTTGGAGCTCTACGTCATCGCGGCGTTGTCGAGCAGCGCGACGTCCTCACGGGAAGCCCCCTTCGGGGAGCTGAGCGACGTTTGTTTGATCACTGACAGATCCTCGACCTTGACGCCGTCCTCGGTGCCGTCCCATAGCACTTAGCGGCGCTGGATCACCGCGGGACAAGAGCGGGTCGTCGCAGCGACGAGCGCGAGGGTGGGCTGAGGGGGGTGATCGGTTGTTCTTACCCGAGCACCATCCAGGCGACCTTCACCTCTCTCGTGGGAGCTGCAGTCAGGTTGATCGTGAAGGACCCCGCGGCCGAAACGGCATTGGCCACCGCGATCGCACTGGCAGCGGTCTGCAGCGTTGCGAGGATCATTGACGACGTTGTGACGTCTGCCAGAGTGACCTTGACGCTCTTCTTGCTAGCCGCGATGGTCGAAAGGCCGCTCCTCGAGAACGTGACCTTGCCGACGACCTTCAGGGCGTCGCCCGAGGTGCTCTGGGCGTAGACGCCTACCCCAGTGTCGCTCTCGCCGTAGAGGCCCGACGCCCCGTCCGTCCCCTGGCCCATGACCCCGCGGCCCGAGGAATTCGACGAGCTGCCGTAGACGCCCGCGCCGCTCCCCTTCGTGCCGCCGACGACGGCCGATTGGGTGCTCGCGGCGTTCGTGATCGAGCCGTTGACGGCATTGCCCGTCCCGTTCGTGGTGGCGGAGACCGCCGACGCGGAGCTTGAGGCGTTCGCGATGGAAGCGTGCAGGGCTTGCCCGGTTCCGCTCGTCGCCGCCTCCACCGCCGGCGAAGCGTTGGCCGCGTTCATCAGGGATCCGAACACGCCCGGACCGGTACCGGCTCCTTGGTCGGTGCCCAAGACAGCGGCGCCTCCTCCAGTGGTAGTGGCGAACACCGCCGGATTACCGTTCGACGCGTTGTCGATCTCGGCCAGGACGGCACTGTTCTCGCCGTAGTTCAACACCTTCACCGCCGGCGAAGCGTTGGACGAGCTGTAGGCGGCTGCGAAAATAGGACTGCCACCCCTGCCTGTCCCCCCACTCGCCATCGCCGTTGTCGGAGGCCCATAAGGACCATCCTCCACCCGTGTTGATGAGGCCAAGCGTCGCCCCTCCGGTCGACGAGATTAGGTTGGTCTCATCCTCACCGGCGTTATTGAGATCGCCGAGCACCATGTCGTCTCCCGAGGCCGCCCCTGCCGGAGAGACCTTGGCAAGGCTCACCGCGGCGACGGTCGCGAGACCGGCAGCGCCTCCGAGCAGGATCGCCCGCCGCGTGGTCGGGGAGGCTTCGCTGTTGGTTTCGTTTTCGATCTTCTGGCGCTCCATGGCCGCCTCCTCAGTCGGGTCGGCAACCCAGCGCCTGGGTGCCGATCACCCTGTGCTTCCAGGTACGGCCTAGTCCAGTATCTCCTGAAGGCTTCGGGGCTAAGGACCCGACTTCCTACTGGAGCAGCGGGGCTGGCGCGCTCGACCCGTGATCGCGTCCCACCAAGAGGTGTAAATCGGCCGAGTCGGAGTGACCTCGACGCTGGGTAAGTCTTTCAGGCCGTGATCGTGAGCGACACCCCCCTCTCCTCGAGCTTCTCGACCGGCTGATCGATGAGGGCCATCGACTCCTCGGAGAGGTAGCGGCGCTCCGCGACCTGCCACTCGTCGTGCTGCTCGACGAGGACGGCGGTCACGAGCCGCATGACCGACGCGTCGTTCGGGAAGATGCCGACGACGTTGGTGCGGCGCTTGATCTCGGCGTTCACGCGCTCGAGCGGGTTCGTCGACCAGAGCTTCGGCCAGTGCGCCATCGGGAAGGACGAGAACGCGATGAGGTCCTCCTTCGCCTCGACGAGCAGCGTGGACACTTCGCCCAGGGTGAAGCTGAGCGTGTCGGCGACGACGTCGAGCTGCTGGGCGACGTGGGCGGCGTCGGGCTGGGCGAAGATCGTGCGGATCGCGGCAGCGACCATCTGGGTCTTGGCCTTCGGGACGCTCGAGAGCGCGTTGCGCAGAAAGTGCACCCGGCAGCGCTGCCAGGACGCTCCGATGAAGACCTTGCCGATCGCCTCTTTCAGCCCGAGGTGGTGGTCGGAGATGACGAGACGGACGCCACTTAGCCCGCGCTCTCGAAGGCCGCGCAGGAACGCCGTCCAAAAGGTGCCGTCCTCGGAGTCCCCGACGTCGACCCCGAGCACCTCGCGGTTGCCGTCTTCGGCCACGCCGGTGACCACGACGACTGCGCGCGACACCACCCGGCCCCGGACACGGGCCTTTACGTAGGTGGCGTCGCAGTACAAGTGGGGGAAAGAGACGTGGTCGAGCCGACGCGTCCTGAAGGCCTCCATCTCCTTGTCGAGCTCGGCACAGATCCTCGGCACCTCGGACTTGGAGATCCCCGATGCGGCGCCGGCGCTCGAGGATCTGGGGGAAGAACGAGCCCTGACGCAGCTTCGGGATCTTGAGCTCGATGTCGCCGGCCTTGGTGCTGAGCAGGCGCGGCCGATGGCCGTTGCGGTAGTTGGTGCGCTCGTCGGAGCGTTCGTGCGGCGCGGCGCCGATGACGCCGGTCGCCTCCGCGTCGATGAGTGCCTGGAGGACGAGCTCGACGCTCGTGCGGATCAGATCGACGTCGCCGCCGCCCGAGCGAAGTGTCTCGAGAAGCGCGTAGGGGTCAAAATCGTGCTGGGCCACTGGGGTGATCTCCTTTGTCGTGTCTTGCCGGACACGTCGAGAATCACTCCGGTGGTCCGCTACGTGATGGACCCTCTGCGCGAATTACACCAACTCATGGGACGCCGCCACTGGATGAGTGGACCCTTGCCCAGTCGGGACCCTTCGACCTTTTAGGAGGCGAGAGTTGCCGACGAAGTCCCTCTCTCAGACGCAGCCGAGCAGTACGCGAGGCTCCCGGTGAGCGGCTACAACCCGGCCGCGCCGGAGACCAACAAACCAGTTGCTCTAACGCAGCCGCCCGTCACCGTCACCGCGGCGAGCACGGGCTCGCTGCCTCTCCCGCAGGGCAACCCGTGCGGCTGCGCCGTGCTCTCGAACGTCTCACCGTGGCCGGCGTCGGTGAACACAGGCAACGGCGTCGTCACGCTGCAGCCGTACACCGCCGACCTTCTCGTGCCGACCGCGGTGGGCCTCCCCTTCACGATGTCGGTCCCGCCGGGAGGGTCGGCGACGCCTGCCGCCGCGGCACTCACCTACCTGTAGGCCGACTTCTACGCCGCGGGCGGTGGCAGGCCGACCGTCACCTACCCCTTGGCCTTGACCGGCCAGGCCGTCACCGCAGCGATCGAGGGCGCAGTTGCCACGAGCACCGAGCAGTTCCTGGCGGCATCGAACGTCGCTGTCGGTCCGGGCGGGGTCGTCACCGTGGTCGACTTCGACACCGCTTCATACCAGCCGGCCTCGGAGCCGCCAACTTCCTCTCTGCCCTCGTGCAGATCCACGGAGCCGCACAGATCAGTCTCAGCGTCGAGATCGGTGCCGCCACGGTCACGACGGGTGGCTTCGTCTCGATCCAAGCCACGGGCAACGCCGTCGCCTCGGCGAGGTACTGAGGCCCCGTCGCGAGGACAGATCGCAAACGCGGTGCGCCCGCCCTCCTTGACAGGCGATTCAGGCACTGTGAGGCTGGCCACGCGGCCCCACGGGCCGAAGGGGAGGTTTCGCTATGGCCGAGCAACACCGAAAGACTTCGGCTCGCGCTCGGGCAGGCGCTCTCGCAGCCACTGGATTGATCGCCTCGTCGGCGGCGGCCGCAGGACTGGGAGCGATCGCGACGATGCCTGCTGGGGCCGCCACAGCTACGAAGCTCTACGCCTGCTACTCCGACAAGACGAACGCGCTGTCGTATGACCCGAAGGGGGCGAAGTGCGCCAGGGGCGAGACCCAGATCTCCTGGAATGCGGCCGGACCGCAGGGAGCAAAAGGTGCCCAAGGCGCGCAGGGTGGGTCAGGGGCACAGGGTGCGAAGGGCTCGCAAGGAGCCAACGGCGCCCAGGGAGCACAGGGTGCCGCGGGCGCACAAGGCGGCGGCGGTGCTCAGGGGTTCCAGGGAGCACAAGGCGCCCGAGGACTCCAGGGAGCCCAAGGCGCGCAGGGTGGGTCAGGTGCGCAGGGAGCAAAAGGTGCCCAAGGTGCGGCAGGCCCCCAGGGGCCACCGGGGGCCGTGTCTGCGTACAGTGATCACCATTCGTTTGGCGCCTTCACGACTCGGCTGAGCTCCAAGCCGGGAGTTGTTGCCGCGGTATTCCCAGCCGTGAGCACCTACTTCACGGTCAATGCCGATGTCACCATCTCGGCTTATGCTCCAACCTGGGCGAGGTGCCGAGTCGAGGCTGTGAGTCGCCACGGCAGCGTGCGCAGCACAACTCCGTGGGCCGAGGACTTGCAGCAAGGGTCAGTCGACCAGTTTCGGATGGGTGTCATAGGAGTGACCGGGGCGGTATTCGCGGGGCACAGCCGGGACTCCTCTTCGAGCGACACCATCGAAGTGGTCTGCGAAGCCTCTGGGAGCCCTAAAACCTCTGCCTGGGTCAACAACGTAGCGATGACGGCGACGCGAGCGTCTTCGTTGAATGCTGCGATCCCCGCTGCCCGCCCGGCGAACAAGTTCAGCAAGTCCGCCAAGCGCTCGCACGCCTGAGCCGCCCCGTCCCCGCAACCCCGCCACCTCACCTATCACCTGCCAGCCCGTCGCACGGAGCCCAGGGCCCGACCGGACGGGGGCGGAGGGCTTGGGGCCGGGGCACCAGAGGCCGTACGGGGCGCAGGTGGGCGGCAGAGGGCGATGCTCGCGCTGAGCGGCCTGCTGGGGTCGGGTAGCGCGACCCAATGGAGGCGAGTGTCCCCCGCCGATCGCCGACGGGTCGGTGCGTGGAACTTGTTGCTGAGCGACCGGGCGAAGGCCGACACTCCGCCCGGATCGGTCATCGCCTGGATGTCGACCTCCTTCACCCTCGCGGCAATGCCGCTGTAGCGGCGGCATTGCACCGCGACGTTCGAACTGGCCTCGACCGAGTCGAGAGCTTGCAGGTGCATCGTCGACAACCCACCCACCATGCGGTGGAACTGGCCCTCGACTCCAATCCCGCCCGTACTCGGAGAGTGATGGAATGTGACACGGCCGTTCGAGCTTCTCGGAGGATCGCAGAGGCGAGCGCACGATCCGGCAGAGTGCCGCCCCTTCGAACGGCACCGACAGGTCGATCTGGGCGAAAACGGTGGCCGAGTGGGGGCCGATGTGGCGCACGTCAAAGCCCCCCGCCCAACCGCGGCGCTCTCCGTTCCCCGCCCGCCCTCGCGCTCGTCGATCCGGCGCCAGACCTCCTTGACAGGTGTTTCCGGCCCTGTGAGGCTGGCCACGCGGCCCCAGGGGCTGAGTACGGAGAAAGCAAATGGCTCAGCAGCAACGCAAGACGTCCACCCGCCGTGGTCGAGTTGGCGCTTTGGCGGCCACAGGCTTGATCGCCTCGTCAGCGGCGGCTGCAGGCCTGGGAGCGATCGCGATCGCGCCCGCCGGGGCTGCCACGACCACAAAGTTCTACGCCTGCTACTCCGACAAGACGAATGTCCTGTCGGACCTGCAGGCCAACAAGGCGCCTAAGTGCGCTAGCAGGACGACGCGTGTCAGCTGGAACAGTGCGGGACCGCAGGGCGCAAAGGGGGCGCAGGGCGCAAAGGGGGCGCAGGGCTCCCAAGGCGCTCAGGGTTCCCAAGGGTCGCAGGGCTCCCAGGGATCTCAAGGCGCCCAGGGATCGCAAGGCGCTCAGGGTTTCCAAGGAGTCCAGGGCGCTCAAGGCTTCCAAGGCGTTCAAGGTTTCCAGGGATCGCAAGGCGCTCAGGGTTTCCAAGGAGTCCAGGGCGCTCAAGGTTTCCAGGGTCACCAGGGCTTCCAAGGCGCTCAAGGCGTTCAAGGCGTTCAAGGTTTCCAGGGCGCCCAAGGCGCAAGAGGTGCCGTCGCGGGGTACTTCGGTCACGGTAACGGCGTCGACCTGCCGGAGCCCGTTGTCCACTTGAGCTTCCCGCAGTCCCGTTCCCACCGTGGTGGCGGTCATCAGTAGTCCGCAAGGTGGCGATTACGCCGTCAACGCCGCGATCAGGGTCTTCGCCGAACATTCCGTGCGTGTTCAGTGCTATATCCAGGACACGAGTCCGACGCAGTCGAGCCAAAGGAAAGTGAAGTCTTCAACGAGTAGCAACCTGGTAGAGCTTTCTAACTTTGCAGCTGGGAACATGGCGCTCACGGGCTTCTTGTACCCAGCAGGCCGGGGCGCCCAAATCAGCTTGATCTGTGAAGCCGATACATCGGGCGCCTACGTGTCAGGGGCTCTTACGGCGACGACCGTCAACGCCGTGACAGGGAGCAGGGCCGACCAACGGCTCGGCCTGGCAATACGCAACCGGTTCGACAAGGCGGGCGCAACGCGCCGAGGGCGACAAGACCGGTCACGCTGAGCGGCCCATGGGCGCTGAGCCAGACACCGCCGCAAGCCCTCGCAACAGGGTCGCTACGTGATGTCGGACTCGAGGACGTCGATAGCCGCCCGCCGAGCCTCGATGCGGGAATGGATCGCCGAGAGCACCCCCCGATCGCGGCTATGACTCCCATGCACGGGCGGCACCGGGCACAACCTGTGGCAGACCTACCTGTAGGCAGCCGGGCATATCAGTGTCCAGATCGACCTCGGGCCGGCCGGCTGGGCGATCACCGGGCAGCTCGCTGTCGTCATCGGGACGAGCCTCGTAGCCACCGGGAACGCCGTCGCCTCTGTGAGGTACTGCGGCACCGTCCGCCAGGACAGATCGCCAACGCGGTGCGCCCCTCCCTCCTTGACAGCGAATCTTGCCCCTGTGAGGCTCACACCGACCGGCCCGACTGGGTCGAGGGGGAGGTTTCGCGATGCCCAAGCAACAGCAAAAGACTTCGACGCGTGCTCGGACTGGTGCTCTTGCTGCCACGGGCTTGATTGCCTCGTCGGCGGTCGCGGCAGGTCTGGGAGCGAGCACAACGATGCCTGCTGGGGCCGCCACAGCTACGAAGATCTACGCGTGTTACTCCACGAAAACGAACGCGCTCTCGTACGACCCGAAAGGGGCGAAGTGCGCGAGTGGCGAGACCCAGATCTCGTGGAATGCGAGTGGCCCGCAGGGTTCCCGGGGTGCGCAAGGCGCGAAGGGCGCTCAGGGGGCGAAGGGCGGAACGGGTGCGCAAGGGCGCCAGGGTTCCCAAGGGGCTCAGGGTTCCCAAGGGGCGCAAGGGGCCAAAGGAGCACAAGGCGTGCTTGGCGCGCAAGGACCCCAGGGGTTCCAGGGATCGCAGGGCTCCCAAGGCGCGCAGGGCGCAAAAGGGGCGCAGGGAACGCAGGGGGTAGCGGGGCAACCAGGTCTCGTCCATGAGTACAACTACGAAACGTTTGGCAAGCAGTCCAGCGCGACTTCTGTCGGTTCGACGCCTGTCGTGGTCGGAGAGGTGTTTGTGTCTCTCGGTATCTACAACGTCGTCGCCACGGCTGTGCCAACCAACTTCGACAAATACTCCGATGCAGGAGTAGTCAAGTGTCATGTACGGGCGTTTGTAAACATCGGCGACGGGGAGTCGTTTAGTGTCGATAAGACTGGATCTGGCGAAGCGAGATCGGATGGGACTATCACCGAGACAGGCGTCGTTGCCTTTAGCCCCTATACCAGTGTTAGCTCGGCGACCATTCAGGAAGTCTGCTCGGCACACTTTGTAAGCAAGATCCCGGTCACCGATGTGAATCTGACGGCGGTCCAAGTAGCCAGTGCCTCGGGGACGAAGAGATTCGGAAGCGCTGATGAGTCGGTGACTCACCCCAGCAATCTGTTCGTCCGGCGCCCTGCGTCGACAGCGAAGGTGACTTCCCAGAAGAGTCGCAGGTCCACGTAGCACGGTAATCAGAGCGTTCCACCGATCAGGCGTACCGGTTCGAGACTGTCATGGGCGGGTGGAGCAGGCCCCGGGATTCCTTGTTGAGCCTGGCGCCTCTCCGGCCAGGCCATAAGCGGCGCTTCGCGTTGAAGTGGGGATCGTGAGCTAACCGACCATCCACCAACGCGGCCAGAGGCCCCGCCATCGTTGCTGTTGTTCGACGACATCAACGGGAGGGACCTCTGACATGCACGACGGTACTGGCTTCGCGGAAGCGATCCTTGGACTGCGCGGCTTCCGCATCACCGGTGTGCACGAGACCGAGTCGGAAGTCGTCATCTCGATCGAGACGCTCGACGTCGCGGCGTGGTGCACAGCATGTGGTGTGAAGGCCGAAGCGCACGACCGCATGCGCCTCGAGATCCGGGACCTCGCCTGCTTCGGTCGCCCGACGCGCCTTGTGTGGTCGAAGCGCCGCTGGCGCTGTGGGATGCGCGAGTGCCCGACGCGCACCTGGACCGAGACCTCCGAGCACGTACCGGAGCGGGCCGTGCTCACCGTACGCGTCGGCGAGGAGGCCTGTCGCCAGGTCGGTGAGCTCGCACGGCCCGTGAGCGGGCTCGCCGACGAGCTCGGGGTCTGCTGGTGGACCGTGATGTCGGCCGTCGAGCGGCACGGCCGTCCCCTTGTCGACGACCCGGACCGCGTCGGCGAGGTCTCCTCGCTCGGTGTCGACGAGACCTCCTTCTTGAAGGCGAACCGCACGCACCGCACGCTGTACGCGACTGGCCTCGTCGATCTCGAGCGTCACAAGGTGATCGACATCTTGCAGGGGAACACTGCCGCTGACCTGCGGCGATGGTGTGCCGGAGCCGATCCGGCGTGGCTCGGTGGCATCGGCGTCGTCGCGACCGACCTGGCCGAGAGCTACCGGGCGGGGCTCAGCCCGCACCTTGACCATGTCGTGCGGGTCGCCGATCCGTTCCATGTCGTCCGGGTCGCCAACCGCTGTGTCGACAAGTTGCGACGACGGGTCCAGAACGAGCTGACCGGGCACCGCGGCAGGAAAGGCGATCCGCTCTACAAGATCCGGAAGCTGCTCTTGTCGGGGGCCGAGCGCCTCGACGAGAAAGGCCACGACCGGATGATGCTCGGCCTCAGGATGGGCGACCCGAACGACGAGCTCCTCGGTGCCTGGCTCGCGAAGGAGTCGGTCCGCGACGTCTATCTCACCGACGATCTCGAGACCGCTGCCCTCCTTCTCGACAAGGCGATCGCCGGCTGTCTCGAGGACGAGGTGGCCGAGATCCGCTCGCTCGGTCACACCCTCAAGCGATGGCGCGAGGAGATCTTGAACCACCACCGCACCGGCGCCTCGAACGGACCGACCGAAGCGATGAACCTCTGTGTGAAGAAGGTGAAGCGGGCCGGGAACGGCTTTCGAACCTTCAGCCACTACCGACTCAGGGTGTTGCTCCACACCGGCGGTGTCAGCTGGCCGCGGCGTCCCTCACCACCGAGGATCCGGACGAGTCCTCCCCACTCATTCGCGTAGCGCCCCATAAGCTCCTCCGCCCCTCCGTGACGTTCTTCCTGGTCCTGCGTTTCTACGTTACGGTTTCGTCCCGTGCTGCCCCGGGCGCCTTTCTCTCCCGGGCGGAGTGAGTGGGGAGAGCAAGGGACAGCGCACCCAGCGACACCACAACCGGCCACGGGGCACGCACAGAAGGCCGGGACCGGGGGAGCCACGGACGGACGGCCGGCCCACAAGGGCCGGACCGGACCGGCCGGGGCGGAACCGGGGGAGGGACCGACCGGGGCGGTTGGGGCGAGAAACCGTGTCTTCGAGCCGTCCCGCTCGGACCGCTTCTACGCTGGCTCTCGTGACTCCTCCCGATGACGACGGCGAGCTGGCCGTTGATCGTGTAGCCGGCTGGCCCGAGCGGGATGTCCGCCGTGACATGCCCGGCCGCCGACAGGTTGGTCTGCCAGAGGTTGTGACCGGTACCGGTGTCTTGGATCGAGACGAAGCCACCCGTCGTGACCGCGGCGGCACCGATCTCGATGCTGAGGCCCTTGATCGTCGTTGTCCGCCTGGTCCGAAGTCGGTCGAGCCGACGACTGCCAGGCTGGCGTCAAACGCTGTCGCCATTGGCACCGTCGTTGTGGCGCGGCGCAGTAGTCGCCTTGCGACGTTGTCCGGACCCAGCGCACTCGTCGCACCACTTTTGCTGTCGTCCGCTGAGCCACCATCCGCAACCGTGGCAAGTCCGTTGTTCGGAGGGCAGTAACGACAGCCAGAGCGAAAGTCGGCCGGTCATCGTGAGCGGCACCTCCCGATCAGCCGATGCCAAGCCCTCTCTCGCGATCCGGTCAGCCGCGGCTAACAACTTGCCACGTTGCGCCAGCCTCGGTGACCGACCCTTCAACACGTATCGCACAGTCCCCTGCTTCACGCCAGAGACTTCGGAGACATGCTTCTCTCCGGCCGCGATCAGCACCGGCAGCACCAGGCACTCCCACTCGTCTCCAGGGAGGAACGTCGAGGTCAGATCCTCCTCGTCGAGAATGAGCGCCAGCGGTCCCGCGTCGATCTTCGTGCCCTCCTTTGCCGACCCGATCTACTAGCCGAGGGCATCCGGTCACCTGGCGGCGTCGGAGGACACCCTGTGGGAGGCTCCAGTCTTGCTGGGGCGCGATGTGGGTCGGGTCGTCGAGAAGGAGCCACTGGCGGGCGACGTCTGCCACGCTGCGGAACCAGGTCGGCGGTCTTGGCACGAGCGGCCTCAACGTTCGCCCGCGCTGCGACGGAGCTGGCGGGTGGTAGTCGTGGGGGGCGAGGTTGCGGGTTGGGCGCACGTGGGTGCCACGGGCGAATGCGGGGGGCGTGGCTGACCTATCCTCGGTTGCTCGTGGTTATGCAGAGGGAGGTCATGTTGTTGCGCAATTCCGGAATCGCTGCCCTGCCCATGCTCGTCGCTGTAGGAGCGATCTCCTTGCCACTTCTGGCGAGCACCGCCTCAGCAGCGGCCGCAAGCCCTCGGACCACGCCGCCGATAGGAACGCAACTAGCAGAGCTGAAAGGCTCCGATACCTCTGCCATGGATTACTTCGGCAGCTCGGTGGCCATCTCGGGCACGAGGCTGATAGTCGGGGCGTATGGCCACGCGAAACAAGGCGGCCGAGCGTACGTGTTCACCAAGACGGCGACTGGCTGGAAGCAGGCCGCCGAGCTGAAGGGCTCCGATTCCGCCGTCGGCGACTGGTTTGGAATATCGGTGGCCATCTCAGGGACGACCGCCTTCGTAGGCGCACCGGGCCATGCCAAGAGTGCTGGGCGGGCATACGTGTACACGGAGCTGGCGCACGGCTGGAGGCAGACCGCCGAGCTGGAGGGGTCCGACATTGTTGCCGGCGATTACTTCGGCATGAGCGTGGCCATCTCAGGCAAGACCGCCGTTGTGGGTGCATGGAACCACGCAAGAGGCTCGGGTCGAGCGTACGTGTTCACCAAGACGGCAGCCGGGTGGAAGCAGGCCGCCGAGCTGAAGGGCTCCGACACGGTAGCTTTCGATGCCTTCGGCATCAGTGTGGCCATCTCAGCCAGCACCGTCGTCGTGGGAGCGTGGTATCACGCAATCAATGCTGGTCGAGCTTACGTCTTCGCCAAAACGACAGCGGGCTGGAAGCAGATCGCCGAGCTGGAGGGGTCCGACACCGTCGTCATGGATTACTTCGGTACCTCGGTGGCCATCTCGGGCAGCACCATCATCGTGGGGGCTCAGAGCCACGCGGCGAATGCCGGGCGAGCGTACGTGTTCACCAAGACGGCAGCCGGGTGGAAGCAGGCCGCCGAGCTGAAGGGCTCCGACACCGTAGCCACGGATTACTTCGGTGAGTCGGTAGCCATCTCGGCCAACTGCGCCGTCGTAGGTGCACCCGTTCACGCGAAGAGCGCCGGTCGCGCGTATCTGTTCACCAAGACGGCATCCGGGTGGAGACAGATCGCCGAGCTGAAGGGCTCAGACACCGTCGCATTCGACTACCTCGGCCCGGTGAGCATTTCGGGCGGCACTGCGATCGCGGGTGCAGGGGGCCATGCACGCAACGCCGGGCGGGCGTACGTGTTCCAGGCCTGAGGACCGGGCGCACCTTCTTCGGGCTCGTGTTCAACGCCGGCGGTTACTTCGGCGGGCCTGTGGCCATCTCTGGCACACCAGCGACCTGTCCAGGATCACCGGGCAGCTCGCTGTTGTCATCGGCGATCCGTCTTGTCCATCCGCTACGCCGTAGCCGATCTCGCCGTTCACCCACCGCTCTCGCCACTCACTGCCGGTAGCCCACGATGGCAGCCATTCGCCCGGTCAGGGTCGTGAACGAGTCGGCGACCGTCAGGTCGAACGGCCCGGGAGATGCAACCGCAAGCGTCGGCGCCCGTCCCAGACCCCCATCAGGTAGAGGAACCGTCGCTGCGACGGTTTCGCCTTCTGCACCCAAATTCGCGAGGCGACGGTGCTGCTCGTCGCTCGCGTCAAATTCAGGAACGGGGGGATACCAGACGTATTTGTCGAAGTGACGTGGCCCGAAGGCTCCGCGTGACTGATAGGGCTCGACGATCGCACCCAAGGCCGGGGCGTTCAACACGGCTGTCAGGTAGCGCGCCTCCTCGACGGAAGCCATCGCGCCCCAGTAGAGCGTGTGGTCGATGACAGCCTGAGTATCCGTAACCGTTGCTGCCGTGAGGTAGTTGCCGGCCTTCGTGTACACGACTCTTGTCGGCATCAGTGGGAACTGTGCCGAGAGCTGACCGATGTAGTCAATCTGCTGGTCGAGAGTACGTTTCTCGGAGCTTCGGTTGTCGTTCCAGGTGCGCTCGGCAGCGCGCCACCAGTCTGCGATACCCGGATAGCGGTCGAGTCGCTCGTCCTCCCCCGAGAGCAGGCGAGTCCCGTCGAACGGGATGACAGCTTCAGCGGGCGTCATCATCCGGAAGGGAAGACAATGCTCTCCGAGTAGCACGTGGTAAATGAAGATCTGCTCGACGGTTCCGACCTGATCTGAGAGCGACCGCCAGGGAGGCTTGTCGAGCCTCCCTCGTCGCGAGCGCACGGCGCGATGCGTCTTAGATTGCAGCGGGCCAGGTGGTTGCTGCTCAACCATGATGAGCATGCGCGGATAGAGAATCGCGCCGTCACGAAATCGTCTCGCGTATGGCGACGATGCTTCCGAGTAGGTCGGGACGTCGTCGCTTGGAACAGTTTCGGACCAGATCAGGCCAGCTGCTCCGTTGGTCCCGACGCCTCGATCGACCCGCCCAGCCGCTACCAGGCGGCTCGTCGGCAGCGCTATGCGCGTCGCCGAACCTACGCAGCACGAGCGCTCCCTGACCGATCAGCTTGCGAGAGATCAGCCACCGTGCCACTTCCAGCCCGTACGGCTGCGTGAGAGCGAGCGCGCAGGTACTCATGATGGTGACGAGCGCGATGGCGCTCGTGGACCTCTACTTACTCGCAACGGCGATGCCTCACTAGGTCCGTCGAGGTTCGGCGCAGGCCGCTCTGCCCCGACCGCGACCTGAGCCCCACCCCGGCCGTTTCAGCGCCTCCCTGCTCGGCTGGACGGGGTACTCGGGCGATCCTGAGGCGGCCGAGCGGATCGCCGCCGAGGTCCGAGGTGGCGGACCGGACGCAGCGGAGAGCACCGTCCAGCCGCATACTGCGCCACCCACGCCACAGACGAAGCCATCTGAGGACCAACCCCACTCGACCGACACGCCCGGTGCCGGGCTGGCCAGCCAGCGCTCGCCGTGGGAGCATGCGGCCTATGGCATCCATTGGAGATCGCGTGCTTGTTCCCTCGAGGAAGATCGGCGCGGCTCCTCGCGAGGGAGTCGTGACCGGCGTGACCGGCTCGCTCCTGCGGGTGCGGTGGGCGACGGGCGAAGAGACCAGCATCCTGCCCTCGATGGGTTCGATCGAGGTGATCGGGAAGACGCGCTCACGGACCGCCAAGAAGTCCGCGGAGGTAGCTGCCAAGCCGACGAAGACAAGCACAGTCCCCGCGGCGAAGGCGAAGCCCACCGCCAAGAAGCGCAGCAAGTAGCGGCTGCACGGATCGGGCGACTCCCCGGCGCTTTTGAGCACAGCTCCGGTACCGAGCACCACGACCACCCACCAACGCACCGGGAGCTGGTGAGGCGGGTCGGCACGGACAAGACAGATCGGCCGACCTCGAGCTTGTGGATGCTCCAGCGAGCGAAGGGCTGGCCGAGGGCGGTCGGGCGAGCGGTGGCCGACGAGACGATGAGCTCGCGTTCAGTCTTCGTGATCCGGCGGGATCCGTCACCCGCCCACTTGGGGTCCACGTCAGACGACACATCTCGTTGAAGCGGTGGATCATCTCCCGCACCGGATCGGGCGAGGCGTGGACCAGCCGCGCGATTGCGGCGACGTCGTTGCCCCCGGCCGACGCGAGCACGACGAGCGCCCGTCGCCACTTCACGACCGAGTTGTCGGACTTGCCGCTGCCCCGGCGGACGATCTGCTGCGGCTGCCGGCCTTCGTCGTCCGACAGCCTTCTGACGCGCACTGGTGTCGACAGGGGAGAAGTCTGCGCGTCCACCACAAGTGGTGGACGCGCAGGTTGCGTGTCAGCGCACTAGCCTCGGCACCCGATCGAAGCAGCAGGAGCAATTCCAGGGAGCGACCGCGATGCTCACTCATCCCCGCGTCGGCGCAGTGGCCGCCGTGATCGGATTGCTCGCCCTCGGGGCTGCACCGGCTACGGCTGTCGGCCGAGCGGCCGCGGCCCTGGGCGCCGAGGACGGATACCTTACCGGCATTGCCTGCGTCAATAAGGCGAACTGCGTGGCAGTGGGCAACGACGCCAACCCCGGCAGCGTCTCTGTCACTCTCGCCGAGCTATGGAACGGGACGCACTGGACCGTTTTGCCGACGCCGAACCCGGTGGGGGCACGAGGGAGCAAATTTCACGGAGTTTCCTGCTCGGAAACATCGAGCTGCATTGCCGTCGGCTACAGCCTCGACCGCTCGGACAACTCTCTCACTCTCGTCGAGCGATGGAACGGCATCACGTGGCAGATCCTGCCGTCGCCGAACCCACGTCGGGCCACCTCGAGCGAGCTAGACAGTGTCGCCTGCGTTAGCGCCTCCGACTGCACGGCCGTCGGCAGCGTAATCGGCAGCCGTCCTCTCACGCTCTTCACTCTCGCCGAGCACTGGAACGGGTCGGTGTGGAAGTTGGTGACGACGCCGAACGCGAAGCGGGCGACCATGAGCGGACTGGACGGCGTCGAATGTCTCGGTGCCTCAGACTGCACGGCCGTCGGCACTGCTCACTTCAATGCGGACACGGCTTTCACCCTCGCCGAGCACTGGAACGGCTCGGTATGGAAGTTGGTGACGACGCGGAACCCGACCGGGTCAACCGAGAGCTTCTTCGACGGCATCACCTGTAGTGGTGTTGTCAGCTGTCAGGCTCTCGGCACCTACGAGAAGGGCTCGGCTACATCCCTGACGCTAGGCGAGCACTGGGACGGCGCCGCCTGGAAGGTCGTGCCGACCTCGAACCCGGCTACGGCAAAGCGCAGCTATCTCGCCGGAGTCGCCTGCGTCAGCACCTCTGACTGCATGGCCGTCGGCGCCTATCTCAACAGCACTCTCCTGCTTCACACGCTCGCCGAGCGCTGGGACGGCGCGAGTTGGAAGATCGTGACGACGCCGAATCCGGCCGGACTGCCGTCGAGGCAGTTCAACGGTGTGGCGTGCAATGCTCCGTCGAGCTGCATGGCAGTCGGGACGTCGCTGACCGGCTCAGGCACCTTCCGCGCGCTCGCCGAGCACTGGAACGGGGCGAGTTGGAAGATCGTAACGACGCCTGAGCCGTAGCCGTGCAACCCGCAACCCCGCCACCCTCACCACCACCTGCCAGCCCCGGCGCAGTGGGCGAACGTGGGGCCTGCTCGTGCCAGGACCTGGAGCTAGGCACCGGCCGGCAACCTCGCTTCCAGGCCGCCCCCGCTCGGCTGGGCGCGGTACCCGGGCGATCCTGAGCCGCCTCACGGAGCACCGAGCAGGCCGAACCGGACGCAGGCTGAGCACCCCCTCCAGCGCATACTGCCCCGGGCACCCCGCCCTATCAGGGCTGTCGCGTCGGGCGTCCGCTTTTGGGCGCCGATCAGCGATCTGTCCACCTAGCGCGGAGTGAGTGGGTGGGCGCTGACGGACTCGAACCGCCGACCTGCTCGTTGTAAGCGAGCTGCTCTAACCACCTGAGCTAAGCGCCCGGGACGTTGCGGTCGAGACCGCAACTTTCGGCGTTGCAGTCTTCCACGTTCGAGAGGGCGGTACACCCGTCACGATGATCGGGGACGCCCCAAGGGCACGCCCCAGGCTCTCGGCACCGCCACGCGCCATACGCCGCGCACCGCGCCCTTGCTACGGGAACGCCGCCTTGTACTGCGCTCCGGTCACGATCGCCGACACCGACACGTTCGGGGCTCCGCAGGGGAAGAATCTCTTGGCGAACGTAAAGCTCCCGCCGAGTCCCGGCAGCGTCACATCGATGTCGTTGATCTGCGGGCAGGAGGTCTCCCCATTCGTCTGGACGTCGCTGTACTCGAGGGCGAATCCCGCCGTCGGCGTCGAGCTCACCGCCAAATTGATCGCGGCCTGTGGTATCGAGAAGATCGACCCCTGACCGGAGTGGGATACGACGGGCGCCACCGTGCCCGAGTTCGGCACGAGGCCGATCGTCGGGTAGCCGTCGAGAATGCACGGCTCGGGGCCGGAGTTGGCGATCGCAAACCCGATCTCGACGGTGCCGGCTGCTCCTTGGCTCTTGCCCTGCACCACCGTCAGCGAGACCTGTGGGCACAGGTCGCCTCGCGGTGCCGACGTCGAGGTCGTCGACCCGCCAGCCGACGTGCTGGTCGAAGCTACCGTCGACGAAGTCGTGCTGGACGTGGTCCCGACAGCGCTCGTCGGGGGCGTACTGGTAGTCGATGGGGAGCTCGACGTCGAACAACCGGCCACCGATCCCCCGACGACGAGGGCGCACAAGACAGCCGCAGCCGCTCGCTTCAACATCATCGGTTCAGGCTCCCTGTGGGCTCTCCGGCCCACCGGACTCGGAGGGGCCATCCGCCCGGGGCTCGCCCCCGGGACGCCCCAAGTATGGCGAGTGCGCCGCCGGATCTGGCGGCACTAGACGCGACGGTTGCCACGCCGGCTCTCCCACACCCTCGCCACCAGCGCCTACGCGGGATCGGTACAGCACTCCCTGATGCGCGTCGTACTTCCAGAAGGCTGGGAGGAGGCTCGCCAGCACTGCCGTACCGACGATGCAGATGACCCCGCCGGACACGATCGTCGTCCGCAGCCCGAGCAGACCGTCGACGAGTCCGGACTCGACGTCGCCGAGCGTCGGGCCTGACGCGTAGCTGAGCATCTCGATCCCGGCTAGGCGGCCGCGCAACGCGTCGGGGATCGATTGGTTCCACATCGTCATTCGACCGAGCCCGCTCACCATGTCTCCCGCACCGGCAACCACAAGTGACATGGCGGCCAGCCAAAGGTTCGGTGAGAAGCCCAGCCCCACTATCCCGATCCCCCACACGACCGCCGCGATCGCGATCATCTTCCCGTGGCGCCGGACTCGAACGGTCCAACCGCTCGTGAGCGTGACGGCGAAAGAGCCGACGGCTGGCGCCGCGTAGAGCACCCCGAGTGCCGCCGGGCCGCCGAGGTGGGTCGCGAACTGAGGGAACAACGCGTTCGGCATGCCGAAGAACATGGCGTTCATGTCGACGAAGTACGTCCCGAGGAGATCCTTTCTGGACCAGGCATAGGAGAGCCCGTGGCGGATCGCGCCGAGGCTCAGCTCGGCTTCATCGGGCGGAGGCGGCGTAGCTCCGAGCATCGCTAGCGCGACGAGGGAGACGGCGAACGATGCGACGTCGATCCCGTAGGTCACCGGCAACCCGCCCGCGGCGATCAGCACTCCGGTGATCGCCGGCCCCGCGATCATGCCGACCTGGGAGCGCAACGACATGAGGGCCGAGGTCGCCGCGAGCTTGCCCGGATCGACGAGCCGAGGCACGAGCGCGTCGAGTGACGGCCGCTGCAATCCGTCGAGCCCGGCGACGAGCACGGCACAGACGAAGAGCACCCACAGCTGCGGATCGCTGCTCAACGCGTTCGCAAGCAACATCGCCGACACAACGGCCATGCCCGCCTCAGTCCAGCGGATGAGGGAACGACGGTCGACGGCATCGGCGAGCGCACCGCCCACGAAGGCGGTTACGAGCAACGGCATCAGCTCCGCCAGCGACAACAGGCCGACGACGAGCGAGGAGTGGGTGAGCTTGTAGGCCTGGTACGGAAGGGCGACGAAGCTCACCATGCTGCCGAGGAAGGAGATGCCTCCTCCCACGAACAACAGCCTCAGGTCCCGCGAGGACCGTAGCGGCGTGAGGTCGATCCGCCACGCCGAGGAGGACCCGGGACTGTCCTCGCTTACGGGAACAGTCCTCTGAAGGTGATGGCTTCCTCGAGGCGCTCGAGGGCTACGGCGGACGCTCCCCGTCGCATCGTGACCTTCAGGTCCTTCGAGCGGTTCCAGACCGCCTGGAAGGCCTGCTCCATGACGCGCCGCAACCGTTCGGCGACAATCGTCTCCTCCCACGCAAAGCCCTGCCTCGCTTGCGCCCACTCGAAGTACGACGCGGTCACGCCGCCGGCGTTGGCGAGGATGTCGGGAACGAGCACGATCCCACGCCGCTCGAGGATCGGGTCCGCCTCGGGCAACGTCGGCCCGTTGGCCGCCTCCACGATCACCTTGGCGCCCATGGTCTCGGCGACCGCGGCGGTGATGGTCCCGTCAAGGGCGGCGGGAACTGCGAGCTCACACTCGATCTCCCACAACTTGCCCGGGTCGAGCGGATCAGCCAGCTCAAAACCCTCAACGGTTCCCCTCCTCGTCACGTGATCCGCCAGCGCCAACGTGTCGAGTCCCGCAGGGTTGTACACGCCGCCGAACGCGTCGGTCACGGCTACCACGCGCATGCCGGCCGACGAGAGCAGGTAGCAGAGCGGCCCGCCCACCTTGCCGTGGCCCTGCACGATCGCTCGAGCTCCGGCCATCGGCATCTTCAGCTCGTGGAAGATGGCACGGACGCAAATGAGCACGCCTTGGCTCGTCGCGCCGACATGCCCGCGGCTCCCTCCGATGGCGAGCGGCTTGCCGGTCACGACACCGGTGACGGCTTCGCCGCGGAACATCGAGATCGTGTCCATCACCCACGCCATCACGCGGGCGTCGGTGTTCACGTCCGGGGCGGGCACGTCCTTGTCCGGACCGAGGAGGGAGGAGATGTCGATCGTGTACCGGCGCGTCAGGCGCTCCAGCTCGGCGTCGGACAGGAGGCTCGGGTCGACCCGGACGCCGCCCTTTGCGCCCCCGAACGGGATGTCCACGACGGCGCACTTGAGCGTCATCTCCGCCGCAAGGGCCATGACCTCGTGAGCGGTGACGCTCTGGTGGAAGCGGATGCCGCCCTTCCCCGGCCCGCGGCTGATGTCGTGGTGGACGCGCCAACCGGTGAAGACCTCGACCTCGCCGCTGTCCATCCTGACCGGTATGGCGACCTCGAGGACACGTGTCGGGTGCGACAGGATCCTGTGGACGTCGGCGTCGAGGCCGACCAGGGCAGCAGCGTCGTTGATCCGTTCCAGTACTGCAACCCAAGGGTCGTCCGCTGCGGACATGTCTTCATCGACCTCCGGCTCCGGCTACCGGCCAAAGCTAGTCCGCTCGCTCGCGCCGTGGCGGAAGGGCGGGCGATGCCCGAGAATGACGAGATGGACCCAGAGGAGTTCCGCCGCGCAGGTCACGAGCTGATCGACTGGATCGCCGACTATCGCACCCGCGTCGCCGATCTCCCGGTCCGCTCGTCGGTCGGTCCTGGCGACGTGGCGGGCGCGCTCCCCGAGTCACCACCGGACGAGCCCGAGACCCTCGAGGCGGTGATCGCCGATCTCGACTCGACGATCATCCCCGGGCTCACGCACGCTCAGCATCCCGGGAACTTCGCCTGGTTCCCCTCCAATGCCTCGCTCGCCTCGGTCCTCGGCGACATGGCGGCATCGGGAATCGGTGCGCTCGGGATCACCTGGCAGTCGGCGCCCGCCCTCACCGAGGTCGAGCAGGTCGTGTGCGACTGGATGCGCCAGCTGGCCGGCCTGTCCGACTCGTGGAAGGGCACGATCCTCGATGGTGCGTCGTCCGCCTGCCTCGTTGCGCTGCTCGTGGCCCGCGAGCGCGCGAGCGACGGCTCGCAGCGCCGCGGCGGCCTGCAGGCCGAGCCGCGACCGCTCACCGTCTACTGCTCGGCCGACGCCCACTCCTCGGTCGCAAAGGCCGCCCTCCTCGCTGGCTACGGCGCCGAGAACCTCCGCCTCGTTCCGGTGCGCTCGCCCGGTCGCGAGATGGACTCGGCGGCGCTCGAGGCAATGATCAAGAGTGACGTGCAGGCTGGCTCGCGCCCGGCTGCGGTCGTGGCGACGGCGGGAACCACTGGGACGACGGCCTTCGACGAGCTCGCGGCCACCGCCCGGATCGCCCATGGCCACGACGCCTGGCTCCATGTCGACGCCGCTATGGCCGGCTCGGCGCTATTGCTGCCCGAGCAGCGGCGGCTCTTCGAGGGCATCGAGGACGCCGACTCGATCTGCTGGAACCCGCACAAGTGGATGGGCTCGGTCCTCGAGACGTCGCTCTTCTATGTGAAAGAGCCTGCAGAGCTCGTCTCGGTCATGGCGACGGATCCGAGCTACCTGCGGTCCTCGGTCGACGGCGCCGTCGTGCAGTACCGCGACTGGGGCATCCCGCTCGGTCGCCGGTTCCGGGCGCTCAAGCTGTGGTTCCAGCTCCGCTTGGACGGCCCCGAGGCCATCCGTCAGCGGTTGAGGCGTGATTTGGCGAACGCGGCGCGTCTCTCAGAGGTGGTGGAGGCAGAACCGGGTTGGTCGGTCCTGGCGCCGGTCCGCCTTCAAACGGTCTGCGTGCGCCACGAGCCCGACGGCCTCGCCCCCGACGCCGTCGACCGGCACACGCTCGAGTGGTGCGAGGCGGTCAACGCTTCCGGGCGCGCCCACGTCACCCCCGCAATGCTGGACGGCGCCTGGATGGTCAGGGTCTCGATCGGCGCCGAGACGACCGAGTGGTCCGACGTCCAACGGCTCTGGGAGCTCATGCGCAGCGCCGCCTCGGCCCCCTAGGGCGCGCTCGACTGAGCAGCAAGGACAGAGTTCAGCTCCTCGAGGGGCATGGGCTTGCCGAGGAGGTAGCCCTGAGCCTCGTCACAACCCAGTTCGACGAGGGCCTCGAGCTGGCGCGGCGTCTCCACGCCTTCGGCGACGGTCCGGAGATTGAGGGCCTTCGCGAGCGACACTATGGCGGCCACGATCTGGGTGTCCTGGCTCTCGGTGCCGAGACCGTCGACAAAGGACTTGTCGATCTTCACGACGTCGATCGGGAACCGCTGCAGGTACGAGAGCGACGAGTAGCCGGTGCCGAAGTCGTCGATGGCCAATAGGATGCCGAGTCGTTTCAGAGCCGTCAGCCGCTCGAGCGACTTCTCCACGTCCTGGATCAAGGCGGTCTCGGTGAGCTCGAGGCAGATCGCGGAGGGATCCGGGGTGGTGGAGATGCACGCGGCGATCTTGTCCGACGCGTCGGGCTGGTTGAGCTGGCGCGCCGACACGTTCACCGCCACCTGGATCGTCAATCCCTGCTCGAGCCACGCTCGATGTTGGCGACAAGCCTCGTCGAGCACCCAGGCACCGAGTGGGATGATGAGCCCGCAATCTTCTGCCAGATCGATGAACTCCGCCGCCGCCACGACGCCCCTTACCGGATGGTGCCAGCGCACGAGCGCCTCGACCCCAACGATGCGGCGGGGCGAGAGGCTGAATATCGGTTGGTAATGGAGCACGAATTGCTCGAGGTCGAGACCCCTGCGCAACTCGGTCTCGAGCTGGAAGCGCTCGTGCAGGCGCGATCGCAGGCGCTCGTCGAACACTTCCACACGATCCCGCCCGGCTCCTTTCGCGAGGTAGACCGCCGCGTCGGCGTGGCGCAGCAGATCAGACGCCAGGTCCGCCCGTGTCTCGCTCGAGAACGCGATCCCGATGCTGACGGTGCTGTGAAGAGATTGATGATCGACGCGGAACGGTTGGCGGAATGCCTTGAGGATCCGGGTTGCCACCTCCACTGCGGACTCGGGGTCGGTCACATCGTCGACGAGCACCGCGAACTCGTCCCCACCGAGACGGGCGACGGTGTCGGCAGGCCGCACCGATTGGCGTATGCGCTCGGCGGCCTCGCGCAGCACGTCGTCGCCGAGACCGTGGCCGAGGCTGTCGTTGATGACCTTGAAGCGATCGAGATCGAGGAAGAGCACGGCGACCGCGCCAGCCCGGCCGCGCCGGTGAGCAAGCGCCAGGTTCACGTGGTCGAGGAACAGAGCCCTGTTCGCCAGCCCCGTCAGATTGTCGTGCGAGGCGTAGCGCAACAGCTCGGCTTCGGCTTCCTTGATCGCCGTGATGTCGGCCGTGATGCCCTCGATGGCGATCATCTCGCCCCGGTCGTCGAGCACGGGTGCAGCTCGCGTCTCGAGCCAGACCATGTGCCCCGCCCGATGGCGGTGCCGGCTCACGACTGGACGGGAGTCCGTCGTGAGGTTCTCGTAGAACTCCCGCACGGACACGCGCTCGGCTTGATCGCTGGCGCTCAGCATCAGCTCGGGGTTCCGGTACAGCTCCTCCGGCTCATATCCGAGGAGGTCGACGAGCGCCGGGCTCACGTACTCGAAAGAAGGGTCGGCTCCGAGCCGGTACCGGTAGATCACGACCGGTGCGTTCTCGGCCAGCCGGCGGAACCGCTCCTCGCTCTCGCGGAGGCTCGCCTCGGCCGCTTCGCGCTGAGCGACCTCGTCCCGAGCGGACTTGTACAACCGTGCGTTCGCGACCACGAGCCCGGCCCTCGCCCCGAGATCCAAGGCGAACGCTTCGTCCTGCTCGTCGAAGGGGTTACCGGGCTTGTCGCGCGCGATCGCCATGACGCCGTAGACGTCGCCGTCGTTGTGGATGGGACCCACTAAGAGCGCGTAGATCGGGAACCTCTCGAGATAGTCCTTGAACCGCTCGTGCACCGCGGCCTGCAGCTGTCTCGGGTCCGGATTGGCGATACGGATCACCTTGCCGGTGCGGAACACCTCTCCGAAGAGTCCGACCTCCGTCGAGAACGACTTCATGGAGAGAGTGCCGCGCATTGCCGCGACCGCCTCGGGGTCGTCGTCGTGATAACTGAAGGCTTCGACCGTCCCGTGGTCGCTCGCCAATATGAGGCCGCAACGGTCACCGAGGGCAAGGGCGACCTGGGTGGCTATGACCGAGAGCATGGCGCGCTCGTCGAAGCGGGCTTCGCCGAGCGCGTGCGATATCACTCCAGCTGTCATGACCCGCCGCTGGACACGCTTCAGATCCGTGATGTCACGCGCGATCGATCCGGTCCCGACGATCACCCCCGAGTCGTCACGGATCGGGAACACCGAGAGCGACACCTCGACGCGCATGCCGTCCTTGCGCACGCGTTCGGTCTCGAGGTGGTCGACGCGCTCGCCGCGCAGCACACGGTCGAGGACGCGGCGTTCCTCGCCGGCCCGGTCCAGCGGAACGATCAAGCCGAGCGGGCGCCCGACGACTTGTGCGGCTTCGTGGCCGTAGAGCCGCTCCGCCGCCCGGTTCCAGGTCCGGACTATCCCGTCTGTGGTCTGGCTGATGATGGCGTCGTCGGACGAGTCGACGAGCGCCGCCAAGTACCACGCCGTGTCCACGCGGCCGGCATGCTCGGGACCGGCATGTGGAGGTTCGTTCTCCCCGTCACTCACTTCGTGCTTCACTCGATGACCGCCCCAGGTCAGAAGGAACTCAGCGAGGTCCGCTTGCCATTGTACGAGCAATGGGGCCCGAGCCCCAGTCTCGCTGGCGCCGCGTTCCGGCAGACCTGCTGCGAGTACCATTCGGTCCATGGCCGACACCGCTCAGGCAATCACCGAGGACGAGTTCCGCGCCGAAGCGCTCGCCTTCCTCGAGGCGAACGCGAAGCCGAAGCCCCCCGAGAAACTCGTGTTCGGTGAGGGCTCCGACGACGTCTCGGTGCTGCCCGAGCGCACCCCCGAGCAGGACGCGAGGGACGTGAGCGAGGCCAAGGCCTGGGCACAGAAGGTCTTCGACGCCGGGTTCGGCTGGATCACCGGTCCGATCGAGTACGGCGGGCGTGGCCTCCCGGCCTCGTACCAGCGGATCTACCAGAGCGTCGAGGCGAAATTCGACACCGCCAGCCAAGCCCCTCGGATGATCGGGCTCGGGATGATCGCCCCGACGATCCTTGCGCACGGCACCGAGCCCGTGAAGCAGGCCTATCTGAAGGCGCTCTGGCGGGGCGACATCATCGCCTGTCAGCTCTTCTCCGAACCGAGCAACGGGAGCGACCTCGCAGGCGTGCAGACGCGGGCGATCCTCGACGGCGACGAGTGGATCCTGAACGGCCAGAAGGTCTGGACATCGGGCGCCCAGTATTCCGACATCGGCGAGATCATCTGCAGGACCGACCCCGATCTCCCCAAGCACCAAGGGCTCTCCGCCTTCGTCGTCAACATGAAGGCGCCCGGTGTCGAGGTGCGCCCGCTGCGTCAGATGACCGGAGGCGCCTCGTTCAACGAGGTCTTCTTCACCGACGTCCGGGTTCCGGCCGACCACCTGCTCGGCGACGTGAACTCTGGATGGAGCGTGGCCCTCACCACGCTCATGAACGAGCGCGCCGCCATCGGCGGCGGCGGTGCGGCAGGAGGAGGGGGTGCCACCGGCCGGCTGCTCGACCTCATGCGGCACCTCGGTGCGACGGGCAACCCGCTCATCCGCCAGGAGTACGCAAACCTCTACATCAACCTCCAGGTGGCGCGGTGGAACTCGGAGCGGGCGATGTCGAAGATCCGCGCCGGGCAGCTCCCAGGCCCCGAGCTTCTCGATCGGGAAGCTGTCGCTCACCGAGAACATGCGCCGCACGGCCGAGCTCGCGTGCCACGTGCTCGGCGCCCGCATCACCGCCGACTCAGGTGAGTGGGGCACCTACGGGTGGTCGCAGTACGTCCTCGGGGTGCCCGGGATGCGGGTTGCCGGCGGCACCGACGAGGTCATGCGCAACATCCTCGCCGAGCGCGTCCTCGGCCTCCCCAAGGAGCCTTCGGCGAAGAGCTAAGGCTTCCCAGCCGGGCGGCCTGTACCAGAGCCCGTCCACGAACGCCCACGACCGCCGGTGGATCGGCGTGCACCCCCACGTCGCAAGCGCCATCTTGTGAATCGGGGCCGGGTATCCCCGGTTCCTCTCGAAGCCGTACCACGGGTAGTGCTCGGACTCGAGCGCCATCAGGCGATCCCTCGTGACCTTGGCCATCACGGACGCCGCCGAGATCGACTTCGCCGAAGCGTCGCCTCTCACGATGAGGCGCACCGGGGGGAAGTCGGACACCCCGGCCTCGCGATCGGCCAAGAAGTCGAAACGTCCATCCAACAACATCACATCCGGCACCAACTCGAGCTGCTCCAGCGCACGCCTGGCTGCCAGCCGCTGCGCGACGGTCATGCCGAGCTCGTCGCACTCCTCGTTGCTGGCGTGCCCGACCGCCCACGACGCGAGCGAGCGGCCGAGCGGCTCGTAGAGCGCCTCGCGCTCTGACCACGTCAGCTGCTTCGAGTCCCGAACCCCTTTCGGGATCCTCCGCCCGCAGCCGGCGGTGACGACGGCGATGCCGATCGAGACCGGTCCGGCCCAGGCACCCCTCCCGACCTCATCCATCCCGGCAACCGAGGTACAGCCCTCGGCGAAATAGCGGCCCTCGACCCGGAGCGACGGGAGCGACTTAGCCATCAACGTCTCTTTCAACGCGAGCGATGGCGGGGCGCTCGCCCTCGTCGGCGCTCGCCGACATGAACGCGTCGACGATCTCCTCGCCGAGGGCCACACCAGTCACCCGGATGCTCAACGCCAGCACGTTGGCGTCGTTCCAGCGCCGCGCCCCACGCGCCGTCTCGGCGTCGCCGCACAACGCCGCTCGCACGCCGGCCACCTTGTTGGCGGCGATCGACACGCCGGTCCCGGTGAAACAGCACACGACGCCGGTATCCGCAGCCCCACCTGCAACTGCCTCCCCCACGAGCCTGCCGACCTCGGGCCACTCCGCACCCTCGCCGACCAGGGCGACGTCATGACCGGTTGCCGCCAGGCGGGCGACTACGGCGTTGACGAGCGCACATCCCTCGTCCGAGCCGACCGCAACCCGCATGCGATGCACCGTAGTGACTCCCGTGCTCGCAAGACTGACTTGCGAACAGACAGCTCGCCTTGCTTCGCGGATATCCTCTCGGTATGCACAAGCCCCCACTCATCGTCGTCGTGGTCCTGGCCGTGACTGCCGTCGTCGTCGCAGCCTGCGGCTCTTCCACGGCCACGCCCGGCACGAAGATCCTCAGCTCCTCGACGACACAGCCCGTCGCGCACGGCACGGCGAACATCGGCGTCGCCGGCTCCCTCGAAGGGCTCGTCCAGACGTCGCTCCAGCCGGCCTTCGAGAAGGCGACCGGGGACCATCTCGTCGCCAAGTTCGAGGGGTCGACCGATATCGCGCAGTCGATCCTCGACAACGAGTTCTCCCCGGGCGCGTTCGTCGCAGTCGGGAAGAAGGCGATCAAGCTGCTCTGGCCGTCACGTTCGCACTTCGTGCTCACGCTCGCGACCGATCCGCTCGTCGTGGCGTACTCGCCGAGTAGCCCTTACGCCGCCGAGCTGAACCAGATCCGCTCCGGCGCCAAGCCGTTGAGCGACCTCTTCACGCTCCTCGAGACGCCCGGCTTCCGTCTCGGGCGCACGAACCCGAACGACGATCCGCAGGGCGGCTACTTCGAGCTCATGTTCCAGCTCGCCGAGAAGGAGCTCCACCTCCCGGCGGGCACTGCAGCCAAGATCCTCGGCACGACAGGGACCAGTGCCGCCGCCGACGTCGGCTCGTCCAGCCAGGTCGTGAGCGAGGACGACCTCCCCACTGACCTTGCCACTGCCACTTTCGACGCCGGCAGCGAGTACCTCACCGAGGCCAAGCAGTACAAGCTCGACTACATAACCCTCCCGAAGACACTCAACTTCTCCGACCCGTCCGAACTGTCGCTCTACGGGACCGTCAGCATGAACCTCATCGGGAACATGGTCTTCCAGGGTGAGCTGATCACCCTGAACGAGACGTACGTGCAGCCGGGCAAGGGCGTGCCGCGGTCGGCAGCCGATGCCGCCGCCGACGAGGCATGGCTCGCGTTCCTCGTCTCCCCGACCGGGCAGTCATTGCTGAAGAAGGCCGGCTATGTCCTCGAGGCACCGCAGCTAGGTCTCGCACCGGGCTTCACGAGCGCAAAGGCGGTCCTCCCGCCGCCGCTTCTCGCCGGTTACAACAAACTCGGGGGTATGGTCTCGACTTCGTGACCGCTGCAATGAGACGCGCAAGCACTGGCGTCGCGTTCGCGGCAACTCTCGTCTGCTGGGTAGTCCTGCTAGGGCCGCTCGTCGAGCTGCTCGTCCATCTCTCGCCGCACGAGGTCTCGCACGCCTTCACGGAAGTGGGGAGCCCGGGTTACGGCCCGCTCTGGCGCTCGCTCGCAGCGAGCGGGATCGCGCTCGGAATGATGGTCGGGTTCGGCACGCCGCTCGCTTACCTGCTCGCTCGGCGGCGCCTGCCGTTCCCACGTCTCGTCGAGACGGGCCTCGTCATCCCGCTCGCCATGCCGCCTCTCGTGATCGGCTTGCTGCTGATCTTCCTCATCGGTCCGACCTCGCCGGTGGGCGGGCCGATCGATCGGATTGCCCCCAACCTCTTAGGCATCAACACCTTCTATGCACTCGTCGTGGCGGAGTTCTACGAGGCGACCCCGTACTTCGTGCTGGCGGCGTACGCCGCGTTCTCCTCGGTCGACGAACGCCTCGAGCAAGACGCCATGCTGCTCGGCGACGGACGCCTCCAGTCGTTCCGCAAGATCACGCTCCCGCTCGCCGCGCCGGGGCTCGCCGCCGGGCTCGCCATCGCGTGGGCACGGGCGATGGGAGCCTTCGGCGCCGTCGTGATCGTGGCCTACAACCCGCCTGGCCTCCCGATGGCAATCGACACCGGGCTGCAAGCCTTCGGCCTCTCAGGAGCACTCCCCTACGGCCTGCTGCTCGTGATCGCAGTGCTCCCGCTCCCGATACTCGCCCTTCTCTGGAGCTCGCGTGCCCAGGGCCGGCTCGGATCGGCCGGTGCTCTCCCACGGGACTCGGTCGCCCCACTGCTGGGCCGCGTCTCGCGGCGGGAGCGGGCGGCACCATGACGAGGACAAGGCTCGAGATCGACATCTCTGTGGAACGGCGGAGCTTCGATGTGAGCGCCAAGCTGAGCATCGAGCCGGAAGAGCGGATCGCTCTGTTCGGGCCGTCCGGCGCCGGGAAGACCACGCTGCTCGAGGCGATAGCCGGGCTCGTCGACCCCTCGAGCGGCACCGTCCGGCTAGGCGGCGACACGCTCTCGCGCCCGCCGGTCCCCGCCGGCAAGATCGGCCGCCTCGGGCGGCGGATGGGTGGACTGGCCGCGCCTACCCCTGCTGCAGTGGCGCACGCCTCCCTCGTGCGCCAACCGACTGCTCTCTTCCCCCACCTCGATGTCGAGGCCAACGTCGCCTACGGCAACCCGGCACCCGGCGCGGTGGGCGACGTGATGGAGTGGCTCGGCCTCGGGGCACTTCGCCGAGCGCGCCCAGGCTCGCTCTCCGGTGGCCAGGTGCAGCGTGTCTCGCTCGCCCGAGCGCTCTCCCGGAGGTTCTCGGTTCTGCTCCTCGACGAGCCGATGTCGGGGATCGACGCCGCTACGCGTTCGATCTGCTGGTCGCTCATCGAGGCGCGCTGTGCGGAGGAGGGAGCGGTCTCCTTGCTCGTCACTCACGACCTGCGGGAGGCCCAGGCCTTCGGGCACCGCATGGCCGTAATGGACGAGGGCGAGCTCCTTCAGGTCGGGGACCCCCATCATGTAGTGGCGGCGCCCGTGAGCAGGAGAGCAGCGGAGGTGGTGGGATATGCGGCGTTTCTCCGGATGAGGCGGGCAGCAGGCGGTACAGGAGCCTCCGTCCCCGACGAGCCGGAGCTCGCCATCGACCCGGGGCGGGTCCGCCTCGGCGCGCTTCCTGGCGAGGGCGTCGTCCTCCGAGGCACCGTCACGGCATGCCGGCCGGCCGGGAGCGGCTACGAGCTCGTGCTGACCGTGCGGGAGGGCACGCCACTCGACGTCGCTCTCGGCGGGGAGTGGGCGACGGCTGTGACTTGCGATCTCACGATGCTCGTCGATACCGCGGTCACAGAAGGAGCGGAAATCGAGGCGACCGCGCTGACTCCACCTGTCGTCGCCAGCCATACTTCTGGTCCGGGGGCGATCGGAGGCTCTTCTAGTGGCAGTCACCAGACGACACACTGACGATCGATTGAGGCTGACCCGGCTGGCTCGCGGCCTGTCGCAGGGCGATCTCGCCAGGTCTGCCAACGTGACGAGGCAGGCCATCTCGGGGATCGAGTCCGGCCGGTGGTCGCCCTCCCTCGACCTGGCACTCGTGGTCGCGCGGGCACTCGACTCGACCGTCGAGGAGCTCTTCGGCTCTGCCGCCGATCCGCCGCCCGTGCGCAGCCGCCTGGCGGTGATCGCCGACAAGCTGCCTCGCACGGAGGCGCCGGTCGGTCGCATGCTCCTGGCAGAGGTGGCTGGCGACACAGTCGCCTTCCCGTTGACCGGTGACCACACGATGGTGCCGGGCTTTGTGCCGGCGCTTGCCACCGGCCCCATCTCCGACGCCGAGGCGGGTGGGCCGGGACCACGCTCTAGCGGCAGCGCTGCCCGTGAGATCGAGGTACGCCGTATCGCTCCACCGACGCCGAGCCTCGCGGTTGCCGGCTGCGACCCGGCGCTGGCCCTGTTGCTCGGGCCGCTCCAGCGACACGACCCACCTGTCAGTCTCGCGTGGTGGTCGACGGGCAACGAGAAGGCGCTCGCTCTGCTCGAGGCAGGCGCCGTGCACGCGGCGGCGCTGCATCGCGGCATCGAAGCGCACGTGAAGGCCCGACCGGGCATCGAGGTGGTCGGGTTCGCGTCGTGGCGGGAGGGCCTTGCATTTCATCCCCGCCACGAAGGAAAGATCCGGGACGTCGCCGACGTCGTGCGCCAAGGTCTCCGTATCGCCAACAGGGAGGCCGGTGCCGAGGCGAGGCGCTTGCTCGACGCCGAGCTGAGCCGATTGAAGATCGACGCCTCGGACGTCGCCGGCTATTCGAGCGAGGCGAACGGCCACCTGCTGGCCGCCTCCGCCATCGCGTCAGGCATGGTGGACGCGGCGGTCACGTGCGAGCCGGCGGCCCTGGCCTACGGGCTCGAGTTCATCCCGTGGCAAGAGGAGCCTCCGCAGCTCCACATCCCCCGGTCACTCCTCGGCTCCACCGAGGTCCGGGCACTGCTCGACGTGCTGGCCGGCCGGGAGCTGCCCGCCCAGCTGGCAGCGCTCGAGGGTTACGACGCCGACCCCTGCGGGCGGATAGTGGCTGCTTGAGGCGCAGGCTCAGCTCAGACTCAGGCCTCTCGCTCGGTTGCGGCCGAAGCAGCTGCCGCGCCCGGTCCCCCTCCGGCTGCGCCCATCACACCCAGTGCACGCTCGCCTCTCTCGCGGAGACTCGCGAGCTCGGCGCTCATGTCCGACAGCCGCCGCCAGCGCACGCCCGAGCGGCGCTCCTCGGAGGCACCGAGGCCGGCCCGCCGCACGTGCCATAGCGTGACCCTGCCGATGTCCTTCAGCTCGCGGGGCTTGAGCGACTCCCACACGAGGTCGGTCTGATCCTCGCCGAGCTCGGTCGTGATCTCGGCGTGCACCTCGTCGCCGCAGAGCACGGTCCCGGCGTCCGCGATCGACACCATCCTGTGCGACCGGTTGACGACCGAACCGAAGAAATCGCCCTCCCTCATCAACACCGGGCCGGTGGCAAGGCCGACCCGGACGTCGGACAGCAGCTCGTCGTCGGAGTAAGCGTCCACGAGGTCGAGCGCTATGCGCACGGCTGCGAGCGGGTCACTCGTGACGAACATCACCTCGTCGCCGATCATCTTCACAGGCCGGCCGCCACCGTCGACGACCGTGGTGTGAGCAACGTCTTCGAAACGATCGACCACCCGCGCAAGCGCCTCCGCCGTGAGCTGGGAGCTGAGGGCCGTAAAGCCCACCATGTCGGCAAAACCGACCGTCAACCGCGTCATCATCGCGCTCTCGAACGCGCCGGTGCGCCGCGTGGATGCGCGCCGCCTGACGGCGGCCTGGATGTGGCGTCGCCAGGCGTAGATGATGAGCTTCTCGATGCTCGGAAAGACGATCTCGGACGAGAACGCGACGGCCTCTGCAAGCAGGAGGCCGTCGTCGGAGTCCGTCGCCCAGCTCGGGCGTCCCACATCCTGGGCCGCTGCATCGGCCGACGCGACGAGAGCGTCCGCCACACGCGACATCGACTGCCCGAGCACGCGCGTGAGCTGCACCGAGTACTCCTCGCTCGAGAGGCCGAGGTCGGCAAGGCCGCGGATCGTCCGAAGTGCCTCGACGTCCTGCTCGTTGAAGAGAGGATCGCCGCCTGCCTCGGGGAAGCCGAGCGCACGCCACAACCGGTCGGCTTGCTCGAGCGGAATCCCGGAGGACGCGCTCACCTGCTCGCCCGTCTTGGGCGTGCTGCCCGGGAACAGCATCCTGTCGATGACGAGGAAGTCGACCCGGTCTTCGGCGAGCGCAGCGTCGAAGTCCTCCGAGGACACACCCCGGGCGAGCGCGAGAGTCCGCAGTGCCGCGACGATGTCCTCACGGCAACTCGACCCGAACATCGATGCGCTCTCGCCGTCCACGCTGGATCCTCCCGAGCTTGGTCGCGACCAGGCTAGTGCCGGCCCGTAGCATGGTTGATGTGAGGGCTCTCCTCGTTCCGGTAAAAGCGTTCCATGACGCGAAGCTGCGCCTTGCCGGCGTGTTGGGCGTGGAGAGCCGCGGTGCGCTCGCGCGTGGCTCGCTGCCCGGGTGATCCGGGCCGGAAAGGACCTGCCCGTATCGGTGGTGTGCGACGACCACGAAGTCGCTGCGTTTGCGGAGTCTCTCGGCGCTTCGGTGATTTGGACCCCTGGGCTGGGCCTCTCGGGCGCTGTCGAGGCCGGTGTCGAGCACCTGCGGGCTGCGGGCGCGACGATCGTGGTCGTCTCCCATGCCGATCTCCCCTACGCCGAGGACTTCGCCCACATCGGCGAGGAGGGGACAGTGACGATCGTGCCGGATCGGCACCGTGACGGGACGAACGTGATCGGGGTGCCTGCGGGGGCGGGGTTCTGTTTCTCTTATGGGCCGGGCTCGTTCGAACGGCACTGTGCCGAGGCAGCCCGTGTAGGGCTCCCCGTCATCGTGGTGGAGGACGAGCGCCTGGCGGCAGACGTCGACCTGCCAGCCGACTTGGCGCTCCTCGCCATCGCGCGCTGAACTTCGGGCTTGCTGCGAAGGCGTTCTCGCCCGCACGCTGCCGCCAACGCCTGCTCGCCGAGCTCCCCCGCCCAACGCGTCGCGCGCGGCGCGCGTAATGCGCCGTGCGGGCATGGAAGGCGCGACACCTAGCCGTGGAGGCGCGAGGAGGCGCAGCCCGCGCAGCGGGAAGCACCAGCCGCGCGGCAGATAGCGTGCCCGGCATGTCGGTCACTACGAACCTGGCGACGCCCGCAGTCGCGCTTGCCGTCGGCGCACACCCTGACGACATCGAGTTCGGCTGCGGTGGGACCCTCGCCAAGTGGGCCGCCGCCGGCTGCGAGATCCACCACCTCGTCTGCACGGACGGGTCGAAGGGCTCTTGGGACCCTGTCCAGGACCCGGCGGAGCTGGTGGCGCTCAGGCGCGTGGAACAGCGCGCTGCTTCCCGGGCCCTCGGCGGCAAGGGCGACGTCGTGTTCCTCGGGTGGCCGGACGGCGAGCTCGAGTCCGGCCTGAGACAGCGCTTCGAGGTGGCGGCGTGGATCCGCCGGATCCGCCCGACCGTGGTGCTCGGGCACGATCCATGGAAGCGGTACCGCCTCCATCCCGATCATCGCAACGCGGGATTCCTCGTCACGGACGGGATCGTGGCCGCTCGTGACCCGCTCTTCTTCCCCGAGCTCGGCACTGAGCCGCATCGGCCCGCGACGCTGCTCTTGTTCGAAGCGGACGAGCCCGATCACGTCGAGGACGTGGCGGGCTTCGTGGAGAACAAGGTCCAGGCGCTCTTCGCGCACAGGAGCCAGCTGCGCTCGACGATGGGAATCGCGGCCGATCAAGCGCCCGACGAGAGCGACCCCGAGGTGAGGGAGTTCCGCAGCCACATCACCGGCCGGCTCGGGGAACTCGGCGCGCTCGCCGGGTTCCCCGCCGGCGAGGCCTTCAAGCGCATCGACCGCCTCTGACAGAGATGCGGCAGCTCAGGAGGTCACCGACGGCCTGAGGCCGCTGGCCAACTGGTTCCCGAGCGCGAACGAACCCCGGCGACCGGACTTCTCCGGTCACCGGGGTTCGCCCCCCAACCAGATCAGCGCTTCTTGGCTGCCTTCTTGACAGCCTTGCGAGCCGTCGACTTTGCAGCGGTTGCCTTACGGGCGGGAGCCTTGGCGACGGCCTTCTTGGCCGGAGCCTTCTTGGCCGGAGCCCTCTTGGCGACGGCCTTCTTGGCCGGAGCCTTCTTGGCCGGAGCCCTCTTGACCGCAGCCTTCTTGGCCGGAGCCCTCTTGGCGGGAGCGGCCTTCTTCGCCGGAGCCCTCTTGACTGCAGCCTTCTTCGCAGGAGCCCTCTTTGCGGCAGCCTTCTTCGCCGGAGCAGCCTTCTTCGCCGGAGCAGCGGCGACAACAGTCGCCGCCGGCCTCGGCAGCAGGCCACGCGAGTTCAGCTGGGCCTTGAGGGTTGCACCTGGCGAGAAGGCAATGCCCTTCGAAGCCTTGATCCGGACTGCTGCACCTGTCTGAGGATTGCGCCCCAAACGAGCGGCACGCTCGCGCAGCCGGAACGTACCAAAGCCCGTGATCCGGACGGGGTCGCCTCCGCGGACTGCGGAAGTGATCGCGTGGATCGTGTGCTCGATGGCTGCCTCAGCGTGGCGGCGGCTCATGCCTGACGCTTCGCTCACTCGTTCGATGAGCTCTGTTCTGTTCACCGTCACCTCCTGGGTGGACGCATAGAAGTCTTATCCATACAAGAGGAAATCCGGGAGAAAATCAAGCATTGTGCTCGGGGCGCATCGCGAGAGCCTTGAAAACGGTGGCGTTTCGTAGGCGACTCGATCGGGTGAGAGCGACCGCCCAGCAACGACGAATCCCAGATAACCCTTGAATCACTTGGGCTCTGTACTCAGTTGACTAGCCGCTCACGCCCTGCCCAATAGTTCTGGCGCAGTTTGAACTTCTGCAATTTGCCAGTCGCGGTCCGCGGCAGTTCGTCGCGGAATTCGACCGATGTCGGACACTTGAAGTGCGCGAGCGTGGATCGGCAGTGCGCGATCAGGTCCCTCTCGCTCAACTCCATCTCGGGTCGCAACACGACGAGAGCCTTCACGGTCTCGCCCCATTTGTCGTCCGGGACGCCTATAACGGCAACCTCCGCGACGGCGGGATGGCTGTAGATCGCGTCCTCCACCTCGATCGAAGAGACGTTCTCGCCTCCGGTGATGATGACGTCTTTCTTCCGGTCAGCGATGACCACGTAGGCGCCATCGAGATTCCCGCCGTCGCCGGTGCGAAACCAGCCGTCGACAAGGACCTTGGCAGACTCCTCAGGTTGGTTCCAGTAGCCCTCGAAGACATGGTTCGATCGAGCGAGCACTTCACCCTCCTCGTCTACGCCCATGCGGACCCCGATCGCAGGAACTCCTGCCTTCGAGAGGTTCTTCGACCTCTCGGCAGAGCCGAGGCCGTCCCACTCGAGGGGCGCGCGATTGATCGTCAGGAGGGGCGCCGTCTCGGTCAGGCCGTAGATCTGGATGAATTCCCATCCGAGCTCCGTCTCGACGCGCTCGATCACGCGGCTCGGCGGAGGGGCCCCGGCAACGACGATGCGCACGCGATCTCGCCCGGGGATTTGCTCGCCCCGCTCCGAACGAGCCTCGGCAGCCGTCAGGATCGCCGCCACCACCGCCGGCGCGCCGCACATGAGGGTCACTCCCTCTGACTCGACGCGGCGGAGGATCTCCTCGCCGTCGACCTTCCGGAGCACGATGTGGCGAGCACCCATGCCGGTGGCGGCATAGGGCATCCCCCAGCCGTTGCAGTGGAACATGGGCAGGGTGTGCAAGAGCACGTCGCGATCTGTGATCGTCGTGTGCCAGCCGAACGCCATGGCATTCAACGTGCAGTTGCGGTGTGTGAGCTCGACGCCTTTCGGCCGGGCCGTGGTACCCGAGGTGTAATTGACCGAGCACGTGGCGTTCTCGTCGGGCGCCCAACCCTTCGGCTCACGGCCGGCGGGGATCTCGCCGAACAAAGCGGCGTCGTTGGCACCGTCGAGAACGATCCGGTGGCGGGCCCCGACTTCTGACAGTGGGCCGTCCACCTCCGCGTCAACAAGCAGGACGTCTGTGCCCGAGTGCTCGACGATGTAGCCGACTTCGCTCGCGTTCAGCCGGAAGTTGATAGGCACGAGCACTCGCCCCGAACCGCTCACGCCGAAGAAAGCGATCATGAACCTCGCCGAGTTGGGGCTCACGATCCCGACACGCCCCCCGACCGGCACGCCGAGATCGTCGAGCGCGGCCGCCATGCCCAGGGCACGGGCCTCGAGCGCGCCATAGGTCATCCGCCCGAAGTTGCCCGGCGTCCCGGGCTCATCGACGACGGCGACACGATCGGGGTACACGAGGGCGGATCGGTCGAGGAAGTCCGAGATCGTGAGAGGGACGAGCATGACCTTTGCTTACCATCCCGGGCCAATCTCGTCACGAATGGCTGCCTCGAAGGGCCGCCTCGGGTGGCTGCCTCGAAGGGCTGCCCTTGTCCCAATACCGAGCCAGCTCGTATGTTACAAGTCTGTGACCAAACGACGGCCTCGCGCAGCGACGGGCGGCCGGGACGGGGCAAGCTCGAGCCACTGCTCATCTGGCGAAGCCTGAAATGGCGGGCAGGGTCATCCGCGATGTTCCTCGTTGTTGCCGTGGCGGCGATCATGGCTGCCACGGCCGGGCCGATCTACCTCCGGGCGGCGGACCAGTCCCTCGTCTCGGCAGCGCTCGGGCAGGCGCCGCCGGTCGACACGGGCGTTACCTTGTCGGCCGCTCCCAACCGGTCTGTCACACCGGCGCAGCTCCTCGCTGCAGCGGCGACTGTGCCGGGCGGCGAAGGCGCCTCAGGCTCGGACCGCTACGGCGCCCCGATCCTCACCATCGACATGACGGCGACGCTCGACCTGGCGGCCACCCAATCCATTGGCCGCATCGACTTCGTCTCGCGCACCGGCGTCTGTGCCCACCTTCACCTCGTGAGCGGGACATGTCCGACAGCTCCCGGTCAAGTGGCGATCAGCAGCCGGACGGCGCAGGCGATCGGCGTCCACGTCGGCGGGCTCCTACACCCGATCGTCACAAAGGGCACCCCGAGCACATCGGCGAAGAGCAGCCCCAAGACGAAAATACTGCGAGTGTCGGCGCTGTACATGCTCCCGAATCCGTCAGCTCCCTACTGGTGGGACGGGATCTTCTTCCCCTTCGGGACCGGCTCTCCGACGGTGCCACGTTTCGACGACGGCTTCATGACCGTCGCGGGAGCGACCGCGCTCGCATCGTCGATCGCGGCGTCCGATTACGTCCAATTGCCGCTCAGGACGACGACGGTCGACTCGTCGTCGATCCCGATGCTCGTCGGTTCACTGAACAAGTGGCAGAGCCGTCTGCAATCGAGCGCGAGCTCGAGCGCGAGATCATCGAGCATCGTCGCCGCGACTCTCCTGCCGACCGTAATCGGGCAGGCCGAATCCGAGGAGCACTTCGCTAGGACGATCGTCGCCCTGATCTCGCTCCAGCTCGTCTTGTTGGCACTCCTCGTCCTCTACGCCGTCGCGCGGGCCACGAGCGTGATGCGGGAGCCCGACGTCCGGGTGGCACAGCTGCGGGGACTTCCCCGACGTCGGATCGCGAGGTTGGCCCTGCGGGAGCCGTTCGTCCTTCTCGTCGTCGCGTTGCCCATCGGCGTGGGGCTCACCTACATCCTCTTGTCCGTCGTCGACCGACACGTACTCGGTCCATCGGCGAGCACCCGCGTCGACTCCCTCGCTCTCGGGGCAGCACTGACCGGCGGTGCTGCCGGCCTCGTATCGGCCACGATCGCGTCCAGAAGCCTGTTCACCTTGAGGGGCGAGGTAGGCAGCAACGGCGCCAGCGGAAGTGCAAGCTCGAAGCTCGACAGCCGCCAAGCAACGCAGGTCTCGCCACGCAGCGCTCCTCGACGCATTCGGTCTCGCCCTCGCGGCGGCGGGCGTCGCCGCGCTCATCGGCCAGAGCGGGCACTCTCAGGCGACCGTCGGGCCTGTCTCATACGTCGGCCCGGGCCTTGTGGCGCTCGGAGCGGCGATCCTCGCGGCCCGGCTCCTGCCCTTTGCCGCTGGGCTCGTGGTGCGTGTGTCGACCTGGTCAAGGGCTGTAGCCATAACCCTCGCGTCGAGACAGCTCGCGCGCTCGGCCACCCTCGCCCGCCAAGTGCTCATCCCCGTGATAGCCACCGGTCTCCTCGTGTTCGGGGTCGCAGGGCTCGCGGTCGCAGGCCGCAACCACGCCACTCAGGCCGAATTCTCTATCGGAAGCTCCGGTCGTGCTGCATGTCGAGACCGGGCCAGGCGTGAACCTGCTGACGGCAGTCCGTCAGGCGGATCGGAGCGGTACCGAAGCCATGGCGGCCGCCGAGACCAAGGCCTCGGACGGGACGACGCTCGCCGTCGACAGCTCGCGTATGGCTGCCATCGCCTCGTGGCCGAAGGGCCTGTCGCCAGACTCCGCACGAACGGTCGCCCACCTGATGAGCCCGAAGGTCCCGCCCGAGCGTCTGGTGGCGCCAGGTGATCGGCTCGACGTCGCCATCAGCACCTCGGTGAACCTCGTGCCCCCGCCTCAACTCCAGGTCGTGCTCTTCGACGAGCACGGCCAGACCGAGACGTCAGTCGATCTTGGCAACCTTCGGCCGGGGACCCACGTCTACTCGACTGGCATCGGCTTCGTGTGCCCGTCGGGCTGCCGGCTCGACGAGTTCCTGCTCGGCTGGAACGGTAAGACCGTCGCCCCGCGTCACAGCACCGCCGCGCGGCGACAGGCGATCGCTTCGCAGGTCGAGCTCGCTAAGGCCTATCAGTTCCGCCTGATCTCGGTCTCCTCGGTGACCGGCACCAAGGGGACTCGGGCCGCCATGGGCTTCAGTCGCCTTGGGTACTGGCAGGGCGCCAACGCGGCGACATCGACACCGACCGCCGGTGGGCTCGACCTGCTGGCCAACCTCACGAACTCGAACGGATCGGCGAGCTTCTCGCCGGTGGACCTCCCGCGGACCCTGCCGGCAGTCGCGACGGGCGCGGCGGTGGCGCTCGACTCCACGCCCGGTCAGACCCAGGTCTTGGCAATCGGCTTGGACGGCGCCGAGTTGCCAGCCCGGCCGGTTGCGCTCGCGACGGCAATTCCCGCGGTGGGCGGCAACGCCTCCATGATCGACCTCGGGTTCGCGGAGCGCGAGCAAGCCTCTCCGATAGAGGGTGCCTCGCTCGAGATCTGGTGCAAACGGGCTCCCTCGCATGCCCTGCTGTCCAGGTTCGCCCAACGTGGCATCAAGGTCTTGTCCGTCGCGCGGGCCACTACCGTGCTCGGGGCGATAGGTCGGTCGGGACCGTCGTTCGGCTTCGATCTTTATGGACTTGCAGCGGCAGGAGCGGCGCTGCTCGCTCTCCTTGCGCTGTTGTTCTCGATCGCCTCGGGCGCCCGGGAGCGCCGGATCGAGTTCGCCGGCCTCGACGCGGTCGGCATCCCACGAAGAACGCTGTTCCAATCCCTCCTGTTGGAGACGACGGTCATCTCCCTCACCGGCGCCGTGACCGGCACGGTCGCCACCCTCCTCTCGGCGAGCCTCGCTCTACGCTTCCTGCCGGAGTTCCCGCCGGGCCGGGTCGGCCCGCCTCTCCAGCTCGGGCTGCCCTGGCTCGATGTCCTCGCGACCGGAGCCGCAATGTTCGTGCTGCTCGAGGTGGCGGCTGTCGCGGCGAGCATCGTCCTCATCCGAGGCGTGCGCCCAGATCTCTTGAGGCTTGCGGGATGAGCGCCTACGACGCAGAGCTGCCGACCCTCACGGCGACACCTGCCGAGGACGCCGCGCCGCAGCGATCGCCCTTCGACATCGAGTGCATCTCCCTCGTGCACCTCTACCACCTCCCCGACGCCGACGTCGTCGCCCTGCGGGGAGTCGATCTCGACATCGACGCCGGCGAGCTGGTGGCGCTCCTCGGGCCGTCTGGAACCGGGAAATCGACGCTTCTTCGCATAATGGCCGGGCTCCTACGGCCCTCGGCGGGCCAGGTCCTCGTAGGAGGCAGGGACGTCGCTCGCATGGACGCCGCCGAGCTCCGGCGCTTCAGGGCAGTGGACGTCGGCATCGTCTTGCAGGATCCGATCGCGAACCTCCTGCCCTACGCGACCGTGTTCGAGAACATCCACTTCGCTGCGGAGGGGGCCCGATCGCTCGATGTGACACCGCTCCTCTCGGTCGGCGACCTCATCTCTCTTCTCGGGCTGACCTCGTGTGCTGACAGGCAGGTCGGCACACTGTCTGGCGGCGAGCAACAGCTGGCGGCGCTCGCGACCGGGGCGGCAGCCGGCGGGCGCCTGCTGCTCATCGATGAGCCCACGAGCCAACTCGACCCGGCCGAGCGCGATCGCGTCGCGGCGGCTCTCCACGACCTTCACGCCGGCAGCGGTGCCACGATCGTGATGGTCACCCATGATCCGGCTCTCGCCGCAACGGTTCCGCGCACGGTGACCATCCGCGACGGCCGGGTCGGGACAGAGGGCCGCCACGGTACGCAGTACGCCGTCGTGGGCCGCGACGGGACCATCCAGCTACCGCCCGAGATCCTCGAGGTCCTCCCGCCCGACACGCTCTTGCGCCTCGTGCGCCACGCTGACGGGATCGAGCTACGCGTCCCGGTCTCCGAAGAGGGGCTCGTCGCAGAGGCCCGGACGCACACCGAGCCGCCATCATGACCCTCGGGCCGGCCGACGCAGGCACCGGCACGGGCACGGGCACGGGCGGCTTCCGGCTGGTCGCCCGCGACCTGCGCCTGCACCTCGGCGACCGTGACCTCCTCGACGGTGTGGAGCTCGACGTGGAGCCCGGCGACATCGTGGCGGTGAGAGGCCCGTCAGGTGCCGGCAAGACCTCCCTCTTGCTGATCCTGGCAGGTGTGCTCCGCCCGGATTCGGGCTCGGTCTCCTACGAGGCGGTGCCTAGCGGCGGCGCGGGCATAGTCCCCCAGCTGGCCGTGCCCGTGATCGGGTTCGTGCCGCAGACCCTCGGGCTTGCTCCAGGACTGACGGCGGCCGAGAACGTGGCACTCACACTGCAGGTTCGCGGGATCGAAGGGCGTGAGATGCGTCAGCGGGTGACCTCGTCGCTCGATGCTGTCGGGCTCGGTGGCACGAGCGACAGACTCGTGACCGAGCCTCTCGGGCGGCCAGCGCCAGCGGGTCGCAGTTGCCCGGGCCCTCGCCATGCACCCGGACGTCATCATCGCGGACGAAGCGACCGCGGAGCTCGACGCCGAGAGCCAGAGACTCGTGATGGCCCTGCTGGAGGTAGAGGCCGCCTCGGGAGTCACTCTCGTGATCGCGACACACGATCTTGTCCTCGCCGACGCCTGCTCGCGCTCGTACCTCCTCGAACTCGGACGCCTCCAACCCGGGGACTCGGTAGGAGTCCGGTAACCGCCCGGTAGGTCGAGCGGGAACGGGCTGTGCTCGGATCGGGGCGTGGACCCCCTCGACGCACTCAGATGCGAGTCGGCACTCTATGGCTACGGCATCCGGCTCGGCGTCGGCCATCAGCCGGTCCCTACGTTCGCCGCCCCCGAGCGGGGGGTGCTCGTCGTAGGGCCACCCCGCTGCGGGAAGACATCGTCCATCGTGGTACCGAACGTGCTGTCGGCTTGCGGTGCCGTGGTCACCACCTCCACGAAACCCGACGTCCTACTCACCACCTCCCGCGCCCGCTCACGGGTGGGCGATTGCCTACTGTTCGACCCGAGCGGGCGCACTCCCCCGCCACAGGGCGTGACGCGCGTCGCCTGGTCACCGCTCGTCGGTTCGCGCGAATGGGACGGGGCGCTCCGGACGGCCCGGACGATGGTCATGTGCGCCAGGCCGGGCTCGGATCGGGGCGAGGCGGTCCACTGGACCGAGCGGGCGGAGGCCCTGCTGGCACCGGCTTTCCACGCGGCGGCGCTCGGCGGGATGTCGATGACGCGGCTCTTGTCCACTGTCGACCGCCGCGAGGGTGAGGAGTTGCGGGCGATCTTGGCCCGCGAGGACACAGAGCGTGCCCTCGACACCTTGGAGGGAGTCCTCAGCACCGAGGAGCGGGAACAGAGCGGTATCTGGTCGACGGCCTCGTCGATCCTCGCCGCGTACCGGTCGGAGCGAGCGCTCGGCACGACCGAGGGAGAACAGGTCGACTTCGAGCGCTTCGTGCGAAGCGAGTCGACGCTCTACGTGTGCTCCGGCTCCGACGAGCAGCGCCGCACCGCGCCCATCGTTGTCGGCCTCCTGAACGAGGCTCGGCTAGCCGGGTACCGGGCGGCGGCCTCCGGAGAGCTCGGCTACGCGTACTCCCGGCCCCCGCTCTTGCTCGCGCTCGACGAGGTGGCGAACATCGCTCCGCTGCCCGACCTTCCGGCCCTCGTCGCCGAAGGTGGCAGTCAGGGTGTCATGACGCTTGCCTGCTTGCAGGATCTGTCGCAGGCGGCGGAGAGGTGGGGGCGGTTGGGTGAGGGTTTCTTGGGGTTGTTCAACACGAAGCTCATCTTCGGGGGCGTCGGGGACACGCGAACTCTCGAGGCGGTGTCCCTCCTCGCCGGGGAACATGAGGTGCGCACCGTCTCGGTGAGCGAGGGCTCCAGGTTGCCGGGGTTGCCCGGTCTGATAGGGAGGCGCTCGCCGGACCGCACGACACTCTCGACCCGAAGCGAGCGACGGCTGCCGGTCGACGTGATCGCCCGGGGCTCGCCTGGTCAGGTGCTGTGCCTCGACGGGGCGGTCCCGTCGTTCGTCGAGGCGAGAGGTTGGTTCGAGAGCCACCTGTTGCGCGCGGCGGTGGAGGGCGCCGGGCTGGAGCGGGCGCGGCTGCCCGAGCGAGGAGTGGGACTCGGCCTCGGCCAGGAAGGCGGCCTGTGACCGGGTGTTGGTGCCTGGGTTGCTGTGCTGTGCTCAGATCTCGAGCGCGTAGGCGATGAGCCGCAAGGGACGTTCTGTCGAGTAAGGCGGCTCGGTGACCCACGCGTCGAGCTGCGGGAACTCCACAAAACCGAGCCGCTCGTACATCGACCGTGCGACGGTCATGAGGTGAGTCGAGTGCAGGAGGATTCGCCGCCGGCCTTCGGCGCGTGCCCGGGCGATGCACGCCTCGGTGAGGGCGCGGCCCGCGCCGGAGCCCTGGTGCTGTGGCTGCACTGCCAGTAGGCGGATACCGGCTGCCTCGGGGTCGGTGAACTCGCTCATCGAGGTCTCGGCGTTCGGGACATAGGTGACACCACCGAGCAGGACGCCAAGATCGTCCAGCGCGACGAGGACGACGCAGTCGGAGGTGTGAGCGGAGACGGCGCTGAGGACGTCCTCGTAGGGACCGAGCGGCGAGCCACCGGTGAGGCCACGGTACGCCTCCACGGTTATCCGCCCGAGCGCGTCGCATTCGTCGGCTCGGATCGGGCGGACCTCCACGGGCGCAGCCTACGGGGCGGCAGGTGGTGCAATGCTGCTCGCATGATCGATCACATCTCAGTCCAGTGTGCCGACGTGGCTGCAAGCGCGACCTTCTATGACGCGGTCCTCGCTCCTCTCGGTGGTGGGCGCGCCATGGACTTCGGGGAAGTCGTCGGTTACGGGGTCGGCCCGAAGCCCGAATTCTGGATCGGCCCGCAGGCGACGGGCGAAGGCTTCCGCGAAGCACACCTTGCATTCGTGGCTGCCGACCGGGCAGCCGTCGTCGCCTTCTTCTCGGCGGCCGTCGCCGCCGGCGCCGAAGTGCTCCACGAGCCGCGCGTCTGGACGGAGTATCACCCCGACTACTTCGGCGCGTTCGTCCGTGATCCGGACGGCAACAACGTCGAGGCCGTCTGCCACGCGCCTGAGTAAGCGCGGCGGGCGCGGCAGGCCCGGCGGGCGCGACAGGCGCGGCACCCTCCCGATCTGATCAGATCAGGTCCATGACGGTCATCAAGATCAACGCCATCACAGTGCCGGAAGGCGCCGGAGACGAGCTCGCGCAGCGCTTTGCCGCCCGCGCCGGCGCGGTTGACGGGCAGGAAGGCTTCGAGGGCTTCGAACTGCTCCGTCCGACCGACGGCCGCAATCAGTGGCTCGTGGTGACGAGGTGGCGGGACGAGGAGTCGTTTCTCGCATGGGTCAGCTCACCTGCTTTCGCGCACGGTCACGCTGGCGCAGGCCGGCCTTCGCCGCATGGCGGGCCCGTGTCGGTGGCGTCCGAGCTCTGGTCCTATGAGGTCTCCGGAGGTTCGGCTACTTAGTCACGCCTCCGCCTGTTCTCAGTTGGGCGTTTGGCGAGCTAACCAAGCGACGTCGCCGCCACGGCGTCATCCCGTGCACGAGGACTTTCGCCTCTGGCACGGCCCGAGAGGCCTCTGCACACTGGGATGTGCGGATACGAGGTGAGATGCCAAGTTCTCCGACGAGTAAGGGTGGTGGACGATGGGTGCAAAGACTGATCAGGTGAAGGGCCAAGCCAAGCAGGTCGCCGGAATCCTCACACGAGACAAGGACCTCGAGTCCGAGGGCAAGGCTGATCGTCACGCCGGTGAGGCCAAAGAGAAGGTCGGCCACGCCAAGGACAAGGTCGAAGAGGTGGTCGACAGGACGCAGGACAAGGTCGAAGAGGTGATCGACAAGACCAAGGCCGCTCTGGCGCGTAAGTAAACGGCAATCTTGACTGACGGATTCCCGCGCCCGCTGGCGACGCCGGCTACCGGACGGGTCTGACCTCGGCCAACTCGACGAGGGCATCCTTGAGCTGTCCGGCCAGCTCGGCATTGGTCTCGGCAAGCTCACGGCGCAGGCCGAGGGTCGCGGCGCTGAGTGCCCGTCGCAGCTCGTCGATGCTCAACGACCGGACCAGTGAGTCCTCCAGGCCAGAAGTGACCTCCGGGGGCAGGAGATCAGCGCCTTTCGCATACGCTGCCACCTCGCCGAACCGGAGGCACGCGAGAGCAAGCGTGTGGTCCCGAACGGCACTTATCCAGTACTCGGCCTGCCACACCCTGTGGCGTTCGATGCACGCCCGCGCGTGCAGCACGTGGTGCCACGCGAGCCCGATGATGTGGGCAGGAGTGCCCGTGGCGACGTCCCGCCGGTCGACCGTGACGCCGAACACGCTCCGGAAGTGGGGGCCGAGCGGCCCGAAACTGGCCGCCGGCGTGAAACCGAGGTCGACCTCGAGGCACCCCGGCAACAGCCACGCCCGGTAGATGGCCGGAGGCGCTTCGAGGTCGAAGTGATGGAGGGCTCGGAGGTCCTCGTAGATGAAGGCGCTCCATTCCTCCATCACCTCGCGGGTCGCGCACCCGTCAGCCACTCCGAGGAAGAGATCGATGTCGGACCAGCGGTCCTCAGCACCGGCAGCCGCCGACCCGGTTATCGCCGCGCCCGAAATGCGGGGGTCTCCACCGGCCCGATCGAGCAGCCGATCCCGGAGCGCCTCCCGTTGATCGGTGCTGAACACCGGGCAAGACTACGGCGCACCGTACGCTGCGCCGGGCGGGCCTACGCTGGCGTCATGTCGCGGAAGATTCCCAGGCCGTTCAAGTATCCCTGGGGCGGTGGGCAGATCGTCGAGGAGGCTTCCGCCGTCCGGGAGCACTCCGAACCGACGTTGCAGCTGCTCGAGTTCCAGGGCGATGATCATGACGGGTATTTGATGATCCGTTTCTGCTCCTATACCCCGACGGGGGCGTTCCGCCGACATCCGATGCTTGCCACGGCAGACGACATCGCTCAGCTGCGCGACGCGCTGAAGGAGACTCCTCGCTTGCGAGCGCTGCTAAGAGAGCTCGTGAGCGAGTAAGGATCCTCGGCCGTGCTCGCTACCTCGTGATCACCTCCCGAGACCGCGCTCAGGAACGGCCCGCTCGCGCTCTCGGCCGCGCACCCGAGGCTCGAGTGCAGGCGCCAGCTCTGTGACCCGGCGGCGAACGAGGGTCTCGTCTCGCTGACGCTCGGGAGAGCGGTCGCGCCGCCCGTAGGCCAGCGGCTCGCCCGTCAGGCCGTATCGCTCCCGGAAGTCCTCGATCAGTGCAGCGCCCTGGCGCCATGCCGCCCGCATCGCCGGATCCGACCGCACGGCGCCGAGCACACGAGTCAAGTGCTGTGGCCTCACGGCTTCGGCCACCCGGCCAAGGCCTGCCTCGCCGTCGGGCGAGACGACGACGTGGGTGCGGTCGAGTCGCGCGAGGTTGTCCTCGGTCATCTCGAGGACTCCTGCCCCGCCGATCACGACGACCGCCGGGAGCGGTTGAGCAGCTCCTATCCGAGCGGTAAGTCCTGCCGATGCACGGCGGGCATAGACGACCGCCGACGGCGTCCTCTCGCGCAAGTCCGCTGCGACTGCCCAGTCCGGCACCACGATCATGACCTCGCGGCCCGCCGCTGCCAGCTCGCCAGCACGGGACACGGCTTCAGCGCGGGCAGACGAGGCATCGGGAACGGCAACGGCTCGCGCGGCCGGCCCGAAGCGCCAGTCGACTGGCGCCGGAGCCGGAGCCAGCGCCGGAGCCGGCGCACGCAAAGGCTCGACCTCGGCGTGCGCCGCCTCCGCTCGCACGGCACCGAGGAGCCGGGAGCGCTCGATCGACGCCTCGGCACCGAGGAGAACGGGCTGGGCCCCGGCTTCCCGGCAAAGGGCCATGACACTGCGGAGCTCGGCCTCGACCATCGTGCCGCAGTCGGCGAGGACGACCGCGTCACCGGCGGAGAGAAGTCCGGCCAAGGCGCCGGCCCGCTTCACCGGCAGGGCCTCGATCCCGCTCACCGCCTCGAAACCCAGCGCCGCGCGCCCACCCGGCGACACGGCCACGACACGCCTTCCCCGCTCGGCAACCTCTGCCGCGAGCCGAGCGGCAGCATCGAGCACGGCCACACGACCGGTCGCCTCGTCGTATGACAGCATCACCGTGCCGGTGGCGCGCCCGAGCCGACCGATCCGCTCGGAGGCCTCGGCGGTGCGGATCTGTCGGGCAGGTGTCGTGAACCGCTCGCCGGCGCCGGAGCGGTCGCCGGCGACACCACTGTCTCGTACGAGGGCGCCGTGCTCGAGGGCATCACGAATGTGGGTCTCTACCTCGTCGATCGTGGCACCCGCACGCAGAGTCACGCAGCGGGCGACTATGAGGTCGGCTCGGGAGAACGAGCCGTCGAACGGGTCGGCGGCGACCTCGAGCCAGCGATGATCGGCGGTGTCCACCTGCGGGATGCGGGGCTCGACGCCTACGCCTGCCGCCCGGTCGATGCGGGACTGCGCGAGTCCCATCGTGTAGCCGCGTTCGCGCCATTCCAACTGGAGCTTCTGCATACGGGACGTCCCGGTCCTTCGGCGGCCGTGTGGCATCTGCTGCGACCGAGGAGGCCTCCGGACCACCAAGGCCCCGGGCCCGGAGCGCCTCTTCGATCTCGCGGGTTCGCTTGGAGAACGCCCTCACGCTCTCCCGGGATATGGACGATATGTCGGCGAACACCCCGCGCATCGGACCGAACTCGACGCCGATCTTCGTGAGCTCGGCGCGGAGATGCGACTCGAACAACGCGCGGGCCGGTCGCTGCGCCCGGAACATCCGCCGCCCGTCGAGGGCCGTCCACCGCCCGTCCTCGCCACGGGTGAGATTGGCGACCAAGACGTGGGTGTGAAGGTGCGGGTCGTTCCGCCTGCTCGTGCGGTGGACGAACGCGACCGCGACCGCCCCCTCGACTCCGACGTTCCACCTGGCCCCGCCGGCGGACCGCCGGGCCGACAACACTTCGCGCTCGAGGTACCCGATCGTCGCAGCGACGGCCGAGTCGTGCGCCTGCTGCATCCGGGCGGAGGCGTCGGGGCTCGCCAGCGCGTGGACCAGGCTCACCGACTTCGGCGTGGACAAGGTGACATCGAACGCGAGGACCTCGACGCGCTTTCGATGCCCGTCGGCCAGCACCTCGCCGGTGAGCGGGTCCGCGCCCGCAAAGAGCGCCTGCACCTGGGACTGGGTCGCCGGACCCGCAAGACCGAGCTCTCCCGAACCTGTCCCCAACCAGTACGGGTCCGCTTCGATGAGGCCGTCGGGGCGGTCGGTCGTGGCTCGCACGGTTTGGAAGTAGTAACGGTCGCCGCCGTGCGGGACCGTCGCGATGCGGAGCATGCCCGCAAGGTGACAGGCAGCCTTCCCGTTGCACGTAACGGGTTCGTACCGAGGCGGTACCGCTCGCTAGGGGCGGCGCGGGTGCCGGCGGCTCAACCCGGGGCGAGACCTGCGCGAGCTGCGGCATCGCTTCGCCGCTCGAACCCGACGATGTCGACTATGCGGCCGCCGCCGACTGTGAGAACCTGCCATCGGTTTGCCTCGCCGCCCGCTCGTGTCGCCGCCGGCCTCCCGGCGGCGATGAGGCCAGCCGCGCTGAGGCTGGCGACCTCGAGGCCGATGAGGATCCGGTCGCCCGACACCACGACCTCGGCGACCCGGGCGCGGGTTCCGTCGTCTTTTCCGCGCTGGTACCAGGCAAGGACCTGTTCCCGAGTCCGGCACGGTGGCGACGGGCTGCCGGGCGGGCCCCAAGTCACGTTCGGATCGAGAAGGTCGCAGTAGGCAGCGAGGTCCGCTTCCTCGAGCGCGCGCCTCACCTGCAGCGAGAGGGTCTCCATGACTTCCCGAGGTTCCGGAATCAGCGCCACCTCCGGGGGTGTCGCGAACGATCGATGATGCTGCTCGTGTCAGGGTAGCGAGGTCCCGTACCGCCGCAGCGCGCGCTGAGCCGCCCGTGGGCCGGCATCTCGAAGCTCGGGCGGTGACAACACCTCGGTGCCGGGGCCGAGCCGCAGCAGGAGGCGGCCGAACCAACCCTCGACGTCACCTACCAGCACGTCGGTGGCGAGCCGCCCGTCTCCGAGAGGCTCGAGCGGTGACAGAGCGACCTGCTCCACGCCGAGCTCCGACCCGACTGGGAAGGCGAGCCGGGCACGCACGGAGTCCGGGCCACCGATGAACGCATCCGGCCCGGCGAGCGACTCGTCAAGTGCTCCCGGCGGGTCGAACGCCACGCCGGTCGCACGCACCGCTTGTACCCGGTCGACCTGGAAACGCCGGAGGTCGTCCACGAGGTGGCACCACCCGTCGAGGTACCAGCGCCCCTCGCGCAACACGACCTGGTAAGGGTCCACCTCCCGCGTCGTCGGCTCGGTCGCCGCACTCGAGAAGTACTGGATCTCGACGCGCTCGTGCCTCTCGGCCGCCTCCTGCAGCTCGTGGAGGTGCTCGGGCTGCGCGACGTCCATGGAGAAACGGGACTCCCCTAGCACTGCCTCCAGCTTCGACAGCGCCGAGCGCAACGCCCCTTCCTCGTCCGCGCCCGCCACCTCACAGAGCGCCTTGGCAGCGGCGGCCAACGCGAAGCCCTCCTCGGGCGTGAGGCGCCGGGGCTTGGCCAGGTGCCCGAGCCCGAATGCCGACACCCGGTCTCCATCCACTATCAGCTCGATCAACTGGTCCGGCGTGTAAGGAGGCACCCCGCAGCACGCCGCCAGCTCGAGGTCATGGACGAGCTCTTCCTCATCCATGTCAAAACGCCGGGCGATCTCCCCTATCTCGCCTTCCCCCACTCTCGCCAGGTGCACGAGCACCGCCAGCAAGCGCCGCAGGCGCTCGCCGGCGGTGAGCCCTGACGGTGGGGACGCCGACCGGGGCGCGTCCCTCCGGGGAGGCGCGAGAGGAGGCACTTGGGAATCGGCGCTTCGGCCATCTTGCACCTGCTCCGGCTCGGTCGCCATGAGGCGCAACCGCTTGATCACGGCCCGTCGCAGTGGCTCGGGCGCTCGCACGACCGTCGTGTCGCCGAGACCCGCGACCCAGGACACGAACGCCTGCTCGTCCCCGACCGGGAGCCGGAGAAAGACACCCCCGTTCTCGCTCCATCGGGCGATGGCCGACTCGGGAACGAGGGAAGCCACCTGGCGTGCGAGACGGCCGTCCACCTCCAGCTCTGCTATGGGCCACCCTTGCGCGGCCTCGGCGCCGAAGGGAAGGAGATGGATCTCGGTTCCGAGATCGAAGTCCGGGGGCGGCTCGAACGCTCCCGCCTGCCCGACGACCGGGGCGCTCTCGAAGCGATCGACCCGGAACGTCCGCATCTCGCCATCGCCGCCACTACCGCCCGCCGTGCGATCCTTCGCGACGAGGTACCAGGCCGCCTGGCGAAACGTGAGCCCGTACGGCTCCACCTCCCGTGCCCGCCCTCGGTAGCGGAAGGTGAGCAAAGCGTTGGCGCGCAGAGCCTCGTGCACGGCTCCGAGCGCTGGCACGGAGGGCAGCACCGCGACCGGCGCGTCGAGGCTGGTACCTGTCGAGTGACCGAGCGTCGAGAGGGCGTCACGCCCGGCGTTGCCACCGAGCTGAACGGCCGCGACAGCGAAAGCGAGAGCCTGTGCCTCCGCCTCGTCGAGGTCGAGCTCCGGCAGGTAGTAGTCCTGGGCGCGCACCACGTAGCCCACCTGTTCCTCGGCATCGATCGGGACGTTCGTCACCGGGATGCCGAGATCGCGCAACGCCTTCTTGTCGCGCTCGAAGGCCTGCCGGGCGGACTCCTTCGTGCCCGGGTAGCCGTCCACCCGCTCCGTGATCTCGCGCAACGACAACGGCCGCGGCGTGTCGAGCAGGACGAGCATCAGGTTCGTCAGGCGCTCGAGCCGATCCCGCCGCGACTCGGCGCCGGCGGTGGTCGCGGCGCCCGCAGCAGCGCCGGCGGCGGGGGCGGCAGAGGACATGGTGGCGATGGTAGGCCGGGACCGAGTGCGTTCGGACTGGGGAGCCGGGGGCTCAGAGCCCGAAGCTCGCTTCGGCGACGGCCCGCCGAGCCTCCTCCGGGCCGTCGAGCTCGACCTTGGCGGCCGCCTTGCGGCCGAACAGGTAGAGCATCAGCTCCTGAGGGCTGCCTGTCATAGTGACGACCGGGTACCCGCTCCGCGCGGTCACTGACCCGTGGCCGGGCGCCACGAGCTCGAGACCGGCGCCCTTCACCTTGCGGGCGAACAGGCGGCTCCCTCGCTTGAGGTTCTGCCACAGCGCCGCATCGAGCGCGGCGTCATCGCGGGAGCCCGCGTTGTCGTCACCGGCACGGCGGACATCCTCGTGGTGGACGAAGTACTCGACGGCGTTCACTCGCGAGTCGAGCGGCTTCATCGCCATCGGCGGGCCCGACCGGATGCGGCGGACGAGGCCCGCGTAGCCGAGCCTTCGTTTCGCCGAGTCCATCGTTTGCTGGGTGAAGCCGGCAAAGGCGGGCACGGCGATGCCGATTGCCGCCCACGGGCGCGCCTCGCGGACGAACAAGTGCGCCGCCAGGTCCGACGTTGCCCAGCCCTCGCACAGCGTCGGGGCGAGAGGACCCTTCTCCTCGAGGAGATCGCAGAGTGCACGGCGCTCCGACCGGGCGATGCTCGACCCGGTCCCGCTGGCAGCTGCGCGTGCGCTTGCGCTCTCCGCCATCTGGTCTCCCTTCTCCCGTCTTCCGGCCACGGTACCCGGAACCCGGGCACCGCCCCGCCCGCATTAGACACATGACATGCGCGAACCGCAGATCCTCGCGACGAGCGGGGGCATGGCCATGACCGAGCGTGGGCCGTTCCAGTGGCGTTTCGGCGGGCTGCTGCGGTACGCGCTCGAAGCTCTCGGGGGCGAGCCGCCCCAAACTGTGCTTCCTCGGCACGGCGACCGGTGACAACGACCTCGGCATCCGCGCCTGCTACGGGGCCGCCATCGGTGAGAACGTTGAGCCGAGCCACCTCGCTCTCTTCGCCATGCCCAACGTCCCCGACGTCCGCCAGCACGTGCTCGCGCAGGACGTGATCTGGGTCGGAGGCGGCTCGGTCTCCAACCTGCTGGCCGTGTGGCGGGTCCACGGCCTCGACGAGATCTTCCGTGAGGCGTGGGAGGCGGGCGTCGTCCTCGGCGGCAGCAGCGCCGGGTCGATCTGCTGGCACGTCGGGGGGACGACCGACTCCTTCGGCCCGGAACTGAGGGTGATCAACAACGGGCTCGCCTTCCTGCCTTATGGCAACGGCGTCCACTACGACTCCAACGCCGGGCGCCGGCCGCTCATGCACCAGGTCGTCGCTTCAGGCGAGCTTCCACGCTCCTACGCGACGGACGACGGAACCGGCCTCCACTACGTCGGCACGGAGATGCGCGAGGCCGTGACCGAGCTGCCGGGGCGCTCGGTCTGGAGGGTCGACCCCGATGGCAACGGCGGCGCCACCGAGGTCGCGCTGCCGACGAGGTTGCTCGATTACTGAGCCACCGCCTCGACTGGCTAGCCCCGCTCCGCCAGCACACGGGCCTCGTGCGCGAGGAGCTTCCTGTTTCAGCTCGAGCCCGCCGCCGTAGCCGACGAGCTTGCCGTTCGACCCGATGACCCGGTGACACGGGAGGACGAGAGGAATGGGGTTGCGACCGTTGGTCATGCCGACGGCCCGGAACGCTGTCGGCTTGCCCACGCGGGCGGCGATCTCGCCGTAGGTGGCAGTCTCGCCGTACGGGATCTCGTCAAGGGCGAACCAGACAGCCCGCTGGAACTCCGTGCCCTTCGGGTCCAAAGCCAGCTCGAAACGCAACCGTTCCCCGCTGAAGTACTCCTTCACCTGCAGCTCGGCCGCGGCGACCGCAGCGGGCCTGCCCTCGCGCTCGTCGTCGAGGAACTCGAGCCGGGCCTCCGTCTCGTTCGGGAGATAGAGGTGGTGGAGCGCTTCGTCGCTGCCGGCGAGGAGCATCCTCCCTACGGGCGTGTCGATCACCCACCACTGGTCTCCCTCGATCATCCATTCCTTGGCAACGCTCGTGTCCTTGGCAACCTTGCTCATACCACTCTCTCCTTGTTGTCCGTCTTGGCGTCGTCGCCACTTTCGGCGGGTGCCAGCGCACCCGCCCACAGGTACTGGAGCGCGTACGCTCGATATGGGCGCCACCGCTCGCCAAACGCCTCTGCCGAGCGCTCGTCCCCGGGAAGACCCGCCCGCTCAAGGGCACGGCGAACACCGAGGTCGCTCGGCATGTAGGCGTCCGGGTCACCGAGCGCCCGCATCCGGACGTAGGCGACGGTCCACGGTCCGATGCCGGGCAGCGCCAACAGCTGCGCCGATACCTCGTCACGGTCAGCTCCAGGATGCAGGCCCACCGATCCTTCCGCCAACGCGCTCGCGAGGCCGATCAACGCTCGTGCCCGGCTCGTCGGCATCGGGAGGTCGGTGGGAGAGAGCGCCGCGATCGCGGCAGCGGTAGGGAAGCGACGGACTATGGCCTGGCCCTCCGGGCTCGCCCCCGGCCGGGCCTGACCCTCAGCTCCAGCCCCTGCGTCAGCCTCTGCCCCCGCGAAGGGTTCTCCGTGCTCGGCCGCCAGCTTCCCCGCCACCGTCCGTGCGCCGGCCACGCTCACCTGCTGGCCGAGGACGGCGCGCATCGCGAGCTCGTGCCCATCGACGTGCCCGGGGATCCGAAGACCTGGGACGGCGGCGAGGGCGGGCCTCAGCAGCTCGTCCTGGCCGAGCACGCCTGACACGGCCTCGGGGTCAGCGTCGAGGTCGAACAGCTGCCGGACCCTCTTCACAGCCGTCGTTAGATCGCGCAGGTCCTCGAGGCGCATCGTCGCCCGCAGCCAGCGCTCTCCCTCACCCGCCGGCCGGACCTCGACAACCCCGCCACCGTGAGGTAACGAGAGCGCTCGAGCGTAGCTCGAGGACTCGCCCGCCTCCACGCCTGGCACGGCACGATCGGCGAGGAACCGGAACAGCACGCAGCTCGGGAACGGCGCCCGGTACGCGAGCCTGAGCGTCACCGAGCCGGGCGTGCCGGAGATGCTGGCGCCTGTCGTGGCGCCCCGGCCGGCCCCTCGCCCGCCCCTTGCGCGCAAGGCGCTCGGCGCTTCCGCGAAGACGTCGCGGATCGTGTCGTTGAACTGCCGGACACTGCCGAACCCGGCGGCAAAAGCCACCTCGGCGATGCGCAGGCTCGTCGTCTCGAGCAAGATCCGCGCCGCTTGAGCACGCTGGGCTCGAGCGAGCTCGAGCGGCCCCGCGCCGACCTCGGCGATCAGCAACCGGTTCAGCTGGCGAGCGCTGTAGCCGAGCCGGGCAGCCAGCCCGGACACACCCTCCCGGTCGACAACGCCGTCGGCGATCTCTCTCATCGCCCGGCCCACCACGTCGCTCCGCCGATTCCACTCGGGTGAGCCGGGCGAGGCGTCGGGCCGGCACCGCTTGCACGCCCGGAACCCGGCCCGTTGGGCGGCGGCGGCCGTCGGGTAGAAACGCACCCGAGCACGCCCGGGTATGACCGAAGCGCAGCTCGGCCGGCAGTAGATGCCCGTCGAAGTGACGGCGACGAAGAACCACCCGTCGAAACGAGGGTCCCGGCTCTGAACCGCCCGGTATCTCAGGTCGTCTTCGGTCATGGCCGCAGTATTGCAGGGTGGTGCGCGCCGATCTGGCGGAAATCGGACATGCCCGTCCTAGGCGGACGACTCTCAGCCGAGGCGGCGCATGACGCGACCCGACGAGGTCCTCACCACGGATCTCGGCGTGACCCTCGTGACGCCCGCGAGCACCTTGTTGTGCACCCCGGGCACGCAAATTGCCTTGCCTGCCTCGAGCGCGTCGAGGCCGGCGACGGCGACTACAGAGGCTTCCTGCCACATGAAGCGCGGCATCACGCCCGAGTTGATCCCCGCTCTCTGCTGGAACTCGCTGTGCGTGAATCCGGGGCACAGCGCCGTCACCTTGACACCGGTGCCTTTCAGCTCGGAGTGGACCGCCTCGGTGAACGACAGCACGAACGCCTTGGTGGCGGCATACACGGCCTCGTTCGGGACTGGTTGGAACGCTGCAGTCGATGCGACGTTGAGCAGCGAGCCCGACCCGCGGGCGGCCATCGCGGAGAGCGCCGCGTAGCTCAGCTCGACGAGCGCGCGGACGTTCAGGTCGATCTGCGCGAGGTGATCGGTGAGCGGCCCGGCAGCGAACGGGGCGTGCGCCCCACGCCCGGCGTTGTTGATCAGGGTGTCCACCTGATCCGGGCTCGTCTCCAACAGCCGCCAGGTCACCCGTGCGACGCCGTCGGCACTCATCAGGTCCGCAGGCAGCACCTCCACCGAGACGGCATGACGCTGTTCCAGCACCTTCCCGAGCTCCTCGAGCTGGGCAGCGTTGCGGGCGACGAGCACGAGATCGTTCCCGCGCCGGGCAAGCTCCTCGGCAAAGGCCCTGCCGATGCCGACGGACGCGCCCGTGACGAGGGCTCGGGGACGATTCGAAGGAGTCATGCCTCAGACAGTACCGAACTGCCCATCTCGCGGTCGTGCGGTCACGGCACAGGGAGCGGCCCGGCGGCCAGCACACCGGCCCGATCAGCGCGACGCTACTGACATGGCTCTACACACCCACGCTCACGACCCGAAGGACGCGCGCCAGCTCCTCAGCCTCCGCCCCCAGTTCGCACAGGACCTCGCGACGGGCGAGATCCCGAAGGACTTCCTGCCGGCGAGCTCCATGCCGGCCGCGACGGCGTACCAGATCATCCATGACGAGCTCATGCTCGACGGCAACGCCCGTCTGAACCTGGCCACGTTCGTGACGACGTGGATGGAGCCCGAAGCCGAGCAGCTCATGGCGGAGTGCTCCTCCAAGAACATGATCGACAAGGACGAGTACCCCCAGACCGCCGAGCTCGAGCGGCGCTGCGTCAACATGCTCGCCCACCTCTGGCACGCAGAAGGCGACGTCGACGCAACCGGTTGCTCGACGACGGGCTCGAGCGAGGCCTGCATGCTCGGCGCGCTTGCTCTCAAGTGGCGCTGGCGCCAGCGCCGGCAAGCGGCCGGGCTCCCGACAGACCAGCCGAATCTCGTGATGGGCTCGAACGTCCAGGTCTGCTGGGAGAAGTTCTGCCGGTACTTCGACGTCGAGATGCGCCTCGTCCCGGTCGGGCCTGACGTCGCCCACCTCACCGCCGCCAGGGCCGTCGAACACTGCGACGAGAACACGATCGGCGTCGTCGCCGTCCTCGGCTCCACCTATGACGGCGCCTACGAGCCCGTCGGCGAGATCTGCGCGGCACTGGACCAGCTCGCAGCATCGGGCGGTCCCGACGTGCCCGTGCACGTGGACGGGGCGAGTGGGGCGATGGTGGCTGCCTTTCTCGACGAAGACCTCGCGTGGGACTTCCGCCTTCCGCGGGTCCAGTCCATCAACACCTCGGGGCACAAGTACGGGCTCGTCTACCCGGGCGTGGGATGGATCGTCTGGAGGGAGTCCGCCGCCCTCCCCGACGACCTCGTGTTCAAGGTCGACTACCTCGGCGGCGAGATGCCCACGTTCGCCCTCAACTTCTCCCGCCCTGGCGCCCAGGTCGCCGCGCAGTACTTCAACTTCCTCCGCCTCGGCATATCGGGTTACCGGGAGGTCCAGCAGGCCTGCCGAGACACCGCAGACTGGCTCTCCGCCGAGATCGCGGCGATGCACGAGTACGAGTCGTCTCGAACGAGCGGGGGATCCCCGTCTTCGCGTTCCGGACGGCGCCCGGCACGAGCTTCAGCGTCTACGAGGTCTCCGATGCGCTCCGGGGGAAGGGCTGGCTCGTCCCGGCTTATCCGATGCCACCGGACATGGAGGACGTGTCGGTGCTGCGCATAGTCGTGAGAAACGGCTTCTCGCGCGACCTCGCCACCCTCCTCATACGGGATCTGCGAGTCGTCACCCAACACCTCGCGGCCACCTCGGCCCCCGTGAACCCCTCGTCGCTCCACCAGCCCCACTCTCGCAAGGTCTTCCGCCACTGACCGCCAACCGGCGGCGGATATCGTCAGCAGTGGGACAACGGACAACGACGTCCACCAGCCCTCTGGAGGTAGCCGCAGATGAGCACCACGACGACCCCAGCCCCCGCCGGCTCGCAGCTCGCACCTGACCCTCTCGATCTCGAGGGGGTGGACAGGGTCGAGCTTCTGGGTCGGGAACGCACTGCAGGCAGCGCACTTCTACCGGACCGCGTGGGGTTTCGACCTCGTCGCTTACGCCGGGCCCGAGACCGGAGTCCGTGACAGGGCTTCGTACGTCCTCCAGCAAGGCAAGCTGCGCCTCGTCGTCACCTCGTCCACACGCGAGGGCACCGAGATCGCCCGCCACGTCGCCCGCCACGGCGACGGCGTGAGGGACATCGCTCTCACCGTTGCCGATGCTGAGGCGGCCTATCGTGAGGCCGTCCACCGCGGCGCCGTCCCCGTCCATGGCCTTTACGAGGACAAGGACGACCACGGCGTGGTCCGCCGCGCGACGATTGGCGCTTACGGCGAGACCGTTCACACCTTCGTCGAGCGGCATGCCTACACGGGTGCCTATGCGCCGGGCTACGAGCCGCGTGTCACAGTCCCCGACCCGCTCCCGCCGGTGGGGCTCCTCGCGTTCGACCACTCGGTCGCGAATGTGGAGCTGAACCGGATGAACTTCTGGGTCGGTTTCTATGAGAAGGTCCTCGGCTTCCACATGATCCAGGGCTTCACCGACGACGACATCTCGACCGAGTACTCAGCGCTCATGTCGAAGGTCGTATCCGACGGCGTCGGCCGCATCAAGTTCCCGATCAACGAGCCCGCTCCGGGCAAGCGCCGCAGCCAGGTCGACGAGTACCTCGACTTCTACAGCGGCCCGGGCGTCCAGCACATCGCGATCAACACCGACGACATCATCGCCTCGGTCACGGCGCTCGAGGCCCGCGGCGTCGAATTCATGCGTGTGCCCGGCACGTACTACGCCGACCTGCGCGAGCGCTTCGCCGACGTCCGGCTCGACGTCGACGCACTCGAACGCCACGGGATCCTCGCCGATCGGGACGACGAGGGCTACCTCCTCCAGATCTTCTCGCGCATGAACCAGGACCGACCGACGGTCTTCTTCGAGTTGATCGAGCGGCACGGCTCTCGGGGTTTCGGGAACGGCAACTTCAAGGCGCTGTTCGTCGCGCTCGAACGGGAGCAGGATCGCAGGGGCAACCTCTGATGCCCCACTACCGCTGTGTCGGGGACCTCCCCAAGAAACGCCACACAGTCCACCGGGACCCCTCCTCCCACCTCCGGTCCGAGGAGCTGATGGGTTTGAACGGCTTCTCGGAGGAGAGCGCTCTGCTCTACCACGAGCACAAGCCCACCGCGATCCGGTCGGCCGAGGCCGTCGGGACCGAGCCCGACCGCCTCCACCCGAACCATCCGCTCCTTCCCCGCCACTTCAAGCTGCACGAGTGCAAGCAGGGCGGGGACCCCGTCACCGGCCGCCAGCTGATCCTCGCGAACGGCGACATCCGGATCTCCTACGCCGCCGCCACCGAGACGAGCCAGCTCACGCGCAACGCCGTCGGCGACGAGCTCGCCTACGTCGAGTCCGGTGCCGCGACCCTCGAGAGCGTGTTCGGCGCCCTCAGGGTCAGCGCCGGTGACTACGTCGTGATCCCGACGTCGACGACGCACCGGTGGGTGGTCCCCGACGGCCCGGCCGGGGCCGCCGGTGCCGGCGGTGCCGCCGAGCCGGTCCGAATCCTCTTTGCCGAGGCAACGGGGCACGTCAACGTGCCCGACAGGTACCTCTCGTCCCGTGGGCAGCTGAAAGAGGGAGCCCCCTTCTCCGAGCGCGACGTGCGCGGCCCCGATGGCCCGCTCGTCATCGAGGAAGAGGACGTCGAGGTCTTCGTCCGCACACGGTCCGGGATCACGCGCTACGTCTACGCACACCATCCCTTCGACGTCGTCGGCTGGGACGGCTGCCTTTACCCCTGGGCCCTTTCGATCCACGACTTCGAGCCGATCGTCGGCCGGATCCACCAACCGCCGCCGGTGCACCAGACATTCGCCGCGCCGAACTTCGTCGTGTGCTCGTTCGTCCCCCGGCTGTTCGACTTCGACCCTCAAGCGATCCCCGTCCCTTACAACCACGCGAACGTCGACTCGGACGAGGTCCTCTTCTACTGCGGCGGCGACTTCATGAGCCGCTCGGGCTCGGGGATCGGCCAGGGATCGGTCTCGCTGCATCCCTCGGGATTCATTCACGGCCCTCAGCCGGGCAGCGTCGAGGCCGCGCTCGGCAAGCCCGCAACCAACGAGCTGGCAGTGATGATCGACACCTTCCGCCCTCTGCAGCTCGGGCAGGCCGGCCTCGACGTCGAGGACGACGCTTATCCGTGGACCTGGGCGCGACAACTCTGAGATCCTGACGCCATGACGGATCGGTGGCACCCTCACAGGGCCATTCCGCCCACGTACTTCAGCACGCACGCCGCACCGTTTGACTGGACCGGTTTCATCCAGTCGGTGGCGGCAAGGATCGGAGAGGTGCTCGGCTCCGAGTTCTCCGTGCGAGCCGACGACCACGCGCTGCTCCTCGCCTATGGCAACTCGACGCGGCGCGTCGAGCTCGGCGGTATCCTCCGCACGACGGCGATGGACGTCGCCGCGATGGCGACCACCACCTGCGTGAAGATGCTCGACGAGGCACAGGCGTTCAGGATTCGCGAGGTCGGCGCTCCGTGGCCCGCCCGTGCGCCAGATGTCGAGGGGCCGCTGCCGAGAGCACGAGCGAGGCTGCACAATTTCGAGCTTCCGCATGGCCTTCGTCGACGAGCTCGGGGCGGTCCTCGAACTCGAACCGCTCCCCTTCGCCGAGGGCGACAAACTGCATCCGCAGCCGGACGGGCCGGTCCGGCTGGCGTGAGCGCTCCAGGAAGAGTGCGCTCGCTGCTCGCCGAGTCTGCGCAGCTGAAATTCGACCAAGCCGATCTTCTCGGAGCGTTGCGGTGCACCGTCGGCGTCCTCATCCCGCTCGTCATCGGGCTCACGACCGGCGCCGTTGCCGATGGTCTGGCGGCAGCGGTCGGCGCGCTCTGTGCAGGCTTTGCATCGTTCCAGGGGGTGAACCGGCGCAGGGTCGGCATCACGTTGCTCGTCGCGGCCGGGATGTCGGCGGCGACGATCACGGGCGCGCTCGCCGATCGTGCGGATTGGTCTGCCATAGTCGTCGTGGCTCTGTGGGGACTGTTGTCGGGGATGATGACAGCTCTCAGCCAGGCGTACCTCGTGGTCGGCGTGCAGTGGTGTGTCGCCGCCATCATCGTGAACGCGATACCCATGACGCCTTCACAGGCCCTCGTCCGCGGCGCTGCCGTCCTTGCAGGCGGCGTCGTTCAGACGATGCTCGTCGTCCTCGCGTTCCCGATCCGCACCTACACCGCCGAGCGGAAGGCGATCGCGGCTACCTACGGCGATCTTGCGGCGTATGCCGAGACGCTGACCGAGGGAAGCCAGCTCGGCATGCCGCCGACCGTCTTGAACGATGCCCGCCAGGCGCTGCGGGACCCGCAGCCGCTCGGGCGTCCCGACCAATTGCTCGCATTCCATGCGCTCGTAGACGAGGCCGAGCGGATGCGCATCGAGCTCACCGCTCTCGCCAGGCTCCGCCAGACGGTTCAGGACTCGGGCGGTGACACGGCGGCGATCGACCGCTACCTCTTCGACGCGGCCTCCGTCATCGACTCGGTCGCGAATGCGGTCCTCGCCGACTCGGTGCCCAAGATCACTCAGATCACGACCGAGCACCTGACCGACGAGACTGCCGCTGTCGCCGAGCCGGCGAGCGTCGTCCCGCTCTGGGTGACCCGGGACATCGCCCGCATCGGCGAGGCGCTCTCCGGCCAGCTCCGCTCCACACTGCGGACGGCCGAGGAGAGCGCAGGTGACCCTCAGCCCGGCCAAGCCGAGGTTCGCATGCCGGGCTCTGCATCCGGCTCAAGCCCTGGCCGTCGGCGCGCTCGCTATCCCCATAGAGGAATGCGTGAGACCTTGCTCGTCCTCCTCGACAACGTCTCGTGGCAGTCGTCGGCCTTCCGCCACGCGGTCCGCCTTGCCTGCACGCTCGCAGCCGCAATGATCGTCTACCGGCTGAGCGGGCTCAGTCACGGCTACTGGATCGCCTTGACTGCCTTGATCGTGCTGCGCCCGGACTTCACGACGACGGCGACGCGGGGACTCAGCCGCATAGCCGGGACAATCCTCGGAGCAGGGCTCGCAACGGTGCTCGTTGCCGCGGTGCGGCCCGACACGAGTGGGCTGGCGGTGATGTTCGGGGTCGCTTCGTTTCTTGCCTTTGTGATGGTCCGCGTGAACTATGCGCTCTTCTCGGTGTGCGTCACGGGATACGTCGTGTTCTTGCTCGCCTTCGCCGCGCTGCCGGCGTACTCGACCGCCGGCCAACGCGTAGAGAGCACGCTCATCGGCGGCGCGCTCGCCGTCAGCGCCTATCTCCTTTGGCCGACGTGGGAGTCCCGGCTCGTCGGCTCCCAGCTGGCCGAATTGCTCGACGCGCAGGCGTACTACGCCGAGGGCGTCCTCTCGTGCTTCACAGAGCCTCGCGCGAAGGCGCGCACGAGGCTCGGCGACCTCCGCTCGGCGACCCGCCTTGCACGCTCCAACGCTGAGCTGTCCGTCAGGCGGATGGCGAGCGAACCGGAGCGTTCGAGACGGGACGCGCCCATCAGCCTCGACCAGGCCCAGAGCGTCATCGCTGCCGCACGGCGGGGATCGCGCGCGCTCCTCACGCTGCATGCGCATGTACCTGCGGCCGGACGGGTGCCGCTTGCGCCCGTCGGCGAGTTCGCTCGTCCCCTCGTCGGCCGGCTACGGCACGCCGCCGGTGACCTGCGGCAACTGCTTCCCCGTTCCACGGCCGAGCTAGGGACCCAGACCGTGCTCGCGCGCGTCTGGCATTCGCCTGCGGAGATGCGGATGCCCCACGAGCACGACGACCACGAGCTGCGCCGTGCGCACGGTGAGCTCGTCGAGCACTTGGGCTCGCTGGTGGCGCCCGGGACTGACGAGGTTGCGATCGCCGTCGTCCTCAACGAGACCGACGAGCTCGTCGACGTGACGAACTCGATCTCGGCACTGATTGCCGATCAGTGATCAGTGACTCGCCGCCCATTCGAGGAGCTCGGGCGCGGAACGGCTGTTCATGACCCGGTCGGGCCCGAGCCCGCCTTCGACTGCCTGCTCGCACCCGAGATCGAGCCATTCGAGCTGGCCCGGGGCGTGGGCGTCCGTGTCGATCGTCACCAGGCAACCGGCGGCCACGGCCTTGGCCAGCAGGTCGGGAGGCGGGTCCCGGCGCTCGGGGCGCGAGTTGATCTCGACTGCCGTCGACGTCCGGGCGCATGCTTCGAAGACCTCGTCGGCATCGAACTCCGACTGCGGCCGTCCCCTTCCGACGATGAGGCGGCCGGTGCAATGCCCGAGGATGTCGACATGCGGGCTCTTGATCGCCCTCACCATCCGGCGCGTCATTTGGCGGGCATCCATGCGCAGTTTGGAGTGCACGCTCGCGACTACGACGTCGAGGCCCGCCAGCAGCTCCTCGGACTGATCGAGCGCACCATCCTCCAAGATGTCGACCTCGATACCCGACAAGAGGCGCCACGGGGCCATCTCTTCGTTCACCTCGGCCACCACCTCGAGCTGGGCGCGGAGCCGGTCGGCATCAAGACCGTGCGCGACAGTGAGCCGGGGGCTGTGATCGGTGAGGACGAGGTACTCGTGACCGAGCGCTCGTGCGGCTCGCGCCATCTCCCGGATCGGGCTGCCCCCGTCGGACCAGTCCGAGTGGGAGTGGCAGTCGCCCTTGAGCGCCCGGCGCAGCGCCGCGACCGCCGCCGACGGAGGCCCCGGCTGCTCGCCTTCGAGCTCCTCCAGGTACGAGGGCGTACCGCCGTCGAGAGCCTCGGCGATGACCTTCGCCGTCGTCTCCCCGATGCCGTCGAGGTCTTTCAGGCGGCCCCGCTTGGCCATGCCGGCGAGGATCTCGGGGTCGATCGCCTCCACCGTGACGGCCGCCCGCCGAAACGCACGCACCTTGTAACTCTCGCCACTCCCCCTCTCCAGCAGGTACGCCACCCGGCGGAGGGCGTCGCTCGGCTCCATTGCCGCCGACGGTAGCCGCTTGTGCGTCGCCGGGATGCGGATGCGGAACGATCGAACGATGGAACGATGGATCGATGGATCGATGGAACGATTGCGCCAGCCATGATCGTTGACGCCGTCTTCCGGGGCCACATCACCACGTGGGACCCGGCTCGCCCGGCAGCCCGGGCAGTCGCGATCGTCGGTGGGCGGATCGTCGCCTTCGACGAGGACGCAGAGGCTCTGAGCGCCGATGCCCGGCTGAGAGAGGACTTCGGCGAACTGCCCGTATTCCCCGGCTTCCACGACGCGCACTGCCACACGACGAGTTACGGATTGGCGCTCGGCGAGCTCGACCTGTCCACTCCGCCGATTGCCTCGCTCGAGGAGCTCTACCGGGCTGTGGAAGAGCACGCCCGTTCCGTGGCTCCGGGCGTACTTGTCACCGGATCGGGTTACGACCAGAACAAGATAGGGGGCGAGCACCCTTCACGGGAGCGGCTCGACAAAGTCGCAGGCGGTCGGCCGGTGTGGTTGAAGCACACCTCTGGGCACATGTGCGTGGTGAACAGCGCGTTGTTGGAGGCCATCGGCGCTGCCGTCGATCGGCCCGTCGAGGGAGGCTCGGTCGTACGAGACCCGAGCGGCCGGCCGACCGGTCTCCTCGAGGAGCGTGCGCAATCGCTGGTCCATGCGCTCGTACTGCCCCGATCGCTGGATGCCATCGCGGCAGCGATCGGCCTCGCTCACGAGGTGTACGTGTCGGAGGGGATCACGTCCGTCTGTGATGCCGGAGTCGGCGGAGGCTGGATCGGTCAGAGCCCGGTCGAGTTTGCGGCCTATCAGCTGGCACGAGAGAGCGGCCGGGTGAAGGTCCGCTCGACGGTGATGCTCTCGTCCGAAGTGCTCGGTCCGGTAGAGGGTCACGCGGACGATGAGATGTCGGAGGCGCCCGGTGGGGCGGGTGCCCTCGGCATCGCCGCTGGCGTCCGAAGCGGGCTCGGTGACGACTGGCTCCGATTAGGCCCGGTCAAAGTCTTCGCGGACGGATCCCTCATCGGGAGGACCTGCTGGATGGAGCACGGCTTCGAGGACGATCCGGCCAACACCGGCTACCCGCAGGCCGATCCCGAGCGCCTGCGACTGCTCATCATCGGGTCTCACCTGGCGGGTTGGCAGGTCGCCACGCACGCCATCGGGGACGCCGCCGTCTCCTTCGTGCTCGACTGCTACGAGGAGGCACTGGCGCGAAAGCCGCGTGCAGACCACCGGCACCGGATCGAGCACTGCGGCGTGACCACCGCTTCGTCGCTTGCCCGGATTGCTGCGCTCGGCGTCATCCCTGTGCCACAGGGCCGCTTCATAGGCGAGATAGGCGATGGGATGATGGCCGCGTTGGGCGCCGAGCGCGCGCTCGGCACTTACCGCCTGGCGAGCTTCCTTGCTGCCGGGATCCCGCTGCCGGGGAGCTCGGACCGGCCAGTCGTGGACGGCCGCCCTTTGCTCGGCATCCAGGACATGGTTGTCCGGCGCACCGAGAGCGGAGAGCCGTTCGGGGCGGCGGAGGCCCTGACCGTCGAGCAGGCGATGAGGGCGTACTCACTCGGTTCCGCCTTCGCCGAGCGGACCGAGCGCGACCGGGGCTCGCTCGGCATCGGCCAGCTGGCCGACTTCGTCGTCCTCGGGGCCGATCCGCGGACTGTGGCGATGCCCGAGATCGCGTCCGTGCCGGTCGTCGCAACCGCGGTCAGCGGGGCTCTCGCCTACGACGGCCGCTGAGCTCGACAGGGAAAGGAGTCGGTCGAGCCGGGGTGTCGTTCCGCAACGCGGGGCGCCTGTCGCGCGATATGTGCCCTACGGGCATACGAGGCGCGACGCGCGCCCCGCGATCCGGGCCGACTGGCCCCCCCAGGGGGCCGGCATCCGCCCGAACGTCACACCATCTCGCTACGTTGTCCTCGTGCAGCACCCCGGCCGTGCCCGCTTCGCGGCGGGCGGCGCTCCGGCTGGTGCGAAGACGTATCGGGTGTCGTGGCGTGCGGCGCTCCGTCGTCCGTCTCGTAGCTGTTCAGATACAGAAGGACCCCGACTGATGTCTCCCGTTCGCAAGCGACCCAGCCGCACTCCCGAGCGCCGCGCGCGCACTGCGCGCACCGTTCCGGGAACGAGGGCCGCCTCGGCCACGTCCCAGCGCATCCAGCTCGCCTACTCGATACCCGTGCAGCTGGGCTCGAGCGACTTCGCGAAGGTCGAAATCCGGGTGAGCAACCGTCGAAGAAAGACCTCGCAGGCGCACCTCGAGGCCGGCAAGGTCGTCGTGGTCGTCCCGTCCAACATGACGGTGGCGGATCGCGAGGACGTGGCCGCCCGCCTCGCGCTCCGCATGCTCGGCCACTCCAAGGACCGCCGTGTCTCGTCGGACTGGGACCTCGAGCGCCGGGCGTCGAGAGCTCGGTGCCCGCTACCTCGACGGGGTCAGGCCCGCCTCCATCCGGTGGGTCGCGAACCAGTCCCGGCGATGGGGATCGTGCACACCGTCGACCGGAGCCGTCAGGCTGTCCTCGCGGCTACGCATCGTGCCTGAGTGGGTACTCGATGCCGTGATCGTGCACGAGCTGGCTCACCTGCTCGAGGCCTCGCACTCCGCTGCTTTCAAGGCGCTCTGCGAAAGGTACCCACGCCACGCCGAGGCGGAGGCGTACCTCCTCGGCTTCGAACACGGCGGAACGCTGGCCTCAACCGTGCTTGGGCCGCCCGCAGAGCAGAGCTGGGGTTCCGATGACGTCGACGACGGAGCGGGCGCGACCACAGGCCAACGCGAGAGGACGCCCTTCTCGCAGCTCACGTTCCCGTAGCTGCCCGTAGCGCCCGTAGCTGCCTGTAGCTGGCGAGCGCTAGTGGCACCGTCCGGTATCCTCCCGGGCCATGGTGCAGACGGTGCGTGAAGACACGGCGCGGGCACTCTCTCACCGGCTCGCCGCCGAGCAGTCTGGGAGCCGCCTCCCCTCGATCGCCGCCGGCCTCATCCGTGACGGGGACCTGATCTGGTTCGCCGGCATGGGCCAAGTCGACGGGGTCCTCCCGAGCGAGGAGACGCAGTACCGCTGCGGCTCCATCTCGAAGACCTTCATCGCGGTCGAGGTGATGCGCCTGCGGGACGAGGGTCTCGTCGACCTGTCTGATCCGATCGCCGAGCACCTGCCCGAGCTGACCCAGCTCCAGGCCAACATTGCCCACCTCCTGTCGCACACTGCGGGTGTGCGATCGGAGACGGCCGGGCAGTGGTGGGAGCGCACGCCCGGCATGCCGTTCGAGAACTTGATCGAGACCTCGGTCCGGACCGTCGACGTCCTCGAACGGCCCGGGCGCCGCTTCCACTACTCGAACACAGGCTTCGCCATACTCGGCGAGCTCGTGGGCAGGCTGCGGGGCCGCCACTGGGACGAGGTCGTGACCGACGAGCTCCTCCGACCGCTCGGCATGCTCAGGACGTCCACGCGCCCGATCAAGCCCCATGCGAGTGGCTTCGGGGTGCACCCGCACGCCGATGTCCTTCTCGCGGAGCCGGAGCATGACGCGGTATCGATGGCACCAGCTGGGCAGCTCTGGACGACCATCCCTGATCTGTGCCGATGGTCCGCAGTGCTCTCAGGTCGGCGACCGGAGATCCTCAACCCCGAGACCGCAGCCGAGATGAGAGAACCGCTGGCGATCAACGACGTGCCAGACTCGCCCTGGACCGGCGCGTACGGGCTCGGTCTTCAGCTCTTCAACCGGGGCGGAGCCCGAAGTTACGGGCACAACGGGTCGATGCCCGGGTTTCTTGCCATCCTGCGGATAGACGCGCGGTCGGGTGACGGTCTCGCGGTCCTCGTCAACGCAACATCCGGGCTCAGCCTCTCGCTCGAGACCGACCTCTTCTCGATCCTCGCCGAGCTGGAGCCGCGCCAGCCGGTGACCTGGAAGCCGGCACCGGGCCGTGTCGCCTCCGAGCTCCTCGACATCACGGGCGCCTGGTACTGGGGAACGAGCGGGTTCATTCTTTCGGTCAAACCGGATGGTGTCCTCGACATGCACGCGCTCGGACTCGGTCGGGAGGCCTCATTCCGCCCCGCCGGCGACGGCTCGTACGTCGGCCTTTCGGGCTACTACACCGGCGAGACGCTGCGAGTCGTCCGCCGTCCCGACTCGTCGGTCTCGCACCTCGACATTGGGTCGTTCGTCCTGACCCGGTCGCCCTACGACCCAGCGGCTGACGTCCCCGGCGGCGTGGACGAGGCGGGCTGGGTCTAAGGCCCCGCGCCACTGCTGACGGCCGACGCACCCCGGGACGAGCCGGGACGGGAGAGCCCAGTCGGGTCGCCGGCCAGTTGGGGGGTGGACCGGAGACCCGACTGGGGCTGGTTGCGCTGGGCTGGTCGGGTGGCTCGGGTTGCTCGGGTGGGGGTGCCCGGGTGGAGTGGTCGGACGACGGTGTTCTAGACCAGGTCGCCGCGCAACCGCAATCTGCATGCGAGCCGCCACCAGGGAGTTAACCCTTTGTTTTCCAGCATTTTGCCTTGATGACCGACGGGCGTTGGAGGGCGTTTGCGTGAGATCCCGTGCCTCTCACGGCTAGCAGAGCGGACGCGTGCAATCCGATGCGCGGCACGACGGCCGTGACCACAAGAGGGTCGTCGATGCCGTGGGCTTGGAGGGGCGAGGCGTGCGCCCTCAGTCCTCGGTTGCGATCACCGGCACCTGCACCGGCACCTGCACCGGCACTTGCACCGGCACCGACCCGGGAGCGGTCTTGGACCCGACCGAAGCCGAAGCCGAGACGGTCTCCACAGCCGGCCTCGTCACCTTCGGTACCAACAGCGCGGCGGCCGCCGCCCCGAGCGCGATGACCGACGAGATCCGGAACGCCTCGGTATACCCCGAAGTCGCTGCGGCCATCGGTCCGACTCGAGCGACGAGGTCGTCCAAGCGCGTTGTCGCCACGGTCGCGAGCGCCGCCAACCCGACGGCACCGCCGATCTGGCGGGAGGTGTTGACGAGCCCGGAAGCGAGCCCGGCTTCCTGCGGAGGGACTCCGGCGGTCGCTGCGAAGGCGAGTGGCGTGAACGAGAGCCCGAGACCGAGCGTCACGAGCACGCTCGGCAAGAAGAAACCCGACCAGTACCCCGTATCAACCCCCAATCCCCCGAGCCAGAGGAGGCCACCGGCGGAGCACAAGCCGCCGACGACGAGGAGCGGCCGCGGCCCGAGCCGCACGACGAGCCGGGAGGACACCTGTGCACCGAAGACGATGGCAATGGTCTGCGGCACGAAGGCGAGCCCTGTCCCTATGGGCGAGTACCCGCGAACCTGCTGGAGGTAGAGCGACACGAAGAACCACATCGCGAAGATCGCGCCCGAGAGCAGCAGCATCGTGAGGTTCGAGCTCCATATCGACCTCCGCTCGAACATCCGCAGCGGCATGAGGGGCGACTTGGCGTACCGCGCCTCGTACACGAGGAACACCCCGATCAGCAAGGCCGATCCGGCTAATGCTGCAAGTGTCTGCCACGAGGCCCAGCCGACGCTCGTCGTCCTCACGACGCCGAACACGAGGGCGGTGAGGCCGCCGGTGACGAGCACGGCGCCAGGGATGTCAAGTGCCTGACGCTGCCCAGGTGCGCGGCTCTCCTGGAGGTACATCACGGCCGCGGCCATCGCGGCGATCCCGATCGGGACGTTGATGAAAAGGATCCACCGCCAGGAGATCTCCTCGGTCAGGATTCCCCCGAGCAGTGCGCCCGCGGCACCACCGGCACCGGCCACCGCGCTCCAGATCCCCATCGCCTTCGATCGCTGCCTCGGTTCCGTGAAGGTCGTCGTGAGGATCGTCAGCGTCGTCGGCGACAAGATGGCACCGCCGAGGCCCTGAACGGCCCGAGCGGTGATGAGCCACGTTTGGTCCTGTGCGAACCCGCCGAGCAGGCTCGCGCCCGTGAACACGACGAGGCCGAGGAGGAAGATTCGCCTGCGACCGAACAGGTCGGCGGTGCGCCCTCCGAGCAGGAGGAACCCCGCGAACGTCAGCGTGTACGCGTTCAGCACCCACTGCAGGCCTGACTGCGAGAAACCAAGACTAACCCTTATGGCCGGCAACGCCACATTCACGATTGACACATCGAGGATGACCATGAATTGCGCCACACACGCGATGGTGAGGATCAGCCAGTCAGGCGCATGCCTTCGATCGGAAGTACCGAGCTTCTCCCATGATGGGTTAGCAACGCCGTTCGCATCGCCGCCATTCCTCTGCGCGGGAACGGCTTGGGCGCCGACCCGCACGGGCGCCGACCCGCACGTGGGCCGACCTCAAACAGCCAGGTCGGCCACCGCTCGTGAACCGGCCACGACGTACCGGAAGACTCGCTCTTCGATTACGGCGCGTCGCGCATCCCGGCGGGCGTAGCTCTCGACAGCCCCCGAGAGCGAAGCGAACACGATCGTCCCTAAGACGATCGAATGGTCGACCTCGAGACCGAGCGTGCGGCGAAGGAGGGACGCCATGTACCGCGGACCGACGCGGTTGCCGCCATCGGCCCGCTCGGGTATCGAGGAGCGGACGAGGATCGACAAGAGGATCCCGCGCTCTGAGAGCACGTCGAACACAGCGTGGATGACACGCCGCAGCTGCTCCTCGCCGGGTTGCGCTCCTTCTTCCATCTCGCGCTCGAGTCGCAGGGCGAGGCGGGTCACCTCGCGCCGGTACAACGACAGCAGCAGGACGTCAGCGTTGGCGAAATGGGCGTACGGCAGCGCCTTCGATACTCCTGCTTGTGCCGCAACGGCTTCCATGGTGACGGCTGCCGATCGGGTGCGGACGACTATCTCCTCCGCCGCATCGAGGAGCTGTTCCCGCCGCTGCGCCTTCGAGAGACGACCGGCTACGACCTTGTCACCGATCATGAGTGACGTCAGCGTAACTTGCCTGCCGCCGGTTGAGAAGGGTGCGTGACGCCGTGGGATCTTCAGCCGCAGGAGGGGTTGCTCAAGCCGCAGGCGGGACTTCGCAGCTCGCCTCGGCGTAGGTCAGCCAGCGACCCGCGTCGAAGTCGTAGAGCTTGCACTGGCGCGTGTTGCTCACGTAGTCGCGGAACCGGAGCGGACCCTCGTGCACGGTGCCCGGGAAGGCCTTTTCGATCTCAGCCGCTGCAGCCTCGAGGTTGTACATCGGGATGCGCATGTCCACGTGATGCGGGACGTGGACCATGATCCAGTGGATGAAGAAGTTCGTGCCCATTGGTGCCCGCAGGACGGTCGTCCCCTCCATCTGAGCCTTGAACTTCGTCCACTCCGCCTTCTTCCACCAGCGGATCTCGGGACTCACGTGGTGCACGTGGACGAACGACCCGAAGACGTACATCAAACCGATCCACGGGATTAGCACCACGCGGGCGAGGAGCCACACTGTCCCCCCAACGGTGCCCGTCGTCGCGGCACCGAGCCACGCGAGCCCGGCCACGCTCAAGAGAACGTACCCGAGCACGATGAAACGGTCGCGCCGGATCGCCACGCGCCAGCGCGCCGGCGGGCGACCCACGACCATCTTCGTCCACCATACCTGGTGGGTGTAGTAGACGCCCGCGCCGATCCACGACCACTCGAGCCGATGCACAGCCCGCTTGAACCGGCTCATTGCCTGATACTCCTCTGGCGTGGATGGGTGCCACACGAAGTCGTACCCCTGGCGCACGGTGAAGGCGTGATGAATACGGTTGTGGCCGAGGATCCAACCCTCGTAGACGTGCCAGCCCGGCAACATGGCTATGTGGCCGACGACCGAGTTGAGGCGCTTGGACTTGAACAGCGCCCCGTGCGCGGCGTCGTGGCCGATGACGAACAACCCGACCCCGACAACCGCGGCGGCGGCGTCGAGCGCGAGGTCGGCGAACACGTTGCTCACGAGGATGAGCCCGGTGATCAGCGCGGCGTACATGGCGAGGTCCCGGGCGAAGTAGGCCATTCCCTTCCAGGTCGGGTTGTCGTACACCGACTCGGGGAGGATGTCGAGGACGGGCTTGAGCGAGCCCTCCCGCACCGATCCTGCTGGCTTGGCCTCGACGGGAGCTTCCGTCTCGGCGGCACTGGTCTCAAGGAGCATGGACACACAGCCTACCGACCAGTAGGCAGTTTGTGAAGGCACCCACAAAGGTCCCAGCTCAGGGCACTCAACATCGCCATCTATGCGCGGCGAAGCTGCGGGGCACCCCGGTTGTCACCCTTGTAAAGAGGCATAAGTGACGGTACCGTAACCAGTGCCGAGTTCGACGCACCCGCCCACGCATCCGACCCACGCACCCGCCCGGAGAGCGACCGATGACCGATACCGCAAAGCTCCCGACCAAGCGCCGTCTCTTCGACGCCGACAGCCACGTCCTCGAGCCCAACGGCTGGCTGGACGACTACGCGGACGAGGCGACACGTCAGCGCTTCAAGCCGTTCCGCCATCCCATCGCGCCCGATCTCGAGAAGGCTCGGGCGATCGTCGAGGGTCGCACCGGATCAGCCGCCCCTGACGATCCCCAGTGGGGTCGCGGCTATGACGCCTACGGGGCCTGGGACCCAGCCGAGCGGGGCAACTTCCTCGACCAGCACGGCATCGAGGTCCAGTTGGTGTTCTCGACGTTCGCGCCGGCGGTGTTTCTCGGCGGTGACGTGGAGCTGCTCTACGGTGGCATCAGGGCCCACACGAGAGCACTCCTCGACTTCTGCTCGGGCGACGCGCGCCTCGTCGCCGTACCGCTCATCCCGCTCACCGACCTTGACCGGGCGCTCGCCGAGCTCGACTTCGCCTTGGCGCAAGGCGCAGGCGCCATCCTGCTCAACACGACCGCACCCTCTCGTGAGATGGGCCCGAGCCACGTCGACATCGATCCCTTGTGGGCGCGCCTGCAAGAGGCCGGCGTCCCGTTCGTCACCCACGTCGGCACGGGCGGCCGCCTCATCCCGACCGGCTATAGGAACAACGGGCGCCCGCTCCCGAGCGACTTCCTCGGCGGAGGCGAGAACATCCGCTCGAAGGACTTCATCAACATCGGCTACTGGCCGGCCAACTTCCTCGCTGCCCTCGCACTCGACGGAGTCTTCGACAGGTTCCCAGGGCTGCGGGGGGCAAGCATCGAACAGGGCTCGCAGTGGGTACCTGGCCTCCTCAAGGCACTCGACGGGGCCATGCAGTTCGCCCGCACGGAGCCCGACGTCGCAGCTCTGTCGATGCCCGCGTCCGACTTCGTGCGGCGCCAGGTGAAGTTCGCGCCGTTCGCGAAGGACGACGTCGGCTGGGTCATCGACAATGTCGGACCCGAGCTGCTGCTCTTCTCCACGGACTACCCCCACCCTGAGGGCACGCGGGACCCCATCGGGCGCTTCGAGAGGCACCTCGAACGCTTCGGCGACAACGTGCGTGAGCGCTTCTACGTCGAGAACCTCGCCGAGCTGCTCGGGCGTTAGCGACGACCGACTACCGGGCAGCGCAGCTCAGCTACAGCGCTCGCAGATCCCCGAAAGCTCCAGCACGTGATGGGGCTCGCTGAAGCCGTGCTGGCGGGCGAGGCGCTTTGCCCAGGCCTCGATGTCGGGCACGTCGACCTCGACCGCTTGCCCGCACCGGCGGCACACGAGGTGGTGGTGGTGCGACCCGAGCTCGCAGCGGCGATAGAGGACCTCGCCGGTGTCGCCGCGGACGCTGTCGATCTCGCCCGAGTCCGCCAGCGCCCGCAGCTGGGTGTACACCGTGGTCAGCCCGACGCGAGCTCCGGAGCCGCGGAGACGTGCGTGGAGATCCTGGGCGCTCGTGAACTCGTCGAGGTGATCGAGGAGGTCGGCGACGGCCTGTTTCTGGCGGGTCATCCTCGACGTGCGCGTGACCGGGGCGCCGACACCCTCAGTCGTGGATTGAGCCACCTGCACCTCCTCTGAGCTTCCTCGCCGAACCTTAGCCGTAACCGTTTCCAGCAACGAGCCGCCACTGTGCGCGCTGGCAGCGTTGTAATCGGAATCGGTTTCCGTTACGGTTATGAAATGCCGCAGCAACCCAAGCCACACCCGCCCTCCCGCCGCCTTCCCGCTCTCGCTCTGTGCACTGGCCTCCTCGTGGTCTTGGCGGCGACCGCCGGCTGCGGTGCGACTCCGAATGGCGTCGGGACAGGGGACGGGCCCGGGGCGAGGTCTCACGCCGTGCTGAACGTCGTCGCGGCCGAGAACACATGGGGAAGCCTCGCCACCCAACTCGGCGGGCGGCAGGTCCGCGTCACGAGCATCATCTCGGACCCGAACGCCGATCCCCACGAGTACGAGAGCAACGCGGCCGACGCCCGTGCCTTCGCCAGCGCCAACGTGGTCATCTTGAACGGGGCGGGCTACGACGACTGGGCGAACAAGTTGCTCTCCGCCGAGCCGGCGGCCGGCCGCAAGGTGATCACCGCCGCAACGCTCGTCGGGAAGACCGCAGGCGACAATCCCCACCTCTGGTACGACCCGAGCTACGTATACAAGGTGATCGACTCGATCACCGCAACCTACGAGTCGGTCGAACCGGCCGAGAAGGCCTACTTCGCGGCCCGCCACGAAGCTGTCGAGGACGGCCTCAGCGGCTACCGGGGACGGCTCGCTTACATCACAAAGCACTTCGCCGGGGACAAGGTTGCCGCCACCGAGAGCATCTTCCAATACATGGCGCAGTACCTGCGCCTCGACCTCGTCACTCCTTACTCGTTCATGAAGGCCGTGGCCGAGGGCACCGACCCGCCCGCTTCGAGCATTGCTACCTTCGACCGCCAGATCTCCTCCAAGGACTTCCGGGTCCTCGTGTACAACATCCAGACGGTCACGCCGCTCACGACGACGATCAAGGAGCAGACGGCGCAGAACGACATCCCGGTGATAGGGGTCTCCGAGACGATCCAGCCGCCGATGGCGTCCTTCCAGCAATGGATGGTGGGTCAGCTCGACAACCTGGCGAACGCGCTCGACGCCAACCAGCTCGGGCAATGAGCCCGGAGGCGCCGGTCGTTCGGGCGAGAGACCTGAGCGCCGGATACGGGAGCCGGGTCGTCTGGGAAGGCGCCTCGTTCGACATCGAGCGGGGGGAGTTCGTCGCGGTTCTCGGGCCGAACGGGGCCGGCAAGTCGACTTTGCTCAGGATGATCCTCGGACTGACCCGCCCGTTGGCAGGCTCGCTCGAAGTGCTCGGCTCCACGCCCCGACGCGGGAACCCGTTGATCGGGTACGTCCCCCAGGGTCGCCCATTCGAGTCGGAGACGGCGTTCCGCGGCCTCGACCTCGTCCGTCTCGGGCTCGACGGCCACAGATTCGGCTTCAGCCCGCCGTGGCGCCCGGCCTCGGCCTCGGCCGAACAATCCCGCATCGACGAGGCCGTGCAAGCCGTCGGAGCCACTGCATATGCGGCTCGCCGCATCGGGCAGATGTCGGGCGGGGAGCGCCAGCGGCTGTGGCTCGCTCAGGCGCTCGTCGGCAACCCGTCACTCCTGCTCCTCGACGAGCCGCTCGCCAATCTCGACCTCCGCAATCAAGCGGCGATGGCCGAGCTCGTTGGAGCCCTCTCCCGCGCGAGGGACCTCGCGGCAGTGATCGTGGCCCACGACTTGAACCCGCTGCGACAGGTGGTCGACCGGGTCTGCTACGTCGCCGGCAACGGCGTCGCCATCGGCCCACCCGACGAGGTGATCACGACCGAGGTCCTTTCGCGCTTGTACGGTGCTCCCGTCGAGGTGCTCGTCGACAGCCGTGGGCGGCGATTCGTCGTCGGGATCGACGAGGAGCTGGCCCACCCGCACGCAGGGCTGGAGGGCCACGCAGCCCTGGAGGGCCACGCAGGGCTGGAAGGCCACCCGTGATGATCGCCGGGGTCGACTCCCTCAGCTGGAATCTCGTCAACGACTTCAACCAGATGTGGGCGTACTCGTTCATGCGCAACGCGTTCGAGGCGGGGACCGCCGTCTCGATCGTGGCGGGCGTCGTCGGGTACTTCGTCGTGCTCCGGAGGACAGCGTTCGCCGCCCACGCTCTGTCGCACGTCGGGTTCGCCGGGGGTGCAGGCGCCGCGCTGCTCGTCGTCAACCCGCTGTGGGGCCTGCTCGTGTTCTGTGTCGGCGCCGCCGCGGTGATGGGAGCCATCGGTCAACGGCTGCGAGAACGCGACGTCGTCATCGGCATCGTGCTTATGTTCGCCCTCGGCCTCGGCTACCTGTTCATCAACCTGTACAGCGGCAACTCGGCCGACGTGTACTCCATCTTGTTCGGGCAGATCTTCGGCATCGACGCGTCAGATGTCATAGCCACTCTCGTCGTGGGTGTCCTGATCGTCGGGCTGATCGGGACGATCTACCGACCGTTGCTGTTCGCGTCGGTCGATCCCGAGGTCGCCGAGGCGCGCCGCGTGCCGGTGAGGGCACTCGCGATCGTGTTCATGACGCTCCTTGGTCTGGCCGTCGCAGTGTCTGTGCAGGTCGTCGGCGTCCTTCTCATTTTCGCCCTGCTCGTCGCCCCGGCGGCGATCGCCGAGCGGCTCTGCTCGCGGCCATCGAGGGCGATGGCGGTGTCGGTCGTCGCAGCTCTCGCGTGCACCTGGATCGGCCTGTTGCTCGGCTTCTACTTCAGCCCGCCGGTGAGTTTCTTCATCACCAGCCTCGCCACTGGCGGCTATCTGCTCGCACGGCTGGCGTCGTTCGCGCTCACGCGCTCGGGTCCCCGCTCGCTTCGCGCACGGCCAGCAGGCGCAATTCAACCGTGACCATGCGGCGGCGCCTCGAGCCTCGGTGCGAGCCTCCTCGCCCCGCCTGCGGTCGCGTTGCTGATTGTGCCGTTCCGCGACCATCTCGCGAATGCCGCTGCCGCTCTTGTCCTCGTCGCCGTAGTCGTGGGCGTCGCGTCGGCCGGCTACCGGTCCGCGGGCCTGATCGCCACCGTGTCAGCAGCGGTCTGGTTCGACTTCTTCCTGACCAAGCCATACGAACGCCTGGCGATCTCCCAGAGCACCGACATAGAGACGACGATCGCTCTTCTCGTCGTCGGCGTCGCGGTGACCGAGATCGCGGTGCGCAGCCGGCAGCGTTACCAGATGGCGTCCGAGGAAGGGGGCTACCTGGCGGTGATCCGGGACGCTTCCGACCTCGTGGCCACAGGTGCCTCCGCGAGCGCCGTGACCGAGGCCGCCTGCGAGGCCCTGTGCGAGGTGCTGTCGTTGAGGAGCTGCCGTTTCGAGGCGACGCTCACCCCCACTACGCGCCCGAGGCTCGAGCGGACGGGAGAAGTCGAGCTCGGGACGACACGCTTCGCAGTCGACGCGGCCGGCTTGCCCGCCGAGGAGATCGAGCTGCTCGTTCAGCAAAGAGGCCGAACCGTGGGACGATTCGTCATGGATCCGCTGCCGGGCAAGCCTCTGTCGATCGAGAAGCGCATCACTGCCATCGCGCTCGCCGACCAGACCGGCGCGGCGTACGAGGCACAATCGAAGATCGCCTGAGCAGAGATCGTTCGAGCAGAAAGAGCAAGAGAACCACATGATCGGATTCCCCAACCCCGTGAACGAGACCTCGGCCCGGGTCGTGGCAGGTGGCGTCGTCACGATGTCAGCAGCCACAATCGCGCTCGACCAGCCGTGGGTCCTCGTTCCCCTCACCTACGGTTTTGCTGCCCGCGTGCTGACTGGCCCCAAACTGAGCCCGCTCGGCCAGTTCGCGACGAAGGTCGTCACGCCGAGGCTGGACATCGAGCACAAGTTCGTGCCCGGGCCGCCGAAACGCCTCGCCCAAGGCATCGGACTCGCCTTCTCGGCTACGGCTCTGCTCCTGCATTACGGGTTCGGGCGAAAGAAGGCGGCCTACAGGGTCCTCGGTGCGCTGACGGTAGCTGCGTCGCTCGAGTGTTTCTTCGGCTTTTGTGTCGCTTGCAAGCTCTTCCCGCTCATCATGAAGACGGGTCTCGTCTCCGAGGAGACGTGCCGGGAGTGCTCTGACCTGTGGTCGAGACAAGACCCGGCAATGCCTCCGGATGGCAGCCTCGTATAACCGAGCGAAGAGATCGCCCAGCACCTGGAGGACTTCGCATGGACACACGCTCGAAGCTCGAGATTCCGGCGCCGGGTGATCGCAGGAGTGGTCGCTGCAGCAGCAATCGGCGGTTCCGTCGCAGTGCCGCTGTCAGCCGGGGCCCAGCACGTGAGATCCGGTGCCCAGCAAATCAAGGCCTCCACGGCGAAGCCGACGCTCGGATCACGCAAGGTCGGCAAGTTCGGGGATGTGCTGACGAATTCGGCCGGCTTCTCCCTCTACGTGCTCAGCACCGAATCCACGGGCAAGATCCACTGCAAGAGCACCATGTGCCTCGGGAACTGGCCGCCGCTGCTCGTCGCAAAGAACGCCAGGATCACGGGATCCTCGGGCGTGAAGGGCAAGATCTCCCACGTCACGCGAGGGGGCAAGTGGCAGGTCACCTACAACGGCTGGCCCGTCTACACCTTCGTCGGTGACGGCAAAGCCGGACAGTCGAAGGGCGAGAAGATCGTCGCCTTCGGAGGCACTTGGTATCTCGTGCACTCGGCCGCCTCGACCAACTCCGGCACTCCGGTCAAGTCGACGACGAGCGGCGGGGGTACCACCACCACGACCACGACCACGACGAGCGCAGGCAGCACGACAACGACCACGGCGCCCTGGTAGCTCGAGCCGGAAGCCGCCTCGGCAGCCTCAGCTGCTGAGCGCTTCCCTCAGCCAGCCGATGACCTGCTCCTCGAGGAAGGCGCGGTCCTCTTCACGCCGGGGGAGATGGCGCTCGTCGGGGAAGCAGAGGAGCTGATACCGCTTTCTCGCCGCGATCAGCCGATTGATGAGCCGCGCTGTGTGGCGGAAGTGGACGTTCTCGTCGATCAGGCCGTGGACGAGCAGCAGTTCGCCTTCCATCTCGCCGACGTGGGTGAGGGGGCTGCTCGCGTGGTAACCCGTCGGGTTGCGATCGGGAGTGCCCATGTAGCGCTCGGTGTAGTGAGTGTCGTACCCGTCCCAGTGCGTGACGGGCGCACCCGCGACGGCGGCCCGGAACATGCCGCCCGCCCGGGCGAGGCACAGCAGGGACATGTAGCCGCCGTAGCTCCAGCCGTAGATGCCGACCCGGGCAGGATCGGCCAGCTTGTGCGCTACCGCCCAACGGACACCGGCTGCCTGGTCGGCGACCTCGACCTCTCCCATCTGGTGCCAGAGAGCCCGCTCGAAACCCAACCCCCGCCGCGCACTCCCCCTGTTGTCCAGTACCAGCACCGTGAATCCGAGACGCCGGAGCGCTTCGCGCGCGCAGATTCACCGTCGGACCCCAGTCGTTCACGGCGAGCTGGGCGTGCGGGCCTCCGTACACGTGGACCACGAGAGGCGGAGGCGCTGCAAGAACTGGAGGCACGGCCGATGCCAGCTCCGGCCGGTAGACGAGGCCGTGGAGCTCGGTCCCATCGTCCGCAGAGATCGTGACGAGCTCGGGAGGCACGAGGCCGAGCGCGTCGATCCGGGGATCACGCCGGTCGTGCAACGTCGCTCGCACCGAGCCGTCGTCCGTGGAGCACACCCGGGCGACCGGGGGCGTGCCGAGCGCGCCGTGACGATCGAAGTAGAGCCCGCTTCGCTCACCGACCACCACCGCATGGGTCCCCGGCTCGGTCGTGATGCGCTCGATCTCGCCCCCTTCGAGGGGCACCGAGTACAGGTGTCGCTCGGTCGGCCCGTCCTTAGTGCCCGTGAAGTAGACGAGACCGCGGTCTTCGTCGACCGCCTCGAGCTGGTCGACCTGCCACTCCCCCGATGTGAGGACACGGACGAGCTCGCCCGAGCGGGACCGGACCTCGAGGTGGCGAAAGCCGGTGCGCTCCGAGCTCCAGATCCACTCGCCGCTGTGCGGCTCGCTCTCGAGCGCCCGGAAGTCGTGGTGGAGGTTGACGTAGGGCTCTGACGTCTCGACATGGAGAGGGGACCGGTCGCCGGTTGCCGGGTCGAGGCGCACGATCCGCAGAGTGGCCTGGTCCCTCGGCTCGAGCTCGGCGACGAGCCCGCCGTCGGGCAGCCAGTGCACCCGGGCGAGGTAGTGGTCGTCGTCTCCGGTGTCCATCCAGGTGGGGTCCGCCGCGCCGGTCACGTCGATCACGCCGAGCCGCACGATCGCGTTCGCCTTGCCGGCGAACGGGTAGCGGTGGTCCTCCTCCGCGCTCGGCCCGACCAAGTCGCTGCCCTGGTGGACGATCCTGTAGACGGGGATGTGGCGCTCGTCGACCTCGGTGAAGGCGATGAGCCTCGAGTCGGGAGACCACCAGAGACCCTCGGCGCGGTCCATCTCCTCTTGGGCGATGAACTCGGCGAGCCCGTTCGTGATCCCATCGGATGCAGAAGCGGTGAGCCGGCGGGGCTCGGAGCCGGGCGCGGCGGAGCCCGGGGTCGTGGCCGGCGCAGTACCCACGACGTGCAGCTCTCCCTCCCGGACGAAGGCGACCTTGGTCCCGTCCGGCGAGAGTCGCGGGCTCAGTATCGGCGCCAGGCCCTCGCTACCGACGACGAGGTGGGACTCCGGCGCGGCGATATCTGCTGACAGGCCCGTGACGACGTGGAGCCCGTCCGGTAGCGGGACGAGGAGGACGTCGGCCTCGTCTGCCCACGACGCCGAGCTGATCCCGAGTCCGACTTCCCGTGAGCGCTCCCGGAGGAGCTGCTCCTCGATCGAGAGCCCTTCCTCGGTGACCGCCGGCCTGAGCGCCGGGCTCCCGACGGAGATCTCACGCGGCTCGGGTGACCGTCCCGCCACTGCGGCGACGAGATCGAGGGCGAAGAGCCGGCGCTCAAGCGAGCCCTCGGGGCTGTGGAGATACGTGAGAACCCGGTCGCCGGGCCCGAACGCGACCTGCACCGGCACGGCCGTGCCTGGCAACGGGAACCGGGCGATCTCGGAGTAAGGGATCGGCCGCGTGCTCGGGGTGGAGCCAGCGTCAGGCACAGCATCAGGCACAGCATCAGGCACAGACGGCGAGGCTACCCACGGCGTGCTCCCGTAGACTCGCGCCATGACGGCCGTCACCGACCAACTCGAGTACAGCGAGGAGGAGCTGCTCGCCGATCACGACATCGCCGAGCCTCTGGTCGCTAACGGCGTCCGCTGTCACGGCGGGTTCGACGCGGACGGCACTTACGTCTCCCCTCGCACGAAGAACCGCTGGCCTGCGATCCATGCCTGGGAAGCTAGGCGGCAAACCGACTTCGGCTCGCCTCTCCTCGACATCCCTCTCGATCGTTGGCCGGCGAGCTTCCCGAACGTCGAGCAGTCGAAGTACCTCCTGAGGAACGGTGTGCCGGGACCGACGATCTCGAGCCTGACGCGGATCGGCACCGTCGAGGGTTTCGGGGGCATGCTGCGGCTGCTACCGATCCCGGACTTCCAGGCCAGTTTCGAGGAGGACGTCACGGGCACGGCCATCGCCCACATAGACGGCGGCCTGTTCGAGGCCCACGCCAGGGACGAGGCCGGCTACGGCGACCAGGCGGGTCACAAGGACATGTGGTTCGTCGCTCGGGACATCGCGTTCGAGAGCCCGGTCTCCGAGGACGAGACGACGCGGATGCTCGCTCGCATGGGCATCGGCGCCGGGCCGCGGACCGCGGCCGCCGTCGCCAGCGCACAGGCGCAAGCGCTTGCCAGCCGCTTGCTCCCGGCCGACGTCGACTTCCGCCTCGAGACGCTCGTCGCGCGGATGATCGGCCTGCTCCTGATCGAGATCTCGGCGTTCCACAGCTTCGCCTGGGCGGAAGCCGTGCTGAGCGACGACAGCCTCGTAGCAGGCGAAGGTGCGGCGGCACGACTCGTCGCTCACATCCGCTCGGACGAGACCCCGCACGTCGCCTGGTTGCGCACGGCGCTCTCGGAGATGCGGGACCGGACCTGGATCGGCTCAGACGGCGCACGTCACGCCGGCACGGACATGATGAACCGGCTCTGGGACAGTGCGGTCGACCAGTCGCTCCACCTGCGACGCCAGGAGAACCTGGCGGCCACCTGGGGCGAGATCGAGTTCGCTCTCTCGCACCGCTCGGACCGGGCCGACCTGCTTGCCGAGATGATGAGCCTCGGGACCGTGGTTCGCCGGGACGATGGGAGCTTCACCGAAGGCTGAGCTACCGAAGGCTCAGCTACCCAAGGCTGGCTAGCGAAAGCTGGGAGCCTTCCTCCCCACTCCCGGCTCCGCTACGAAATCGCGGGCGGTCACCTTCTCGCCGCACGACCCGCACACGAGCACCGCCTCGGCGACCTCGCCGCACCCCTTGTGCCGGAGCTCGACGGGCGGCCCTGACGGGGCTGCGTACCGATCCCCCCACTGCCTCATCGTGGTGAGGACTGGCCAGAGGTCTCGGCCCTTGTCGGTGAGACGGTAGTCGTACCTGACCGGTCGCTCGGAGTACCGGACACGCTCGAATACGCCTGTGTCGACCAGCCTCGCGAGGCGCTGCTGCAAGATGTTGCGCGAGATGCCGAGGCGGCGCTGGAAGTCGTCGAAACGGCTGACCCCAAGAAACGCATCCCGCACCACCAACATGCTCCACCACTCACCTACGACCTCGAGGCACTGGGCGACCGAGCAGTCCATCGTCGCAAAGCTTTTCCGCTCCATGACCAGCAGCATAGGCGCGGAGTTGCATCATGCAACGCATGGCTGTAGGGTGCGTTTCATGACAGAACTGAATGCCATTCCGGTCGAGGGGGAGCTTGAGACCCGCCGTTCCGCCATCTTCCTGGTCACGGCGCTAGGCGCCTTCATGGCCTCACTCGACCTCTCGATCGTGAACATCGCGTTCCCGGCCCTCGAGAGATCTTTCCCGCTCGAGTCCAAGGCGGCACTCGCGTGGGTCATCACCGGCTACAGCATCGTGTTCGGCTCGCTTCTCGTCACTGCAGGACGCACAGCTGACCGACTCGGTAGGCGCCGGGTCTTCTTCGGCGGCCTGGCCGTCTTCACCCTCGGCTCGGCGCTGTGCGGACTGGCTCCGACGGTTTCCCTGCTCGTCGCGGGCCGGCTCGTCCAGGGCGCTGGCGCTGCCGCGCTGCTGCCCTCTTCCCTCGCGTTGTTGCTCGGCGCCTTTCCCACCGAGCGGCGCTCGCAGATCGTCGCCCTGTGGGGCGGCGTCGGCGCCCTCGCCGTCGCGACCGGGCCATCCCTAGGGGCGTTGCTCGTCTCGGCCGGTGGGTGGCGCTGGGCCTTCTTCGTGAACCTGCCAGTCGGGGCGGTGGCGTACCTCGTCGGCCGTCGTGTTCTGATCGAGTCCGTCCCGACGCCCTCGATCGCGGCACCTGACTACCTCGGGGTAGCGCTCGTCAGCATCGGGCTCGGCGCCCTTGTGCTGGCGATCTCGCAAGGGGAGACCTGGGGATGGTCGAACCCGAAGATCATCGGCGGGTTCGCGGCTGCGTCGGTCCTCATGGCAGCTTTCTTGTACCGATCGGCCCATCACGACGAGCCCGTGTTGCAGCTGGCTCTTTTCCGGGCGCGCTCGTTCAGCGTGGCAAATTTGGCGAGTCTGTTGTATGCGATGGGCTTCTTCGCGATGTTGCTCGGGAACATCCTGTTCCTGACGAGCGTCTGGCACTATACGATCCTCAGGGCCGGGCTGGCCGTCACTCCGGGACCGCTCGTCGTCGCGGCGGTGTCGGCGCCCGCCGGGCGCCTGGCGGCGCGGATCGGATACCGGCCGGTCCTCTTGATCGGCGCGGCCACCTTCGCGAGCGGGCTGGCGTGGTACGCCACCCGGGTCGGCCTGCAGCCCGAGTACGTGACGCGGTGGCTACCGGCGACGCTGATCGTCGGGCTCGGGATCGGCCTGACGTTTCCTGTGCTCAGCGCTGCGGCCGTCTCGAGCCTGCCGGCCGACCGCTTCGCAGTCGGGTCTGCCGTGAACCAGACCGCTCGCCAGATCGGCGGAGCGCTCGGCGTCGCACTGCTGGTCGTGATCCTCGGGACTCCGACGTCCGCCGCCGGCGCGCTCGATCACTTCCACCACCTGTGGATCTACGGCGGCTCGATGGCAGCCCTGTCGGGCCTCACGTGCGCGCTCCTGCCGCGTGCGACTCGCTCGGTGGCGCCGGCGGTGTCACCGCCCGCGTCGGGCGTCAACTCCCCGTACGGCAGATAGCTCCCCACACGGCCGACAACGAGGGCACCCGCCTCACCTGCGTGAAAGATTCGCGGGCATGCAGGCCATCTTGTGAGTGAGATGGCTTGTGAGTGAGATGGCTTGTGAGTGAGATGCTGGGATGGCGATGACCGGCGACGAGCAGGTGCAGTTCCGCCGCCTGTACGACGACAACGTCGACGCTGTCTACCGGTACGTCGAGAACCGGCGCCGGGAACACTCTGACGTCGGTGATGTCGTGGCGGAGGTCTTCGCCGTCGCTTGGCGCAGGCGCAACGACAAGGACGCCGCGCCCTCGAGCCGCGCGTGGCTGATCGGCGTGGCACGCCGCGTGGTGGCCGATCACCGCCGAGGTGACGCACGGCGCTCCCGGCTCGTGACCAAGCTCAGCCAGAGACCTGTGCCGCCGCTTCCTGACGACAGCTCTCCCACGACCCTGCACGACCGCCTCGCCGCTGCGATCGCCAAACTCGCACCGCGCGACCAGGAGCTGCTCCGGCTGCTCGCCTGGGACGAGCTCAGCCGCGCCGAGGCGGCCGCCGTGCTCGGGTGCTCGATCAACGCGGTCAACGTCCGCCTCCACCGGGCTCTCAAGCGGTTGTCGCGCGCGCTTGACGAGTCGCCGCCCGTCTCCCCTACCGGCACTCACGACCCCGGTGACGCGCCCGACGGGGCGCCCCCGAAAGGCATTCCCGACGAAGGGCTAGGACCGTCATGGACCTCGACGCACTGATCTCCCTCATCCGCCGCGCAGGGCCGCCTGCCGCCTCCCCGACCGCTAACGAGCGCGAGGCCATTTTCCACCACGCCACCGCCCGCCTCGAGTCCGGCACGGCTCGCCGGAGGACCGGACCCACCGGCTGGACCGGCACGTGGCGCCGCAGCGCCTCGCTCGCCGTTGCTGTCGTCGTGACGGTCGCCCTCGGGGCCACGGCGGCCATCGTCGTCACCCACCTCGGCGGCCGCGCCCGGGTCAAGCCCACGGGCACGACCGGACCCTCCAAGCACCACGTAAACCACAAGCACCCCGGGCACCCCAATCCCGTGGCCGTGCTCGATCGCACGTGTGCCGCGGCGCCCTCCGATCCCCAAGTCGTCGCCTACGTCGTGCGCGCTTTCTACACCCAACCCTCACAGCCGGACCAGGTCGCGGCGATCGACCTCCCTTCCGGACGCCTCGCTTGGTCGCGACCCCTCCCCGACCACCTTTCGTCGATCGCAGCTCTTGCCGTCGCACCCAACGGCAAGACGGTCTACGCCGTGGCAAGTGGCTCGGCACAATTCTCGCAAGAGACGGAGTACCTCGTCGCTCTCGAAGCACCGACCGGCAGCGCCCGGGTCCTGACGAGCATGCGTGGCCCCACGCCCTACTCGGGCGGGCTGGCGATCTCGCCGGACGGCCACTACGCCCTCGTCGCCCATACGGGAAGCGCCGCGATAGATCTACCAGGGCCCTCGGGTGACACCGTCACCGAGGTGGACCTCGCCCACCCGAGCGGCACGTCCACGTCGACTACCACGATCACGATCGCTAGCAAGAGCCCCGCCGGCAGTGGGCCGTGGGGGGTCGCCTTCGCCCCTAGTGGTATCGCCTACGTCACCTCGTTCGACGGCCTCTCCAAGTTGAACATGACACAGCGTCGGGTGATCCTCACGATCCGGTTCCCACAGAGAGAACCGACACCGGGCTCCGCCTTCCAGGTCCTGCCGGGTGCAATCGCAGTCTCACCGACCGGCACGCTCGCGCTCGTCGGGAACCACGGCGCCGATCTCGTCTCCCCCTCACCCACCGTCGGTGTGGTGTCGCTGGCGGATCATCGTTACGAGCGGTCGATCAAGATGTGGGACTCAGCCACCGATACGTCATCGATCGCCTTCGACTGCACGGGTAGCGCCGCCTTTGCCGTGACGGAGTACGGCATCGTGCGCGTCAACCCCATGACGATGACGGCGCAGGGCATGAGCGAGTACGACGCCGCCTCGCTCGATCTCGACACTGTGGCGAGCATCCCGCGCACTCAGGCGATCTGGGTGTCGAACACGACGGAGAGACACACCGTGTTCATGTTGCTGAACCCGTCCTCCACGAAGGCCGGCCCCCCGATCGGATCGCTCCCCGGGTCGATCACCGCGATGGCGCTCGGCATCACCCCGCAGAAGTCAGCTCCCGGAACAACGCCGTCGTCCGGTCTATCTCCTCGCGGCTCCCGATGGGCGCGGCCGAGAAATCCGTCACCCCAGCTGCCTCGATCTCCTCGAGCACAGCCCGCACCGCCGCCTCGCTGCCCACTATCGCGGCGTCGCCCGGGCCGGCTGCGCCCTCCCGGTCCAACATCGCCCGGTACGACGGCAGGCTGCCGTAGAGCGAGAAGACCTCGTCGGCGCGCCGGCGGGCTGCCTCCACCTCGTCGGTCACACATACCGGCAGCGCCGCGCAAACCCGGGGTGACGGTCGCCCTGCGCGCTCGGCCGCCGACCGGATCGTCGGCACGATGTGCTCGGCCAACGTCTTCGGCCCGGTCATCCACGTGGCGGTCCCGTCAGCGACCTCGCCCGCCAGCTCGAGCATGGCCGTCCCGAGAGCGGCGACGATGACCTGAGGCGGTGCCGGCACGTCGATCTCGAGCGGTCCCGCAGACGCACTCACGGTCTCGCCGCGGAACCGGACATTCTCGTGGTGGAGCAGCGGCATCAGGATTGCCAGGTACTCACGCATCGCCCGCAATGGCTGATCGAAACTCAACCCGTACACGGCCTCGACCAACACCTGGTGCGACAGGCCGATGCCGAGAGCAAAACGCCCACCGGTCGCCGCCTGCACCGTCAACGCCTGCTGGGCCATCGCGATCGGATGGCGGGTGTAGATCGGGACGACTGCCGTCATCAGCTCGACGTCGGGGACTTGGAGCCCGACCACCTCCAACAAGGCGATGGCGTCGTAGCCGAAGATGTGCGAGCTGCTGAGGCACGAGAAGCCCTCGTCGGCGAGTTTGCGCGCCTCCTCGACGACCTCAGTGATGGCTTTCGACGTGTTGAGCCCGGCTCCGTATCTCATGATGGCAGCGTAGGTCGTTAGCTTTGGGGTTTGAATACGACTTGAATGAGGAGGCGAGCATGAGCGACGAGGCGGAGCGCTTGGAGGCGCGGGTGCAGGTCACGCCGAACGGACCGTACGTCGTTGCGGGCGGGGTCCCGATCACCCGGCGGCGGCCGGTTCGCTCCGAGTACGGCGAGCCGCTCACCTGGCAGACGACCACCCGCCTCGAGGCTCCCGCACGCTATGCACTCTGCCGCTGCGGGCAGTCCTCCAACAAGCCCTTCTGCGATGGGACCCATGCCAAGGTCGGCTTCGACGCCGCTGGCACAGGCGCCGGCCTGGCTGAGAACTATGACTCGCGCTCGAAGACCTACCTCGGGACCGGCATCGTCGTCCGCGACGACCGCTCGGTCTGCGTTCATGCTGGGTTTTGCGGGAATCGCATCACGAACGTCTGGAAGCTCGTGTCGGGCTCGGGCACTGACGACAGCATCGTGCGTGCTCAGGTGATGGCCATGATCGAGCGCTGCCCGTCGGGCGCCCTGACCTACCGGGTCGAAGCCGACGGCGCGGACATAGAGCCGGAGCTTGCCGACGAGATCGGTGTGATCGACGACGGTCCACTCTGGGTGACCGGGCGCGTCGTGGTCACCGGGCCCGACGGCGAGGAGATCGAGTGGCGCAACCGCATGACGCTCTGTCGCTGCGGCCAGTCGAAGAACAAGCCGCTCTGCGACGGTTCTCACACTGAGGCGGGATTCCTCGACCACTGAGGCAGGCCGGACCGGGCGCGGCGTCTTGCCCCAGCCACCGCTCCTCAGAGGAGAAGGCACTCCTGCGCGGCGGTCCAGTGGAACGTGCTGGTGCAGCCTGGGACGACAAAAGTGCGGTCCCGGTGCTCGAGTTCGTCGGGATCGTTGTGTTGGTGGAGCGCGGACCGTAATGTCAGTGAAGCGTCAACTCCCGATGCACTCTGGAAGGAGAGGCCCCATGCGGAAGGTCCTCGTAGTAGCCGTCATCGTCGTAGCCGCACTCGTAGCGCCCGCCGTCGCTCTTGCTGCTGGGACCGGCTCTGGCGGCTCGCCAGTGAATTGCCAGGCGACCCGATGGACCGAGACCTCGGTCACCACCTCGTCGTCCACCTACGCGTCAATCGGGGCACTCGAGACCGACACGGCGTCGATCTACGCCACGGCAATCACGGTGAGCGCAGTCGTGAGCGGGGCGCCCGTAGAGTTCCGACTGGTCGACAGCTGGGTGGGCGGTCTCACGCTGGTGCCGCCGGGACAAGTCCGGTTCGTTCCGGTCGGCACGAGAGCCTCGGCGTTCTCGTTCACCTGGACCGACCCCGGCGGCGCGGCCGCACTCCGTGGCCACGACGTCAAGGTCGAGTGGAGGCGAACCTCGGCCTCGGGTACCTCGAACATCTCCCAGGCGGACGTGGTCATCACCTACAGCACGGACCTCTGCACCGGCTCGAGCTGACTCAGCCCGAGCCTCTGGGACCGCCCGAATTCCCTGCCCTAATGCGGATCGTTCGCACCATCACCCGGTAGTAGACGATGTCGATGATGGTGAACGTGACCAAGGCGATTGCGCCCGCCACGGCACCCCGCCCGACGCTGTGGGAATGGACCACGTAACCGAACTGATAGAAGAGGACCGCTGACACGAGGATCGTTGCTGACCCCATCCCGATCGCGAGCGACCGAGCTTGCAACGTCCGCGCTCGTGCGGCTTCCGGCGACAAAGGCCTGGACATCTCACCAGCCTGTCACGCGCGGCAGTCTCGGCGCGGGCTCAGCCGACTCGCCGCGCGACCCCGATCACGACTGGCGCGACCGGAGCAGTGAGAGGGACAGGCTCGTAGTTGAAGCGATGGCAACGTTCGACGACGAAGCCGGCGGCGACGATAGCGGCCTCGGTATCGCGATTGGGATGGCAGCCCCCGAAGATCGACGACCACAGAGGATCGACCCGATCCTGCAACCTCGCTCGCTTCCGGTTGCCCGAACGCACGTGCTCGTAGAAACGCAACTCACCATTGGGCCTCAACACGCGGTACAGCTCGGCCAGTGCGACCCCTTGGTCGGCAACCGAGCACAGCACTAGCGACACGACAGCGGCATCGAAAGCGGCATCGGCGGCCGGGATGTGTTCCGCCGCAGCGTCCGACACCTCGATCGGCACTGGAGCAGTCGCAGCGGCCAGCTCGGCCAGCCGCCGGAGGTGCGACTCGGGTTCGTAGGCGGTCACGCTGTCGACGCCCGGCGGGTAGTGGGCGAAGTTCAGCCCGTTGCCGGCCCCCACTTCGACGACCCGGCCGGTGAGCCCGCTCAGCAGCTCCTCGCGGTGCACGCCCGTGCCGGCCTTCTCGCTCCGCGGGGAGAACCAGCCGTAGAGACGGGCAAAGATCGGGTGAGAGCGCCGCGATGGCCGCGTCTTCGGTTTGTCTCTTCGCATCCGTTGCCCTTCTCCAGGCGAAAGCTCCGGACCATCTTCTCAGGGGCTCGGTTGGGTCGCTCTGCGTCGGTACCTTTTCACCGTGAACCAACCGGGTCCCTTGCTCGCCTCCGGCCGCGACTCCGACATCTTCGAGTACGGGCCTTCACTCGTGCTCCGCCGGTCTCGGGAAGGTCGTTCGATGGCAACCGAGGCGCGAACGATGGAGTACGCCCGCTCGAACGGCTATCCGGTGCCCGAGGTCGTCGAGATCAGCGGCGACGGCACCGACCTCGTGATGGAGCGCGTCGACGGGCCATCGATGCTCTCGGCCGTGAGCCGGCAACCCTGGACTCTCAGCCGGCAGGGGAAGCTATTGGCGGACCTCCACCGGCGCCTGCACGAGATCCCGGCGCCCGACTGGACCCGCGACTCGCCCTGTGGGAAAGGTGACCGCCTGATTCACCTGGACCTGCACCCGCTCAACGTGATCCTCTCGGGCAGAGGGCCGATCGTCATCGACTGGTCCAACGCATCCCGGGGCGATGGCGACACCGACGTCGCGCTGACATGGCTGCTGCTCGCTGCAGCCGGCATCCCTGCAGGTCGCGCCAAGGCCGCCATCCTCTCGCGGGGAAGAGGCTTTTTCGTCAAGGCGTTCCTGAACGGCTTCGACTTGGCCGAAGTCAAGGAACACCTGCCAGAGGTGGTCGCGTGGAAAGTGAGAGATCCTCACATGAGCGCAGCGGAACAGGGCGCGATGTGGTCCCTCCTCCAACGCCTTCAGGCGAGCGACTCGTAGATCGCGTCGATGAGCGCTCGGTTGCGGGGGTTCTGCCACCTGGGTCCGAGGGTGTTGAGGACGTACCCGAAGGCCACGCCGGCCTCCGGATCGCAGAAGCCCACGCTGCCGCCAGCACCGAAGTGGCCGAAGGCACCCGGGTTGGGCCCGAGCGGCCGCTCGGGCTGGGTGAGCTGGAATCCGATCCCGAAACGCGACGGCCTGTGCAACACCAGATCCTCCCCCTGGACCTGCTCTCTTGTGAACGCATCGAGGGTCTCCGAGCTGACGAGCTCAATGCCGTCGATCGTCCCACCCGCAGCAAGAGCCTCGAAGATGCGGGCGACACCCCTGGCAGTGGCGTGGCCGTTCGTCGACGGGATCTCCGCCGCCCGCCACTCGGCCGTGTTGATCACGCCGGCCCCCGAGAGCCCCGAAGGGTTGTTGTAGGCGTTGTAGGTCATGAGCTCGCTCGCATCGAGCTCGGGCTCGGTCTCGGGAGCCGGTGGCACCGGCCACTGGAACTCGGCGACGCGCCCGTGCTCGGTCGCCGGGAGGCCGATGTGGAAGTCAGCCCCCAGCGGGCCCGCCACCTCGGCGCGGAGCAGGCCTCCGATTGACCGGCCGGTGACACGGCGGACGAGGCCTCCCACCAAGAAGCCGAACGTGTTGACGTGGTAGCCGTGCGCGGTCCCTGGTACCCACCAGGGCTCCTGCGCGGCGAGCGCCGCCTCCATCACCTCCGGCCGGAGCATCGCGCCGGGCGGGAGGCGGCGCCGAACGGCGGGCAAGCCGGCCTGATGGCTGAGGAGCTGCCGCAACGTGATCGTCTCCTTGCCGTCAGCTGACGCCGCGAGCTCGGGCCAGTGGCGGCTGACCTGCTCGTCGAGCACCAGCTCCTTGCGGTCGACCAGGCGAGCCACGCAGACCGTCGAGACCGCCTTTCCTACCGAGAAGACGTTGACGAGGGTGTCCTGCTCCCACGGGCGACTGCGGTCACCGTCAGCCCACCCGCCCCACAGGTCGACGACGGTCCTGCCTCCAACAGACAGGCATACGGCCGCGCCGAGCTCTCCGCGCTCGGCGAAGTTGGTGGCAAAGGCTTCCCTCACGGCCCGGAAGCGGGGATCGGAGGAGCCGCGGATCATCGGAAGTAACGCTCGACCACTGGAGCCGCTAGCGCAACGATCTCGTCGCTGCTCGCCGCCGCGAGCGGCTCGACGCGGACGACATGACGGAGCATCGCGATGCCGACCAGCTGCGCCGCAGCGAGCGAGGCCCGGAGGCGGGCGTCGGGACAATCGATGAGGGCGCTCATGACGGTGAGGATCTCCTCGGTCAAGAACTCCCGGAGCATCGCCGCCGCCCGCTCGTTCGACACGGCAGACCGGACCAGGGAAAGGAGTGCGTCTCGCGTCTGATCAACGTCCAGCATCACCACGTAGCGGCGGACGATCGCCTCGACCGCCTCGCCGACTTCGGCCGTCTCGAGGCCGGCGAAGAGCTCGGACGGACGCACGGTGACGCCGAGGGCCGCAGCGAAGAGGCCCTCCTTGTTGCCGAAGTAGTGGACGAGGAGTGCGGGATCGACTCCGGCCTCCTCGGCGATGCTGCGCAACGATGTGGCGTCGTAGCCGCGGGCGCCAAAGCCCCGGCGGGCAGAGGCGAGGATCGTCGCGCGCGTCTCCGGAGCACCCGGGCGCCTGCCGGTGCGGCTCACGCCGGCTGGTCCCGCGACGCCACCACGACGAACGCCTCCTCGAGGTTGGCAGGCACCATCGCGACCGTGGCTCGGACGTCACTGCGAGCCAGGAGGCCCTCGACGGATGATCTCGTTCCGGGCACGCGGAGAACGTCGCCGTGCACCTGAACGACGAGACCTGCCGCATCCAGCACCTGGAACGCTCTGCTCCAGTCGGAGCACCGTACCTCGACCACCCGCCGACCCGCGATGACGTCAGCGACGGTGCCGTCCACGACCACTCGCCCGTCGACCATCACCACGAGCCGATCGCACTGCTCGGCCTCTTCCATGTTGTGGGTCGTCACGAGGACACCCGTGCCGCGCTCGGCGCTATCGCGGACGTCCTGCCACACTCGCGCGCGGCTCAACGGCCCGACCCCCGAGGTCGGCTCGTCGAGCACGAGCAGCTCCGGCTCGTGGGAGAAGGCGACCGCGAATGCCACCCGCCGCTGGACGCCGAGCGGCAGCAGCCCGACCAACTCGTCCCTCGAGTCGACGATGCTCGCCGGCAGCCCCGTGCCCTTCGAACCGAATGCCGCCGCGGTGAAGGCCCAGTTCTCCTGGACGGTCATGTCGTCGTAGAGGCCGAGTGTCTGTGGGACATAGCCGACTCGCCTCCGGGTGCTCACCGACGGGAGCGCTTCGAACAGCAACGCCTCGCCACTGGTCGGCCTCAGCAACCCGAGCAGGAGCCGGATGAGCGTCGTCTTCCCCGCCCCGTTCGCTCCGAGCAACCCGACCACCTCGCCGCTGTGAACGACGAGGTCCACCGACTCCACCGCGGTGAAGCCACGAAAACACTTGGACGCGTTCCGGGCGCGAGCGACCACCGCCATCGCGCTACGCACGCTGCTCGGACGCCAAGGCGGCGATGACTACGGCGTCCTCGAACTCCGGCTGTAGGGGCTCCGCGCCCTCGGGAAGCCGGCTCGAGGGCGCCCATACGCGCCATGTCCGGCCCCATCGCCACGAGAGGCCCTCCGGCCGGGCGCCCGAACGGACGACGCCAAGGCTGCCGGGAAGAGCGGCGACGATCTCCTCCGGCTTGCCCGTTGCAATCGACCGGCCCTCGTCGAGCAGCGTCACCGTTGACGCCCTCTGGGCTTCGTTCACGTAGGTGGTGCTCACGACGACGGCCGTGCCGCTCGCCGCCGCTCCGGAGATGAGCCGCCAGAAGCTCGTCCGGCTCACCGGGTCGACCCCAGTGGTCGGCTCATCGAGGACCAGCAGGGCCGGCTCGTGGAAGAGCGCCAGGCCGACAGAGAGCTTGCGCTGCATGCCTCCGGAGAGGTGCCCGCCCAGACGCTCGGCCAGGCCTGCAAGGCCGAGGCGTTCGAGCATCTCGGAGGAGCGCGTCTCGAGCCCGCCACGCGTCACACCGTAAGCACGTGCGATGAACTCGACGTTCTCGGCAACGGTGAGGTCGGGATACAAGCCGGCCCTCGCCGGTACGTAGCCGGTCTCGTTCTTCGGAGGGCGCTGCACCGCGCCACCGCTCAGCCGGACGAGCCCGACCAGTGCCTTGAGGCAGGTGGACTTCCCGGCGCCGTCGCCGCCGACGACGACCGTCACAGTCGACGGCTTGGCGTACAGCGTGACCTCCTCGAGCACGGTCCGGGACCCGAACCGGACGCTCGCCGCCTGAAGTCCCCACCTCATGATGGAGCGGGCTCCGGGCCGGGCTCCGGAGCTGCCCTGCTCGGGCGGGTGCTCGGCGCCAGGTCACGCCTGAACCTGAGGATCGCGAGCCCGAGGACCGCGACGGCCAGCACGGTCAACAGAACGAGAGGAGTCCACAGCGCTGTGATGGGCGTCGCCTTCAGCATCACGCCACGGCTGATCTCGATGAAGTAGGTCAGCGGCAGGATGTAGGAGATCCACCGGACACCGGCCGCCATCGACGACAGGGGAAAGATGAGGCCGGACAGCAGAACCTGGGGCACCATGATCATGAAGGCCAGTTGGATGGCCTGGCCCTGGTTCTGCGACAGGGTCGAGATGAGAACGCCCATGCCCAAGGTGACGAGAAGGAACAGCGCGGCCCCGAGACCGTACGTCGCGATGCTTCCGAGGAACGGCACGCCGAAGAGCTGCGTGCCTACCGCGATGATCACCACGAGGTCGAGCGCCGCCACCATCAGGTAGGGGATGATCTTGCCGACGATGACATCCCAGGGGCGAAACGGCATCACCGCGAGCTGCTCGAGCGTCCCCGCCTGTCGCTCTCGCACGACCCCGAGACTCGTGATGAGCGTGCCGATGAAGACGAGGATCAAGCCGGCGAGGCCCGGGATCATGACCCATGACGTCTTGAGCCTCGGGTTGAACAGGATCCGCACACTGAAGGACGGGGGCGACTCCCCTTTGGCTCTCGCCGCCTGAGCCATGCGTCCGAGCGCGCCCTCAGCCGTCTGCACCGAGAAGAGCTGCGTGCCGTCCATCAGGACGAGCACAGGGCTCTTGCCGGTGACCACCGCCACGACCGCCTTGCCGTCCTGCAGGCGTGACCGAGCGAAGGACCCGCTCGCATCCGGGTAGGTCCCGATGATCTCGAAGGGCCGGTGCAACTGTGAAGCAGCCAGCCGAGCCTGTGGGCCCACCACGACGGTCGGGATGTCGGACACGTCAAAGCTCGCGGCATACCCGAAGATCACGAGCATGAGAACCGGCAACAGGATCATCATCGCCAGGGTTCGCCTGTCCCGCCTGAGCTGCCGGAACTCCTTGACGATCATCGCCCACACGGCTGGCCCCTTAATTCAACGGTCGTTTAACTCTACGATCATTGAATTTTCGAGTCAACGACCCGACTGCCACTCCAGAGGCGAAGCACTCCGATCCACGGGCAAAGCACTCCACTACACAGGCACAGCACACGGCGAGGCGCTTAACCTGCGGCATGGCCTCAGTCCAGCAAGTCGCCGACCGATACATCGAGGAGATGGCAGCGAGCGACCCGATCTCAGCGACCTCGTGGGGTGTCCCCGGTCACGACGACCGGCTGCCCGACCTCTCGCCGGCAGGCAACGAGGAACGCGCCGGGCTGCAGCGAGACGCCTTGGCCGCCCTCAGCGAGTCGCCAACCGATCTCGACGCCGACCGGATCGCTGCCGCGGTGATGAGCGAGCGCCTCACCACGTCGCTGGAGCTTCACGACGCCGGGGAAGACTTTCGCTCCCTCAGGGTGTTGCACAGCCCGCACGGCGCGGTGCGCCAGAGCTTCGATCTCATGAGTCTCGAGAACGAGGCGGACTGGCAGGTCGCTGCCGCCCGGATGCGGGCGGTTCCGGAGGCGCTCGCAGGGTTTCGAGCGACGTTGGGAGACGGCATCTCGCGTGGCCTCGTGAGCGCTCGGCGCCAGGTCTTGGCCTGCGCAGCCCAGTGCGCGGCCTGGGGTGGCCTCGAGGACGCAAGCTCTTCGTTCTTCGCGAACCTCGTGCGCCGTTACCCGGGCGGACCGAGCGCCGCCGAGCTGGACCAGGCTGCCGGCGAAGCCTCGAGGGCCTACCTCGAGCTCGGAGCGTGGCTCCGCGAGCACTACGTCCCGGTGGCCACGCCGGTCGACCCGGTCGGCCGGGAGCGCTACGCACTGGCCGCTCGCTCCTTCACAGGAGCCCAGCTCGACCTCGAGGACACCTACGCCTGGGGCTGGACCGAGCTGTACCGCATCGAGGGCCGCATGGCTGCTCTGTGCGAGGTGATCGCGCCCGGGGCATCGCTGAGCGAGGTGATCGACCTCATCGAGTCCGACCCGGCCCGCGTCATCGATGGTGCCGACGCTTTCCAGAGCTGGAACCAGGCGCTGATTGACACGACCATCGCTGCGCTCGACGGCGTCCACTTCGACATCGCCGAGCCCATCCGGCGGTGCGAGGCCATGATCGCGCCGCCAGGCGGAGCCGCAGCGATGTACTACACCGGCCCGAGCGAGGACCTGTCGCGGCCCGGCCGGACTTGGTATCCCACCCTCGGCAAGACGCGCTTCCCGCTGTGGCGCGAGGTCTCGATCTGCTACCACGAGGGCGTCCCGGGCCACCATCTCCAGGTCGCCCAGGTTCGGCTGCTCTCGGACCGTCTGACACGGTTCCAGCGCCTGGCGGGGTTCACCTCAGGGCATGGCGAGGGTTGGGCGCTCTACGCCGAACGCCTGATGGGCGAGCTCGGCTATCTAGACGATCCTGTCTACGAGCTCGGCATGCTCTCGTCGCAGGCCATGCGAGCGGTTCGGGTGATCGTGGACATCGGCATGCACCTCGAGCTTCCGATCCCAGCCGGCGAGCGCTACCACCCAGGTGAGCGCTGGACTGCCGAGCTCGCCCTGCCGTTCGTGATCGAACGGTCGTGTTTCCCGGCCGACTTCATGGCCTCTGAGGTCGACCGCTACCTCGGCATGCCGGGCCAGGCCATCTCCTACAAGGTGGGTGAGCGGGTCTGGCTCGAGAACCGCCAGGCCGCCAAGGATCGCAAGGGTGCCGCCTTCGACCTGAGGGACTTCCATCGCTACGCGTTGAGCCTCGGCGGAATGGGGCTCGATCAGCTCACCCAGGAGCTCGACCGGTACTGACGCCCGGCGATGGAACATGGGCGGGCGATCCGGCGTTGAGCGAGGAGAACGCGAAGGAGTTCCCTGTGCCCGATGCCCTGATCGATGCCGACCGCGTCCGTGCCGACTTCTGGTTCGACCCACTTTGTCCTTGGGCCTGGATCACCTCGCGCTGGATGCTCGAAGTGGAGAAGGTGCGACCGGTGACCACCCGCTGGCGTGTCATGTCGCTCGGGGTACTGAACGAGAACCGCGAGGGCCTCTCGGAGGAGTACAAGGAGCTGATGAAGGAAAGGGCCTGGGGCCCGGTTCGCGTCTGCATCGCGGCTGAGCAGCAGCACGGGAACGAGGTGCTCGGCCCCCTTTACACCGCCCTCGGCAAGCGCATCCACGTCGAGCAGCGCCGCGATCCAGAGGTCCTGTCCGAGTCCCTCGAGGAGGCCGGCATCGAAGCGGCGCTGGCCGGCGCTGCGACGAGCACCGACTACGACGAGGCGCTGCGGAAGTCGCATCACGAAGGCATGGATCCCGTCGGTTACGAGGTCGGCACCCCGGTGATACACGTGGAGGGCATGGCGATCTTCGGACCGGTGGTCACCCCGGCTCCTACAGGTGAGGCAGCGGGGCTCTTGTGGGACGGGGTGAGGCTCGTGTGCGGGACGGATGGCTTCTTCGAGCTGAAGCGCAGCCGGGACCGCCGTCCCGTCTTCGACTGACAGAGAGCGTCCGCTCAGGCGTCCAGATGGCGCTTGAAGAACGCCTCGTAGGCGTCCCGCTCGTACAACGGCGTCTCGATGTGCCCGCCCGGGTGGATGTGCATGACCTTGTCCGTCGAGCCGATCGCGTCGAACAGGTCGAGACCCGACTGGCGGGACATCAGCTCGTCGTCCCACTGGAACACGAAGAGCACGGGGACGGTCAACCGCCGGGCGGCCTGCTCGAAAGCGGCAGCGCCGGGGCGACTGGACAGGCCCGCCAAGCCCAGCACGGCCGCCTTCACCCTCGACTCGGAGGCGACGAAGGGCAATCCGATGGCCGTGCCCATCGACACGCCCCAGTAGCCGATGCGCCCGATGAGACCGTCTTCTGCCTCGAGGAGGTCGAGCGTCGCCTTCCACTCGATCACACCGCGGGCGCTGCGAGCGGCGAACAGAGCCGCCTGTTCGGGGCTCATCTCGAGGACTGAACCCTTGCCGGGGCCGGCAGCGATGCGGCGCTCGAGGTTCCTGCGAGCCTCGTTCGCGGCGGTCTCGTCGCTTACCCTCTCGCCGTGGCCAGGGGCGTCAATCGCCACCGCCGCGTAACCCAGGTGCCGCACGAAACGCCGCCCCAGCCCCAACACGTTCGGGACCCGCTTGTGCTGGGTACCCCCATGACCGATGAGGACCACGGGCACCGGTCCGGTGACGTTCTCCGGCGACCAGATGATGGCGGGCACGGTCTCGCCTTCGACCTTCACGTCGAATCGCCGTTCTATTACGCCTTTTTCTACCGACTCGCTGATGATGTCCATGGCCCGACCTTCGTAGGATCCGAAGTGCTCAGGCTACCGAACTGTCAGCGAGGCGGCAGAACGGATCGTCCGGACTTCAAGCCGTCTTCGCGAGGTGACGCCCGCGGGAGGACAGGCCCGCACGCGTGGCCAGCCGGCCTGACCTCATGAACTCCGGCCACTCGGCGTTGTTGAGGAATTGACGGTAGAAACCAACCCCGCGCACCTTCGCGTACGGGACCGGCTCTACCATGACGACCTCGGCAGCCTCACGCAGCCGGGTCAGGTTGACCCGGGCAAGCTCTTCCTGCTGGCACGTGCGGACCTGGCTCGCAACGTAAAGGATGCTGCCGCGGCGGTCTTCCCATCCTGTGGCATCCTCGCCGGCGAATCCGGGCGGGTAGAAGCCATTGACAGCTACCGCCACGTCGCACCCGCCCTCGAGGTCGAGCACTGGATACACGGGGAAGATGTCGACGATCCCACCGTCGCACCAGTATCCGCCGTCGAGCGGGACGGGCGAGATGAACAGCGGCAACGCGATTGCCATGTGCACTGCGCGATACACCGGCATGTCGGGGTGTGTCTTCGGCCCGATGTAGTCGAGCCGGTTCTCCTCGACGTTCCAGATCGGCGCGTACGTCGGGATCGGCAACTCGCCGAGGGTCATGTTGCCGAGCAGCTCCCGGTATGTACTCTCGATCCGCTGGCCCTTGAGGATGCCGGCAAAACCCTTCGCTGCAGTGAGCGGCAGTGTGAGCAGCTTGCGCCACTCGGGGTCGATGTAGTCAGCGGGTTGCAGCCCGAGGGTGAATTCGGCCACCTTCTCCGCCGGGATCCCGGCACCGAGAGGAAAGCCGAACAGCGCCGACCCGGAGCAGACCGAAATCATCGCCGGGGACGCGTTCGCCTCCTCGAGCGCTCGCGCGACGCCGACGATTGACGCCATCGCGCCACTGCCGCCGGTCGCGACGAGAGCGAGGCGTCGCCCGCGGAGGTGCTGGGCTGTCATAGGGGAGAACGCCGGGAACGGATGGAGATCCGTCACGGCACGGTGCTCGAAGGGCAGGCGTACCAAGGCCCGTCTCGCGTCATCGAGCAAACCCTGGTCCTCCTTCACCCCGTCGGCTAATTCACGGGCTCGGGTGATCACATTGAAGTACTGCCGGAGCCGGAACACGTCTAAAACGGTACTTAGCATCACTTCTAGTTTTCGCCCCAATCGCAAGGAGCGACCAGGGTCTTACGGCCCAAATCAACTACGGTGAGGGCGTGACCAGGGTCCACCCACCTGCCGAAGGCTGGTACCGGGATCCATTCGGAGCCCACGAGGCAAGATGGTTCTCCGAGGGCATCCCTACCGCCCTCGTCCGGGACGGCCAGCTCGAGTCCCACGACCCTCCCCCACCGGCCGCCGACGCCGCTGCCGTCGAGCCGGAGGAGCTGCCAGAGCAAGCGAATGCGGGCAGCGGCTTGCTCAGGGCCGACGAAGCCGAGAGCGGTGAGGAGCGTGACGGGCGGACACCGGGCGAGGCTGCCCTCGACGCGTTCCCCCTCGGCGGGCCGCTCCAGTGACGAGCACGGCTTTCAATGTGACTGTCAAGGACCTCTTGTTCAAAGGATTCACCGACATCCACCGGTCCGTCTTCGTCGCCTCAAAGGGGAAGCTGGCAGGTAACCTCATGGGCATGCCCGTCGTGATGCTGACGACGACGGGCCGCAAGAGCGGGAAGGTGCGGCACAATATGCTCACGACGCCGCTCGAGCTCGGCGACTCGTTCGTGCTCGTGGCCTCGTTCGGCGGCGACGACCGCAACCCCACGTGGCTCCTCAACCTGCGCGAGCATCCGGAGGTCGAGGTCACCATGCGCGGCCGCACCCGGAAGATGGCGGCGAGGATCGCAGAGGGTCCCGAACGCGCCGACCTCTGGGCGCGGCTCACGGCAGCCCACTCGAACTACGCCGGCTACCAGAAGAAGACGGCCCGCGAGATCCCGGTCGTGGTGCTCGACGACGCGCTGTGACAGCTACTCGGATCGCAACCTGATACGCCCGCCCTCGACATCCTTGCGTGTGATCGTCAGGAACACGACGACTCCGATTATCAAGATCGTCAGGGCGACACCGACCGGCCCGTTCCCTGCTCCGAGCCCGCTCAGGTCGCGGGGCTTGTCCGCCCAATCCGCAAACGATGCACCGAGCGGGCGCGTCACGACGTATGCGAACCAGAAGGCGAAGACCTCGTTCAACCCGAACAGCCGGTAGGCGACGGCCGGGGCGGCGATCAAGACGGCGAAGAGCACGCCCGAGAGGAAGTAGCCGAGACCCATCGTCGACGCTGTCATGTCTCCGGCGGCGGTACCGAGGGCGAACGTCGCCATGACGGCCGCCCAATAGAAAGCTTCACGGCGCGGGGTGTAGATGCTGTGGATCGACAGCGTTTTCTCGACTGAGTGCCAAGACAGGAACACGACGACGAGCACGACAGAGAAGAACCCGGTCGATATGTCGTACGGGATGCCGAGTCCGATGTGCAAGGCGTCGGCCGCCATCGTGCCGAACACGGCGACCATGGAGACAGCCAACCAGTAGATCCAAGCCACGTATCTGCGCACGTAGAACTGCAGGACCAACGACATTGCGAGCGCCACGCCGCCAAGTGCCACGGCAATCACGGCCGGGAACCGGTGGACGAGGTAGTCCGAGGTCGCCTCGCCCATCGCGGTGGTCAACACCTTCGTGATCCAGAAGTAGGCGGTTAGCTCGGGAACTTTCCTCATGGTCCTCGAGTGAAGCCAAGCCGTAGTCTGGGCGCGCCACGTGGAGAGGCTCAGTGGGGCGGGCTGGTCGGACTCAGAAGCCATTTCTCGGCGGGATTTCTCGAAGCTCGAGCGGGGAGGGCGACTCAGTTGCCGAAGTCCCAGCCCTCTCCCTTGGAGTACTGGCCGAGCACGTTCTTCGCGATGAGTATCCGGTGAACCTCGTCAGGCCCGTCGGCGATCCGCAGCGTGCGCGCGCCGAGGAACATCCCGGCGAGGGGGAGGTCGTTCGAGATCCCCGCTGCTCCCCAGACCTGGATCGCCCGGTCGACGACCCGCCCGTAGGCGGCCGGCACGAAGACCTTGATAGCCGAGATGTCCGTCCTCGCCCCTTGCATGCCGCGGTCGATCTTCTCGGCGGCGTGCAACGTCATCAGGCGGGCTGCTTGGATGTCGATGTAGCTGTCCGCGATGAAGCCCTGGATGAACTGCTTGTCCTGGAGCAACCCGCCGTGCACCTCGCGGCTCCGCGCTCGTTCCACCATGAGGTCGAAGGCCCGCCACATCTGCCCGACCGAGTTCATGCAGTGGTAGATGCGCCCAGCCCCCAGGCGATCCTGGGCGGCCTGGTGTCCCTGGCCTACGTGACCGAGGGCGTTCTCCTTCGGTACCCGGACGTTCTCATACTTCACCTCACAGTGGTCGGACTCCTTCCGGCCCCAGATCCCTATCCCCCGCACGATGTTCACGCCGGGCGTGGTCGTCGGCACGATGATCTGGACCATCGGGTCGGCCTTCGTGAGCTCCGCGCCAGGCGCGACTGCACGGCACATCACTATGAAGAAGTCGGCGTCGATGCCGTTCGAGGTGAACCACTTGTGACCGTTGATCACCCAATGGTCGCCGTCCTCCACAGCGGTGGTCGTGAGGGACCGCGGGTCCGAGCCCGGGTTGTCCGGCTCCGTCATCGAGAAACCCGACTCCATCGTCCCGTCGATCAGCGGCAACAGCCACTGCTCCTTCTGCTCCTCGGTGCCGTACTTGGCGAGGATCGACTGATTGCCCGAGTTGGGTGCCACCACCCCGAAGAGGGATGCGGCGCCGATCGCGTACGCGAGCACCTCGTTCATGTAGGCATGCGCGAGGAAGTCGAGCCCCATTCCGCCGTAGTCCTTCGGGAGGTGCGGCGCCCAGAGCCCGGCCTTCTTCACCTTGGCCTTGATCTCGGCACGAAGCTCGAGAACCTCGCGACGATGCTCCATCGACTCGCCCTCCTGGCGAGCCGCCCAGAGCCTGTGCTCGTTCGGCAGCACGTCCTCGTTCACGATCTCGGCCGTGCGAAGCCTGATGTCGTTGATTCGCTCGTCGAGCGTCGGGATCGGCTTGCAGTTCATCGTCATCGTCATCTTCCCGGCAATCCTTTCGGTCCTCCCTAGCTTGCTACCACCGCGAGGCTTGCGCCCGACAGGTTGAAGCGCGACGCCAGCGTGACGGCCACTCCGAGCTGGATGAGACGCCCCGAGCTCCGCCGGGTCAAACTCCTGCGGTCTCCGTGGCGGTCGAGGCGGTGGGATCGGCGACGCCCAATACTTTGATGAGGCGTGTGCGCATGCGCTCGCGACGCTGTCCGAAGAAATCGAGGAACGACGAGAGATCTAGCGGCAGGGCCTCCAGGTCGTTGTCGCGGACGTAGATGTCGCGGTGATCTTGGGAGGGGAACGCCTCGGCCAGCCAGGCCGCCGGAAGCTTCGCCTGCTTCTCGATATTCGGAATCCCGCCGAGCAGCTGGAGGTTTGGAAGGCAATCGACAGCGGCCCGGTAGTCGTCGATTTGACTCGGTGGGATGCCGGCTTCGCTGAGACGTTTGGGTGTGAATCGAGACCGCGGGAAAACGTGATCCTCGTGGAACTCCTTGGAGAAGTCCAGCCCGGGGTAGATCAGCGACAGGACTGAGAAGGTCCGCTGCCCTGCGTACTTCATCTCAAGCAGCTCGTCGATCTCTGTTGCGTCGAACGCGAGCGACTTCCCTAGCCCCGACATCTCGTGCTCCAGGGCAGACGCCGGAAAGCCGTGAGCCCCGTGGTCATCGATCGCTCGACGTAGCCGGGTGAGGAGGGTGTCGAGGCCCGACCCCCAAATCCCCCGCTTGACGAGCGAACGGATCACCCACCGTTGAACGGCAAGGCGATCGGTGGCATCCGTAGACGAATGCAAATACCCATCCGTCAGATCGCGGCGGCTCAGGTAGTACGCGATCAAGAATTACGACACTGTCGGCAGTCAAGGTGCGCGCCGTGAAGCCGAAGCTGTCAATCAGATTCGCCGCTCGGATGAGTGAGTCTCTGGTGTGGTCCCAAGCAGCTTCGACTTTCTTCATGTTTTCTTCGGTGAAGTTCGAGACCTGAAAGCGAACGTCTACACCGGCAACCAGGAGAGCGGTCTTGAGGACAACGTCTTTGGAGAAGTTGAACTCGCGTGCGCCGCCAGTGTTGAGTTGTTGAACCAACGTCCGGACCTCTTCACGGGCGTCGAGGTGCTCCCACTGGTTGGTGGCCATCGAAAGGAGCAGATCGGAATACGAGAGGGTTGTCCCGCCGCTGTTGACGCGGACGAAGATGTCGAGCACCTTGTTCGGATCCTGGGAGGTCTCCAGGTAGTAGTTGATCGGGCGAGCAGTCCGGAACGCCTCGTAGAGATCGTAGAGACGCTGATGCGCGGCCTCGATGGCGTCCAGCTCGATTCCGCGTGCAGTCACTTCGGCCAGCATCGCCGGCCCGGGTCCTGCGACAGACATCACGCGGGCCAACGGGTACCAGCCGTCCGGCTGCCCCGGTGTCGCTACTGCCTCCGAGTCGGCGAGGAATCGGAGGTCGTAGCGGAGCCCCAACTCTTCTGGATCCGCATCTGCCAGGAGATTGAGGTACATGCGCTTTTTCGGAAACGCATCGGTGCTGTTCCACCATGCGTACTTTTTCTTGATAGCCAAACTGCCGTAGATGGCGATGTTGAGCGCGGTAAGTCGCTGCTGGCCATCGAGGATCGCCATGACGCCCTGGCCCGCCGGAACGACAGCTTTCGTTGCAAAGGGGTTGTCCCGCTCGTGGTAGTCGGTGAGGAAGTTGTAGAAGGCGTAGGTCCCGGCTGTTGTCGCATCGACTTTCCAGATGAGGAACGACCCGATCGGATAGCCACGCATGAGGCTGTCGACGAGGCGCCGGGTCTGGTCCGCATCCCACACAAACTCGCGTTGGATCGCCGGCAGGAGGTATTCCTTCTGATGGATTCCCCGGAGGATCTCATCCACCGGGATCGGAGTCTGAAAGCTCAACGTCGACCTCCCGAGCAAGTAGGCGATCCGCCCGACGAACGGTTCGAACGCTACTCTGACAGGCGATCGGTCTTCGCTGGCGTGAGGTGCGGGCGCACATCGACAAAGTCGTCGCAGCGGTTGTCGGCCACCAGCTTGCGGACCCGGGGAACTGCGCCGGGGACGACGTACCACCAGACGGCGTCGTACCGCTCCTGGCGGTACGAGCGAAGTATCCGCTCGAAGTCTTTGCTCCGCTTCGGTGTGAGGTCCAGCTCGATGGCGACGGTCCGCCCGTCGGCGAGCACCAGCTCGCCGTCGGCGGTCCTCCCTCTGCCCGGACGGAAGCCACCGTCCTGATGGCCATGCCAGCGCTCGGTACGGATCTCGCGCTCGGTCCGAAGTTCCGAGCCCGGTGTGGCCGCTGCCAGCTCCTCGGTGAGGTCGACGAGCGCCAGGGCGTGACGCAGTTCGGGCTCGACCAGGCGGGCAGGGCGGACGCCGATCTCACCCATCTGCGCGCCGAGAGCGGTGACCCGGAGGACGTACGGTCCCCGCCAGAATGGCGTGCGGTCCCGGCGGAGAAGGCGCAGGCTGACGATGGCATCGATGCGGCGGTATGCAGCTCGGCGACCGACTTCGCCGTCGGGCCGGCGGAAGAAGCGCCTGGCGACCTGGTCGGGAGTGACAATGCCGTGCCGGCCGATCCAGGCCAGGATCTCCCTGTCCCGGGTGGTGATCTGTGCCTTGCCCCCTGGTGCTCGTGGCATCAGTCGCTTCGCTCACCTATCTCATGCATCGGCCTCGATCACCGGCCTCCCGACTGCAGACCGAGCGAACTCCGATTCCTTCATCTTTCGATGAGCGGATCTCCTCTTTCTTCTTTATCTGTCTCTTTTATTTCTTTTGATTTTTTTTGAGTCCTGAAGCTTTTGCTCTCACCAGACCGCCGCCGCCGCTGAACAAGAAACTGCCCGCCAACCTGCCCTCATGGTACCGCACCCCAACATCACATTTTATTCACGATGTGAGGGTGGGGTGCGGGAGGCGAGGGTATTCACCCGACCCGAGCCAATGAGGGCCAAAAGGCGGGCTTATGAAGGGAAGACGGCGGCGGCGGTGGTGGGAGAAGTCCACCAAGACGGTGTTCAATCGTTACCCCCACCCGATTGAACACCCTCTGCAAGCCCTCGCCGGGCTGCTGCAGTGCCACTCAGGATAGCTAAACCGAGGTCCGCTGGGAGCGGATCCCCGAGCTGATGTGAGCCAGCTCAGGACTCCAGTGGAGGAGCGACTTCCCAGCCAAGGTCGCGGCCCCTCACCCCGTCGATGACCGCGTCTGGCGCTACACGTGTCCGGCCAGTTCCGGAGATGCCGCCCATCACGACGCCGAAGACGTCCGCCTCGCCGTCGTTCACGAGTCCCCCGAAGCATGATCCCCTGACCACAAGGTGGCCCCCAGCGTCAACGCGGATGCCTCCGCCAAAGTGGCCCATCACCATCAGCCACGCGTCCTGGAGGACGTGGGCTCCTGCGAGTGACGCCCCGCGAAATTCCAGCTGGTCCGAAACCGTGACCGGAGTTTCGGTCAGCTCTACACCGATCACGGTGACGCTGCCGTCATCGTCGATGTTTATGAGGACATCCGTACCCAACGCCGTTTCGTTGGTCCGAGCGGGTCGCTCGAAGTCGAGGTCTTGTCCCCGGACGCCGTCGATCAGCGCCCCGGCCGACACACGAGTCGTACCGTTGCCGGTGATCCCGCCACGCACGGTTCCGTAGACGTCGACCTCACCCTCGTTGTTGATCCCTCCAGAGCAGTGTCCGAACACTCCGGCAACACCTCCAGGGGCAATGGTGATCCCGCCGAACACTGATCCGCGCAGCGCAAGCCATGCGTTCGGAGGCACGTGAACACTGGCCCTCGCCGTTCCGATGATGACCAGGTGACCGTCGACGCTGATCGGCGTGTCCACGGTCTCGCCGTAGCCGATGTCCTCCACGGGAACCCAGGCTAGTGCTGGCCGGAGCGAGGTTCCTGGGCGAGTGACTGCGACTTCAGCACGTGTCAGATGGTTGGGTTGCTACATCATCGTTACGAGCTGTCGAGCGAAGCGGCGGTTGTCCTACCGTGAAACTGAACGCGGAGTGGCCCTACTGGTCTCCGCCGGTTCCGGTGACATCCAATGGTTGAAGCAACGGCGGCTCACGCACAACACGGGGGTGGGGCCGGCACGGCTCCGTGGGACGAACTGTGAGCATCACCGTTCATGCCGGGCGACTCCGGCAGGAGATCGCTCGACGAGGCTGGAGTGCGATCGATCTCGCGCGGGCGGCACGACTCAGCCCTGCCACGGTGAGTGCGGCGCTGAACGGGAGGGCGATCTCGGCCGTGTCGGTCAGTCTGATCGCCAAGGCGCTGACGGCGACACCGCCGGAAGCGGCGATCGACCGGCTGCTCCTGGCCGACTCGCCCGGCGCCGAAATCGCCTGACCGCCGGCTGCCAACCAGCGGGATCCTTCAATCACGAGAACGCGTGACGCTCGTGATGATGGAGAGTTCTCACTCTCGCGAGAACACCGCGCTTGGTCGTACAGTTCGAACGATGGCTAACCCGCAGACGCCTTGTACCACCTGCTTTTTCGGGCCCGCAGGACAGGATGTCCTGAGAACCGCCTTTGCCGGAGCAGGTGGTGCTATTGAACTCGACATGGCGGACACGGGAGGGCATGAGTAGCGCACCTGCTTTGGGAGCAGGGGGTCGTGAGTTCGAGTCTCGCCGCCCCGACTCTCCGCTAGAAACCCTTATACCATAAGGGATTTCGCGTTTCTTTGGGAACGTTCGACCTGTGAATAACCTATATACACTTTTCACCCGCGCAGGATGTCCTGAGGACATCCTTTTCCGGCAAAAAGTGACACAGTAAATGCATCAAACCGTTCACGTGAGGGCCTCCGATGGCCATTCAGCTCCTAGACCTCGGCGAACCATCGCCGTTGACGCTGCTCGTCGATGATTACCTGAACCACTGCCGAGCCCGCGGCCTCTCGCCCCGGACCCTCGACAACTCCTACGGCTACTCACTGCACGCCGTCTTCCTGCCGTGGTGCCACAGCCAGGGCATCCGCCGGGTCGTCGACCTCGACGCTCGGGCCGTCGACCGATTCACCTCGGCGTTGCTCCAACGGACTCGCCCCGATGGCAAGCCGATCTCGCCACACTCGGTGCACAGCTACGTGCGGCCGGTACGTCAGATGCTGAACTGGGCGAGCAGCATGGGCGAAGACGTCAAGGCGAAACCGCAACTGCCGATTCGGTCCACCCCGATCCGCGAAGTGCTCAGCAGGGAAGAGATCGACCAGATGGAAGCGGCGGTGCCGAGTGAACGCGACAAGCTGATCATCCGGCTCTTCGGCGACTGTGGCCTCCGGCGGGACGAATTGACGAAGCTCTGTACCGGCGACGTCATCCGCTCCGGCCGCCAAGCGCACTTGCGCGTTCTCGGGAAGCGAAGCCGGGTCCGTGACGTTCCGCTGCCGCCTCAACTGCTCCGGCGTCTGGAGCGGTTCATCGACGGACTCCCGGCTGAGCGATCCTCAGATCGCATCTTCGTTTCGCTGCGACGGGGTCCTCACGGTGACTACGAACCGTTGGCTCCCAACGGGATTCTGCAGATCGTCAAGGACTCAGTGAAGCGTGCCGGCATCCGCAAGCGCGTGTATCCGCACCTGCTACGCCACTCGTGGATGACCGAGATGCTGCGCAACGGGATGAACCCGATTCAGCTCTCGCTGATTGCTGGCGCATCGCAAGAGGTGATCGCGCAGCACTACACACACCTCACCAAGGACGACGCGTACGAAGCGATGATTCGCGTGCTCACGGCACGCCGGAAGTGACGATAATTTGGCCGGAAGGCGCCGCTAGGAAGGGCTATTGCCTGGAGAGAGGTGGGGCGAAGTAGGCCATAACATCTTCACGTCGCACGAGTCGACCTCCAGATGGCCCAAAGAGGTCCGCTAGCCACGAGCCAACGGGTAGCTGACTCTCTACCTCTTCGCGGGCGTGTCCTCGCTCGGCCGCCGTACCACTGCCCCAGTGATCTGCGTACGTCTGCAGACGCGGTCCAAGGTGATCAAGCAAAGCACACAAGGCATCCACGTGGACGAGGCATAAGGTCTCGCGTGCGGCCAATGCGGCCTCCTCTTCAACGTCCACGAGGCTCGTCACGATGCAGCCAACAACGTGCACCCGAGAGGACGCCGCTTCCTGCGCAATCTGTCCTAGCGCTTGGTTTACCCAGTCACGGGGAAGACGGTCGGGCGCGCCAGTTTTGACCTCCCAGAGGCGGCGCTCAATCCGTCTTGCACACGGCCAGTTCCAGATTGCGTCCGTTACGGCCTGCCCTCGCGGTCGATGAGACACCGTGCCGGCGATGCGACCAAGAATTTGGAGCGCCTCTGCCTGTTCGTCATGACTGCCCTCGATCGCAGATTGACATCGGGTGATTGCTCGCCGAACTCCCTCGCAGCCTGACTCTCTGAGCCATTCGTCCCAAACCTCCCAAGGTTGCTCGGCAGTCTGGATGGCCTGTTGGCCGCGCAGCTCGCCGAGGACGCGACGAAGGCGAACAAACCACCCGGTTGCGGCGCCGCCGTCGGTGGCGGTGCGTAATGCGTCTATCGCTTGGCCGGTGGAGTGAGCCTCGAAATGCGCCTGCGCTTCGACGTATCTCCAGAAGGCGGCATGTTCCACCTCCCCCGCCGCATGGAGTTTGCTGGCGGCGCGCGCTGCTGCTTCAGCTGCTCCTTGGGGGTCTCCCTGCCAGAGCCGTGTCACCGCGGCAACCTCGTCCACGGCGCTGTCGGCCGTCGCAGCAGCTCGGGTACGTCCAGGGCGCAAGCGTGGTGATTCAGGTGCTATAGGCTCGGGTACGGATGCACCCTGAGTCGCCCAGAATTGCTCGGCTGCTGAACGGGACGCTGACCAGTCACCGGTGAGCCGTGAGAACGCTTGATTCACCGTCGGGCGGACGTCACGTGGGATGGCAGTTTGCACCCCTGTCTGCGCCAGCAAAGTTCCGAACCCAGGTGCAAGTCCGAGGTACATCGCCCAGTCTCCCTCTTGGCGGTTGGCACGCCCGAGTGCCTGTGTAAATCGCTGGCCAACGCGATGCCGCATAAACGTTGCGTCGCCTAAGTAGGCCATCGCGAAACGCTCGAACTCGGTGCTAGCTGCCGGGACGCTTGGCAGCACGACAAGCCTGCACAAGTCCCCTGCGAGGTCAAGGCCGTCGTATCGACCGGCGGTGACGAGGTGCCCTGCCGCATCTCTCGACCATCGTTCGAGTGCGCCATCGTCACCGCCACCCCTGAGGCGGTACGAATGCAGCTGACGTTCCGAAAGGAGCCGCTCGATCTCGTCTGCTTCCGCGTGGGAAGCGCAGAGCCATGCTGTGCGTCCAGCCCGGTTGGCTTGACTAAGGGCAAAGCCAAATGGGACGTCGTCCAAGGGTTCGTCATCCTGGGGATTGAGCAGGAGCAGCCGACGTCCGACCTCGTCTGGCGTGACGGAGTCCTGCAGAACATTGACGACGGGTTGGATACCAAGCCTGCGTTGTAAGTCATCCATGGTGCCGAGAGTTGCGGAAAGGTAGATACGCTGCGTGGCGTGGTGATACCCGGGGAGCGTTTGAGTGGGTGGGTGGTATGGGCGAATCTCAATGGCGAAGGGTCCGACCAAGACCCCGCAGGCTGCGAGGTGTGGGCGAACGGCTGGCCACACGAAGCGACGGACATCAGCTGGCAGTGCCTGGGTGAGTAGCTCAGTGGCACGATCAGCGAGTGCGGCCCAATGAGGGAAGGCGAGCAACTCCGGAGCGGTGGTGGGTCCGGCTGAATGCTCCCGCATCAGCTCTACCGACGGATAGAGATCCGTCTGCGCAATCACGAGGTCGCAAATCCGGTCGTACAGTTCACCCTGGGTGCGGCGGTCGATGCGGATCGCGAAGAGCCCTGCAAGTGGCTGTTCCGCCAGATGCGCATCATCAAAGATGACGACATCAGCTGGATCGACCCTGGGACTGCTGTTGAAGTACGTCCAGTAGTTCATGACGCCGATCGCGCGAGCGTCGTGATATGCGGCGAGGCCAGCAGGAGGATAGTTGCTGCCGGAAAACTTGACGACGTCGAGCCCTGGAAGATCGGCGGCCTGAAGAATTACTTGATCGGTGAGCTGGTTGTTCCCTGTGAGGTACGCGACCGTCTTTCCGCCTTCGAGTGCGAGGTCAGCGATCAAGAACGCAACAAGGGTTTTGCCGTAACCGGTCGGCAGTTCGATCGCTACATCCGGGTCGGATGAACGCATTGCGTAACCATCGAGGGCAAGACCCTGCGGCTCGCGCAAGGTCTCGTAACGCGTCGACCCGAAGCTGGTGAGTCGAGCGTTGAAGTCAACCTGTGGCGGCATGTGAGCGTTCCCTCCAGAGGACTACTCACCACCCTAGGACCGTGGAAATATCCGGTCTTACGAGGTTGCAGTCACTCGAAGTCTCGCAGGTCTTCGGGTGGCGACGTCGTTGTCGGTTGTGGTGCTGTCTGCAGGAAGCGCTGCAACGCCGCCTTCGGCACGAGGATGCGGCGACCGATGCGCATCGACGGAATGTCACCGCGCTGCACAGCCTCATACGCGAACGATCGGCTGATTCCGAGCAGTTGCGCAGCTTCCTCAACCGTGAAGACGAGCCGCTGCTCGACGGGGGCGACAGCACCCGACACTGTTCGAGGCGCTGAGACCGTAGTTGCGCCAGTTTGACAAGCGATGAAGGCGAGAGCGTCGCCCAGCTCACGAGCATTCTGAGCCCACACTGCGGGGAGCGTGAGGACCACCAGCTGATCCGGCACCGCTGGCCGACCACGTGGGTCAGCGATCACCGGAGCGAGAGATGTCGCCAGTAGCTGCGCGAGCTGCTCCGGCTTGCTAGCCCAATAGTCGACGCCGATGACCGTGATCTCGACAGGCTCGGTCATCCGGTCTCCAGCTCCGGCGTCACTGGCTGGCTCGGGCTGAGCACCTGCCCCATGATCTCTGCCGCTGCCCTGTCACGCTCTTCCAGGGCGTGGGCGTACACACGCAGCGTGACAGATGGATCGGAGTGACCAAGGCGACCGGCAACAGTGCGGGCGTCAACGCCGGCGCCGATCAGCTGGGTCGCTGTGAAGTGCCGCAGGTCGTGGAGCCGGACCTCATGCAACCCGAGCGAGTCCCGCACGCGGGTAAAAAACCCGGTGAGGTTGTCGGGCCGGAACGGCTTCGACCCGTCCACGGCGTGGGAGAAGACGTAAGCGTCATCAGGAACCGTGACCTCTGCCTGTGCCGCCCACTCGTCGACTTTCATCCGATGACGAGCCAGCAGGGCCATGCCCACATCGTCGAGGGCCACGATCCGACCGCGGTCGGTCTTCGTGCCCTTCTCGACGATCCCGCCCGGCACGACCACGACAGACTTCGACACGTCCAGCTCGCGGCGTTCGAGGTCGACATCGCTCCAACGCAGCGCGCACAACTCGCCTCGGCGCATGCCAGTGAGGGCGGCCAACATCAGGAGCGGCGCGAGCCGGGGGTCCCGAACCTCGGCTGCTTCAACCACGGACCGGACCGCCTCGACCGACGGTGCCTTGACCCGACGCTGCGCGACACGGGGAGGCTTGGCCTTCTCGGCAACGTTCTCACGGACCCACTCCCACCGAACGCCCTGGTGGAGGGCCGACGAGATGATGGCGTGGTAGTTCCGGATGGTCTTCGGCGACCGCCCCTCCTCCTTCATGTGCCGATACAGGTCGTCCAGGTGCTTGGGCGTGAGCCGCGTGAGCACAATCTTTCCGAGCCGGGGGCGGATGATCTGCTCGACCTGAGCCCGGTACGTCCGTAGCGTCGTCGGTGAGAGGTCCATCCGCTCGGACTCCTGCAACCACTTGTCCAAGAGCTGGCTGAAGGTGGCACCGAGGCCGTCCGGACGCCCCTCGCCAAACTTGTCCACAAGGTCCCGGAGTGCTTCGTCGGCGGCTCGTGAGCCACCGTGGAACCTGCGGGATATCTGCCGAGGGTTACCGGTGACGGGGTCCCGACCGACGTAGACCCGCAGTTCCCAGACTCCGCTACCGCGTTTGCGCTTCGTGCCTCTCACAGAAACACGCTATCGCGTACTTGTAGGTTTTTCTGTAGGGCCGCGTCGTGGGATACGAAAGAGCCCTCCCGGCTGGGAGGGCTCTGACCTGGAACTTCTTTGGTGGCGGGGGCGGGATTTGAACCCGCGACCTTCGGGTTATGAGCCCGACGAGCTACCTGACTGCTCCACCCCGCGGCGGAGCGACCACTATACAGGCAGGCCGGAGCCAGTCCTCACGCCGCCTGACATCTGCCCGCGAACGCGTCCCGCTCGACCCCGCCGCCGGGCCGGCAGGCAGGGAGGGCCTAGGCGAATCGCCGGGACTCCCGGAAGTGCCTCAGCCCACCGACGAGCTGGAGGGAGAAGCAGGAGTCTTGCCCTTGGTCGTCCGCTCCTGCAACAGCAGCTGGTTCGCTTCGCTCAAGTACTGCCCCATCTGCTGAATGTCGCGTTGGAAGTCGCCGAGCCGCGACTTCTTGAGGTCCACGGTCGACTGCTGGTACAACGCGTAGGCCTCCCGAAGGTCCTGTTCGATCTGTTGCGAGAGTGTCAGCGGGGACGAGGAGCCGGACGTGACCGAGTTCCCGAAGATCCCTCGCAATGATCCGAGCAATGTCGGGGCAAAACCCACCTTGTCCCCCCCGAAGTCCGTCGCCACGTACTCGAGCGCTGGGAATTGCTGATCGGTGCTGCTCACGTACAGCGTCTGCACGTAGATCAAGGAGTCCTCGATGGGCACGAGCAACGCTGGGCCGAGCAGCACCTTGGAGTGCACCTGGCCGAGCAGCGTGACTTGCCGGGCGACAGACTGGACCTGCTGGATCTTGGCAGCAACGAGGGCTGGGCCGAGCCCTGACGAGGTCACACGGGGCAGCTCGTAGGCAGTGAGCGCTCCGTAACTTGGATAGTCCGAATCAGCAGTTATGAAGGCCGCCAGTAGCTGGCTTATGCCGCTCGACGATTGCGGAACGAGCGGTTCGATCGCCACGAACGAGAGCTGGGTCTGACCGGGAAGGCGAAGAAGCTCGTAGGCGGGCGTGTAAGGGACTCCCTTGCTCGCCGCCGCCACGCTCCACGCGTTCTGCAGCGAGTAGAACTGCGCGTACTGTGTCGCGAGGAAGTGGTACCGCCCATACATCGACGAGAGAACCGTCAGTAGGTCCTGGGGGTATCGCATGTGCTGCAACAGCTGCCCGCCTGCCAGCTTGCTCATGGCAGTGAGAGGCTGGATCATCCCGGGGTAAGCGTTCTCCCAGGCCTTGAGGATCGGGTCGCTCTCATCCACCGCGAAGAAGCTCACCTGCCCGGTGTAGGCATTCACCACGGCCTTCACCGAGTCTCTTACGTAGTTGTACTGGCCTTGAAGTCCGCTTCCCGGCGGGAGCAGCGACGTGGCGGCATTCTGGGAGTAGGGGTAGTAGTCGCTCGTCGTGTAGCAGTCCACCATCCAGTAGATCTGCCCGCCCGCCAGGATCGGGTAGGGGTGTGAGTCGACCTTGAGGAACGGAGCTGCGCGCTGGACCCGCTGTTCGATGTTCTGCAGGTAGATGATCCGGGACTTCCGGGTGATGAGGTTCGAGACGAGAAGGTTGTAATCGTGAAAGCGCATGGCATAGGCAGCTCTCTGCCAGAAACCTGACAGCTGCACTCCACCGGTACCGCCGTAGTGGTTCGTGTTCGGGGTGGCGCCCGTCTTGCTCACGTAGTCGAGCTCGGCCTGTTTCGTGTCCACTACGACGTAGTTGCTCGACGAGTCGCCGAAGTAGATGTCAGGCTGAGTGACCCGTTCCGCGCCATCGACCGAGGAGACGGGCACTCCCGCCACGGCGAAATTGGGCTGCCCGGCGCTCCCTGAGCTGTTGGCAGGCGACATGACGATCCCGTAGCCGTGTGTGTACTCGAGGTGCGCGTTGACCCATGTCTTGCGAGGCTCACCGGACTGGAGCAGCTCGCGCGTGCCGATCACGACTGGCGTGAGCGACTGGTCACGGCCGGCGCCGAGCATGTAGCGATCCGTCGACAGCCCGACCAATTGGTAGTAGGCCCGGAGGGCTTGGAAGTTGGTGTAACTGGCTGCTGCAACCTTTGGATCCCAAAGCGGGAGCGCATCAAGCGTGCTGTGATTGGCGTTCACGACGCCGGCGGTCAGATTCACCTGGGCCGAAAAGCTCTCGGGCTTGATGGAGTCAAGGCCGAACGCGGCCCGGGTCGCTCTGATGTTGCGCTGGACGTACGGCGCCTCGACCGTGCTCTGCGACGGGTTCACCTCCAGCCACTGAACGATCGCGGGAAACACCACTCCGAGCGCGAGTGCCACGAATGCCCACAGCCCGAAGGCCACCGCGGGGAGGACCCACGTGCGGTGATAGACGTTGAAGGTCAGCAGTATGAAGGCGATCATGCTTACGACCGCAAGGATCGACAGGGCAGGAAGCCGTACGTGGACATCGGTGTAGGTCGCTCCTGACACGATGCCACCCCGGGCGAGGTCGAGCGCATACCGGTCGACGAAGAAGTAGCCCGCCGCTCGCACGAGTGCCATTAGCGCAAGGATCAGCGAGAGGTGCGCTGTCACCGGGGCGTCGACGCGTGGTGAGGGCCCGCTCGAGCGCAGGCCGCCGTTCAGGTAGTGCGCTACGGCCGTGACGATGAACAGGACGAGCAGCGCGACGAGGAACCAGTCCACCAGAAAGGAGAGAAACGGGAGCTTGAACACGTAATACCCGACGTTTCGATGGAACTGCGGGTCAGTCGCGCCCGGGAACTTGCCACCGTTCTCGAACAACAACCAGTGCTGCCACTGCCCGCTCGTACCGGCCCCGACAATCAAGGCGAGCAGCAGCGACACGACGGTACGGACGGTGATCCGGTACCGACCGAAGGACGCCCGGTAGCGGCGGACGAGCTCGTACTCGGGTGCAACGTATATGTCGACGGGGGCGAGGGCGTCGACCACCCAAAGGCTTGTCCAGCACGCGAGGAAGAACAGCCCGGAGAAGACTGCACCGAGCCCCAGCTTGGTCTCGACGATCGAGCGCCAGATCATCGTCAAGTGAAGCGAGGAGTACCAGAGGTAGTTCGTGTATGCGTCCGCCAAGGCCTGGATCAGGAAGATCGAGAGGATCAGCGCGACGATGACGATCAAGATGGCGGCCTGATAGCGCCGCATCACTCGCGGCCGCGCAATCGCAGCGTTCTCAGGAACCCTCACCGGTCGAAGGCTACGAGGTGAGCGGCACGAGTAGGCAGCGGCATCCGGGATGGACAGGAGGATGCAATTGGCCGGTCGGGAATTCCTCTCCGGCGTCGACGGCGCCAGCAAGCGCGTTGTCGTCACAGTCAGGACAAGGCTGGCCCTCGTCGTCCACGACCCAGCGCACGACAGTGCCGGCTCCGCCCGCCACGGCCCCGTCGCAGAAGGCGCGGGTGGCGAAGTCACCTGCCGAGCCCTCTACACGGTTCCCGCGCCACTCGCGATAAGCGGCCCCGGCGGCGTCGGCAATACCGTCGCCTGCCCCACCGAGGGGCGAGAGCGCCTCAGTCAGGCGGTGGCGTAACAACGCGGTCACCTCGGTAGCGAGCTCGGACGCGATGCGACCACCCGCTCCGGCCGCCTCATCGGGCTTTGGCTGGCCTCCACCGAGCCAGCCGTGTCCCACGGCCCAGGCGTCGGCCAGCAATACCGACGTGGCCTCCTCGATCCGGGCTTTCTGCTGTGTCTCGGGAAGGAGTACCCCGAGATCGGGAGCACCTGACGAGTGGCGCAAAGCGTCGAGCAACACGTTCTGGTCGTCCTGCAAGGCACGCTTTAGTGCGCGCGCCAGCTTGGTTGTCAGAGGATCGAGCAGCGCGGCGCGCCTTGCAAGTGCAGCAGCAGCCTCCTCGTCCTCACCATCGCCCCCCTCAGACAGTCCGGTCTCGGCGATCGCGGCCTCCGAGGCCACCTCTACCGCCTCGGCAACCTCGGCGTCAGACTCGGCCGCCGCCGCAGCTTCGGCGAGCGCGGCGACGTCCTCGTCGGCCTCGTCAACTGCGGCCTCGTGGGCGCTGCGCCTTCCGAGTACGCCCTCGTTGGTCACGACCCCGTTGGTCGCCTCGTCGCCCGTCGGCTCGTCGCCCCCTGCGTCTGCACCTCCCCCTGCGTCGGCACCCCCTGCGTCTGCGGCCGGCTCGTCGCTCGCACGGCTGGCACGTATGCGGGCGAAGAGCTCGTCGACGCTCCGGTGCGAGGTCGGCTGGCCAGTGTCGTCGTCGGCGCCGGCTTCGTCGTCGTAGAGCATCGTGCCACCAAGCTCACCGGCGAGTCCTTCGTCCACGAGGAGGTCGACGACCTCGGGCGCAAGCGGAGCTGCGCCGCCCGCGGTGGGGGAACCCGGAGCAGGCCCTGTCGCCTCCACCGCCATCGCTGCCTCTTCGTCTGCCATCTGCTCCGCCGCGATCTCGAGGGCTGCAACCTCGGCGGCCGCGACCTCGACAGCCACGACTTCTTCGATCACCGCCTCTTCGAGCTTCTCGATCACCGCCTCTTCGAGCTTCTCGAGCACAGCCGCTTCGTGCGCCGATTCCTCGAGATCCACGTTGATCTCGATATCAGCGCCGAGCTGGGAAGAGTCCTCGGCATCGGCCTCTGCTTCGACGCGCTCCCCGGCCTCGGCGGCGGCCAGACGAGCCTCGTGCTCCGCGTTGGCCAGGCGGTCGCGCAGCTGATCGACGGCGTCACCGACCGCGTCGACGACACCGAGCAGCGAGTCTCTGCCTGTTCGCAGCTGCTCGAGCTGGACCCGCAGGCTGCGGCGCCGCTCAGCCAGGTCTCCGAGAACGCTCGCACGGAGGTCGCGCGCCTCGCGGACGACGCGGCGGCATTCCGAGCGGGTGGCATCGAGGAGCGCGACCGCCTCGGAGCGAGCAGTCTCGGTCACGACCTCCGCCTCGTTGCGCGCCGCCTCTCGGGCGGCCGATGCGGCGGCTCCGGCTTCGAGGGACAACGCCGCGGCCTCCGCCCTTGCTGCGCCGAGCAGAGCTGCAGCTTGGTCCTCGGCTACCGAGGTCCGCTCGCCGAGGACGGCCTCGGCTGAGCTCAGGATCTCCGCTGCCCGTGCCTCGGCCTTCGCGATGACATCGGCGGCCGCGTCGTGTGCTGTCTGGAGTATCCGGGCGGTCTCGGACCCAACTGCTTTCAGCAGTGTCTGCTCGTCGAGATCCGGCTCGGCCGCGCGCCGCTCGGCCTCCGACAACCTCTTGCGCAAGGACTGCTCGCGATCGAGCACCTCGCGCAGCTCCGCTGCCACGACCTCGAGGAACCGGCGAACTGCCTCGGAATCGACCCCGCGGCGCACGGCCGGGAAAGTGCGGCGCGAGATCTCGTCGGGCTGCAGACCGGTCTGCGATGAGATCGAGACCATCACGGGATCCTCGGGGGGCATGACACCCAGCCTACGACGCTCTCCCGGTCCCTTCGGGCCATTCGCGCCCGAAGTCAAGGTGCTTTTGCGCCGGGCGGCACCTTGCCGCCGTATCGTTCGAGGATCTTGAGGGCCTGGCCGATCGTGGAGACGGGGTAGATCTTGAGTCCGTTGCCCGAGTGCGCGAGCGCGACCTTGTACTCCTCGGGCGGAACGAAGAAGATCTTCGCCCCTGATGCCCGCACGGCAACGGTCTTCTGCGCGACGCCGCCCACGTCGCCGATCTGACCGTCGATCGACATCGTCCCCGTCGCCGCCACCTTGAGCCCGCCGGTGAGGTCATAAGGATCGAGCCGCTGCATCAAACCGAGTGTGAAGGCCAAGCCGGCCGAAGGGCCGATGATCCCCTCGGAAGAAAGATCTATGCGAAACGGCAACCTTCCCACCCGATAATTCGTCTCCACGTCGAGGGCCCCGATGCAAGGCGCGGCGGACACCCTCTTCAGCGTCTCGGGCGAGATGTGCTCGATCGGGAGTCGGAGGTCCGTCCCGTATAGGGGGCAGATGAGCGTCTCCGTCGCCTTCTTTCCCTTTCCTTGGATCCTCAACCGCCAAGCCGAGAGCCGCACGCGGACCTGCTTGGGCTTGCCAGAAGGAAAGGTGAAGACGGTCATCGTGACGGTGTCACCCGGACTGAACCGCTCCAATCTGGCGGCGAACTCGGCGTCTGAGTCGACGCTGCGCCCGTCGACCGAGGTGACGACCTCTCCAACAGCGAGCGATTGCTCGGCTGGCGAGCCGGGCTGCAGAGCGTAGAGGAGGGCCCCCGCGAGGCTCACGTGCACCTTGTACCCGAGCTCGTTCAGAGCGACGACGGTCGCCGCTTGTTGGGCGTCGCTCATGTCGATCACGCCTTCGGTCTGGTACTGAGCCGCCGTCTCAGTACCGAGCAGCGCGCCTGAGCCGACGATGTCCGCATTCGAGTCGAGGGCGAACCAGGGCCACTCGATGGCGCGTAGGGGGATGAGCTCGACGTCTACTAACAGCACCTGGCCCTTGTGCTCATGGTTGCGAGAGCTCGGGACTCCTATGAGCCGCTCGACGGACTGTGCGGTGCCGGGGGTAATGGCGTAGTAGGGGATCGAGATGAGGGACGCGACGAGAGCGGCGATGACGATTCCGCAGATCACTGCGAAGACGGTGTGGCCCCGCCGCCACTTGAAGGCCGGGCGCTCCTCGCCCTCCTCGGGAGCGGTCGCCTCGGTCTCTAGGCTCTCCTCGTCATGTCCGATCACGAGAGGTCAGCCTTGCACGAAGCCGACCGTCTCTCGGCCGCGCGGCGAGCCGGCGCTGCGGCTGCCGCGGGCCATGAAGGTGACGAGCGCGCCGCCAGAGGTGCCGTCGCCGATCGCGACCCCACCGTGCGAGCTGCCGCGCTCGGCGCGCTCATACGTATGGGGGCGGCAACGCTTACGGATATCGAGCGCGCCTTCGCCGATCCCTCGCCCCTGGTCCGGCGCCGCGCAGCCGAGCTCGCATGGCGCACGAAGGTTCCACGCGCCGAGGTGTCCTCGCTGGTCGCGCTGCATCTCGGGGATGGCGAGGGTGAGGTGGTGGAAGCGGTGTGTTTCTGCCTGGGAGAGCTGCAATCCGCGGGGGTGACGGCCGCGCTGGGCGAGGTGGCGAAGAGCCACTCCGATCCGCTCTGCCGGGAGTCGGCCGTCGCTGCCTTAGGGGCGATCGGGGACCCCGGCGCGCTGACCTTCATCCTCGAAGCTCTCGGCGACCGGCCGGCCGTGCGGCGCCGGGCGGTCCTCGCCCTCGCCTCGTACGAGGGGGCCGATGTCGACGCAGCGTTGGCGAAGGCTCTTCGAGGACCGGGACTGGCAGGTCCGTCAAGCCGCCGAGGACCTCACCGGCTCACGGCCCGCTTCGGGCCGAGGTCCCGCCCGCCGGTCGCAGCCGTCAGGTCCCGCAGGCAGAGCGCCGCTCCCATGACCGAGGCTCGTCCGGGATCCTCGACGAGGTGAACGGGGATCCCCGTGGCCGTGGCGAGCCTCTGAGTGAAACCTGTGAGCAGGGCGGCCTCACCCGCCAAGTGGAGGCCGCGTGCGATCAGGTCGTTTGCGAGGTCGGGCGGCGCTGTCACGATGCACTCGACGGCGGTGGCGAGCATGGCCCGGAGGAGCTCCCCGATCGCCGCGCTCACCTCTGAGCTCGAGATCACGATGCTTCGAGCTATGCCGTTCGATGAGTCCCGTCCGACGACCTCGATCTTTGTCTCGGCACCGGGCCAAGCGGTCCCGATGGCGAACTTCACCTGCTCAGCGATACTCGGGCTCACCACGAGGTCGAACGAGCGGAGGCAGAGCTCCCGCACCGCCCGGTTGAGGTCGTCGCCCCCCACCGGGACCGACGCCTCGGTGACGACACCACCTAGCGCCATCACGGCGACATCGGTCGTGCCGCCGCCGACGTCGACGACCATGGTCGCGACCGGCTCGTCGATCCGTAGCTTGAGGCCGATGCCGGCGGCGAAGGCGTGCTCGATGAACTCGACGTCGGGGGCGCCTGCGCGCTTGAACGAGCGCTCCAGTGCCCGGCGTTGTACGCCCGTAGCAAGCCCCGGCACGCAACAGAGGACCTCAGGATGTCGACCTGCCCGCTTGCGGACGAGCTCGAGGATGTGCGCCGCGACCTGGTCCGTGAGACCGAGATCTTGGAGGTGGCCGTGCGACACCGGCTTGAGAAGCGTTACCTCGCCTGCCGCACGCCCCGGCAGACTCAATGCAGGCGAGCCGAATGCGATCAGCGAGCCGTCGCGGAGGTTCACCGCCGCGATCGTCGGCTCGTCTACGAGAACGTGACCGCTCCGGTCTGCAACGAGCGTGCGGGTCGAGCCGAGATCGACGGCAACCTGGCCGCTCACGGCTCTCTCCCATGCTTCTTGAAGACCGGCTCGACACCGTGAGCATCCGTGCTCCACGCGGCGCCGCCAGGCCAATGCTCACGCTTCCAGATGGGCACGGTGGCCTTCAACGTGTCGATCAGGTACCGGCATGCGTCGAGCGCCTCGCCACGATGAGGCGCTGACACCGCGATGGCGACCGAGGCTTCGCCGAGGGCGACGAGGCCGATCCTGTGCCAGATGACGATCCGCCCCAACTCGGGCCACTGCCGCCTCGCATGGGCTGCGAGATCGGCAAAGCGCGGTAGGACGTGTTCCTCGTATGCCTCGTAGTCGATGGCGGTCACGCCGGTGCGACCCTCGGCGTGATCCCGTACAACCCCCAAGAAACCCGCCACTCCTCCCCACGCCGCCCCATTCACCCACTCGAGCGCCTCGTTGAACGGAAGGGTCTCGTCGGTGAGCGCGAGCCAGTCGCCATCGTTCACCGGATCGATCACGCGAGCATCGTAGGCACCGCGGCGAGGGCACGTTCGACGGGTCGCGGCCCACAGCGGTCACTTCGTTTGTATCCTTGGCACCCGTGGTCGAGCCTGGGAACGACTTCGACGACTTCCACGACGACGACCCTCGCGTTCCGCTTCTCCCTCCGGAGGATCGGCTGTGGCGCCATCCCTCGGAACTGGGAGCATCGACTGGAGTGCTATCGCCGGATCAGGCGCTTGCCGCCCGCCGGCGATGGCTCGCTGCCACCCCTTCACGGGCGAGTGCCGGAGCCGCCGGTCTCGTAGGCGCACTGCTGGCTGCGGGCGTCGTTCTCGTCGGCACACACTTGACGGCCTGGCTGACACCTCCCAAGGCCCCGACGACCGTGCTCGGCATGACCCGGGAGACCGCCGTCACGACGGCGATCACGTTGCCGACCGTCGTCGCTCCTGAGCTGGGTGCTGTCTTTGCTGATGTCAAAAGAGCGCTCGTGGAGGTGAACGCGTTCCGCACCGGCGGGTCGACGAGCCGAGCCAATGGCGTGATCATCTCGCCTGAGGGCTACGTCGTCGTGCCTTCGGCCGTTATAGCCGGAGCCACGAGCATCTCGGTCGTCCGGTCGGACGGCGAGGAACTGGTCGCGACGGTCACCGGGCGCGACCCGGAGACGGGCGTCTCCGTGCTCCACATCATGGGGTCGGGTCTTCCGTTCATCGAGCTTCTCCCCCGCCCGGAACCCGTCGACCGAGGGCTATCTCCTGCTGGCCTGGCGCAGCGCCGCGTTCGAGCTGTCGGTCGGCCGGATGTCATCGCCGCCGGAGCTCACGAGCGTCTCGGGCGGCCCCGCACTGCTCGAGATGTGCCCGGCCTCGCTAGGTCTCGCTGACGCACCGGACGGGGCCCTGATCATCAACGGCGACGGTCAGATCAGCGGCATGGTCGCGGGACACCGCAATCACCAGGCTATTTGTGTCCCCGGCTGGCTGGCTGCTCACGTGGCGGACCAACTGATCTCCGACGGCCACGTCGTTCACGGGTGGCTGGGAATCGAAGGCACGGCGACACACCTTGCGACCTTGTTCACGGAAACTCCCAACGACGATCACACGGTTACCCCGACTTCTGCCCACAAGGCGAACGGTGAGGTGAGCGGAGTCCGTGTGATCGCGGTCCAGCCGAAGAGCGCGGCAGCCGAGGCCGGGCTAGAACGAGGCGACGTGATCGAGGCCGTCAACGGGCACTCTGTGGCGAGCATGGCGGGCTTGCAGGCGATCCTCTACTTGATGACCCCATCGTCGTCGGTCAAGCTCGAGGTCGTGCGCGGTCCTCAGCTCTCGGAAGTGAGCGCTCAGCTGCAGCCCGCGGCATGAGAGCTCAGTGAGCGACGGCCCGGGGTCAAGCGGCGGCGGAGACTTCCTCTCGAAGATGCTCGGAGACCTGCTCCGGTTGATGCCGACCGGATCGGGCTTCCAGTGGCCGCTCGCCTATCAACTCGCGGCGAGTGCTGCGGCGGCGGACTCGCCCGACCCGAATCCCGACCCGCGCGAGCGCATCCGGCTCGAGGAACTGAGTGCGATCGCGGAGCTCCACGTGACGGACGTCACCGGTATGCGGCTCTCACCGGCAGGGAAGAGCCCCGTCCTCGTACCGACGAGCCGGAGCGAGTGGGCGAGACGGACGCTCGACAGCTGGCGACCAGTGCTCGAGCAGCTGAGCTCGGCGCTCTCAGGCCGTGCTCCTGTCGACCGGCCGTACGGCACCCAAAGCGGAGCCTCCGACCTCGCTCGCCCCGAGGAACCTGAGGATGCCGGCGCGCCCGATGCCCAGCTTGCGGAGCTCTTCGGCCGCTGGGCGACTGCTGTGATGCCGATGATGATCGCCATGCAGGTCGGCTCGGCGGTCGGTCATCTCGCCGGCCGTGCCCTCGGCCAGTACGAGATCCCCCTCGCGCCGGCCCCCGGCGACGAGATACTCGTGGTGTCTACCAACCTCGCGCAGGTGGCAGCCGATTGGAGCCTTCCGCCCGACGACCTGTCGCTTTGGCTTTGCGTCCACGAGATGGCGCACCACGCCGTGCTCTCGCGCCCGCACGTGGCGGCTCGCCTCGCAGCGCTGGTGGTGGCGCACGCCGAGACGGTGCGCCCGGACCCTGCGGCGCTCGAGGAGCTCATGGCCGGTGGGAACCCGAGCGACATGTCGTCGATGCTCGAGCTCTTCGGCGACCCCTCCGCGATCAGCGCTTCCGCCGATTCCCGAGAGGTCCAAGTTGTCCGAGCCCAGCTCGATGCCCTCACAGCGGCGATCTCCGGATACGCGGAGCACGTGACCACGACCGTCGCCAACCGCCTGATCGGCGGACACGCCCCGATCGGTGAAGCGATGAGGCGGAGACGAGTCGGTCGGGGAGACGGTGAGAAGGTTGCCGAGCAGCTCTTCGGCCTGCGGCTCGACCAGGACCAGGTCGACCGGGGCGCTCGTTTCGTCGAAGGCGTCCTCGAGCGCTCCGGCGATGCCGAACTGGCCCGGCTGTGGATCGACGAGGCGAGCTTGCCGACTCCTCCAGAGATCGACGCACCCGGGCTGTGGCTCGCTCGGCTCGATCTCGGGAGCGAGACGCCGGGTTCGGGCGCGGGGCCCGATCCGGATTCCTAAGCCGGGCCGACTATCTCTTCGTCCTCGGGAACGCCGAGGTCCCACTCGAAGAATGAGGTACTCGCGCTCGGCATCACGGACGATGCGCTCCCGATTGCGCCGGAACTGCGGGTCGTGTGGTGGGAGCAGGACGAGGCGCGCAAGCGCTCGCTGGCGGAACTCCTCGATGGCGTTCCGGTCACCGAACTCTGACTCGACTTCCCAGTGAGGAGCGACCGGCCCCAGGTAGACCATGCGGACATGACCCCGTGGCGGCTCGGTAGCCTGTTGCTCCTCTGGCTGAGGTGACGACATCGTCATGGACCGTTGGCTCCTTGGTTTTGCGGCCGCCGACTCGGCGGGTCGTGGCAGTCTACCGGCCTCAGCGATCGGAGCGAAGAGGGGCATCATCGCTGGTCAGCGGTTTGTGGCTGCACAGTGGCCGTTGGTGGGAGGGGGTGGGTGCGGGACTCTCAGGCGTTTCTCAGGAAGTGTGCACCGATTCGCCAGGTGACACTGTAAGAATGGACTCGATGGACACTTCGTGGATGGCCCGGGGGAACTGCCGAGAGCAGCCGCCTGACCTGTTCTTCCCGAGCGATGGCGTCGGCGTCGAAGTTGCCCGACGGATATGCGCGGATTGCCCCGTGAAGGGCCCGTGCCTCGAGTATGCGATGGAGAATCACATCGACCATGGCGTCTGGGGCGGGACCTCGGAGCGGGAGCGCAGGCGAATCGCACGGCGGCGGCGGTTGGCGGCGGCAGAGGCAGCTCGCTGAGGCTGCTCAGGATCTGATCGGCGGCGAGCCGGTGGCGCCTCAGGCGGGCCGGCCCAGTCGCCTTAGGACGGCAGATGGCAGAGTTCAACGTGCTCGAGGCCGTCATCAACGTCTCCGAAGGTCGTGACCCGGCCGTCATCGCCGAGATCGGACGAGCGTCAGGCCCTTTGCTTCTTGACGTGCACTCCGATCGATTCCACCATCGCAGCGTCTTCACGCTCGCAGGGTCGCCTGCCGAGGTGGAGGCTTCGGCTCTCGGGCTCGCCCGCAGGGCGGTCGAACTGCTCGACCTCACTTCGCACGTAGGGGTCCACCCCCGGCTCGGCGTGGTCGACGTGGTGCCGTTCGTTCCGTACGGCCGGGCGTTCTCCGAGGCGTTGGCGGCTAGGGACCGGTTCGCCCATGTGCTTGCCGGCGATGGTGTGCCGTGCTTCTTGTACGGGCCGGAGCGGACGCTGCCCGAAGTGAGGCGTCAGGCTTTCGTCACGCTCGCGCCCGATCTCGGTCCGATCGAACCCCATCCGACGGCCGGCGCATGCTGTGTCGGTGCCCGCGACGTGCTGATCGCGTACAACCTCGTCATCGACGGACCTCTCTCGCGCGCCAAGGAGATCGCCCGTGGGCTTCGTGCGCCTGCGGTGCGGGCCCTCGGCCTCGCCATCGGCGCCGAGAGCCAGGTCTCGTTCAACCTCATCGATCCGACGGTCGTGGGACCCGCTCAGATCTACGACCAGGTGGCGGCACTGGCGCCGATCGAGAGGGCTGAGCTAGTCGGCCTGGTGCCGGGCAGCGTGCTCGCCGCAATCCCGCCAAGTCGCCTTCGCCAACTTGGCCTCGCACGAGAGTCCACTATCGAGGCTCGCCTTCAGGCCGGCAGAGCTTCCTGAGCAGCTGCGCGGCAGCCCCGCGGGCTCAGGAAGCGGCGCCCTGACGAGCGAGGACTCGAGCCCGGCGGACGCGGCGGCGCTCGCGCTCGCTCATGCCTCCCCAGATCCCGAACTTCTCCCCGTTGGCGATCGCGTACTCCAGGCAATCCTCACGAACGACGCAACCACGGCAGACCTCTTTTGCCTCCCGGGTCGACGCTCCTCTCTCCGGGAAGAACAACTCAGGGTCGACACCCATGCAGTTGGCGCGGACCTGCCACGAACGATCCGGACCCTCGAAGATGAGCGACGGTAATGCCACCGGCTTCTCCTCCCCCTGGTGGATTCCCAACCGTGTAGTTACACGGGTGTAGTAATCATGTACCCATTCGGCAGAATGTGCAAGAGGGATCTCTTCCGCGCCGGTTGCGGCACCATAAGCGCCGGTGGACCAGGTGGAACTTGGCTGTGCCCCTTGAGCGACCGCACATCTGCCATTACGGTGAGCACCAGTCCACCCAGAAAGGGGTTGCATGCGCGTGCCGGTCCACTCACGCGCGCGGACGATCACCGCGCTTTTCGGTCTTGGTATAGCCAGCGTCATCGGCGGCGGGCTGATCACCTTGTTGCTGCTGTTCGGCTCTCCTTTGCGTGCGGGCGCCGCACCCTCTTGTACCGACACCTACAACGGCGCGTCAGGCGGATCATGGAACACGGCGACGAACTGGTCGACCGGCTTGGTGCCAGGGCCTACTTCTTTTGCTTGCCTCCCCGCCTCGGACGGGACGATCACCTACTCGTCGTCCTCGACGACCATCGAGACCCTGCTGTCGGTGGGCTCGGCCACCACCCTCTCGGTCACGAGTGGGAACCTGACGTTCCAGGACACCGAAGACGCAGCGTCGATCAACGCGCTCACCGTCGCCGGGGGCAATATCTATGTCAACGACGCCGCGACCATCACCACTTTGGCGGTCACCTCTGGCAGCTTGAACGGCTCCGGGGCCATCGCGGCGGGCTCAGTCTCTTGGACCGGCGGCAACATCGGCACTTCCAACCCGACGTTCGGCGGCACCTTGTCAGTCTCCGGCCAGACCACCCTCGACCTGTCGACCACGTCGTCGACCTCAGTGCTGGCAAACGAGACGCTCGTCGCCAACGGCCCGACGGCCGTAGAGGCCGCCGCGGGTGCGCCCGGCTTCCAGATCGCTAGCAACGCTTCCCTCATCTTCGGGGACACCACCTCGACGGTCGCCCAGCAGCCGACGATCGCCGAAGGCGAGACGATCTACAACGGCGGCGGGTCCGCCCACGTCGAGGTCGAGTCAGGTGTCACTCTCAACATGTCAGGCACGAGCGGTTCGACGACCTCTGTCGAGGTGTCCTTCGACAACCACGGCACGGTGAACATCCCGGCCTCTGGCACCCTCTCGCTCACGAACGGCGGGACGAGCACGGGGCCCTACAACATCAACGGCGGCATCCTGGCGGTGAACGGTGTCGTCTTCGAAGGGCCTGGCACCGAGGTGAACGGCCAGAGCGGTCCGAGCGGGACAGCCACCTTCGAGGTCAACGCCTCCTACATCGAGTCGGGCGTCTCGGTCAACGACATCACCTCGAATGGCAACGGCGGGACGACCTACTTCTATGACGCCGTCGCCTCGGCGACAGTCCAGACCGGAGCCAGCTCGAGCGGCTCGAACCAGGAGAACCTCGTCTTCTACGGGCCCGTCACGACGACCGCCCTCGACGTCTACGGAGCGAGCCTGTCGGGAACGGCGCCGATCTCGACGACGACGTTCACCTGGGACGCCGGGTACATCGGCAACAACACCCCGTCGCCCGACACGCAGGCCATAACCGTCTCCGGCCAGGCGACCATCGACTTGTCGACCCAGTCGACTAACTACTCCCTCCAATACACCGTCCTCCAGCTGAACGGCCCGAGCGCCATCGAAGCGCCCGTCACCGACCCGGGCTTCCAGGTCGGGAACGACGCGACTCTCGCCTTCGGGGACACCACCTCGACGGTCGCCCAGCAGCCGACGATCGCCGAAGGCGAGACGATCTACAACGGCGGCGGGAACTCCCGTGTCGAGGTCGAGTCAGGTGTCACTCTCAACATGTCAGGCACGAGCGGTTCGACGACCTCTGTCGAAGTGTCCTTCGACAACCTCGGCACCGTGAACATCCCGGCCTCTGGCACCCTCTCGCTCACGAACGGCGGGACGAGCACGGGGCCCTACAACATCAACGGCGGCATCCTGGCGGTGAACGGTGTCGTCTTCGAAGGGCCTGGCACCGAGGTGAACGGCCAGAGCGGTCCGAGCGGGACAGCCACCTTCGAGGTCAACGCCTCCTACATCGAGTCGGGCGTCTCGGTCAACGACATCACCTCGAATGGCAACGGCGGGACGACCTACTTCTATGACGCCGTCGCCTCGGCGACAGTCCAGACCGGAGCCAGCTCGAGCGGCTCGAACCAGGAGAACCTCGTCTTCTACGGGCCCGTCACGACGACCGCCCTCGACGTCTACGGAGCGAGCCTGTCGGGAACGGCGCCGATCTCGACGACGACGTTCACCTGGGACGCCGGGTACATCGGCAACAACACCCCGTCGCCCGACACGCAGGCCATAACCGTCTCCGGCCAGGCGACCATCGACTTGTCGACCCAGTCGACTAACTACTCCCTCCAATACACCGTCCTCCAGCTGAACGGCCCGAGCGCCATCGAAGCGCCCGTCACCGACCCGGGCTTCCAGGTCGGGAACGACGCGACTCTCGCCTTCGGGGACACCACCTCGACGGTCGCCCAGCAGCCGACGATCGCCGAAGGCGAGACGATCTACAACGGCGGCGGGAACTCCCGTGTCGAGGTCGAGTCAGGTGTCACTCTCAACATGTCAGGCACGAGCGGTTCGACGACCTCTGTCGAGGTGTCCTTCGACAACCTCGGCACCGTGAACATCCCGGCCTCTGGCACCCTCTCGCTCACGAACGGCGGGACGAGCACGGGGCCCTACAACATCAACGGCGGCATCCTGGCGGTGAACGGTGTCGTCTTCGAAGGGCCTGGCACCGAGGTGAACGGCCAGAGCGGTCCGAGCGGGACAGCCACCTTCGAGGTCAACGCCTCCTACATCGAGTCGGGCGTCTCGGTCAACGACATCACCTCGAATGGCAACGGCGGGACGACCTACTTCTATGACGCCGTCGCCTCGGCGACAGTCCAGACCGGAGCCAGCTCGAGCGGCTCGAACCAGGAGAACCTCGTCTTCTACGGGCCCGTCACGACGACCGCCCTCGACGTCTACGGAGCGAGCCTGTCGGGAACGGCGCCGATCTCGACGACGACGTTCACCTGGGACGCCGGGTACATCGGCAACAACACCCCGTCGCCCGACACGCAGGCCATAACCGTCTCCGGCCAGGCGACCATTGACTTGTCGACCCAGTCGACTAACTACTCCCTCCAATACACCGTCCTCCAGCTGAACGGCCCGAGCGCCATCGAAGCGCCCGTCACCGACCCGGGCTTCCAGGTCGGGAACGACGCGACTCTCGCCTTCGGGGACACCACCTCGACGGTCGCCCAGCAGCCGACGATCGCCGAAGGCGAGACGATCTACAACGGCGGCGGGAACTCCCGTGTCGAGGTCGAGTCAGGTGTCACTCTCAACATGTCAGGCACGAGCGGTTCGACGACCTCTGTCGAAGTGTCCTTCGACAACCACGGCACGGTGAACATCCCGGCCTCTGGCACCCTCTCGCTCACGAACGGCGGGACGAGCACGGGGCCCTACAACATCAACGGCGGCATCCTGGCGGTGAACGGTGTCGTCTTCGAAGGGCCTGGCACCGAGGTGAACGGCCAGAGCGGTCCGAGCGGGACAGCCACCTTCGAGGTCAACGCCTCCTACATCGAGTCGGGCGTCTCGGTCAACGACATCACCTCGAATGGCAACGGCGGGACGACCTACTTCTATGACGCCGTCGCCTCGGCGACAGTCCAGACAGGTACCACCAGCGGCAACCAGGAGAACCTCGTCTTCTACGGGCCCGTCACGACGACCGCCCTCGACGTCTACGGAGCGAGCCTGTCGGGAACGGCGCCGATCTCGACGACGACGTTCACCTGGGACGCCGGGTACGTCGGAAGCCAGAACTCCTCCAACGAGGTGGGAACGATCACTGTATCCGGCCAGACGACCATCAGCCTTTCTACCCAGACCACCACTTACTACATCGCCTACATGAGCCTCGTCGCCAAGGGACCGACGGCTATCACGACCACGCCCAACTCGCCAGGCTTCGAACTCGCCTACAACTCGTCGATCATCTTTGCCGACAACACCTCGGGCGCCTCGAACGAGCCGACGATAGCTAGTGGCGTGACGATCTCCAACGGCGGTGGCGGTGCGCACCTCGAGCTCGCTTCGGGCGTCACGATGGACTCCCCGAGCTCGGGAACGACGAACATAGAGTGCGCGCTCGTCAATCACGGGGGCACGCTGATGGTCCCGGCGGGCGCAACCTTGAACGCCAGCAGCTCGGGCTATACACAGCTCGGCGGGAAGACGTCCTTGTCGGCCGGCTCGACGTTGCAGGTCGGCACGAGCAACGGCATGACGATTCTCGGGGGAACGCTAAACGGTACCGGCACCGTCACCGGCAACGTGAACGCCATCGCCGGAACGCTCGAAGGCGGTACCGGAACGGCAGCCGGCGTCCTCACGGTCTCGGGCGCCGTCACGCTCGGGGCGGGCGCGACACTCGCGGCCAACCTGGACGGCACCTCCGCTGGGGCGACCTACTCCCAGGTAGTCGCCGGTTCAGCGTCTCTCGCGGGGACGCTCAAGATGGTGCTGACCACCGGCTACTCACCAGCGGCCGGAAGCAGCTACACGGTGATTGGGACGTCGAGCACGCCGACCGGGAGCTTCGGCCAGTTGACACCCACCCTGCTCGGAACGAAGGCGTACTCGGTGTCGTACTCGTCGACGGGCGCAGTGGTGACGATCCCGTCCGGGAGCATCGTCATCGCGCTCCGCTCCTCTTCGCCCACGAGTGCTCCCACGGCACCGGTCACTTTCACGGCGACAGTCGTCGGATCGCGTGGGTCCGACCGAAGTGCGTGGGTCACCTTCTACGACGGCACGCACCGGATCGGGAGCGGTCCTGTCGCCGTCCGCGGCGGCGTCGCAGCCATCACCACGACGACACTCGCGACCGGCAAGCACGTGATCACGGCACGGTATTACGCCGGTGGCGCTGGCAAGGTCGTCTCTGCTGTGGGCTCTACGACCCACACAGTACGCGGGGTGAGCTCGCGCACTGCACCCAGGGCACGCACGGCCCCACGGCACACCCGACCACCCGGCAACCGGACGCGGCGCGCCTCCGGACTCGGCAAGTAGCGAGGGAGTCTCATGAACATGCACCGCCGCACCTTGCGGTACCTGCTCGGCGCACTCCTCGGGTTCGCCCTCGCCAGCGGGCTCGCAGTCGCAGTCTCGGCGCTGACCTCGGTCTTCGGGCCGTCAGCGTCGGCCACTCCGACCTGTACGGACACCTTCAACAACACCACGAGCGACAACGAGTGGACCACCGCTGCCAACTGGTCCACAGGAGTGGTACCGGGCTCGAGTGATGTCGTCTGCTTCAAGTCCGGCGTCACGACGGTCATCTACAACGCCAGCGTGAGCGTGGAGGACATCGAAGGCTCCGGCGTGGCACTCCAGGTGCTCGGCGGCACGCTCAACGTCACGGACGTCACCGCTGGCAACACGTCGACCTTGGGTTCGCTCGAGGTGACGGGTGGCAGCATCGGGTTCGCCGGCACAGCGACCATCCCTGCCGTCACGGTCGACGGCGGCACGCTCGTGGGTGCGGGCACCATCACCGCCACGACGCTCGGCTGGACGAGCGGCAACATCTCAGGCTCCGGGGGTGCGATTACCGTCTCGGGGGCGACGACGATCACCCTCGGGGAATCCGGCGCGACCTCGAACCTCTCCCAGTTCACCATCGAGGCCAACGGCGGTGCGACCTTCTCCGGTTCGCCGATCGACGCGGGCTTCACCTTCGGTTACCAGGGAACAATCGATCTCGGGGGGACTTCCAGCATCACAGGTTCTTATTTCATGGGGGACTCCGGCAGTGCGACCGGACTGACCGTCGAATCCACCGCCACACTGAACGACACCGGGGCCTCCGGGTCGACCGTGACGGTCAACGTGCCGCTCACGAACTCCGGCACGGTGAGCGTGCCGGCCGGGGCGACGTTCGACGCGAGCGGTGGCGGGACGAGCACCGGGGCGTTCAACACCGCTGCCGGCTCGACGCTCTATGTGAACGACGTGACCCTGTCCGCCGCCGGCACGGTGAACGGGGCGGGCGGCGACGCCGGCTCAGCTGTGGTCGAGGTCGCCAACAACTCGACGATCGAGGGCACCATCACCGCCGGGACCCTCGAGAACGGGGGCGGCAGCACCTCGACGTTCTCCAACAGCATCGACGTCGGGGCTCTCACGATGACGTACTCGACGTTCAACTTCAACGGCACGGGGACCTTCACGGTCACCGGTGCGGTCACCCTGAACGGCGGTGACCTCGGTGGCTCCGGCAACATCACCGCCGGCACCATGGCCTGGAGCGAGGGTGACATAGGCACCGGCGGCGGCTCGATCACCGTCGCGGGTGCGACCACGATCACGACCGGGACCGGCGCGAACGCCCCGTACATCGAGGAGTACACCCTCAACGCAACCGACGGGGCCACCTTCACGACGGCTGGGATCACCGACCCAGGCGTCTACGAGAGCTACCAGGGCTCGATCATCCTCGCCGGCACGTCGACGATCTCGGGCACCTACTACTTCGGCAACGACGGCAGCGCGACCGGCATCACGGTCTCACGTGGCGCCACACTGAGCGACACCGGAGCCTCCGGGTCGACCGTCACGGTCAACGTGCCGCTCACGAACTCCGGCACGGTGAGCGTGCCGGCCGGGGCGACGTTCGACGCGAGCGGTGGCGGGACGAGCACCGGGGCGTTCAACACCGCTGCCGGCTCGACGCTCTATGTGAACGACGTGACCCTGTCCGCCGCCGCCACGGTGAACGGGGCGGGCGGCGACGCCGGCTCAGCTGTGGTCGAGGTCGCCAACAACTCGACGATCGAGGGCACCATCACCGCCGGGACCCTCGAGAACGGGGGCGGCAGCACCTCGACGTTCTCCAACAGCATCGACGTCGGGGCTCTCACGATGACGTACTCGACGTTCAACTTCAACGGCACGGGGACCTTCACGGTCACCGGTGCGGTCACCCTGAACGGCGGTGACCTCGGTGGCTCCGGCAACCTCACCGCCGGCACCATGGCCTGGAGCGAGGGTGACATAGGCACCGGCGGCGGCTCGATCACCGTCGCGGGTGCGACCACGATCACGACCGGGACCGGCGCGAACGCCCCGTACATCGAGGAGTACACCCTCAACGCAACCGACGGGGCCACCTTCACGACGGCTGGGATCACCGACCCAGGCGTCTACGAGAGCTACCAGGGCTCGATCATCCTCGCCGGCACGTCGACGATCTCGGGCACCTACTACTTCGGCAACGACGGCAGCGCGACCGGCATCACGGTCTCACGTGGCGCCACACTGAGCGACACCGGAGCCTCCGGGTCGACCGTCACGGTCAACGTGCCGCTCACGAACTCCGGCACGGTGAGCGTGCCGGCCGGGGCGACGTTCGACGCGAGCGGTGGCGGGACGAGCACCGGGGCGTTCAACACCGCTGCCGGCTCGACGCTCTATGTGAACGATGTGACCCTGTCCGCCGCCGGCACGGTGAACGGGGCGGGCGGCGACGCCGGCTCAGCTGTGGTCGAGGTCGCCAACAACTCGACGATCGAGGGCACCATCACCGCCGGGACCCTCGAGAACGGGGGCGGCAGCACCTCGACGTTCTCCAACAGCATCGACGTCGGGGCTCTCACGATGACGTACTCGACGTTCAACTTCAACGGCACGGGGACCTTCACGGTCACCGGTGCGGTCACCCTGAACGGCGGTGACCTCGGTGGCTCCGGCAACCTCACCGCCGGCACCATGGCCTGGAGCGAGGGTGACATAGGCACCGGCGGCGGCTCGATCACCGTCGCGGGTGCGACCACGATCACGACCGGGACCGGCGCGAACGCCCCGTACATCGAGGAGTACACCCTCAACGCAACCGACGGGGCCACCTTCACGACGGCTGGGATCACCGACCCAGGCGTCTACGAGAGCTACCAGGGCTCGATCATCCTCGCCGGCACGTCGACGATCTCGGGCACCTACTACTTCGGCAACGACGGCAGCGCGACCGGCATCACGGTCTCACGTGGCGCCACACTGAGCGACACCGGAGCCTCCGGGTCGACCGTGACGGTCAACGTGCCGCTCACGAACTCCGGCACGGTGAGCGTGCCGGCCGGGGCGACGTTCGACGCGAGCGGTGGCGGGACGAGCACCGGGGCGTTCAACACCGCTGCCGGCTCGACGCTCTATGTGAACGACGTGACCCTGTCCGCCGCCGCCACGGTGAACGGGGCGGGCGGCGACGCCGGCTCAGCTGTGGTCGAGGTCGCCAACAACTCGACGATCGAGGGCACCATCACCGCCGGGACCCTCGAGAACGGGGGCGGCAGCACCTCGACGTTCTCCAACAGCATCGACGTCGGGGCTCTCACGATGACGTACTCGACGTTCAACTTCAACGGCACGGGGACCTTCACGGTCACCGGTGCGGTAACTCTGAACGGCGGTGATCTCGGTGGCTCCGGCAACATCACCGCCGGCACCATGGCCTGGAGCGAGGGTGACATAAACGGCAGTAGCGGCTCGATCACCGTCGCGGGTGCGACCACGATAAGCACCAGCACAGCGGCAGCCACCTGGTACATCGAGGAGTACACCATCAACGCAACCGATGGGGCCACCTTCCCCGCTACGGTGTCTGACCCCGGCCTCACGCTGGCATATGACTCTACGATCAACCTCGCGGGCTCCTCGACGATCCCTGCTAACGAGATCATCACAAGCAATGGCGGGGCTACAGGGCTCATCGTGCAAAGCGGCGGCACGCTCTCGGTCGGAGGCACGAGTGGCACTACCGAGATCGCCGCGCCGTTCTCCTCGGATGGCGCGGTCACGGTGCCGAGCGGGGCCCTCGACTACTTCACCTCCACTTACTCGCAGTCCGGCGGCTCGACGACGCTCGCAGCAGCGAGCAGTGAGCTAATCGCCCCGACGGTAGCGGTCACCGGCGGGACGCTCGAGGGCGACGGCACGGTCGCCGCGGCGGTCAGCAACACGGCCGGCACGGTGCAAGCAGGAATCGGGAAGACTCCTGGGACTCTCACTATCGTCGGCACCTACACCCAGTCCACGGGCGCAACACTCGTGGCCAACCTCGCCGGGGCGACTCCCGGAACCGGCTACGGGCAGCTCAACGTCACGAACGCGAGCCTGAACGGCACACTCGACGTGAACGACCAGAAGAGCTTCGCGCCGACCAGTTCTGACACCTTCAACGTAGTGGTCGCCGAATCGGCGGTGAGCGGGACGTTCTCGACGGTGACGCAGACCGGTTTCTCGGTTGCTCCGAACGTCACCTACACGACCACCGAGGTTCAGCTCACCTTCGCCACGACGATCACCCCGACGATCACGGTGCACTCCACCTCGGCCACCGCCGTCTACGGCCAACCCGTCACCTTGACTGCCACGGTCACCGGCGGCGGGCCGGTCGCGACAGGCACAGTGCAGTTCATGGTTGGAACATCCAAGCTCGGGTCCGTCCAGACACTGTCGAACGGTGTCGCCACACTTGCGAACGCCCCACTGCCGGTCGGCACGCTCTCGATCACAGCGGTCTACTCGGGCGACTCGAACTACAAGCCGGGCACGTCACCCAAGTTCACCGAAAAGGTGAGCCAAGTTGCGACGACGTTCCTGCTCCAGCCGAGTCCGAGCTCGACCGGTGCCGGACAGACGGTCACGTTGAACGCGATCGTGACCGAGAAGTCGCCAAGCGTCGCTTTCCCGACGGGATCAGTGACGTTCTACAACGGCACGAAGAAGATCGGTACGGCCACCCTCTCGAGCGGCGTCGCGAGCGTCAAGACGAGCTTCGCGGCAGGGAAGTACTCGCTGAAGGCAACGTACCCGGGCAATACCGACTTCAAGTCATCTTCGGGGACAGCGACTGAGACCGTGGTGTCCACGGGCTCGAAGACCTCGATCACTGAGTCAGCCACAAGGGTGCTGACGGCGGTCGATGTGAAGTTCACAGCGACCGTGAAGCCCGATTCCGGGAGCGGTGTAGCGACAGGCGACGTCCAGTTCTTCAACGGCGTCGCGACGCTCGGCAAGCCCGTGAAGCTCAGCAGCAAGGGTGTCGCGACCGCCAGCTACGCCTTCGCCCACGGAGGCACGTTCCAGATCACCGCCGAGTACCTCGGGACGAAGACTCTCGGCGGGTCCACCTCGTCTGCTGTCACCCTCGTCGCCCAGGAGCCTGGGTACCGCTTGGTGGGCCAGGACGGCGGGGTGTTCGACTTCGGTGGGGCCGGGTACTACGGTTCTCTGCCCAACAGCTCGATCGTCCCGAAGACACCGGTCGTCGGAATGGCCTCGACGCCTGACGGACTCGGGTACTGGCTCGTGACGCAAGGCGCCGTCGTCTACCCCTTCGGGGACGCGAAGAAGTACTCGGCCGGCCAGAGCGGCACACCGCCTTCGATCGTCGCCATAGTCCCGACCGCCGACGGGCAGGGCTACTGGCTGGTCGGTGACAACGGGACAGTATGGCGGTACGGCGACGCGGCGTCGTACGGCCAGAAGACGGGAGTGAAGGGCGTGATCGGCGCCGCGGGCACCCCGGATGGGAAGGGCTACTGGATCGCCACGAACAAGGGCAAGGTTTACCCGTTCGGCGACGCGAAGTCCTACCCGGCGGCAAAGGGACAGTCGAAGATCTCCGGCACGATCTCGTCGATAGCGGCCACGATCGACGGCAAGGGGTACTACCTCGTCAACACGAGCGGCGTCGTGTACGCCTTCGGGGACGCTAAGTCCTACGGCAACGCCAAGAACCCGTCAGCGAGCATCGTCGGTATCGCGGTATCTCCGCGGGGCACCGGGTACTGGCTGGCCGGAGCCGACGGCTCGGTGTACAACCTCGGCAGCGCCCCGGCCGACGGCTCCGTCAGCGGCGCACAGCTCACAGCTCCCATCTGCGGGACTTCGAGCTTCCCATAACCCATCGCCGACCCGCCTGCCCAACCGGCGAGCCCGGCCCACCAGCCCGCCCGGCCCTAAGCCAGGCCGCGCGAGCGCCCCGGGCGCCCCGGGCGTCCGCCATCTGAGGCGGAGGCCGACGAGGACGACCTCGCCGACGAGCCCATCGAGCGCCGGTGCTCGATGAAGTCGACGAGCACGAAGTCCCCGAGGGTTTCCGGGGTCGTGAAGAACGCGCGCCCGTGATTGAGCTCAGTGATCTTCTCCACGAAGTCCCGCAGGTGCCCTGTCGCATCCAGGGCGAAGGTGTTCAGACGTATCCCCTCCCGGGTGAGTCGCAGCACCTCGGAGAGCGTGGCGTCCACGGTCGCCCGCACCGGTGGGTAGTTGAAGAAGACCTCCCCGTCCTCCATCAGGTGGGCCGTGGGCTCACCGTCGGTGATCATGACGATCTGCTTGGTCCCGTGCTGGCGAGCCAGCATCCGACGGGCGAGCAAGAAGGCGTGCTGCATGTTGGTGCCGTAGACGAAGTCCCATGAGACCTCGGGCAGCTCCTGGGGGCGGATCTCGCGGGCGATCTCGGAGAAACCCACGATCCCCAAGTAATCACGCGGGAACTGGCTCGAGATCAGCGAGTGGAGCGCCATGGCGACCTTCTTCGCGGCGAGGAAGTTGTCCCGCATCGGCATCGAGAGCGAGAGGTCGAGCAGCAGCACGGTCGCACAGCGGGTGAGGTGCTCGGTCCGCTCGATCTCGAAGTCGTCCGGCTGCAGGCGCACCGGGAATCGCACGCCGGCTCGGGCTCCTCCCGGGCCCTCGGTCCGCTCAGTCGCCTCGAGGAGCTCGGCCTCCCGCCGGATGGCGTTGCGGACGGTTCGTTCGATGTCGAGGTTGAACGGGTCGCCGAGCTCGTAGGGTTTCGTGCTCTCGGCTCGCTCGTGGCCGGTACCCACCTTGATGACTTCGTGCCCGCCGAGGCGATCTTTCGACAGTCGGGCGAACAGTTCTTTGAGCGCCCGCTGCCCGATCTTGCGCAACCCGTGCGGGGTCAGCTCGAGACGGCCCTCCCGATTCTCGACCAGCCCGGCATCCTCGAGGCGCTTGGCGAGCTTGGCGAGCTCTCCGAGCGAGGCCGATGCGTCCGGGCCGAGCAGGTCACGGACGCGGTCGAGGTCGACCTCGGCCAAGGCGCCAGGCTGCGGAGAGCCGGATAGCAGCTGCTCGAGCTGGTCGAGGTCGGCGAGCCTCTGGAAGATGTCGGAGGCCTCGGCGAGCCCGGGCGCATCCGAGCCCGAGAAGCCGACCCGCCGATCCCACGGAGCCCCCGGGAACATCGACCGCAGGTTCGACCCCAGCCGGTTCATCTGCCAGGACAGGTCCATGTCGCCCAACAGCTCGTCCATCAACGACTGCAACTGCTGGCGCTGTCCCGGCGTCATAGAGGCGAGCATGGCGGAGGTGGCGGCCATCCTCTGGGCGAGCTGTTCCAAGAGCTCCTCCAGATTCTGCGGATCACCGGGGAAAAAGTCGCCGAATTCCGCCATGAACTGCTCGAAACTCGGATCCAGCTCCTCTCCCGCCTCGCGCTGCTCGATCATCGTGTTGAGGCCGTCGAGAGCCCGCCGCAAGCGGTCACGCTCTTCTGGGCCCATGTTCTGGATCGCGCCGGCAGCTTCGTCGAGGTAGGACTGGACGACCTCCTGGCGAAGCCGCTCCAGCAGCTCCTCGAACTGCTCCCTCGCCTCGCTCGAGGTGAACTCGTACGACGAGAGCCCACGCACCTTGCCCGCGAGGTCGTCAGGGAGGAGCCCGAGCTCCATCTCCCGGTTCGCCACGACCTCATCGGTCACTTCCTTGCGCCTCTGGTCACCCGACTGCTCGGCCTCTTGTTGCAGCTCGGTGAGCGCCTGGCGCTCCTGGCGCACGATGTCGTCGAGCTGCTCGGCGATCTCGGAGTAGACGCCGCCGAGGTCGAACTGCTCGCGCTCTTGGCGGCGACGCTCGCGGAGCTGCTCCAAGAGCTCACGGAGGCCCGAGACGTCACGGCCCTCCCGGTCGCGGAAGCCCTGTTGCAGGAGGCGGCGCAGGGCGGCATTCACGTCGCCGTGATAGAGCAGGTCGTCGTTGATCTCCGACAGGATCGCGTCGGCGTCGAGATCGAACCCTTGCTGGGTCCCGTCCCAGCGCGAGTATCGGAATCGCCTCACGCCCGGCTCACGCCCTCGACCGGTATGTCGCCCGTGAGCCGGCGGCGTCCTTGTTGAGCCGCTTGGAGAGGTGGAGGCCTTCGAGGATCAACTCGAGGGCGCTCGCCATCATTCCCGGGCTCTCCGAGCCCGCGATGGTCATCACCGGCTGGCGGAGCGCCGGGATCGCGTCGAGGACCGAGACGTAGTCGGCATCTGAAAGATCCGGGCCGGTGTGCGCGATCTGGCCGTCGTCGAAGCCTCCGACCACTTGTCCGAGTTGCTCGGTCGGACAGTTCTCCCGGAATGTCTGCAGCACCGCTGCCATCACGAGCTTGTCGACTATCTCCTCGTCCTCTCCCTCTTCCAGAGACTCGATCTCGAGCTTGCCCAATGTCGAGGAGAGCAGTGACTCGAGGTCGCTCACGCGGGGGACGGCTTCGTGCTCCCCGTGCAGGACTGCGCGGCGCACCGCCGCTGCGGACAGGGTCTCGTAGTTCGCCACGCTGAGCCGTACCGAGACACCGGAGCGCTGGCTCACTCTCGGGGAGCGACGGGCCAGCTGGCTGATACGGGCGACGATCTCAGCCATGAAGCCCGGGACCTCCACCCGGATGCCGATGTCGTCCAGGCTCTGTGCTTCCTGGTTGATGATCGTGAGCTCGGTGTCGACGTCGAGCGGGTAGTGCGTGCGGACACGGGCGCCGAAACGATCCTTCAGCGGCGTGATTATCCGACCGCGATTGGTGTAGTCCTCGGGGTTCGCCGACGCGACGAGCATCACGTCGAGCGGCAGGCGCACCTTGTGGCCCCTGATCTGGACGTCGCGCTCCTCCAGCACGTCGAGCAATCCGACCTGGATGCGCTCGGCTAGGTCGGGGAGCTCGTTCACCGCGAAGATGCCGCGGTTCGTCCGGGGAACGAGGCCGTAGTGGATGGTGAGCTCATCGGAGAGGTACCGCCCTTCGGCCACCTTTATCGGGTCCACCTCGCCGATGATGTCGGCGATGGAGGTGTCAGGCGTGGCGAGTTTCTCCCCGTAACGCTGGGTCCTGTGCACCCAGGTGATGGGCGCGTCGTCCCCCATCTCCCCGACCAGATCCCGGGCGTGGCGGCTCACGGGCGCGTACGGGTCGTCGTTGATCTCCGAGCCCGCGACCATGGGAGCCCACTCGTCGAGAAGGTTCACGAGCGAGCGGATGATGCGGCTCTTCGCCTGGCCGCGTTCCCCGAGAAGGATGATGTCGTGTCCGGCGATGATGGCCTGCTCGATCGCCGGGAGCACCGTCTCGTCAAAGCCCAGGACGCCTTCGACTATCGGCCGACCTTCCGACAATCGTTTGAGCAGGTTCGTGCGCATCTCGCGCTTTACCGGGATCGACTTCCAACCGGACGCGCGGAGCTCGCCGATCGTTCCGGCGGCGGGCGGCTCGTTCTCGACTATCACGCCGGCGGGCACCGACGGCGCCGGCCGAGCGGCTTCAGAGGAGGATTTGGTCATCACCTCCGAGACTAGGAGGCCAAGAGAGCCCGTGCTCGCGGCGCCCGCCGTCGGCCCCGCCTGCGCCGGCCCGCCTCGCACTATCGACTTGCCTCGGTTCGCCACCGAGCCGGAGTTGGTGAAATGATCGTTACCGTTCCGACATGCCGTGACGCGAGCCTTCCGCGGACGCGCGGCAACCGCCGGGACATGTCGAGCCTGACGAGTCGAGACGGAGGTCTTCGTTGAGCGTCGTGCAAGGGACCGCAAGCCCTGCACCGATCCCGGTCGAGATCGGTGGCGTCCGGGGCGGCCCGCCCAGGTCACAGGTACTGAGACGAGATCTCTGGTGGGTGCAGCCCCTCGTCACCGGCCTGGGACTGCTCGGTTTCGTCGCCTACGGCACCTGGACAGCGTTCCGGGGCGACTTCTACTACGCAGGGACGATCGGCTCGGTCTCCCACCTCCCGAGTCATTACCTCTCTCCCTTCTACTCCCCCTGTCTCGTCGCGAGCTGCCCGACGGACGTCCGCTGGGGGCCGATCGGCAACGTCGGCGCCTTATCGCCCGCTCTCTTGGTGCTGATCTTCCCGATGGGATTCCGGGTGACCTGCTACTACTACCGGAAGACGTACTACCGCTCCTTCTGGGCCTCACCGCCGGCATGTGCGGTAGCCGACGTGGGGTCGGTCAGGCCAGGAGCGCTCCGTGCCCGCTACACGGGAGAGACCCGCTTCCCGCTGGTCTTGCAGAACATCCACAGGTACTTCTGGTACTTCGCCGTGATCTTCGCCGCCGTGCTCACCTGGGACGCCATACAGGCGTTCCGGTTCGGCAGCGGATGGGGCATGGGCCTCGGCACGCTGGTCTTCGTCCTGAACGCCGTTCTGATCTGGGCGTACACGCTCGGGTGCCATGCATGTCGGCACATCTGTGGCGGCGGCCTCCGCAAGTTCTCGTCCTCTCCGGCCCGCTACGCGATATGGCGCAAGATCGTCACACCGCTCAACGCCCGCCACCAGCTCTTCGCATGGCTCTCGCTCGTCTGGATCGCCTTCACGGACCTGTACGTCTACCTGGTGGCCATGGGGACGTTCCACGACCCGAGGTTCTTCTGATGCCCGAGCAGATGGCAGAGGACGACCACGAGACCCACGACTACGACGTCATCGTCATCGGCGCCGGCGGTGCCGGCATGCGAGCGGCGGTCGAGGCGATCGACAAGGGCTGCCGGACTGCACTGATCTGCAAGTCGCTTCTCGGCAAGGCCCACACCGTCATGGCCGAGGGCGGCGTCGCCGCAGCACTCGGCAACGTCTGGCCGGAGGACAACTGGCAGGTCCACTTCCGCGACACGATGCGCGGCGGCAAGATGCTCAATAACTGGCGAATGGCCCAGCTCCATGCCCAGGAGTCCCCGGACCGGGTGCTCGAGCTCGAGGAGTGGGGCGCTCTGTTCGACCGGACCGACGACGGTCGGATACTGCAACGCGACTTCGGTGGCCACCGCTACGCCCGCCTCGCTCACGTCGGCGACCGCACCGGCCTCGAGCTGATCCGGACGACTCAACAGCGTGCCGTCAGCCTCGGTGTCGACGTCTTCATGGAGTGCAAGATCGTGCGGCTGCTGAAGAACCCGAGCGGCGAGGTGAACGGAGCTGTCGGTTACTACCGGGAGACCGGCAAGTTCGTCGTCTTCTCGGCGAAGGCCGTCGTGCTTGCAACGGGGGGCGTCGGCAAGACATGGAAGTTCACATCGAACTCGTGGGAGTGCACGGGCGACGGTCACGCGCTCGCACTCTGGGCCGGCGCCGACATGATCGACATGGAGTGCGTGCAGTTCCACCCGACGGGCATGGTCTGGCCGGCCTCCGCCAGAGGCCTGCTCGTGACCGAGGGCGTGCGGGGCGACGGCGGCATCCTCAAGAACAGCGACGGCGAGCGCTTCATGTTCAACTACATCACGCCCTATTTCGCCGCCGAGACCGCTGACACGATCGAGGAGGCGGACAAGTGGTACGACGACAAGACGTACCGGCGGCCCCCTGAGCTGCTTCCCAGGGACGAAGTGGCGCGCGCCATCAACACAGAGGTGAAGGCCGGTCGCGGCAGCCCGCACGGCGGGATCTACCTCGACATCGCCTCGCGGCGGACACCCGAGTACATCAAGCGGCGGCTGCCGTCGATGTACCACCAGTTCAAGCAGCTGGCCGATGTCGACATCACCGCGGTGCCAATGGAGATCGGCCCCACGTGCCACTACATCATGGGGGGCGTGCGAGTCGAAGCGGACACCGAGATGACGACGGTCCCAGGACTGTTCGCCGCCGGCGAAGTCGCGGGCGGGATGCACGGAGCGAACCGCCTCGGGGGCAACTCGCTCTCTGACCTGCTCGTCTTCGGTCGGCGGGCCGGCCTTGCCGCAGCCGAGCGGGCACTCGGCTCGGCTGTCGACACGACACTCGACGGCGCACAGGTGAACGACATCGTGAGCCACGCCGTCGGCTTCCTCTCCCGCGACGGCGGCGAGAACCCCTACGACGTGCACCACGAGCTCCAAGAGACGATGCAAGACCTCGTCGGGATCATCCGGACGGAGTCCGAGCTGCAAGAAGCCAAGGAGAGACTGGCCGAGCTCGGCGAACGCGCGAAGAACGTGTCGCCGCCAGGCGGGAGGCAATTCAACCCGGGTTGGCACATGGCCATGGACCTCGAGTCGATGCTCGCCTGCGCCAACTGCACGACGCTGAGCGCCATCGAGCGGCGCGAGAGCCGGGGCGGGCACACACGGGAGGACTACCCCAAGCCCGACCCCGAGCTCGAGAAGGTCAACATGGTCACCCGTTACGGCGAAGGCGGGTACTCGGTCACGCCCGAGCTGAAGCCGGTCATGCCGGCCGATCTCCAGCAGCTCTTCGAGGACGCCGCAGCCGGCGCGAAGGAGGCGAGCAAGTGACGGCGACCGACACCGCCTCCACGGCTGGGACACCGGACACTCCGGCATCGGCCGGCAGCGAGCTGAAGATGATGGTGTGGCGCGGCGACGCGTCCGGCGGCGAGTTCGTCGAGTACAAGATCCCTGCCCAAGAGGGAGAGGTCGTCCTCGACGTGATCCACCGGATCCAGGCCACGGAGGCGCCCGACCTCGCCGTGCGCTGGAACTGCAAAGCGGGCAAGTGCGGGTCGTGCTCAGCGGAGATCAACGGCCGGCCGCGCCTCATGTGCATGACGAGGATGTCAGCGCTCCCAACCGACGAGCCGATCACGGTCTCGCCGATGAGGACCTTCCCCGTCATGCGCGACCTCGTGACCGACGTCTCGTACAACTACGAGGTGGCCAAGCTCATCCCCTCCTTCACACCCGGCCCGAAGCCGGCCGCGGGCTACCGCATGCAGCAGGTCGACATCGAGAGGGGGCAGGAGTTCCGCAAGTGCATCGAGTGTTTCTTGTGTCAGAACGTGTGCCACGTCATACGTGACCACGAGGAGAACAAGGAGCACTACGCCGGGCCGCGTTTCTTCGTGAGGCTGGCGGAGCTCAAGATGCACCCGCTCGACACCCTCGACCGCCGCTCCTACGTGCGCGAGCGCATGGGGATCGGCTACTGCAACATCACGAAGTGCTGCACGGAGGTCTGCCCCGAAGACATCCACATCACCGACAACGCCATCATCCCGTTGAAAGAGCGGGTCGTCGACTCGCGCTACGACCCGGTGGCATGGCTCGGGCGAAAGATCCGCTCTCGCCCTGACCCGACGCCGGCGAGCGAGGCGGCAAAGCACACCGGAGCTGCTCGACTGGCCGCCCGGTCGGCCTCGGCGCAGGGTCAGACCAAGGAGCCGTGAGCGTCGCCTTCCTCTCTGGCGAGTGGTTCGAGGCGCTTGCCGGCCACCTGAGGAGCGCTCAGCTGCTCCCGGGCGACCCGGCGACCGGGATCCGAGTTGGCCAGCTGGTCACAGGTGCGCCCGGCGGGGTGGATCACGCCTGGACACTCGTCCTGCGCGGCGGTTCGGCGCCCGAGCTCGAGGTGGGCTCGATCGACAGGGCTGACGTCGTGCTGGTGGAGAGCTACGAGGGGGCCTGGGCTCTCGCGTCGGGCGATCGCACCCCGGGCCAGCTGCTCGAGGCGGGCGAGGTGAAGGTCAGGGGCGATGCAAGGCGGCTCGTCGCTGCGTCCGAGCTGTTGGAGGCGGTCGCTGCCTGCACGGGCGGCCTCAGGGAGATGACGACCCGTGACTGAACGTGCCTCTGCCGGCTGTCATCGAAATGTTACAAGAGAGCACCGCACCGGGCTGTCACCGGCTAGTAAGGTTCTGTTCAATCTCGACTTCCACGGAAGGAGCGGCTGATGACCCTCACCGGAGTGATCGACGACCACGTTCTCCAGCACTACCGGAGGTTGCTCGACCAGGAAGATGCAGCGTTCGACGAGCTCGAGCATGCATACGAGGACGGTGATCGGAACCACTTCGAGGCGGATCTCACGCAATGGACTGCAGCCGCGCAGCGCCGTCTGGCGTACTTGAAGCGGCTCGGCATCGAGCTGGAGTTCGCCTGAGCGACTCCGCAGGTGGTCACAGGGCGGCCGAGCGGTCCCGCCCGCAAAGATTGGTGTTCGGAGAGGTCGCAGAGGTCTACGACCGCGTCCGGCCCAGCTATCCAGTCGAGCTCTTCGAGATCATCTTCTCGTACGCGGGCTTGACGCCGGGAGTCCCGTCCCGCCTGTGTGAGTCGGGCGCGGGCACGGGCAAGGCGAGCCTCGTGGCCGGCGCGGTCGCCGCAGTTTCGCGCTGGTCCCTCACGTGCGTCGAGCCGGATCCTGCCATGGCCGCTGTGCTCGGGCACAATCTCGCCTCGGTCGCCGGGCTCGACTACTCGATCGTCGTCAGTGGGCTGGAGGACTTCGCCAACGACGTCGACTCTCATCCGCCGGGTGCTCAGCGGTTCGCCCTTCTCTTCGCGGCTCAGTCGTGGCATTGGGTGTCACCCGAGAGCCGCGCCCTCCATGCGGCCGCCCTACTGGCCGACGGCGGCACGCTCGCTCTGATCTGGAACGTGGCACGACCGCATCCGCCTGAGCTTCCAGAAGGCCTTGGACGCGGCGTACGGGGGCGCGATCCCGCCGCGGGAGTGGCGACCGCAGGCGCCACCTCAACCGGTCGGGTCCGGTTCCACGGTCATGCCACCCTCGCGCCTACCGTCCTTTGGAGCGGTGGCTCCAGATCGCGTGACGGTGCCCGACCGTCTCGACTGCACACCCAGGCCGGGCCGCGTAGAAGCACTCTCCGGTCGTGTACGCCGCGAGTACGCCGACGAGCTCGAGGCCTCAGGCCTCTTCGAGCCGGCAACCGTCGAGTCGACGCACTGGCAATCGAGCCATACGACCGAGGAATGGCTCACCCTCCTTCAGACACACTCCGACCATCGGATGCTCGCCGAGAACGAGCGCACGGCACTGCTCGAGCGGGTAGGTCTTGCCGTTGACGCCCATGGCGGCACCGTGGACGTCGATTACGACGCGGTGGCGATTCTCACCAAGCGCCTTCCTCGCTAGCGGCGAGGAGGCTTGCCCGGGTCGCGGGACCCGGACTGCCTAGGGGCCGAGCAGCTCCGTGACGTCCTGGCGCTCCTCGAGGAGCTCCTCGGTCGTGACCCTGATCCGATCGGCCGCGAAGCCCGAGTGCTCCAAGCCCGCCACCACCGACCACCCGCCGGCGCCGTCAGATCGGACCGGGAAGCCGAACTGGAGCCCTTCGGGCACGCCGTACTCCCCCCGCGACACCACGGCAAGGGACGTCCAGTCACCGGCGGGCGTCTCGGTCGTGACACTACGGACCGAGTCGATCGCGGCGTTGGCTGCAGAAGCCGCAGAGGACGCACCGCGGGCGTCGATGATCGCCGCACCCCGCTTCTGGACGGTGGAGAGGAAGTCCCCGTGGAGCCAGGACTCGTCCCCGATGACGTCCGCTGCGGGGCGCCCCCCGATCAAAGCGTTCTCGAAGTCCGGGAACTGCGTGGAGGAGTGGTTCCCCCAGATGGCGACATTGGTCACATCGGCCACAGCCGCGCCCGCCCGTTTCGCGAGCTGGGACTTGGCCCGGTTCTCGTCCAGGCGGGTCATGGCAAACCAACGGTCTGCGGGCACCTCGGGGGCGTTCGTGCGGGCGATCAGGCAGTTCGTGTTGCAGGGGTTCCCGACGACGAGAACGCGCACGTCCGACGCGGCGTTCTCCGCGATCGCCCTTCCTTGGGGCTTGAAGATCCCGCCGTTTATCCCGAGCAGGTCCTTGCGCTCCATGCCCGCCTTGCGAGGCACAGAGCCGACGAGGAGCGCCCACGAGGTCCCATCGAACGCCGTGGCGAGGTCGGAGGTCGCTACGACATCGGTGAGCAGCGGGAACGCGCAGTCGTCGAGCTCCATGACCACTCCCTCCAGTGCCTTCATGGCCGGCTCGATCTCGAGGAGCCGCAGCACGATGGGCTGATCGGGGCCGAGCAGCGCGCCCGACGCGATCCTGTACAGCAGCGAGTATCCGATCTGGCCGGCAGCACCGGTCACGGTCACGTGGAGGGGGCTGCGCCCCGGGGAAGGAGAAGTGTCGGTCACGGGACAGGCAGGATAGCGGCGAGCTACAGGCGGTCCACAATCGCCTGCGCGAACTCGCTGCAGCGCACCTCGGTGGCGCCCTCCATCAGCCGGGCGAAGTCGTAGGTCACTATCTTCTCGGCGATCGTCTGCTCGAGCGCCCGGATGATGTCGTCGGCCGCGTCCTGCCACCCGAGGTGCTCGTACATGAGGACACCTGAGAGCAGCAGCGAACCAGGATTCACCTTGTCCTGGCCGGCGTACTTCGGCGCCGTCCCGTGCGTCGCCTCGAAGACCCCATGGCCCGTGACGTAGTTGATGTTGCCGCCCGGGGCGATGCCGATGCCGCCGACCTGGGCAGCGAGCGCATCCGACAGGTAGTCCCCGTTCAAGTTGGTGGTCGCGATGACGTCGAACTCGTCGGGACGGGTGAGCACCTGCTGCAAGGTGATGTCGGCGATGGCGTCCTTCACGAGGATCTTGTCGCCGGGATCCCCGCCGCAGTCGTCCCAGCCGACGGCGACATCGGAGAACTCGTCACGGGTGACCTCGTAGCCCCACGTGCGAAACGCACCCTCGGTGAACTTCTGGATGTTCCCCTTGTGCACGAGCGTCACGGACTTGCGCCCCCGCCGTACGGCGTACTCGAGGGCCGCACGCACGAGGCGTTTCGAACCCGTCTCCGAGACCGGCTTGATGCCTATTCCGGAGTCCTCCCGGATGTCCCAGCCGAACGTCTCACGCAGGTGCTCGATGAGGCGCCGGGCCTCCTCGGTACCCTCTTGAACCTCGAGGCCCGCGTAGACGTCCTCTGTGTTCTCCCGGAAGATCACCATGTCGACCTTCTCCGGATGGCGGACGGGCGAGGGCACGCCCTCGAACCAGCGAACGGGCCGCAGGCAGACGTACAGGTCGAGTAGCTGGCGTAGGGCGACGTTGAGGGAGCGGAAGCCGCCTCCGATGGGCGTGGTGAGCGGTCCCTTGATGCCGATCAGGTGCTCGCGGAAGGCCTCGACGGTCTCGTCGGGCAACCACTCGCCGGTCTCCTTGAAGGCGGCCTCGCCCGCAAGGACCTCCTTCCACGCGACGGAGTGCTCGTGCTTGGTGGCAGCCGCGTCGAGGACGAGCTTGGCAGCAGGCCAGATGTCGACCCCTGTCCCGTCACCTTCGATGAACGGGATGATGGGTTCTGACGGGACGTTGAGAGTTCTGTCGGGCGACATCGTGATCTTCTCGGCCATGAGGCGATGCTACCTAGCAGAACGGATACGCTTTCCGCGTTGGGTAGCGAACCTGACCAGGGGGCGAGGTCCTGACGCCGGTGGAGGGGTCCGACATCGGAGTGGAGAAGCGGCTTGCCGCCATCGAGGACCGTCTCCACGCCCTCGAGCGGGCGGCGGCCGACGCTCGCCGGCGCCAGCTCATGGCGGAAATGCGCCAAGACCCGGCAAGGCACCTCTCGGGCATCGCCGACGTGCGCCGCGTCATCCGGGAGGACCTCGACGAGATCGCCGACGTCCTGTCGCGTTGGGACGTGCCGCTCACGATCGAGGAGCGCACCGACCTGCAGCGAGCCGGCCTCGTAGCGCAGGCCATCGTCGGCCACCACGGCGCCAAGGTTCACCTCGTCGTCGAGGTCGTCACGACGACGTCGATGGACGACCTCGACAGGGTCGAGCGCCGGGCGCGCGTCTTCTCGGTCCGCAATCGCCGCGCGATCCCGATCGTGCTCTCACTCGAGCCGCCGGGCCACGGCGTCGCCGCCGAGGCGCAAAGGCGTGGTATCGAGATCGCCGTCGACGAGTGAGCCGGCGCACCTCGCGGCGGCGAGGGGCAAGCGCCTGGTTGCCCGGTGCCGTCTACGGCAGTCGATGTGCGATCTGGAAGACGTTGCCGAAGGGGTCGCGCACCATTGCTCGCCTGTCGCCGTACGGGGTGTCGAGCGGCTCCTCCAAGCTCTCCGCTCCGGCAGCCAGCGCCCTCTCGTAGACATCCTCTGCGTCCTCCACATAGACGTAGAGCAGGGCGGGGAACAGCTCGCGCCGGCCGGCGTGGGTCACCATGACGAGCGAGTCGCCAATGCGCATCTCAGCCGGGCGGTCCGGCTGCACCTCTCCCGTGGCGCCGAACACGGTGCGGAGGAACTCCACCTCGGCCACCACGTCGCCCACGACCATGCGAGGCGTCACCGAGTGGTACCCGGCCGGAGGCTCGGTCTCCGCAGGCATGCCCGAGTATCCCACGTCCGGCATATCCGCCACCGCTACCTCACCTCCCTCTAGGTTGGGAAGTTCCGATGGCGGAGGGTGAGGTTGCGCCGGTGAGCCTGTTTCCTGAGATCGAGCCGTACGAGCACGGTTTCCTAGACGTGGGCGACGGCAACAGTCTCTACTGGGAGACATCCGGCAACCCCGATGGCAAGCCGGCCGTCATCCTCCACGGTGGACCTGGCTCTGGATTTACGCCCGGCAACCGTCGCGACTTCGATCCCGAGGCGTACCGGATCGTCGTGTTCGACCAGCGCGGCTGCGGTCGCAGCACGCCCCGTGTCGACGCCGCCAGCGACCTGTCTGCCAACACCACCCCCCACCTGCTTGCCGACATCGAGCGGCTGCGCGAACGACTCGGAATAGAGCGCTTCGTCTTGTGGGGCGGCTCTTGGGGCGTCACCCTCGGCCTCGCGTATGCCGAGCGCCACCCCGAACGAGTGAGCGCAATGGTCCTCGCCTCGGTGACGATGACACGACCCGCCGACGTCCACTGGCTCTACCACGAGGTCGGCAGGTACTTTCCCGAGCAGTGGCAACGCTTTCGGGAGGGTCTCCCCGCGTCCGATCGGGACGGGGACCTGGTCGCTGCCTACAACCGGCTGCTGAACGTGCAGCCGGACCTCGCCGCCCGGGAGAAGGCGGCAAAGGACTGGTGCGACTGGGAGGACGCAGTGGTCTCGCTCGAGGAGGGCTGGGTGCCGAACCGCCGCTACTCCGATCCCGCGTTCCGGGTGACGTTCGCCCGGCTCTGCGCCCATTATTTCCATCATCAGGCGTGGCTGACGGACGGCCAGATCCTGCAAGACGCTCACCGGTTGGCCGGTATCCCAGGTGCGCTCATCCACGGACGGATGGATCTCGGCGGCCCCGCCGACACCGCTTGGCAGCTCGCCCAAGCCTGGCCGGACGCCGAGCTTTGCTTCGTCGGCACGGGTCACCGGGGCGGCGAGGAGATGACGGACCGCATGATCGAGGCGACGAATCGGTTCGCCGGAAGCGCGTGACCGCGCTGCGCTGAGAGCGCGCCGCGCACCGTGCACCGGGCAGACCACCGCGGTTCGGACCGTGTGATGTCGGCACGGTCCACCAGGCCCTGACACAATGCCCGTATGGATCAACTGAACGGCAAAGTCGCGGTGGTGACGGGTGGAGCGAGCGGGATCGGTCTTGCGCTCGGCCATGCCTTCGCGAACGAGGGGATGAAGGTGGTACTGGCTGACATCGAGCAACCAGCACTCGAACAGGCCGGCAAGGAACTGGCCGCCAGCGGTGCAGAGGTCCATACGGTCGTGTGCGATGTCGGGGACCAGGCCGCGGTCGACCGTCTCCGGGATGAGGTTGTGGAGGCCTTCGGCACGGCGCATGTCGTCTGCAACAACGCAGGTGTCGGAGGTGGAGGTCCGAGCTGGGAGATACCTCTCGCCACCTGGCACTGGGTGATCGACGTCAACATGTGGGGCGTCGTCCACGGCATCCGATCCTTCGTCCCGCTCCTGCTCGAACAGGGCGAAGGCCATATCGTCAACACCGCCTCGGCTGCCGGGCTGCTCACGGTGCCGTACATGGGACCGTACGCCGCGACCAAGCACGCCGTGGTCGCCATCACCGAGGGTCTCTCGGTGGAGCTGCAGCCGCAGGGGGCACGGTGGGGGCATCGGTCCTCTGCCCGATGTGGGTGCATACCCGAATCCACGAGTCCGATCGGAACGCCCCGCCCGACGTTCTCGCGCTCCCAGTCACCGAGAACATCGGCACTGTCGACATGCGTGCCGTCATAACCGCCATGGTCGAGGGCGGCCTGGCACCGGAGGTCGTGGCTGGGAAGGTGGTGGAGGCTGTGAAGGGGAAGCGTTTCTATGTGCTTCCTCACGAGGATGTCAAGGCATCAGTGATCGCGAGAGCCCAGCGGATCGCCAACGACGAGTCCCCGATGCTGGCGCTCCCAGGCCCCGATCTCGGCTAGGGAGCTGGACCGATAGCTGCCGAGCGAGCGCACCCACCAAATCGGTGGGCGTCCGCCGCGCCTTCTATGCCCGTACGGCACCAAACGCGCGACGCCGGCCTAGAAATGGGAGCCCGATCGCCCGATCGCCCGACTCCCGAGGCGAGGTGCCGGCGAGGCGCCAGCCCGACCTACCAACCGACGCTCCCGTCGATCATCTCCCGGATCAGGTCGGCGTGCCCGTTGTGGCGGGCATACTCCTCGATCATGTGCGTGTAGATCCACCGTAGGGTGCAGGGCTCGCCGCGCCTGAGACCGGTGTCATCGAGGCCGTGCCGAGCGGCCGCCTCGCGGCTGGCCGCGCACTCGGCCTGCCACACCGCTAGATCGGCCTCCCAGTCAGCTTCATCGAGCGGGACCAGCTCGCTGTCGTCGACTGCCGGATCCAGCCAGATGTACCCCAAGTCGGGGTTGCGGAGGAGCACCCGGCGGAACCAGTTCCGCTCGACCTCGGCCATGTGCCGCACCAGTCCGTGGAGGGACAGCTTGGAGGTCGGCACTGGCCGGCTCTTCCGGCTTGCGTCGTCGAGCCCCTCGCACTTGAGCAAGAGGGTCATACGGTGAAACTCGAGCCACCCCTCGAGCATCTCGCGCTCGGCAAGCCCGAACCCGGGTTCCTGCCGGCGGGGATCTTCGATGTCTTCTACCATCAGCACCACCTCGTCGCTTGTGTTCGGTTTTCAGCTGCCGAGACCACCGGCTTCCAAGGCCATACGACGCTCGGCGGCGAGCACCGCGTTCGAGAGCAGCATCGCCCGCGTCATCGGCCCGACGCCCCCGATCCGCGGTGTGATCCAGCCTGCAACCTCCGCGACTGACTCGTCGACATCCGAGAGCAGCTTGCGTCCTTCGAACGACGTCCCGGCCCCTACGACCGCCGCACCGGGCTTCACCATGTCCGCAGTGACGAGGTTCGCCTTACCGGCCGCGGCGATCACGACGTCGCCACGACGAACGTGCTCGACGAACGCCTCGCGGGGAACACCCGTATGAACGATGGTCACTGCGGCGTTGCAAGTCGGGCGCTTCATCGTGAGGAGCAGGGCGAGCGGCCGGCCGATCGTGAGCCCACGGCCGATGATCACCACATGGCGGCCCTCCACCGGGACCTCGTAGGCGGCGAGCAGTTCGACGATGCCGTGAGGCGTGCAAGGAAGGGGGCCGTCCACCGCCATCACGAGGCGCCCGAGGTTCACCGGGTGCAAGCCGTCCGCGTCCTTGGAGGGATCGATGGCGAGCAGCGCGGCCTCCTCGTCGAGCTCGCCAGGAAGTGGCAGCTGGACGAGGTACGCATCGACCTTCTCGTTCGAGTTGAACCGGGCGATCACCGCCTCGAAGCTCCTCTTGGGAGGCAGTCGCCGGCAACTCGGCGCGCTCGGAGTGGATCCCCACCTTCTCGCAGTCCTCGTGCTTCATCTGCACGTACCGGGAGCTCGACGGGTTGTCACCGACCAGGATGGTCCCCAGCCCCGGAACGCGCCCGTGCTCACCGAGACGCTTCACGCGCGCCCGCAGATCATCGAAGATCCGTTCGGCCAATGCATTGCCGTCAAGCAGTCGTGCCGTCATGTCGTGTCTTCCTCCCTGACCTCGCTCAGTGCCGGAAGTGCCGCTCCCCGGTGAGGACCATGGCGATGTTACGTTCGTCCGCCGCCGCGATGACCTCGTCGTCGCGAAGCGAGCCCCCGGGCTGAACGACGACCGACACACCGGCATCTGCGACTGCATCGAGCCCATCTCGAAACGGGAAGAATGCGTCACTCGCCCCCGCTCCCCCTTCGGCTCGGCCGGCGGCCTTGCGAACCGCCAAGCCGGCAGCATCGACCCGGTTCTGCTGGCCGCATCCGACCCCTACGATCTGCCCGCGGCTCGCCAGGACGATGGCGTTCGAGGACGTGCGGGCACAGACAAGCCAGGCGAGCTTCCGCGTCGCGCCACGCGTCCTCGGAGGGCACCATCTTCGTAACAGTTCGCCATTCGGATCGCGGCGCCAAGAGCCGGTCAGTCTCCTGGACGAGGTACCCGCCGTCGATCTGACGCAACACGAGACGAGGCTGAGTCGGCGGCTCGGCAGCGAGCGAGCGCATGTTCTTTCGTTTGCTCGTGAGGAGAGCGAGAGCGTCCTCGGCGTAACCGCGCGCCACGAGGACGTCAGCCAGAGGGTTCGCCACGATCTGCTCGGCGAGCGCCAGATCGACATACCCCGTGAGGGCAACTATCCCGCCGAAGGCGGAGAGAGGATCGGACTCGAACGCACGCCGGTAAGCGGTGGCGATGTCGCCGGAATCAGCTTCCACCGCCGCCCCACACGGGTTGGCGTGCTTCACGATGGCCGCCGCCGCCCCGACGCCGTCGAGGGTGAGCATCTCGTGTGCGAGGCGCCACGCGGCTTCCGCGTCGAAGAGGTTGAGATACGAGAGCTCCCCGGCCTCCGTGTTGAACCGCCGTCTCGAACCAGCCTCCGCTGGCGTCGGGGTCCGAGGAGCCAGCGCCCACATCCGGGCCACTCAGCGCCCTGTATCGAGCGCTCCGCTGGTGGGGGTTCTCACCGTACCGAAGTTCCTGTGCGCGCTCGAGCGCAAGATGGATCGTCCGGGGCAGCGGATCAGCGCCGTCGCCGGCCGGGGGCTTTGCGGAAGCTCGAGTCGAACCAGTTGACGATGGCGGCGTCGTAGGTAGCGGTGTGCGCGAAGGCCTCTCTGGCGAGGCGACGACGCGTCGACGCGCTGACCTCGCCCTCGCGCCTCAGCTCGTCGAGGACGGCACCGTAGTCGGACGGGACGACTATGACTGTCACACGATCGTGGTTCTTCGCGGCGGCTCGGACCATCGCCGGGCCGCCGATGTCGATCATCTCGATCGAGGGCTGCGAAGTGAAGGGGTACAGGTTGCAGGCGACGAGCCCGATGGGCTCGATTCCCTGGGCCGCCAGGTCCGCCCGGTGCTCTTCCAGGTCGAGGTTCGCCAGGATCCCGCCGTGGATCCGAGGATGGAGAGTCTTCACACGACCACCGAACATCTCCGGTGAGCCTGTGACGGACTCGACCGTGACATGGGCGATGCCCGCCTCGGCGAGCGCCTGTGATGTATTGCCGCTCGCCACGAGCTCACACCCGAGATCGACCAGGCCCCGAGCGAACGCCTCCAGTCCCGTCTTGTCATAGACCGACAACAGCGCTCTCATCGGCGCCCCTCCTTCACTCATGTCCGCATGCGACCTCATGCGACCTCATGCGACCTCGGACGACCCCAGCTGTTCCAGCAACTTCCAGAGCGCGGCGGGATAGATACGGCGCTCTGCCTGCTTGATTCGCTCGTGCAACGTCTCGGCGGTGTCGCCCGGCAGGACCGGCACCACCTCCTGGGCGATCACCGGACCGTCGTCGACCTCGAGCGTCGCCATGTGCACGGTACAGCCAGTCTCGGCCACCCCGGCTTCGAGCGCCGCCTCGACAGCGTGCCAGCCCTTGAACGCCGGCAGCAACGCAGGATGAGTGTTCACGATGCGGCCCGGGAACTCGTCGTGGATGGCCCGCCCGAGCACGGTGCCGTAGCCCGCCATGGCGAGCAGAACCACGTTGTACTGGTGGAGCGCCGCAACAACCTCGTCGGTGTAGGCGTCGCGATCGAAGCCCGCCCCGTAACTCGACCGGATGACGTGGACGACGGGGACGCCTGCCGCCAGGGCGACCTCCTCGGCCCTGCAACGACGATCCACTAGTACGACCTCGATGGGCAACGCCCCGTCGATCAGCGCCTGCAGTATCGAACCCGTTCCCGAAGCGAGAACCGCGAGACCCGCCCTAGGCTCGGTGCCTGGCGTGGTCGAACCGGGGGTCGTCACAAAGGCGACCGTAGCAGCGCGGCTCCGGCCACACTGAGTAGCCGCTCAAACACCCTACGTGGTCACGGTCTGCTTGTAGCGATATCATCGCCAAGCGAGGACCTGGTCGTCACGTACCAGCACGGACGAGGAGATTGAACTGAGCGAGATACCCCAGGGCGACGGTTGGTGGATTGCGTCGGACGGCAAGTGGTACCCGCCGCACCTCCATCCCGACGCGCTGACCGAGGAGGCCCCGGCCGAGCCCCCGGCGGGTTGGTGGCTGGCTAGTGACGGGAGCTGGTACCCACCTGAACAGCATCCCGAGTTCGCCGCCTCTCAATCGGGGATCTCTCATCACCCGGCGCCCGAGGCGCCGCCAGCCACTTCGCGCGGCGCCGATGGAGGCCGGTCTCGGGACCGTCAGTTCCTCGAGGCCGACGAGAGCATCGGGCCGCCGCTCTACCACGACACGTCATCGTTCTTGCCGAACGAGGCCGAGGCCTTCCACTCGCTGTCGTTCGCGCCGCCGCCGGGCTTCAGGCCGACCTCGGGACCGGGCAGCGGGTCGCAAGAGTCCGAGGACTTCTTCACCCGCCCGTCTTCGGGCCGATCGTCGCGCGGGGGATCCCGACCGCGGCGCCTCCAGCGATGACAAAGCCAAGGCGACGGGCCGATCCGGCAAGTCCCCCAAGGGCGCCAAGGGCGCCAAGGGCGGAAAGCCGGCCAAGGCCCCCAAGAAAGCCAAGTCCGGCTTCTTCGGGAGGCTCTTCGGCGGAAACCAATCATCCGGCTGACCGCCACCGGCGCAGCTCACAGGAATCGGTAGAGCGGGAATCCCTCCAAGAGCGCCCGGACCCGCGCGTTCAGATCACACGCTCGGCCTCCCGACCGGTCCTCCAGGGCGTCGGCGAGGATTTCGCCGACGACTACGAATTCCGTCGGCCCGAAGCCCCGGGCCGCCAAAGGATTCGCGCCGAAGCGCAGCCCGGACGCGCCGGGCCTCTCCGCCTCGTCGAACGCGAGCCGCACGGCATTGGCTGAGACGCCGACTTCGTTCAGCTGAGCCAGGACGATGTTCGAATCTCGCCCGGACGGGGCGAGGTCGACAAGAAATTGGTGGACGTCTGTGCCGCCCGTGACGACAGGCGCAGAAGTGCGCTCCACGGCCGAGGTGAGAGCGCCGGCGATGGCACGAGCACCTTCCACCGTGCGCTCCATCCGGTCGCGAAAGCCGTCCGTCGCCGCGATCGCGAACGTGACTGCCTTGCCGGCGATGACGTGAGGGAGGGGACACCCTTGCTCGCCGGGATAGACCGCAGCGTCGATCCGGTCGGCAAGCTCGGCCCGGCAGAGGATCGCGCCGCCGCGGGCCCCGCCGAGCGTCTTGTGCACGGTCATCGTGCACGCATCGGCGTACGGCACGGGATCGGGGTGAAGCCCGGCTGCGACGAGGCCTGAGAAATGCGCCATGTCGACGACGAGATACGCGCCGACGTCGTCGCAGATCTCCCTGAACCGGCGGAAGTCGATCCACCGCGAGTAGCAGGACCACCCGGCGAAGATGACCTTCGGGCGCAAGGACTCCGCCATCTCGGCCACCTGCTCCATGTCGACCAGCCGGTCCTGTCGGCGAACGCCGTACGCTGCCGACCGGTAGAAGCGCCCGGCGGACGTGCCCTGCCAGTAGTGCGTCTCGTGCCCGCCGTGCTCGAAGTCCCATCCGAGGATCGGGTCACCCGGCTCGCACAGGCCGTGGAGCACCGCCATGTTCGAGCTGGCGCCCGAGTACGGCTGCACGTTGGCGTGATCGGCACAGAAGAGCGACTTCGCACGCTCGATCGCCAAGCGCTCGATCTCGTCGATCCATTCGCAGGTGTCGTAGGCGCGATCACCGGGATACCCGTCGGCGTACTTCGCGGTGAGTATGGAGCCCTGTGCCTCGAGGACGGCCCGCGGCGGGACGCTCTCGGACGCGACGAGGTCGAGGGTCGTGCGCTGACGGCCGAGCTCTCCCCCGATCAGCTCGTACAGCTCGGGATCGAGCTCGGCGAGCGGGCAATCGAATACCGACTGGTCGTCGGGAATCATCTCATCTTCCTCCCGGGTCCTTCGTTCTGTCCGGCTCTGTCGACCATCGGGCAAGGATGGCCGGTGAGTGCCCGACCGGCTGCACGTCGTAGCCCGCCGAGCGCGCTGCGCGGAGAACGGTGTCGGCGTGCTCGGGGTTGCGTGTCTCGAGCACCACGTGCACTGCTGTCTCCCTGACGTGCAAGTCCCAGCCCTCGCGCAGGTGCTCGACCGTGACGAGGTTCGCGCCCGCCGTTCCGAGGATCTCGAGCAATCCGGCGAGCTGGCCCGGTCGATCCGATATCCGCCGCGAACAGGACCAACCTTCGCCCGGCGTTCGTCTCGTGACGGCGGATCGCGGGCGACAGCAACCCGGTGTCGACGTTGCCCCCTGACAAGACGAGCACGGTTGTTCCCTCGCTCGGCACCTCGATGGCATCCGAGAGCAGCGCTGCGACACCCACCGCGCCGGCGCCTTCCACCACGAGCTTCGCCCGCTCGAGCAGGAGAACCATGGCGTCGGCGATCTCGTCCTCCCCGACGCCGACGACGTCGTCGACCAGCTCGCGCACGAGCGGCAACGTCACCTTCCCCGGACTCTTGATGGCTATCCCGTCAGCGAGGGTGGCACTTCCCTCGACCGCTACCGGATGACCGGCCTCGAGAGCGGCGAGGTAGGGAGCACAGCTCGCAGCCTGAACGCCTACCACGCGGACGTTCGGGCGCAGTGCCTTCACCGCGATCGCGATGCCCGATACGAGGCCACCACCACCGACCGGCACGACGACGAGGGCCAGATCGTCGACGTCCTCCACCAGCTCGAGGCCGAGAGTGCCCTGGCCGGCGATGATCGCCTCGTCGTCGAAGGGATGAACGAGGATCTCGCCGGAGGCCTCGGCCCAGCGCGCCGCCATCGCGAGGCACTCGTCGACGGACTCCCCACCGAGGTCAACGGTGGCCCCATACGCTTTCGTCGCCTCGAATTTGGAGATCGAGGCCCCAGAGGGCATGAAGACGTGACACGGGACACCCGCCTGGCGGGCTCCGAAGGCAGCAGCTTGCGCGTGATTCCCGGCGGACGCGACGACGATTCCGCCGCGAGCCCGGTCGCCGAGCTCAGCCAGCTTCGCGAGCACGCCCCGGATCTTGAACGAGCCGGTCCGTTGCAGGTTCTCAGCCTTGAAGACCACCTTCGGTCCCGTACCCACCCCGCTGGCCGTCGTCGATCCCCCTGCCCTCTCGGTCAGCACACGCGAGTTGAAAAGCGGCGTGTGCACTGCCACCTTCTCGACGGCAGGACGAACCCGTTGTACGTCGCCGAGCTCGACGGACAAGGACATCTCGCGGATCGGCGGTTCGGCGCTCAGCCGAACGACCGTACGATCTCCACCATCAGCTCGCCGGCCTCGGTCGGGTTCTTCGCGACAGTCGCGCCAGCTGCAGCAAGCACCTCCATCTTCGCCCTGGCGGTTCCCTTGGAGCCAGACACGATCGCCCCGGCGTGGCCCATCTTCCGCCCTTCAGGGGCCGTCAGCCCTGCGATGTACGCCACGACCGGCTTCGTCATCTTCGTCTTGATGAATTCGGCAGCGAGCTCCTCGGCTTCACCGCCGATCTCGCCGATCATCATCACCGCCCGCGTCTCGGGGTCGGCCTCGAATGCCTCCAGCACGTCGACGAACGTCAGCCCCGGCACCGGGTCGCCCCCGATCCCGACACAGGTCGTCTGACCGACGCCTTGTTGCGAGAGCTCGTGAAGTGCCTGATAAGTCAAGGTTCCCGAACGGCTCACGATGCCAACCGGTCCACCGGGCAGAGCGATGTCACCGGAGGTTATGCCGATGTTGCACTTGCCCGGGGAGATGATGCCGGGGCAGTTCGGGCCGAGCAGCCGCGTGCGGGGGAAGTCCCGCCTGAGGCGGGCGGAGACATACGCCTCGTCCTTGGCGGGGATGTGCTCGGTGATGCACACGATGAGCGCCACGCCCGCTTCGGCTGCCTGCAGGATCGCGCCCGGCGCCGCCTTGGGCGGCACGGCGACGAACGTGGCGTCGACACCCTGCGCCTCGACTGCCTCTTGTACCGAGTCGTAGACCGGGATGCCATCGACGTCGGTGCCACCCTTGCCCGGGGTGACACCGGCTACCACCTTGGTGCCGTAGTCGCGGTTGCGCAGCCCGTGAAAGCGGCCCTGGCTTCCGGTCAGGCCCTGGACGGCAACCCTCGTGTTCTCGTCGACGAAGATGCTCATGACCGACCTCCGCTCGGCTCGGCGGCTGCACCTTCCGCCACCTCGACGGCACGCCGCGCGGCAGCGAGCATCGTGGGCTCGCTGATGATCTGATCCGACGCCCGCTCCGCCAGGATCTCCCGGGCCAGGACGGCATTGGTCCCGTCCAGCCGTAGGACGATCGGCGAGCGAACTCCACGCGGTCGAGCGCCGCCAAGATGCCTCGGGCGACCTCGTCACAGCGGACGATGCCTCCGAAGATGTTCACGAGGATCACCCGCACCTTCTGGTCGGTGTTGATCACCTCGAGGGCGTTCGCCATCACGTCTGCGTTCGCGCCACCACCGATGTCCAAGAAGTTGGCGGCCGCGCCGCCCACCTGGTTCACGACGTCGAGCGTGCTCATCGCGAGGCCGGCTCCGTTCGCGATGATCCCGACGCTCCCGTCGAGGCCGATGTAGTTGAGCCCCTTTTCCTTCGCGAGCCGCTCGCGCTCGTCGATCTCGCCTGTTCCGGCGAACTCGTCCCATTCGGGATGACGGTACGCGGCGTCGTCGTCAAGGCTCACCTTTGCATCGAGAGCATGAACGCGGTCGTCAGGCGTGAGGACGAGCGGGTTGATCTCGACGAGGTCGGCGTCGCCTTCGACGTAGCAGCGGTACAAGTTGACGAGCACCTCGGCGGCGCCGTCGAGTGCCTCGGCGTCGAGACCGGCCTCCTCGACGAGCGCCCTCGCGTCCGACAGCGACAGCCCGTCGAGCGGGTTGACGTGCCGCCTCGCGATCGCATCGGGATCCTCCTCGGCGACCTGCTCGATGTCGACACCGCCTCTGGCCGAGACCATGGCGAGATACAACTTGGCCGCCCGGTCGAGGGTGAAGCCCGCGTAGTACTCCTTCGAGATGTCTGTCGCGTGCTCTATCCAGAGCCGCTTGACTACGTGGCCCTTGATGTCGAGGCCGAGGATGTTGCCCGCGTGAAGCTCGACCTCGGCACGATCGGCGGCGAGCTTGACGCCGCCTGCCTTCCCGCGCCCACCGACTTGCACTTGCGCCTTCACTACCACGGGATAGCCGACCCTGTCCGCGGCCGCGACCGCATCCTCGACGGAGTCGGCAACCTCACCCGGTGAGATCGGGATCCCGTATCGGGCGAAGTACTGCTTGCCCTGGTACTCGTAAAGGTCCACCGCGAGCTTTCCTCCTCGTCAACGACAACTGCGCAGCAACGAAATCACTACCGTGAGCTCGCGCCAGCAGTCCGCTCCCGCTCGTCGAGCGCCTGCTCCAGCCAGGCCGCGATCTCGGGCAACGGCGTGCCGGGCGTGAACACCTGGGCAACACCGGCTTCCTTCAGGACGACGATGTCCTTGTCAGGGATGATGCCCCCACAGAGCACCAGCACGTCGTCCAGCCCTTCCCTGCGCAGGCCCTCGAGCACCTTCGGCACGAGTGTGAGATGCGCGCCCGACAGCAGCGACAGCCCCACCGCATCGGCGTCTTCCTGGACCGCAGCTTGAACAACCTGCTCGGGCGTCTGGTGGAGCCCGGTGTAGATCACCTCATAACCAGCGTCCCGCAATGCGCGGGCTATCACCTTGGCACCACGGTCGTGGCCGTCCAGGCCTGGTTTCGCGACGACTACTCGGTAGCGGCGTTCCATTCGTGCCGGATGCTACCGAGAAGCACCGGCCAGTACCGAATCGGCTCGGGAGGCTCCTCGGGCCCGGCCTGCCCGGACGGGCTCGGCGGGCTCACGAGAAGCATCCCCGACCCAGGTCAGCAGGTCTGAGTACGATTCGCCAGATGCGGCGAGCAGTCACGGGAGGGGCCTGGTGGATGAGTCCGCCGCGCAGCGACGGTCGCGTCGCTGCTGCCCGCCGTGCTCACGATCTTCCTCTGTGCGCACCAGCTCACGCTGCACGGCGTCCTCCACGGAGTCGTGCTGCAGAACGAGTCCCCCAACATCGGTTCCGCCATCGCTGTTACGAGGGGGGCCCTGCCCTACGACAATTTCCCACTCGCGCAGCCACCGGGCATGACGATCGTCATGCTCCCGTTCGCCTGGCTCTCCCATTTCGTGTCGGCGAGCGTCGCGGTTGCCCTCGCCCGGGCAGCGACGGCCGTCGCCACGGTGGTGTCGGTCTTCCTGGCCGGCTACCTGGCGCGGCCCTACGGCATAGCCTCATCGCTGCTGGCCGGCGTGTTCGCCGCGACGTACCCGCTCGAGTTCTTCTCGACGGCGGGCGCGACCCTCGGCCCGTGGATCCTCTTGTTCACCTTGATCGGGATCGCTATCGCCTTCAACGAGGGCGAGGTCTCCGAAGGGCCGAGGCTGTTGTTCGCCGGGTTGTTCATCGGCTTCGCCTGCACGATCAAGCCCTGGGCGCTCGTCCCGGCGATCGTCCTCGCCGGTTGCGCCGTCGTCGCCTGGCAGGAAAGGCGGGAGAAACTCCTCCCGGCGCTCGGCGGCATCTTCATCGGCATCGCCGTGCCATGCGTGATCTTCGTCCTGGCCGCGCCGGGCAACTTCTGGCGCGACGTGGTCCTCACCGAGCTTCCGGGACACGGTTCGGCTTCAGCCGGCGCCAAGCTCGCCAACGTCATAGGCCTCGGCGGGGCCGCGGCGATCCACAATGCCGGTCACCTGGCGATCGCACTGGCGGTGATCGTCATGATCGCGATCGGGCTCGTGGCCATCGGAGGAGCCGAGTCGGCCTCCGCATACGACTGGTTCGTCACGTTCACGAGCATCGCGGTTCTCCTGGTCGTGTTCCTCCCCGGTCCGATGTCGATCAGCTACGGCGAGTTCGCGCTCCCCTTCGTCGGGATCGCGGTCGCCATGACAGCTGGTCGGCTCGTCGCGCTCGTGGCTGCATCGTGGTCCGGTCACGGGACCGACCCCCGCTCGTCCATCGCTGCGGCGTTGGGCGTCCTCATGGCGGGCTGCGCCGTCGTCGTCGCGAGCGTCGCCGCCCCGGCGGATGGGCATCTCGGTGCCGCCTACGCCAACCGGCACGCCATCATCGCCAGTCGGGACATGCAAACGACGATCCCGCCCGGCGGTTGCGCCATCTCGGACAATCCGATGCTCCTCATCCAGGCCGGTCGCTTCGCCGCCGACGGGAGCACCTGCCCGGTGGTGGTGGATCCGGCCGGGGTGCAAGCGATTTCCCGGGCCAACCCCTCGAGCCCGTCGGCCTCCTCTCAATGGTTGGCCTGGATGAGCCTCTCGAAGTTCGTAGTCCTCACCAACCCGCCCGAAGACATCTCGCTCAGCGGGACCCTCAAGCAGTACTTCGACAATCACTTCGCTCTCGCAGCGCCCCGCGGCCGCGTGAACATCTACGTGGCCGCGGTGGGGTCGCCCACCGGCTGAGGCGGTCAGCCGGTTGTCACCTTTCGGATCGGAGTTAGCGCCAGCAGGAACCGCTTCACCCCCTTCTCGGAGAAACGCACCTCGGCCCTCGCCTCCTCCCCCGCCCCTTCCACGTAGGTGACGACCCCCGCACCGAAGCGGTCGTGCACGACTGCATCACCCGGGCGCAGCCCGAGCGCCTCGGCCCCCGTGGTCTCCAGGTGGCCCGTGCCCGCACCGCCAGCCGGCGAGCCGGTCGACACCCCGGAGCCAAGACCACCGGCACCTATCGAGGAGTACCGCTCGGCGTAGGACGAGCGGCCGGATCCATAGCGGCCGGCGCCCGTACCCATACCGAAGACAGTCCCATCGCCGACGTCTTCCACGAGGTCCTCGGGGATCTCCTTCAAGAAGCGACTCGGGAGGGAGTCCTGCCATGACCCGAACATCATCCGGCTCCAGGTCTGGGTGAGGTACAGCCGCTCGCGTGCCCGGGTTATCCCGACGTAGCAAAGGCGCCGTTCTTCTTCCATGTCGTCGGGCTCTGCGAGCGTCTGGTTGTGGGGAAAGATCCCCTCTTCCATGCCGGTGAGGAAAACGGTCGAGAATTCGAGCCCCTTCGCGGCGTGAAGCGTCATGAGCGACACGGTCGGGCCGTCGTCGAGCTCGTCGGCGGCGGCGGCGAGTGTGGTCGTCTCCAGGAAGGATTCGAGGTCGGAGAACTCCGAAGCCACAGAGACGAGCTCGGAGAGGTTCTCGATCCGTCCCTCCGCCTCGAGCGCCTTCGCCCCGCCATGCAGCGCTTCGGCTTCGAGCATCTGGAGGTAGCCGGTGCGCTCGAGGAGGTCCTCGGCGATCTCTGCCGGGGGTTTGCTGGCCACTCCCTCAGCACCGAGCTGGTCGACCAGATCGAGGAGCGACCGGATCCCGGAGGCCGCCTTCGGTGACGCTCCGGCATCGCGTGAGCTCCCGAAGCGCCTGCACGAACCCGATCTCGTGCTCTCGGGCGTACGCGACGAGGCGAGATACAGTCGTGTCGCCGACGCCTCGCCTCGGAACGTTCAACACCCGGCGCAGTGCCACCTCGTCACCGGGGTTCACAACGAGCTTCAAGTAGGCGAGCAAGTCCCGGATCTCACGGCGATCGTAGAAACGCGTCCCCCCGATCACCTTGTACGGAACGCCCCGTTCCATTAGTGCCTGCTCGAGCGACCGGCTCTGAGCATTCGTCCTGTAGAAGATCGCGATCTCGTTGTAGGGCACCCCGCGACCCGAGACGAGGGAGTTGATCTCGTCCGCCACGTAACCGGCCTCTTCGCGGTCGGTCCCCGCCCGGTAGCGCTTGATCATCTCGCCCTCGCCGAGAGCCGACCACAATTCCTTCGGCTGGCGCAGCATGTTGTTCGAGATCACGGCGTTGGCCGCGTCGAGGATCCGCTGAGTCGAGCGGTAGTTCTGCTCGAGCAGGATGACCCGGGCGTCGGGGAAGGCGTGCTCGAAGTCAAGAAGGTTGCGCATTTCGGCGCCCCGGAACCGGTAGATGCTCTGGTCGGTGTCGCCGACTACGCAGACGTTGCGGTGGGCGCGCCCGAGCAGCATCACGAGCTCGTTCTGGGCGACGTTGGTGTCCTGGTACTCGTCGACGAGGACGTGGGTGAAGCGATCCTGGTACCGCTCGAGCACGTCGAGGTGGTCCCGGAACAGCCGCACGGTCCGAACGAGCAAGTCGTCGAAGTCCATGGCGTTCGCCTCGATCAGGCGACGCTCGTACTCGAGGTAGATCTCTGCAAGGCGCCGCTCGTACAGAGTCCCGACGCGTGCTTCGAACATGCCGGGGTCGACGAGGTCGGACTTGGCTTGGCTGATCGCTCCGGCCACGGCCCGCGCCGGGAAGCGCTTCTGGTCGATACCCCGATCGTCGAGGATGTGCTCGATGAGGCGTCGCGAGTCGCCGTCGTCGTAGATGGTGAAGTTCGACCGGTAGCCGATGACATCGGCGTTCCTCCGGAGGATCCGCACACAAGCGGAGTGGAAGGTGGACACCCACATGCGCTTCGCGTCGTCACCTACGAGCTCGACCACCCGCTCCCGCATCTCGCCCGCTGCCTTGTTGGTGAAGGTGATCGCGAGGATCTGCCAGGGCGGTGTGCCCTGAGCGACGAGGCGGGCGATCCGCCTCGTGAGGACCCGCGTCTTGCCCGAGCCGGCGCCGGCGACGACCACGAGCGGGCCTTCACCGTGGAGGACGGCCTCGCGCTGGGCCGGGTTGAGTCCGGCGAGAAGTGCCTCGTCCGAAAGGTCGTGCGCCGGGCCCGGCACCTCGTTCCCCGAGTTGCCCTCGAGCGCCGGCAACTGCTCGAAGTCACCGAACAGATCCCACTCTGCGTTCGGGTCCGGAGCGACAGGCATCTGTTGGAGGATACCGACACCATGCGCGCTCTTTGAGCCTGCCCAGGCCAGACTGTGCTCAATGGAGGGGCAGATCCTGCTGGCGAACGGCTCGAGCAAGCCTGCAGACGTGGCCGGCATCCGCGACGCGGTGAAGAACGCCGAGCCCTTCTGGCTCGACATTTCCGAGCTCGACGCCGATGCGATCGCCTTGCTGGCGGACGACTTCAAGGTGCACCCACTGGCTCTCGAGGATCTGCAGAAGTTCGGGCAGCGGCCGAAGTTCGAGACGTACGACCAGCACGTCTACCTCGTCATGCACGGGGCGAAGGACGACGCGACCGGCACTATCGAGGTGCACGCGTTCTACTCGGAGGGCTATCTGATCACGGTCCATCGCGACCCGCTGCTGGTGTTCGACCAGGTGCGCACGCATGCCGCCGTGGTGCGCCAGCACGGCACCGCGAGCAGCATATTCCTGTTGTACAGGGTGGTCGATGCGTTGGTCGACGGTTTCTTCCCGGTCTTGGACCGGTTCGACGACGAGATCGACGCCCTCGAGGACAAGATCCTCGAGAACCCCACCGACGAGCAGCTCGGCACGCTGTTCGACATGAAGCGGTCGCTCGTGACATTCCGCAAGGTCGTGACTCCCGAGCGCGACGTCTTCGCCGGGATCGCTGCCGGCGCTCTCGAGCTGCCCGGCATGACCGACGACGCCGAGCGGTACTACCGCGACATCTACGACCACCTGATCCGCATCAGCGACCTCGTCGACAGCTACCGGGACCTGCTCACCGGCGCGGTGGACACCCACCTCTCGGTCGTCTCGAACCGGTTGAACGTGGTGATGAAACAGCTCGCCGTCATCGCGACCATCTTCCTGCCGCTCAGCTTCCTCACGGGCTTCTTCGGGCAGAACTTCCTGGTCCTCACCCGCAACATCATGGGACCCGTGAGCTTCTGGGCGGCCGGGATCGGGCTCGAGGTGGCAGCCGTCATCGGCCTATTCGTGTTGTTCAAGCGACGGCACTGGGTCTGATCCGCCCGGCCTGACCGCTTATCCGAGAGCCTCCAACCGGGCTGCCATCTCCCGGTAGCGAGTGATCGGTATCAGGTGGATCCCGTCGAACGCACCCGACTCCCTGATCTCGGTGATGATGTCGCAGGCGATCTCCACGCCGGCGTTGCGATCGCGTTCGATGAGGCCGATGATCCGCTCCGGCACGGCGAGCTGGGGGATGTCGTTCGACAGCTTCCGGGCCATCGATGCGCTGGCAATCACCATCACACCTGCGTAGACCGGCCCCGCGAAGTCCACCGACGCGCGCCACTCGAGGAGGTCCTTCACGGAGAACGCCACCTGGGCCAGGAGGAAGTCAGCCTGGTACTTCCATTGGGGAAGCGGCCGCAGGCCCGACGCGACGCCGAGCCGCATCGGCCCTGCTGAGGCCGCAACCTGACTCTCGGAGAAACGCCGCGCTTCCGCGATCATCGTCCGCACCGTCAGGTCATCCGAACGTGCGCCGGTCTCGGGCCGGTCTCCGTAGACAAAGAGGAACTCGTCGACTCCGTACGCGGCTGCTGTGAGCAGGTCCCGCCGGAAACCGAGGATGTTCCGGTCCCGGGCATTGAGGCAGGCGATCGAGCGTCCCCCCATGAGCGCCACCTCATGGGCTACGGCGATGCTCGAGACCGTGGCCCGTCCGATGTGGTTGTCCGGTATCAAGAATGCCGTGGCGATTCGGCTCATAACGCCGATCTGGTGCCGAACGTGCATGATCTCCGGTCGCGTTGCCGGCTCGACCTCGCAGATGATCTCGAAGTTGTCCGGCGCCATGCGCCCAGGATACGTGGCCGCCGAGCTTCCGATCGCTACCTGACGAGTTCAAGCGCCTCGGCGGCGGCGTGAAGGGCGTGCAGGTGGGCGTCGACGCCGGACAGGCCTGCTCCCATCGTGTTGACCGAGAGGTGGGTCGCCTCAGCCTTCCTCCATCGCTCGGCGTGCTTCACGAGATCGTCGGTACCGCCAGGCCCTTGAGTGATCCGGCCCTCCATCCCCAACGCCGACGGGTCCCGGCCGGCCTCGGTCGCTGACTCGGCGATGACGGCCCGAGCCTCATCCAGCTTTGGCCCGGGGACGACCTGAGGGAACCAGCCATCTGCGAGCGTCCCTATTCGCCGGTAGGCAGCCGGGGACTGGCCGCCCAGCCAGACCGGGATGGGCCTCTGCACTGGGAGAGGCGCCAGTCCGGCGCCGGTCACTTTGTCGAACCTGCCGTCGTGAGTCACGCTCCGCTCGGTCCACAGCCGCCGGAGGAGCCCGACCTGTTCGGCCTCGCGCTGCCCGCGAGTCGTGAAGTCCTGGCCCAACGCCTCGTACTCCACGGCGTTCCACCCGATGCCCAAGCCCAACCGGAAGCGCCCCCCGGTCAAGATGTCGACCTCGGCGGCCTGCTTGGCGAGGAGGGCGGTCTGGCGTTGCGGCGCGATGATGATTCCGCTGACGAGCTCCAGGCGGGTTACCGCAGCGAGGAACCCGTAGAGGACGAGAGGCTCGTGGAACGTGGTGTCTATGTCGTACGGGCCTCGCCAGTCCCGGTGGACGGCCGGGTCGGCACCGAGGACGTGGTCGTAGGCCAGGATGTGCCGGAAGCCGAGATCCTCGACCCGCTCTGCGAAGGCCCGGACCGACCCGGGATCGGTGGGCAACTCCGTCTGGGGGTAGACCACTCCGATCTGCATGTGACCTGTCTAATCGCCCGGCGGCAGCCCTAGGCTCCGGCGTCGTGCAAGCGCGGCGCTCCCGTCTCAGCCGAGGCCCCGTCGGCCTCGTCCTCGACGTCGTGAGCGTCCTCGTATTCGTCGCCATCGGACGGTCAGTCCACACGAGGGGCGTCACGCTTGCGGGGATGGCGTCGACGTCGTGGCCGTTTCTCGTCGGCATGGCGGCCGGTTGGCTGGCGGCCCGAGCGTGGCGACGGCCTACCGCGATCCTCCCGACCGGGCTCGCCGCGTGGCTCGGCTCCGTGGCCGTAGGACAGATACTGCGAGTGCTCTCGGGCCAGGGCACCGCTTTCCCGTTCATCCTCGTCACCCTCGGGTTCCTCGGGGTAACGATGCTCGGATGGCGCCTTCTCTCGTTCGCCCTCGCCCGCCTCTCGACGACAGTCGCCCCTCATAACAGCCCGACCTAGGACAGGAGGCGCACTACTCCCACTCGATCGTGCCCGGCGGCTTGGAGGTGACGTCGTACACGACCCGGTTGACGCCGCCCACCTCGCCGATGATCCGGCGGGACAACTGCTCGAGCAACTCATAAGGAAGCCTGGCCCAGTCGGCCGTCATGGCGTCCTCGGAGGTCACCGCCCGGATCACGATCGGGTAGGCGTAGGTCCGCTCGTCACCCATGACGCCCACCGACCGGATAGCCGGGAGCACCGCGAAGTACTGCCAGAGCTCCCGGTCGAGCCCGGCCTTGTGCACCTCGTCGAGGACGATCTGGTCAGCCCGACGCAGGATCTCGACCCGCTCGGGCGTCACGTCGCCGACGATCCGCACAGCGAGCCCGGGCCCCGGGAACGGCTGGCGCCACACGAGCTCCTCCGGCAGCCCGAGCTCGACCCCGATCGCCCGCACCTCGTCCTTGAACAGCAGGCGCAACGGCTCGACGAGCTCGAGGTCCATGTGCTCGGGCAACCCTCCGACATTGTGGTGGGACTTGATCGTCGCCGCCTCCGTCGTGCCCGACTCGATGACGTCGGGATAGAGCGTCCCCTGCACTAAGAACTTGACGTCCTGGTGCTCGATCGCGACCTCTTCGAAGATCCGGATGAACAGCTCCCCGATGATCTTCCGCTTGCCTTCCGGCTCCGTCACTCCTTCGAGCGCGTCGAAGAAGCGCTGCTCAGCCTTCACATGCACGAGATCCACATGGAATTGCCTCAGAAACGCGGCCTCGACCTGCTCCCCCTCCCCGACCCGCATCAAGCCGGTGTCGACGAAGACGCAGGTCAGCTGTTCGCCGACAGCTTTGTGCACGAGCGCCGCCGCAACCGCCGAGTCGACCCCGCCCGACAATGCGCACAACACGCGCTCGGACCCGACCTGCTCCCGCACCGCCGCGACAGCGGTCTCGATGACAGAGGTGTGCGTCCACGTCGGCAGGCAATCGCAGACATCGAACAAGAAACGCTTGATCAGCTCCTGCCCACGATCCGTGTGCACCACCTCGGGGTGGAACTGGACACCGTAGACCCGGCGCTCGCCGTCCTCCAGCGCGGCCACGGGTACCTCGTCGGTAGTGGCGGTGACGCGGAAGCCATCGGGCGCCCGGATGATCGAGTCGCCGTGGCTCATCCAGACGTTCGACGACTGAGGCCACTGGTCCATGAGCACCGACGACACCCGGTCGCGCCGGAGCACCGTGCGCCCGTACTCGCCGGTCCCGGTGCGGGCAACCTCGCCTCCGATCTGCTGTGTCAGCAACTGGGCGCCGTAGCAGATCCCGAGCACAGGCACGCCGGTCCCGTAGATGCCTGGGTCGATCGTCGGAGCGTTCTCGGTGTAAACCGACTTCGGGCCGCCCGACAAGATGATCCCTTTCGGGTGCCGGGCGAGCATCTCCTCGGCGGACATCGAAGCGGGCACGATCTCGGAATAGACGTGCGCCTCGCGAACCCGTCTCGCGATCAGCTGTGCGTACTGGGCGCCGAAGTCGACGACGAGGACGGTGTCGAAGCTGCTCGTCATCCCTCAACGGTACTCGTGCCGCCCGGCCGCCCTGCGCCACATGATCGGTCGCAGCCGCCTCAGCGCTCCCGAGTCACCACGTCTGCCTTGTGGAACTCCCGGATCGTCTGGTATCCGCACATCGCCATCGCCGCCCGTAGCGCCCCGAACAGGTTCGCCCTCCCGTCGCTCCCCCGGGCGGGCCCGACGAGGATCTCCTCGAGTGTCCCGGCTGGCTCGACCTTCACCCGCGTGCCCCGCGGCAACGTCGGGTGGAACGCCGTCATGCCCCAGGCGTAACCCCGCCCCGGCGCTCCTTCCGCCGCCGCGAGCGCCGTCCCCAGTACGACCGAGTCGGCGCCGCAGGCGATCGCCTTCGTCAGATCGCCGCCCTTGTTCATGCCGCCGTCCGCGATCACCTGCACGTACACACCGGTCTCTTCGAGATGGCGCGACCGGGCCGCCGCCGCATCGGCGATGGCCGTCGCCTGCGGCGCGCCGATGCCGAGCACGGAGGCCGTCGTCGACGCGTCCCCCGACCCGACGCCAACGAGCACGCCAACGGCACCGGTCCGCATGAGGTGGAGAGCGGCCTGATAGGAGGTACAGCCACCGACGATCACGGGGATGTCGTACTCGCGGATGAACCGCTTCAGATTGAGCGGCTCCCGGTTCTTCGAGACGTGCTCGGCCGAGACGACCACGCCCTGAACGACGAGCAGGTCGAGCTCGGCATCGACCACCGCCTTGGCGAATTCGGCAGTCCGCTGCGGAGTGATCGCCGCGCACGTCACGACCCCCGCATCCGCGATCTGCCGGATGCGCTCGGTCACAAGGCCGGCCTTCACCGGCTCCGAGTACGCCTCGCGCAACACGGCGGCAGCCGTCTCGTCCGGCGCCTCGGCGATCCGCTCGAACCAAGGCTCCGGCTCTTCGTACCGGGTCCAGAGGCCTTCGAGGTTGAGCACGCCAAGGCCGCCAAGTTGGGCGATCTCGACCGCACGCTGCGGGCTCACGACCGAGTCGAGCGCGGAAGCAAGGCACGGCAGCCCATTTCGATATCCCTCGATCGCCCACGAAAGGTCGATGTCCTCAGGATCGCGGGTACGCCTCGTCGGCACGACTGTGATGTCGTCGAGCGCGTAGCCCCTGCGACCCGACTTCCCGATACCGATGTCGATCTCTGCCACCGCGAGCGAGCCTAGATGATCAATTCCGGGCCACTAGTGGTTCGCGGCCACCATGCGATCCAACAACGAGACGAGGATCCGAGCGCTCGCGCCCCACATGAGATCCTCCCCGCGGTCGAAGAACGACATCCTCCACACCGTCCCGCCGCGGCGCCAGATCTCCTCCCAGTACAAGGAGGGGTCGGCAAGCCCGGCAAGCGCGGTGACGAGCACGTCGTCGACCTCCTCGGGGTTTGGCGTCAAGATCGGCACGTCGGCCACCACCCCGACGAACGCAGCGATCGGCTCTGGTCTCGAGGCCCGGATCGCAAGGGGCAGGGTCCCGAGCAGCCTCACCGAGCTCGGAGGCAACCCGACTTCCTCGTGCGCTTCGCGCAGCGCTGCCTCCAAGGGAGACTCCCCCGGCTCGAGGCGCCCGCCCGGGAACGCGATCTCGCCCGGGTTCGAGCGCAAGTGACTGCCACGGCGGATCAACACCAGATCGACTTCATCGGTCTTGCCGTTGCCGCGCAGCAGGGGCAAGAGGACTGCTGCAGCCACTCTCCCGCTGCTAGCCGACGCGGTACCGGACGCCGTAGGAAGCGCCGGAGAAGCGAATGTCCGCTCCACCGCGGGCCAACGGCCTAGCTCGGCTGCTTGCGCAGGTGCGAGACGGGCGAAGGCCGCCTCGGGCTCGTCCACGACCTCGACGTCGGGGGGCCGCGGGATCCTCTGACGGTACTCGTGCGGCAGACGCCGTCTCTCAGGAGTCACGGCTCCGCCACCGGCTCGTTCGCCGATCTGGTGGCCGCCGGTTCGAGCAAGCGAGCCACGGAGAACACGTCTTTCACGCGCTCGGGAGCGCTCCGGACGCCGGCGCGCCCGCCGCCCCGGCGCTCGCGCCCGCGCCGCTGCCACCAAACGACGCCCGCCCACGCCACGAGCGCGAGCACGGCGAGGCCTGCTCCCATCAAGCCTTGGCTCAGGCGGTGAGGCCAGTACCAGATTCCGCACCTCGTGACTGCCGGCGGGCACGGCAAGGGACCACATGACGCCGTTCGCCTCGAGAAGCTGTGACGGCCTGCCGTCGATTGATGCGTGCCATCCGGGTAGGTCGGTCACCCTGACGGTGAGGATCGCGCCCGTCGAGCCGGGCGCCGTCTTCGTCACCAAGTCGTACTCGGTCGGTGACGGGTGGCGCACTCGGGACACCGTGCCCCCGTTCGACAAGGTGAACCTGTCCGCATCGGCCACGAGGTACAACCGCTCCCCTGCTATGTCTGCCAGGAACCGGGCCCCGGCCACGGGCGGCCGCCCTTGAAGAGCAAGCACGTAGGGCGTCCCGTACAAGCGGGCAAGAGCCACGGTGTCGATGTTGGGCTCCATGTAGCCGGGCCCGCCCACGCCCGTGCCTGGCGCCAGCGTCGAGAAGTACTGCTGCGGCAAAATGGGGTCGTGGCCGGCGAACTCGGCCAGGCCGTAGCCGACGTTCACCTCCGGGTACAGACCGACAGGCGCGAACTGCCGCACTCCGGTTGAGCTCCCCGTCGTCGAGGCCGACGAGATGGGAGCCGACGTAGTGCTGCAGCTCCGCGATGGCGGGTGTGACGGGGTAAAGCGTGTGGCTGTAGGCGTTCACCCCGACACCGGCGAAGAGGAGGAACCCGGCACTGGCGACCCAGAGCCCACCCGCCATGACTGCGGGAGCCAGGTGCTGGTGCCAACGCTGGACGGACGGGCGCGAGCCACCGCGGGCCTCGAGCACGAGCGCGCTTGCCCATGCAACAGCACAAATGACACAAAAGCCGACGAGCACAGCCGGCCAGATCAAGCTCCGGTCCCGCACCGAGGACTGCGCGGCGCCCGCGACGGGCCGGCTCGCCAGCACGGCCACGACCACCACCATGAGAGCTGTGGCCGTCACGAAGGCCGCGAAGGCGAGGCGGGACCGCCATCGCCGAAGCACGGTCTCGAGGCCGAGACCGCCGAGGAGGCCGAGCGGCAGGCCGAGCACGGAGCGAAAACGTTCCCACTGGACCTGTGAGGCGACGGTGTTCAAGAATTGCTGCACCGGGTGGAACGACTTCATCTGGTAGGCCGCGACCAGCACCACGACGCAGAGGGCGGCGAGCGACACCACGGTCGGGTGTCGCCACCACTTCACGACGGCGACCGCCGCCAGCACGAGCATGATCACGCCGACATACGAGACGGTCTCGTAGTAGTTCCATCCCGTGAGGAAGAAGACATCGGCACGCGTGGAGGTCTTCACGTCGACGACTTGCGTCGGGAGACCGTAGTACCCCGCAGCCACGAGAAGTGACAAGCTGCGCGCCGGAAGGCCCGGGAAACCTCCCTCGGTCTTCCGGTGCGCGAACTGCAGGGCCTGGAGTCCCGGCCACCACAACGGCAGGGCAAGCAGCACGCCGATGACAGCTCCGCCAGTCGCCCGCCACAGCCCGGCGAGAGAGAAGCCGCCCGGAGCACTCGCCTGTCCATCAGGCGGGCGAGAGCGCCGCCTCGCCACAGCTGCAACCGCCGACGCCGCGACGAACACGACCGCCATCACTGCAATGGAGACGGCGACGAAGACATTGGCTTCGGGAAAGCCCCCGTAGAGGCAGAACGCGACGCTGGCCGCCAGGCCGAGGATGTAACCGAACCGGCCATGGCGTCTGTAGGCGAGGATGGCGAACGCCGCGATCCACCCGATCCACCCGACCACGTCGGTGAGAGGCCACGAGAGCCAGTTCGCGAAGGCGCCGGACAACATGAACGAGATGCCGGCGAACGAGGCCCCGAGCGGCCGGAGTCCGAGCACTCTCGCGAGGACGTAGGCGCCCGTCCCGGCTATGAGGAGCTTCACGAGCACCGCCACCAGGAACGCGAAGCGGAGCGGCACGGCGTAGCTGACGAGATCGGGCAGGCTGAGCACGGCCGACTCGAAGTTCAAGAACTGGGGCAGGCCGAGCAACGACAGGTCGTTCCACAGTGGGAAGTGGCCCGCATGGATCTGGGTCCAGTCGAACAGATTCCAGGCATTCATCTGCGAGACGACATCGGAGTTGAGGTGATTGAACGCAGGTGTCGGGTAGGCCCCTTTCCCGAGGCTCGTCAGGGGTATCACGAAGTCGAACGAGCCGAACCTCCCGCCGTCCTTCAGTGCGGGCGACAAGTAGGCGCACGCCATCGCGAAGACCGAGCCGACGCCGGCCAGGTCACGCCAGCGCCTGCGCGCCCACTTGATCAGGAGCTGGGCGTCGCCGACCGGTGACCCGCTCACGCGGCGACCGCCCGGTTGCGCCGCAGGCGGGCAAGCACGAGCAGGGGAATCACGCACCAAAGCACCAACGCGGCCGCTGACACGCCCGCGATGATCAGCCCGTCTGTGAATGCCTGAGGCCAATACCGGACCTGGACCGTCGAGTCTCCGGGAGGAACCGTGACAGTCATCTCGAAGGGACCATACGGCCTCACGGCCAACTCGCGTCCGCCGTCGGTCACATCGAACCCCGGCACCCGTGTCAGCCGCAGGACGAGAACCCGCGAAGCGGCGGGGCCTGGCGGCACAGTGACGTGAATCTGCCAGAGGTTGTCGGCTGGCTGGGCCCACGACGTCACTGCTGCGGTCGACCCCTTCCCCGCTTCCTCGAAGGAGAAACGCGCAGCTCCTCCCACCCTCACCAACCGCTCACCCGAGATCGTCGTGACGAGGCTCGTACCTGCCGGCACCGGCCTGCCCGGCTGCACCAGCAGATAGGAGATCCCATAGTCACGGGCCATCGGCGCCGAGGAGATGTCCGGCATGTTGAGAGCGCTGAGCGGCGCGAGACCATGCCCGCTGAGCGACCGGCCCCGGAAAGTGCGCGCGTAGGAAGCCGGAAGGAGCGGGTCGTGCCCGGCGAACTCCGCCACCCGGTAGGCGATGTTCAGGTTCGGGTAGAACCCGAGCCTCGGCCATACCTTCGGAGATCCGGGGTACGCCCCGTCGAGGCCGACGAGGTCCCTCCCGACGATCCGCTGCAGCACGGTCACCCCCTCATACTGCTTGAACCCGGTCCCGCTGTAGCTGTTCAGCCCGACTCCGGCGAAGACTAGGAACGCCGCCTGTGCCCCGACGAGACCGACACCGATCGGCACCCGCCAGCCGGCGTGCAAGGGCCGGTCACGCCGCCCTGCCACGAGGAGCGCCACCGCTGAGCAGACGAGCACGAGGACGAGAGCGCACGGCCAGACCAAGCTGCGCAGCCGTTCGCTTGCCTGGTAGCCCTGCAGGTGCTCTGACAGCGACGAGATGATGAGCGCGACCACGAATCCGGCGCCGAGAACCACCGCTACGAGCCACGTCTTGCGCGCCGACGGCCTCGGGCGGTGGAGGATCTCCTCGAGGCCCACCGCTCCGAGCACCGAGATCCCGAGCCCCGCCACTAGCCTCGCACGGATCGCGTGCACAGAACCGAGACCGACGTAGATGAGCAGTCGCCCCGCCAAGTCGGTCGCATCGATTCGAACGGTTGCGAGTAGGCAGACGACGGTCAGCCCGGCGATGCCGATGACGGCTGCCTGGCGGCGCGCCAGGCAGAGACCGGTGAATGCAAGCGCGAGCGCGATCACGCCGACATAGAACACCGTCTCGTAGAAGTTGACGCCGGGGAACGTGATGCTGCCTCGGATCGGCAAGCCGTAGTAGCCCGGCGCGACCAGGAGCGACAGTCGCGAGACGGATGTGCCCGCGTCGCGGGTGTGAAGCGCCGCATGTGTCGACAGCTTGAGCAGCTGCTCACCCGGCAGCAGCAGTGGGGTCGCGAGTGCCACACCGGCGACGAGCCCGATTAGGCCACGCAGAGATCCGCCGATCGACACCCGCCGGCGCGTGAGCGCCAACGCGAGCGCTCCGAACACGACGAACGCGAGGAGTGCCCCGGCGAGCAGCGCGTACATCTCTGGGAAGCCGCCGAAGAACGCGAACATCACCGAGACGGCCAGCAGCACCGGCCAGCGACGGCGAGAGTCGCGGTACGCCAGCAGGATGAAGGCGCAGATCCACGGCGCCCAGGCGACGACTCCCGACAGCGACCAGCCGAGCCAGCTGGCGAAGCCTCCCGAGAGCATGAACGTGATCGCGCCGAAAGAGGCTGCAAGCGGCCTCGTGCCGAGCTGCCTGCACAGGACGTAGGCACCGGTCCCCGCGATGAGGAGCTTGACGAACACGATCACCAGCCACGCGGTGCGCAGGGGTACGCCATAGCTGATCAGGTCCGGGAGGCTGAAGGCTGACGACTCGAAGTTGAACAGCTGCGGCAGGCCGAGCATGTTGTAGGAATCCCACAGCGGCAGGTGCCCGGCATGGATCAACATGCGGTCGAGGGCGTTCCAAGGGATCCCCTGGTTGATCAGGTCCCCGCTGATCCGGTTGTAGGTGGGGGCGTTGGCAGGGCTGCCAGGGTGCCCGATCGTGCCGTTCGCGCCGGCGTCGTACGGCCCGAACGACCACCCGTCCTTCACGGCAGGTGACAGATAGGCCATGGCCATCGCCACGACCGAAGCGAGGCCTGCGAGATCCTGCCACCTGTGCTGCCTCCATCCCGCCTCGCTGGCGTGGCCCGTGGTCACGGCGCGGCCCACATCCTCTGCTTGGACCACATCGTCCGCCTCGCTCACTTCGCCCGCCTCGCGCGGCGTAGGACCCTCCACGCGAACGGTGCCGCCAACATCGCCACGCCGAACACCGCCATCGCCTCGCCGGTCCGGAGATGGCCAGGTCGGTACGACCAGACGATGGTGGAGGACCCGGCGGGAACCGTGACGGTCGAGAACAGCGAGTCGTGGGAGGGCCGGAGCTTACTCGGCTGACCATTCACCGTCGCGCTCCAGCCGGCAAGCGCCAGCTCCTCCCTCTGGATGACCGCCGAGCCCCGGCAGATCGCAGCGACTTCGTTGAAGCCTTCGGGCCTGAGCCGGCACGATCCCCGGACGGCCGAGTAGTACGGGGTCGCATGCGGCAGCCGCCAGATCGCGACCAGCTCGTCGTGGAACACCCTCGTCGCACTGGGAGCGTAAGACTGCATTCCCACGTCAGCCCCGGTGACGATATATCGGACCCCGATCGACTCGAAGGCTGCCAAGTTGTTGCCGAGCTCCACCAGACCTGACGGCGTCCCCGCATGCCGCCCGAACGAGGTGCCGAAGAACTCCGATCGCGCGCCTTCATCGAGATGGTCGTGGACGTAGTTGACGTACAGCTGTGGGTCGGGGATGTCGAGGTAGTCAGCCGACGCCAGCCCGAAGTACGAGCCGTAGTTCGGCGCGATCGGCCCGCCGTAGACGTCGCCGACGGCCGGGTCTGAGTACAAGGAGTAAAAGCGTGCATCTCCCAGGTGCTGCTCGAGCCAGGTCACCGGCTTCGTGTCGATGACCGCCGACCGCGTGGCGGCGAGCTCGGGATACACGAACGAGCCGACGGCCTCGAGGAGGAACACGCCACACAGCCCGACGGCCGCGACGCGCCCGCGCAGCGCGCCGGTCACCGCGAGCACGCCGAGGATCACCGTGGTCCCGATAAGTGCCCCGAACACGTAGGGGCGAGGGCTCGTCGTGTACGGGCCGCCTGACATGACGAGATGAAGGACCTTGTGCGAGGGACCCGCCGCCAGCCCGAGGAGCAGTGCACCCGTCAGCACCGCCAGGAGCGGCAGGTGCCAGCGCCGGGCCCGCGACCAGGTGCTCCCTGCGTCGAGCACGGCCTCGATCCCGAAGGCCGCAAGAAGCACCGCCGACAGCTCGATCGACGGGACGGCAGAGCGGAACACCGCCGACTCCCTCAGGTACGGGACGTGAGCGAAGAGGTGCTCGATGGCGACGACCCCGAAGTCTCTCGCCGAGATCAAGAGGACCCACAGGACGAGCAGGACGCGGAGGCCTGTCTCCCGCTTCGACAACGCCAAACCGGCGAGCGCGAGCACAAAGCCGCTTACGAGGACGTACCCGCTGTTGGTGATGAAGAGGTTCTCGATCGACGCGCTGCCCCTCGGCACGAACGCCTTCAGGGGGCCGGTGATGTAGGGGTCGATGAGCGTGAGCAGGTTGGACACCGGGAGGTGAACGTGCGACATACCGCTGTGGGCGCCGACGTTGCCCTCGGAGAGGTAGGAGCGGAAGGCAAGAATGAGTGGCGCTGTGAGCAGCACGCCGCCGCCTCCGAGAAGGGAGAGGCGGCCCGCCAGGCGGCCGCGCTCCTCCCAGGTCGCGAGCGACACGACGCGCCACAACGCCCACGCCACCACCAGCGCGTCGTCGAAGAACGTCGTCTCGGGGAAGCCGGCCGTGACCGAGAGCGCAAGCGCGAGAGGCAGCAGCAGCGATCGCCAGTCGCCGAGCGCCCGGTCCCGTGCGACCTCGACCCCGAGAAGGGCAGCCGGGAGGAGCGCAACCGGATTGATCGCCGCGTGCTGGAACCAGGCAAACGTGCCGTCGAGGGCGAAGGCGATGGCCCCTGTACAGGCCACTGCGTCGCGGACCCCGAGGCGGCGAAGCAGGAAGTAGGTGCACAGGCCGGCAGTCACCTCGAGGATCAACCGGAAGGCCAGCTGACCCCCCGACCATACGAGCAGCAGCGTCAGCGGGAAGAACGCAGCCGCCTGCATCCCGGCCGCTAGCGGTGTCCCGACCCCTTCATACGGGTTCCACCAAGGGACATGCCCATGCAGCCAGTCGAGCGCCGCACGGTGACCGAATGCCTGCGAGGTTGCCCCGACGTTGATGTCGATCGTCGAGGTGCCCGGCAGTAGCGAGCTGGCCCGAGAGCTCGTCAGCCCCGCATAGCTGACGAGCGGATTGACGTCGGTGATACCGACGATTCCTGGGAAATTTGCCGCCACCACGGCGAAGGCGATGATCCCGGGCCAGAGGTAGCGGTGGCCCACGGCCGGGCTCCGGTCGTCGGACGGGTCCGTGACCTCGTCGTCAGGCGCGTCAGCCTTGCGTCCTGAAGGAGGCACGGAGGATCACCTTACGCGACGAGAGCCGGGGTCCTTGGGGACCCGGCTCTCGCAACTGCTTGAAGGCAACCCCGAGAGTTGCCGATCGGGCTCAGCCGACTACATCATCCCCATGCCGCCGCCGGGGTTTCCCGCCGGCGCCGGGCTCTTCTCGGGCTTGTCGGCGATGAGGGCCTCGGTGGTGAGCAGGAGGGCCGCTATCGACGCAGCGTTCTGCAGTGCCGAGCGCGTGACCTTCGCCGGGTCTGTGATGCCGGCCTTCACGAGGTCCTCGAGCAGACCCGTTGCGGCGTTGAGGCCGACGTTTCCCTCAGCTTCGCTGACTTCCTGCACCTTCACCGCTCCTTCGAGACCGGCGTTGATGGCAATCCACTTGAGCGGCTCTTCGAGCGCCCTGTAAACAGCGCGCGCACCCGTCGCCTCGTCACCGCTGAGCGAGTCGATCACCTTCGTGAGCGCCGCGCGGCTGCGGATGAGAGCGGTGCCGCCACCGGCGACGATGCCCTCTTCGAGCGCCGCACGCGTCGCCGAGAGAGCGTCCTCGATGCGGTGCTTCTTCTCCTTCAGCTCGATCTCGGTGGCTGCCCCGACCTTCACGACGGCCACGCCGCCGGCCAGCTTGGCCAGCCGCTCCTGCAGCTTCTCGCGATCCCAGTCCGAGTCGGTGTCCTCGATCTCGCGCTTTATCTGCGCGATCCGGCCCTTCACGTCTTGCTCTGCGCCAGCGCCGTCGACGATCGTCGTCGCATCCTTCGTGACGACGACGCGCCGGGCGTGACCAAGCAGGTCGAGCGTCGTGTTCTCGAGCTTCAGGCCGACCTCCTCGGAGATGACCTGACCACCGGTCAGCACTGCGAGGTCGCCGAGCATCGCCTTGCGACGCTCGCCAAAGCCGGGGGCCTTTACGGCCACCGACTGGAAGAGCCCGCGGATCTTGTTCACCACGAGGGTGGCGAGGGCCTCGCCCTCGACGTCCTCAGCGATGACGAGCAGCTGCTTGCCGCTCTGCATGACGCGCTCGAGCACGGGCACGAGGTCGTGGACCGAGCTGATCTTCGAGTTGACCACCAGGATGTAGGGGTCCTCGAGGATCGCCTCCTGGCGCTCGGGATCGGTCACGAAGTACGGCGAGAGGTAGCCCTTGTCGAACTGCATGCCCTCGGTGAACTCGGCTCGAGACCGAAGGTGTTCGACTCCTCGACCGTGACCGTGCCGTCCTTGCCGACCTTGTCGATGGCTTCGGCGAGAACCTCACCGATCGACTCGTCGGCTGCCGAAATAGCAGCGACCTGGGCGATCTCCTTACGGCCGTCGATCTCGCGGGACTGGCTGCGGATCGACTCGACCGCGGCAGTCACAGCCGACTCGATGCCTCGCTTGAGCGACATCGGGTTCGCCCCGGCGGCCACGTTGCGAAGGCCCTCGCGCACGAGCGCCTGGGCGAGCACGGTGGCGGTGGTCGTGCCGTCGCCGGCGACGTCGTTCGTCTTCGTCGCGACTTCCTTCACGAGCTGGGCACCCATGTTCTCGTAGGGGTCCTCGAGCTCGATCTCCCGAGCGATCGTCACGCCGTCGTTCGTGATGGTCGGCGCGCCGAACTTCTTGTCGAGCACGACGTTGCGACCCTTCGGGCCGAGGGTGACCTTCACCGTGTCCGCGAGCTTGTTGACGCCTGCCTCGAGGCGGCGCCGCGCGGACTCGTCGAAGACGAGTTGCTTCGCCATTACTTGGTCACCTTGGCCAATACGTCACGGCTCGAGAGGATCAGCAGGTCCTCACCGTCGATGGTGATCTCGGTCCCGCCGTACTTCGAGTAGACGACCTTGTCGCCGACCGCGACGTCGAGGGGGATGAGATCGCCGGTGTTGTCGGCGCGACGCCCGGGGCCAACAGCAAGCACTTCGCCCTGCTGGGGCTTCTCCTTGGCAGTGTCGGGGATGACCAGGCCAGAGGCCGTGGTCTCCTCGGACTCGCTCGGACGCACGACGATCCGATCGTCAAGGGGCTGCAATGTCATGGAAGGGGCCTCCTATTTGGCTCCGTTAGCACTCTCACGTTCTGAGTGCCAACGATACCAACTCTGGAGAGGGCTGGCAACCGCGCGCCGAGAGTGCCAGAGTCCCAGGTCAGAAGCCCCGCTCAACCGGCTGGGCAGCAAGGCGGTGACCGGACTACGGTCGGCGGCGTTCATATCGGCGCAGCACGAGGAGGACGACGTCTCGAACCGGACCTATCCGCCCGCTCGCCTCGGCGATGATGCCGACGACTTCCACGGAGAGGCCGTCGCCGATCCCTACCGATGGCTCGAGAGCACCGACGCGGCCGAGACCCGGGCGTGGATCGAGGCAGAGAACCGGCTCACGGCGGCGTGGCTCGCCGCCGTGCCGGGCAGGCAGCAGATCGCGGCTCGCCTCTCGGAGCTGACCGACTACCCGAGAGCGGGTGTCCCCTTCGAGCGATCAGGCCGCTGGTTCCAGTGGCGCAACGCCGGGCTGCAGGCTCAGGACGTCCTCTACGTGATGGAGTCGCCCAGCGAGGAGGGCCGGGCCCTCCTAGATCCCAACACGATGTCGCCCGACGGCACGACGGCGGTGTCGTGGGCGACTCCGAGCGGCGACGGTTCGCTCCTTGCCTACTTCACAAGCGTCGCCGGCTCGGACTGGCAGACCTGGCACGTCCGGGACGTGGCCCTCGGGTCTGATCTCGACGACGTCCTCGAGTGGGGCAAGTTCTCGTTGGCATCGTGGGCAAAGGACGGGTCGGGCCTCTATTACGCCGCGCCGGACCCGCCGAGTCCGGGAGTCGAGTACCTCGAGCAGAACAGGTCGATGCGCCTCTTCTTCCACAGGCTCGGGACCGGCCAGGACGAGGACGAGATCGTCTTCGAGGCACCCGGCGAGCCAGATCTGCTGCCAGAAGGCAAGGTGACCGACGACGGGCGCTATCTCGTCGTATCGATCCGGAAAGGCGCCTCTCCCGGGTCTCGGGTCATCGTCCTCGACCTAGAACGGCCCCGAGAAGGCTTCGTCGCGCTGCTACCGGGGTTCGAGGCAGAGGCGCGGGTCGTCACGAACATCGGACAGCGGTTCCTTCTGCTCACCGATGACTCCGCCGGGCGGCAACGTATCGTCGCGATCGACATCGGTAAGCCCGACCGGGAGCACTGGGCCGAGGTCATCTCAGAAGCCGACGACGTGCTCGTCTCGGCACATCACCTCGGCGGGCGACTCGTCTGCCACTTCCTCCACGACGCCTGCTCTGCGCTACGGGTCTACTCGCTCGAAGGCGATCTGCTCGGGCAGATACCGCTTCCGACGGCCTCCGCGCTCGCCGCCGATCGCTCCGGTGACGACGACGCGATCGAGGGGAGCCCTGCGAGCGACCTCGTCCACTTCGAGCTCACGTCCTTCACCGAGTCGGGATCTCTCTGGAGCCACGACCTCGCCTCCGGCCGGACTGAGCTCGTGCGGCCGTCGGCTGCCGATGTCGACACGACGATGTTCGTGACCGAGCAGGTATTCGTCCCGTCCGGCGACGGCACGCCGATACCGGTGTGGCTGACGAGACGTCTCGACATCGAGGCTGACGGGACAGCACCGGCGTTGTTGAAGGGCTACGGGGGTTTCGGGATCTCGCTGACGCCCAAGTTCTCTGTCCGCGAGATGGTCTTCGTCGAGAGGGGCGGACTGTGGGCAATGGCCAACCTGCGGGGCGGCGGCGAGTACGGCCGTGCCTGGCACGACGCCGGTCGGCTCGCCAACAAACAGAACGTCTTCGACGACTGCTGCGCTGTCGCACGGTGGCTCGTCTCCTCCGGTTGGTCGAGCAAGGACCGCGTTGCCGTCAATGGCGCTTCGAACGGCGGCCTGCTCGTGGGCGCCTGCATCACGCAGCATCCTGAGCTGTTCGGCGCCGCAGTCGCGGAAGTGGGCGTGCTCGACATGCTGCGCTTCAACCGGTTCACGATCGGGTGGGCCTGGACCGGCGACCTCGGTGATCCCGACGACCCCGACCAGTACCCCTGGCTGCGCAGCTACTCGCCGCTGCACCACATCCGCGAAGGCGAGCACTACCCGCCGACGCTCGTCTTGACAGGTGACCATGACGACCGAGTGGTGCCGGGCCACTCGTTCAAGTTCGCCGCCGCCCTGCAGGCCGCCCAGGGTGGCGAGGGCCCGATCCTCATCCGGGTCGAGACGGCCACCGGGCATGGGATGGGCAAGCCGACAGCGAAACGGATCGCCGAGGAGACAGACGTGCTGGCCTTTCTCGAGGCGGCGTTGATGGCGGGTGGCGCCAGCGCCTAGCTACGGGTTCGGGTCAGCGGCTTGTAGCGGACCCGATGCGGCTGGTCGGCGTCGGCCCCGAGCCTTTGGTGGCGGTCGGCCTCGTAGTCGCTGAAGTTCCCCTCCCACCACCTCACCTCCGAGTCGCCCTCGAACGCCAGCACGTGCGTCGAGATCCGGTCGAGGAACCAACGGTCGTGGCTGATCACGACCACGCATCCCGGAAAGCCGAGCAACGCCTCCTCCAGCGCTCTCAGCGTGTCGACGTCGAGGTCGTTGGTGGGCTCGTCGAGCAAGAGGACGTTCCCCCCGGTCTTCAGGACCTTCGCGAGCTGGACGCGGTTGCGCTCGCCGCCGGAGAGCTGCCCCACCTTCTTCTGCTGATCACTGCCCCGGAACCCGAAACTCGAGACGTATGCGCGGGCGTGCAGCTCGCGGGTGCCGACGACGATGCGATCGACTCCTCCAGTGATCTCGTCGAAGACCGACGCCTCGGGGTGAAGCGCGTCACGGGACTGGTCGACGTAGGCGAGCACCACCGTCGAGCCGATCTCGAGGAGGCCGGCGTCCGGCTTGTCCTCGCCGATGATCATCCGGAACAACGTCGTCTTTCCTGCACCGTTCGGGCCGATGACCCCCACGATCCCTCCCGGCGGCAGCAGGAACGAGAGGTCGTCGATCAACAGCCGATCCCCGAAGCCCTTGACCAGCCCTGCCGCCTCGACGACCCGGTCGCCGAGGCGAGGGCCTGGGGGGATCGTGATCTTCGAGCTTGTCCGAACGCCGCTCGGTGGCCTCGGCCTCGGCCACGAGATCGTTGTAGGCGTTGATGCGTGCCTTGCCCTTGGCCTGCCGGGCCCTCGGTGACATCCGGATCCAGTCGAGCTCGCGCTGGAGCGCCTCTCGTCGCGAGCGGTCGGCGTTGTCCTCGCCCGCCAGCCGGGCCTGTTTCTGCTCGAGCCAGGACGTGTAGTTGCCGTGCCACGGGATGCCCGCCCCACGGTCGAGCTCGAGGATCCATTGGGCGACGTTGTCGAGGAAGTACCGGTCGTGCGTGACTGCGACGACGGTGCCGGCGTACTCCTGCAGGGTGCGTTCCAACCACGCCACCGACTCGGCGTCGAGGTGGTTGGTGGGCTCATCGAGGAGCAGCAGGTCCGGCTTGGAAAGAAGGAGCCGGCACAGCGCGACGCGCCGGCGCTCACCGCCCGACAGTGTCGTCACGTCTGCGGCGGGGGGCGGCAACCGGAGCGCGTCCATCGCGATCTCGAAGGTCCGCTCGAGGTCCCAAGCGCCGGCCGCGTCGATCTTGTTCTGGAGCTCGGCCTGCTCGGCGAGCAGGGCATCGAAATCGGCGTCGGGGTCGCCCATCGCCTCGCACACCGCGTTGAATCTGTCGACGAGCGCCTTCGTCTCGGCGATGCCGTCCGAGACATTGCCGAGCACGTCCTTGGCGGGATCGAGGTGCGGCTCTTGGGGGAGGAAGCCGACGGTGAACCCGGGAGTCAGCCGGGCTTCGCCGCTGAAGCCGTCGTCGGCGCCTGCCATGATGCGGAGCAGAGACGACTTGCCCGAGCCGTTCCCCCCGATGACCCCGATCTTCGCCCCTGGGTAGAAGGACAAGTTGATGCCGCGGAGCACCTCCCGGTCGGGCGGGTAGAAGCGCCGGAGATCGCGCATCGTAAAAATGAACTGGGGTGCCATGCCTTCCAGTGTGGCTCGGACTAGGCGGTCACCGGTACCGGGAGCGGCATGTCTTCGGTCCGGTCACTCCGCGACGACGAAGATGCACTCCCCCGGGCACTCCTCGGCCGCTTCGGCGACCGCCTCTGCGAGGTCCGTCGTGACCTCTGCCATCTGCGCTTCCCCGCCGGGCTTGTTGAGCAGCATGTCGCCTTGCTTCACATAGGACAAGCCATCGTCGAAGAGCGTGAAGACGGCAGGGCAGATCTCCTCGCAGAGGCCGTCTCCCGTGCACAGCTCCTGGTCGATCCACACCTTCATCAATACTCAGGATGGCAGCGGCGCCTCGGTGCGCCCAGGGCCGGAAGTCCTGATCCCGGCGATGAGAGCCGTGCCGGTGGACCCCGGCTCCAAGAAACCCAACCCCGGCTCCGCCCCCGTCCCCCACCCACTCCCGCCCGCAGCGCCCAGACGGAAGAAGGCGGCTGCCCCGATCATTGCGGCGTTGTCGGTGCACATGGCGCGTGACGGGAGCCACACCCGCAACCCGGCTGCCTCACCCTCCTCGGTGGCCCGGCGCCTGAGCTCGCTGTTGGCGGCCACACCCCCCGCCAGGCAGATCCCTGCCGCACCGACGTCCTCGGCGGCGGCCAGCGTCTTCGCGACGAGCACATCGACGACCGCCGCCTGGAACGAGGCGGCCACGTCCTCGGTCGAGACATCCGGGTGAGCCCGTACGTAGTTGACGACGGCGGTCTTGAGGCCCGAGAAGGAGAAGTCCGCCGTCCCTTCGAGGAGCGCCCGGGGAAACGAGACGGCAACGGGATCGCCCTTCTCGGCGGCCCGGTCGATCGCAGGCCCGCCCGGGTAGCCGATTCCGAGATACCTCGCGACCTTGTCGAACGCCTCGCCGGCAGCATCGTCCTTCGTCCGGCCGAGCACCTCGTAGCTCCCCGGCCCGTCCATCCTGACGAGAAGCGTGTGCCCGCCCGAGACGAGGAGGACCACGACAGGCAGCTCGAGGTTCGGTTCCTCGAGCAATGAGGCGTAGAGGTGACCCTCGAGATGGTTCACGGCGACGAACGGCACGCCCCAGGCCATGGCAAACGCCTTTGCGGCGGACACGCCGACGAGGAGCGCTCCGACCAGACCGGGGCCGACCGTGGCTGCTACTGCGCCGATCGGGCGCCCGCCCCGCCCGGACGGGTCGAGCCCGGCGCCCGCAAGGGCCTCGGTGACGACTGGGACGAGCAGCTCGGTGTGCGCACGGCTGGCGAGCTCGGGGACGACGCCGCCATAACGAGCGTGCAGGTCGACCTGGCTCGAGACGACCGACGAGACGATCGTCGTGCCGTCGTCGACGACGGCTGCGGCGGTCTCGTCACAGGACGTCTCGATCGCGAGCACCCGGCGGACCGGATCGCTCACGTGCCCTCCTCGGCGCCGCCGCCGAGGCTCTGTCGCCTCGCCGGCGATGATCTTGAGCCGTCGGCCGTAGTCGTCCGACTGGATGTCGTGCGCCCACATGATGAGCGCGTCCTCGTTCACCTCCGCGTAGTAGTTCTTCCGGATCCCGGCGGGAGCAAAGCCGAACTCGTAGTAAAGGGCCTGAGCGCCGGTGTTCGTCACCCGCACCTCGAGCGTGAGGTCCTCGGCCCCGCGTTTGCGCGCTGTCTCCGCGAGCTGGAGCAGGAGGCGCCGACCGATACCGCGGCGCTGCCAGCGCGGTGAGACACCGATCGTCGTGACGTGTCCCTCGCCGACGGCCAACATGAGCCCGGCGTAGCCGACGACCTCGTTGCCGGCCATCGCGACGAAGTAAGCCCGGGTCGCCCCCATGGTCAGCTCGGACAAGTACAGCGAGAGTGACCACGGCGTCGGGAACACCTGCTGCTCGATGGCCACCACCGACTTCAAGTGCCTGCGACGCATCGGCACGACCGCGAGCCCATCGGCGGTCAGGTCTCGATGCCCCCGGCGATGCACAGCGGTGCGCCGCCACGCCATCGTCATTCGCCTCCCTGCGCCGACCTGTCGTGGCGCGTCGTCCAGTTGATCCGGGTGTCGGCCTCCCGCAGATAGCAGGGGGCGAGATGAGCTGGGTCGAGCGTCCGGCCTTCCCCGGCGGCGGCGAGTGCCAGCACAGCGACCGAGGCTACCGGTGGAAAAGCGACAGAACGTCCCGCGACTCGCCAACCGGGATGCTCAGCCGTCTCGAGCACCTCCCGGTAACGGAGGGCGCCCTCTCCGGCGAACAGTACGTGAACCTCGTCGAGGGCGCCGACCTCGCTCGCCAGCTCGGACGGCGTCCCCCACGCCACTCCGGCCGCGCCGGGCGAGTGCGACCATGCCACCTCCGCCCTGCGTAAGTCCACGACCGGCACGACCTCGACCGGTGCCCCGGCGTCGATCGCAGCCGCTCGGATCGCCTCGAGGCTCGTGACCGCGATGGCCGGAATGCCGAGCGCCATCGCGATCGCCTTGGCCGCCGCCACGCCGACGCGGATGCCGGTGAACAGGCCCGGCCCGACATCGACCCCGACGGCGTCGATGTCGGCCAGCGCGATGCCGCTCATAGCGCACACCTGTTCGATCGCCGGGTGCAAGAGCTTCCACGTGGCGCCGGGAGGTGCGAACGGTGAGCTCGGCCAGCACGCCCTCATCGGAGGCGATCGCCGCACCCGCTGCTCCCGTCGCTGTCTCGAGGGCGAGCACTCTCATCGGGCTGCTTCCACCCGGCGCTCCCAGCGCGGTCCATGAGCTTCGAGACGAAGGACCCGATCGCTCTCGGTCTCGCCCAGGTCGAAACTCACGACGAGCGCGTCGTCCCCGTACAGCTCGACCGCACCCTCGCCCCACTCCGCCAGAAGCACTCCCCCCTCCTCGAGGCCCTCGTCGAGCGCCAGGTCGACCACCTCCTGCAGCCGCTCGAGACGCCACAGGTCGGCATGCAGGACCGTCAGGCGCCCCTGGTAGACCTGACAGAGGGTGAACGTCGGGCTCGTGACGTCGTCGGTGACGCCGAGGCCCGCCGCAACTCCTTGCACGAACGTCGTCTTGCCGGCTCCGAGCTTCGCCCACGAGCAGCACGACGTCGCCCGGCTCGAGCGCCTCCGCGAACAGCTCGCCTGCAGCGCGCGTCTCGCCCGGGGAGACGGTGGTGAGTGTGGAGGGGATCATGCGGTGAGGGCGCGTTTCGCACGGATCAGATCCGCGCGGATGTCGGCCACCACCGCGCCCCCTGAGCGCAGGGCAGCCGACGGGTGAAACGTCGGCACGAGGGCGATCCCCTCCCTGAACGGGTGGACTCGACCCCGCAGCCGCGTGATGCCCTCGGTCGTGCCGAGGAGTACCCGGGTGGCGAAGTTTCCGAGCGTCACTATCACTTTCGGCTGGACGTGCTCGATCTGGGACTCGAGCCAGTGGTGGCAGGCGGCGATCTCCTCCGGCAGGGGATCGCGGTTGCCAGGAGGCCTGCACATCACGACGTTCACGATGTAGTACCCCGTCCGGTCGATGCCGAGCTCCTCGGCGATCAGGCGATCGAGCAGCTTTCCCGAGCGCCCGACGAAGGGTTCACCCTGGATGTCCTCGTCCTTTCCGGGCGCCTCGCCGACGAACATCAAGTCCGAGCTGGGATTCCCTCCGGCGAAGACCACCTGCGTGCGTCCCGCCGCCAGTGAGCAGGCAACGCAGAGCTTTGCCGCAGCCTCGATCTCGGCGAGCGTCGACACCGGCAGGATGCTACTCAGGTGAGCCGCCCGCTCCCTTGTCCGCCGCCTCGGCCGAGAGCTGGTCGAGCAGCCAGTCGAGGGCTTCGCGTCGCTCGTACATCAGCATGTGGCCTGCTCCGGGCCACACGACGAGCCGCGCGCCGGGCAGGGCGGCAACGAGTGCCCGGGAGTACCTCGGCGGGGTCATCCTGTCGCGATCGCCCACCACGACGACGCACGGCACGGGCAGGTGCTCGAACACGGCTCGCTCGTCGAAGTCGACGACCGCCGGGAGGAGGGAGATGAAACGATCCGGTCGCATCGCCCTGGCGTAGTCGAGAGCCTTGCGGACGGCGGCCGGATCGGGGTGGAGCCCGAACACGACACGGGTGCCGCGCTGAGCCGCGCCGTTGTTCGGGATGATCGGATGCCCGCCCGGATTGATGGCGGCGTGGCCGGCCATTACCAAGTCGATGGCTCTCGGGGCGATCCGGCGGACGACCTCGAGCGGCGGTGCGAGCCCTCCTGTGCTCGCTACGATCGCCACGGCACCGACACGATCGGCGAGCACGTCCGCATGCCTCCGGCAGAAGCGCAACGTCGCCATCCCACCCATCGAATGCCCCACCACCGTCGCCCTTCGAAGGTCGAGAGCCTCGAGCACGTCCGCCAGGTCATCTGCCATCGCGTCGATGGTCAACCCGGCGTCGCCGGCCTCTGTCTGCCCGTGGCCCCGCAGGTCGAGGGCGATCATCCGGTGGCGGTCACCGAGGTCGTGGAACTGGCAAGCCCACACCGACGACTCCAAGGTCAAGCCGTGCAAGAACACGATGGGCGGTCCCTCGCCCCAGTCGGCGACGTGGACGCTGCCGCCGTCCCGGACCGGGATGTCGAGGTGGCGGGTCCCGGGTGGGAGCTCGAGATCGTCAAGCGGGCCTGCACCGACCTGACCGGCGGGCCCCCGGCTGGCAGCGCGCCGGCGGGCGGCCCGGAGAGCCCCGTAACCGATTCCCGCCGCGCCGAGGGCAGCGATGCCGAGAGCGAGTGCCCGCTGACGGTTGTGCCGGCCTGCGGCGCGATCGCCCTTCGTCGCCGTCACTGTGCAACCTCCGCATCCGCGTCGACGAAGCGTCTCGGAACCCGGAGCCCGATGCGAGTCACGACCTCGTAGGAGATGGTGCCGAGGCGCTCCGCCCATTCCTCTGCCGTTATCGTCTCACCGCCCTGTGACCCGATCAGAACCGCCACGTCGCCCTCTGCGACCGCAGCCCCGGGCCCGCACGAGACGACGATCTGGTCCATGGTCACGGTCCCGGCGAGCGGGCACCTGCGACCACCTACGAGCACGGCCCCGCCACCGGTGAAGTACCTGCGGGAAACTCCGTCCGCGTACCCGAGCGGGATCGTGGCCACTACGGATTGCTCGGGGAGGGGGGCGACCCGGCCGTACGAGAGCCGCTCGCCTGCTTCGTACTCCCTCACCATCGTCACCCCCGCCTTCCAGGAGAGCACTGGGCGCAACGGCGCCATGCCGACCCGTGCGAGCTCGGCATCGAGGAGCGGGGCGACTTGCGCCCCGGGCGCGTAGCCGTACACCGAGATCCCGCACCGCACGAGGTCGTAACGGGCGGCGGGCCAGGCGATCGCCCCGGCCGAGTTCGCAGCGTGAACGCGCCGCGGCTCGGGCAACCCGGCTGCCTTGAGCTCGTCACGAACCGCCTCGAGACGAGCGACCTGCTCGGAGGTGAAGGCGTCGGAGACCTCGTCTGCGACAGCGAAGTGGGTCCAGAGCCCTGCGTACTCGAAGCCTCTGGCGACGCCGCTATCTGCTCGACGATCGAGCGCACTTCGCGAGCGGCGGCACCCACCCGATGCATCCCCGTGTCGACCTTCACCTCCACCGGCGCCGGAGGGTCTGACGAGCCGGCTCCGAGGCCACGCGTGGCCGCCCGGGCAGCTGCGACGCCGCTGGGCGAGTAGAGCGTCGGCACGAGGCGGTGTGCGAGGGCTTCGCCCATCGCATCGGCAGGCGGCTCGGAGAGCAGTAGGACGGGGGCGCTCACGCCTCCCTCCCGTAGCTCCACACCTTCGTCGACGAGAGCCACCGCGAGCTCGGTGGCACCGCCCTCGAGCGCCGCTCTGCCAACGGGCACGGCCGAGTGGCCGTACGCGTCGGCCTTCACGACGGCACAGAGCCGCGCCGGAGCGGCGATCGCCGCCAGCACGCGTGAGTTGTGGCGGACCGCCCCGAGATCGATCTCCGCCCATGCCGGGCGGTGGGTGCCCTCAGCCGGCACGGCGGGCCTTCCGGATCGCCTCGGCGTCGGAGAGCACGGCCGCGACGAGGTCCGGGAGGTCCCCCGCCACGAGCCCTTCGGCGAGTCCGCGCTCACCGGCCCTGCCGTGCACGTGCGCCCCGAGGCCGGCGGCCTCGAGCGCTGCCAGCCCCCGAGCGAGGCACGCGCCGATCACCCCCGACAGCACGTCCCCGGTCCCAGCCGTCGCGAGCCGGCTCGACCCCGCCGTCGCCAGCAGGACTCGACCACCGGGCTCGGCCACGACCGTCGTCGAGCCCTTGAGCAGCACGACGGCTCCCGTCGTGACCGCCAGGGCCCGAACCGACACGAGACGATCCGGTCCGGGCGGAGCGCCCGCCAGCCGGGCGAATTCCCCTTCGTGAGGAGTGAGGACGGTCGCATCACTTCGGGGAGCGATGACCTCTGCCGCCGAGCTCGCCTCTCCGAGGGCGGTGAGAGCGTCCGCGTCGATCACGACCGGCAGCGGCGCCTTGGTGACCAGGCGTCGCACCGACGCCCTCGTCGGCCGTTCGGGGCCGAGCCCGGGGCCGATCACGGCCGCCTTGCACCGCTGCATCATGTCGAGCGCGGCGTCGTCGAAGCCGGTCGCGGGCAGAGCGCGGCTGACCGCCTCTGAGATGGGGAGGTCCCCGGGGCCGGCTCCGGGGACGCCGAGGCGCACCATTCCGGCGCCGGCCCGTGCGGCCGCGTGGGCCACGAACGAGGCGGCACCGTACATTCCGGGAGAGCCGGCGACGACGGCCAGCGCCGTCCGCCACTTGTGAGTCTCGAGAGGCCGGTCAGGGAGGAGTTCCACGATGTCGTCGTCATCCACGAGACAGACGTCGCACTCGTGAGCCGGCGGCACCGGCAAGCCGATGGCGTGGAGCTTGACCTGGCCCGCGCGGCCCCGCCCCTCGCCGAGGAGCAGACCGGGCTTCAGCGCGCCGAAGGTGACCGTGACGACGGCGGTGACGGCCCTTCCCCCGGCCGCCCCGGTGTCGGCGTCGACACCGGTCGGGATGTCCACCGCCAGCACGCGCGCGCCGGCGGGGTCGGGCGCGTCGTACGCGCCGTGAAAGCCGGTCCCAAAGGCGGCGTCGATCACGAGATCGGACGGCGGCAGCTGGCTCGGCGCCTCACGGGCGTCGACGACGAGGGCCCTCACTCCCCGCCGGGCGAGCACCGCGGCGGCCATGCGGCCGTCAGCGCCATTGTTGCCGGGACCGGCCACGACGACCACCCGGCGGCCGTAAGTGCCGCCGAGGAGGGTGATCGCCTCGGTCGCGACTGCGGTGCCTGCCCGCTCGACGAGCCGGTCGACCGACGTCCCCGACGCGACGGCACGCGCGTCGACCTCCCGCATCTGCCTCGAGGTGAGGACCGGCTGCACGATCGTCGCTAGCTGGCGACGACGACGGCCGAGGCCGTCTCGTCGGTGTGGGTGAGGGACACCGACCAGGCGGCAACTCCCAGCGCGGATGCGAGATCGGCTGCTTTGCCCGTCACGCGGAGGTCCGGCGCGCCGCTGCGGAGCCGCCGGACCTCGACGTCACCGAACGCGAACGCCCCGATCCCGACGCCGAGCGCTTTCATGACCGCCTCTTTCGCGGCAAAACGCGCCGCCAACCCGGGGACCGGGTCCTTCCGGCGCTCGAGCGAGGATCGCTCGTATTCGGTGAAGAGCCGAGCGGCCACGCCCGGGCGCCGTTCGAGCACTCGGCGGAAGCGATCGATCTCGACGAGGTCGATCCCGATCCCGATCACTCGACCGTGACGACCTTCGCGAGGTTGCGCGGGCGGTCGACGTCGTTCCCCCGGGCTCGGGCAACCGCGTAGGCAAGGATCTGGAGGGGCACGACGGCCACTACGGGGGACAACAGCTCATCGACCGCCGGCACCTCGAGAACGAGATCGACCAGGCGGGCGGTCTCCTCGTCACCCTCGTCGGTGACCGCCACCACAGTCGCTCCGCGGGCGCGGAGCTCTTCGATGTTTGCCAGGAGTTTCTCCCAGAGCACGCCGCGGGTCGCCACCACGACCGCGACGGCGTGGCGATCGATGAGCGAGATCGGCCCGTGCTTCATCTCACCGGCCGCGTACGCCTCCGCCCGCACATAGGCGGAGCTCTTTCAGCTTGAGAGCCCCTTCGAGCGCTATCGGGTAGCCGATGTTCCGGCCGAGGAAGAAGACGTCGTTGACGTCCGCCAATACGCTCGCGACGGCCTCGTACTCCTCGGCTCTGCCAAGGGCGCGGGAGACGAGACCGGGCAGCTCGCCGAGGCGGGCACCGATGACGGCGGCCTCCTCTGGCTCGAGTGCTCCTCGGGCACGAGCCATGTGAAGGGCGAAGACCTGGAACAAGATGATCTGAGCGAGGTGGCACTTGGTGGAGGCCACCCCGACTTCAGGGCCGGCCCGGGTGTAGAGCACGCCATCTGCCTCGCGGGCCATCAGCGAGTCGACGACGTTCGTGACCACCATCGTCCTCGCGCCCCGCTGCTTGGCCTCCCTCAGGGCGTGATAGGTGTCGACCGTCTCGCCAGACTGGCTGATCGCGACTACGAGCGTCCGCTCGTCGAGGACAGGGTCCCTGTAGCGGAACTCGCTCGCGATCTCCGCTGTGGCAGGAAGCCTCGCCCAGCGCTCGAGCGCCATGCTGCCGATCAAGGCGGCGTGGTAGCTCGACCCGCACGCCACGACGATGATGCGGTCGATCGATCGGGAGCTCGTGCTCGCCGAAGGCAAGCTCTTCGAGCTCGGTCGTACCTTCAGGCCAGATGCGACCGATCAAGGTGTCGGCAAGCGCACGGGGCTGCTCGTGGATCTCTTTCGACATGAAGTCCTCGTAGCCGTCGCGCTGGGCGGCCTGGACCCCCCAAGAGACCCGGATGGCGACGGGCTCGACCGGTTGCCCGGCGGAGTCGATCACGGTGATCGAGCCTGGCCGGACTTCGGCGATCTCACCGTCGTTCAAGGCGTAGAGGTCCCGGGTGGTGTTGAGCACTGCTGCGATGTCCGAGGCGACCACGCCGACCGAGTCGGTCCGACCGACGATTAGCGGCGAGGTCCGGCGCGTGGCGACTAGCGTCTCCGGCTCGCCGGCGTACGCCACCGCGAGGGCGAAATCGCCGCGGAGCAGTGCCGCGCACCGCCGCACGGCCTCGAGGAGGCCGCAGCCGGACTCGAAGCTCGGACTCGACGAGGTGGGCTACCACCTCGCTGTCGGTCTGGGAGGTCCGGCGATGCCCGGACGCGTCGAGCTTGGCGGAGAGCTCGCGGTGGTTCTCGATGATGCCGTTGTGCACGATGGCCACGCGGCCGGTGCAGTCGAGGTGCGGATGGGCGTTCGGCTCGGTCGGTGGTCCGTGGGTCGCCCAGCGAGTGTGGCCGATCCCTGCGCGAGCCGCTGGCGCCGTCGGTGCGATTCGCTCGAGCTCGGGAATCGACTCCGCCCGGACGGCAGCCCGCTCACGCCAGATCGAGTGGGTCTCGGTCCCTTTTCCGGCTGAGGTCACGAGAGCCACGCCCGCGGAGTCGTAGCCCCGGTACTCGAGGAGCGTCAGCCCGTCGAGCAGCATGCGGAGCGGGTCGTCCACTCCCGTGACACCGATGATCCCGCACATGGCTCCCAAGGCTACCGATCCCGGGCCACCTCCCCCTGCCGGAGGGTCCCGGGGCGGTCTCGACTCTTGGCCCTCAGGCGAGCTCGCGCCTCACAACCGCCGCGATCTGCTCGGCGTAGCGCTCGGCATCCTCGGCGGTTTCCGCCTCGACCATGACCCGGACACAGGACTCCGTGCCGCTCCGGCGCAGGAGGACCCGTCCGGCGTCACCGAGCTCACGCTCCACCCGAGCAGCCTCGTCCCACACCGCATCGGCCCGTTTCAACAGATCGGGCTCTGGCACCGGGACGTTGACGAGGACCTGGGGGAGCCGCCTCATGGCCTCGTCGGCCAGCTCGGCGACCGGCCGGCCCGTCCGGCCGAGCAACTCGAGAAGCTTGAGCGCAGTGAGGATGCCGTCGCCGGTCGACGCGTGCTGGCGAAAGATGAGGTGCCCCGACTGCTCTCCCCCGAGGACGTATCCGCCCGTCTCGAGGGCGTCCGCCACGTGCCTGTCGCCGACGGGTGTCTCGACCACATCGATCCCGGCGGCTTTGAGGCCGATGCGCAGACCGAGATTGCTCAAGACCGTCACGACGACCGTGTCACCGACGAGCGCTCCCGAGCGGCGCAGGTCGGCGGCGAACATGGCGATCAGATGGTCCCCGTCGATGACGCCACCCTTGTGGTCGACCGCCAGCATGCGATCCGCGTCCCCGTCGAAGGCGATCCCGAGCGCCGCCTGCCGCCGGACTACCTCCTCGGTGAGCGGTCCGAGATGGGTCGAGCCGCACCCGGCATTGATGTTCGTGCCCTCGGGCTCGGCGAACAGAACGTGATGGCGGACACCGAGACGCTCGAACACGAGGGGGGCGACGTAGCTCGCGGCCCCATGGGCGCAGTCGATGACTACCTCGCCCTCGGGCATCGTGGCACTCCCGACGACAGCGACGAGCCGATCGACGTATTCGGACGTGGCGCCAGGGTCGGGCCCGATGGTGCCTACCTGCTCGCCGTCGCCGGCGCCGACATCGCCGCCCGCGACGATCACGTCCAGCTCGGTCTGGATGGCCTCCTCACCGTCAGCCGACAGCTTGGCGCCGTCAGCACCGAACAGCTTGATCCCGTTGTCGGTGAAGGGATTGTGCGATGCCGAGATCATCGCGGCAGGAACCTGCCGGCTCGCGGCCAGCCAGGCGAGCCCGGGCGTCGGGATGACACCGACGTCGATCACCTCGCGGCCCTCGGACGCGAGGCCGGCGGAGAGGGCGGCCTGCAACATCGCTCCGGATCGGCGCGTGTCCCTACCCACGAGAAACGCACGGCCCTCCAACCTCCGCGCCGCTGCCCGCCCGAGGGCGAGCGCGAACTCGGGAGTCAACTCGGTGTTGGCGACTCCACGGATCCCGTCGGTGCCGAAACGAGGCGGCACGAGCGAACCCGCGCTCAGCGCTTGGAGTACTGCGGGGCCTTGCGGGCCTTCTTCAAGCCGTACTTCTTGCTCTCCTTCTCGCGTGCATCGCGAGTGAGCATCCCGGCCTTCTTCAACTTGCCGCGCAGCTCCGGGTCGAGCTCGATGAGAGCCCGCGCGATGCCGAGGCGGAGCGCGCCGGACTGGCCAGAGACGCCGCCGCCGTCGATGGTCGCGTCGACGTCGTACTCTTCTGCCTTCTCCACCAGGCGGAGAGGCTCGCTCGCGAGCATCCGGTGCGAAGCCGAGGGGAAGTAGTCCTCGAAGGCTCTCTTGTTGATGGTGATCGCACCCTGGCCCGGACGGAACCGGACTCGGGCCACGGCCTGCTTGCGGCGCCCAGTCGACTGGACGAGCGGCTTCGGCATCAGCGGGTGTTCCTCTCGATCGTGTCTTTCATGAAAGCTGTCATCTGGCGATGGGAGCCTGCTTCGCGCTCGCGGGGAGCGAGAGCGGCTTCGGCATCTGCGCAGCATGGGGGTGCTCCGGGCCTGCGTAGACCTTGAGCTTCGTGAACATCTTCCGTCCGAGCGTGCCCTTTGGCAGCATGCCCTTCACGCTCTTTCGGACCAGCTCCTCAGGCTTTGTCCTGAGAAGCTCGGCGTAGCTCGTCGCCGTCAGGGCGCCGGGATAGCCGCTGTGGCGGTAGGAGAACGACTTGTCGGCCTTGTTCGCCGTCAGCACGACCTTGGCTGCGTTCACCACGATGACGTGATCGCCGGTGTCGATGTGGGGGGCGAAGATCGGGCGGTGCTTGCCGCGCAGGACCCGGGCGACCTCGGTGGACAGGCGACCGAGCACGAGGTCCTCGGCGTCGACCACGTACCAGACGCGCTCGATCTCGCTCGGCTTGGGAGAATAGGTACGCACAGTCGTCCTTCGTCGGGTTCTTACTCCGGGCCGGCCGCTCGTCGCGTCGGTGTCTGGGACGTGGCCGGATCAGGTGATCACTACTTGTCGAATCAAGACGCGCACGCCAAGGCGTGTCCGCGCCGCCCGACCAGGATAATGGGCGCGCGACCCCTCGGCAAACACGCGCGCCGCGAGACAGCCCTCGCGCTCAAGCGACTCGCAGTATCCCGCCCTCGACCAGGTCTTCCGGGTATCGCACGAACATGAGGCAGAGCCCGTCCGGCGGAGCGAGGCGCCCGCCGCGAGCCCGGTCCCCGGTACGGAGGATCTCGAAGACGTCCGCCGCGCTCTCCCGGCCCTGTCCGACCGCGACCATGTTCCCGACGATCGACCTCACCATCCGATGGCAGAACGCGTTGGCCTCGATCTCGAGGCTCCACCTCGTCCCGCACGCACTCTTGGCCCAGCTGACGTCCGTGACCCGACGCGTCAGGGGCCCTTCGTGGCCGGGGGGCCGCCGACAGAACGCCGCGAAGTCGTGCTCGCCGAGCAGCGTGTCGGCCGCGATGCGCATCGCCGAGAGATCGAGCTCACCGGGCACGTACCAGGTCGTGAGGCGCTGCAGCGGGTCGGGAGCCGGCGTTCTCAGCAAGTCGTACCGGTACCGCCGGGCGACTGCCGAGCGGCGGGCGTCGAATCCTGGCGGAGCAACACGGGCATGGGCGACGACGAGGGCAGGGCCGAGCTGGCTCGTGAGCGACCTCGCGAGACGGGGCAGCTCCCATGGCTCCACCCGCGGCTCGGCGGTCAGCCAGCGGTCCACGACGTCTGCGGGGAGGTCCGCGTGGACCACCTGGCCTGCCGCGTGCACACCGGCGTCGGTCCGCCCAGCGCAGGTGACCGAGACGGGTGCCTTCACCATCGCCGACAGGGCGCGGATGAGCGATCCGCCCACCGTCTCGACGTCGGGTTGGGGCTGGGCGGCGAACCCGTGAAACGCCGACCCGTCGTAGGCGACGAGCAGCATGACGCGGCGAAGCGGCCCGGTAAGGGCCGCTTCGGTCACATCCGTCGTGGCTGTCCCCGTCTCCGCAGGCACCGGGGCGCCGCCGAGGTCGAACAGCCGCTCGCTCAAACGGTCACACGAACTCGACCTTCGCCATGGGAGCGCTGTCCCCGTGGCGAGGGCCGAGCTTCAAGATGCGCAGGTAGCCGCCCGGACGGTCAGCGTAAGCAGGGCCGATCTCGGCGAAGAGCTTGTGCGCCATGTCCTTGTCACGAATGAAGGCCACCACCTGGCGCTGGTTGTGGACGCCGCCCTTGACGGCCTTCGTGATGAGCTTCTCGGCAATCGGGCGCAGCGCCTTCGCCTTCGCCTCGGTCGTCTCGATGGGCTGGGGATAGGCAGCGACCAATGACGCGACGAGGTTGCCCATCATCGCCTTTTGGTGAGCCGCATCACCTCCGAAGCGACGGGACTTCCTCGGGGTCCCCGGCATCAGATGGCTCCGCTTCCTTCACGCAGCGCGAGGCCTCGCTCGTCGAGGCGCACCAGCACCTCGTCGAGAGACTTCTGGCCGAAGTTCGTGATGGCGAGCAGCTCGTCCGGCGTGCGCTGGATCAGCTCGCCGACTGTGTTGATCTGGGCGCGCTTCAGGCAGTTGCGCGGCCGCTCGGAGAGATCGAGGTCCTCGATGGGCAGGTCGAGATCGGGTGAGCCGCTCGTCATCGTCCCGGCCTCTCCCAGCTCGAGCCCGTGGCCCTCCTCGGCCAGCTCGGCGACGAGAGAGAGCAGGCCCCGTAGCGTCTGGCCCGCGGACGCGAGCGCCTCGCGCGGCGAGATCGACCCGTCGGTCTCGATGTCGAGCACGAGACGGTCGTAGTCGGTCGAGACCTCGACACGGGTCGGCTCCACCTCGAACGCCACGCGCCGCACCGGCGAGTAGATGGCGTCGACGGGGATCACGCCGATCGTCGAGGACGCCTGCTTGCGCTCAGCGGCGGCGTAGCCCTTGCCCCGCTCGACAGTCACGTCGAGCGCGAGGCGGCCCTTGGCGTTCACCGTCGCTATCCGCAGCTCCGGGTTGAGCACCTCGATGTCGGCGGTCGTCTGAAGGTCCGCTCCGGTCACATCGGCCGGGCCCTTCACGTCTATCCGCATCGTCACCGGCTCGTCGGACTCCGATCGCAGAACGAGGTCCTTCAAGTTCAAGATGAGGTCGCTCACGTCCTCCTTTACGCCAGGGAGGAACGTGAACTCGTGGAGCGCCTCGTCGAAGCGCACCTGGGTGACGGCCGCTCCCGGGATGGACGAAAGAAGGGTCCGCCGCAACGAGGCGCCGAGGGTGTGGCCGAAGCCTGGGTCGAGCGGGCCGATGGCGAAACGCTGGCGTATTTGATCCGCCTCGTCGAGCGGCTCGACGGTGGGACGCTGGATGATGAGCATGTCGGTACTGGGCTCCTTGTGAGCGGTAGAGAACGGCTACTTCGAGTACAGCTCGACCACGAGCTGTTCCCGGACCTGGGTGTCGATCTGTTCCCGCACGGGCGCGGCGAGCACCCGCACGGAGTGCCCGTCGTCGAACGTCTCGAGCCAGGCCGGCGGCCTGCGGTCGAGGACGTCCTGGTTGTGGCGGATGACGATGAACTCCCGCGCCTTCGGCGACAGCTCGATCACGTCCGACTGGCGGACCCGGTAACTCGGGATCGTGACGCGCTTGCCGTTCACCTTGACGTGTCCGTGGCGTACGAACTGGCGAGCCTGGTTGCGGCTCGCGCCCCATCCGGCCCGGAAGACGACGTTGTCGACGCGGAGCTCGAGCATGCGGAGCAGGTTCTCGCCGGTGATGCCCTGCTGGCGGTTCGCCTCGTCGTAGAGGTTGACGAACTGCTGCTCGAGCACCCCGTAGATACGCCTCGTCTTCTGCTTCTCGCGGAGCTGGGTGTTGTACTCGGATCCTTGCCGGAGGCGGTCGCGACCGTGCTCACCCGGCGGCGTCGGCCGCCGCTCGATCGGGCAGCGCATCGTGTCGCACTTGGCGCCCTTTAGGTAGAGCTTGGTCTTCTCTCGCCGGCAAAGACGACACACCGGACCGGTGTAGCGGGCCATCGATCAGATCTCCTCGGTGTACGTCAAACCCGACGCCGCTTCTTGGGGCGGCAGCCGTTGTGCGGGATGGGGGTCACGTCCTTGATGCCGGTGACTTCGATGCCGGCACTCGAGAGCGAGCGGATGGCCGTCTCACGGCCCGAGCCCGGTCCCCGGACGAGGACGTCGACGCGGCGCACACCGTGCTCCATTGCCTTGCGAGCGCACTGCTCGGCGGCCATCTGGGCGGCGAACGGGGTGGACTTGCGGGAGCCCTTGAAGCCGACGTTGCCGGCTGAGGCCCACGCGAGGACGTTGCCTTCCTGGTCGGTGATCGACACGATGGTGTTGTTGAACGAGCTCTTGATGTGCGCCACCCCGTAGGTGACGTTCTTGCGTTCCCGCTTGCGGGGCCGGCGTCCACCGGGCCTCGTGGTCTTCGCCATCAGCGCTCGCTGCTCCTGTCGGTTGTGTCCATCAGTGCTTGCGCACCTTCTTCTTGCCGGCCACCGTCTTCTTCGGTCCCTTGCGGGTCCGGGCGTTCGTGTGCGTGCGCTGACCGTGGACAGGGAGACCCCGGCGGTGCCGGATCCCCTGGTAGCAGCCGATCTCCATCTTGCGCTTTATGTCCTGGGCGACGTCGCGGCGGAGGTCTCCCTCCACCTTCAAGTTGGTGTCGATGTATCCGCGCAGCTTGGCAACCTCTTCGTCGGTGAGGTCGCGCACCCTCGTGGACAAGTCGATCGAGGTGGCCTCGCAGATCTGCTGGGCCGTCGTGCGACCGATCCCGTAGATGTAGGTCAGCGAGATCTTCGAGCCGCTTCTCGCGGGGGATGTCGACACCGGAAATCCGAGCCATCGATCAGCCTTGCCGCTGCTTGTGGCGCGGGTTGTCGCAGATGACCATGACGACGCCGTGGCGCCTGATCACCTTGCACTTTTCGCACATTGTCTTCACGCTCGGCCGAACCTTCACGCTCTCGTCCCTTGCTCGTTCACGACCCCGAGGCGACTCACTCGCCCGGTCCGCCTGACTGCTACCAACCTGCTCACTTGTAGCGGTAGGTGATCCGGCCCCGACTCAAGTCGTAGGGCGTGATCTCCACCTGGACCTTGTCACCGGGGAGGATCCGGATACGGTGCATTCGCATCTTGCCTGAGCTATGAGCGAGCACCTTGTGGCCGTTCTCCAGCTCTACACGGAACATGGCGTTCGGCAGCGGCTCGACGACCGTGCCTTCCAGCACGATCGCATCCTCCTTGGGCTTGGGCAGGTGATCCTCCTCGAAGAGCTCTTTGAAACTGTCGCCATCGCGCGAACAGCCTTCCTAGAGAAAGAGCTGATCGCCTGGCACCGGAGCGTGGGCCGCGAAGGCCGCACCGGCGCAGAACAGCATAGCCGCCGGCCGGCAGGCCCGCGACCAGGCAAGCATATCCACGTCTTAGGCACCTGCGGGGGAGCTTCCGAAGCTGCCGCACGAAAATGGGTGTTCGTGGCACCCCGGGGAGCAGGCGGAACTTACACGTCTGCTCGGGTGAAGACCTCGGGCCCGTCTTCGGTCACCGCGATCGTGTGCTCGAAGTGCGCCGAGAGCGACCCGTCAGCAGTCACAACGCTCCATCGGTCGGCGAGCTCGATCGTGTCGGGCCCTCCGACGTTCACCATTGGCTCGACCGCGAAGACGTTCCCGACCTTCAGCTTCGGCCCTGGCGAACCCGGCCAGTAGTTGGGGACGCTCGGCTGCTCGTGCATCGCCGTGCCGATGCCGTGCCCGACGTAGTTCCGCACGACCGAGTAGCCCGCCGCCTCGGCCACCTTCTCGACGGCGCGGCCCACCTCGTGGAGCCGGTTGCCATCGTACAGCTGGTCGATGGCGGACCACAGGCTCCGGCGGGTCACCTCCATCAACCGGGTCGCCTCGGCGCTGACGGATCCGACAGGTGCCGTGTAGGCCGCATCACCGTGGTAGCCCTCGATGATTGCCCCGCAGTCGATCGAGATGATGTCGCCCTCCTCGAGTACGTAAGGCCCTGGGATGCCGTGCACGATCATCTCGTTCGGCGATGTGCAGATCGTGGCGGGAAAGCCGTGGTAGTTGAGGAAGTTCGATCGGGCGCCGCGGCGCTCGATCACTTCTCGGGAGACCTGGTCGAGTCTCGAGTGTCGTGATACCGGGCTTGATCGCCGCCCGAGTCTGTTCCAGGATCTCCGCGACCACCCGGCCCGCCCTGCGCATCTTGTCCAGCTCAGCGGGCGTACGCCTCATCTTTCCTTTCCTTCGCTCGCGTCCAGGTCCTGCTCGGGAACGGGCTCCGTGGTGGGCATGGGCTCGTGGACCGTCTCGTGCCCGAGCTCGTGGTGGTGCAGCCCGTCGACGGCGATCGGTGGCCCGAAGCTACCCGACATGCGCCGCGACTCGATCTCCTCGACCATCTGCTCGAAGACTTCGTCCGGGCCGCCGACTCCGGATATCTGGACGAGCCTGTCGACCTGGCGGTACCAGGAGATGAGAGGCGCCGTCTCGGTCTCGTACAGCGCCAGGCGCCGCCGGATCGCCTCCTCGGTGTCGTCCTCGCGCTGGACGACCTCGCCACCGCAGATGTCGCAGTTCCAGTCGACGCTCGGCGGGTGCGCCGTCGAGTAGATCGTCCCGCAGACCTCACATGTCATCCGGCTGGCGAGGCGGGCCAGCACGAGCTCGGTCGGGACCTCGATGTCGATCGCGATGTCGAGCTCTGCGGGGTGCAGCAGACCATCGAGGCCCTGAGCTTGTGCCAGCGTGCGCGGGAACCCATCGAGCACGAAACCCCTCGTCCGCGTATCGTCCTGGTCGAGCCGCTCCCCGACCATCTTGAGAACGATCTCGTCGGGGATGCAGCTCGCCGGCATCCATGAAGCGGCGGGCCTCGAGACCGAGTGGTGTACCGGCCTTCACAGCCGATCGCAGCATGTCGCCGGTGGAAATATGGGGGATCACGTAATGGTGCGACAGCCGCACGCACTGCGTCCCTTTACCCGCCCCCTGCTTTCCTAGGACGACGAGGCGGCCGCCCGGTACCACTTACTGCAGGAAGCCCTGATAGTTGCGCATCATGAGCTGGCTGTCGATCTGCTTCATCGTCTCGAGAGCGACTCCGACCGCGATGAGAAGGGTCGTTCCGAAGAACGGGATGTTGGTCACGTGCCAACTCCGGAGCAGAACCGAGGGGATCAGCGCAACGGTGGCCAGGAAGAGGCTGCCGGGCAGAGTCAGCCGGTTGAGAATGCGGGAGAGATAGCGCTCGGTCGGCGGGCCGGGGCGGAAGCCGGGGATGTAACCACCCTGTTTCCGGATCTGGTCCGCTTGCTGGTAGGGGTCGAACGTCACGTGCACGTAGAAGAACGTGAACAGCACGATCAGGACGCCGTAGACGATGAGGTAGACGCCGTCGGTCGGGTTCAGCAGGTTGTCCTTCACCCAGTTCTGGTAGGTCGTCCACGGTAGGACGTTCGAGAGCAGGACCGGGATGTAGAGCAGCGAGCTGGCGAAGATGATCGGGATGACGCCGGCCTGGTTCACTTTGAGCGGGATGTAGGTGCTCTGGCCGCCGTACATGCGCCGGCCCTGCACGCGTTTGGCGAATGTCACAGGGATGCGGCGTTGGCCTTGTTCCATGAACACGATCGCCGTGAGCAACAGCAGGCAGACGACGAGCACGATGCCCACGCCGAGCCATCCCCTGTCGAGTTTGATGAATTGCCCGTAGATGGGGATGGCGCTGATCACGTTCGAGAAGATGAGCAGCGACATACCGTTGCCGATGCCGCGCTGGGTGATGTTCTCCCCGAGCCACATGACAAAGGCAGTTCCCGCCGTCAGGACGAGGATCATGAACACGACCCGTGGGGCCGAGAAGTTGGGGATCAGGTCCGCTTGGGACGCCGTCAGGTTCGAGAACAGCCGGCCCGAGTGGTAGAGGAAGACGATTCCCGAGGACTGCATCAATGCTAGGCCGACCGTCAGGTACCTGGTCGCCTGAGTCAGCTTCTTCTGACCGACTGCTCCCTGGTCACGCCACTGTTCGAACTTGGGGATGACCCCGGAGAGGAGCTGGATGATGATGGACGCCGTGATGTACGGCATGATCCCGAGACCGAGGACGGCAGCCTTCGAGAGCCCGGTGCCGGCAAACAGGCTTAGGTAGCCGAGGACGCCGTTGCTCTTCTGGGCGCTCGTGATCGACTCGATCTTCTGGAAATCGATCCCCGGGATCGGCACGTTCGTGCCTACCTGGTAGATCGCAATCACGAGCAGGGTGAACAAGACCTTGTTGCGAAGGTCCGCCACCCGGAACATGTTGCGAAAACTGGCGAGCATGTCTCTCCTTACGAGGCCTCGGCGCTCGGTTGCGGCCCCGGGTGCCGGCTCAGCGGCGCCCGTACCCTAGCGGTTGGCAAGGGCGTTGCCCTGAGCAGGCGGCCGGCGGTCCCCAAACGGCTTCGCGACCACGGTCACCGTGCCACCGGCAGCCTCGATTGCCGATACTGCAGAGCGCGAGAACGCGTGGGCCGCGACATTGACGGCGCGGCTCAACTCCCCATCTCCAAGGACCTTCACAAGACCCTTGTGGTGGACGATCCCGGCTGCCTTCAGGCTCTCGGGCGTGATCTCGGTCTCCTCGAGAGCTTCGATCACCCCGAGGTTGACGACGTTGTACTCGATGCGGAACGGGTTGGCGAACCCGCGCAGCTTCGGGATGCGCTGTGCCAGCTGGAGCTGGCCTCCCTCGAAGCCCGGCTTTACCTGACCGCGTGCCTTCTGGCCCTTTGTGCCGCGACCTGCCGTCTTGCCGCCCTTGCCGCCCGTGCCTCGAGCGACGCGCCTCTTCGAGCGGTGGGAACCGGGCGCCGGTGCGAGATCGTGGACCTTCATTGCTTGCCTGCCTTCTTCGCGTGCTCACCCGACGTCTCGACCGTGACCAGGTGGGGTACGCGGGCAATCATCCCGCGGATCTCGGGTCGGTCCGGGAGCACGTTCGACTTGCCGATCCGTCCGAGGCCGAGCGCGCGGAGCGTGCCGCGGTGCTTTGGCTTCTGGCCGATTCCGGACTTCACCTGCGTGACGACGATCATCGCCTCCTCCGGGGACTTCGTGGCGCGAGCCATCTCAGCTCGCCTCGATCTGGGCGGTGGCTCGGCCGAGCCGGCGACGCTCCTCGTACGCACGCAGCATCCCCGCCGGCGCAATCTCGTCCGGTGCCTTGCCCCGCAGGCGAGCGACCTCGTCGGGGCGGCGAAGGCTCTTCAGCCCGTCGATCGTGGCATGAGCGACGTTGATGGCGTTCGAGGTCCCGAGCGACTTCGCAACGACGTCGTGGACGCCAGCCATCTCGAGGATCGCACGGGCTGCGCCGCCGGCGATCACCCCCGTGCCCGGGGCTGCCGGCTTCAACAGGATCCGTCCTGCACCGGCGTGACCGAGGATGGGGTGCGTGATGGTCGAGCCCGCGAGCGGGACGTCGAACATGTTCTTCTTGGCCTCGTCGATGCCCTTTTGGACGGCCAGACCCGCCTCCTTGGCCTTCCCGTACCCGAGGCCCACGCGCCCGTTGCCGTCTCCGATCACCATGAGCGCCGTGAAGGAGAAGCGCCGCCCACCTTTCACGACCTTCGCGACCCGGTTGACCTTGATGGTCCGTTCTTCGTACTGAGACTCGGGCATCTACAGCTCCAATCCGGCTTCGCGCGCCGCGTCGGCGAGCGCCGCGACACGTCCGTGATACCGGGACCCACCCCGATCGAACACAACCTTGGTGATCCCTGCGGCCTGGGCACGCTCGGCGATGAGCCGACCGACCTTGGCAGCCGCATCGGCGTTGCCCGTGCCAGAGGTGCGCAGCTCGGCCTCGACGGTCGAGGCGGCAGCGAGGGTGCGGCCAGCGCGGTCGTCGATCACCTGGGCAGCGATGTGCCGGTTCGAGCGGAAAACCGCGAGGCGAGGCCGCTCGGCGGTGCCGGCGATCTTGCGCCTCACCCGGCGGTGTCGCCGGATCTTCAGCTCGTGTGTGCGTTGTCTCGTGCTCATGGCTACTTCGCAGCTTTCCCGGCCTTGCGCTGCACGACCTCACCCGCGTAGCGCACACCCTTGCCCTTGTAGGGCTCGGGCTTGCGGATCTTGCGGATGTCGGCGGCAACCTGGCCGACCTTCTCCTTGTCGATCCCCTTCACGGTGATCCGGGTGGGAACCGGGACTTCGAACGAGATGCCTTCCGGAGCATTGACGACCACCGGGTGGCTGAAACCGAGAGCGAGCTCGATCTGGTCTGGACCTTTGGCAGTGGCACGGTACCCGACGCCGACGATCTCGAGGTCCTTCGAGTAACCGCTCGTGACGCCCGTCACCATGTTGGCGACGAGCGAACGGGTGAGGCCGTGCAGGGCCCGGTTGTGCCGCTCGTCGTCGGGGCGCTCGACGAGCACGGTCGAGTCCTCCTGGCGAAGCGTGATGTCTCCTGGGAGATCACGTTCGAGGGTCCCTTGGGGGCCCTTCACCGTCACGTGGCCGGGAGACACGAGAACTTCGACCCCGCTCGGCACGGCGATTGGCGACTTGCCGACGCGGGACATCAGCGGGCCTCCGTCACAAAGAGACTCGTCATGAGCTCACCAGACATAGCAGAGGATCTCCCCACCGACCTTGCGCTGGCGCGCCTCGCGGTCGGTCATCAGGCCCTGGCTCGTGGACAGAACCGCGACACCGAGCCCTCCGAGCACTCGCGGCAGCTTGTCGGCCCTCGCGTAGATGCGAAGGCCCGGTTTGGACACGCGCTTCAGCCCACCGATCACCCGGTCGCGCTCAGTCGTGTACTTCAGCTGGATCTCGAGCACCTTGCCCGGCTGGCCGGGATCATCCGTCGTTGCAAAGCCCGCGATGTAGCCCTCACGCTCCAAGATGGCAGCGAGGGATTCCTTCACCTTCGAGCTCGGCATGCGGACACTGTCGTGCATGGCAACGTTCGCGTTGCGCATGCGCGTCAGCATGTCGGCGATCGGGTCGGTCATCGTCATATCTGGATGCCTCCTCTCACCAGCTCGCCTTGGTCACGCCGGGCACCTCGCCGGCGTGGACCAGCTCGCGCAAGCAGATCCGGCACAGGCCGAACTTCCGGAACACCGAATGCGGCCGACCGCATCGGCGGCACCGGGTGTAGGCCCGCACCTTGAACTTCGGCGTGCGCTGCTGCTTTTCGATCAGTGCCTTCTTCGCCATCTACGGCTCACTACCCTTCGCGTCGGAACGGGAATCCGAAGGCCGTGAGTAGAGCGCGGCCTTCGTCGTCGGTGCGGGCGGTCGTGACGATCGTGATGTCCATGCCACGAGTCGCGTCGACCTTGTCGTAATCGATCTCGGGGAAGATCAGCTGTTCGGTCACCCCGAAGGTGTAGTTGCCATGGCCGTCGAACGACCGGGGCGACAGGCCTCGAAAGTCGCGGATCCGCGGGATCGCGAGCGAGATCAACCGGTCCAGGAACTCCCACATCCGGTCGCCGCGAAGCGTCACCATGCAGCCGATCGACTGCCCCTCTCGCAGTTTGAAGCCGGCGATGGACCGACGAGCCTTCGTCACCACGGGGTGCTGGCCGGCGATGGTCTCGAGATCCCTGACCGCTCCCTCGAGCAGCGACTGCTGCTGAGTGGCGCGTCCGACGCCCATGTTGATGACGATCTTCTCGAGGCTCGGGACCTGCATCACGTTGGACACACCGAGGAGCTCGCCGAGCTCGGCGCGGAGCTCCGCCTCGTAGCGCTCGCGAAGGCGAGGCCTTGCGCGTTCTGCGACAGCGCTCACAACACACCTCCGCACTTCCTGCAGACCCTGACCTTGCGCTCCTGGTCGTCGTGGCGATAGCCGATCCTCGTCGGCCCGCACTGCGAGCAGACGATTGCCACCGAGGACACGTGGACCGGCATGTCCTTGTCGATGATCCCGCCCTGCATGGTCCGGCGCGTGGCCTTCTGGTGGCGCTTGGCGATGTTCACGCCCTCGACGATCACCTTGGACTCGGACGGGATCGCCCGCATGACTTCTCCGACACGGCCCTTGTCCTTGCCTTGGAGGACCTGGACTCGGTCTCCCTTGCGAATGCGCACGTCAGATCACCTCCGGGGCGAGGGACACGATCCTCATGAATCGCTTGTCACGAAGCTCACGGCCGACCGGGCCGAAGATGCGAGTGCCGCGCGGCTGCAGCTGGTCGTTGATGAGCACCGCGGCATTCTCGTCGAAACGGATGTAGCTGCCGTCCGGCCTGCGGTTCTCCTTCTTCGTGCGCACGACGACGCAACGGACGACATCACCCTTCTTCACCGCGGCGCCAGGCACGGCATCCTTCACGGTCGCGATGAACACGTCACCTATACGGGCGTAGCGGCGGCGCGAGCCACCGAGCACCTTGATGCAGAGGACCTCTTTTGCTCCCGAGTTGTCGGCCACCCGGAGCCTCGACTCCTGCTGGATCATCGGGCGCGCTCCAATATCTCCACAACACGCCACCGCTTCAGCTTGGACAACGGCCTCGTCTCGGCGACGAGGACGCGATCGCCGGGGTGCGACTGATTCTCTTCGTCGTGCGCATAGAGCTTCCGGGTGCGCTGCACCGTCTTCGAGTACCGGCGGTGCCGGACCCGCTCAGTGACGGCTACGACCGTCGTCTTCTCCATGGAAGTCGATACGACTATGCCCTCGCGGACCTTCCGCTTGTTCTCGCGCTCGGTGGCACCCACGGCCGGGGCTGCGGGGGCGGCGGTGGTGGAGGGGGCCGCGTCGTCGGCCGTCGTGGTCTTGTTCTCGGCCATCAGTTCTCCTCGTTCGATTGCAGGCCCGCGGCACTGAGCGCCTCGGCCTGCTCGATCTCGCGCTCGCGTTGCACGGTGAGTACCCGGGCTATCTCGCGCCGGACGGCACCTACGCGGGCTGAGTTGTCGAGCCGTCCGGTCGCCGCTTGGAAGCGGAGGTTGAAAAGCTCTTTGCGAGCATTGTCGAGGCGCGTCTGGAGCTCGTCCTCATCGAGCTCGCGGAATTCCTGGGCGGTCTGCATCAGACCTGCACCTCCGGCGTTGACCCGAGCCCTGGGCGGACGATGAAACGCGCTTTCAGGGGAAGCTTCTGGATGGCTCGCTCCATGGCGGCTTGAGCGAGCGTCGCGTCGACACCTGACAACTCGAACAGCACTCTGCCGGGCTTGACGACCGCAACCCAGTGTTCAGGATTGCCCTTGCCCGAGCCCATGCGGGTCTCCGCCGGCTTCTGCGTGACGGGCTTGTCGGGAAAGACGCGTATCCACACTTTGCCGCCACGGCGAACGTGACGGGTCATCGCGATACGTGCCGCCTCGATCTGGCGAGCCGTGAGCCAACCGGGCTCGAGCGCCTGGATGCCGTAGTCACCGAAACTGATCGACTCGCCGCCCTTGGCCATCCCCGAGAGACGCCCTCGCTGCTGCTTACGATGCTTGACCCTTCGTGGCATCAACATCAGTCGTTCTCCCTGCGGAAGTGCGGTACGTCGTGGTGCTCGTCGCGAGTGCGCCGCTCGATTTCCTCTTCCTCCGCGAGCAAGCGCTCGAGCGCCTCGTCGCCCTGAGTCGTACCAGGCAACGGAGCGGGCGCGACGACGGCCTCGCCCTCGGCGCCCGCAGGGACCTCGGGCTCCGGCGCAGCTTGCACCGAACCCGGCTCGCCTTGTTCCGGCCTGCGGCGACCACCGCCAGCGCTCACGATGCGCCGTGGACGTGCCTGACCTGAGGTCTCCCCGACTGCCATGGCGGCCTCGCGGGAGATCTTCTCCTCGCCCGAGGTCTTGTAGGGCAGGATGTCGCCTTTGTAGATCCAGACCTTCACACCGACGCGGCCTGTCGTCGTCCTCGCTTCGCGGAAGCCGTAGTCGATATCGGCCCTCAGCGTGTGCAGGGGGACCCGCCCCTCGCGATAGGACTCCTTGCGTGCCATCTCGGAACCGCCGAGGCGACCTGAGCACTGGACGCGCACTCCTTGGGCTCCTGCCTTCTGCACTGTCTGGATCGCACGCTTCATCGCACGGCGGAAGCTGATGCGCCGAGCGAGCTGGTCGGCGATGCCCTGCGCGATCAAGGCCGCGTCGAGCTTCCGGCTGCTTGATCTCCTGGATGTTCAGCTGCACGTTGGCGTTCTTCGTGATGCGGGCGAGTTGGCGACGGAGGCGGTCGGCCTCTGCGCCGCGGCGGCCGATCACTATGCCCGGCCGTGCGGTGTGAACGTCGATGCGCAGGCGGTCACGTGTCCGCTCGACTTCGATCCGGCTGACAGCAGCAGCCTCGAGCTGGCCCATCAGGTAGTCGCGGATCTTCCAGTCCTCGATGACGCAGTCCTGGTAGTTGCGGTCGTCGAACCAGCGGGACTTCCAGTCCGTCGTGACTCCGAGTCGGAACCCGTACGGGTTGACCTTCTGACCCATTACTCGCTCTCCTCGTCTGGAGTCTCGTCTGTCGCCGTATCGGCCTCAGTCGCGTCCGGAGTCTCGTCGGTGGAGGCCTCGACCTCGGTTGAGTCGTCGGCGGACGTGTCGTCGGACGAGGCGGCCGTCTCTTCCTCGGCCGCCGAAGCCGACGTGTCGCCCGCCTCGGTCTCGTCCGCCTCCGTCTCGTCCTCGTTCGCCGAGTCGATCGCTGCCTCGGTGGCTGCCTCGATTGCCTCGGCCTGTGCCGCTGCGTCTGCGGCCGCGATCTCCGCAGCCGTGTCAGCTCCTTGGCGCCTGGCCCGTCGCGTGCCGGCAACGCGGCGCTGGCGACGCTCCGCCTGCTCGGCGACTACGCGAGCGCGCCGCTTGGCGATCTCTTCGTCTGGGAGCCGGGAGAGGATCACAGTAATGTGGCAAGTGCGCTTGCGGATGCGAGTCGCACGGCCGCGGGCTCGCGGGCGCCAGCGCTTGAGCGTCGTTCCCTCGTCGGCGAAGCAGGCCGAGACGTAGAGCTCCTCGGGATCCAGCTGATCGTTGTGCAGCGCGTTCGCCGCCGCGCTGTTGAGCAGCTTTTCGATGACTTCGGCGGCACCACGCTCGGCGGACTCGAGTATCTCGGACGCGCGGACGTAGTCGACTCCGCGGATCAGGTCGAGAACTTCTCGGGCCTTGTACGCCGACATGCGCGAATGGCGGAGTACCGCCCTTGTACCGGGGCGCTCGTTGGTCTTCAGTCCGGGCATGTCAACGTCTCCCCGCGCGTTCCTGGCCGGCGTGGAAACGGAACGTCCGCGTAGGAGCGAACTCGCCCAGCTTGTGGCCGACCATGGACTCGGTGATGTAGACGGGCACGTGCTTGCGCCCGTCGTGGACCGCGATCGTGTGACCGACCATGTCCGGGATGATCGTGGATCGGCGGGACCAGGTCTTCACGACCCGCTTCTCGTTTCTTCGAGTTCAAGTCGTCGACCTTCTTGAGAAGGTGGTCGTCGACGAAGGGTCCCTTCTTCAGGCTGCGAGGCATGAGTCTCCTCGACTCCGATCAGCGACGGGCGCCGCGGGTGCGGCGGCGGCGGACGATGAGCTGGTCGGACGGCCGGTGGCGTCGGCGGGTTCGACCTTCCTTCTGGCCCCATGGCGAGACCGGGTGGCGGCCGCCGGACGTCTTGCCCTCGCCACCACCGAGGGGGTGGTCGACGGGGTTCATGGCGACGCCTCGGGTCTGCGGGCGCACGCCCTTCCAGCGGTTGCGGCCGGCCTTGCCGATCGAGATCAGCTCGGCTTCGGCATTGCCGACCTCACCTAGGGTCGCACGGCAGTCGATCGAGACGCGGCGCATCTCGGTCGAGGGAAGCCGCAGCGTGGCGAACTGGCCTTCCTTCGCTACGAGCTGGACGCTCATGCCGGCCCCGCGGGCCATCTTGCCGCCCCCGCCGGGACGCATCTCGACGTTGTGCACGACCGAGCCGACCGGGATGTAGCGCATCGGCAGCGCGTTGCCCGGGCGGATGTCGGCACCGGGACCCGACTCGAGCAGGTCGCCGACCGCGACACGTGATGGGGCGAGGATGTAGCGCTTCTCGCCGTCGAGGTAGTGGAGCAGGGCGATGCGGGCATTGCGGTTCGGGTCGTACTCGATTGCCGCGACTTTGGCGGGCACGCCGTCCTTGTCCCGCTTGAAGTCGATGATCCGGTACTGCTGCTTGTGGCCGCCGCCGCGGTGGCGCGCCGTCTTGCGGCCGTAGCTGTTGCGTCCTCCGGTCCTCGGCTTGGAAACCGTGAGGGAGCGCTCGGGCTTGGCCTTCGTGATCTCGGAGAAGTCCGACGCCGACTGGAACCGGCGTCCTGGGCTAGTGGGCTTGCGCTTGCGAAGTGCCATCGTCGTCGTCCTCAGGCCTCGAAGAGCTCGATACGGTCGTCGCCGACAAGGCGCACGATCGCTCTCTTGGTGTCCGAACGCTGCCCGTAGGACGCAAGCCGCCTCTGCCTCTTGCGCTTACCCTTGCGGTTCAGCGTGTTGACGCTCTGGACCCGGACACCGAAAGCGTCCTCAACCGCAGAGCGGATCTCGATCTTGTTCGCCGACTTGTCGACGATGAAGACGTAGGTGCCCTCGTCCATGAGGGCGTACGACTTCTCGGACACGACCGGCCGGAGCAACACCTGTCGTTCGCTCACTTGGCGTCCTCCTCGTCGTCGCTGTCGTCGTCGTCGCTGTCGCTCTCGCTGTCGTCGGCGCTCTCGTCGGCCGAGTCCTCGATCGGCGAGGGAACGTCGACCTCCTCCTCGTCGACGTCCGCTTCCGCGACGTCGGCTGACTCCTCGGCGTCAGAGGACGAGTCGTCCTCGTCAGACGAGTCTTCTCCGGCCGCCGAGACCGACGAGTCGTCCTCCTCAGGGGTGGCCGAAGCAGCTGCTTCCTTGGCTGCGATCGCAGTGGGTGAGTCGGCCACCGGTGTCGCTTCGCCGGGCAGCGTGGCGTCCGTGAACACGATCCAGTCGTTCACGAGGACGTCGTAGGCCGTCAGTTGCGTTGCATCCACGAGGTCGACATCGCGGAGGTTTGCAAACGACCGCTCCGCTATCCCGTCGTCAGGCCCGATCACGATGAGGATGCTGCCCTCGAGGCCGAGAGCATCGAGCGCCCTCACGGCGTCCTTGGTCTTCGGCACGTCGAACGACCAGCTGTCGACGAGGCACAACCTGCCCTCTGCCGCCCGGTCGGAGAGCGCGCAGAAGAGCGCCAGTCGGGTCATCTTGCGCGGAGTGCGCTGCGCGTAATTGCGCGGCTTCGGCCCGAGCGCTACACCGCCGCCTGCAAACTGCGGTGCACGGATCGTTCCCTGTCGAGCCCGGCCGGTCCCTTTCTGCCTGTACGGCTTCGCACCACCACCGGCGACTTCCGCACGGGTCTTGGTGCTCTGCGTGCCCGAGCGTCGCGCCGCCAGCTGGGCTGTCACGACCTGGTGCATGAGCGGCACGTTCGGAGTGCGGCCGAAGATCTCGGAGGAGAGCTCGACGGTCCCGAGCACGTCGCCGGCATCCGTTCTCCTGTCAACGGTCACGGTCTGCAGCTCTTCGTGCTCGGCGATCGCCTGGGTCGCCATTACTTGCTCGCCTTCACGGCGTTGCGGATGAGGACGAGGCCCCCTCGAGGACCCGGTACGGCGCCCTTCACGAGGATCAGCTCCCGTTCGGGGTCGGCGGCGACGACCTCGAGATTGAGAGTCGTGACCCTGGCAGCTCCCATGCGGCCGGCCATCCGGGTGCCCTTGAAGACGCGGGCGGGAGTGGCGCAGGCGCCGATTGAGCCAGGCGCGCGGTGCTTCTTGTGGTTTCCGTGCGCCCCGCCCTGGCCCTTGAAGTTGTGGCGCTTCATGCCGCCGGCGAAGCCCTTGCCCTTCGAGATTGCCGTCACGTCGATCTTCTCGCCCGCCTCGAGGATGCCGGCATCGATTTCCTGGCCGACCTCGTAGCCGCTCGTGTCCTCTAGCCGCAGCTCGACGAGGCGGCGGCCCGGCTCCACACCGGCCTTCTCGAAGTGGCCGGTCTCCGGCTTGTTGAGCAGAGAGGCACGCCTCACGCCGTAGGTGACCTGGAGCGCCGAGTAACCCTCGGCCTCCGGTGTCTTCACCCTGACGACGCGTACCGGCGCGACCTTGACGACGGTCACGGGCACGACGCGCTGCTCTTCGTCCCAGACCTGGGTCATCCCGACCTTCTCGCCGACGATCGCCTTCGTGGCCATCTCGTGTGCCGTCCTCGTTCTCTACGTCGCTTTGGCGCCGCCCACCCGGGCGACACGCAGCATGAACCGGCGGACCGGCGAACGCTACGCAGCGACCCAGGCGGAAAACCGCCCCATCTCGTGAGGACGCTCCGCCCGGCGAACCGGAGCGGAGCGCATTCTCGGTTTGCCGGAAGGTCCCCCTGGGCCGAGGCCCCGGGGCGCTCCCGGACGTCGTCGTAAAACTCTGCTGGGCATCACGCCCAACGGAAGAGAGACTATATCAGGTGCGTTGTGCTCCCCCAACAGGGAAAACGGAGTCCGCCGAGGCCAGGGCCACGCCAGACGGCGAGACTCAGAGCTGCCGGGAGGCGCTAGCTTGGCGCCCGGGCGGAGGTTCGCCCGGTGTATAGATACGCAGCGGTGCACCCCGCAGCTCCGATCGCGACCTCATCCGAGACGAGAGGCTGAGCCTTCGGGCCCCGAACCACCGCCTCAGCCTGCGCGAACGCCGCCCCGCGCTGCCAGGAAAGTCGATGATCTCGCCCAGCATCTCGCCTCGATCTGGTCGGCCGTTGGGAAGATCCCCCATGCCCGTCTTGCCCCCTGTGCCGCGGATGACGTCGCACCTGATCGTACCCGCGCTGCGCAAACCGGACCAGGACGCGATACGGCGCCCGCTCCTCGCGCGAACGCGAGGAGCGGGCGCCGCCCCCCAATATCGTCTTCGGCCTTTCAGGTCGTGATCTTGATCTCGATGTCTACGCCCGCCGGGAGGTCGAGCCGCTGGAGCGAGTCGACCGTCTTCGGCGAGTGCTCGACGATGTCCACGAGGCGCTTGTGGATGCGCATCTCGAAGTGCTCCCGGCTGTCCTTGTACTTGTGCGGGGAGCGGATCACGGTGTACCGGTGTTTCTCCGTCGGGAGAGGCACTGGCCCACGGATCTTCGCCTGAGTGCGGAGCACGGTCTCGACGATCTTCTTCGTCGACTGGTCGATGATCTCGTGGTCGTAGGCCTTGAGCCGGATCCGGATCCTTTGAGCTGCCATCAGTCTCAGCCGGCTACTTGAGGATCTTCGTGACCCGGCCGGCGCCGACGGTGCGGCCACCTTCCCGGATTGCGAATCGCAGACCCTCGTCCATGGCGATCGGCTTTTGCAGGTCGACCGTCATGGTCGTGTTGTCGCCGGGCATGACCATCTCGGTGCCCTCGGCCAACTCGATCGTCCCGGTGACGTCGGTCGTCCGGAAGTAGAACTGGGGCCGGTAGTTGGAGAAGAACGGCTTGTGCCGGCCACCTTCTTCCTTCGTGAGAACGTAGACGTTCGACTCGAAGTTGCTGTGAGGCGTGATCGAGCCCGGCTTGCAGAGGACCTGGCCACGCTCGACGTCTTCCTTCTTCGTCCCACGGAGAAGGGCACCAATGTTGTCGCCCGCCTGGGCCTGGTCGAGCAGCTTGCGGAACATCTCGACGCCGGTGCAGACCGTCTTCTGGGTCGGGCGGAGCCCCACGATCTCGACTTCTTCGCCGACCTTCAGGACACCCTGTTCCACACGCCCGGTAACGACAGTGCCGCGCCCTGTGATGGTCATGACGTCCTCGACAGACATGAGGAACGGCTTGTCGATCTCACGGAGCGGCTCGGGGATGTAGTCGTCCACGGCCTCCATGAGCTTCAGGATGCCCTCAGAGGCCTCCGGGTCGCCCTCGAGCGCCTTGAGGGCGCTGACGCGGATCACAGGCGTGTCGTCACCTGGGAAGTCGTACTCATTCAGCAGCTCACGGACCTCCAGCTCCACGAGGTCGAGCAGCTCCTCGTCGTCGACCATGTCCGCCTTGTTGAGGGCGACCACGATGGAAGGCACGCCGACCTGACGAGCAAGCAGCACGTGCTCACGCGTCTGCGGCATCGGGCCGTCAGCCGCTGACACCACGAGGATCGCGCCGTCGACCTGGGCTGCACCGGTGATCATGTTCTTGATGTAGTCGGCGTGACCTGGCATGTCGACGTGCGCGTAGTGGCGCTTGTCGGTCTCGTACTCGACGTGGGCGATGGAGATGGTTATGCCGCGGGCCTTCTCCTCGGGCGCCTTGTCGATCTCGTCGAACGCCGTGAAGGCGACCGAGGGGTTGTGGTCGTGAAGGACCTTCGTGATGGCCGCGGTCAGCGTCGTCTTCCCGTGGTCGATGTGACCCATCGTGCCGATATTGACATGCGGCTTGTTCCGCTCGAACTTCTTCTTGGCCATTGGTGCCGACCGCTCCGTTTTTGTTGTCTGGGCGGCGCCCCCTTGGCGCCGCGTCGTCTCTGACTTATTGCTTGCCGATCAGTTGTCGATCAGTTGCCTCCGGTGCTCACCGGGTGGTGAGTCACTCGCCGGTGACCCGGGCGATTATCTCCCGCGATACCGACTCGGGGACTTCCTGATACGAGTCGAACTGCATCGTGTACGTGGCTCGACCCTGGGTGCGGGAACGCAGGTCGGTAGCGTAGCCGAACATATCGGACAGCGGAACCTGAGCCCTTACGACGTGGGTCGCGCCGCGCTGGTCCATGCCCTCGACCCGCCCGCGCCGGGAGGACAGGTCTCCGATCACGTCGCCGAGGTAATCGTCGGGAGTGACCACTTCGACGGCCATGATCGGCTCGAGCAGCACCGGCCGGGCTGCCCGGCATGCCTTCTTGAACCCCATCGAACCGGCGATCTTGAACGCCATCTCCGACGAGTCGACGTCGTGGTACGAACCGTGCGTCAGGATCACCCGGAGGTCCACGACCGGGAAGCCGGCGAGCACCCCGGAGTTCATCGCTTCCTGGATTCCGGCGTCGACGGCTGGGATGTACTCCTTCGGGATGACCCCGCCGATGATCTTGTCCACGAACTCGTATCCGCCGCCGGGGCCAGTCGGCTCGAGGTCGAGCACGACGTGGCCGTACTGGCCGCGCCCACCCGTCTGGCGGATGTACCGCTCCTCGACCTTGGTGACCGAGTCCCTGATGGTCTCGCGGTAGGCGACCTGGGGCTTCCCGACGTGCGCATCGACCTTGAACTCGCGCAGCATCCGGTCGACCAGGACCTCGAGGTGGAGCTCGCCCATTCCTGAGATCACCGTCTGGCCCGTCTCCTCGTCCGTACGGACCCGGAAGGTGGGGTCCTCCTCGCTCAGCGCGTAGAGCGCCTTGCCGAGCTTGTCCTGGTCGGCCTTCGTCTTCGGCTCGACCGCGACGTGGATGACCGGCTCTGGGAACTCGAGCGTCTCGAGAAGGATCGGGTGGGCCGGATCACAAAGGGTGTCCCCGGTCGCCGTCGACTTGAGGCCGACGACGGCGACGATGTCGCCTGTGTGGATCGCCTCTTTGTCCTCGCGGTGGTTGGCGTGCATCTGAAGGATCCGGCCAATGCGCTCCTTGCGGCCCTTCGTGGTGTTGAGCACGGAGGTGCCCTTCTCGAGGGTGCCGGAGTACACACGCAAGTAGGTGAGCTTGCCGACGAACGGGTCGCTCATGATCTTGAAAGCAAGAGCGGAAAAGGGCTCGTCGTCTCGTGCCTCGCGCTCGAGGGGCTCGCCGTTCTTCACGTTGGTACCCGGGGTCGCACGGATGTCGAGCGGGCTCGGCAGGAAGTCGATCACGGCGTCGAGCATCGGCTGGACGCCCTTGTTCTTGAAAGCGGAGCCGCACAGCACGGGCACGGCCTGGCCGGCGATGGTGACCCGCCTGAGGGCGGCGTGAAGATCGTCCGCGGTGATCTCCTCCTCACCGACGTACTTCTCCATGACGGTGTCGTCGAAGTTCGAAAGGACGTCGACCAGCTCGTGGCGAGCGGCCTCGGCTGCGTCGACCAGGCGGGACGGGATCTCCTCGTCCGACCACTTCTCGCCCATTCCCTCTTCCCAGATGAGCGCCTTCATCTTGCACAGGTCGATCACACCTTGGAACGCGCCTTCGGAACCGATCGGCAGCTGCACGACTGCGGGACGGGCCTCGAGCCGGTCGCGGATCATGTGCACGGCGCGATCGAAGTCCGCGCCGACCCGGTCCATCTTGTTGATGAAGCAGATCCGCGGCACGTGGTACTTGTTGGCCTGCCTCCACACGGTCTCGGTCTGAGGTTCGACACCGGCGACGGCGTCGAAGACAGCGACGGCGCCGTCGAGCACGCGAAGCGACCGCTCGACCTCGACGGTGAAGTCGACGTGCCCCGGCGTGTCGATGATGTTGATCCAGTTGTCCCGCCACCGGCAGGTCGTGGCAGCCGAAGTGATGGTGATACCGCGTTCTTGCTCCTGGACCATCCAGTCCATGGTTGCGGCGCCCTCGTGGACCTCACCCATCTTGTAGTTGCGGCCCGTGTAGTACAGGATCCGCTCGGTCGTGGTCGTCTTACCAGCGTCGATGTGCGCCATGATCCCGATGTTCCGGGTCCTGGCAAGGGGGAATTCGCGAATTGGGCTGGCCATCTGTCTGTCTCTGAATCTCTTTCAGTCCGGCTGTCGGACCTTTAGTTGTTATCGCTCTCGTCACGCACGGCGCGTCCGCGAGCAACGGGCGACGCTATGGATGGATTCGCCTCGAGCGCCGCTCGACTGACGACGCTACGGAGTCGCCAGGAGGCACCCGCCACCGCCACAAGGGACAACGCCTGGTCAGCTGGCCACATTCCCAGCCGGGCCGACCGTCAAGACGGTGTCGTCACCAGCGGTAGTGAGCAAACGCCTTGTTCGACTCCGCCATCTTGTGCATATCCTCCCGACGCTTGACAGCGGCGCCGAGCCCGTTCGAGGCGTCAAGTATCTCGTTCGCGAGCTTCTGCGCCATCGTCCGCTCCCTGCGCTGGCGCGCATATGTCACAAGCCAGCGGATGGACAACGTGGTCGCACGCTCGCGGCGCACCTCGACGGGGACCTGGTAGGTCGCTCCTCCGACCCGGCGGCTCTTCACCTCGAGCTTCCGGGCGGGCATTGTCGAGTGCGCGCTTCAAGGTGGCGATCGGCTCTGCCCCGGTCTTCTCGCGCACGATCTCGAGCGCCTCGTAGACCACCCGCTCGGCGAGCGAGCGCTTGCCGCGCGAGAGGATCTTGTTCACGAGCTGCGTGACGATGACGGACCGGTAGACCGGGTCGGGAACGAGGTCCCGCCGAGCCGGTGGGCCGTTGCGGGGCACCTCAGCCTTCCTTCTTCGCGCCGTAGCGGCTGCGTGCCTGGGCGCGGTCCCGCACACCGGAGGTGTCGAGGGTTCCGCGCACGATCTTGTACCGGACGCCCGGAAGGTCTTTCACACGACCGCCTCTCACCAGCACGATCGAGTGCTCCTGGAGGTTGTGACCGACGCCGGGGATGTACGCCGTGATCTCGTGCCCGCTCGTCAAGCGGACTCGTGCCACCTTGCGGAGCGCCGAGTTCGGCTTCTTCGGCGTGGTCGTGTAGACGCGCGTGCATACGCCGCGGCGCTGCGGGGCGCCCTTCAGCGCCGGCGTCTTCGTCTTCGACCGCTTGGTCTCCCGTCCGCTACGGACGAGCTGGGCGATTGTGGGCACGCGCAACCTCTCGAAACGGGACTTCCTCGTTGCCGCACGCGCGCGCCACTGACGCGCCAACACGGCCTGATGACTATACCAGCGACGGCGGAGTGCTGGATCGGGCGCTGGTCAGAGGCCCGATTGGCCCGATGACTTCACGAGCCTCAGCACTTCGGGAGTTCAGCGCTTGGCGGAACCTAGGTGGGCGCGCCTGTGATGTCAACGAGAAGGGGACCCGGTTGCCTGGGATACGAGCAGAAGGGGGTACAGGCCCGACCACCCCTGGGAGACACGCCCTGGCGTCACGGATTGAGATAGTCACAGGCCTTCTCGGCTGCCTGGACCTGCGGTGAGTTCCAGTCGAGTCCTATCGGGGAGGCCTGGACGCCCTGTGGACTCGGATCCGGCGTAGGCACACCGTGCCTGCGCATGCACCGGTCGAGCGCGAGCAGCTGCTCGAGGTGCTTCTGGATCTCGGCCGGGGTCAGGACGACGCCGGCGGCGAGCGCATCCGCGTGGCACGCCTTCGTAGCGGCCTCCATCTGCGGTGAGTACTTCTTGAACCCCATCGAGTTCAGCTCGCCGTTCGAGTAGGGAGGATCGGGGAACTTCGGCAGCCCGTGCTTGCGAACGCACTCGGCGAACTTGGTCAGAGACTGCAGCTGAGCGGCAGTCAGCGTCGAAGACCCGCTGTTGCCGGCGATCCCGCCAGACGCTGTCGTGGCCGACGGCGACGAGCCGAGGTTGGCGACGCCGGGCGAGGCCGAACTGCTACATGCCGCCGCGAGGAGGGCAACGCCCACGAGGACACTCGAACGCCACCCCGCCCTCCAAGGTCGCGTTGATGCGACGCCAGCCTCGATGTCGACAAGGTCATTCCTCATCTCGCGCCAATTTTCTGTCGACCGATCAGCGCCCTACGCGGCGATCCTCAAGACAAGTTATAAGGAATCGGCCCTAACAGAGACTTAACGGACGCGGGGCACCCGCGCCGCTCAACTGCCCGGTTGAGCCCGCCAAGCCTGAAGGCCCCGACAGCGCGCAAGAGGCGGCAAGCGAACCGGAGACTAGTGTTTACGGGTGGAGTTTCGACCGGTTGCCCGGCCAGGCGGCGCCTTTCAGGAGCCGGTTGGGGCCTCCGAGGTAGTGGCTATGTGCCGGAGAGTGCTCGGGGAGTCCACCGGGGTGCGCTCGGCCGTCGAGCTCAGCTGGGGCAGCTACAACACCACATTCCGTGTCGAGCTCGCGCACGGTTCGACTGTCGTGCTCCGGGTGGCGCCCCGACCCGAGCGGCAGCTGCGATCGGAACGGCATTGGCTGCGCAGTGAGTACACCGCAGCTGCGTGGCTGTCCGAGCTTGCACCCTTGGTGCCGCGGATGCTCGGCGCAGACTTCACCCACCAAGTCGTCGGCCGTGACTACCTCGTGCAGAGCTTGGTTGCCGGCGTTGCCGCCCCCGAGAAGCTGCCGAGTTACGACCGGGAACTCTGGCCGGGCTTCTTTGCGCAACTGGGCGCCATCAACCGCCGGGTGCATGACGTGACCGGCGAAGTGTGGGGCCCGCTGGCCGGCCCAGCCGACGCCCGCTGGAGCGACGCCCTGCAACGGTCACTGACCGACAGCATCGCCGACCTGGGCGACCTGTCTCTGCCCGGCGACGACGTGGCTCGACTAGCCGCCCTCGTCGAACACCACCGTGACCGCCTCGACCGAGTTGACCAGTCCCGCTTGTTGCACGGGGACCTTTGGACCGCCAACGTGCTGCTCGATCGCCTGGCAGAACAGCCGTCGGTCGTGGGCGTCCTCGACAGCGAGCGGGCGTGGTGGGGAGACCCGCTCGCCGACTGGGCAATCTACAGAGCCGACGCCCGACCGTTGCCCGCCGAGCGCGACGCCTTCTGGCTTGCCTACGGCGGCCGGCCCACAGGAGCGGAGGTCGAGTGGCGTCTGCAGCTGTACCGCGGGCGGCACCTCGTCGCCGAGCGGGTCGAGGCAGCCCGACACGGCCACCGCGACCGGGTAGAGGGCACCGTCACGGAACTGGCGGAGATCCTCTCATTACTCGAATGAGTCGCCCACGTCCTCGTCTTCTCCTTCGTTGTTCCACGAGGCGGACCCGATTGCGTGGAGAGATGCCGGCGGCTCCGAAGCCGTGCCGCGTGGCTCAGCCCGTCGTCACCCTGACTTCACCCATCATGCCGATCACACGGATGTGCAGGCGAGGCACGCCCGGACGCGGCAGGACTGGGGTGACCTTCACACGCCTGTCCCCCATCAACACGAAACCTGTGACCTCAACTTCAACGCCCTCGGGGACGATCACGCGCTGCTGACCCATCAACAAGAACAGATGGATCTCGATCTCCGAGCTCTCGATGATGGCGTGACGCAGGTCAAGCGTGGTCTCGCCCATCACGGTGACCACTTTGACCTGCGAAGCGATACGCCAATGGCCACTTCTCGAAGCCTGGCTCATTATCGACACGATCCACTTGCCGCGCGGGCGATGCCGCTTCACGTCGACCACTCCAGCGGGCGCCCCGACCGGCGCCGGCACCGGGCTTGACCCGGGCGCCGTGACATCGGGCAGGTCCGACAAGAGCGACTCGAAGCTCGCTCCGAGCGACGGCCGAATAAGCCGATGAGACTCGGACGCCGAGCTCCTCCAAGGTCAGGCGGCCTTCCGCGCACGCCGCGGAGAGTCGCTGGACTGCATGTTCGCGCTCTGCGTCCGACGCGCGGATGGGAAGGGGACCGGCAGCAGGTTCGATCGGACCCAGGGACTCGGACACGTGCCAAGACTAGAGAGTGTCAGCCCCGGCATCCAGCGACGGATTGGCCCAGGCCGCCGGTGGACCGGAACGTCCAAGTCGTGATGGAAACGACTCCACGACGGTCGTTGCGGTGCTGGGTTGACCTCAGTCAGTCGATGAGCTGGCTCAGCCGGCCGGCCAGGAAGACGCGCTCTACCTCGTTCTCCGTGAGGCTGAGTGCTTCCTCGTAGCTCACCCGAGCCTCGGCCACGCGTCCCAAGCGGCGCAGGAAGTCAGCCCGCGCCGAATGGAGGTACCCGTAGCTCTCGAGCCGAGCGTCGCCTGCAATCGCATCGAGTGCCTCGAGGCCGGCATGCGGCCCGAGAGCCATGCCGACGGCGACAGCTCGATTGAGCGCCACCACGGGCGACGGCCACACGACGCAGAGTTCGTCGTAGAGCGCGACGATCTCCGACCAGTCCGTGTCCTCCCATCGGGGCGCCTCCGCGTGTACGGCGGCGATGGCCGCCTGGAGAGCGTACCGACCGGGCGGTCGGCGGCCGAGAGCCTCACGGACGAGTGCCAGACCCTCACTGATAGCTCCGCGGTCCCATCGGCGCCTGTCTTGCTCTTCGAGGAGCAGTAGCCGGCCGTCCTCCGACACTCGAGTCGCTCGGCGAGAGTCTGTTAGCAGGACGAGGGCGAGCAGGCCCGCCACATCGGCGTCCGCAGGGAGCAGCCCTCGCAGCATGCGAGCGAGATCCAGAGCCCGCTCGACGAGGTCCCGACGCACGAGGTCGGCTCCTACAGGCGCCGCGTGTCCGGTCGTGAAGAGCAGGTGCACGACGTCGAGCACTCCCTCCACTCGTTCGGGAAGGTCGTCCCGGGCCGGGACGCGGTAGGGAATGCGAGCAGCGGCGATCTTCTTCTTCGCCCTCGTGAGCCGCGCGGCCATCGTGGGCTCGCTCACGAGGAAGGCCCTTGCAACCTCCGCCGTCGACAGACCGCACAACAGGCGGAGAGTGAGGGCGACCTGCGCCTCGCGACCGAGGGCCGGGTGACAGCAGGTGAAGACGAGGCGAAGCCTGTCGTCTGTCAGTGACCCCTCATCGGGGCTGGCCAAGGCATCGCCCGGATCCTCTGCTCGGGTCTCGACTGGCTCGACCAGCAGGGGCATCGCCCGGCGCCAGTTGGTCTCCCGCCGAGCGAGATCGAGCGCCCGGCGACGCGCCACCGTGGTGAGCCACGCTCCCTTGTTGCGCGGGATGCCGGACGTGGACCAGGCCGTCAGCGCCCGCGCATACGCCTCTTGCACGCACTCCTCGGCGACATCGAGATCTCGCGTGACGCGCACCGTCGAGGCGAGGACGTAGCCCCACTCACGACGGTGCGCGTCCGCGACGGAAGCAGAGACTGCAGCGAGGGACTCACCCACCTCGCTGTTCAGTCGAACACCATGATCGGACGGACCTCGACGCCGCCGTGGCGAGCGGGGACCTGCTTGGCGAGCGAGATCGCCTCGTCGAGATCTGCTGCCTCCACGATGTAGTAGCCGCCGAGGGCTTCCTTGGTCTCGGCGAACGGACCGTCGGTGACCGTGAAGCTGTCTGTCCCGAAGCCGCGGATGCTCGTCGCCGCGGACGTCGGGTGCAATGCGTTGCCTCCGCGCAGGGCAGCGGCGTTCGCGTCGCCGAACGCCGAGTGGTCCGTCATCGCCTGGCCGTACGCCTCGCCACTCGCGTATGCGGACTCGTCCTCGTAGATCAACACCAGATACTCAGCCATCTCTCGCCTCCTCTCGCAGGCCGGTCCGCCTCTCGGGCCGGCTGTTTGTTACCGACGAACGAGAGACCGCCGGATCGACAGCTCCCAAGAGAAAGTCTGACCGGACGCGACCCTGCGTGCACACGCAAGGGCAAGCGCGACAGAGCCGCCGCTCCGGACGACGGAGCGGCGGCTCTGTCCACACCTGTCACTCTGGCCTCAGGCGGAGCCCTCGTCTGCGGTCCCGTATGCGTCGAATCCCTCCGGGCCGGCCGAATACGGGTCGCCGGCAGCGTCGCCTGGCTCGAAGCCGCCGTAGGCCTGGGCCTCGGCCGGCTCTGCATATGCCGCAAAGCCGTCGCCCTCACCAAGAGAGGTACGCCCGACATCACGTAGCCACGCCGCAAGGTCTTCGGGAGTTCCCTCGAGGCCGTCGGCACCGCCATCGAGGTCGGACGACCAGAACGACATGCGTTGTGCCTCGGGAGTCTCGACCTCGAAGGCCCGGTAGCGCTCCATGCCGGTTCCGGCAGGGATGAGCTTGCCGATGATGATGTTCTCCTTCAGGCCGAACAGCTGGTCAGACCTGCCTTCGATCGCGGCCTCCGTGAGCACCCGAGTCGTCTCTTGGAAGGACGCGGCCGACAACCACGAGTCGGTGGCAAGTGAAGCCTTGGTGATGCCCATCAGTTCCGGCCGGCCTTCGGCCGCCCGGCTTCCTGCTTGCACGAGCTCCCGGTTGACAGCGGCGTAGCGCTGATTATCGACCCGCTCGCCGGGGAGGAACGGCGCATCGCCCGGCTCGGCTACGAGAACCCTGCGCAGCATCTGCCGCACGATCAGCTCGATGTGCTTGTCGTGGATCGAGACGCCCTGGTCCCGGTAGACCTTCTGCACCTCTTCGACGAGGTACTGCTGTGTCTCGCGGATGCCCTTGATCTCGAGGAGCTCCTTCGGGTCCTTCGGGCCTTCGACGAGTGCGTCGCCGGGGTGGACCTGTTGACCGTCGGTCACCTCGAGGTGTGCGCGAGACGAGACCGTGACTACCTGCTCGGCGCCGTCCTCGGCGACCACCGTCACGCGACGACCCGTCTCGTCCTCCTCGATCCGGACGACCCCGGGCTCGCGGACGAGCACCGCTGCACCCTTCGGGGTGCGGGCTTCGAAGAGCTCGACCACTCGGGGCAGACCGTGGGTGATGTCTTCGCCGACGACACCGCCGGCGTGGAAGGTCCGCATGGTGAGCTGCGTACCGGGCTCGCCGATGGACTGCGCGGCGATGACGCCGACGGCTTCACCCAGCTCGATGAGCTTGCCGGTGGCGAGCGACTTGCCGTAGCAGGCGGCGCACACGCCGTGTTCGCTCTCACACGTCAGCACCGAGCGGACACGGATCCGATCGATTGCCGGGTCCTCCATCAACGCGTTCACTTCCGCGTCCCCGAGCATGAACCCGGCCGCGAGGACCTTCCCGTCGCTCAGCTTGATGGGCTCGAGGAGGACGCGCCCGTAAGCGCGCGTCTCCAGGTACGATCGCTTGCCGGCCTGGTCCGGAACGACATGGTCGATCCAGATGCCCCGCGCTGTCTCGCAGTCCTCGATGCGGATGATGAGCTCTTGCGCGACGTCAACGAGGCGCCGCGTGAGGTACCCCGAGTCAGCGGTGCGGAGAGCGGTGTCGGCGAGGCCCTTGCGGGCGCCGTGGGTCGAGATGAAGTACTCGAGGACCGACAAACCCTCACGGAAGGAGGACTTGATCGGCCTCGGGATCATCTCGCCGCGCGGGTTCGAGACGAGGCCCTTCATGCCGGCGATCTGGCGAACCTGCTGGGCGTTTCCACGAGCGCCGGAGTCGACCATCATGTCGAGCGGGTTGAAGTCGATGGTCGCGAGGGTCTGCTCCATCGCCCGTCCGACTTCGGAGTTGGCCGACGTCCAGATCTCGATCTCCTTCTGGCGCCGCTCGTCGTCGGTGATGATGCCGCGCTTGAACTGGGTCTCGGCCTTCTCGGCCTCGCGCTCGTACCGATCGAGGATCTCTCGCTTGTTGGGCGGAGTCTTCACGTCGTCGATCGAGATCGTGAGGCCGGAGCGCGTGGCGAAACGGAAGCCGAGGTCCTTGATCCGGTCGAGGCTCTCGGCGACGGTCGCCTTGCGGTAGTTCGCCGCGATCTGCTCGACGATGGATGCGATCGGCGTCGCTCGCCGGCCGACCACGTCGTTGACGAAGCCGAAGTCCGCAGGCAAGGCGGCATTGAAGAACAAGCGGCCCGGGGTGGTCTCGATCGACTGAGGCTCTTCGCCCTCTGCGATCGAGGCCGGAGCGCCCGACCCGCCGTTCGATTCGTCGGTGCCATGGCGGCGGCCGTGCAAGGGGAACGCCCAGCCGGCTTCGCCCTTTCTCAGCTGGATCTTCGCGTGCAGCTCGACATCGCCGGCCTCGTAAGCCTGCTCGACCTCGTACAGGTTGCGGAAGATCCGGCCCTCGCCGCGGCGGCCATCGGCCATCAACGTCAGGTAATAGGCGCCGAAGACCATGTCCTGGCTCGGGACGGTGATCGGGCGGCCGGTCGCCGGCGAGAGGATGTTGTTCGCCGACAGCATGAGGATCCGCGCCTCGGCCTGGGCCTCGGCGGACAACGGCAGGTGGACTGCCATCTGGTCCCCGTCGAAGTCCGCGTTGAACGCAGCACAGACAAGCGGGTGGATCTGGATCGCCTTGCCCTCGACGAGGACGGGCTCGAACGCCTGGATACCGAGGCGGTGAAGCGTCGGCGCACGGTTCAGTAGAACCGGGTGCTCCTTGATGACCTCATCGAGCACGTCCCACACCTGGGTCCGGCGACGCTCGACCATGCGCTTTGCCGACTTGATGTTCTGCGCGATCTCTGTGTCGACGAGCCGCTTCATCACGAACGGCTTGAACAGTTCGAGCGCCATCAGCTTGGGCAGGCCGCACTGGTGAAGCTTCAGCTTCGGCCCGACGACGATGACCGAGCGACCCGAGTAGTCGACGCGCTTGCCGAGGAGGTTCTGGCGGAACCGGCCCTGCTTGCCCTTCAACATGTCCGAGAGGCTCTTCAGGGGCCGGTTGCCAGGTCCGGTCACCGGGCGGCCACGGCGGCCGTTGTCGAACAGCGCGTCGACGGCTTCTTGCAACATCCGCTTCTCGTTGTTGATGATGATCTCGGGCGTGCCGAGGTCGAGCAGCCTCTTCAGCCTGTTGTTCCGGTTGATGACGCGGCGATACAGGTCGTTCAGGTCCGAGGTCGCAAAACGCCCACCGTCGAGCTGGACCATCGGGCGAAGGTCCGGCGGGATGACCGGCACCGACTCGAGGATCATGGCGCGGGGGTCGTTCGCCCTGCGGCCTTGCTCGTCGCGCCGGTTGAAGGCGGACACGATCTTCAGCCGCTTGATCGCCTTCTGCTTACGCTGAGCCGAGAGGGGCCGGCGGCCATCGGTGGGCTCGATCGCGTCGCGGAGCTTGACCTCTTCCTCGTCGAGGTCCAGGCGGTTGATGAGCGAGGCGATCGTCTCTGCGCCCATGCCACCCTCGAAGTAGGCGCCGTAGCGGCTCTTCAGCTCGCGCCACAGCAGCTCGTCCTCGATGATCTTGCGGGCATGCAGGTCGGAGAGCTCGCTGAAGGCCTTCTTCGCCATGTCGATGTCGGAGTTGGCCCGGTCGCGGACCGCCGTCACCTCGCGCTCCACCGCGCGCTGGCGGGCCCGGATCTCGGACTCCTTCGCACCGTCGGCCTCGAGCTGGGCTAGCTCGCGCTCGAGCTCGGCGAGCCGGCGCTCGGCCTCGAGGTCGCGGGCGCGCTCGATCTCGCCGATCTCGGTCTGGAGCTCGGCTTCGAGGTTGGGGAGGTCGGCATGCCGCTTCTCCTCGTCGACGAACGTGACGAGGTAGGCAGCGAAGTAGATGACCTTCTTGAGTTGCTTGGCCTTCAGCTCTTCGCGCGCCTCGGTACCCATGAGCAGGTACGCCAGCCATGACCGTGTGCCGCGGAGGTACCAGATGTGCACGACGGGGGCGGCGAGCTCTACGTGGCCCATCCGCTCCCGGCGGACCTTCGAGCGAGTGACCTCGACGCCACAGCGCTCGCAGATGATCCCGCGGAAGCGGACACGCTTGTACTTGCCGCAGTAGCACTCCCAGTCCTTGGTAGGACCGAAGATCTTCTCGCAGAAGAGCCCGTCCTTCTCGGGCCGGAGCGTGCGGTAGTTGATGGTCTCGGGCTTGCGGACCTCACCGTGCGACCACGCACGGATGTCGTCTGCTGTTGCGAGCCCGATTCGCAGCTGATCGAAGTCGTTGACGTCGAGCACCTCAGAAACTCCTCTCCGCTGCCCTACGAGCATCCTCCTCGTCGGAGCCCCGCTCGGGGCGACTGATGTCGATGCCGAGCTCCTCGGCCGTCCGGTAGACGTCCTCGTCGAGCTCTCGCATCTCGATCTCCTCACCTGACGTCCCGAGTACTTCGACGTCCAGGCACAACGACTGCATCTCCTTGATGAGAACCTTGAAGCTCTCCGGGATCCCTGGCTCGGGGATGTTCTCGCCCTTCACGATCGCCTCGTAGACCTTCACCCGGCCGAGCACGTCGTCGGACTTGATCGTGAGGAGCTCCTGCAGGGCGTAGGCGGCCCCGTAGGCCTCGAGGGCCCACACCTCCATCTCCCCGAAGCGCTGACCACCGAACTGGGCCTTCCCACCGAGGGGCTGCTGGGTGATCATCGAGTAGGGGCCGGTCGACCGGGCGTGGATCTTGTCGTCCACGAGGTGGGCCAGCTTCAGGATGTACACGTATCCGACCATGATCGGATTGTCGTACGGTTCCCCGGTCCGCCCGTTGAACAGGGTCGCCTTGCCGTCGGTGCCGATGAGTGGCCGGCCGCGCTCGGGCGACTCCGGCGTCAACGTCTCGAACAGGTGCTGAATCGTCGGCTTGCGCCCAGCCTGCTCGGCCTCGTCCCAGTGGGCGCCGTCGAACACAGGCGTCGAGATCCAGCTCGTCGGGTCCGTGCGAGGCCGTGTCTTCGTCTCGGTGCCGCGTACCGTCGGCAAAGCCTCGCCGCCCAGGCCCTCCCAGCCCCATCGGGCCGCGTAGCCGAGGTGAGCCTCGAGCACCTGGCCGACGTTCATCCGGCTCGGAACGCCGAGGGGGTTCAAGATGATGTCCACTGGTGTGCCGTCAGCCATGTGAGGCATGTCTTCGATCGGGAGGATGCGCGAGATGACGCCCTTGTTCCCGTGGCGTCCCGCGAGCTTGTCCCCCTCGGAGATCTTCCTCTTTTGCGCGACGTAGACGCGGACAAGCTGATTGACGCCGGGCGGCAGCTCGTGGGAGTCGTCACGCGAGAACACGCGGACGTCGATCACCTTGCCGTACTCGCCGTGCGGCACCTTGAGGCTCGTGTCCCTCACGTCCCGGGCCTTCTCACCGAAGATCGCCCGGAGCAGGCGCTCCTCTGGCGTGAGCTCGGTCTCGCCCTTCGGGGTCACCTTGCCGACGAGGATGTCGCCAGGACCTACCTCGGCGCCGATGCGGATGATGCCGCGCTCGTCGAGGTCGGCAAGGATGTCGTCGGACAGGTTCGGGATGTCGCGGGTGATCTCCTCGGCACCGAGCTTGGTGTCGCGGGCGTCGACCTCGTGCTCCTCGATGTGGATCGAGGTGAGGACGTCGTCACGGACGAGGCGCTCGGACAAGATGATCGCGTCCTCGTAGTTGAAGCCCTCCCACGGCATGAATGCCACGAGCAGGTTCTTCCCGAGTGCCAGCTCACCGTTGTGTGTGGAGGGGCCGTCCGCGAGGAGGTCCCCCGCCTGCACGTGCTGTCCTTCGTCGACGAGCGCCTTCTGATTGATGCAGGTGTTCTGGTTGGAGCGACGGAATTTCGCGAGCGGGTAGACCCGGCGACCGAGTTCGGCCCCGAAGCGGTCCTTGGCTCCGGCCCGGTACTCGACCGTCACGTGCTCTCCTGCGACCTCGGTCACGGTCCCAGTGGCCTCGGCCACGATGACCTCCCCTGCGTCACGTGCCGCCCGTGCCTCGATTCCGGTGCCGATGTACGGCGCCTCGGGGACGAGCAAGGGGACGGCCTGCTTCTGCATGTTGGCGCCCATGAGGGCACGGTTGGCGTCGTCGTGCTCGACGAAGGGGATGAGGGCAGTCGAGACCGACAGGATCTGCTTCGGCGAGACGTCCATGAGGTCGACCTCTGCCGGTGGCACGAAGTCGACTTCGCTCGTCGTCCCGTATGAGGTGGATGTCGCACCCACGCGCACGCCTGCGCCTTGCGGCCCACGCCGCACGAGGACGCGCTCTTCGACGAAACGCCGGGCGTCGTCGAGCTTCGCCGACGCCTGGGCGATGACGTACTCCTCTTCCTCGTCGGCTGCGAGGTAGACGATCTCGTCGGTCACCTGACCTTCGACGACCTTGCGGTACGGCGTCTCGATGAAGCCGTGCTGGTTCACCCGCGCGTAGGTTGCGAGGTGACCGATGAGGCCGATGTTCGGGCCCTCGGGAGTCTCGATCGGGCACATCCGCCCGTAGTGAGAGGTGTGCACGTCCCGGACCTCGAAGCCGGCGCGCTCACGGGAGAGGCCGCCTGGGCCGAGCGCCGACAGGCGGCGCTTGTGCGCCAGGCCGGAGAGCGGATTGTGCTGGTCCATGAACTGGCTCAGCTGGCTCGTCCCGAAGAACTCCTTGATGGCGGCCACGACGGGACGGATGTTGATCAGGGTCTGAGGCGTGATCGCCTCGACGTCCTGGGTGGTCATGCGCTCGCGCACTACGCGCTCCATCCGCGACAGGCCGATGCGCACCTGGTTCTGGATCAGCTCGCCGACCGAACGGATGCGGCGGTTGGCGAAGTGGTCCTGGTCGTCGAGACGGTAGCCCGGCTCGCCGTTCGCGAGGTGGAGCATGTAGGTGGAAGCCGCGAGGACCTCCGAAGGGCTGAGGACACCCTGGTCGGGCGAGGGACGCTCGAGGTCGGTGTCGAGGATCTCGGCTATCCGCTCGATCTCGGGGCCGAGCTTCCGGTTGAGCTTGTAACGCCCGACTCGGGTCAAGTCGTAGCGACGGGGGTTGAAGAACGCGTTCTCGAAGTAGACGCGCGCTGCCTCGAGCGACAGCGGCTCGCCGGGCCGCGCACGCTTGTAGATCTCGAGGAGGGCGTCGTCACGCGTGGGCACGAGCTCGCGCTCGCGCTCCCACTGGCCTTCGAGGAAGTCGAAGTGCCGGACGAAACGGTTGAGCAGGGCCTCGTCCTCGTAACCGAGGGCGCGCAGCACTACGAACAGCGAGAGCCGGCGCTTGCGGGCGACTCGTGCCCCGGCGGTGACGTCCCGGTTCGGCTTTGCCTCGACATCGAACTCGATCCACTCGCCGCGGTAGGGGTGGATGGTCCCGGTGACGATCGTCTTCTGGTCCCGACCCGGCTGGAAGATCACGCCAGGCGAGCGGACGAGCTGCGAGACGACTACCCGCTCGGTGCCGTTGATGATGAACGTGCCGCGGTTCGTCATCATGGGGAAGTCGCCCATGAAGACGGTCTGCTCCTTGATCTCGCCCGTCGACGCGTTCATGAAGCGGGCGCGCACGAAGATCGGTGCGGCGTAGGTGATGTCCTTCGCCTTGCACTCGTCGATCGTGAACTTGGGTGGCGGGCGAAGATCCGGGTCGGTCGGATCGAACTCGAGCTCCAGGCGCAGCTGATCTGTGAAGTCGGCGATCGGGCTGATGTCGGCGAAAGTCTCGGCCAGGCCCCTCTCGAGGAACCATTGAAACGAGTCGCGCTGAACCGCGATCAGGTCAGGAAGAGGAAGAACCTCGTCCAGATTGGCGAACGAGTAACGCTCCGGGGTGCGGGAACGAGAAGGCAAGGTCTACTCCTCGCGAGAACGGGTCGACCAGAGAAGGGCGGACCGTGTCTGGGCGCGCGTCAAGGCAACAAAGCGATTGCGATGAGACGCGGGGAGGGCACGGCAACATGACAGCATACTCGCGACGCGGCGCGCGAGCAACCCCCGGAGCGCTTGCCCTGGGGAAGGGTACGGGACCGGGCGCCCGGCGTCAAGGTTTGCCCGCGACGCCGGGCGCCCGGCACCCCAATGCTGGGTCGTCTGCTACTTGAGCTCGACTGCCGCGCCGGCGGTCTCGAGTTGCGCCTTTGCCTTCTCGGCGTCCTCTTTGGACACCTTCTCGAGCACAGCCTTCGGCGCCCCGTCGACGAGGTCCTTGGCCTCCTTCAGGCCGAGGTTCGTGAGCGCACGGACCTCCTTGATCACCTGGATCTTCTTGTCGCCCGCCGCCGTCAGGACCACGTCGAACTCGTCCTGCTCCTCCTCGGCCGGTGCCTCGGCCCCAGCGCCTGCCACCGGTGCGGCAGCAACTGCCACAGGCGCAGCCGCTGTCACGCCGAAGCGCTCCTCGAACTCCTTCAGGAGCTCGCCGAGCTTCGAGCACCGTCATCGATGCGATGCCGTCGAGGATCTCTTCCTTGGTTGCCATCATTGCTCCCTGTTGTGTCTCGGTCGGTAATTGATCTGTGTCTTCGCCGCTACTCTGACGGCTCGTCGCCGGCATCCGGCTCGGCGACCACCTCGGCGGCGAGCGCTTCAAGCTCTGCTGCGCCCGCAGCGAAGTCGCTCTCGCCCGCAGCAGCTTCGGGCTCGGGCTCGGGCTCGGGCTCGGGCTCCGTGGTGGTCTCACCGGCGGCTGGGCCGACGTCGGTCTCGTCGCCGATCGAGTCGTCCGCAGCTGTCGTGCCGGCAGCGGCGACATCGCCCGAGGTGTCGCCTCCGGCTCGCTTCTGGTCGATGACAGCCGATATCCCGTATGCCAGGTTCTGGGGAAGCGCCTTCAGGAGGCCTGCGAACTGCTGCATTGGTGCAGCCAGGGCTCCGGCGATCATCGCCAGCAGGGTGTCGCGTGGCGGAAGGTCTGCCAGCCTTGCCGTCGACCGCGCGTCCAGCATGCTGCCGCCGACCAAGCTCCCCTTGACGACGAGGGCAGGATTCGTCCGGGCGAAGTCACGGAGGACCTTTGCCACCGCAGCGACGTCGGTCTCGACGAACGCGATGCCGGTCGGGCCCTCGAGCAAGGAGTCGACGACGCTGTTGCCGGTCGCGGCGGTCGCCCGGCGCACGAGCGTGTTCTTGTAGATCTTGTACTCGGCGCCCGCGCTCCTGAGCGCCCGGCGAAGGCTGGCCAGGTCGGCAACCTTCAGCCCGCGGTACTCGGTGAGGATGGCAGCGTCTGCGCGCTCGAGGTGGCCGCTGACCTCCTCGACGGCGGCGACTTTCTCGGCTCTCGGCCCGGCCACCTGTGCTCCCTTCGTCTCGTCTTATCTGCTGCGATCTGCGTTGACCGGCCGCCCCGCAGGGCGCAGCGCAGCATGACGAAAGGAAGCCCTTGGACTTCGCCTCGTCAGGCGGGCGCTAGCCCTTTACGCACCGAGGTGCACCGGATGTCTTTGGCGACTGGTCAGTTTGTGCCTGGTCATGGTAGCCGACCAGCGCACCCCCGCAGGTCAGGCCGAGGCGGCCATCTCCTCGTCGGTGATCCGGGCTCTCGCCGGGTCGATGTGCACTCCTGGCCCCATCGTCGACGAGAGCGTTATGGAGCGGACGTACCGGCCCTTCGCGGCGGCCGGCTTCACCCGGATTAGCTCGTCGATCACGGCTCGGTAGTTGTCTAGAAGCTGCTCTCGGGTGAACGAGACCTTGCCGATAGGCATGTGAACGTTCCCGACGCGGTCTGTGCGGTACTCCACGCGGCCGCCGCGGAATTCGGTCACGGCGCGCCCTACATCTGTCGTGACGGTTCCGGTCTTGGGGTTCGGCATGAGGCCACGAGGCCCGAGGATCCGGCCGAGGCGCCCGACTTGGGCCATGAGGTCCGGAGTGGCGATCGTGATGTCGAAGTCGAGGAACCCTTCCTTCTCGATCCTCGCCACGAGGTCGTCGGAGCCGACGACGTCGGCGCCCGCCGCACGGGCCTCGGCAGCGGCCTCACCGGAGGCGAAGACTGCCACCCGCAGAGTGCGACCCGTCCCGGCCGGCAAGCTGAGCGAGCCTCGAACTATCTGGTCGGCACGGCGCGGGTCGACACCGAGGCGCACGGCCATCTCGACGGTCTCGTCGAACTTGGCCGTAGCAAGGCTCTTTACGAGCTCAGCCGCTTCGATGGGGGTGTAGAGACGCTGCCGATCGAAACACGCCATCGCGTCGATGTATCTCTTTCCCTTGGTCACGTTGGTTCCCTTCTTGAGCTTCTCGTCGCCGCTCAGTTGACCGAGATGCCCATCGAGCGGGCGGTGCCGGCAACCTGACGCTTGGCGGCGTCGATGTCGTTCGCGTTGAGGTCGGGCATCTTCTTCTCGGCGATCTCGGTGAGCTGACGGTCATCGATCGATCCCACGCCCTCGCGACCGGTCAGGTTGCTGCCCTTCTCGATCCCGGCGGCTTCTCGCAAGAGCACCGTCGTGGGCGGGGTCTTCAGGACGAACGTGAACGTGCGATCCTCGTAGATCGTGATCTCCACGGGGATGATCGTGCCCCGCTGGTTCTCGGTGGCGGCGTTGTACTGCTTGCAGAATTCCATGGTCTGCACGCCGTGCGGCCCGAGCGCCGTCCCGACCGGGGGCGCGGGTGTTGCAGCTCCGGCGGGGAGCTGGATCTTCACGATTGCACTGACACGGCGGCGTGCCATTGTCGACGCCTTCTCCTTGGCTGTTGTTGGTGATACCTGCGACCAGGTCGCGCTAGAGCTTTGCGACCTGGCTGAACTTCGAGCTCGACCGGGGTCTCCCGGCCGAAGATGTTGACGAGGACCTTCAGCTTGAGCTGGTCCTCATTGATCTCGGCGATCTGGCCGGAGAAGTCCGCGAACGGACCTTCCTTCACACGCACGGTCTCGCCCACCTCGTACTCGAGGCGAGCTCTCACGCGCTTTGGCCCCTCGACGCCTTCCGGGCGTACTTGGAGGATGCTCTCGATCTCCGCTCTGCTGAGGGGCGTGGGCTTGGTGCCTGGTCCCACGAAGCTGGTCACACCAGGCGTCTGGCGGATGACCGACCACGAGTCGTCGTCGAGGTCGCAGCGGCACAGCAGATAGCCGGGGTAGACCTTGCGCTGGACAGGGACTCGCTTCCCGTTCTTGACCTCGATGACTTCTTCCATCGGGATCACGACCTCGTAGATGCGCTCTTCCATGTTCATGGACCCGATGCGGCTCTCGAGGTTCGACTTCACCTTGTTCTCGTACCCGGCGTAGGTGTGAACGACGTACCAGCTGCCAGGCCGATCGTAAGGGCTGGGGACGCGCTCGACCTCCACCAGCTCGGCGTCCTCCTCCTCGAGCAGGGCGTCGAGCGCTTCGTCGCCTGAGCCCGCAGCGTCTTCGACAGCGGCGGCGGCGGCGACGCTGGCATCGGTCTCGACGCTGGCGTCGACGACCGTGTCCTCGGTGGTCGGGGCGGACGGAGCGTCGGCATCCACGGTGCTGGTGTCGGCGGCGGCGTCGAGGACTTCGTCACTCATCACTTCGGTGGCCTCGCTCACTTGCGGAACAGGTAGATGACGCCCTTTGCAAAGGCGTAGTCGAGGAAGAACACGAACAGCGTCAACAGCACGACGGTGACGAGCACGACCACGGTGTAGTTGGCTACCTCGGTACGCCCCGGCCAGGCGACCTTCTGGAAGCTCGCTGCGCACCTCTCGGATGTACTCGACCGAGCGCTCAGGAATCCCGGGCCGCTCGGCTCTCGGGCTGGCGGCACCGCCTGGCCGGCGATTGCCCGGGCCGGAACCGGCTCCGGCCGCGGCGGGAGCACCATCTGGCCCGAGCGCTCCCTGGCGCTGCATCATTCGCTTGGTCTCTCGGTTCACGCGTGTACCTCGGCTCGAACGTCACGAGCTGGTTGAGCAGGGCAGGAGGGACTTGAACCCCCAACCGCCGGTTTTGGAGACCGGTGCTCTACCAATTGAGCTACTGCCCTCCGCACAGGCGCGGCAACCCGCGACGGGCGGAGCAGCTAGCAGCCTGGGCGCCACAACGTTAGCACCAGGATGCACGTCCATAGGCAGGCGCGGCGGGGCCGGGCGAGGCTTACAGAGAGGCTCCCTGCGTGCGCCTCTCCCCGTTCTCGGCGCGGCTTCGCGCGAGGGCGAAGACGACGAGGGTCGTGCCCGTCCCGACCGCCGCGAGGACCGCCGAGCTATAGGCGATCCGCCGGCCGGTCAACACCGAGCGGATCGCCTGCCGGCTGGCGGCGTTCTCGAGAGAGGACAGCACGTCTGCGACGACGCCGGCCGGCACGGCGACGTCGCTCGAACGCACCTGGTGCAACAGGCGCAGCAGCTTGCGATAGCGGGCGATCTCTGCCTGGCACCTTAGGCAGTACTCGACGTGAGCGACGAGAACGCCCGACGCCTCCGCACCGCCGTCCAGGATCGCCGGGAGATCGCTCGCGACCTGCTCGCACGCCACGTTCCCGGGCCGCCTCCAGGGCCGGCCGAACCGTTCCCAGGCCCGGCGGCACTCCTCGACCAGCGCTGGCTCGCCCATCGCCTCAGCTCGCCTCCTCGTCGAGAGACCCGGCAGAGGGCGTCTTCTGGTCCTCAGCGCGGGTATGTGAGGTGCCGGCCGCAAGAGCCTGCTCGGGCGCACCGCCGCCGTCGGCCGGGCCTGACCGCCGGCCAGGGAAGATCCGCTCACGCAGAAGCCGACGAGCCCGGTGGAGCCGGACCTTGGCGGCCGCCTGGCTGATGCCGAGCTCGCGGGCGATCTCGCGATGTGGGAGGTCGTAGACGTCCCGCAGGACGACGACCACTCTCAGCGCGTCCGGCAGCTCGCCCAGTGCCTCGACGAGGCGGACGCGTTCGTCGGATGCGCTGGCGACCGACTCGGGGTCGCGCTCTGGTCGAAGGTCCGCGAGATCCATGCTCTCGTCGAGAATCGCGGTCGCCGACCGGCTCCGGCGCTCGAGCAGGCGAGCGGCGCAGTTGACGGTGATCCGGTAGAGCCACGTGGTGACCGCCGCGTCGCCCCGGAATCGCTTGAGTCCGCGATAGGCCCGGAGATACGTCTCCTGGACGACGTCGCGGGCGTCGTGCTCGTTGCCGACAAGGCGGAAGGCAAGCTGGTAGCAGGTGGGCGTAGTCGCCACCACGAGCCGTTCGAACGCCTCCCTGTCCCCCTCGCGCGCCCGCGCGGCGAGCGCGTCGAGCCGCTCAACCCCGCACGCGCCGACAACTCCCCTGCCGCAGGCGACGGGAGTCGCAGTGCGCTCACCGGCGAGTCCGGCTCAGCGTGTCTCTTTGTGAACGGTGTGCTGGCGATCGAAGCGGCAGTACTTCTTCATCTCGATCCGCTCGCGATCGTTCTGCTTGTTCTTGGTCGTGATGTAGTTGCGCCGCTTGCAGACCTCGCATGCGAGCGTCACTTGGACTCTCTTCTCGTTCTTTGCCATTCGTCTTCCTGTCGTCGTGCCTAACGGGCCTGGTAGCGGCGGCGGGACTCGAACCCGCGACCCCACGATTATGAGCCGTGTGCTCTTACCAACTGAGCTACGCCGCCAGGGAGCCCCCTGTCGGAATCGAACCGACGACACCAGCCTTACCATGGCTGTGCTCTGCCGACTGAGCTAAGGGGGCCGACCGGACGGGCTGGAGCCCGCTCGCAGGCCGATTGTATCCCGCTCGCACTCGCGCCCGCGTATACGATCCCCGAGGATGGAGATCCGGCGGGCGACAGAGCGTGACGGTGAAGCCATTCGCACGATCTACAACGGCGAAGTGCTCACCTCGACGGCCACGCTCGACCTCGTGCCGCGCACCGAGGAAGAGCAGAGAGCCTGGATGACCGCCCACGCCGGCGTCTACCCCGCCCTCGTGGCGGAGGTCGGGCGGGAGGTGATCGGCTTCTCCTCCCTCTCCCCGTACAGACCCCGGCCCGGATACTCCACCGCCGTCGAAGACTCCGTCTACGTGGCGGCGGGCTCTCGAGGCCAGGGTGTGGGCCGGCTGCTGCTCGATGGTGCCCTCGACGCCGCGCGCTCTCACGGCTTCCACTCCGTCGTCGCCCGGATCAGCGCGGAGCAGGAGCCGTCGATCAAGCTCCACGAAGCATGCGGCTTCACGATGGTAGGAATCGAGCGCCAGATCGGTCGCAAGTTCGGGCGCTGGATCGATGTCGCCATCCTCCAGCTCGTGCTCTGAGGCATGCATCGCTGAGACCCGGTCGTCAGTCGCCGGTCGCAGGCGCGCCGTGGCGCCCCGCACCGCTGGCGAAACGAGCCGCTCCCGCCAAGGTCTCGCCTGACTCGAGCGTCGCGAGCCCGTGAGCGAGCTCGTTCGCGAGCGCCTCGGGCTCAGAGAGCCCCTCGGATTCGAGCAGGCTCGCCCGGTCACCCCTCATGCACAGCTGCGGGAGGCCCGCTATCTCCCGGCCGAGAGCGATCGCCCCCGCGAGCGCCTCGCCGTCTTCGACAACGCGGTTGGCGAGACCGATCTCGAGCGCTTCGCGAGCCCCGACTTCCCGCCCCGTGAGCACGAGATCAAGAGCGCGGCTCACGCCGATGAGCCGCGGGAGTCGCAGCGTGCCTCCGTCCACCAGCGGGACCCCCCAACGACGGCAGAAGACGCCGAACACCGCACTCTTCGCCGCCACGCGTAAGTCGCACCAGAGCGCCAGCTCGAGACCTCCCGCGACGGCGAAGCCCTCGACCGCCGCGATCACGGGCTTCGAGAGCCTCATCCTCGTCGGCCCCATCGGCCCGTCACCGTCGGCGGCCACCCGATTGCCCCTCCCGTCTGCGATCGCTTTCAGATCCGCGCCCGCGCAGAACGTGCCGCCCGCTCCCGTGAGGACGGCGACCGACAGCGAGTCGTCTCCGTCGAACTCGGTGAAGGCGGAAGCGAGGGCATCGGCTGTGGGGCGATCGACTGCGTTTCTGACAGGGGGGCGGTCGATGGTGACGATGAGTATCGGCCCGTCCCGTTCGATCACGACGGTCTCGTCTCTCCCGGTAGTCGTGGTCATAGCCCGGCCGGCACCTCTTCTCTCGTGTCCGCGGCCGGCGAGCGCCGGGCGCGCCAGATCGGTATCCCCTTGCGCACGCGGGGGACGAGCGGGGCAAGCGTCACCGCGAGAAGCGCTGCGCTCGTGAGAGCCACGATGAGCGGGTTCGCCTTGTCGAGCTCGACCACAAGGAACTTCGCGTCACCGAGCCCGAGAAACGTCACGACCACCGTCAACCAGATGAGGGCACCCCTCGACCGGCCCTCTGTCACCGGGCCGAGCAATACGACGCCCCAGGCGAGGTACCACGGCTGCATGACCGGGCCGAGCAGCACCACCGCAAGCATCGTGAGACCGAGCGCCCGCAGGCTCGACGCTCCGCCCTTGGAGCGGAAGAGAAGCACCACCCCGATGGCTATTGCGGCAAGAGCACCGGTTCCACGGGCAATCGTCAGCACGACATGCCAGTGGTCCCCGAGCCCGACGGCGTCGATCGCCTTTGCGAGCTCGAGGCCGACAGCGGTCGCCGGGTCCAGATAGCTCCTGAGGGCGTCGGGATTGCCTAGGCCGGTCAGCCATCCCCAACCGAGGCCCACCGCCTGCGTGACGATTGCCATGACGCCAAGCGCGATCGCCCACGCCTTGGCAAGCGGCTTCAGGCGGTGCCGCCAGTCGATGCCCGGCCCGAGCCAGTCCCACCCGACGTAGACCACGCCGAGGATGGCCGGCACCTTCACGAGCGCAGCACAAGCGACAAGGACCGTCCCGATCACCGGATGCCGCTCCCGCGCGAGTGCGAGCCCTGCCACGAGCAGGCCCAGCATCAAGGCGTCGTTGTGCTCGCCTCCGATGAGGTGGATGAGCACTATCGGGTTCATGACGGCGAAGATGAACGCCGCGCTCGGGTCCCGGCCGAAGCTGCGAGCGAGGCGGGGGATGAACACTGCCATCAGCGCCACGCCGGCGAGCGCCACGACCCGGAAGAGCACGAGCGCACCGAGCTCGCTGTGGTTCACCGCCGTCTGGATGACGCCGGCGAGGCCGAGGAACGCCGGCCCATACGGCGACGTGGTATTCCACCAGAGCTTGTCGGTTAGCACCGTGTAGCTGTTTGCCCCCGGGCCGAGCACTTGCGGGCCGAACTTGTACGGGCTGATGTTGCGGCTCATCATCTCGCCCTGGGCGACGTAGTCGTAGGCGTCCTTGCTGAGCATCGGCGCGACGAAGAGCATCGGGAGGGTCCACGCGACCATCACGAGGGCGAAGATGCGCAAGGGCATGCCGGGGTGTTCACGCGCCAGGCGCGCGAGCCGGATCCACGCCCGCATCAAGAGGACCATCCCGCCGTAGAAGGCCGCCACGGAGAGGTAGAAGTTCTGGGCCGGGGGTGGCGTCACGTTGAAGATGACCGACGGGGGGCGCAACCCGAAGAACCATGTGGGGATGGAGGAGTTGGCGGAGTTCTGAGTGAACGGGGAGCTCGGCTGTGAGGCCCCCCACAAGATGAGCGCGCTACCCACGAATCCGCTGACGGCCGACTGCGCGAGCCGCTTGCGGACGACCCGATCGCCGGGGGCGTACGGCGACGGCTCCGCCAGAGGCTGGCGGAACGGCGCCACGAGGGCTTCGCCACGGCAGATGAGCGCATCGGCACTGCTACGGACGCGTGACCAACGCTCGTCGAGCGCGTGCCACAATTTCGATGGTCGCTCGCGCGTCGCCGTCCTCATCTCATCCTTCGTCGGCCTCTGGCGAGGCGAGCCTAATGGCTCGCCTCCCGGGAGTCCCGGAGGCATTCCCTCAGGCGGGCGCGTCTCCGCGCGGTCGGTGTTGGGTCCCGACGCCCGGCGTGATGTAGAGGGCTTCTCCCGCATCGAGCACGTCCATCGTGTGCCAGACGCTCCTCGGGTTCACGAGCGCCTGGCGCGAAGCGAGCTCGACGCGGTTCTCCTCCCCGTCGCGGTCCTGGATCACGACGACCCGGCCCGACAAGACGACCACGAGCTCCTCGCCGGCCGGATGGCGCTCCCAGTGGCTCCAGTTCGCGGCGTGAGGCAGGAGCGAGACGAGACGACCCTCCTCACCGTCGAGCTCGGTCTCGCGCTCGTAGCCCTCGAGATACGCCTGCGTCCATTCGAATCCGGGCAGCGCAATCGCAACCCCGCCGAGGCCGAGGTGGACGAAAGTCGTCGAGACATTGAACGCTCGCGGGGGCTGAGACATACGTTGACCAGGTCTTTCTCGAGTGGGCCGGGTAGGATTTGAACCTACGAAGCTCGCGCGACAGATTTACAGTCTGCTCCCTTTGGCCACTTGGGTACCGACCCGAGGGCCATCAAGATACCCGAGAAGCGATAGCTTGCCCGCATGCCGACCTTCGACGTCACGTCCGAGATCGACCTCCAGGAAGTCCGCAACGCAGTGGACCAGGCGAGCCGGGAAGTGGCGACCCGGTTCGACTTCAAGAACACCGGGGCCTCGATCGAACTGAAGGAAAAGGAGATCACGCTGAACGCGCCGACCGAGGACCGGCTGCGTGCGCTGGTCCAGGTCCTCGAGGAGAAGCTGGTGCGCCGCCAGGTCTCGTTGAAAGCCGTCTCGTACGGCAAGATCGAGGAAGCCTCCCGGGGCGCGGTCCGCCAGCTGGTCACGCTCAACGCTGGCATCTCCTCGGAGAAGGCGAAGGCGATCAACAAGAAGGTGAAGGACCTCGGGCTGAAGGGTGTCGGCTCGCAGACCCAAGGGGATCAGGTACGGGTCACCGGCAAGAAACGAGACGATCTCCAAGCCGTCATCGCCGCGCTCAAGAACGACGACTTCGACATCCCGTTGCAGTTCGGCAACTTCCGAGACTGACCGGAAGGACTCAGCTCAGCCGTAGTACCCCGAGTGGACGTAGAGGCACGGGATGCCCTCGTCCTCGAACATCTCGAGGTTGCGGCGATCGTCTTCGACCGCGAGGCAGAGCTCGAAGCCATACTGCTTCAATGCGCCAGTCTCGCGCCGCTTGAACTCCACGGCCCTCAGGTAGTCGCCGCCCGACCGCATGACGAGCAGGTCGTAGCGCAGGCCGAAGTGATCGAGCCAGGCGACCGTTATGTCGCGGATCCGGGCCGGTCGGGCGGTGAGGAGGATCACGGTGAGCGAGGGGTCGAGCAGGTCGAGCAGTCGCGCGACCTCGGGGATCAGTGGGTCTGCGCCGGCTGCCTCGAAGAAGGAGTCCCAGTCGCGCAAGATGCCCGACAGGTAGTGCTGGCGCCCGGAGGCATCTGACAGCACACCGTCGACGTCGAACACGACAGCCCGGCCAGGGTGTACCCGGCCCGAGCGCCAGTGCCAGCTGAGCGGCGTCTCGTCAGGGATGCTCACTCCTCGCCCGGTTGGGCCGCAGCTCGGTTGCGGAGCTCCTCGACAACACCCGCGTCGGCGAGCGTGGTCGTGTCGCCGAGGTCGCGACCCTCGGCCACGTCACGCAGCAGCCGGCGCATGATCTTCCCCGAGCGCGTCTTCGGGAGATCGTCAGTGAAGATGATCGTCTTCGGCCGCGCGATCGCGCCGATCTTGATCGAGACGTGCCTTCGCAGCACCTCGCCGTGCTCGACGTCCACCTCGACGCCCGAGATCAGAGTGACGAACGCGATCACCGCCTGTCCTGTCGTGGCATCGGCGGCACCGACGACAGCTGCCTCTGCGACGGTCGGATGATCGACCAGTGCCGACTCGACCTCGGTCGTCGACACCCGGTGGCCGGAGACGTTCATGACGTCGTCGACCCGACCGAGCAGCCAGAGATACCCGTCGGCGTCGACCTTGGCGCCGTCTCCCGCGAAGTACCTGCCCTCGAACCGGCTCCAGTAGGTCTCCTTGTACCGCTCGGGATCTCGGTAGATGCCGCGAAGCATCGATGGCCAGGGCCGCGACAGCGTGAGGTACCCGCCACCGCGTTCGACGACGTTGCCGGCGTCGTCGACGACCTCTGCGGAGACACCCGGGAGCGGGAAGGTCGCCGATCCCGGCTTGAGCGTCGTGAGACCGGGGAGGGGCGAGATCATGATGGCGCCTGTCTCGGTCTGCCACCAGGTGTCGACCACTGGGCATCGGCCACCGCCGATCTGCTGCCAGTACCAGATCCACGCTTCTGGGTTAATGGGCTCGCCGACGGAGCCGAGGACCCGCAAGCTCGAGAGATCGTGCCCCGCCGGATGCTCGGTGCCCCACTTCATGAAGGTGCGGATCGCAGTCGGCGCGGAGTAGAGGATCGACACCTTGTAACGCTCGATGATCGACCACCACCGGTCCCGACCGGGATGGTCCGGCGTGCCCTCGTACAAGATGCTGGTCGCCGCGTTCGCCAGCGGGCCGTAGACGATGTAGCTGTGCCCGGTCACCCAGCCGATGTCGGCGGCGCACCAGTAGATGTCGCGTTCGGGGTGGAGGTCGAAGACGTACTTGTGCGTGAACGCGACCTCGGTGAGGTAGCCGGCCGTGGTGTGCATGATTCCCTTCGGCTTGGCCGTGGTGCCCGATGTGTAGAGCAGGTACAGCAGGTCCTCGGACTCCATCGCCTCAGGTGGGCAGTGCGCCGGCTGCTGATCGACCAGCTCGTGCCACCACAGGTCCCTTCCAGCAGTCATCTCGGTCCCAGGGGCTGCGTCGCCGAGGCGCCGCACGACGACCACGTGCTCAATCGAGGCGGCGCCACCGGAGAGGGCTGCGTCGGCGTTGGGCTTCAGAGCAACGGGCTGCCCACGCCGCCATCCGCCGTCGGCGGTGATGAGCACTTTCGCCTCGGCATCCTCGATGCGGCCTCGGAGCGCATCGGCCGAGAAACCACCGAAGACGACGGAGTGAGCAGCCCCGATGCGCGCACAAGCCAGCATCGCGACCGGCAGCTCAGGGATCATCGGCATGTAGACGGCCACGCGGTCGCCACGCTCGACGCCGAGACTGTGCAGCGCGTTGGCAGCGCGGCCGACCTCATCGAGCAGCTCAGAGTACGTGATGGTCCGGTTGTCGCCGGGCTCGCCCTCGAAGTAGTAGGCCACCCGATCTCCGAGACCGGCCTCCACGTGGCGATCGAGGCAGTTGTACGAGACGTTCAGCCTGCCGCCCGAGAACCACCTCGCAAACGGCAGGTCCCACTCGAGCACCGTCTCGAAGGGCTCGAACCACGCGAGCTCGCGCGCCTGATCCGCCCAGAACTTCTCGAAGTCGGCATCGGCACTCTCGTACAGCGACCGATCCGCGATCAAGGCTTCCGCTACGATCCGGTCGGGCGGCGGGAAGGTCCGATCTTCGGCCAAGTAGTCCTCGATCGTGGCGCCTGGCGTCGCCTCAGCGGTGTCGTCGTCCTGCGGCATGGGCGCATGCTACCGAGGGCGACTGCCAAGATAGGGATCGAGATGTCAACACCTCACCTCGGCCGGCTGCCGGACCAGATCCGAGTCGACCTCCCGATCGGCGGCCGGGCGATCGTCGCGAGCGACCTCTTCCTCGCTGACGTCCCGAATCCTGCGTCCGAAGCAGCTGCAGCCTCGATCGCCGCCGCCTTGCGGGCCGTCGAAGGCTCGGGGGTGTTCGTCGTCGCCGGGAATTGCTTCGAGCTGACTCCCCGGCCGGGGACCGCTCCGGGTGCATCATCGGCTCGGCCGGCCACTGTCGACGGTGCGCTGAGGGCCCATCCCGAGTTGTGCGCCGCGCTGCGAAAGTTTCTCACGTGCGAGCCCGTCGCACGCCGGACCGTGATCCTCCTTCCCGGAGTGCGCGACCGGGCCATCTGCTACGACCCGGCGGCCTCGGCTCCGCTCGAGGCGCTCGGCTGCCAGGTGGCGCTCAGCGCGGACATCAGCGTCGCGACCGCATCGGGGCCGAAGATCGTGCGCGTCGAGCCGGGATGGAGCTACGACGCGCGGAGCTCTTCGGGGACCCGACCGATCCGAGGGACACGCCGCTCGGCCATCACGCGATAACGGACCTCTTCCCGGCGCTTCGGTCGTCGCGCACAGGCTGGCTCGAGGGCATCGACCGGCTCCAGGATCCCGCCGGCCTGCCGAGGTTCGTCGCCTCCCGCCTGATGTACCGCCGTCTTGCAAGGATGGCTTGGTGGCTGCTCGTGCCCCTGGCGGCCGTCGTGCTCGGCCGGCTTCCGGGCCTCTGGCTCTTCGGCGTGCCGAACCACTTGCGAGCCCTCAACCGCCTCTTGGTCGACATCGTCGTGACCGTCGTGCTCGAGCTGGCGGCGGTGGCGGTGCTGCTGGCGGTGGTCAACCACAGGCTCTGGACCGGGGCGGGAAACGCGCTGCTCGGACCATCTGCGGAACGGGCGAACGACCATGCCCGGGAAGCAGCCCGCGCGTTCGTGGCAGACGGCGGTGGCGGGCTCGTGACGGGTCACAGCTTGCGGGCTGAGATCGGCAGCGTCGGGAAAGGCTTCTTCGCGAACACCGGTGCCTGCTCCACTGTGGTCGAGGAGCGGCGGGCGCTTTTCGGTTTGCCACCGGTATTCGTGCCGAGCGAGCAGATCTCGTTCGTGACAGTGGAAGGCGGGGCCGACGTCCACGCCCGCTTGACCGTCTCGCGGCAGCAGAAGCAAGCGGGCACCGTGCTCGAACGGCTTGCGGCGGGGCCGAGGCCGGCCCCTCTCGACACGGCGGTTGTCGGTTCGTTCCCAGGACACAGCTGGCCGGCGATCGACGACCCGACTCGCCATCACCGGCTCGTCCGACGGCTCGTGGCGGCACTCGTGGCGGCCGTCGGTGTCCTCGACATCGTCTCAGCACTGGTCCCGCCGAACGTCCGCGGCCGCTTGCACCCGTACTTGGGTTACGTGCCCCTCGGAGTGAGCACCACCGCCGGAGCGCTCGTGGCGCTAGCGGGTATGACCCTCGTGCTCCTCGCGAGGGGGCTGCGGCGCGGCCAGCGGCTTGCATGGATCGTCGCGGTAGCCCTCCTCGGGCTGACGTCGGTCCTCCACATCGTGCGAGAGGGCCAGCTCCTCGCAACGCTCGCCTCGCTTGCGATCCTCGCCGCCGTGGTGTGGGCGCGCGGCTCGTTCAAGGGCGGTTACGAGCCGACGGCCGTCCGCACTGCGCTCACGACGTTGCTCGGCGGGGCTGTCGGCGTGGCCATCGTCGTGACCGCCGTGCTCGAAGCTCGGCGGTCGTTTCGACCGGCACTACCGGCCACTGCCGTGGCCGACCGCCTTCGCTGCCGCGATCGAGCGCCTCGTCGGGATCGACTCGATCCGGCTGCCCGAGAGGGCTTCGGAATTCCTGAACCCTGCGGAACTGGCGATCGGCGTCGGCCTCGCGCTCGTCGCGTTGGTCGTGTGCTTCCGCCCCGTTGCCGAGCGAAGACGAGTGGCCGGCCACGGAGCTGCTCACCTGCAGGCCCCGATGGTGCCGGGGGGCCTCGCGACTACTGACACGCGCGAGTTCGAGCACGCACGCGAAGTCGTGCGGCGGCGGGCCAGCGGGACACTCGACTACTTCGCCCTGCGCAGCGACAAGGAGCACTTCTTCGACCGCGACGGCGTGATCGCCTATGCCGTGCACAACGGCGTGAGCCTCGTCTCGCCGGACCCGATCTGCCCGGCAGAAGAGCGCGCGTCCCTGTGGTCGTCGTTCCGGCGGTTTGCTGACGAGCACGGCTGGACGGTCGCCGTACTGGGCGCCGGCCAGGAGTGGTTGCCCGTCTACCAGGCCTCAGGGATGCGAGACCTCTACATCGGCGACGAGGCAGTCGTGGACGTGGGGTCGCTCTCCCTGCAAGGGGGGACGAAAAAGGGGCTCCGCCAGGCGGTGAACAGGATCGCCAAGTACGGATACACGATCTCGTTCCACGACCCGGCCAGTGCCGATCCCGATCTTGCCGCCGCGCTGCGCGACGTGATGGTGAAGAGCAGGCGTGGGGGGGTGGAGCGGGGTTTCTCCATGACGCTCGGGCGGATATTCGATCCGAGCGACACCGGCCTGTTGCTCGCCGTGGCCCACGGGCCCGAGCCCGAAGCCCGGCCCGTGGCGTTCTGCCAGTTCGTGCCCGCCCCCGGGATCGACGGCTTCTCGCTCGACCTCATGCGCCGCGACCCGGGCGATCACCCGAACGGCCTCCTCGACTTCATCTTGGTGCGGACGATGGAGCACCTCAGAGAGGAGGGTTACGCCGGGCTCGGGCTTAACTTCGCCATGATGCGGGCAGTGCTGGCAGGCGAGGCGGGCGACCGGCTGACCACGAAGGTCGAGCGTTTCGTGCTGAAGCGAATGTCCGACTCGATGCAGATCGAGTCCCTCTGGCGCTTCAACGCCAAGTTCGACCCCGAGTGGCTGCCTCGTTACGTCGTGTGGGACTCGGCCGAACAGTCGCTCGGAGCGGCGCTCGCCATCGCCCGTGCCGAGAGCTTCTGGGAGCTGCCGGTGATCGGGCGGTTCCTCGTGCCCTCCGCGGGGAGCGACGGCAACGGGCTCGCGGTTCCTGAGGAGCGAGCGATCGTCGAGGTCACAGAAGGTGCGCCGCCTTCCTGAGACCTCAGCGGTCGCCTTCGGTCTCCTGAATCAGGCGAGGTGGACGACATCCGGTAGACGGCGGGCGGTGCCTCTCAGAAGAGCAACCGCGCAGCGTGCACGAAGTCGAACAGCGGGCTCGGCCAGACCCCGAACACCACGGTGAAGCCCAAGGTGAGGAGGATGCCGGCTGCGGTCGTAGGAGCGATCTGGAACCGCCGGTCTGCCGTCTCGGCCTCGGCTGCGTCTATGGCCACGCCATCCGGCTCCGCGAGCAGCGTCGCGGTCAGGAGCGACTCGCTGCCGGCGACCTCCGGACCCGTCTCGGTGGCAGACGAGACAGCCAGCTCCGCATCGGTCGTCGGGACACGCTCGGCCGGGCTCTCCCCGCTTCCGAGAGGCACGAGGCCCGCGACGGCGCCAGCGCCTCCCCCGTACATCACGAACACGACCCGCAAGTAGAACGCCGCCGCTACGGCACCGGTCAGCATCGCCACGACTGCGAGGGCATACGAGTGTGCCTGCACTGCTGCCTCCACGACATACAGCTTCCCGAGGAATCCCGTAGTGAACGGGGCCCCCGCTTGTGCCAGCAAGAAGATCGCGAAGCCGAGTGCCAAGACGGGCTGGCGCCGCCCGAGACCGCGGTAGGACTCGATGGCGTGATCGCGGTCGCCCTGCCGCCCGACGATCGTGATGATGGCGAAGCTGCCGAGCACGAGGAACGAGTAGACGAAGACGTAGTACAAGCTGGCCGAGAGGCCCTCGGCCGAGGCCGCCTGAAGCCCGAGCAGGATGAAACCTGCGTGGTTGATCGACGAGTAGGCGAGCATCCGCTTCACGTCCCGCTGGACGAGGCCGAGCACTGCGCCGGTGACGAGCGTCAACAGGGCAACCATCCACAAGATGGGCTGCCAAGACGCCTCGAGCGAGTGGAACGTCGAGAAGAACACGCGAAGGAGCGCGGCAAACCCGCCGACCTTTGCGATCGCAGCCATGAAGCCCGTCGCCGGAGTCGGAGCGCCCTGATACACGTCCGGCGTCCACATGTGGAACGGCACGGCGGCAACCTTGAACAGGAAGCCGACCAGAAGGAGACCGGCTCCGGCGAGCAGCAGGCCGTCGTTCGTGCTGACGTTGTTCGCGAGGTAGGCCGCTATCTGAGCGAGGTTGGTCGAACCAGTCGCCCCATAGGTGAGCGCGATGCCGTACACGAAGATCGCCGACGAGAAGGCGCCGAGGACGAAGTACTTCATGCCGGCCTCGCCGGACTCGGCCCGCCGCTGGTCCATCGCGGCGAGAACGTAGAGCGGGATGGACATGATCTCGAGGCCGAGGAAGATCACTATGAAGTCGTTCGCCGACGCCATCAGCATCGCTCCGGAGGCCCCGAGCAGCGCTAGAGCGTGGTACTCGGGACCGATGATGCCTTCCCGTCGCAGGTAGCCGTCGGCGATCAGGGACGAGACGATGATGATGCACGCCGACAAGATGACGAACGCCGTCGCGAAGCCGTCGATCACGAGCGACTGAGCGACGGCGGTGAACGGGTGCCCGTGGCCGTGGATCTTCTCCCAGAGGACGATTCCGGCAACGAGCGCGGCGACGCCGGTGACGCCCGACAAAGCGGAGTAGACCCAGGTCGGCAGGAGGCGGACGGAGAGCGCCCCGGCTGCGAGCAACAGGAGCGCCCCGCCGATCAGGATCAGCTCTGGCAGGATGGCCGTGTAGTCGATGTGTGGCACGGCGAGACCCGACCCGCTCACCGCCACGAGCATCCCGGTCACTTGCTCGCCTCCCCGTGTGAGTCGCTGCGCGTCGTGAGGCTGAGCGTGCGGGCCGCGACCGGTTGCCCGTTGACCGGGATCTTCGGATGGGCGACCTGCTCGATGTGAGTGACCAGCATGTCGACTGAGGGCGAGATCCGATTGAGCACGGGCCCGGGGAAGACTCCGAGGACGACGATGATCGTCACGAGCGGGGCCATGTACAGGCCCTCGCGCCAGGTCATCTCCGTGAAGGCCGACTCACGGGCCGTCGGGGTGCCGTGGAAGACCTGCTGGTAGGCCCACAACAGGTAGACGGCCGCAACGACGACGCCGGCCGTGGCGACCACCGCCCACCAGCGATGGGTGAGGAAGGTGCCCGACAAGATCAGGAACTCGCCCACGAAGCCGTTGAGACCTGGAACTCCTATGGACGCCAGCATCGTCAGTGTGAACACGCCCGCGAGCACCGGAGCCTTCGACTGAAGGCCGCTCAGATCGGACGTGGAGAACGACCCGAGCCGACGGTAGATCATCGCGATCAGGAGGAACAGCGCCGCCGTGTAGATGCCGTGGTTCACCATCTGGAGGACCGCCCCCGAGAGTGCGGGCCCGGTCAGCGCGAACGCTCCGACGACGATGAAGCCGAGGTGGGCGAGCGAGGAGTACGCCACGAGCCGCTTCAGGTCCCTTTGGACGGCCGCCACGACTCCGCCGTAGATGATCCCGATGACACCGAGCGTGAGCAGGAGCGGTGCCAGTGTCACGACGGCCTTCGGGAACAGCTCCAGGTCGAAACGCACGATGCCGTAGGTGCCGAGCTTGGCCATCACGCCTGCCAGCACGACAGCACCCGCAGCCGGCGACTCCCGGTATGCGTCCGGCGACCACGTGTGGAACGGAAAGATGGGCGCCTTGACCGCAAAGGCGGCGGTGAAGGCGAGGAACAGCAAGACGCCTGCGGTGCCTGACAGATGAGTGTCGGCCAAGGAACGGACATCGAAGGTTGTCACGCCTGTCTGATTGGCGTGGATGGCGACCAGCGCCAGGATGCCGACAAGAAGGAACGCCGAGGCGGCAAGCGTGTAGAGGAAGAACTTCGTCGCCGCGTAGCCCCGTCGTTCGTGGCCCCAGCCGACGATCAGGAAGTAGACGGGCACAAGGGTGAGCTCGAAGAAGAGGAAGAACAGCAGCACGTCGATCGAGAGGAAGCTCCCGAGGCAGCCTGCCTCGAGCAGGAGCATCCAGGCCACGAAGGACTTGTCCCCTCCCTGCGAGGCCGACCCGGCGATCGCGATCGGGAACAGCACAGCCGTCATCAGGACGAGGAAGAGCGAGATGCCGTCGACGCCGAGGGACCACGAGATCCCGAGCGACGAGATCCAGGGGTGCACGGCCACCATCTGATAGGCGCCCTCTCCGGAGTGGAACTGCACCGTCGTGGCGACCGCCAGGCCGAGGGTGGCGAGCGACCCCACCCAGCCGATCGCCCTGACCGCCACCCGATACGCGGCCGGGGTGAGCGCCGCGACCAGCGCCGCGCCCGCCGGCAGCAGCACGAGGACGGTGAGGTACGGGAACGAGGGGTTCATGAGACCGTCCTCGTGAACACATAGGCGAGCAGCAGGACGAGGCCCGCCATGATGCCGAGCGCGTAATTGCGGACGTAACCCGTTTGCACCTTCCTCACGATGCCGCCGGTCGACCGGAAGAGCCGGGCGACACCGTTCACGGCGCCGTCGATGATCTTGTTGTCGACGACCGTCGACATGACCGATGCCATCTGCGTCGACGTACGGGCGACGAGGCGGTCGTAGCCGAAGTCGATGAACCAGGCGCGCTGGAGGAACGTCGGCTCGACTTCCGGCCGGTCGACCGCGTTCCGCCACACCGTCACGGCGACCGCGATGCCGACGAGAGCAAGCACCGCATCGACCAACGCGAAGAGGATCTCGGTGGTCGGCGTGAAGTGGTGGTTGAACAAGCGATTCCCGATCACGGGATTCAGCCAGTGCTCGAGCTGGAGGAAGTTCGGGTGGAACGGCAAGTTGATGATCCCCCCGAACACAGACAGGAACGCAAGCACCACGAGGGGCACCGTCATGACCCATGAGGGGTCGTGCGGCGCGAGCGGTCCGTGGCCGTGCGAGCTCTCGTGGCCGTGGCCGGCGCTCTCGGTGCTCGCACCGCGGCCGTCGCCGGAGGGTCGCGCCTCCACCCAGCGGGCATTCCCCGAGAAGACGAGCATGTAGCAGCGACCGATGTAGTAGGCCGTGAGCACCGCGGTGAGGGCGCCGAGGGCGTACAGCGCCGGGCTGAACCCGTAGGCGTTGAGGAGCACGTCGCCCTTCGACCAGAAGCCGGACAACAGCGGGAAGCCGCCGATCGAGAGCCAGGCCACGAGAAACGTGACGGCAGTGATCGGCATGATCTTGCGCAGGCCGCCCATCGCCTTCGTGTTCTGCTCGTCGTTCATGGCGTGGATCACCGATCCGGCCCCGAGGAACAGAAGCGCCTTGTAGAAGGCGTGCGTCAGCATGAGGAAGATGGCGGCAACGTAGGCTCCGACGCCTGCGGCCATGAACATGTAGCCGAGCTGGGAGATCGTCGAGTAGGCGAGGATCTTCTTGATGTCGGTCTGGGCGCAGGCGATCGTCGCACCGAGGAAGGCCGTCAGGGCCCCCACGATCGCCACCACGTGAGCGGCGTCCGGGGCACGGTAAAGGATCGGGTTGATCCGGCACATCAGGTAGACACCGGCGGTCACCATCGTCGCGGCGTGGATGAGCGCCGAGACCGGGGTCGGGCCTTCCATCGCGTCGGCCAGCCAGGGATAGAGCGGCAGCTGTGCCGACTTGCCGGCTGCCCCGAGGAACAACAGCAGCGCTATCGCGACGAGCGAGGGCCCGCCGACGTGGCCGAGCCGGGAGAACACCGTCTGGTACTGGAGCGAGCCTGTCCGCTCGAAGATCAGGAACATGGCTATGAGGAAGCCGGCGTCTCCGATGCGGTTGAAGATCATCGCCTTCTTGCCGGCACTGGCAGCACTCGGGCGGTCGAACCAGAAGGCGATCAGGAAGTACGAGCAGACGCCGACGCCTTCCCATCCGAGGAAAGTCATGACGAAGTTGCCGCCGAGCACGAGCAGCAGCATCGAGGAGACGAACAGGTTCATGTACATGAAGAACTTCGGGAATTGGGCGTCGTGCTCCATGTACCCGATGGAGTAGAGGTGGATGAGCGTACTGACGCCGGTGACGAAGAGGGCCATCGTCATGGACAGCGGGTCGACGAGGATAGAAGCGGTGACGTGCAGGCGGTCGACCGAGAACCACGTCCACCAGTTCTGCGTGTACGACCGGTGATCCGCGCTCTGGCCGAGCAGGCCGGCGAAGACGACGATCGTCGTCACGAAGCTCGCAGCCACCAAGAGCGTGGCGACCCACCCGGCGAGCGGGTTGCCGAGCCGGCGCCCGAGAGGCGCGAGCACGGCGAACCCGAGGAGCGGGAAGAGAGGGATGAGGAAGGCGGCGTGGATCACGTCGTGGCTCAGCCCTTCATCACGTGGATGTCATCGGCCGTGGCGCCGACGCGGCGGCGAAAGATGGCGACGATGATGCCGAGGCCGACGACGACCTCGGCAGCAGCGACGACGAGGACGAAGAAGACGGCGATCTGACCGCCCACGTCGTTCAGCTCGCGGGCGAACGTCACGAAGGCGAGGTTCGCGGAGTTGAGCATGAGCTCGACGCACATGAACATCACGAGGACGTTTCTCCGGATGAGGAGCCCGACGGCGCCGATGCTGAACAGCAGGGCTGACAGCGTCAGGTAGAAGCTGGCGGGGACGCTCATGATCCCGATCCCGGTCCCGGCTCCCGCGGCCGGCGGGCGAGCACGACCGCTCCGACAACGGCTATCACGAGCAGTGCCGAGGTGACTTCGAAGGGCAGCAGGTACGTGGTGAACAGCGCCTTGCCGAGGACGTAGACGTTCGTGTTCCCGGTCCCCTCCGCCTTGCCGGCGACCGAGTGCGCCCCGAGCGGCCACTTGCCACGTGCGAGCAGCACTATCTCGGCAAGGCCGAGCAGGCCGAGCCCGAGCGCCACCCAGCGCTGCCTTGGCATCGGATCGGCGGCGAGCGACTCCTGGCGATCGACGCCGAGCAGCATGATCACGAAGAGGAACAGCACGACGATCGCGCCTGCGTAGACGATGACCTGTACCGCCGCGAGGAACTGAGCGTCCTCCTCGACGAACAGCACCGCCACGCCGAACAGCGTCATGATGAGGTTGAGCGCGGCGTGAACGGGATTGCGCGAAAGCACGACGCCGAGGGCGCCGACAATCGTGATCACCGCCGCGATGGCGAAGGTGATCGAGTCAGGCAGCGTCGCGGCGAGCATCAGATGTCCCATCAGATGACCTTGCCCCCGGCGCTGCGGGGGATCTTGCGGCGCTCGGCGGTCCGGATCGAGATGTTCCCGGTCGCGTCGTCGTCCCGCTTGCCGCTCTGGCCACCCTCGGGTGCCCTTACCCCGTACCCGAGCTCGCCCGACCACTGGACCTCGCCCTCGTAGGCGGCCGCACCCGAAGGAGCCGTCGCCCGCATCCAGGCCGACGTGTGCTCGTCCTCACCCTCGCGCCAGTCCTCCCACGGCATCTGCTGAGGTTTGCCGTCGTCACCGACCACGAGCTCCGCGGGTGTAGATGGCGTCCGCCCGGTTGACGAAGGAGAACTCGAACATCTTCGACTCTGTTATCGCCTCGGTCGGGCACGCCTCCACGCAAAGGTCGCAGTGGATGCATCGGAGGTAGTTGATCTCGTAGACGAAGCCGTAGCGCTCGCCCGGCGAGACGGGCGCATCCGGGGAGTTGTCCGCCCCGCGCACGTAGATGCAGTCCGCCGGGCACACAGCCGCGCACAGCTCGCAACCGATGCACTTCTCCATGCCGTCCTCGTACCGGTTGAGGACGTGGCGGCCGTGGGCGCGGGGGGGTTTCTCCCGCTTGACCTTGGGGTACTGGTGAGTGACCCGCGGCTCAAGGACCTGTTTGAGGGTGACCTTGAACCCCCCGAAGAAACTCGGCAAAGTCACCGCGCGCTCGCCTCCTCGCTCCCGGCCGCCAACGACCGCAGCTGCACGTGCGGGGCGGCTCGGGCCGCCCGCCCCTCCCCAGCCCTCTCGGCCTCGAAGCTCCCGCCTGCTGCGGCTCACGCGAAGCGCCTGGACCAGCCCGGCTCCCGCGACGAGACAACCACCGAAGATCGCGAAGCCCCACGCCGGGCTGATCAGCACTCCCGCGATCACGAGGAGCCATGCGAGCGAGAGCGGGATCAGCCGCTTCCACCCGAGGTCCATCAGCTGGTCGTAGCGAAGCCTCGGCAGTGCCGCCCGGATCCATATGTACACGTACAAGAAGACGAAGGTCTTGCCGACGAACCAGAAGATCGGCCACACCCACCGAAGGAAATGGAAGCCCGGGCCGTCGGGGCCACCGAAGAACAGCGTGACCATGATCGCTGACATCGTGATCATGTTCATGAACTCGGCCAGGTAGAAGAGGGCGAACCGGATGGACGAGTACTCCGTGTGGAAGCCGCCGACCAGCTCCTGCTCGCCTTCGACGAGGTCGAAGGGCGGGCGGTTGAGCTCAGCGGTTGCCGCCATCCAGAAGATCAGGAACGGGACTATCCCAGTGCGGAACACTCCCCAGTGCCAGACGCTGGCAGCCTGCGCAGCCACGATGGCACACGTAGAGAGCGTCCTGTCCACGAGGACCACCGCTGCCACCGCGAGGCCCATGGCCGCCTCGTAGCTGATCATCTGGGCGCTGGCGCGCACCGAGCCGAGCAGCGGGTACTTGGATCCCGACGACCAGCCGGCGAGCATCGTCCCGTAGACCGACACCGAGGAGAGGGCGAGCAGGAACAGGATCCCCATCGGGGGATCGGCCACCTGGAGTTCGAAAGTGTGATGGGCGAGGGTCACGACACCGCCGATCGGGACGACGGTGAAGATCAAGAAGGCCGGCAGCAACGTCAGGTACGGGGCCAGCTTGAACACGAAGAGGTCGGCCTTCTCCGGCAGGAGGTCCTCTTTGAAGAAGAGCTTGATGCCGTCGGCGAGCGACTGCAGGATGCCGAAGGGGCCGGCGCGGTTCGGCCCGATCCGGTTCTGCATGTCCGAGATGACCTTGCGTTCCAGCCAGATCATCATCATGACGGCGACCATCAAGACGGCGAAGACGACCAGCACCTTGACCACGGCGATGATGAAGACGCCGAGATCAACGCCGTGAGCGAAGAGCGGGTCCATCAGCCCTCCACGGTCTCCACCCGGACGAGCTGCGCTGGCTCGTCGCTGTCGATCAGTGCCGTGGCGCCGGCCTCGTCGACCGGCGTCAGGTTGAGCCCGAGCGTGGCCACGCCGGCCGGCACGCGCTCGTCCGCAACCACTGGCACGATGAGCTCGCCCCGCGCCGAGCGGACCCTCACCTGACCTCCGGAGACGACACCGAGCTGCTCGACCTCTCTCGGCCGCATGTGGAGCTGTTGGCCCGGGGCAAGCACGCCGAGCGACGGCGACGCTTGTACGAGCGTCCCCTGGTCGTAAAGCGACCTCCGGGCCACGAGCCTCAGAGAGTACGAATCCGGCACCGGCACGGCAGGCGCCGGCCAACGGGAGGCATCGAAAGCGACCAGCTGCGGCCGGGCGACGCTGCTACCGGCGATGACGCTCTCGGTGGGGCTCGGGCGCGCCGGCGACGAGGCCCTCGATCTCCATTGACTCGGCCACCTCCCCGCTCGAGATCTCCGCCGCCCCGGCCGACAAGGGCGCACCCTGGGTATTGACCGAGTCGATCCCCGGGGTGGCAATGGGGTCGAGCGGCCTGCGGGTCGTGATCTGGCCGGCCTGCCCCAGAGCTACCGACCCGACGGGGACGACCACTCCGTCAGGTGCCGAAGCCCCGTACACGGCCCCCACCGTGGCGCCGCGGTGAGAAGGCGCGACCTCCTCGATCTCTTCCCAGATCCCTTCGACATGGTCGAACTGGAGGTCGTAGCCGAGGTGCTCTGCAATCTCGGACGCGATCACCCAGTCAGCCCGCGAGTCCCGGTGCGACCACCTTCTGGGCGAGCCGTGACACCCGGCCTTCGAGGTTCGTGATCGTGCCCGATCGCTCGCCGAAGCCGGCCGCCGGCAATACGACGTCGGCGAGTTGTGCCGAGGCCGACGGCAAGGTGTCGATCGCGACGAGGAACGGGATGGCCTCGAGAGCCCGGGTCGCAAGGTCGCGGTCGGGGAAGTCGACCAAGGGGTCAGCTCCGACGAGCACGAGCACGCGCAGTGCCCCGGCAGCCGCCGCCTCGAGCATCCCGCGAGTGTCGAGCCCGGTGGCGCCGGGGACCGTCCCCCACTGGATCTCGTACCATCCGCGACCCGCCTCGAGCGTCACCCGGCCGGGGAGCAGACCGGGCGCGAGGCCCATGTCGATCGCGCCGCGCACGTTCGAGCGGCGCAACGCCGTCAGGAAACGCACGCCCTCCCAACCCTGTGCCAGGACCGCAGCGGCAGCGGCGAGCGACTCGGCACTCTCCGACACCGACGTGCGACCGATGACGACCACCACGTCGCTCGCCGCCAAGCCCGCCAGTACGGCTCGCGCAGAGCTGACGGCTGCAGAGCTGACGCCGGCGACCTCTGGGACCGATCCTTCCGGTGCGACGAGGGCCTCCGCCAGGCTTGCGGCCTCTCCGGGGCGTCCGGGCACCACTGCTGCCGACACCTCCGAGAGTGACGTCGGGACCGGCGAGCAGTCGACGATCTTGAGGCCGTCGTGAGCGGCCGCCATACGCAGCCTCAGGTGCAGCACAGGCAGCTCTTCGCGCAGGTCACCGGTGAGGAGCACCACGGCCTTGGCCGAGCAGGCGTCGTCGATGGTCGCATGGGGCAACGACGCGACGAGCGCGCCCGGCAGGCCGTCGCCGAGCTGTGCGTCGACGTTGTCCGTGCCGATCACGGCACGGGCGAGCTTTGACCACGCATACTGGTCCTCGTTCGGCAGCCGTGCCCCGCCGATGATGCCGATCGACGACGCGCCCTGCGAGGACAACCCATGGCGGATGCCCGCCGCGACCGCTCGCAACGCGGCGTTCCAGGTAGCCGGTGCCAGTTCGCCTTCGGTGCGCACGAGCGGCTCGGTCAAGCGCTCGGTCGCGTGGATCGCCTCGAAGCCGTAACGGCCCCTGTCACAGAGGAAGGACTGGTTGACCGGCCCGGAGTCGATACCGAGGAATCGCACGACCCTGCCCGCCGACGACTGCATCGCCACCCGGCACCCGACGGCACAGAATGTGCAGGTGGTCTCGACCTGTTCCAGGTCCCACGGGCGGGACTTGAAGCGGTACGGCACCGCGGTGAGGGCGCCGACTGGGCAGATCTGGACGGTATTGCCGGAGAAGTACGACGTGAAGGGCCGCTCGGGGAACACGGCCACTTCGATCTTGTCACCACGGCTGAAGAAATCGATGAGCGGCTCGCCCGCTATCTCCTCGGCGAACCGGGTGCAGCGAGCGCACTGGATGCAGCGCTCGCGGTCGAGGAGCGTGAGTGGGCCGAGGGCGATGGGTTTGGCGAAGTGGCGCTTCTCCTCGATGAACCGTGACTCGCCCGGCCCATGGCTCATCGCCTGGTCCTGCAACGGGCACTCCCCGCCCTTGTCGCAGACGGGGCAGTCGAGCGGGTGGTTGACGAGGAGGAACTCGAGCACGCCCTGCTGGGCCTTGCGGGCCGCCGGCGAGGCCGTCTCGATCTCCTGGCCCTCGCCCACAGACACGAAGCAGGCGGGCTGCAGGCTTGGCCCGCGCGGCCCGGAGACCTCGACGAGGCACATGCGGCACATTCCGACAGGCTTCATCCGGGGGTGGTAGCAGAACCGGGGGATGAAGACGCCGGCTCGCTCGGCTGCCTCGATGATCAGCTCGCCGTGAGCGGCTGTGACGGTGCGGCCGTCGATGGTGAGAGTCACCTGGTCGATCGCGGCTGTCACGTCAGACATGGCGGACCTCGTCCGGCGGCATCGGGCAGCCCCCCTCTTTCACGTGCAGGAGGAACTCGTCGCGGAAGTGGTGGATCCCCGAGACGATGGACGAGGGGATGGAAGGCCCGAGGACGCAGATCGTCGTCTGTTTCGGCGGCCACGTGAGGCCCGGTGCGATGTTGTCGCACAGATCGAGCAGCAGATCGAGGTCCTCTTCGCGCCCGAAGCCGTCCTCGATGCGCCGCAGGATGTTCTCGACCCAGCCGCTGCCCTCTCGGCACGGCGTGCACTGGCCGCAGGACTCCTTGTGGAAGAAACGCGTGATCCGCCACGCGGCTCGCACCACACATGTGGTCTCGTCCATCACGACGACGGACCCCGACCCGAGCATCGAGCCGGCTTGGCCCACCGCGTCCTGGTCGAGACCCATGTCGAGGTGCTCGGGGAAGAACCACGGCGCCGAGACCCCGCCCGGGATGAACGCCTTCAGCTGGCGCGCATTGCGCACCCCGCCACCGAGCGAGGGTTCGTAGATCAAGTCCCTGAAGGTCGTCTTCGACATCTCGAGCTCGTACCAACCCGGGCGCTCGACGTGTCCGGACAGGGCGAAGAGCCTCGTACCCGTCGACGTGCCGGCGCCGAGGGCGGCGAAGGCCGCGCCCCCGTTCAGCACGATCCAGGGCAGGTTCGACATCGTCTCGACGTTGTTGACGACTGTCGGCTCTCCGTAGAGCCCGACCACGGCGGGGAAGTACGGGGGCTTGATCCGGGGGAAACCACGCTTTCCCTCGAGCGCTTCGAGGAGCGCCGTCTCCTCGCCACAGATGTAGGCGCCTGCCCCAGGGTGGACGACGAGGTCGATCGAGAAGTCCGACCCGAATATGGACGCGCCGAGTGCGCCATGGGCGTACGCCTCGTTCACCGCCTGCTGCAGCCGCTCGAGGCCGAGGGCGAATTCCCCGCGGCAGAAGATGAAGGCCTGCGCGGCGCCGATGGAGTAGGCCGCGATGATCGTCCCCTCGACGATCTGGTGAGGGTCGCGCTCGATGAGCAGGTGGTCCTTGAAGGTGGCCGGCTCCGATTCGTCGCCGTTGATGACGAGGTAAGTCGTCGGTGCCTGCCGCAGCATCGACCACTTCCGCCCGGCGGGGAACCCGGCGCCGCCCCGGCCGAGCAGGCTGGCGGTGTTGATCTCGTCGTGCACCGCCTCGGGCGTCATCGACAGCGCCTTTCGCAGGCCCTCGTAGCCGCCGGTGGCGAGATAGCGCTCGAGGGTGTGCGAGTCCTCGTGGCCGAGGCGGGCCGTGACGATCCGCGGGGCGTCGGTCAGCATCAGGTCGTGCCCTCTTCCACGCGGTCGCGGCGCTGGCGGGCCGGGAGCGCGACGCGCCTTGGCACCCGGTTCAGCACACCGTGCGGCGGCACGGTGTCGTCGAGGCGCCCTGCGGCGAGGTCGCCGACGAGGCGGTCGAAGCCGTCTTCGTCGATCGGCCCGAAGAAACGATGGTTCACCTGCAAGCACACGGCCTGGTCACAACCGGCGAGGCACTCGGCCTCTTCGATCGTGAAGAGCCCGTCCGCCGTCGTCTGCCCGGCCTGGACGCCAAGGTGCTGCTCGGCGTGCTCGAGGACCTCGTAGGCGCCGGCCAGCATGCATGCGATGTTGGTGCAGACGGCGAAGACGTACTTTCCCACCGGCTCGGTATGCAGCATGTCGTAGAACGAGGCTGTTCCCCGGACCTCGGCCGGCGAGACGCCACACATCTTGGCGACGTCCTCCATGGCTTCCTCGGTGAGATAGCCGTCCTGTGCCTGAGCCAAGTGGCAGAGCGGGATGAGGGCCGAGCGGCGTTCGGGGTAGAGGGCGACTATCGCCTCTGCGGTGTGAAGAGCTTCGGCGTTGAGGTGCGCCATCAGCGATCCACCTCCCCCATGACGGGGTCGACCGAGGAGATGACGGCGATCGCGTCGGCGATGAGGCCTCCGCGCAACATGGCCGGCAGCGACTGCAGGTTGACGAAGCTCGGCCCCCGCACATGCAGCCGGTGCGCCTTGTTCGTCCCGTCCGATACGAGGTAGCAGCCGAGCTCGCCGCGTGGCGACTCGACGGCCGTGTAGACCTCCCCGGCGGGGACCTCGAAACCGCGCGTGAAGATCTTGAAGTGATGGATGAGGGCTTCCATCGACTCGTCGATCCGTGCACGCGGAGGCGGGGTCACCTTCTTGTCCTGGGTCCTGTAGTCGCCCTCGGGAAGGCGCTCGAGGATCTGAGCTACGAGCTTGCAGGACTCACGGATCTCGTTCAGCCGGACGGCGTAGCGGTCGAAGGTGTCCCCGACGGTCCCGACGACCACATCGAAGTCGAGCTCGTCGTAGTACATGTACGGCATCGATCGGCGTAGGTCCCAGGGAACCCCTGCGGCTCGGAGAATTGGCCCGGTCGCCGACATCGCGAGGGCGAGCTCCGGGCTGATGATGCCCACGCCCTCGGTCCTCTCGCGGAAGATCGGCTGGCCCGTCAGCAGCTCGTCGTACTCGTCGATCCGGGCGGGGATCGTGTCGAGAAGTGCCTGGACGTCGTCCTCCCAGCCGTCGGGCAGCTCGGCGGCGACTCCGCCCGGCCGGATGTAGTTGTGGTTCATCCGGAGGCCGGTCACCTTCTCGAAGAAGGCGAGGATCATCTCCCTCTCGCGGAACCCGTAGATCATCATCGAGGTCGAAGCGAGGTCCATCCCGTTCGTCGCCGTCCACATGATGTGAGAGGACATCCGGTTGAGCTCGCACATGAGCATGCGGATCCACGTCGCCCTCGGAGGGACCTCGACCCCGAGCAGCTCCTCGACGGCGAGCGAGTAGACGAGCTCGTTGTGGAGCGGCGAGAGGTAGTCCATCCGGGTCACGTTCGTCGAGCCCTGGACGTAGGTGAGCTCCTCGCCGGTCTTCTCCATCCCCGTGTGGAGGTATCCGACCACGGGCTTGGAGCGGAGCACCGTCTCGCCTTGGAGCTCCATCATGATCCGCAGCACGCCGTGGGTGGAGGGGTGCTGCGGCCCCATGTTGATGATCATCGTCTCGTCTTCGCCGAACTCGACGTCGACGTCGCCCGGGTCCAGCACGAGCCCCTCGGGCAGGCGCAGGATCGCCCCTTCCTCGATGGTGAGCTCTTCGGGGTTGGTCTTGTCCCGATCGAGCTCCTCCTCAGGTCCCTCGGAGGTCCTCTCAGCAAGCCTCTCCTCGACCTCTTGCTCGTAAGGGAGCGGCGCGGCGCCGGTGCCCGCGCCCGTCACCTCGGGGATCGTCGTCTCCCCGGGCTCGGTGGCAACCTCCGTCTCCTCGGGTGTCTGGTCGGTCATCGCGGGCCGGGTGCTTCCTTGAACTGAACCGGCACTCGTCCCGTCGAGTAATCCTTGCGGAGCGGGTGCCCCTCCCAGTCCTCCGGCATGAGGATGCGCGTGAGGTCGGGGTGCCCTTCGAAACTCAGGCCGAACATGTCGAACACCTCGCGCTCCATCGCTTCGGTGCCGGGGTAGATGTGCACGAGGGTCGGGAGCGTCGGATCGGTCTCGGGTACCTGGACGCGAAGGGACACCCGGCTGGGGGGCTCCATCGAGAGCAAGTTCACGACGACCTCGAATCGGTGGGGCTCCACGCCTTCGGGAAGGTCGCGCCCAGGGTGACCGAGGTAGTCGACGCCGCACAGGTCGGCGCACATCACAAAGGAGTGGTCGCGTAGTGCTTGGCAGGCAGCGACGTATTGCTCGCGGCTCGGGTGCAGCACCAGCTTGCCGCGCACCTGCGCGGAGCGCACCTCCGCGAGCCTCGGGGAGTGTCTCGATCGCGGTGACGTCGGTCACCGCGGCGTTCCCAGATGGACCGGGTTGGCTTGGGGCTGGACCCACCCGGGCACGGGCTCGGCGACGTGGATGCCGGCACCAGCGCCGTCCGGCCCTCGACGGGTGATCTCGCCTGTGCGGATCTTCTCGTGAAGCGTGAGGATCGCGTGGATGAGGGTCTGCGGGCTCGGCGGGCAACCCGGCGCGTACACGTCGACAGGGACGATCTGGTCGACACCCTGGACGATGGCGTAATTGTCGAACATCCCCCCCGTAGAGGCGCAAACGCCCATCGAGATGACCCACTTCGGCTCCATCATCTGGTCGTAGACCTGCCGGAGCACGGGGGCCATCTTCTGGGAGACGCGGCCGGCGACGACCATGAGATCGGCCTGGCGCGGCGAGGCGCGGAAGACCTCCATGCCGAAGCGAGAGAGGTCGTAGTCCGCCGCCCCGGCAGCCATCATCTCGATTGCACAGCACGCGAGGCCGAACGTCGCCGGCCAGACGCTCGAGCGCCGTGCCCATTTGACGAGCTCTTCCAGCTGGCCCGTCAGGAAGTTGTGACTGAGGTCTTCAAGCCCCATCGCTTGTCTCCTCGCGCGTCAGGCGGCTTCGCCGCTCGATGGGCCTACCCGGCGGACCGTCGTGCGGCTCGTGCGCTCCTGCTCGGTGGCGATCGGCTGGACGCGCTTGATCGGACCCCAGTCGAGAGCGCCGTTCGATATGAGATAGACGAACGAGACGAACACCGCTGCCGCGAAGACGAGGATCTCGACCAGGCCGAAGGTGTGGAGCTTGTTGAAGACCACCGCCCACGGGAACAGGAAGATGATCTCGATGTCGAAGATGATGAAGATCATCGCGACGAGATAGAAGCGAACCGGGAAGCGGTGATTGGGCTCGTGGGTCGGGACGATGCCGCACTCGTAGGGCGCCTCTTTCGCCGCGGTCGGCCGATAGGGCGCGAGCAGCTTCGATGCGACGAACGACAGCGCGGCAAACACGATGCCGAGCACGATCATCAGGAAGATCGGGAGGTAACTAACGAGGCTTCCCATGGGTCTCCAAGGGGTTCTACCACGCGCTTGTGCACGCGGTCACATCCGGCGGGGACCGGCCTCGCTTCCGCGCCGGTCCCCACAGCCAGGGACTGTAGGTCAGGCGCACCGCGTACACTTCGCCACGCCGTGGACGACCGATCCGGACCCAGTCGCAGGCCGTCACCCGCCGCCGCGATCGGAGTGAGGACGGCAGACCCGAGGGCGGGCGGACGGGAGAGAGCACCTCTTGCCAAGAGCGCCGCCCACCTTGTGACCGGCGCTCTCGTGGTCTTCGTCGCCACGTGGAGGATCGCCGTCCCCGACGCGCCGAGCGACGAGTACGCCTACAGGAAGTGCGGGTACCTCTACCTGAAGCACAGCCAGATGCTCTGCAACACCGCGCACCCGCCCCTCGGAAAGGAGCTGCTCGGGGTCGGCCTCTACCTCTTCGGGGACACAATCACGACGGCTCGGCTCGTGACTGCGGTGGCTGCGATCACGACGGCGGTGTTCCTCTACCTGTTCGTACGGGACGTCGGCGGCTGGGGATGGGGCCTTGCAGCCGGAGCCCTCTGGGGGCTCTCCCCGCAAGCGGGGATCGAGAACGGGGTCAGCCTCGAGGCCATTCGCGTCGATCGTTTCGCCCTGCTCGACCCCTTCGTCGCGTGCTTCTTCGCCGCAGGGCTCTTCCTCGGCTGGCGCTGGTTGAAACAGGGCGGAGTGGTGTGGCCGTTCCTCGCCGGAGCTGCCTGTGCGGCAGCGGCATGCTCCAAGGTGCCGGGCCTGTTCGTCGCCCCGGTGCTCCTCGGCGTGCCAGTCGTGATGCGGGCGAAGGGTCAAGGCCGGCGCATCCTGGCGGAGATAGGGGCCGGCATCGCCGGCTGTGTCGTGATAGTGGTCGCCGTCTACGCCCCGTTCGGGTTCCATCTGGCCATCACCCAGATCCGCGACATGGTGCACTTCCAGTCGGCTCATGCGGCTCGCGGGACGAGCGCAGTCATCGGCCACCACTTCTACTTGCTCGCGCCGTGGTGGTCCGGCCTCGCCTACGCCACCTCGGGCCTGACCTGGCCCGTCGCAGTGGCGCTCGGCGCGTGCTGCCTTGTCGCCCTCGTCAGCCGGAGTGGGGCGGCGCTCTTCGCGCTCGGCGCCAGTGCAAGCGTCTGGGTCTTCCTCACCCTGGCGACGCACCTCTCGCTCCCCTACTACTGGATCGACTGGGAGCCGGGCGTGATCGCGGCCGCCGCGATCGGGCTCCGGACGCTGTCCTCCGGCCGGCGGGTGCGGGGGTCGCTCATGCGGGTGGCGGTCGTGCGGTTGGCACTCGTGCCGGCGGCTGCTGCGACATTGGCGTTCGCGATCGGAACGGTCTTGACGATGGGGGCGGTCGCCACCGTCACCATCGGGCCCTATCAGCAGGCTGCCCGCGTAATCACCTGCACGCCTCGCTGCCTCGTGCTCTACGCCGCTGACGGGACCGTCCTCGCCAACTACCTGTCACCGCACGCTCTGTTCCAGGCACGAGCAGCGCCACGCGGCTACTTGATCGCCAGCAAGGACGCCAACGTCATGGTGCCGAAGCCGGGTCAGAGAAGTGCAGTGCCAGTTCCCGAGTACGTGGTCGTGGACCCGGCCTCGGACCTGGCGACGTGGCTCATAGCCCCTTCCGTCCGGAACTTCGAGTACTACGCCACGGCCCTCGGCTACGTGCGGGTGCCGGTGAAGGGTCGACTCGAGGTCTGGCGGCTAGAGGCATCCTGAGTGATCTCGCACTCCCCGCTCGTACACTCTTGCCTGTGACTGCCGACGCCGACGTACAGCCGCCACGCCCGTCCGAACGCTCTTGCGACGTGCTAGTCATAGGCGCCGGGCCGTCGGGGAGCGCAGCCGCTTACTGGCTTGCGAGCCGCGGGCTCGACGTCGTCCTCGTCGATAAGAAGCACTTCCCCCGCGTGAAGACGTGCGGCGACGGGCTGACTCCTCGCTCGGTGCGCCAGCTCGCCGAGATGGGTCTCGAACCCGACCTCGCCGCCAACCATCACCGCTACGAAGGCCTGCGCTCGGCCGCGTTCGGCCGGACGCTCGAGATGAGATGGCCCGAGCATCCCGAGTTCCCCTCCTACGCCTACACCGTGACGCGTTTCGATCTCGACGGGCTCGTCGCAGCCAACGCCGAGAAAGCCGGCGCAGAGCTGTGGCAGGGCGCGGAGGCCGTCGCCCCGCTCGGTGCGGACGGTGACACCGACGCCTCGGGCCACCGCCGAGCCGGCGGCGCGAGGATCCTCGATGTCGACCGAGGGACGACCTCTGAGGTACGCGCTCGCTGTGTCGTCGTCGCGGACGGGTCGCTCACTCGCTTCGGTCGGGCGCTCGGCACTGCCCGGGAGAAGGCTTGGCCGCAGGGCATGGCGATCCGCGGCTACTTCGACTCGCCCCGGCACGACGACCCGTTCATCGAGTCCCATCTCGACATCCGCGACCGCAACGGCGACGTCGTGCCCGGCTATGGATGGATCTTCCCGCTCGGCGACGGCCGCGTGAACGTCGGCATAGGCCTCTTGTCGACTTCCGAGCGCTGGAAGGGCCTCAACACGACCAAGCTCATGGAGCAGTTCGTCGACTTCGCGCCGAAGTCGTGGTGCATCTCACCTGAGACCGCTCTCGGGGAACCGACTGGTGGGCGGTTGCCGATGGGTCTCTCCGTGGGCCCCCGCGTCGGGCCCGACTGGGTCGTCGTAGGGGACGCCGCCGGGTCGATCAACCCGTTCAACGGCGAGGGGATCGCATACGGCTACGAGACCGGGCGCATCGCGGCGGAGATCGTCGCCGCGGCCATCGGCTCGGGTGACCTCGGGCGGCTCGCCGGCTACGAGGAGCGCCTGCAGGCAGAGTACGGGCGCTACTACGCCGTCGCCCGCTCTTTCGTGAAGGTGATCGGGAATCCAACCATCATGCGGGCTTGCGTCGGGACCGGCATGTATGCGTCGCCTGTGATGGAGTGGATGCTTGCCATCATGGCCAACCTGACCCGGCCCGAGCTCGCCGGACCTCCCGAGGCGATCTACCGGTCCGCCGCCGCGTTCACGAAGCTCGTGGAGCGGCGGCGCCTGCGCGCCGCGGGCTGAAGTCTCACCTGGAGGCTGCCACTTCGCTCGCGGAGTCAGCGGCCGCCTCGATCGTGCGCTCGATGTCGTCCTCGCCGTGCGCCATCGAGCAGAACGTGACCTCGTAAGCGCTCGGTGCCAGCGCGACGCCACGCCGCAGCATCGCCCGGAAGAACGGCGCGTAAAGGCCGTTCGAGGCCGCCCGCACAGCGTCGTCGTAGTTCCGCACAGGAGCGTCGGCGAAGTAGACGCCGAGCAGCGTCTGAAAGACCGGGACCTCGACTTCGAGCCCTGACGACGAGATCGCCTCCCGCAGGCCGGATGCGAGCCGCCCGACGCGAAGCGCGAGCGCCTCGTACGCGTCTTCGCCGAGAAGTTCGAGAGCAGCAAGCCCGGCCGCCGTCGCGAGCGGGTTCCCCGAGAGGGTGCCGGCCTGGTACACGCTCCCGGAAGGCGCGAGATGGCCCATCAGGCGCGCGCTGCCGCCGAGCGCGGCGAGTGGGAGCCCGCCCCCGATCACCTTGCCGAAGGTGAACAGATCCGGTCGCACCCCGAACAGAGGGGCCGCACCAGAGCGCGCGACACGGAAGCCGGTGATCACCTCGTCGAAGATGAGCAGCGCTCCCGCTGCGTCACATGCCGCCCGCAGTGCTTCGAGCCACGTCGGCTCGGGCACGACGAGGCCCATGTTGGCGGCGACCGGTTCGACGATGACACAGGCGACGTCGTCGTCGAGCTCGGGCACGACTCCATACGGAACGACGAGTGTGTCCGCCACCGCCCCGGCCGGCACGCCGTCGGAGCCGGCGAGGCCCAGCGTCGCGACGCCACTACCGCCTGCGGCGAGCAGACCGTCGCTGTGGCCGTGGTAGCAGCCGGCGAACTTCACCACCCGCGGGCGGCCCGTGGCACCCCTCGCGAGACGGACAGCCGTCATCGTCGCTTCGGTGCCCGAAGAGACGAGGCGCACCTGCTCACAGCCCGGCACCGCTTCGGTGAGGGTCTCGGCCAGCAGCACCTCGCCTTCGGTGGGCGCCCCGTAGGTCGTGCCGCGCTCGGCCGCCGCGTGGACGGCGCCGACGACGGCCGGATGGGCGTGACCGAGGATCGATGCGCCCCAGCTCTGTACGTAGTCGAGGTACCTGTTGCCATCCGCGTCGGTGACGTAGGCGCCGGATGCGGATGCGACGAAGTAGGGAGTCCCCCCAACCGAGCCGAACGCCCTCACCGGGGAGTTGACTCCGCCCGGAGTGACCCGCAGCGCCCGCTCGAAGAGCTCGGCGCTGCGGGAGTGTTCGGGGTCAGGCACCGAGCAGCTCGGCAGCCTCGGCCGCGAAGTAGGTGAGGATGAACGACGCGCCGGCCCGCTTGATGGCGGTCAGCTGCTCGAGCATGATCGCCTCGCCATCGATCCATCCGCGCATCGCTGCGGCTCGGATCATCGCGTACTCGCCACTCACCTGGTAGGCGGCCACCGGCACATCGACCGCGGCACGCACCGCGCTCAGCACGTCGAGGTAGGTGACCGCCGGCTTGACCATCACCATGTCGGCGCCCTCTTCCACGTCGAGGCGCGCCTCGGTGAGAGCTTCGGTGACGTTGTGCCAATCCTGTTGGTAGGCACGACGGTCCCCGCCCCCGAGGATCGTGACGTCGACCGCCTCACGGAACGGGCCGTAGAGCGCGGATGCGTACTTGGCAGAGTAAGCGAGGATCGCTGCCTCCTGGTGAGAGCTCGAGTCGAGGGCCCGGCGGATGGCAGCCACCTGACCGTCCATCATCCCGCTCGGTGCAATGACGGCCGCCCCCGCGTCTGCCTGCACGACTGCGATCTCCGCGTACCGCTCGAGCGTCGCGTCGTTGTCGACGGAGCCGTCGGGACGCACGATGCCGCAATGCCCGTGATCGGTGTACTCGTCGAGGCAGAGATCCGCCATGACGACGATCTCGTCCCCGACGGTGTCGCGTACGGCCTGCAGCGCCTGCTGCACGATCCCATCTGGATCCGAGGCGCTGTTCCCCAGGGGATCCTTCGAGGCGGGAATACCGAAGAGGATGAGCGCCGGCACACCGAGCGAGACGAGGCGTTTGGTCTCGGTCGTCACCGACTCGAGCGTGTGCTGAACCACGCCCGGCAACGAGGCGATGGGGTTGGGCTCGTCGATGCCCTCACGGACGAAGAGGGGTGCCACGAAGTCGTCGGGCGAGAGCTGCACCTCGGCCACGAGGCGACGCAACGCGGCCGTGCTCCTGAGGCGGCGCATGCGGCGAGCCGGGAATGACATGGCGACCAGCGTACCGGGCCGGCCTGGGGCCTTACCTCGCCCGGCCGTGTGCCGCCGCGAACTCTGCCAGCGCCTCGACGAGGCCCTCGATCGACGCCGTCCCGGCCTGCACCGCCACCTCGATGCCGTTTGCCTTCGCCGTCTCGGTCGTGATCGGGCCGATCGACGCCACTACCGGTGGGAGCGCTCGCGCCCCGAACGAAGCGAGGAAGCCCTCGACGGTCGACGAAGATGAGAACGTGATGGCATCGGCGCCCTTCAGGAGCTCGGCGGCAGCAGGATCGAGCTCGGGACGGATCGTGCGGTAAGCCTCGACCGTCTCCACCCGGTACCCGAGGGATGTCAGCCCGGTCACGAGCGCTGCACGGGCTCGGGCCGCTTGTGGCACCAGCACCGAGGCTCCACTCTTGGGGGCCGGGCCGAAGGCTGTCGCCAGCCGCTCCGCGACAGCGACTTCGGGCACGAGATCGGCAATTACTGCCGTGCTCGCGCAGTACTCCGGCCGTCGCCTGCCCGACAGCCGCGACCTTGATGCCGCCGAGGGCGCGTGCGTCGGGCAGCTCGGCGAAGACGCGAGCGACGGCGTTCGCCGAGCTGAACGCGATCCAGTCGAACTCCGCCAATCGGGCGAGCGCCGCACGCAGGCCGGCGCCGCCGTCACTCGGTTCGGCGATCTCGATCGTCGGCACCTCGATCGGCATCGCGCCCGCTGCTGCGAGCCTGTCGGCGAGGAGCGAGGCCTGGTGGCGACTGCGAGTGACGACTACGCGCCATCCGAGTAGCGGCCTTGCCTCGAACCAGCCGAGGTCGAGGCCAGCCACCTCTCCGATGACGATGATCGCCGGGGTGCCAGGGTCGGTCGCGCCGAGCCCGGCGAGCGTGGTCCGGACCGTGTGCTGGCGAGGCAGCGTCCCGTTCTCGATGACCGCCACCGGGGTCGAGGGAGCCCGACCGCCGCCGATGAGCCCTCGGGCGATCTCGCCTCGGTGCGCGACGCCCATGAGGACGACGATCGTCCCACCGACTCGTGCGAGCGCCTCCCAGTCGACTGGCGCCGGCCCGCCGCTCGCCGAGCCGTCGGCCCCGTGGCCCGTGACTACGGAGTAGCTCGTCGCGATACCGCGGTGGGTGACCGGGATGCCTGCGTACGCGAGCACGCCGTTCACCGACGAGACTCCGGGCACGACCTCGAAGTCGACACCGGCGGCCTGCAGGGCGAGCGCTTCCTCCCCGCCCCGCCCGAACACGTACGGATCCCCGCCTTTCAGCCGGATCACGCACGAGTGGTCGCGGGCTAGGGAGCACAGCAGCTCGTTGATCTCGTCCTGGCGGATGGTGCCTCCAGGGCGCTTGCCGACGTCGTGTCGCACGGCGTCGAGCGGGGCGAGCGCGAGAACTCGTTCGTCCACCAGGCGATCGTGGACGACGGCATCCGCGCGACCGAGCAGATCGGCTGCCCTCACCGTGAGGAGCCCAGGGTCGCCCGGCCCGGCGCCGACGAGGTAGACGGTCACGACTGGGTGCCTGTGCTCGAGCCAGTGCCCGATCGCTCGAGCAGGGCACGCCCCCCGGTCTCGTCGAGCATGCGACGTACGAGTGAGCTGCCGACCGCGTCGGGTTCGGTACCCGTTGCCTTCTCCCGCACGAGCATGTGGCCATCCAGGCTGGCGATGATCGCCTCGAGCTCTATCGAGCCGTCGTCAGCGACGGCGGCATAGGCCCCGACGGGCAGGTCGCAGCCGCCTCCCACGCCCCGCAGGTAGGCCCGTTCGGCATCGAGCGCGATGCGGGCCCGGCGGTCTTCGATCGGTGCCAGCAACTCGGTGGTCCGCTCGTCGTCTGGACGCGCGCAGATCGCGATTGTCCCTTGCCCGACCTGGGGCAGCATCTCCATCACTGACAGCACGTGAGCCGCCTTGTCTTCCCATCCGAGGCGCACGAGCGCGGCCATGGCTACGACGACCGCGCCACCGTCCGGCACCTTCGAGAGCCGGGTCGCGATGTTGCCCCGGAGCTCCTCGAACATGAGGTCCGGGTGTAGCCACGCCAGCTGCGCCCTTCGGCGCACTGATCCGGTGGCGATGCGCGCGCCGGGCAGCAGATCGTCGAGGGCTCTCCCGACGAGCGTGTCACGGGGATCGGAGCGTGCAGGAACGGCGACGATGCGAAGAGACCGCTCCTCGGCGCCGGCGGCGGGCGAAGCCGGGAGGTCCTTGGCCGAGTGGACGGCCGCATCGGCACGACCGGCGATCACGGCGGCGTCGACCTCCTTGACGAATATGCCCTGGCCGCCGACCGCATGGATCGGTACGCGCTGGCTCCGGTCGCCGGCCGTGTCGACGATGACGAGCTCGGTCTCGACCCGCTCCTCCGGCGAGGCAGCGAGCAGTGCGCTCACGATCCGCGCCTGGGCGAGCGCGAGAGGACTCCCGCGCGTCGCGAGCCGGATGGTCCTGCGCTCAGCGCTCACGGCTCCCAGCGCCTCGCCGCCTCAGCCCTCAGAGGTCGAACAGCGTACGGAGCGCCTCGGCCAGGCGTTCGCCGCGAGGTGAGCCCGCCGCGTCCTTCACGCGTACCGTCGGCTGGTGGAGGAGCTTGGCTACCACTCTCCGCGTGATCGTCTCGACCAGGTCGCGGTCTGTAGGGTCGAGGGCGTCGAGCCGGCTCGCGTAGCGCTCGAGCTCGGCCAGGCGAAGCTCGTCGGCTCTGTCGCGCAACGCCGAGACTACGGGCGCGGCGAGCCTCCCGGCCGAGGTCGTCCTGTACCTCTCGAGCTCTTCGGCGAGCACGCTGCGCACGGCCGGTACCTCAGCCTGGCGATTCGACATCTGCTCTTCTGCATACCGCCTCACGTCCTCCATGTCGAGCAGGTCGACGCCTTCGAGGTCGGCGACGGCGGGATCGACATCGCGCGGCACGGCGGCATCGACGATCACCAAGCGACGCCGTTCGTCGCCGTGGGTCAGCCGACGCTCGAGGATGGGCTCGATCCGGTCGCGGGACAAGATCACCTCACCGGCAGCCGTCGACGTCAGCACGACGTCTGCCTGTTCGAGCTCATGGGCGAAAGCGTCGAGCGAGACCGCACGGCCCGCAACGAGATCCGCTACCGACCGGCCCCGGTCGGCGTCACGGTTGGCGACGACCACCTCGCCGGTGAGATCGCTCCGCCCGGCGAGCGCCTTCACGATCCCACTGCCCATCTCCCCTGCTCCCACGACGAGGAGCCGCCGCCCGTCAAAACCGAGAGCGTGATCGGAAGCAAGCTCCACGACGGCGTGAGCGAGCGAAGTCGTACCCCGCTGGATCGCCGTCTCGCTACGGGCTCGCTTGCCGGCTTCGACCGCGTGCCGGAACAGAGGGCCGAGCACGGGACCTGCCGCTTGCTCTACATGGGCATTCTGGGCGGCGTCACGCACCTGGCGAAGGATCTCGCCCTCACCGAGCACCGGCGAGTCGATCCCGGCAGCGACCTCGAACAGGTGCGCGACGGCAGCGTCGTCGTACCAGCAGACGAACCTGTCACCGAGGTCGACGACGCCGCCGCTCGGCGCGGGGCGTTGCTCGCCCCTCACGAGCGCGTGCGGCCCGAACAAGCCGTCGCCGATGCGGGACCGCATCCAGGCCTCGATGTCGGAGAGACCGTCGTGGAAGCGCTCGACGACGGCGTAGATCTCGGTCCTCATACAGGTGGAAAGGACGACCGCCTCGCTCAGGTTCGGGCTGTCGGTGAGCTGATTGAGCACCTTCGGGAGGTCCCTGTCAGAGACCGCGAGCTTCTCGAAGAGCTTGAGCGGTGCATTGCGCTCATGAATGCCGACGACGACGACTGCCACTTAGCGGTTACCTCTCGTGCCGAGACGCCAGGTGACGGCGCCCAACGAGCGTAGCGACCGCGCCCCGGTGAGTCCTCACGGAGCGACGGGCCGGCTCGCCGCGCCATTAGCCGAGTCCGTGCCGCTCGAGGGCTCGAAGGCGACCGCTCCGTCGTGTGGCCGGCGCGAGTGCGCGTCCCGCCACGCTGCGGCCGCATCCCGGGTAGCGACCGTCTCAGGATGCGCCTGGTAGAACGCGAGGACCTGAAGCTCGGCCGAGAAGTCGACGTGGCGCACCTGAACCCGGGGCGGGACCGAGATCACGGCGGGAGCGAAGTTCAAGATCGCGCTCACTCCGCCGGCCGCAAGGAAGTCAGCCACCTCTTGGGCTGCGGCCGCGGGAGTGGTGACGATGCCGACAGCGACCTCTTCTTGCCGGCAGACTTCCGCCAGTTCGCAGATGTGTCGAACGAGTTGCCCGCCAACCTCTTCGCCCACTGTCGACGGATCGTTGTCGAACAACCCGACGAGGCGGAACCCCCCGCCGGCAAACCCTTGCGACCGCGCGAGCGCGTGGCCGAGATGACCGAGCCCTACGATCACGACCGGTCGCTCCTGGTCGGTTCCGAGCTCGCGCTGGATCTGACCGAGCAGATAGTTCACGTCGTAGCCGGTGCCGGGCGTCCCGTAAGTGCCGAAGTGCGAAAGGTCCTTGCGCACCTTGGCGGCATTGACCCCGGCCGCGTCGGCGAGCTCGGCGGAGGAGACCGTCGCGACGCCCTCAGCTGACAGCCCCAGCAGAACTCGCTGGTAGATGGGCAGGCGCACGACGGTCGGCTCAGGGATACGGCGGCCGAAACGCTCGGGCATAGGCGCCGATGGTAACTACCTCGTGCATTCGGTCACAAACTGAGCGGTGCTCCCACCAGCCGGGTGGGCCGGGCCCGTCAGCCGACGGCGCGCCGGAGCACCTTGCCCTGGATGCCTCTCGGGAGCTCACGAACGAAGCTGACCGACCGCGGGCACTTGTACCGCGCGAGGTACCGCATGCAGTGTTGGGCCAGCTCATCGGTGGTGAGTCCCTCCGGCGCGGCGGCCCCGTCCGGCCAGATCGAGGCCACAGGAACGACGAAAGCGCGGACGGACTCTCCGAACGTGTCGTCCGGCACGCCCAAGACGGCTGCCTCCTCGACGAGCGGGTGAGACTCGAGCACCTGTTCGACCTCGGCCGGGAAGACATTGAAGCCCGAGACGATTATGAGGTCCTTCTGGCGGTCGACGATGGTGATCGCACCGTCCTCTGACATGACGGCGATGTCGCCTGTGTGCAACCAGCCCTTGCGGTCGAGGGCACCGTTTGTCGCCGAGGCATCCTCGAAGTAGCCGGCGAACAGGTTCGGGCCCCGGACGAGGATCTCGCCCGGGTCGCCGGGCTCGACGTCATGGCCGTCGGAGTCCACGACCCGCACTTCGACGCCGGGCAGCGGCATCCCGACCGAGGTCACCTGGCGCCGGCCTGACAGATCGGGGAAGGTGACAGCAGGCGATGCCTCGGTCAGCCCGTAGCCCTGCCAGATCGGCACCCCGAACTTCTGCTCGAAACGCTCAGCGGTTGCCTCCGCCAGGGGCGCCGCCCCCGAGCATGCGAGTCGCACGCTCGCGAGCTCGGTTCCGGTCGCGCCTTCGAAGTCGGCCAGGGCCGCGAACATCTGCGGTACGCCTGCGAGAAGCGTGACGCGCTCCCTGGCAATCGCCTCGAGCATCGTGGCCGGGTCAAACCGTTCCAGCAGCACGAGCTTTGCTCCGACATAGGCCTGCACCCCGAGGACGGCGTTCAGGCCGAGGATGTGGAAGGGCGGCACTGCCAGGATCCCGACGTCGTCCGCCGTGGCGGCGAGCCCGACGCGAAGCTCGACCTGCTCGATGTTCGCCAACAGGCTCCCGTGTGTCAGCACTGCTGCCTTCGGCGAGCCGGCCGTGCCGGAGGTGAACAGCAGAGCGGCCTGATCCTCAGGGGCGCGGTCGATGATCGGCACGGGGTCGCGGTCGTCATCGGGCTCTCCGGACCCGTCGAGCGACCCGAGCTCGGCGACCTCGTGTCCGAGACCGCGCAGCTCGGCTGCGAGCCCGCCGGGAGAGTCCTGACCACCGGAGGCCACGAGGACGAGTGAGGTCCGGACGGCGCGAAGCTCGCGATCGATCTCTGCGGCTGGGCTGTTGGGATTGAGCGGCACGGTCACGGCGCCAGCACCGAGGGCCCCGAAATAGGCGATCGCGAACTCGGGCGTCGCCCCGAACACGAGCGCGACCCGGTCACCTGGGGCGATGCCCCTCTCAACGAGCGATCGGCGCACAGCGGCACAACGGCGCCGTAGCCCGCCATAGGTGAGCTCGTCCCCGCGGAAGCTGAACGCAACGGCCGAGTCGGGGTGGGGCTCGATGATCTGGGCGAGATTCACGTGCCGGTCGACCCTCCAGAGCGCGCGGGCGTCATGATGACGGGCGCGTCCTGACCGCGCCGGGCCGCAACCCTACACAGAGACGCTGGTACCTGTCGGGACCGGGCCGAAGGACCCGGGCCGAGCTTTGTCAGCCGGCTTCGGTGAACCGCTCGGACAAATAGCGGTTCACGTCCTCCTCGCGTAAGCGGTAGGACTTCCCGACGCGGACGGCAGGTAACTGCCCTGAGTTGACCAGGCGATATACGGTCATGTTGGAGACCCTCAGTACCTGGGCCACTTCCGCGACTGTGTAGAACTTCGCCTTGGCATAATCGACGGTCGTCAGATCTATCACCCCTCTCCGCCGAGGGGAGACTGTACGCCAATGTTGCTGAAGTGAAAAGTGGTTCTTGCGTGACGTCTGTCAAGTCATCTTCGATCGCGGGGACTGACGGGCCTCAGCTTCCAGGTTCTCCCAGTTCACGGGCCCTGTCCGCAGCCGCGGTGACCGCCTCGATCACGGCCGAGCGAAAGCCACTGCGCTCCAGCTCACGGACACCCGCCACCGTCGTGCCCCCGGGTGAGGTCACTCGCGCACGAAGCTGCTCGGGGTGCTCGCCGAGCTCGGTGAGCAGGCGGGCAGCCCCTAGCAGCGTCTGATAAGTGAGCAGCCGGCTCACCTCGCGGTCGAGCCCTTGGCCGACGCCCGCCTCGACCATCGCCTCGGCCAGCACGAACACATAGGCAGGGCCCGACCCTGACAGACCTGTGACGGCGTCGAGCAGGTGCTCGGGAACGCGGGCGACGACTCCGATCGAGGAGAGCACGGCCTCGGCCCAGGCGTAGTCATCCTCGCTAGCCCTGCTGCCGCCGGCGAGAGCCGACGCCGCCGCACCGAGCACCGCAGGCATGTTCGGCATCGCACGGAACACCGCCGTCGTCGTGCCCAGCCACGACTCGAGCTCGGCGATGCGGACACCCGCGACGATCGACACGATGCGGCCGGTGCCCTGCTCGGCGATCGCTGCTGATGCTGCTGCTGCATCGGACGGCTTCACCGCGAGGACGGCCGAATTGGATGCAACAGGCCGGTCTGTGACCTGCACTCCCGAGAAGCGCTCCTCGAGGTCCTTGCGGGTGTCGGCATGGGTCTCTGCGACGACCAGCTCGTCGGGCTCGATCCAGCCCGAGCGGAGCAGGCCGCCGATGAGGGCCTGACCCATCCGTCCACCGCCGACGATGCAAAGCCGCGTCACGGCCGCTCGCTCAGCACTCGACGAGCTCCCTTGTCGTGAGCTCCCGGTACAGCTTCGAGAGCGCCCCCGCCGCAGTCGCCCAGGTGTACCCGGCCGCCATCTCTGCCGCTCCCTTGCCGAGGCGCTCGCGCAGCTCCCGGTCGGCCACGATCTCCTCGACGTGCCGGGCGAAACCCTCGGCGTCCCCCGGTTCCACGAGGTAGCCCGTCTCCCCGTCCTCGACGAGGGTCGTGAGGCCCCCCACCGCGGCCGCTACGACCGGGATCCCGCATGCTGCCGCCTCGAGCGCCACCAGGCCGAACGACTCAGAGCGCGAAGGCACGATGCAACAGTCCGCCGCCCGGTAGAAGGTCGAGAGGAGCTCATGCGGCTGAGGCGCCCAGAAGCCCACCCGTCGTGCCAGCCCCGCCTCGCGCACCTGCTCGTGCAGCGCCGCTACCTCATCCTCGCCGTGTGGACCGCTCGGGCCTCCGACGATGACGAGGCGTGCGTCGGTCATACCGGCACGGTGCAGCTCTGCGAGCGCCCCGACGGCGACGTCGGCTCCCTTCAACGGCTGGATGCGGCCGACGTACAACAGGAGCGGCCCGGCGCTGTCGAGCCCGAGGGCTCGCCTCGCGTAGGTCCGGTCCCCCGGGGAAAAGTAGGCGTGGTCGACGCCGGGGGGCACGATCTCGATTCGGCCTGGATTCGCGCCGTACAGGACGACGAGCTGGTCGAGCTCGACGCTGCAGGAGGCGCAGAGCGCATCCGAGCAGCCGATGATCCCCGCCTCGATGCGGGCTCGCCGACCCGTCGCGGCCTCCTCGGCCTCCTCGGGGCTCGCCTCGGCTTTGACGCGATCGAGGGTGTGGAAGGTCGAGACGAGTGGAAGCCCGAGCCGGTGTTTGATCTCGTGGCCGGCAACGCCTGAGAGCCAGTAGTTGGCGTGGATCGCTCCGGGCACGTCCTCAAGATCGCCGAAGTGCGAGAGGCCAGGCGAGCGAGGGCGAGGAGCAACGCCGGTCAGGTGATCGATGACGCCCTCGGTGAACTCCTCGACATGTTCGAAGAGGTGCTCTTTCGGGATCGGGCCGGGTGGGCCGGCCGTGACGTGGTGAACCTCGAATCCCGGCTCGACGAAGACGGTGTCGGGCGCCAAGACCGAGTCTCGCCGGGTGTAGACGTCGCAGAAGACGCCGTGGCGGGCGAGCGCGGCCGACAGCTCGCGGACGTAGACGTTCATTCCGCCACCGTCCCCCGTCCCCGGCTGGGCGAGAGGAGACGTGTGCAGCGAGAGAACTGCGAGCCGGCGCATCGTGGGCAGACTACCGACCACTTCCGGGCCCGCTCGCAGAGCTGGCGTCGCCGGGGCCGGCGGAATCGGAGGAAGCCTCGTCCTCGGCGTCGTCGTCCTCCACGACGTCCACGTAACCGTTCTCGTGACGGAAGGAGAGGTAGATGCGCACAAGGGCTTCGCGCTGGATCGGGTCGAGGTGGAGATCGGTCCGGATCCTCCGGACGAGGTCGTGCTCGTCGGAGTCGGCCTCGAGGATCCCGGCACGTACGTACAGCGTCTCGGCCGAGAGCTGCAAGCCCTTGGCTATCTGCTGCAGGATCTCCGCCGAGGGCTTGCGCAGGCCGCGCTCGATCTGGGAGAGGTAGGGATTCGAGATACCGGTGAGAACCGAAAGGCGCCGGAGGGACAGCCGGGCGGTCTCGCGCTGCTGGCGGATGAACTCGCCGAGGTCAGCCCAGCGGTTGGGGATCTCTTTCACCATGGTCGGGTCGGCTATCTCGTCCCGGCTGCCTTCAGGACAGCAGGGTGTCGGGGTCGGCAGCGCCGGACTTGTAGCGCTCGACGATGGCGGCCTGGATCGCGTCTATGTGGCCGTGGAGGATCCGACGCTTCTTCGACAGGATGACCTCCTGCTCCCGAAGGCGTGCGAGGCTCGCACGGAGATCCTCGTCCGCGAACGTGCAGAGATTGGCGCCGGGCAACAACCCACCGGGCAACGCCGAGTTTGTCTGCTCCTCGGCGAGGACTTGGGACAAGAGCTCCTCGAGGGCGAGGTCGTGCTGGAGGTCGAGGATCTGGGTCACTGCCTTGATGCTCCTGACGGACACGTGATCGGTGTCCTCGGCCAGCGGTCCGGACGACGCCAGGATGCTCGGCAGCTCGTCGACGAGCCGGCCGAGGTCACTGTGACCGCCGTCCTGGCGCACCTTCGACTCGGCCACCACGAGATCGATATTGCCTTGGATGACCCGCCGCAGGTACGACAGCACCGCCTCGGCACGCTGGCAGGCGTCGCGCAGCGACCGCAGCTCGCTCACCGACGCACCCGCGAGGCCGTCCAGGTAGTTCTCCGAGCAAAGCTCGTTCAGGTCTTGTCCTGTAAGGCTCATGGCACCCCGTCCGTCACCCCGCGCACTCCTACCTGCTGCTTCTCCCATCGTACCTGCTCGCTGACCGCATCAGCCCGGGGGCCGGACCTGGCTCATCGCCTGGCGAGGCGCCCTGCTCGCTCTGCAGGGTGGTACCGGTAGAGGACCCGCCCGAGCACCTGGCGTCGCGAGATGGGGCCGAAGCAGCGCGAGTCGCGGCTGGCAGCGGCGTTGTCGCCTTCGACTTCGATGGTCTCGGCGTGAAGACGTGTCACGCGCTTTATCAGGTACCGCTCCATCTCCTCGGGATCCGCGAACACGACGATGTCGCCGGGCTCGAGGACCGGGAGCTTCACCGCCAGCAGACGGTCACCGGGGGCGAAGCTCGGGCACCATCGACAACCCGTCGATGTGGACGCGGAAGACGGGCCTCACTCGCCGTGCGCACGTAACCGCGGCCGCCGCGACGGCGAGTAGGACAAACCTGCCCGCGGCCGACCGATGACCAGCACCCCAGGGATAGGGTGAGGCCACTACCCTCCCGTTACCCTTCCGACCAAGGAGACAGGCCAATGTCGTTCACCTCCCGACTGCTCTCGAGTCTCGACCGGTTGAGCGAGCCTCGCACAGCTCACGCCCACTGTGACCTCCCCTGTGGGGTATACGACCCGGCGCAGGCTCGCATCGAAGCAGAGTCCGTAAAGGCCTGCATGGACAAGTTCAACGCCTCCGACGACCCGGTCTTCCGCGAGCGGGCGACGTTCATCAAAGAAGAGCGAGCCGACCTCGTGAAGCATCACCTCTGGGTGCTGTGGACGGACTACTTCAAGCCCGAGCACCTCGTGAAGCACCCCGAACTGCACGACGCTTCTGGAAGGCCACGAAGGCCGCAGGAGCGGCGAAGAAGACGAACGATGCCTCGGTTGCCGACGACCTGATCACCGACATCGGCGAGATCGACCGCATCTTCTGGGAGACGAAGGCCGGCTGAGTCCGGCCGGCCCCAAAGGGGTCTCCTCAGCCGCCGGACACCGGTGGGAGGACCGCCACTTCGTCGGAGTCGCCCACCCGCTGGTCCGGTGGAGCGAATTCGCCGTTGCACCAGATCGCGCTGATCTCGATGACCTGGGCGAGATGAGAGCCGAACCGCTCACTCGCCGCCTCGAGCACTTCCGCGACGGTCTCACCCTCGATCGTGGCGGTCCGGCACCCGGCGGCGTCCTTGGCCTGCGCGAAAAAACGCACCGTGGCCACGTCACTTCCCTCTCTCGCGCCCGCTCTCGGCTCCTGAGCGCCGAGACCCGGCGAACGCGCTCTGGCAGCTATCGCATGTCGTAGCCAGCGGGTCGGCGTCGAGGGTGCGGTCGGCTATCGGAGAGCCGCAGGACCCGCACCGCCCGTAGGAGCCCTGTTCGAGGCGCTCGAGTGCCGCCTCGACGTCGTCCAGGCGTCGCTCGGCTGCTGCGAGGCTGGCGCCACGCTCGTCGACCGCCAGTGAGGTCGGGGGTGATTCCACTGCGATCGGTTCGGTGTCGCTCACGTCCCGATGGTACCGATCATCCTGGGTCGCCTGGGAGACCGGTGAGCGCCGGAGCTGATCTGGCGATAGAACGTTGCCGTGCCAATCGCCACCATCAACCCCGCAACGGGCGAGACGCTTAAGACCTTCGAGGCCTACGGCGCCGCCGAGATCGAGCGCCGGATCGCCCTTGCGGCCGAGACGTTCAACCACTACCGCACCACGTCCTTCGCCGAGCGAGCTGCTTTCGTGAACAAGATCGCCGACCTGCTCGAAGCTGAGGTCGACGAACTCGCCCGCACCATGACCATCGAGATGGGCAAACCGGTGGAGCAGGCCAAGGGTGAGGTGAGGAAGTGCGCCGGGGGGTTCCGTTACTTCGCCGAGCACGCCGAGGCGCTCCTCGCAGACGAGGAGGTACCGACCGCCGGCGCGAAGAAGCGCTCCTATGTCACCTATCAGCCGCTCGGGGCAGTTCTCGCCGTCATGCCCTGGAATTACCCGCTGTGGCAAGTCGTGCGCTTCGCAGCCCCGGCACTCATGCTCGGCAACGTGGGTTTGCTGAAGCACGCTTCGAACGTGCCCCAGACGGCGCTGTACCTCGAGGACGTCTGCCGGCGCGCAGGCCTGCCGGCGGGGGCGTTCCAGACGCTCCTCATCGGCGCCGGCCAGGTCGAGGCCGTACTCCGCGATCCGCGCGTGAAGGCGGCCACCCTCACAGGGAGCGAGGGAGCGGGCAGGGCCGTCGCTTCAGTCGCCGGCCACGAGATCAAGAAGACCGTTCTCGAGCTCGGCGGCTCCGACCCCTTCATCGTGATGCCCTCGGCTGATCTTGCGAGGGCTGTCGAGGTGGGGGTCAGGGCGCGGGTACAGAACAATGGGCAATCGTGCATCGCCGCCAAGCGGTTCATCCTGCACGAGCAGGTCGCGGACGAGTACATCGAACGCTATACCGACGCGATGTCAGCACTCGTCGTCGGCGACCCGCTCGACTCGGCGACGGACGTCGGCCCAATCGCCACTCCGGCTGGGCTTGACGAGGTGGCGGAGCAGGTCGAGGACGCGGTCTCAAAGGGCGCCAAGGTCCTCTGCGGAGGTGAGCGTCTCGACGGGCCGGGCTGGTACTACCCGCCGACGGTGGTCACCGAGATAACGAAGCAGATGCGCATCTACCGCGAGGAGATCTTCGGGCCCGTGGCATCGATGTACCGGGTGGGCGACATCGAAGAGGCGATCGCCCTCGCGAACGACTCGGACTTCGCTCTGGGCTCCAATGCCTGGACCGAGGACGAGACCGAGCAGAGGCGTTTCATCGAGGGCATCGAGGCGGGCATGGTGTTCGTCAACTGGATGACGACCTCCTACTACGACCTCCCCTTCGGGGGCGAGAAGCGGTCGGGATACGGCCGAGAGCTGTCTGCTCCAGGGATACGGGAGTTCGCCGTCTCGAAGACCGTCTGGATCGACTGAAGGAAAGCCTCATTCGCCGTCCGACCACCAGCGCCGGGCCGAGACGACCTCGAGACCGGGCGAGGACCAGACGAGCCGCTCGACCGCGTCGAGCTCCGCTGTGATGACGTGAGCGGCGGCGGCCACGGCCGCCACTTCGAGGAGCGCTCGTTGATGCAAGTCCTGGTGGCCGATCTCGGCGATGGCGACGCGGTAGCGCGATCGTGAGGTGTCGATGATCGGGCGGAGGAGGGAGCGTTTCTCCTTCAAAGAGCGCGCGGCCGGGAAGTGGAGCTCGATCTCGAGGGCGCCGATCATCTTGCCCGATGGTACGTTGCGGCGAGAGAGTCATGAGCAAGGGCCCTGAGCTAGAGACCGTGCGCCTGGTTCTCAGGCGCTGGCGCGAGGAAGACCTCGAGCCGTTCGCAGCGATGAACGCCGAGCCGCGAGTCATGGAGTTCTTCCCAGAAGAGCTCGGGCGCGAGGAGTCCGATGCACTCGCGGACCGGGCGGACTCCGCATTCGAGAGGGACGGCTACGGCCTGTGGGCCGTCGAGGTGAAAGACGGCCCCCGCTTCGTCGGGTTCGTCGGTCTCCACTCGCTCGCGGGGCAGGCCCTTCCGTTCCACGCAGAGGCCGAGGTGGGCTGGCGGCTGGCGGCGGCGGCGTGGGGCCGTGGCTATGCCCCCGAGGCCGCCCTTGCCACCCTCGAGTTCGGTTACCTCGTGTGTGGGCTCAGCGAGATCGTGTCGTTCACCTCGACGGTTAACGGGCGCTCACGGCGCGTGATGGAGAAGATCGGCATGCACCGAGATCCCGACGACGACTTCGAGCATCCCCGTATCGCCGAGGGACACCCGCTCCGGAGCCATGTGCTCTATCGCCTGGGAGCCGGAGAGTGGCGCTCAGCGCAGGGTGCCCCGTTATCAGGCATCTACTAGATCCCCCGAGGCCGTCGCAGGAGCCTCGTCCTCGTACTGATCGTCGTCGCCGCCCCCGTAGCCGAGTTGCGCGTAGCCGGTGTCGTACCAACCCGTGATGACGAGGAGGAAGAGGGCGAACTGAACGATGTGAACGCCTGTGCAGTACAGGCAGATCTTGTGCACTTGCAGCAACTCGACGCTCACGAGGTACAAGACGAAACCGATGCCGGCGATGTTCATCGAAAGGCGCGCCCTCGCGAGCCACATCGACGGCGACCGCCACGCCGCGGGCAGGCACATGACCGTCATCGCGACGAAGTACAGGAGCCCGTAGAGCGCGACCGGCAACCCGAGGATCACCGATTCCGCGCTGGTCGTGACACAGCCACAGCAGATCGCCGTGGTCGTGCCCGCTCCGGGGCAGGTCCTCGAGATCGCGGCTTGATCGAAGTAGTGGCCCCAGGTGAGGAACGCCGAGAGGCCCAGGCCGATGAGACATAGCAGGGTCGTGGCGATCGGCCGCCAGCGGGTCATGGCTTGAGCGCCTTCTCCGCAGTCTTCACGTAGCTGGCGTTGCAGACGCTACCGGGCTTGCCGTTGGTCATCTCGCAAAGTATGGCCGTGTAGCGGTTGGCGGTCGCCAGGATGGCCTGTCCGATCCCCTGGTTCGGCACCGCGAAGGCAGCGACGATGCTGTCCCAGTTCGCACCCTGCAGGAGCGTTGGGTCATAGAGGGCACCGGACTCGGCGTACTTGCCGCCGAAGTCGATGAAGGGGATGCCGGCGCCCTGGGAGTCGAGCTGACCGAAGTACTTGGACGTGTCGTACTTGTCGACCAGCGAGGACACCTGTTTGTCGGGCGTTTTCACGGGGTAGTAGTCGTCGTTGTTGCAGACGTACGGAGGCGTGCTGCCATTCGGGTCGGGGATCACGGAGCTCGGAACGCAGTGGTTGCTCAGCTGCTCTGTGGCGTTGAACACGAGGAACTGACTTGTATAAGTGGCCTTCGAGTACGTGAGCGTGTGGGTGTTCGCGTACGAGTCGAGCGGGGAAGACGCGGTCTGCTCCAGGCCGGTGAACTTGCCGAACTTGCTGAGCGCGATCGTGAGCGGCCAGCGGGTGGCGGCACAGAAGGGGCAGTACTCAGAGCCCAGGTATACGACCATGGGCAGGCCGTTGGACGTGAGCGGCGGCCCCGTGAGCGGGATGATGCCCGCGCCCGATCCCACCGGGCCGACGCTCGAGACGACGCCGGGGGGGCCCTCGCCCGCCTGTGCAAGCAGGGAGGGGGACACGTTCTCTACGGCCTGCAGGATGTTCGCCTTTATCGGGAATGGCGCGATGTAAGGGTCCGGACCTTTCGAGCTGCCACCGGTCATGGAGATAAGCACGATGACGACCACCGCGAGCACTACGAACACTCCGCCGAAGATGCCGGCGTTCATCGCCGTCGATCGCCCCTGCCGCCTTTGCGGCGCGCGGCCCCTCGCCGGCGGCCGGCCCTTTCCCCCGCGGCCACCCTGTCGTCCGCCGCCCGCTTGCAGTTGCTGCGCGCGCTCACGCGCGCGATCAGCTGCAAGTGCCTTGCCGCCGCCGCTGCTGCTCGAACCTTGAGCCGGGCTTGGCCTGCGGTTCCCACTGCCGGAACGGCCGCCGCTGCCTGAGCGGTTCCCACTACCCGAACGGTTCCCACTACCCGAACGGTTCCCGCTCCCGCTGCTTGCCATCTCGTTGAGCTCCCTATGGGCTGTCGTCGGGCGCCGCGACAGGGCGGCGCCTCATCTGCGAGCGTAACGGCGAAAGGCTACTTGGCCCCGGCAGACCTGATCACCTCAGAGGGTCCCGCTTCGTCGAACTCCCAGGCAGCTATAAGAATCCTGCCAGGGAGCGGCGGATTCCCGCGGGATCGAGCCCATGGGCCCGCTCGTGCTCGCCAGGCGAGCCGTAGCGATGGAGCTCGGGATTCGAGACGCCGAGGCACAACAGCCGGTGCGGACTGGCGCGGAATGCCCGGGCCACCTGTGCTGCTGAGGTGCCGGCAAGGTATGGCTCTACGAGCACGATGTCTCCGGCCGCGATGGACGCCACGAGCTCGTCTGGAAAGGGCCGGATCCTGGTCAGGTGGCAGATGGTCACGTCGAGGCCCGAGGTCGCGTCGACGACGTTGTCGAGCAGAGGGCCGACCGCCAGCACGAGCGGAGCGCCGTCGCTGCCGCGCCGCAAGACCTCTGAGCCTGATAGGGCCGGGCGGGCGTTGGACCGGTCGGAGAGTCGGATGTACACGTTGCCGCTCGAGGCCACCGCAGAGCGCAGGAGCTGGTCCACCTCGGCTGCATGCCCTGCGACGTGCACCGTCCATCCCGGCAACGTGTCGAAGAGCGCCACGTCAGCGGGGCATTGATGGCGCTTCGCGTTGAAGTGGGGATCGTGAGCTAACCGACCATCCACCAACGCGGCCAGAGGCCCCGCCATCGTTGCTGTTGTTCGACGACATCAACGGGAGGGACCTCTGACATGCACGACGGTACTGGCTTCGCGGAAGCGATCCTTGGACTGCGCGGCTTCCGCATCACTGGTGTGCACGAGACCGAGTCGGAAGTCGTCATCTCGATCGAGACGCTCGACGTCGCGGCGTGGTGCACAGCATGTGGTGTGAAGGCCGAAGCGCACGACCGCATGCGCCTCGAGATCCGGGATCTCGCCTGCTTCGGTCGCCCGACGCGCCTTGTGTGGTCGAAGCGCCGCTGGCGCTGTGGGATGCGCGAGTGCCCGACGCGCACCTGGACCGAGACCTCCGAGCACGTACCGGAGCGGGCCGTGCTCACCGTACGCGTCGGCGAGGAGGCCTGTCGCCAGGTCGGTGAGCTCGCACGGCCCGTGAGCGGGCTCGCCGACGAGCTCGGGGTCTGCTGGTGGACCGTGATGTCGGCCGTCGAGCGGCACGGCCGTCCCCTTGTCGACGACCCGGACCGCGTCGGCGAGGTCTCCTCGCTCGGTGTCGACGAGACCTCCTTCTTGAAGGCGAACCGCACGCACCGCACGCTGTACGCGACTGGCCTCGTCGATCTCGAGCGTCACAAGGTGATCGACATCTTGCAGGGGAACACTGCCGCTGACCTGCGGAGATGGTGTGCCGGAGCCGATCCGGCGTGGCTCGGTGGCATCGGCGTCGTCGCGACCGACCTGGCCGAGAGCTACCGGGCGGGGCTCAGCCCGCACCTTGACCATGTCGTGCGGGTCGCCGATCCGTTCCATGTCGTCCGGGTCGCCAACCGCTGTGTCGACAAGGTGCGACGACGGGTCCAGAACGAGCTGACCGGGCACCGCGGCAGGAAAGGCGATCCGCTCTACAAGATCCGGAAGCTGCTCTTGTCGGGGGCCGAGCGCCTCGACGAGAAAGGCCACGACCGGATGATGCTCGGCCTCAGGATGGGCGACCCGAACGACGAGCTCCTCGGTGCCTGGCTCGCGAAGGAGTCGGTCCGCGACGTCTATCTCACCGACGATCTCGAGACCGCTGCCCTCCTTCTCGACAAGGCGATCGCCGGCTGTCTCGAGGACGAGGTGGCCGAGATCCGCTCGCTCGGTCACACCCTCAAGCGATGGCGCGAGGAGATCTTGAACCACCACCGCACCGGCGCCTCGAACGGACCGACCGAAGCGATGAACCTCTGTGTGAAGAAGGTGAAGCGGGCCGGGAACGGCTTTCGAACCTTCAGCCACTACCGACTCAGGGTGTTGCTCCACACCGGCGGTGTCAGCTGGCCGCGGCGTCCCTCACCACCGAGGATCCGGACGAGTCCTCCCCACTCATTCGCGTAGCGCCAGTGAAGTAGACCGAGGCGGACCGGTATCACAGGGAGGCGAGGTAGTAGATGGGCCTAAGGGGGTCTCTCTCGCTGCCTCGGGACACGGTCGTACGCTCGACCCAGACGACGAAATCGTTGACGCCGAGCAGTGACCCCTCGGGTTCTCGTGTTGGAGGCACCCGAGGTCGGGAACGGCAGAGTTGTCCTATCGAAGTGTCGAGTCGATCCTGTCCGACGGCCTTGACGCTCAGCGCCTCCCCGAAGAAGGAACAACAAGACCGCACCCACGGCACTTCTACATGCGCGGATCGACCTACTACCGATGAAAGGAACCGCCGTGCTCGCAAACACCGACCAAGGAGTTGGTGTGGTGGTCGTCATACACCATTCGGCCGGACTTGACCGATACAGACCGCCGCACGGTGGGATCCGAGGATCCTCCGCCTCTGTACGGACCACCGAAGCCCGAATCGCCATACGGATCCGTCTACGAGTGGTGACGGAAGCTGTCGAGCCGGCCCTCCAACTGCCGGTAGCCGGACCGCTCAAGGTAATCAAGAAGCATGTCGACGATGAACTGGCGTGGATCGTCAGGACCGCCACCAACGCCCAGAGGCCACGATGCAGCCGTTAGCCCACAAGAAGCATCTGCTGCGCCTGCGAGGCGCTTGATGCCTTCCAGGTGTACAACCCGCTGCAACTCGACACCGCGAGGCTGCACCCATATCGCTACCTCACCTGTCGAGTAGGCGTGGGGCAGCAACTGTCCTGACAACTCGACGGCGAGATCTCCAATCGAAAGGACAACGAGGAGAGTGTCAGCCACGTCACCGAGCCCGAATGCCGCTGGCACCGGAGCCGGTGTCGTCTGATGTCGAATGCCGGACGGTCGGCGATGCTCATCCAACTCAAGAAGCTGGAACATCACGTCGAGGGCGATGTGCACTCCTGGAAGTTCAAGGGCGCCTCGGGGAACGCCCGTCGCCACACTCAGCCGAGCTTGCAGGGGATGACGAGGGGTGTTGCTCCAGGAGGGGACGAACCTATACTCCGACAGGTCGGGGTAGCTGTTGCCGTAGGCGTGCCACTCCGGCTCGTCGTGCCAGCCCCAGACCTCCTTCTGGGCTGTCAGCCAGCGGTTGACCGGAGACCGGGCGAGTGCTGTGAGGACTGCGACCTCGCGTCGTTCTCCGTGCAGGAGGCTGACGGCATTCTGGAAGGGTTGTTCGATCGCAGCAGGCAGGGCAACCGCAACACGAAGGGTTAGATCCGGCAATTCGGGTCCGCTCCATTGACACCAGCTGGTCGGACCGCAGTAGTACACAACAAGCTCGCTTCGGGGCCATCCGGGTTGCGGCACTGGCGATGACTCCAACGGAGTCGCCTGTCCGGGACGACCGTTCGTCTGCTCGACCTGCGACTCCGGGTGGGGTGACGATGCTCGCGGTCCGAGCGCTGTTTGCAGGGAGTCCCACTCGTCGTCGGAAAGCTCCGCAGGTCCCTCGACGTCAAACCGACGTCGGAGGCGAGTCAAGGCTCGGACGAGGTCCTCTCGGTCCCGAAGCTGTATGCCCTGGACCTTGGTAGCCAACGGACCGGGAACCTGGTTCGGCTCGATGTCGACGAACATCGGAATCACGAGTGCGCTCAGTGCCCAGGCCGCAGCCGTCTCCCAGATCACGTACGGGCTACCGGCTCCCTCCTCGGTGAGCACGACGACGAGCGCGTTGGAACGCAACAGGCTCTCGTCGAACAGTCGCACCATCGGATCATCACCGGGCTCGATACTCCGCGGTGAGAAGAAGACCTCGACGCCCGGCAAATTCGACTCCAAGATCGGTTCGAGAGCCCTCGCGATCCGCTTACTCGCGGGACGTCCCCAGGAGAGGAAGAGCTTTGGGCGCTGGCCGGCGTGCCCGTCGGCGGGCACCGAGAGCTGTAGCCCGTCCCCAAGGTCGTACTCATAATTCAACTCCGACGTGTCAGGGCGCAGTACAAGACCCGGCACCAGTTGACCCGCGGCTTGCGATCGCTCCTCGGCGAACGCCGTGATCGCATCGACGTACCCCTCGATAGTTGTGATGTACTCGTAGCGCTTCAGCCACCTCGACAACTCCCAACGCCACTCACCTTCTGCTGTCAGTCCGTGGGAGCCTGACCACATCGCCGGCTCGTGGTTCAAGAGTTCGTAGAGCTGCGGCCCGCTCAGCGGGAGCGCCCCTCCGAAGTGCTCACGAAGCGCACCCTCGACCTCCGAGTGCGTGAGCAGGATTTCCACGACCTGATCGGGATCCGGTGTGAAGTCTCTGATCTTCCTCACCGCGAGCTGGAGAACGCCAAGGAACAGATGTACGACGTCCTCCGCGCGGGCTCGATGCCAGCCGACGACGGTCAGGCCGATCGGGTCGCGGGGCTGGTACAGCGAGCCGAAGGACCCCTGTGTCCACACGAGGCCGTAAGTCAGCCCGTAGATGCCGCTTTAGCTCCCACGTGAGGCAGGCTCTCGATGACACCGAACGGGTCCGATCCCTCTTTCTCAATGGACTGTTCCAGAAACTGCCAGGGCGGCCAGTGTCCTCGGTCACGGTAGGTGGCGGCCAGCAGATCGATAGCGCGCTGCTGGCTGGAATCGAGTACGGCAAGCAGGCGGTTCTCTGAGGGCGTCACACCACCCAGTCTGCTACCGAGACAGACGCAGCGCGGATCGTACTCCTTCGCTGCCGTCGGGAACCCGCCGATCGCAAGGTGGTCGATCCGTTCACCACTTCGCTGCGTCACTGCAGCCGAGCCTCATCGACTCTTCGACGATGGCGGTGAGATCCGCCGGCTCCGACTGGTCCCGCAACAACGAGGTGATCTTCCGTGACTATCTGGGCAAGAGCCCGCTCGACGCCGGCCAAGTAGCGAGGTTGGGCTGCGGCTTCGTGCTCGTCAGGACTCAGTGATTCCCTAACGTTCCTCCGCGTCGCGTGGCCAGATCGCGGCCGGCAGAGCAGCGGCCCGGCTCGGGACTTTCGACCCTGTTCGTCCGGTCGGTCAGGGTCCAGGGTGAAGTGTGAGTTCGTTTGGACGCGAGCGAGACGGGTCGCTCACGTTTGCGGGTATCGCGCGGGTCACCCTGAGGCGAGTCAGCGCCGTCGGAGAAGACGAACGAACGCAAGCGATCGACGGCCGAGTAGCCATCCTTGCTGGAGGTCCTCCGTCATGAAGAAGAGTCTCGCTCTTGTGGCTGTGGCCCTGCTCCTGGCCTTCGCAACAAGCTCTTGGGGCACAATGGCCTTCGCGACGGGCAGAGGGCCTTTGCCGACTCGGGCGCTGGCAGGGTCCTCGGCATCAACGGGAGTCCGAGTGCTCGGGTGGGGGTTCAACACCCCGGACGCCTTGGCCGTGAGCGGGGGCGACCTGTTCGTGGCGAATGGAGGGGGCTCGGTCACCGAGCTCAACACCTCGACCGGGGCGCTCGTTCGGGACATCTCGGAACCGTCGTACCAGTTCGACGAGCCGGACGCCTTGGCCGTGAGCGGAGGCGACCTGTTCGTGGCGAACGAGGGCAGCGACTCGGTCACCGAGCTCGACGCCTCGACGGGGGCGCTCGTGCGGGTCATCTCGGGATCCTCGTACCAGTTCGACGAGCCGATCGCCTTGGCCGTGAACGACGGTGACCTGTTCGTCGCTAACGGGTACGGCAACTCAGTTACTGAGCTGGATGCCTCGACCGGGGCGCTCGTGCGGGTGATCTCGGCATCCTCGTACCACTTCAGCGGCCCGGACGCCTTGGCCTTGAGCGGGGGCGACCTGTTCGTGGCGAACTACGACGGCGGCACGGTCACCGAGCTCGACACCTCGACCGGGGCGCTCGTGCGGGTGATCTCGGCATCCTCGTACCAGTTCTACTGGCCGGACGCCTTGGCCTTGAGCGGGTCGGACCTGTTCGTGGCCAACTGGCGTGGCTGGGTCACCGAGCTCAACGCCTCGACCGGGGCGCTGGTGCGGGTGATCTCGGCATCCTCGTACCAGTTCAGCGAGCCGGACGCCTTGGCGGTGAGCGGGAGCGACCTGTTCGTGGCCAACGGATACAGCAGCACGGTCACCGAGCTCAACGCCTCGACCGGCGCGCTCGTGCGGGTGGTCTCGGGATCGTCCTACCAGTTCGACTTGCCGTGGTCCCTGGCCGTGAGCGGGGGCGACCTGTTCGTGGCGAACTACGACGGCAACTCGGTCACCGAGCTCGACGTCTCGACCGGCGCGCTCGTGCAGGTCTGGCCCCCGTACCAGTTCAGCGAGCCGGACGCCTTGGCGGTGAGCGGGAGCGACCTGTTCGTGGCGAACGACGGCGGCAACGACTCCGTCACTGAGCTCGACGCCTCGACCGGCGCGCTGGTGCGGGTGATCTCGGGCTCGTCGTACCAGTTCGACTTGCCGTGGTCCTTGGCCGTAAGCGGGGGCGACCTGTTCGTGGCGAACTATTACGGCAACTCGGTCACCGAGCTTGACGCCTCGACCGGCGCGCTCGTGCGGGTGGTCTGGGAATCGTCGTACCAGTTCAGCGAGCCGGACGCCTTGGCCGTGAGCGGGGGCGACCTGTTCGTGGCGAACGCCTACAGCAACACGGTTACCGAGCTCAACACCTCGACCGGGGCGCTGGTGCGGGTGATCTCGGACCCGTCGTACCAGTTCGACGAGCCGGACGTCTTGGCCGTGAGCGGGGGCGACCTCTTCGTGGCGAATGGAGGAGGCTCGGTCACCGAGCTCAACACCTCGACCGGGGCGCTCGTGCGGGTGATCTCGGGCTCGTCGTATCAGTTCGACGGGCCGTGGGCCTTGGCGGTGAGCGGCGGAGACCTATTTGTGGCGAACTACGACAGCAACACGGTCACCGAGCTCAACACCTCGACCGGGGCGCTCGTGCGGGTGATCTCGGGCTCGTCGTATGACTTCGACGGGCCGGACGCCTTGGCGGTGAGCGGGGGTGACCTGTTCGTGGCCAACAAGGGCGGCAACTCGGTCACCGAGCTGAACGCCTCGACCGGAGCGCTCGTGCGCGTGATCTCGGGATCGTCGTACCAGTTCGGCGAGCCGGACGCCTTGGCCGTGAGCGGGGGCGACCTGTTCGTGGCGAATGTGGCAAGCGACACCGTCACCGAGTTCCCCGCGACGACCATCAGTCCGCCGACCGTAACCGGTCTCAGCCCGAGTTCAGGTCCTGCTGCTGGCGGGAGCATCGTCAACATCTCCGGGTCGGGCTTCACAGGAGCAACGGCGGTCCATTTCGGGAAGGTCTCGGCCAGCTTCGTCGTCGAGTCTCGCTCGCTGGTGTCGGCACTGGCACCTCCTGGTGCAGGCACCGTCAACGTCACCGTCACGAACCCGGGAGGGAGAAGCGTCGCAGGTCCTTCGGACAAGTTCACCTACGTCTCGGGATCGACCGTGGTGCTGACGGGGCTGACGCGCACGAGCGGGCCGACTGACGGAGGGATGTGGGAGACGATCACCGGTGTGAACCTGCAACACGTGAAGTCGTTCCTGTTCGGGACGAGGTCCGTGACGCCGTACTCTCCCGGGTGCCCGTCGACGTCGTGCACCATCGTGATCCCTTCCCAGTCGAAACCGCGCACGGTGTCGATCTCGGCGACGACGACGGGTGGAACGACGGTCGGCTCCAGCCTGCACTTCACCTACGGGACGCCGAAGGTGGGTCTCTCGCGTACCTCGATGTCCTTCTCGGGCCACGTGTCGACGCTGAGCGCGCCTAAGTACGTCACGATCACGAACATCGGCACGAGCTTGCTCCCCCTGCTGGGCGTCCGCCTCGCGTCGGCGGGGACGGGGACGGGCTACGAGGCCTACGGGATCGTCGAGTCCTCCGGCATCTTGTCGCCCGACCAGAACGCCTGCCAAGGCGTCGTTCTGGCCCCCGGGCAGACCTGCACCGTCGGCGTGGCGCTCGACACGGAGATCCTTAAGACGACGCGGAGCGCGACCTTGGAGGTCTTCGACGGACACTCGGTCGAGCGCGGCTCGGTCGCCCTCACCGGCTCGGCCGCCGGTCCGACCATTGCCCGTGTCACCTCTCTGCCGAACGTCGGCGACCCCGAGGTGGCGATCACCGGTGTTGGCTTCGGCGAGGGCTTCCCGTCGACCTCGCTCGGCGTTCCCTCTTCGACCGGCGACGTCGAGATCGCCGATACCACTGCAGACTGGGTCGCCGGTGATCCGAGCAATACCAACTGCCAGGTGACGGTGCAGAGCTGGTCCAACACCTCGATCGCCCTCACCGCCGACGTCAACAACTTGCTCTCGCCCTGCTCGCTCCACGACGGCGACACGATCGAGGTGACGGTCGACAACAACGAGTCCAAACCGTCCTCCACCTCCGGGGCTCATCCGACGACGGTGGTCGCGGCCTCCGGTGTCACGCCGAGCGTGAGCGATGTGAGCCCCGACTTCACCGCCGCCGGCTCGGCGAGCACGACGGCGGTCACCATCAGCGGGTCTGGCTTCGTCGACACTGCCGACATCGCCGCGGTGCTCTTCGGCTCCCAGGCGGCGAGCGGCTTCAGCGCGAACTCGGCAGGAACGCAGATCACTATCCCCGCCTCAGGTGTCCCGGTCGAGACCACCGCCGAAGGCGTGAGCGTGACCGTGGTCACCACCGGCGGCATGGCGTCGGCCCCGCCTCTTGCGTGCGACACGGCCCTCGAGTACTTCGCCTACTGCCCGGCTTCGTTCTTCTACCTCGCAGAGCAGCCATTCGTGGCAACTCTCGACGGCGCTCTCGGGGTCGGGCTGCACGTCGGCACCGAGAGCGTCGGTGTCGACCTCGAGACGACCGCTGGATCCGTGACGGCGTCGCGCTCAATCCAGCCGATCGAGTACGACACGACCAAGATGGCTTGTGGCGGTGCACCTCAGATCTCGGGCGAAGCGAGCGTCATGGTCTCAGGGTCGCTCGACGCGACCGTCTCCGGGAGCTTCGGAGTGGCCTCGAACGACCTGTTGCCGAGCGCGGCCCTCGCGCAGGGAACGATCGACATCTCGAGCGGCTCGCTCCAGGTCGCCGTCAAGGGCAGCGTGAGCGGGCAGGAGTACGTCCCGCTCATCGGGATCCCGTGCGGCATCGCTCTGTACGCCGTCATCACCGGCTCGGGCAGCCTCTCGGACACCTGGGGCATCACGTTCCACAACCTCGACGCCTCGCTCGCTGGTGGCGAGGTGAATGGGCAGTCCGTCAGCGGTTCGGCACTCGGCGTGACCGGGATCACCTGTGACGGAGTCGCCCTCACCGCACAGAGTCCGCCTGGCGCGATCACGAACTGCGTCAATGTCTTGCCGAACCAGCTAGCTCTGACGGCGAGCGTGACGGTAAGCCTGTGGGTGCAGGACGGCCCTGATTACGCCCACGTGGGCCTCGGACCCGAGTTCAGCTTCACGTACACCGCTACCGGGACAAGCGGATGTGCCGACGTCGCCGTCGAAGGCGCGCTCTTCCAGAAGTACACGATCCGCTACACGTCGCCCTCGTGGCAGTTCTACAAGAGCGGCAGCAGTCCACCGGGGTGTTGACCCGCTGTGTTCACGGTCGGCAAGGAAGCTGTGCTCTGGCCGCCGCGGGAAGACGCACAGAGCAGACCGGGCATCCCGGATCGCCGGGACGGAGCGGCACCTTGCTGGCAATACCACGGATCGGGTGCTCATTTCGCGAGCGGCCGACAGCGCTGTTTTCCGGAGCGCCGCCAATGATCAGAGCCAGCTCTCCCCACTCCAACGCGGAGACCCGCATTGATGGGTCCTTCCCTCCCTCGAAGCATCGTAGGAGGCTGCGATCGACACGAGGACGGCGCCGAGCTCTTGATGCGAGAGATCGAGCTTGATCTGCTCGAAGGGCCTTTCCACGAGGAACGTTGCGTAACTATGTGCCACGGCCCGCATCCCGGCCAACGCAAGGCCTGCCGTGACACCGATCATCGACTGCTCTCGGATCCCGACGTTCACGACCCGCTCGGGGTGGGCCGCCGCAGCCGGAGCGAGGCGGTCGAGCGAGATGTCGGCGAGGACGACGGCGGACCGCGGGTCCTCGTCCAACAGTGACGACATGCTGGACACGAACTGCTCGCGTGCAGAGATCACCGCTTCGGCTCCGTCTCGGCGACCACGACGCCCGGCCTACCGGGTATCTGGTGGCACAAGGCGGCCTCGATGCTGTCGTGGTCCCGCCCGTCGACCCGGGTGGCAGACCAGCCCTCGACCTCGAAGCGGCGCTCGATCCCCCCTGGCCACCCATGGCTCGCCGAGTGGTTGTCGATCACGATGGCGGTCAGCTTCGCGAGACCGAAGCGGTCGGCGAGGGCGATCGCCTCGTGATTCGAGCCCTCGTCCATCTCGGCATCGCCGACGAGGCAGAACACCCGGGCATCACTTCGCGCCAGGCGCAACCCGAGGGCCAGCCCGCAAGCCATCGCCAGACCGTGGCCGAGCGAGCCGCTCGAGATCTCGACCCCGGGCACGAGAAGGTGATCGGGGTGGTGACCGAAGGGCGAGTCGAACTCGCCGAAGCTCGGGAGGAGGCTCTCTTCGAAGTACCCCTTCGCGGCCAGGACCGCGAAGAAGGCTTGCGGCCCGTGGCCTTTCGAAAGGAGGAACCGGTCCCGGTCTTCGCCTGACGGGCGCATCACCCGGTCGTAGAGAACCCACAACACGTCGAGGGTCGACGTGGCGGAAGGGTCGTGGCGCTCGTCGCCCGTCATCAGCGACATCAGGCGTCTGAGCGACCCGTACCCCTCCTTGTCCGGCTTTGTCTCGATCAGCATGTGAACACCGTATGACCTAAAGTTAACTTGAAGTCAAGCTGCGATCGTGCGAGGATGCCTTCGTGCAGCACTCACCCACCCTGTCGATCGGTGAGGTGGCCGAGCGCACCGGGGTGGCGACCTCCGCCTTGCGCTACTACGAGGCGGAGGGCCTGATCTCCTCAGAACGCTCGGAGGGCGGACAGCGCCGCTTCCACCGGGACATGCTGCGGCGGATCGCGTTCATCCGCGTCGCTCAGCGAGTGGGGCTGAGCCTCGACGACATACGATCGGCCCTAGCCATGCTTCCGAAGAGCCGGACACCCAACAAGAACGACTGGGCTCGCCTCTCCCGAGCCTGGCGACCCGTGCTCGACGAGCAGATCGCCGTGCTCGAACGGCTGCGCGACCAGCTCGACTCCTGTATCGGGTGCGGTTGCCTCTCGCTGCGGCGATCCGCGCTGTACAACCCCGACGACCGCGCGGCCGGCCTCGGTGAGGGACCCCGCTACCTGCTGGGCGACGACCCTGCGTCGGTAACGGACGCGATGGGCTCACAGTGACCACCTACGATGCCGGCATCGGGCTAGGAAACCCGGATCCGGGCGGCGAGCACGAGGAGGTCGGCGGCATCTGGCGGAAACAGTCCGGGCTCCGAGCCATCGTTGCGATCCACTCGACGGCTCTCGGGCCATCGCTCGGGGGGACGAGGTTCCGGCCGTACCCGAGCGTCGCCGACGCGATAGCCGACGTGCTCCAACTCTCAAAGGCCATGAGCTACAAGGCGGCCATGGCGGGCCTCGACCAGGGCGGCGGCAAGGCCGTGATCATCGGTGACCCGGCTGAGCTCCGTTCGCCCGAGCTGCTGGAGGATTACGCCGCGTACCTCGACTCCTTCGGCGGCAGGTATTTCACGGCCGAGGATGTCGGCACGACGCAGGCAGACATGGACGAGCTCGGCAAGCACACCCGATACGTCACCGGAAGGTCCATCGAGGCGGGCGGTTCCGGTGATCCGAGCCCGCTCACCGCCTACGGCGTCTACCGGGCGATGCAGGCAACTGCCAACAGCCTGTGGGGTACGGACTCGCTCTCCGGCCGGACCGTGGCGATAAGCGGCGTCGGAAAGGTTGGCAGCACTTTGGCCGAGCTCGCAGCCTCTGACGGCGCGAACCTCGTGGTCGCCGACGTGGACGCCGGCGCGGTGGCGCGAGCGGTCGAGGAGCTGGGCGCGACAGCGGCGGACTCCGGCGAGATCCACCGCACACCATGTGACTTCTTCGCTCCGTGTGCTCTCGGGGGCGCGATCAACGACGACACGGTGCTCGGGCTCTCGTGCCAGGCCGTCGTGGGCGCTGCCAACAACCAGCTCGTACGGCGAGAGCTCGCCACGGTGCTCCGCAATCGGGGCATCGCTTACGTACCTGACTACGTCGCCAACGCCGGAGGCATCATCAACATCGCCTACGAGCCCGGGGGCTACGACCCGGTAGCCGCCCGGGAGCACGTCGGGCGCATCTTCGACGTGGTCTCCAACCTCTTCGAGGAGGCGAGCCGCACCGGAGAGACGCTCGAGGCCATCGCCGATCGGACGGCCGAGCAGAGGATGGCCGCCGCGACCGCCGGTGAGCGGGTGCGCTAGGGCTGTTGGAGCCGCTCCCGTTTTGCCTGGGCGGTCCGGCGACCCCTCGCCATCTGGTCGAGCGTCACCTTGCGCATCCGGACCTGAGCCGGTGTGACCTCGACGCACTCGTCGTCCCTGATGAACTCGAGCGCCTGCTCGAGTGACATCTGGCGGGGCGGTATGAGCCGCACGAGCTCCTCGGCGGTCGAGGAGCGGACATTGGTGAGCTTCTTCTCCTTGGTGGGATTGACGTCCATGTCCTCCGCACGGGCGTTCTCGCCCACGATCATCCCCTCGTAGACCTCGACTCCCGCCCCGACGAAGAGGCTCCCCCGCTCCTGCAGGTTGAGCAGGCTGTACTGCGTCGTCACACCGAGCCGGTCGGCCACGAGCGAACCGCTCGGGGCGCGTGCGCAGCTCCCCGAACCAAGGCTCGAAGCCCTCGAACAGATGGTGGAGGACGCCCGTTCCCCTCGTCTCTGTCAGGAACTCGGTCCGGAACCCGATCAACCCTCTGCTCGGCACCGAGTACTCCAACCGGACCCAGCCCGTCCCATGGTTGACCATCTGCTGCATCCTCCCCTTGCGGAGCGCGACGAGCTGAGTGACCACGCCCATGAAGTCCTCTGGGACGTCGATCGAGACGCGCTCGACCGGCTCGTGCAGCTTGCCGTCGACGACGCGCGTGACGACCTGCGGCTTCCCGACCGTGAGCTCGAAGCCCTCTCTGCGGAAGGTCTCGACGAGGACAGCCAGCTGCAGCTCGCCTCGCCCCTGCACCTCCCAGATCTCGGGGCGCTCGGTCGGGTACACGCGAAGCGAGACGTTGCCGACGAGCTCTGCGTCGAGCCGGTTCTTCAAGAGCCGTGCCGTCATCTTCGTCCCGTCTCGGCCCGACAGTGGCGATGTGTTGATCCCGATCGTCATCGACAGACTCGGCTCGTCGACGCTCAGCACCGGAAGCGGCCGGGGATCGTCCTTGTCCGCCAAGGTCTCGCCGATAGTCACTTCCCCGATGCCGGCCACCCCGATGATCTCGCCTGGACCTGCTTCGGCCGCGTCGATCCGCTCGAGGCCCTCGGTGACGTAGAGCTCCGCGACTTTCACGGTCTCGACAGTGCCGTCGGACCGGCACCACGCGACCTGCTGACCTTTCTTGATCGTGCCGTTCAAGACGCGGCAGATAGCGAGGCGCCCGACGTACGGCGACGCGTCGAGGTTCGTCACGAGCGCCTGGAGAGGGTGGCCTTCTTCGTAGGCCGGCGGTGGGATGTGCGCGGCGATCGCCGTGAACAGCGGCTCGAGGTTCTCTCCGTCGTCACTCGGGTTGAGCGAAGCGCGGGCGGCCTTGGCGTTCGCGTAGACGATCGGGAATTCGATCTGGTGCTCGTCGGCGTCGAGATCCAAGAACAGCTCATAGACCTCGTCCACGACCTCCTTCGGCCGCGCATCGGGCCGGTCGATCTTGTTCACGACGAGTACGACAGGCAGGTGTCGCTCCAGCGCCTTGCGGAGGACGAAGCGCGTCTGGGGAAGCGGTCCTTCGCTCGCGTCGACGAGCAGCAGCACGCCGTCCACCATCGTGAGCGCGCGCTCGACTTCGCCGCCGAAGTCGGCGTGCCCAGGTGTGTCGACGATGTTGAGCTTGATCCCCCCGTGACGCACAGCGGTGTTCTTCGCGAGGATCGTGATGCCCTTCTCGCGCTCCAAGTCCGTCGAGTCCATGATGCGCTCGCCCGGGTCCTGGTTGTCGCGGAACACACCGGACTGCCAAAGCATGCCGTCGACGAGCGTCGTCTTACCGTGGTCGACGTGAGCCACGATTGCGAGGTTCCTGAGGTCGGTGCGCGAAGTCATATGGGAAATCAAGTTTGGTTGCCGGATCGCACGTGTACCTCCGAAGGGAGGGCGTCCGGTCCATCCAGCGTACCGGCTCGGGCGCCGCCGCCGGACTGCCCGGCTCCCGGCGTCAGGTCACCCGGACCAGGTAGGCGACTGCGTCATAGTCCTTGGCAGGGCCTCGAACTCGCCATAGCTCCTCCACAAGGTCTGCCGACCGCGCGAAAGTGTCGATCTCGTAGAGATCCTCGCCACACAGATGATTGCTCTGCCACTCTCCCGAGGTGAGGTCGAGATCGACGAACGCTCGTCCGTCGGCGAACCGGACGGTCACCGCCCCATCTCCGAGCGCCACGTACCTGAGCCTCCGGTCAGCTTGTCCCACATGGGTGCCGAATCGAAGCTCGCCCGTCTCGAAGTAGTACGCCCCGATGTCCCGGTCGTCGCCAGCCCCGGTGGCCGACCTGGTCACAGTGGCCATGCCCTCGAACCGCCCGCGCCTACCGGAGAGATGATCGTCGATCGACCGCGTGATGTGCCACGATCCGAGGAGGAACTCGAGCGTGTCGGAGATCTCCACCGGCACCGATTCTGCCAACCCCGGCACCGGCACGGAGCCCGGCGACGACCCTCGGTCTCGACTTCGAACCTGACGGGCTGCCTTGGTAGGGTGGGCCGGTCGCCACAGTGTCAACCTCGTGCACCGTCCAGTCCCCGTCGAGGAAGGTCCCAACCCCGAATGTCTGACGTCGTCACGCTGCAACGCCCGGATCCGCTGGTGCTCGCTGATCTCCTACCGGGAACGCTCGTCCGCGACGCCGCGCTCGTGGTGGGCGCGGCCGGGTTCGTCGGCTTGCTGGCGCAGATCTCGATCCACCTCTCTTTCACGCCGGTGCCTATCACTGGCCAGACGTTAGGAGTGCTGCTCGCCGGAACAGCGCTCGGGTGGAAGCGGGGCACAGCCGCCATGGCCCTGTACGGTGTTGCCGGAGTCGCCGGTGTTCCTTGGTTTGCCGGGCATTCGAGCGGCTACGTGGGAGCGTCGTTCGGTTACATCGTCGGCTTCGTACTCTGTGCGGCGCTGTGCGGCTTCCTCGCTGAGCGCCGTGCTGACCGGTCGCTCCTCAAGTCTGTCCCGGCGATGGTTGCCGGCGAGATCGTCATGTACGCCGTCGGCGTGATCTGGCTCGCCGTGAGCATCCGCGTGGACCCGGCAAAGGCGATCTCGCTCGGGCTGACTCCGTTCCTTGCCGGAGACGCCATCAAGGCGGCCATCGCAGCGGGGCTCCTCCCCGCTGCTTGGAAGCTCGCAGGGCCACGCTCCGCGTAACAGCTCCGACGTCAGGTCACCTTCCAGTCACCGTGCGTGGGCGATCTTGGTCGCCGAGTCGTCTGCCGATACGCCGGAGCGTCTCGGCGAGATTGGCCGGAGTGGTGCTGAGTGCCTCGGGCAGCGTGACCCATCGCAGCGGAGCCGTCGAGCTCTCGGCCCGCGTCTTGTCCGGAGACCCCGTCGCGAGGACGTATCTCACGTCGGCATGCTCGTGTGCCGGCTCGGCGCCACGCGGCGTCACGGGAACGATCACGACGTGGATGGGCACGATGTGGACGGGTTTGGCGCCCTCGCCATCGGGCCAGGTGCCAAGGTCCTCGAGGCCCGTCTCCTCGGCGGCCTCCCGCAAGGCGACCTGCAGCGGGTCGGTCTCACCCGGGTCACCGTGGCCGCCCACCTGTCGCCAGCCGCCCTGGCGCTCGTGCCAACGCAGCAGGACGTCGCCCGTCGGCGGATGGATCACCACGGCAGAACCGGTGAGGTGAAGCGCGAGGCTCCGGTCCCAGGGATCGCGTTCGCCCTCGAGCAGTCCGCGGATGCGCTCGAGATCGAGAATCTCTCGGTCGCCCAGCGCTCGGTAACCGCTGAGCCACTCGCGATCCGAAGGCGTGCCCATGAGTTCCGGGGGGAGGGCTCGAACCTCCAACATTCGGCTCCAAAGGCCGACGTTCTGCCGATTGAACTACCCCGGACCGGTTGCGCGCTGCCGACAGCATAAGTGGGCCGCAGAACACGGCCTGTCTGGGGTTGCCGGACGTGTCACCTCGCCGAGGGTTGCTCGGGTGAAAAGGGCGAGGCTCTTTCGGGAGGCCTCGTCCCGCGATCTAGCCGATCAGGTCCGCCACCGCCAGCACTGCCGGGCCGCTCGGCCGGCTCGGCTCGCGGAAGATCTCGAGGCTGCGGTGTCGTTAGATCGGCGGGGCTCATCATGTTCATGGCATTTCCCTAATCCGACTATTTCTATTAGTTCTATGCAATTAAGACTTTTAGGCCACTGACCCGCACTGCGCAAGGCATGCCCCGAACAAGTCGGTGCCACTCCGGCCAGGCACATTCACGCTCCTCGGACGAGGTCACCTCGAGTGTCGGCTAACCTCACGCAGGCCATGGGATCCCTCATCAAGAAGCGCCGCAAGCGCATGCGCAAGAAGAAGCACAAGAAGATGTTGAAGCGCACCCGCTGGCAGCGCCGAGCAGCCGGCAAGTAGTACCCGGCTGCCTCATTCAGCTCCTTCAGCTCGCCGCGGCTAGGCCCGCTCGCCTTGCGACGGTGACCAGTGCGCTTTCGCGACCGGCCACGATCTCCACCCGTATCTGGTCGGCGAGCTCGTTGAGCGGCCCGACAGGCCCCTCCACGAACCAGGTCCCGCCACTGCCGGCGAGGCGCGGTCGTTCGCCGGTCGCAGCACCCATGAGGTCACGCCACCAGCGAAGTCCCGGATAGGCCTGCAACGCAGCCGGCTCGAGGTCGTTGCCGTGCTCGCCTCGCGGGCCGGCGAGCTCGTCCCACGCCGCGTACACCGATGGCGTAGAGACGTGAACCCTCGGAGCTACCAGCAAGAACGCCGTTCCTTGTGCGCCGGCAGTCTCGAGAGGCTCGAGCACTTCCCCGATGCCACGTACCCGTGCGTGGCCACCGACCAGACAGAACGGCACGTCGGCGCCGAGCCGAGCGGCCACCGATAGATCAGAGACGCCCGACCAGCGCAGTATTGCTGCTGCGTCCGATGAGCCGCCGCCGAGGCCGGCGCCGGACGGGATGCGTTTCGTCAGGATGCAACGAGCGCGGCGGCCACAAAGAGCCAGCGCCCGCTCCACGAGATTGCTCCCGGGCGGCATGTCGTGTTGCACGCCGGCATCAACCGGCGCCGTACCGGGCAGGCCTCTCCAAGCGACCTCGTCCCGGACCTCGAGACCTTCGCCGCCTTCGATGAGCTCGAGCTCGTCGGCCAAGTCAAGGCTCACCATCTCCGCGTCGAGGAGGTGGTAGCCGTCGTCTCGGCGCCCGACGATCCTGAGCGAGGTCGTCAGCTTCGCTGGTGCCGAGAGCAGCGTCACAGCGAGTCCCCGGCGGGCCCGAGCCGCCGGAGGCATCCGGCCAGGTCCCCCCACTCTTCGATCCCGAGCTCCTCCGGCCGCCTTTGTGAGTCGACGCCAGCACACTTGAAGACCTCTTCGCTCACCATCGGCCCGAGCGAGCGGCGGAGCATCTTACGGCGCACCGAGAAGGCCGTCGAGATGAGCCGGTTGATCTCGTCGTAGCTCGCGACCTGCTCGCTCACCGCGGGCTCGTCCCGCCGGACGATCTCGACCAGCACGGACTCGACCTTTGGGCGCGGGATGAAGACGCTTGCAGGCACGCGCCCCGCGATGCGTGATGTCGCGAAGTATGCGACACGCGCCGAGACCGCCCCGTACGCCGGCGATGCTGGTTCAGCCGACAACCGTTCGCCCGCCTCGCGCTGGATCATCACGAGCATCCGCCTGATCGCCGGCACTCCTGCCAGCAGGTCAAGGACGAGAGGCGTCGCGATGTTGTACGGCAAGTTCGCGACGAGGGTCCAGTTGTCGTCACCGAGGAGAGCGCCCCAGTCACATGACATCGCGTCGGCGTGCACGATCTCGACATCGAGGGTTCCGACGACATCCTCGAGGGCAGGCAGCAGATGCTGATCGAGCTCGACGGTCTTCACTCGAGCCCCTGTCGCCGCCAAGGCAGCTGTGAGCGATCCGAGGCCTGCACCGATCTCGAGCACGCGATCGCCCGGTCCCACCCTTGCGAGGCGCGCTATGCGCTCGGCCACGTTCGGGTCGGCAAGGAAGTTCTGGCCGAGTGCCCTCGATGGCCGCAGGCCGTGCCGATCGAGCAAGGCCGTGAGCTCGGCCCGACCCGGTGGCCGCACTCGGAGACGGGCCTGGCTCAGGCGACGCCGAGCCGGAAGGCGGCCACGGCATTCTCAGAGGTGACCCTGGCGATCTCCTCTCGCGACATCCCCTTCTCCCGGCGCAAGGCTTCGCCGACGAGCGACACGTAGCTCGGCTCGTTCGTCCGGCCTCGGTACGGGACCGGTGTCAGATAGGGCGAGTCCGTCTCGATCAGGAGCCGGTCGACCGGACAGATCTTGGCCGCCTCCCGCACGTCGTCAGCGCTGTTGAAGGTCAAGATCCCCGAGAACGAGAGGTAGCCACCGGTCGCGAGGCAGCGCTCCGCATCGGCAGGTCCGCCGGTGAAGCAGTGAAAGACGGTGCGTTTTGGGACACCCTCGGTGTCGAGGATCGCAAGGGTGTCGTCGAATGCCTCGCGCGTATGGATCACGAGCGCCAGGTCGTACTCGTTCGCGAGCGCAACTTGGGCCGCAAAGACGGTGCGTTGGGCCGCACGAGGCGAATGGTCGTAGTGGTAGTCGAGACCGCACTCGCCCACCGCCACGACGCGGGATCCGTCGCCGATACCGACACTCAGATCCGAGAGCAGCTTGCGGATGCCTTCGACGCCGGTCGTCGCGTCGTGAGGATGTAGGCCGACTGTGGCGTAGACGTCGATCTTGAGGGCACCCGAGCGGGAGAGGCGGGCCGCGAGCTCTATAGCTCTCTGCGAGCTTGCGACGTCGGTTCCCACCGAGATCATGCGCCGCGTCCCGGACGCTGCCGCGCGCTCGACGATGTTCGCCGCCTCGGCGTCGTCCGGCGCGTACTGGATGTGGCAGTGCGAATCGGTCCAGAGGTTGAGAGCAGCCAGCACCGATTCGCGTATCTCCTTACGGGCGTCGGCCTGATCGCGGACTTGCCGCTCAGTCGATTCAGCGATCGCGCGTTCACGTGCCAGCTGGATCGCCTCGGCCACGGCCTCTCTCCGTCGCTGCGCCTCGGCGTCGTCGTCGGGGATTCCGCCGGCGATCAACGGTGAGTCGGGCGGCCTCTCGTCCGAGGTTGATTGGTCTTCAGCGCGGGCTGCGTCTTCCTCGTCGGGGATCTCCCGGCGCTTCCGCCGCCCGAAGAAGCGGCCGCGCCCTCCTTGTTCGCTCTCGCTCATCGATCCGATCCCTCGTTCACTCGCTCACCCTCCGGGGGAACAGCGGTGCACCCTTCGTCACGCTCACCCCTCCTACATACCCGCCCCACGAAAGCACACCGGCAGGCCCGGCGTTACCCGGCGCCGACGGGGAACCCGGAACGCCGAGCCGTGACCAGATCTCCTCGGCCGATTCTGGCAGCACCGGCGACACGAGCACGGCGACGATCCGCAACACCTCGAGAGCATCGCCGAGGACGGCATCGACTTCGGGGCCGGGGTCGAGCTTCCAGGGTGCCACCGCCTCGAGCTCCGCATTGGCCGAGCGGATCAAGCGCCACGCCGCCTCGAGGCCCTCATGGGGAGCAAACCGCTGCCAGGCGTCGAGGGCCTCTCGGGTGACCTCGGCTGCAGCAAGCGCGAGCGGCGACCCGTCGCGCGCGGCACTCGGCGACGGGCCGATCCCGCCACACTTCGACCCGACCACGGTCGCGACTCGTGCGAGCAGGTTGCCGAGGTTGTTGGCGAGGTCCGAGTTGTAGCGATCGACGAGCCCCTCGTAGGTGAAGTCCCCGTCCTGGCCGAGCGCGAAATCCCGAACGAGGTAGTAACGCAGCGCGTCGTTGCCGACGTCGTTCGCGAGCTCGACCGGATCGATCTGATTGAACGACGTCTTTGCCATCTTCCGCCCGCCGACCAGCAAGAAGCCGTGCACGACATAGTGACCGGGCGGGTCGATCCCAGCAGCCATGCACATTGCAGGCCACCAGACGCAGTGGAACCGGATGATGTCCTTGCCAAGCAGGTGGTGGACCGCCGGCCACCACGTCTCGAAACGTGTCTCGTCGTCGCCGTAGCCAATCGCCGAGATGTAGTTCACGAGAGCGTCGTACCAGACGTAGAAGACGTGGCCCTCGTCCCAGGGCACCGGCACGCCCCAGTCGATCGAGGTCCGGGTGATCGAGATGTCCTTCAGACCGCCCTTTATGATCCCGAGTGCTTCGTTGCGGCGGGTCTCGGGATGAATCGCATCGGGGTGCTGGTCGTACCACTCGAGCAAGGGGTCGGTGAACCTGCTCAGAGCAAAGAACCAGTTCTCCTCGGAGAACCACTCGACGGGCCGCTCGTGAACCGGGCAGAGCCCGCCCTCAAGGAGGTCGTCCTCGGCGTAATAGGCCTCGCAGCTGACGCAGTACCAACCCTCGTAAGTCCCCTTGTAGAGGTACCCGTTGTCGTAGATCGCCTGCATGAACCGCTGAACCGAGCGGTGGTGACGCCCCTCGGTGGTCCGGATGAAGTCGTCGTTGGTGATCCCGAGCGCGTGCCAGGCGTCGACGAAACGTGAGCTCGTCTGATCGGCCCACTCCGCCGCGCCCACGCCGCTCTGCTCTGCTGCCCGGAGGATCTTGAGGCCGTGCTCGTCCGTGCCGGTTATGAACCACGTCTCGTCGCCCGTGAGACGGTGCCATCTGGCGAGCGCATCGGCACAGATGGTGGCATAGGCCGTACCAAGGTGTGGCGCGTCGTTGACGTAGTAGATCGGGGTCGTCTGGTAGTAGCGCCCGGGCACGGCGCCGAGCCTACAAGCCGCCCGCAGGGCGGCTCCTCGTCGACGGGCCGAGCACGTCATAGACCTCCCGCCTCGGGATCCCGACCCGTTCAGCCACTTCCGCCACGGCGTCCCGGCGCGTGAGGCCGGTACCGACCAGCTCCCGAACCGCCCGGTCGAGCTCCTCGCGGCGGAGCAGCACGCGGAGGCTCGCGGGAGCCGTCGAGCACGACGACGAACTCTCCGCGGGCCGAGACTGACGGCCACCTCTGCGACGCTCCGGCGATCGGGCCTCGCCAGATCTCCTCGTGGAGCTTCGTCAGCTCACGACAGACCGCCACTAACCGGCTCGCGTCGCAGGCGGCTTCGAGCTCGCCGAGAAGGAGCTCCACCCGGGCCGGGGCCTCGTAGATCACAGAGGGAACGGCCGACGACACGACCTCGGCGAGACGGTCCTTGCGCTCCCGTCCTTTCCGCGGCAAGAAGCCCTCCATCCGCCATCGCCCGTCCCCAAGTCCCGACACCGCCACAGCCATGACGCAGGCGGACGGCCCCGGCACGGCCGTTACCCGCCCGCCCGCCTCGTGCACTGCTGCTACGACCCGGGAGCCGGGGTCCGAGATCGCCGGCATGCCGGCATCGGTCACGAGAGCGACGCTGCGGCCCTCCTCTATCAGGGCGAGCACCTCGCGCACTCGTTGGGCCTCATTGTGCTCGTGGAGGGAGGCGAGCCGCTTCGGCCGGATTCCGCTGCGCGAGAAGAGCTGACCTGAGTGACGAGTGTCCTCGCAGAACACCACGTCAGCACAGGCAAGCACGTCGGCAGCGCGCGGGGGAAGATCTCCCAGGTTGCCGATAGGGGTGGCGACGAGCACGAGCTCGCCCCTCTCGCTCACTCCTTGATCTCGAGCCGGTCGCCCACCTTCAGCTCCCACCGTTCGAAAGCCCCGGCTTCGGCCTCGAGCACGTTCCGGGCACGCAACCTCGGTCTCGTCATCGAGAAGCGCCTCAGGGTCGTCATGTCGATAACGACGAGCTCCTTGTCGAGGAAGGCCACGTCCATGGCAAAGCGCATCCCGAACGAGTGCACTCCCTTCGTGTGCGCGAGCAGCATGGCCCCCTCGCAACCGGGTCGCCCGAGCAGTCCCCGCGACCGCGCCCAGAAGCCGTCGGCGACGTCGAGGCTCGCCAGGACCTGACCGTCACGCAGGAGCCATGCCATCGCCCAAGATTCTGACATCCCCGGCAGCGACTACACTGCCCCTCTTGTGTCCAAGCGAACCGTGAAGCGCAAGCTTCGGAAGAAGAAGAAGGCAAATCACGGCAAGAAGCCGAACTGCGGTCGCGGCTGACCGCACAAGCGCTGCTCCTCCGGGCGCACGTGCATCACGGATGCCAGGCGACGCCACGCTCGGCGAGAAGTGCAGTGAGGACACTCGGCGAGTCCGAGATGATGCCGTCCACGCCGACATCGAGCAGGCGCTCCATCTCCTTGCGATCGTCGATCGTCCACACGTGGACGGCGAGACCGGCGGCGTGAGCGGCGTCGACGAACCGCTCGTCGACCACCGTGATCGCACCGAAGGTAGCCGGAACCTGCAGTGCGACATGGCGGGCGACGGACTCGGGCGCCTTGCCTCCCGCGCGTGCCGAGCGGTAGAACTCAGACGTTGTCGTCGTGCCCGCCGAGGTCGGGATCTCAGGCGCGTAACGCGAGAACGACTCCGTCGCCGCGTCGTTGAACGAGGCAACGATCACGTCGTCGCTGCGCCCGTGTCGCCGCAAGAGCTCGGCAAGGACGTCCTCGTACGGCTCCACCTCCGGCGCGGTCCGCTTGATGTCGAGGTTCAGGATCACACCGGGAAACTGCTCCAGTATCTCCTCGAGACTGGCTATCCCGTAACGGTGGTCGGCGGGTGCCCTGCCCCTCAAGGTGTAGCTCGCCTCGGGGCGCCCGGTCTTTACGTCCTCGCCCTCGACGAACCAGTAAGAGTTGTCGATCTCTTGCAGCTCCGCGAGCGTGCGGTGCCGGATCTCGCCCGTCTCGCTCGTGGTCCGTTCGAGCGTGGGGTCGTGACAGACCACGATCTGACGGTCCGCGGTTGCATGGACGTCGAGCTCGATCGCAGGGGCACCGACCTCCACCGCGCGTGCGATCGCGTACAGCGTGCTCGACGGTGCTTCGCGCGCGCCGCCCTGGTGGGCGTACGCGATGACCCGGCGTCTTAGCCAAGGATTGTCGACCATTGCTTGTGTCTACCAGGCCGTCCGGCCTGTAGCCTCGGCAACGCCATGATCGACCACATCCTCCTCGACCTCATCGGCGCGATCCGCGAGGCATTCGAGGGAGCGCTTCTAGAGCAGCAGGCCGTGGAAGAACGCTTCCAAGTTGACGTGTTCCTTGGCGACCTCTCCTTCGAGACCTCCTACAGCCTGCCTGGCGAGCGCAGCCCGGCTCGGGTCCGGGCGGACCTGACGCTCGACTGGCCGACCTGGAGCCAGAGCGCGTATCGCTCGTGGTCGATCGGCGAGCCTCCGGCCGAGCCGCCCGAGCTCATCATCGAGCTGGCGTTCCGCATGCAACGGCTGGCCGAGACGCCGGCTGCGACGCGGGTGCTCGCGGTCCTCGACGAGGAAGGCCCACAGCTCGGACCGGAGCGCCTGGAGCGCACCGCGCCCACCCTCGAGCAGGTTTTCGAAGCCAACGGGGAGATAGTGAGCGCGATCGAGGTCGCCTACCAGGGCAGCATCCGCCTCGAGGACTCGTTGCTCGAGGACCCGAGCAGGCTCGACGAGAACATCGCTGCACTCGCCAGATGGGTCGCGAGCGCGCTTGTCAGGCTGACCGACCTCGACCTGCCGTTCCTTCCGCCCGAAGAGGACAACGAGCACGCCTGAGCGAGCGCGTCGCCACTGCTCTCGCCGTCACGCTCCCTCGATCAGGCCATCATGCTCCTTCGATCAGGGAAGAGAGCGCGACTTGTGGACGTGCTCCCAAGTGGCTGATGACCTCGCTGGCGGCGATGGCCCCGATCTCGAGGGCCCGCCTCACTCCTAGGCGGTTCGTGATCCCGTAGAGAACGCCGGCGGCGAACAGGTCGCCCGCTCCGGTCGTGTCCACAACGGCGCCGACGGGGTGCGCTGCAACCTCGAGCTGGTCGCGGTCCGACGACGCGACAGCTCCCGACGCTCCGCGGGAGATGACCGCGAGCATCCCTGGTCGGGTGAGGGCGGAGAGCGCCTTCGCCAGCGATCGAGCCCCGGTCAGCGACAGCGCCTCGTCCTCGTTGCCGAAGAGCAGGTCAACGGTCCCGTCGCCTATCAAGCCGAGGATGCGGTCGCGATGGCGCTCGACCACGAAGGGATCCGACAGCGACAAGGAAAAGAGCGTGCCGGCGCTCTTCGCGGCTCGACTGTCCTCGCTAGTGCCGACGCGGCAGGTGGAGCGTCGAGCAGATAGCCCTCGACGTAGACGACGAGCGCGCCGCTGATGCCGACCGCTTCGACGACGGAAGGGGCGAGCTCGACCGAAGCGCCGAGAAACGTAGCCATCGAACGCCCCCCATCCTCACCCACCAGCACGTGGCAGACACCGGTCGGGGACCCGCTCGTCACCGTGTGGGCCACACAGCGCACCGCGTTCGCCTCGAGGTCCGCCACGTAGCGGCGACCTGCCTCGTCAGCCCCGACTGAACCCGCAAAAGCCGGCGATCCCCCAAGCGATGCGATGCCGGTGGCGGTGTTCGCTGCCGATCCCCCGGCCACTTCCTCCCAGGAGTCGTACGCGTGCTCGATCTCGGCGGCCTTGCCGCGGTCCACGAGCGTCATGGCACCGACCTCTATCCCGGCGGAGGCCACAATTTCCGTCGTCGCCTCGGCGAGCCGGTCGACTAGCGCGTTGCCGACACAGACGACGTCGGTCGCACGGGCCCCGTTATCGGGCAGGTCGATACGTAGGATCTCGTGGAGCATGGGGCCAGAGGGTATCCGACGTGGATAACCTCCCTCAGATGACCAGCGAGCACGGCAACGACGCCGACTATCGCCTCCCTCGGACCGCACTCCCGTCTCGTTACTCGATCCGGGTCGCACCCGACTTCGACGAGAGCTCCTTCGAAGGTGACGTCACCATCGAGCTGACGGTCCCCGAGGCGACGACCGAGATCGTCGCCAACGCGACGAGCTTCGAGATCGGGTCGGCGACCCTGCGGTCGGCCGGAGGCGGGGAGGACGTCGCGCTCGAAGTCGTGCTGGACGTCGAGCGGGAGCGCGTCGCCTACCGGACGCCGGTCTCGATCGAGCCTGGTGACTACTCGCTTTCGTGCTCGTTCCGCGGGCCGCTCGGCACGCGGCTACGGGGGTTCTACCTGAGCACGTTCGAGGACGACGAGGGGAACGAGAGCGTCATAGCGTCGACGCACCTCGAGGCGACCGATGCGAGGCGTGCCTTTCCGTGCTTCGACGAGCCGGAGCTGAAGGCCGTCTTCTCCATCACGCTCGACGTGCCGGGTGACCTCTTTGCAGTCTCCAATGCGCCCGAGCAAGCGGTCTGGCACCTCGGGAACGGGAAGCGGCGCGTCGTGTTCGAGGACACGATGAAGATGTCCACATACCTCGTGGCGTATGCCGTTGGCCCATTCGAGGCGACCGAACCGGTGATGGCAGACGGTTCGGTGCCACTGCGGGTCGTCGTGCCGAAGGGACGGCTCCACCTGACGGCCTTCGGTATCGAGGCGGCCACCCATGCCCTCGAGTGGTTGCGCCGCTATTTCGACATCGACTACCCGACCCAGAAGCTCGACCTCGTCGCGATCCCCGAGTTCGCGGCGGGGGCGATGGAGAACCTCGGCTGTGTGACGTTCCGGGAGCAGGATCTGCTGTGCGATCCGGACCAGTCTTCGATACCCGAGCTCTCGCGGATCGCGGAGGTCATCGCCCACGGCTCGCACACATGTGGTTTGGAGACCTCGTCACCATGAAGTGGTGGAACGGCATCTGGCTGAACGAAGCCTTCGCCACGTTCATGTCGGTCTGCTGTCTAGACGACTTCCGGCCGGAGTGGAGTCGCTGGGTCCACTTCGGCACCGAGAAGGACATCGCTCTCCAGATCGACGGCTTGCACGCGACGCGGCCGATCGAGTTCCCGGTTCACGCACCTGACGAAGCCGAGGCGATGTTCGACAACCTCACGTATCTGAAGGGCGGGAACGTCCTCAGGATGGTCGAGCAGTACCTCGGGACCGAGCGCTTCCGCGACGGAGTCCGCAAGTACTTGAAGACACATGCCTACGCCAATACCGAGACGACCGACCTTTGGGACGCGATCGAGTCCGTCACACCTGGCGAGCCCGTCCGTGCCCTGCTCGACAGCTGGATCTTCCAAGGGGGTCACCCGCTCGTCACTGCGAGGCTCGAAGGCGGCGAGGTCGTGCTAACTCAGGAGCCCTTCGTCTACCTGCCCGAAGAAGCAAGGCCGGCCGGCGGCCCGAGCTCGGCCATCGGTCGGGACTGGCTCGTCCCGGTCTGCTACGAGGACCGGCCAGGCAAGCTGACAGCCTCCGTGCTCGGGCCTTCACCGAACGGACACGAACCCCTCCGGCTCGGGACTCCGAGCGGGCTCCCGGTTGCCAACGCCGGTGGCTCGGGGACCTACCGGCTCCGTTACGAAGGGAGCCTCTTCGACCAAGTCCTCGCGAACCTCTCCTCGCTCGAACCGCTCGAGAGGTTCAACCTCGTGGCGGATTCCTTCGCGTGCGCGCTGGCGGGCTTGTCGAGAACCGAGGACTTCCTTGCCCTCGTGCGCCGGCTGCGGGGAGAGTCCGACCCGAACGTCTGGGTCGTCGTCTCCGGCGCGATGCGCCTCCTCGACTTCACCGCCGCCGGCCTGGCCGAGGGCGAGCTGGCGGCCCTCGTATGCGAGGTGGTGCGCCCGGAAGCTCGAACGTCTCGGCTGGGAGCTCGCCGATTCGGACTCGCCCGAAGACCAGCGCAGCCGGTCGATCTTCATAGGACTGCTCGGCGGGCTCGGCGAAGACGAGGCAGTCCGATCGAGAGCTCACGACGCGTTCGAGCGGTCGCTCTCGGGATCACCGAAGGACGCGCTTCCCGCGTCGATCGCCCAAACCGTGCTCGGAGTCGTGGTCTTCTCCGGCGGGCGCGAGGAATTCGAGGCCGTCCGGGCGGGCTTCCGCAAGGCGACGGACCCGCTCAGCCAGCAGCGTCACCTGTTCGCATTGACCTCTGTACGCGACGGGGCGCTCGTTGACGAGGTCCTCGAGATGACGCGGCACGAGATCCTCAAGCAGAACGTCGACCTCGTGCTGCGTTTGTTGTTGCGCAACCGCGCGGCGGTCCGCGCGCCTGGGCATTCCTGGCCGACCACTTCGACGAGCTCAAAGAACGCCTGCCCTCCCAAGCGATGTCAGGAGCCATGGGCGGGACCTCTTGGCTGCTCCAGGTGGACGAGACCGGGAAGGAGATGTTCGTCGGGGAGGTGCAGCGTTTCGCTGGGGAACACGACTTCGGCGGCCATCGGCGCCTAGTCGACCAAGCCCTCGAGCGCCACGCGATCAACGCTCGTTTCGTGACCGGTGGTCGCCCGACGATCGCCGGGCTGCTGGCGAAGGCGTAGGCCTACCAGGTGAGCTCAGCGGCTCTGCCCGCCGGAACCTCATGAACCTCGGGGTGCTGCTCGCCACCTTCGCGCTCGTCATCCCGGCGGAGCTCCCCGACAAGACCTTCATCTCGTGCATCGTGATGGCGTCGCGGCACCGGGCCCTTCCCGTGTGGATCGGCGGTGCGTCTGCTCTCATACTCCAGGCCGGCATTGCCGTCGTCGCCGGTCGGCTGCTGGCGCTGCTGCCCCACACTGTCGTGAGGAGCGTGGTCGCAGCTTTGTTCATCGGCGGGGCGGCCTACCTCATCTTCGTACCCGAGCACGAGGAGGCATCAAAGGGCGAGGAACTCGGCGAGAGAGCAAGCACCGGTCAGGCGCGATCGAGCACATGGTGGCGACCCATGCTCACGACGTTCTCGATCGTCGCACTGGCGGAGTTCGGGGACATCACCCAGATCCTGATCGCCAACCTCTCGGCCCGCTATCACGCGACGTGGTCGGTGTTCGCCGGAGCATCGGCCGCATTCATCGTGGTGTCAGGTTTCGGCGTGGTCGGTGGAAGGGCAATAATCCGTGTCGTCCCGCTCGCGATCGTCCGGCGGCTGTCGGGCGGGGCGTTGCTCGGACTCGGTATCTACACGATCGTGGGGCTCGTTTGACAACTCTTCATAACGAGGGCTTTCCCGTGGGATCCCGGGCGGCGTCGCTGCTCGAGTCGGCGAGAGCGACGGTCGGCTTCATGCCGGACGACGAGGGGCTCGCGCTGGCAGCCGTCACCGAGACCACCGTCACCTCGGGGGCGCTCCCCCATCTCGTGGTCGAGATCGGCGCCTACTGCGGCCGCTCCACGCTCTACCTGGCGGCTGGGCTGGCGGCCGGCCTCGCCTCCAGCGGCGACTCCTCGGGCTCGGCGGCGCTGTTCAGCGTCGACCATCATCATGGCTCCGAGGAAAACCAAGCGGGCTGGGAGCACCACGACCCGAGCCTCGTGGACCCGCGCACGGGCCGCATGGACACACTCCCTCGATGGCGCGCCGCCATCGACGACGCCGGGGGTGGCGACCTCGTGATCGGGATCGTCGGGGACTCACCGACCGTCGCGGCTCACTGGGCCAGTCCGATCGGCCTTCTGTTCATCGACGGAGGGCACGGCAGCGAGCCCGCCTGGGCCGACTACCGGGGCTGGGTGCCGCACGTGGTGGAGGGGGCGTACCTCGCGATTCACGATGTCTTCCCGAACCCGGCCGACGGCGGGCGGCCGCCGTACGAGCTGTACTGCCGAGCTCTCCAGTCCGGTGCCTTCGCCGAGGAGCCAGAACTCGGTCGCGGCAGCCTTCGAGTGCTCCGTCGCACCGGCGAGGGACAGTAGCGCAGGCACCGACCCGGGGCCCGTCCGGAGCAGAGCTCCCTAGCGACTCCCCTGCCAGGAGTGATAGGACGGCCCCATGAGCCAAGAGCTATGGACCGACGTCGACCACTATCTGACCGACTCACTCCACGAGCCCGACGCGAGCCTCGATGCCGCGCTGGAGGCGAGCGCGGCGGCCGGCCTGCCGCCGATACAGGTGTCGACGAACCAGGGCAAGCTGCTCCATCTCCTCGCGCGCATCCAAGGAGCGCGCCGGATCCTCGAAGTCGGAACGCTCGGTGGCTACTCGACCATCTGGCTGGCCCGCGCGCTGCCGGCCGGCGGCAAGCTGATCTCGCTCGAGCTCGAGCCGCTGCACGCGGAGGTGGCCCGCGAGAACCTGCAGCGCGCAGGCCTCGGCGGCGTTGCCGAGGTGCGGCTGGGCCGTGCCATCGACTCCCTCGCCGCATTGTCGGGGGAAACCCCAGAACCGTTCGACTTCGTCTTCATCGACGCCGACAAACCGTCGAACGCCGACTACTTCGAGTGGGCCCTGCGCCTCACCAAGCCGGGAAGCGTCATCGTCGTCGACAACGTCGTTCGAGGAGGCGCAGTGGCGGACTCGAACAGCACGAACGAAGCCGTGCTCGGTGTGCGCCGCTTGCATGACCTGATCCACGGGGACCCGCGCGTCACCGCGACAGGTATCCAGACTGTCGGGACGAAGGGCTACGACGGGTTCACACTGGCTCTCGTGGTCTGACGAGTGACGGCGGCATCGATCTCGTCGAGGTCGAGCCCGGCGGGGAGCCCCTCGCCGAGGAAGAGGCCCGAGGTCCGGCTCTCGCCGGCGAGAGCGTCGAAAGCGAGCACTATGGCGGCGGCCGTGTATGTGCTCCTCTCCTCGTGGGGGAACGTCGACCTCTCGGGATAGACCCGCCCGGTCGTGTAAGAGCCATCCGGATCGCGCTGATCCTGGACCCAGCCGAGCAGGCGTACGGCTTCGTCGGCCCGTCCCACCCCGAGGTACGCCAGAGCACACTCCGCCGTCTCGGCTGCGGTCACCCATGGCCTGTCGGAGACGCAGCGCACGCCGTAGTCGTCCATCACGAATGTGGACCAACCACCGTCGAGTCGCTCGCTCGCCTCGCCGGCACCGAGTGCACCGGCGAGGACCGGGTAGTACCAGTCCATGGCGTACCGTGCCTTCGGCGCGAACCGATCCGGCCGGTAGACGATCGCGTGCCGGAGACGGCCCGCCGCCAGCTCCCACTCCGGTCGCTCGGCGCCGACGAGCTCGGCGCACGCGATTGCGCAACGAAGCGACAGGTACGCCGACGAGGAGCCCGTCAGCAAGGCGTAGGACTCGGGAGAGCCGTCTTCCTTGACCGACCAGACGAGCTCGCCGCTCGGGCGCTGCCAAGAGAGCACGAACGTCATGGCGGCCTCGACCATCGGGAACATCGCCTCCACGAAGCCGGAATCCCCTGTCGAGAGGTAGTGGTGCCAGATCCCCGCCGCCACGTAGGCACACACGTTGGTGTCGAGGCGGGCGTCTTCAACCGACCCGTCCGGCCAGTAGTAGTTGAACCAGGATCCGTTCTCGTGCTGGGTCGCCCGCAGCCACTCGTAGGCCCGCTCGGCCGCACGGTGTCGTCCTCCCACCGCAAGGGCCATCGCTGCCTCGACGTGGTTCCACGGGTCGCTGTGCCCACCGTCGAACCACGGGATCATCCCGCTCGCAACCTGGATGCGCTCGATCGACTCGACCGTTACCTCGAGCTCGCCCGGCGATAGGACGACGGTGGTGCGGTCCGACCTCACGAGGCGTGCTCCGCGTAGACGACGAGGCTCTTGCCCATCAGCGGCGCGAGGGCGCGCTCGGGGATCTGGGTCCAAGGGCTCCGGTGCATGATGTCGTGGACGAGGACGCTGTGGTACGCCTTGACGAGGCGGTGTTGGTCGTTGCTCACGCCGACGATGCACTTCAGCCACCAGTACGGGCTGTGCAGCCCATGGGTGTGGTGATAGGCCGTCACGCGGAGTCCCGCCCTGGCGAGGCGCTCGGCGAGCTGGCCTCGGCGGTAGATCCGCACGTGCCCACCCGGGGTCTCGTGGTACTCGCTGGACAGCACCCAATTCATGAACTCGGGACCGTAGCGGGGAACGGTGACTGCCATGCGTCCCCCCGGGCGCAGGACACGGGCGAGCTCTCCCATGGCCAGCTCGTCGTCGGGGATGTGCTCGAGCACCTCGGCCGCGATGATCCGGTCGAACGTCCCGTCCTCGAAGGGGAGATCGAGCGCAGTGGCCCGGATCGCCACGGCAGTCGCCGCCTCGGGGACCTCCCCGGCTTGTGACATCGCCGCCATGACGGCCGTCACGCCCTTCAGCTCGACATCGTCGGCGTCGAGAGCGACCACGTGAGCTCCTCGGCGCAAGCACTCAAACGCGTGGCGCCCCGCGCCGCATCCCATGTCGAGCACTCGCTCTCCTGGCGCGAGACCGAGCCGATCGAATTCCACGGTCAGCATCAGGCAAGCTCCGGCGCAAGGGGGGCGGGGACGGAGGGCTGCCGCGCGCCCTCACGCCCGTCGAGAAGCCGGTAGTACTCCTCTGCTGTCTCACGGGCGGTCACCGGCCACGTGAACCGCTCGAGGGTCCGTCGGCGCCCGGCAGCCCCGAGACGGGCGCGCAGCTCGACATCTGAAAGGGCACGCAGGATCGCCGTCGCGAGCGCCCCGGGGTCGTTGGGCTCGACGAGCAGGGCTGAGTCGCCGTCCCGGCCCACCACCTCGGGCAAGGCGCCGCCCGTCGTGGCTACGAGCGGGACGCCACAGGACATCGCCTCGATGGCCGGAAGCGAGAAGCCCTCGTACAAGCTCGGAACGATGGCAAGCTCGGCTGATCCGTACCACTCCGAGAGCGCGTCGTCGGAGATTCCCGAGACGAAACGCACGGCCTCTCCCACTCCCAGCCTCTCGATCACCTCCGGCACGCGGCTGCCGTCCTTCAGGCGCCCGATCACCACGAGGTGCGCGTCGTCACGTTCGGTCCGCACCTTGGCAAGTGCCTCGAGCAAGGGTACGAGACCTTTCATCGGGACGTCGGCGCTGGCAGTCGTCATCATGCGGCCGGGTACCCGCGCGATCTCCGGGCGGGGCCTGAAGACCTGCTCGTCGACGCCGACGGGCACGACCGACATCCTGGAGCGCTCGACCCCGAGCTGCTCGGCAATGTCGCCGCATGACGACTCCGAGACCGTGATCACCCGCGGTATCCGGGCGGCGACCCGGGTCTGCATCTTGATGAAGCCGTACCACCGCCGAAGCGTGAGGCGGCGCCCGAAGGTCGTCGCATGTGCGAGGTCGAGCTCGCGGTCGACCGTGATCGGGTGGTGGATGGTGGCGATCAGCGGCCAGCCGTCCTTCATCATGCCGACGAGCCCGCTGCCGAGCGACTGGTTGTCGTGGACGAGGTCGAAGTCCGCCCGCCGGTTCGCGAGCAGCCGCCTTGCCCTCAGGGTGAACGTTCGAGGCTCGGGGAAGCCGGCAGTGCACATGAGTCCGAACTCGAGGAGGTCGATGCGGCTCTTGAACTCCGACGGCTTCGGCACCCGGAAGGGATCGGGCTCCCTGTACAGGTCGAGGCTCGGGACGGGCACGAAGTCGACGCCCTCGTCGAGGTCGGGATAGGGCGGCCCGGAAAAGACGGTCACCTCGTGGCCCAGCGCCACGAGCTCGCGGGTCAGGTGGCGCGAATAGACACCCTGCCCGCCACAACGAGGATTCCCCCGGTAGACGAGATATGCGACGCGCAGTCGCTCAGCTCCCGCGCGTGTGTGCATGACCCGCAAGCCTCCCCCGCCGGGACCCCGCCGCGCAAACGGGCAGCCTCGCGGTCTCCGGTCCGGCGCGACCACCTGGCGAACGCGTCACGAGATCCCGAACCACCCGAGGACGGTCATGACGACGAGCGCGATGGCCATGACGGCTATGACCACTGTCACTATCCCTGCCACGACCCGCATGACCGGCCCGTTCGCATAACTGCCCAGCACGCTCTTGCGGTTCGCCAGGATCACGATGAAGGCCAGCGTGATCGGCGTCACGACGCCCTCGACCACCTGTGTGCCGATCAGCAGCGCTATGAGGTTGATCGGCATCAGGGTCACGATCACGCCGATGACGACCTGGGCCGTGAACAGCCCCAGGAAGAGCGGAGCCTCCCGGAACGAGCGGGAGACGGACCGCTCCACTCCGATCGCCTCGGCGATCGCATAGGACGTCGACAGGGGTACGACGGCGCCTGCGAGGGCCGACGCACCGAGCAGCCCGAGCCCGAACAGGATCGTGGCGCCAGAACCCGCTACCGGCCGGAGCGCCTCGGCCGCCTTGAGCGCCGACTGCAGCACACCTGTGCCGCCGATGGCCGCGCCGGTCGCGATGATGATCGACCAGGAAATCACTGTCGCAAAAAGGGCTCCGGCGACGGCGTCGATCCGGGCAAACCGGACCTCATCGGGACCAATGCCCCGGTCGACGACAGCCGAAGCATTGTAGAGCTGCATGTACGGGGAGATCGTGGTCCCGATCAGGGCGACCGCCAAGAGGACGTAGCCCTTCGATGCGAAGAAGTGTGGCAGCACGACGGACAGGCCGACGGCCCGCCAGTTCGGGTGAGCCAGGACAGCCGCGATCGGATAGGCGAAGAACGCGAGGGTGAGCAGCAAGAACACCCGCTCGGCATAGCGATAGCTGCCGAGCAGGACGAGCAGCCAGATCGCGGCCGCCGAGAGCGGGACCGTGATGAAGCGAGTGACGTGAAACAGCTCGAAGGCGGTCCCGATGCCGGCGAACTCCGAGACGACGATGCCCACGTTCGCGATTACGAGGGCGCCGAGTGCAAGGAAGGTCAGCCGGATCGAGAACTCTTCGCGGATGAGAGCGGCGAGGCCCTTGCCAGTGATCGCTCCCAGCCGAGCCGACATCTCCTGGACGAGTGCCAGCCCGAGGCCGATCAAGAGCATCAGGAACAAAGTGCGGTAGACGTACTCCGCCCCGGCGGAGGAGTAGGTCACGATTCCACCGGCGTCGTTGCCGGCCGCCGCCGCAATCAGGCCCGGCCCGGCGACGGCCGCGATGAAAAGGGCTCGGCGCCGCAGGCTCCTCGCTCCGCGCGTCCTCAGCCGGACGGGCAACGCCGCTCCGGGTAGGGCTACTTCTTCACTGCCGCCCTCGCGACGCCCGAGCACGTCCAAGGGGCCCATCGGTCTCCCTCCTCGGTCACTGGAGGAACCTCGGGAAGTGCAACCTGCCGCGGTCGGGCAACAACGCGTCGACCACGTCGTCGGCGAGGATTCGCCCGATCGGCCTCTCATCTTCGACGACCAGCACCGAAGAGCGCCTCGCCTCGACGAGCTGGGCGGCAACCTCCGACACGTCGGCCCGCGGGGAAACAGTTACCGGACCAGCCTCGTCGACGAGGTCCCCGATCGGGGTGGACGGCTCGGCCAGAAGCAGGTCGAAGAGCGCTACGTCGCCGATCAGGCAGCCGTTCCCGTCGAGGACTGCGACGGCATCGATCTCGCCACGGTGCCCGAGCATGGTGGCGAGCCGTGCCCGCACCTGATCGATCACCTCGTCGGAGGTAGCGACGGCGATTGTGGTGGTCATGATGCCGCCGGCGGTGTGCTCGCCGTAGTCGAGGAGCGACTTCGAGCCGCTCGCCCGATCGGGCGGCATGTGGTCAAGCAGCTCGTCCCGCTCATCGTCCAAGAGGTCGCGCAAGGCGTCGACCGCCTCGTCGGTCTCCATGGATGCCACGAGACGGGCGGAGAGCGCAGGCTCGGTGCCGCGAAGGAGCGACTTCGAGCTCTTCTGGGTCCATCTCCTCCAGCGCGTCGGCCGCCTCTTCCGGCCCAAGGGCACCGAGCAGCTCCCGCTGCTGATCCCTGTCGAGGTCTTCGAGCAGGTCAGCCAGCTCGCCGGGACGGAGGCGCTGGAGACCCTCGTGGGACGTCCGCAGATGTACCGACGCTGACGGGCTGCCGAAGGGCTGGATGGCAGCCCAGTCAATGACGCGCTCAGGCGTCGGGCGCCCGCGGAAACGGGCCGGGCCGAGGCGACGGAGCAGTGTCTGGGAGCTCACGTCTACCCCTACGAGCCGGATCCGACCCTGAGCAGGCGCGAGGTAGAGGTCTGCGGCTCGGATCACCTGTACACCGTCCACGTCGACGAGCTGGTGGTCGAGCACGTCGCGTACGAGCAGGAGCTCGCCATCGCGCCGCTCGAAGTCCCGCAGGTCGACTCGGGCGGACCTGAGCGTGACCTCGGAGTGGCCGAGGTGCTCCACGAGGCTCGCGTCGAGGAAGACGCGGCGGCGGCCGACGCGGACGACGAGGCCCGTGATGGGAGGGTATGCCTGGTCGACGGAGAAGCGCGCGACCACGTCGATCAGGCGCCCGATCTCCTCACCGCCTTGGTGGCGAACCGGTTGGTTGATGAGGCCGGCGAGGGACACGATCGCCTCCCGGACGGCGCGGTAGTGGTCAGGCGACGATTTCGTTGATCAAGGCGCGTACGGAGCGTTTGGGGCGTAGCAAGCGGGGCACGGCGTGCCATCGGAGCCTCCTCGGGTAGGCGGTCCGGAAGCGGTGTTCCGGAATGTGTGAACGGTGCTCACCCGCTCGTGCGAGGGACGGATCGACCGATTACGGCAGCCGTATCGGTCGAGGCTCAGCTGGGGGCTGACGCGCGACCACGCACAAGGCGGGAGGGGTCGAGGCTGGTACTCGGGGGTTGGTCTTGTGACATCGACCCTACCTCCTTCCACACCTGTCGAGGTCGCTACCAGCGCAGTTTACCCGGCTCGGGGGCATCGCAGTAGCCTTGAGGGATGGATCTCACGTACCCACCCGAAGCCGAGGCCTTCCGCCTCGAGGTCCGCACCTGGCTCGAGGAGAACCTCCCGGCCGGCTGGGGCACCCCGGGCCATTCGATGACCTCGGACGAGCGGCAGAGCTTCAACACCGAGTGGACCAAGAGACTTTCCGAAGGTGGTTGGATCTGTGCCTCGTGGCCGGAGGAGTACGGCGGCCGAGGGCTCTCTCTCATGGAGAGCGTCGTGCTGAACGAGGAGTTCGCGCGCGTGAACGCCCCTATGAGGGCGGACTTCTTCGGTGACACCCTCGTCGGGCCGACGATCTTGCAATGGGGCACCGAGGAGCAGAAGAAGTACTTCCTCCCGAAGATCCTCTCGGGTGAGATCTCGTGGTGCCAGGGCTTCTCCGAGCCGGACGCTGGGAGCGACCTCGCATCGCTCAAGACGCGGGCCGAGCTCGACGGCGACGAGTGGGTCATCAACGGCCAGAAGGTCTGGACGACCCAGGCCCAGTACGCCGACTACGTGTTCCTGCTCGCCCGCACCGATCCGGCGGTCGCCAAGCACGCCGGCATCTCCTACCTGCTCGTCCCGATGCGCCAAGCCGGCATCGAGATCCGGCCGATCGCCCAAGTGGACGGCTCCGCCGAGTTCAACGAGGTCTTCTTCACGAACGCGCGCTGCCCGAGAGAGAACGTCGTAGGCGGGGTCAACAACGGCTGGAAGGTGGCCATGACGACGCTCGGCTTCGAGCGCGGCACCTCGGCGACGACCGGCCACCGCCGCTTCCAGCGGGAGCTCGACGCGATCATCGACGAAGCGAAGAAGAACGGGAAGATCGCTGATCCGGTCATCCGCCAACGCCTCGCGTCTGCATGGACAAAGGTGAAGATCATGCAGATCAACGGCCTGCGGACCCTGACCTCGGCCATCAACGAGGACCACGCCACGCTCGCCCTCGGCGCGACCAACAAGATGTACTGGTCCGAGTACCACCGTGAGGTGATGGAGCTGTACCTCGACATCATGGGCATGGAGGGTCAGATACTGACCGGCCAGGACACAGACGACACCGAGTTCGTCCCAGGCGTCGGGGCACGTCACCGCCGGCCGGGGTACGCGGTGAGCCCGCTACAGGCGAGCTTCTTCTTCTCACGCTCCGAAACGATCTGGGGCGGCACCGCACAGATCCAGCGGAACATTGTCGCCGAGCGCGTTCTCGGCCTGCCGAAGGAGCCGAAAGCGCCGGGCGGCTGAAAAGCGGGAGCAGAGCACCGGGCTCGCTCCTATCGTGGCAGTCATGCGCTACCGCTCACTCGGCAACACAGGCATCCAAGTCAGTCCCTATTGCCTCGGGGCGATGATGTTCGGCCAATGGGGCAATCCCGACCACGAGGACGCCGTCCGGATCATCCACAAGGCGCTCGACTCGGGAATCAACTTCGTCGACACCGCCGACGTCTACGGCCGTGGCGAGTCCGAGGAGATCGTCGGCAAGGCACTGAAGGGCCGGCGCGACTCGGTGGTGCTCGCCACGAAGGTGCACGGGGTCATGGGCGAAGACCCAAACGCACAAGGGAACTCTCGGCGCTGGATCCGCTACGAGGTGGAGCAGAGCCTTCGCCGGCTCCAGACGGACTACATCGACCTTTACCAGATCCACCGGCCCGACGCGAAGGTCGACATAGAAGAGACGCTCTCGGTACTGACCGACCTCATCCGCGAAGGCAAGGTACGAGCGATCGGGTCGTCGACGTTCCCGCCAGAACAAATCGTCGAGGCCCAATGGACCGCAGAGCGGAGGGGATACGAGCGCTTCCGCTGCGAGCAGCCCCCGTACTCGATCTTCGCCCGCGGCATCGAGGCAGGCGTCCTCCCGACGTGTGAGAAGTACGGGATGGGCGTCATCGTCTGGAGCCCGCTAGGCGGGGGATGGCTGACAGGGCGCTACCGCAAGGGCCAGGAGATCGACATGACGGCGGGACGCGCGAGCCGTATCCCTCGCCGTTTCGATCCGTCGCTCCCCGAGAATCAACGCAAACTCGAGTTGATCGAGGAGCTCGAGGGTGTCGCGGGGGACGCCGGAATCTCCCTCACGCACATGGGCATCGCCTTCGTCATCGCGCACACGGCCGTGACTGCAGCCATCATCGGCCCACGAACGATGGAACAGCTCGAGGACCTGCTCGCAGGCGCCGGCGTCGCACTGAGCGACGACGTCCTCGACCGCATCGACAAGATCGTGCCGCCGGGCAAGACCGTCAACAGGGCAGACGCCGGCTGGGAGCCGCCCGAGCTCCAGCACGCGTGGCGCCGGCGGCGGCCGGAGCACCTGCGGGGCGCGGGCTGAGTAGGCGGGGATCAGCCTCCACGCGCGTGCCGATCGGTTAGGAGGACAGCCGGGTGCGAGCCTCCGTGCGCCTGCGGTGGCGACGGTCCGGCCGCAGCTCCGCTCGTCGTCCCAGCCGCAGCGCCGATTGCTCCGACGAACAGTACGAGGACGACGATCACCGGTCGCAACGAGGGCCGCTGCTCAGGCTGACTCTCTTCGGCTCTGGGGTGGTCAATCGCCATGCGAACCCCTACGTGGTCCCAGCCCCTCCGTCCGCTGGAGAGAGTCTCATCACATGAGACGTTCGAGGCCCGGTTTTCGTTGCATGGTTTTTCAGTGCCTCGGGATGTACCCGCCCCTGCCTAGCAAGATGCTCTCGGAGAACTCCATCGACTCGTCGACGCTCCCTCGCACCTCGGTCACCCAGTCGAGGCGCTGGCGAAGGAGCCTTTCGACGCCCCCTTGCAGCGTGGCCCCTGAGATCGCGCAGGAGCCGCACGCGCCCTGGAGCTGGACTTCGACGATGCCGCGGTCGACATCGAGATCCGTGAGCACGAGGTCGCCGCCGTCGGCCTGCACGGCGGGCCTCATCAGATCGAGCAGCTCGGTCAGGGCAGCGGTCCGCCGGGCGCGCTCGACGTCGTCGATGGCGGCGGCCTCATCGCTGTCGCCCGTCGTCGCCATAGTCTCCTCGTCTGGTGCCACCGCTGTGCCTCCTGTCGTTGCAAGTGTAGGAAGCCCTACCATGCTGACGTGCAACTCGTCGTTCTCGCGGCAGGCCACGGGCGCCGGTTCGGCGGCTTGAAGCAACTCGCCGCCGTCGGCCCCGGCGGGGAGGCGCTCATGGACTACACCGCCATCGACGCCGTCGAGGCGGGCTTCGCCGGCGTCGTCCTCATCGTGCGCGAGGAGGTCCGAGACGAGCTCCTGGCCCACATCGGGAAGCACTGGCCAGCTGAGCTCGAGGTGAGGCCCGTCATCCAGGGTCCGATTGCCGGGACGGCTCAAGCCGTTGCATCCGCTCGGGACGCGGTGACGGGCGCATTCGGAGTGGCGAATGCGGACGACCTCTACGGGAAGGCCGCCATCACCCTTCTCGCGGAGGAGACCAGCCAACTCGGGGCGCGCACGCACTCGATCATCGGGTACCGGCTGGCGGACTCGGTGCTCACGGACGCTCCGGTCACCCGCGGCGTTTGCGAGACCTCGCCGTCGGGTGAGCTCGTCCGGCTCGTCGAGCAGCAGGTGGAGCGGCAGGGCGACGGATTCTTGGGGAGGCCACTCGGGACTCCGCCCGGCGGTGCGGTACACCAGCTCTCGGGGGCGGAGGTGGTGTCGATGAACTTGTGGGGTTTCGATCCGTCGATCTTCGACGACCTTGAACGGGCACTCTCTACCTTCGACCCCGAGACGGCCCCGCACCAGCCTGGCAAGCCACCCGAGATGTTGCTGCCCTCTGTCGTCGGCGACCTCGTGGCGGCCGGGTCCGTCCGGGTCCGCGTCGCACCGGCCGAGGGCCGGTGCATCGGCATCACACACCCCGACGACCTGCCTCTCGTGCGCGAGCTCGTCGCGAAGGATCGCTATGACGGCCGCGGCTGAAACCTCCGGGCTGAGGTGACCCGGTGAGTCGCTCTCGCCGCTTGGTGTGGGCACTCGTCTGCGATCTCACGATCGCAGTGACAGAAGTCGTCGGTGGCTTCCTCGCCCACTCAGCGGGACTGCTCGCCACTGCGGGACACGACCTCGCCGACGCAGGTGCTCTCGGTCTGGCTCTCGTTGCTACTCGCCTGGTCACCCGGCCCGCGACGCCCGCACGGTCCTTCGGCTTCCACCGTGTGACAATCCTGACGGCGCTCGCGAACGCGGTAGCGATCGTCGTGGCGTCGGTGCTCGTCGGCGTCCTCGCAGTTCACCGCATCCTTCATCCGGCGCACGTGCGAGGTGGCATCGTCGTCGCCTTCGCCGGAGTCGCACTGCTCGGCAACGGCCTGGCCGCGTTCATCGTCCACGACCGGACGCGAGACCTCAACATGAGAACGGCAACTCTTCACTTGGCCGGCGACGCCCTCGCCGCCCTCGGAGTCATGGGTGCCGGCGCGGTGATCCTGGCGACTGGGCACTTCGACGTACTCGACCCGGCGATCTCGCTCGCGATCGCCGCCCTCGTCATCGTCGAGGCCGTGGTCCTCGTCCGCCAGAGCGTCGACGTCCTGCTCGAGTCCACCCCCCGTGACGTCCCCCTCGAGGACCTCGCACGCTCCATGCAAGAGGTCGAAGGCGTGACCGACGTTCACGACCTTCACTGCTGGAGCCTGTCGAACGACGTACGTGCGCTGTCGGCCCACGTCGTACTCGCCGGCCATCCAACCCTGGAAGAGGCACAGGTCATCGGCGACGTGCTCAAGGGCCGCCTGCGAGACCACCACGAGATCGCCCACGCCACGATCGAGCTCGAGTGCGAGCGCTGCGCCGAGCCCTCAGAAGAAGTCTGTGCCATCGACAGCTCGCTTCCTACAGTCTCTGGGCGGTGATCCCCGCATGTGCGGTCGATTCGTAGCCTCACGCCCGGTCGAAGAGATCGTCGAGCAGTTCGGGATTGACGAAGTGCGGATCCCTCTCGAGCTGTTGCCGGGGCCGCGCTTCAACGTCTCGCCCCAGGACGAGGTGCTCGCGGTCCGGGAGGTCGTCGCGCGCCCCGGTGAGGCGGAGGCGGAGGCGGCTGACTCTGCCCCGAGGACCGAGCGGCGCCTCTCCACTTACCGGTGGGGCCTTGTGCCTTCGTGGGCGAAGAGCCCCAGCGCGGGAGCCCGCGCCTTCAACGCAAGGGCCGAGACGCTTGCAGAGCGACCGATGTTCCGTACCGCTCTCGCCAAACGCCGCTGCATCGTTCCTGCCGACGCGTTCTACGAATGGCAACGGCTCGGCGGACTCCCGACCGGCTCGTCGGCAGGTGCCTCGAGGGGCACCTCGAGGACCCTCAAGCGACAACCCTGGTGCTTCAAGGCGGCCGATGGCAAGTTGCTGGCGTTCGCAGGGTTGTACGAGCTCTGGCGAGAGACCCGCGAGAGCGAGTGGCTACGCACGTGCACGATCATCACCACCGACGCGAACAGCCTGATGGCGCCGATACACGACCGCATGCCTGTGATTCTGGCGCCGGCGGAGTACGAGGCCTGGCTGGCGCCGGGGACCTTGGCATCCGACGAGCTTCACGAGCTCCTCCGTCCCGTCGATGACGACTTCCTCGTCTCGTATCGAGTGGGGCCCGAAGTGGGGAACTCCTCCTCAGAGGGTCCTCAGCTCGTGGAGCCGCTCGAGGAGAGCTCCGAGCCGCCGGTCGAGAACTCCTCGTCGGCGCCGCCCGCAGGGCCGGCGAGCCCGTAGCGCCGGGCCGCCTCCAAGAGCGAGGTGGCTATGCCCGGCCCGTCGAGGCCGAGGCGGGCCAAGATGACCTCCGGCTTGGCCTGTGGGATGTAGGTGACGGGCACGCCGAGTATGACGGCGCGCGGGCCGTCGAGGCCGAGGGCCTCTGCCCGGGCATCGGCGAGGAAGGCGAGGTAGGCGCCCGCTCCTCCTTGTGCGATCCCGTCCTCTGCTGTTATGAGAAGCGATGCCCTTGCCATCGCCTCGACGAGGCCGTCGCTTGCCGGGCGTATCACCCGTGGGTCGATGACCGTCGGCCTCAGGCCCGACTCGGCGGTGACGATGCGGGCGGCCTCGAGCCCTGCTCGTGCGAGCTTGCCGATGCCGACTATCACGATCTCGCCGTCGCCTTGTTCGAGCACCCGGTGGCGCCCGGGCTCGCCCGGGGGGGCGAGCGGGCCGGGAGAGAGCGTCTTTGGGTAGCGCAAGAGCGCCGGCGAAGACGACGCGAGCGCCTCTTTTAGAAGTGGCCCGAGCTCTGCTGGCTCTGAGGGGCAGCAGACGAAGACCCCCTCGATCGAAAGGGCCGAGTGCAGGTCGTAGATGCCGTGGTGGGACGGGCCGTCGTCGCCTGTTATGCCCGCCCGGTCCGCCACGACGACGACGGGGGCCTTGTGGAGCCCGACGTCCAGGTTCCACTGGTCCAAACAGCGCTGCAAGAACGTCGAGTAGATGCAAACGACCGGCCTGAGCCCGACATAGGCCATCCCAGCGGCTGCGGTCATGGCGTGCTGCTCGGCGATGCCGACGTCGAAAAAGCGGTCGGGGAAGGCCTCCTCGAAGCTCAAGAGCCCGGTCGGGCCAGGCATCGCAGCCGTGATGGCGACGATGCGGTCGTCTTCTCCGGCGAGGGTCAAGAGGGCCTTTGTGAAGGCGTCGGTGTAGCTCTCGCCTGTGCGCAGGACCGGCGGGAGCACCGCACCGAAGTCGGTGCTCGCATGAGAGCCGGCGGCGCTGCCGTTGCCGCTCGAGGAGGCCGCTGTGACCTTCAAGTCGTGCAGGCAGGCCACCTCGTCCTCTTCGGCCGGGCCGTAGCCCTTCCCCTTCCGTGTGAGCAGGTGGAGCACGATCGGGCCGGGCCACGACGAGGCACGCCGGAGGGCTTGTTCGACCTGGGCGATGTCGTGGCCGTCGAGCGGGCCGGTGTAGCGGACGCCGAGTGCCTCGAAGAACACGTGCGGCTCGACGACCTCACGGAGGGCAGAGGTGAGGCCATGAATCGAGGCGTACGCGACGGAGCTGACGCCCGTAGGAAGCTCGCGAAGGAAGTCGCGCACCCGCTCGCGGACTTGCACATATCGCGGATCGAGGCGGAGCTGTGTGAGAGAGCCCGAGAGCCTCGAGATCGTCGGCGCGTAGCTGCGGCCGTTGTCGTTCAACACGATGACGACCCGTGAGGCGGAGTGGCCGAGGTTGTTGAGGGCCTCATAGGCCATGCCGCCGGTGAGGGCGCCGTCGCCGACGACTGCCACGACGTGGCGGTCCTTTGAGTTCTCCGGGTCCTCGTGGGCGAGGCCCGCCGCGATCCCGTGCGCCCACGACAGCGCCGTAGAGGCATGGGAGTTCTCGATCACGTCATGGGGCGACTCTGAGCGGTTCGGGTATCCCGAGAGCCCTCCCGCCTGGCGCAGCTCGGCAAAGCCGGCGGCTCGACCCGTGAGGATCTTGTGGACATAGGCCTGGTGGCCGGTGTCGAACAACAACAGGTCCCTCGGAGAGTCAAAGACCCGGTGGAGGGCGATCGTGCAGCTCGACCGCCCCGAGGTTCGAGCCGAGGTGGCCGCCTGTGACGCTGACCGAGTCGACGATGAACGAGCGGATCTCGGATGCGAGCTGCTCGCACTCGGAAAGAGAGAGCGCCTTTAGCTCAGCGGGCGACGAGATGCGGTCGAGGATCAGCCGGGCGTGGGCGTCAGAATGAGGGGAAGTGGGCATGGAAACTCTTCCCCACGCTACCTTCCACCGGCACAGGGCCGCCGATCGGCGACGGTTCGGCCAGCTCAGGAGCGGCCTGCAGGCACTCTGGCACACTTGGGCGCCTTCTTACCCTCCTCGCCGAGGAGAGTCGACCACTCCACCGTCACACAGTGAGCTGAGAGAGTCGTGCCTTCCGTCGTGCAGCTCTCATCGACCAACGTGATCCGTCGCTACGAGGAGGTTTGACAACGGATTACTGATTTACAGTGTCCTTGCCTGCCGATAGCGTTGGCTGACGGTGCCCGAGACCGACTCGGCGCTTCGAGACAGGGATCGCACGAGCGGGCCGAGCAGGCCTCCCGCTCGAGAAGTCGAAGAGGGGGAGCAACGGTGATCATCGGAATCCCGGCCGAGGTCAAGACGGCGGAGAATCGCGTTGCCATGACGCCGGACGGCGTGCGCGAGCTGACCGCCGCCGGCCACCAGGTACGCGTGGAGACGGGCGCCGGGCTCGGGTCGTCTTTCAGCGACGAGGACTTCAAGGCAGCAGGCGCAACGATGGCCAGCACCGAAGAGGCATGGGCGGCTGAGCTCGTCTGCAAGGTGAAAGAACCCCAGGAGTCGGAATTCGGCTTCCTTCGCGATGACCTCGTGCTGTTCACGTACCTCCACTTGGCGGCGTACCCGGGCGTAGCCAAGGCGCTGTTCGAGGCCAAGACGACCGGCATCGCTTACGAGACCGTGCAGACCGCCGAAGGCGACCTGCCCTTGCTCGCTCCCATGAGCGAAGTCGCCGGGCGGATCGCCACCCAGGTCGGTGCGAGCCTGCTCGAGAAGAGAAACGGGACGCGCGGCATCCTTCTCGGCGGAGTCCCGGGCGTCCGCCCCGCTCGGGTGGTGGTCATCGGTGCCGGCCACGTCGGCTGGAACAGTGCCTGGATAGCCCAGGGAATGGAGGCAGAGGTCCTGCTCCTCGACCGCAACATCGATCGTCTGCGCTGGGTGGACCAGATCCACCAGGGCCGGATCATGACTCTCGCCTCGAACAAGGGCTCGATCGAGCGGGCCATCTCCGAGGCGGACCTCCTGATCGGAGCAGTCCTCGTAGCGGGCGGCCGGGCCCCGGTCGTTGTGTCAGAAGACATGGTGGCCGGCATGAGGCCAGGTTCTGTGATCGTCGACGTGGCCGTTGATCAGGGCGGCTGCATCGAGACCACTCACGAGACGACGCATGCCGACCCGACCTATTTCGTCCACGGCGTCTTGCACTATGCAGTCGGCAACATGCCGGCCGCCGTGCCCCATACTTCGACGTACGCGCTCACGAACGCGACATTCCCCTACGTGGCGGCGCTCGCCGAGCAAGGGGTGCGCAGGGCCGCCGCTACGGATCCGGTTCTCCGCGCTGGCGTGAACACCGTCGCAGGTGAGTGCACCAACGAAGCGGTCGCAGAGGCGCTCGGTATCGGTCCCGTCGATCCTGTGAAGGTTCTCGGGGCATAAGGGGCTTACGGCTATCGTCGCTCGGTGATCCGGCCTGACCGTCCGGCGATCAGAGCCGCCGCCAGGCCCCATCGGCAGGTGCAACAAGACCGAGAGTCATCAACTCGTCGAGGGCAAGAGCTACCGCGCCGAGTCCGAGCCCAGAACGCTGGCAGACAACGTCGATGGGCCGAGGGTGCTCGTCGAGGGCCGCGTACACCTCGCGTTCGGTTGCGCCACAGCCACGTAGCAGATCGAGCACTGCTTGCTTGCCAAGGTGGGTGGGCGCCTCGGCGTGCAGATCCGGTGCGACGGACGAGCCCTCGACCGTCCGTGGCCGCGTCAGCCCTTCCGCCACACACTTCTGTTCGAGTGCCACGAGCACGTCACCGGTATCCCTGGCGACGTGGGCACCTGCCGAGAGGAGCTCGTTCGTCCCCTCGGACGCGGGGCTGCGCACTGAGCCCGGCACGGCGAAGACCTCACGTCCGCGACTGAGTGCAGCCTCGACCGTGTGCATGGCTCCGCCGCTCCGGGTCGACTCGACGATGACGACGACCTGCGCCAGTGCCGCGATGATCCGATTGCGTAGCGGGAACCTCCACGGTTCAGGACTCGCGCCAGGTGGCGCCTCGGAGATGACGGCGCCGGCTCGTGCGACGCGATCGGTGAGGCGCCGGTTCCTCGTCGGATAGTAGACGTCGATGCCACCACCGACGACTCCGAGCGGCCCTGGGCCGCTCGCCGCCAGGCCGGCGAGAGCGCCCTCGTGCGCAGCGGCGTCGATCCCGGCCGCGAGCCCCGAGACCACGCACACTCCTGCTCGGGCGAGCCCGGCCCCGAGCTCGGCAGCGACCTCGCATCCGTAGTGGGTGGCACGCCGCGTACCGACGACGGCGGCCGCAGCGCCTCTCGAGACATCGATGTCGCCACGAACGAAGAGGACCTCCGGCGGCTCGTGATCCTCGATCAGCCGCTTTGGGTAGCCGGCCTGGCCGTAGCGCAGGACTCCGACGCCACGCGAGCCGAGCGAGCTCCAACGTTCCTCGACGTCTGTGGCCCGGGCTGCGGTCGCCCACCTCGCCGCCACCTCGTCGGCACGCTGGGATCTGGGCTGGGTCGCGCTCGACCCGTCCTGCCCGTCCTTACTGGCGAACGACCGCATCGAGGCGAGCGCTTCACCGATCCCCGAGTGGCCTTCGGCGACCTCGCGCCAGACGTCCTCCGCCAGTCGCCCGTGCAGCAGCAATGACAGGCGTTGCGGCGTCATGAGGGGCAGTGACGCCACGGCCGCGGCGTACTTCGCATCCCGCGCCTCGTCGACCTGCCCGCCGCCGTCGGCGTGGCAGGGCGCGGTCATGCCGCCCACCGGCCGTCGCTGTCGAGAACCTGCCGCCCGGCTCTCATCTCGAGGGCCATCGCGGCCGCCTCTGCTGTGACCTCCCCGTCGCGAGCCGAGAGATCGTCGATCGTCCGGGCGACCCGCCGCACCCTGCTGAGGCCGCGCGCACTCAAGTCGCCTCGTTCCATCCGACGCTCGAGCAGTACCCGGGCTCGCGCCGACAGCGGGGCCACGTCATTCAGTCGGTGAGAGGGGATGGCGGAATTGGTGCGATAACCGCGAGCCTTCGATCGCTCGCGAGCGGCGGCCACCCGGCGCGCCACTTCGGCGGACGACTCGCCGGGCGCCCCTCCGAAGAGTTCTGGGGTGCTCGGCCTCCCCACCGGCACGTGAAGATCGAAGCGATCAAGCAGCGGGGCGGACAGCCGGCGGCGGTATCGCTCGATCTGGTGGACGGCACACCTGCAGCCATCCCGCTCCCCCGATCCTCCGCACGGGCAGGGGTTCATGGCCGCAACCAAGAGGAACGAGGCCGGGAATTCAACGGTCGCCCGCGCCCGTGCGACACGCACGACACGCTCCTCGAGCGGCTGGCGGAGCGTCTCGAGGACAGAGGGCTGGAATTCACCCAGCTCATCGAGGAACAACACCCCGTTGCTCGCGAGGCTTACCTCGCCAGGCCGCATCCAAGCGGTCCCCCCGCCGATGACGGCCGCTGCCGACGCCGCATGGTGCGGGGCACGAAACGGCGGGCGACCATTGACAGCCGCCTCGGGCATCGGGAGCCCGGCCGCCGAAAAGATGCGGCACGTCTGGAGCACCTCGTCCTGCTCGAGTGCCGGCAGCAGCCCGACCAACCGCTCGGCGAGCATCGTCTTTCCCGCGCCGGGAGGCCCTACCAGGATGATGTGGTGCCCACCCGCTGCGGAGACCTCGAGCGCCTTGCGGGCAAGCGGCTGGCCCCGCACCTCTGCAAGGTCAGCCCCCGCGGCGCCTGGGTCGCTCGGTCCGACGGTGCCCCTTACCCGATCGGCGGGCTCGGGCCACGGCCTGCGGCCGTGCAAGGTCTCGACCAGCTCTCGCAAGTTCTGTGCGGCGCGGACTCTGACAGCCGAGACCAACGCCCCCTCGGCGTGAGCAGAGATCGGCACGACAGCGGCCTTGGTCTTCATCGCTGCGACGAGGGGCAGGACCCCAGGCACCGCACGCACAGAGCCGTCGAGACCGAGCTCGCCGGTGAAGCCGCAGTCGTAGACCTCCCTTTGGGACAGCTCCCCGACCGCCACCAGCACTCCGATGGCGATGGCGAGGTCGAGCCCCGAGCCGGCCTTGCGGAGGCCGGAGGGCGCCAAGTTGACCGTTACGCGGCGGGAAGGCCATGGGAGGCCGCTCGACAGCAGTGCCGCCCGCACTCGATCTCGGGCCTCGCGACACGCTGCGTCCGGCAGCCCTACGACGGCGAATCCCGGCAGGCCGTTACTGACATGAACTTCGACGAGCACTCGTCTTCCCTCGACCCCGAGCAGGGTCGCCGACTCAATGGCGGCAAGCACGCCGTTCCCTCCTGAGCAGTGCGGCAGTTCAAGGAGAGGCGCTCTATCGGCACGCGATCACAGCCACCGCTCGATCAGTGATGGCAACTTACGAGACGGCTGTCACACTTCGGCCGAGCAGGGCATTCTCCTGCCAAGCGGGAGGCTCGCTCCGGGCCACGACCCGGGTCGTGCGCGAGACTCGCTGCGTGACGGCACCCGGCCATAGCCCCGGCTGAGCGCCCACCCGGTGTGACCAGTTCGACGACACGGTCGAGCCTCGCGCTGACGGCACGGGTGACGGGCATCCGAAGCGCAAAGACTTTGGGGATCCTTGTGGTTCTCGGCCTGCTGTCGCTGTGGTCGTGGCGCTCGCTTGTTGCCGCAGGGATCGTGAACCATGCCCCCCCGTACGCCTACATGGACCCTCTCGGAGCCGGAGGCGACGACGGCCAGGCGATCCTGTTCCTCAAGTGGCTGCCGTTCGCGCTCGCTCACGGCATGAACCCCTTCTACAGCAAGATGATGTTCGCACCACAGGGAATCAACCTGCTGTCCAACACCTCCGTCTTCTTCCCCGCGTTCGTGTTGGCACCTTTCACGGTGTGGTTGGGCCCGGTCGCCGCGTTCGACATCGGCGTGATCGTCGCGCCCGTCGTCTCCGGCTACGCCTTGTACTGGGTTCTCCGCAAGTACGGAACTGCCGTGCCGGCAGCGCTGATCGCCTCGTTGTTCTACGCCTACTCGCCCTACCTGATGAAGGAGGTGCCCCTCGGTCACTTTCACGCCTCATGGATGTTCTTCCCGCCGCTTACCGTCTACCTGCTCGACGAGATCTTCGTACGCCAGAAGGCGCCGTTCTGGAAGAGCGGCCTCGCACTGGGAGCTCTCACCGTGGCGCAGTTCTTCACCTCAGAGGAGATCCTGGTCGACTCGGCTCTTCTCGGCGTCTTCCTGCTCGTGGTGCTGGCGGCAACTCATCCGAGAGCCGCCGCCAGCAAGGCCAGGAGCGCAGTACTCGCGAGCGCAGTCGCTGTCCTCGTCGCCGGTGCCGTCCTCGCGTACCCCCTGTGGTACTCCCTCTACGGCCCTCAGCACGTCAGCATCTTCAACAAGTCCGTGTCCACGATCGACAACGCCGTCACCTCCGCGGTCTGGCCGTCGGCGGCGAGTGTGCCCGGGTTCCCGGTCTCGTTTCTCGGGCGAATCGACTCAGGCTTCATCGGGCCGGTCGCCTGCGGACTCCTCTTCGCCTCCTGTCTTTTGTGGAGGCGGTACAGGCTGGTGCCTTACGCCATGCTCGGCGCCCTTGTGAGCTACGTGCTCACCTGGGGGCCTTACCTCCGCGTGGCAAGCTCGGGACTCACCCACGTCAAGGGACCCGACTACTGGTTGCTCCGAGTCAGCTTGCTGAGGAACCTCCAGGAGTACCGGTTCGCAGACTTCACCGACCTGTTCGTCGCGATCTCGATCGCCGCCTGCCTCGACTGGTCGTCGAAGTGGTTACGCGAGCATGGGATCACGAAGAACCCATACGCTCAGGTCCTCGTCGGTGTCGCCGCAGCAGCAGCGGTCCTTGCGTTCCCGCTGCTCGGGGGAAATTGGCACGAACCATCCCAGCTCGTGACGGTTCCGAAGGTGTTCACGAGCGGCCCGTTGACAAGGACCGCGCTCGGCACCGTGACCATCGTGTCGCCACCTGACTACGTCAATCAAGGATCCCCTCTCGTATGGCAAGCCGTCTCCGGCCTGCGCTACGACGACACGAACGGCTATGCCTGGCGACAGGTGGACAAGAGCGGGCAGGGATCGACATTCGGGGCCTCTTCGCCGGTGAGCGCTCTTCTCGGCCCTGAGCTCTTCGGTGAGATCCCTGCTCCACCGTCTCGCGTCTCGGCGGAGACTATGAGGCGGCTCAGATCTACGCTCGAGGACTGGCGGGTGGGCAACATCGTGTTCGTCCGCGGTTATCTCGACAAGCGGGGATGGGATGCGCGGATATTCACAGCCCTCCTCGGGAAGGCGCCGGATCGTGTCGGAGGCTCCCTCGTATGGACCGGCGTCTATGAGCGCCTCGAGGCTCATCGCCTCCACTACCGCGGTCTCGAGCTCGCCACGACGGCAAGCTTCCTTCGGGCCCTCACGAGCGTGCCGTCGGCCTCTGCTCCGACTTCCCCGGCATCGCCGCCGATCGGAAGGCAACTGGCGGAGCTGAAGAGCTCGCCCGCAGCGCCGGGTGATCAGCTGGGCGACTCGGTGGCCATCTCCGGCACGAGCGTCGTCGTGGGTGCGCCCGGCCACGCCGATGCTGCCGGAGAGGCGTACGTGTTCACCGAGACGCCAGGCGGCTGGAAGCAGACCGCCGGCCTGACGGGTTCCGACACGGTCGCCGGCGACAACTTCGGTTCCTCGGTCGCCATGTCGGGCGCGAGTGTCGTCGTGGGTGCGCCTGGCCATGCTGGCGATTCCGGTCGGGCGTACGTGTTCACCGAGACTCGGGCCGGCTGGCAGCAGGTTGCCGAGCTGAAGGGTTCCGACACGGCGGCGGACGACACCTTCGGTTCCTCGGTTGCCATTTCGGGTACGAGGGCCGTAGTGGGAGCACCCGGGCACGACGATGATGCCGGCGAGTCATACCTGTTCACGAGGACCCCAGTGGGATGGCGACAAGTCACCGGGCTCACCGGGTCCGATAGATCCGCAGGCGACAGATTCGGATCCTCGGTGGCGATCTCTGGCACGACTGCCGTCGTCGGCGCATTCGGTCACGCCAAGGGAGGCCGGGCGTACGTGTTCAGCAAGACTCGCTCCGGCTGGAGGCAGGCCGCCGAGCTGAAGGGGTCAGATACCGTCGCTGGCAACTACTTCGGGGTGTCGGTGGACATCTCGGGCACGAGGGTCCTCGTAGGAGCGCCAGGTCACGACGATGACGCAGGTAAGGCCTACCTGTTCGCCCTGAAGCCGACCGGTTGGAGACAGGTCGCCGAACTGCAGCCCGGCACCGTGGCGTTCGACAACTTCTTCGGCGCCTCGGTGGCGATCTCCGGCACGACGGCTGTTGTGTGCGCGTCTGGTCAAGCCAACGATGCCGGCCGCGGTACGTGTTCGCCAGGACGCCGGCCGGATGGAGGCAGGACGCAAAGTTGAAGGGCTCCGACACTGCAGCAGACGACCAGTTCGGCTTCTCGGCTGCCATCATCGGCACGCTCGCTGTCGTGGGCGCACCCAACCATGCCGACGTCGTCGGGAGGGCGTACGTCTTCGAGGCCTAAATCCGGGAAGGCTCAGTCACCGCTTTGTCCGATCAGAGCGGGAGACCGATAATGGAACTGATGGGCGATGCATTGCGCGTTCTGACCGCGCGGGCCGGCATGGTTGCCGCGTCGGCGGTGATGCTCTTTGCCATCGGGCCCGCTCCGGACGCTGCCACTCCACTTGGGGCAGTCGTCAAGACAGCCGTGGCCCGAGTGCCCGGGGCAGGCCACGCGACCGGTGGGCCGATCCGTCTTTCCTACGCCCCGTCTCGTGCCCGCCCGCTTCGGATCATCCTGTTCGGCGATTCGGTCATGCGTGGTGACGCGCCGGCCATCACGGCGGCACTCCAGTCGACAGGGGTGGTCCAAGTGGAGGACTACGGCTTCGACGGTTGGGGGCTGACGACCGACACCGGCTGGCGGCAGAACGTGCCGGCGGCGATCGAGGCCGACCACGCACAGCTCGTGATCGCCATGTGGAGTTATGACGGCCCATTCCTCATGAGCCATCCTGGCGAGTACCGCGGTTGGCTCAGCGAGTTCGTGCGGCTCGTCGTACGCCAACACGGGGTGGACGGTCTCATCTTCCAGGAGTTCCCCCGGCTAGGTCCGACGCCTGTCGCCAATCCAGTCGTGGCCGAGCGCGACGGCGCGGCGCGCAACATCGCCGTCACCGCCTGGGACAACCTCGCTCGATCGCTCGTCACGCTCGCCCGCAAGCAAGTCATGTATCTGCCGCTCGGCCCTGCGGTCGAGAGGGCGGGACGCTTCCAGTTCTTCCTGCCTCCGGGTAACCGGTGGTCGGTCCCATTGCGGAAGTGGGTCCGTGTCCGGATGGATGACGGAGTGCACTTCTGCCCGGCCGGTGCGGCCCGCTACGCGGCTGCGCTCGATGCCGACCTGACGTCGCTCTACCATCTGCCTCACCCAGCGCCGGGCTGGTCGACAGGGTCGTGGACCGGCGGACCGGCGTATCAGGGTTGCCGGACCGCATCCTGATCGCCGGCCGAGCGGGCTCGGCACCCGATCGCGACGCGCGCGGCTACGTCGGTGCGCAGCGCCGTAGCGCTCTCAGCGCCCACGGAAGTTGGGCTCGCGCCGCTCGAGGAAGGCCCCGATCGCCTCCCGGCCGTCCTCCGACAGGATGTTCATCGCCTGGGCCGCACCTTCACGGTCGAGCGCCTGGGCGAGAGACATCTCCGCCGAGTCGTCCAGCAGGGACTTGGTCAGCGCGAGGGCGAGCGGCGGGCCGGTGGCGAGGCGAACCGCCCACGCACTCACGAACTCGTCGAGCTCGGCGACGGACACGACCCGGTTCACGAGTCCGATCCGCTCCGCCTCGGCTGCGTCGACGATGTCGCCGAAGAAAGCGAGCTCCTTCGCCCGGTGCAGCCCGATCCGCCTCGGCAACAGCCACGAACCGCCGAAGTCGAGCGACAGGCCGCGCTTTGCGAAGATCTGGGAGAAGCGTGCCCTCTCGCTCGCGACAACGAGATCACACCCGAACGCGAGATTGCACCCGGCACCGACTGCAACGCCGTCAACCTTGGCGATCGTCGGTTGAGGGAGGCGGTGCAACGCCAGCGCCACGTCGTGGATCATGCGCATCCGCACCAGCTGGTGGGTCGCCCCGGCCTCTGGGTCGCCGAGATCGGCTCCGGCGCAGAATTCGCCGCCGGCACCGGTCACGACCACGACCCGGTCCTCCTCGGAGCGGGCGGCCTCGCGGAAGGTCTCGAGCAGCCCCTTCCAGAGCTCGGTGTCCACCGCGTTCTTGCGCTGGGGCCGGTTCAAGGTGACCGTGAGCACGCCGTTCGAGCGTTCGACAAGGAGAGAGTCCACCCGTGCAACAGAATTCAGCCGTGGCGACGAACCGGAGACGACAACGATCGCCGAGACCCTCTGCCAACTTCGTCGAAGATCCGCTTACCGGCAAGACCTCAGAGCTCCAACGCGTCCAGCCGTATCAGGCACGAAAGGAGTACATCTGCCCCGGCTGCAACCAGGAGATCCGCGTCGGTACTGGCCACGTCGTGGTCGTGCCGATGAGCGAGCCCGGCGAGCGCCGCCACTGGCACACGCCGTGCCAGGTGCGGGCGGTCCGGCACGGAATGCAGTGACAGCGCCGCCCAACCTGGGAGTTCACCGTGAGTTCGCCGGTTCGCCACCCGCTGGGGGAAGGAATGCCACCCTCGAGGCGTTACCCTTGACAGAGGTGATTGGAGCGACTATGGGCGCGGGGCTGCTGGCGACGACGAGTACGACCACGACAGACGTGGTGTACGTCGCCGTCATCGTCGCCTGCGGGGTACTCGGGTACTTCTTCGCCGTCCTCACGCGCCGCTCGATCGGGACCACGCCGTGGCACCTGCCCGCGATCACCTGGGCTTTGCTGTCGGCACTCCTCTTTCCCTGGGGATTGATGCTCGAGATGGTCGCGAGACTGACCACGCGGCACGCCGGCCCCAGCGCCAACCCACCCCTCGGCCGCCCGGTCGGCTTCGGGCAAGCGAGACAGAACGTCGGCGCGTTCCACCCGACCCACGCCGACACGGCGAACCCCGCTGGCGGTCCCACCCCGTGGCCCGCTCGAGTGGATATGAGACCAGGTCCGGATGGTTGGCAGCCAGCGGCTCCCGGGACCCTCGACACGGCGGACGCTCCTCCGCTCTTCGGGTGGTATCCCGATCCTGACGGAGTGCATCAAGAGCGCTACTGGGACGGCCGGGTCTGGTCCGACCTGGTCCGGGACGGCGGAGAGACCTCGAACGCTCCACTGCAGCCCTGGCAGGGTTTGTGGACACTCCCAGCGCCGCCGGACGGCTTGGACGCTCCCGTAGCGCCATCGTCTGCCGGCGCCTGACTCGTCTGCCAGTTCAGAACGCCTCCTCGATAACAGAGATCGCGCCGTTCAGCACCTCGGCGACATCGAAGCGCACGACGCGAGGTCTCCCTCCCGGCAGTGACGCGGAGTGCTCCTGCAAGTACCTGAGCGCGGTCTGCCTCAACCGCCTCTGACGACCGAGCGTGACGGCCTCTGCCGGTGATCCGAAGCGGTCGCTCGACCGTGTCTTCACCTCGCAGACGACGAGCACCCCTCGGCGCAGGGCGATGATGTCCGCCTCACCTTGTGGGCAGCGCCAGTTGCGCGCTACGACGTCGTACCCGCGCTCGGCGTACCAGCGTGCGGCAAGGTTCTCGCCGTTGCGACCGAGCACCTGACGGCCGTTCGGCACTTCCTCTCCTCCCGTTCCGGTCGTGGCCCGCCGCCCAGAACGAGCAACCGAGGAATGACCCCTCTCAGCCGTCCTTTTCGGGCAGCGCCTCGACGTTCACGTCCTTGTAGGTGACAACCCGGACGGAAGCCACGAAACGGGCCGGGCGGTACATGTCCCAGACCCACGCGTCGGACAGCTCGACCTCGAAGTAGGTCGCCCCCGATGACGAGTGAGGCGTGACCTTCACCTCGTTCGCCAGATAGAAGCGCCGCTCGGTCTCGACGACATAGTGGAACATGGGAAGCACCGCGCGGTACTCCTGATAGAGCGCGAGCTCGACTTCGGCCTCGAACTGATCGAGATCCTCTTCTGCGCTCATGACACTCCTCGTCGAACGAGCGACGGGCAACCCGACGAGTCAGGCTCGGGGAGCACTCGGCACCGGCTCAGCGGGATCCCCGCTTCTCCTTGATCTTTGCAGCCTTTCCGACGCGGTCCCGCAGGTAGTAGAGCTTGGCCCTCCGGACATCGCCCTCGGTGATGCGCTCGATCTTCGAGATCATCGGCGAGTGGACCGGGAACGTCCGCTCGACCCCAACGCCGAAGCTCACCTTGCGCACCGTGAACGTCTCGCGGACGCCCCCGCCCTGGCGACGGATCACAGCGCCCTGGAAGATCTGGACGCGCTCCCGGTTCCCTTCGACCACGCGGACGTGCACTTTGAGCGTGTCGCCAGGTTGAAAAACGGGTACGTCGTCGCGCAGATTGGCGCGGTCGACGAGATCGGTCGGGTTCATGGCAGCTCTCGCTCCTCGGGCATCGGACGGGCGTCAGTCAAACGGGAAGGTCCTGCCTAGACAAGACCGGTCCCGAGAGGCCGGGACCCCGTGCGCCTGGCCCATCCAGATTAGCCGGGTCGCAGCCGGTACGCGAACGCCATCTTGGGAGGCCCTTACCACCCGCCGGCGCCGCGCCCCGGCCCAAACCCGGCTACTCCGACAGCCCGAACTCCTCGAGCAATCGCCGATCTGCATCGGAGAGCCCGCCACGAGCTTCGATCAGGTCGGGGCGCCGGTCGATCGTGCGCCGCAGCGACTGAGCGTGGCGCCAGCGTCCCACCCGCCCGTGATCCCCGCTCCGCAGCACGTCAGGCACCTCCCAGCCCCGGAAGTCCGCCGGCCTTGTGTACTGCGGGTACTCGAGAAGGTCGTCACGAAAGCTCTCGTCCGCACTCGAGTCCTCGTTGCCGAGCACTCCCGGCACGAGTCTGACCGTGGACTCGAGGATTGTGAGAGCCGCAAGCTCTCCCCCTGCGAGCACGAAGTCGCCAACGGAGATCTCGCCGTCGACGAGGTGGTCAGCGATGCGCTGGTCGACTCCCTCGTAGCGGGCGCACAGCAGCGAGAACCCGCCGCCGGGTGAGCCGACCGAGGCCAGTTCCTCGGCCATGCGCTGGTCGAACCGCTGCCCGGCCGGCGACATCAGGTAGATCGGCCTCGGCGGCGAGATCATCTCGACCGCCGCGAACACCGGCTCGGGAGCAAGCACCATTCCGGCTCCCCCGCCGAAGGGTGCGTCATCGACTGACCTGTGAGGGTCCTGCGCGGCAGAGCGCAGGTCGTGGACCCGGATGTCGACCAGGGCCGATCCGCGAGCCCTCCCGATCACGCTCGTCTCGCAGTAGGCCTCGACGATCTCGGGGAAGATGGTGAGGACGTCGACCCGCAGGGCTGGAGCCGTCACTCGAAGAGGCCCTCGGGAACGTCCACGACGAGCCGTTCCCCATCGCGCCTCACGACAAAGCGCAACGGCACGAGCCATCCGCTCTCGCCCATCAAGAGGTCGCTCGCCGGGTTGTACTGCACCGCGACCACTCGACCATGGGAAAGGCCCGATACCTCAACCACTTCGCACCCGATGAGCTCGTGAACGAACATCGCGTCCGGATCTTCGATGGGCTCGGCGAGAAGCACCGTGTCTCGCAGCGCGTCGGCGCGCTCGCGGGTCGAGACTCCCTCGAGCACGACGATGAACCGGTGCTGGTGCGGTCTCGACGACACCACTTTCAGCTCGATCTCTCGTCCGTCGTCGCCACGGCCGACGAGCGTGCTCCCGGGTCGCAGCCGCTCTGGGCGGTTCGACACGAGGTCGACGATCACGTCGCCTGAGAGACCATGGGGACGGATGATCTTCCCGACCTCGAGGAGCTTGCGTGCCCCCCCGGGAGCCGAGGACGAGTCAGTCGACGATCTCGACAAAGACGTCTTGACCCTCAGAGGCGGCCGCTGCGCGGACGAGGGTGCGCACCGCCTGTGCCGTCCGCCCTCGCCGCCCGATGATGCGACCCATGTCGCCGGGAGCGACGTGGAGGTACAGGCGCAGCTGGCCCCGGACTTGCTTCGTCTCGATGACGACTGACTCCTTCTCGTCGACGATCGATCTCGCGAGGTGCTCGAGCACCGCCCGGCCCGCTCCGCCCTCGCTGGCGTTGCCGTCGGGCTCTTCGAGGTCGATGACACCGACTTCTGCCGCGCTTTCGGCTCCGACGGCGTTCCCGGGCTCGAGCTCGATCTTCAGCTCGTCCTCGTCGTCCTCGTCGTCCTCGTCGTCCTCGTCGTCCTCGAACTCGTCGTCGTCGAGATCCTCGGTGTCCTCGGCCGAGGCGAACTTCGAGAAGTCCGGCTCCTCGAAGGCCGGCCCTTCTCCAGGAAGCTGATCAGACATGTGTCTCACGCCTTTCTCGCCGGGCGTGTCCGGGCACGGGTCGCCGTGGCCTTCGCCGGGCGCTTGTGGGTCCGAGCCGCCGCGGTCTTGACCGGCTTCGTCGCCTCGAACTCGCTCCACACCCCGGAGATCTGAAAGAGCTTCTTCACCGTCTCGGTCGGCTGGGCGCCCTTGGCGAGCCAGGCGAGGGCCTTCTCGTTCTTCACGTTGATCTCGGACGGATCCGAGCGGGGCGCGTAGGTCCCCACGATCTCGATGAAACGCCCGTCTCTGGGCGATCTGCTGTCAGCCGCGACGATGCGATACGTCGGCTGCTTCTTCTTGCCCACGCGGATCAGGCGGAGCTTCACACTCACTGGGTGCCTCTTTCTCTAGCTGTCGAAGATATGTTGCCGGATCCGGAGGACCCGTCTGGAAAAGTCACGCCTCCGGCCCTCACCGGGTGTGCCGGGAAGAGGGGGTGACTCGGCCGCCGCCCTTTTGTTTCTTGCGGTTTCCGCTCTTCTTGGACCGGCCGCCGCCGGCCCCGCCGCCGAGCATCCGGCTCATCGGCATGGAGCGCATCATCTTCTGCATCTCCTTGAACTGCCGAAGAAGGTTGTTGACCTCGGTTGTCGATGTGCCGCTGCCGTTCGCGATCCGCAAGCGGCGCGATCCGTCGAGGATCGTAGGGTCGTCGCGCTCGGCCGCCGTCATCGAGTGGATGATCGCCTCGATGCGGCCGACGTCCTTGTCGTCGATCTGGGCGTTCTTGACCTCTTTGGGGATACCCGGCAACATCCCGAGCACGCCCGTCAGCGGGCCCATCTTCTTCAGCTGCTGTAGCTGCTCAAGGAAGTCGTCAAAGGTGAACCTGCCCTGCTGAAGGCGCTCGACCGCCTTCTCCGCCACGCCTTGGTCGTACTCGCGCTCGGCCTTCTCGATGAGGCTGAGCACGTCCCCCATGCCGAGGATGCGGCTGGCCAGCCGGTCGGGATGGAAGGTCTCGAACTCCGCCGGGCGCTCGCCGGTCGATACGAAGGCGATCGGCTTGCCGACCACTTGCTTGACCGAGAGCGCCGCGCCGCCTCGGGCGTCGCCGTCGACCTTTGTCAAGATGACACCGTCGAGGGCGAGGGTCTCGTTGAATGACTCGGCGGTCCTGACGGCATCCTGTCCGGTCATCGCGTCGACCACGAAGAACGTGTAGTGCGGCTTCACGAGATCCGAGATCCGCCGCACCTCGTCCATCAGCTCCTCGTCGATCGCGAGGCGACCGGCCGTGTCGACGATGACGACGTCCCGACCGAGGCGCTCGGCCTCGGCAAGCCCTGCCCTCGCAACCGCCACCGGCTCGGTCGGCTCTGAGAAGACGGCGACTCCGACGCTCTGACCTAGGACCCGGAGCTGCTCCACCGCTGCGGGACGCTGGAGGTCGGCGCCGATGAGCAACGGGTTGCGCCCCTGCTGGCGGAACCAGCGCGCGAGCGATGCCGCCGCCTTTGTCTTGCCGGAGCCCTGCAAGCCGGCAAGGAGGACGACAGTAGGCGGACGCGACGCGTAGCTGATCTTGAGCGGCTCGCCACCGAGTGTCGCCGTGAGCTCCTCGTCGACGACCTTGATGACCTGCTGGGCAGGTGTGAGGCTCTTCGACAGCTCGGCGCCGGTGCACCGGAGCCTGATCCGGTCGACGAGGTCCCGGACAACGACGAGATTGACGTCGGCCTCGAGCAAGGCCACGCGGATCTCGCGGAGCACCTCGTCCACCTCGGCATCGCCGAGGCGGCCGCGGCTGCGCAGGCGCGTGAGGATTCCGTCGAAGCGGTCGGTGAGCGTCTCGAACATGAGCTTCACCAGGTTAGTCGCCGGAGCGGGACCTCCGAGAGGGGCGCCGCGAAGCGACCAAAGGACCGGCGCGGCCGAGGCCGCCCGTGCTGTCTACAGTGCGGGCATGGCGAACGAGACGACTCGTACCGAGACCATCACCGTGACAGACGGCAGCTTCGAGGGCCACCTCGTGGTGCCCATCTCAGGCTCCGGGCCAGGAGTGTTGCTGCTCCAGGAGATCTTCGGCCTCAGCGACTTCATGACACAGAAGGCGGCCGACCTGGCCGCGCTCGGTTACGTCGTGCTCGCGCCCGACGTCTTCTGGCGCATCGAGCCGAACGTCGCGCTGGCCCACGACGAAGACGGCCTGCGGCAGGCATTCGAGTACGTCGGCCGGTACATGGCCGAGGTCGACACAGCTACGAAGAGCGCCGATCTCGTGGCAGCGCTCGAGCACCTGAAGGCCCTGCCGGAGGTCGTCGGGCGGAAGGTGGCGGTGATGGGTTATTGCCTTGGTGGGTTCCTCGCCTACCTGACAGCGGCCGAAGGTGACCCCGACACATGCGTCTCGTACTACGGCTCGGGGATCGCCGATCAGCTCGCGCTGGCAAACCGGATCACCTGCCCGATCCTGTTCCACTTCGGAGGCAACGATCCCTACATCCCGAACGAGCAGGTCGCTCGCATCACCGAGGCCTTCTCGCAGCGGGACGACGTCACGGTGCGAGTCGAGCCGGACGCCGGCCACGCGTTCGAGAACCTTCACGCACCGCAGTTCGGCGTTGGGGAGGCGGCGGCGCGCTCGTTCGCGGCGACTGACGACTGGCTCGCCGAGCACCTCTCCTGACGCCCGAGGCGCGTTACTCGAAGAGCGCTCCGACGAACTCGCTCGGGTCGAACTCGACGAGATCCTCCACCTTCTCGCCGACGCCGACGAGCTTGATCGGGAGTCCGAGCTCGCTTCTCACGGCGAGGACGACGCCGCCCTTGGCCGTCCCGTCCAGTTTCGTGAGCACGATGCCGGTCACACCGACCGCCGAAGTGAACTGCTTCGCCTGGACGAGGCCGTTCTGACCCGTGGTGGCATCGAGGACGAGCAGGACCTCGGTCAGTTGACCGGGCGGCCGCTCAGCGATCCGCCTCACCTTGCGCAGCTCGTCCATCAGGTTGACCTTCGTGTGCAGACGACCTGCCGTGTCGGCGAGGACAAGGTCCGCTTTGCGGGCCACAGCGTGTTGGACGGCGTCGAAGATCACCGACGAGGGGTCGGCGCCTTCTGAACCCCGGATGATCCCGGCAGAGGAGCGCTCCGCCCAGGTCTCCAGCTGCTCGCCCGCAGCCGCTCGAAACGTATCCCCCGCGGCCAACACGACCACCGCCCCCTTGGCCGCCTCCCTGGCCGCGAGCTTGCCGATGGTCGTCGTCTTACCGACGCCGTTCACACCGACGAAGAGCCAGACCGTCGGGCCTTCGCCGGTACCGCGGGCGAGCTCGGCACGGTCGCCTTCGAAGATCGCCTCGAGATCGCCGCGCAACCCTGCAAGCAGCGCTTCCGGCGTCCGGTCGATCTCTCCGGAGCGGACCCTCTCGCGCAGGTCGGCAAGCACTCGGGCCGTCGTCGCGACGCCGACATCCGCCAGGATCAGGGCTTCTTCGAGCTCCTCGAAGGTCGACTCGTCGACGCCCTTCGAGCGGATGTCGTCCAGGTATCCGCCGAGGAGGGCCCTCGCCCGCCCGAGGCGGTCCCGCAGAGCGGGCCGCTCAGCGAGAGGGGTCTCCCCAGCTGCCACGGTCTCGGCGGCGATCGGCGCGGTGGGCGCCGGCACACCAGCGCGCTGCGGCCGGGCCGAAGAAGGGATCCGCCACCGGCCCCGAGTGCCAACGAGAAGGCCGACCGAGACGACGGCCAGCACGGCCAGAACAATGAGGACGATGAGGACGGCCGACATGGCCCGGGCAGCCTACCTGGGGCACGAATCAGGAACCCGGTCGCTCACTTGCGATCGGCTGCGTGCAGATGCTCACTGGGGCCCGACCTCGAGTTCGTAGGGGCCTCGCGCTATCTCAGCTGGCGTTCTTGAACCGGACGCTCGCGTCCGAGCCCGGGAAGAAGAGGGCTTCTTCCCCACTGTCTCCCCAGCGCACCAGATACGGTGGCCCGCCGTCGGGACCGTGCGCCTCGATCACTTCGCCGTCACGCTCCCCTTCACCCACTCGGTGGCCCTTGATCACTATGTGATCTCCTGCGTTGGCGTGCATGTCGTCCTCCTTCGATCGACAAGAGAGATCCTCGCCGCTCTGACTGTGAGGCCGGTAGGGCCGAAAGTCACCAGCAGGCTCTACCCTGCCTCGAGATCTCGCCGGCCCCTAAGATGCTGACCAGCGCCCCCGGGCCAGCATGGATGCCGGCTCGATCCACCATAGCGGCGAGTACTGGAGGCTCGAGTGCGACTTCTGAGCATCGTTGCCGCCACGACACTCGCCGGTACGGGCTGTCTTGCCGCCGCCGGTGCTGCAGCAGGCACCCCGTCGGCGTCGGCGTCGGCGTTGCTCCTCCGCAGAGACATCGCCCACGCGACCGGCTACACGACGATCAGCTTTCCCGGAGCTGTGGCCACAGAGCCCTTCGACGTCAGTTACGACGGCGAAATCGTTGGTTCTTACAGGACCAAATCGGGCGTTACCAATGGATTCACCGAGCGCAATGGAAAGTACACCAAGCTTGACGATCGGTCGGCGTCGTCGACAAGCAAGTGGCTGGGCACCGTGGCGGGAGTGAACAACGCAGGGACAGTGGTGGGTTACTTTCTGACCAGCGCCAATGTCTTCGAGGGCTTCGTCGACACGGCCGGGAAGTTCCGGACGATCGCCGATCCGCATGCCGGCAAGAGTGTGTTCGAGGGAACGCTCCCTGAGGAGATCAACGACTCTGGCACCATCGTGGGCAGCTTTGAGAGCGGCAAGGACGTGGACCACGGGTTCATCTGGAAGGCCGGGAAGTTCACGCAGATCGACGACTCCAAGGCCGGTACTTCGGCGGGTCAGGGGACGTGGGTGGACGGCATCGCCAATGATGGCACGATCACCGGTGCCTATATAGACGAAAAGGGTGTGTCTCACGGCTTTCTCAGGCGCTCGGGGTCGTCGTTCACCGTCGTCGACTTTCCACATGCTGCGAACACGACGCTGACCTGTGTGAGCAAGAACGATCGGTTGATCGTCGGGATCTTTTGGCCGAAGGGTTCCATACTGTCATCGACCGTCTCGGGCTTCGAGCTCGTTGGTGGCAAGTTCACCGTGATCAGCGACCCCAAGGCCGGGAAGGGCAGCACGTACCCGGACTGCGTCAACGACGATGGCATCGTGGTGGGCACCTACTATCCGCACGGAAAGATAACTTCACCGCCGTCAGGCTTCGAATACACGCCTGCGCCGAAGTCAGCCCGCTAGGCGGTGGCTGCGGTCTCACCTCGTAGGCGCTCGCAGACGACCTTCGAGGCGCCGCCGGGCTGCATCGTCACGCCGTAGATGACGTCGGCGGACTCCATCGTGCGTTTCTGGTGGGAGACGATCACGAGCTGGGCCTCTGTCCGGAACTCGTCGACGAGGTCGAGGAACCTGTGAAGGTTGACGTCGTCGAGAGCGGCCTCGACCTCGTCCATGAGGTAGAAGGGCGACGGCCGGCTCCTGAAGACCGCGAAGAGGAACGCGAGCGCCACGAGGGACCGCTCACCCCCCGACAAGAGCGAGAGCCGCCGGACGTTGCGCCCGGCCGGCCTGGCATCGATCTCGATGCCGGACGAGAGGAGGTCCTCCGGGTCGAGCAACGTCAGGCGTCCCGTGCCGCCTGGGAACAAGGTCTCGAAGAGGTGTTCGAAGTGGCTGGCGACGTCGGAGAACGCTTCGCTGAAGACGGCCACGATCTCCTGGTCGACCGCCTTGATCACCCTGCCGAGCTCGCGCCGGGTGTTGCGGACGTCCTCGAGCTGACCACTCAGGAACCGGTCGCGCTCTTCGAGGCCCGCCAGCTCCTCGAGGGCGAGGGGGTTGATCGGCCCGAGTAGCCGCAGCTCTCGCTCGAGCTCCCGCACGCGCGGTGGGAGGGGTCCCGGGCGGTAGCTCGGGACACTCGGCAGCGAGCGCGTCGGCTATCTCGACGTCGAGGTCGTGGCGGATCGCCTCCAGTGCCGTCTCGAGCCGGACCCGTAGCTCCGCACGCTCGAGATCGTTCCGTTGGGCCTGCTCGCGGAGGGCGGCGAGGTCGCGCTCCGTCGTCGCCCTCTCCACTCTCGCCGAAGCGAGATGTGCTGCGATACCTGCGACGGCCTCGTCATGGCGCCGCCGTTCCTCCCTCAGCGCGGCGAGCACCGCACCGAGCTCTTCGAGCAATGCACCGACGACGGAACCGATCCGCACGAGTGCCCTGGAAGCGGCCTCGTGCATGCGGCGTCGCCCGGCCGCTCCCTCTCGTGCCGCCTCGAATCCGGCGAGCCGCCGCTCCACGTCGGCCCGGCGCTCCGTGAGCAACGAGTGGCGCTCGTCGATCCCCGCAGAGCGCACCTCGAGGTCCGACCGCAGGCTTGCGAGCTCCCGAGCCTGCTCGTCGAGGCGGCGGCGGGCGTGCGCCACCGCGGTCTCGGCAGCGCGAGCCTCGACCTCTTCGTCCTCGGCGGCCAAGAGCTCGGCCTCTCGCTCGGCGAGCTCGGCGCCAAGCCGGTCTGCGAGCGAGGCGGCTTGCGCCTGCCCGGCATCGACCTGTTCGGCTTCGGACGAGAGCTCCGCGAGACGGCGCGCGGTCTCGTCTCTCTGCGCGACCGCTTGGCGTACCTCCGCCCCCGCCGCCGCAGCACTGGCAGTCGCGTCGGCGGCCGAACGTCTCGCGGAGCTCCACGACTGCCGCGCCCCCTCCGCTCGGCTCCTCGCCTCGGCCGCTACGTCGTCGGCCTGCGAGGCGTCGGCCTGCACCGATTCGAGTGCCGCGCGGGTCGCCCCGGCCCGGCCGGCGCCGAGCCGCCAGCCCCTGGCCGAGAGCCGGTCGCCCTCCGTCGTCACGACGACCGTCCCAGCACTGCAACGACCAGCGAGGTCGAGAGCGTCGCGGATGCCCGTCGAACAGAGCACGACATCTGCGAGCAGTCCGTCGAGCAGGGCTTCCGCACCCGGTCGAGTGCCGCGTACCCTCGAGCGAAGGGCGTTCTCGGGGGGTCGCGCAGCCGACGACGCCCGTCCGGTGTCGACCGGCAGGACGGCGCCGCTCAGCCCGAGCTCGTGGAGGTGCTCGACGGCACTGCGAGCCTCTCCAGGACCGTCGACCACTACCGCTGCCAGCGCCTCTTGCACGGCAGCTTCGAAGGCGCGCTCGCACCCTTCGTCGACCTCCACTATGTCGAGAAGGGTGCCCAACACTCCCGGACGCCCCGCCAGCTGTTCGACCCCTGCACGGGCGTGCGCCTCGTCGAGTGCGCCCCGTAACGCCTCGGCTCGGGCGTGAAGCCCTTGGGCCCGCTCGACAGCCTCGCGGGCGACCGTCTCAGTGACCGTCACCGCATCGGCGGCCGCTCGCTCGTCACGCTCGGCGGCAACCTGAGCTTCCCGCAGCGCTGCCAGCGACTCGCTGCGCTGGGCCGCTTCACGTGCGAGCGCCTCTCCCCGCCCGCCGAGCTCGGCTAGCTGGCGCTCGATGGCCGCAGCTCGCTCGTTGGATCGAGCGAGCGTCTCGCGGGCTCGTGAGAGCTGGCTCTGCACGCCGTCCCTGGCCCGGCGCAGCTCGGCAGAACCGTGGATTGCGCCCTTTCGGGCTTCGTCGGGTCGATCACCGGACTGCTCTTCGGCGAGCCGCAACTCCTCGCTGCGCCGCTCGAGTCGGCCCACTCCGGCTCGAGCCTCGAGACTGCCTCGGCGGTCGCCACCAGGTCGCGCTCGAGCCGCGCCGACTCCGCCTCGAGGGAAGAGACGACGTCGGTCTCGGTTGTCGCCATCAGCGCTTCTTCCACCCTGCGCCGGCGCTCGGCGATGACGTTCGCCACCCCGCGGGCCCGCTCGTGCAGCCGCTCGGCGCGCGAGAGGGCAGCGATCACCTCGCTCTGCTGCTCTGTTGTCAACGCAGCTTCGCTCGTGTCGACGAGCTCGTCGAGCCGGGCCAGACCGGCCCTCAGTCGCTCCTCGTCGCCTGCGAAGACGGTCCTGCGTTGCTCGTTCTCGTCCGTCCGCCGCTGCAGGGAGTCGAGCTCCCGCCCGGCCACGTAGAGGCGCAGCGCCTGAAGCTCGTTCACGAGAGAGCCGTACCGCCTCGCTGCCTCTGCCTGGCGCTCGAGTGGCCGGAGTTGGCGCCGGACCTCGCGCAAGAGGTCCTGTAGCCTGAGGAGGTTGGCTTCGGTCGACTCGAGGCGGCGCTCCGCTCGCTCACGCCGTCGCCGGAACTTGAGGACCCCTGCAGCCTCCTCGATCACGGCTCGGCGGTCCTCAGGGCGGGCATCGAGGACGCCCGCCAGCTGGCCCTGGCTCATGATGACGTGTTGCTGCCGGCCGACTCCCGCGTCCGAGAGCATCTCTTGGACGTCGAGCAAGCGGCAGGGGGCGCCGTTCATCGAGTACTCGCTCTCCCCTGTGCGGAACAACGTCCTCGTGATGGTCACCTCGGCCAAGTCGATCGGGAGGCGTCGCGAGCTGTTGTCGATCGTGAGCGTCACCTCCGCTCGTCCGAGAGCTGGGCGTTTGGAAGTTCCGGCGAAGATGACGTCATCCATCTTGGAGGAGCGGACCACCCGTGGGCCCTGGGCACCGAGCGCCCAGGCGACTGCGTCGACGACGTTGGACTTGCCTGATCCGTTCGGCCCGACCACGACCGTCACGCCAGGCTCGAACTCGAGGGTCGTCGGGTCGGCGAACGACTTGAACCCGCGCAGCGTGAGGGACTTGAGGTGCACAGCGAGGCTCACCCTACTCGGGAGCCAACCCCCGATTCCGGTTCAGCGGAGCCCTTCCTGCCTCTTTCCATACGCCGGTTCTTGCGGCCTTGGCGAACGGCCTCGAGGCCGGCGTCAGCACCGATCATCACCACCGCGATCCAGACGAGCTCTGCCGCCAGAGAGAAGTGCGACGGCCATCCGCCACCTGGGTCGAAGCGCTTGAAGTGCTCGTAGAGGACGATGTCCAAACCAGCCGCGACCATCAGCAGCGTCGCTCCATATGTGAGTACGACCCGACCGCGCCGCCAGGCGAGGGAAGCCAGCACGCCTGCGGCCACGACACCTCCCGCGAGCGGCCCAGCCGCAGCCAGCCCGAGCAGACCGGCGAGCACGACGCCGGCGGCCACATGACGCCATTGGAACGACACGGGTATCAGCTCGGTGGGCAAGACGAGCTCGGGCGTCGGATCCGCAGGTGGAGTCTCGCCCTCGGCCGGCAGCGTGCGGCGACGGCGTCGTCTTGAACACAGCAAAGACGCGAGCACGATCGCCAAACAGCCGAGGAAGGCCAGCGCCGACAGTACGAGAGCCATGTTCACCTCGCCCTGCGGAGAAAAGCGCAGCGTCACGTCGAACGACCTCGTCTGACCGCCCGCCCCGGTGAGGTCGCGAGCCGTGACGAGCCATCCGTTCGCGAACCCGTCGACGAGGAAGTGCTGCTTGAGGCTTCCACCTCCGTCCACGGTCGCCTGCCACCCCTTGTTCAAGCTCTCGCCGAGAGTGAGAACGAATGGCGCTGAAGCGCCGCTCACGTGCAGCCGGATCGAGGTGGAGCTCTGCGAGAGCACCGAGATCTTCGGCGCGCCATCGCTCGTCTCGGATCGAGCGGCGCCGAGCGAGCCGTTGCCCGGTTCGTGCATCGCCGCCCCGCCAGGAGCCGAGTCGAGCGCCAGCTGGTCGACGTCGATGCCGGTGACGGAGCCGTTGGCCGCCTGGAGCAGGTGCGTTCCGGCTCCGATGTGCAAGCTCGCGCCGCCGCACGCAGAGATTCGGAGAGCCCCGCCCTGGAGCGCCGACACGGCCGAACCGGAGACCGAGATCGGTACCGGCCTGCCGTCGATGCGAAGCAGGTCCGAGCGACAAGTGGTCGGGACGCGGGACCCAAGGTGCTCGCGGGGAACGCCCGGGATCGACACGTCCGCGATTCCGATGGGAAGAGCCGTCTCGAGCGACGTCTCGTAGCTCAGCGTCTTGCGGAGGGCGAGCTTGGCGAACGTGATGCGCAGGGAGTCACCGGTGACGGCCGGGAAGCTCACCTTTTCAGTCGTGACCGAGCCCGGCGTGGCGGTGACCGGGATGGCGGGGAGCACGACATCCCGGGTGACGCCACCGGCGGAGACGAGCAGCGAAGTCGGTCGGGAGTGCTCGGCATCCGATGAGATCGAGAGGGTGAGATGGCTGACCCTGACCGCGTGGCGGAAGCGATACGAGAGCCACGAGCTTTGGTTGGCTGCGGTCCCGAGCCCAGGCATCCACACCGTCTTCGGATTGCCGTCGAGCGTGCTGCTCGCGGTGGCGACGAGATTGCCCGGCATCCGGCTCGAGGAGGTCGCTGACACGACAAGCGAGTTCGTGCGACCGACGACGGCGTCGATGACGTTGTCGGGGACGAGATTCGACAGGTGTGCCGTGCCGACGAGGGAGAACGAGCGCGCGCTCGGCAGCCTGAACTGGCGGGTCATGTACGGCTCGGGGTCCGAGCGCGGCGGGATGGGCGCGACCCGATCGCGCGTCATGACGAGAGTGAGGCGGTCCTTCAGCGAGGAGGTGCCGGTCCGGGCGAGCAGGTCCGTCGGCATCGAGACGACCTGTGCAGTGCGGAGGTTGCCCACCCGGATCTCCGCGAAGCCGACGAGGCTGGAGCCGACTGGCGATGGTGCGTAGCCGTGAGTGAGGTTGGTGCGGTCGATCCGCACCCGCATGGTCGAGAAGGTATGGCGCGGAAAGGCGATGACCTCGCCGTGCGGCGTCCGTGACTCGGGTCCGAGACGAACGGTCACCGGGTAGTGCCCGTCGAAAGTGATCGTGGCCTTGGTCACCCATTGGTTGGTGAGCCAGGATGCGTCTCTCTGGGGTTGAGGTTGCACGAGGGTGACGCTGTCGGCACTCACCAGGTGGTGGGTGGTCACCTGCCACCACTGCCCGATTAGGGGAGCGTCGACGGTCCCTTCGGTCTCCCAGGCCGTGGCGGGGTTGCCGTCGATGGCGTTGGCAGGGCGGTCCTCGGAGCGCAGCGTGAACGCGGTCCCGTACGACTCGGCGGAGACCGAGCCGACGTTGCCCGTGAGGACCGAGGTGGTCAGGCTCGACCTCGGAGAGCCTGGGAACATGTCAAAGCCCGGGTCGTTCACGATGAATGCGGTCGGCTGCTCTTTCGCCGTCTCGGTGTAGCCGGTGTTCTCCGCCAGGCTGTTCCATTCGAACGCTTGTTTCCGGTTCGTGTCCGTGATCACGAGCTGGGCCGGGTGCGCCAGCACTTGCCCGGCCAGGGCACGATTCGTGTCGAGCGTGCCGGAGAAGAGGATGGTCGGGTTGGAGGCGAGCAGGCCTACGTCGGCGGCGCTGACGACGCCGGCGTTGTCGCCCGCGATGACAAGAGGATCGCTGAGCGAGTCGGCGCGGATGACCTTGCGGGGATCGCTCACGGGATAGATGACGACGGGCGGGGTCTTCGGTATCCCCGGTGGGAGGTCGAAGTACGTCTCGTCGAACATCGTGAGAGTCGAGAGGTTCTGGCGCAGAGTGCCGAAGGCGACCGGCTCGCCGAGTCCGGCGGGGGTGGTCCTCAGGTCGTGGAGGAGCAGGGCAGGGCGTGGCGGATCGTAACGCTCGTACTGCTCGTCGTACTCGACGAGCACGTCGCCGGCACTCATCAGGCGGGCGATCGGTGCGAGGCCCCTCCAGTCCATCGTTCCCTGCTGGAGCGGATTGTCGATGGCATACAGCAGGTTGGCAGTTGGGATCGAGCCCTGAATGAACTGCTCGTGGGTGACGAATGGCCTGTTCAACAGCCCTACCCAGATGGGGTCGACCGTGTCACCGTAGCGATAGGCCGCGAAGTCGTCGCCGGGCAGCGCGTACACCCTCGTCCCGGGAGCCACCGAGTTCAGGTAGTGCGCTGCTGCTTCTACGTAAGAAGGTGGTTGTGCGGGCTGGGAGAACTGCGCGATCACCGTGTCGCCACCGAGAAGCGGCGCGTTGGCGCCCATGGCGAGAGCGACCGCCATCCAGCCGCCGATGAGGCCCACACTCCGGAAACGGCGTGCCACCGCCGTGATCCCGGCGCCGAGCAGCATCGCTAGGCCGAGCACCACAAGGGGCGTGGCGCGGTCGGTCGACCTGAGGGCGTCCCCGGCCGTGGTCTTGGTCATGATCGCCTTCACAAGCGCGCCGATTGGCGTCGGCGAGGCGAAGGGGTGCGAGCCAACCGACAGGATCAGGCCGACGAGCACGATGAGAACGAAGAACGCCCGGTCCTTCCACTTCACGATGGCGGCAGCGAGAAAAGCGGCGACCGGGACGAAGTAGCTGAGCCCGAGGAGCCAGAACCGGGTGGTGAACAAGATCGACGACTCGGTCCAAAGTCCCATCCGGTCGCCGTTGTAGAAGTACCAGTAGCCGAGCCCCCGGATCACTTCTGAAGACGACGCTGCCGAGCTGGCGGCTTCGACGCTCTCGGTGTACTTCAAGATGTCGACGCCGTAGAGGCCTTCCACCGACAACCCGGCCAGCCACCACAGCGAGGTGAGCAGAGTGAGGAACCCAATCTTGCAAAGGACGGCGGCTGCCCGGCGAGCAGTCAGCTCTCGCTGGACGAGCACGGCATACGGCAACCAGAGCAGCGGCGCCACGATGACGTAGACGATGGAGCTGGCGTTGATCCCGCTCACGAGCGTCACGACGACGGCGAAGAGAGCGGGGTACCGCCACCCACCGCGCCGGGCCGCAAGCACCATGAACGCAACCATCCACGGCAGCCCTGAGAACGGCAGGAGGATGACCGATATGCGCCCGGCGTACTGCATCACGTACGGCGAGAGCCCATAGGCGACCGCAGCAGCTATCCGCCCGACCCCTGAGACCCCGAGCCAGCGGCAGAGGTAGAGGACGCCCGCCGCCGCCGCGAAGAGGATGCTCCCCATCCACAGTCGCTGTGCCACCCAGATCGGAACTTGCAGCACCGAGAGGACCCAGAAGAACGGGCCCATCGGCAGCAGGTAGCCGATGTTCTGGTGGGTCACCGTCCCGAGGGCGACGCTCGGGTCCCACATCGAGGTCGCGCTCCTGACCAGCCGACCGGGGTCGAGGTACAGGTAGGTCTTCGTGTCGTCCGAGACGACACCCGGCTTCGTGAGGAGCATCGGGACGTAGCAAACGGCCGCGACGAACAGGTACGACGCGAGCCGTTCGAGACGGCCCGACCCGGCGTGCCGGCCGGTAGGCGAGCGTCGGGACCTCGACGTCTCCGCTCCCGTCGTCACCTCATCGTCCCGGGGCATCTCAGCCGCGACGGAACCAGGCGGCTGGGACATACGGGCAACAAGCTACTGCGCCGCCCCACGTCGAGGCGGACCGCGGAAGGCGCTCAGCCCGGGGTCACGCTCACCCTGATCGCCGATGTCACATCGGCGGGGAGCCAGAGCCCACCGGCCGGGTACTCGACGTACGACCACCCGAGGCCTGGAATTATCGCTGTGATCGTCCGCGACGAGGTGGCGTAGTCGACGCGGGACTGTCGCCAGGTAGGCCGGGCGAACGTGTTGGTCGCCGAGGTCTCGATCCCGACGGTCAGCGTGCCTTCGTGACGGCGCGGCAGCGTGAACGTGCGAGCGCTGCTGCCCGTCGGGGAGCCGACGGCGACGGTCCAGCTCGTCGAGGGGTAGTCCCCGCCGGCACCGCGACGGAGCCACTTGAACCGGGACGTGACCCCGTCGGAGATGTAGGCACGGACGTAAGTCTCGAAAGGGAAATCGAGCGGCGAGAGCGAGACGTGAAAGCGCCTCGCTTGTGCCGGCCGCACGGCGAAGAAGCCGCCGCTCGGGGCGAACAGTTGATCGCCCGGCTCGTACTGCCGGCGGAGCACGTACGCCCGCCTGTGAGGCATCTCGCGCATCAAGGAGGTGTCGCGGGCACCCTCGTCCACGGCGAACACGATATGGCCGTGAAGGTCAGGATTCGTCTGGAGGAACGGGTAGGCGGCCAACAGGTAGGCGACGAGGGGCGTATCAGGGTGGATGAACACCAGCGCGTAGCCGGGCGCCGGGCGCACCAGCCGCTGGACGTGTTGGAAGGCCCTCGTCACGGCCAGATTCGCCTTGATCTTGGTGGGAATTGCCCAGCCTGTGACTGCGATCAGCACCGCCACGCCTGCCACGGCGACCGTCCGACCCCGGTTCTCGATCAAGTTCGTGAACCCGACGGCGCCGAGTATGACAAGTGGGATGAACGACGGTACGTAGTACTGGGGCCCGAGCCCGTTCTCGGCACTGGCGCCGGACAGCGCCGTCGCCCACCAGAAGCAGTACCCGAGAGGGAACGCGATGGCGATGGCGACGAGGGCGATCGCCTCTGCCGGCTTTCGCATCTTGTACAGGCCGAACGCGGCGAGGATCAGCATCACGGGGCCACCGAAGAGCCAGCCCGGTATGGTGACGGCGTTGGCGTTGAGAGCCACGAGGCCGTCCCTCATGCTGTACGTCCTCGCCGGTTGGCCGATCATCAGGCGGCGTGTCCCGAAACCGAAGGTGTTGAGCGGGTCCGCCGTCATGTTCGGGAATGCCAAGGGCGACCCGGTCGCCTGCCAGTTGTACCAGAGCGTGGCGGCGACGAACGGTGCCAGCCCGATGGCGATCGGTACCGCCAGGAGAGTGAAGGAGGAGGACCACGACCGCTCGCGATGGAGCCGGTGGAGGGCGAGCGCCAGCAGGGGCGCTCCGAACAAGAGGGCGTCGAAGGGTCGCGTGAGCACGGCCACGCCGAGCGCCATCGCCCCGAGAAGCAGGTCACGTTGCCGCCCGGTGCGGCACCCGCGCAGCAGGCCCCATCCGGCGGCCGTCAAGCCGAAGAGCGACAACGTGTACGTCAGGATCAGTGCCGAGTGCACGAGGAAGACGGGCGAGAGTGCAAGAAACGCGCCGGCGCCAACGGCGACGCGGCGATCACCCAGCAGTTCGAAGGCAAAGCCGTAGGCCGCGATGACCGTCGTTCCGGCAAGCAGCGCAAGCCCGACTCGCATCGAGCCGAAGATCAGCTGCGAAGCCGCCAGGAAGGCCGGGAGACCGAACTGGAACTCGGTGAAGATCCGGCCGTCTCGCACGCCGGTGAGCCACGGCCGGAAGAACTCGCCGTAGCTGTGCACCGGTAGCGAGACCAGTCCGTGCAACAACATGTTCGCCTGGAACACATAGACGCCTTCGTCGAGGTCGCCCGAGTCGAGGGGAAAGATCGTCCGGTAGACGAGATAGCTCGCGACGACCGAGAAGCATGCAAGGGCGGCGAGGGCGATCAGGTATGGACGTCGCGACTCGCCTTGCGGTGCCTCGGTCGACGAGGACCGGTCGAGCATCGCCGAAGACTACCTGTGTCAGACCTGGCAACCCGGACAGCAATAGGCGACGCGAGCACCGATCCCGATCTTCTCGATCGACGAGCCGCATCGACGGCAGGGCTCACCGGAGCGGTCGTACACCCGGTGATTGCGCTGGTAGTCGCCGAGCTCACCCATGAGATCCCTGTAGCTCGCGTCCCTCAGCGACGACCCGCGCCGCTTCACCGCCGCGCCCAGGATCGACGCGATCGAACGGGAGAGCGCCCGCAGCTCCTCTTCGCTGAGAGCGTCGCAACGACGGTCGGGTCGCACTCGTGCCGCATGACAGATCTCGTCCGCGTACAGATTGCCGATCCCGGCTATCACCGCCTGGTCGGTGAGGGCCACCTTGACCGCCGTCTTCTTGTGGCCGAGGCGTGCACGCAACAGCTTCGCCGTGACTCGGTCGACGAGAGGATCGGGCCCCAGGCGGTCGAACTCGACAGGCAGGCCGTCTCGTCTCACGTCCTCGGTGACGAACCACTCCCCGAATGTCCTCGGATCTACGAAACGCAACTCGCTCCCGTCATCGAGCCCCATGACCACGTGCGTGTGGGCTGCCTTCGGAACCGAGGCCGGTTCCCCGACCCACAAGAGCTGGCCGCTCATCCGAAGGTGGACGACGAGAACCTGGCCGTCGTCGAGCAGGAGCGCGAGGTACTTGCCTCGACGATCGGTACGGACGAACCTTCTTCCCTCCAGGCGGTCGCGGAGCTCTGCGGGACGCTGGCGCCGCACGGAACGTGCGCCGGTCACCTTCACACTGACCGCCACTTTGCCGGGAAGGATGCGGTCGAGACCACGGCGGACCGTCTCCACTTCGGGGAGCTCAGGCACGACGCTCGGTGAGCGGGAACTGCTCGAGCCGCCGTTCGCGGAGGTGAGCGCGAGCAGCGCGACGAGCGCGGCTTGGCGTTCTGCGTCCTTCTTCGAGCGTCCCTCGCCGGACCCGAGCCTACGGCCTGACACGAGAGCCTCGGCAGTGAACTGCTTCGCGTGATCGGGGCCCTGCTCGGCGATCGCGTAGAAGGGGGCGCCGCAACCGAGATGCGCACAGAGCTCCTGCAGCCGGTTCTTCGGGTCACCGAGGCGGGCCTCGTTGGCGACTGTGCCGATCTCCTCGGCGACGAGCGACTCGACGAACCTCTGAGCTCCCTCGAACCCGGCCGAGAGGTAGACGGCGCCCATGACCGCTTCGAGGCAGTCGACGAGGATCGAGCCCTTCTCGCGCCCGCCGGACGACTCCTCTCCGCGTCCGAGGAGAACCGCGTCGCCGAGGCCGAGCCCTGAAGCGATCGGACCGAGGCCGAGGGTGGACACGACCGCCGCTCGCACCCGGGCGAGATCGCCCTCGGGGAGGGAGGGAAACGAGCGGTAGAGGTGGTCGGTGACCACGAGACCGAGCACTGCGTCTCCGAGGAGCTCCAGCCGTTCGTTGGAGGGCTGAGAGGCATGCTCGGAGCAGAAGGACCGATGCGCCATCGCCTGACGGAGGAGATCGGGGGGCACGCCGTACGGCTCGAGCCGTGTCGCCAGGGCGTCCATTCCCGCGGTGACCGCGCCCGCCGGCCGCTCGTCAGGTGGTTCAGTCCTCGGCGACTGCTCTCCGGTGGAGCCGAGAGGCTTCAGGCTCACGCCCCTTCGAGCTTGGCGCTGACGTAGTCGACGGCGTCCCGGACCGTGCGGAGGTCCTCGAGGTCCTCGTCGTCGATGCGGAATCCTGGGACCTTGTCGGCGAGCTCTTCCTCGAGCGCCTCTACCAGCTCGATCAAGGCCAGCGAGTCGGCGTTCAGATCGTCGGAGAAGGACGAGGACTCAGAGATGGTCGACCCGTCGATCTCGAGTATCTCTGCCAGCTGATTGCGTACGAGGTCGACGACCTCGCTCCTCGTGAGCGTGGAGCCACTCGTGTCAGACAACTTCGGCCTCCGTCTCCTTGGGCGCCTCGAGCAGCCTGCCTCATGCAGGCCTAGCGCGCGTGAGGTGGATGATAACGCCGAGCGGGGACGCTTCTCCTGTCTCCTGGCCCGGAGGCCGCGGCGCAGCACCTCAAAGCTGCGCCGCGGCTCCGCGCCTCGGTCAGCTTGCCGCTTGGAAGGTCATCTTCTTCGCGACGGCACTCTCGAAGTAGGGCTGGACGATCTTGAGGAACCCGGGCGCTGTGAGATTCACCTCGGCGATGTCGGTCTCGCGGTCGGCCGGCCCGTTCTTCGGCGTATACGTCGCGGAGGGGATGAGACCACCGAAGTTGACGGTTCCCAGATTCTCCTTCGCGCTGAGGATCCCGGCACGCGAGAGGTTCTTCGCGGCGATCGCCTTTCGGAGGACCGCCGTCTCCATCTCAGCCAGACAGTACCCGTACATGTAGTAGCCGTCGGGGACCTGACTCTTGAAATAGGTGTTGTGGATAGAGAGGAACTGCGCCATCCCCGGAACGCTCGTATCACCCCACCCGGCTTCGAAGCCGAGCACCCATGCCCCCACCATGGCGGGCTCCACCGCTGTCGCCTTCGAACCGGCTGCCCCGGTCGCCGTCATCAGGTACTCCGACCAGGCGGGACCCTGCAGAATCCACTGCGGGTGGTAGCCGATGACCGCAGCGGCGGCGATGGTGAAGGCGGCCGCGGTCGGGATGGCCGTGAGCACCACGTACTGCGCCCCGTCGTTCTTCATCGCGAGCGCTTGCGACGTGAACGAGGCCGTGTCCGTCTCGGCGTAGTTGGCACTTCCGACGTTGTCGAAGTGATACGCCTTCAGGGCGGCGTCGTAACCCTTCAACCCATCTGCTCCGTATGCGTCGTTCTGGTAGACGATGCCAACCTTGGCGTTCGCCTTCCCGAGAGTGTGTGTGAGGTAGTAGAGGGCATTCGCGACATCGATCGCGTACGGCGTCCCGATGACTGCGTTGATCGACTGGTTGACGAACGCCGACGACTGCGCTGCGGTACCGAGCATGATGCCGGCCGACTGCGCCGACGCCTCGATCGCCGATGTGGTGGGGCTCCCGAACGACTGGGCCATGAAGGCGACGTCCGGGGCGATCTCGTTGTAGACCTGTACATGGACCTGCGGGTTGTACTGGTCGTCCTTGATGTCGAGCTTCACCTTCCAGCCGTCGATGCCGCCGTGGGCGTTGATGTAATCCCAATAGGCCTGCTGCCCGTACGTGAGCGGCTTGCCGATCAGCGCAGCCGACCCCGACAGTGCCGTGAGGACCCCGAGTGTGATGGTCTTTGTGGCCAGGTCGACACCTGGCCCGGTCGTGAACGTTGGCGACTTCGGCGCCGACGTCGTCGTTGCAGAGCTACCACCCGTCGAACATCCGGCGAGCACGAGCCCGAGAACGCCGACAAGTAGTGCGGTTCTCGCTTTGTCGATGTGCATGTTCGTGTCTACCCCTCCTGTGTGAGTGAGTTGATGACGCCTAGATCTCTCGGAGTAGCTCGACGGCGCCGGACGAGCGATCCGATTCGGTGGGCGAGGCCGACGACGCCCCGCGGTTCAACGAGCAGGAACGTGATGAGCAGCACGCCGTAGATGATGTCGGTGGCATCCGTCACCGGGATTCCCGTCGTGCGCGTGCCGCCCGCAAGAAACGGCAGCGCGCTGACGTAGTTCTGCAGCAACGACGGGAGGCCGACCACGAAGAGCGAACCGAGCAGCGGGCCCCATAAAGAGCCCATCCCTCCGACCACGATGATGATCACGTACTGGATGGAAAGGAGGAGATCGAACTGCCCGGGAGTGACGAACCCGAGGAAGGACCCGTACATCGCTCCGGCGACACCGGCCATGACCGAGGATACGACGAAGGCCGTCGTCTTCGTTCGGGCGACATTCACACCGAGGACGGCGGCGGCGAGTTCGCGGTCCCGGACGGCTGCCATGTTGCGGCCTATCCGGCTTCGACCGAGATTGCGGACATACGCCATGCCGAGCCCGAGCAGGATGAGGGCGAGGTAGTAGTACAGACCGTCCTCGGTGATGGCGAGGCTGCCGATCGACAGTCCGTTGACGAAGTTGAAGGGCACCGGGAGCGAGCGCCCACCCGGTCCGCCCGAGAGAGTCGTCACGTTCATGGCTACGTCCTGACCGATGTAGACGAGGCCGATGGTGACGATCGCCAGGTAGAGGCCCCGCAACCGGAGGGCCGTCGGGGCAACGATGGCGCCGAGAAGCCCGGCCACCACGCCAGCTGCCGGGATCCACAGCGCTGCGGTCAGGTGCAGGTTGGCGCCGAGCACGCCACCTGTGTAAGCGCCGGCAGCGAGGAAGAAGGCGTGGCCGAGCGAGATCTGGCCGGTCCGGCCGGTCAGCACGTCGAGACCGAGCGCCCCGAGGGCGGCAATCAGCACGAAGACGAGGGTCGAGAGCCAGTACGCGTCGACCCAGAACGGCAAGAGGATCCCGAGGATGACGGCGCCGGCGGTCGCAGCTCCCCGAGGTTGACGGCTGATACTCGAGGCGGCGGACCGAGCAAGGGCGCTCACAGACGTTCCGCCGGACGAGAGCCGAACAAGCCGTAGGGGCGGACGAGCAGCACGATGATCATGACAACGTATGGCGCCACCAGATAGAAGTCCTGGCCGAGGAAGGAGGCGTACTGCGGCTGGTAGCCGGCGGTCAGCTGCTCCACGACGCCGATGATGAAGCCGCCGACGACTGCCCCTGTGGTCGAGTCGATGCCCCCGAGGATGATGGCGGGAAAAGCGAGGAACGCCACGTCACTGATCGCAGGGCTCACCGTGCTGGGGTACGCGCCGAGGAAGACACCTCCGACGCAAGCGACCAGGCCGGCGAGTGCCCAGGCAAGGCCATACACGCGCTTCAGCGGTATCCCGACGGCGAGGGCGGCCTCGGTATCAGCAGCGGTACTGCGCATGGCGAGGCCGTACTTCGTGTGCTGGTTCAACAGCCGAAACGCCACGAGCAGCACGACGGCACTCAGGATTGTCCACACCTGCACCCAGAGCACCGAAAGCCCGGCGACGTGCAGCACGCTCGATCCCCACACGTCTCCGTTCGATCTCGGGTAGGCGCCGAAGGCTGCGTCGAGTGCAGCGCCGACGACGATGGCGAGGCCGAGTGTGAGCATCACGATGGTGAAATCCGGCTTGCCGACGGCGAACCGCAGCACGAGCATCTGGAAGGCGAGACCCGCCGCCGCCGTGAGGGTCGCCCCGATCAGGAAGGCGAGCCAGAAGGGAAGGTTGTCGACGGAGATCAGTGCGGACGTGATGAGCGCACCGAGCGCCAGCAGCGCGCCCTGGGCGAAATTGATGATGCGGCTCGCACGGTAGATCACCGTGAAACCGAGCGCGATGAGCGCATAGATCGCCCCGAGCGCGAGGCCGGAGAACAGCAACAGGGCGAAGGTCTTCATGACTCGGCTCCGTCCGGATCTGGCTCGCCGAGGTAGGCGCGAACCACTTCGGGATTGGCCTGGATCTCCTCGGGACTGCCGAGAGCGATGGTGCGCCCGAAGTCGAGAACGAGAACGCGTTCGGCCAGCGACATCACGACGGTCATGTCATGCTCCACGAGCACCACCGTCGGGGAGAATCGCTCGTGCACAGCACGCACGAGAGATGTGATCTCGGTCCGCTCGGTCCGGCTCATGCCCGCCACCGGCTCGTCGAGGAGCAGGAGCTTCGGTTCCATGGTGACGACGCGTGCGAGCTCGACCCGCTTGCGCACCCCGTACGGCAAGGTGGCGACGGGTTTGGAAGCGATGTCAGCGAGACCGACGAACTCGAGCGCCTCCATGGCGGCGCTCCTATTGAGACTCTCCTCCCTGCGGGCGGACGGAAGGCCGACGCCGACCCAGACCGGCCCGGATCTCATGAGATGCGTGCGCCCGACGAGGACGTTCTCCAACACCGACAGCTCCGGGAACAACGCCAGGTTCTGAAACGTGCGGGCGATCCCGAGACCGGCGAGATCGTGAGGCCGAAGCCTTGCCATGTCGTTCCCGAGGTAGCGGATCCTGCCGGCTGTCGGCGGGTAGATACAACTCAGGAGGTTGAACAGCGTCGTCTTGCCGGCGCCGTTAGGGCCGATGACTGCGAACAGCTCGCTAGCACCGACACCGAAGCTGACGTCGCTGAGCGCCGCCACGGCACCGAAGGACAGCCCGACGTCCTCGACCTCGAGGACGAGATCGCTCACTTCGTCACCACACCGAGATAGGTGGAGCGGATCTGCGCGTCGGCGAGCAGCTGGCTCGTCGGCCCAGCAGCCCGAATGACCCCTGTGTCGATCAGGTAGCCGTCGGCCGTCACCGCCTTGGCTATCGCACTCGACTGCTCGACGAGCAGGATGCCGACGCCGGTCTCGTTGATCTGGTGCAACGCCTCGCCGATAGAGCGGATGACGAGAGGAGCCAAGCCGAGAGAGGGCTCGTCGAGCAGCAAGAGGTGCGGGTCGCTCATGAACGCCCGGCCGATCGCGAGCATCTGCTGTTCCCCGCCCGAGAGATACCCAGCCGGTTGGCGCAGGCGCTCACGTAGAAGTGGGAACAGCTCGAGGACCTGGTCGCGCAACTCAGCGATTCTCGCCCGGTTGCGGTGCGAGAAGGCGCCGGCACGAAGGTTCTCGTCTACCGTGAGCTCGCCGAAGACGTGCCGGCCTTCGAGGACCTGAGCGATCCCACCTCGCACGAGGCGGCCGGCGTCCCGCCCTGTGACGGTGCGACCGGCGTAGCGGACCTGCCCGCGAACTATTCGGCCGCCGTGGTAGCCGAGCAGCCCGGAGATGGCGCGCAGAAGAGACGTCTTGCCGGCGCCGTTCGGCCCGAGCAAGCACACGGCCGCCTGTTCCTTGACAACGAGAGAGACACCTTCGAGCGCCTGCACGCCGCCGTAGGCAACAGTGAGGTCCTCGATTTCCAACAGGGGTGCGCCGGCACCGCCAGGCGACGTCATGACGTCGCCCCCGATCGGCCGCGCGCCGCCCCCCGTGTGTCCGACACGAAGGCAGCAAGGGTCTCGGCGCCTCTCTCGCCGAACATGAGCGTGTAGTGGTTGGTGTCCTTGACCAGCTCGGCAGTGAAGTCACCAAGGACGGACCGCCACTGTTCAACCACATCGTCGGGATAGAGCGGCGGTGTTGCGTTTACAAGGTTGCGTTCGGCACGCACGAGCACGCTCGGGCAGGTGAGAGCCTTGAGCGCGGCGGCGATCGCAGCCGCGTCAGTCAGGACGTCGGCTCCGTCGCTGCGCACCGGTTCGGTACGGGCGCGAGAGACGTAGCCGCCTGCGGTGGGCTCGAGGTCGTAGATCAGGTACTCCTCGAGGTCGCTGTTCCACTCCTCGCTCAAGGCGGGGTGCGATCGCCAGAAGTCGAGGTAAGACTCAATAGTCGGGAAGACCTGGCCCAGGCGGTCAATCGCCGGTCCGACCACGGCTTGGAGGAGCGCGTCGGTGTCGACGCCTTCGGGGACCAACGTAGGAATTCCCCCGTCGGCGAGAACGAGGCGCTCTACCAGATCGGGCCGGGCGGCCGCCAGCACGACTGCCACGAACCCTCCGAGCGACTCACCGAGCACAACGACAGGCCGGCGGGAGAAGTGCTCGATCACCGCCGCGCAGTCGGCGGCGTGAACCTGGACACCGAACGGCGGAGGCAGCAGGTTGCTCGCGCCTCTCCCCCGGAGGTCGGGAGCCACCAGAGTGAACCCCTGACCTAGCCGGCGCGCCACCGGCGCCAGCTGAATCGCGGACCCTGTGATGCCGTGGATTCCGAGCACCACGCGGTCCCCGTGTCCCCACGAGGCCACGCGCATGTACCCCCCGGCGACGGCGACATCCGCAAACCTGGGCCCGAGGTTGTCAGCATCCGCCACTCGACGCGTCCCCTCCCCCTGACAAACGATCGTTCGTTCAGCGGACAGAATGTCCGACCAGCGTTGAACTGTCAAGTATTCTTAACGTTACAACGCTGTGGAAGCGAACGATCGTTCTGTTCCAGGCACTACGATCAAGCAGGGCTATGGCGCAACTCGACCCGACATCCCTCCCGCCGGGCGCTCTTCTCCCCGACCGGGCGACCTCAGACGGAACCCATCGTCGGCTGCTCAAGGAGGCCCTCGTACGTTTCGCGCAGCGCGGCTACCACGGGGTCTCGGTAAGGGAGATTGCGCAAGCGGCGGGCGTCCAGGCCAGCTCTCTCTACTCCCACCTCGAGTCCAAGGAGCAGCTGCTGTTCGAGCTCATGCTCCTCGGGCACGAGGAACACCTCGAAGCTCCTGCGTCAGGTCCTGCTGGAATCGGGCACCGATCCCGCCGAGCAAATCGAGAACCTGGTCACGGCCCACGTGGTCTTTCACGCCACGTTCCCGCTCCTCGCCCGTGTCTGCAACCGGGAGATGGCTGCGCTCGGAACCGCGAACCGCAACCAGGTCGTCGCGGTCCGCAACCAGTCCGAGCAGCTCTTCGTCGACGTGATCAACCGCGGAGTGCGTCTCGAGGTCTTCAGCGTCCCCGACCCGTGGCTTGCGACGGCAGCCATCGGTGCCATGGGACTCCGCGTCGCCGAATGGTGGAGCGACGATGTCCCCTACAGCATCGAAGACGTGGCTGCGGCATACCGCCTCTTCGCCTTGCGCCTCTTGAGGGAGCCGTAGGCCGGCTCCCTCGGTCACCGAGCTCAGTCGAGCGGATGAACGGCCTCCGCGAGCTTGGCGGCCAGCCCTCGGGACGCGAGGTCGTGACCTGCTCGGATCGCGTTCACTATCGCCCGCCGGGTCGACGAACCGTGGCTGATGATGCAGACGCCGTCGACACCGAGCAGCATTGCCCCGCCAGTCGCCTCCGGATCGAGAGGCGCCGCCGCTGCAAGCAGGCCGGGTAGCAACACCTCGCTCGCCGCCTTGGCCTCGTCGCTCTCGGACATTACGCCGCCGAGCAAGGTCATGAAGGTCTTGAGCGCGCCCTCGAGCGTCTTCAGGGCGACGTTCCCGGTGAAGCCGTCGGTCACGACGACGTCGGCATCCCCTGTCAGCAGGTCGCGGCCTTCCACGTTGCCGATGAACTCGAAGCCGAGGTCGAGCCGCGAGCCGCCATCTTCACCCACCAGGCGCCCGTGGGTCTCCTTCGTCAGCAGGTTGCCCTTGGAGGACTCCTCGCCGATCGAAAGCAAGGCCACCTTCGGTCGCTGCGCACCGTAGCGCTCGCGGTAAAAGGCGGCGCCCATCTGGGCGAACTGCACCAGCCAGTCCGACTGGCAATCGGCGTTGGCGCCCGAGTCGACCATGACGGTCGGCGACCCACCCGGCACCGGCAGCGGCGTCGCGATGCACGGCCGAGCGACGCCGGCAAGACGACCCATGCGGAACAACGCCGAGGCCATCGCTGCCCCGGTGTTGCCCGCGCTCACCATTGCACAAGCCTTCCCGTCGCGCACCGCCTCCGCGGCCCGCAGCAGGGAGGAGTCCTTCTTCGTTCGGACGGCCTTCGCAGGGTCGTCCTTCATCTCGATGACCTCCGACGCGGGCAGGATCTCGAGACCGCCGACATCTCCGAGAGAGCCATCGGCGCGGCCTACCAGCACCACCGGAAAGCCGGCCGCAACAGCCTCGAGGGCTCCGGCGACGATCTCCTCAGGAGCGCGATCGCCACCCATCGCGTCCAGCGCGACGGGCAGGTCCGCTATCGCCACGAAGCGACCAGGTCAGCCACGGATCAGTCGACCTCGACCGCCTGGCGGCCCTTGTACCACCCGCAGTGCGGGCAGACCACGTGTGGCAGCTTGGCGCGGCGACACTGGGGGCAGACGCTGCGGGCCGGAGCGCTCAGGTTCCAGGCGGACGCACGGCGGCTACGGCTCTTCGACTTCGACGTCTTCTTCTTCGGGACGGCCATCGTCGCTTTCCTCTAATCGGGGTTGCTCGGGTTGCTCGGGTTGCTCCGCTTCCTCCGAGCCGAGGGCAGCGAGCGCCGACCATCGCGGGTCGGTCTGCTGCTCGCAGGAGCACTCATCTCGGTTGCGGTTGCCGCCGCATGTCGGGCACAGCCCGAGACAACTCTCATTGCACAGCGGCGCCAGCGGCAGCTCAAGGATACAGGCGTCGCGGACCAAGGGCTCAACGTCGAGCTCGTCTGCCCCGACGACGTACGCGTCTGCGTCGTCCCCACCTGTCCCGAGCAAGTGGCGACCCGCATACTCGGGGTCCAGGCAAGGCTCGCGCACCTCCGCCCGCAGCGTGCCCGAAGCCACCTCCAAGCAGCGCCTGCAGACGCCTGACCAGGGAGCAGACACGTGCCCAGCCACTGTTACGCCGCCAAGAGTGGACTCGATCCAACCGTCGAAGCTCACGTCGGCTCCCTCTGGCACCTCGGCGTCCGACACCGACATGTCCGGGATGGGGCCCACCAGATGGACCTCCAGACGACTGCCCGGCCGCGACCTCAAGGAACGCACGCTCAAGACGAAGGGCCGGCCCTTCCTCGCCCGGTGTCCGGCCGACCTACTCGCACGCGCCGGCGGGTCGCCGGCGCCGCTCACTCGAAGATCCTGGTCGAACAGGGACTCGTCCCCGTCCATCTCTCCGGTCCCCTCGCCGTCGCCCTCGCCGTCATCGCCGTACGGGTCGGCCGGTACCGCCGCCAGGCGCTCCCGCCCGGCGCGCACGGTCTTCATCGTGCGGTCGAGGACGATTTCGAAGCCGGCCAGCTTCTGGTCGACGTAGTCCTCGGACTCGTGCTTCAGCCTGCGGGACTCCGCCTCGGCATCTTCCACGATGCGCACTGCCCGGTACTCGGCCTGGCGCACGATCTCGGTCCGCTGCACCATCCGCTCGGCCTGGACGCGAGCATCGTCGACGATCTCTGAAGCCTCGCGCTTGGCCGAGACGAAGACCTCTTCGCGGTCCTTCAACAGCCTCTTCGCGCGCCGGAAGCTCCTCGGGCATCTCCTCGCGGGCCGCCTCCAACAGCTCGAGGACCTCGTCGCGCGAGATCATGACCGAGGCGGAGAGCGGGACGGACTTGGCCGTCGAGACGATGTCGATTAGCTCGTCGATGATCCCCTCGACACCGGTGTCGACGCCCTCGGCGACGTCGTAGCCCGGGTCCTTGTCGGGGCCGAGATCGCTCACTTCACGACGCCTTTCAGGCGCCGGTTGACCGGCTCGGGCACGAGCTCGCTCACGTCGCCCCCGTACCGTGCGACTTCCCGGATCAAGCGGCTGGCGATGTAGGCGTACTGCGAGCCGGTCGGGATGAACAGCGTCTCGATCCCGGACAGCTGCCGGTTCATCTGTGCCATCTGCAACTCGCTCTCGAAGTCCGAGACCGCCCGCAGTCCCTTCACGATCACCGTCGCACCCAGCTCACGGGCAAGATCCACGACGAGTGTCGACATCGCCACGATGCGCACGTTCTTCACGTGGGCGAGCGACTCCTCCAGCATCAGCTCCCGTTCCTCTATCGGAAAGAGCGGCTCGCCTTTCTGCGGGTTGCGCAGCGACGCCACTATGACCTCGTCGAAGAGCTGGCTCGCGCGCTCCACCACCTCCAGGTGCCCATTGTGGAAGGGGTCGAACGAGCCGGGGAACAAAGCGATGGTCAAGCGGAGTCCTTCTCGGTCGGGTGCCGTGCAACCAGCGTGACGAGCGTACCGCCGTATCGATAGCTGCGGAGAGTATGGAACCTGCCGCCGACGTCGATGGGCGATCCGTGCTCCAGAACCGCGATCTCGGCCGGCAGGGATTGCAGCAGCTCGGGCCACTCCGAGAAACGATAAGGCGGGTCCACCAACCCCAACGCCACCGGAACGTCAGTTGTCCCGAGGAAGGCGATGACATCTTGACGGACGACCCTCACCCCCACACGGCCGGCGAAGCCCACCGCCGCGAGGTTCTGCTCGATCGCCGCGATCGCTCGCCGGTCGGAGTCGACGAAGGTGCACGAGGCCGCTCCCCGCGAGAGCGCTTCGATGCCGAGCGCACCGGATCCCGCAAAGAGGTCGAGCACGGTCGCGTCCTCGACCATCTCCCTCGCCTCGAGGATGTCGAAGATGGCCTCGCGGACCCGGTCGCTCGTCGGCCGCAGCGTCGGCACGTCCGGCGCGACGAGGCGGCGGCCCTTGGCCTCACCGCCGATCACGCGCACGCCTGATGCCGATCAGCTCCGGAAGAGGAACGCGACCTCTTCCTCCGACACGAAGGCCTCGACCTCGTCTCTCAGTACCGAGTACTGGCCCTTCAGCTCAGGGTCCTCGGTCACCATCTCGTTGGCGACCCTCCTCGCCTCGGTGACGAGCGCGCGGTCTCGACGCAGGTTGGCGAGCTTCAAGTCCGTCCTGCCCTTCTGGCGGGCACCGAGCACCGTCCCTCCCCCGCGTAGATCGAGGTCCTCCTCCGCGAGCTCGAAACCGTCCTGTGTCTGCACCATCGCCTTGAGCCTCCGATCGGCAGGATCAGTGACGTCGTCCTCGGTCAGCAAGTAGCACCAACTGGGCAACGATGCTCGCCCGACACGTCCGCGGAGCTGATGGAGCTGGGCGATCCCGAATCGGTCGGCGTCCTCGATCACCATCACGGTGGCGTTGGCGACGTCGACGCCGACCTCGACCACCGTCGTGGAGACGAGGACGTCGATCTCGGCGGCCCGGAATTGTGACATCACCGGCTCCTTCTCCTTCGCAGGCATCTGACCGTGCAAGAGGCCGACACGAAGGCCTGCGAGGGGACCGCCCGCGAGGCGGTTCCGCTCCTCCACCGCGGAGCGCGGCGGACGCCGCGGAGCCTCGAGGTCCCGGGCTGAGACGAGAGCCCGCTGCTGCAGGTCCAGGTCGTCCTCCTCGTAATCATCAGGCTCGAGCTCGGCGTCGGGGTCCTCGGGCACTTCCTCGTCTTCCACTGCGCCACCACCGACCAGCGGGCAGACCACGTAGGCCTGATGGCCGGCGGCGACCTCTTCCCGGACTCTCTTCCAGGCGGTCTTCTCCTGACGGTCGCGCGATAGCCACCTTGTCTCGATCTCCGACCGCCCGGCCGGGAGCTCGTCGAGGGTCGTGTGGTCGAGATCCCCGTAGACGGTCATCGCGGCGGTCCGCGGTATCGGGGTGGCGGTCATCACGAGCAGATCCGGGTCGAGCGACGCCTTCTCGCGCAGGCTGGCCCGCTGCTCGACGCCGAAGCGATGCTGCTCGTCGACGACGACAACCCCGAGATGAGCGAAGTCGACACCTTCGGAGATGAGCGCGTGCGTCCCGATGACGATGTCGAGATCACCGCTCCCGAGCTCGCTCAGGATCCGAGTGCGGTCCGGGCCGCTCGTCCGGTTGGTCAGGAGGTCGACCATGAGCGGCCTCACGCCACCGAGCCGGTTCTGGTCGGCGACGCTCAGACCGTCGAGGAGGCGCCGCGAGGAGAGGAAGTGCTGCTCAGCGAGCACTTCGGTCGGGACCATGAACGCGCCCTGGTAGCCGCCCTCGACGCCGATGAGCAGTGCCGCGAGAGCCACTACCGTCTTGCCGGCGCCTACGTCGCCTTGCAAGAGGCGGTTCATAGGATGTGGCGCCGCAAGGTCTGCCGAGATCTGCTCGACGGCACGCTTCTGCGCGGCAGTCAGCTCGAACGGCAGCCGTTCGAGATACTGGCCGAGCAGCCGGCCACCGACCTCGTGTGCGATGCCGTTCGACGCAGCAGCGGTCGCGCGGCGTCTCGACACGAGCAGGATCTGGAGGCGAAGCAGCTCGTCGAAGGCGAGCCTGCGACGCGCAGCTTCGCGCGCCTTTGGCGTCTCGGGAGCGTGGATCCAGTGGAAGGCGTCGGTCCTCGACACGAGATCGAGCTCGTCGCGGAATCGCTCAGGCAGCGGCTCGGCGAACTCTCCTGCCCGTTCGAGCGCCTCGGTCACGTACCGGCTGATATCGAGCGACGAGACCGCCGCCTTGCCCGACTGGGCGTAGATGGGAACGAGCCGTCCGGTCTGGTCTCCGACGAGGTCGACCACCGGGTTCGCCATCTGCCGACGCCCCCGGTAGATCGAGAGCTTCCCGAAGACCGTGACCGTCTGGTCCTCCTCGAACTGCTTGGCCCGCCAACCCTGGTTGAAGAAGGTGCAGACGAGCACACCCGAGCGGTCGCGTACGACGATCTCCGCCATGGAACGGCCGTTCCTCAGGCGCCTTGTCGAGCTCCTGACGACAGTTGCCGTGACGACTGCCTCCTCGCCCTCGAACAACGCACCGATCTCGGACTCGTTCGTGCGGTCGACCATCCTGCGGGGGTAGTGCGTGAGGAGGTCGAGGACGGTCTCTATCTCCATCGCCCTCAGGCCGGCGGCCTTCCTCGGAGTGACGGTCTTCAGCTCCGAGACGCTGATCTGCTTCAGCTGCGCAAGTCGACGCCCGGGCACCGCTTCCTCGGCTACTCGGTCGCGACGAGGTACGGGTAGAGGGGCTGACCCCCCTGGTGCAGGTCCACCGAGACCTCCGGCCGGTTTGCTGCGAGCCACTCCGTGATCCGACGGGTGTCGGCCGGCTTGGCGCCGGCACCCTCGATGATCGTGACGATCTCGTGCTCGGCGGACACGATCCTGTCGAGCAGCTCGCAGACAGCCTCGGCCGGTCCCGGGGCCACCACCTCGATGCCCTTTCGCGTGAGGCCGATCCAATCTCCCCGTCTCACGTGCCCGGCTCCGGTGTCGCTCGCCCTCACGGCCTGCGTGACCTCGCCCGCCGTCACGCGATCGGCGGCGGCGGCCATCGCCTGAGCGTTGTCGGCCGCGGTCGCCTCGGGGTCGTACTCGAGCAGGGCGGCGAAGCCTTCTTGGATGCCCTCGGTCGGCACGACCCTCGCCGGCTTGGCCGAGACATCGGCTGCTTGGGCAGCGACCGCGTAGATGTTCTTGTTGTTCGGCAGGATCACGACCTCGTCGCCGGGCACGCTGTCGATCATCTCGAGGATCTCAGCCGTAGAGGGGTTCATCGACTGTCCCCCCGAGACGATGTTGCGCACGCCGAGCGAGTGGAAGATGCGGCGGATCCCGTCACCGGTCGCGACGGCGATCACCGAGGTCTTGGGCGCAGGGACGTCCTCGGCCACCTCTGGCGCGGTGGCCCCCGCTTCTTCGGCCTGGCGCACCCAGGACTCCTCCTCGACCTGGTCGAGGAGGTCGGTCACTCGGATCTTGCTCGGCCGCCCTGCGTCTAGCCCCGCTTCGATCGCGGCACCGACGTCATCGGTGTGGATGTGGCAGTTCCAGATGCCGTCTCCGCCCACGACGACGATCGAGTCACCGATGCCGGCCCAGACTTCCTTGAATGGCGGCAACAAGTCGTCCGGCGCCTCGAGGAAGTACATGACCTCGTAGCGCAGGCCGCTTATGTCGTCATCGCCGGCTTCACCGGCGTGTGCGGCAAGCGCGATCTCTGCTTGCACGTCGCCCACGTCGAGGAGGGCGCCCTCACTGACGGCTCTTGCGATGTCTCCACCACGCTCGAGATTGCGCACCACGTACTCGGGCAGTGGCAGCCGCTCAGGGATCGGCCGGCCGTCGATCGTGAGCAAGAAGGCGTCGAACAGCAGGACGAGCCCCGCGCCGCCCGCGTCGACGACTCCTGCCTTCGCGAGAACGGGAAGCAGCTCAGGGGAGTGCGCGAGGGCCTCGACTGCGGCGTCCCGGGCGCGCGCGGCGACTTCGCCGATGCCCGTCCCGTCTTCGGCCGCCTCGCCGGAAGCCTCGGCGGCCGCGGACGCGACAGTCAAGATGGTCCCCTCGACCGGCCGCATGACGCCCGCACGGGCGGCGACGTTGGCCTCGGCGAGACCGGCGGCGAGCGTCTTCGCGTCGACTCCGTCCGTGGACAAGCTGAAGGTCTGTGCCATGCCGCGAAGGATCTGGCACAAGATGACACCGGAGTTGCCACGCGCTCCCATCAACGAGCCGTGAGCGATCGCCTTGCAAACGGCGGAGAGATCTGTCGGATCAGCCACCTCGGACAGCTCGCGGACGACGGATTCGAGCGTGAGGTGCATGTTCGTGCCCGTGTCTCCATCGGGCACCGGATAGACGTTGAGCCGGTTGAGCGTCTCCCTGTGCACTTCGAGAGCGTCCTCGAAGGCAGTCATCGTGCGAACTAGCTCGGGGGCCCCGAGCACGGTGAGGGTCACCCGGGCACCTGCGAGTTGCCGCGATGGGTCGGCCTCATGGCGGAGGATGGTAATCTCGTCGCCTGTTCCCGGCAGTTCCCTTTGAATGGAGTGGCGCGTCCAATGGCAGCCGTGTGTGAGATCTGTGGCAAGCACCCTGGCTTCGGGATGAGCGTCTCGCACTCCCATCGCCGGACGAAGAGGCGCTGGGACCCGAACATCCAGCGCGTACGCGCGCTCGTGAACGGCACGCCCAAGCGCATGAACGTCTGCACGTCCTGCTTGAGGGCCGGAAAGGTCACCAAGCCGTTGCGCAAGCGCGCTCCGCAGTCCGCCTGACCGACGGCTCCGCGCCGGGCCGGTGCCCGGCCGCTCACGACCGGCACCCCTGTAGGAAGGGTGCAGCTACACATCGAAATCGTGTTCCCAGCCGATGATCGGCAGCACTTCTCCGCGAAGCTGCCGGACGTCGGGATCCGCTACACAGCCGCCGATCCGGATCGGCACGCTAAGTCCCGCACTCTCGAACTCCTCGGCCACCGGCGTGCCCGGCCGCACGGCGAAGACGAGCTCGAAGTCCTCCCCCCCACCGAGAGCCTGTTCCTCGGTCGCCCCCGCCGCGACCGGCACCTCCTCGAGCGCGATGCCGACACCGGACTCCGAGGCGATGTGGGAGACGTCCTGGGAGAGCCCGTCGGAGATGTCGATCATCGCGGTCGCGCCGAGCCGGGCCGCCAGCCGCCCCTCTGCTGGGCGCGCTCGCGGGTGCAGGTAGGCCTGCGCGAGGGCTTGGGTCTCCGGCTCGCCGTCGGGCCGGCCAAGGGAGCGAGCCCGAAGTGCCTCGAGCCCTGCTGCAGAGGCGCCGAGTGGCCCGGTGCACCAGAGCTCGTCCCCCGGGGCCGCCCCGCCGCGCAGGACCGGCGGGAGCGCTCCAGTGTCGCCGAGGATCGCGACGGAGAGGAACAGTCGCGGAGCCGAGGAGAGGTCGCCTCCTACAAGGGCCACGCCGTACTCCCCGGCCGCCGCCCGGACGCCGGCGAAGAGCCCCTCGAGATCGGTGCTGGCCGAGGCTGCGACCCCGATGACGGCGTGAGTGGGGATGCCACCCATGGCCGCGATGTCGCTCACGTTCGCGACGACGACCTTCCACCCCGCATCGAACGCCGATCCGATCGCGAGGTCGAAGTGGACACCCTCGACCGCGACGTCGGTGGCGAACAGCGCCTGGCCCGTCGCCGGGTTGAGGACTGCGGCGTCATCGCCGACATGCACCTCCCCCGCACCGGCCCCGCTTTCGAGGGTCGCTCGCAAGTGGGAGAGGAACCCGAATTCGCTGAGGCCACGACGGTCTCCCACTGAGTGCTCTCCCACCATCCGGACCGTAGCCGAGGCCCGGCTCGAGGCCGGCCCGCGAAGATGGCCAGGGCCGACTTTTGCGAATCCGGCCGTGGCGCCTACCATCGCGCGACGCGTCGTACCGGGTCCTGCCTGGTCAGGTATCGGGTCGTGAGGACCCAATGAGAAAGGAATGCTGGCGAACATGCCTCCGACGAGCAATGCCAAGCTTCTGGAATGGGTTGACGAGGTTGCCTCACTCACCGAGCCCGCTCGGGTCGAGTGGTGTGACGGCTCCGCCGAGGAGTACGACCGGCTGTGCCAGCTCCTCGTCGACCAGGGCACGTTCATAAGGCTCTCGGACGCGAAGCGCCCCAACAGCTACTGGGCCCACTCGGACGTCCGCGACGTGGCCCGGGTGGAGAACCGCACCTACGTGGCACCTTCGAAGGAGGAGGAGGCCGGCCCCAACAACAACTGGATCGATCCTCATGAGCTTCGCGAGACCCTGACCAGTCTCTTCAATGGCTGCATGCGCGGACGAACGATGTACGTCGTGCCCTTCTCGATGGGCCCGCTCGGCTCACCCATCGCACACATCGGCGTCGAGATCACCGACTCTCCCTACGTGGTGGTCAGCCTCCGGATCATGGCCCGGATGGGCCGCGGCGCACTCGAGGTGCTCGGCGAGGACGGCGAGTTCGTCCCCTGCCTGCATTCGGTCGGGGCGCCGCTCGAAGAGGGAGAGGCAGACGTCCCCTGGCCCTGCAACCCTGAGAACCTTTACATCGCTCACTTCCCCGAGACTCGCGAGATCTGGTCCTTCGGGTCCGGCTACGGCGGGAACGCGCTGCTCGGAAAGAAGTGCTTCGCACTGCGCATCGCGTCGGTCATGGCGCGCGAGGAGGGCTGGTTGGCCGAGCACATGCTGATCCTCAAGCTCACGTCTCCCGGCGGTGAGGTGCGCTACGTCACCGGCGCCTTCCCGTCTGCTTGTGGCAAGACGAACCTCGCGATGCTCATCCCGACGATGCCCGGCTGGAAGGTCGAGACGATCGGGGACGACATCTGCTGGATGAAGATCGGCCCGGACGGGCGGCTTAGGGCGATAAATCCCGAGTCTGGCTTCTTCGGGGTGGCCCCGGGCACGAACGTCGACACGAATCCAAACGCCGTTCTCACTCTCGCGGCGAACTGCATCTTCACGAACACGGCGCTCACCGATGACGGCGACACCTGGTGGGAAGGGCTCACCCCCGAGCCGCCCGCTCACTGCACGGACTGGACCGGCGCGGAGTGGACGCCGGCGACGGGCAAGCCGGCTGCCCACCCCAACTCGCGCTTCACGGCTCCGGCGAGCCAGGACCCGGCCATCGCACCCGAGTGGGAGGACCCCGAAGGCGTTCCGATCTCGGCGGTGCTCTTCGGCGGCCGCCGCGCCTCGGTGGTGCCCCTCGTGCACGAGGCCTTCGACTGGAACCACGGCGTGTTCATGGGGTCGATCATGGCCTCGGAGACGACCGCGGCGGCAGCTGGCACCGTCGGCAACCTCCGGCGTGACCCCTTCGCGATGCTGCCCTTCTGCGGCTACAACATGGCCGACTACTGGGCCCACTGGCTGTCGTTCCAGGAGCGGATGGACCCGGGGAACCTCCCGAAGATCTTCTACGTCAACTGGTTCCGCAAGTCCGCCGACGGCCGGTGGCTGTGGCCCGGCTACGGCGAGAACTCACGAGTGCTCGAGTGGGTCTTCGAGCGCTGCGCCGGGGGCGGGGAAGCTGTCGAGACTCCGATCGGCTACTTGCCGGCCGCCGGCGCCATCCCCACCGAGGGGCTCGACCTCTCGGCGGATGACATGGCCGAGCTCCTCAAAGTCGACGTTGCGGAGTGGTCGGCGGAAGTGCCGCTGATCGAGGCCTACTACGCCGAGTTCGGCGATCACGTCCCGGCCGCGCTCCGCTCCCAGCTAGAAGGGCTTCGCAAGAGGCTCGAGGGCTGAGACCCCGACCTGTTGCCGACTCAGCCGCCGGTCTGCAGTACGACCATCTCGGCGGTGGCCCGGCGAACGAGGGCCGCCACGGGCATTGCCTGTAGTGCCTCGATGGCCGGCCTTGTCACGTCCTCGATGTCGCTCTCGTCGAGCTCTCGGAGCGCCGGCCAGGTGCGGTAGGTGATAGCGGTCAGCTCCTCGTCGGGGGACGACCGCCATTGACGCTCGAACTCGTGAACGGTACCGGCGAAGCCGGCGACCCCGGCCCACTCCAGCACTTCGTCGACCGATACACCGCGTGGACGAGATGCACCTCGACGCGTGTCCACTCGCACGCCCATCTCGGCGATGATCCTCCCCACCTCGTCGTCGGGTGACGGACGCTGGTTGACACAAACCACGTACCGGCCGCCTGGCCGGATCACCCTCGCAGCCTCGCGGAACAGCGCCACCGGATCTCTGACCGCGTGAACCACCCACACCGATACGGCGTGGGCGACGCTGGCCGTGGCGACCGACATGCGCATCGCGTCGGCGCGGACCACCACTGGCCCCAGCCGTGATCGGGCGCGGAGCAGCATCGGTGCCGAGATGTCCAAGCCCAGAACGGTCCGCCCACGCCGGCGCAATCCCAAGGCCACTACCCCCGTTCCCACCCCGATCTCGAGGATCGGCTCTTGACCAGCCGGCAGTTGTGCGGCGATGTCTGCGGCATACTCCTCTCCTCGCTGCTCGCCTCCACGGGTCTCGTCGTAGTGCTCGGCGAGCTGATCGAACTCGCTCACGAGGACGTCATGCCACCCACCGCGCGAACGGGCGCCAGAGGGGCCTCATCCAGATCACCTTGCTCAACCTCGGACGAGAGCGAGGTGCCGCTCGTGCTCGACAGCCAGCCAGGGGGTGGCGAGGCGCGGGTCGTCGCTCGCTCGGCCGCTCACGAGATCGGCGAGATACGTCCGATCTGCAGCGATCCGGCGCCGGAGCTCTGCGCCGTCTCCGGCCGCTCCGTGGCCCGGGACGAAGGTCGTGACCGAGGAGGAGAGCCCTTCGTACAGATCGAGCGCCGCCAGGTAGTGGTCGACGGGGTCCCGAGGAGGGCAGTCGAACAAGGGGATCTCGATGTCGGAGACCATGTCGCCCGCCACGAGCAGTCCGAGGGTTTCGAAGAAAAGAGCGCCGTGGCCCGGGGCATGCGCTGAGTGAGCGATGACACGACACCGGCCGGCAGGAACCGGAACGCCAGGAGCGAAGAGCGCGAATCCCTCGTAGTCGAGAGCCACTTCCGTCAAGCAGCCGCACAGCTCGAGGTCATGCCCAGCCGAACTCGCCGCGATACGAGCGATCACGTTCTCCCGATCGTGCCGGCAGTGCCGAGCGTTGACCTCCGTCGCGTATCTGGGAACGTCCCGGCCGAGGCCGGCAGACCAAAGCACGTGGTCCCAGTGCGGGTGAGTCGACCATCCCGCCACGACTTCGAGCGACTTACCGGCAAGGAGCATGACGAGCTCGGCGAGATCGCCGGGGTCGACAGCCGGGTCGACCACGAGACAGCTGGACCCCTCGAGTCTCACCACCGTCGTGTTCGTGACGTAGCGCTCGCTCGTGCGCACCCACGCTCCCTCCCCCACCTCGAGGAGGCGACTCACGTCTGGGGGCCCGAACGTCCGGTCATCACGCGCCCGGCTCGATAGCGGGAGCCCGGCCGCGGCTGTCTCGGGGGGCGGCGTCCGGCAACCCCGTCGCCATCGTGGCGACCGAGCGACCGCCGGAGGGAGAAGTGGAAGACGGCGGCGACGGCACAGGCGGTGGCGATCAGGATGTCGCCCGAGCGCAGCGAGAACAAGATCACGACCGCGACCAGCGCACAGACGACCCAGACGAGCTGCAGCTGCGTCTCGAACCGCGCAAATGCCCGACCCAGCGCGGCTGGAGGCACGTAGCGCTGGGCGATCGAGTCGAACGCCGGCTTGGCACCCGTGGACGCGTACCCGACGACGAGGGCGAGAATCGGCTGGACGTACAAGTTTCCGCCCCAGCCGACCAGCAAAGCCGCCACTGCCGTCAGCACGAGCGCCGCGGCGATGATCTGCTGCTCGGACAGGTAGCGGCGCAGGGTCGGGACGAGCATCGAGCCGATGAGGCCGCCGACGCCGGTCGCGAGCAGGATGGCGCCGTACCACCAGGTCGCCGCTTTCATCGCGCGCAGCCCGAACGCGAGGAAGAAGGTCATGAAGCCGAGCGATCCCCGCAGCACGGTCATCGCGAGCAGGGCGACCGTCACCTCGGGGACAAACAGCGGCAATCCGAGCCTTTGGCGCTCGGCCTTCACGTCGACACGAGAACGCCGGTCCGCGGCCGCCGCCCCGGGAAGCTCCGGCGCCGGCAGCTCCGGCTGCCCCGGATCGCTTCCCGTAGATCAACCCGCCTGGACCTCCAGGCAGAGGTTCGGGGGCGGGCAAGGGCGCAGGTTGCGGTGGCCCTTGCATCGCCCGCCCGTCCGAGGTCGTACCGAGCGACTGCGGAGCGCCGGGGACCGTCCTCGTACGCGGGAGCCGAGCCGCCGCTACTCCTCCGATCACGAACACGAGGAAGTCGATCCGCAGGACCCACGGGGCCCCGAGCTGGAGGAATGCAATGCCGATCGGAGAGATCGCGAATCCGGCCAGTCCTGCGAGCACCGCCAGCTTGGCGTTCGCAGAAGCGAGGTCGTCATCCCCGTTGGTCATTGACGGGACGAGCGCAGCCTTGCCGACGAGATAGAGCTTGGAGAGCACCAGGATCCCGAAGGCTTCCGGGAAGAGCAGATCGCCTCGCAGGTGGTTGGCCATCGACAGCGCAAGCACAGCGCTGCCCCCACAGGCCACGGCGATGGCGGCGCGTCGGGCCGTGACCCCGCGGTCGAGCAGCGGGCTGAGGGCGGGTGCCACGACCGCAAAGGGGGCGAGCGTGAGCAGCAAGTAGAGCAGGACCTTGCTCTTGGCCTCGTGCGGCGTCACCGAGAAGAACAGCGAGCCAGCAAGCGAAATTGCGACGAGGGTGGAGCCCGCTGAGAACACGGTGTGCACGAGCGCCAGCCGGCCGAAGGGCTGTGACTGGTCGAGCAGGCCCCGGAGCGAGCTACGGAGCATGCGTGTGACTTTGCTCACCCGGCTCTGTCGCGCCACATGGCCATGGTAGGTGCCGGGTGTGACCACTACGATGCCGGGAAGGCGAAGAAGGAGGTCCGAGTGTCCGTCCGGGCGTACGTGCTGATCCAGACAGAGGTGGGCAAGGCGGCATCCGTCGCGAGCAAGGTGGCCGAGATTCCCGGGGTCACCATGGCTGAAGACGTGACCGGCCCCTATGACGTGATAGTGCAGGCGGAGGCCGACTCAGTCGACGACTTGGGCAAGATGGTGGTGAGCCGCGTGCAGCTGATCGAGGGCATCACCCGCACCCTCACGTGCCCGGTGGTCCGCCTCTAGGTCTCAGAGCCTGAACCGGGCGGGGAACGGGTCCCCTGCCCCGGGCGGAGAGGCCGGCCCCTCGCTGTCCATGGCAGATCGGTACCCGGCATACCCGGTCTCTTCGAGCTCAGTCGCGAGCTCGGGACCACCCGACCGCACGATCCGCCCCGCCGACAGGACGTGCACGACATCGGGAGGGAGCTCGTCCAAGAGCCGCCGGTAGTGCGTGATGGCGATCACTCCGAGCGGCGGGTCGGATTCCTCACGAGCCGCTTCGACCCGGTGAGCGACCTGTCGCAGAGCGTCGACGTCGAGCCCGGAGTCGAGCTCGTCAAGCACGGCGAAACGTGGGTGGAGGAGGGCGAGTTGGAGTGTCTCGTTGCGTTTCTTCTCGCCGCCCGAGAGGTCGACGTTCATGGGCCGTAAGAGGAGGTCCGGCGCGAAACCGAGGCGCTCGGCCTCGACCGTCATGTGCGCGCTCAGGTCGGCAGTGCTGCGCCCCGCGGCCAAGAGGGCCTCGCGCAGCACATCGACGACTGGCACTCCCGGCACTTCGATCGGGTACTGGAAAGTGAGGAAGAGGCCGGCCCGTGCCCTCTCGTCGACCGGCAGCCCGAGCAGCTCCTCGCCGTCGATGGTGACGGACCCGCCGAGCACCTCGTAGCCCGGCCGGCCCATCAGCACATGTGCGAGCGTCGACTTGCCCGAGCCGTTCGGGCCCATGACGGCGTGTGTCTCGCCGCTTGCCACCTCGAGGTCGACTCCGCGCAGGATCTCCCGTTCGCCGACGGCGGCTCGCAGCCCCTCGATCTTGAGCACGCTCACGGCAGCTCCACGAAGACGTCGCCTGCCACGACCGAGACCTCCAGCACACCGACGGCCCGTGTGGCGGGCAGGCTCTGAGGCTCACCGTCTATGAGCGAGAAGGTGCTGCCGTGCCGTACGCACTCGATCTCGCAAACGTCCGGGAACACCTCGCCCTCCGACAGCGGGTAGTCCTCGTGGCTGCAGTTGTCGATCAGGGCATGGAAACCGTCGTCGCAGCGAGCGAGTGCGATCGGATGTCCGCCTGCCTCGAAACGCCGCACTGCGCCGACCTCGAGCTCACCCTCGCTGCAGAGGCGGAGGCGACTCACTGCGCCGCCTCGTCGGACATGGCGTCCAGGCGGCCACGGATCGACGCCACGACGTGGTCCCGGACGGCAGGCTCGGCGCGCTCCAACAGCTCCTGGAAGAAGCCGAGCAAGATCAACCTCGTAGCCACATCTCTCGGGATCCCCCTTGACTCGAGGTAGAAGCGCTGCTCGGCGTCGATCGGCCCGACGGCAGAGGCGTGGCTGCAGCGCACGTCGTTCTCCTGGATGTCGAGGTTCGGCACCGAGTCGGCGTGGGCGCCGTCAGAGAGCACGAGGTTGCGGTTGGTCTGGAACGCGTTCCCGCCTCGCGCTCCGGGTCGCATGCGGATCATGCCGCTGTAGACCGAGCGCGCAGTCCCCCCGACTGCTCCCTTGAACACGAGGTCGCTCGTCGTCTTCGGGGCTGCGTGCTCCTGCAGCGTTCGGAAGTCATGCACCTGCTGCCCGTCCCCGAGGTAGGCCGCGAGTAGGTCGGCCGACCCGCCCGGGCCGTCGAGGAGGGAGTCGAGCCTCGTACGGGCGTACTCGCCTCCGAGCGAGGCGGTGAAACAGCGCAGCGTCGAGGCCCGTCCAGCTCTCGCCCAGCTGTGCCCGAGCTGCCAGGTACGCGGCCCGAGCTGCTGAACTACCGAGTAGGACAGCCGGGCGGCGTCGGCGACCGCGAGCTCGACGCACGGGGAGGCGAGAACGGCGCCCGATCCCGAGACGAGGAGCTCGATCACTGTCGCCGACGAGTTCTCCGCCAAGTCGACGATGGTGCGGGGAAACACCGCGGGGCCGCGGCTCTCGTCCGTGTGCCCCATCGCGAGGAGATTGACGATCACTACGGGGCTGGAGAGCTCCACCCCGGCGGGGACTGTCAGCGTGACGGCGTCGGCCGAGAAGGCCATCGCCAGTTCGTCGAGCGCGTCCGTGGCGTCCGCGCCGGAGAACGAGCCCTGCACCGATCCGAGCAGCAGTTCGCCTTCGGGGTGGGCGGAGATCCGGCCGAGCCTGATCCCGGCTCGCTCGCCCTCCTCGCCGAGATCCGCTTCGTGGACTACGCCGTCGAGGGTGAGGACGAATCCCGCCCGCTCGCCTATCCGGTCGATCAACGCGTGGGCCTGGCCGGTCAGCTCTGGCATGCCGGTGTGCGCGGCGGGCAGATCGCCGACCGGGGCGAAGCGGTTCAAGTCGAGGTCGGCGATGCGGCTGTACCGCCAGATCTCCTCCTCACCGGTCGGGAGGGCGGCGCTCTCGAAGGCGCTCATCGCAAGCTGGCGCCGTCGCTGTAGCCAATCGGGCCCGCCGAGAGAGCGCGACGCCTCTGCAGAGAACGCTGATTGCCGCTGCTCGAGTGTGCTCAGGGCGTGACCGCTCCTTCGTGAAAACCGGTGTGCCTCCCGGGATCCCTCGGCATTTCGCCCCGATCCGATCCCTTGCAACAGGCCGGCTCATCCTACCGGCCGCGCGCCTCCTTGCCTCCGGCCCGTCCGGAGCCTCAGGTCCGGAAGCGCCGCCACCACCATCCTTCGTCTCGGGCATGGGCGTGGAAGTGATCGGGGATCTGGCGCATCACGCGGTCGACGCTGAAAGGGCTCTCCCCGAAGCGCTCGCGCGCCACCCTCGAGAGCTCCTCGATCATGTGATCGACCTCCTCGGGCGCCGGCACCGGGCCGTGTCTCTTCCAGACCACCATCGGCACCCCGCAGATCTCGCAGTCGGCCACCCAGCAGATCTCGTCCTCGTGGTGCCACTCGGTGATCCGGGCGGCCTCGCACAGGTCACAGGCGGCACGGGCAGTCGCATCTGGCACGGGCAGCCTCGCTCAGGGCCGCCGGTGAACAGACACGGCATAGTCACCCATCGGTTCGAACGTCGCACCGTCCCAGCCCGCATAGCGTGCCGCCGGCACAAGGCCGGAGGCCGCGCAGTGCAGGTCGTAAAGCTCGAGGGAATACGTGCGGTTGAGCTGGAACCCGGCGACGAGCACCCCGCCGGCGCGCACGTGGCTCGCCACGCTCGCGACGAGCTCGCGCTCGGTGCCCGGATCGGTGAACAGCGGCACGTTGCCGGCCATCACGACCACGTCGAAGGTCGCTCCGAGATCGAGCCCGACGAGGTCGGCCCGGACATAACGAAGCCGGAGGCCCGGGATCTCCTCGCGCACTCCCGCCTCTCGGCGGGTAGCCACCTCCAACATGGAGGAGTCGCGGTCGACGCCGACGACCAGGACTCCTCGCCGTGCGACCTCGAGGGCCACCCGCCCGGTGCCACAGCCTGCGTCGAGCACGGATTCGGGCACGAAAGTCATCACGAAGTTCGCCTCGCCGTGGATGTCCTGGCCTTCGGCTTCCAGCGCGTCGAAGCGCTCCTGGTACTTCGGGCCGTCGAAGCCGTCGGGACGGCCGGGGCCGATGTTGCGGGCTCGGGTCATCGTCTCAGCAGGCAAGTTTCGGGGTCATGACCGGTGACGCTACGGTGACTTGATGGCTTCCATCACCGATCCCGAGAAGTCCCCGTACACGGTTCTGTCGATCGAGCGCGACGGGCACGTGGCAACTCTGTTCCTCGACCGGCCCGAGAAGAGGAACGCCATGGGCATGCCGTTCTTCGCCGAGCTGCCCGAGGCGATGGCCGACCTCGGCAAGGATCGCGAGATCCGGGCGATCGTGGTGGCGGCCAAGGGGCCGCACTTCAGCGTCGGGCTCGACCTGAACGCGCTTGCGGATGTAGGCGATGTGGGTTCCGGCCCCGATGGTGCACCCTCGGCGGCGGAGATCGGCAGGCGGACACACGGCGACGTGCTGAGGCTCCAGGCGGCGATAAGTGCACCGGCGGAATGCCCTAAACCGGTCATCGCGGCCGTCCACGGCTACTGCATCGGCGGTGGCGTCGACCTCATAACCTCCTGTGACATCCGGGTCTGCTCGGCAGATGCGGTCTTCTCGGTCCGCGAGACCAAGATGGCGATCGTGGCCGACATCGGAAGTCTCGCCCGCCTCCCGCTCGTCTTGTCGATGGGACAGGTGGCCGAGCTCGTCTACACCGGGAAGGACATCGACGCCTACCGCGCGGCACAGATCGGCCTCGTCAATCATGTGTTCGACGACGAGGAAGCAATGCTCGCGGGCGCGCGGTCGATCGCCGAGGAGATCGCGGCGAACTCGCCCGTCGCGGTGGAAGGCTCGAAAGCGGTGCTCTCGCAGGTGCATCGCGCTCAGGTCGACGCGGCCCAACGCTTCGTCGCAGCGTGGAATGCCGGCCAACTGCGCTCGCACGACCTGACCGAGGCGGTGACCGCCTTCTTCGAGCGCCGTCCGCCTTCTTTCAAGGGCCGGTAGCTCCCGCCCGGTCAGCCCTTCCGCTTGCGGAACCACTTGGAACCACGAGCGGCCTTGGCCTCTGCGGCCTCCTCCCGCTGCTCGCGCTCACGAGCCTCGGCCAGCGCGTCAGGCGTGACCGCGTCGACTACGTTCTCGGCCGCCTCCAACAGCGCGACGATGTCCTCGGCCGGCTCGTCGGGCTCGTCTTCGACGGGTGGCTCCACGAGCTTGCCGTGCTCCCAACCGGCATCCGCCAAGCGCCGTTGGTAGGAGGCGCAGTCGTCGGGGCAGCGCCACGGTGCCTCGGGAGCGAGGTCGAGGACACAGAATCGCGCGACCTCTCCGGAGGCGTAGGTCCTGCTCTGAAAGTGCTTGCAGTCCTCGCGCATCGGCATGGAAGCCTCAGCCTATCGAGCCGTCCATCTGGAGCTCGATCAATCTGCTCCACTCGACCGCGTACTCCATCGGGAGCGTCCGGGTGATTGGCTCGATGAAGCCGTTCACGATCATGCCCATGGCCTGGGTCTCAGAGAGCCCGCGGCTCATCAAGTAGAAGAGCTGGTCGTCACCGATCTTCGACACTGTCGCCTCATGGCCGATCTCGGCGTCGCGCTCTTGCACCTCGATGTAGGGCTTGGTCTCGGAGGCCGACTGCTCGTCGAGGATGAGGGCGTCGCAGCGGACGAACGCCTTGGACTTCTTGGCGCCCGGGTCGACGTGGACCTTTCCTCGGTAGGTGGCGTTCCCGCCGTCCTTCGAGATCGACTTCGAGATGATCGTGGACGTGGTCTCGGGAGCGCAGTGGAACATCTTCGCCCCGGTGTCCTGCTGCTGGCCGGCTCCCGCATACGCCACTGAGAGCACCTCACCCGACGCCTTCGGGCCCATCAGGTATACCGACGGGTACTTCATGGTGAGGCGAGAGCCGATGTTGCCGTCGATCCACTCGACGTGCGCCTCGGCTTCTGCACGTGCCCGTTTCGTAACGAGGTTGTATACGTTGCTCGACCAGTTCTGGATCGTCGTGTAGGTGATCCGGCTGCCCGGGAGCGCCACGAGCTCGACGACGGCGGAGTGCAGGGAGTCGGTCGAGTAGACCGGCGCCGAGCAGCCCTCCACGTAGTGGACCTGGGCTCCCTCGTCGGCGATGATCAGAGTTCGCTCGAACTGGCCCATGTTCTCGGCGTTGATCCGGAAGTACGCCTGGAGCGGCATGTCGACCGTTACGCCCGGCGGCACGTAGATGAACGACCCACCCGACCACACTGCCGAGTTCAGAGCAGCGAACTTGTTGTCGTTGGGCGGGATGATCTTGCCGAACCACTTCCGGACGATCTCGGGGTGCTCGCGCACCGCGGTGTCCATGTCGGTGAACAGCACGCCGAGGCGCTCGAGATCTTCGCGGTTGCGGTGGTAAACGACTTCTGAGTTGTGGACCACGAAGCCTTCGGCAACGAAGTTGTGCCGACCCTCCACCTCGATGTCGAACACCGGCTCGACGCCGACTGACTCGATCGACTCGACCCGCAGGAAACCGAGCGTGCGGCTCGTGTGCCCAGCGAACTTCGTTCCCTTCGATGACGTGTGCCTGTGCGAGATGACCTTGCTCGAACCGATGCCACAGAGCGCCACCAGCTCGCGGATGTCCTCCAGGAGACCCTCGTTCGCGCTCGTGAAAACCACGTCGTGACTCGAAGGGTGATCGCGCACGTACCCACCGGAGTCGAGGTACCCGCCCAGCAGTGAGAGCCGCTCTTCGCGCGGCAGGCCGAATACCCAGTGCGGCACTCTCTTCGTGTGCGCCGAACCTGCCAACCCATTGAGCTCGAGGAACTCGACGAGCAAGACCGTGCTGCGCCCAACCAGGCGCAGGCCGTCCGAGGCACGGCGCAAGGTGACACCGAACAGCGACTCTGTCGTCCTGATGATCTCTTCGATCAAGGACTCGTCGGTGTTGTCGACGGCGAACTCGACGCTGACGTTGCCGCTCCGGTTGTGCAGGTAACCGTCTCCGAGGAACACGCCCGCCCACCAGCACAGATCAGGGCTCGTCGTCGTCGGGAAAGCTGCCGCGGCGGCGGCGTGTGGCACCCGAAGGGGCGCCGACGACCCAAAGTCGGGGACGTCCTTCGCGATCGCGACAAGGTCGCCGACCTGGAGCTGTTCGACGGGAACCCAGGTTGGCTGGAACCGTGCGCGCTGGCGCCCGGGCTTCCGCTCGTCACGAAGGACGAGGAACGGATGGTTGGCGGAGGCGCCGATCACCCGGCCACGGGCTCGGATCTCGAAGACCTCCTTGTCCCCTGAACAGCGCTGCCCGACAACTCGCGCCGGCAGCAGTTCACGCGTTTCCTCGTCGAGCGCGAACACGACGTCCCCTGCCTCGACTTCCTTGATCGGCTTCATGCCGAATTCGGTCCACACCCGCGTCGAGCCACGGAGGCACTCGTACTGCGCGGTGACGCCGGCGAGGTACTTCCGCTCGGCCTCGGGGATTCCGAGCTTGTCGTAGGTGTTCTTCACCGAATCCGGCAGCTGGTCCCACGCGCTGACCTGCTGCTCGATCGGCTTGATGTAGTAGTAGATGTCCTGGAAGTCCAGGTCAGGCATCTTCGTGGCGAACCACGGCACCATGGGCTTGCGGAAGAAACGCTGCAGCGCGCTCAGCCGGAACTTCAACATCCACTCCGGCTCGCGCTTGATCGCGGACATCTCACGGACGATCTCTTCGTTGAGACCCTTGCGCGGCTTGAAGACGTAATCCTCGACATCGCTCCAGCCCAACTGGTAGCGACCGAGATCCAGTTCTGTCGTGGCCATCAGGCGCTCCGTCTCTTTGGTGCCAGCCGAGTTTCCACTACGTAGATAGTAACAAGTCGGTGTGCCTCCGCGTCCAACAGGGGAGCAGGAATCGGCCGGGAGCGATGCCCGGACGCGCGATGCTGCGAAGGTGACGACGGACGACTCCCCCTTCGAAGCGGACCCGCCCCACCCTCCAGTTGCCGAGCGGCGACCCCATCGAATGCTGGCCCATGACGACGAGCGGATCGACGACTGGTACTGGGTCCGGGACAAGGACGACCCCGCGCTCATGGCGCTGCTAGAGGAGGAGAACGCTTACACGAAGGTCGCGACCGCTCATCTAGAGCCGCTCATCGACAAGATCTACGGAGAGATCCTCGCCCGGACGCAGCTGACCGATGTCAGCTACCCGGCGCCAAAGGGTCAGTGGGCGTACTACGTCCGAACGAGCGAGGGCGAGCAACATTCCATCGCGTGTCGCCGGCGCCTGGCAGCACCTTTGCCGACACCGGACGGAGGCCGCACGGACGGCGACGAGAGGGTCTTGCTCGACGAGAACGAGCTGGCCGAAGGGCACGAGTATCTCGAGGTGGGAGACCGGGCGCTCAGCCCGGACCAGCGATTGCTCGCCTACGGCACGGACACGACCGGCGGTGAGCTGATGACCCTCCGCATCCGTGACCTCGAGACAGGGCGGGATCTCGACGACGTCATAGAGGACGCGTACTACGGCCTCGCGTTCGCAGCCGACAACGCCACCCTCTTCTACACGCGTACCGACGACACGCTCCGCCCGTACCAGGTGTGGCGCCATCGGCTCGGCACGCCGGCGGAGGCGGATGTAAAGGTGTTCGAGGAAGCAGACGAGCGTTTCGTCCTGGGTGTCGGGACGACAAAGGACGAGGAGCTGATCTGCCTCCAGGCTCAAAGCAATCTCACGAGCGAGTGGCAATACATCCCGGCCGCGACGCCCGAGGCTCCTCCGACTGTGATCGAGCCCCGGCGCCACGGTGTGCTCTACGAGATAGAGCACCACCGAGGTGACCTCCTCGTCCTCTCAAATGACGGGGCCGTGAACTTCGCCCTGTTCAGGGCACCGCTCGGCGACCTAGCGCGGGACAACTGGCAGCTGTTGCTGGCCGAACGCGACGACGTCCGGATAGAGCAGATCGACGTCATCGACGGCTATGTGCTCATCGAAGAGCGCGGGCACGCGACGAGCTCGATCCGGGTCCTTCCTCTCGCCGGCGGCGAGGAGCGACTGATAGGGGCACCGGCGGCGGGAACCGCTTACCTTGCACAGAACCTCGAGTTCGAGACGACGAAGATCCGTTACGAGACGACCACACTCGTGCATCCGAGAGCCCTGCACGAGCTCGACCTCGAGACGGGAGCCGACGAGGTCCTCCGCCGCCAGCCCGTCCCGGGTGGCTACGAGCCTGACGACTATCGCACCGAGCAGAGGTGGGCGACCTCGCTCGACGGCACGGCGGTCCCGATCACCTTGGCCTGGCATGCAGGCCGGTCGCCGGGCCCGGGCCCGGCGCTGTTGTACGGATACGGCGCCTACGGCTTGAGCGTCGATCCCACCTTCAGCACAGGCCACCCGATCCACCCGTTGCTCGACCGCGATGTGGTGTACGCGATCGCCCATGTCCGTGGTGGCGAAGAGCTCGGGAGGCACTGGTACCTCGACGGGAAGCTCGACAAGAAACACCACAGTTTCGAAGACTTCGTCGCCGCTGCCCGGTTCCTCGTCGATGAGGGATGGGCGAGGCCGGAGCAGATCGCTGCGTTCGGCGGCAGCGCTGGTGGCCTCTTACTGGGCGCCTCGGTCAACCTGGACCCGGACGCGTTCGGGGCCATCGTGGCAGAGGTGCCTTTCGTCGACTGCCTCACCACGATGCTGGACCCGTCGCTGCCGCTGACGGCGAACGAATGGGAGGAGTGGGGCGACCCGGTGTCGAGCGAGGACGCCTACCGGTGGATCAAGGCCTACTCCCCCTACGACAACGTGTCAGCAAGGAAGTACCCCAAGATGCTCGTGACCGGAGGTATCACCGATCCACGGGTCGGCTACTTCGAGCCGACGAAGTGGGTACAGAAGCTCCGGGCGGCTCATCCCGCGAACGTCGACCGTGTCCTGCTCCGGATGGAGCTGTCAGCAGGGCATTTCGGACCATCTGGCCGCTACGAGGCCTGGAAGAAGCGTGCGTTCGTTCTCGCTTTCGTCCTCGACGCCATCGGTTCGGCGGGCTACCCCGGCACCGGGGCCTCCTGAATGTCTCGCGAACTGCGAAGTGTCTTCTCAAGGATTTCCCAGGTTCGTTCGCGAGTCTCATAGGTGGCCCACGAGCTGAACCGGCGACCCTACGAAGGAGCCCCATCCAGATGACCAGCTACGAGCCCGGCAGTGGGAGACCGATGGAGCCCACAGATCGGGTGGGGCAGGCTCCCTACGACGTGCACGCCCCATTCGCGCAATACGGTCCGAGCCTCTCGGGACCGACAGGCGGACCGGCCAAGTCACACCGCCTGCGCAACGGGCTCCTCCTCGCGATACTGCTTCTCGCCTCGGGCGCCGGGGGCATCTTCGCGGGCCGCGCCTCGGCGGCTCACGCACCGACCACCGGCGCCGGCTCTGCCGTGGGCGGTCCCTCGAGCAGGCCCACCTTCGGGCCCGGCTCGGGCGGGTTCCCCGGCTCGGGCGGGTTCCCCGGCTCGGGCGGGTTCCCTGGCTCGGGCGGGTTCCCTGGCTCGGGCGAGGGAGGATCGACCGGGGTCGGAACCGGCGGCGGATCGCTCAACGCCTCCTCTATCGCCGCCATGGTCGACCCTGCGGTCGTCGACGTCGTAGTCGGGCTCGGCTACGAGGAGGGGAGCGCCGCGGGAACGGGCATCGTTCTCACCTCGGACGGCGAAGTGCTTACGAACAACCACGTAGTCGACGGAGCTACGAGCATCCAGGTGACCGACATCGGCAACGGCCGGACGTACACAGGCAAGGTCGTCGGCACCGACGCCACGAGTGACGTAGCAGTCATCCAGCTGAAGAACGCCTCGGGCCTCACCACCGCGAAGCTGGGTGACAGCTCCACGCTCAAGAGGGGCCTGCCGGTGCTCGCTATCGGCAACGCGGGTGGCATCGGCGGAACGCCGAGCACAGCGGCGGGCGCCGTCGTGGCACTCGACCAGTCCATCACCGCCACCGACGGTTCCGGGAGCAACGCGGAGCACCTGACCGGCCTCGTCGAGACGAATGCGCCGCTCGAGCCGGGAGACTCCGGTGGCCCGCTCGTGAACGCCTCGGGCGAGGTGCTCGCGGTCGACACCGCCGCCTCGGCGGGCAACCGCTTTCAGTCGACTGCCAGCCAGGCGTACGCCATCCCGCTCCGCACGGCCCTCGCCATCGCCGGCCAGATCGAGAGCGGCCGCGGATCGGCGACCGTCCACATCGGCCACGCGCGGCATGCTCGGGGTCGAGGTCGAGCCGACCGGCGGAACGAGTGGGGCCGCGTCACAACCGGGCGCTCTCATCCAATCGGTCCTTCCGGGGTCCCCTGCCGCCAGGGCGGGCCTTGCTGCCGGCGACGCGATCGTGTCGCTGAACGGACGATCGGTCAGCTCACCGAGCGGGCTGACGGCCTTGTTGGACGGCCTGCATCCGGGCGATCGGGTCACCATCGGCTACGACACGTCCTCCGGTCGCCTCCACAAGGTGACGGTGAGGCTCGAGGTCGGACCGCCTGCCTGATCGACCGTGGCTCACGTGGTGGAGGTCGTGGCCTTGTCGAACGTGACGTCGTACGGCTGGACGTAGGCAGGTAAACGGGCCGGCAGCCCGTTTACCTTCATCGAGAGGTACCGCGGGGCGCCGACCCGGATCACGAGCGTGCCGGTCGCCTTGTAGTTCTCCGTCTGCCCGCTGTAGAGCGTCTGCTCCCACACGTACGGCCCGCCGGAGACCTGCTGGATGCCGATCCAGCAGACACCGCCGGCTATATCGAGGCTGACCGTGTACGGCCCGCTCGGCGCGGTGAACGCAACGTCGGCCGGGGATGTGGAGACCGGTATGAAAACGCTCGGTGTGGTTGTGGAAGGCGTCGAAGAGGTCGTCGGGTGCTGCGTCGAAGCGTGGTGGTGCTGATGATGCTTCTTCTGGCCCACCCCGGCGTGCCGGGGGGGCCCGCCCGAGGCGAGATCAACGCCGGCGACCACAAGGGCTGCAGCGACCAGCACGGCCGCCGCGATCGAGGCGATCCGTCCCCAGGCGACCGTCGAGCGAGCCCGCGGGACCCGTGCTCGCAGAGCGCTGGGTGGTGGTCCGATCGCCCGGGCGGGACTCGCGGTCGCGTTCGGGACGACTGTCTCCTTCTCTGCCTCCTCGAGGAACCGCTCGAACGCGTCGCTGTCGTCCTCGAAACGGCTGGGCATCTCGCGGATCTTCGGCCGGTCCACCTCGGGTCGCGGCGCCTCGGTCGCCGGGGCCGGCTCCGCGGGCCGCTCGGTCCGGACGTGGCCGTGCTCGGCCTGCGCGGACGACACGGGCTTGATCCGCGCGGCCGCATCGCTGCGCTTGGCGACGTCGCCGAGCACACGCAGTCCATGCTCGTAGTGCTCCATCGACCGGCTGTCGGCGCGGCCGCGAGCGATCCTCGACCACACGAAGACGATCACGATGAGGACGGCCAGCCCGGCTACGACGAGTGTGATCACGCCACGATCTCCGGACGATGCGGGACATTCCAGCCGACAGCGACAACCACGTGACTATTCAATCGGCTTACAGGCCTCAATCGGACAGCTTGACGGTCATCCCTTCGGCCGCGACGAGGACTTCGAGCCCGTCGCCCGCCAGCCTTGAGGCCTCCCAGCCGAGCCGATCGAGTAGATCGTCGTCATGCGTCGGATCGTGATGGAACAACGCCAGCTTCCTCACGCGAGCGGCTCGCGCCACCTCCACCGCGTAGGCAACCGTGCTGTGTCCCCAGTGGCCCTTCACCGCAAACTCCTCCGAGGTGTACTGCGCATCGTGAATGAGCACGTCCGCCTCGCAGGCCAGCTCGATCGCCGCCTCCGAGACGTGGCCGCCCGACCCTTCTACGTTCCTCGGGGCCTGATGATCGCCGAGGTAGGCGACGCTACGCCCGTCGCACTCGACACGGTACGCGAGTGTCCGGCCCACGTGGGGTACTTCGCGCGCCCGGATCAGCACCTCACCGATCTCGACTGCTTCACCGTCGGAGATCTCGTGCCAGTGGACGTCCGCGGGCAGCTCCTCGAGGCAGACAGGGAAGTACGGCGGTTGGACGAAGGCCGAGAACGCTTCCTCGAGGGAGCCGCCGTCCTGATCCGGACCGTAGATGTCGAGGCGCGTGCCCCGGCGCAGAGCCGGGCCGAAAAAGGGAAGACCCTGAACGTGATCGAAGTGCATGTGGGTCACGAATGCCGACAGCCAGAGTCGCTCCTCACCGGGCAACTCGTCGGGCTCGTCGCCCGCACCGCCCGAGGTCGCCGCTGGGGCACCTTCCGAGAGCCCCTCTCCCGGAAAGAAACGCGCGACCAGCTCCTCGCCGAGCAACCTGCTCCCCGTCCCGAAGTCGAGCACTATCGGAGCCACGTCGGCCTCCGGCTGGATCGAGACGCACGCGGTGGCGCCTCCGTAACGGCGCATCCTCGGGTCCGAACACGGGCATGAGCCCCGGACGCCGTGGAACGTCAACGTGGCCACAAACTCCCCCTCTCGCCTCTCGCGAGCCCAGCGCGGGAAGCTTTGCTAAGAGCTGCCTCGCAACTGCGGTGAGGTGCAGGATAGTGGCATGACGAACCCCATAACGGAGCGGACTCTCGATGTAGGCAATATGTCGTTCGGGGTGCTCGAGGCCGGGCCCACCGATGGACCTCTCGTGCTGTGCTGCCACGGCTTCCCTGACACCGCCTGGACCTGGCGGCACTTACTGCCCGAACTGGCCGAGGCCGGCTTTCACGGTGTCGCTCCATACCTCCGCGGCTACGCCCCCTCGTCGCTCTCGCCGGACGGGCGCTACTCCGTGGCCGCCCTCGTCAACGACGCCGTCGAGCTCCACGATCTCTTCGGCGGTGGTCCTGACGCCGTAATCATCGGCCATGACTGGGGCTCGCCGATGGCCTACGGCGCCGGCGCTTTCAGCCCGGACCGGTTCGCGAAAGTGATCGGTCTGGCGGTACCCCCAGCAGGTGCCTTCGTTCAAGGGCTCCTCGGTTACGACCAGCTGAAGCGCTCGTTCTACATGTTCTTCTTCCAGACGCCGTTCGCGGAGGCGGTCGTGTCGGCGAACGAGATGGCGTTTCTCGGAAGGTTGTGGGAGGACTGGTCTCCTTCGTACGACGCGAGCGAGGACATGGCGAGGGTGCGCGAGGCGCTGGCGGCGCCCGAGAACTTGAGCGCCGCCATCGGGTACTACAGGGCCATGTTCGACTTCGCGTCCACGCCTCCCGAGCTCGCGGGCCAGGCTGCCGCCGCCCTCGCGACCGTGCCCCAGCCGACCCTCTACCTGCACGGCCGCGCGGACGGCTGCCTCGGCTGGGACGTCCTCGAGCGTGGCGACATCGAGGCGACGCTCATGAGCCTCCTCGGTCCGGGATCGGAGGTCGCGAGCTTCGAAGGCCTCGGCCACTTCCTTCATCTCGAGGCACCGGAGCTCGTGAACCGGCGGATTCTGGAGTGGCTCACGCCCGCGTAGCTGGTGACGCCGAAGATGTCACAGTGACCTTGACTACTGTCGCTAATGATGTCATAGTGACATCATGCAGCTGTCATCCACAGTCGAGGGCATCAGTGAAGACCTGCGGCGCGCGGGGGCCGTCGGAGGTGACGAGACCCGCCGGATAGCCGAACTGCTCGTCTCGAGTGTGGAGACCGCGATTCGGGTCCGCCTGCTCGACGCACTCCAAGAGGCTGCGCGCGAGATTGCGGAGTCATACCCGGGCAGCGAAGTCTCTATCCGCCTCGAGGGCCGCGATCCCGTCCTCTCCCTCGTCCTCGCCGGGCCTCACGGTTCTGGCGGGCCGGAAGGCACCGGCGAGGACCGGATGGCCGGCTACGCCGACGATGAGCTCGCGCGGCTGACCCTCAGACTGCCCGAGGGCTTGAAGAACCAGATCGAGAACGTCGCGTCACGGGCTGGTGCATCGATCAACTCTTGGATCGTGTCGGCTCTCGCCCGTGCGCTCGAGATGCCGACGACTTCTCAGCCGGGGCGCCGGATGCCACGGCGAATGACGGGTGTCGTCCGAGGGTGACCGTCGCCTTGTGGGTGCCGAACACGAGATACGCGGAGTACGAGATTCACGAGATACGAGAGGAGAGTTGAGATGGAGTGGTCATTCGCATCAGCCGGTCCGATCGAGGCCAACGTCGAGGTGCCTTCTGGGCTTGTCGACGTTCAGCCGGTGTCTCGGGACGGGATCGAGGTGTCGCTCGAGCCACGGCACCCGACCTCGCGCCGGGCGATGGAGCTCGTCGAGGCGTCCAAGGTCAGTTTCGACAACGGGAGGCTCCACGTCCACGTACCGTCGCGGACGTTCAAGAACGCGGAGATTCTCTGCACGATCGTGCTCCCGGAAGGTTCGGCTCTCGTCGTGAAGACTGCGTCGGCAGACGTGCGATGCTCGGGCAAGGTCGGCGATCTCACGGCGACCGTCGCCAGCGGAGACATCACGCTCGAAGATGTCGAGGGCGAGCTCGTGGTCGCCACGGCGAGCGGGGACCTCCAGTGCCGCTCGGTCGCGAGCAGGCTCAAAGTGAAAGGCGCCAGCTCCGACGTGACGATCGGAAGGGTGGGCGGCCCAGTCGACATCTCGCTTGCGAGCGGCGACGTCGAGATCGGCGACGCTGCGACTTCGCTGAGGGTGCACACGGCCTCTGGGGATCTTCACCTCGGTCGTGCTCACGAAGGTGAGATCGTCGTCCGTAACGCTTCAGGAGACATCACGATAGGCGTCGCCCCGGGCATCAGTGCTTACCTCGACATCGCGAGCATGTCCGGTGACATGAGCTGCACCCTGCCTTTCGAGGAGACCTCGGCAGCAGAGGCCAAGCTGCAGATCACATGCCAATCGATGAGCGGCGACGTCCGGATCGAGGCGGCGTCGGCTTGATCTCCTCGGGATGGAGCGGGCAGGGCCGGCCACGGGTGCACACCGTGGCCTGACCCGAACGACCTCCGAACGAGAGTCGCCCAGCTCCCCTGCACCGACAACCCGTGACCGCAGCCTCGGGCTCCCCCTCGCCGGGCAGCGTAATAACCGATCGGTGATCACACAACTGGTGGCTCTGATCTCCGCTCGGGTCAGTCCCAGGAGGACTCGTACGGGCGGTGCCGTTGCGGCATGGCCTCGCGCTTCCATACGAGAAGCTTGCGCCGGAAGTAGCAGACCTCGTCACCGAGCTGGTTGTAGCCCTTCGTCTCCACGGTGACGATGCCGCGATCCGGCTTCGAGCGCGACTCGGTCACGTCGAGCACCTTCGTCTCGGCGTAGATCGTGTCCCCGTGAAAGGTCGGCTTCTTGTGCTGGAGGGACTCCACTTCGAGGTTCGCGATGCACGAACCCGAGACGTCCGGCACGCTCATCCCCAGCACGAGGGAGTACACGAGATTGCCGACGACGACGTTGCGCCCTTGCACCGTGTCGTTCTCGGCGTACCACGCGTCCGTGTGGAGCGGATGGTGGTTCATCGTGATCATGCAGAAGAGGTGGTCGTCGTACTCCGTGATGGTCTTGCCCGGCCAGTGCCGGTAGACGTCGCCCGCGACGAAGTCCTCGAGTGCGCGTCCGAACGGGCGCTCGTACGTGGTCATGGCGTTCGGTGTACTCCGGCTGGCGCTCGCCCGTCCACCCGCGGCTCAGCCCTCTTCGAGCGGCTGGCGCGCGGGCCTTGTAGAAAAGGAGAGAAGCCAGTCCGGAGCGGAGTCACCGTCGATGGTCAGACGCCATGTGAAACGGGTGCCGGTCGGGAGAGGCAGGGGGCCGAAGTTCACGGCCAGAGCCACGTCTATCGGGCTGCCCTCCGGCACGGTGTCGGGACGGCGCACCTCGAAGTCCCCGCGCACCTCCATGGGCTTCGGCCCATCTTGGGTGTCGACGAGCACAGGCTGGCCGTCCTCGTCGACGAGATAGAGCTCCCAGTGGTGCACCGATCCGGCTTCGTTCCAGTCGACGTCGATCTTGAGGGCGACCGCCGAAGGCATAGGGTCTGGCCCGATCAAGCTCCAGCCGCCGCCCAGGATGTACAACTTGCCGTCTGCGACCTGGGCCGAGTCGCAAAGGAGCATGGTCACTCTCACATCGGACAACTTATCCCGGCAACGGTGGCGGCAAACCAGCCGCGCGCCACTACGGTTTGGCGGATGACCGAGCTCGGCCTCCGCAACGACGTCTACCGACGACCACTCGCTACTGCGCTCGCGCGGCTCGAGCTGGCGGAGGGATGGCGATGCGCGGACGTCGGCGCGGGAGGCGGTGACGTCTCGGTCGCGCTGGCCGAGCTCGCCGGGCGCGAGGGCCGCGTCTACGCCATCGACTCGGACCCGCTCGCCCGCGACGAGACGGCCCGAGCCGCTGCTGCGGCCAGAGGCGCCCAAGTGATCGCTCTGACCCAGGCGGCCGAGGACCTCCTGTTGCCGGAGCGAGTGGAGTTGGCCTATTGCCGTTTCTTGCTGATGCACGTGATAGATCCGCTCCGTGTGCTCCGCCGGATGGTGAGCGTCGTCACCGACGGCGGATACGTCGTCGCCCAGGAGCCGATCACCTCCGCCGGCCGCGTGGCCGGCGTTGCCCTGTCGATGCCGAGCGCTCGCCACCCCGATGTCGGCGCGCTGCTCCCGGCGCTCGCGCGCGAAGTGGGTCTCGAGCTGATCGATGCGTGGGCAGAGGCGCCGGCCGGCGCCGGCCCGGGCCCAGTAGCGGAGTACCTGGAGGCCCTGACAGAGGTCGACCCGGGCGACGATCCGGTAGTGCTCCCGCCACTGGTGACGGTCATCGGCCAAGTCCACGCTATGTGAATGTCCGGCTGACGATAGGCGCCCGGAAGTGGCGCCTCGGTAGCCTGGCGGGCATGCCCGCCACCGACCTCGATCTTGCCGACCTCGCCGATCTCGCGGCCGCCAAGGCGGCGCTCGACCTCGCCTCTGATCTTGCGGCGAGAGCAGCGATGAATCTCGCGGCGCTGAGCGAGGGCGGTCGGAGGCTGGACGAGCACCAAGTGCTCGCCTACGACCTCGCACACGCGACAGCGGGCGTCGAGACCGCGCGAGCTGCGCTGCGCTATGGAGACCGCGGCGACATCGAGGCGCGATTGGCATCGGTCTTCGTGGCAGACGTAGTGGCGGACCTCGTCGCCCGGACGGCGGGACGGGAGAGCGAGTGGGGAACCGAGCCCGGCTGGCACCACGAGGCAGTGAAGTTCCTGGCGGTCGCCCGCTCGGCCGAGGCGCTCGCCTCGGTCGCAGAGACCCCGGGACCACTCCACCTCGACCCCGACTTCGAGCTCGTCCGCGAGACGTTCCGCCGTTACGCCGACGACCAGATCGCGCCCCGGGCGGAGCACATCCACCGCCAGAACGCCGACATCCCCGAGGAGATCATCCGAGGGCTGGCGGACATGGGCGGCTTCGGGCTCTCGGTGCCCGAGCAGTACGGCGGCTTCGCCTCCGGTGGCGAGCACGACTACCTCGGAATGGTCGTCGCGACCGAGGAGCTTCTCCCGCGCTTCGCTCGGCGCCGGCGGGGCTCTCATCACCCGCCCGGAGATCCTCACTCGCGCCATCGTGAACGGGGGCACCGAAGAGCAGCGCCGTCGACTCCTGCCTCGCATCGCAACCGCCGAGCTGATGGTCGCGGTCGCCGTGACGGAGCCCGACTTCGGGTCGGACGTCGCCAACCTGACCGTCTCGGCCACGCCGGCAGAAGGTGGCGGCTACCTGGTGAACGGTGTGAAGACGTGGTGCACTTTCGCTGCCCGGGCAGACGTGCTCATGCTCCTCGCGCGACCGACCCCGACCGCTCGAAGGGCCACCGCGGGCTGTCGCTCTTCGTGGTTCCCAAGCCGCAGACCGACTCGCATGGCTTCGTGCTGACACAAGACGACTCCGCCGAGGGCAGGCCGGCCGGCCTCGGGCAGGGCAAGCTCGAGGGCAGACCGATCGACACGCTCGGCTACCGAGGCATGCACTCCTACGAGCTCGCGTTCGACAACTGGTGGGTCGCTTCCGAGAACCTCATCGGGGGCGAAGAGGGGAAGGGAAAGGGCTTCTATCTCCAGATGGCCGGCTTCGAGAACGGCCGGTTGCAGACAGCGGCTCGCGCCCTCGGCGTCATGCAAGCGGCATACGAGTCGGCGCTCTCCTACGCCAGGGCACGGAAGGTGTTCGGCCAGCCGATCATCGAGTACCAGTTGACACGGGCGAAGATCGGCCGCATGGCCGCCATGATCCAGGCGAGCCGCCAGTTCTCCTACGAGGTGGCATCGATGATGGCGCGGGGGGAGGGCTCGATGGAGGCTTCGATGGTGAAGGCGTACGTCTGCAGGGCGGCGGAGTGGGTCTCCCGTGAGGCAATGCAGATCCACGGTGGTATGGGCTACGCCGAGGAATTCCCGGTCAGCCGACTCTTCGTCGACGCGCGGGTCCTCTCGATCTTCGAGGGAGCCGATGAGACCCTTTGCCTGAAGGTGATAGCGAGGCGACTTGCCGAACAAGCGTCCCGCTGAGAGCTACGGGGAGCGAGCCGGCATGTCCCGGGTCCTGATCCCGCTCCCGGACCGAGACTTCGACACGACCGAAGTCTCGGTCCCGTGGTGGTACCTCAGCTCAGCGGGCCACGAGGTCGTGTTCGCTACCGAGCGAGGTGCGCTCGGACCAGCGCCGAGTTGCGACCCGCGGCTCTTGACCGGCGTCGTTTTCGGGGCGCTCGGAGCGGCTCCCGAACCGAGACACCTGTACCAGCAGATGGCGCTGCGGCCCGAGTTCCGCCACCCGATCGCGTGGCACGAGGTCGACGCAGCCGCTTACGATGGCCTGGTTCTGCCCGGCGGCCACGCCCCAGGCATGCGCCAGTACCTGGGGAGCACCGACCTGCGGGCGAAGGTGGCAGCCTTCTGGAACTCGGGCCGTCCCGTCGGAGCCATCTGCCACGGAGTGCTCGTTCTGGCCCGGACGAACGAGGAGCGGACGGACGGAACAACCCGCAGCGTCTTGTTCTCCCGCTTCACCACGTGCCTCCCGAAGTACATGGAGCGGTCCGCCTGGGTCATCACCGGCTGGAAGCTCGGGAGCTATTACCGGACCTATCCCGAGTACGTCGAGGACGAGGTGCGAGCCGCATTGCAGGACCAATCGCGGTTCCTGCGCGGACCGCACACCTTGTACCGGCGCGGTACGCCGAACGACGACTCACCGGCCTTCGCAGCCCGGGACGGCAACTACCTGTCGGCGCGATGGCCGGGGGACGCGTACCTGTTCGCCAAGACCTTCACCCGGATGTTGGAAGGCGGATAGCGCCTCGGGTGCTCGCGGACCGTGCGGCGGTATCTCTCTCTAGCCGGGAAAGAGCCGCTGAATGGGAGCATTCCTGATAGTCGTCGTTTGCCTCCTCGCCGCCACTCTCGTAGTCGGGTTCCGCCAGCTACCCGAGACGTCTTCGACACCGACGTCATCTACCTCACGCTGCCGACCGTCGCCCTCGCTCCGGACCGCGATGCCGGTTAGCTTCGCGAGCAGCCGGATCAGCTGAGCCTCGATCCCCGGTGACGAGTCTCGAGGAGGACCCGTGGATCGGAAGTGGTGGACACTCGGCGCAGTGTGCGTCGGCATCTTCATGCTGTTGCTGGACCTCACGATCGTGAACGTCGCGTTACCGAACATCCAGCACGACTTCCATGCCAGCCTCTCAGACTTGCAGTGGGTCATCGATGCGTACGCGCTGACTCTTGCTGCACTCCTCCTCACGTCCGGATCCCTCGCCGACTTGCTCGGCAGACGATTCATGTTCGCGATCGGCATCGTCGTGTTCACCTTCGGGTCGCTCCTGTGCGGTGTCTCGACTGGTTCCCTCTTCATCATTCTCTCGAGGGGCTTCCAGGGGATCGGCGGGGCGATCATGTTCGCAACGTCGCTGGCGATCGTAGCGAGCACCTTCCAGGGACGTGAGCGCGGCATCGCATTCGGGGTATACGGAGCGATCACGGGGATCGCAGTTGCCGTCGGCCCAGTGCTCGGTGGAGTGATCACGAGCGGGATCTCGTGGCGGTGGATCTTCTTCGTGAACGTGCCCATCGGCGTCGCTGCTCTGGCCGTCACCCTCCTCAAGGTTGACGAGTCCCGTAACCCGCACGCGAAGCGGCCTGACCTGCTGGGTTTCTTGACGTTCTCCGCCGCGCTGTCCGCGCTCGTCTTCGGCTTGATCCAGAGCACCACGAAAGGCTGGGGCGACACCACCGTCGTGGCATCGTTGATCGCGGCTGGGGTGCTGCTGATCGCGTTCATCGTGATCGAGCACTTCCAGCGCGAGCCCATGCTCGACTTCTCGTTGTTGCGCAAGCCCACGTTCACAGGTGGCCTCGTGGCTGCATTCGGGGTCAACGGTTCGATCTTCGCCCTCTTTACCTACCTCGTCTTGTACATGGAGGACGGGTTGCGGCTATCGGCAGTCTCGACCGGGGTGAGGTTCTTGGTGTTGACCGGTGCGACTTTCGTCACGGCTGCGGTCGCCGGTCGCTTGACTGCTCACATGCCGATCAAGTGGCTAATCGTTCCTGGTTTCGCGCTTACGGGAACCGGCATGCTGCTGATGACGGGACTCACAACGTCCTCTTCTTGGACTCACCTCGTGCCTGGGTTCATCGTCGCCGGCATCGGGATCGGTCTCATCAACGTGCCGCTCGCTTCTACCGCCGTCGGCGTCGTCGAGCCGGCCCGAGCCGGCATGGCCTCGGGCATCAACTCGACCTTCCGCCAGGTCGGCACCGCGACGGGCATCGCGGCGCTCGGATCGATCTTCTCGAGCACCGTGCGGTCGAGCATCGTCTCCAGCCTGTCCGGGACCCCGCTGCGGAGCGCTGCCTCCAAGATCGCCGTCAGCGTGACTGACGGCAACATCGGGACGGCCGCCACTCAGGCGAAGGGACCGGTGCGACACATCATCGAGCAGGCGGCGCTGGGCGGTTTCGTGCACGGGCTGAACGACATCCTTTGGATCGGCACGGCGGTGGCCTTCGTGGCCGGTGCGTTGTGCCTGCCGCTCATCCGCCAGAGAGACTTCACGGTGGCTCACACCGGGGAGCTGGCTGAGGCTGAGGCTGAGGTTGGGACTGCTGGCTCGGCGGCAGGCGCTGCCGACTCCCCGGAAGCGGACCTCGCCCCGGCTTGAGCCGTGAGCTTGGGCCTCGCAAGCGGCCAAATCCACCGCCCGACTCAAATCGTGTAGCACACGTCGCGTATGCGCGCGCCTGGCTACACAGCTTGGCCGGGGGGCGGGTCCGTCCGCGTCGAGCCCGGCCGGCCTCGACTGAGGCTCGGGTTCTCAGGACTCCGAGCGTTTCAGGCCGGCGCGCTCGCCCCGGGTGACGAACTTGGTCGCCATCTTTCGGCTCGCCTCGTCGATCATCTCGTCCCCGAACATGACGGCGCCCTTGCGGTCGGTCTCGGTCGCCTCCTTGTAGGCGTCGAGGATTGCCCAGGCATGGTCGAACTGCTCTTGGGTGGGCGAGAACAGCTCGTTCAAGATCGTCACCTGGTCCGGGTGCAGCGCCCACTTACCGTCATAGCCGAGCACCCGCGTGCGCTGGCAGAAGTCTCGGAACGCGTCGGGCTCCCGCACCTTGAGAAACGGCCCGTCGATCACCTGCAACCCGTTCGCCCGGCCCGCCATCAAGATCTTGGAAAAGACGTAGTGGAAGTGGTCGCCCGGGTACTCGGGGATCTGGACGCCTCCAGTGAGCACCGGCATCTCCATCGAGGCGGCGAAGTCGGCCGGGCCGAAGATGATCGTCTCGAGTCGAGGTGATGCCGCACAGATCTCCTCGACGTTGATGAGGCCTCGGGTCGTCTCGATCTGCGCCTCGATGCCGATGTGACCTTTAGGCAGCCCGCAGTTCAGCTCGACCTGGCTGAGGAGAAGGTCGAGCGCGACGACTTCGGCGGCAGATTGGACCTTCGGGAGCATGATCTCGTCGAGTCGCTCTCCGGAGTTGGAGACCACCTCGATAACGTCGCCATAGGTCCATTTGGTGTCCCAGGCGTTCACACGCACGCACAGCACGCGGTCGTCCCAGGGCAGTTCGCGGATCGCCTTTGCGACCTTTGCCCGGGCATCCACCTTCTCCAACGGGGCGACAGAATCCTCGAGGTCGAGGAACGTCATGTCGGCCGGCACACTCGGTGCCTTCTTCGAGGAACCGTTCGCTCGATCCGGGAACCGAGAGACAGCTGCGGCGGGACATCGTGCGAGTGCGAGCGGACATGGTGGAATCTTGTCACTCGGCGGTCCGGACTGGCCAGACCGCCATCTCAGCGAAGCCGACTGCGGAAGAAGTCGACCGTCCGCTGCCAGGCCAATGCAGAGGCCTCGGCGTCGTACACCTCGGGCCGCGTGTCGTTGAAGAAGGCATGGTCGGTTCCCGGGTAGATGTAGATGGCAACGTCCTCGTTGCCGCCGGCCCTCAATTGAGCCTCGAGCTCATGGGCGACCTGCGGACTCGCCCAGCCGTCGTTCTCGGCGTAGTGGCCTTGGACGGCGCCCATGATCGCTGTGTAGTCCGGCTGGACCCCTTGCCAGGGGATCGCTCCGTAGTAGGGCACGACGGCCTTGACCGTGTCGTTGCGCAGGGCGGCAAGCACGAGAGCAAGCCCGCCGCCCATGCAGTAGCCGACGACCCCAACCCCGTCGCTGTCACCGCGCTCCTGCACCGCGTCGACGGCCCCAGACATGTCCTTTGCAGCCTTGTCGAGCTGCAACGCCATCATCTCCTTGCCAGCCTCGTCCGGCTCGGAGACCTTCACCCCGTGGTAGAGGTCGGGCGCAAGCGCGACGAAACCCTCGGCGGCGAACCGGTCGCAGACGTCCTTTATGTGATCGACCAGCCCCCACCACTCCTGGATCACGACGACCCCGGGGCCGGAGCCGCTCTCTGGAACGGCGAGGTAGCCCTCACCGGTCGTGCCGTTGCTAGGAAACTCGATCATCTCGCCCATGGGCGTGAACGCTACAGCTACGTCCCTGCCTGGTTCTAGCGACCGATGCGATGAACCAGCTCCGTACCGGGAGGGCAACTGGCGCGACCGAGCGCAGCACGAAGGTCGCCAATGCCGTTGCAGTCCACGGCCCTCGACACCACCATCGGAGCGACCAGCTCGAAGCTCGTCGCCTGCCAGATCGGCCGCCGTCTCCGCGAGCTGGCTGCTCAGGACGCGGCCGGCACCGAGCAGTGCCCACACAGGGACCTCGAGGCGCGACGCCAGTTCGACGACCGAGGCGACCTCGGGTTCGACGAAGAGCCCGGCACCCCCCGCGAAACAGGGCTCGACCAGCAGGACGTTCGCGCCTTCGAGCGCCTCGCTTGCTTCCTCGACCTCGTAACCGGTCGCCTCAGCCACAACTGATCCGAGGCTGCGCATGTCCCTGCGGAGGGAGCGGTAACCCCCGATCAATCGCACGATGTAGGTGCCCCGACGCGAGAGCGCCTGCTGGAATGTCTCCGACGGGCTGGTCGAGCACAGCACGTCGGAGCTGGTGAACTCGATTCGGAGCGCGTCAGCCACTCGATCGGGCACCGCGTCGGAGTGAAGCTCCGCTGAGATCCGGTGGGCAGTCTCGAGCGGGTCATCGCTCGCGACCATGTGAGCACAGACCCACCACAGCGGCCCGGACGACCGATGTCGCTCGACGAGCCGCCTGCTGGCGGTGAGCACTGCAGCCGGCTCCTCGGCGCCGAGCTCGCCCAGGGTCCAGGCAGCCTCGCTCGCGATCGTGGCTGCGGACTCGCCGTCAGCTCTGGCGATCCAACGAAGGCGCTCGATCGGGTGCACGGTCCCGGCCTCAGCCGACTATCCCGCCCCGGGTCATCGCGAGCACGTCGAGAGCCTTGTCGACTTCCTCTTCGGGCAAGAGTCCGCGCTCGAGCACGACCGTGCGCAGATCCTTGTGCTCCGCGAGCGCTTGCTTGACGACCTTGGCTGCCTCGTCGTACCCGATGTACGGGTTGAGCGCGGTCACGATCGCAGGTGAGGAGAGCGCGTACATGCGGCAGCGATCCTCGTCGGCCTCGATGCCGGCGATGCACTTGCTCGCCAGAGTCCGCGCCGCCGCGGCGAGCAGCCGGATGGACTCGAAGAAGGTTCCGCCCGATGACCGGCAGCATCACGTTCAGCTCGAAATTGCCCGCCGCACCACCGAACGCTACAGCCGCGTCGTTGCCGACAACCTGGGCCACCACCTGGCAGACGGCCTCTGGGACCACCGGGTTGACCTTGCCGGGCATGATCGACGAGCCAGGCTGCAAGTCCGGAAGGTGGATCTCCGAAAGCCCGCAACGGGGGCCCGAGGACATCCAGCGCAAGTCGTTCGAGATCTTGTACAGCGAGACGGCAATGGTCCGCACCACCCCGGACGCTTCGACGAGAGCGTCGCGGGCGCCCTGCGCCTCGAAGTGGTCCCTCGCTTCGGTGAGCGGCAGCCCGGTCTCCGCAGCGAGCATCGCGATCACCCTCGGCGCGAACTCGGGCGGCGCGTTCAGGCCCGTCCCGACCGCCGTCCCGCCGAGCGGCAGCTCCGCCACGCGCCCTAGTGAGCCCTCGAGCCGCTCCATGCCGTGCTCGACGGCGGCGGCGTAGCCACCGAATTCCTGGCCGAGCGTGACCGGAGTCGCATCCATCAGGTGTGTGCGGCCTGATTTCACGACCTCGGCGAACTCGGACTGCTTGCCGCGGAGAGCCCCTGCGAGCTGTGTCAGCCCTGGTAAGAGGTCCACAACGATCTCTCGAGCGGCAGCCAGGTGGATCGCCGACGGAAACAGATCGTTTGACGACTGCGAGGTGTTCGGTTCGTCGTTGGGCCTGATCTCACGCCCGAGGCGCTCACTTGCGAGGTTGGCCAGGACCTCGTTCATGTTCATGTTGGTGGAGGTACCCGATCCGGTCTGGAAGGTGTCGATCGGGAAGTGACCGGCGTGGCCGCCCACGGCGACCTCGGCCGCCGCTTCCCCGATAGCCTCCGCCACCTCGCCCGAGATCGTGCCGAGCTCGGCGTTCACCCTGGCAGCAGCACTCTTGATCAAAGCAAGCGCCTCGATCAGCGCCGGTTCGACCGTGCGGCCGGAGATCGGGAAATTCTCCACCGCCCGCTGAGTCTGTGCCCCCCAACGGGCGCTGGCAGGGACTTTCACCTCTCCCATCGAGTCGTGCTCGACTCGCCACTCGCCTGTGTGCTCGGCGACCGATCCGGCGCCAGTCAAATCCGTGCTCGTCATGGGGCCAAACGTAGCGGCGCCCCGGCGCCTGCTGCGCAAGCGGCGCGGAAGAACATGCCGGTGACCACCTGAAATGGCCCCTTTTGGCACCGCCACTGACAGCCGACTCAATCGGTCAGTGCTTGTGAACCCGTGAAAAGTCTTTTGTCAAAAGGTGTTACGGCTATGTGACACTTCCAGGGGGCGTTACCGATAATGTTGCGCTCCCCTTCGCAACCTGGCTAAGTTCGACGTTATTGTGAGACCTGCTGAGGGAAGCCTCGCGGCCGCACGGACCCAAAGGCCCGCTCGGGACCGGGGCTCGATCGAGAGGCGCGCACGACGCGTCTGGCTCGTCGCCCTCCTCAGCGCCTCAATGATCGTGGGAATCACCGTGCCTGCTGCACTTTCGACGATGAGCGCCGGCGCGTCCTCAGTCGCGACCCTGCAACAGCAGGCGGCGGTGCTCGCTCAACAGATCCAGACCGACTACGCAAAGCTCGACGTGCTCGACGAGGGCTACAACCAGGCCCATCTCCGGGTCACCCAGCTGCAAGCCCAGGTGCTGACGGCGACCAGGTCGATCGGCCGGGCCGAGAAGACGCTGGCGCAGGACAACGTACGCCTGCGGACCATGGCAATCGACGCGTACGTCGACGGCGACATCAGCTCCGGCCTGACGATGTTGCTGAACGGCGCATCGAAGCAGCTGCCAATGCAGCAGGCATACCTGCAGGCCGCGAGTGGGAACCTCGGCCAGGCCGAGGCCACGGTTACGAATGCACGGCACTCGCTGTCCGACCGCCGAGGAGCCCTCCTCGCCGACGAGCGTGGCGCCAAGGCGGCCCAGCAGAAGATCGCCGACGAGCGGAGCCTCGCTCAAAAGATCACTGCGCAGCTCGAGAGCGAGCTCGCGACCGTGAAGGGCAACCTCGCCCAAGCAGTGGCGGCGGCGGAGCAGCAGCGTCAGCTGCAGGCGGAGGCGGCAGCAGAGGCGGCAGCGCTCGCCAACCAACAGCGAATCAACCAGCAGAACTCGGCTCCTCCCCAGAACCTGCCGCCGGTGTCGGGCGGAGGCTCGGGCGCAGTCGCAGTTCGAGCCGCTGAGTCCCAGCTCGGAGTGCCCTACGTGTGGGGCGGTGCGACGCCGGGCGTCGGGTTCGACTGCTCAGGCCTCACGATGTGGTCCTGGGAGCAGGCGGGCGTGAGCCTCGCCCACGGGGCCACGGACCAGTACTACGAGATCGCGCACGTCTCGATGTCGAACCTTCAGCCTGGCGACCTCATCTTCTACGGGGACTCCGGCTATCTGTACCACGTCGTCATGTACGTCGGCTCGGGGCCGTACGGGGGCGACACGGTGATCCAGGCAGAGGAGACGGGCACCAACGTGATGTTCACGCCGATCCCGCCGGGGGCTTACGGCGCCGGTCAGCCCTGACGCCCGGCCAATCCGGTCGGCGGCGTGAGCCCGCTGCTCACGCCCCTCGGACCGGGCACCCCTGAGAAACGATAAGCCACCGCCCCCAACCCCACCTGCACCACCCACGCCTTTCCGGTGTCCTCACCGATCACCCTGTCGTACACGGCCTCTGCGATGTCGCTGGCGGGAATCATGGGGAAATTCGCTGACGCGAGCAGCGCCCGGGCCTCGTCGGATATGAGCGGCGTGTCGACGATGCCGGGGCAGATGGCGTTGATCGTTATCCCTTTCGTCTGGAGCACGGGAGCGAGCGCGCGGACTAGGCCGACGACGGCGTGTTTCGTCAGGGCATAGACGGGGTCCGGTGGGTACGCAATGAGGCCTGCGAGCGAGGCGGTCGCGACTATGGCCCCGCCGCCCCTACGCTCGATCGCCGGTGCAACTGCTCGCGCCCCGAAGAAGACGCCGTCGACATTCGCTCGCATGATCCGGCGGTACTGGTCGTCGGTCACCTCCAGGAAATCGGTGGCTCCCGTTGCCACGCCCGCGTTCAAGTAGGCGATGTCGATGCCGCCGAGCTCGTCGGTGACCGCGGCGACCGCCCTCGCCCACTCGCCCGGCTCAGCCACGTCGAGCAGGAGGAAACGTCCGTCCAACTCCGCTGCTCCGGCCCTCCCCTTTGCCTCGTCGAGGTCGACGAGGACGACCTGGGATCCTGCGCTCCTCAGGCGCCGGGCCGTGGCCAGCCCGATGCCCGAAGCTCCGCCGGTGATGAGAGCGATCTTGCCGTCGAGCCTCGCCATTGGGGCAGCGTAGTCTCGGAGCCGTGCGAGCCGTCGTGATCGACTCGGGCTCCGTTCGTGCCGACGAGCGACCCGACCCCGTCCCTACTGAGGGCCAGCTCCTCGTGCAAGTCGAGGCCGCCGGCCTGAACAGTGCCGACCTGCTGCAACGCGCCGGCCTGTACCCCGCGCCGCCGGGTTGGCCACGCGACATCCCCGGGCTCGAGTGCGCCGGCACCGTCGTGGCCTCCGGGCCCGGCACGAGCCTTCACCATGTCGGTGACCGCGTGATGAGCATCGTGGGGGGAGGAGGCCAGGCGGAGCTCTGCGTCGTGGACGACGCCGTCGCCGTAGCCGTCCCTGATCATCTGATCTGGCCGGCGGCAGGTGGGTTCGCCGAGGTCTTCACGACTGCGCACGACGCCCTCTTCACCCAGTGCCACCTGAGCGATGGTGAGCGTCTTCTCGTAACGGGCGCGGCCGGCGGAGTCGGCCTCGCCGCCGTGCAACTCGGCCATCAGGCAGGTGCCTTCGTGGTAGCGAGCGTTCGCCGTTCAGAGCTGCGCGACGCCGTGCAGGGCTTCGGCGCCGATGCGGCGATCGACCCGGCGGAGGAGGAGTCGAACGGCCCCTATGACGTGATCATCGAGCTCGTCGGCGCCGCAACGCTCGACAGCCACCTGCGGTCACTGTCCACCGGCGGGCGGATCGTCTTCATCGGGGTTGGGGGCAGCGGGGCGCGAGGCGAGATCGACGCGTTGCAGATCATGGCGAGACGAGCGGTCGTCCGAGGGTCGACCCTGCGCTCGCGATCGCTGGAAGAGAAGGCGGCCACTCGTGCGGCACTTGAGCGAGACGTGCTCGGCTGGCTGGCGAGCGGCGCCATAGGAGTACCGGTCGAGGCCGTCTACCCCTTCGAGCACTGTCAAGAGGCCTATGAGCGTTTCGCGGCGGGGGGCAAGCTCGGGAAGATCGTCCTGGTTCCCGGGCAGCCAGTGTGAGCAATGTGACGTCGCAAGAGGGGCTCGTCAGGGGGCCCGTCAAGGAGGGCGACCTGCTCTTCGAGCCGGACGCGCACCGCGTCGAACGCGCGAGGATCACCCACTTCATGGGTTGGCTCGCGTCGGAGCGAGGCATCGAGTTGTCGGGCTACAGCGAGCTGTGGGAGTGGTCGGTCCGCGATCTCGCAGGTTTTTGGTCGGCATTTGCGGACTGGGCCGAGGTGCCGTTCCTAGCACCGGCAACCGAGGTGCTCTCACCTTCCGCGATGCGGGCCGGCCTTCCGTCGGCAGAGGGCGCACGGTGGTTCGTAGGGTCCGAGCTCAACTACGCGGACGTGGTGCTCCGCCAGGATCCCGGGTTGCTCGCGGTCATCGCGGTGGACGAGCGTGGCAACCGTGAGACGCTCACCTACTCGGAGCTGACACGGCTCGCGGCTCGAGCGGCTGCCGGCTTGGCTGACCTGGGCGTCGGCGTCGGGGACCGGGTGGCGGCTGTGCTCCCGAACGGGGTCGCCGCAGTCGCTTCGTTTCTTGCGACCGCGAGCATCGGAGCCGTCTGGTCCAGCTGCGCCCCCGAGTTCGGTGCCGCGTCGATGGTCGATCGCTTCCTACAGATCGAACCAAAGGTGCTGATCGCGGCGGACTCCTACTACTACGGCGGGAAGGAGTTCGAGCTCGGCGCAAAGGTCCGCTCGCTCACCGATGCGCTGGCTGGCGTTCCCGGGGGGAGGCTCTCGGGGACCGCTGTGACGTCGTTCGCCCAGCTCACGGCCGGACTCGATTCTCCAGACGTGACGCTTTCCACGGTGGGCGTCCCGTTCGCGCACCCGCTGTGGGTTCTCTACTCGTCGGGTACGACCGGGCTGCCGAAGGCCATCGTGCAAGGGCACGGGGGCATCGTGTTGGAGCACCTGAAGGCGCTGTTGTTGCAGAGCGACGTGGGGGCGGGCGAGCGTTTCTTCTGGTTCTCGACCACCGGGTGGATGATGTGGAACCTGTTGGTCGGGGGCCTCTTGACCGGTGCCACGATCGTCCTGTTCGACGGGAGCCCGGTCCATCCCGACCCGATGGCTCTGTGGCGGATGGCCGCTCGTGAGCAGATCTCGTACTTCGGCACGAGCGCCCCTTACCTCGAGACATGCCGGAGGGCCGGCCTCACGCCCCGCGACGAGCTCGACCTCTCCAGAGTCCACTCCATCGGCTCGACCGGGGCGCCGCTGTCACCCGAGGGCTTCGCGTGGGCGTCACGGGCCATCGGAGACGATGTCCTCGTCGGTTCGGTGTCAGGTGGCACCGATATGTGCACTGCGTTCCTTGCCGCGTGCCCATTGTTGCCTGTCTACGCCGGGGAGCTGCAGTGCGCTGCGCTCGGCGCAGCCGTCGAGGCGTTCACCGAAGGGGGTGAGGCCCTGGTGGGCGAGGTCGGCGAGCTCGTCGTGACCACACCCATGCCTTCCATGCCGACGGGCCTCTGGGGGGACGATGACGGCAGTCGGCTGCATGCCGCCTACTTCGCGGACTACCCGGGAGTGTGGCGGCACGGCGACTGGGTGAAACGCACTGAGCGCGGCACCTACGTCGTTTACGGCAGATCGGACGCCACCCTCAACAGGGGCGGGGTGCGAATGGGCACATCGGAGTTCTACAGGGTGGTCGAGGCCGTCCCGGAGGTGGCGGACAGCCTCGTCATCGACACGACCGAGCTAGGGCGGGACGGGGAGCTGATCTTGTTCGTGGTACCCGCCCCCGGGGCGCCCCCCGAGAGTCTCGAGCCGCTGCTACGCCGGGTCCTTCGTGAACACGTCTCACCTCGCCACGTGCCCGATCGCGTGATCGTCGTGTCGGCCCTTCCCCGGACACTCAACGGGAAGAAGGTAGAAGTACCGATCCGCCGGATCTTGCTCGGCACGCCGATCGAACGAGCGGTCTCCCATGACGCCCTCGCAGATCCGGCGGCCTTGCAGGAGGTCCTCCGAGCGCTCGGGGACGCCGGGCTCACCTGAGTTGGCGGGTCGGGCCGGCCGGGGGGCGGGAGCGGCGCGGCGGCGCGGCTGCGCGGCTGCGCGGCTGCGTCGAGTTCAGCTCCGTGCAACGCGGCGCGCCTGTCGCGCGAAATGTGCCGTGTGGGCAAAGAAGGCGCGACGCGCGCCCCGCGATTGGACCTGTTGCCGGGGGCAAGGTCCCGCCGGCGACGAGCAAGACGGGCGAGCTCGACCAGTTCGGATAGCGTCCGGAATATTTCTATGCTTGAAACGTTCAGTGCAGTGATGTTTCACACGAGAGTGTTAACGCGATGAGCGTTCGACCCCGAGCGACAGCCACGACCACAACGACAGCAGTCAGCCGAGACGAGCTGATACAGCGAATCTTCGCCCTGCGCCCGATGATGCAGCGCCGGTTCAACGAGGAGCTCCACCGAGGCCTGCACGAGGAGCTCCAGAGCGTGACGATCCACCAGCTGTCGGTCCTCGAGCACCTCCGCGACGGCGCCGTGTCCATGCGTGAGCTCGCGAAGAGCCTCGGCGTGAGCGAGAGCGCTTCCACCGCAGCCGCAGACCGGCTCGTACGGCAAGGTCTCGTCGAACGCCTGAGCGACCCGGCCGACCGTCGGATCGTTCGCGTCGCCCTCACTGCGACCGGCGCCACGCTCGTCGACCGCGTGCAACAGGCCGCCTCGTGCAAGACCTCGAAGATGCTCGGCGCCCTGTCGGACACTCAGCTAGGTCAGCTGGTCGACATCTTCGAGACCCTCAAGAACGCCAACGACGAGCCAGCCCACCCAGACTGTCCCGTTACCGACACGAACCCGATTCGCGGTGACAAGAAGCCCAACGGAGCAAGCAGATGACGACCACTGAACCGACCGACCGAGCGATCGAGGCACCGCACGTCAACCACGCCTCGATCGACGAGGCGCCAATGACGCACCGTCAGATTCTCGCCGTGTTCTCGGGCCTCATGCTCGGCATGTTCCTGGCCGCGCTCGACCAGTCGGTCGTCTCGACCGCGCTGCCGACGATTGCCGGCGACTTTCACGGCCTCAACCGCCTGACCTGGGTCGTGACCGCCTACCTGCTCACCTCGACGGCCTCGGCACCGCTGTACGGCAAGATCTCGGACCTCTACGGGCGTAAGAAGATCTTCCAGTTCGCCATCGTCTTGTTCCTCGCTGCGTCCGCCCTCGCAGGCCTCAGTCAGAACATGAACCAGCTGATTGTGTTCCGGGGCCTCCAGGGGCTTGGTGCCGGCGGCCTCATGGTTCTCGCCATGTCGATCATCGGCGACATCGTCCCTCCCGCCCAGCGAGGGCGATACCAGGGCTACTTCGGCGCCGTCTTCGGGGTCTCGAGCATTGCCGGACCGCTCATCGGTGGCTTTCTTGTCCAATCCGTCCTTGGCTGGCGCTGGATCTTCTACATCAATCTCCCGATAGGAGCCGCTGCGCTCGTCGTGACGAGCATCGTGTTGAAGGACCGTGCCGCGCGCCGGAAGCACTCGATCGACTATCTCGGCGCCCTCTTGCTCGTGGCAGGCGTGTCGGCACTGCTGCTCGTCACCACGCTCGGCGGCTCACCGGACGGGTACGGCTACCCTTGGGCTTCGTGGCAGATAATCGCCATGATCACCTCGGGAGTGGCCCTCGTCGGACTCTTCATCGCCCGAGAGTTTCGAGCCTCAGAGCCCATCGTCCCGATGTACCTGTTCCGTCTGCGAGTGTTCAAGGCTTCCAACGGGGCCTCGTTCATCGTCGGCCTCGCAATGTTCGGAGCCATCATCTACCTGCCCGTGTACCTGCAGGTGGTAAAGGGCGTGTCGCCGACCGTCTCGGGCCTGCAGCTGTTGCCTCTCATGATCGGTCTTCTCGGTGCGTCGATCGGGAGCGGCCAGGTGATCTCCCGTCGCGGCCGCTACCGGATCTTCCCGATCGTCGGAACCGCCATAACGACGGTGGGGATGGCGCTGCTCTCCCAATTGAGCCCGACATCGAGTGATCTCGTCATCTCATTTGACATCTTCGTGCTCGGAGTGGGCATCGGCCTCGTGATGCAGGTGCTGATCCTCGCGGTCCAGAACGGAGTCGAGTACAAAGATCTCGGCTCCGCGACCTCCCTCAGCAACTTCTTCCGGTCGATGGGAGGCGCCTTCGGAACCGCCATCCTCGGCGCGATCCTCACGGACCGGCTGGACGGCAACCTCCTTGCTGCACTACCGGCAGCCGCCAAGCCGCACATCAAGGAGATCGGCCAGGCAATCGTCGGCAGCCCGAAGAGCCTCAAGCGGCTCCCGCCCGTCTGGCACACGGCCGCCGTCCAGGCCTACGTCCACTCGATCGACACGGTGTTCATCGTCGCGATACCGATCACGTTTCTGGCTTTCTTGTGCGCGCTCGCACTCCCTGAGATCAGGCTGCGCTCGACCGTGGGGACGAGACCCGGGTCGGGAAGTGCGCCTGGACACGGGGAGCCCGGGCAAGAACCGGGCGACACCAATTCGGGCGCCACAGAAGCCCTGATGATCTGAACAAGCCCCCCTGACGTACCCTCTGACGATGGAATTCTCCGCCCCGCCCCGAGACTGGCGTGCCTGGCCGCAGTGGTTTCGCGAGACTCCTGGGTCGAACACGCTCATCCTTCGCGCGTTCCTCGGCGTCACTTTCGTCGTCGCCGGCGTACAGAAGCTTGCCAACCCGGCCTTCTTCCGGGCCTCCAGCCCGACTGGTATCGAGGCGCAGATGAAGTCTGCGCAGAGCTTCTCGCCCATCGGTGGCCTCCTCGGCCCGGCCATCCACGTTGCTGCGCTCCTCGGGGTCATCATCGCGTTCGGAGAGCTCGCAGTCGGGGTGGGCACCCTGCTGGGGTTCCGCGCACGTACCGCTGCGGCCGGCGGCATGCTGCTCTCGCTCATGTTCTTCCTCACCGTCAGCTGGAGCACGACTCCCTACTACTACGGCGCCGACATCGTCTTCTTCTTCGCCTGGACAGCTCTCATCCTGGGTGGACCCGGCTCGTTCTCGGTCGATGCCAAGCTGGCGACCCGCCACGCGGCAGAGCGCAAGGCCCGCCCATCGCGCGCCTCTGACACCGTCGACCGGCGCGCCGCCGTGCGCAGGATGGGCATCACCACCGCCCTCGGCACCTTCGTCGTGATCTTCGGTGGCCTGGTCGCTGCCATCGGGAGGATGGTCTCGAGCGCCGGCTCCGGCGGTACGAGCGGCGCCCCGCCCCTCTCGGGGGCCACGAGCTCGACCAAGCCGTCGAGCGGCTCCGGCACGACGCCCACCACGGCAACCAAAGGATCCGGCGGCGCCCCGAAAGGCAAGCGGATCGGACCCGCCTCAGGCGTCCCGGTCGGCGGTGCGGCCTCTTTCACCGAGCAGGGCCTGCCCGCGTATGTCGTCCAGCCAAAAGCGGCCGAATACCTCGGTTTCAGCGCAATCTGCACCCACGAGGGCTGCACCGTCGGCTACGTGCAGTCGGTCCAGCAGTTCCAGTGCCCGTGCCACGGGTCCATCTACTCGGCGCTCACCGGCGACGTCATCTCGGGTCCGGCACCCCGACCGCTGCCGAAGATCGCCGTCTCAGAGGCTGACGGTCAGCTTTACGCCAGCTGAGCGACCCCTGACTGACTGACCAGTCAGTGCCTGTTCACTCGTGCCCGCGCGCTCCCCGCAACATCTGTCAGATGACTGGCGCTACCGAAGTTGCGGTCGTGGCGTCACGATATGCTGTCGGGTGGTCGGCACCAGTCTGGCCCTGACAAGGGGGTGATCCCAACGCCTGCAGCCGCAGGAATACCGTCCGACGAGGACGAAAACCACGCCGACGGCCGTCGTCTTCGCGCCGCTCGTAACAAGGACGCAGTGGTCACCGCTGTCCTCGAGATCATCCAAGAGCAGCACGGTGGCCCGATACCCGGTGCTGCCGAGGTCGCTGAGCGCGCCGGCGTGTCGGAGCGCACCGTCTTCCGGCACTTCGCCGATCTCGACTCTCTGTTCCTAGCCGCGGCCACCCGCCAGCGCCCGCGACTAGTCACTTACCTCGCGCCACGCCCGGACATGAAAGAGCTCGACAAGCGGATCGCGGCGATCGTGCGCCTCCGGTCGAAGATGTACGAGGAGATCGGCTCCGTGCGAAGGGTCGCCATGCGGCTCGTCACGAGGCACGACTCGCTCGCCCGGGTGGTCAACGAGGCGAACCGAGCGGCCCGCAACCAGCTGGCGGATGTCTTCGAGCCCGAGCTGAAGAAGGCTGGCAGGGAAAAGGCGCTGGTACTCGAAGGCTTGCAGCTCGTAACGAGCTGGTCGAGCTGGGAGGCCCTGCGGAGCCAGCAGGGATGCTCCCCGGAGCGGACCCGTCGCCTCATGACAGACCTGCTGTCACTTATCTTGGTCCCGTACCAAGGCCGAAAGAGCGGTCGGTAGCGCTCGAGGGCAGTACAAGTCGACATCCCTGCTGTCGAGGACTCACCGCCAGTTACTGGTGCGTCCGCCCCAGATGGGCGGCCCACGCGATCGCCGTCGCCTCACGGAACCACGGAGCAAAACCCTCCGCCACCCCCGAGTCCATCACCGCGCCCACTTCCACGAAGCGCCAGTCCTGAACCTCGTCCGGATCGGGCTCGAGCACCGTGGCGGTGGTCGTGCCGATCAGCACGTGGTCGTACTCGTGCTCGACGAGCCCGCTGACCGGGTCGACAGCGCGGTAGGTGAACGAGCCGGCCTCGTGCAGCTCGCACTCGACACCCAACTCCTCGCGCACCCGCCTCTCCGCCGACGCCACCAGATCCTCGCCCGGCTCCGGGTGGCTGCAACAGGCGTTCGCCCAGATCCCCGGGAAGTGGTACTTCGACTGGGCTCGCTGCTGGATGAGCATCTGGTCGTCCGGACCGAACAAGAAAACCGAGAACGCACGATGAAGGTGACCTGGCGGCTCGTGCGCCGCTCGTTTCTCGCTCGGCTCGATGGAGCGTCCGTCCTCGTTAACCAGCACCACTTGTCCCCGATCGGGCACCTGTCCTCCTAGCTCCGGCAGATGCCGCTTAGCTCCTACGACCGGCGGCCCTGCGCAGTGACCGAATCTACGCCACTACCGTCGAGGGCTGAGCGACCTTCGGACGGTCGATCGCAGCTCGCCGATGGACGGCGAGTCCGGTGGAAGGGGCCAACGTGACGATGCAATACCGACGACTCGGCCGGTCAGGGCTCAAGGTGAGTCTGCTCTCGTTCGGCTCATGGGTTACCTTCGGCCCTCAGCTCGACGACGATCTCGCGGTCTCGTGCATGAGCGCGGCGCGGGACGCGGGCGTCAACTTCTTCGACAACGCCGAGTCGTACTCCGGCGGGCAGTCGGAGGTGATCATGGGTCGAGCGCTGCACCAACTCGACTGGAAGCGCAACTCCTACGTCGTGTCGACGAAGCTCTTCTGGGGCCTCTCCCGGCACGTGAACATGTCGAACACGCTGAACCGCAAGTACCTCCTGCAGGCGATCGACGGCTCTCTCGACCGCCTCGGGTTGGACTTCGTCGACCTGCTCTTCTGCCACCGGCCCGACCCGAGCACACCCGTCGAGGAGACGGTCTGGGCGATGCACGACATCGTGTCGTCGGGAAAGGCGCTCTACTGGGGCACCTCGGAGTGGTCGGCAGAACAGCTCATCGAGGCATTCGAGGTCGCCGAGCGCTACCGCCTCCGCAAGCCCGTCATGGAGCAGCCGCAGTACAACCTCCTCGCCCGCATCCGCGTCGAGCAGGAGTACCGTCCACTCATCGAGCGCTACGGGCTCGGGATCACGACCTGGAGCCCGCTCGCCTCCGGCCAGCTGACCGGCAAGTACCTCGACGGCATCCCGGAGGGGAGCCGTGCGGCGCTCGAGGGCTACGAGTGGCTGCGAGGGGCGATGACCGACGAGCACCGCAACGCCAAGGTGCGGGCCCTCAAAGAAGTGGCCGACTCGATCGGCTGCTCGCTCGCACAGCTCGCCATCGCCTGGTGCGCGCACAATCCTCAGGTGTCGACCGTCATCACCGGCGCCAGCCGGCCCGAGCAAGTGACGGAGAACATGGCAGCCCTCGACGTGCTCGAGCGCCTCGACGAAGAGGTGCTCGCCCGCATCGACGTCATCACTTGGTGACAGATGGGCCACATCGACGTCAACGGTGTCGTCTACTCACTGCTCGACGGCCGGCCTCTGCTCGGTGACGTCTCGTTCCGCGTCGACGAGGGGTCGATCACAGCCCTGGTCGGGCCGAACGGCTCGGGCAAGACGACGCTGTTCCGCATGATCGCAGCAGCAGCGACGGGTCCTGGTTCTGACGTACCGTCGCCCGAGGCCGGCTCGATCTCGATCTCGGGTTCGCTCGGAGTGATGAGCCAGTTCATCGGCTCGATCCGGGACGGCACGACCGTGCGGGACCTTCTCGTGTCAATCGCGCCGCCACCACTGCGTCGCGCAGCCGACGTCCTGTCGCGCGCGGAGCACGAGATGGGAGAGCAGGGCGACGAACGGAGCCACCTCGCCTACGCCCACGCCATCGCCGACTGGGGTGACCTAGGCGGCTACGACGCCGAGGTCCTGTGGGACACTTCGACGACTCAGGCGATCGGCCTTCCGATGGCCGTGGCCGGCGATCGGCTCGTCGGGTCGTTGTCCGGTGGGGAGCAGAAACGCCTCGTTCTCCACACCCTCCTCTCCTCCGCCGCAGACCTGTTGCTGCTCGACGAGCCGGACAACTACCTCGACGTCCCGGGCAAGGAGTGGCTCGAGGAGTCCCTCGCGAGCTCGAGAAAGACGGTCCTTTTCATCTCGCACGACCGCGAGCTGCTGCGCCGCAGCGCCACCCGCGTCGTCACGCTGGAGCCGACTGCCGCAGGATCGACCGCATGGGTGCACGGAGCGTCGTATGCGACGTACCACGAGGCGAGAGAAGAGCGCTTCTCCCGATTGGAGGAGCTCCACAAGCACTGGAACGAGGAGCATGCCAGATTGAAGGCGGTGGTCGTGGAGATGCGCCGGAAGGCGGCGTACAACTCGGACTTCGCCTCGAGGCTGAACAACGCCGTGCACCGCTTGCGACGTTTCGAGGAAGCCGGCCCGCCCGAGGCGATCCCTCGCCCCCAGAAGATATCGATGCGCCTCACCGGAGGCCGCACCGGCAAGCGAGTCATAACGTGCGCCGGCGTCGCACTCGACGGCCTCACAGAGCCCCTCGACCTCGAGGTGACCCATTCGGAACGGATCGCCTGCCTCGGGCCGAACGGGACGGGGAAGTCGCACTTCTTCAGGTTGATCGCAGGCGACCACGTCAGGCATTCCGGCACAGTCCGGCTCGGAGCGAGGGTCACGCCCGGCCGCTTCGCGCAGACGAACGAGCACCCCGAGCTCGCCGGCCGCACGCTTTCGGAGATCCTCTGGAAGGACTTCGACCTTCCCCTCGAACGAGCCGTTGCCGCTCTCGGGCGCTACGAGCTGTCGCGCGCACGAGACCAGCTGTACGAAACGCTGTCGGGTGGCCAGCAGGCGCGGCTTCAGATCCTCATGCTCGAGTTGTCGGGCGCGACGTTGCTCTTGCTCGACGAGCCGACCGACAACCTGGACGTCGAGTCGGCCGAAGCGCTCGAGGCGGGCCTGGCCGGATACGAGGGAACTGTCCTCGCCATCACGCACGATCGCTACTTCGCCCGTGGTTTCGACCGGTTCGTCCTTTTCTGCGCCGACGGCCGGGTCATCGAGACGCCGGGCCCCGTGTTCGACGAGGGGCGGCTCGAACGCGCGGCGGCGGCGAGACGGCACAAGCCGTGACCGCCACCGACGTGCTGCGCTCCTAAGGGCCTACCACCCTGCTGCGTATGGTCCCGATGCCCTCGATAGTGCTCTCGAGGATGTCGCCGGGCTGGAGGAACCGGTTCTTCACCCACCCGACCCCCGCCGGGGTGCCCGTGAAGATGACGTCGCCGGGGAGAAGTTGGACGACCGCCGCGAGCTCCTCGATGATCCGTGAGACCGGGTAGACCATCTCGCTCGTGCGGCTCGACTGCATGAGCTCGCCGCTGACGGTGCACGAGAGGGCCAGGTCATCGGGCTCGGTCAGGTCGTCCGGAGTGACGAGGTACGGCCCCATCGGGCCGAAGCCGGGGAACGACTTCCCCATCGAGAATTGATTGCCGGCCGCTCGCTGCAGGATCCGCTCGGACAGGTCGTTGCCGACGCAGACCCCCGCCACGTGGCTCCAGGCTTCCCAGTCGGCGATCTTGTGAGCCCGGCGTCCCATGACGACGACGAGCTCGACCTCCCAGTCGACCGCCCCGGTCTCGGGAAGGACGATCTCTTCGAAGCCCCCTGTGATGCACGTCGGGAACTTCGTGAAGACCGCCATGGCCTCGGGCAGCTCTGCGCCGGTCTCAGCGATGTGGTCGCGATAGTTCAGCCCGATGGCGAACACCTGGGACGGGAAGGGAGCGGGCGAGAGCAGGTCGGCCTCTGCGATCTCGAACGGAGCGCCGCCTCCCGCATCGGGCACCACCTGCGCGGCCCAGTGCAGGAACTCGTCCCAGCGCTCGTAGAGAGACTGAGGATCGGCTGCGAACCGGCCCTCGGACGCTGTCTCGACATCGATTCCGCCATCGTCGGTGACGAGCGCGGCTCGTCCGAGCACGTTGGCCAGTCGCGTCACGAGTCTCTCCTTTCGTCGATTGCCTCAGTTGGAAACCCCTAGCCGGCTTGACGACTGGTCGACGCCCGGTCTTCGAGCATGGCCTCGCGAGCGCGCGCGACCCGTGAGCGGATCGTCCCGACAGGGCACTCGCAGATGACCGCAGCTTCGGCATACGAGAAACCCAGCATCTGCGTCAACACGATCGCCGTCCTCCGCTCGAGGTCGAGCCGGGCGAGCGTCTCCTCGATCTCGACAGCCAGCGCGGCAGGCGGCGGGTCGGGCGGCAGCGGGACTTTGCCGGCGAGCTCAGCCCACCGCCGCCGCTCGCGCGCGATCTTGGAGGCTGACCGGCGGGCGATCACGAACAACCACGTACGAGCAGATGACTCCCCCCTGTAGGACCCGAGCGACTTCCACAGTGCGAGATAGGTCTCCTGTGTCGCATCGTCAGCGTCGGCAGGCCCCGCGATACGCATGCAAAAACCCCAGACTTCCCGGTTCGTCGCCCGGATGAACCGGGCGAACGCCGAGCGGTTGCCGGCCTTGGCCTCGGCCAGCAGCAGGTCGAGTCGCTCGTCCACGACGGTGACCGTAGCCGGGCGACGAGCCGCCAGCGACTCGGGGCACTCGTCGTTCCAAAAGGCGGGAACTTTTCCCAGCCGAGGTCGTACTACCCCTGTGTCATGCACACGCACCGATCCGACCCGGGAAAGGACGCTCCGTAATGCCCGGAATGGGCTCAGGGCTGTCCGCCAACAACTCGACCATCGTCTCAGCATTCCGCACCGCCCTGTTGCACCAGGGTCTCATAGTGCTGGCCATCCTGGCGATCGTGGTCCTCACATGGAACCTGATCCGGGCCAACCAGATCCGAGCACTTTCGAAGGCTGCCGCCGCCGACGGCCCGCGGCCGTTGCCGGCGACCGATGCCCTGCCCGCGATCGGGCCCGAACCGGCCGTGCGGAGGCTGCTCAGAATCGGGTTCGGCCTGATCTGGGTGCTCGACGGGCTGCTCCAGGCACAATCGGCGATGCCACTCGGCATGATCCCTCAGGTCGTGCAGCCGACCGCGCAGGCGTCGCCGGCCTGGGTCCAGCACCTCGTCAACGCCGGCGGCACGATCTGGAACAACCATCCGATAGAGGCAGCCGCCGCGGCCGTGTGGATCCAGCTCGGGATCGGCCTGTGGCTGCTCATCGCCCCGAGGGGCCTGTGGTCCCGCCTGGGCGGGGTCGCCAGCGTCTTCTGGGGTGTGCTCGTGTGGATCTTCGGCGAGAGCTTCGGTGGCATCTTCGCCCCGGGGGCATCGTGGCTCTTCGGGACACCCGGAGCCGTGCTCTTCTACTGCGCCGCCGGAGTGATCGTCGCACTACCAGACCGGTCCTTCACCTCGGCTCGGCTCGGGCGGGTCGTGCTCGGCGTGATGGGCACCTTCTTCATCGGGATGGCGGTGCTCGAAGCGTGGCCGGGCCGGGGTTTCTGGCAAGGGGCCTCTCACGGAAGGACCGTCGGGACCCTCACCTCGATGGTCCAGAGCATGGTCACCACCCCCCAGCCGAAGGTGATCTCTTCTTCCCTCAACGCCTTCGCGTCGTTCGACGCCGCTCACGGGTTCGCCGTCAATCTCTTCGTGGTGGTGGCGCTTGGAGCGATCGGGCTCGCGTTTCTGAGCGGGCGGCCTGCCGTCGTCCGACTCGGGGTTGGCGCGGCTGCGGTCGTCTGCCTCGCCGACTGGGTCCTCGTGCAGGACTTCGGGTTCCTCGGGGGTGTCGGCACCGACCCGAACAGCATGGTCCCGATGTTGCTCGTCATCGTTGGCGGGTACCTGGCCCTCGTGAAGCCGCTACCGGTAGTGGCAGAGGCCGCAGCCGAACGGCGCGTGGAAGCGCTCGGGGCGATCGAAGCGCTCAGGCGGCGGGCTACAGCCCAGCCGGCCTTCCTCTTACGTGCGCTCGCTGCTCTCGGCGCGATAGGTGTCGTTACCGTCGGAGCGCTGCCGATGGCTCTCGCCTCGGTGAACCCGAACGCGGATCCAATCGTCGCCGAGGCGATCGACGGTTCGCCGAATGCATTGAACACGCCCGCACCCGCGTTCCACCTGGTGGATCAGCGAGACCAGCCGGTCAGCCTCGCGGGCCTGCGCAACAAGACGGTCGTCCTCACGTTCCTCGACCCCGTTTGCACGAGCGACTGCCCGATAATCGCTCAGGAGTTCCGCCAGGCGGACGCGTCGCTCGGTGCCGCCTCGCGACACGTCGTCTTCATCGCGGTCGTGGCCAACCCGCTCTACCGCTCGGTCTCGGCGACTCAGGCCTTCGACCGGGCAGAGGGCATGTCCCGGCTGGCGAACTGGCTCTTCCTGACGGGATCGGTCGGCCAGTTGCAGCGGACCTGGAACGAGTACGGGGTCCAGGTGTCGGTCGAGTCGGCCGGCGCGATGATCGCCCACTCTGATCTCGTCTACATCATCAACGGTCACGGCCACACCCGCTACGTACTTGACAGCGATCCAGGTCCTGGCACCCAAGCGACGAAAGCTTCATTCTCGACTTTGCTGACGGCGTCGATCGAGAACGTGCTCCCAGCATCATGACGCTGGCTGCGGGCACTCCGCGAGGCGAGACCTGGCGCTTGCTCGCGCTCCTTGCGGCCGTCCTCGGGCTGCTCACGATCGGTTGCTCGCGAGCAACGACGGCAGCGCGCCAGCCGACCGATCCGCTCGCCCTCGCGCTCCCGACCTCGTTCGCCTCGTCTGGGGCCAGCTGGGCGCTGATCCCCATGGGCCGACTCGGCTCGGAGGCCAACACGTTCTGGCAGCTCATCGTCAGGCCACCGGGCTCCTCCCGTTGGGCACTCGTCACACCAGCCGGTGTTGCGGACAACGGAGGGATGGTCGTGCGCGACGGGGAGAGCCGCCCCCTCGCGATCGGGTTCCCAACGAGTGGCCTGCTCGAGTTCTCGCCGCTCGCGAGCACGGCCGACGCCGGAAGGACCTGGTCCGGCGGCATCCTGCCGAGTGCGCTCACACCCGTCCCAGACGCGTTGGCAGGCTCGAGCCGAGGCGGGTCGGTTGCGCTGCTCGGGCGCGGTGGCAAGTCGGTCGTCTCCAACGCCGGCGGGCTGAGCGGCTGGCGCACGGTCGCCACCAGGAAGGCCGTGACGGCGGCCGGCGCGAGGTCGTGCGGAGTGGGGGCGTTCACCGCCGTCGCCCTCGCCGGCGCGGGCGGCGGCACGCCCGTCCTCGGCACGGCTTGCGACCGACGAGGTCACGTCGGGCTGCTCGAGCTGTCCGGCGGCTCGTGGAAGGACGTCGGCCCCCGCCTGAGCGGCGCGCTCTCCTCGGCGACGACCGAAGTCGCCGGCATCACCCCTGACGGCGCAGGAATCCGCATGCTCGTCGCAGCGCGTGCGGGCTCACGGTGGAGCCTCATAGATCTGACCGAGAGTGCCGTCGGCGCCTCGTGGGAGGAGTCCGATCGCCTCGCGATCGGTAGCGGCGAGCGGATCCAGGCGATCGGGACAGCGCCAGGCGGCCTCTTCGTGCTCCTCGCGCGGGGATCGGCCGCGGCCCCCCGCGACGAGCAGCTCGACGTCCTCGGCCAGTCGGCTCGGCGCTGGGAGCCTGTGGCGGCGCCCCCGCCGGGAACCCAGACAGTCGCCTACGGCAGCGGGGCGGCGGGTCCCGCGACAGAGCCCGATGCACTCGTCGTCGACCGGTCGTTGCTCACCGCCTACCAGCTCGGCCCCTCGGGCGCCTGGATGAAGGTCCAGGTGATGCGGGTCCCGATCCTGTACGGGTCGTCGTCATGACGACGGGTGTGATCCGGTGCGATGCCGCCCGCGAGGCGCTCTCGGCGCTGACAGACGGCGAGACCTCCCCGATCCCAGAAGGTCCGCTCAGGGCGCATGTCGAGCTGTGCGTGTCGTGCCGGGCATTTGCGTCCGAGCTCGACGAGCTCTCGCCGAGGTTGCGCATCGGATCGGTGACCCCCGCCCCGGATGCCGCTCCGGGCGTGCTCGCTGCCATCCGGGCATCGGAGCCACCGCAATGGCGCCGGGCTCTCGGGCGAGTGGCACGCTCCGACCCGCCACCTGCCGGCCGACTGCCTCAGTGGCTCTCAGTGGCACGATGGGGCGGGCCCGCCACCGCGATCGGAGTCGCGGTGCCTGCCCTCGTTCTCGGCGTGTTCACCCACGTGCACGTCGTCCCGTCTCACGTCGTCACGCCGTGCACCCACGCGCTGGTCGCTGCTCGGCTGCATGCCCGCCGTTGAACCCTCACGAACCGGCGATGACCCGAGTCCCCCGGCGCCACCAGACATACCGCCACGCCCAGTTGAGGAGGACAGCGAGGCGGTTCCGGAAGCCCAACAGGAACACGATGTGCAGGCCCAGCCATGCCACCCAAGCGAGCGTGCCACGGAGTTTGACGCCGTTCGGGAATTGAGCGACTGCGGCCCTCCGCCCGATCGTCGCCATGATCCCCTTGTCCCTGTAAGAGAAGGGTTCGGTCGGGCTGCCCTGCTCCACTGCCAGGATCTGGGCCGCGGCATGCCTTCCTTCTTGTATCGCCGGCTGGGCGAGCTGTGGCAGGAGGCCCTCGCCCTCCCGATCTCCCGTCACACCTGCGACATCGCCGATCACGAACACTTGAGGGCGCTCGGCCAGGCGTAGGTCCCTACCAACCTCGATCCGCCCCCCTCGCGTCTGCGGCACTGCCAGCCGGTCGGCGAGGTCGCCGGCCCGGACGCCGGCTGACCACACGACTGTGCCGCAGTCGATTACCTCGCCACTGCCGAGAACGACGTGGTCACTGAAGACCTCCCGCACCGCCGTGCCGAGCAGCACCTCGACCTTGCGCCGCTCGAGAGCGCGAAGGGCGTAGGCGGCCAGTCGCTCGTCGAAGCCGCCGAGCAGCCGGTCGAGTTGCTCGACGAGCACGATCCGTGCTTGGGCCGGGTCGATCCCGCGATAAGTCGAGCCGAGCTCGACGTTGCGCAGCTCGGCGAGCGTCCCCGCCATCTCGACGCCGGTCGCGCCACCGCCCACGAGCACGATGGTCAGCTCGCCGCCTGGTGCACCGAAGGTCGCCGCGTGCTCGAGCGCGGCGGAGGCGTGGTCACGGACCGAGACGGCATCCTCCATCGTGTAGATCGCATGAGCGTGCTCGGCCGCTCCCGGCACGCCGAAGTAGTTCGTCGTGGCCCCGGTCGCGATCACGAGGTAGTCGTAGGCGAGCGGCGGCTCGTTGGCTTCGAACAAGACTTCTCGTGCTGCAAAGTCGACGTCGTACACGGTTCCCTGCCGGAACGTGACGTTCGGGTGTGCGCGCAGGTAGGCCCGGACGGGGTACGCGATGTCGCCGGGGTTAAGGCCCGACGTCGCCACCTGGTAGAGCAGCGGCTGGAAGGTGTTGTAGGTATGCCGGTCCACGACCACCACGTCCAGGTCCGCCGCGGCGCCCTTGCGGGCGAGCACGTCGCAGGCTGCCAGACCGGCGAACCCTGCGCCGAGGATGACCACCCGGCTCCTCGTGCCGGCGCCACCCGGCGCCATCACGGACATGTACCGACTCTAAGCAGCGCTCATGCCGCGACCGCCTGCCTGCGCACGACGAGCGCCAGCAAGCGGTGCGCCAGGTACATGACGACTGCCGCTCCGAACAGGCAGGGCGCGAGCACCCCGGTCCCGAACGACGCAGCGAGGACTCCGAAGAGCGCCACCGCTGCCGGACCGCCGATTGCCGCTCCTGCTACGGAGTAGCCGACAGCTCGCCCGGTCACCTCTTCTCCGAGCCGGCCAGGCGTGAGAGCCACGTACAGCGGGAAGATCGGTGCGGAGCCGAGCCCGGCGATCGGGAGGCCGACGACGGCAAGCGATCCCGGCAGTAGCCAGAACAGTGCCATGCCGGCCACGAACAGGAGGCAACTCGCCTCGAGGACCTGCGTCGCGGGCCAACGCTGGCGGACCGCCAGCCCGAGGCGGCCCGCCGTGAGCGCCCCCCAGAAGACCGCCATCGCCGCCGCCGCGGCCGTCGTGCCGAGATGGCGGTCGCTGATGAGATAGGTCGTCCCCCAGGCAACCGGTCCCGACTCGGCTGCGGTGTAGGCCATGAAGGCGAGCACCGTCGCCGCCAGCCCTTGCCACTGGCCGGGCCGCGACATCGCCGAGCGATGCCCCGGGCCGCGTGCGGGTGGCGGCTCAGAAATCGGCTCCGGCGCGCGGGCCACCGTCCGCGGAGAGGCCGCCGCGAACGGCACGAGAATTGCGCCCGCGCCCGCCACGACCGCGACGGCCGCGCGCCAGTCCCCTCCTGCCACGAGCGTGGCGACGAGAACCGGGCCGAGCGTGCCTCCTATCGCCCAGCTCGCATGCAAGAGACCCAGCCGGCGCACCCCCCCGTCCACCGCCGCCACCGCGTTCAGCACGGCGTCGAGGACGCCTTTCACGAGGCCCAGAGAGCAGAAGGCCACGAGGATCACCCACCAGCTCGGTGCAAGGGCCCAGCCGAGCAGCGAGCCGAGGCCGATGACGGTCGACCAGAAGAGCGTCGCACGGAGACCGATCGCCCGTTGAATTCGGTCCGCCACCAGGCCACCCACGAGATACAGCGCCGTGCCCGCAAGGACGAGCTCGCCTAGGTCGGCGAGCGGGCGGTGCATGCTCCGCCGCATCGTCGGCCACAGCACCCCCACCAGCCCGTCTGGTATCCCGAGGATCACGACGAAGGACCCGAACTGGACGATCGCCCCGGCGAGGCGACGGTTCGGGCGCCTCGGCGCGGCGAGTTCCACTGGCGCAGTAGTTCAGCGGCAACCGAGGTCGGGTGCCAACTCGCTCGCCGAGGGGGTGAGGTCGGGGGGCAGAATTCGAGGAGTTTCTCAGGGTAGGGCGCGACACTGATCGTGTGACGATGCCTGGTTCCAGCGACAATTCGACCTCCCCGACAGAAAGCGGGATGCCCACGCACAAGCGCCGCGCGCTCCGGGGCATCCTCGCCCTGGTCGCAGTCGGCGGCCTCGCAGCCGCCGCCTTCACCATCGCGGACCTGGCAGCGTCCGCCTCGGCGAAGGGGACCTCCACCCATCGGCCACGCCCGGCCGCCCACGTTGCGTCGGCGACGAGCCCTTCGGCTGCGAAGACGGGCGGAGTCAATGTGCCCCGGCTGGCGGGGCACGGCTTCTTGCACGACATCGCCGGCCTGCCGGGTGGCGCCGGTGCACTGACCGGGAAGGTGACCGCAATCGGCAAGGGGACCATCACCATCGCGAGCGCCGCAAACGGCAAGCAGGTCATTCGCACGGACAGCTCGACGCAGTACTTCACGATGCTGACCAAGGGCACCTCGAAGAACGTCACCGTCGGGGACCGGGTCGAGATCGTCCTCGCGCTTGTCGCCTACCCTGTCACCGCCGGGCCGGCGACCCCACCGTCCGCCGGCCCGACCTCGAGCTCGTCCACGAGCGCGCCCCCAACCACCGTGACGACGCCGACGCCGCCGCCTGTGCAGGTCGCCTCGGCGGTCATCGTCATCGAGCCGTGGGCGGTCGGAACCGTCGTCTCGGTATCTTCGAGCGAGATCGTTGTGACGTCCAACGGCGGCCTCGAGCGGGACGTCCTCGTGAACGGTTCGACCGGGTACTCCGAGGCCGGGACAACGGTCGGCTCGGATGCGGTCAGCCGCGGTGAGCAGGTGTTCGCATACGGCTCGGCAGCCTCGGACCCGACGGAGCTCCAAGCTACGAACGTCGTCGTGATCGGCCCGAGTGTGAGCGGCGTCGTGTCCTCGGTCTCCGGTTCGACGATCGCGATCATCCGCAGCGGGCAGAACGGGGGTGTCTCTCTGGGCTCTGGTGGGACGACCACGAGCCCCGTCGGGAGCGCTACCGAGACGATCACGACCAACTCCTCGACGATCTTCAGGAGTGGCAATACCTCGTCTTCGCTCGGAGCCATCAAGAAGGGTGACTTCCTGTACGCAATCGGGACGGGGACGGCGAAGGGAAGCTTCGCTGCCACCGCTGTCACCTTCAGCCCGCCTCCGACGGTGACGCCGGGCGGCCCGCGGACCGCCCCTCCGGGAGTGGCATGGGCCTACGCGGCCCCGGTCGCAGTGGCCACAACTGGGCTCGGTGGCCTCATCGGGATCCAGGGCCCCGCCGGCTCGGTCTTCAACGCGGTCATCAGCGCCGAGCTCACCTACTAAGGCGCTTTCAGGGGCTGTCGGGAGGTCGGCCGGCGCCCGGGGGAGCCGAGGGGAAGACCGGATCGCGTCGCTCCTTGAGGGCCGCCAAGCCTTCGGCGGCGTCCTCACCGAGGAACCCGAGCATCTCCAGCGCGAGTGACTCCCCGAAGGTGGGCATCGCAAGTCGGAGCCAGCCGTTCAAGGCATGGCGGGTCCACTGCACCGCGGTCGCGCTGCCCGCAGCGAGCCTGGCAGCGATGGCGAGCGCTTCGCCGAGGACCTCGCCATCCGGCACGCACTTCGTCACTAGACCGATTCGCTCGGCTTCGGCCCCGGTCATGAATTCCGCCGTCATGAGGTAGTACTTCGCCTTGGCCATCCCGCACAAAAGTGGCCATACAAGGGCCGCATGGTCGCCAGCCGCTACTCCGAGACGAGCGTGACCGTCGGAGATCCGGACGCCCTCGCCCGCGACCGAGACGTCCGCCAGCAGAGCGACGGCAAGTCCTGCGCCGACCGCCACCCCATTGATGGCGGACACGATCGGCTTGCGGGCATCGAGCATGCGCTGCACGAGCGAGCCTGCGTCGCGCAGCTGCGTGACGAGGCTTTCGTAGTCGTCCTCCATCTCCTCGATCATCTCGAGGTCTCCCCCCGCCGAGAAGCCCCGCCCGGCCCCTGTCACGACGGACACCCGCGCACCCTCGTCCGCGTCCACGATTCGCCACACCTCCGAGAGCTCGCGGTGGAGCCGCACGTTGGCTGCGTTCAGCCGCTCGGGCCTGTCGATCGTCACCAGGACGACGCCGGGCGAGGGCCGTGAGAAACGAAGGTGTTCGAAGTCCTCGTACGAACCGAACATCACGACATCGCCCACGAGACGAGCGCGTCGCGGAACTCAGGTTGCACGACGGCCGAGATGTGATCGCCCGGCACGACGAGCGAACGGGCACCCTCTATGAGGGCGGCGAGCGAGCCGGGGTCGCCGATGAGGGTGTCCCGCTCCCCGTTCACGACAAGCGTCGGGAGATTGAGCGAGGAGACCGAGTCGGGACCGAGACCTCCGCCCGACCGCTGAATGGCCGCGAGGGCGAGGCGGTCCTGCCCCGTGGCTTCGGCGAAGTTACGGAAGGCCTTTGCAGACGGGTCCGTGATGGTCGTCGGATCGTCCGTCTCGAGCGCCTCGGCGATCGCGTTGGCGATCTCTCGCCAGCCGGTCCGGAGCTGTCCGGTTCCAGCCCCGCCGAGGAACATCGACCGGAGCCGGGGCTCGTTCGCCGCGACGGCCAAGGTCACGAAAGACCCCATGGAATAGCCGGCCATGTCGACCTCTTCGAGACCTAGGTGATCGATCAACGCCCGCACGTCTCTTGCCATCGCGCCGTTCGCGTACGACACAGGATCGTGCGGCCGGTCGGACTCGCCGTGGCCCCTCGCGTCGATGAAGACCACGCGGCATCCGGATCTCGCGAGCGCGTCGACGAGGCCTGGCCGCACCCAGTTGATCTCGGAAGTGGAGGCGAACCCGTGATGCAAGAGCACGGCGCGTCGTCCCGTTGTGTCCCCTGCCGTCCCGAACGCGATCGCCGTGCCGTCGAACGACGAGAAGCGCTCCATCTCAAGTGCTCCCCCTCGCGATCTCCTCGAATGCGGCGAACGACCGAGGGCCCCAGACCGTACCGGGCCCGCCGTTCATCATCACCACGACTCCCATGGCTTCGGCGACCTCCTCCCGAGAAGCTCCGGCCCGCCGCGCACCGCGTGCATGGGCCGCGATGCAGCCGTCGCACTCTCGTGTCGCGGCGATTGCGAGAGCGATGAGCTCCTTCTGCCGGGACGTGAGCGCCCCGTCAGCCATCGCGGCACGGCTCATCTGTGCGTAACCGGAGAACACCTCCGGCACGAGCGATCGCATCGCCTTTGCCTTGCTTTGAACTTCCTCGGACAGCTCGTGAACGTGGTCCATGGGACCCTCCTCAGGAAAGCGCTATGCGGATTCTCTTGTTCCCTTTGCCCTTGGACTCGGTCTTCACGACCCGCACGCGCCCGACTTCGCTCGTCGAACGCACGTGAGTCCCGCCGTCGGCCTGCTTGTCGAGCCCCACGATGTCGACAATACGGACGCGCTCGACGTAGTCGGGCACGAGGTTCGTCTTCGTCCGGATCAGCACCTCGTCGATCGCAGCCGCCGCCCGGTCTATGAACGAGACCACGATCGGCCGGGCCTTCTCGACCTCCTCGTTCACCCTCTGCTCGATGATCGAACCGAACCCCTCCGGCAGCGGATCGAACTCGAAGTCCATCCGGGCCGCGAGCGGTTCCATGTTGCCTCCCGTCACCGCCGTGCCATAGTCGTTCCAGATCACGCCGCAGAGGATGTGAAGGGCCGTGTGCGTGCGCATGAGCTGGTGCCTCCGCTCCCAGTCGATCCGTCCCGGCAGCACATCACCGGGCGCAGGCAGGACACCTTCGAGCGAGTGCCACACGACCTGGGTGTCCGACCGGACGTCGACGACCGGCGTGCTCCCGAGCACTCCGGTGTCATGAGGTTGGCCGCCACCGGTCGCGTAGAAGACCGTGCGGTCGAGAGCCACGCGGGCGTTGTCGGCGTCGACGGCGAGCACCGTCGACTCGACCATCTCGAGATAGGCGTCTTCAAGATACAGTCTCTCCGTAGCAGGCAGGTCGGTGTCAGGCACCCACGTATCGTGCTCCGGAAAGGGCGCTAGCGCGGCTCGCGACGCCCCACAGGTTCTGTCCACCTTCTGTTCACCTTGATGTCAGATCACTTCGTCAGCACCCTGTCATTATCCACATCCAGAGGACGGTCATCCTCAGACTGTGGACGACGCAGATGTACAGGAGCTGTCCGCCAGGTGCCAGGACCGCCGGGTTGCCGCATTCCAGGTGGGATGGTCCTCCTTGCGGGTCAGAGCCTCGACCGGCCGAGGAACCCGGCGAATTGATCGGCCGCCCGGGCATCGCCGCCGGGGTCGACGACGGCACCGAAAGGCATGTCGCCGCCGCGGAACTCCGGGACGATCATGGTGCGGGCCGCCGGCATCAGAGCCTCCGACAGCTCGTCGTCGAGCTTGGTGTCCTGACCGGTCGAGACGGCGAGATCCCACGCATGCGCCGTCATCTCGATGGCGTACATCTCGACGATCGAGCGGCCCGAGTAGGTGCCCCACGGGAGCGTGAAGTCCTGGTCGAGCGTGCTGGCGTCCGCAAAGGCCCCGACCGCCTCCTTGGCGTTCACCTCGAGCTCGGCGGCGTATCCACCCTCGGGTGCCTCGACGCTCAGCTCCGGCATGCCGTCGATCTCGGCTCCGGTCGCGATCTGGGCGGGGCGCGCTGCAGCTGCGACGATGTGGGCCGTCAGCTGCTGGACGTCGAACGCGGTGCACGGGGTCGCGAGATGCCACTGGTCGTCACCGATGCCCTCGATCACGCGGGCCGCGAGCTCGTACGAGCGGCTCAGCAAGGGGCGGGGATCAGAATCCGTCATCGTTCACTGCCTTTCGCGGATGTGAGGAAGTCTCGATCCCACCCTACGGCGTAAACGTGGACATCTTGTGTCCTATTTGAGACTTATGCTGCCCGAGTGAGAGCAGATCGCCTCGTGTCGATCATCCTGATCCTCCAGGCACGAAGGCAGGCCACCGCGGCTGAGCTCGCTCTCGAGCTCGAGGTCTCCGAGCGCACGATCCGGCGCGACCTCGATTCCCTCATGATCGCCGGGGTGCCGATCTATGCCAAGCGCGGACGGGGCGGAGGCTGGGCCCTGCTCGGAGGTCACAAGCTCAACGTGTCCGGGCTGACAGCCGAGGAGGCGCAGGCGCTCACTCTCGTCGTCGGCCCGGTGGCGCTCGGAGGGCTAGGGCTCGAAGAAGACGTCCGGTCAGCAGTCCGTAAGCTCCTAGCGGTCCTCCCCGAGCCGGTCCGGCAGCGAGCACTCGCCGCTAACACGCTCATCCATCAGGACCCCTCGAGCTGGGGAGGCATGCATGACGAGACGGACCGGCCGCGCCATCTCCCCGCCCTGCGCAGCGCCATCTTGCGCGGCCTGCAAGTTGACCTCTGCTATCACAAGCCAGGCGGCGACGAGAGCTCGCGGCGCGTCCATCCGCTCGGGCTCGTTCTAAAAAAGAACGCCTGGTACCTCTTGGCCCTCACCAAAGCCGGGCCGCGGACCTTCCGGGTCTCACGTGTGACCGAGGTGTCGCTGACAGACAAGCCGGTTGTCCGCCCGGAAGGATTCGACTTGGAGGCCATGTGGGGAGAGGTCCGGGACGGGTTCTCAAGGCGGTTCGGCCTGGTAACCGTGCGCTTCCGTGTCGAGCCCGGTCACGAGCAATCAGTCGCTCGGCGGCTCGGATCCTGGATCCAGCTCATCCCGGTCGAGCCGGGCTGCTACGACGCCGGCTTCCCGCACGAAGCGAGCGCGGCGGCAGAGCTCGGGCGCCTCGGCGACCGCGTCGAAGTTCTCTCGCCTGAAGGCGTCCGGGCACGGCTTGCAGATCTCGGCCGCGTGCTTACTGAGAGATACGCGCCGGACCAGGCGAGACGGCAGGCCGAGAAGTAGCGAGTAGCCTCGCCCTTCGTGCATGACGAGGGCGTTGCCGACTCGGTGCCCGCCGACTCGGTGCCCATGGTGTCGCTGGCAGGCCCGGGAACTACGACCGAGCTGCAGGAGCGGCCGATTGAGCCCGCTCCGCTGGAGCAGCCTGTAGCCGCCGAAGACGATGTTCAGCCGGGCGCGGATGACGCGTCCGGCGAAGAGCCCGGGGCGGCCCCCTCGGTCGCCAGACGAGCCGTTCCTTGGATCGTGCTCATCGTCACCGCCGGGGTGGCGGCGGTGCTGCTTCGGACGTTCCTGTTCCAGACCTTCTACGTGCCGAGCTCGTCGATGGAGCCCACACTCCTGCCGGGCGACCGCATGCTCGTGCTCAAGTTCGACCTCGGCACGATTCACCGGGGCGAGATCATCGTGTTCAAGCGACCTCCGGGCGACTCCGAGGACCCGAACAACGAAGACCTGGTGAAGCGGGTCATCGGTCTGCCGGGCCAGACGATCTACTCCCTCGGCAGCACGATCTACATCGACGGGAAGCCCATCGCTCAGCCCTGGCTGCCGAAACACGAAGCACCAGGCCCCCCGATCTACACCCTCAAGATCCCGAAGAACGACTACTTCGTCATGGGCGACAACCGATCGGTCTCGTACGACAGCAGGTACTGGTCACCGCACTTCGTACCGAGGGCCGACATCATCGGGCAGGTGCTGTTCGTCATCTGGCGGAACGGGCACCCTTACTTCAAGGCGTTCTGAGCTCTCTGGGCTAATCGGTTGTGACGGTCCAGCTGCTCAGGCTGCGAGGCGCAGGCGCTCCCCCATGAGGTCGCAGAAGTTGCCCGACCAGAAAGCTTCACGCGCCTCGGGCGGCGTGTCCGCAAGAGAGGCCTCGAACCGCTCGATCGGCCGCCGGCCTCCCTCCACGTGCGGGTAGTCGGACGAGAACATGCACAACCGAGGACCGGCCTGCTCGATGATCCAGCCGACGTCCTCGGTGGGATAGGGCGTGAAGCGAATCTGGCGCTCGACGTACTCGCTCGGGCGCATCGACAGTGACTGCAATCGCTCTTCGTGACGGGCGAAGGCCTCGAAGGCCGACTCCATCTGGCGCATCCAGGACGGCACCCAGATGGCTCCTTGCTCGATCACGCCGAACTTGAGGCGCGGGAATCGCTCGAACACCCCGTCGAAGATCATCGTCGCGAGGGTCTGCGCGGGCGGTCCTGGGATACCCATGTAGTCGACCGACCGGAAATTCTCCTCCCCGCCGTGGAAGTCCAGAGGTATCGGCAGTCCGTTGTTGAAGTAGTTCTTGTCGATCAGATCGCCGGTGCCGCCCACGTGGAAGACGACCGGGATGCCGGCTTGCTCTGCCGTGGCCCAGAGCGGGTCGAGCCCGACGTGGCTGGGCGAGTGCGTCGCGGGGCAGCCCGACGCGACGAGGAGAGCTCCGGCTCCCATCTCGATGTTCTCCTCTGCCATCCGCCGCGCCCGCTCGAAGTCGGCGAGCGGGACGTAACAGGCAGGGAGCAGCCGGGGGTCGACGGAGCAGAACTCGACCATGCCGCGGTTGTGGGCACGAGCCGCGCCGTACGCAAGGTCGAGGTCCCCTCGGTGTTCGAAGTCACGCAGGCGCCGGTTGTGGAAGGTGTTGAACACGAGCTGGCTCGAGAAACCCAGCATGTCGAGCGCTCTAGGGCGGTCCTCCCGGAGGAACGAGCCAGTGGCAGCGAAGTTCTTGCGCTGCATGATCTGCTGTTGCTCGTCCGAGGTGTACTCCGACGACCGGTGGCGCTCGGCGAGCTTGGCGAAGGCCGCCAGGAGGTCCCGCTGCTGCTCTTGCGGGTCACCGGTCTGGCGAAGCTCGTTGCCGCCGGGATAGCGCAAGGGCTCGAGGCGATCTCTCAGCGCCGGGTCGGCGTGGTCGATGAGCCAGCTCGGCGTCTCCATGATGTGAGCATCCGCGTCGTGGACGAGACGTCCCTCGTTGTACGGCATGTGATCGACGCTAGTACCGGCCGCGGTCATGATGTCGAACGTGGCAACCTCATACGACCTCGTGACATTCGTTACCGATTACGGGACACAAGGCGGTTACGTCGGCGCGCTGCACGCCGTCGTGGACTCGATCGCCGGGCCTTCCTCTCTTGTACGGGTCATCGATCTCGACCACTCCATCCCCCCGCAAGACGTCCTGCTCGGCGCACTCCGGATGGAGCGCTCGATGAGCTACCTGCGACCGGGCGTGCACGTGGGCATCGTCGACCCGGGAGTGGGAACCGGGCGGCTCGGAGTTGCCATCGAAGCCGGCGGCCGGGTGTTCGTCGGGCCAGACAACGGGCTGTTGATCTTCGCCGCCGACGCAGCAGGGGGCGGCGAGCGCGCTGTCGCGCTCGAGCGGCATCTCCTCGCTGGGCGCTCGAACACCTTCGACGGCCGTGACGTATTCGCCCCGGTCGCGGCCCACCTCGCCTGCGGCGTGGACCTCCTCGAGCTCGGCCCGGTCGTCGACGTGACCTCGTTGGTGCGCATCGGGCGGCCAGCGGTGCGTGAGCTCGGCGCCGGAACCTTCGAGCTTCCTCGTCGTGCAGGTGGACGGCTTCGGGAACGTGCAATTCGCGGCCGAGGGCTCGTTGCTCGGTCGGCTGGGAGATCACGCGAGGCTGCAGCGATCGAACGGCGGGAGCGACGTGATCGCGCTGGTCGCCTCGACCTTCGCCGATGTCCCTGTCGGCTCGCCCGTGCTTCTCGTCGACAGCGACGGCTGCGTCGCCCTCTCGGTGAACCGCGGCAGGGCGGATGAGCTGCTCGGGGTGAGGGCGGGTGAGCTGGTGTCGTGCAGCGAGGCAGCGCGCGGCTGAGCGGCCGGGGGCCTACAGTCAGGGAGCCACAGGAGGCAAGTAGCAGATGCCGGACTCCCACCCGATCACGAAGACGATCGAAAGGCCCACCACTTCGCCGGTCGCGGCCGAAGGCGAGGGCGACCACGAGCGGATGGCGCACATAGTGCTCGAGGGCTTCCGCCCGAGCGAGGAGGAGTACGTCTCGGCCGGGCCGAGCGTCGCCGAGGGGATCATCAATGGCACTCCCGTAAGGGCGCTCTGTGGCAAGACGTGGGTACCCAACCGCGACCCGAAGCGCTACCCGATCTGCCCGACGTGCAAGGAGATCGCCCAGCAGATGGGTTGGGCCGTCCCTTCCGGCTGAGTGCGGAACGTCGGAACCACGTGACCCGCGCCCGCAAGCCTCAGGCGCCGGCGGTGTAGATGTCCCGCGTGATCTCGTCGACGAGGTGGGTGGCGACGGTGTGGTCGAGCTGGCCCGTCTCACGGAGCTCGACGACAGCGGCGACCGGGTCAGGGTCGGAGAACAGGCGATCGTCCCGGTAGTCCGCCGGCCGGCCCGTCGGATCCAACGTCCACCAGGAGGCCTCGAGCGCGAGCCCGTTGTTGTCCATGAAGTAGATCGACCGCAAGAAGCCGTGGTCCACGACGTCGGTCACCTCGCAACCGTGCGACTTCAGCCGGTCCCGTAAGCGGTGCAGGGCCTCCTCGTCCGGCAGGTGCATCGAGAGGTGGTCGAACTGGGCGGCCCGCTCGTAGGGAACCCCGGCCGGTTTGGCGAAGGAGTCGATGTGCTGGCCGTGGTATTCGAAGAACGCCACCGTGTTGCCCGTCCCGATCTCGAAGAAGTAATGGCGGAACGCCGGCGTGGCCAGCGTCGTCACAAGCCGCGCATCAAGGACTCCATGCCAGAAACGGACGGTCGCGTCCATGTCCGACGTCACCAACGCAAGATGGTGCACTCCGCGCCAATGCACTGTTTCTGGATCAGCAGCCATGGCCCCAAGGTTACGACGGTGGCGAAGCCTACGTGGCCGCGGGAGCATGTAGCCGGTGATCGACCTGAACGCCGACCTGGGCGAGATCGAAGGCGACCTTGCGCTCATGGCCATCGTGACGAGCGCCAACGTCGCATGCGGTGGCCACGCCGGCGACGATCAGACGATGGCCTCCGCCGTAGAGGCTGCGGCGGCAAACGGCGTGACCATCGGCGCTCATCCTTCCTACCTCGACCGACCCAACTTCGGGCGAGCTGAGCGACTCGACCCGCCCGATGTCGTCGCACGTCAGGTGGCCGCGCAGGTCGAGCGGTTAGGGCAGCTGACGACCGTGAGGTACGTGAAGCTCCACGGTGCGCTCTATCACCGCGCCAACACCGACGAGGAGCTTGCGGACGCGATCCTCGATCTTCTGCCGGTCCACCATGTGCTCGCCCAGCCGGGTTGCCTGCTCGACCAGGCGCGGGCAAGGGGGTGGGGCGCGACCGAGGAGGGTTTCTGCGATCGGGCTTACCGGGACGACGGCTCCCTCGTCGATCGAGGTGAGCCGGGCGCAGTCCTGACGGACGACGAGGCCGTGGCCCGCCAGGCCGTGCGTCTAGCCCACCGGTTCGGGTCCCTCTGCCTTCACGGGGACACGCCGGGCGCGCTCAAGCTTGCCGGGCGCGTGCGAGAGGCCTTGCAAGAAGAGGGCTTCGAGCTCGGGCCGTTCGCCTGATCGAGGCTACGCCGTCGATTGGGCTGCACTCTCCAGCGCGGCTGGCGGCGAAGCTCCCCCGGACGACTTGGTTGTGGATGGCGAACGACCGGGGGCACGCACCCCGTTGACGGACCGCGTTTGACCGCTCCGACTCGCTCCAGCTCCGAGAGCGGGCACCCGGCGGGGTCGACTACGGGCTCGCCCGGTCGCCGGCGCGACCGAGGGGGCCGATACGGGGGTCCGCCGCACTCTCGCTGCCTGCTTGGCCGCCGCGGTGCTAGCGGCAGCGTGTAGAGCTTTCGCCTCAGCCACAGCCTTCGCGTCGTCGAGTGCGTCGGCCGCGCGCCGCCATTCCGCACCTCGCAACGCATCGACCGGGGTCGACAGAGCCCGGAGCCGGTGGGCCGCATCTTCTCGGCAGCGCTGTGCCGCCATTCCCATCGCGAAGATCGTCGACTGGGAGAGCCCTGCTCCCTCACTCGAGACGGCGATGCCGCGCAACCGCTCGTACGCGACCTCTGCGTCCTGGATGAGACCGAGGTCCACCTGGAGCCCAGCGACTTTCTTGGCAAATCGCTTGACTTCGTTGCCGTAGAGGCCAGACGTGAACTCGAGTGCATATCTGAGCCGCTTGCAGCGGATGCGAAGGCGGTGGAAGTCCGTGAGGACGCGGGAGGACTGAGCCCGCTTGGCAGCGCGGACCGCGGCGCGGTGGCGCTGACCGATCAGCTCTGGCAGGGCGCTGACGGCAAGCGCGTTGGCTTGGGGGGATCGCTTGAGCGGTCCCTGCTCGAGCATCGCATGGAGGCCAGCGACCAGGCGCTCGTAGCGCCGCGACTCGAGCGCGTCGAGCAAGCGGGCGCGCGCCTCGTCCCGGTGGCGGGCCATCAAGTCGCCGAGGTCGTCGAGCGCTTGGCCGTGCTCACCTGGTAGGTCCTCACACCATTCGTCCAGGTTGCCGAGCTGGACGTCGAGGTCACGCACTGCCCCGAGCACGTCGGCGAGCCAGCCGAGCTCGGCCGAGAGCCGGTCAGCCCTGACCGGCAACGCCGGGACGAAAAGCGCCAGTGCAGCACGCAAGCGCCGCGTGGCCACCCGCATCTGGTGAAGTGCCTCCGGGTCTTCGCCGAGGCGGGTGCCGGGCTCGTGCCTCAGCATCCCAGCAGCATCCCGGCGTATCACGGCGTAGGCGAGCTCGCCGAGCGTCGCGTCGGCTCCGACCGCCACTGAGCCGGCCTCGATACGGTCGGGGAGCGCAATGCCTGCGGCCATCAGGCCGGCCTCGAACTTGGAGAGCGTGGCCGGCTGGAGGCCGCAGTCGCGCCGGAGCTGCTCGACAAAGGGTTGCAGCGAGTCGACCCACGATGCCAGCACCTCGATCTCGACCCTCTGGAGCCGCAGGCGCTGGGGATCGCCCGAGAGGAGGATCGTCGTGTCGTCGAGGGCGACCTCGCCGATCGGCTCCTCGTTCACGACGAGCGAGTAAAGGCGGCGCCGCGTCCTCACCTCCAGCACTTGGTGAAGCGGCCGGTCACCCGAGAGGGCTTGGACCCTCCGGCCCACCGATCCCTCCGGGTCAAGGCCGTCGACTCCTTCTCCCGGGAGCGACTCGGTCGCCTCCATGCGGTGGCGGAGACCGTCGGCAGCCGGGGTGAGATCCTTCATCGTCGCCTCGACGACCCCGCCGCGGCGCCGTGTCCGGAGCACGTACCCCGAGCGGGCGATGCGCCAGTCCTCGGTGTCCAGGTAGGTGTCGACCAGGCGCTTCGCGGGCCGGGGGACGACCTTCAGTCCCGGCGGCACGACGGCCGAGCCGCCCCCGCCCGGGACGCCGCTCGCGGCGTCGTCGTCCCGGCTGGCATCGGCGAACCTGCTGTTGAGGAAGCGCTCCACCGGGCGCAGATCGAGTGCGTCGAGCTGCCACTCGACTTCGACGTCCGTCCGAGAAACGTTCGCCGCGCCCATGCTCGCCACGCTACTAGGCGCCGTCCGGCGGCCGGCCTGGCCCAGGTGGTTGAGATTGTTGTCCCCAGCGGGCTAACAATCTCAACCACCTCCTCGCGTGCCCAGCTATCGTCGGCGAACGTGCACGAAAGGGGCGCTCCCGACACGGTCATCCGGGCCGCAGGCGGGATCGTGCTGCGAGCCTCAGCGACCGGGGGCTGGGAGGTGGCGCTCATCCACCGCCCTGAACAGGGCGATTGGACCCTTCCGAAGGGCAAGCTCGAGCCGGGCGAGACCGCCACAGATTGCGCCCTCCGCGAGGTCAGGGAGGAGACGGGACTGGAGTGCACCCTCGGCCGCTTCGTCGGTCAGGTCGAGTACCGGGACCGGCGCGATCGACCGAAGATCGTCGAGTACTGGTTGATGCAGCCGCACGGGGGCGACTTCGAGGCCTCAGCCGAGGTGGACGAGCTGCGATGGGTCGCGCTTGGCGACGCCGCGCGGCTCCTCAGCTACCCCCACGACGGGGAGCTGCTGAATTCGGCGGCAAACGGCGCGCAACGCCGGCTGCGGAGTTGACCCGAGCCGGCGCGCGCCCGCCGCGCTCTCAGTCGACGTGCCGTGCCGCTCCCTTGTCGGCTGACATCGCCATGGCCGCGTAGGCGCGCAGCGAGGCGGACACTTTCCGGTCCCTTTTCATCGGCACGAAGCCGTCCTCGTCGCGAGCCGCCCGCCTTCGGGCGAGCTCCTCGTCGGGCACATCGAGGGTGAGAGAACGGCTGGGGATGTCGATCGAGATGACGTCCCCGTCCTCGACGAGCCCGATCGCGCCGCCGGATGCCGCCTCGGGAGACACGTGCCCGACGGAGAGCCCGCTCGTCCCTCCGCTGAACCGGCCATCGGTGATCAACGCGCAGACGGTCCCGAGCCCCCGGCCCTTCAAGTAGCTCGTCGGGTAGAGCATCTCTTGCATCCCGGGCCCGCCCCTCGGTCCCTCGTACCGGATTACGACGACTTCTCCGGGCTGGACGTCGCCGGCGAGGATGATGTCGACGGCCTCCTCCTGGCTCTCGGCAACACGGGCGGGGCCCCGGAACGTCAGTTGATCGGCCGGGACGCCTGCGGTCTTCACGACACCGCCGTCCTCGGCGAGGTTGCCCTTCAGGACGGCGAGGCCGCCGTCAGCCGAGTATGCGTGCTCGATCGTGCGCACGCACCCTTTCTCGGAGTCGAGATCGAGGCTGTCCCAGCGTGCGCTCGAGGAGAACGGCTCAGTGGTCCTGACGCCGCCGGGAGCGGCGTGGTAGAGCGCAAGCGCACGCTCGGAGGGTCGCGGCCCTCGTACGTCCCACTCCGACAGCCAGGACTCGAGCGACGGAGAGTGAACGCTCGCGACCGAGTGGTCGAGCAGGCCGCCCCGGTCGAGCTCCCCCATGATCGCCGGGATGCCTCCTGCCCGATGCACGTCCTCCAGGTGGTAAGAGGAGCTCGGGGCGACCTTGCACAGGCACGGAACCCGGCGGCTCAGCCGGTCGATGTCGTCGAGATCGAAGTCGACGCCCCCCTCGGTCGCGGCGGCGAGCAGGTGTAGGACCGTGTTGGTCGAGCCGCCCATGGCGATGTCGACCGCCATCGCGTTGGCGAACGCCGCTCGCGTGGCGATCTCACGCGGCAGGGCGCCCGAGTCGTCCTCCTTGTACCACCGCCGGGCGAGCTCGACGACCGTCCGACCTGCCTCGACGAACAGCTCACGACGGAGGTCGCTCGTCGCGAGCGTCGTGCCGTTCCCCGGCAGCGACAACCCGAGCGCCTCGGTCAGGCAGTTCATCGAGTTGGCGGTGAACATCCCCGAGCACGAGCCGCAGGTTGGGCACGCCGACTCCTCGATCGAGGCGAGCTCGGAGTCCGAGACAGAGGTGTCCGCAGACGCCGTGATGGCTGAGATCAGGTCGAGCGACACCCGTGTCTTGCCGTCTTTCACGACGGCCTTGCCGGCCTCCATGGCGCCGCCGCTCACGAAGACAGTCGGGATGTTGAGGCGCATCGCGGCGATCAGCATCCCCGGGGTGATCTTGTCGCAGTTGCTGATGCAGACGAGCGCGTCGGCCTGGTGTGCCTCGACCATGTACTCGACCGCGTCGGCGATGAGCTCGCGGCTCGGCAACGAGTAGAGCATCCCGCCATGTCCCATGGCGATGCCGTCATCGACGGCGATGGTGTTGAACTCGCGACCCACGCCGCCGGACTCGGCGATACCGCCGGCGACCACTCGACCGAGATCGCGAAGGTGGACGTGACCGGGCACGAATTGGGTGAAACTGTTGGCGATCGCCACGATCGGCTTGCCGAAGTCGGACTCCGTCATGCCGGTGGCCCTCCACAGGGCACGGGCACCTGCAGCCTGACGCCCCTCGGTCGTGACTCGGGAACGTAGCTGGGGCATGGGTTGCTCCTCTGCTGTCGTTGCTGGTCAGGAGAGCTTACTGATGAGACAACTCGGTGACGCAGCCGTGCTGCTCGACGTCGACGGAGGCCACCGCGCATGCCAGGCGCTCGCGTGGACCATCCGGGCCCGAGATGTCATCCCGGGTGCCACAACGGTCGGCGTGATCGGTCCGGCGGAGAGGCTCGAGGCGTCGCCGCCTCCGCGCCCGCCGGAGGTGCACGAGGTCGCGATCGCCTTCGACGGCGAGGACGTCGCTCCGCTCGGGCTCACCCGCGACGGGCTCGAGAGGGAGCTCGGCGGGTCGGAGTTGGAGGTGGCGTTTCTCGGCTTCATGCCTGGCTTCGCCTATCTGGTGGGGCTTCCAGCGGCTCTCGCCGCTCTCCCGCGGCAGGCCTCACCGCGCACCCGGGTCCCAGCAGGGTCGTTCGCAGTTGCCGGGGGCTACGCCGGCATCTACCCGGTCGGGTCGCCGGGCGGCTGGAACCTGCTCGGGCACACGAACGTCCGGTGCTTCAACCCCGAGCAGCAGCCGTACGCGCTGTTCCAGCCCGGGGATCGCGTCCGGCTCGTTCCCACCCGCTTCCTAGAACTCGGAGCCCGAGCGACCCGGCACCCTCTCGAGGGCACGGGCCTCGAGGTGCTCGACCCCGGCCCGCTGCTGCTCGTCGAGGACCTCGGGCGGGAGGGAGTCGGCGCCCTCGGTGTGCCCCGTGCCGGTGCCGCGAACGCCTGCTTCCTGCGAATCGCCAACCTGGCCGTCGGCAACGACGAGGGAGCCGCCGCCCTCGAGCTCACCGGCGCCACCCGCCTGCGAGCCGAGCGGGACCTCCTCGTGGCGCTCGCCGGTGACGCCCCGCTCGCCGTCGACGGCACCCTGCTCGCCCCCGGCACGGTGGCTGCAGCCGGCGCCGGCCAGGAGATCGCCATCGGCCCGGTCCGACACGGCGCTCGTGCGCTCCTCGCCGTCGGCGGGGGCCTGATCACGACTGAGTACTTCGGGAGCCGGTCCGGGGACGGCGTCTCGGGTCTCCCGCCTGGGCCCCTCCGGGTAGGCGACCACCTCCAGATTGGCTCGGTGCCGCCGCGCGCCCGGTTGCGTTTCGTCCTGCCCGAGGCAGGGACGCCCGTGCGGTTGCGGGCGATAGAAGGCCCGGACGACGTGGACGGACGCGCGCTCGAAGGATCCTGGGTGGCCGACGTGAGGAGCGACCGCACCGGCGTGCGTCTTCACCGTGGCGATCCGGAGGCGGCGCGGCAGGCATCGAGCGCGCCCGGTACGACAGTGCCGTCGCACGCCGTTGTCCCCGGCGCCATCCAGCTGCCGCCAGGAGGAGAGCCCGTCATTCTCGGCCCGGACTGCGGGCCGGTCGGCGGCTATCCGGTTGCAGCCACGGTCATCACCGCCGATCTCTGGCGCATCGGCACCCTCGCCCCGGGAGACCTCGTCGAGATCGACATCGTCTCTCTGGCATATGCGGGCGTGGCGGGCGCACGACTCGAGCAACTGATCGGCGAAGCAACGTCAGGCTGGTACCCGACCACCGTCGCATAAGGTGATCCGATGCCGCCGCTCCGACGCATCGATCCCGTGTCGGCCAAGCTGCTGGCTGGGCTCGAACAGCTGAGGGCGCTCCTCACGGTCCCGCTCGTATGGGCAAGCCGGCTCTCGGACCAACAAGTGCTCATCGAAGGGGACGTCACCCAGTGGCTGGAGGTGCTCGGCGTGAACGACGGGGAGCATGGCCTTCACAGCCTGCTCTACGCCTTCGGGGAGTTCAGGGCGCTCTACTACCACAGGCTGTCGGGCGGGAACGCGACCGGCGCGCTCGCTGCCGCACTCCTCCGGCGGTGGTGGAAGCCCACAGAAGGCCTCAGCCTCCAGACGGCCGACATCGGGCCGGGGCTGTTCATCGCTCACGGCCAGGCGACCTGCATCGCCGCAGCCAAGATGGGCCGTAACTGCTACGTGCACCACGGCGTCACGATCGGCTGGGACTACCGGGGCGGCCGGGCACCGATCATCGGCGACGGCGTCTTCATCGGCACCGGGGCCGTAGTGCTCGGGGAGGTGACGATCGGGGACGGGGCCCGTATCGGCGCGAACGCCGTCGTCCTGTGTGACGTGCCGCCTGGCGCGACCGCTGTCGGTTCGCCGGCCCGGATAGTAGACGTATGCGCCGCCGGGCCTCAGAACGAGTTGCGGAGCTCGAAGGCGAGCACCACCAAGAGGGCAGCCACTCCGCTCAGCAGCACTGCGAGCAGCCAGCCTTTGCCGATGCTGAGGCTCGACCAGGGTGACCTCCGGACAGGCTTGCCGTAGTTCTTAGCGGCCCATTCCTGGTCGGTCCAGCCACGCGGCGTCACCGAGGCGGGCTTGGGTGCCGGCGGTTCTACCTCCGGTGCCAGCTCGCTCCACTTCGGGAGGTCCTCTTCGAAAACCTCGTGAGACTCCGACTGGCCATCGCTCACAGCAAAGAACCTTAACTCCACGTGGCAAGCTGGCCGCTATAACGACACAGATGATCTCGTCATGAGGCGATCGCTCACGATCGCCCGGGTGGCCGGGGTGCCCATCCGGCTCCACTGGAGTTTCTCCCTGCTCGTGCTCCTCGTGGCGATCCAGCCCGGAGGGACGACCGTCGCCGGTGCGGAGTATTACGCGATCTTTTTCGGTCTGCTCTTCGGCTCGGTCACGCTCCACGAGCTGTCCCACTCGATCGTGGCGATGCGGCTCGGGCTCAAGGTTCGGGACATCGTGCTACTGCCCATCGGTGGCGTCTCGGAGATCGAGGGCATGGGCACCTCCCCCCAGGTCGAGTTCCGGGTGGCGATCGCCGGACCCCTCGCGAGCGTCGTGCTCGGCGTCGTCTTCCTCGGCCTCGCGCTCGCGACGCACTCCTCGATCTGGCCGCCGACGTTCTCCGGCCACTCATGGCTGGAACGGATCGGGTGGCTGAACCTCGCGCTGGCCGGCTTCAACATGCTGCCGGCACTGCCGATGGACGGCGGGCGCGTCTTCCGTGCGCTGCTGGCGCGGAGTGGCAACAACGTCCGTGCCACTCGGACCGCCGCCATCGTGGCCGGGGTCTTCGGCGTCGGCATGATCGGATACGGGCTCGAGAATAATTTCTTTCTCGTGCTGATCGGGGGTTTCGTGCTCATGGGCGCCGCCTCGGAGTGGCAAAGTGCCCGCTTCCGTGACGCTCTTCATGGCTTGCAGGTCGGAGCGGTCATGCACCCGGACCCGACGACCGTCCCCACATCGGCCCGCGCCGTCGAGGTCGCGGCCTGGCTGGCTCACTTCCCCGGGCGGGCCGTCCCCGTCGTCGACGAGCTCGGGCGCTACACAGGGATCGTCGACTACTCCGACGTCGCAGGAGCTCCGCCGGACATGGCCGTCGGCTCCGCCAGCGACCGGCAGGCCCCCGTCCTCGCCCCGCAGATGGAGCTCTTCCCGACTTCCCTCGAGTCATTCCAGTCCTCTCGACGGAAGCAGCTCGCGGTCGTCGCCGACGGCCGTGTCGTAGGAGTGCTCTACCTCCCGGCCGTCAACATGGCCCTCATGCAGGCACGAGACAGTGCCACAAGCGCAGGATGGTCGAGATGAACTTCCTCACCGACGACGGCCTTCGCATCTCGTACCAGGAGTGGCCCGAGAAGGCGGCATCGAGACCGCTCGTTATTCTCCATCACGGTTTCCTGGCCGACGCGAACTCGAATTGGGTAGGCCCCGGCATAGTCGCCGGGCTCGTCGAGGGTGGCCGCCGTGTCGTCGGTCTCGACGCCCGGGGTCACGGTGCCTCGGAGAAGCCACACGATCCTGCCTTCTACGGAGAGGCACGGATGGCTGCGGACGTGCGGCAACTGGCAGACCATCTGGGAGCGGAGAGCTACGACCTGATCGGCTACTCGATGGGCGCGATCGTCTCTCTCATCGTCGGCGCGACCGACCCACGCGTCCGCCGCCTCGCAGTCGGCGGCGTAGGCGGAGGCGTCGTGCACATGGGCGGGCTCGACACCAGAGTGGTCAACGCCACGTCCATCGCGGAGGCGTTGACGGCCGAAGATCCCGAGCAGATCGGCGATCAGGTCGCCAAACGGTTCCGCATGCTGGCCGACGCGCTCGGTAACGACCGCCTCGCCGTCGCCGCTCAGGCTCGAGCCGCCTTCCGGTCGCCGATCGCTTTCGAGGCCATCACCGCCCCGACTCTCATCTACGTGGGCGCCGATGACCCACTTGCCGCCGAGCCGGAGGCTCTGTCGGCTGCCATCGCGGGTGCCCGCCTCGAGATCCTCGCCGGCGACCATCTGACCGTGCTCGGCGATCCGAACCTCACGCCGCTGCTCGTCAAGCACCTAACACAGCCCTAACACTGCCTTCGCGCTGTCCTCAAGTGGTGGGCGTCTAATCACCTCACACAGAGACGAAGGAGAAACGATCATGCAGTCCAACTTGAAGACCAAGCTCCTCGGAGCAACCGGTGGGGCACTCGTGCTCGCCATGGCTGCCGGAGGCGTCTCGTACGCTTCTACCGGTTCGGGTGCCGCGACGCCTGCCACACCGGTGGCGGCCTCCAAGACGGTCACGGCCACACAGATCGACCGTGTGCTGTGGCGCCAGGAGGTCCGCCGGGTCCTCCGCCACACGGTGCACGCAGAGTCGTCGTCGACACGCGTCACGGGTTCAAGACCATCGACGTCGACCGCGGCGTCGTGCAGTCGGACGTGTCGAACGTGCTCACGATCAAGCGGCCCGACGGCCCGACCGTGACGGCGACGATCACGGGATCGACTCACTTCTACGGCCTCTCGGCCACCCAGATCGGCTCGGGCGACCGCGCCATCGTCATCCAGACGAGCGGCAACGCCCTCGTCGTGGCGTCGAAGGCACCCAGCTCGACCTCGACCTCCGGTAGTTGACACGCCCGGACGTGGCCGGGTGCGAGGCTGTGACACAGTGACCTCTGCACCCGGCACAGCCGGCACCGCTGTCGTCGTCGAGGACGACCCGAACATCGCCGACCTCGTCGATCTCTACCTCCGCCGGGAGGGTTACCGCGTCCTGCGGGCGATGGACGGTGATGCCGGGCTCGAGATCATCCGCCGCGAGCGGCCCCGCGTCGTCATACTCGACGTCGGCCTGCCGGGGGCGAAGGACGGCTACGACGTCTGCCGCTCCATCCGAGCAGAAAGCACGGTGCCGGTCCTCTTCCTGACCGCCCGGGATGACGAGATCGACCGGGTGCTCGGCCTCGAGCTCGGGGCCGACGACTACCTCACAAAGCCGTTCTCACCTCGCGAGCTCGTCGCACGGGTGAGGGCGGTGCTGCGCCGGACCGACACGCCGAGGCAATCTCAGCCTCTTTCCATCGGCGAGCTCGAGATCGACCCGGGCCGGCGGGAGGTGCGCTTGAACGGGGAGCTGACCGAGGCTCACGACACGCGAGTTCGACTTGTTGTGGCACCTGGCCGAGAACCAGGGCCGGGTGCTCAGCCGCCAGCAGCTCCTCAACGGGGCCTGGGGCGCCGACTGGATCGGGGACGAGCGGACCGTAGATGTCCATGTGGCCCAACTCCGCAAGAAACTCGGCCCGTCCCTCCCCCTCTCCACCCTCCGGGGCGTCGGCTACCGGCTGGCATGAGACGGAGGCTCACAATCGCGCTCGTCGCGCTCGTCGCCGGTGCACTCGTAGTCGCCGGAGCCGGTGCTCTCGTGGTCTCGAAGCGCACGGACCAGAGCCAGGCGACCCATCAACTCCTCCAACAGGGCGAGGTCTTCGCCAGCGCCGCTCAACGGGTCCGCACCCCGCTCGTGCTCGCGACGGTCGGCAAGATGCTGCGACTCGAGGACGCAGAGGTCATCGTCATCACCTCGTCCGGCGCGGTGCTCACGCCGATCCGGAGCGGGCTCAATCCGATCGAGCTCCGCCCGACGGCCCTGCTCGCTGGCAACACGGTCTCCGGCTGGCAGGGAAGCCTGGCGTTCGCAGCCGTGCCGATAAAGCTCAACGCGGCAGTTGCCCCGCCCTCAGGCGACGTCACGGCCGTCCTCCTTACGCGCCGGGTCGGCAGTCTCGTCCCGAGCTGGATCTTCTTGCTGCTGGTCGGCGGGATCACCCTCGTCGTGGCTGCGATCGTCGCCACGCAGCTGAGCCGCCGGATCACGAGGCCTCTCGTGGAGGCGAGCGTGACGACGAGCAGGATCGCGGGTGGAGAAGCTGAGTGCACGCGTGCCCGTGAGCGGATCGAGCTTCGAGGAGCTGGACTCTCTCGCTCACTCGATCAACGCGATGGCGGCCGGACTGGAGGCGGCCCGCCATCGGGAGAGCCAGATGCTCCTGTCCGTCTCGCACGACCTCCGTACGCCGCTCACCTCGATACGTGGCTACGCCGAAGCCATCGACGAAGGCGTCACCGACGACCCGAAGGCGGCGGCCCGGGTCATCATCGCCGAGTCACAGAGGCTCGAGCGCCTCGTGGGCGACCTCCTCGATCTGGCGAAACTCGAGGCCAAGCATCTCTCGCTCCATCTCGGGCCGGTTGATCCGCTGGAGGTCTCGCGAAAGGCGCTGGACAGCTTCGGCCCGGTCACTGCCTCAAAGTCGATCGTGATGGCACTCGATCCGGGCCCTTCGACCGCGATGGTGTGGGCGGACGAGGACCGACTCGCGCAGGTCGTGGCCAACCTCGTGCAGAACGCCGTCGAGTACGCAAGGGGGGCCGTCTCGATAGGAGTGCAGCGCGTCGGCGGCGAATGGGTCAGATTGGCGGTCTCAGATGACGGCGCCGGTATCCCGGCTGAGGACCTAGGGTGGGTGTTCGATCGTTTCTACCAGGTGGACCGCGGGGCTGCGGCTCGGAGGCGCGGGGGATCGGGCCTCGGGCTCTCGATCGTGGCCGAGCTGGTCCGGGCGATGGGCGGCAGCGTGCACGCGGAGTCCCCGATCACGGCGACCGGAGGCACGCGGATGGTCGTCATGCTGCGATACATGCCAGGCCAGGCACATGCCGCACCCGAGGGACCTCAGAGCTGAGGACGACCAGACCAAGGCGGTGCCGCCCGAGAGCGAGGCAGCGTTGGCCCAGGCCAGAGCTGTTCAGGCCCAGAATTTGAAAAAAGCCGCCGGCAGACCGGCGGCCTTTCTCTGTCCGAACGAATTACAACGGGCGGACGTTTTGTGCTTCCTCGCCCTTTCGCCCCGGCGCGACGTCGAACTCCACGCGCTGCCCCTCGTTGAGGGACTTGTAACCGGTCGCTTGGATGTTGGAGTAGTGAACGAACACGTCGTCACCATCCTCGCGGGAAATAAATCCGAAGCCCTTCTCTGCATTGAAGAACTTGACGGTGCCAGTTGCCACTTGCTCACTCACTCTCGTTTATTGCGGCGGCCCACCACGGGACGCCCAATACGAGCGTAGCGTGCTTTGGCACTGCCCCAGGCCGGAGCCACAGCTGGCGGTGCCGTAGTGGCGAAGTGATGCCTCAGGACGAGCGTTCAGCAGTGTGAGATCAGGGCCTTCGGAGCGGCCGCGGCTACGACCTTCCAGGCGGAAGTGTGGTGGTAGGTGAGCGGGAAGCTCCGGCGACACGCAAATCTTCCCGGTGAAGTACTGGCCGACAGCCCAGATGTTGCGGGAGGAAGATCCGGCGAAGGCAGCAAGTGACGGGCCGTGCCCCACCGCCGGCACTTTCTCGACCGACCACTTGCCTTTGGCGAACTCCTCCATGAACACGCCTGAGCCAGTGCTGCCACCTGCCCACGCCGAGGAGCTGAGAGAGTGACGACACCGCTCAAGTAAGGATAAGTGCCCGTTGGCGCCGGGAACTTGACCGCCTCCCACTTGGACCCCTTCCACTCCATCGCGTAAAGCGACGACGGCGTGCCCGCGCTCCCGACCACCCATGCCGTGGAGCCCGAAGCCGAGACGGCGTTGAAGGAAGAGACCGAGGGGACCGGCGATTTCACGTTCTTCCATGATTTCCCGTCGTAGTGGACCACGATCTGGGTGTTGGTCTTCCCTTCGCCACCGATGGCCCAGATGTCCGAGGCCGAGGCCGCCGACACGGCGCTCAGCCCGGAGTCCGACGGGCCCTCGGTCGACAACTTCCACGACTTGCCGGTGAAGTGGAGCTCGAGGGGCGTCGATTCGAGAGTCTTGTCGTCAAACGCCACACCGACACACCAGACGTCCGAGGACGACGATCCGCTGATCCCATGCATCGTCGAGTTTGCCGGCAAGCCGGCGACTGCCTGAAGCGACCAGCTCTTCCCGTCCCAGTGGATCAGCTGGACGGACGAGCCGGAATTGGTCGACATGTAGCCCACGGCCCAAGCGTCCGAGGCCGAGGCCGCCCAGACATCGCTCAAGCCTGAGCCCGTGACGGACGTGCCGAGGCTTGGTGGAGTCATGTCCTTCCAGGTGGAGCCTGTCCACTCCTCGATCACGTCGCCCGAAGTCGTCTTGCCGTACCACTGGCCGACGGCGATGGCGTCCTTGGAGCCCGGAACCACGGTCACGGCCTGGAAGCCCCCCGAGAGCGTGCTCTTGGCCTCCACGCGCGCAAGGCGCGCTGCGGTCGTTGTGGCGAGCACGGAGGTGCCGGTCGTAGCGATGGCGCCGATACCCGCTGCCCCGGTTGTGAGGCACGCCGCGAGCGCCCAGCGCGCCACTCCATACCGTCTGGCGACCCTCGCCCTCATCTCAGCAGTGAGCGATCGCCCCCGTCGGAGTGGCCGTCGGCACGACCTTCCAACTGGAGGTGTGGTGATACGAGAGAGGGTGGTCCGGAGACACGCAGATCTTTCCAGTGAAGTACGAACCAGCTGCCCAGATGTTGCCGGCGGAAGAGGCCGCCAGGGCCGCGATCGAGGAGCCGTTCCCAGCAGCCGGCAGCGTCTCGTTCGACCACTTGCCCTTGGTGAACTCCTCCGCGTAAGCGCTCCAGTTCGTGTTGGTCTTGTTGTTCACCTCTCCGCCCGCCCAGGCCGTCGAGGCTCGAGAGCGTGAGCACGGCGGTCGGCCTCGGAGCCTGACCCGAAGGAACGGCCATCTTGATGCTCACCCACTTGCTCCCGGTCCACTCCATCGAGTAAGCCGCCGGCTTCGAGGTGTCGACGCTCCCCACCACCCAGGCCGTCGAACCCGAAGCTGACACGGCGTTGAAGTAGACATCAGAAGCTGCAGGCGAGCTCGACGACTTCCAAGAAGAGCCGTCGTAGTGGAGGACGAGCGGCTTCGGCGTCGCTCCGGCAGACCCGATGGCCCAGACGCTCGAGGCCGAGACGGCCGCCACGCCAGAGAGGATCGCATTGCTCGGACCTTGCGTGCTCACGGCCCACGAGGTGCCGTTGTAATGGACCTCGATCGCCGTGGACACGCGGCCCGAGCCGTAGCCCACGCTCCAGATGTCAGAGGACGACACGCCGCTGATCGCACTGAGCACCGAGTTCGCCGGCAGACCTGTCAACGTGTCGGCCTTCCAGCTCTTGCCGTTCCAATGAAGCAGCTGCGCCGTCTGCCCGCTGGCGTCGACTTCGTACCCGACCGCCCACACGTCGGAGGCCGACGCGGCCCACACCCCGCTAAGGGCCTCAGATGTGATGCCGGCCCCGAAGCTCGGCACCTTCATGTTCTTCCATGAGGACCCGTTCCACTCCTCGATCACGTCGCCGGACGAACTAACGCCATACCAACTTCCCACCGCTATGACGTCCTTCGAGCCCGGGACCAATGTCACAGCGTTGAAGGCTCCGGACACGTTGGCAGCGCCCCGCGGTGACTGACTCACTCTCGTCGCCAGTGCGGTCGAGCCCGTCGTGGCTATCAGACTGATCCCCGCGGCCCCGCTCATGAGGCATGCCCCGAGCGCCCAGCTGGTGACTGCGCGCCTCAGTGAAACCGTCCCGCGGTGAACAGCGGGCGTCGACATGGCAGCCTCCCTCGTCATGGCATCGGCGAGATGTTACTTCGGCCGACACGGCGCTACCCGAACCGGAGCTGCTCCGCCTCGGGCCCCCGCCGGACGCCAGGCCTCGCCTCGGAATCGTCGAGGCCCGTCCACCGCCATGATGACGCGTCGAGGACGGGCTCGAGGCCGCCCGCCTCTTGGAAGGCGTCGGCGACGACCCTCGTGATCCGTTGCTGCTCACCGTCGGGCTGGTATGCGCCTCGCCCGAAGCGGCCGGCGTAGAGCGCCGCCAGGTCCGGCCTGACCCGGTGGAGCCATCCGAGATAGTGCTCGCGCACGCCGCGACGAAGGTGGAGAGCGACCGCCGACACAGAGACGGCGCCGGCGCCGGCACAGGCGGCACCGATCGCCCTCAGTTGCTCGTCACTGTCGGACAAGCCTGGCAAGACGGGCGCTACGAGGACACCGGAGGGGACGCCCGCCTCGTTGAGGCGCTTCACAGCCTCGAGCCGCTTGTCCGGTGGCGGCGTGCCCGGTTCGGTCAGCTTCCAGACCTCACGATCGAGCGTGGCGACGGAGAGGTTGACACGGACGTCGCTGCGGCGCGCGATCTCGGCCAGCAGGGGGAGATCCCTCAAGATCAGGGTCGACTTCGTGAGGATGCTGAACGGGTTCCCGACTTCCCCCAGTGCCTCCACGATCCCGCGGCGTGAGATGGTATTTGCCTTCGGCCTGCTGGTAAGGGTCGGTATTGGTCCCCATCGCGATGTGATCGCCCCGCCAGCGACTCGAGCGCAGCTCGGCTCGTAGCCGCTCGACGGCGTTGACCTTGACGACGATGCGTCGGTCAAAGTCCTCGCCCATCCCGAGGCCGAGGAACTCATGGGTCGGGCGGGCGAAGCAGTAGGTGCACGCGTGGCTGCAACCTCGGTAGGGGTTGATAGTGAAGCGAAACGGGACCCTGCTCGCCTCCGGCACCCTGTTCACGATCGTCCGTGCATTCACGTGGAGGAACTCCATCCCGCGGAACTCACCTCTCCCTACTTGACGCTCGACGACGGCATCGTCGGAGAACAACCGCGTCTCGTCCTCGTCAGCTGCGAGTCGCCACCTGAGCGGTGTCGACTGGATGGTTCCCGGCATGAACCCGAGCATAGCGAACGTTTGTTCGTATCGCCACGAGCTCACCGCCTTAACGGTCTCTCGACCAGCCACATTCGCGGCTACTGTCTTATACAAATACCTGTCTGGAGTGGCGTGGATGACAGACGGAGATATGAATTTCAAAGGGTTGTTCGAGGCAGCCCCTGACGCGATTCTCGGAGTCGACGCCGGCGGACGCATCGTGATCGTGAACGCCCAGACCGAAGAGCTCTTCGGATACGCACGGTCGGAGCTGATCGGCGCGCCAGTCGAGCTACTGGTGCCGCCTGACGCGAGGACCGCTCACTCGGCCCTCCGGGACTCCTACTTCGCCGCTCCGGTTGCTCGCCCCATGAATCGCGGTCTCGAGCTGCGAGCGCGACGGAAGGACGGCAGCGAGTTCCCCGCCGAGATCTCCCTCTCGGCCATCGAGACAGACAAGGGACCGCTCGTGGCGGCCGCCGTGCGCGACGTGAGCGAGCGGGTCGAAGCGGAGGCCGAGCGGGAGCGCCTGGGCGCCCAGGCCGAGCGGGAGCGTCGCGAGGTCAGGATTCTCCAGTCCCAGAGGCTGGAGAGCCTCGGCCAGCTCGCCGGTGGCGTCGCTCACGACTTCAACAACCTGCTAGGCGTGATCATCAACTACACCGCGTTCATCGGCGAGGAAGTCGCCGCCGCGAGCGCGGCGCCCGGCGGTGACAGGTGGACCGCAGTCCAACAAGATGTCGAGCAGGTGCAGCGGGCGGCTGAGCGGGCGGCTGAGTTGACTCGTCAATTGCTCGCGTTCGGTCGCCGCGAGGTCGTCACCCCGCGGGCGCTCAGGCTGAACGAGGTCATCGAAGGCGTCGAGCAGCTCCTGCGCCGCACGATCGGCGAAGATGTCGAGCTGCTCGTCGATGCCGCTTCAGCACTCCCGCAGATCATGGCCGACTCAGGCCAACTCGAGCAGGTCCTGATGAACCTCGTCGTGAACGCTCGAGACGCCATGCCGCGAGGTGGGACGCTCATCATCGACACCTCCGATGTCGTCCTCGACGACGCACCCATCCCCGCCGGCGTCGCGCCCGGCCGCTACGTGCGCCTGCGGGTCAGCGACACCGGGACGGGCATGGACACCGACACCCTCAATCGTGCCTTCGAGCCCTTCTTCACGACCAAGCCCAAGGGCGAAGGCACGGGGCTCGGACTCGCGACGGTCTACGGGATCATCTCCCAAGCCGGAGGCCACTGCCACTTCTATTCCGAGCCCGACATCGGGACGACCTTCAGCGCGATCTTCCCGGCGATCGATCAAGTCGAGATCCTGCGCGAACGCCTCGAGGAACCGGTTGCGCACCGGGGCGGGGCGACCATCCTCGTCGTGGAAGACGAAGAAGCCATGCTCGAGGTCACAGCGAGGATCCTGTCCCGCAGCGGCCACACAGTCCTGAAGGCGAGCGGAGGCGCAGAGGCGATCGCCATCGCCGAGAACCACGAAGGTGAGATCGACCTACTTCTCACCGACGTCGTGATGCCACGAATGCTAGGCAAGGAGGTCTCCGAGCTTGTCCGGGCAATCCGGCCGGGAATCAAGGTGGTCTTCATGTCGGGCTACGCCCAGCCGGTCCTCGGCACGCAGGGACGCCTCGACCCCGGGGTCACCCTTCTTGGCAAACCCTTCTCCCGCGAGGGCCTTCTGGCGAAGATCGGGGAGGCGCTCGACCGCGATGGTTGACCAACCTCTCGTCCGCGTGATCGTGGTCGACGACCACGAGATGTTCCTCGAGAGCGTCGTGCGCCTGCTGCGTGACGACCCGACGATCGCGGTGGTCGGCACCGCCTTGACCGCGGCCGGGGGCGCGGAGGTCGCTGCGGCCGTGCTGCCGGACATCGTGATCCTCGACTACCACCTCCCCGACATGGAAGGAGCAGATGCCATCCGGGCGCTCAAGTCCGCGCATCCCGACGCGGAGATCATCACGTTGACAGGCTCCGACATCGCGGGCAGCCTCTACGCCTCGATCCAGGCAGGCAGCGCTGCGTGGATCCGCAAGACCCGGGCTGTGGGAGAGCTCCGAGAAGCCGTGCGCAGGATCGCGGCGGGCCAGGAAGTCTCGATCGAAGAACTGGAAGCCCTCCCGAGCCTCGACGAGCTCGTCCTCCACTATCAACCGGTCGTAGAGCTCGCGAGCGGGCGGATCGTCGGCTTCGAATCCCTCGTGCGGTGGCAACATCCCACCGAAGGCCTCCGGTATCCGGGCGAGTTCCTGCCGCAGGCCGAGGCGACCGGCTTCGTCGTGGAGATCGACAGGTGGGCGCGCCGGCAGGCAGCCACCCAACTCGCCGCCTGGCAGGGAACCCACGGTTCGCCCGAGCGGCTTTGGATGAGCGTCAACCTTTCTGCGACCGACATCTCGGATCCCAATCTGCTCGACTCGATCTCGTCGGTCGTGAGCTCGACCGGGATCGAACCCATCGACCTCGTGGTTGAGGTCACCGAGTCGGTGCTGCTCGACGACACCCAACAGACGACTGACTTCCTCGTCAAGATGAAGGAGCTCGGTGTCCGGCTCGCCCTCGACGACTTCGGGACGGCCTTCTCCTCGCTGTCCTATGTCCGGCGGTTCCCCTTCGACCTCTTGAAGATCGACATCTCGTTCACTGCCGAGCTGCCACACTCCGCGCGGGCCATGCTTCTCGTGGAGGCGATCCACCACCTGGCATGGTCAGTGGGCATGATCGGGATCGCCGAGGGAATCGAACGCGAGGAGCAAGCCGCTGCACTGAGGTCGATCGGATGGGGGCTCGGTCAGGGCTACTTCTTCTCGACGCCACTCCCGGCCGCAGACTGCAAGGCGCTGCTCGCCGCTCAGGTCGCCGCTCAGGTTGCCGACTCGGTGGTCGAGAGGGACTCAGCATCCCCTTGACTCTCTAGCTCGCGTAGGACAACAGCACGAACGACCCCTGCCCGGAGGCTTCCTTCTCGAAACCAAGGGCGAAGCATGTCGTCGCATCCGGGCACGAGACTCGCCCGACCGCACGAATCCCCTCGGGCACCTGAGCGGTCTGCCAGCTCTGGCCGCTGTCAGCGGTCATCGCGAGCAGCCCCTCCGCATCCGCGAACGTGATGGCGTTTCCACTTCCGGCCGGAACGACTACCCCCGACACCCAACAATAGGAGCTGCTCGGACAGGAGATGGAGGTGAGGAGCGAATCGGGCAGTCCCCCGGTGCCGGTCGCCGACCAGCTTCGCCCGCCATCAGAGGTGACGATCACCGGGCTCTGACCCTGACCGTCGCTATCGCCGCCGAACGACGTGGCAAAGCAATCGGACGCCTCCGAACATGACAGGGAGGTCACGGGTCCCACGCCGGCCGGCAGCGACGCCGGCGACCAGGTCGAGCCGCCGTCAGAGCTGTAGAGGACGATGCCGGGCGAAGACCCTGAGCCCGAGCCGGGACTCGTCTCGGTACCGGTCGTGATGCAAATGGCGCTCCGATCACAGTCCAGCTGCAAGGGATCGAAGTCCTCAGGGAGTGATGCCTCAGACCAGGACTCACCACCATCCGTCGTCATCACGGAGAGGACTGATCCAGCCGTGCCGTCACCGGCGGACCCGACAGCGACACAAGACGTCGCCACCGTGCACGAGACGTCTGTGAACAGGAACGACGAGGGGAGATCCGATGGCCCGGGGACCGAGGTCCATGTCTCGCCACCATTCGCCGTTGAAACGAAGAAGGTGTTCCCGGCGCCGTCCTGCCCGAGCAGCGAGCACGACGTGGCGTCGGTGCAAGCAAGGCCGGTCGACGTCGCCAGGTCCACCGGCAGGCTCAGCTGCCGCCAGGTCGCGCCGCCGTCGTTTGTGACCTCAACCGCCATGGAGAGCGGCGCACTCTGGTCGGCGCCCGCGAACTCCGCCACGTAGCACGTCGTCGCCGCTGGACAGGTGAGGCCGTAGCCCGGCTCGTAGCCGCTCGGAGAGACCTCCTGCCACGAGGCTTGGGTGACGTCGCCGACCAGCTTCCACGACGGCGCCTTCACGACAGGAGGCGAGGTCGTGACGGCGACGCGATCGGTTCGCCGGGTCCCCTCGAGGTGAACGATCGATGCCGCCACCAGTGACGCGACGAGGGCGAGTGCCACGAGCCCGCTGAGCGAGCGCCGACGCCTCGTGCGTCGGCGGAAGCCGGCGCTTCGCATCTTGGCCTTCGCCAGCATCGAGTCCAGCTGAGCGTCGTCGAAGTCGGGTGGGCGGAGTTCAGGCAAGTCGAGCAAGGTGCTCCTCCTTCAGGTTGCGACCGAGGGTCTGCCTCAACGCGGCCATGCCCCGGTGTAGGTGCGTCTTCACGGTCCCGTGACTGATGTCGAGAGCGGCCGCGACCTGGGTCTCGGACAAGCCGAGCAGGTACTTCATCACGATCACCTCGCATTGGCGGCGCGGCAGCTTCTGCAGCGCCGCGGTCAGCGTCTGGCGGAGCACGACCTCGTCGGCAAGATCGCCTGTGTCGAGCAGGTGAGGCACCGCCGGCCGTCGGGGGAGGCGCCGTATCGCCTCGTTCACCGCCACCCGCAGCACCCAGACGTCGCGCCACGGTTGGCAGCCGATCCTCTCCCAGCGGAAGTGCGCCTTGGCCAACGCTTCGATCGCTGCGTCCTCTGCCGACGCCCGATCTCCGGTCACCCGTTGCGCTACAGCGACGGCCTTGGCGAACACCCCTCGGAAGAACTGATCGAAGTCCTCCGGCTCGCGACCTACGGCCCGGTCGTCATCAACCGAGGCGTGTGGCGCGTGCATCACCCCTACAACCCGCCGGGGAAGGGTTTTGGATGACACGAGTCTCCGTCTGCTCCGAGCCGGTTCGACGAAACGGCCAACGGGCCGGTCTCAGGACGGCAACGATTCCGCCCGGGCGATCGGGAAGTACCGGTGATGATGGGCACCCGTGATCTCGATCACTCCGTTACCGCGGCGACCGTCGCTCACCTCGACCGTGCAGAAATGCTGGCCCCCGCCGCGTGGGCCGTACGGCATCGCCCAAGCGCCGCGAGCCTCGACGACGAGCGCGTCGCGACCTTCGAGCGTGATCTCAACCGTGCCCGCCAGTCCACGCACGTTCGTGCCGAACTTCTCGTAGCTGCATGGAGCGCCGTCGTCGCCCAGCCACTCGAGGTCGTGTCGGAAGCCGACCACCGGCACGGGCTCGCTCCCGTCTGCAGGAGCGAAACATCCGTCGGTGAACACCGGCGCCCCGTTCGCCAGCTCCCAGTGCCAAAGCCCGAGCATGCCGTCGGGCAGCTGAAGCGCCAGCCACATCCACATCGGACAGCGATCGTGGTCACGGATGCCCCATGAGTGGTCCCGCTGTCCCCACCAGTGGCGGACCTCCCTCCGCTCGCCGCCGAGCGAGTACCAGCCGTCGAACCACCCCGACTGGATCATCTGGCTCTGGTCCCAGATGATCTCGTCGCTCCGCTTCATCGTCCCCCGGCGCATCGCGTAAGGCGCCGTCCGTGCATGGAAGACGAGGTCCAGTTCGGGCGACGCGCCCTCGCCCAAGACCTGCAGGCGGACGGTGCGGTAGGGCTCCGCTATGTCGACGGAGACGGGTCCGATAACCGTCGCGTGCGGATCCGCGCCGAACGCGCGCTGGTGGAGGGTGAAGACGTGGGACCCGCCGATCCTGCCCATCTGGTAGCTGTCGAGCCTCTCGGTCGCGGGGTAGGTCGCCATGGTAAGTATCACCACGTCCCCGTCGCTCCCCTCCGCCGGGTGCATCACGAAGAAATAGCTCTCACGCCAATGCTCGTGGCGGGTGACGACGTGGGTGAGCGGCTCGGGGATTTGGTGCGCGAGCCGCTCGTCGGCTGGGGTCAGGCGGGGCACGCACTCAGTGTTGCACCGAAGCAAGGAGGCTGAACGCCTCGCAATCGATCGCATGCAGCGCGTGGCGCTCGGCCATCACACAGAACATCTCGTCGCTGCGCTCGCCGGCCCCGACCATGGTGGAGGCCACGACGGCCATGATGATGCCGCCGAGCGAGTTGACGCGGTACCCGGCAAGGCATTCCTCGAAGGACCAGTCCGCCGCCCCACCGAGAGAGGTGAGGCGCGAGTGATAGCCCTTCAGCAGCTCGACCTCGTGCCGGCGGCGGTCCGCCGGGAGCATCCCTGCCCCGAGGAAGTACGAGGTGTCGGATGCCGCCGGCCCGCTTGCGACCATCTGCCAGTCCACGACCGCCACCCGTCCGTTTCCGAAGAGGAGATTGTCGAGGCGATAGTCACCGTGAAGCAGCGTCGACGGACCCCGTGACGCAAGTCGGCCCCACGCCGGCATCTCTTCGCCGAAGCGCCTCACGGTGCTGAGGACCTCCTCTGACAGCCGGTCCCTGTACCGCTCGGCGAAAGCACCGACGATCGCGCAGTACAGCACCTGGATCTGCTCCGCGTTGCACGGCAGTCCGGGAGGCACGAACTCGGGGACCGGCTTGTTCCAATGGGAGGCATGCAGGCGAGCCAACTCCTCGAGCGCCGAAGCGGCCTCCGCCCGGGTGCATCCCGACAGCTGGTCGCCCTGTACCGAGGGAGCAAGGTCCTCGAGAAGGAGCACGAACTCCCCGGTCGCCTCGTCGACGAGGGCGAGATGGCACTCGGGCGCTCGGGCCCCGGCACCTGCCGCCAGCTCCCGGTAAAAGCGTGTCTCTCTCGCGTAGATACCGAGACCCACTCCAGTCGCGCGGCTGGCAGGATCCGACGACGGCATCTTCGTGACGACCGTGGCAGGCCCCGAGCCTGGCGGCGACCACTCGAGGAAGAGCCTGTGGTTGCTCCCGATCTTGCCGTCTCCGATCGGTTCGCTCAAGAACGCCACGACGCGCCCGGCGCTACCCGCGCCGGCAAGCGCTTGTGTCAGCCAATCGGCATCCAGTAGCTCGACTGACGAGACGAGCGGTGGCTCCTGCAACTCAATGTCCTATCTCTTGGCTCACAGCCGGGCCTCGAGAGCGGAGGCCAGCAAGTCCGCCGGCTCGATCTCGCCGTAACGGACGATCGGATCGAACAGGTCGATCACCGTTCGGTCGGGGTCGGTGATGCCGCGCACCGGTCGCGATTCGAGCCGCCTCACCACGAACCGCCGAGCGACCGCTGCCTTCCTCGCGTTACCGGTCCGGCCGAGCTCGTAGGCGGCTTCCTCGCACAGGAGGGCCCCTTCGAGCGTGTCGGCCATCAGGTAGGAGAAGCGTCGTAGCTGCAACAGAGCGAGATCCTCCGGCACGGACTGGAGGTAGGAGATGGCCTCGACGAGCTTCCTCGAGCAGCCAGCACGGCCGCCGCCGGCCGAGCGAGGACGCCGTTCAGAGCCGAGGTCGTCCCGATCGCCCGGTCGATTCGCCGCATCACCGCCTGGTCGGCTCCCGTCGAGCGCATCGCCCGGCGGACGTCGATGGCGCAGATGTTCTCGGTCCCCTCCCAGATGGTGTGGCACTGCGCGTCGCGCAGTTGGCGGGCGAGAGGCCAGTCCTCCATGTAGCCGTTGCCACCGAACACCTCGAGGGCATGCATGACGGACTCGAGACCCACACGGCAGGAGCGCAGCTTCGCGAGCGGGATGGCAATGCGCCGGAGGAGGGCGCCCTCTTCGGCCGAGTCGGCGCTCCGGGAAGCCGCCGCGCACTCGAAGGAGAGCGACAAACCCGCCTCGAGATCGACGAGCAGATCAACGAGGGTCTCCCGCACGAGCGGATAGGAGTCGATCCTCTTTCCCCACTGCTCGCGATGCGCTGCGTAGATCGCGGCTTCGAGCCATGACCGCCGATGGATCCCGAGGCTCATGAGCGCCACCCCGAAACGGCTCCCGTTCACCATCTCCATCATCCGGTTGATGCCCTTGCCGTCCCTGGCGGCGTCGAGCGGTGGGGCCGTCCCATCCGCGGGGGGCACGTTGCCGGCGAGCCACGCAACGGCGCCCTCGAAGCTCCACCTCGGCGGTCGGCACCCCGACAGTGCCGAGCTTGGGCTTCAGGCGCTTGATCCGGAACCCGTTCGGCGACCCGTCGTCGAGGTTCCGCGGCATGATGAACGTGGCCAGTCCGCGACTGCCCGGCGGCGCGCCGTCAGGCCTCGCCAGCACGATGAAGACATTGGCATCGACGTTCGAGCAGAAGTGCTTCTCGCCGAAGAGCCTCCACTCGGACCCGTCCTGCATGGCACGGGTCGTGTTGGCACCGACATCGCTCCCTCCCTGGCGCTCGGTGAGGAACATGCCCCCCTCCCACGCGTCGGCAGGATCGAGGGAGGTCAGCCGCCGGAGGATCTCGTCGCGGACCTCGGGCGGCGCGTAGCGCTCGACGATGTCGGCGGCGCCGCTCGTCATGCCGAGCGCGCAGTACGCCGCTGTCTCTGCTTGGGAGACGAGATAAGAGATGGCTGCAGTCACGACCGCAGGGACGGGCCGGCCGGCGTGCGCCTGCAGTCCCCCGGCAAAACCCGCCCTTACCAAGTCAGCCTTGTTCTCCAACCACGTCGGGTGATGAACGACGACACCGAGATCCTTGCCCCAGGCGTCGTAGCGCTCGAGCACCGGGCCGTGGCGGTCGGTGACCTCGGCTCGGACCGCTACACGCTGGCCGACGAGCGCGCCGTACTCGGCAACGATGCCTTCGGCAAAGGCCCGGTCGCCCGGGTCCGGAAGGGTGCGATCCAACAGGAACCGCAAGTTCGGGTCCATCGAGTACCAGTCAAGGCCGATGGCCTGGTCAAACTCTGCATAGTCGGGCAGCATCGAGCTCTCCTCACTCCGGAGCGATCATCGCGCCGCCGAAGGCTCTAGGTCACGCGGACGGGTTGGTTACGGCCGAACGCCTCTAGTCCCGTGAGAGAAGCGGGCGGATGCTTGGCCTGCTGACCAGTCAACGGACGTAAGGAGAGTCCAATGAAATCTCCACGGATGCTGCTCGCGACCGGAGCCTGCCTCGTCGCCGCGGCACTGCTCGCCTCGTGCGGTACGCCGTCGACGAGTGCCCACTCGCATTTGCCGAAGACGCTGACGGTTGCCTACTGGACCAACTTCGACACCCCGGGAACCAACGCCACGCCTGCCCTCGTCAAGGCCGCAGCCGCCGAGCTGGCAACTCAGCACCCGGGAGCCAAGGTCGTGCTCGACCCGATCACCACCGACTCTGAGTCCACCTACTACGCGAAGATCGACCTGGCGCAGCGCAGCCCGTCCACTGCCCCCGACGTCGTGATGGAGGACTCCTTCCTCATCGGGTCGGATGCGAGCGCCGGGTTCATCCAACCGCTGCCCCAGCTGACGAAATGGTCCGGATGGTCGCAGTTCCCGAAAGCCATGCAGGACATCGTGACCTACGACGGTCAGGTGTACGGCGTGATGAACAGCACAGATGTTCAGCTCATCTACTACAGCACCAGCCTGTTCCAAAAGGCGGGGCTGCCCGTCCCCTGGCAGCCGCGCAGCCTCGCGGACATCGTCTCGGCCGCCAAGGCGATCCACGCCCACGACCCCGGGGTGACGCCCGCTTGGCTGTACACGGGAACGCCCCTCGGTGAGGCCTCCTCGTTCCGGGGCTTCGAGGTCTTCCTCGACGGCACCCACGACAGGCTCTACGACGCAGCGACGAAGAAGTGGGAGACATCAGGCCCCGGCTTTACTGCCACATGGAAGTTCCTCGCCGCGATGAGGCCGTACGAGGAGCCGGAATCCGACTGGTCGAACCCGAGCGCGGCAGCGACTGTCGACTTGAGCCAGATGCCCGGCCAGCAGGTTGGAATCGTCTTCGACGGCAGCTGGGTGTCGACGCTCTTCGTGAAAGGCGGGCTGAAGCCGTGGCCCGGGTTCTTCTCGGCGTACAGCATCGCTAAGTTCCCGAGCAGCGGTCCTGGCGGTTCCACGGACCAGTCGGGTGGGTTCGCATGGTCGGTGGCCAAGTACTCGAAGAACCCGGCGCTCGCGCTCGACCTCATCGAGGACTTGTCGAGCCCCTCCAACCTGGCGTCGTTCGACGCAAAGGACGGGAACCTGCCCCCGCGCACCGACGCGATCAGCCAGCCCGCCTGGATCACGGAGAACAAGATCGACCCGATTCTGACGCAGGCCTCGAGAATGCTGGCGTTCACGAACTACCGTCCAAATCAGCCTGACTACCCGCAGGTGTCAAACGAGATAGCCCTCTTGACCGGCGACATCTCCTCAGGCTCGATGACGCCGTCACAGGCGGAGCAGGCCTACGCGGCAAAGGTCACCCAGATCGTCGGGGCGAACGAAGTCGAGGTGATGAAGAGTTGAGATCGCCGGTCCACGCGATCCCAATGCAGAACCGGACCCGCCGGAGGCTCACCGGCGTGACGATGGTGGCGCCGCTTGTCGTGGTTGTGCTGGCGTTTCTCGGATGGCCCATCATCTGGACGCTCGTCCTGTCGCTCACGAACATGACGGTCACCGGTCCGACGGCGACCAACTACCAGTTCATCGGCCTCGCAAACTACCGGGAGCTGTTCGCGTCCGGGAGCGGGCTCGTCCAGTCGATCCTGCTCAGCCTCTACTACCTCGTGGCCTCGGCCTATGTCGGTCAAGCCGTCTTCGGGTTCGTGCTCGCCTACATGATGCTGCGGTGCACGAGAGCCGTTCGCCAAGTGGTCGGATCGATCATCATCGTCTGCTGGCTCGTCCCCGAGATCATCGCAGCGTGGATGTGGTTCGCACTGCTGAGCAACGGCGGCACGTTGCAACAGGGCCTTCACGCGATCGGCATCCCTTATCAGACCTGGCTGATCAGCCACCCCATGGTCTCGGTCAGCCTCGCCAACGCCTGGCGCGGAGTCGCCTTCTCCTTCCTGCTCTTCTCGGCCGCGCTGTCGGACGTCCCGGCCGAGCTGCTCGACGCCGCCAAGGTCGACGGCGCGAATGCTTGGCGTCGCCTCCGGAGCGTCATCATCCCCCTTCTCACGACGACGATCCTGATCGACGTCGTACTCGTCACTCTCGGGACCCTCAACGACTTCACGCTCATCTTCGCGATGACCGGTGGTGGCCCGGGGACGAGCTCGAACGTGCTCTCGGTCTTCATGTACCAACAGGCCTTCGTCACGTTCCGGCTTGCTTACGGGACGGCCATCGCCGTCGTGCTGCTCGCCATCGGTGCCGTCTTCTCAGTCGTCTACATCCGGACCCTGCGCCGCCAGGGTGGCCTCAACTTCGTCAGATGACAAGCGGGGTCGCGTCGTGAGCAGTGAGTCCGCCGCCCGCCGGCTGCCGTCGATCGTGATGTGCCTCATCGGCATCGTCTTCCTGGTGCCGTTCGTGTGGCTCGTGGTGGTCGCGCTGCAAGCTCACGGCTCCCTGCAGATCGGTGGCGGGGGTGGCTTCACGCTCTCGCACTTCGCGACGGTGCTGCGCGGAGGCACGTTCCTCTCGGCGTTCGGGAACTCGCTCTACCTCGCAGTCGGCACGATGGTCTGCACGACCGTGATCTGCGTCCTTGCTGCCTACCCGCTCTCGCGCTTCGGCTCCCGGACCCAGGAGTACTTCATCTACGTGCTCGTGTTCCTGACCGGCCTGCCGATCATCGCGATCATGGTGCCCGCCTATGACTTCTTCGTGACCATGAACTTCATCGACTCGAAGTTCTGGACCGTGTGGTTCATGACGGCGACCGCCCTGCCGTTCGCCACCTGGATCGCCCGGAGCTTCATCGACGCGGTGCCGAGAGAGCTCGAGGAGGCCGCCTGGATGGACGGGATGAGCCGTCTCGGCTCCCTCCGCCGCATCGTCGTCCCGATGATCGTTCCCGGTATGAGCGTGATCGCCGTCTATACCTTCGTCAACGCCTGGAGCGACTTCTTCGTGCCGTACATCCTTCTTCAAGGCTCGAACAACCCCGCCTCGGTCACGATGTACAGCTTCTTCGGCCAGTACAACGTCAACTACAGCGACGTGGCCGCCTTCGCGCTCATGTACTCGCTCCCGCCCGTCGTGTTGTACCTGATCGTGACGAAATGGGTCGGGAAGGGCTTTGCGCTCCGCGGGGCGCTGACAGGATAGGGCATGGTTGAAAGCACCGGGCGAGGGGGGATCGTCGAGGAGAGCCCGCCGGCATCGCGCCGGGAGCTGCACATGATCGGCAACGCTCACATAGATCCGGTCTGGGTGTGGGACTGGCGGGAGGGCTTCGGTGAGATCTGGGCGACGTTCCGGTCGGCCCTCGACCGACTGGCCGAGCACCCCGATGCAGTGTTCACGGCGAGCTCTGCGGCACATCACGCCTGGATAGAGCGGAACGATCCGGCGATGTTCGAGGAGATCCGGGCGGCGGTGGCCGCCGGGCGCTGGTGCCTCGTCGGCGGCATGTGGGTCGAGCCCGACTGCAACATCCCCTCTGGGGAGTCGATGTGCCGCCAGCTCCTTCTCGGTCAACGGTTCTTCGCCGGAGCTTTCGGCCGGGTCGCCCGGGTCGGCTACAACATCGACTCTTTCGGCCACGCCGCCGGCCTTGCGCAACTGCTCGCCTGCAGCGGCCTCGACTCCTACGTGATGATGCGACCGGGACCGGGCGAACGTGAGCTGCCGGCCCACGCGTTCGAGTGGCGCGACGCGAGCGGCCGCGCCGTCGCCACGTACAGGATTCCCTTCGAGTACGGGACCGACTCGGCCGACGAGCTCGTGGAGAGGGTCTCGCTGGTCGCCTCGATCGCAGCGACCGAGGCGACCCCCATGATGTGCTTCTACGGCGTAGGCAACCACGGAGGCGGCCCGACCCGGTCGATGCTGCGAGAGATAGAGCGGGCGCGGGCGGCGGACGACTCGGTGATCTACAGCGATCCCGACCACTTCTTCTCCGTCCTGGCCACCGGGAGCTCGCCGTTGCCCCTCGTCGAGGGCGAGCTGCAGCACCACGCGGTCGGGTGCTACTCCGTCAGCGCCTGGGTGAAGGCTGCGAACCGGACCTGCGAGAGGGCCCTCCTCGACACCGAGACCATCGAAGCCGTCGCGTGCCGGCTCGGTGGCCGGGCGGCATCCATCGACGAGCTGCGACTCGCCTGGGAGGAGCTGGCGCTCTGCCAGTTCCACGACGTGCTCGCCGGCACCTCGAGCGACGCCGCCTACAAGACGGTGCGCAGTCGCTTCGGCTACGCCGACTGCATCGCGGACCAGCTGACGACGAATGCCTTGTACGAGCTCTCGCACCGGGTCGACACGAGGGCTGAGGGCAGCTCCGACTCGGAGCGGTCGCCACTGTGGTCGCGCGACCAGCCTGTCGGCGCCCCGTATCTCGTGTACAACCCCCTCGCCTGGCAAGTGCGCCAGATGGTCACAGCACCGCACAGCGCGTCTCACGTCATCGACAGCACCTCACGCGAGGTCCCGGTACAAGCCGTTACCTCGGGCGAGGTGACAGTCTACGGCTCGCACTCGCTCTTCCCGGTAGAGCTCGGGCCTCTCGGCTACGAGGTCTTCTGGCTGAGAGGGGGACGGTGGAGGCTGCCGGAGGCGATCGAGCAGCCGGCCAGGCCCGAGATCGAGAGCAGCCACCTGCGGGCGGCGGTCGACGAGGTCACCGGCGCAATCACGAGCCTCGTCGACCTCCGCTCGGGGAAGGAGCTCGTCGGGCCCGGAGGGATCCGACCGGTGGTCGTGCCCGACGAGAGCGACACGTGGTCCCACGGGATCTCCCGGTACGACGCGGAGGCCGCGCCGTGTGAGTTCGAGGGCTGGGAGCTGGTGGGAGGCGGGCCGCTTGCATGGAGTTTGCGCCTGCGTTACTCGTACGGGACCTCGTCGGTGGTCGAGGATCTGGAGCTGTTCGAGACAGCACCCTTTGCACAGGTCCGGGTACGAGCGGACTGGTCGAGCCCGCACTGCGTGCTCAAGCAGGTCCTGCCGTGGCAGCTCGGCCCGGGCATGACGACGGTGGCCGGTGCCGCCTACAGCCACCAGGCGCGAACACCGACCGGCGACGAGGAGCCCATGCAAGGCTGGCTCGACTGCTACGACGCCGGCAGCGACCACGGCATCGGGCTCACAACCGACAACCTCTACGGCTACGACGCCAGTGCCGGAACGGTCCGGCTCACCATCTTGCGCAACCCCCTGGCGGCTGACCACGGGGGTCGCTGGGCAATCCGGGCCGGGGAGGACTACGGCTTCACCGACTCAGGGCTTCACCACGCCACCTTCAGGATCCATCCCCACCCGGGCGACTGGCGCGAGGCGGAGCTTCCCGCCCGTGCCGACGAGCACGCCAGGCCCCCGATCGTGGTCTCCGACACCCACCACGGTGGGGACCTGCCCCGAAAGAGCGCCTTCCTGCGGCTCGACCCGACCAACCTGACTGCCGTGCGAGCCGTGAAGCGAGCCGAGAGTGGCGCGGGCGTCGTATTGCGACTGGTCGAGACCCACGGGACGTCTGTGTCGTTGGTGCTCGGCGGCGACTTGCTCGGCCGCGATGTCTTCACGACGCTCGCGCCGTACGAGGTTCAGACCCTCCTCGTCCCCGACGACCCCGAAGGCCAGGCACGAGCGGTCGACATCGCCGAGCTCGGCCTTCCGGCGAGGGACGGTAGCGGCTGATGGCGACGATCAGCCTCGAGCAAGTCCGCAAGACCTACCCGAACGGGTTCGAGGCGGTACGGGGAGTCGACCTGTCGGTGACCGAGGGCGAGTTCATGGTGCTGGTCGGGCCGTCCGGCTGTGGGAAGACGACACTGCTGCGGATGGTGGCGGGCCTCGAGGAGATCTCCGCCGGCGTGCTCCGCATCGGCGACAACGTCGTGAACGATGTCCCCCCGCAGGACCGTGACATCGCGATGGTCTTCCAGAACTATGCGCTCTACCCCCATATGACGGTGGCGCAGAACATCGGATTCGCGCTCAAGGTCCGAAAGGAGCCGAGACCGGAGATTCGCCGCCGGGTGGAAGAGGTTGCCACGCTGATGGGCCTGACTGATCTCCTGCAGCAAAAGCCGGGCCAACTGTCGGGAGGCCAGCGCCAGCGAGTGGCGATGGGCAGGGCGCTCGTGCGAGAACCGGTCGCGTTTCTCATGGACGAGCCGCTCTCTAACCTCGATGCTCGTCTACGCGTCCAGATGCGAGCAGAGCTGAGGCGCCTGCAGCGTCATCTCGGCGTGGCCACGCTCTACGTCACCCACGACCAGACCGAGGCGATGACGATGGGTGACCGCGTCGCCGTGTTGCGCGCCGGCACCGTGCGCCAGTGCGACGTTCCTCAACAGCTCTACGACCGACCGGCGGACCTCTTCGTGGCCGGCTTCATTGGCTCGCCGGCGATGAACCTGTACCAAGCGACTCTCGGGCCTGGCGCGGCGACGCTACATCTCGGCTCCCAGACGATCGACCTCCCGGACTCGCTTGCACGAGCCCGGCCGGCCCTCGTGAAGCACTCCGGGTCAAGCGTCGTCGTGGGCATCCGCCCAGAGCACCTCCGCATCGCGGGAGAGACGGACGACCCGGGTCTGTTCGGCGACGTGGACCTGGTGGAGCCTCTTGGATCGGAGCTGCTGGTGCACTTCAGCATCGACGCCACGGCCGTCACGAGCGACACCGGTGACTCCGGCGAGCAGGCCGCTCTCGGCTCCGGCGGGCTCGGGACCGCCAAGATCTCCGCGCCTGCCACAGCCGCCCCGCGGCCGGGTGAACGCGTGCGCTTGATCTTGTCGCCCGACCAGATCCACTTCTTCGAACGAGAGAGCGAGCTGACAATCTGGGACTGAGGCGTCCTGGGCTACTCCTCCGCCGCGAACCGCTCCCAAACCGACTGGCGGGTCATGCCGAGCGCGGGAGCCCGGCTTCGAGCACTGGGAACTGGCGCCCCGGGTCGTCTGCGCGAGTCCTCCCGACAGTGCCGCCTTCGGCGTTCAGCACCTCTGCTCCGTCGGGGGCGTACTGCACGATGTAGGCCTTCCTCACAGCGTCCGTGCGATTCGGTCCCGTGCAGTGTGGCGTGAGCGACGAGAAGACCACGATGCTGCCGCTTCGCGCCGGGACTGCAACTGCGCCGGGCGCGTCGTCGAGGCAGACGAGCCCGATATCGGAGTACTCGTGTGCGAGCGTGCCCATCTTGTGAACGCCGGGAACGACCCAGGGGCAGCCGTTCTCCTCGTCGGCGTCGGTGAGCGCGATCCAGCACGTCAAGTACTGCTGCGGCTCGATGAAGGCATAGCCGTTGTCCTGGTGCCATGGGAACGGCGACGACGTGTGCGGTTTCTTGTAGACGGCCTGATCCCAGTAGAGCCTGACGTCCGGTCCGACGAGGTCACGGCACAAGCCGGTCAGCACCGCCGACCCGACGAATCGGCGAAGGTACTCGGACTCGAGAACGAGATGGGTGCTGAAGGTGATCTCTCCCGCTCGGGCGATGAAGAACGTGCCCCCTTTCTCGCGCAGCCACTCCTCGCGGCGTTGCTCCACCGGGTCGATTGCGGCCGTCACCTCCGCAATCACCTCCGGCTCGAAGGCGTCCTCGAGCAGGAAGTAGCCCGAGTCGTTGTACTGGCTCACCTGCTCGGAACTGACCGCGCTGAAGTGCCCATCGGGCGAGCGCCACTCGAAGTCACGGTTGAGCCGGTGGATCTTCATTACGTGTGCCTCCTGTGCGAAGTGCTCCCGGCAGTGGCCGGGATCGAATGGGCGGCAAGCTCGGGGAACACTCTCCCGACCTTGGCTAACACGTAATCGCCGTACGTGCCGGTGAAGCCGTGGACGCTCGCACGGTCCCACCGGTCGGCTCCGGCTTGTCCAAGCGGTCGCTCCACGATCGGGAGGCGGTCGATGACGGCATCCCACGAGGGGTCGAGGAAGAAGGGGAACGAGAGTCGATCGACGCCACCTGCGTTGCGCACCCGATGCGGCGTCGAGCGATAGAGACCGCCGGTCAGCCGTTCGAGCATGTCGCCGAGATTGCAGACGAGGCTGTCAGCGAGCGGTTCTGCGCTCACCCACCCCTCCGCCGTCCTCACCTCGAGCCCGGCGTTCGCATCCTGGCCGAGGAGCGTGAGGAGCCCGTAGTCGGTGTGCTCGCCGACGCCCCAACCCGCCTCGTCGGCTGAGCTCGGCACGGGGTAGCGGAAGATGCGGAACAACACGAGAGGATCGGCAGTGAGGCCGCTCGAGAAGAAGGTCGGGTCGAGCCCGAGGCCGCGCGCGATCCCGCCGAGCACGCCCTGGCCCACGCGGGTCAGCTCGTCCATGTACGTGAGCACCACCTCCTTCAGCTCGTGCGGGTAGCTCGGGAAGAGGTTCGGTCCGTGCAAAGGTGTCTGAGCCCTCACCCGGGGGTGATCGGCGGTGAGCTCGCTGCCGAAGTAGAGCCCTTCCTTCAGGTCCGGAACACCCGAGGTGAGCTCCCCCCGACAGGGAACCACCCGCGCCATGCGCGGCCGGCGCGTGCCATCGCTATCTTGCTCTTGTCCACCTCGGGGCGCTCGAAGAATTGACGGGCCAGTCGCTCGAGGCGCGCCCGCAGCTCCGGGGCGACGCCATGACCGACGACGTAGAACACACCCACCTCGCGGCAAGCCTCATCGAGTGCACGGCCGACCGCGCCGGCTGTGCCGCCGCCGCCGAGCAGCGGGCCGATGTCGATCGACGGGACGCCGGGCATGGTCTCAGCGTAGATACGCCACGGCCGAGTTGCCGGGGCTGCGTCGCCCACAATGTCGGAATCGGCAAAGCTGAGCAGATGTCACAGATGGTCAGCCGGTGGCCGGTCGTGGCCACGCTCCCCGTGGCGGAGGAGGACTGCGACGAGGACGGCATGCTCACGGAGGCGAGCCTTCTTCGATTCTTCGAGCGCGTGCGGGCGATGTACTTCGATCTGTGCCTCACAGTCGACGGATCTAGCGTCGAGGTTCTCGGCTCGAGAGTCGAGCGGGGCCGCGCTGGGATCACGGGAGGCGGAGTGACCGTCTCGGTGAACGTCGTAGAGGTCTTCCCCGACCGATTCACGATGACGGCGAGGTACCGATCCCTCGGCCCGAGCGACAGCACTGCGGGCGCGGCGTGGTGCTCGCTGTCACCTGGTGGGGAAGTGACGAAGGAGATGCGGGACGAGTTCATCGCCCTGGCCCATACCGCCAAACACACCCACTGACGGGCGGCCGGCTCGCAAGGAGCGCACTTTCGATCCGCGTCTCGGCTACGTTCGCGTCCCAAAGCCGCGGAGTCTCGGGAGGGGTCCATGGCGACACGATCGGTCAGTGTGCTGCTCGCGCAACTGGAGTCACGATCGGACGACCTCTCCGGCAACCTCGCGGCTGCCCTCGAACTGCTCGATATCCACCCCGAAGTGTCGCTCGCGGTCTTCCCCGAGGTCTTCCTCAGCGGCTCGCTCACCGGGAACGGTGCGGTGACCGTGCGGGGCCCGGATTCCCCTCTCTCGGCACTGAGGACCGCCGCCCGGCGCCTCGGGACCGCCGTCGTCGCCGGCGTCGCCGAGCAGATCGCCGGAGGCGTCGCCAACACGGCAGTGTGCGTCGACGAGCTGGGCGCGGTCACCGCCTGCTATCAGAAGGTCCATCTCTTCGGCAATGAGAAGCGCTTCTTCCTCGCAGGCGATCACTACCTGGTCACCACGTTGGCCGGCGTCAAGGTCGGGCCGATCGTCTGCTACGACGTCGAGTTCCCCGAGCCTGCACGCGCGGTCGCCTCGGCGGGCGCCGAGCTGCTCGTCACGATCTCCGCCAACATGGACCCGTACGCGGACGATCACGCCCTCTGCCTGCGCGTCCGCGCCATGGAGAACCGCTTGCCACACGTCTATGTCAACCGTGTAGGGCGAGAGTCGAGCTTCGTCTTCTGCGGCATGTCGGGCGTGGCAGACGCGTCCGGGAAGCTCGTCGCGAGCCTCGCTCCCTACACCCCGGACGTCCGCGTCGTCGAGGTCGCCATCGGCGACCGTCCCCAGCCTGACTATCTGGCCGATCTGCGCACCGGGATCCCGGTCGCGAACGAGACCGGGCAGACCCTCGAGGCGGCGTCGTGACCGAGAACGCCTCCTCGCGAGCGGCCCAGCAACTCTCGAAGAGTCCCCCGCATCCCCGAAAGGAGCACCATGACCGAAGTCACGCCACTTCCCATCGGAGAATCGAAGAGCCCCCCGGTCGGAGAGGTCGGCCAAGAGCACCGCCTCAACAAGGGAGTTCTCGGCCTCGTCGACATCTCGGCCGCGACCATGGCGAATGTCGCCCCCGCCATGAGCTTCTATTTCGGCTTCGGCTTCCTCGCGCTCACCGCAGGGGTCGCCGCTCCGCTCACCATCCTCGCGGCGGGCGTCGCGATCGCCTTCCTCGCCAACACCCTCTCGGAGTTCGCGAAGATCACGCCGTCGACCGGCGGCTTCATAACCTTCGTCGGCAAGACCTTCGGCCCGACGAGCGCGGTCACGACAGCCCTGCTCGCCGGCACCGGCTACATCGTCGCCATGGCGTCGGTCATCGCGATCTCCGGAGGGTTCTTCTCGATCACCTTGAACTACTACTTCGGGTGGAACATCCCCTGGGGCATCTTGACCGTGCTCCTCACCATCGGTGCTGTGGCGATGATGATCCGCGGAGTTGGCATCTCGACGAAAGTGGCAGGCACGTTCTTCACTTTCGAGCTGTTGATCCTGGTCGTCGTGTCGATCGCCTCGATCATCAAGCACGCCGGGCACCTGTCGTTCATCCCGTTCGAGCCGAGCCACATCACGAACGGATTCTCCGGACTTTCTGCCGGCTTCCCACTTGCGATCTACCTCTTCATCGGCTGGGAGAACTCGGCCGCGCTCGCTGAGGAGACAGACAACCCCCGTCACAACGTCCCCCGTGCCGTCTTTCTCTCGGTCGGGATCATGGTCGTCAGCTACTTGTTGTTCGCGTACTCGACGGTGACCGGGTTCGGTTACAACGTGACGAAGCTCGGCGCCGCCGCGGTCCCGTTCATCAGCGTCGCCCACAGCACGGTCGGAGTGCTGGCCGTCTTCGCGTATCTCGCAGGCCTCACCTCTACGCTCGGGGCGCTCATCGCCGGGTCCAACTCGCAAGCACGTCTCATCTTCAACTCCGGCCGGGAGGGTCTCCTGCCGAGCTGGGTGGGCAGGGTCGAGCAAGGCCGGCGCACCCCGAGGAACGCCATCTTCACCTTCGTCGGCACCGGGCTCGGGATCATCGGGGTCTGGGCGATCTACGACTCCCTGACGAAAACGGGCGTCCAGCTGAACCCGATCAACTTCTTCTTCGAGTCGTCGACGATGGGCACGATCCTCGTGCTGGTCGTGTACCTCGCCACGAACTTGGCGCTGCCATTCTTCATCCGCAAGTACGCGCCGGAGTCGTTCAACCCGATCAAGCATGCGATCTTGCCGGTGCTCGGTGCCGCGACGATCGTCGTGCCGCTCTACTACCTCTCGAAGCCCGGACAGGCCTCGCCCTACAACGTGTACCCCTACGTCGCTCTCGCAGTCCTCGTCTTGTCCGTCATCTACGCGTCGTTCCTCACGCGCCACGACCCGACCTTGGCAGAGCGTGTGGGCTCGATCGTGGCAGACCACTGACCGGCGGCAGCGTGCTCGCGTCGCCGCCCAGCGCCATCAGAGCCCGTCCAGGTCAAGGGCTCGGAGCTGGTCGATCGGGACCCGGCTCAAGTCAAGCGCCATCTGCAAGAAGGCCACCGTCGCTCTACGCACCCGCTCCATGTCGCACATGGGGAGGGTGTCTATGCCCCAGTTGAGGAGATAGGTCGGCCCCGTGATGTAGTTGGCCGTCGGAATGTGCCCCTTCGTCCAGAGCTGGGTCCCCTCCCCCGGCCAGCCGTAACCGTTCGGGCTTTCAGCGTCGGCGACGAACGGGCGCAGTACCATCGCCGGGGCGGCGTCGGCGAGGCGGAGCGCGCGCCGGGAGGCCTCCACCATGGCGCTGTTCTCCGGGACGAACACGACGCCGAGCTCAGGCCGCCCCGTCAGCTCCATCCGGCCCTCTCCGTCGTCTCGCCATTCGAGAGCGCCGAAGTGCTCGAGGCAGATCGCGCAGGCAGTCCTGCGAAGCGCCGTGTCACGGTGAGCCTCGACGAAGCTGACCTGACCGACACCGCCGCAGAAGTGGCCGGTAGTGAGCACGACCATCACGGTCCTCGGTAGATGCCGGCGGTCGAGGCGCGTGAGGTACTGGCACATCGCGACGATGGCGTTCGGGCCGTTGTCCTCGATGGCGTTCGTGCCGTCGGTATGGGAGTTCAAGATGACGATCTCGTCGGAACGGCCTGGGATGACGCCCACGAGGTTGCGGCTCGTTACCCGCTCGACTACGGCTGGGAGGGTAAGACGGGCGACAGTGCCGGAAGCAGCGAGAGCCTTCAGGCGATGCCCGCTCGGGGCGTCGACGAAGACTCCTGGGACGCGGCGGATCTTCCCGTCATAAGGGAAGTACGAGCCATAGGCGCTCGCCGGAGGGAGGTCGATGACGCCCACCGCTCCGGTGGCACCGCTCGCGCCGAGTGCATCCAAGAACGCGATCAGAGACGCGACTCCGGTCCAGGGGCGGTCGTAGAGCGCCTCGGGCTCTATCACTCGCGAGGGATCGAAGACGTCGTGAGCTACGAGCTCCATGATCGAGTAGCTGATCGGCGCACGCGGCACTCCGAACATGGCGATCTTCCCACGCAGTGAGCCGGGCTCGGGTGGAGTGGTCGGGTCGACGGCCACCAGCTCACCGGTCACACCACCCGGAGGCGTCGAACCGGAGTAAGGGATGTACGACGCCGTGCCGACCGGACCGGCGTCTGGTCCCTCGGGGATCTCGAGCGACCAGGACGCCGTCGTCCACCGATCGATCGGCACCGGCTCGAAGTGGAGCTCGCTCACGCCGGCTTCGGCCAACCGCTCGCGCAGCTGGTCGATGTAGCGCTCGTGGGCCTCGGCGCCGGTCGCGCGCATGCCCATCGTGTCGAGCTCGCGGTGCCATGACTCGAGCTGGGACACCGGAAGCAATTGCGCCGTGTCCACGACATCGGCCGCCCCGGCAGGCAACGCGTCCGCTAGCCACATCGTCCTCAACCTAGACCGGTACAAAGGCGCCGAACCGGTGCCGCGGGCACCTTGGCTCTGCCTTCAGGGCATCATCTCGAGATGCTCGTGTTGCATCCGCCTCGCCAGCAACAAGTGGTACAGCAGGAGCAACTGGACCACGGCCAGCGCTTCGCTCCTCTCGCCCGAGCGGATGACGCCGAGGCAGTCCGGGAGCTCCTGGTCTATGCCGAGGTTCGACCAGATGGTCTCCTCCACCCGGCGGGTCACAGACCGCGAGGCGTAGGCGTGGATGTGGAGGGCATCGACGGGCTTGCCGTCGTCGTCGCGAGCAAGCTTCAGGTGCAGCGCCTCGCGCGTGTCCTCGGTCAGCACGGCCGAGAGGTCGGGATGAGGTGCGGTCGGCCGGAGGAGGACGGTCGCGGACAGGGGGCCCTGCTCGGTCTCGTGCCGCTCGGCGATCGGGGCGAAACGGACCACGATGTCCGCCCACCGACGCTGCGGCCGGATGAATGCCGCCGACTCCGGCTCGCGCCGCTCGAGGTCGGCCAGCACCTGCTCGGCTGTGTAACCCCGATCGCGCGTGTCGCGCGCCACCTTCCAAGAGCGACGGATGGACTCGGGTGGGTCGAGGAAGACCTTCAAGTCGAAGCAGGCCCGTGACAACGGGCTGTAGAGCGGGAAGAGGCCCTCGATGATGAGGAAGTCGCTCGGCTCGACGAGGGTGGGGCGCTCGAGCGTCCCGTTCCGGTGGTTGTAGACCGGCTTCAGGATCGGCTCGCCGAGGGCGAGCAGCTGCAGGTGCTGCTCCATGATCTCGAGGTAGTTGCACAACGGGTGAAGAGGCGTGAACGGCAGTGACTTTCGCTCTTCCCGGTCGTAACGGTGATAGTCGTCGGTGCACATCGAGTGATTGCGCTCGTCACCGAGAGCCTCGACGAGACCCCGGGTGAGTGTCGTCTTCCCGGACGCGCTGTCGCCGGCGATGGCGATCATCACCGGGCGGAGCGCCGTGCCGGCCTCGGCTCGGCGCATGATCATGCGTTTCGGGCTCATCACTGGCCTTCCGGGCCCTGTTCGCGGGCGGCCGCGTGTAACGGCGCAAGGTGCGCCGCTCCAACCGTACGCCTGTGCGGCTTCGCCTGCCTCACCCGAGCGAGGGACCGGGGGAGTGAACAGCGGGAGGCGGGTGCCGCACCGGCCTCGTCCGGGGCACCGGCCCGTACGCTTGGCCCATGGAGGCGATGCGGTCGCCGAGCCGCTCCATTCGGCTACTCCTGGTCGACGACCACACGATCGTGCTCGAGGGCCTCGCCGCGATGCTCCGCCCGTACGAGGAGTCCGTCGTCGTGGTCGCGAGCACCACCGATGCGGCCGAGGCCTGCGGGATGGCGGCCGAGGCCAAGCCCGACGTTGCCCTCGTCGACCTTCGCATGGCGGAGACCTCGGGCCTTGACCTCTGCGAGCAACTCCTCGAGGTCGCGCCCGGGACGAAAGTCGTCTTCCTCACCGTCTACGACGACGAGCAGTACCTCTTCGAGGCACTTCGCGCGGGGGCCTCCGGCTACCTCACCAAGCAGATCACGGCCGAGGAGCTGATCGGTCACCTCCGCCGGGTGCTCGCCGGTGAGATCGTGATCGACCCGGCACTCGCAGGCCGGGTGGCGCTCACGGCCGCCCGGCTGCAACGCGGCGAGTTCTGGCCGGGGGCCCGGCTCGGGCTCAGCAGGCGCGAGAGCGAAGTGCTCGAGCTGATCGTCCGCGGCGCGTCCAACAAGGAGATCGCCTCAAGTCTCGTCCTCGGCGAGGAGACGGTGAAGACCCACGTCCGATCGATCCTCCGCAAGCTCGAGGTCTCCGACAGGGCGCAGGCGGTCGGCTGCGCCCTTCGTGAAGGGATCTTCCGCTGACCCGACAAGACCCCTCGCCCGTTGCCGAGTCGGCGTGGGCGCTGCTGCTGCGCCGGATCATCGACCTCGGGGCCGAGGAGCGCAACTTGCGCACGGCCTTGCGCAAAGTGGCCGAGTTCGTGATCGGGTCGACTGGTGCCGACGTGTGCTTCGTGCACGTTGTAGACCACGAAGCAGACGAGCTCGTCCTCATGGGGGCAGCTCCGGGCGACTTCGACGAGGTGGCCGGCACCATCCGCCTGCGACTTGGCGAAGGGCTGGCGGGGTGGGTCGCCCGCTACGGCGAGGCGACCGCGCTCGACAACAAGTGGGAGGACTCCCGCTACGTCTACATCCCGGCGCTGCGGGGCGAAGAATTCCGCTCGATGGCGTCGGTGCCCTTGAGGCGCCCGGCTGGGATCGTCGGTGTCCTCAACCTTCACTCGCGAAAGGAGCACTACTTCGGCGAACAGGACGTGGCGAGGCTCGGAGAGGTGGCGAGCCTGCTGGCCGGAATCGTCGAGAACGCGGTCCTCTACGACAGGCTGGCCACTCGCGAGACCGAGCTCGAGCGATCGGCGGCCCACATGATCGAGCTGCAAGAGCTCGACCGCCGGCGCATCGCCGCCGACATCCACGACGGGATCAGCCAGAGGCTCGTCTCTGCCTATTACCACCTGCAAGCTGCAAGGACCCTCTCGGGCGACGGCGCCGCGACGGCCGAGGTCGCGACTGCCGAGGCGCTCGTCTCAGACGCTCTCGCAGAGGCAAGGCGCGCGATCGTCGGGCTGCGACCGGTCATCCTCGACGACCTCGGCCTCGGCCCCGCACTCACGAGCCTTGCGACCTCCCTCGGTGGCTCCGCCGAAGTCGAGGTCGACCTCGATGACTGCCGCCTGGCGCCACACGTCGAGACGGCGCTCTACCGGATAGCCCAGGAAGCCTTGCAGAACGTGGTCAAGCACTCGCGGGCCGACCGGGTCAGCATCGTGCTGCGGGACGGGGGCGAGACCGTCGAGCTCTCGGTGACCGACAACGGCGCCGGCTACGAGCCCGGCGTGGAGCGCTCCCTCGACTCGTACGGGCTGAAGGGGATGCGTGAGCGCGCGGCCCTCGTGGGCGCCCAGTTGCAGCTCCGCTCCTCGCCTGGAGAGGGCACTTCCGTCGTAGTCCGCGCCCCGGCCGCGACTGACGCGCGCGACTCGCGGCACTCCGCGCCCGGACCGCACTCACTCAGCGAGCAAGCACCCGACGACCCTCGCTCGTAAGTGAGAAACCCGGCTCGGCGCTCGCCATCGACGCCACGAGCAGGCACGCCGTCGGGCTGAGAGGCTCGGTCCCATGGCAAAGGAGGTGCCACGGCCGCTCGAGCGGGGTACCGGGGCAGTCCCGCATGCGTACCGTGCCGTCCGCGATCCGGTCCGCCACGGCATAGCTGGAGATCAGCGCGATGCCGAGACCGGCGGCGACCGCCTCCTCCACCGCGCCATTCGAACCGAGGATCATCGTAGGCGGGTCGATGCCGAGCCGCCGGAGGAGCTCCTCGCTCGCGTCCCGTGTGCCCGACCCCTCCTCCCGCAGCAGCCAGGTCTCCTCCCCCAGTTGCCGCGTCTGGTCGATCGGCGCGCCGCTGTCCTCGCCCGGACCGACGAGGACGAGACTGTTGGCAGCGCGTCCGAGGACTCGCGCGCCAAGCGCGTCGGGCGGCCGGCCGGCGACGACCAGGTCGGCGGCATGCTCCGAGAGCGCTCCCCACATCGTCGTGCGGTTGCCGACCTGCACCCTCACCCCCGCCCCGGGATGCTCTCGCCGGAAAGCGGCGATGAGCGGGAGCAAGAAACGCTCAGCCGCCGTGGTCACAGCCGCCACCCGCACGGTGCCCCGGCCCGGCTCTTCGACGCTCGCCGCTGTTCGGGCACCTTGTTCGAGCAACCCGAGCGCCTCGCGCACAGTGGCGGCGAATGCGGCGCCCGCATCGGTGAGACGCAGCCCGCGGCCTTGCCGGGCAACGAGGTCGACGCCGAGCTCACGCTCGAGCGAGCCGACGGCCGCCGACACCGAGGGCTGGGAGACCACCAGCCGCTCGGCGGCACCGCGCACAGAACCGGCTTCCGCCACTGCCAAGAACGTCCGTAACTGGGCAAAGGTCACGTGGCATTCTCTCATAACTGTTTCTCTAAGAGACAGGCAGAACATTTACATAGACATCGAGGAGTAAAGGCGCGATGGTGAACTGGTGAACGAGAGGAGCGAGATGAGTGGGATGACAGGCGACGGCGCCGCGGCCGAGCGAGGACGATGGAGCGCGGGCGTGCTCTCCTACGCGGAGATGGGGTACTGGCGACCCGACTACGAGCCGAAGGAGACCGACGTCCTGGCGGCGTTCCGGATCACTCCCCAACCGGGCATCGAGCCATCCGAAGCCGGTGCCGCCGTCGCCGGGGAGTCCTCGACCGCCACCTGGACGGTGGTGTGGACCGACCGTCTCACCGACCACGAGCGCTATCAAGCCAAGTGCTACAGGGTCGACCCGGTCCCCGGCTCGGACGACCAGTACATCGCGTACATCGCCTACGATCTCGACCTCTTCGAGGAAGGCTCGGTCGCCAACCTGAGCTCGTCCATCATCGGCAACGTCTTCGGCTTCAAGGCGCTGCGAGCGCTCCGCCTCGAGGACATGCGCATCCCCGTCGTGTACGTGAAGACCTTCGACGGGCCGCCTCATGGGATCGTCGCCGAGCGCGAGATGCTCAACAAGTACGGACGACCGCTCATCGGCTGCACCGTCAAGCCGAAGCTCGGCCTCTCGGCCCGCAACTACGGCCGCGTCGTCTACGAAGGCCTGCGCGGCGGCCTCGACTTCACGAAGGACGACGAGAACATCAACAGCCAACCGTTCATGCGGTGGCGCGAGCGCTTCCTCTACTGCCAGGAAGCCGTCGAACGCGCGCAGGAGCGCACCGGCGAGCTGAAGGGCCACTACATGAACATCACCGCCGGGACGATGGAGGACATGTACGAGCGGGCCGAGTTCGCGAAGGAGATCGGCTCGAACATCGTCATGATCGACCTCACGATCGGCTACACGGCGATGACCTCGATGTCGAAGTGGGCCCGCAGAAACGGCGTCCTCCTCCACCTCCACCGAGCCGGCCACTCCACCTATACCCGCCAGAAGAACCACGGCGTCTCGTTCCGCGTGATCGCCAAGTGGAGCCGCCTCATGGGCGTCGACCACATCCACGCCGGCACGGTCGTCGGCAAGCTCGAGGGCGATCCGAACAACGTGCGGGGCTATTACGACACACTGCGGCTCAACTTCATCCCTGCCGATCTCAGCCACGGCATCTACTTCGACCAGTCGTGGGCCTCGATGGCCGCAGTCATGCCCGTCGCGTCGGGCGGGATCCATGCTGGTCAGACCCACCAGCTCCTCCACTACCTGGGCGAGGACTGCATCTTCCAGTTCGGCGGAGGGACGATCGGCCACCCGATGGGGATAGCAGCGGGCGCGACGGCCAACCGGGTGGCGCTCGAGGCAATGATCAAGGCGCGCAACGAGGGCCGTGACGTGCTGACCGAAGGCGAGGAGGTGCTGCGGGCTGCTGCTCGCCGCAGCCCCGAACTGCAAGCGGCGATCGACACCTGGGGCAACGTCTCGTTCGACTACGAGTCGACCGACACCCCCGACGTCGTCGTCACACCGAGCTGAGAAAGAGGACGAATGAACATCACCCAGGGCACCTTCGCCTACCTGCCCGATCTCACCGACGAGGAGATCGAGGCGCAGCTCCGATACGTCATCTCCAAAGGCTGTGCCGTCTCGCTCGAGATGACCGACGATCCGCACCCGCGCAATGTCTTCTGGGAGATGTGGGGCCTCCCGATGTTCGACCTCGCCGACCCGGCGGGAGTGATGGACGAGGTCAGGGCCTGCAGGAGGGCCTTTCCTCATCACTACATACGCATCAACGCCTTCGACGCGAGCACAGGTCGGGAGACGATAGTCCTCAGCTTCCTCGTCCAGCGGCCCGCCGTGGAGCCCGGCTTCCGCCTCGAGCGACAGCATGCGCCCGGCCGGACGAACCGATACAGCACAATGGCGTATGCCATCGATCGGCCGAGCGGTGAGCGGTACGCCTAAGGGTTTCGAAATGCCCCGCCCCGCGGGCGGCGCCGGCGAAGAGTCGATGCTCGGCGGCTCGGCTGGCTCCGGCTCGGACGACCAACCAGTCCCCGAGCCGGCTCTGGGGCGGATCATTGCCGGCGGCGACGAAGTCGACCTCGACCGGGCCCGCGCCGAGCTCGGGATCGAGCGGGCACTCGACCAGCTCGATCACGAGCTCGTCGGGCTCGCGCCTGTGAAGGAGCGGCTCCGTGACGTGGCCTCGCTCCTCCTCGTCGATCGCATCCGCGAAGAGCTCGGCCTGCGTACCACCCGGCCGAACCTCCACATGTCCTTCACAGGGCCCCCTGGCACTGGGAAGACCACCGTGGCGATGAAGATGGCTGAGATCCTGCACGCGCTCGGCTACCTCCCGACCGCCAACCTGGTCACGGTGAGCAGGGAGGACCTCGTCGGCCAGTACGTCGGCCACACGGCGCCGCGCACGAAGGACGTCCTCAAGCGCGCGATGGGCGGAGTGCTCTTCATCGACGAGGCCTACGCCCTCCACCGACCCGAGAACGAGCGGGACTACGGCCAGGAGTCGATTGAGATCCTCATGCAGGTGATGGAGGAGCAACGGGACCGGCTCGTGGTGATCCTGGCGGGCTACGGCGACCGGATGGAACAGTTCTTCGCCACCAACCCGGGCCTGCGGTCCCGCATCTCACATCACATCGACTTCCCGCCGTTCACCGTCGACGAGCTCGTCGAGATCGGGCACCGTGCTCTCGCCGAGCAGGGCTACGAGCTGGCACCCGAGGCCGAAGAGGTCTTCCGCCGATATGTCGAGACACGCAAGGCGCAACCGCACTTCGCGAACGCGCGCAGCATCCGCAACGCGCTCGACCGGGCGCGGCTGCGCCAGGCAACCCGTCTCGTCCAGGCAGGCGGCCTTGTAGGCCGGGCCGACTTGCGCCGGATCGAGCCCGCCGACCTGCTCGCCAGCCGAGTCTTCCGTGAGGCCCCCTGAGGTGCCGGCGAGATCGGACTCGCCGGACGGCCGCTTCCGGCTGGCGCTGGTCGGCGCCGGCCGCATGGGGAGCACGCACCTCCTCGCTCTCGAGGACTGTCCTTCGATCGTCGTCGTCGGCGTCGCGGAACCCCGTGACGACGTCCGCGAGACTGTGGCGGCCGCCGGCGTGCCGGCCTTTCCCAGCCTGGACGAGATGCTGGCGCAGTGCCATCCCGACGGCGTCCTCGTCGCCGCCCCGACTGGTTTCCACCTCGAGATCCTCCGACGCCTCATGGCCGAGGGCCTGCCCGTGCTGTGCGAGAAGCCGTGCGGGTTGACAGCCGCTCAGGCCGAGGAAGGTTCGCGGGCGGCTGAGGAGGCCGGCTGCGTGCTCCAGGTCGCCTACTGGCGTCGTTACGTACCCGAGCTGCAGCGGCTCCGCCAGCGCATACTCGGAGGCCATCTCGGTGAGATCGTGGCAGTGAACTGCAGTCAGTGGGACGCTTCGCCGCCATCGGCCGAGTTCCGGGACCACAGCGGCGGGATCTTCATCGACATGGGCGTGCACGACTTCGACATGGTCCGCTGGCTGACCGGGCAGGAGCTTCGAGCCGGTGAAGGGAGTCACCTCGCGCCTAGGGACCGCCGCCGGCGACCCCGACTCCGGCCAGCTCGTTGCCGGGCTGAGCGGGGGTGGCACGGCAGCCGTCAGCCTCGGTCGCTGGCATCCGGCCGGATACAGCTGCAACGTCGAGGTGTTCGGCACAGCGAGCAGCGACACCGCGTGGTTCGTGCGGCCATCTGACGGCGACTCGGTCCGGATGGAGGCGCTGAAGCTGCAGGCCGAGGCCTTCGCGCGGTCGGCGTCGGCCGGCCGCGGCACCGGCGCGACAGTGTCGGACGCCATCGCCGCGCTCGTCATCGCCACGCTCGCCTCGGAGTCAGCCTCGGCCGGCGGGTCGGACAGGTGACCAACCGCCGGCTGCGCGTCGGAGTCATCGGGACCGGGACGGTGGCTCAGATCATGCATCTCCCCTATCTGGTCGAGTTGCACGAGCTGTTCGAGATCCGGGCGCTGTGCGACAGCTCGCATGCGGTCCTAGATCACTGCGGGCGGCGTTTCGGCGTCGATCAGCTCTTCACCGACTGGGTGCAGCTTATGAACGAAGATCTCGACGCCGTTCTGGTGCTGTCATCGGGCAGCCACGCCCCTCCGGCGATCGCTGCCGCCGGGGCAGGGATGCACGTCTTCGTCGAGAAGCCCATGTGCTTGTCATCCTCCGACGGCCTCGCGATGCTCGACGCGGCGGCGCGATCCGAGGTCGTGCTCATGGTCGGATACCCGAAGCGGTACGACCCCGCCTACGAGCGGGCTCGTCGGGCGGTCCAGGACCTCGAGGACCTGAGGTTCGTCCGCGTAACGACGCTCGAGTCCCCCTCCGAGCCGTACATCGCGCATCACCGCCCCGCGCGGGGCGACGACGTTGGAGCAGACGAGATCGACAGATGGCGAGACGAGAGCGAGCGCTGCGTCGACCGGGCCATCGGCACGGTCGTCGACGAAGCGCGCGCGACGTACCGGAAGAGGCTCCTCGAGTCGATGGTGCACGAGTTCAACCTGCTTCGCGGGATCGTCGGCGAGCCGACTGAGGTGCGTTTCGCGAGTCTCCGCGAGGCGCTCGTCACGGTCGTCCTCGACTTCGCAGGCATCGAGTGCGCAGTGGCGTGGATCGACCTCCCCGGCATCGCTCGTTACGAGATGGAGACGTGCTTCTACGCCCCCGACGCCCGTGTCCGCCTCTCGTTCCGATCTCCATGGCTGAAGAACGCTCCGACGTTGCTCGAGCTGACACGCGGGCAGCCGGGGAGAGCCGTCCTCGGTGCTATCGCGGGAGGTCGCATCGTACGACGAGCGGTTCAAGCTCGAGCTCATCGCTTTCCACAAGGCTGTCGTCGGCGAGACAGAGCCGCCCACGTCCGGGCTCGACGGGCTCCGGGACGTGGCTCTGTGCCAGAGCGTCGTGGCGTGCGCCCGATCCGGGCTGGCTGTGCCGGCACCTACCGATCTCGATGTGATGCCACTGTGACGGGCCAGTTCTCCCGGAGGCTCCGGGGAGCCGAAGGTGAACGCGCCCCTCTGCCGCTCCCGCCCGGCCCCGTCTCGAACGGGGAGTTCGTGCCGTTGCCCATGAGCCCGCGCGATCGGCGCTTGACCAACTGATCCGGAACAAGATCGACGAGACGGCGAGGCGGCTCCGGATGGACCGGCGGGGTTTCTTGAGGGGGGCCGGGGCGGTGGCCGCATCGCTGGCGGCCATCGAGCTAGCCGGTTGCTCCTCTCCTCGATCGGCCGCGCCGACCTCTTCCCCCCGTGCTCCCCACGGAGGCACCTACGCGGTCCCGCCGGCGACCGACAAACAGGCGTGCGAGGCCGCCCTCGGCGGCAACGGCGAGTTCATCTTCGACGTACACACCCACTACGCGACTCCCGGCGGCCCCTGGGTCCACAACGCAATGCCGACCCTCAGGGCATGACTCCTTCGAACATGGCAAGCGTATTACTGGCGTTGTCGGCGACATAGACGGTGTCGGTGCCGGGGTCAACCACGATCCCGGCCGGCAGCGGGCCCACCTTCACCGTTGCCGGGCGGTTCGCGCATCCCGAAGTGTCCCGCGTGTCACAAGTCGACGTGTGGAAGACCGAGACGGTGTCGCTACCCGCGTTGGTCACGAACCCGAGTCCGTTCACGTCGTCCACGGCGACGGCCTCCGGCTCCTCGCCCACCCGGATGACGTCGTGGCGGCCGCCGCAAGCCGTCGTCTTCTCGGCGTTGCAGGCTGCGCCGTCGATGACCGAGACCGTGCCGTCACCGAAGTTGGTCACGTACACGGTGTCGGTAGCCACGTCAACGGTGATCCGCCACGGATGAATCCCCACCTTCGCGGTATGTGGTAGCGGCTTGCAATGAGTGGTGTCCGAGGCGTTGCAGGTGCTGGCGTCGACGAGGGACAAGATGCCAGTCGCGTAATCGACCACGTAGACCGTGTGCGTGAGGGGATCCACGGCGACAGCGCCTGCACCCGCGGGGATGTTCGCCGTGTGGGGACGGTGGCCGCACCCTTTGGTGTCCCTGCCGTTGCACCTGCGGCCGTCGATCACGGCGAGCGAACGCCCGCCGCCGTCGACATAGATGGTGTTCGTCACCTCGTTCACCGCGATGTCGTTCGGTTCGAAGCCGAGAGGAACGGCTGATGGCAGGTGAGGGTAGTGCGTGCACCCCGCTGTGTGGCGCCCGTTGCAGGCCGCGCCGTTCACGACCGACACGCTGCCCTGGAGAGACTCGGTGGTGTTGACCACGTAGACCGTGTCCGTCGCTTGGTCGACCGCGACGGCGCTCGGGACTGCTCCCACGTCTTGGTACGGCGCCGCGCGGTGGCACCCGCTCCTGTGGGCGGCGTCGCACCTCGCCCCATTCACCACCGAGCTGCTGTTGAGCCCGTTGTTGGCCGTGTAGACCGTGTTGGTCGCGAGGTCGACCGCGACCGCCTGGGGGTATGCGCCGACCGCTACGAGGGTCACCTGCGGAGCCGTCGACGGTGACGCCATGCTCTGCGCAGAGGCCCTGCTCAACAGCACAGCGCTGGAGCCAACCCCGAGGAAGAAAGAGCAGCCGAGGACCAAGGAGAGCGCCCCTCGGCGGTACGGACTTACGACGTTTGCCATCGCGATACCTCCCAACCGCCTGGTGACCACGGTACGAAGCCCATCCCGTGGCGGGATAGAGGCCAACGCCCTTTTCGCTGTGCCACTCGAGCGTCCCACCGTCGAGCACCGAGCTGCTCTGGCCCCACAGGCTCGGTCCGCCCTCCGCGCGTATCGTCTATATCGACGACCCCGGCCAAGACGTGGGCTCCCATGTGAGTCACGCACGCAAGGAGGCAGCACCGTGAGCTCCGTGTTCGACCTCTCCCGGATCGATCAGTCGCTCGACTCGCGTGCCGCGACGTTCGAGAATCCCACCGGTGCCCGCGGAGCGGGGGGATCGGAGTGTGGAGGCCGGAAGGGCCGCCCGATGCGCACGCTCGAGGCGGGAGAAACGGTCGTCCTTGCCGACCTCCACGGCCCTGGCACAGTTCGCCACATCTGGATGACGTTTCCGCCGGCCGCGCCTGAGACGATGCGAGGGCTCTTCATCGAGGCTTATTACGACGGGATGACGCAGCCAAGTGTCTCGGTACCGTGCCTCGACTTCTTCGGGCTCCCCCATGGGCGACCTGTCCCATACCACTCGGCGATCACCTCTGCACAAGAGGGACGGGGCTTCAACGCCTACTTCCCCATGCCCTTCGCGCGCCGTCTCAAGCTAGAGCTGACCAACTCGAGCACGAGGCCGATGGATCTCTACTACCAGCTCGACTACACGCTCGAGCCAGGGCTCGAACCGGACGTGGGATACCTCCACGTCGCGTTCCGCCGTCAGAATCCCACTACTCAGCGGGTCGACTTCGTGATCGCGGAAGGACTGGAAGGCCCTGGCAGGTTCCTCGGCTGCAACGTCGGAGTCCGGGTCCTCGATGGCAAGTTCTGGTACGGCGAGGGCGAGGTCAAGATCTTCCGTGATGGTGACGACGAGCTGCCGACGATCTGCGGCACTGGCCTCGAGGACTATGTCGGCTCCGCATGGGGAATGGGGCCGCACTCAGCGCCCTACGCAGGCGCGCCCCTCGTGGTCGGGCGTGCGGCCGCGAATCATCTCCTTCCCGCACGATTCGTCGGCTTCTACCGGTGGCACGTCGCCGACCCGATCATCTTTGCGACCGACCTGCGGGTGACCATTCAGCAGATCGGAATGGTTGTCTTCCGCGCCGGACATGAGGCCGACTTCGCCGCGTGGCAGGAGACCCACCCCGCTGCCGGGCAGGGCTGGAGGCACTTCACCGAGGGACCTCTCATCGCGACCGGCCTGCACGAGCGCTCTGACGACTACTGCGCGACCTCCTACGTCTACTGCACGCGACCGCAGGGCGTTCCCCCGTTGGACGTCGCCGCAGCGCTCGCGGACATCGAGCGTACGGACGGCGAAGAGCCGAGCGAGTTGGAGCGCATCATGACAAGGCCCTCAACCGGAAACACCTAGGTGCCTCACCGGCCCTACGGGGCTCACGGGGCTACGAGCAAGCAGCGGCTTGCCATCGCGACCGTGCGGGCGAGCCCATCCATGACGAGGTCCTCGACGGTGGCGACACTCCGACACCTCCACAAGGCCACAGACGTGTCCCAGGCCACGTCCCTTGCTGAGTTGATGCTCCAGTTCGCAACAAGGTCGAGGACGGCCTGGGCACGGCGGTCGACTTGAAGAACACCGCTTGACTCGAACGACTGCCGGACCGACTGCTCGGCGGCGTCGAGAAGCGCGTCGACCTTCTGATAGTCGTCGTGGTGCGTTCCCTCGTCCGGAGCTGTGCCCAGATCGGTGCATGTCTGCACCATGGCGATGGGCAGGTCGTGGTTGATGTGCGCGTTCATGCCGGCCAGCGCGAACTGGATCGGGTAGATCGCGGTGTTGGAGCGTGCCTCGAACAAGGGTTGCCAGGCAGCAGGCACGGCGGCGGAGCTGGCGGCTGCGGCGTCGACGGCCCCGAAGTAGATGTTGGCGAACACCACGTCGAGGCGCTCCATGAAGGCTGGATCGGAGAAGAACCCCTGTGTCATGCGGTCCTTCACCTGCCCTGTGACCTCGAGGTACATGCGGTTGAAGCAGGCAACTCCGTCCGCGCTTGGCAGCGCCGAGTCGATCTGGCGCATCCGTGCGATTACGTCGTCGATCGACGTGGCCGTTGGTCCAACAGGGAGCGAGCCGTTGACCATCGAGGCCGTACCCTACTGCGCCGCATCGGACCGGTTCGGGGCGTAGCGCTCGGTCGCGGCAACGAGACGCGGCCGCGCGGTCGGCAGCGGCAACCAGACGTCTCCGTGCGCTCGGTCACGCCGACCGTATCCTCGCGCCGTGACTTCTTGGAACCGGAGGTGACCAGCTGTGTCGTCGACGTGGTAGTCGATGGCCTATGACCGGAGGTCTTCCTCGCCCGCCCGGCCCCGCCGACTTGCCACGCCACGAGAGCGGCCACTCCGAACAGCATGACGAGGAACGGGAGCAGTCGAGTACGTCGGCTACGCCGACGCAGGTGCTGATGGCTCGCGGACCGGGCCGATCGCCCTCGCCCGAGGGCGTTACCCGACCTCGATCGGCGTCGGCACCCGAGACCACGATGGGCGCGATCATGAGGAGCCGCCATCACCTGCTCGAATTGTGAGCCGGACCTCGCGACTTGGCTCCGATGCGTGCTAAGGCATACGCGATGGGACCTTCGCCCCTGTTCAGAGCGCCTCGAGGGTCCCATATTGGAGTTAGCGGGGATCGGCGGACGTGCCGACCTCGACAACAAGAAGGTGGCGTCATGACCAGTCCTCCGATCCCAAGGTTGGCCTCAGAAGTCTCTGTATCTCTCATAGGCGCGGGCTCCTACTTGCCAGAACACCGAGTCTCGAACGAGGAGATCCTCGAGTACCTACGACCCGTTCGCCCAGACGGCAGGCCGCTCGAGCCGGAATGGGTCGTCAAACACCTCGGCATCCACGAACGGCGGCTCGATTACGAATTCGGCGGGCGACACAAGAGGAGCCGGGCCGACGGAGGCATCTACGACGGTGATCTGGCGCTTCGAGCCGGGCATGCCGCCCTCGTCGACGCAGAGCTCGACGCCGGCGACGTCGACGTCCTCGTCCACGTGACGACCACCCCGGACCTCATCGCCTGCCAGGACCACTTCCGGTTCCTCGTCACCGAGCTGGGGTTGCGGCCCGACGTAGACCTTGTCCACCACAACCTCGGCTGTGCCGGGCTGTCGTCCGGATTCCGGACGGCCGCTTGGTCGCTCGTCTCGATGGCACCTGCGACGGCTCTGGTGGTCGCAAGCAATTGCCCCTCTGGCTACTTCGGGCCCGAGGTCCACGACTACTACTACAAGCACCAAAGCGGCCTCGGATGGTTGGCACCCCTCATGTTCGCCGATGGTGCGGGCGCCGCAGTCTGGCGCTCGACGCCGCACGACCCGAACGAGCCACCGAAGGGCTTGCTCTCGGTGCGTAACGAGACCAGTCCCGACATCGCGCTCGTCACCTACCCGGGTGGCGGATGCCTGCACCACACGGCGGCCAGCAACCTCGCCGATCACGTGTTCCTGATGGACGGTGTAAAGGTCGCCGAGGTCTTCCCCCCGTTGATGGCAAGAGACTTCCAGATGCTGCAGGAGGACTGGCCCACCACCGTCAAGCCTTTCACCGGAGCCGATTTCGACATCGCCTCCGTGGCCCGCTGGTACCTGCACCAGGCCAACGGCGTCGTGGTGCGTCAGGCGATCGAGATGCTCGGCCTGCCGCCTGAACGGGTGCCGATCAGCGTCGATCACTACGGCAACACCTCGGCCGCCAGCACCCTCGTGCTGTTGGACGAGGACCGTCGAGCCGGCCGTGTGAAGGAGGGCGATCTCGTGGTCTTCATGTGGATCGGCGCCGGCAACGGTGCGATGAACGGGTACGCGGCGCTCGCATTGTGAGTGGTCGCTCGGGTTGCGCCCGGGGTCTTCGAGCGCAACCAAGCAGGGCCGAAGCGCCCCATGACGTAGGCTGTCCCCGCGAGGGACGCTGGACAACGGATTGTGGTGGCGCGAGATGTCCCTTGATCGATTCGCTGAATTCGCCGGCATGCCATCGGCTTCTCGGCGGCCCTCCTGCTAGCGGCGATCGTCGACTCGAGCGACGACGCGATCCTCTCGAAGACGCTCGACGGCACGATCACGAGCTGGAACGCTGCAGCCGAGCGCTTGTACGGCTGGACGGCCGTCGAGGCGATCGGTCAGAACATTGAGATAATCGTTCCGGAGTCACAGCGTGAGCAGCTGTCGATGATCATGTCCCGGATCGAGGTGGGCGAGCGTGTCGACCACCTCGAGACTGCGCGGACGCGGAAGGACAGCTCCGAAGCCAGAGTGTCGGTGACGATATCCCCGATCCGCATCGACGGTCGCGTCGTCGGCGCCTCGTGCATCGCCCGAGACATCTCCCACCTGCAGCAATCGGAACAGGTTCAAGCCCAGCTCGCCTCGATCGTCGAGAGCGCCGAAGACGCCATCATCAGCCTCGACCCGCATGGGAATGTGGTGAGCTGGAACGCCGGCGCCGAGCGCCTCTACGGCTACAGCGCTGCCGAGATGCTCGGGCGGCCGTACGCCGAGATAATGACGGACCAGGCGCTCGAGGACTTCAGGCACTTGTTCGCGCGGGCGATGGCGGGCGAGCGTCTGAGCCAGCACGAGACCTCGCGCCAGCGGCGCGACGGCACGGCGATGGAGGTCTCGGTGAGCCTGGCGCCGATGTTCGCCTCCGGTGGCAGGGTCGTCGGCGAGTCCGCGATTCTCCACGACATCTCCGAGCGCAAGAGACGTGAGCGTGAGCAAGAGGAGAGCCGCTCGTTGCTCGAGCGAGCCCAGCGGGTCGGTCGCTTCGGTGGGTGGACCTCCGGCGTCGGCGCGAACGCACCGTTGACGTGCACGAGCGAGACCTTTCGGATCTTCGGACTCACCGAGCGACCCGGCCTGACTACGGCAGACTTCTACGAGCGGGTCCATCCCGATGATCTCGAGCGCGTGCGGGCGGCGGTGTACTCGGCGATCGCCGGTGAGGGCCGCTTCGAGCTTCGAGCACCGGATCGTGCGGCCCGACGGGACGCAGCGCTGGGTCTTCGAGGCTGGAGACGTCGTCGCCGACGAGAGCGGTACAACCGTCGAGCTGACCGGAGTCATCCAGGACATAACCGAGCGTCGCGAGACCGAGGAGAAGGTGCGGGGTGTCGAGCGCCAGCTCCACCTGCTCGCTGAGAATTCGCGGGACCTCATCTTTCGCTACCGGCTCGTCCCGCCCTACAACTTCGAGTTCGTGAGCCCGGCGTCCCTCGCGATCACCGGATACACGCCGGACGAGCTATACGCGGATCCCGACCTGATCGACTGTCTGGTCGCTCCCGAGGACAGAGACCTCTGGCTGGAGCGAGTGCTGTCCGGTCACGCCGAGAGAGTCGACGACCTCGAGTTCGTGCGCAAGGACGGCTCCAAACTCTGGGTCAGCCAGAAGGTCATGCCCGTTCTCAGCCCGACCGGTGACGTCATCGCCGTGGACGGCATCACCCGTGACATCAGCGAGCGCAAGGCGGCGGAGCTCCGGCTCGAGTACGAGGTCCTGCACGATCCGCTCACCGGGCTGCCCAACCGCGTCCTGCTGATCGATCGGATCCAACAGGGGTTATCGCGCTCTGCCCGTGACAATGCGCTCGTTGCCGTGCTCTTCGTGGACCTCGACCGCTTCAAGCTCTTCAATGACGCTCGGGGCCACGAGCGGGGTGACGCGGTGCTGAAGGCAGTCGCCGACCGCCTGGCGGGCCATTCCCGAGCCGGGGACACGGTGGGCCGTTTCAGCGGTGACGAGTTCGTCGTCGTATGCGAGAAGCTCCGAGTGGCGACGGACGCGATCACTATCGCCGATCACACCCTGGACTCCTTCAACGCCCCATTCGAGATCGACGGCGAGGAGGTGCACGTGACGGCATCGATCGGCATCGCCACTAGTCAGGCCGGTGAGAATGCCGACAAGCTGCTGCGCGACGCCGACCTCGCGATGTTCCGGGCCAAGGACCGCGGCCGGGCACGCTACGAGGTGTTCGACGACACCTTGCGCGCCGGGGCGGAGCTGCATGCCTCCGTCGAGGCAGGCCTGCGCAGGGCGCTCGACAACGACGAGTTCGTGCTGGTCTTCCAGCCGGTTTGGTCGATCGCCGAAGAGCGCTTCGTCGGTGCCGAGGCACTTCTGAGATGGCACGACCCGGAGCGCGGAACAGTCAGCCCTGCCGACTTCGTCCCAATTGCCGAGGAGTGCGGCCTCATCGTCCCGATCGGCGAATGGGTGCTGGAACAGGCTTGTGCGGCATTGGCGCGCTGGAGCCGGATGGGCCCGCCGTTGGCGACCTGCACTCTGTCGGTCAACGTCTCCGCCGTCCAGCTCCGATCTCGCTCCTTCACCGAGGCGCTGGAGCGCCTCATCGTGGCGACGAGCATCGATCCAAAGCTGCTCTGCATCGAGATCACCGAGTCCGTGCTCATGGCGGACATCGGGTACTTCGCCGAGGCCCTCGGCCGTCTGCGATCGGTTGGGGCGCGCCTCTCGATCGACGACTTCGGCACCGGATACTCCTCGCTCGCTTACCTGAACCGATTCCCCGCCGACGAGCTCAAGATCGACCAGTCCTTCGTCGCCGACCTCGGCTCTGACTCCTATGACGACCCGCTCGTGGCGGCAATGATCGCGATCGGCGACTCGCTCGGTCTCCGCGTGGTCGCCGAGGGCGTCGAGACTCCCGAGCAACTCGCGATGCTGCGTGACCTCGGGTGCCGGTACGCGCAGGGCTACCTGTTCGCGCGCCCCTGCACTTTCGACGAGTGCGTCGGGTACCTCGACGATGGACGTTTCTGAGGTCGGGACGCCTCGGTCGCTCGAGACCGGCCGGCGACGAGGCTCGCGGGCTGCCCCGTCACCGGCCGTCAACGGGTTCCGCCGGGCTCCCAGAGGTCTTCGGCGTAGCCCTTCTTGAGTGTCTGGTCGATCGTCTCGGCTGGCACCTCGGTGAGCGGAGCGATCTGGTCGTGCAGGATGCAACCGAGCGAAGGCATCGCCGCTCGGTCGGGCCATGTCGCCGGGCTCCACAGCTCGCTTCGCCGGAATGCCTTCGCACAGTGCATGTACTGCTGGGTCACGGTCACACCGATGCCAGCCTTCGGACGTTTGTCCTTCACGGCGCAGGTATCGAGTACCGACGGGTCAGTCGTGATGCACGCGTGGCCGTTCACCCGCAGCGTCTCGTCGATGCCAGGCACGAGGAAGAGAAGCCCGATCCCCGAGCCATGAACGATGTTGGTGATCGAGTCGAGCAGGTTGTTACCGGCCAGGTCCGGGATGACGAGGCGCTGATCGTCGAGCACGACTACGAAGCCCGCCGGTCCTCCCTTGGGAGACACATCGGCAGTCCCGTCAGGCGACGCCGTGCCGACGAGCACGAACGGTGCGGCCTCGATGAAGGTTCGGGCATGGTGGTCGAGCCGCCCGAGTACCTTCTGGACGACAAGAGAGCCGGGCGTCCGGTAGATCTCTCGTAATTCGGGCTCGGTAGTGATCACATTGCCGAACAGACTCTCACTCATTCACACCAAGGTACCTCTGTCAGGCAGCCCGGCCGCAGAAGTTCAACAACCTGGTTTGCGCGTCGGCGTCCTGTGCGGGCTCGATCTTCGGCGCGAATCCGCCTGGCCTTCGGATGGCCTCATCGAGGGGAGCGAGGAACTCCATTGCCTTGGCGACCGCCACCTCATCGAGGCCTTCCGCCTGGCCCGTCGCCCGGGCGAGGTCCCATGTGTGTACCAGAGTGTCAGTACAGAGCAGGCGACTCACGAGAGACTCGAAGGGTTGCTCGCCGAACATGCCGCTCACCGTCTGCGATGCTCTCGCCTCGTCGCGCAGAGTCTCGAGCAGCAGCTCGGATACCGTGGACCACTGCGCCGGGAGGTCGTCGTCGGGAGCCACGACCGGCGGCTCTGATCCGCCTAGGGCTGACAGGACACGGTGGTGAGTGTTGATGACATGGGCTACGACGTCGCGCGCCAGCCAGTCCGTGCAAGGCGACTGTGCCGACCATCGGTCGGGCTGCAGGTTCGCGACTCGCGAGGTGAAGCCGGCGGCAACAGCCGAATACCGGTCAGATACCTCGGACATGCCACGCACTGTATTCGGTCATCAGTCGAACCGTCGACGAGACTCGTGCGCACCGGCACGCGGCGAGAGGAGCATCAGTGACAGTGTTCGAGGAGGCGGTCTGCGACGTTCTCGCTCGCCTAGCTCCTGGTGAGGTCGTCACCTACGGGGAGGTGGCTGCGGAGGCCGGCTTTCCGGGCGCCGCTCGGGCGGTGGGCACGTTCCTCGCTCGGACGGAGGCACCTCTGCCGTGGTGGCGCGTCGTCACTTCGACGGGCCGCCTCGTTCCCGGGCACGAAGCCGAGCACGCCAGGCGCCTGCGCCGAGAGGGTGTCCGACTGCACCGCGGCAAGGTGAGAGTCAGTCACGGCTGAATCGCCTTCCACGGCTCGGTCTGAGGCTCAGCGGCTGAGGACCTTGAAGGCCAGATTGCGCCCGCGACCCTGTCCGAGCGCCAGAGCAAACCACAATCGGGCGACCATGTCGACGAGCGGGAGCTGGTCGAGGCCACCGACCTTGACAGGGCGAAGGCCCACGTCCCCTATCAGGGCCTCGACGAGGACGCCCTCCTCGGCATCCGGTCCGCACCACAGCAGATCAGCCGGAGTGCCGTCGAAGACCGGGTCGGCGAAGTTCTCCCACCCGACCGAATTGAACGCCCGCGCAACGATTGCCCCCGGAGCGTTGCGGGTGATGGTGGCAACGTTGTTCATCTCCTCGGAGCCGCGGTTGTTGGTGGCGTCGATGACCAGCTTGCCGTCCAGTGCGGCGCCGAGCGCCCCGGAAACCGAAGCGACAGCGTCACCAGGGAGCGCGACCAACACCACCTCGGCAGCGGCCACGGCCTCGAGGTGGCCAGCCGTCCGGGCGCCGATGCTGGCGGCCAATTCGCGCAGTGCCGGAGCGTCCGGACTTCGGCTGGCAAGGGTGACATCGTGGCCGGCGGCAGCCCACTTTCGAGCGAGCGTCGCGCCGATGTTGCCCGCGCCGATTACGGCGATGGTGGTCATGAGTGGGTCTCCTCTCCTGCTCTAAGTGCCTACCCGACGCGCTTGGAATGTCACGGTCTCGTCGATGCCCCAGCTGACGATCTGGCTAGGCGCTATGCGGAACATGTCGTCGTCGAAACCGGGCATGATCTCCTTCCCGCCTGTTGCCAGGATCGAAGCAACTCCCCGTACCTCGACGGCCCGCGGCGTCCACGGATCGATCGACGCGAGGTCGTCCACGACCAGAGCCACCTTGGGGTTCTGCTGCACCTGGCGGAACTTCCATCGCGTCGCGAAGCCGTGGCCCCCGATGTCGATCGAATCGTGCTCTGGGTCGTACCGGAACGAGACGGGCACCACGTGCGGCTGGCAATCGAGTCCAGTCGTGGCCAGTCGAGCCAGGCGTTGGCTCTGCAGATACTCGATCTCCGCCTGTGTGAAGACACTCATTGCGAACCTCGTTTCCGGACCAGCATCATCCGGGTCTGTCTCGGCGACGCGCCGGCCTCCCGCGATGGTAGTGGCGTCAGGTACTTTCCCTTCGTGCCCGAAGGCAAGATCTCGATTGACGATCCTCGAGCCCCGGACGTCCGCGAGCTGCTGGAGCGCCATCTAGCCTTCGCCAATTCGCACAGCCCTCCCGAGGACGTCCATGCACTAGAAGTCGAGGGCCTCCTCGACCCTTCCGTCACCTTCTTCAGCTTCCGACGCGACGGCGACCTCCTCGGGGTCGGGGCGCTCAAGCAGCTGGATGACCGCCATGCGGAGCTGAAGTCGATGCACACCGCACAGGGTTTGCGTGGTCGCGGCATCGGCCGAGCGATCCTCGATCATCTGATCGGAGTCGCCCGCCAGCGCGGAGTTCACCGAGTCAGCCTCGAGACCGGGTCCATGCCGGCCTTTGCGCCGGCTCGCTCGCTCTATGCAAGCGCGGGATTCAACCCGTGCAGCCCGTTCGGCGACTACAGGCCGAGCCCGAACAGCACCTTCATGACGTTGTCGTTGGACGGCCCAGACTCGGCGGCTTGACCAGGGTTAGCGAGCCTCGTCCCACCTTCCGAGGGCCGCTGCCGGCGACACGAGACCGGCCGTCGCCTCGCTCTTGTCAAGGCGACGAGCGTCTAGTCGCTGTCTCGCCCGCCCGCACGCCACAGAGTGCCGAGACGAGAACCTGCCCTTTGGCCCTGGCCAGCTAGCGCCACGTGTGGTGAGGTGAGCCGGTGACCCTTTTGGCGCGACCGGCAGCCACGCGACGCGAGCAACCTGCGCGTCGCTGGGCCGCATTGACGGTGCTGTGTGTAGCGGCACTGATCATCAACGTCGACAACACCATCCTCAACGTGGCGCTGCCCACGCTCGTGCGGGATCTGCGCGCCTCCTCGAGCGAGCTGCAGTGGATTGTCGACTCCTACGCGATGGTGTTCGCGGGGCTGTTGTTCGTCGGGGGCAGCCTGGCCGACAGATTCGGGCGCAAGCGGTTCTTCCTCATCGGGTTGGCCGTCTTTGCTGCGGGCTCGATCGGCGCCGCCTTCTCGGGCTCAGTACATCTGCTGATCGCATTTCGTGCCGTCATGGGAGCCGGTGCCGCGTTCACGATTCCGGCGTCACTCTCCATCATCAACGACATCTTCCGGGTCCCGGCGGAGCGAGCGCGGGCGATCGGCTCCTGGGCTGGCACCATCGGGCTCGGGATTGCCATCGGCCCGATCGCCGGCGGCCTGCTGCTGTCGAGGTTCTGGTGGGGGTCGATCTTCCTCGTCAACGTCCCGATCGTCATCGCCGGGTTCGTGGGGGCCGTGGCGCTTGTGCCTGACTCGAAGAACCCGGCGGCTGAGCGCCCTGATCCTGCCGGGGCAGTACTGTCGATCGCCGGCCTCGGACTTCTGCTTTGGGCGATCATCGAGGCTCCGACTCACGGGTGGACCTCGGGGATTGTGGTAGTGGTCGGGATGGCGAGCGTCGTGGTTCTCGGCAGTTTCGTCGCCTGGGAAGCTCACAGCCGCTATCCGATGTTGAAACTCGGACTCTTTCGTGATCGCAGGTTCTCCATAGCACTCGCAGCCGAATGTTTCGGAGTCTTCGGGCTGTCAGGCGCTCTGTTCGTCCAGACCCAGTTCCTGCAGTTCGACCTTGGGTACTCACCCCTCCAGGCCGGTGTGCGCATCTTGCCGATCGCCGGCACGCTGGTCGTGAGCGCGGCGTTGTCTCCGATCCTCGCTCGCCTCATCGGGATCAAGTTCACCGTCGCCGGGTCTCTGGCGGCGATCGCAGCAGGCTTGTGGCAGATCGCGGCGGTGTCCAGGCTCGACACGACCTATGGCGACGTAGTACCCGGCCTGCTGTTGATCGGCCTAGGGGCAGGGCTCCTGCTGCCAACTGCTACGAACTCCGTTGTCGGGTCGGTCCCCCAGGGCGACTCCGGAATCGGATCGGCGACCAACACCGTGGCGCTACAGGTCGGTGGTGCGATCGGCGTCGCCGTTCTCGGCAGCGTGATGTTGACCCGCTACCGCGATCACATGACCGCGGCGCTCGCCGGCCGGCATGTGCCGACCACGATCCTGCAGACCGTTGTCGGCTCGCTCGGCGGTGCCCTCGCCGTGGTGGTCAGCATCGGTGGCGCGACCGGAGCGCTGCTCGGGCGTGCGGCTCGCACTGCGTTCATGAGTGGCAACGAAGTGTCGCTCGCTGTCGGCGCCGCTGTCGCACTCGGCGGTGCCATCCTCGTGCTCGCCGCTCTGCCTTCGCGGACGTCGGCTCGACCGCTTGATCCCTTGGCGGACACCGGGCCTGCGATCTCGCGCGTGCCACGGGATTCTTGACTTCGCCCGTAGCCTCATTGTCAGTGACGGGCGGGTCTTAGTCCCGGGGAGGGGCCGGGTTGACCAACCGCAGCGGGGCCGAACATGGCCCTACACTGAGATCGTGCCCGACACCGACGACGGTGAGTTGTCGACCTGCGAGCAGTGTCACCGCGAGGTGCCCGCCGTTACGGAGAGCGGCCTGTGCCCTGACTGCGATGAGGCGGCGATGATCGAGAGCATCGAGGTCCGGTCGCAGCGGCACCACGAGAACCCAGTACGGGAGCCGTGAGCACGTACAACGGCGGCAAATGACCGCACCGGGCGAAGGAGGCCCCGTGTCCGACCAGAGCTACGCCATCCATTACGAGCCGCTGTTCACCGCCCTTCAGACGATGGACGTCCAAGCCCTGATCGATGAGGTCGAGGACCCTTGGTGGAACCAGACGCTGATCCGGGTCGGTGGCGTCGTGGTCCGCCTCGGGGTGATGCAAGGCGAATTCCACTGGCACAGCCATGACGACCAGGACGAGTTCTTCTTCGTCCTCGATGGGTTGTTCCGTATCGAGGCTCGAGGGTGCCGAGACGGTTGAGCTCGGTCCACGGCAGGCGTTCAGCGTCCCCGCCGGGATGCTGCATCGGCCCGTCGTGCCGGTCCGCACCGCAGTCTTGATGATCGAGCAAGCCGGTGTCGTCGCCACCGGCGACCGGACGATTCCGGGCTAGCCGTAGAGAAGCTGATACGTCACTTGCTGACGGTAACGCGTGTCGACCCGTTGGAGGCCTCCTACGCCAGCGAGCCGCCGCAGGAGGCTGTCACTACGTCTCGTTTGCCCAGTGGCGTCTTGGTCGTCCGGCACGAGCCGTTCCCTGCGCTGCGCTGGACGGAACTGCACGAGAAGTACGCCAGGCCCCGCGGTTTGACCGCGACCGTCCGCGGCGACAGCACCCTTGGGCATCGGTGGATCGGCGCTTGGCATGACGTTCCCGGCTGTGTGACCGTCCGGGACGCCCAGCGAGGCGTATCTGCGGGAGCCGTCCCCGACCCGACCGATGACTCTCGCGGCGGCGCCACGTCCCAATGGTTGACAATGGAGACTCTCTTTCACTGGAGCAGGTCGTGGACGAAGCAGTACGCGGCTACATCGACACAATCCCCCCCGAGCATCTCCCTCTGTTCGAGCGGCTTCACGAGTTGATCCTTGTCGTTCAGCCCGACGTAGCAGTGGTGCTCTCGTACAAGATGCCCACCTACAAAGTAGGCAGCCGCCGCCTATACGTCGGCACATGGAAGCACGGAGTGTCGATCTATGGTTGGCGACAAGGCCGCGACGGAGGCTTCACCACCCGCCACCCGAAGCTCAAGACGAGCAAGGGGACCATCCAGCTGCGGCCCGAAGACGCGGTCACCATCGCCGACGCCGAGTTCGAGGCCCTGGTGCGCTCAGCCCTCGACGCCTGAGCAGATACGGACTACAGGATGAAACGGCCCGCGGCATCCGCGCCAAACCCGCCTATCACCTACAGGCTTTCCTAGTGGCGTCCTCGTTGCCCGCCGATCAGCCGTCCTGATCCGCTACATGGCTCGGTGCAAGCGCGCCGTACTCGTCATGACGGCGAACCCAGTACTGCCGATTGCCCTCGGGTTCGTCGCGACCGTTGGGCGCCAGGTCGAGGAACTGGTATGTGCCGTTGATCATGTCGATGCCGCGGGCATACGTCGAGTAGGTGTGGAACAGCTCGCCGGCCGCATTCTTTGCAAAGACGCTGACGCCCTCCCGGTCTTCCATCCCAGGATCGGAGCCGTAGTTGTAGATGGCCGTGTGATCGGCGACGGCGTCGGACGTGAACGATGCCCCGAAGTCGTAGTTGAAGCCGGACTCGAAAGACGAGACCCACGGGAAGGTCCAGTCCATCCTCAGCTTGTACCGAGCGATCTTGTGGAACGGTGCCCGCGAGACCGCGGCGAGCGTCACGTCACGTGCGATGAGGTGCTGCAATGAACCGTCGAAGTGGTCGGCCCAGAAAGAGCAGTGCGGGCAACCCTCGTCCCAATTCGGGTCGAACATGAAGTGGTAGACGATCAGCTGGCTCCGACCCTCGAACAGGTCCGTCAGCGTTAGCTTCCCGTCCGGTCCCTCGAACTCGTACTCCTTTACGGCCTCCCACGGGAGATCGTGCCGCTGCTGGGCGAGCTGCTCTCTCAGCCGTGAGAACTCCTTTTCCCTGCCAAGGAGCACCTTGCGGGCTTCTACCCACTCCTCGCCAGACACGACGGCATGCTGCTCCACGTCGACACCTCATTCCTTCTGCCGAAACGTTCAACCGAAACGCCGCCCTGTACGCGACGAACCCGAGGTCGCGCGCACTGGCGCGGACCGCTCTGTCACCGTGATTCTGCACGGATGTACAGGGAGACCCAGCTTGCCATACTCGACTTCATGCGCCGGTGCCGGGCTCTCGCACTGTGTCGCGAACGCGGCTGCAGCATGTTCAATTCGCCGGTCATCTTCAAGGACCGATCGTCGCCCTCTGGGTGGGAGCTTGCCTTGTACGCCACGAGCCTCTGCGGTGCCCCCTTTGTTGCATGGCAAGGAAACGAGCCCGTCACGTCAGCCCGGGGTCGTCACTACGGTCCAGGTGGTCCCGTTCCAGTGCTCGCCAAGGGTGAGCTGAACACCCCCCTGGGTCTGGTACCCGACTGCCGTGCAGCTCTCTGCAGAAGGGCAGGCGACGCTGTTGAGGAAGTTCCCGGTCGAACCGGAGGGGTTGCGCGAGCGGACGACCTTCCAGGTCGTGCCCTTCAGCTGCTCGACGAGCGTGAAATGGCCGGCGTCCGAGCTCGAGTACCCGACGGCTGTGCAGCTCGTCGAGGAGCTGCAGGCGATGGCGTTGAGGATGCTGCCGCCGACCGCGTTCTTGGCGTTCGGCGTAGTCATGAGCTTCCAGGCCGTGCCATTCCAGTGCTCGGCGAGACTCGGGTACAAGATCGCGCCGCTCCCGCGGTAGTACCCGACCGCCGTGCAGCTGGTCGGGCCCGTGCAGGTGACCCCGTCCAAGTAGCTGCCCGTCGCGCCTTTGGGGTTCGGCGTCTCAGTGACCTTCCAGCTCGTCCCGTCGAAGCGTTCGGCGAGGGTGACAGGTACGCCCGAGCTCGTCGTGTAGCTGCCGACGGCGATGCAGTCCCGCGAGCTCACGCACGCCACCGAGCTCAGACCGCTCGCCCTCGCCCCAGTCGGGACGGCGATGATCCCCTCTGCCCAGTGCGAGCCCTCGTTGCTCTCCGTCCAACGCTCGGCGTACGTGGCATGAGCGCCGTAACCGTCGATGTACGAGCCGACTGCCCAGCAGTCGGATTGAGCGACGCAGGCGACGCTGCCGAGCCCGCCGGCATCCGATTGCGGATAGGGGGACCACTTGTGGCCGTTCCACAGCTCCATGAGAGTTGTGGCGTCGAGCTTCCGGCGACAAAGAAGCGCCGACTGCCCAGCAGAAGGAGCTCGAGACGCAAGCCACGCCTCCTAGGGAGTTGGACGGTTCACCCGATGACGGGGGCACGGTCACGCTCGTCCATTTGCCGCTCTTCCAACGCTCAGCGAGCGGGACGTAATTGAAGACCGTGCTCCCGTCATAGCCCACCGCCCAGCAACGCGACGTCGAGACGCACGCGATCGAGTTGAGCGTGTAGCTCACGGTTGACCTCGGTGATTGGGCGAGAGCGCCGGTCGATCCTGCCATGGCCTCCCCCGGCACGATCAGGCAGAGCCCAACCAGCGCGCCGCCGAGCCTCCAACGTACGAGTGTTCTCCGTCGCACGGGCATCTCCTTTGTCGCTCGCGCGAGCATCGCGCATGATGCGTCGACGCGGGAGCTCCTGGTCTTGAAGCGCTCTGGCTGCGGATGAGCGATCGACCACAGCACCCCGGTTCTTCCACGCACGCAAGCTCGCCAATACCTCGCTCGCCGATTCGTCTACCGTGATGCGTTCCGATCGAACGAGGAGGACCAATGGCTGAGCATCCGGGCGGGGTGACCGTCCCAGCGGGGCTTCTCGACGAGGCACGCGGCCTGCTTCCCGAGATGGTGGAGATCCGCCGTCGAATCCACAAGCAGCCCGAGCTCGGCCTCGAGCTGCCACTGACCCAGAGCGCGGTGCTCGACGGCTTGGACGGGTTGGGCTTCGAGGTGACCCGGGGACAGGCCACGAGCTCAGTCGTGGCAGTGCTCGAGGGTTCCCGACCGGGGCCTTCCACATTGTTGCGGGGCGACATGGACGCCCTGCCGATGTGTGAGGAGACTGGCCTCCCCTTCTCCTCCACCGTCGACGGGGCGATGCACGCGTGCGGGCACGACGCTCACGTCTCGATGCTGCTCGGTGCCGCACGCCTGCTCTCAGGCCGGCGCGAGGACCTGGCCGGGCGAGCCGTGCTCATGTTCCAGCCCGGCGAGGAGGGTCACGGCGGGGCACGGATCATGCTGGACGAGGGGTTGCTCGAGGTGCACGGCCCCATCGACAGGGCGTTCGCGATCCACGTCACGCCGATGATCCCGTCAGGGTGGGTGACGACACGGCCGGGTCCGCTCTTGGCGTCCGCCAACGCGTTCTGCCTGACTGTCCTAGGCAAGGGCGGCCATGCGTCGATGCCCCACGACGCCGTCGACCCCATCCCCGTAGCTTGCGAGATGGCGATCGCGTTCCAGTCGATGATCACCCGCAGCGTGCCTGCCTTCGATCCGGCCGTCCTCACCGTCGGTCGGATATCTGCCGGGAGCACCTCGAACGTGATCCCAGAGACGGCCGTCCTCGAAGGCACTGTCCGAGCAGTCTCTGAAGGCTCGCGAGTGAAGGCGCTCGAAGGCCTCCGCCGAGTCGCATCCGGAGTGGCTGCAGCTCACCGCTGCACGGTCGAATACGAGGAGATCGGAACGGGCTATCCGGTGACCGTCAACGAGGCTGGCGCTGCCCGGGAGGCACTCGAGGTCGCTGGTGCCGTGATCGGCTCGGATCAGGTCTTCGAGATGCCGACACCTCTCATGGGCGCCGAGGACTGGTCGTATGTGTTGCAGCGAGTGAGGGGGTCGATGGTGTTTCTCGGGGTCGCTCCGCCTGGTGTGGCTGAGCCGGCGCCCAACCACTCGAACCGCATGCTGCTCGACGAGCCCGCGATGGCCGCCGGTGCGGCCCTGCACGTCGCGATGGCGATGCAGCCCGTCTCGGCCAGCAGCTAGAGCCCGCTCGAGGCGCCGGGAACGAACCATGAGGACGATGCCGCGGAAATGGTGGATTCCGTGGATTAGCTTAGGACTTGGACTCGTTCAGGGTCACGGCGGCGCGAACGAGAGTCTTCAACGCCTCCTCGTCTATCTTCTCGCCCTCGTGGAAGTCGATGGCACGCCTCGTGTTTCCGTCAAGACTGGAGTTGAAAAGGCCCGAAGGATCCTTCAGAGCCGCCCCTTTGGCGAAGGTCATCTTCACCACGTTCTTGTAAGTCTCGCCTGTGCAGATCATTCCGTCGTGGTACCACACCGGAACTCCTCTCCACTTCCACTCCTCGACCACTTCGGGATCGGCTTCCTTGACTAAGGCACGGAGCCGGCTGAGCATGTTGCCCCGCCAGTCGCCTAACTCCTTGATTCTCGCGTCTATCAGCTGAGAAGGAGACTTGCTTTTCTGCGACCCGCTCTTCTGCATGCCCGTTTCGCGTCCTTGGTCCCGAGGCTTTGACAAATGGGGTCATCCCCACCGGCCGACTCTACCTGGAGCTGCGGCTTACCGGTGGCCGTGCGGAACCACCGGTACAGCGTGGCCAGCACTCGCGGCTCTATGCCGGTGTGCGCGACGAATCGGCCACCCCGCTCCTGCGGCAGCTGATCATGGGCGGCAAATGGAGCGGTTGACCTGAAGGCGTCGGCGCACGTACCATCCGGCGCGATGCCGGTTCGCACCGTCTTGGAGCGCGGGCCAAAGGGGAGGAAGGCGGTGGCGTTCGCGGTCGACTGGCCGGGCTGGAGCCGGGGGGCGAAGACCCCCGAGTTGGCGCTCGAGCTGCTCGAGTCCTATCGCGAGCGGTACCGGCCGATAGCGGTCGCGGCCCGGATGGCCGACGAGTTCGACGCCGCCGGACCCCTCGACGTCGTCGAGGACCGGGTCGGCACGGGCTCGACCGACTTCTGGGGCATCTCATTCTCTCCATCGGGTTTCGAGCACGAACCGATGGACGACACCGAGATTGACCGCAAGATCGGGCTGCTGCGCGCGTGCTGGGGCTTCTTCGACTCAGTGGCGGCGCGGGTGTCTGCTGACATGCGCAAGGGCCCGCGTGGCGGTGGGCGCAACCGCAACCAGATCATCCGCCACACCATCCGCACCGAGAGCGAGGAGTTCGCGAAACGATTGGGGTTGCGGGTACCAGAGGGCGGTGCGCTCACGCCGAAGGGCCTGCGTGACTACCGAGAGACCTATATCGCCACCATGCGGGCGTACAACGCCGGCGAGAGCAAACGGATGCGATCGTGGAACCTGCCGTTTCTCATCCGCCACAGCGCATTCCACGCGATGGACCACGCGTGGGAGATGGAGGACAAGGACCTCACTGCTCCCGCCGAATGATTCGCGGCAACGTTCACCCTGGCGGTGACCGTCGCCGTGCTCCTTGCCGGCATCGATAGACAGGCGCCTGAGCGGATCATGCGGCGGTGAGTAGCGGCTCAGTACGTGAAGATCCCGCCAGCACTCGGCGTGGCGGAGATCTGACGTTGCCGCCCCTGCCGAATCGGTCGCGCTCCGACTCGACGCAGACCTGTGGGTTCACCATGTGGTGCGTGATGATGCCAGCCGACGGTGGAGTGCCTGGGATCGGCGTGAGAGAGCGCGGTTATACGATCGAGGAGTGCTGATCTATCGGGAACGTGTGCAGGCCGTGCGGACATGACTCGGCAGATCGCATGATGCAGAACGGGATGACGTCGCGGATCGTCGCCCTCTGTGTCGATGCGAACGATCCACTCCGTCTCGCGTGGTTCTGGGCCGAGGCGCTGCACTGGGACATCCACGACGAGACCCATGATGAGATCGGTCTCGTGCCGACGGACGACACCAAATTCCGGATCCTGTTCCTGCCGGTCCCGGAGACGAAGGTAGGCAAGAACCGTATCCATCTCGATCTGACAACTACGTCCATCGATGACCAGACGGAAACGGTCGGGACCTTGATGGAGCTCGGCGCGCACCATGTCGACATCGGTCAGCGCTCAGACGAAGGTCATGTGGTGCTCGCCGACCCCGAAGGCAACGAGTTCTGCGTCATCGAGCCGGACAACTCCTTCCTCGCCGGCTGCGGACGGCTCGGATCGATTACGTGCGACGGTTCGCGAGAGGTCGGGTACTTCTGGAGCGAAGCGCTCGGATGGCCGTTGGTGTGGGATCACGACGAAGAAACCGCGATTCGCGCGCCGGACGGCACCGGTCCGTTCATCACCTGGGGTCCGCCGGTGCCCCCGAAGACCACGAAGAACCGGCTTCATCTCGACATCGCTCCCGACCACGGCGATCAGCGAGCGGAGGTAGACCGCTTAGTCTCCCTTGGGGCGACTCGAACCGACATCGGTCAGGGCGATGTCGATTGGGCGGTCATGGCCGATCCCGATGGCAACGAGCTCTGTGTGTTGAGCCCGCGGTAGCGGGGCGGCGGACGGCGCGCGTTGACGGCTGCAGCGCTGGGTACGTGCCTACGAAGACGTTCATATACGTTGCCCTCACCCTCACCCTCACCCGGCGCGACGGTACAGAAGGTCCCGGAGGCCAACGCGGCCACCAGTCCGGAGCACGGCCCGCCGGTAGATCCGACTGGCGAAGATCGCCATGCCAGCGGTGCTGGCGATGCTGATGAGCGCCGAGGCGAGAAACTCCCACCACGTGGCCTTGCCCAAGCCGACGAGCACCGACATGCAGAACGGCGCCGTCGGCGGCAAGTAGGCGAGAACATCGAAGAAGGCGTTCGGCGTACCGGAGCTCGCAACGGTGATCGAGTAGATGTAGGCGAAGAGGACGGGGATGCTGAGGGGTAGCGCGAGTGTTTGGACTTGGTCCTGTCGCTCGGCCGTCGAGCCGGCGGCGGCGTATACCCAGCAGTAGAAGGCATACCCGAGCACGAGCCATGCCAGCTCGGCCAGCAGAGCCAAGGGGGCAGTGCCTCTCAGCAGATCGGAACCGACGCCTGCGCCAAGCGCAAGCGCAAAACCAACAAGCAGCAACGCCTGCCCAAGTGCCACCAGGCCGATCCCCAGCACTTTGCCGCCGAGCAGCTGGACGGGGCGCACCATGGCGAGGAGGACCTCGACGACGCGGCTCGACTTCTCCTGCATGACGCCTATGAGGATCCAGGTGCAGTACTGCGTGAGCATGTAGAAGAGCAGCACGATCCCGATGATCGAGGTCGTGTTGGCGTGGGCGCTCTTCGAGCTGCCGACGAGAGCGCGGATGGGGACGGCTTGCGAGTTGGTGACTGTGGCGGCTTGAGCCGGCGTCAGGTGCGCGTGGCGGTAGGCGATCACGACGCCGAGGTACTCGGCAACCGTGTCCACGAGCCCCGGATCAGCGGGGGAGCTGCTCGCTGTCGCAGGCTGGTAGAGGAGGACCTCCCTCGAGTCGATGATCGAGAAGTAGCTCGCTCCGGACTTGAGCTCGCTCTTGGCAACGACCACCGACGCCTCGGGGACGAACTGCACCTTGTCGTTGTTCGACTGTGCCGCCGCCAAGACGAGTTCCCGCGTGACGGGTGACAACGTCCCGACGATACCGACCTTCTGGAGCGTCGGCCCGCTGCTGTTCTTGTGGAGTGCGGGAATGACAACGGCTGCGCCGACGGCGAGAAGCATGACGATGGTGCCCACGCGGAAGATGCGCCCGCGCAAGCGCTCGCGGATCTCCCGACCGGCGACTAACCCGACGTCGCCAAGGGCAGCCTCGACGGCGTTCCAGCGCGGCGTCTGCGCCGCAGCAGTGAGCTGGGAGGCGTCCGACGCAGCAGCGGCGGATACGGCGGCCTTCCGAGCGGTCCGCCGCCGACGCTTAGCCCGCCAGATCGCGAATCGCACGACCACGAGGACAGCAATCGCCCCGACGATGAGGGCGATTTTCACGCCAGCGCCTCCCGGAATACCTCCGAGAGCCGCCGGCGGGCGAAGGTGAATTCCGTTACGCGGCCGGCCTTCATGGCCGCCTCAAGGACGGCGTTGCTGTCCACGTCGTCCTTGAGGAGCATGCGTACGGCACCGCCGACCAGTTCCGAGACAGTTACCCCCGCCAGACCACTAGCCCAGTTCCCGGGCCGGTCTCCTTCGACTCGCACCTGCAAGCGGCGGGCGCCACTGGTGGCGAGCTCGTCGACGGTTCCCGACACTACGAGGCGTCCGTGGTCGATGATCGTCACGCTGTCGCAGAGGTCCTCCACCAGGTCGAGCTGGTGGCTGCTGAAGAGCACGCAGCAACCGTTCCTTGCTTCATCGACAAGGACGTGGCCAATGGCGTCGATGCCAGTCGGGTCGAGCCCGGAGAGCGGCTCGTCGAGCACGAGAAGGTCCGGGTTATGGGCTAAGGCGGCGGCTAGTTGCACGCGCTGCTGGTTTCCGTGCGAGAGCTCCTCTACCTTCGAGTCCCGGCGGTCGGCGATCTTGAGCCGCTCCAGCCAGGTCGCCGTCGCCTTGGCGGCATCGCCGGCGCTGAGCCCGTGGAGCCGCCCGAGGTATTCGACCTGCTGGCCGACGAGCATCCCTGGGTACAACCCACGCTCCTCGGGCATGTAGCCGAAACGCCGCCGCGCCGCCTGCCCCACAGGCTTCCCGCCCCACCGAACGTCGCCGGCATCGAGGTCTGTGAGACCGAAGATGGCGCGCATTGTCGTGGTCTTGCCGGCGCCGTTGGGACCGAGGAACCCGACCACCTGGCCGGCGGGGACCTCGAACGAAAGGTCGTTCAAGGCGACAATGGCCCCGTACGAGCGGCGAAGGCCCTGGAGCTTCGAGGAGGCTGCTCACCTTCGTACATTATGCCGACAGGCTGGCGAACTCGTGGGGACGGCGCACGCGTTCGGGCTGTCGGGCGAGGAGGCGCTCACGCGGGTGCGATCAGAGCTGCCGAAGACGACGGCGAGTTCCGAGTTCGCGGAGGCACTTGGGCGGTTGTCGCCGGGAAACTGAGCGCCGCCTCACCGCGGTTTGCCCTGTGGTGCTTAGCGAGCGTTTGGTCTGGTCGATGTGCGCGCCCGCACAATGCCAATCACTTGGGCAAGAGCGACCGGTAGACCGTGCCGAGTCTTTCGGTCATCGCCTCTATTTGCCTGTTCACCGAATCCTTGGTCGGCTGGAGTTCCGACGGGCTGACCTGCTGGGCGTGCAGCATGATCGTTGCATCCATGGTGCCCATCGTGATGGAGACGAAGTTCCTGGCCCATTCGTCGGCGACCCGGACGCGTAGAGCCTCAGCCTTGTGCTTCAGCACCTCGAACCCCCGGCGCGCCTGTTGATCCACTTCTGGAGCTCGGGTAGCGGCATGGAAAGCTTCCTCAAGTTGGCTCATGACCTCGAGTAGCTCCGCCATGGTCGCCATCTGAATTTCGCGGCTCGTGGCGCGTGCCTCGCCACCCGAACGAAGCTTCTCGGTCACTGGTCCGCTCAACGCGCCCAAGACTGCAGCACCGAGTGGAGTAACTACCAGCGCCCATACGGGCAGGGTCGCGTTGGACATGGGCCAAGTCTGATGGCCGAGTGCGCCAGTGACGCGGATACTTGCGGACCCAGATCACGCCCGCGGTACTCTCGCTGCACCGCTCATCCAGAGCGGGCGAGGGACCTGGCCCTATGACCCCGCGGCAACCGACTCCGGCACGGTGCCACCGCCAGGCTCGACGAGGAGGTCCACCGATGGCGTGGGCAACCCTGGACAGAGAACACAGCGCTGACGAGCAGGCCGCCGCCGAACACGAGCGGGAAAGGCGGTGACGGGAAGAGCGAAGGCAACCAATCCTGTCAGATCGCCGTCTCGTATGCGGCCATCGCGATGCTGATCCGGAGGCGCGGTGCGACGGCTGCCACCGTGGGGGCGGTGATAAGCGCGATCGGTGCCTTCTGCGGGGCGATCGTCAACGTCTTCGGCGGCATCAATCTCGCTGCTGCTGCAACAGCCCACGTGACGCGCGATGCGGCTGCCCGGTTCCTTATCACAAACTTCAATTCCGGACCGGGTCGAGCGTTCACCGACGCCTACGCTTTTAGCGAGTTCCTTGCGCCGATCATCATGGGAGTCGCTCTCTGGCGGAGTCGTCGGATGCCACGTTGGCTAGCCGTCCTCTTCGCGGTGGGTTTTGAGCTCGCCGAACAAACGGCGTCCGTCGGCCTTCCCAGGGTCATCTTGCTCATGGCGCCATTCGCGGTAGCAATGATGTTGCTCGCCGTGCGGATCTGGAAGACAGACGAGTCAGCTCTACCTGCCATCGAAGCTCAGGAGACGAACCTCGTAACTGTCTGATGCTTCCCACGAAACTGTTCGAGATGCCCGTAGAAGCTGCAGTCGCATTCGCGCAGCTCTACGCGGTGTTCCTCTTGGTTACAGCGGTGTTGGAAGGAAGGGCTGAGAACGAAGAGGACCCCGGCGGTCACGCGTTTGCTGGTTGGTGTGTGCGTTGCACTGTCCCTCTGCCTTACCTTCGCACCGCTCGCCCAGGCCTATACGATGCCCAGCGGCAATCAGCCCGCTGTCAGCGTGTCCGGCACCAGCGTGAGCCTCACGTGGCCCGCCGCGCTCTTCCCGGACGACCAGAGCGTCGCCGGCTATCTGATCGAGCGGTTCAACGCGTCGAGCGGTGCTCAGGCCATCGTTGGTGCCAGCTGCAGCGGAACTGTAAGCACAATCACATGTACTGAGCAGAACGTGCCCGCCGGCAGCTGGACCTACGCAGACACCCCCCTCCAAGACCTTTGGATAGGCGGGCAGAGCCCCGCAAGCGCTGTCGCAATTGTTCCTTAGGCTCTCGCTACCGCTGGCTTCGAAATGGGCGCCAAGACGCTGACGCTCCGGTTGATACGGGCAGCTATAGACGTATCTACGACGTGGTCTCGGATCGCAATGAATCATTGAAATCACACGAGATAGACTGAGCAGCCCTAACGGGACAGCTTTCAAACCTCTCCGCGATCCAGCGAAGGGTGTTGCAGCTCGCTGACCAGGACTGACGACCTTCTGGACGGGATGGCAGAGTGGCTGCGGTGGGTCCGTGATGAAGCTGCCAGGGGATCGGGCCAGAGATGACGGCCCAACGGGACGGCTTTCAAACCCTGAGATCGTCCCCCACCCGAGCGCCGACGAATCACGTGGGGCAGTCTCCGCCGGTGTCGGCATGCTGAAGCAGGTCGAGCGCCGCCAACCGTACGTAGGAGATCTCAGAGATCATCTCGCGATCACCGACCTGGAACGTCCACTCGCAAGGCCTGAGGGCAGTACGAGGACGAGCAACCGCACACGCACGATGCACGCGGTCGCTGACAGTGTGATGTGAGGCGGGACCGGTCCTGTTTACAGGTAGGCCCTAGACGCATAGGCTCGCTGACCAGGTCGATTAGGGGATCGGGTCAGATGAAGCGATTGGTCTTGGTCGTCGTTCTCGTCGTCGCGGTAGCGCTCGCCGCGGCCCGGCCACTGGCCGCCTTCGGTGCTGTGGGGGGACCGCCCGCCTCGGTCCGAGTGACCCTCGCGCCGCGATTGCCGGCCGGGGCCACGGAGATCGGTGCCGTGCCGTCCTCCGCCGACCAGACCGCCGAAGTGGTCCTTCGGCCGCGGGACCACGCGGCGCTGACGAGCTTCATCGCCGCAGTGACGGACGCGCAGTCGCCTCTGTTTCACCACTACCTCGCCCGGGACCAATTCGCGACCAGGTTCGGGCCGGCCGAGGCGACGATCGACGCGGTCCGGGCGCAGCTTCAGGCGGACGGGCTGCAGGTCACGAGCGTGGCGAGCGACGGGCTGGTGATCGACGTCAGGGCCGCGACAGCGCAGATGGAGCGGGCGTTCGGCACCAGCCTGGAGCGGGTCAGGCTGGCGGGTGGGCAGATTGGCCAGGTGACGATGGGCGCGGTCCGGTTGCCGTCCGCGATCGCCGGCGCGGTGACCGCCGTCGTCGGTCTGAACAGCGTTGTGCGCCTGCAGCCGCTCGGACTGGTGCGCAATACGGCCTCAGGGCGGGCGACGCACCCTGCGGCTAAGGCGCCGTCGTTCTCACACCCGGCGGGGTCTGCGACTGCCTGCGCAGACGCCCGGGCGGGCGCGCAGAAGTTCGGCGGGCTGACCGATGATCAGATCGCCAACGCCTACGGCGGCTTCGGCTTGTATGGCGCGGGCGACTTGGGGGGAGGCGCGCACATTGCCGTCTACGAGCTCGAGCCGTTCCAGCCGTCGGACGTCAAGACGTTCGACACGTGCTACTTCGGCGCCCGAGCCGCCGCGCAGATGGCCGAGCGGCTGAGCGTGATCCCGGTCGATGGGGGCCTGCCTCCTGGCCCGGGGTCAGGCGAGTCGATTCTCGACGTCGAGGACATCTCGGCCATCGCGCCGGACGCGACCATCAACGTTTACGAAGGACCAAGTCCCAACGTCGACGGAACCGTTTATGACCCGGTAGATGAGTATGCCGCGATCGTCAATGCCGACACTGATCAGGTGGTGAGCACCAGCTGGGGGTTGTGCGAGCAGGCTATCCAGCGCGGTCAGCCGGGCCTGGAGGAGGCGGAGAACGCGCTGTTCGAGCAGGCGGCCGCGCAGGGACAGTCAGTCTTCGCGGCGGCCGGGGACAATGGCAGCGACGATTGCAACACCTTTGAGACGACTACCCCGGTGTCAGGCCAAAACCCGGTGTCCGTCGATGACCCGGGCAGCCAGCAATACGTGGTGTCCGTGGGTGGCCTGACGATCGACGACGCGACCCAGCCGCCGCTGGAGCACGTCTGGAACGATGGAGCCACCGGAGGCGGAGGGGGCGGCGGGATCTCGATGTCGTGGGCGATGCCCTCCTGGCAGGCGGCCTCACGAGTGCCCGGGATCGTGCGGCCGGGCGCTGGCTATGCGCAGGCGAACGCGGTAGAGAAGCAGTTCGGCTACCCCCAGAACTTTTGCCAGGCTCACCTGAGCGGCGCGACGCCGGCTACGCCGTGCCGGACCGTGCCCGACGTCTCGGCACAGGCAGACGAGTACACCGGCGCGATCACGGTCTACAGCGCATCCTTCGAGAGCCCGCAGACGCCGGACGGCTGGGGCACCATCGGCGGCACGTCCTCGGCGGCGCCGCTGTGGGCGGGGATGCTGGCACTGGTCAACGCCTCGCCGTCGTGCGCCGGGAACGTGACGACCAGGACGGGAGTGGGGTTCGTCAGCCCGCTGCTCTATGCGCTGGCTTCGGACCCGGTGGCCTATCAGGCCTCGTTCACCGACGTCACTGCCGGCAACAACGACCTCTACGGGCTACAGGACAACCAGGTGTTCCCAGCCACCAGGGGCTATGACCTGGCATCCGGGCTGGGCTCGCCGCAGCTCACCGCGCCGGGAGGGAAGGCCGGGCTGGCGTTCTATCTGTGCACCTACGGCGCCTCGGTGAGCAGGCCCACGGTTACGGAGCTGACTCCCGGCGTCCTGCCAACCGCAGGTGGGACGGTTCACATCACCGGGTCGGGTTTCAAGTCGGCGAGCGGGGCGGACGTGGCTGGCGTCCAGGTCGGGAGCTGGCACGTTCCGACCAGCCAGTTCACGGTCAACAGCAGCACGGCGATCACGGCGACGTTCCCAAAGGCCGCCGACACGGCTCCGGCCGACGCGCCACGACCACAGGACGGCGCCGGGCCCGCAGCAGTGATCGTCACGCTCAGGGATGGAGCGTCGAGCGCGTCCGGCCCGAACTCGATCCTCGAGTACGTGGACACCAGCGCTGGGAACCCGGTTCCCAGCCTCACCGGCGTGATCCCTTACGGCGGGTCCGAGTCAGCGCCGGCGAAGGCGACCATCCTCGGGTCGGGTTTCGCCGGCGCCACCGGTGTCAGCTTTGGCGGCGTCGCCGCGACCGGCTTCACCGTGATCAGTCCCTACGAGATCACGGCGACGGCGCCCGCGTATTCCGCTCACACGGCGTGCTCGCCGTTGCCCTCGACCGGGGTGTACAAGGGTGAGAACGCCACGAACGACATCTGCCAGGTGCAGGTCCGGGTAACCAACGTGCATGGGACGAGTGCGACGGGGCGCATCCTCCCCCCGGTCGAAGGGCCGATCGCGCTCGACCCGCTCGGCGTGCTGGTGGCTCCGCCACACTGCGGCTGCGAGATAGAACCCGCCCCGAGCGAGTTCGACTACGCGCCTGTACCCTCGGTGACCTCGGTCTCGACCTCGGTGGCGAATCCTGGGTCACTCGCGAGCGAGGCTGGCACCTCGGTGATCACGGTCAACGGCAAGGGGTTCAACTCGCTGAGCATCGAGTGGGCGGAGTTCGGCGCGCCAGATCTGGAGTCCTCGATCAATACCAGTTTCGTGTTCCTAACTGGTACCGAGATACAGATCACGGCGCCGGGCGAGCCGCTTAGCACCGATCCGGTGCGGATCCCGTTCTCGGTGCGCTCGCTGGCGGGCCAGTCGCCCGAAGCCTTCGTCACGTACGCGGGCGTGCCGAGGGTCACCAGCGTGCTGAACACCACCACTGGGCACAACGGCGCCGCCGACACCGGCGGCGCGCCGATGACGATCAGCGGCCTCGGATTCGACCAGGCGACGGGCCCGGTTCAGTTCATCGACGCCGTGACCCACGAGTTTGCAACTCAGTACACCTACAGGATCCTGACTGATTCCAGCATCAGCACCGAGTCGATCGCCTCGAACCCAGGGCTGGATGACGCGCAGGTGTGCAGCGTGACCGCCTGCTCGCTCAACCCCCCGTCGGATTACTTCTACCTGTACCCGCCAGGCAATCCGAAGGTCACCTCGGTCAGGCCATCGTCGGGCCCGGCTGGCGGCGGCACCAAAGTCGTGATCCGCGGCCAGAACCTCGGCTGCGTCACCGCAGTCTTCTTCGGCAAGGTGGCCGCTGAGAAGTTCAGCAACAAGCGGGCGATACTCGACTGCGGCTCGACCACGATCGTCAAGGCGGTTGCTCCGCCCGGTAAGGCGGGCACGAAAGTCAAAGTAACTGTCACCACGGTGGAGAGCGACTTCACCGGCTCCGGCCGAAGCAGCTCTTCCGCGTTCTTCAGTTACGGGCCGTAGGGGGTGGAGCCTTCAGGGGAATCACTGAGTACATGCGCATTCGTGTTGAATCCGCAGGGATCCCTGGCCCCAACGCGAACCGGGCTCGGCCTGACGTCCCGTCACCGGTTCACACCACGAACACAGTTTGAAACAAGAGTCTTGGGGGTCCATACGGAATGCCGCTGCAACCCCCTTGTGACCAGGGGAAAGGTATCGTCGAAGGCCGCGTGTCACACCGCGGTCCACCCAATGGGGTCAACCGCACGGAGCAGCCCCAACGGTGCAGCCCCAACGGGATTCGAACCCGTGTCTCCACCTTGAGAGACCGGGCAGGGCCGTCCGGCGGGTTATCTCCTGCACGTTTGTCCAGCTCAGGAGGTCGCGCTTTTCAGCGGAGTACGCCTGAATCTGTCCATCCCGGCGATTGGATGGACAAAAGGATGGACAACTCGCCCTGGGCGAGAGCGGCAGTAGCCTCGATTCGATGAGTTCCGAACTGGCCTTCACCGTGGAGGAGGCTCCGGAGGGCGGCTTTGTCGCTCGCGCCCTTGGCGAGGCGATCTTCACGGAGGCTGACACGCTTGAGGAACTACGGGCGCAGGTTCGTGACGCCGTGACGTGTCACTTCGATGAGCTCGATCGACCAAAGGTCGTGAGACTTCAGTTCGTCCACGACGAGCTCTTCGCGGTCTGAGACTGCATCCGGGTCGCCGCCGTACTCGATCCCCCAGCAGAGCGTTCCAGAACAGACATTGTTCCGGTATTGTCGGAACAGCTATACTTCTGGAACAGCACGCTGGCTATCGGAACGGAAAGGAGATGCCACCGTGGCGCGCAGCCCAGTCCCAAGCGAGACAGAGACATTACGGACGATCGAGCGCGTTGCAAACAACGCCCTCCCGCCGGGCTGGTCGCTCCGGTCCAAGCGCGAGGTGAGAGGCCCGCGAAGGCGTATCGACGCCGAATGGACCATCTGCTCTCCAGACGGCGCCACGGCGACCTTCGTCGTCGAGGTCAAGCGGTCACTTCTCGGCCGTCAGCTCGACGAACTGCTGGCTCAGCTCGCCGCTGGCGAGGGCCGTCCGCTAGTGGCGGCGCCTTACCTGGGAGGGACGCTGCGAGCATCCCTGGCCGATCGCGGCGTCAGTTTCGCCGACACGACCGGCAACCTCCGCCTCGTGTCGGACCGGCCCGGTCTGTTCGTCGAGCGACCGGGCGCATCCAAGAACCCATGGCCCTCGGACGAGTCACTGCAATCGTTACGCGGCCGAGGGGCCGGCCGCGCGGTCAGGGCGGTGGTCGACTTTCGTCCACCTTTCGGCGTGCGGGACCTCGCGATACGGGCGTCTGTCTCCCTCGGTTCCCTCTCCCGCACTCTTGATCTTCTCGACCGGGAAGGACTCGTGACTCGCGACGAACGCGGCGCGGTTACCCAGGTGGACTGGGAGGCGACGATCCGACGCTGGACCGAGGATTATGAGTTCGCCCGCTCCAACCGGGTCAGTTACTACCTCGAGCCTCGAGGACTGAACGCATTTGCCGAGAAGCTCGCCGACGTCGGCGTCGACTACGCGGCCACGGGCGCGTTCTCCGCACAGCGGTACAGCCCGATCGCTCCTGCTCGCCAGGCGTCCGTCTACGTGCAAGACCCCACCGCCGTAGCCGAGAAGCTGAAGCTCAGAGCGGCAGAGACAGGCGCCAATGTCGTGCTCGTTGAACCGTTCGACCCAGTTGTGTTCGAGCGATCCGCGCTCCGTGACGGGCTACGAGTGGTCGCCGCCACCCAGTTGGCAGCCGACCTCCTGACCGGTCCGGGGCGTGAGCCATCTGAGGGAAACGAGCTGCTGTCGTGGATGCGGGACAACGAGGATACCTGGCGTGCCTGACCCGCTTTACGTCCGTGCCAGGGCAGCCCTCCTCGACGCGGCTCAAGCTCTCGGCGCACACCTCGATGCCGTGGTGCTTGTCGGCGCTCAGGCCATCTACCTGCATGCCGGCGACGCTGACCTCACCGTCGCCGAGTACACAACCGATGCCGATTTTGCCATCTCGCCCGGCGAGCTCGCCGATACGCCGCTGCTGTACGAGTTGTTGTACGACGCAGGCTTCACGGCGCGTGAACACCCCGGAGGCTGGCTCAGCCCCGGGGGGATCTACGTCGACCTCATGGTTCCGGAAGCTCTCGCAGGCCCCGGGTCTCGGGGCGCACGACTCGGGCCGCACGGCAAGCGAGCGGCACGCCGGGCCAAGGGTCTGGAAGGCGCCCTCGTCGACCGCGGCAGGCACAGGATCAGCGCACTCGACCCAGTCGATTCCCGACAGGTGCCGATGTGGGTCGCCGGGCCTGGTGCCCTCCTCGTCGCCAAGATCCACAAGATCGCTGAACGTACGGCCGCGAGCGACCGAGTACGGGACAAGGACGCCCTCGATGTGCTCCGTCTACTCCGAGCCGTCGACACGGAGATTCTCGCCGGCCGCCTTCGGTCGTTGCTCGATCACGAGCTCTCTCGACCGGTCACCGAAGAGGCGTTAGCCCTCTTGCCGCTTCTGTTCGCCGAGACCGACAGCGAGGCCGTGCGGATGGCCGTGCGCGCTGCCGGCACCGGAGAGAACGCCGCGACTATCGCGGCGTCATTGGTCGGTCTCGTTGAAGACCTAAGAGCAAGCCTCGAATAGAGACTCATACGGAGTAGGAGCTCTTGGCTCCGACGGGTGAGTGGTCGGCGTCTCGTATGTCCCCATATATGTCCCCACGAGTGTCCCCACGAAGATTCTCGTCCATATCGAACCCGCAGGTCAGGGTCCAAAAATCGTCCGTGGGGACATATATGGGGACATTCCGCTAAGCGCCAAGCGACCAGGCTTGTCAAGCGCGGCGGAGCCGAGGCGGCACACGTGTGGGCCGCCGGCGCTTGACGAGCCGGAGACGGAGACCTGAGGACAATCGTGCAGGTCAGCCGCTTGGCGGCTGACCTGAGAGCTGCTTCCTAGCCACGCGATGACGATCGGCATCGCACCGCCGATAGGCGCTGGCATCCCGCCGAAAGGCGGATGCAGGTGTGTGCCCTCCAGCCATGCTCGCGTTGCACCGACTCGCATCGTCGGAGATCTCCGCGAGCCGCCACCGCGAACTCACCGCGGTGTCCCACGAGATCAAGGCGCCCACGCGTTCGTATGTATGTAGCCTGAAGCGCCCAGCACGCCAGGTCTCCAGACGCCGCCAACCCTTCTGAACAACGCCGGGCGATCGGTATCCGGTCCCTCGCACAGCGCGAGTCGTCCGGCGCGTCCGCGTTCTCCGACGACGACGGCGTTCGGTGCGTCGATCTGTGCGGGATTGCGCCACTGCATACTGGGGGACTGTGGGACCGCAGCGCCCGGCTGGATTTCTCGCCGACCGATTCTCGGCGAGCGCGGGGAGGAACGAGGGCGGCCGCGGGGCCTACGGAACCGTCGAGGTCGACGCCGTGGTGGCCACGTAACAGCTCGTGTCGGTCGGGGTGGGCGCAGGCGACGTGAGGGCGATCGCTCCCGACTCCTCAGGAGGGGAGGGCAGAAGCGTCCCACCAGGGCTGTACGGATTGGTAAGAAGGGCCATTCCCCTCGACGAGTACCACGCCCGGCTTACCGGGTCGAAGACGTCCTGCGAGCACGATCCGTTCTGGAGCGCGAGAAGCGGGGCGCCCATTCCCGGCGTGCTTTCTTCCACGAAGGTCGTGCTGTCGGGCGACGGATATACGGAGAAGTCGGCGAACGCATGATCCTCATCGGGAGCGACGCAGGCAGCGTCCGTCAAAGGACAAGTCAGCACCGCCGCCATCGATCCGCCAGGGTAAGAGGTGACATGTTCGGCCCCATCTTCGTACATCGCAAAGCCACCGCTGCCGATGACCACCCAGACGAGCTCGGAGATCGACTTGAACCCTTGGCAAGACCACCGTCCGAATTGCGTCTTCAGCGCCGCCAGGTCGGCTGCCGAGAAGAACGCCCGACCGCAGTTGACCGCCGTCCAGGGATAGGAGCGGGTGGGCACTACTCGAATCGAGTCGAGGATGGCCGCAGCGATGTCACCAGAGCCTGCAAGACCAATCTCGGCGACGACGGGACGGCGCACCGTAGGAAGTTCGACGGCGAGCGTCAAGAGACCCCCGGAGTCGCTGCTCGGGTCGATGCAGTAGGAGAAGTCTTTCGGAAACATGCACGTCCAATGCCTCGTTGATCCGAGAACCGCGTAACGTCCCGATCCGATGACGACACCGGCGTGGGCGGCCTCGACCCGAGCCATCGCGGGCACTCCCGGGCAAACCTCGTTAGCCCCGGATTGAGTGGCGGTATCGAGAGTGACCGTGTCCGGCGAAATGCCGTAACCGCAGCCTCCCCAGACGTCATCCGACCGCTCCCGCCAACTTCTCGGCGCCGCGAACTGGATTCCTCCGAACGTAATCTCACGCCAGCTCTTTGGAGCTCGCACGTCTCTTGACCGCATCACCACCAAGTAGGGCGAGATGGTGAGCGTCTGCAACACCGCCTTCGCCATTGGTCCTCGAGCCGTCAGCTCGACACCCAGTACCCACTCCGCGTAGGGCTGGCGAAACACTCCGGCCGCCTGCTCGACGTCTACCGAGATGCCGTTCACGATCGCAGTTCGGTACGTCCCTATCGCGCTTTCGAGCGGCTCCATCGAGATCGCATTGGGCACGAGTTTGCAGCTCACCCCGCTCGATATGCTGATCGGCTCTCCTAGGAAGACCGTGCCCTTGACCCCATCCCCGGCACAGACAGTGCCGGAGTTCTCCACGGACCACGAATTCGGGACCGAGATTTGAACGTCCTGGAAGTCGACGGGCGACCAACCTTTCGGGGTCGCAGCCGTGTCGACGACTCCCGGACGAGGCGTTCTGCCGGAGACGGCGGTGCTTGAAGTCGGGCGCGAGCTCTTCACGTTGCTGTTCTTCAGCGACAGTGGGACGACTACTGCAGCGATCGTCACAGCAGCGATTGTGAGAAGAACTGCCAGCCGTCTTGCGTTTCTCGTCGAGTGCCGGATTCCCGACCTCCGGTGCTTGAAGTCCTCGGCGTGCACGTCCCAAGGCGCGTCCTCGGCCACCGCGGCGGTGCGCCGCAACAGAGCCACTACCTCGGACTCGAGGTTGTCGTCGAACTCATCGTTCATCGCGCACCCATCTCATCGCCGTCCTTCTTGCCTGTCTTCTCCAGCCCTAGTGCTGTCCCAAGTGAGCGACGGCCCTTCGAGAGCCAACCCCTCACCGAGCCTTCTGGCGCTCCAATCTCCGTTGCGGTCTCAGCCACGCTGAGCCCTACGACGTCGTGAAGTATGAGCACGGTGCGCTGCTGTTCGGGCAGGTGATACAGCGCGCGAACAAGGTCGAGATGCTCAGCGTTCGGAGGCAGAGTCACGGAGCTTCCCTCGGTGAGGGGAACGTTCGACAACCGGCTGGCTCGGCGGCGCCACCTTCCGATCGCGAGGTTGCGAAGCACAAGCCGGGCCCAGGCTGGCGGGTTGTCCATGGTCGACACGCGTGGCCACTTCTGCCACGCTCGAAGGAATACCTCTTGAACGAGGTCACGCGACTCTTCGAGGTCTCCGGTCAGCAGAAACGCTTGACCAAGCAGAGATCTGTGCTTCTCGCCGAAGAACACGTCGAAGTCGTCCATCCAGCCTCAAGCTTTCCGCGACGAGCGGGCACATCGCGATCACTCTTATCTACACGCGGCTGACGCTCCCAGCGCTACGGAAAGATTGAGATCCGAAGTGCCAATCTGACCCCCACAGGACCGGATTCGGTCGGACGGATCCGACTCTCGGTCCGGAATTTGGAAAGTCTTCACACTGGCAGCGCGAGCTCCTCAAGCCGCGGACCCAGTTCTCTTCTTCAGATCCGAAGCGACCCAGAACCTCGAGCAGCCACACGTGATGGCAGGGACAAGTCCGGGAAGGACTACGTGCGCGATGAAGTCTCCCCCAGTGCGGCGTCGAAGAGCTGACCCAACGCCTCGGCCGCCTGTCGATCCGCCTCCGGGAGGAAATGGGCATAGACGTTGAGCGTCGTGCTTGGGTTGCGGTGGCCGAGGCGACCCGCGACGGTCCGGACGTCGACGCCGGCACCGAGTAGGCGCGTTGCGACGTAGTGGCGCAGATCATGCAAGCGGACGCCCTTGACGCTGGCCTTCTCGCAAAGGGCTCGGAACGCTCTCGTCGTCGAATCTGGTCGGAGCGGCACCGAACCATTCGGCGAGGCGCTCAGGACAAAGGCGTCCGCAGCAAGGTTGCCGTCGCAGAGTGGCGCCAGCTCCTCCATCCGGCCGCGGTGGGCCCTGAGCAAAGCCATCGTCGACCCGTCGAGTGCAACCCGGCGACTCTGGTGAGTCTTCGTGCCTTGCTCGATGAGCTGGTCGCCGGCAAGGACGAGGCCTCGCTCGATGGACACTGAGGACTTCTCGAGCCTCGACGTCACTCCACCGGAGCGCGAGCACCTCGCCACGCCGAGCCCCGGTCGAGGCAGCCAACACCACGAACATGGCCAATGTCGGATCGGACTCTTGCGCAATGCGGAACAGCTTGGCGACCTCGCCCGGAGTCGGCGGCTTCAGCTCGCGCAGCGGCACGCGAGGAGGCGAAGCCTCGACCGCCGGGTTCTGGCGGATCCAGCCCCATCGGACGCCCTGAGACAGAGCTCGACGCAAGATGCCGTGCACGCGGCGGATCGTCGCGGGCGAGTACTTCCGGCGGGGCCCACCAACGATCGCCAGCTGGCGGTAGAAGCGGTCGATCTCTACCGTCGTGAGCCTCGACACCGGAATCGAACCGATCGCCGGCACGATCGCCTTGTCGATGTATCCCTTCGTCACTACAACCGTCCTAGGAGACAGGCTTGGTCCTGCGAGATCCAGCCACTCCGTCAATAGGCGCTCGACGGTGTGACTGCTCCCGATCGCCGGCGACATCGACTCCGACTCGGCGACCAGCGCGGCTAGCGCCCGCTCGGCTTGGCGCTTGGTCCCATGGAACGTTCGCTCGGCGTAGCGCTTGCGCCCCGTCTCGGGGTCGCGACCGACGTGCACGCGCAACTGCCACGAGCCCTCGCCTCGCTGCCTGAGCGATCCCGCCACCGCCGGCACCTCCTGTCCAAGCTGTCCATCCAGTGGGATGGACAGTACCAGAGTGGATGGACAAAGGATGGACAACTGAAAGCCTCGTCCGCATCACTCAACTCTGTGACCTGGACTTTTCTAGCAGCCCCAACGGGATTCGAACCCGTGTCTCCACCTTGAGAGGGTGATGTCCTTGGCCTCTAGACGATGGGGCCGAGCGACGGCTCTATGAGCCGCTTCGACAGCTGTGAAGACCTGCGCGGCCCTCCCAGAGCGAACTCATGGTACCAGCGGCGCGAGCTGGCTCATCCGAGCTGCGGGCCAGTTTACGGACACCGCAGACTCCTGCGAGGAGGTGCGATAACCACCGATTCCCAGCCGTTGCTCACGCCTGTACCACCAAGTCGGGTTCGTCACAGTCGAGAAGGTCGACAACGCCTTCACCATGGTCCGGCACCTCTGACGACTCGCCGAGCAACAAGAATGGGGACATGGACCGCACCGAATCGCTCGACCTCCTCGACAGCGAGGGTCGCAGAATCCTGTCGCTCCTCGATGATGCTGAGGTGTCCTCCGGCGCCTCGGTTCCGACCTGTCCGGACTGGACTCTCGACGACCTTGCAAACCACCTCGGGCGGATCTACGCGTGGGTCGCGACGATCCTCACGAGCGACCCGGGCGGGCCTCCCGACCAGAACGGCGTGCCGAAGCGTCCCGACGGCCAACCGGCGGACGAGTGGATGCGAGACCGCCTGAAGAACATCCTCACGCTGCTCCGAGACGTCCCCGAGGACGATCTCCGCTGGAACTTCGTGACGGGCCCGAGTTCGCCGGTCAGCTTCTGGTGGCGACGCCAGGCGCACGAGACACTGATTCACCGCGTCGACGCTGAGCTGGCGGCCGGTTCCCAGATCACAGATGCCACCCCTGGCGCCGCGGCCGACGGCATCCCCGAGTTCCTCGATCTCACCCGCCACACCCGCGTCGACCCGCAAGACATCCAGTTGGGCGAGGGACTCACAGTCCACCTCCATGCAACCGACGCTGCCACGGACGCCGAGTGGACCATCGACACCGTTCACCGGTCGTATGCCCCGGCTCACTTGAAAGCCGACGTCGCTCTTAGAGGCCCGGCGTGGGCGCTCGACCGCTGGTGCTGGAGGCGCGGAGAGCTTGACGGCGACTCTCAGCTGTCGCTCGGCGACGCTCTGGAGGCCTTCGGCGACTGGAGGGCGGCCGAGGAGTCGCGCCCGAGGATATGACCTTGCTCAGGGCTGGATCCGCACTCCCGTGAGCTGCGACGCTACCCGGGCGAGGGCGCCGTCGTCCTGCAATATCGGCTGGCGCTTGCCTCCGACCCACACGAGCATGTTGCCGGTGCCTTCACCGAGCAACGGGTGCTCGTTCACAGAAGCCAACAGGACAGTCCCGTCGGCACCCCCGTAGCAGCGCACGATCACGTCCTCGCGCCCCATGGGCGCCGTGATCATGACCCCGCCAGGATTCTCGGTATACGAAGAGCGTTGTGAGTCGTTCACGATCTTCACGACCCTTGCTATCGCAGTCGGTGACTTGACGGTCCGCTCTACGGTTGCACCGCTCTCGGGAGTCACGCTGATGACCAGCCGGCTTACCGCGGTCGGCACCTGCTCGCTCGCGGGTTTGGCCGGGTCGTACAGGACGAGACCGTCGATCCTCAGCACCGACCGGCCGCCGGGCAGGGATGCCACGGAGATCTCGGCTCCGCGCTCGGGCAAGGCGTGCCGCGGGCTCCAATCCAAGCTGACGGACTGCTCGGTAACCCCCGATCGGGAGCTGGAGGTCCCAGTCCCACCCACCGAGGCGCCCTTCGGCACGTGCACTTCGTACCAGTGGATGACGGAGTCAGGAGACATGGTGATGACGCAGTATTCGTGGGAGTCTGCGACGTAAGGCGACAACGGCTCGGAGTCAGGTGACGAGAGCGACGACGACGTGCCCGTTGGAACACTCGAGGCGATCTCGCAGCCCGCCGGCCGGCCCACCCACCGCCGCAGCTTCCTCGCCTGCGACCTGGCGAGCGCAGCATCACGGTCGCCCGACAGTCGCTGCACCTTCGGCGAACGGGAGTGGACGATGCTCGCCTCGGGCCGCGACCGGGGCGCCACGGCCGCACCGGGACTCGCACCGCAGGCCGACAACGAAGCCCCGCCGACCAACGCCGCTGCCAGCCCTCCCACGACTCCACCTCGAACCCATGTTCTCGCCATACAAGAACAAAGCAGAGCTGCGCGGTTTTCGCGTACCGGTCCTCGAGAAGCACTAGACAAAGACCCGTGGGCACCGAAGCTGACATCCGTCGGGGGCGTATCGGGCGCCTCCTCGAACAGGTCATCTGGCCCGCCGCTCATCCCATCTCAGCCCCCCTGAAGCTCTCGATCAGCCGCTTGCCCGGTGAGCCGGTGCCACCCCGCCTGGCGAGCACGCTCACCTTCACACCGTTCCAGATCGGGTCCGCGTGGGGGGGTGCATGGTCGACGGCGTGGTTCAAGGGCGAGGGAACCATCCCCGACGAGTTCGACGGGCGTCACGTAGTCGCCAGGATTGATCTCGGGTACCGGGGTCAGACCGGCTTCGGAGGCGAAGCGATGGTCTTCGACGGCGCGAGCCCACGCCAAGGCATAAACCCGAAGCACAACACGGTCGAAGTCTCCTCGGCGGCCGAGGCCGGCACGCCGGTCTCCCTACTCGTAGAGGCAGCTGCCAACCCCGGGCAGGTGGAAGGCCCACTCGAGTGGCCACTGCTCATGCCCGACTACGACGGACCACCGCTCTACCGATTGAGGCGCTTCGATCTCGCCGTGGTCGACGACGAAATGACCCAGGTCCTGTACGACTGGACTGTCCTCACCGAACTGGCGGACGCTCTCGGTCTCGAGAACCGCAGATCGGCCGAGATCCTCCAGGCGCTCGACCTGGTCGCCCGGAACGTCGACCTTCACGACCTCGCGACGACGATCCTCGGCCAGCGCCCCCAATGGGCGCCGCTCCTCCAATCCCCCACGAGCCTCCGAGCCCACCAAGTGACGGCGGTCGGGCACGCCCACATCGACTCGGCCTGGCTCTGGCCGATCCGCGAGACCAAGCGAAAGTGCGCTCGCACGTTCTCGACAGCAGTGCGACTGATGGAGGCGAACGCCGAGTACGTCTTCGTCTGCTCCCAGGCACAGCAGCACGCGTGGATGGAGGAGAACTACCCGTCACTCTTCGAAGAGATGAAGCACTTCGTCGGCACCGGCCAGCTCGAGCCGGTCGGGAGCATGTGGGTGGAGCCGGACACCAATCTCCCTTCGGGTGAATCGCTCGCTCGCCAGCTCATCTTCGGGAAGAGATTCTTCCTCGAGCATTACGGCGTCGAGACGATCGACTGCTGGCTCCCGGACGCGTTCGGATACTCGGGCAACCTTCCCCAGATCCTCCGAGCCGCCAACGTCCACCGCTTCCTCACCCAGAAACTCAGCTGGAACGAACTCAACGCCTTCCCTCACCACACGTTCTGGTGGGAGGGCATCGACGGCTCTCGCGTCCTCGCGCACTGCCCACCCACCGACACCTACAACGGTGAATTCACGGTCGGGCAGCTCCTTCATGGCGAGGCTCGTTTCGCCCAGCACGGCATCTCCGACAAGTCGCTGTACGCCTACGGTTATGGCGACGGCGGCGGCGGCCCGACTGCCGAGATGCTGGAGCGTGCCCGCCGGATGCCGCGACCTCGACCCGCTGCCTGCGATACGCCTCGGCTCCTCGCGGAGCTTCTTCGACCAGCTCGAACAAGAATGCCGAGCTGGCTGACGCCCGCACCGGCGCGGCCGCGCCGGGGACGGTGCCCACGGCGCATGCCAAGGGCCCGGGAGGGCTGCCGCTCTGGTCGGGCGAGCTCTACCTCGAGCGTCACCGGGGGGTCCAGACGACTCAGGCACGCGGAAAGCTCGGCAATCGGCGGTCCGAGAACCTGCTGCGCGAGGCAGAGCTCTGGGCAGCGGTCGCTCTCGAGGGTGACGAAGCCTCCGATGCCGCCGAGCGTCTCGATCGTGCGTGGCGCATCGTCCTTTTGCACCAGTTCCACGACATCCTCCCGGGCTCGAGCATCCACTGGGTCCACAACGACTCACAGGCGGCATATGCCGAGGTCGCTGAAGTGGCGAGTGAAGTCATCGCCGCGGCCACCGAGAACCTCGCCGCGCGGGTGTCAGCCCCGAACGCTCCCGTGCCACGTTCGATCGGTGCCGTGCTCGTCCTGAACGCGGCTTCGCGTTCGCGCCTCGACGTGGCCGAGCTTGACGTGGCCACGCTCGGCCTCGACGGCGCGCCGGTCGCGGCGGTCGGAGCCGACGGCGCTCTGCTCCCGGTCCAGGCGCTCGGGAACGGCCGGGTCATCTTCCCGGCACGGGTCCCCGGATCGGGCTGGGCACGCTTCGACCTCCTCGGCGCCGCCCCGCCCCTCCACGACATCGAGAACGCGGTCGAGGTCGTGGACCACCACACGCTCTCGAACGGCCTCGTCTCAGTGAGCCTGGACGACGACGGACTCGTCACATCCATCCGCGATCTCGTAAACGACAAGGAGGTCGTCGAGCCGGGTACGAAGGCGAACGTCTTCCAGCTGCACCATGACCTCCCCAACCACTTCGACGCCTGGGACGTCGACCAGGGCAGCTTCGACCGCGCCGTCGAGCACACCGCGGCGGAGTCGATCGAGACCATCGAGGGCGGGCCGGTGCGGGCTGCGATCCGCGTCACGAGGCGTGTCGGCAACTCGACGATGGTGACCCAGGAGGTCCGGCTGACCGCGTCGAGCCGCCGCGTCGAGTTCGTGACGGAGGTCGATTGGCAGGAGCGGCACCGTTTCTTGAAGGTTGCCTTCCCGCTGGCCATCCGGTCGCCTCACGCGACTTACGAAGTGCAATTCGGTCACGTCGAGCGGCCGACACATGCCAATACCTCCTGGGACGCTGCGAAATTCGAGGTCCCGGCACAACGCTGGGCCTCCCTCGAAGAGCCCGGGTTCGGCGTCGCCCTCCTGAACGACTGCAAGTACGGCTACGACGTGCGACAGAACGTGATGCGCCTGTCGTTGCTGCGCGGCCCTGGTTGGCCGGACCCGGAGGCCGATGCCGGGCAGCACCGTTTCTCTTATGCGATCTTCCCGTACGGCCGACATCTCGGCTCCGAGCAGGTGGTCCACGAGGCGGAATCGTTCAACCTGGCGCTGAGGGTGGTGCCGTGCGCGACTGGCGAGGGCGGCACGCTCCACCAGGACGGCTCCGTCGTGCAGCTGGAAGGTGCTGTGCTCTCAGCGGTGAAGCGGGCGGACGACGGGAGCGGCGATCTGGTGCTCAGGCTGTACGAGCACCTGGGAGCTCATGGTCGAGCAACGCTGAGCGGTCTCGACTCCGACCACGCGAGCCGGGTCGACCTGTTGGAGCGTCACGACCTCGGCGAGCTGCGCATCGAAGACGGAACGATCAGGTTAGAGCTACGCCCCTTCGAGCTCGTGACGGTCCGGCTCCTCAAGAGGCAGTAGGCCTCGCGACCAGAAGGCGGTCACCCGATGCGACGACCGGGTCCTCCCCGATGCCGAGAGAGACCTTGTCGTCGTGCACAAGGCCGAGCACGAGGTCGTCGCGCTCGTTGCGCAAGCTGCTGAGCGCCCGCCCCGTCATCTCCGCCGTCGTCTCGAGCTCGTCGATGAAATGGCGCTCGGAGTCGAGGAGCTCCACGAGCAACGCACCGGCATGCGGTGTCTCGAGCGCCTTCGCCAGCGTGTGGCTCAAGAGCTCGTCGGTCGAGATCGTCTGGCTGACCCCGAGGTCCTTCAGGGCGTCGGACGTCGAACGCGAGTGAACCAGAGCAGTCATCGCCAACGCCGGGGCGGCCGCCCGCAGCAACACGACCGAGACGAGCACGTCGCCGTCGGAGGCACCGGTGACGAGCGCGTGCTCGGCTTTGGCAGGTCGTGCCGCCTTGAGCGCCTGCTCGCTCGTCGGATCGCCCTTGACGAGGTGCACCTCGTCACGCACGGTGACCGGGTCGACATCCGCCACGAGGACGACGTCGTGACCGGTGTCGACCAGCTCATCGAGCATCGCCGGCACGACTGGCTGCATGCCGACGACCAATCGGAACGTCCCTTCGGGGAACGAGCGGCCCATGTGCAACATCCTCCTAAGCCGAGCGGCGGCTGCCGCACCCGACCACGTCGCGAACACCGCTCCGAGGAGCGGGATCGTCGTCAGCATGACGACAATTGCGATGACATGACCAGCAGTCGTCTTCGGCGTGACGTCGCCGTAGCCGACCGTCGTCGCCGTCGTCACCGACCAGTACAGACCGAGCCACGGGCTGATGTTCTCGGCGACGCAGAACGCGATTCCTCCGGCGAGTACTACACCGGCCGCGGCGGCGATGAGCCAGAGCGCGTGGCGCCGGCTCGGGTGCACCAAGAAGCGCCACACGACGAACAGCACCTCCTCATCCTCGCTCGCCCGCCAGCGCAAGATGGGGATCCCAAGAGCCCGGCGGCGCAGTTATCCCCTCTGTCAGACGCTCGCGCGAAGGGGCCGCCAGGCCTCGCTCGATCAGGACGGGGACGAGATCCCGATCACCGTCCCTGACAGAGAGCTGTGACCATTGGAGGCAAGCAGCTTGGCGTCTCCTTCGGGAAATACCTTGCCGCGCGATGTCACGAGGAAGTAGCCCTTCGAGTCAGGGCTCGCGGCCATGCCGACAACCGATGTGCCATGGCCTCCGAACGACGGCGAGTCGACACCGAGGACCGTGCCGTCCGAGCGTGCCAGCCAGTAGCCGTCGGTTGCCCAGTCAAGAGTCGCCGAGACGACCGGTGCGGTGATACGAGGCGCGTACACCCCTTCGCCCTCCTCCGCCCTGCCGAACCGGTAGGTCTTGCCGGTACTCGAGACCACGTAGTACCCGTTCCCGCTCCGGGTGGCGAAGATGCTGACCACGTCTCTCAGGTGAAGCGCTCTATTGACGCTGCCAAAGAAATGGGCGTCGCCAAAGGTGAAGACGTGCCCGTCGGCGGCTACGAGCCAGTAGCCGCGGCCGTCAGGCGTGACGGCGATGCCGACCACAGGTGAGCTCAGATGCTTGTGCGCCAGTGACCCGTAGAAGTGAGCCTTCCCGAAGGAGAAGACCCCACCATCCCCAGCAGCCAGCCAGTAACCCTGGCCGTCAGGTGCGGCAGCCACGCCGACTACCGGAGCGTTCAGGTGCCTGCCAGCCATCGAACCGCGGAACTTCACGGCACCGAAGGTCCCGACGTCGCCATTCGCTGAGGCGAGCACATATCCAGGGACCTCGTCGACGTCGAGCGTGAACGTCTGAGTGGCAACAGGCGAGACACCGTTCGAGGCCTTGATGGTGAGGCGGTAAGTGCCCTCGGTACCTGCTGCCGGGGTGCCGGCGATCTCTGCCTTGCCGTCGCGGTGGTCGCGGAAGGTGATGCCGGCGGGCAGGGCGCCGGACTCGGATAGTGCGAACGTCTGCCCGGTCGGGAAGCCGGTCGTCGTCACGGTGAAGCTCCCCTTAGCGGCGACGGTGAACGTAGTGCCCGGTGCACTCACAATCCCTGGCGCCTGGTCGACCGTGAGGGTGAAGTCCTCAGTCGCGTCTGACCCGACCCCGTTCGAGGCCTTGATGTTGAAGCGGTGGTTGCCACCCGTTCCCGCCGTCGGAGTCCCGGCGAGGACGGCGGTGCCGTTGCCGTTGTCGGTGAAGCTCACGCCACTAGGCAACGCACCCGACTCAGAGAGCGCCGATGCGGGATAGCCGGTCGTCGTGACCGTGAAGCGGCCCGGTGTACCCACGGTAAACGTCGTGCCCGAGGCGCTCGTGATGGTCGGGGCCTTGTCGACGATGAGGGTGAAGTCCTGAGTCGCGTCTGACCCGACCCCGTTCGAGGCGGTGATCGTGAGCGCGTACGTACCGCCCCGGCCTCCCGCAGGTGTCCCGGCGAGGGTCGCGGTGCCGTCGCCGTTGTCGGTGAAGCTCAGGCCACTAGGCAGCGCACCCGACTCAGAGAGCGCCGATGCGGGATAGCCGGTCGTCGTGACCGTGAAGCGGCCCGCCGTGCCCACGGTGAACGTCGCGCCGGAGGCGCTCGTGACCGCAGGCGCCTGATCGACGGTAAGGGTGAAGTCCTGAGTCGCGCCTGACCCGACGCCGTTCGAGGCGTTGACCGTGAAAGCGTACGTACCGCCCCGGCCTCCCGCAGGTGTCCCAGCGAGGGTCGCGGTGCCGTCGCCATTGTCGGCGAAGCTCACGCCGGTCGGCAGCGCACCCGACTCAGAGAGCGCCGATGCGGGATAGCCGGTCGTCGTGACCATGAAGTTGCCCGCCGTGCCCACGGTGAAGGTCGCACCAGAGGCGCTCGTGATGGCGGCCGCCTGATCGACGGTGAGGGTGAAGTCCTGAGTCGCGTCTGACCCGACCCCGTTCGAGGCGGTGATGGTGAGGGAATAGGTACCACCTGTGCCGGGAGCCGGTGTCCCCGAGAGGGTCGCGGTGCCGTTGCCATCGTCGGCAAAGCTCACACCACTTGGCAGGTCACCCGACTCCGAAAGCGCCGAGGTGGGATAGCCAGTCGTCGTGACCATGAAGTTGCCCGCCATGCCCACGGTGAAGGTCGTGCTCGCGCTGCTCGTGATGGCGGGCGCCTGATCGACCGTGAGGGTGAAGTCCTGAGTCGCGTCTGACCCGACCCCGTTCGAGGCGGTGATGGTGAAGGAATAGGTACCACCTGTGCCGGCCGCCGGTGTCCCCGAGAGGGTCGCCGTGCCGTCGCCGTCGTCGGCAAAGCTCACGCCGGTCGGCAGCGCACCCGACTCGGAGAGCGCCGAGGCGGGATAGCCGGTCGTCGTGACCATGAAGTTGCCCGCCGTGCCCACGGTGAAGGTCGTGCTTGCGCCGCTCGTGATGGCCGGGGCCTGATCGACCGTGAGGGTGAAGTCCTGGACGGCATCCGGAGAGATCCCGTTCGAAACAGTGATGGTGAAGGGGTAGGCGCCACCCGTGCCGGCCGCCGGTGTCCCCGAGAGGGTCGCCGTGCCGTCGCCGTTGTCCCCAAAGCTCACGCCGCCAGGCAGGCTGGCATCACCGTCAGAGATCACGAGCGTCCGTCCGCCCGGGAAGCCGCTCGTCTCGACAGTGAACGTGCCTCCGGCACCGGTGCTGAATGTCGCGGTGGCGGCACTCGTGATCGATGGCGCCTCATTGACCGTCAACGTGAAGTTCTGGATGGCATCCGGAGAGATCCCGTTCGCGGCTCTGATCGCGAACGAGTAGCTGCCACCCGTGCCGGCCGCCGGTGTCCCGGCCAGGGTCGCCGTGCCGTCCCCGTTGTCGGAGAAGGTGAGCCCGTTCGGCAGGTCACCCGACTCCGAAAGCGCCGGGGCGGGGAAGCCGGTCGTCGTGACGGTGAGGTTGCCCGCTGTGCCGGCGGTGAAGGTCGTGCTCGCGTTGCTCGTGATCGATGGCGCCTCATCGACGGTGAGAACGACGTCCTGGATGGCGTCGGATCCGATCCCGTTCGCGGCAGTCACGGTGAGCCCATCGGCACCGCCGGTTCCACCAGCCGGCGCCCCGGCGAGGGTGGCGGTGCCGTCGCCGTTGTCGACGAACGTGACGCCGGTCGGCAGGGCACCCGACTCCGACAGGGCCGCAGTGGGAAAGCCCGTCGTCGTGACGGTGAAATTGCCCGCCGCACCGACAGAGAAAGTCGCGCTGGCAGAACTCGTGATCTCTGGCGCCTCATAGACCGTCAACGTGAAGTCCTGGACGGCATCGGGAGAGACCCCGTTCGCGGCTGTGACGGTGAACAGATAGGTGCCACCGGTACCTATCGCCGGTGACCCGGCGAGGCTCGCCGTGCCGTCACCGTTGTCGACGAAGGTGAGGCCGGTCGGCAGGGCTCCCCACTCGGAGAGGGCGGCGGTGGGGAAGCCGGTCGTCGTGACGGTGAAATTGCCCGCCGCACCGACAGTGAAGGTGGTGCTGGCGCTGCTCGTGATCGCGGGCGCCTGATCGACCCTCAGCGAGAAATCTTGGGTAGCCGCGGACCCGATCCCGTTCGAGGCAGTGACGATGAGTTGATACGTACCTCCGGTGCCCGCCGACGGCGCCCCGGAGAGGGTCGCCGTGCCGTCGCCGTTGTCGAGGAAGGTGACGCCGCTCGGCAGGGCACCGGACTCGGACAGTGCCGGAGTGGGAAAGCCCGTCGTCGCGACGGTGAAGTTGCCCGTAGTGCCGGCAGTGAAGGTCGTGCTCGCGCCGCTCGTGATCGCAGGTGCGACACTGATGACGGCGGTGACGATCACCTCGGCGCCGGACGAGGCTGTCCCCACGGTGGTGTTCGTGGCGGAGCTCTCGATGAAGCTGGCCCCTGCGCCGCCGCCACCGCCGGAACCCGGGTTGTTCCTGGCGCAGCCGCCCGCGCCGCCACCGGAGCCGCCGACCCAGCCACCGCCGCCACCACCGCCATTCGACGAGTCGCCCGAGTTCGCGTCGCCGCCGTTCCCTGCAATTCCCGGAGTGCCCTGCGTGGCGTTGCCGCCCGAACCACAGACCGGGCTGCCCGGTCCCGCGCTGGCAGCGGCGGTGGTGTTGCCGAGGCCCGCTCCGCTTCCCGCAACGCCGTTGCCCGAGTCGGTGCCTGCGCCGCCGGGTCCCGGGCCCGTCTCGGAGCTCGACAGTCCGGCGGTGCCACCCGTGCCGCCCGTGCCTGACCCTGAGAAGCTGCTCTGGCCGCCCCCTCCGCCACCGCCGGCGACGATAAGGCGCGGGTCGGAGCCTGGCATGGCGCTGTACACACACGAGCCGCTCGTGTTCGAGCACGTCTGGATAGCGGACTCTCCGCCGCCCTCCGCCGCGTAGTCGGAGTTGCCGCCACCGCCGTTTGTACCGCTCGAGTCTCCGACCTCGAGGTAAAGCGTGGAGACGCCCGAGGGCGGTGCAAAAGTGGCCGTCACCTCGGCCCCCTGACCCGGGGTGCCGACAGGCTGGAACTGGTTGTTGCCGACGCTGCTCCCCGGCGCCCCTATCACAGTCACCTCCAGGGAAAGCGTCCCAACCGGGATCGGATAGGCGGTCTCACCCGGAGTCGTGTCGGTCGTGGTCTGGGTCATCGCGCCGGCCGGGACGCCGGACGCGATCAGCAGCCCGAGACTTGGCAGCGTCAACGCGGCTCCGACGGATATCAGACGCCTCCACCGAGGCCTGAACGGACGCTCGATGTTACGAAAGCGAGGCATTTCTTCTGACCCTAAGTGTGCTTGCGGTTTCCATTGGCGCATGGATCGGACGCGACAGAACGGAGCCGAACGCCGGCTCCGTCGTCAGCTCGGGGGGGAGGACTCGAACCCCCAATAACAGGGCCAGAACCTGTCGTGTTGCCGATTACACCACCCCCGAATATTCGAGGGACATCGTAACAGGCAGGCAGAGGCTCGAAATCTGGCCTCAACCGACCTGAGCGAGAGCGGCATCGATCCTCGCGAGCGTCTCCTCACGCCCGAGCACCTCCAGCGACTCGAAGAGCGGCAGGCCGACGCCGCGCCCGAGCGCCGCGACCCGGACCGGCGCCTGCGCCTTGCCGAGCTTGCGGTCATGTTCAGCTGCGACAGCCTCGAGCTGCGCTTTCAATGCTGGCGCCCTCCACTCGTCGAGCGCGGCGACACGCGCCCGCGTCTCCTCGAGGATCGTCCGAGCCAGCTCGTCTCGCCGGATCGCCTTGTCGAAGGATGCCTCCTCGAGCTCGAAGGTCGAGCCGAAGACGAACTCGACGTATGACGGAACCTCCGAGAGGACGCCTACGCGCTCCTGCACGAGCGGAGCGAGCGCTTGCCACGTGTCGCTCGAGTAGATCTCCGTGCCGAGCGCGTCGCCCGTCCTTGCAGCCCACTCCCGTGCGCGATCGGAGAACTGCTCAACCGTGAGTGAGCGGAGGTAGACGCCGTTGAAGTGGAGGAGCTTCTGATTGTCGAAGAAGGCGGGGGAATGGTTGACGCTCTCCAGCCGGAAGTCGCGGACCAGGTCGTCCAGCGTGAAGAACTCCTCGCCGCCCGGGTGGCTCCATCCGAGCAGGGCGAGGTAGTTCACCATCGCCTCAGGCAGGTACCCGAGCGCTTCGTAGTCCTCGAGCGCGACCCGGTCCCGGCGCTTTGAGATCTTCTGGCGCTTGTCGTTTACGAGGACCGGCAGGTGCGCGAACAGCGGAAGCTCGATGCTCGAGCCGGCTGCGTTGAGCGTCTCCCACAGCATCACGGCCTTCGGTGTGGTCGGCAGGTGCTCCTCAGCCCGGATCACGTGGCTGATGGCCATGTCGCGGTCGTCCACCACCACCGCGAGCACGAACAGCGCGTCACCGTTCGACTTGGCAACCACGAAGTCGTCAATGGTCGAGTTTGAGAACTCGACGTCGCCCCGGATGAGGTCGTGCACGACGGTGACACCCTGCCTCGGCACGGCGTAACGCAAAGCTCGTCCCGGCCCACGCTCGAGTCCCCGGTCACGGCAGTAGCCGTCGTAGCCCGGCGTCGGGTTGCCCTTCGTACGCTCGAGTACCACCTCACGGGTGCAGTCGCAGGCGTACACCGCGCCGACGGACCAGAGGAGATCGACCGCCCCGTCGTAGAGATGCGTCCGCTCCGACTGGCGGTAGGGGCCCTCGTCCCAATCGGTGCCTATCCAGGCAAGGGCGTCGAGTATGCCGGCGACCCACTCCTCACGGTTGCGCTCGCTGTCGGTATCCTCGATCCTGAGGATGAAGTCGCCGCCGTGCTGGCGGGCGAACGCCCAGTTGTACAGCGCGGTGCGGGCGCCGCCGACGTGGAAGTAGCCGGTCGGAGAGGGAGCGATCCGCACGCGCACCCTCCGCGGGCTGACGGTTGACGAGGGGGTCACTCCTCGATGACCGAGATTGCCTGTTTGGGGCAAGCCCTCACGCACTCCATGACTCGATCGCGGTATTCCTCCCCCGGGTGATCGTTGAGCACGTAGAGGAAGTCGTCGTCGCGAACTTCGAAGATCTCGGGGAGGATGCCCATGCAAACGGCGTTGGACTCGCACAGGTCATAGTCGACGACGACGCGCATTGGAGCCTCCTGTATGCGGTGGACGGGAGCCAGACGTTACGAACTGGCCGATCAGATGCGGTTCTCTTCTCACTTCGAGCTGGACTCGATGATATTGCGGCACGAGCGCTCCCGGGGCACTACGGTCCGGCTCGTGGACATGGCCTTGCCAGGTGACGCCGACCCCCGGCGCCGAGAGATCCGGGCGTTCCTCGAGGCGAACCCGGCTCCGACGGGCCGCCAGCTCGCCGAATCAGGCTATGTGGCACCTCACTGGCCGGCACCGTGGGGCCTTTCCGCTGATCCTGTCCACCAGCTGATCATCGACGAGGAGCTGCGCCGTGCCAAGGTGCGCCGGCCGGACAACGCCATCGGCATCGGGTGGGCCGGCCCGACGATCATCCATGCCGGCACCGAGGAACAGAAGGAGCGCTACCTCCTCCCCATCCTGTCCGGCGAGGAGATCTGGTGCCAACTCTTCTCCGAGCCCGGCGCCGGCTCCGATCTCGCCAACCTGTCCACTCGCGCTGTGAGGGACGGTGACACCTACGTGGTCTCGGGCCAGAAGGTGTGGACTTCCATGGCCCATCTGTCCAAGTTCGGCATCCTCATCACCCGCACGGACCCCGACGCTCCGAAACACCAGGGCATCACCTACATGATCTGCCCGATGGATGCGCCCGGCATCACCATCCGCCCGATCATCGAGATGACCGGTGCCCACAACTTCAACGAGGTCTTCTTCGACGAGGTGCGAATCCCGGTGGCGAACCGCGTCGGCGAGGAGAATCGGGGTTGGGCGTTGGCAAAGGTGACGCTCGGCAACGAGCGAGTCTCGCTCTCGGGAGAAGGCGCCCTGTGGGGCCGCGGGCCGACCGCCGGCGATCTCATCGAGATCGTCCGTCGCAACGGCGGCACACGCGATCCCCTCACGCGCCAGCGGCTCGCCCGGCTCTTCACGGAGGCCGAAGTGCTCCGCCTGATCCGCTTGCGGACTGTGGCAGCAGCCGTTGCCGGCAAGCCTCCCGGTCCTGAGGCATCGGTGCGCAAGGCACTGGCGGACGACCACGGTCAGCACGTGATGGCACTAGCGAAGGCCTTGTGCGGTACGGCGGGACTATTGAACGACTCGACGCCTTATAACGACCCCGATCCGACCTGGGCCTTCGGATATCTCTTCGCGCCCGCTCTGACCATCGGGGGCGGGACGTCGGAAGTCCAGCGCAACATCATCGCCGAGCGCGTTCTCGGTCTCCCCCACGAGCCGGATGTCGAGACCGGCAAGACGTGGGCCGAGACTCGTCACTGACCTGCACCCGACAGCCTGTCGCCAGAACTACGCCTTTCTTGCTCGCATTGGCTTGACTGCTGATGCTACTTATCAGTAGCATCAGCGCTGCGACTCCGCAGGGCTGAAGGCACTCCCCACACGGTGGACTCACGAGAAGCCACGACTACACATCGCGGACCCAGGGAGTGGGCAGCACCGACGCAGGACGCTGACGGTTTCAGGCGAGTCGCCCGACCACGGGCGGAGAAACGAGGTAGCACTCATGGTGGCATTCCCCCTCTCCCGCATCCCTTCGCGCTCGCGGCCTGCCCGGCGGCGCAGAGCCGGCTATTCCCTTATCGCAATATTGCTCGCCCTGGTGGCGATCCCGGCGACGCCTGCCGGTGCGGACCTCTCGGCTCCCAGCTTCGAGATCACAGGAGAGGTCCCAGCCTCGATGATCTCGTCGGCACCGGTCACGGTGACGGTCTACGCGGAACCTTCTCTGGCCGCCAACGGCACGGCCGTGTCGAGCTTCGTCGACCTCGCCACTACGACGACGACGACTTCCACCTTCGTCGTCGCGGTTCCAGATTCTCCGACCTTGGATGCGATCGCGGCAGCCCAGGGCGGCGTCGTGAATGTTGACATCTCCCTTGCCGGCAATGGACTCGGCACCGACCTCTTCGCGCCGATCACCATGTCGACCGGAGATGACGCCACGTCGTTTACGTCGCGCTCTGTGCCCGCCCACGACTTTGCAGCGGCGGCCTTTCCTCGACCGTTGCCGAGAAGGCATCTGAAACCCAGGACTGGCCGGGGCAAGACACTTGACAATCCAGAGGCCGTCCAGGGCCCGGGGGGCTGCATGTACAACCTCAGCCAGCAGTCGGAGGCCCCAACGACGGTGGGGGAGCTGCACGTTGCCGACATCGACGGCATGTGGGGCGGCTACGAGTACAACACCGAGTCCGACAGCACCATCTCCGTAGGCCTCGAGGGCACGAATGACGAATGGCAGATGTCTGGCACTGTCGGTATCGATCATGCCCTGTCGACCGGCAGCAATGCGTCGTGGCCAGTAGACGACACGCCATCAGATGCGGGCAATCACTACTACATGCAGTCGAGCTTCACGTACGACGACTACGTCGTCAACACGCTCCTCTCGTACATGTGCCCGTATACCCAGTGGACTCAACCGGTCAACAACATAGGCGACATCTATCCGGACACGAAGAATCTCGCCGGATCATTGGGCCACGACTGCTACGACAACCAGTACGCCAAGATCCCTCCAGACGGCAAGTACGGCACCAACACCCAGACCGCCAAGACATACAGCGCCGCTGCCACCCTGTTCGGGTTCACCTTCTCGGCCACCACCGGGTTCACAACCAACATCGGCGTGCAGTACGTCAACCTCAGTTGGGCTACCACCTATGCCTGCAGCAGCAACGACTCGGTGCCACCACAAAGCGCGAAGGTGCTCTACGACACCACGGCTCTTCAAGCGCCGTGAGTCACGTTGCTGGCGTTCTCACGCGGATCGGTGTGGCCGTTACGGTGGGCTTGCTCGCAGGAGTCAGCGCAGGGTGTGGAGGCGCTCCCGAGAGCCCCATCCACTTTCGTGGGAATTCCTCGGCAGCGATCCCCATCGCTCCAGGCGGGATCGGGTCGTTCAGCGCCCCACTTGACACCGGCCACATCGACCAGATGACTCTCATCAGTGCGACCCTGCTCGTGCTCCCTGGATTTGTCACACCGAGGCTTGTCCGCCTTGGCGTGATTCCTGACACAGGCGAGGACCTGACGTCCTGGTCGGGTTGGCCGATCCCGCAATCTCAACTCGACGGACACAAGGTGGACCGCTTCAGTGGTGCGAAGATCGTGACGAGGCCACCGCGGCTGGGATATCCGACGATCGAGTACGGTCTGGCACCTTCGTCACGAGACCCGATCGAAGCGACGGCAGGGCTGAGGCTGACCTACGTCTTCGAGGGCCAATCCTATGTGGGCGACATCTACAGTGCCGGCCTCATCTGCGTTGTCCCGTCGGTTGCCAAGATCACGAACCGAGAACAAGAACGTTGTGACGAGGCCAGCTTCAAGGAGAACAACGAGGTTGGAAAGCTCGTATTCGGCTGACTGGCCGGCGCCCGCGACACGTTGGTGCTAGCCGGACCCAGGGCTCGGAGCGTGCCTGTTGCGCCCGGCCGCTGCGAGGGGCAATTCCTCGGCGTCGACGTCAAGAGGGGCGTCGACGCCGAGGCCAGCGGTTGGTATGCCGTCTTCACCCGCCGAGCCTGGCGAGAAGGCGGTCGACGAACTCGGCCTGTGAAGGATTCAGTCTCCGCCGCGCCTCCTCGGCACCGAACCACTCTGCTCGGTCGATCTCGGGAAAGCGCGCCACCGTCCCCGAGCCGGGCGGCCACTCCATCTCGAATGTGTTGCTCGTCGTCCCGCTCAGATCGAGATCGCCTTCGATGGCGAATGCCCTGACACGCTTGCCGCTCGATTGCCGTACCTCTCCGAGGTCGAGCCGCTCCCCACTCGGCGCCGCGAGGCCAATTTCCTCGGCGAACTCCCGCTCTGCCGCAGTGATCGCCTCCTCACCCTCTTCGTACTCACCTTTCGGGACCGTCCAGACGCCGAATTCCTTCCGCGCGAAGAACGGCCCACCGGGATGAGCAAGAAGCAGCTCGAGCGCCCCGGCCTTGGCTCCGTCGCCTTCAGCGCCACCATCGCCCACAGCGCCGGAGCAAGCTCCGGAGCAAGCGGAAGCAGCGTGCCCACCCCGGCGGAATACGAGAAGTCCGGCGCTCTGCTTGGTCATCGCTCTCCCGCCGCCGCCGACCTCGTCAGATGGACGGCGACTCGGTCCATCGACCGAAGACGTCGGCCAGAGACGACATGATCTCCCCGATCGTGGCGTACGCGTTCACGGCATCGTGGATCGCGGGCATGAGATTGCGGGTCGGATCGGTCGCCGTCGCCTTCACCCCGGCGAGCGCGGCGTCCACTGCGCTGTCGGAGCGACGGCGCCGGACGTCTCCCAATCGCTTGAGCTGAAGGTCCTCGACTTCCTGCCCGATCTGCAGGATCTCAGGGGGATCCTCGTCGTTGCCTTCGAAGTACGAGTTGACGCCGACGACGATCCGGCGCTTCGACGAGACCTTCTTCTCGAAGGTGTACGCCGCGTCGGCGATCTCCGACTGGAACCAGCCCTGCTCGATCCCGGTGTAGACACCCTCGAGGATGGAGCCACCGCCCAGCTCATCGAGGTGGGCGAAGATCGTCTCGGCCTGCCGTTCCATCTCGTCGGTCATCTCTTCGACGAACCACGAGCCGCCGAGGGGATCGGCGACGTTCGTGACGCCGACCTCGTTCGCGATGACCTGCTGGGTTCGGAGCGCGATGCGGGCGGCCTTCTCGGTTGGAAGAGCCAGCACCTCGTCCATCGAGTTGGTGTGGAGGCTCTGTGTCCCCCCGAGCACGCCGGCGAGCGCCTCGATGGCGGTCCGGACGATGTTCACCTCGGGTTGCTGGGCTGTGAGGGAACATCCGGCCGTCTGTGTGTGGAACCGCAGCTGCAACGAGCGCTCGCTCGTGGCCCCGTAGCGGTCGCTCATCCACCGGGCCCAGATGCGTCGGGCGGCACGGTACTTGGCGATCTCCTCGAAGAAGTCGAGGTGGGCATTGAAGAAGAAACTCAACCGCGGCGCGAACTCGTCCACCGCCAAACCCGCTCGGGTGGCTGCCTCCACATACGAGAAACCATTCGCCAATGTGAAAGCCAGCTCTTGTGCGGCAGTCGAGCCCGCCTCGCGGATGTGGTAACCGGAGACCGAGATCGTGTGCCACTTCGGCATCTCGGCCGTGCAGAACCGCATCATGTCCGTCACGATGCGCATGGAAGGACGGGGCGGGAAGACGTACTCCTTCTGTGCCTGGTACTCCTTCAAGATGTCGTTCTGGATCGTGCCGCCTAGGGCGCCACGCGGAGTGCCGGCTTTCTCCGCCGCGGCGACGTACATCGCGAGCAGCACCGCTGCCGGCGAGTTGATCGTCATCGAGGTCGTGACCTCGCCGAGGTCGATCCCGTCGAAGAGGTCCTCCACATCCGCGAGCGTGTCGACGGCGACGCCGCAACGACCGACTTCTCCGAGCGAGTGCTCGTCGTCGGAGTCGCGGCCCATGAGGGTCGGCAGGTCGAACGCGGTCGAGAGGCCGTCGCCTCCGGAGCGGAGGATCTCCTTGAAGCGGACGTTCGTGTCCTCGGCCGTGCCGAAGCCGGCAAAGAGGCGCATCGTCCAGAGCTTCGAGCGGTACATCGAGACGTACGGGCCGCGGGTGTAGGGGTAGGTCCCCGGCCGCTCGGAGCCCGCCGGGCCGTAGACCGGTTCGAGAGGGATCCCGGACATCGTCTCGAAGTCGACGTCGCGGGTGGGCAACTCCTCGGAGTCTTGCTGCACGGGCGCGACGACGTCACTGCCTCCGGCCAGCTGACGCGTCGAGTCCCCGTGATCACGCACGAGGCGAGTCTACGAGCCAGGGCCTACCGGTACTTCGGCACGGTCCTCGGCGTCATCGCTCGGCGTCAAATCAGCCGACCTACTCCTCGGGCTCGTGGCAGACAGCCTCGATGTTGTGGCCGTCGGGGTCACGGACGAAGGCGCCGTAGTAGTTCTCGTGGTACTCGGGGAAGATGCGCGGCTCGTGAAGGACCGGCGCCCCGATGCTCTTGGCCGCCTCGAAGAACGCCCGGACGTGCGCCCGGTCCGGCGCGCTGAAGGCGATGTGAAGCTCCCGGTCCGTGTCCCTTTCGGCGGGGATCAGCCAGAACGACCCCTCACCGTCGCCATGGAACCCGGCGAAGCCCTCGCCGGCGTTCGCGACATGGATCCCGAGCGGCGCGAGCACCACCTCATAGAAACGCTTGCTCGCTTCCACATCGCCCACCTGCAAGGTCACGTGATCAATCACAGGGCGCTCCTAGCCAGTCGTGCCGGCAGCCATCACGCCGCCGTCGAGCACACGCGGTTGCGGCCTTCGCGCTTCGCCCGGTACATCGCCGCGTCGGCGGCGGCGAGAAGTGACTCCGAGTCCATCCGCTCCGGCGACACACACGCCACTCCGATGGAGATCCGGACGGGAATGTCCCCGCTGATGGCCCGCAGGTCCAGCGCCTCCACACGCGCCCGGAGTGACTCCGCGAGCACGCCGCCGGCGATGAGCGTCGTGTCCGGGAGCAGCGCGACGAATTCCTCTCCGCCGTAGCGCGCTACGAGGTCGCCGCGGCGCAAGCGCTCCCGCAGAGCCGTGCCGACACGCTGGAGCACGAGGTCGCCGGTGGCGTGGCCGAAGGTGTCGTTCACTTCCTTGAAGTGGTCGATGTCGATGAAGAGGATCGCCGCAGGCTCTCCGAAGTGCTCGTACCTGCTGACCGAGACCTCGATCACCTCCTCGAGCGCCCGGCGGTTGGCAAGCCCGGTGAGCGGGTCCGACTGAGCCTCGGCCTGCACCGCCTCGAAACGACGGGCGTGGACGACGGCCACGGCGCACTGGTCGGCGAAGAACTCGAGCGCCTCGATGTGTGCTCTGTCCGGGAGTAGCCCACTCGAGGACTCGTCGAGAGAGATGAGGCCGAGCAACGTCCCGTTCTTCTCCACGAGCGGGACAGTCAGCATGTCCTCCGGATGCCACTGACCGTCCTTCCACTCTCGATCCACGATCGGGACGTTGAGCTTGGCGTCGAGCTCCGCCGGCAGCGTGTGCCGGCGATGGTCGAAGAGGTACGACCGGCTGATCTGCATCTGGGGCAACATGGCCGGCTCGAACTCGGAGAGCGTGATGGGGCTGCGGCGCAGAGCCGCGTCCTCCTCGGTGTCGAGCCCGACCGTCGCCCGGCACTCGAGCACGTCGCCCTCGAGCAGGAGATAGATCGCAGCGCGGTTGAAGCCACCGGCCGACGTCATGGCGACGGCGATCTCCCCGAGGACGTCGTCGAGCATCAGGCCACCGCGCACCTGTGCGCTGGCCATCATGAGCGACTCGAGCTGGCGGCGCTGTGCCTCGACGACCGCCAAGGCGGACCGCTCGACTCGCGCGCGCACGGATGAACTCGAGCCCGACAACTGTCAGCTCGGCGAGGGCCTCGAGCAAGAGCACTTGCTCGTTGGCGGGCAGCTCACCGGTGAGGGGGTCGTCCGGGTTGATGAAGCCGACCGGTTCGCCGTCGCTGCCGATGAGGGGGACGAAGAGCATGGAGCCCTGCTGCCACGAGCGCGACGGCACCGAGACGCCGGTCGAGATGATCCCCGATCTCACGTCCTGACGCTGGCGGACCGGGTGATCGGGTGGGACCCAGTAGACGCGACCGCTTTGCATCGCTGCGTGGCTGAGAGCCTCGAACGCGGCTCCCGAGATCTCGAGGCCGCGCAGGGTCGCTTCCTGCTCGGGCGACAAGCCCGCCACTGCCGCGAACCGGAACGCCCCGTCGTCGTTGCGGAGCGAGAGAGCACACGCCGTGTAACCGAGCCTCTCGCGGGCGGTCTGGCAGATCAGGTCGAGGAGCTCTTGCTCGTCCGCGATCGTTATGAGCTTGCGCGCGAGTGCGAGGACACCTCGCAGCTGTGTGGCCGTGGTGTCGAATTCCATGCGCCAGCTGTCGGCTGGCCGCTCGGTAGGTTGCTCGTCGACGCACCGATGCTAAGCCGTCGGCGGGGCTCGTGCGCCATCCGGCTGAGTAGGCCTCCGAGGTTGGTGTCGACCGGGGCGGCCCTTGTTTGCTAGACCACCCGCCATGCAGGTAGCCGTTCCGCGCGAGACCGCGCCTGGAGAACGCAGGGTCGCACTCGTCCCCGACGTCCTCCCGAGGCTCGCCGCGAAGGAAATCAGTGTCACCGTGGAGGCCGGTGCTGGCTCCGCCGCCCTCTTTCGTGACGCCGACTACGAGGCCAAGGGTGCGGTGGTCGTACAGGAGGCGATAGGAGCCCTCGGTGCGGCCGAGGTCGTCTGCAAGGTCCAACCGCCATCGCCTGCCGAGGCTCGCATGATGCGTGAGAGCTCGGCCGTCGTGAGCTTCTTCCAGCCGGCCGCCGACCTCGACCTCATCACCGTCCTGTGTGAGCGCAAGATCACGTCTTTCAGCCTCGACCTCCTGCCGCGGATCAGCCGGGCCCAGTCGATGGACGCCCTCTCCTCCCAGGCGACGGTCTCGGGTTACAAGGCGGTGTTGATCGCCGCAGGGCGGCTCCCGCGCTTCTTCCCTCTCTTCATGACCGCAGCCGGGACCGTGCCGCCCGCGAAGGTCCTCGTCCTCGGCGCCGGAGTGGCCGGGTTGCAGGCGATCGCCACCGCTCGGAGACTCGGGGCTGTCGTGCGCGCCTACGACGTGCGCGCGGCCGCCCGCGACGAGGTGAAGTCGCTCGGGGCCGCCTTCGTCGAGCTCGAGCTCGAGGCTCAGGAAGGCCAGGGTGGCTACGCAGCCGAACAGTCGGAGGACTTCCTCGCTCGCCAACGGGAGCTGATCGGCAAGGAGGTCGCTGCGGCAGACGTGGTGATCACGACAGCGGCCATCCCGGGCCGCAAGGCACCGGTGCTGGTCACCGCGGCGATGGTCGAGGCGATGACGGCCGGGAGCGTGATCGTCGACCTCGCTGCGGAGTCGGGCGGCAACTGCGAGCTCTCGAGGCCGGGCGAGGAAGTCGACGTCGGCGATGTGATCGTGCACGGGGTGCGCAATCTGCCGAGCTCGATGGCGACGCACGCGAGCTTCCTCTACTCGCGCAACATCGCGGAGTTCCTCGGACTGCTGGCCCACGACGGAGCGCTCTCGCCAGACTTCGACGACGAGATCATCTCGGGCAGCTGCGTGACCCACGATGGCGGGATCCGCCATGCCCCTACCCGGGAGCTCGTCGAAGGAGGTGGGTCGTGAGCGGCGGCGACATCCTCACGCTCATAACGGTCTTCGTGCTCTCGGCTTTCGTCGGCTTCGAGGTCATCTCGAAGGTCCCGAGCATCCTTCACACGCCGCTCATGTCTGGCACCAACGCGATCCACGGGGTCGTCCTGGTCGGCTCGATGATCGTGCTCGGCACCGCCCACGGGACCATCGAGATCACGCTCGGGTTCCTCGCCGTGGTCCTCTCGACCGTCAACGTGGTGGGTGGGTTCGTCGTGACCGACCGCATGCTCGAGATGTTCAAGGGGCGCCAGCCGGCAAAGGCGAAGCCCGCCGAGCAACCTGGCGAGCAACCAGCCGAGCAGGACGACGAGCACGAGCAGCTGCCATGAGCCTCGACACCGGCATCCGGCTCGTCTACCTGATCGCGGCGATCGGCTTCATCCTTGCCCTGAAGGGCCTCTCCGGTCCGAAGACCGCCCGGATGGGCAACCTCGTGGGGGCAGCCGGCATGCTGCTCGCCGTCGGGATGACATTCGCGACGCCTGGCCTGTCGCGCTTTGCCCTCATGGCCGGCGCGATGGCGATCGGCGTCGTGCTCGGCTTCCCCGCAGCTCGCCTAGTGAAGATGACGGCGATACCGCAGATGGTGGCCGCCTTCAACGGAGTCGGCGGAGGTGCGGCGGCGCTAATCGCCCTGGCGGAGTTCGCGAGGTCGGACCCTCACCAACTCGCCGTCTACGAGGTGGTGGAGGTCCTGTTCGGGGTAGTGATCGGCAGCGTGTCGTTTGCCGGCTCGGTGGTGGCCTTCGCGAAGCTGCAGGAGCTCATGCCCGGGCGCCCGGTCACTTACCCGGGCCAGCAGGTGCTGAACGCCATAATCGGCGGCGGGGTTCTCGGCCTTGGCATCGCTGTGTGCATCTCCCCGCACAACTGGCTCATCGCGGTCATCGGCATCCTCGCCCTGCTGTTCGGCATCGCGTTCGTGCTCCCAATCGGGGGCGCGGACGTGCCGGTACTCATATCGCTGCTCAACTCCTTCACCGGGCTCGCTGTCGCCGCGAGCGGCTTCGTGCTGCATTCGGTAGTGCTCGTCGTGGCAGGGACGCTGGTCGGAGCATCGGGTACGTTGCTGACGCGGATGATGAGCGCGGCTATGGGACGCTCACTGCCGAACATCCTCTTCTCGGCGTTCGGCTCGGTCGTGACGGCGACGAGCACGGAGGGCCAGCTCGGCGATCGCACGGTGAGGTCGGCGAGCGCCGAGGACATCGCAGTGCTCCTCGCGTACTCCCAGAAGGTCATCATCGTCCCCGGCTACGGGCTTGCCGTCGCCCAGGCCCAGCACGCCGCCCGTGAGCTCGCCGAACTGCTCGAGTCTCGTGGCGTCGAGGTCATCTATGCCATCCACCCTGTGGCAGGGCGCATGCCAGGTCACATGAACGTCCTCTTGGCAGAGGCGAACGTCCCGTATGAGCAGCTGAAGGAGATGGAGGAGGCCAACCCCGAATTCCAGACCGCCGACGTGGCGCTCGTCGTCGGTGCGAACGACGTCGTGAACCCGGCCGCCAAGAACTCACCGGGAAGCCCGATCTACGGGATGCCGATCCTGGCCGTCGACGAGGCGAAGAACATAGTCTTCCTGAAACGCTCGATGCGCCCTGGCTTCGCCGGCATCGACAACGAGCTGCTGTTCGACCCGAAGACGACCTTGCTCTTCGGGGATGCGAAGGACTCGCTCACCAAACTCGTAGCCGCGATCAAACAACTCTGATCGCCCGCTTGCGCTCGGTTGCGCTCGGTTTGCTCAGCGAGTGCCGAGCGTCACCGTCTCGGCGTCCGGCTCGGAGTTCGGGACCACCCGAGCAAAGACGAGAAGGCCCTGTGCCGTCGGGCGCGTCGACAACACGACGACATCGACCCCGTCCTGCCCGATGAGATCGTCTGCGTCGTTGACGACGACCATGTCCCCGTCGGGCAGGTAACCGACGGCTTGGTGGAGCTGACGCCCGGGTTTCACGAGGTCGACCGACAACCGCTCGCCGGGCACATGGTCAGGCGAGAGGTCCGCCACGAGCGAGCGGAGGTCGACGATAGGGACGTCCATCCCCGCCTGTTGACGGGCGACATCGGTCGAACACGTGAAGAGGCGGACACCGAGCTGCCTGGCGAGCTGGAGCACCTTCTCCTCGGTCATGGCCGTCTGCGGGAAGTCGCCCGGTACGACGCTGATCATGATGCCCGCGTCCCGCACCGCCTCGATCGCCTGCAAAGAGCGGCGAGCCCGCCGGGACGACACCGGGTCGGGGCTCTCGCTCAGCGTTCGAAGCTCGTCGGCGACCGGCTCCGGAAGGAGGATCTCACGACCGAGCAGGCCGGCACGGCCGAGCACGAGGAAGGCACGGTCCATGACGGCTGAGGTGTCGACGAGCACCGATCCCTCGGGAGCCGCCTGGAGCGGGTCGAGCTTGCGCGTGATCTTGGCCGCCTCTGCGATTCTCCGGCCGTTGGTCATCCCCACCTTCAGCCCGACTGCGCCGATCACCCACGCGACGGCTGCGGCGATCGGGTAGTCGTACTCCCGCCGGAAGAAGATGAACAGGGGCAGGCACAGCACGACACCCACGAGGAAGCCGAGACCGCCGAGGAAGGCCCCGGCCAGCAGCTCGGGCGCCGGGATGTCGACGAGTGAGCGGTCAGCGCGCAGCACGCCCCGGTCGATGAGGCGACCGGCGATCCCGCCTGCGACGTAGCCGACGAGGACGCCGATGGCAGCACCGAGGACCCTCGCCAAGGTGGTGTGAAAGCCGCTGCCCACGGCGAGGCCGACGAGTGCTCCGATCAGGACGACGATCAGCCGCAGGATCTCGACGAAGACCATTGGACCGAAGCGTAGTGACCGGGGTGCCACTGGCAGGACCGCGCCGCGGCACTACGCTGAGCCCTCCATGGGCCCGTGGCACCCGCATCCGAGGGTGGCGCGGGTCGTTGCCGCGATGACGGTCGCATCGCTCCTGCTCTCGGCGTGCGGCGCGGCCGCCGGCAACGGCTCCGGCACGAGCGGCAGCTCCGCGCCGACGACCACGAGCCCGTACGCGAGGTACGTGGCGACCGAGCAGCGGGCCGTGTCCACCGCCCTCAAGAGCGTTCACGTTGTGCTGCCGATGCACGCCGGTGCCCCGGCTCCGCAGCTGCCGGCCGACGCTTTCGGGCAGGGGCTCGGTTCGCGCGAGGTGCTGGGCTTCTTGCCGTATTGGGAGATCGCACAGGTCGCAGCGGTGGACTACTCCTCTTTGTCGGAGATCGCATACTCCTACCTGCAGGTCCAACCGAACGGAGCCATCGTCAAGAGCGGCGCCGGCTGGGCCGCGCTCGAGGGCGGATCGGTCGACACCCTCGTCGCCGACGCGCATGCTGCCTCGACGAGAGCTCTCCTCTCGCTGTTCACCCAGAGCGTCTCTACGCTCGAGCACCTCTCGAGCTCGCCGGCGCCGGCTGGCGTAACCCTCGCCGACCAGGTCGCGCCGTTGCTCGAAGCGCACCGTTTCGACGGGGTGGATCTTGACCTCGAGGGCCAGGTGGCAGCGCCGCGGAAGGGTTTCGCTGCGTTCGTGGCGGCATTCAGCACGCGCCTCAGGGCGATCGACAGCACCTGGACGATCGTGCTGAACACGCTCCCCCAGTCCGCCCTGGACCCCGAGACGCTGTACGACGTGACGGCGCTCGCGCCCTACGTCGACCAGTTCTTCGTCATGGCCTACGACATGAGCGACTTCGAGGTGCCGGGGGCGACGGCGCCTCTCGCCGGGACCGACCTCTCGGATGCGAGCTCGCTCGCGTCCTACGTCGCGTCGGTCCCGGCGTCGAAGGTGATCCTCGGGATCCCCTTCTACGGCTACGACTTCACGGCGACAAGGCCGAGGTTGCCCGCCGACACGATCGGGAGCCCCACAGCCGTCACCTACGACCAGATCGTCGCAGCCGGCCGGGCTGCGCTCTGGGACCCGGTCACCGAGACGCCCTTCGTCTCGTTCCACCGCGGCCGGCACTGGCACCAGACATGGTTCGACGACCCCGCCTCGGTGGCGCTCAAGGTGGCGTTGGCGGCCGCTTTCAAGGTTGGGGGCGTAGGCACCTGGGAAGTCGGGATGGTGACCGGGCAGCCCCAGATGGACGCGGCCCTCGATGGAGGTTCACCGCCGCGTCGCACGCCTCTCGCCACTGAGCCGTGACGGTCGGGCCAGCTCAGCCCGAGCATCTCTTGGTAGCGTCTCGATCATGGCCTGTGTGCGGCACGAGAGCTCTGTGACCTCACTGTCCTGGATCCCTTCGGAGGCGATAACCGGAGGCACACGCCTGCCTTTCGATGCCGGCCTGACCCATTACGACGCCCCGCCTCCCGATGTCCTCGTCGACCTCGATGCGTTGCGCCGGGAGGACCGTTTCCGGTTCGCCAACAAGCTGGCGGCGTGGATCGACGTCGACGACTCGGGCCGGATCACCGACGCCGGCTACTCGGGTCACAGCATGATCGGCAGTACCACGGTCAGGCTGAGTGGCCTCAGCCACTGCTTCGAGGCGGTCGCCCTCGACGACATCCGGCGGGAGCCTGAGCATGGCGACGGGTGGGTGCGATTCACTCAGACCGCCGGCGGCAGGACGGGCATGCCGGCACCTCGCCGCGTCCGGAGGGCGCCTTTCGTTCAATGGCAGGCACCGCTCGCCTGGACGACCCTGTCGCTCACGCTTCACGTGGACGGGCGGGCCGAGCTTGCGCTCGCCGGGGCCAGCCGATTCCCGAGGCACTGGGTGTACGACCACGAAGGGCGCCTGACCCAGAAGTCCGGTCTGGTCGACTTCCGCGACTGGTACCGGAAGTCGTTCGGCAAGCACACGCCTTGGGGTGACGAGGACTCCGACGCTTTGGTCACCGCAGTGGAGAGCGCGCTCGAGCGCTCGCTCTCGGCCCAGTTGATGCGGGGCGGGGACAAGCCGCGGATCCGCAAGGTGAAGGCGGGGACAACGCTCGTCGGACAAGGCGACGAAGGAAGTGACGTGTTCTTGCTTCTCGACGGCGTCCTCAGGGTCGACCGGGACGGTGAGCGCTTGGCCGAGTACGGGCCCGGCGCCCTCCTCGGCGAGCGCGCCCACCTGGAAGGCGGGAAGCGCACGTCGTCCCTCGTGGCGGTGACCGACTCCCGGGTGGCATCAGTTGCCGCCGATCATCTCGACCGCACCGCGCTGCAGGAGCTGTCCGAGGGACACCGGCGAGAAGACGCCGGCCCGGGCTGATCGGTTGCGGGCCTACTTCTGCGGCGTGCGGGGGTCCACTCCCGCACCCGGACAAGCATTCGTGCGCTACGGCGGCCACACGTCGTGCGTGGCGCTGGCTCACGACGGCGACGCATCGCCGACGATCCTGCTCGACGCGGGCACCGGGATCCGGCGGGTCACCGGGCTGTGCGGCCCCCGGCCGTTCACGGGCACGATCCTGCTCACGCACCTGCACTGGGACCACACCCAAGGCCTGCCGTTCTTCGGCGCAGGGGACCGCGACGACGCTCGTGGGTCGCTCTTCCTGCCCGAGCAGCCCGGCGGGATGACAGCGCTCGAGGCCCTCGCCCGCGGCATGTCGCCCCCGCACTTCCCGATCCGCCCCGACGGCCTACGAGGCGAGTGGACCTTCTCGAGCCTGACTCCCGGGCAATACCGCGTCGAAGGCTTCACCGTCGACGCGGTCGAGATCCCGCACAAGGGCGGGCGCACGTTCGGCTACCGGGTCGGAGACGGCCGGTCCACTCTCGCGTACATCCCGGACCACTGCCCCACCGTGCTCGGCCCCGGGCCGGACGGGTGGGGTGAGTACCATCAAGGCGCGCTCGATCTGGCTGCGGGTGCCGACGTAGTTGTGCACGACGCGCAGATGCTCCCGGAAGAAGCGGCCACCCACGCGAGCTTCGGTCACTCAGTCGCGGACTACGCGGTGGGGCTCGGCAACCGGGCGGGTGCGCACAGCGTGATGCTGTTCCATCACGCGCCGGACCGGACCGACGACGCTCTCGACGCTCTCGCGAACCGATTGGGCTCCGCCGGGCGTGTCACGGTCGCCTCGGAGAGCACAGTGCTCGAGTTATGAGGTCGCGTTGCCGTGGCCGGCCCTGACGCCGTCGTCGTCGGCTCAGGCCCGAACGGCTTGGCCGCAGGGCTCGTCCTCGCCCGTGCGGGTCTCAGGGTCGAGGTCTTCGAGGGAGCGCCGACCGCCGGCGGCGGCTGCCGGACCGAGCAGCTGACCCTCCCCGGCTTCCACCACGACGTGTGCTCGACGGTCCAGGCGCTGGCGACGGCATCCCCCTTCTTCCGCAGTATCGACCTCGCCGGCCTTGGGGTCCGGTTGTGCACTCCTCAAGTGGCGTTCGCCCACCCCCTCGACGGCGGCCGCGCCGCAGCGGTGACGACCTCGGTCGGCGAGACCGCGTCGGGCCTCGGCGCCGACGGCGGAGCGTACGAGCGGCTGCTCGGCCCCCTCGTCGCCGACGCCGGGTCGATCATGCCCACCGTGCTCGAGCCGCTGCGCTCGCTCCCCCGGCACCCGGTCGCCGTGGGCCGCTTCGCGATGGCGGGGCTGCCATCGGCGTCGCACCTGGCAGGACGGTTCGGGACGGCCGAGGCCCGAGCGCTCGTCGCTGGAGTGGGCGCCCATGCGATGCTGCCACTGAACGCCCGGCTCACCGGGGCCTTCGGGCTCGTTCTCACCATGGCCGCCCACACGAACGGGTGGCCGGTCGTCGAAGGCGGCAGCGCTCGCTTGGTGGACGCAGTCATATCGGCGCTCTCGGACGCCGGAGGGGTGGTGCACACCGGATGCTGGGTCGAGGACCTGGACGACCTCCCGCAGGCTCAGGCGACGATTCTCGACACCTCCCCGGACGGACTCGCCCGGCTCGCCGGCGACCGGCTGCCCGCCCGTTACCGTCGGGCGCTCGCTCGGTTCGCCTACGGCCCGGGCATCTTCAAGATCGACTGGGCGCTCTCGGGGCCGGTCCCTTGGACCGCACCGGCGTGCCGGCATGCCGGCACCCTTCACCTCGGGGGCACCTTCGAGGAAGTGGCGGCGAGCGAGGCCGCGGTAGCGGCCGGCAGTCACCCCGAGCGTCCGTTCTGCCTCGTCGTGCAGCCGAGCATCGTCGATCCGACACGCGCCCCGGCCGGCCGCCAAACGCTGTGGGCGTACTGTCACGTGCCCTCGGAGTCGACGGTCGACATGACCGCGCGGATCGAGGCGCAGATCGAGCGATTCGCGCCTGGCTTCACCGACCTCGTGATGGCCCGGGCCACGGTCACGGCGGCCGAAGCAGAGCGCCGCAACCCGAACTACGTCGGCGGGGACATCACCGGGGGCGCCGGGACGCTCCGCCAGACGCTCTTCAGGCCCACCGTCCAGTGGAACCCGTACCGGACCCCGGTGTCTGGGCTCTACCTGTGCTCGGCGTCCACGCCACCGGGAGGTGGGGTGCACGGCATGTGCGGCGTTGGTGCCGCCCGAGCCGTGCTGGCGGATCTGAAGATCGGCTCTCGACGGTGACCGACGGGAACACCCGCTGCCGACTGCCTGCTCGAGCCTGCCTTCCCTATAGCCGCCCGCGCCCTGAAGGCTATGCTGCCGACGAAAGGGCTAGTTCGCCATCGTTCCGGGCGACGAGACCACTACCACAGCGATCACCCGACTGACGAGCCGGGCTGGGGGGCAGGTGCCGACGGACGCGACAAGGATCGCGATCCCGGAATTCGAGCTCGTCGAAGAGCTCGGGCGGGGTGCGACCACAGCTGTGTACCGCGCCTTGAGAGCGGGTGAGGAGTACGCGGTCAAGGTCAAGGAGCTGACCGGTCCCGACGACCCTGCGCGTATCAACTTCCGGCGTGAGGCGGCGATCCTCGCCGCCATCCGCCACCCCTGTCTCGGGAAGGTCTACGAGGTCGGGGACGACGGCCGGGTCGCCTACCTCGTCATGGAGCTCATCGGCGGCCAGTCCCTCGCCGAGGTGATCGAGAAAGAAGGCGCGCTGAGCGAGGAACGGGCGCTCGCCGTGGCGACTGACGTGGCATCGGCTCTCGAAGCAGCGCACCGGGTCGGCCTCGTCCATCGGGATGTAGCCCCGCGGAACATAGTGCTCCGGTCCGACGGCAATGCCGTCCTGATCGACTTCGGGCTCGCGACGCCTACGGGGACCCGTCAGCCGGACGACTCGGTGGTCGGGACCGTGCTCTACAGCGCGCCTGAACAGACCGGCATGATGCGGCGGCCCGTCGACCGCCGCTCGGACCTTTACTCGCTCGGCGCCGTGATCTTCGAGTGCCTCGCCGGGCGCCCACCATTCCAGGCCTCTGACGCGGGCGAGGTCGTGCGGCTCCATGCCGTCGCCCCGGCGCCCAACCTGAAGGAGCTCTGCCCGGAGGTGTCGCCCCAGATCAGCCGGATCGTCGACCGGCTGCTCTCGAAGGACCCCGACGACCGCTACCAGAGTGCTGGATCGCTCCTGTCCGACTTCGCTGCGCTTCGCCGGGGGACTCTTACGGCAGACGCTCCTCTCGGTCGGGCCATCGCGGACGAGCCCAGCCTCGCCGAGAGCGCCATGGTGGGGCGCGACCAGGAGCTGACGGCTCTCAGCGACGTCCTGGCGGAGACGAGCGTCACTGGCGTGGGCAACATCGTGCTGCTCGAGTCCGAGCCCGGTGGGGGCAAGACTCGCCTCGTCGAAGAGCTGGCTCGGGCCGCGAGGACCGCCGGTGTCGCCGTCCTCGAGGCCCATCTCGGCCCCGACCACCCAGGTCCGCTCGGGCCTCTTGCCCAAGCCGTCGGCAATTACCTCGCCGACCTCGAGATCCGGGATCCCGAGAGGTTCGCCCAGCTCCTCGTCGAACTTCGGCTATCGGAGCCCGGCACAGCCGAGTCCCTCGCGGGCCTCTCGACCGAGCTCGACCGCTACCTGGTCAAGACTGCGAAGACCGAGACCGAGCCCGGCTGGCACGAGTTCGCCGTCATCGAAGCCGCCCACCTGCTGCTCGCACTTGCGTCCCGCAGTGCCGGCGCGACGCTGCTCCTGCTCGACAACGCGAATCTCGCGGACGACGCCACGCACCGCGTCCTCGCCTACCTCGCTCCGGAGCTGGAACGGCTCCCGATGCTCCTCGTGCTCACCTCGAGAAACGACCCCCCGAGCCAACCAGCCCTTACCCGCCTACGAGACGAGCTCGGGGAATCCGTCCGCCGGCGGATAGAGCTCTCGTCCCTCTCCGACGAGCAGATCGGGCAGATCCTCAGGCGCCAGCTCGGCGGGGACGCTCTCGATGAGGGCCTGTCGTCGGAGATCACGATCCGGGCGAACGGGAACCCCGCCGCCGCGATCGAGTACCTGCGGTCTGCTCTCGATGCCGGTGTGCTCAAGCCGAGCTGGGGAACTTTCTCGGTCGACGCAGAGGCTCTCGCGAACCTGGATCTGCCGAGGGACGTGCTCGCCCTCTCGCTGCGCCGGCTCGAGACCTTGCGCCCGGCGACACGGTGGCTGCTGACCGAGGCGGCCGTGATCGGTGCGAGTTTTGCTCCCGACCTGCTCGCGACCATCACTCAGTGGCCGCTCGGGGACGTCCACGTCGCGCTCGGCGAAGCCTCCCGCGCCCGGGTGATCGAACCGCAGGGAGCAGAACGATACGGTTTCTTGCACGAGGGGGTGCGGGACACCCTGCTGTCCGCGCTCGATCTGAAGGCCGGTCAGCGGGCACACGAGATGTTGGCCCGGGCCCTGGACGAGTCGGGTGACACGAGGCCCGAGGTGGTGTACGACATAGCCCGCCACTACGCCCTCGGCGAGGTCGACGCCGAGCCGACCCTCGCGCTCCTAGCGAACTACCGGGCCGCCAAGCTGGCTCTCGCCGCTCAGGCGGACGAGGACGCCCTCGGCTTCTTCGCGGCGGCGGACTCCATCGCCGCCGAGCACGAACTTCCGATCGGGAGCGTCTTCCAGGCGGACTACGGCAACGCGCTTGCGCGATCAGACGACGTCGGGGCCGCACTCGCTCGCTACGAGTTGGCTCTGTCGACCGAGAAGGACAACACGCAACGGGCTCGGGTCTACGAGGCGATGTCGCGCGTCTACTTCGCTCAAGGCGACGGTGCCCACTGCCTCGAGAACGCCAGGAAGGGTCTCGCGACGCTCGGGCGGCCGCTCCCCTCGAACGCGTTCGTGCTGTGGTTGACGACGCTCGGCCGTTTCGCCCTCTCCCTCGTCATCGTGGTCACGAGGATCGGCTACGGACGGGCACGAATGTCCCGGCGCGACAGTCTCCGGCTGCAGTGCCGGCTCCTCGAGCTGGCAGGCTTCGCCGCCGTTCAGGAGTTCCACTGGGGGACCGAGATCGCCGTCGCGCTGCGGGCCGCGCTCCCGGCGAACCGGCTCGGCCGCTCGCGTGAGTACGTCGCCGTCTACTCGGCCTTGGGTTCGCTCCTCGCCCAGATCCGCCTGATCCGCCCGGCCCGGTGGATGGCACGTCACGTCCGTCGGGTTGCCGAAGCCACCGGGGATCCGTACACGAAGGCCCACGCGCGGTTGCTCGAGGGGATCAGCCTCGAATACCAGGGCGACTCAATCCACTCCGAGCAGCTCCTGACCGAGACGCTGCGCCAGGACGCCCGGTGGCTGCCGGCCGGAGAGATGGCGACGGGCGTGCTGCAGCTCTGCCTCAGCCTCGCCCTTCGCGGGCGGATCCTCGAGGAGGTGTCGTGGCTGGACGAGGGGCTCTGGCATCCGCGCCCGCAATCCGCTGGTGGCCCGGAGCAAGAGGTCAGGTCGTTCGACTTCGTCGGCATTGCACTCGCCGGCTTCCTCGACCAGCCGAATGCAGGACTCGAGCGGATACGTAGGGTGAGCACCCGTTTCGAGGCCGTGCCGCCGAGCCGGCTCATGTCCGCCGCCTACCAGTTGTCGCTCGCGAACTTCCACTTCGGCCTGAACGAGCTCGGCGAGCCCTTCGACGAGGCGATCGGGGGCTTCCGTGCGTCGAGACTGCGCCCCTTCAACTGCCCGTACGTCTTCTCCTCGTTCTGGGCTGTTCAAGCCTTCGGTCGCGTCGGCCAGCTCCTCTCGGCCGATGGAGAGACACGTCGTCGTCGGATGCGCCTCGCCCGCCGGAGCGTGAGAGAGATGCGCATGGCGGCCCGGACCCCCTTGCTCCGCGCGTACTACTACGCGGCCAAGGCCGGCTTGCTCATCGCGAAGGGGCGCCACCGCAAGGCGCTTCGCACGTCCGCCAAAGCCCAGTCGATCCTCGTCGGCCAGGACGCTCCCGGAGTCGAGGTGGCCCTCGCGATGGCTCGGTCGCGGGCGCTCGCCGGAGTCGGGTTCGAACAGGAGTCCGAGCGGCTCGCCATCACCGCCAGCCGCCTCGCCGAGGATCTCGGCCTGTCCGCATTCGTTCGATGGATCCAGCCCGAACTGCCAGAATCGCGTTCGCTATCCAACCGGTACATCTCGCACTCAGGGACCCTTGCCCAGATGGCGAGGTCCGGAGGTGGGCACCTGTTCGATGGGCGCGACCGCGCAGGCCAGGCACGTGGCCTGGCCATGGCCACTCCGCCCGTGGTCGGCGGCGGGCCGCTGCGCGGAGCGACGAGGGCGGCCCGCCAGCTCGAGGCGCTGCTGCAGGTCGGCGCGGCCGCCGCCCGGGTTCTCGATCCCGAAGAGCTGATCCGTCTCGCGCTCGACGAGACGGTGCGCATCTTGAACGCCGAGCGGGCGTTGCTGTTTCTCACCAACGAGAACTCCGGGGTACTGCGGCCGCACCTCGGCCGTGACGCGAGCGGCAACGACATCTCCGAGTTCAGCGGGTACTCCTCGACGATCGTCGACAGGGTCGCGTCGACGCGCGAGCCCATCGTGCTCACCGGGACCGAACAGGGTGCCGCCCTCGGATCGGAGTCGGCAGTCACCCACGGCCTCCGCTCGATCCTCGTCGCCCCTCTCTTGATGGAGGACCGCCTGCTCGGCGCCGTCTACCTCGACAGCCGCCTGGCGAAGGGGATCTTCACGAACGACGACGTGGAGCTCCTCTCCGCCATCACGAGCCACGTCGCGTTCGCCCTCGAGACCGCACGTTTGGCGGAGATGGAGATGTCAGTCGCAAGCGAACGCCGCCAGCGCGAGGTGGCCGAGCTCTTGCGCGACTCGATGCGCACGCTCGGCCAGAGCCTCGAACCTCGTGGCGTTCTCCGCTCCACCCTCCAGACAGCCATGGGCGCGTTGTCGGCCGATGCGGGCGCCATCCTGCTGGCGGACGGGGAGCGACTCGAGGTGGCCGCCGCGGTCGGCGCGGGCGTCACCCTCCCGCCGGAGGGATACGACATCGCGAGAGCAGACCAGCCGGAGATCGCCGAGACGCTGCACTCGCGCATCCCGCTCTCGGTCGGGTCGGTGATGTCTGACCGCAACTCCCCTCTCGTCGGATTGCTCGGGCGCTGCGGATCGTTCGTCATCTCCCCGCTCGTAGTCCGAGAGCAGGCGATCGGGGCTCTCGTCATCATCGCCAGGCGGCCGGGCGCGTTCGGCGACACGCAGACGAAGATCGTCGCCGCGCTTGCCGGCCAAGGCGTCGTCGCCTACGAGAACGCCCAGCTCTTCAGCCGGGTCCAGACCCTCGCCCAACGCGATGAGCTCTCGGGCGTCGCGAACCGGCGCCACTTCTTCGACCTCGCAAGGCGGGCCTTCGTCGACGCCCGGCAGACTCGCAACCCGTTGTCGGCCATGATGCTCGACATCGACCACTTCAAGGACGTGAACGACCGCTACGGGCACGCCTCGGGAGACGACGTGATCCGGGCGGTCGCCCAGCGCATCGCCGGCGTGATCGGCTCGGGCGACTTGCTCGGCCGCTACGGCGGTGAGGAGTTCGCCCTCGTCGTGAACGGGACTCTCCAGTCGGCAGCGGAGCTCGCCGAGCGCCTCCGCCAGGTCATCTCCGAGTCGCCGATCGGGACGGCTTCAGGACCTATCTCCGTCACCGTGTCTGTCGGCGTGGCGGAGCTGGCCGATAGGGATGTCGACTTGGGACGGCTCCTGCAGCGCACCGACGCCGCGCTCTACGAGGCAAAGCGCGCAGGCCGCGACCGCATAGCCCTCTCCCCCTGAGGGGGCTGGGGCTGGGGCTGGGGCGCGTTTGTGCGACCAACGCGTCGCGCCTGTCGCGCCTTGGGTGCGGCCATGCGAGGCGCGCCGCGCGCGACAGGACCGCGTCGCCGTCCGACGAACATCACGGCCTCAGCACGAGGTCACCGGCAACGACGGGCCGGGCCGCTTCAGTCGCCGACGGGCATCGAGTAGTAGTCCTCCGTGCCGATCGCGTCGAAGCCACAAGTGGTGTAGAGGTGGAGTGCGCTGTCGTTCGTCGAGAGCACCTCGAGAGAGATGACGCCGACACCGGACTGATGCAGCTCGCGGGTGACAGCAGACAGCGCGGCCCTGCCGTATCCCTTGCCCTGCTCCCCCGGGACTACGGCAAACCCGTAGATCGACGCCGCTCCTCCCTCGCGTTCCACCCGGAGCACGCCGACGCTCTCCCTCGAGCCGGCGGCCTCGATGAGCGTCGTGCCGTCGAGGAGCCGCGCCACGCCGGCTTCGTCGCTCTCGTCGACGGGTTGCGCCTCTTCCTCGAACGCCGCCGCCACGCACTCAGAGACGAAACATGCGTCAGATCTCACCGCTGTCCTGATGCGCACGAGCGGTGCACCGCTTCGGCTCTCCGGCTCGCGCCGCTGTTGCATGCGGTGCTCGGAGTGGTCGAGCTCACCGCCGCGCGAGAGCGCGAACCTGCGCCCTCCCACGAGCGCACGGTCCACGATCAGAAGTGCACGGGCGGGCGCACGCCGGTCGACTTCGGCCATGGCCGCTTCGTAGAGAGTTGCGCCGATCCCTCTCCGCCGCCATGCCGGATGCACCATGCCGCACAGTTCGAGCGCGATCGGTCTCCACTGGTAGATGCCGATGAACCCGACCACCTCGCCATCGGCCAGCCAGATGAAGTCGCTCGTCGAGCCAGCGGGCCTGTGCCGCAGCGCTTGCCACTCGAGCTTCAGGCGCCCGCCGTCGACGGCGAGGCAGGCGGCAGCAAGCTGCGCGATCTCGTCCAGCTCCGCTGGAGCGAGTTGGGGAACGGCGAGCAGCTCGCCGCGGAGCGAGCTAGGGCTCGGGCTACTCGCCCGAGCGCTCGGTGACGAGTTGCGAGATATGGCGGACAAGGCGCGACTTGCGGCGGGCTGCCTGGTTGGGATGGATGATGCCCTTCGCGGCTGCCTTGTCGATGCGCCTCACGGCCTCGCGTAGCCTCTCTGCGACGTCGTCGGCACCGGTCTCGGCCGCCTTGACTGCACTCTTGGTCCTCGTCTTGAGCTCAGAGCGCACCGCCTTGTTGCGCTCGTGACGGCGCTCGTTCTGGCGGTTCCGCTTGATCTGACTCTTGATGTTGGCCATGTATTCCTCAGAAGCTCTTTCATTGGACGCGCGTCACTGGCGCGAGCCAGCACGCGTATGGGCGAGACTGTAGCAGGAGGCGTAGGCGCAACCGGACACGGGAACGGCCCGCCAGGCTCTTGACCGGGGCGCCGCCGAGTCGAATGGCACCATTGAAGCACCGACGAGCACTCTCGAAGAACCGACCACCGCGTCGCCAGGCGAAAGAGCACATTGATCCCGATCGCGCAGATCCGCAACTTCTCCATCATCAGCCACGTCGACCACGGGAAATCGACGTTGTCGGACCGCGTCCTCGAGATGACCGGAGCCGTCGACGCCCGTGACATCCGCGAGCAGTACCTCGACTCGATGGACATCGAGCGGGAGCGGGGAATCACCATCAAGGCTCAGAACGTCCGCGTCGCTTGGAAGGGCCACGTGCTCCACTTGATCGACACGCCCGGCCACGTCGACTTCGGCTACGAGGTGAGCCGGTCGCTCGCCGCTTGCGAGGGCGTGGTGCTGCTCGTCGACGCGTCGCAAGGCATCGAGGCCCAGACCCTCGCCAATTGCTACCTCGCCATCGAGCACGATCTCGAGATCGTCGCCGCCCTCAACAAGATCGATCTGCCGGCGGCTGACCCTGACCGCTACGCGGGGGAGATCGAGCAAGTGCTCGGCCTCCCCGCAGAGGACATACTCCGGATCTCGGCCAAGACCGGCGAGGGCGTACCAGAGCTTCTCGACGCGATAGTCGCCCGTATCCCGGCTCCGGTCGGCAATCCCAACGACCCGCTCCGAGCGCTCGTCTTCGACTCCCTCTACGACCAGTACCGGGGGGTCGTCAACGCGATCAGGGTCGTTGACGGCACTCTTCGTTCCACCTCGAGGATCCGCCTCTTCCAAGCGGGCACCACCCATGAGGTCGAGGAGATCGGCATCCGCGCGCCCGGTAACCAGCCGGTGAAAGAGCTCGGGCCAGGCGAGGTCGGCTACCTGATCGCCGGTATCAAAGCCGTGGCCGAGGCGAAGGTCGGCGAGACCGTGACCGACGCCGCCAAGCCGGCAAGCGCACCTCTCGCGGGCTACAGGGACCCCAAGCCCATGGTCTTTTGCGGCCTCTACCCGGTTGACGGTGACGAGCTGCCGGAGCTGCGTGACGCGCTGGAAAAACTCCAGCTCTCCGACGCCTCCATCACCTTCGAGCCCGAGACGTCCGCCGCGCTCGGCTTCGGCTTCCGCTGTGGGTTCCTCGGCCTGTTGCACATGGAGATCGCGCGGGAGCGACTGGAGCGCGAGTTCGACCTCTCTCTCATCGCGACGGCCCCGTCGGTCGAGTACGTCGCGCACCTCACCAACGGCGAGGCGGTGGAGGTGGACAATCCTTCGACGATGCCGGCGGCCCAGAACCTGGAGTCGATCGAAGAACCCATGCTGCGCCTGACGATCATCACACCGGCGGAGTACACCGGCACCGTCATGGACCTGAGCCAGACGCGCCGGGGGACGCTCGAAGAAGATGGAGTACCTCTCCCCCGAGAGGGTGGAGCTCATCTACGCCGTCCCGCTTGCCGAGGTCGTCATCGACTTCTTCGATCAGCTCAAGAGCCGCACGAAGGGCTACGCGAGCCTCGACTACGAGCCAGCCGGTTATCAGACCGAGGACCTCGTCAAAGTCGACATCCTGCTCAACGGCGCCCCCGTGGACGCGTTCAGCTCGATCGTGCACAAGTCCCGCGCCCAGGAATACGGGCGGAAGATGACCGCCAAGCTCCGCCAGCTAATCCCGCGCCAGCTGTTCGACGTACCCATCCAGGCCGCGATCGGCGGCCGCGTAATCGCCCGCGAGACGGTGAAGGCAAAGCGCAAGGACGTTCTCGCCAAGTGCTACGGCGGCGACATCACGCGCAAGCGCAAGCTGCTCGAGAAGCAGAAAGAGGGCAAGAAGCGCATGAAGAACATCGGACGCGTGGAAGTCCCCCAGGAAGCGTTCATCTCTGCGCTCCGCCTCGAGGACTGAGGCCGGACCGAGCTAGCCGGCAGGCCCGTCCTCGTCGGCGAGCCCCTCCTCCTGGAACCGCCGGAACACCTCGAGAAGCTCGTCCATGGCCGGCTCGGAGAGGTCGCCCGGCCCGACCCACCCGACGAGCCGGATGGTCGTGCGCATCTGATCGAGGTAGCGCTCGCAGTCCGCGCAGGCCTGGAGGTGCCGCTCCAATGCGGCCTTGCTGCGCGGAGCGAGGGCGCCCTCGATGTAGTCGCTGAAGAGCGCGACGGCATCCCGGCACGCCACCTCACGACTCCACCACTTGAGCACCCTCATGATCGCCTCTCTTCGGCAAGCTCGTCCTCGAACATCGCGCGCAACTTCGTCCGCGCTCGGTGCAGCAGGACGCGCTGGTTGCCGTCGGAGATCTCGAGCAGCTCGCAGACCTCCGCACTGCTCAGTCCCTCGACGTCCCGCAGTGTTACGACCTGTCGCTGCAGGCCGGGGAGGCCCTCGATCGCGGCGAGCAGGCGCCTCGCGAGCTCGGGGGCGGCAAGCCGCTCGTCGACGTCGTCGGGCCATGGCGAAGGCGGATCTGTCCATACCCCGTTCGCAGAGAAACGACCCGCGAGCACATCTCGCTCCTCGCCCAGGCTCATGTGCCGCGGCTCACGGGCACCCGTCGTCCTCGCACGGTTCACGAGGATCCGATAGATCCAGGTCCTGAGGGACGAGCGCCCCTCGAATCGCCCGATGCCACGGATCACGCCGATAAAGGTCTCCTGGACCACCTCTTCGGCAACGGCGCGAGACGGCACGAACGTGAGAGCGAGTCGCACGAGAGGCTGCTGATAGGTCGACACGAGCTCCGCGAACGCTCTCTCGTCGCCTGTTCGCAGCCGCTCGACCAGATCCTCATCGCTCACGGTCTGGGAGCGTACGGCCGGATTCCTGGCACTCGGCCCCGGGTGACATGGAGGGCACAGTCGCATCCTGATACCTCCCTCCGAAGCCGACCCAAACACCAGCGGTCGTCAGCCGGCACCCCCGGGCACCGACTGATCTCGCACAAACGAGGGCGAGGGGCTCATGAACAGGTAAAATTGGACCGTCGTGAAGGAGCGAGGTGAAGAGATGACCGATCCGGGCTCGTCGAGCACGCTCGAGCCTCGACGACCGTAAGGCGGCGATCTTGAAGACCGTCGTCTCGGATTACGTGGAAACATCGCTCCCGGTGGGCTCGGCGCAAGTGGCTCGGGACCCCTCGATCGACGTGTCGCCTGCGACGGTCCGCGCCGACATGGCGGCTCTCGAGCGCGACGGCTACCTCACGCATCCGCACACCAGTGCGGGCAGGGTGCCGACTGACAAGGGATACCGCTTCTTCGTCGATCACTTGGCGCCGCCGCTCCCCCTCGGGCCAGCCCAGCAGGAGCAGGTGCAGGAGTTCTTCTCTCGTGCGCACGGTGAGCTCGAGCGGATGCTGGCGGACACCAGTCGGCTGCTGGCGCAGCTGACCGACACCGCCGCCATCGTCGTCCCTCCGGCTCACGAGAGCCTCGTCGTCCGTTCGGCGATCCTCACGCGGCTCTCGCCGCACACGGCTCTGCTCGTCCTCGTCCTTTCCAACGGGACGATCGAGCGCCAGACCCTTGCCATCTCCGAGGACGTCCTCGACGAGGACCTGCGTGCAGCCAGCAACTTCATCGACCAGCACTTCGGCGGGCGCTCACCCGAGCGGCTGGCACACGACGCCGTCAAGCTCCCGCCGAGCGGCAGGGCCGAGGTCGACGCGCTGGTCGACATAACTTGTCAGGCTCTCGATACGCCGAGGTCGCCCCAGCTCTCGACCGACCAGGTATTCGTCGGGGGCGCCGCCAGGATGATCGAGCACTTCGAAGCCGTCGAGCAAGTCCGGGCCGTCCTCTCGATCCTCGAGCAGTCGTTCGTCGTCGTCTCTCTTCTCCACGACGTGCTGACGAAGGGCCAGAGCGTCTCGATCGGCTCCGAGCACGGCCTCGAGCCGCTGGCCGAGTGCTCGCTCGTCGTGGCGCCCTTCGGAGGCGAGGGCGAGGCAGCCGGAACAATCGGTATCCTCGGGCCAACTCGCATGGACTACCCGCAGGCCCTCGCCGCAGTCGCCGTCGTAGGACGCCGGCTCTCGCGCGAGCTCCAGCAGGGCTGAGCGACAGCCGAACGGCGCGAGTGGACGAATGAACCGGAAGCGAGCCGGATGACTGTGGCAACGGACTACTACGAGCAGCTCGGCGTGAGCCGCAACGCCAACGACGAGGAGCTGAAGCGGGCTTACCGCCAGCTTGCTCGCGAGCTCCACCCGGACGCGAACGGCGGGAACGCCGCCGCCGAGGAGCGCTTCAAGCAGGTCACGATTGCGTACGAGACCTTGCGAGACCCACAGCGCCGCCAGCGGTACGACCTTTTCGGCCCAGATGCGGTGCGAGGATCGGGAGCGGGCGGAGGTGCGAGCGCGCAGGACCCGTTCGGTTTCGGGGTCAATCTCGGTGACATCTTCGGGACGTTCTTCGGCGGACAAGCCGGCGGAACGGCGAGGCCGGGCACCCGGCGGGGCTCGGACGCGGAGGTGATTCTCGACCTCTCGCTCTTCGAGGCCGCCTTCGGTTGCGAGAAGGAGATCACGGTCACCCTCCCGGTGCCGTGCGACAGCTGCGAAGGAACCGGCGCACGCCCGGGGACCACACCGACATCGTGCCCGGAGTGCCGCGGCTCGGGACAGGTGCAGCGAGTGCGGCAGTCGTTTCTCGGGCAGATGGTGACCAGCTCGCCCTGCCAGCGTTGCCACGGCCTGGGCGAGGTCATCGCGAGCCCGTGCACCGATTGCCGGGGCGAGGGGCGCCGGACGACTGCTCGCCCCCTCACAGTCGAAGTGCCCTCCGGTGTGGACGACGGCGCCACGCTGCGCGTCTCCGGGTCCGGCCCTGCAGCGGTGCGCGGTGGGATCCCCGGCGACCTCTACGTCCATCTGCGCGTGGCCCGAGAGCCGAACATCGAGCGATCCGGGACCGATTTGCTCACTTCTGCAAGGGTCTCGTTCGCCCAGGCAGCGCTCGGAACGACGGTCGAGGTCGCCTCGCTTGAGGGACCGCTCGAGCTGCACGTGCCCGCCGGGGCCCAGTCGGGCGCCGTGCTCCGCATCGCGGGCCAGGGCGTGCCGAGGCTGCGGAGCCGCCATCGCGGCGACCTGCTCGTCACGATCGTCGTCGAGACGCCGACGAAGCTCTCGAAGGAAGAAGAGGCGCTGCTGCACCAGCTTGCCGAGTTGCGCGGGGAGACCGTAGGACCGCCAGAGGGCGGCTTCATGTCCCGGCTGCGCTCGAGCTTCCGCTGAGCGAGCCGCCGCCCTCGGACGCGGCACTGCTGCGCGCAGCCACCGCGCTCGTCTACGTGGGGGACCTCGAGGTGCCCGAGCTCTCGAGCGAGGACGCCCGGCATCTCGGGAGTGTTCGCCGAGCACGCGACGGCGAGCCGGTCATCGCGAGCGACGGCCGAGGCAACTGGCGGGCCTGCAGAGTCATCGGGGCAGGCGGTTCCGGCCGCGCCGGTCGAGGCTCACGAACGGTGTCCCGTGAGTTGCGCCTCGAGAGCGACGGGCCGGTGAGGAACCAGCCGGCGCCCACCCCCCGGCTCGTCGTCGCTTTCTCGCTCGTGAAGGGTGACCGGATCGATTGGGCGGTCGCGAAGCTCGCCGAGCTCGGCACGGACGAGATCGTGCCCCTTCTGTGCGACCGGACGGTCGTAAGGCCCGAGGACGGCGGAGCGCAACGGCGGTCGAGCCGCCTGCAGCGGATCGCGCGGGAGGCCTCGATGCAAGCAAGGCGCGTTCACCTACCCGAGGTGACAGCGCCTCAGTCCTTCGCCGCCGCGCTCTCCGGCCGGCCGGCCGGCACGTCGTGTCTCGCCGAGCCGGGGGGCGGCGCCCCGTCGCTCGCCATGCCGGCCGTGCTCGTCGGGCCGGAAGGAGGCTGGTCGCCCGCAGAGCGTGACCTTGCCGCACGCGAAGGCGCTCGCCTGGTGGGACTCGGCACCCATGTGCTCAGAGTGGAGACGGCGGCCGTCGCCGCGGCAGCGATACTCGGAGCAATCCGAAGCGGCCTGAGCGCTCCTCTCTGATTTGCTCTGGCCGATTGACCTGCGAAAACGAGCACGCTAAGTGTAAATTTGGCCGCGCTGAGTGTGATTCTGGCCGCGAAACGTGGTTAAATGACAGGAGTAAGCCACTCACAGTGAACCTGCTCCAACCCCAGACCCCGCTCACGTTTCCCTGCTCGGCGACGCAACAGCGCGTTCGCCGTGCACGACGAGATCTGCGGCAATACGGGCAGGCCAGACGGAGCATGTTCAGATGGCACACATCGACGCGATAGACGAGGAGGCAGCGGCCCGTTATGCCCAGGCCGTAGGCTCCCGGCTGCGCGCCGTGCGCCGCCAGAAACGGCTCTCGCTGCAAGCAGTGGAGAAGGCTTCCGGGGAGGAGTTCAAGGCCTCGGTCCTCGGTGCTTACGAGCGCGGCGAGCGCACGATCTCGGTACCCCGGCTCCAGCGCCTGGCCCAGATCTACGACGTGCCGGTTGACCAGCTGCTGCCGAGCGATGCCTCGAACCCGCTGACCAGGGCATCACAGCTCGGGACGAGCAGGTCCTCGAACGGCGACCGCGGGAACCGCAAGATCACGATCGACCTCGTCCGCCTGAACGAAGCCCGGGGCCCCGAGCGGGACCTGCTCCGGCACTTCCTCGCCTCGGTCCAGGTCCAGCGCCAGGATTTCAACGGCAAGGTCCTCACAATCCGCGAGGACGACCTGCGCGTGATGGCCTCGATGTTCGGAAGGAATGTCGACGCGCTCATCTCGCGTTTCGACGAGCTCGGCCTGCTGCTCCCCACCGCGACGGCGAGCGGGGCCTCCTGACCCGGCGGTTTGCCGAGGCGGTGAAGCCGGCCGAGCCGGTGCCGGTCGGCGTCTATGTCCACATCCCGTTCTGTGTCAGCCGCTGTGACTACTGCGCGTTCGCTACCTGGACCGACCGTCACGAGCTGAGGTCGGCCTACGTCGACGCCTGCATCGCACAGGTGCGGGCGGCACAGCAAGGCGGAGCCGACCTGCCACCAACTTCCGAGCCATGGCCGGAGGCTGCCTCCGCAACGACGGTCTACCTCGGAGGCGGCACGCCGTCCCAGCTCGAGATCGGGGATCTCGGGCGCCTCCTCGCGGCGATCGATCGGGTCCCGGGCGCAGAGGTGACGATCGAGGCGAACCCCGAGGACGTCACTGACAGCTGGGCTGTCGCCGCCGCGGCCGCCGGAGCCACCCGGATCTCGCTCGGCGTGCAGGCGCTCGACCCGGTGGTGCTGCGGGGGCTCGGCCGGGCCCACGACCCGGCAGCCGTTGCATCGGCTGCGGCCGCGATCGGTGCCGCCGGGATCTCGTCGTACAGCGTCGACCTGATCTTCGGTGGCTCCGGCGAGACCGACGGGAGCTGGCTGGCGACGCTCGTCGGAGTGCTTGGTATCGATCCTGCCCCGTCGCACGTGAGCGCTTACGCGCTGACGGTCGAGCCCGGCACGCCGCTGTGGCGGGACCCGGCCCGCCATCCCGACGACGACGTCCAGGCGACTCGCTACGAGATGGCGGACCGATTGCTGAGCGCCAGGGGACTGGCATGGTACGAGCTCTCGAACTGGGCAAAGCCTGGCCATGAATGCCGCCACAACCAGGGCTACTGGGAACAAGGCGACTATCTCGCCATCGGGGCTGGCGCACATGGCCATCGAGCCGGGCGCCGGTGGTGGAACGTGCGCACGCCCGAGCGCTACATCGCCGCAGTCTCAGAGGGCAGGTCACCGGTCGCCGCGAGCGAGACCCTGACCCCGGCTCAGAGGCGGAGCGAGGCGCTCGAGCTCTCTTTGCGGACGAGACACGGGGTGCCGGAGTCGAGCCTGCCGGTCGGTAGCGACCCCGCTCTCGACGGCCTCGTGGAAGCTGTTGCGGAGGGCCGGGTCGCGCTGACCCTTGCCGGGCGGCTGCTCGCGAACGAGGTCGCCTGCCGGCTCGGATCAGCGGAGCTGAGCAAGATCACCTGAAACTGAAAGAGACGCCGCTAAGATGCGCAACATGCCGGAACCGATTCGGTGGATGAGCACAGCCGAGGTGGCGCAGTACCTCGGGGTCAACACCCGCACCCTGTACCGCATGATCGACGAGGGCGACCTGCCCGCCTACAAGCTCGGACGAGTGATCCGGCTACAGGAAGCGGACGTCGTGGCCTTCGTCGAGCGTGCACGCATACCCCCCGGGAGCCTCGAGCACCTCTACCCCTTGCCGGGCCGGGCCGAGGCCTGAGCAGGTCATCGCCCGTCGACATGGCGACACCCGAAGTGGCCGACTGCCTGTTCTGCAGGATCATCGCCGGCGAGGTCCCCTCCGAGGAGGTGCTCGCCACGGAGCAGACGTTCGCCTTCCGTGACATCAATCCCCGCGCGCCGACGCACGTGCTAGTAGTTCCCCGCACGCACATCACCGATGCGGCGGCCCTCGATCTCGCGCACGGCCAGGTGCTGGCCGAGATGTTCCACGCAGCCCAGCAAGTAGCCGCGCTCGAGGGTCTCGACCGCGGCTACCGCCTCGTGTTCAACGTCGGCGAGGACTCCGGGAACTCGGTGCCCCATCTGCACTTGCACGTCATCGGAGGCCGAGCGATGGGGTGGCCCCCTGGTTGACGCCCGGACCGTTGCCACCAGGTAGCCTGCGAGTGATTCACGTGCCCGACACCCAGGTAAAGATCCTCGTTCCCGGAAACCATCTCATGATCGGCCTGCTCGGTCAGCAAGATGAGCTGCTGAGGGTCGTCGAAGATGCGTTCGAGGGCACCCACATCCACGTGCGCGGCAACGAGATCAACGTGCAGGGACCGGACGCAGAGCGCGTCGGCAAGCTGTTCGAGGAGCTCGTGGAGCTGCTCGAGCGGGGGCACGGAATCGATCCCGCCAACCTCGGCCGGTCCATCGAGATGGTCAAAGAGGACCTGCGGCCTTCCCAAGTGCTCTCGGCCGAGGTCGCACGGTCGTCTCGGGGGCGCCGGGTCCACCCGAAGACAGCCGGCCAGAAACGCTACGCAGACGCCATCTCGAGCCACGTTCTCACCTTCGGCATCGGCCCGGCCGGGACCGGCAAGTCCTACCTCGCGGTCGCCCTTGCGGTGCAAGCCCTCCAGGCGAAGGAGGTGACCCGGATAATCCTGACGCGGCCGGCGGTCGAGGCGGGTGAGAGGCTGGGTTTCTTGCCGGGGGACCTCATGGCCAAGGTCGACCCGTACCTGCGGCCGCTCTACGACGCGCTGTACGACATGCTCGAGCCCGAAGGGACCCAGCGTTTGATGGAGCGCGGCGCCATCGAGGTGGCACCGCTGGCCTACATGCGGGGCCGGACGCTCAACTCGAGCTTCGTCATCCTCGACGAGGCGCAGAACACGACGCCCGAGCAGATGAAGATGTTCCTCACCCGCGTAGGGTTCGGGACGAAGGTCGTCGTCACCGGGGACGTCACGCAGATCGACATCGCAGCGGGGAGGTCGGGACTCGTCGGGCTCGACGACGTGCTCGGCGGGATCGAGGGGATCGCGTTCGTGCGCCTCGGCCATGCCGACGTCGTCCGGCACCGAATAGTGCGCGACATCGTCTCGGCTTACGACCGCCATGCCGCTCGGCAAGCGGGAATCGGTTCTGCCGACGAGGCTCGGGGCCATGCCGATCCAGGTCTTCGTCGCTGACGAGCAGTCCGACCGGCCGGTCGACCCGGGTCGCTGGGGCGACCTCGCGGAGCGCGTACTGGCGGATCGGGGGATCGGCGGCTCCGTGGAGCTCAACATCTTGTTCGTCGACGAGGGGACGATCGCGTCGTTGAACGAGCGGTTCTTGCACAAGGCCGGGCCGACCGACGTGCTGTCGTTCCCGATCGAGGACGAGCTCGGAGTGCCGTGTGCTCCGCCGCCCGGCCCCGAGCCGGAGCTGACCGGGCCGGGCCGCGACGCGCTGCTCGCGGACGACGACGCCGTGCCCCTGATGCTCGGTGACATCGTGATCTGTCCGGAGGTCGCCTGGCGCAACGCACCTGAGCATGCAGGCACCTACCCCGGCGAGCTCGCTCTGTTGGTCGTCCACGGGATCTTGCACCTCCTCGGCATGGACCACGAGGTTGAGCCCGAGGCCGAGGAGATGGAGGCGCTCGAGTCCGAGCTGCTGAGGCGCCACTTCTCACAGCCGGCCGAGGGCGGGGGCCAGTGATCGGCGGGGGCCGGTGATCGCCGTCGCCCACTTCACGGGCACCGACGGGGCGCTGATCGGGGTCGTGCTCATCCTGCTCGTCGGCTCTGCGGTGCTGGCGCTCGCTGAGACGGGGCTGACGCGCACCTCCCGGGCCAAGGCGAAGGCGCTCGTCAATGCGCGGCGCCGAGGTGCGAGGGCGCTGCAGCGGTTGGTGGAGGACCCTGAGGGTTTCCTGGCGCCTGTTCTGTTGCTGGTCCTGTTGTGCCAGCTGGTTGCCGCCACCTTGGTCGGAGTCGTGGCAGCCCACCTCTTCGGCCCGTGGGGCGTCGCGGCCGCCACGGTGTTCGAGGTCGTCGTGATCTTCGTGTTCGGGGAGGCCGTGCCGAAGCAGTGGGCCGTCCGCCATGCCGATCAGGCGGCGCTCATGGCGGCGCCGCTCGTCTCGGCGATCATCGGTTTCCCGCCCGTCCGTTGGATCTCGAAGCTGCTGATCGGCATAGCTCGTGTGATCACGCCGGGCGGGGGCTCGGGGCGAGCTTCGAGCGACGTGACCGAGTCGGAGCTGCTCGCGTTCGCCGACGTGGCGCTCGAGGACGAGGCGATCGAGACCGACGAGCGAGTGCTCATCCACCAGATCATCGAGTTCGGCGACACCATCGTGCGAGAGGTGATGGTGCCCCGGCCGGACATCATCGCCGTCGATGCCGAGACTCCCGTCGAGGAGGTCCTCGAGCGCGCGATCACGGCCGGCTTCAGCCGGATACCGGTGTATCGGGAGACCGTGGACGACGTGGTCGGGATCGCCTTCACGAAGGACCTCGTCCGTGCGGCGCGCGGCGGGGATGAGCACAAACGGGTCGCGACGGTGGCGCGGGCGGCGCACTACGTGCCAGAGACCAAGCGGGTGGCGCCGTTGCTGCGCGAGATGCAGCGTGGGCAGTTCCACATCGCCGTCGTGATCGACGAATACGGCGGTACCGCTGGTGTGGTGACCCTGGAGGACTTGATCGAGGAGCTCGTCGGCGAGATCGTCGACGAGTTCGACACGAACGAGCCGATGATCGAGCCTCTCGGTGAGGGCGTCTTCCGGGTGCCCGGCAAGATGCCGGTAGTCGAGGTGAACGAGCTCTTGGAGACGAAGCTCCCGGTCGATGACGACTGGGACACGATCGGCGGCCTCGTGCTTGCCAAGAGCGGGCACGTACCCTCCGGCGGGGAGACGATCGAGATCGGGCCGTACGTGCTCACCGTCGACCGTGTCGTCGGACGGCGGATCGGGGCTGTCAGGCTGGAACGGTCAGGTAGCCAGCAGCTCAGCTTTGGCTCCGAGACCGACGAGGCCGGCGGTGCTCCGGCGACGAGGCTTCCTTGAGCGAGTCCGGCGTGCCTCGCGAGAGCGAGGCTGGGGTGACTCGCGAGAGCGAGTCCGGGATGGGCGGCGAGGGCGAGGACTTCCGGTCTGGCTTCGTGGCCTTGGTCGGGCGGCCGAACACGGGCAAGTCCACACTTCTCAACCGGATAATCGGCACGAAGGTCGCCATCACCTCACCGGTCCCGCACACAACCCGGACCCGCGTGCGTGGCGTGCTCGACCGGCCGAGCTCACAGCTCGTCTTCGTGGACACGCCCGGCATTCACAAGCCGAAGACTGCGCTCGGCGAGCGCCTGAACGAGACGGCCTCCGCATCCTTCGAGGACGTCGACGTCTGCGTGCTCATGGTGGAAGCCAATTCGGCGAATCGCGCGGGGGGATCGTTTCGTCGCCGACCGGCTGCCGCCGAGGTCCATCGTGGCGGTGAACAAGGTCGACCGCGCGAGCCGGGCGCAGGTACTCGAGCATCTGGCGAGGGCGCAGGAGTCTCTCGGCCTCGCTGATGCGGAGTACTTCCCGATATCGGCGCTCTCGGGCGAGGGCGTCGACGAGCTCGTCGCCCACCTCGTGTCCCGGATGCCCACTGGCCCCCGGTATTTCCCGCCCGGGATGGTTACCGACGTGCCAGAGGCGTTCTTCGTCGCCGAGCTCGTCCGCGAGCAACTGATCCGCTTTGCTGAGGAGGAGCTGCCGCACTCCATCGCCTGCCGCGTCACCGAGTGGGAATGGCCTCGGATCCGGTGCGAGATCCTCGTCGAACGCGACTCTCAGAAGGGGATCGTGATCGGGCGCGGCGGGGCGGTCCTGAAGGCGGCCGGGATAGCGGTGCGGGAGCAGCTCGAGCCTGGCGCGTACCTGGAGCTGTTCGTCAAGGTCGAGAAGGGTTGGCAGCGCCGACCGGAGTTGATCGAGCGGCTCGGGTACTAGCCGCCGGTGCTGGTAATGGCCGGCGCCTTTCGGCGCCGGCTCCGCGAACCGTGAAGCTGGCGTCGCGCCGGCGTGACGCCAGCTTCACGGTTTGAGTCCGTCGTTCAGTTCGTGCGTTGAGTCCGAGTGCTTAGTCCGTGCGTTGAGTCCGTGCGTTTGGTCCGTGCGTTGATTGACCTCTACTGCCGAGCTCGCTGGACCGGCAATCGGCAACTCTGCCCGGGCCACGTCGCTCGAGTACTCGGGTAGTGGAGTAGTAATGCCGGGTGCCCGAACCCCAACTCGAGACTCGTGTACCTCGCACGGCACGCCCAGACCGAGTGGAATCGACTCGGTCGCAGGCAGGGGCAGCTCGACTCCGCCCTGACGCCTGACGGCCTGCAGCAGGCCAGCCGCCTCGCTGCAGTAGTCGCCGCCCTTCCGGTGGACAGCGTGTTCGCAAGCCCCCTCGGCCGGGCGACCGCGACCGCCGAGGTACTCGCACAAGGCCTCGGGATGACGGTCGCCGTCCTCGAAGAGCTCACGGAGGTCCACCATGGACGTATGGCAGGCCTGACCGCGTCCGAGGTCGAGCTGGCCTATCCCGGGGAGCTGACTCGCCGATCGGCGGACAAGTACGTGTGGCGGTTCCCTGGCGGCGAGAGCTACCTCGACGCCGATGCACGTGCTGCTGCGGCCTTGCAGCGGATCGGAGTGCTCGGCGTCAAACGTCCGCTCGTGGTGTCGCACGCGATGATCGGCCGAATGCTGCTTCGGAATCTGCTCGACCTCGAGCCCGAGGTGGCGTTGAACTGGGACCAATCACACGACGTCATCTTCGAGGTCGACGTCGCCCGCCGGACCGTTGCCGCGGTTCCAGGCACTGGCGACTCCCGCTGACCAACTCTCAACTGGTCACCGGCGGGAGGGTCGAGCCGCCTGGGTAGCTGAAGAGGACTGGGCCTCGGCCCGGATTCCCTGCAGGAACGCGATCGCCTCTTCACGGTCGCGGGTCCGCCGCATCTTCGGTAACGACTTCACGAGATACCCCGAGTAAGAGGCTGTTGCGAGCCTCGGATCGAGAACCGCAACCACGCCCCGGTCGGTCGCCGAACGGATCAGCCGGCCGGCTCCCTGCGCGAGCAGAGTGGCTGCCCTCGGCAGGTCGACGACGCGGAAGCCCTGAGCCCCGGCCGCGTCGCGGCGGGCCGCCATGAGCGGGTCGTCGGGCCGCGGGAAGGGGATCTTGTCGATGACGACAAGCGACAACGTCGCACCGGGCACATCCACGCCCTGCCAGAAGCCCATTGTCGCGAACAGGCACGACTCTTCCTCCTCAGTGAAGGCGGCGACGAGAGCCGTCTTCGGGAGATCGCCCTGGACATGGATCGGCCAAGGGACACGCCCCCGCAGGACCGACCCTGCCAGCTCCATCGCGCGCCGGCTCGTGAACAGGCCGAGAGTCCGCCCCCCTGCCGCCAGGATCAGGGACTCGAAGCTCGTCGTGGAGGCGGTCCTCCGCACCGGGACGGCGGCGATCGGGGAGCTTGACCGCGCAATACATGAGCCCACGGTGCTCGTAGTCGAAGGGGCTCCCCACGTCGAGCTCGATCACGTCGGCGGGCGGTGCACCGAGCCGCTCGGCCAGGCCGGGCGCAAGGGTGGCGCTCGTGAGAACGACCGGCATCTCCGAGAACACGTGCTCAGCCAGCTGGGCGCGGATGTCGAGGGGCGCCGAGCGCAGCGTCCGGCGGTCGCCGCCAGCCACCCAGACGACCGTGTCCTCTTCCGCCGCCAGGCACAGCTCCAGCTCCTCCCTGCACCGCTCGACAGCGAGCAGCGACCGGAGGGCCCGTTGCGCGACCTCGGGCGCGAGCGCGCTGCCTCCGCCGGCACCCGAGCCGGCACCCGAGCCGGAGCTCCGCAACTGCGACTCGAGCCGTTGAAGCCGCGAGACGAGCACGCTCACTACGTCTCCCAGCTCCGGCCCGAGCCCGGTCGGCAGGCGGGCCTCCGGCGTCGCCGAGAGGACGCGCTCGAGACGGACGGCGCTGTCGAGCACGTCGTCCACCGCTGTGGTCGACTTCGCCCCGGCAGCCGCGAGCGCACTCCGGGCGGCGGCCGCGATCCCTCGCACCCTCCCCGGCCCCACGTCCACACCGAGGCTCGCGGCGAGAATGTCCTCGAGCTCGTGCGCCTCGTCGACGACGAGTGCGTCGTGCTCGGGCAGCACCGCGCCCTCGCTTCGGAGGTGAGCACCGAGCAGGTGGTGGTTCACAACGACGACCTGGGACTGCGCTGCTCGCGCGCGTGCCTTCTCGGCGAAACAGTCCCCTCCCGACGGACACCGATGTGCCCCAGGGCACTCCTCTCCCGAGACACTCACGCTCGACCACGCCGCCGGCAGCGGTTCGAAGTCGAGATCGGCGCGATCTCCGCTGTCGGTCTCGCCCGACCACCTCACGAGGCGCGCAACTTGCTCGCCCGGGGTCTCCGACGTCGCAGCCCTCCCGACTGCGGCCCGGCCCCGGCGAGGCTTCGGCGCTGCCACACCGCCGAGGTCCAACCGCTCCTGCTCGCCGAAGTGCTCGATCTCTGCGAGCCTCTGCCGGCACAGGTAGTTGGAGCGTCCCTTCAGCACCGCCCATGTGACCTTCTGGTCAAGTCCAGCGGCGACCAGAGGCAAGTCCTTCGTGGCCAGCTGGTCCTGCAGCCCCTTCGTCGCTGTGGCGACGATCACCCGCTTGTCCGAGAGGACGGCGGGGACGAGGTAGCCGAGCGACTTGCCTGTGCCAGTGCCCGCGGCCACGGCCAAATGGCGCCGGCCTCTCCCGGCGAGCACATCCGACACGGCTTCGGCCATCTGGAGCTGACCCTCACGGACCTCGCCGGCAGCCAGCTCGGCAACGACGCGAGCGAGGCTCGACGCGACGTCCGTCTGCTTGCGGGGCACGTGACGCAAGTTAGCAGCGTTGCATGAAATGATATGAAAACCCTAGGAGTACCCGGAGCGAGAGCGCTCAGCCCGGCACTCCCGTTGGGTCAGGGTTCGATTCGACCGCCCAAGGCGAGAACGACGGGGGTGAGAAGAGGTCAGTGCATGGGAGCGGCCGCCGCCCACAAGCTCCGTGCTACCGCCAGTAAGCCGTGGTGACTCGACCTGCCTCGACCTCCACCTCCGGCCCGCCTGAGCCGTCCGGCTCGAGCACGCGGTACCGCCCGGCGGGAAGGCTCGAGAAGAGCGCCGCATACGTCACGGCGCCGCCCGGCCCGCTCCCGGTCGCCCGGGGGAGGACCCACACGTGAGTGCGGACCGCAGGCTCGTCGACCGGGTGGATCTCGACCTCGAGGCCTTCCCGCTCCGGAACCGACCGGAGCAGGAGGGCGCCCATCGTCTCGCCAACGTCAATGAACACTCCGGTGCTCGGCTCGCTGGGCCGGACAGCCTCGGCCGAAACCGGGTGCGAATGCGAGCCTGCCCGGCCGCCGCCTGCGGATCCCAGCAACCGTCCCATGACTACGCAGACACCGGCATGTCCGTCTTGGACGGGTTGCTGAAGCCGTTCCAGCCCGGCGTGAGGTAGGGGAAGGTGTCCTGGAGGTGCACACCGATCTTGGACAAGGCGTGTGGCGAGGTCTTCGCCGGGTCGACGACATCGAACAGCAGGCCGGCAGCAGCATCCGGGGTGTATTTCGAGTCGACGAGGGCGTAGGTCACGCCGGCCACCGCCCGCAGCTCGATGCTCGTGACGTCGTCGAACACGCGCCTGCCGTTCGGGAACCCTGCAGCGTCGCCGCCGAGCAGGCCGAGGATGCTCGGCTTGGACGAAGGCTTGATCGCGACGTTCAGCCGCAACATGTCAGCTTGGGTGCTGCCCGTGTAGTTCTGGAATCCCGCCACGATCCCGGCCGGGATGCCCGTCAACAAGATCGCCTCGAGGTCTGCGCGGGCGGCCTTGGAGCTGTCGAGCGCCGCCAGGTTCGGGAAGGCCTTCGGGTACAGGACGGGTAGGAGGCCGGCGAGGCCAGGGTTGGCGTAGTACTTGGCGAACTGGCTGTCCTTAGCCGGCGACTGAGTGTTCCAGTTGTCCTTCTCGCCCATCGGGATGATCACCTCGTTGATGAGCGGGTTCCCGAGACGGGACACCTGTACCCAGGGACCGGCGACGGTGTCAGGAAGGATCGTGCTCTTGCGCCGGCTGGCGGTCGTCCAGACCCCGATGGTGGCTGCGCTGTCCTTGTAGTTCGTCGGTCGCGAGCCGTTGCGCGTGAGGTCCTTGATCGGCACCTGGATGGCGATGCTGTGGACGTTGAGTCCCGCCAGCGCGTTGACGCCCGGTTCTGCCTTGCCTGCGATGAGGAAGTAGTTCTGGAAAGGCCTCAGGTCCCCGAGGTCGAAGATCGAGCCGAGGTCGACGTAGAACGCCTCCGACCGCTGGCCGGCGAAGACCATCTCACCGGACTTCAGAGCATGGACGGCTTGCGCACTGAGTTTGTCGATGTCGGGGATCGAGTGGATGCCGACGTTGCAGGGAGGGCAAGCCAGTCGTTTGCCGATCTCATGGGTGCCCTTCGAGTCCACCCGGGTGACGGCATAGAACTGCTTGCGGTTCCAGCTGTCGCTCGAGATCGAGGTGACCTGCCCCGTGTTGTAGAGAAACGTCTCGGGGTCGCCCACCTCGGTCGTGAACTGGAACTGGTAGGTGACGTCTGCAACACCGTCACCTGTGTTGTCGACGTGGACCTCGTAGAGCACGTCATCGCCGAACTCGAAGAAGTTCGGCCCGGAGGCCGGCGACTCGAGGGGGATGTAGTTGGCGATGAGCGTGACGGAGTCAGGCTTGTCGGGGCTGACGAACGCGTAGAGGTCGGTGCTGTCAGCTACCGGGTCCTTCGAGATCGCCGGAGCTTCGCGGTGTGAGGACATTCAAGTCACCTCGTGTTTGAGTGGTCGAGTAACTAACCGTCGGGCAGTTGCGGCAGCGGCGCCGGCGATGTCAGCGGGCTGCGTGCACGAGACGGGCGACGAGCGCGGGATCGTGATGGACCACCTCTCGCGTGCCGAACATGAGATGAACCTGGCCCGAACGCGGGTCAGGGATGTGCACGACGAGCGGGCCGTCGTTCGGCCGGCCCACGGCCTTCGCCACGCCTTGGTCGTGAACGGTGGGTGCGAGCCGCGGCCGCCTCATGCCGGGAAGCCGCGAGAACGCGGACAACGCGCCGACTGCGCCAGCGCTGGTTCCGGTCTGGCGCAAGAACGTTCGCCGAGAGATCGCTTGCATGTTGTGCCTCCTGTCGTGAGAGAGGCTGGAGACCGCTCAGGGAATTGGTGTTCCCAGTGTCAGGGAACTGGCGTCCCCAATACCTCGCTCATCTCTCCGGAGCCGACGCCAGGAGCGGATGAATCTTTCGCGCGCTCACGTGGCGCGCTTGCGCCCCCGCCACGTGGACAGCGCCAGGCAGCCGAGCGCCGCGACGATCACGACCGCCACGCCGGCCACGCGCTCGTGCCGGAGCACGAACGCCAGCCCTATCACGACGAGCACCGCAGCGAACAGCTCTGGGGTGTCTCCGATGAGGAAATCCCACCAGAAACGCCCGAAAGCGCCCACCCATTTCCCCACCACACTCACGCCGGCGCCGCCTCGGAGACAGGAGCCGACGCGGCGGCGGCGGGTGGGAGCGCCCGGCGCATCGCCTGGATCAGCACCGCAGCGGCGGCAGCGAAGGTGGCCACGAGGGCGAGGAGGAACACGTCACTGCCCGGCCACCGGAGACCGGCCCCCTCGCCCACCCAGAAGACGCCGAAGCTCGAGAGCATGATCCCGACGCCCATCTTGAGCGCGTTCTCGGGGACCTCGGAGAGCTGGCGGGCTACGAGCGCGCCGATCACGCCCACGACGACGACCGCCGCTGCGGCTGCTATCGCGGCGAGAGCGAGGTGTTTCGAGCTCGAGCCGAGCGTGAGCACGATCATGACGACTTCCATGCCTTCGAGGAAGACGCCCTTGAACGCGACTACGAACCCTGTCGCGTCCCTCGGCCTTTCGCTCCACGACGTTCCGCCCTCGCCGGCGGCCTCGGCCGCGAGCTCGGCGACGGTCTTCGCGTAGATCGCGTCCTCGTCGTGCAGTGCCTTGTGGCCGCTCGAGCGGAGGATCGCCTTGCGGAGCCAGTTCAAGCCGAGGACGAGCAACAGCCCGCCTACGACGACGCGGAGCGCGTTGAGCGGTACGAGGTGGATGAGGGGGACACCGACCGCCACGACGATGACCGCCAGGACCGCGACGGCGGCGAGGGTGCCCTCGATGGCGGACTTCCATCCCCGCGAAACGCCCGCCGCCAGCACGATCGTGAACGCCTCGACCATCTCCACGCTGCTGGCGCCGAAGACTGCGAGAGCGAGAATGATCGTCGAGGTCACCGACGGCGAGTGTACCGTTGCCCCCGCGATGGCCAAGGTGGCGAAGAGCGCGGCCCACACGATCCGCGAGGCTGTACCGGGCCCGTTCGCCCTCGTCGTGCACGTCGTGGCGCTGCTCGCGCCGGTGGTCCCCCTTGCCACGACGGTTGCGCTGCAGATCCGCCGCGGATGGCGCCCGACGAGTGACGACGCCGCGATCGCATGGCGTTCCTTCGACGTCTTCTCCTCGCACGCCCCGCTTCTCGGCGCTTTCAACGACGCAAGCGTGGCCTCTGCCCACCCGGTGTTCGACCTCGGCCCACTCCAGTACTACCTGCTCGCGGTCCCGGACCGCATAGATCCGGTCCACGGCATCTTGTGGGGAGCGGCCCTAGTAGCGGCCCTGTTCGCGGCGCTCTCGGTAGAGGCGGCGTGGCGCGCCGGCGGCCTTCTCGGCGGGATGGTCGTCTCGGCCGGCTACGTCGTGCTGACGGCGACCCAGACCGTCGTCGTGCTCAACCTGCCCTGGAATCCCAACTTCGGTCTGTACGCCTTCTCGGCGGCGATGGTCCTGTCCGCCGTCGCCGCTTCGGGCCGTACGGAGTGGTGGCCTGTAGCGGTCTTCGCAGGTTGCGTGGCGGTCGAATGCCACTTGATCTTCGGGGCGCCCGCCGCGGCGGCGGTCGCTGTCTCGGTTGTCCTCGGGCTCCTCGCCCGCCGGCGAGAGAACCACTCTCTGCGGCCGTGGGTCATCAGCCTCGTCACCGGCGCGGCGACCGGCCTGCTCTGCCTGTTGGCACCGCTCGTCGAGCAATTGGCCGACCACCCCGGCAACCTCACGGTGCTGTTCCGCAACCTGTCACACCAGGGCCCGAGCCTCGGCCTCCCGACCGGCCTGCGGGCGCTCTGGCGGTCGGCAGGCGTCTGGCCGGCCTGGACGCACCCTGTACCGTCCATCGGGACCGGCGCGCGCTACGAGCGCTTCATGTCCGCGCTCTTCGCCGGGTCGACCGCGAGCGGAGTCGTCTTGTTAGCCGTCGCCTTCGCGATCGGCGCCGTCGCCCTCGCGACCCGGCGATCGGGGCTTGCCGGCCTCGCCTTCGTCGCCGCCGTCTCAGGCGCCGGCCTGGCCTGGACGATCGGCGCGGTGGCAGCCTCGCAGTCGGCAATCCTCACCTACGCAGACGTCGCCCTTTGGCCTGTCGGCATGGCGCTCGACCTCACGATCGCCTGGGGAGTCGTCGAGGCTCGGGCGTGCGCTGGCACGTACCTGGAGACGCGAGCCGTCCGGTGAAGGGCACCCCATCGGCCTGCTCCCCCTGCTCTCGGTGGGTGCCGCGCTGGTCGGCCTCCTCGCTGCCGGCGCGTGGTCGCTCACGTCGCTCGTGCCTGAGCTGCCTCACTCCGACGCGGTCATCGGGGGCTGGGAGGTGGCCCGTGCCGTCGGCCCGATCGCGGCGGTCATCGAGCACCGTCAGTCTCACAGGCACGGACCGGTGATCGTCGAGCCCTCTGTCCACCTCCTCCCGAGCGGGCTGCCGACCTGGGCGCTCGCCGAGGGGGTCGCGTACGAGCTGAAGATCTCCGGGGTCGATGCACGGCTGCTCGTGCCGATGGCGCCCGAGCTCGGCGCGGATGCCGCGGCGCCCCGCCACGCGACGGTCTACGTCGTCCGCCCCGTTCGGCGGGGCCACTGGGAGGTCCACACGATCGCGCATCCTCGCCCGATGGTGGTCTTCTAGTGGAAGCAGGTCCGATCCCGACCGGGCGCGCTCCGAGCGTCGCCCGCGTGGCGCTTCGCGTCGTCGCCCATCTCGTCGCCGAGGTCCCCCTCGTGGTCATCGCCGCACTTCAGATCTCGAAGGGCTGGCTACCCACGAGCGACGACGCCGTCATCGCATGGCGCACCTGGAGCGTCTTCGCCGGCCCCGTGCCGCTCACGGGCCAGTACACCCAGATCACTGCCACCGGCGGCCATACGGCCTTCGACCTAGGCCCGCTGCAGTACTACCTCCTCGCGATCCCGGAGCGAATCGACCCGGTCCACGGGATCCTGTGGGGGGCGGCACTGCTGGCAGTAGGCCTGGCGGCTCTCTCGATCGAGGCGATGTGGTCGGCCTTCGGCCCGGCCGGTGGCACCTTCACAGCACTCGCCCTCGCTCTCACAGCCGAGACGCTCGTCCAGTCCACGGTGAACCTGGCCTGGAACCCGTCGACGGGCGTGTACGCGTGTTTTGCCGCGATGGCGGCCTCCGTCGCCGTCGGCTGCGGCCGGGCGAGATGGCTGCCGGTCGCCGTCGCGTGCGCAAGCCTGGCTGCCCAGTGCCACACCTCGTTCGCGCTGCCTGTCGTGACGGCGATCGCGATCGGCGTCGGGATCGGCGTTGCGAAGACCCGCAGCGGTTGGCTCTCCGCCGTTCTCGTTGCCGTGGTCGCCGGCGTCGCTTGCTGGATCGCGCCGCTCATCCAGCAACTCACGGGTCATCCCGGCAACTGGTCGGTGGTGCTGTCGAGCATCGGCCGGCACGGCCCGACCGTCGGCTTCAGCCTCGGCCTGCGCGGCATCGCTTCGGCAACCCGCTTCCCGCCGTCGTGGTGGGTCCGTGTGCCGGCCATCACCTCGGCAGCCAGCTACGGCCCGTTCGAGAAGATCCCGTACCACGGCAGTGCCACCTGGGGCGTGGCGGCGTTGGCGCTGTGTGCCGCCATCGCGGTCGCGGCGGCCCTCACGCGGCGGCCGCGTCTGGCGGCCCTCGCCGCGATAGGCGCCGCTACCGGCGTCGCGACCGCTTGGACGCTCGGCTCCGTGCCGGTGGCGCAAGGTCCCTATCTCGTCTACTACCTCTACTTCGTGCTCTGGCCGGTCGGTATGACGATCACAGCCGCGCTCGTCGCGGCAGGTGGGACGTTGATCACCGATCTCTGGCGTGTGGTCTCGCGCAGCCATGGAGCAAGCCATCGCTCCACCCAGCCGACCCTGCCCGGCGCGATCGCCTGTGGGACCGGCGCGCTGGCTCTCGCAGCCGCTGGCGCAGGGCTCTTCGGGGCGGAGTTGCCGATAGCGTCGAGCCCTCTGTTCCTCATGGGATGGCAGCCGGTGCACCAGACCCGGGTGGCGATCGCCGAAGCGCTGCCGCTCTTGCGCGAGCACGAGCCCGCCGGGCGCCACCGTCCCTTCGACGTGGAGGCGAGCCCCAACTTCATCCTGGCGCAGAGCGCCGTGGCCGACGCAGTGGCCTACCTGCTCGTCGTCAAGGGCTACCCGGCGCGAGTGAGCGCGAGCGCCGACCTGCCGCTCGGGGCTCCGTACCGGGCGGGCGCCGGCGAGCCGGCACTCCTCGTCCTGCCCGGCTGGCACGGGACCATCCATGTGAAGTGGCAGCCGGGGGCTTGAAGCCGGGATTCGAGCCGGACTCGGTCAGGGACCGCCTGGCAGGCGTCTCGCGAGACTCCCCTCGAGGGAGGCGGTGCGCACCGGGAGAGCTGGCAGGTGGGACGGCGCGTCATCTGGGCACTGGCCGGGAGGGTAACCGGGGAGCTGATACCAGCGCTGAGCTGACGCGAACGAGCCGAGCCACCAGTTCGGTGCCGGCTGAGCCAGCCCGAACAGCCTCGTGAGTTGCAAGGTGGCGCCGGCGCCGTAGCGGACCCCGCCGTTCAGGCAGAGGTGGAAGTCGTCGATCTGGCGCACGCGCTCGAGCTTCCCGCCAGGTGACGGGAGCCACGTGGAGTACCCACCGCCGTACTCGAGCATGGCGGTGGCGGGAGCAAACGCGACCCGTCCGGGGTGCTCCCGTGACTCGTCGATGGCGGCGTCCTCCCAGAGCTGCATGCCCTTCGGGTCGTAGACCTCGGCATGGACCCGTGGCATCCACGAGTCGAGAGGTGGCTGGGGCGGCTGGCCGACGAAGACGACACCCTTCACGCCATTTCCCGGAGCCATCAGCACGTCGAGGAACGGTTGGAGGACCAGGCGCTCGTAGGCGGCTACGCCATGCTCCGCCACGAAGACGTTGTCGTGGGTCCACATCGCCACGACGATGTCCGGGTGGGTCTGGCTGATGGCGGTGGTGAAAAAGGACGCCGGTGTCGCGCTCCGCGGCGACCACCCGAGAATTGACGAATAGGACACAGCCGTGGCGTCACCGGTCGACGACAGCGCCGCGCCGATGGCCAGCTGGAGCTGGTACATGACCGAGTCGCCGATGAACATCACCCGCAACTGGTGCCGGGCAGAAGGGTGCCGACCGAGCTTGATGGTCCCGATCGGTGGCGGCAAGCTCACCCCGAAGACGGAGCTCACCGGCGTCGTCACGGGGGTCGTGCCATGGTCTCGGGAGACGTGGACGCGACCGAGCTGCGCCGGAGTCGGCGCTGCGGTCGCTGCGGTCGAGAGCGGTACGACGGCGACGAGGATCGCGCCGACGGCGGCGACTGAGCCCGGCAGCGCGAGCCGCCGGCCGAGCGACGCGTAGCGCGCCCGGCGGAGCGGCGCGTCGACGAGGTAGTACGCCCCGGCGGAGAGCGCCAGTGTCAAAGCAACCTCGACGACAGGCCGTTCGGCGCCGCGCGAAGGAAGCTCCTGGTTGCCGATGACGATCACCGGCCAGTGCCACAGGTAGATCTCGTACGACACCCGCCCGAGCCAACGAAGCGGCGCGAGGGAGAGGACGGAGCGCACGGGGCCTGGCACGATGCTCGCGAGCACGACGACCGTCATGGCGCAGACCACGACGGCGAGCCCGCCGTCGAACATGAGTGGCGAGACTGCCCCTCTGCTCGTCACGACCGAGAGCGTCATGGTGATGCCGAGCGCGACGCCGAACACCAGCGATGCCGCCTGCCACGGTCGCCCGGAGAGCAGGTCGGCCGATGCGCTCGGGGTCCTCGACTGGAGCCAGATCGCCCCAAGGGCGCCGGCGAACAGGTCGAAGGCCCGGCACTCGGTGCCGTAGTAGGCGGCGTCCACGTGATGGCCGCCGTAGACGAGCGCCATGGCGGCGACCGAGGCGATCGTGAGCAGCGCTATCGGCACGAGGAGGCGGCGCGCCGTCACCGCCACGTTCGCCCCGCCTCTCCCGGCGAGCGCGGTGAGGCCGAGGAGCACGACAGGCCAGACGATGTAGAACTGCTCCTCGATGCCGAGCGACCAGGTGTGGAGAAGGGGCGAGGGCACGCTCATCTGGGCGAAGTACTTCTGGTTATCCACTAGGAAGTGCCAGTTCGCGAAGTAGAAGAGGGTCGCCAGCCCGTCCGAGCGCAGCTGATAGGGGTTGACGAGCGTCGGTACGACGAGCGAGGTGATCGCGAGTGCCACGAGCAGGAGGAAGAGCCCTGGGAGGAGGCGCTTTGCCCTCCGGCCGTAGAAGGCGCCCAGCCTGAGCCCACCGGTCTGGATCCACTCGGCGAGCAGCAGCCGCGTGATCAAGAAACCCGACAGGACGAAGAATGCGTCCACGCCCATGTAGCCGCCCGGGAGGAGCCCAGGATAGAGGTGGTACACCACCACGACGGCCACGCTGATGGCGCGGACGCCGTCGAGCCCGGGGAGGTGATCGTGCACCGTCCCGGACGGTGAAGGGTTCTGCTCGGCCATCTCGGCCGAAATGTTGCCAGGTGCGAGAACCTGAGGCCTCGATGCCCGGAGCGCTCCGCCTATCGTGTGCCCGTGCGTCGCTCGGTCATCATCGTCGCGGCCGGCGTGGCGTACCTCCTTGCCGGCATCGCCGCCTGGTGGCACGTGTGGACCGGCGGAGCCGCCCACACGATCACGACGTCCGGCTGGGGCGATCCGGCACAGCAGATCTGGTTCCTCGAATGGCTCCCGCACGCAATCGGATCAGGGCTCGACCCATTCGTCAGCCACGCAATCTTCGCCCCTGCCGGCATCAACTTGATGACGAACTCGAGCATCTTGTTCCCAGCCCTCGTCGCGTCACCGATCACCGTCGCCTTCGGGCCGGTCGTCGCGTTCAACGTCCTCATAGTGCTTGCCCCGGCCGCGAGCGCACTCGTCGCTTACCTCGTGTTCCGGCGCTACACGACCTTCGGGTTCGGGGCATGGCTGGGAGGGCTGTTCTACGGCTTCTCGCCTTTCGTGCTCAACGATCTCGCCGACGGGCACCTGCACCTCACCACCCTGGTCTTCCCGCCGCTCGTGTTGCTGCTCCTCGACGACCTCGTGGTCTCCCGCCGCGGATCACCGGTGTCGAGAGGCGTGCTGCTCGGCCTCGTGCTCGCCGCCCAAGCGCTCACGTCACTCGAAGTGCTGGCGATGCTCGTCTTCATGGGCGCCATCGGAATCGTGTTGCTCGCCGTCCGGTATCCGGCCGAGATCCGGACACGATGGCGCCGCCTCGCCACCGGCCTCGGTGTCACCGCCGTCACCGCCGGAGTCCTTCTCGCCTGGCCCGTCGAGGTCCTGCTGCTCGGGCCGAGGCGCTACCGAGGGTCGATCTTCGCGTCGCCGGAGTCATACGTCCTCTGGCTTAAGGCCCTCGTATGGCCTCTCGGCGGAAACGGGGCTCTTCCCCATGTGTGGGCGTCCTACGTGGGGATTCCACTCCTCGTGGTCGTCCTCGCCGGGGTCTGGCGCGTGAGGAACGGCGCGCTCCGCCTCACCGCCCTCCTCGCAGGCATCGCCCTCATCTTCGCTATGGGCCGTTCGCTTCACTTGACGCCTGCCATCGGCACCCACATCCCGTTGCCGGACAGGCTGGTGACGAAGATGCCGTTCCTGGAGAACCTGATCCCCGTCCGGTTCATGATCCTGGTCGACATGCTGCTCGCCCTCGATCTTGCGATCGTGCTCGGCGCGCTCCGCCACTGGCTTGCCGAACGGCCCCAAGCCCAACAGGCGATGGCGTCGGTCGGGGCCGGCGCTCTCGGCGTCATAGCCCTCCTCTCACCGGCGCTCTCGGCGCAGTGGCCGTACCCGACACGGCAGATCGCCCTCCCGCCCGTCTACCGGTCGCACGCCATAACCCATCTGCCGGTCGGGTCGATCCTGCTCGCCTACCCGGTGATGAACGGGTTCATGGCCGACCCGATGATCTGGCAAGCAGAGGAGCAGATTCCCTACGACATGGTCGCCGGGTACGGCTTCATCCCCTCGACCGGACCGAACCCGATAGGGAGCCTCCCGGCGAGCCCGGTCACGACACTGTTCAACGATGCCAAGATCGGGTACATCGGGCGGTCGATCCCGAGCGCACGGGCGGACGCCGTCCGAAGAGAGATCGAGTCGTGGCAGGTCTCTGACATCGTTGTGCTCAACAGAGACAAGAGGCCGAGCTACCTGGTGCAGATCTTGACCGCGCTACTCGGGCGTCCGCCCGCACGGATCGACGGTGCATGGGTCTGGCTGCACCTGCGGCCGCCTGCACTGCGGAGCTGACCTCCCCGGCGAGTCAGACGGGCATCTCCTCGGCTTCGAGGCCCGACCCCGCCGCCGCCAGCAGGCCGGCCCGGACCGCGCGCCTGACAGCCTCGCGCGGGCCAGCTGCCACGATGAGCTCGGTATTGCGCAGGTGCGACACGGTGCCGACCTTCTCCCCGGCGGGGTTGTGGATGCCGATGCGGGCCCCGACGTATCGAGGCTGGTCGAGGCCGAGAATCGCGACGGTCGCATCATCCTGCGGCCCGGCTCGTTGGTCGAGGCGCCGGCGGCACATCGCCACCAGGTCGTCGGCGCTCAGCCACGACTCGTCGTTGTAGGAGACGAGCAAGAGCTCGGCGTCGACGTCGGCGATCACCGACGCGAGCGCGACCGGCATCTCACGGCGGCGGTTGAACGGGCTGGCGGTCGCGTCGTCGCGGCAGTCCACTCGCTTGCACGCGACGCCGTAGTGATCGGGGGCATCCCACCGCACCAGCGTCTCCCAGACGTGGTAGTTGCCGAAGTACCGGTGCTGGTTGTAGGGAGGGTCGAGGTAGGCCACGTCGAAGTGGCCGAGCCCTGCGACAAGGTGTGACGCATCGCCCATCACAGCCTCGCCGGGCCCGGGGACGAGAGCCGGCGCCCGCAGCTCGAGGGGACTGAGCGCCCGGGGCGCCCACTGCTTCAGATAGGCCATCTGCAGACCGGTGGTCGAGTCGACCCGGTCCGCTGCCTCGAGCAGGCTCGTGAGGAGCAGCGGATAGAGAAACGAGCCCGCCCACGCCTCTTCGATGGCGTCCCGGATGGCATCGATGCGCCGCCCGTTGTCGGGGTGGAAATAGCGCGACTGTTCACAGAACACGTCGGTGACGTAACCCGCTCGGCCTGGCAGCCGGCTGAGGGATGCGAGCGCGTCCGCCAATTCGTCGCTGTCCACCTCTCTCGCATCGGTTGCGACGTAGGTCTGTGCCAGCACGTACACGTACGTGGCCGAGTCGACGGCCGTCACCTGCATTCCTGCCTGCTTGAGGGCTCGTCCGACTCGGGCGGTGCCCGAGAAGAGGTCGAGCGCTGTACGGCCGCCGATGGAGGTGGCCATGGCGGCGAGGGTGGGAACGAGGCGGCGTTTCGAGCCGAGGTACTTGATCATGAGGTGAGCGCCCCGACGATCTCGCGTACCGCTTGGATGCGCTCGGTCAGCGCCGGGCCTGACAGCTCATGCTCGAGCGGCTGCGCCGGTGGGGAGAGCCACACGAGCACACACTTGGCGACCGGGCGTCCGGTCGCCTCGCTGAGCGCGAGCGCGTAGGTGGCGGCCTGCAGCTCGTAACGACCCGCTTGCTCCCGTGCTTCGGCGGAGTTGCGGACAGAATCCGTCTTGTAGTCGATCACGACGAGGGAGCCGTCGGGCTGCGTGAAGCACAGATCGACATAACCGTCGACGATCGTGCCCTCGACCGACGTCGAGACGTATGTCTCCCGGCGGGCCGTCCCGCTCGCGAAAGCCATACGGACGACCGGGCTCGTCAACGCCGCCCGGGCCAGGCGACCGACGTCGCGGGACCTTTGGCCCACGCGCTCGGCGAGCGCCTGGGCATCGGCTATCGCCTGGAGGCGGTGTGTCGCGCCGGCGATCTCTGCCGCTGGTGCATCGGGAATCCCGAGAACCGAAGCGTCCGCAGCAGAGATCGACTGCAGAGTTGCGTGTACCGCTCGCCCGATCTGGGTTCCCGCCCGGCCGCGCCGCCGCCGGCCGAGGCCGAGCGGCAGCACGGTGTCGTCGTCGAGGCTGGCCTCGGCTTGGCCTTCGTCTCCGCCCGGCTCGTAGGCCGGGGGCTCGCCCGGGCTGGTGAGAGTGCCAACCTCAGTGGCCCGCACGTTGGCTCGTCTGGTAGCACGTGCGATTGCCGCCGACCGGCCGATGCACCACTCCTCGTACTCGTCGAGGGTCGTGATCGACGCGGCGGCACCGGCTGTGGCTGTGGCTGTGGCCGTGGCTGTGGCCGATCGCGCGGCCGGAGACGCCGGCGACACAGGCCCGCCGACGCCGGCCGGCGCGCCAGATGGGAGCAAGCGCCACGACCCGGGACCTTTGCCGGCCGCGTCGAGGAGGCGCTCTCCGAGGGTCTGCCTGCCGTTGCGCACGTGGTGCCCGCAGATGACGAGGTGATCGCGGGCCCGAGTCGTGGCGACGTAGAGGAGGCGGGTGGCCTCCTCTGCCTCACGCTCCTTCTCCTCCACCTCGAGCGACTCGAAGCCCGAGGTCCTAAGCGTCTGCGTGAAGTGCACCTCAGTGGCACCGTCGGGATGCCTCAGGACCGTGTCGGGCGGCCCGGAGGCCTCGTCGCTCGTCCCGAAGCCGCACAGGATCGCGATCGGGAACTCGAGTCCCTTCGCACCGTGCACCGTCATGATCCGCACGACGTCCTCATCCGCGTCGGGGACCACTGACTCCGACGAGCGGAGCCCACCTTGGACCTGACCGTCGATCCAGTCGGCGAACTCTGCCAGGCCCCCTCCGCTTGCTTCGACGAAGACCCTCGCCCGGTCGATCAGATAGCGGATGCGTCGCCAGGCCTCACGAGCGTGCGGGCGGTCGGAGGCCACCTGGAGCAGGCGCCGCTCGCTCACGGCGTGAGAGAGGGTCCCGACCGGACCGAGCTCGCCGAGACTCGATCGCAGGCGGGCGACGTCTGCGAGCGCCGCCGCGACTCTGGGCGAGGCAGTCACGGCTCCCTCGTCGGGCACTTGCTCGATGCTCCACGCGCCCCCGGCCGCCACCCATCTCACGAGCTCGTCGTCACCGATCGAGTACGCCGGGGAGCGCAGCGTCGCGACGAGCGCCGCATGATCTCCTGGCTCGTCGATCGCCCGGGCGAGCGCAAGGACGTCTCGCACCTCCTGGCTCTTCAAGATCAGCGAGGCGCTCTCCACCCGGTACCCGATGTGGTGCTGATCGAGGGCGCTCTCAAGCTCGGCAAGCCCCGTCCGCCGAGGCACGAGGATCGCCACGTCACCCAGCCGGGCTGGCCGCGACAGCCCGGTCGATGCATCCTCGACGGCCCAACGTTCGTCGCGTACCGCCAGCTCGATCGCTCGGCAGCAGTCCTCCGACTCGATCCTGCGCTGCTCGCGCCGGCTCGGCTTGTCAGGGATCTGCCCTCCGATCACGCATACCGGAGAGGCCTCGATGGCGCCCTGCGGGAGCGTGCGGGCGGCGTCGAGGGACTGGAACCGCTCGCCGAAAAGGTCCTCGAAACACGAGTTGACGAAGTCGATGATCGCCGGGGCGGAGCGGAAGTTGGAGGTGAGCAACGTCGTGGCCGGCCCGACGATCTCCTCGCGGGCCGCCTCGTACGCGGCGAGGTCTGCACCCCGGAAGCGATAGATCGATTGCTTGGGGTCGCCCACGAAAAAGCACCTCCCGGCGACCCACACACCGTCCTCGGTACCGATGAGCCGGGCGATCTCGAGCTGCAACGGGTCCGTGTCCTGGAACTCGTCGATGAGCACGTGAGAGTAACGACGCCTCACGTTCACGAGCACCCCGGTGCGATCTCGCAAGAGGTCACGGGCGAGCACGAGCAGGTCATGAAAGGTGAGAAGGCCACGAGAACGGCGGTCACTTGCCGCGGCACGCGACCGGGCCTCGAAGTACCCGGCGAGCGCTCCCACGACGAGGTCGACGAGACCCTGGAAGAGGCGCTCGTACGAAGCCGCCACCTCCTCGACGAGGAGGCGCACGCCGTCGGCATCGCCGCCCCAGGCCTCCTTCTGGCCGACGTTCTGCTTTGTGAACAAGTGGCCGTCGGCGACGAGCAACGGGAGGGCCTCTGACCACGACCTTGCCGCTCCGAGCCGGTCTGCATGCTCTGCCAGCTGCTCGAGCCGACTCAGCAGTTTGTCCTCGGGATCAGTGCAGATGTGGCGCGCCGCCACAGCGGCGGTCAGAAGCTGTTGAAGCTGCGCTACGCCCAGCTCGGCCACTTGCTCGGCCGCGGAGAGGACCGACCGCAGGTCCGGGCTCTCGGGCCTGCACGGGTTCCACCCCTCGTCGACCGCCCTCGCCAAGGTCTCCACCCGCCGCTCGTGCACGTCGAGCACCCAGGCCATCGATAGGAGCCCTCCCATGGCCGGGTCGGACGCGAGGAGGTCGATCTCGGCTGACCAGCGGCGCTGCCACTCGATGCTCTCCGAGACCTCGTCGAGGACCTCGAATCGAGGCGGCAGCCCCGCCTCGATGGGGTGCGCCGCAAGGATCCGCTGGCAGAAGCCGTGGATCGTCGAGATCGGTGCTTCGTCGATGTGCCCGAGGGCCTCGATGCAGCGACGCTGCTCGTCGGAGGCGGGCGCGGCATACCTGGCCTGATTCTCGAGGGCTTCGCGCACGCGGATCCGCAGCTCGGCCGCGGCTGCTTCGGTGAAGGTGATGGCTGCTATGCCGGTGACCTGTGCGCGTCCGCCGGCGATGAGCGCCACGATCCGGCTCACGAGGGCGGTCGTCTTTCCGGAGCCCGCGCCCGCCTCGACGAACAACGTGACGCCGAGCTCGCTTGCGACCGACCGGCGAGCGGCTGCGTCGACGAGCACCAGGTCGTCCGTCACGACAGCCTCTGATCGGCGACGAGCTCGACGTACTCGCTCATCGAGTCGTCCTCGGTCGCCCGTTGCCACTGCGAACCCCTGTCGAGGCGGCACATCGACTCGTAGTCGCACCGACGGCAGTTGGGGGGCTGCCATTCGTCGCCGTTGCCGGGCCGGGGTGGGAAGCTCCCGCGCTCGATCGTGTCGCCGAGGATGCCCAACACGCGATCGAGCTCGACGTCGAGCCCGGGCGTGAGCTCGACCGGGACCGTCGCGAAGCCCGCCTCGGACGAGCAGAAACGGAACTCGGCGATCACACTCGCCGCCTCCTCCGGCACTAGCGGTCGCGCCGCCTTGGCGTAGATCGGGAGCTGCAGGTGCCGGCCGCCGTCGAGCGCATCCTTCTCGATGCCGGCGTAACCGGTCGCCTTACCGGACTTGTAGTCGATGACACGGACGACGCCGCCCGGTTCCACGTCGATGCGGTCGATCTTGCCCCGGAAGCGCAGCTCGCGGCCCCGTGTGTCAATGACGACTGCGGGCGCGTCGTCGTCGAAGCCGAACGCCATCTCCGTCTTGACCGGCAAGCCCCCACTCGTGCGGAGACGGCGAGACTCGATGGCTACGAAGCGCTCGAGGTCCGAGAGGATCCTGTTCTTGGCCATCCGCCAGTAGACGGCCTTCCCGGTGAGGCCGCGCGCCTCGTACTCTTCGAAGTGGCGCTCGGCGATCTGGTGCAGGGTCGCGACGCTCTCGGCGTCGTCCCAGCCTCCAAAAGTGTCACTCCCGATGACAGTGGCTTCGACGAAGTCCTCGAGCACGGAGTGGATGAGAGAGCCCCGGTCCCGCGCATCGATCATGTGCCGGCGGTCGGGCGCCTCGAGGATCTCGACCCGAGCCAGCCGCTCGAACATGAACTGGAGCGGGCAGCTCGCGAGGCTCTCCATCCGAGTGGCCGACATGACGTCGGTGATGACCTCCTCGTTGCCTTCGATCGGGCCGACACGCCCACCGAATCGGCTTAGGCCCGGGCCGCCCCGCTCCCGCTCTGCTTCCCAGCGACCCGCGAGGTCACCGATCTCGGCCACGACGAGATCCCGCACGCGCCGGCCGGCGTCGACTCCGCGCCGGATGAGTGCGAGCTTCGAGGTCGCAGTGGTCGGCCGGGGCGAGCACCCCTTCGGCAACGGAGGCCACTGCGGCCGAGAACGAGGCGACCTCTTCGGGCTTCCCGTGAAAGAGGTCGCCTGAGAGCCACCGGGACGGATATGCCGGGCGGCTGGCGCCCCTGCCGACGCGCGGATAGGTGGCGACCGAACTCTCGGCTCCCGCCAGGAGGGTGAGGGTGATCCGGCGGTCGCGGTCCTCGACCCGCTCTCGTTCGGCGAGCGCCCGCACGGCCTCCCGCTCGATCTCGGTCACGAGGGGATCATCGGGTGTCCGGGCCGGCAGCACCCCTTCCCCGGCTCCGAGCACGACGAGGAGGTCCGTACGGATACCTGCGAGGGCAGCGATGGAGCCGACCGCAGGCCCTGCCCCGAGCCGGCCGTGACTGCCGGCCGGCGTGCTGAGCGCGGCGCCGAAGGCCGAGATGAGCTGGAGCTCCCAGCGGTTGCGACCGTCGGCAGCGGCCGGCGAGGCCAACTGCTCGAGGACGCCGAGTTGAGCCAGCTCTGCGACCGCGTCGCCCAGCCGATCCTGCGCCTCGCCCGGTGCCACGACCTCTTTGACGACTTTGGTCGCCCAATCGGCGACCTCGTCCCAACGGGAGAGCCGATGCAAGTCCTCGCCGAGTGAAGCGAGCCGATAGACGATCTTTGCCAGGTCGCGGGCGACCTCGCCCGCCGCGCCGTGCGCCTGGCGCTCCTCTCTCCTGTGGGCGTAGGCGCCGAGGCGGTCTCGCCACTCCCGACTGCCGCTGACCACGCCTGCGGCCCGCGAGCACCGGTCGAACGAGCCGACCGGGACTGACGCCGTTGGCTCGTCGCCGATCGAAGCTAGCCGCGCCATCAGCGCGCACGACGGCGTGAGGGCGGGCGACGAGAGCCAACGGATGACGCCCGAGCGCTCGAAGGACCCTTCGCCTGCCACGAGCATCCGCACGAGGTCGATCACGAGCTTGCCCTCTCCGGTGTCGGCGAGGGTCTCAGTCGCCGGACCGGTCCAGGGAATGCCCGCTACGACGAACGCCTCCTCGATCACACCGAGGTAGGCATTCGCGGCGCGGGATCCCGGGAAGGCGACCGCTGTACGACCGAGCGGCTTTCCCGCCTCGGCGTGAGCCGCCAGCAACCTCACCGCCATGCGGACCTCTTCTTCGATGTCCGGGGCACCGATGACCCGGTCGAGGAAGGGCCTCGGCCGCAGCGTGCTCTCGTTCTCGGGGCTCGCCGCCCCGAGGCGGAACCCACGACGTGTCAGCTCGTCGACGAGCGTGTGCGTAGCACGGTCGCCGGCCTCGTCGCCGACGATCCCGGCGACGACGGTCACGTCCCCGTGGCGAGCGAGGACCTCGAGCAGAGACAAGTGCGCCGGTGGAAGCGGATCGGGTAGGTGGAGCACGAGGGGGCCGACGTCGCCGAGATCGGCCTCTCCCCGCTCGATCCTGTCTACCGCGATATGAGCGAGGTCTTCGAGGTCGTACCAACCGGGCTCGAGGGCGTCCCGGGCAGCCTCGATGATCTTCACGACGTCGGCCGCCCTGGCGCTCATCGACGCGATCAGCCTGCGATCAGCCTGCTCGAGCGGTCGCAGAACCCGATAGGTCCGCGTCAGGCTCTCTTCAGTCGCCGGGTGGTCGACGACTGCGGAGAGGACACCGGGCGCCGATCGGAGCGCCTGACGGAGGGCTGCCCCAAGCGCGGCGTTCGTGAGCGGGCGGCGATCGGACCCGCCGGTGCCTTCGTCGGACAGGCCGGGCGGGCCGGGCAGGCCGGGCGGGCCGAGCAGCTCGATGAGACGGGCGAACGGCGTAAATCGGGTCCCGGCGAAGGCTCCGCGCTCAGCCAGCCGGCGCCGGAGGTCGAGTGCGACGAAGGGCGTGCGGACTACTACGGAGACCGGTGCGAGAGGATCGGTCGCCTGGGCGCGGCGGATCGAGGAGACAAGTGCCTCCTCGGCCTCCGCGCCGGGGCGCACACACTCGATCAGACCGGCCATGCCTTGCGATGGTACGAGACGGCTGTATCACCACCCGGCTCACCAGCTGTCATATCGAGCGCCGGCAGGCGCTGAGCGCGCTGCGGACGAGCCAGGCCATCGCCGCCACGAGGTGGACGACATCACGGGCAGGCCGTGCTTTCCCCATTGACGCTTCGGTGGAGGGTTGGTAGACCGCTGTGTGGCCACGGGAGCCTTCGTCCCGTGACATCACGACTACCTGGGAGAGCATCGTGGCGATGGACAACGACGTCCGAGTGGGGCAGGCAAGAGCGACTGCAAGTGCCGGTGGCCGGCGCTCGAGGTCGGGACCGTTCGACCGCCGAGGAAGGGCTCGCCGCACAGCCGGAGCAACGCTCGCCGCCACCCTCGTTGCAGGCCTTGCCGCAGCGGCTGGTGGTAGCGCGGTCGCGTCGGCTTCGGTGCGCCAGGCGCGCCTCGACTCCCTCGCGTCGGTCCAGGCGGCGCCGCGCCTGGCGCCGCTCGGCGCACGCGCCCTCGGCCCCGTTCGAGCGACGACGGAGATCTCCGGCGCACTCGCCCTCGAGCCTCGGAGCCAGGCGGCCATCACACGGTTCATCAGCGACGTCACGAACCCGCACTCCCCGCTGTACCACCACTACCTTGCCAAGGGTCAGTACGCCGACCGGTTCGGGCCGACGAAGGCCACAATCGCGGCGGTGCGGCATCAGTTGCTGAGTGACGGCCTGAAGGTGACGAGCGTCTCCTCGAACGGTTTGCTCGTCGCCTGGCGAGGGTCCGCAAGCCGTGTCGAGACGGCCTTTCACACCGGTTTGGAGCGCGTGAGCCTCGCCGGTGGAGCCCTGGGGCAAGCCACGACGTCGAGTGTCCGGCTGCCCGTCTCGATCGCTCGCGACGTTCAGGCAGTCGTCGGTCTCGACGACCTCGTGCGCGAGGCCAGCACTCTCGCTCGCTCGAGCGGCCAGGCCCACGAGGCGACCCGCACAAGCGCGCCGCGCTCTGGATCAGGCGGCCCGGTCGCATGCCCGGCGGCAGCAGCCGAGGACGAGACCGGCGCGACCACCGACCAGCAGCTGGCCAGTGCGTACGGCGTGAACGGCCTGTACAGCGCGGGCGATCTCGGAGCCGGGCAGACCGTCGACATCTACGAGCTCGAGCCCTACCTCAAGACGGACATCCAACAGTTCGACGAGTGCTACTTCGGCGCTGACCACACCTCGAACATCACGAACATCACGGTGGACGGCGGTCCGGGCACCGGCGCCGGATCGGCTGAGGCGGCCCTCGACGTCGAGGACGTCTCGGCCATCGCACCGGACGCACACATCCACGTGTTCTTGGGTCCCAACATGGACGACCCGTTCGGGCCGCTCGACACCTGGAACGCCATCGCGGTTGCCGACGACGCTCACCAGATCACGAGCAGCTGGGGCGTGTGCGAGACGGCGCTCCAGGTCGGTGCTCCCGGAGTCCAGGAGGCGGAGAACAACATCTTCGAGCAGACCGCGGCACAAGGTCAGTCCGTCTTCTCCTCGGCGGGGGACGACGGATCGGACGACTGTGCGGGTCACAACATCTCTCCCGTAGCGACAGATCTCTCGCTCGACGACCCCTCCAGCCAGCCATACGTCGTGTCGGTCGGTGGCACGACCTTCCTCACGTCGAGCTACCCACCCGACGAGACTGTTTGGAACAATGGGAACTTCGGCGGTGCAGGCGGCGGAGGGATCTCCGAGACCTGGGCCATGCCGTCCTGGCAGGCCGGGTTCATCACTGCGCAAGAGGCCGCCAACCAGGCCTGCAGCGACGACCCGACCGGGGCTGCGGACAACTACCACCTGGCCGGTGACCCCACTACCCTCCCGAGCGGGACCTCGTGTCGCGAGGCGCCTGACGTGACCGGTCTCGCCGACCCCCAAACCGGGATCACGATCTACTACTCCGGCCAGTGGCTCCAGATCGGCGGCACGTCGTCGTCCACGCCGCTCTGGGCGGCAATGACGGCAGAGGTGAACGCGTCGGCGGCGTGTGGCTCGGGCAATGTCGGCTTTGTGAACCCACTCCTGTACGAAGTGGGAGCCGGAGCCGACGCGTCGAGCGCCTTCAACGACATCACGGTCGGGAACAATGACAACCTCGATGTCGGCAATGGCACCACTTACCCCGCAGGGCCCGGCTACGACTTGGCATCGGGTCTCGGCTCACCTCGGATCACGAACCCGAACGGTGAGGGCCTCGCGAACCAGCTGTGTGCGCTCGCGACCACGGGCGCAGCCGCCGCCCCGGCAGTGAGCGGGATCGTCCCGCCGGCCGGCCCGGCGACCGGCGGGGGGACCGTCGTCATCAACGGCTCGAATTTCGGCGACAACACCGGGCAGGTGTTCTTCGGCGACGTGGCCGCCACGGTGACCAACTGGACCTCGACGGCCGTGACGGTCGATCTACCGCCTTACACGAGCCCGGCGGGCTCTTTCGCCGGGGAGGGCGGTAGTGACGTCGTGACTGTCACGACATCGACCTCGCCCGGGCCGGTGGAGTCAAGCTCACCTGGTACGACGAGCCTGTTCCACTACACAGGCGGCACGTCGGGCTCGCCGACGCCGATCGTCGACTACGTCTCGTCGAGCACCGGAGGTGCCGGCGGCGGCAACGTGGTCACGATCGTCGGCAGTGGCTTCGAGGAGGCCGGCGGCGTCACCGGAGTCACGTTCGGCACACTGGCCGGCACGTCGGTGAGCGTCCTTGACGACGACGAGCTCACAGTTGACGTGCCAGCTGAAGGAAGCGGCACGGTTTGCGCCAATGACACGGCCTTCACGGCCATGTGCCAGACCCAGGTCGTCGTGAGCAACGCCAACGGGCCGAGCGCCACTAGCACGATCGAGCCCGCTTACTCGGGACCTATAACGTTCCAGGCGAACGGGGCCTTCGTCGCGCCTCCGGGAACCGAGGCGGTGGCGGCGCCCACCGAGTACGACTACTCCGTGCTGCCGACCATCACGAGCGTGACCCCGGGGTACGCGAGCGAGACAGGCGGCACGCCGATCACCATCACGGGCAACGGGTTCAACCTGCTCGACCTGTACTGGGTCAACATCGGCCCCGCCGGAGTGAACACCTCGGAGGACTTCGACCTCCTCAGTGTCAAGGCTAACCAGATCATCGTCGGGGCTCCGGGCGACGCGAACATCACTGCGCTCACCACTGAGCCCGACCCGACCGAGATCTCGGTGCAGAACAGTGCCGGCCTCGGCACCGCGCGGGCGGGATCGCTCGCCTTCGCGGGTGTGCCGACACTTACAGGCCTCTCGGCACACGTCGGGTCACAGCCCGCACCCGCCGCGCTGACGATCACCGGTAAGGGTTTGAGGGACGCGAACCTGATCGCGTTCGTCGGCCAGGGAGGACTCGACTTCCTGGATTCGACGACGACCAACTTCGCGATCGACAGCGACACATCTATCACCGTGACCCCACCGCAGTTCTTCGACATCGCGACAGATGTCCTCGTGTGCAGCGCGACGGGTTGCAGCGCGGTCAATCCGAGCGTGGACACCTATGTCTTCGTCGAACCGGGTCGACCGATAGTGAACTCGAGCAGCCCGAGCAGCGGTGGAGAGCAAGGGGGGACGTTCGTCACAATCGACGCCCAGCTCGACTCCAACCTCGTGAGCGTCGACTTCGGCAAGGTGCCGGCCACCACGATCGTGCAGCTCGCCGTTCATAACGTCGAGTGGACCGATCGAGGTTCTCGCTCCGCCTTCCACCAAGACCGGCAAGGTCGACATCACCATCAGCACGCTCGGAGGCGCCATCGTCGGGCAGCCGACGAGCGCGACGACGAGAACGGCAACGTTCACGTACTCAAAGAGCGCACCGAGCGCCCCGCAGGACCTGAAGGTGACAGCCGGGAAGGATTCGGCCTCCGCGTCTTGGAAGGCGCCCGTCACCACGGGCGGCGACTCGATCAGCGGATATCTGGTCACAGCGACCTCGAAGGGTCAAAAGACCGTCACGGTCACGACGACCAAGTTGTCCGCCACGCTCAGCGGTCTGACAGCCAAGAAGACCTACGTCGTCACGGTGGTGGCGGAGTCGAAGCTCGGCAAGGGACTGCCTGCCACGGCGACGGTGACGCCCACTTAAGCCGGGCCCATGAGTCCATCTACCGATCTCGCCGGCCTTAGCCGATCAGCGAGATCGGTAGATGTCGGCTCGATGGGCGATCCGGAGCACCCAGACGAGAGGCCGGCGACCTCACGCCGCAGTGCCGCCCCTGATCCGCCACGCGCCCTACAGTCGGCTTCGTGAGATCCTCCTGGCGGCGCCGGCACAAATGCGCCGGCGCGGTAGTGATCGCGATCCTCTCTGCCTCGCTTGCCGGTTGCTCGTCGGGGGGATCGAGTTCGACCCCGACAACCGGTTCGGGTGGGCCAGGCACCGCCAAGATCGTCGTGACGCTCAGGCCAGGGACGACAGGCGCCGAGGCGAGGAGCTTGACCGATGAGAACCCCGGACCGGCTGTCAGCGGATCTGACTGGACCGCGACCGCACCGCTCACCGTGGAGCTGCTACCTCACCAGCTCGGCCACAGTCGACCAGATCAAGGCCGAGCTCCGGCACCTCGCCGGGTCCAAGTACGTGGCTCGCACCGCCGTCGAGTTCTGACTCACCGCCGCGCCGAGGCGGGGGGCATCCCGCTGATCCCCGGATCCGGCTGATCCGAGTACGCGAGTTGCCCCCCTGTGGGCTTCTTGTGGGTATGGCGAACGTCAAGAGACCGAAGATCCTGATGGCATTGGCCAGCATGCTGGCGGCAGTCACCCTGGGAGCCGCCGCGTGCAACTCCGTGCCGGCCGGCTCCCATCAACAGAACAAGAAGTCCGCGCACCTGACGAAGGCGACCCTGCCCGGCCTGGTCCTCCCGGCCGCCGACCGCCCGCCGGCCTGCCAGCCGCAATGGTTGACGGTCTCGATGTACGCCGCACAGCACGGGACACGGAAGGCGGGGCTCCGCTTCCACGACGTCATCACCGTGAGGACGACCAACACGTGCGAGCTCCAAGGCTGGCCGAGCCTCGAGCAGGCTGTCGGCGTGAAGGGCCCGACCGGGGCCACACCTCGCTACATCACAGTCACGACGGGTCGGCCGGAGCGGGTCACGCTCTCGCCCGGGCTTCCGGCCGTCTCCCATGTCGTCGTCACCGTCCCGAAGAGCTGGATCTGGGGAGGCGGGAACCTCTGTGCCAGCTTCCCCTCCGCGCTGGTGCGCCTCGATGGGCTGAGCAAGGCGTTCTTCATCGAGAAAGTCCCGACAACCACGGTGAGCTGCGGGGGCTCTGCGCCCTTCCACGTGACGGCAGGGCCGTTCGCGAGCTTGGGGCTGAAGAACCTCGTGGCGGTTCCCTACGGCGACGTGCAGCTCTCGGTCCCGGGCAAGTGGTGGGTCGAGATCCCTGGCAGCGGCGGCGGGTGCGAGAGCCCACCGCCTCCCGGTGAGCTCGTGCTCGGCGGAGCCAAGCCGACGACGACCTGTGGGGGCACCACCGGTCCAGCCAACACCGCCTACCTGTTTCACATCAAGCAGATCCCACCGAAGTACGCCGGCAAGCCCGTGATCCACGTCCACGGAGTCCCGGTGATCGTGGGAGCGGTGGGAGCCGAGTCCGTCACCTTGTACGTACCCGGGTATCTCGAGGAAGTTGTGACGAAGGGACCTCTCGCCCCCGAGATCGCGGGAACGTTGCGATTCGCGCCCCGCTTGACCGCGCTCGGCAAGGGGCCGATCGACAAGCCGACTACGGCGTGGCACCTCGTCAACTGGAGAGGCCTGGCCGCCTGGGTGCCGAAGTCCTGGAAGATCAGCTACACCGACATCTCGAACACGCCCGTCTGCAGCACCGACGTGCCGTCGCTGCCGAGCAATCAGGTGCTCTTCGACTCCGACCAGAAGGACGTGTACCCCCCGTGCCCCTTCCAGCAGCCGACAGCCCAGGACCTCTTCGGGTACGGCGGGAACGGCCTGCGGATGGACCTCCACCCGTGGAAGGCCTACTCGGGACGGGGGCAGCTCTCGAAGCTCGTGTCTGACCGTCAACCAGTTCACGGTCTGCCCGTACGGAGTTCCACAGATGGGCGTACTCGAGTTGCAGGTGACCGGAGGTGACCTGCACCATCCACGCCTTGTGTGGATCGGCCTGTCGGGATCGGGACAGGTCGCGAGAACCGTCCTTCACTCTCTGACGATGGTCGCTCAGCCGGTCGGCACCGCCTGACTCCAGCCGGGAACTCCAGCCAGCCGGGAGCGCACCTAGGCTCTCCCGGGTGCCGGAGGATCAGCCCAGTTCGGGACAGGCAACCGACAGCCTTGCAGCGGCCGAATGGCTACAGCTCAACCGTGCGAACTGGGATGAGAGAACGCCCATTCACGTGGGATCGCGTTTCTATCGTGTGGACGAGTTCAAGTCCGGAGTGCAGACCCTGCACGGCTTCGAGCTCGACGAGCTGCCGGATCTCGCCGGGAAGGACCTCGTCCATCTGCAATGCCATTTCGGCTTGGACACGCTCAGCCTCGCGAGGAAGGGCGCCCGGGTAACGGGCCTCGACTTCTCCGGGCCGGCCGTCGAGGCCGCCCGCGAGCTGGCGTCCGCCATGGGCATCGACGCCCGCTTCATCGAGGCGAACGTCTACGACGCCAGGGCAGCGCTCGGCCAGGCCTACGACGTCGTGTACACCGGGAAGGGAGCGATCAACTGGTTGCCGGACATCGTGACCTGGGCGGAGATCATCGCAGACCTGCTCCGGCCGGGCGGCGTCTTCTACCTGTCGGAATTCCACCCGGTCCACTCGATGCTCGCCGACGACGCGCCGACGGTCGCGTACCCCTACTTCAACGAGGGCCCCATGGTCTGGGACAGCGGGGAGGACTACACCGATCCCGAGGCCCGGCTGGAGAGCTCGCGGACCATCGAGTGGGCTCACCCGTTGTCGGAGGTGGTCACGGCCGTCATCGAGGCTGGGCTGCGGCTCGAGTTCCTGCACGAGTTCGCGGAGTGCTCGTTCAAGCGGTTCCCGTGGCTGGTCGAAGTGCAGCCGAGAGTCTGGACGACACCCCCGGGAATGCCGGCCGTCCCGATGATGTACTCGCTCCGGGCGGTGAAGGAGACGTGAGCGCGCGCCTCGAGCTCTGTGCCTGACAGAATCGGCGCCGTGCCCGAGGCAGCCGTCAACGGCGATGGCCGGTCTTCTCCCGCCGGCGACGACACAGTGGAGCTCGGAGGAGCGCTCACGATCGACGACGTCGCGGCAATCGCGCGCGGAGCCCACGCCAGGTTCGGCGACGGCGTCCTCGCGGGTCCGGGCCTCGCGTGACGTGGTGGAGCGCGCCCTCGCCTCGGGGGAGGTCATCTATGGCGTGACCACGGGCTTTGGGAGCCTGGCCGATGTCACCTTGACAGCCGACCACTCCTCGGCCCTCCAGCACGGGCTCATCCGCTCACACGCGGTCGCGGTCGGAAACGAGCTGTCCGCGGCGGAGGTGAGAGCAATGCTCGCCTTGCGAGCACACGTCCTCGCCCTCGGGTGCTCCGGCGTGCGGGCGGAGGTCGCGAACCGGTTCGTCGACCTGCTCGAGCAGCAGATACTGCCCGTCGTCCCTGAGCAAGGGTCGCTCGGGGCCTCGGGTGACCTGGCGCCTCTCGCCCACCTCGCGCTCGGGGCGATCGGAGAGGGCATGGTCCGGATTCCGGGCGCGGTCGAGCCCGTCGCCGCACGTGCCGCGCTGCAGGCAAGCGGGCTCGAGCCCCTCACCCTCGAGGCGAAGGAAGGCCTCGCGCTCATCAACGGGACACAGGGGATGACCGCCGTCGGCGCCCTCGCGGCCACTCGAGCCCGCGATTTGGCCAAGCTCGCCGACATCTCCGCCGCGCTCACGATCGAGGCCATCCTCGGCACCGATCGGGCGTTCGACCCCCGCGTCGTCGGCCTACGACCGCACCCCGGCCAGCAAGCCTCGGCCCGCAACCTCGTCCGGCTCGTCGCCGGCAGCGAGATCCTCGCCTCACACCGTGAGGGCCACCACATCGTGCAGGACGCCTACTCGATCCGGTGCGCCCCGCAGGTGCACGGGGCAGTCCGCGACGTCCTCTCCCAGACGATCCGGACGCTCGAGATCGAGCTGGCGTCAGTCTCGGACAACCCGATCGTGCTCACCGAGGACGGCGAGATCCTGTCGTGCGGGAACTTCCACGGCCAGCCGGTGGCACACGCCTGTGACTCGCTGGCCGCCGCGCTCGTCGGGTTGGCGTCGATCTCGGAGCGGAGGCTGTACCGCCTGCTCGATCCGAAGACTTCGAACGGATTGGCCCCGTTTCTCGTGGGAGAGGCCGGGGTCAACTCGGGCTTCATGGTCTGCCAGTACACCGCGGCCTCCCTCGTCTCGGAGTCGAAGTCGCTCGCCCACCCGGCAGCAGTCGACTCGATCACCTCGTCGGCGGGCCAGGAGGACCATGTCAGCATGGGCATGATCGCCGCCCGCCATGCGAGGGAGTGCGTCGCGAACGCCGAGGTGGTCATCGCCCTCGAGGTGCTGGCAGCAGGACAGGGCTGTGAGCTGAGAGCGCCGCTCATGCCCGCCCGAGGAACGGCAGCGGCACTCGCGGCGCTCCGCCGGCGAGTCGCCCACCTCGACCAGGACCGAGAGCTGAAGCCCGATGTGGACGCCGCCATCGAGCTCGTGCGGTCGGGCGAGCTGCTCGCCGCCGTCGAGAAGGAGATAGGAGCGCTTGAATGACGAACACCTCCCGGCCGAGCGATCACGGTGCCCGCGTGGTGCGCGCCCCACGCGGAAGCGAGCTGAGCTGCAGGGGCTGGTCTCAAGAGGCCGCCCTCCGCATGCTCATGAACAACCTCGACCCGGAAGTGGCCGAGCGCCCGGACGACCTCGTGGTCTACGGCGGTTCGGGCCGGGCCGCGCGCAGTTGGGAGGCCTTCGACACGATCGTGGCAACGTTGCGCGACCTGCGGGACGACGAGACCCTGCTCGTGCAGTCCGGCAAGCCGGTCGGGGTCTTCCAGACCCATGAGTGGGCGCCCCGCGTCCTCATCGCCAACTCGTTGCTCGTGCCGGACTGGGCGACGCCGGCCGAGTTCCGCCGCCTCGAGGCAAAGGGCCTCACGATGTACGGCCAGATGACTGCCGGCTCGTGGATCTACATCGGCACTCAGGGCATCCTGCAAGGGACTTACGAGACCTTCGCCGCGATCGGGCTCCACCGTTACGGAGGGACGCTCGCCGGCCGCATCGTCCTCACCGCCGGCCTCGGGGGCATGGGCGGCGCCCAGCCGCTGGCGGTGACGATGAACGGCGGCGTCGCGATCTGCGTCGAGGTGGACCCGTCGCACGCAGAGCGCCGGCACGAGTCCCGGTACGTCGACGTCCTCTGCACCTCGATCGAAGAGGCGGTGCAGCTCGCCACGGCGGCCGCGGCGGATCGGCGACCGCTCTCGATCGCGCTCATCGGCAACGCCGCCGAGATCGTGCCCCGCCTCGCTGCCTCGGACGTGCCGATCGACATCGTGACGGACCAGACGTCGGCTCACGACCCGGCGACCTACATCCCTGCCGGGCTCTCGCTCGAGGAGGCCACAGAGCTTCGTGAAAGCGACCTCGACGAGTACCTGCGGCGGGCCAGGGCCTCCATGACGGTGCACGTCATGGGAATGGTCGAGTTCTTGGACAAGGGCGCCGAGGTCTTCGACTACGGCAACGGGATCCGTGCCGAGGCCGAGGCGGGGGGTTTCGACCGGGCTTTCGCCTACCCCGGCTTCGTGCCGGCTTACATCCGGCCCCTCTTCTGCGAGGGCAAGGGGCCCTTCCGCTGGGCGGCCCTCTCGGGCGACCCCGCCGACATCGGCGCGACCGACAGGGCCGTGATCTCCGCTTTCCCCGAAGCTGAAGACCTCCTCCGGTGGATCCGGATGGCCGAGGACAAGGTGGCGTACCAGGGCCTCCCGGCTCGCATCTGCTGGCTCGGCTACGGCGAGCGGCATCGGGCAGGTCTGGCTTTCAACGATCTCGTCGCATCGGGGGAGGTCACCGCACCCATCGTCATCGGGCGCGACCACCTCGACTCTGGCTCGGTCGCCTCGCCCTACCGCGAGACCGAGGCAATGGCCGACGGCTCGGACGCCATCGCCGACTGGCCGATCCTGAACGCCCTCCTCAACACGTCATCAGGAGCGTCATGGGTCTCCGTCCATCACGGTGGGGGCGTCGGGATCGGGCGCTCCATCCACGCAGGTGTCGTGGTAGTCGCCGATGGCACGCCGCTCGCTGCAGAGCGGCTCCGCCGCGTGCTCACGAACGACCCCGGTACCGGCGTCATGCGCCACGCCGATGCCGGATACGCATCGGCTCTCGAGGTCGCGCGTGAACGCGGCGTCTGGCTGCCATCCGAAGGCCTCGGACGGCCGGACAGCTGGTGAGCTTCGCCGAGCCGGCGGCGGGCTCCGGCTCGCCGGTCGCTTCTGTGGACCTTGGCGCCGGGACGGTCCGGCTGCCGGGCTTTGTGAACGCGCACTCCCACGCCTTCCACCGGGTGCTGCGGGGCGTCAGCGAGACCCGATCGGGGGATTTCTGGGCCTGGCGCCAGCTGATGTACGAGATCGCGGAGCGCCTCGACCCTGACTCCTACCGAGAGCTCGCGACGTGCGTCTACGCCGAGATGCTGCTCGCGGGATGGACCACGGTCGGGGAGTTCAACTACCTCCATCACGGTCCGGGCGGACGGCCGTACGCCGATGCGAACGAGATGACGTGGTCGGTGGTCGACGCAGCCGCCGCGGCCGGGATCCGTTTGACGTTGCTCGACGCCTGCTACTTGCAGGCGGGAGTGGAGGGGGAGCCGGTCGAGGGTGCACAACTGCGTTACTCCGATGGTGACGGGGACGCTTGGAGCCGGAGGTTGACGGCTGCGGCGGAGTCGGGGCGTTTCGTGCGGGAGTCGGCGGCTGACGTGCCAGTCCCGGCGACGGCACGGATTGGGGCCGCCATCCACAGCGTCCGGGCCGTGCCCCGCTCGGCGATGGGCTCGGTCAGCGCCTGGGCCGCCGACGAGGGCGCGCCTCTTCACGTCCACGTCTCCGAGCAGCGCAAGGAGAACGAGGCCTGCCTGGCGACGATGCAGATGACACCGACGGATCTATTGGCGTCGGTGGGCGTTCTCTCCGAGCGGACGACCGCCGTCCACGCCACGCACCTGACAGCCGGAGACGTGACCCGATATGGGCTCGCACGGTGCGGGATCTGCGCTTGCCCGACGACCGAGCGCGACCTTGGCGACGGCGTCGGGCCTTTTTCCGACTTGGCGGACTCGGGCGCCGTCCTCTCGCTCGGCAGCGACTCGCATGCAGTGATCGACCCCTTCGAGGAGACCCGGTCGCTCGAGTGGCACCAGCGCCTCGTCGAGGAACGCCGGGGGATCATGAGCATTGGTGCGTTGCTCGCAGCCGCGAGCGCCGGCGGCGCTCGCTCGCTCGGGTGGGCCGGTGAGCACCTCGACGACTGGGTGACCGTGCGCATCGACGATTCGCCCGCTCTGGCTGGCGTAAGTGGCGGCAGTGGCACAGCCGGCGAGGCTCTCCTCGCTCGGGTGCTGTTCGGGGCATCGCCGAGCGATGTCGACACGGTCACGGTGGCGGGGCGCCGTGTCGTCGAGAGCGGCGAGCACGCTACGCTCGGTCCTCGCCGCGCGGTGGCCGAGCGGCTCTCCCGTGCAATCAGCGGTCTGCTCGATCGGGCCTGAGATGCTGCACAGGCGCCGCGAGACCCTGACCGCCGGCGTGACCGTCGTCGGTCTCTACACCCTCGTGTCGCTCTTCTGCTGGTGGCGCCTCGTCGAAGCCGGGATCACGACTCACATGTACAGGCTCAATCTCGGCGATGTCGGCCAAGGGGTCTGGTTCATCGGCTGGCTCCCGTTCGCCATCGGCCACCTCACCAACCCCTTCGCCAGCACGTACATGCTCGCCCCGCATGGGTTCAACCTGCTGACGAACACGAACTTCTTCCTCCAGGCGTTGATCCTCTCTCCGGTCACGGAGCTCTCGTCACCACTGACCTCCTTCAACATCGCCTGCATCGCCGCCCCGGTCGTCTCGGCCCTCTCGCTCTACTTCGTGCTCCGCTGCTACGAGCTGCGCCGGTCGGTCTCGTTCGTCGGCGGGCTCGTCTATGGGTTCTCGCCTGCTGTGATGGAGGCCGACCGGATCGGTCACTTCAACCTGACCTGGATGTTCTTCCCGCCGTTGGCGCTCTATCTCGTCGACCGGATCTGCTTTCGCCAAACGGGAAGCCCTGTGCGCCTCGGCCTCGTGCTCGGTCTCCTCACGGTGGCCCAGTTCTTCTCGAGTCCCGAGATCCTCCTCGACTGCGTACTCGTAGCCGTGCCTGTCGTCGCCGTCGCGACCGCCGTCAACTGGAGGCAGGTCGCGTCGCACGCACGCTTCGCGGCAACGGCCGCGGCAGCCGCTCTTGTCACCGCAGGGCTGCTCCTCGCCTACCCGCTCGCGTTCTACCTCGGCGGCCCGGAACACGTCACCTACGTCAACGCCAAGGTCAATCCGGGCGCGACTCTGACGTCGACCGTGTGGCCGTCGGGGATCATGGGCCACGGCTTCGCCCAGGCACCGCCGGGCACGCCGTTGCTTCACCGTTTCGATCTCGCCTTCGCCGGCCCCGTGATCGTGCTGCTGGCCCTCGGCGCGCTCGCCCTGGCATGGCGTCACCGAATCATCCTCCTCGCCTGGGGGGCGGCCCTGTGGTGCATCGTGCTGTCCTGGGGGGCGGCGACGCGGCCGACGGGCACGAGCACGCCCTTCGGTTGGCACGGGCCGGCGTGGTACCTCGTGAGCGCCTTCCCGATCTTGAGAAACGTCCTCTGGATCCGCATCTCGATCCTCACCGACCTCCTTCTCGCGATCCTCGCCTCGATCACCCTCGAGGCCGTCGTGTCGGCACTCGCCACTGCGGAGGGCAGGACGCGCCACCTCGTCGAGGGCCTGACCGCCACCGCCGCAGGCGTGCTCATGGTCTTCCCGATGCTCTTAGCCGCCGGCGTGCCTTGGTCCGAGTTCGAGACCGTCACCACTCCGCAAGTCCTCATCCACGCCCCGGCCGGCCGGGGCGGCGTCACCCCCGAGGCCCTCGTGTACCCCGCCGGCGACGTCTTCACGGGCCCTCCCCTTGCATGGCAAGCTCTCGCAGGTTTCACCTACCGCAACTACGAGGGTTACGCGTGGCATCCCATCCCAGGCCAGCAGACCGGCGTCGTGACGGTGGCCCCGTCGGTGCTCATCTTCCTCATGTACAACGCGGCCGCCACCTCTCCGACCATCGTCCTCACGCCGTACCAGCACCGCCAGATCGGCGGCGCGTTCAGGCACTACGGGGTCACAGAGGCGATCATCGTCGACGGCTATCCAGGTTCGACGCGGCTCGCGCGCGTGTACGACCAGCTGTTCGGGCCGGGCCGGCGGTACCCCGACGGGGAGATATGGAACGCCCGGACGACCGCGTAGAGTTCGCCGGCGTGGGCCGGACGACACTTGTCAGGGGCATAGGGCGGCTTTTCACCTCGGCCGGTGACGTGCTGGAGGATGCCGCGCTGACGATGGAGGACGGGAAGATCGCCTGGATCGGCGCCGAGGCAGGGATGGACCCGAAGCTCGCGCCGGACGAGGAGGTCGACGTCGGCGGCGCGCTTCTCACGCCGGGGCTCGTCGACGCGCACACGCATCCGGTTTACGCGGGGAACCGCTTCGCCGAGATCGCGCTCCGCTCGGCGGGCGCCTCCTACTCCGAGATCGCGGCAACAGGAGGCGGCATCGCCTCGACGGTCGCGGCCACCCGGGCGGCCTCGGTTGACGTTCTCGCACAGGGCCTCGCTCGCCGCCTCGAGGCATGGCTCGGCGGAGGGACGACGACTGTCGAGGCCAAGACGGGCTACGTCCTCGACGAGTCCGGCGAGATCAAGCTCGTAAGGCTTCTCAGCCGGCCGGCGGGCGAGAGCGGGGAGGGGGGGCCGGCGGTGGAGGTGACGTTTCTCGGGGGACATGCGGTCGGCCCCGAGTGGGCGGGCGACGCCGACGGGTACTCGCACGCGGTCGCCAGCTGGTGCGCCGCAGCAAGAGCGGCGGGCGCACGCCACGCCGACGTCTTCTGCGACGAGGGTTACTTCACGATCGCCGAGGCGCGGCTGATGCTCGAGTCGGCCAAGGCCGCCGGGCTCATCCCGAGGATCCACGCAGACGAGCTGGCGTGCACGGGCGGCGCCGAGCTGGCCGCCGAGCTCGGGTGTGCCTCTGCCGACCATCTGCTGCGGATCGACGAGGCCGGGATCGCTGCGCTCGCCACGAGCGGAGTGGTGGCGACGCTCGCCCCCGTGACGGCTCTCGCAATGGGCCGTACTCCCCCGGCCCGCCGGTTGCTCGAAGCCGGGGTGACGATTGCGCTCGGGAGCGACCACAATCCGGGGACCTGCGGCACGACATCGATGAGCTTCGTCGTGGCGCTCGCGATCGCCGAGCTCGGACTGTCGGTCGCCGAGGCGCTGACGGCCGCCACAGCGGGCGGCGCGCGGTCCCTGCGGCTGGCCGATCGGGGCCAGGTCGCAAAAGGGCTGAGGGCTGACCTCGTCGCGTGGGAGGCCGACCACGAGGGCGCGTTCGCATGGTCTTACGGCCTGGCCCCGTCGGCCGTGTGGCTCGAGGGTCGCCGGGTCGAGGCCTAGCCGGGCTGCGGGTTCGTATGGGGGCTGGAGTGGGGACTCGTGCTCGTGCTTCCGGCCGAGCGCCTGAGCACGCGACCGGCGAGATGCGCTCGCAGCTGGTCCCAGACGCGGTTCCCACGGACCCAGAGCCAGATCTCCCGCTTCGCCGTCGCGAAGGCGTGCTGCACGTGCTCCTCGCCGAGCCCGAGCGAGGAGAGAGGCTCGCGCCATTGCTGCCAGGCGTGCGCCGCGAGCTCGCGGGGGGCGTTTTCACGGATGTCGGCGGGGTTGGAGCCCGCCCGCTTGCGCAGCGACGCGAGCAGCTTGACCGGTTCGTCGAGCGGTGTGAGCCCTTCGATGTCGGCCGTCGCCGTAGAGCGGAGCATCAGTCCTGCCAGACGGGCGCCCGGTCCGTGCCGCCGTAGAACGTGAGGTGCTCGGCGAAGTCGACGAAGAGAGGGCCTTCCGGCTCGAACGGCCGGTGAAGCGTCGAACGGGCGATCTTCTTGTCGAGGCGATCGAGTCGCTCGAGAGCCTCCGGGGAGTCGATGTCGGCAACTTCGAGCTCGGGCCGGACGAGGTCCAGCGCCTGCCGGCCCGCGAGGGTGCGGACGAGAACACTGGAATAACCGACCGCCGAGCCGACGCTGCCCACAGAGAGGTCGGCTGCACGGCCGAGGAAGTCGGCGCATTCGTCGCAGCCCTTCAGCGCTGCGCGGTGGAAGTCCTTCACCGGCTCGTCGACGATCCGCTCGCCGGCGTGGTCCTCGACGATCATCCGGCCGTGGATGACGTCCACCTTGCCGACCTGGGCCAAGTCGACGTTGCGCTGGTCACGCAGCTCGCGCAGCATCAGCTTGGAGTAGTCGAAGCTCTTCGTGCACAAGAGCGCGATCGTGAACACGACGTTGTCGACGGCCCTCGAGCCGCGCCGCCACCGGCGCGACTGGAGCGCTCGGATGCCCTCGATCTCACAGGGCGTCCCGACGAGGGCGATGCGGGCGTCGGGCGCGAGGCCCGCAGCTGCCAGATCGATGGCACCGAGCGCCATCGTCTGGTTGTAGAAGCTGCCGGCGGCATCCCGTATCTCGCCGGCAGTCGTGGCGAGGTGAGGAACGCCCTTCCACGGATGGTCGGGATCCTCCCTCGCCACGACGGCGCCGTCGATCTCCCCGGCTGCGAGGGAAGCTAGGAGGATCGCGGTCACAACGCCCCCGTCCTGAGCGCAGCTGCTTTGCAGCTTACTTGTGCTCTCGACCCGTGCGGCAAGCATCTCGTGCACTAATCCGAGCCCGGGTGCGGGGTCGGCACCGGTGATCCTCCAGTCGTCGACCTGCGAATCAGCGGCATCGTGGGCTGTCCGAGCCGCGAGTGGCCTCGACCTGGAAAGCGAGACTGGTACGGGCGCAAGGGTTGCTGTCGCCGATGTCTCGTCCGGCGGCGCCGGCGACCCGAGCCAGGTCGACTCATAGCGCAACCCGCCCCGTGGGCAGAAGTCCCAGCAGAGCGAGCAGCCCGTGCACATCTTGACGAGCTTCGGCAGGTTGTCGCTCCCGATTCCGATCGAGTCTGTCGGGCACGCGGCCACACAAGCACCGCACTGCACGCAGCGGTCCGCATCGATCACAGCGGCCGCGAGCTCCCAGAACCACACCTTCCCGGGTGCCTCGGAGATACCGCTCATCTCGGCGCGCTGGCGCGGCGGGGAAAGTGTCATCGATCGTGCTCCTTCCGCATCGCACCGGCGGTGGTGACCGCGTGATGGTGTCCCGGGCTGAGCGTCACGTGGACCTGCTCGGTCGGCGTCCGCCTCGCCCACTCATAGAAACGTTCGCCCGCGCCCCTCTCACTGAGGTACCGCTCGACGACCCTGCCGAGCGCATCGGGGACGTCGTCCACCGGCATGGCTCCCTCCACCCAGTCGCCGAAGCCGGCGTCGGTACCGAGACTCCCGCCGACGCCGATGTCGACCGCCTCGACGATCTCCTCGCCGACGTGAGCCGTCTCGCCACGAAAGCCGATGTCTGCTATCTGTGGCTGCGCGCAAGAGGCCGGGCAGCCGGAGAAGTGCATGCGGACCACCGAGTCGAGCGGGCGGTCGGTCACGCCCGCCCCGCCACCGAACCGTTCTGCGTAACGCCGGTCCATCTCCCGCGCCCACTCGACGGCACGCACCTTCGTCTCGACGATGGCGAACCGGCAGAACTCGCTCCCCGTGCAAGCGACCACGCCGCGCTCGAACGGAGCGGGGAACGGCGAACGTCGCTGCAAGAGGTCCTCGGCGAGCAGATCGTCGATCCGTTCGTCGGGCACGCCGGTGATGACGAAGTTCTGGTCGGTCGCAAGGCGCACCTCCCCGTCCCCATAAGCAGCAGCCAGTCGGGCGAGCTCGATGTAGTCCGTGCCCGGCAAGCGGCCAACCGTCACCGAGCACCCGACGTAAGAGTGACGAGGGCGGTGTTCGGCATGGACACCGATGTGGTCACCGCGGTAGCGGCGCGTGCAGCTCCTCGCCCGCGGGACGCAGCTTGAAGGAGGTGCGCTCGGCGAGCTCGTCGCGGAAGACCTCGGCGCCGAGCTCTTGGACCAGGTAGCGCATGCGGGCGGTACCACGGTTCTCGCGATTTCCGAGCTCACCGAAGACCTGGGCGATCGCACGGCAGATCTCCACGGCCTGTTCGGGAAGGACGAAGACGTCGAGGTCGCTTGCCATCCTCGGCCCGTCGGACAGCCCGCCTCCGACCAAGAGGTTGAGCCCGACCGTGCCGTCGGCGAGCCGTGCGGGCCACATGCCGACGTCATTGATCTCGGCCTGGGCACAGTCGTCCCGGCAGCCCGTGATGGAGAGCTTGAACTTCCTCGGGAGGTTGGCGTACTCCCTGTTGCCAGTGAAGAAGTCGGAGACCTCGCGGGCGATTCCCGATGCATCGAAGACCTCGTCCGAGTCGACGCCCGAGACGGGGCATGAGAGCACGTTTCTTGCAGAGTCGCCGCATGCCTGGACACTGGTCATTCCGGCTGCCTCCAGGCGGTCCCAGATGACCGGCACGTCCGCCATGTGCACCCAGTGGAGCTGGACGTCCTGGCGCGTGGTGATGTCGCCGTATCTGTTGCCCCAGATCGGGTGGTCATCGGGCCCGTCAGCGAACTCCTCGATGATCTCTCCGAGGGTGAGCACCTGGTGGGCGGTGAGCCGGCCGGCCGGCACCTTCACCCTCAGCATGAATGCGTCGCCGCCCTGGCGCTGGGGGTAGATGCCGACCCACTTGAGGCGCTCGACCTCGCCGGGGACCTCGGCGATGGCTGCTGGACCATCGATCGCATACCGCGTGCGCACGGCGTCGGCCACCTCGAAGGGGTGCCGATCGAGCTTCCACTGCTCGATTTGGTTGAGCTGAGTGCCTTTGCGAAACGGCTGGCGGAATTCCATCCGGTCGGTCTCCTCACTGCTGTCGGCAGTGCGATCAGTGTGCTGACTGAGTCTTCGAGCCCGGGAGCTCCGGCTACGAGCGTCGTTGGCGAGCAGGAGCGGCGGGCGGTGGAGCGGGTGGTGGAGCGCTTGTGCGGGGCGGGGGGTCGGGTGCGGCGGAGTCGGGGCGGTGGGTGCGGTGTGGACGTCAGCGGGCTCAGATGTGGAGCCCGCACTCCGTCTTGTCCATGCCGGGCCACCGGCCCTCGCGAGGGTTCTGTCCCTCGGCCACCGGCTGGGTCGTCGGCGCACAGCCGATCGACACGTAGCCGACGTACGTGAGCGGGTGGAGCGGGAGGCCCTTCTCGGCGAGGTACTCGTCGATGTCCTCATCGGTCCAGGTCGCGAGCGGGTTCACCTTCACCATCTCCCGGTTGGCGTCCCACGCGACGATCGGCGCATCGGCCCGCTCGGGCGTGTCCACACGCTTCAGGCCGGTGATCCACGCCTTGCGCCCAGCGATCGCCTTCGCGAGGGGCGCCACCTTGCGCACCTCACAGCAGCGCGGAGTGCCGCAGACGAACTCGTCCATCGCCACATCGGGATGCGTGATGGTCAGGTTCAGGTCCCAGATCTTGCGGAGGCGGTCCACAAAGGCCAGCGTCTCGGGGAAGTGGAACTCGGTGTCGAGGAAGACGATCTCGATTCCGGGCCTCGCCTTCTGGACGAGCTCGACCAACACGACGTCTTGGAAGGAGCTCGCCACGATGACATCGTCGCCGTACTCGTCGAGCGTCCACTTGATGGAGGCTTCAGCTGCCTCCCGCGGAGGGAGAGCCTCGAACTTGGTCGAGAGCTCCGCCAGGTCGGAAGCATCTGGATGCGGTCCGTCGATCACCGTGATGCCCTCATTCTTGTCCAATTATCCCCCCTCGGGGTCGGTGCAGCGCTTCAGCCGGAGAGCCCCTGCGGTTGAGCGCCTTCTGCCGACTATTATACCTGACTAAACCGATCAAGTTTTAAGGGTATTCCCGCCACCGGCACCAGGTTCCGGCTGCCGGGGTCATCCCGCACCGGCCATGCTTGACCGGTCCCTGACCATGACTGACAGGCTCCGACCCACCACAGACGCCGCGCCGCCGCTCTTCCACTTGGCCCTGCGGCTCGAGGGACAGCGGTGTCTCGTCGTCGGCGGAGGCCCGATCGGCACGCGCAAGGCGGAGTCGCTCGCGAGCTGCGGCGCCCTGGTCACGGTGGTCGCGCCCGAGATCTCGCCAGCCCTCGAGCGACTCGGGGTGAAACTCAAGCGGCGGCCGTACGAGGCGTCGGACCTCGACGGCTGCCGGCTCGCCGTCGCTGCCACCGGCGTGCCGGGCGTCGACCGGCAGGTCTACGCCGATGCCCGCGAACGGGGCGTGCTCGTGAACGCCGCCGACGACCCGGAGGCGTGCGAGTACCTCGTGCCGGCCGTGACCCGCCTCGGGCCGGTCTCGGTCGCCGTCTCGACCGGCGGTCTCACGCCTTACCTCGCCGGTTGGATCAAACGCCGGATCGGTGAGGTGCTCACGCCTGAGGTGGGAGAGCTCGCGGTCTTGGTCGGCCGCTGCCGGTCGAGCCTCCGGGAGGCCGGGCTGTCCTCCGCCGACGCCGAGTGGGCCGGCCTGGTCGACGGGCAGCTATGGCCGTGCCTCCAAGAAGGCCGGCGCTCGGAGGCCGAGGCGGCAGCCGACGCCTGGGTGGCGGCCGAAATAAGACGCCTGTCGGAGCGGTGATCTCGTAGCCGCCGGGGCTGGCCCGAGGTTGGCCAGTGGCTCGCGAGTGGCTCGCCCGAGGCTGGCCCGGGACGGAGGCTATGTTCGCATCTCGTGACTCTCGACGGCATCGACCTCGACCGGGTCCCGCGGCACGTCGCCTGCGTCATGGACGGCAACGGCCGCTGGGCGCGTGCGCGAGGGCTGCCCCGTACCGAGGGACATTCAGCTGGCGAAGAAGCGATGTTCGACACCGTCGAGGGCGCCCTCGAAGTCGGTGTGAAGTGGCTCACGATGTTCGCGTTCTCCACGGAGAACTGGCGCAGGCCACCCGACGAAGTTCGTTACCTGATGAATTTCAACGAGAGGATACTGTCCGGGCACCGCGACGACCTGCACTCGAAGGGGGTCCGGATCCGTTTCTCCGGCCGGCGGGACTGGCGGGTCCCCAAGCGCATCGTTCACCACATGGACGACTCGATGTCGATGACGGCGAAGAACCGGCGCATGACGCTCACGATCTGCTTCAACTATGGCGGGCAGGCGGAGATCGTCGACGCCGTCCGCTCGCTCGTCGTCGAGGGCATCGACCCGCGCCGCATCGACGAGCGGGCCATCCACTCCCGGCTGTACTGGCCGGATCTTCCCGATCCGGACCTCGTCGTGCGAACCTCGGGCGAGTACCGGATCTCGAACTTCTTGCTGTGGCAGCTCGCCTACTCCGAGCTGCTCTTCACCGAGGTGCTCTGGCCGGACTTCCGCCGCGAGAACCTGTTCGACGCGATCCGGGAGTTCCAGCGCCGCGAGCGGCGCTATGGGGGCGTGAAGCGTTGAGCAACCGGCCGGAGAGGCGCAGGAGGGGCGACAAGCCGTCGGGGTCCGACCTCGACCGCAAACCGTGGCGCCTTTGGGACCACATCGGCGTCATCTTGGGAATCGTTCTCGGGCTGATCGCTCTTCTGATCCTGCTCCTCGTCGCCGCAGCCGGCGACCCGGGCGCCTTCGGGATCATCGTCGTGACGATCATCGGCATCTCGCTCATCTTCTTCGGCGGCCAGCTCCACAAGTCCCGGCGCGGCTGACGCCACGCCCTAGCGTTGCCAGCGTGGCAACGTTCAGGGACGAGGGAGTCGTGCTCCGCACGATGAAGCTCGGCGAGGCCGATCGAATCGTCACATTCGTCACTCCCGATCACGGCAAGGTGCGAGCGGTCGCTAAGGGGATCCGCAAACCGAAGAGCAAGCTCGCCGGTCAGCTCGAGCCGATCACCCATGTCTCAATGATGTGCTGGAAGGGCCGGGAGCTCGACGTCGTTACCCAAGTCCAGGTGATCGATCACTTCCGTGCGATCCGCGAGGACCTCGACCGGATGCCGGCCGCCTACACGATGCTCGAGGCGGTCGACCTCGTGGCAGTCGAGCGCCAGCCGATGCCGGGGCTGTTCAAGACCTTGACCGGTGCACTCCGAACCCTGGCCGAAGGTACGGGCCCGGTGTTGCTCGGGGCGTTTCTCCTCCGGCTGCTCGACCTCGAGGGAGTGGGGCCGATCGTCGACTCCTGCGCCTCGTGCAGCGAGGATGCCCCGCTCGTGGCGTTCGACGAGCACGTGGGCGGGTTCCTCTGCCGGTCGTGCCGGAGCGGGCAGGCCGTCTCCCCCGAGACCGTCGAGCTCGTGCGCCAGATCGTCGGCGGCCAGCTCCGTCAGGCCTTGGCCGCGCCGGCGAGCCGGGCCACCGCAGAAGTCGAGCGGATCGCCACTCTCATGATGGAATACCACCTTGACCGCCAGCTCCGCTCGGCCCATCTCGCGCCCGGCCCGCAGTGAGCGGCCCACCTCGGGTGGGTGAGGGCTGGGAGGTGAACTGGTAAGTTTCTTTCCAATGACCGAGCGGGGGACACTCATGGCGGCCGAGATGGCCGAGCAGCCCAACCGGCTCGCAGAGCCGTAGGGCGCCGGAAGGCGATCATGGACGAGGTCGCCCCCCTCTTCGCGCGGCCGCTCGCCGGTACGGTGGTCGTCGCCCGGGGCTCCTCGGACCACGCCGCCACCACAGGGCGCTATCTGCTCGAGATGGCGACGCGACGGCCGGTCGCGTCTGCTTCGCCCAGCATCCACACGCTGTACGGCGCCGAGGTCGACTTCGAGGGTTACGTCGTCGTCGCCGTCAGCCAGTCCGGCAGGACACCTGAGATCGCGACGGTACTGGAGCAGGCGGCGAATCGCGGCGCCCGGACCATCGCCGTCACCAACGATGAATCGAGCCCACTCGCCGGGCTCGCCGATGCGGTCATCGCCCTCCGGGCCGGGGAAGAACGTGCGGTGCCCGCGACGAAGACCGTCACGGCGGAGCTCGTGGCATTCGCATTGGTGGCCGCCTCCATAGGCATGGCCATCGGCGATCGCGCGTGGGACGCGTTGCCCGACCAGGTGGCTTCGGTCCTCGACGAACCCGGCCCGATGCGAGGCCTCGCCCTCTGGCTAGCCGACGCCGTCCGGCTCGCGACCGTGGCCCGCGGGCCCCTTTCGGGAGCCGCAGCCGAGACTGCCCTCAAGCTCCAAGAGATGGCATCCCTGCTCGCCACCTCCTTCTCCGCCGCCGACCTGCGGCACGGCCCGATCGCCCTCGCCTCGACCGGGATCCGGGTGCTCGCGCTCGCTCATCCCGGACCGGCTGAGGCCGACGTGCTGGGGCTCGCAAGCGAACTGTCGGGGCGGGGGGCCGACGTGAGAGTGATCGGACCGGTCCCAGGAGCCGTCTGTGGCTGGGACCCGTCAGCACCAGAGGTGCTCGCCCCGGTGCTCGCCGTCACACGGGGCCAGCAGCTCGCCTTCCACCTGGCGACTGTGCTTGGCCTCGACCCCGACCGGCCAAAGGGGCTCACCAAGGTCACGGTCACGTGAGAGCCGGCTGGGAGAGCGTCCGGGGAATTAGAGCGTCCGGGGAATGAGCGCCTCCGTCCCGGCAGCTAGGCCACGGATCTTGCGCGCTGACCGGGTCGTCGGCCCCGACAGGGTGTTCGAGCCGGGTTACGTCGCCATCGACCCCGGGCTCGGGACCGTGACCGCGCTGGGAGCGACGGGGGCTGGTGCGGCGGTGGTGGGGGCTGCGGGGGCGGTGGCGGGACCGGTGGTCATCGATCTCGGCGGGAGGACCATCGCGCCCGGCTTCGTGGACGTCCATGTCCACGGGGGCGATGGCGCCCAGGTGAACGGCGAGGACCCTGACGAGGTCTGCGATGCCCTCCGTCGGATCGCACGGTTCCACGCCGCCCATGGCACGACGTCCCTCCTGGCCACCACCGTGTCGGACTCGCCCGAGAGGCTCCTTCGCACGATCGGGGCGATCGCTCGCGTCACGTCATCTGGCGACGGGGCACGGATCGTCGGATCGCATCTCGAGGGCCCGTTCATCGCGCGGGCCCGCACGGGCGCACAGGACCCGAGCCAGCTGCGCCTGCCGGACATGGCCGAGCTCGACGCGTTGATCGAGGCGAGCCGCGGGACACTCCGCGTTCTCACCCTGGCACCCGAACTGCCAGGTGCCTTCGAGCTCATCGCACGTGCCAGGGACGCCGGCGTCACCGTCGCCGTCGGCCACACCGACGCCGACTTCGACACGGCCGAGCGGGCCTTCGGCGCTGGGGCCGGCCACGTCGTGCACCTGTTCAACGCGATGCCACCACTTCACCACCGCCGGCCGGGCATCGTCGGTGCGGCCCTGCGCCGTGAGGATGTCACGCTCGAAGTGATCGCGGATCTGGAGCACGTCCATCCCGCAGTCCTCAAGATCGTCGCCCGGCTCGCGCCCGGCCGCATCGTCCTCGTCACCGACGCGTCGCCGGCGGCAGGCCTCGGCGCCGGCCGCCACCAGCTCGGGACGCTCGACGTCACGGTCTCGGGACGGCGGGTCGAGCTCGCCGATGACCCGGCGACGCTCGCCGGGAGCCTCCTCACCATGGACATGGCCGTCCAGAACCTCGTCATCACAGCGGGGATGGCGCTCCCCGATGCGCTCCGCGCGGCCACGCTCACCCCCGGCCGGCTCGTGAGCTATGGCGCCGGCCGCCTCGTAGCCGGCGGCCAGGCGGACGTCGTAGTGCTCGAGCCGGACCTGAGGGTCGCGGCGACGATCGTCGGGGGTGTCGCCGTCCACGATCCGGCCGGGCTCCTCGGGTGAGCTCGGCCTCGAGCGCATCCTCGTCGTCAACGACTCGCAGCTGGCGCACGATCTGGCCCACGACCTGGATGGGCACTCGGGCCGACCGGATGGGCACTCGGGCTGAAGAAAGGGCACGATGGTGTCATGGAATCGCTCTTCGGCCGCTACGAGGCGGCGGCACTGCTGGCAGTCGAGCGAGCGAACGGGGGCGAGCTCGCCCCACTCGAGCAGGTAATCGTCGCTTTCGAGGCGCTCTTCGGCGCGAGCGTCGCGGCGAGCACGTTCGCCGAGTCCCTCGCTCTGCTGATCGACGCCCGCCTGATCGACTGGTCGAATCGCGGTCTCGAGCTGACCCTCGACGGGCGCCGGACGATACGGCGATCGGGTTCTCACTGGGATGCCGACTTCCCCGACAAGGTTGCCGACCGGTTGTCGAGGATCGAGGAGGACGAGCTGTCGCCCGAGGGCGAGCTGCCGGCACCGACCGAGCACGACGTCCTCCAGGCGATGGAGTCGCTCGGCCGTGGCCGTCTCGAGGGCAACGCGCCGGTGCCCGGCGAGGTGCTAGCCCCGAGTGGGATCGCCGGCCATCAGACCATCGGGGCACGGCTGTTGTCAGGCCTACCGGCGGGTTACGGCATTCGAGTCGAGGTACCCGGTGTCAACTCCCCGCCGTTCGGCGCGGTCGCGGATCCGGTCACCTCACCGCCTCTCGTCGCGCCGTTGGCCGATCCTCAGCTCGAGCACACTGCAGAAGACGAGAGGGACGCGGGCGCCGATAACGCGGCTCACAAGGCCGACGAGGACCGCTGAGCCAGGCTGAGCCAGGTGGCGCGAACCGAGCTGGGCTACGTCCCATACCACCTCCTTGAGGGGCGGCCGAACGTGGTGGTGGACGGCTCTCCCACGGAGGGCACGGTCCTGACCCTCACCCACTGGCCTTCCTACCCGCCACCTGCCGGCTTCGAGGCCGACACATCGGCCGAGATGGCCTTCGCCTACCTCATCTCAGGCAGCGACCTCCATTCGCCGGCGAGGGCCGTCTCGAACAACCACTTCGACCAGGACGGCCTGGTTGCCCTGGCGGCACTCGCCGACCCGGGCAACTCCTTGCCACGCCGCCAGCTCCTGGTCGACTTGGCCTTGGCCGGCGACTTCGCCACCTACACCGACCGGCGGGCAGCACGGATCTCGATGACCGTCGCGGCATACGCCGATCCGGCTCGCTCGCCGTTGAAGCTGTCCGGTACCTATGCCGAACAGACAGCCCAGCTCTACTCCGAGCTGCTCGGCCGCCTACCAGAGCTGTGCGATCACCCTGGGCGCTACGAGAGCTGGTGGGCGGATGAGGACGCTGCCTTGGCCCACTCCGAGGCGCTCATCGCCTCAGGTGCCGTAGCCATCACGGAGTACCCGAACGAGGACCTTGCGGTGGTGGACGTTCCGGAGAGCGAGGTGCTGTCGGGAGGTCATCGTTTCGCCCACGAGTGGGCCGACGGCGTGCACCCGTGCGCCATACACAACGCTACTCAACGCCTGGCTCTGTTGACTCGCCAGGGCCATCGGTACCGGTTCGTCTTCCGCTACGAGTCCTGGGTCCAGTACCGGTCCCGCCCGGTTCGGGCCCGTCGGGACCTCACGCCCCTCGCCGAGCGACTCTCCGCCCTCGAACCGGGCGGGGGCACGTGGGTGTACGAGGGAAGCGGCATGCTCGTCCCGGCGCTGCAACTCGTCGGTGCCGAGGAGAGCGCCTTGGCTCCCGACACCTTCGTGAGCCTGGTCCGGGAGTTGCTGGCCGAAGCACCGCCCGACTGGGACCCCTATCAGCCGAAGGCCGGTTGACGACGAGGGTCATCCCGACGGCGGGAGCCTGAAGCCACTCTTGAGCCGACCTTCGGGATGGAAGTCGTTCGCCGGTGCGGTCGATGCCTTGCTGATGAGCGAGATCCGGCTGAACCCAGCCGACGAGACATGCCCGGTGCCGAGGAAGGATCCGAGCCACCCGCTCTCCGTGAAGCACCAAGTGCCCGTGCCCTCCTTCGTCCGATCGCGTAGGCAGACGAGTCGCCCCGTCATGTGGTCGCCGTGGTCCTCGAGGGTCGTGAGGTGGTTCGCCTCGCTCGGGTTCGTGCCCCTCGCAAGGGCTTCGAGCGCCTGCAGTGTCGTTCCGGGAAGGTACGGCTCGATCGCGAGGCTGGAGCCGATCGACGGCTGGAAGAGGAACGGTCCATAGCAGGTGAAGGCGCGATGGCCGCGAGTGCGCCAGCAGTCCTCCGCCTTGCCACCGTTCTCGATCCACTGATAGTCCGCGCCACCGTCGAAAGAGAGCCGGTACGACCATTTCCCAACGGAGTGCTGGCCGACCCCGCCGGACCATGGGTTGTGGCCGGCCTCCGCTCGCTGGGCCATCTCGAGGCGCCCGCGTCCCTCGCCGAACGGTGACGTCGCGCTGACGACGCGGTACTTGGCAGAGAAGGTGCCGTCGGCGCCCTTCTCTGCGAGCCGGATGAACCGAGAGGAAGTGCTGGTCCTAGCTGGGGAGGTCGAGCTCGTGGCCGAGGAGTGCTGCGTCGAGCATGCCGCCAGAACAACGGGCAGCGACAACACGCCGCCGATTGCCGCGAGCTTCCACCTCGGTCTCGAACGTGTCACGCCCAACGGCTTTCACCTCCATCGCCTCTGACGGCGGGCCGGGGGACTCGCTTGCACTTGCTTGCTGTCCCTAGTAGCGCGGCAGGTCCAGCCAGCCGGTCCTCACCCGCCAGTGCCGGCCGGCCCTCAAGTGAGCGACCGCTGCCCGCTCGAGCGTCGAGCGCTGCGACAGGACGGCGAGATCCGCCGGGCGGCCGTTCACGCGGAAGACGAACTGCATGACGTCGCGGTCGCCCTCGTACCCCCCTGGCACGATCTCGAAACGCCGCTGGAACCGGACGATGTTCGACTGCTCGGGCAGATATTCCGCCAGCTGGTCGTCGAGCAGCCACGACACGCAGGTTGCCAACCTCCTCGTCGTGACCGGGAAGTACTCCCTGAAGAAGCCCTCAGCCCTCACCAACGACTCCTCCACCCACTCCGGCCCGAGCTGTGTCCCATCGGGGATGTGGATCCCGAGACAGGGGTCGCCGTCCTCGAAGCCGGCGCCCAGCTCGGCCGCTTCGGCCGGGGGGTACCAGACCGGGCTCTCGTCGCTGACGCCGAGCGTGAACCGGTTGTACTGGAGGCTGCCGAGGTCCTGGATCTCGCCCCGCAGGCAGAGCGTGACCCACCAAGCGGCGTCGACACCCGTCGAGCGGTGCACTCGCCGGTGGATCTCCATGTGGCGGGCGACGTCTGCGAGAGATGCGATAGCGATCTCGTCGGGGACACCGAGCTTTGCGTAGTACTCGAGAGTGAACGGGAGCGTGGCGAGTGCCACATGGACGAAGTGACACCGGTATTCGAGAGGCTCGGCGTCGCCTTCGAATGACGGCCACGATCCCCGGGGCGCGTCCGGGTCGCCCATCGTCGAGGCGAGCCGGTACACCTCGCGTTCGAGGCACCACAGCCACTCCGGACTGCGATCGGGCGACGGCAGTGTGGAGAGCACGTCGTTCGCGTCCGGCTCAGGGATGCCGAGGAGCTCCAGTCGTGCCGCCGCCTGATCCGGTTCGAGCGGTTCTGGGCAGAGCTCGGCGGGCGGTTCGCCCAGCAGCTCGAAGCTCGTCGACATGGCGGCGCTTGAAGGTACCGGGCGCGAACCCGAGGCGCTCCGCGACGAGCTCGGCGGTGAGGGGACCGGCGCTCACGTGGCTGGTGTCACGGCTCCCGCCAGACTCGGGCTTGTCCAGGGGTCGGACCCTCGAGAGGGCGGTAGTTCACCCCGAGCGCCTCGAGTCGCCGGAGGTGGTGGGAGAGACGCGGCTCGAATTCGGCGAAGGACCTTGGTCGATCGGCCGTCTCGGCCGTCCAGACGACTTCCGCGAAGGCCGGCAGACGGGGGAAGTACAGGTACTCGGCGTGCTCGGGCGTCTTCACGTACTCGGTCCAGAGCTGGCACTGCGCGCCGAGCACGTGGTGGCGCTGATCGCCCGGGATCGCGTCCGGGACCGGGTTGTACGAGTAGACCCGCTCGACACTCGTCGCACCGCGGATGGCCTGCGGCTCGGCCGGGTCGTCGGAGTACGCCCAGTCGAAGTAGAGCCACTCCTGGGGCGCCATGACGACGTCGTGCCCCGCCGCCGCTGCTTCGATCCCGCCGGCCTCGCCACGCCACGACATCACGATCGATCCCTCCGGCGCACCGCTGCCAGCCCCTCGAGGCCCACCGCCCTCGAGGATCTCGTCCCACCCGACGAGCGTGCGCCCGCGCGTGGCGAGGTGCTCGGCGATGCGAGCCGTGAACCAGCCCTGGAGTTGGCGCTCCTCGGCGAACCCGTGGTCGTGCATCAGCTCCTTAGCCCGTGGGCTCGTCTCCCACTCGATCGTCGGGCACTCGTCGCCGCCGACGTGCAGGCACCGCCAGGGGAAGATGTCGACTACCTCGTCGATCACGTCCGTGCAGAACCGGAGCGTCGTCTCTTCGAGGTTGAGGACGTGCTTCGAGATGCCCCAGTTGGTGTGCACGTGGAGCTGCTTGCCCGAGTTCCCGAGCTCGGGGTAGGCGGCGATCGCAGCCACCATGTGGCCTGGCATGTCTATCTCCGGCAGGACGTTCACATGTCGCTCGGCCGCGAACGCAACGATCTCCTCGAGATCCTCGCGGGTGTAGAAGCCGCCGTGGGGCGCGCCGTCGAACCGTCCCTCCGAGTAGTGGCCGACGGGGGACTCGCTCCGCCAGGCGCCGATCTCGGTGAGCCTCGGGTAGCGCGCGATGGGGATCCGCCAGCCCTGGTCCTCTGTCAGGTGCAGGTGGAAGACGTTGCACTTGTGCAGCGCTATCAGGTCGATCAGCTTGAGCAGAAAGGACTTCGGCATGAAGTGCCGGCAGACGTCGAGGTGCACGCCGCGCCAGGAGAAGCAGGGCGCGTCGACGATCTCGATGTCGGGGAGCTCGATCGGCGCCGCCCCTCCCTCTGATGGTGCCTGGCGGAAGAGTGAGTCCGGGAGCAGCTGGCGGAGGGTCTGGAGCGCGTAGAAGGCGCCCGCACCGTCCGGGGCCGTGATGACTAGTTCTCCTCTCGACGCGGTCAGGCGGTAAGCCTCGCGGCGAGTTGTGCCGGGAATGAGGGCCTCGAGCCCGCTCGGGAGGCCGGTGAGGTCGTCGATGCGCAGCTCGATGCTGTTGCCGACGCTATGGCCCGCTCCGTCGTCGGCGCCGGCACCGGTGCCCGCGCCCGTGCCGGTGCCTGTCACGTGGACCGCCCAACCCGTCGAAGTCTCGAGGACCCTGCGGAACCACCTAGCCTCCCGGGCCAGCTCCGGCGGGTGCACGATGACGAGCCCGTCGGCCAGCACGGCGCCGACTGTTCCCGGAGCGCCCTCCAAGATGCGGAGCGGCCGCGGGATGATCGCGGCTGCCGGTACGGGGCTCACGAGGAGCGCGCTGAACCGGAGGCCGCAGTGACGGCCGGCGGCGGCGAGTAGCCGGTTCGAGCCTCCGCCAATACCACGTGGCAAGCGGCCAGCTGGGCGGGCGCAACCTCCCCGAGCGTCGGTGTGACACTCCGGCACTGCTCGATCGCATACGGGCACCTCGGCTCGAAGCGGCACCCCGGCGCCGGGTTCACGACCTTCGGCGGCTCGCCGGCGTCCGCCGCTCCGGAATGGTCGAGCGGCGCCCGCGGATCGGGCACGGCGGAGAGCAGGAGCTTGGTGTAAGGGTGCCGGGGTGCCGCCAGGAGCTGCTCGGCTGGGCCGGACTCGACGACGTGGCCGGCATACATGACGAGCACCCGATCCGCCACGTACCGAGCCGACGCGAGGTCGTGGGTGATGTAGAGGAAGGAGACGCCTTCTTTCTCGCGCAGCTGAGCCATCAGGTTGAGGATCCCTACACGGATCGACACGTCGAGCATGGAGACTGGTTCGTCGGCGAGGATGAGTTTCGGGCGGAGGGCGAGAGCCTGGGCGAACCCGATCCGTTGGCGCTGGCCGCCGCTCAGCTCATAGGGGTACTTCGAGAGCATCGCGCCGGCCGGCGTGAGACCGACGGCGTCCATCACGCGGAGCGCTTCGGCACGCCGGCCGGATGCGTCGAGCTCCGGCCGGTGCAGCACCATCGCCCGCATGAGGCCGTGCGACACACGGAATGCCGGGTTTATCGAGCTGTAGGGGTCCTGGAAGACCATCGAGACGTCGCCTCTGTACGCGAGCTTCTGTTTGCGACCGCGGGCGGCAGTGATCGGCTTCCCCTCGAAACGCACCTCTCCCGACGTCGGCTTGTAGACCATCGCGAGCAGCCTCGCGACGGTGCTCTTGCCGCTGCCGCTCTCACCGACGAGCGCGACGATCTCCTGGCGGGCGATCGTGAAGGTGACGTCGTCGACGGCGTGCAGCATCTTCCTCGACCAGAACCCACTTAGACCGAAGTGCCGAGTCAGCTGGTCCGTCTCGAGGAGAGGAGGCGGGCTGCCCGCCAGGGAGGACTCGGCCAGTATGGACGGCTGGGTCGGTACGCGGGGCTGGGCCGCCAGATCCAGAGTTGGGCCGCCTTCGACCATCGGAGCGACCGGGCCGGACACGAGGCCGGTCTCGATGCTGTCCTCTGGTCGAGCAACTCGTCCTGCGAGGCTCACAGCTGCCGGCACCGCGTCCTTGTAGAGCAGGCACCGGACGAGCACGTTGCTCTGCTCGTACAGTCCCGGCCGGACGGACTTGCAAGCGGCCATGGCATCGGCGCAGCGCGGCTCGAAACGGCAGCCCGGAGGCGGCGAGGCCACGTCCGGAGGAGAGCCGGAGATGCCTGTAAGCGCGACCTTCGGTCCCCGGATCGACGGGAACGCCTCGAGCAGAGCCCGCGAGTACGGATGGCGAGGCGTGCCGAACAGCTCGGGCGTCGCGCCGAGCTCGGCCACCTGGCCTGCGTACATGACCATCAGCCTGTCGGAGAAGTGCCTCACGAGCGAGATGTCGTGGGTGACGAAGATCGCGGCGAACCCGAGGCGATCCTGCAGGTCCTTTATCTGGCGCATCAGCGACCGCTGGGCCACCACGTCGAGGGCGGAGGTGGGCTCGTCCATGATGATGAGCTGCGGCGTGAACAGGAGCGCCATGGCGATCATGGACCGCTGGCGCATCCCGCCGGAGAGCTGGTGTGGGTAACTGTCGAGATGCACCGGATCGATCGAGACGAGCCTCAGGACCTCCGCCGAACGCTCGGCGATCTCCTCGTCTGACATCTTCGAGTGCGCCCTGCAGGCGTCGCGCATCTGCTCCGCCACGGTCATGACCGGGTTGAGCGCGTTCATGGCACTCTGCATCACGACCGAGTACTCGCGCCACCGTAGGTGGCGAAGCTGCTTGTCGGTCATCTCCACCATCTCGTTGCCACGGAACACAACGCTGCCGCCCGTGATGCCTGCCGGTGGGCTGAGCAACTGCGCGATGGCGAACAGCAGCGTCGACTTCCCGCATCCGGACTCACCGACCACCGCGAGGAACTCTCCGCTCGCGAGGTCGAGATCGACGTCGTCGACGGCAACGACCGGACCCGCGTCGGTCGCGTACGCGACCGACAACTGGCGGACCTCGAGCAACCGCTCCGAGGGTGCCAGGCCGGCGGTGGACGGGGACGACCCGATCGGCGAGAGGTCTGCGAGGAACGCCTCTCCGGCATCTCCGTCGCGCGCGACGTCACGCACGAGAGCCACTCCCCGGACGGCCCTGTGGCGACGCCAGGATGACGGCGCTCTCGCCGTGGCGCACCAGCTCGAGATCGGCGGACGAGACGAAGGGGGTGCGTGTCAGGCGGCGGACCGGCCGGAGCGCCGGGTTGGAGATCTCGTCGAACGCGTAGTTCAACAAGGCGAACGCCCCTCCGAGGAGCGCGACGAAGACGCCCGGCATGAGTGCCCACAGCGGCAGGCCGATGCTGAGCGCCTCGCCTTGCTGTGCCCAGTAGAGCATCGTGCCCCAGCTCATGGCGTTGGGGTCGCCAAGTCCGATGAACTGGAGACCAGCCGCGGTCAGGACCGCGTAGACGGCCGAGCCGAGAAAGGTCGCCATGATGAGAGAGGTCAGCGTCGGCATGATCTCGGCGACGATGATGTAGAGACTTCGCTCCCCGCGAACTCGTGCTGCCTCGAGGAAGTCCCTGTTCCGCAACGAGAGCACCTGCACGCGGAGTTGGCGGGCACCGTAGGACCAGCCGACGGCGCCGAGCACGAAGATCATGTCCACCAGCCCAGCGCCGTGCAGGTAGGAGGCGATGATGATGATGAGCGGAAAGATCGGGATGACGAGCAGTACGTCGGTGATGAGCGAGAGCACGCCATCGGCGAAGCCGCCGAGGTAGGCCGCCGACACACCGACGATCACCGAAATGAGAGTCGCGAGGCCCCCTGCAGCAAAGGCGATGATGAGCGATTGCCGGGTGCCCCAGATGAGCTGGGAGTACACGTCCTGTCCCTCCGAGGTCGTGCCAAGCCAGTGAGCGCCCGAGGCAGCGAGTCCCGGTGTGAAACCGTTCGCCGCGGGGTCGTATGGCGCGATCTGGCCGGGGAAGACGGCGAGGACGATGAAAAAGAGCAGGAGGAGCGCCCCCACGGTTGCTTTCCTGTTGTGGCGGAGCGCCCTCCAGAGCTTCGTGCCGGGGAGGCGACGCGATGGTCGCCGCGAGCCGAAGAGGCCCCGGCTGCGCGCCGGCGCGGGAGCCTCCGCCGCCGTGTCCTCGAGATCGGTGTCCTCGAGGCCGTCCGTGGCGGCCACCTATCCCATCTCCCTCGTGCGGGGATCCACGATGGCCGTGACTATGTCGGCGGCCAGCACGCTGAGCAGGACCCCGACGGTGATCAGCAGGAACAACGCCTGCATCAGCGGGTAGTCCAGCCCGTTCACTGCGTTGAGAAGCCAGTACCCCACCCCTTGGTAGTTGAACACGTACTCGACGAGGATCGCGCCCGACACGACAAACCCGAGCGACATGGCGAAGCCGGTCAGATTGGGCAGGATCGCGTTCTTGCCGGCGTATTCCCACATGACCCGCCACGGCTTGAGCCCCTTCGCCCGCGCCATCCGGACGTAGTCCTCCGCAAGCACCGTGATCACGTTGTTCCGCATCGTGAGGATCCAGCCGCCGATCGACGTGATGAGGATCGTCATTCCCGGAAGGATGGCGTGCTGCAACACGTCCCATATGAAATGCCCGGTGAGGGCCGGCGTGTCGGTCAGACCGTAGGAATCGTCGTTCGGAAGAACCCCTAGGCGTATGGCGAAGATGTAGATCGACAGCAGCCCAATCCAGAAGTACGGGAAGGCGGAGGTGATCACGAAGATCGGTGGCAGGGCGCTGTCGAGCCAGCTGCCCCGCTTCCATGCGCTGATGAGCCCGATGAAGGTGCCGAGGACGAAGGCGATGACGGTCGTGATACCCACGAGACCGAGCGTCCAGGGCAGAGCGTTGAGCACGATCGACTTCACCGGAGTACCGAAGCTCGACGTGATCGAGATCCCGAAGTTGAGCGTGAGCACATGGCCCCAGTACTGGAAGTACGAGGCCAGGAGGCTCTGGTGTTTGTTGCCACCGAGCAGGACCGTCAGTGCGTGAATCGCCTGTGTGCCGAGGTGCGGATGCTCGGCCTCGAGAGCCTCCACGGGGTTGCCGGGCATGAGGCGAGGGAGGAGGAAGTTGAAGCTGACCGCCGCCCACATCGTGACGGCGAAGAAACCCAACCTCCTCAGTACGAACCTCACCTGCTCGCCTCCATGCCCGGCGCCCGCACAGACCGATCCTTACTTGTAGTACAGGTGCAGCAGGACGACTCCCCAGTCAGGGCTCGCGTACTGCGCCGGCTGCGCGTACGGGTCGCTGGCGGTGACCCACCCGCCGATGTTCTGGGTGTCGTACTGGTACCAGTCGACCTCCTCGGTGACCGGGATCACTGGGACGTCCGACAGCATCACCTTTTGAAGGTCATCGACGATCGTGTGCTGCGTGGCAGTGCTCGTCGTCTTCGCGTAGTCGTCGATGAGCGCGTCGGTCGCGGGGTTCGAGTACCGCTCCCAGTCGCTCGACGCTGACTTGCCTACCGGAGCCGAGTTCGGCGAGTAGAGCATCTGGCGCTCCTCGTAGTAAGGCCCTGGGCCGCCCGTCTCGGCATCGTAGGCGAGCTGGTAGTTCCCGTCATAGACGTCCGCGAGGTAGGTCGTGTCGGACAAGTCCTCCGGCTTGAGCGCTATGCCCACCGCTTTGAGATCACTCGCTATGACGTTCACAGCGGCGACCCAGTCGGAGTAGCCACCGTTGTTGACGATCGTGAAGGACAGTGGGTTGCCGTCCTTTTCGAAGATTCCGCTCGAATTCTTCGTGTAGCCGGCGGCTTCGAGGATCGATATGGCCTTCTTCGGGTTGTAGGCGTAAGCGTTGCCGTACTTGTCCGCCAAGCTCGTGTCTTCCCAGCTCTTGAAGGTTCCCACGATCCCGGTCTGGTTGGCCGGGGGCTCTTCCCCGTACTCCCCGATCTGCGACACGCGCGGGCGGTCGATCGCGTACGCCATCGCCTGGCGAACTGCCAGGTTCTTCAGGATCGGGTTCGTCAGGTTGACGAAGATGGCGACGTTCGCCACAGCCTCGAACCAGTAGTGGTAGTTCTTCGGATCCGCTGAGATATAGGCCTTCTGAATGTCAGGGATGAACTGGGAGCCCCACTGGTCCTTACCGCTGGCCAGGTCCTGGTTCGCCGGCGTGTTGGACAGGTACGCCGGGAAGTTGACGGTCTCGATCTTCGGGAGCCCGGCCTGCCAGTAGGTCGGGTTCTTCGTGTACTTGATGTTCTCGCTCCCACAGGTCGTCATCTCGTAGGGGCCCGTCCCGATGGGCTTCGGGTCGAGGTAGCTGACGGGGTTCTTGATCTTCGACCAGATGTAAGCGGGGACGATCGGCGTCTCGCCCGCTATGTAGTAGAAGTACGGAACAGCCGCCGTCTTGAACTGGAAGACGACCTGGTTCGAGCCTTTCAGGGACACGCCGGTCAGCACTGACCAGTCGGAGTTCAGGTCGAGCCCCGGGTTCTTCTTCAGAAGGTCGAAGCTGTACAGCACGTCCTTCGCGCTGAACGGGTGCCCGGATGACCATTGGACGCCTTGGCGGATGGTGAACGTGAGCGTCTTGTTGCCGTCGCTCCAGGCCCACTTGGTGGCGAGCCACGGCGTCGGCTTGCCACTCTGAATGAGGTTCTGGTACACGAGCTCCTCGTACACCGGACCGAACGAGAACCCGACGTCGGACGAGTTATACGGGTTGAACTCGCACGGCCACGTCTCTCCGTACTCGTCCGAGATGGTGATCGCGTTCGACGAAGGGCTGGACGTGCCGCTGGACTTTCCGCTGCTGCCGCACGCGGCGGCCGTGATGCCGAGGGTGGTCACGGTGGCGAGCACCATGATTCGCCATAGCCATTTCGTGCTGGTCACTTGTCTCTCCCTGCTCGTTGGTTCATCGGATGGCCTGTCGTGTTGGTGGCTGTTGCGAGTGTGCGGATGCGAGCTCGAGCCCGAGGTCGATCGCGCCCTTAAGGGCTGCGTCATATGGGAACGCGCCGGGTACGAGCTCAGGCGGGTAGGGCACGTGAGCTTCGAGCGCAGAGCGGATGGGTCCCTCGAGCACGCCCCACGAGCGCACCATGCCGCCGCCGACGGCAACGCGCTCGGGATCGACGGCGATCGTGAGGTTCACGAGGTGGTAGCAGAGCTCTTGCAGGAAGTCGTGGAGGACTTTCTCGTACGCCGGGTCTGCAACCGCTCGCTCGAATACGTCGGCCGCTGCTGGTGCGAAGTCCGCTGCCGACGCTGTGCCGTTCAGCCGTGCCACCGAGTTCGCGAGTCCCATACCGCTCACGACGCCCTCGAGGACGACGCTCGGATCGTCGCCGTCGCGTGACGACCAGAGGTCGGCCGGGTTCCGGAGGTTGTAGCCGATCTCGCCTGAGGCGCCGTGTGCTCCCCTCATCACCTTGCCGTCTTGCACGATGGCGACCGCGAGTCCCGTGCCGAGGTTCACGTAGAGCGACGGGTTCGCGCCGACGAGCGCCCCGCGACGTGCTTCTGCGGCCGCGGCGGCCTTCACGTCCGTCACAACGGTCACCGGCACACCGAATGCCTCTTCGAGATGAGCGAGGAGGCGTAACTCACTCCAGCCCGGGATGGCCGGCGAGAGAGCGACGCCGTGGTCGAGTGGGATACCGAATGTGCAGGCCCCGACTGCCACGAGTGAGGAGGTCTCCTCGAGCAGATCACGAGCAAGCCGGACGGCGCGCTCCACGTTCGCCACGGCTCCGAGGGCCGGCTCCGTCTCGGTCACTCGCTCGGCGAGGATCCTTCCGTCGAGTGCACAGAGAGCGACTGCGATCTTCGATCCGCCGAAGTCGAGACCGAGAACGGTGCCTCTCCCCGGCCCCTCAGAATCTCGTGCAGCCTGCTCGGTCGTGATCAGCAGAACCCTCTCCCCGTGCACGGCGGCTGCCCTCGTCGACAGTCCCTCAGTATTTAATAGGAAAGTAACTTATTCATGCCGCCATGGCAAGCTCTGGCACTATGCCCTCCGTGACGGGGAACGACTCTGGCAAGAACCGCCCGACTCAGGTAGTCGCAGCGCGACCCCAGTTGATGCGGGCGATGAACGAGCAATTGATGCTCGAGCAGGTTCGTCTGGCCGGCCCGGTGTCGCGGACTGATCTCGCTCGGGCCTCCGGGCTCTCCAAGCCCACGGTCGCCGTCGCCTTGGCGAACCTCGAGCGGGACGGGCTTGTCCGCGTGGCAGGCCACAGGACGGGAGTGCGTGGGCCGGCAGCGGTGCTGTACGAGATACGACCCGAGGCCGGCTTTGTGCTCGGGCTCGACGTCGGTCGTGAGTACCTGCGCGGTGCGCTCGCTGACCTCTCCGGAGCGGTGCGCGCCCGGCGAGCCGCCGAGTGCACGTGCCCAGCGCTCACAGCCGCGTCTCCGAGATGGTCTCGCTCGCCGATGGGATGGCTACGACCGCCGGGATCCGCCGGAGCCGTGTGACGCAGGTCGTCGTCGGGAGCCCCGGCGTTTACGACCCCGAGCGCGGGGCGTTGACGATGGCCCGCAACCTCCCCGGCTGGGAACGACCTGACGTCGTCCACGAATTGCGGCAGGTCTTCGGGAAGTCGACGGTGCTCGAGAACGACGTCGATCTCGCGGCCCTGGCTGAGCGAGACCATGGGCACGGGCGGGGAATCGCGACGTTCTGTTTCGTCAGTGTTGGAACCGGTATCGGCATGGGCCTCGTCATCGACGGCCGGCTCCACCGGGGAGCGCACGGCGCTGCCGGCGAGATCTCCTATCTGCCAATCGGCGCTCCTGCGGGCGTCAGCTCGGCCGAGGTGAGGAAGCACGGGCAGCTCGAGGTCGTCACGTCGGCCGCGGCTGTCGTGCGATCGGCTCGGCGGCACGGGTTGTCGGGCTCGCTCTCGGCCCGGCGAGTGTTCGCTGCGGCCACCGAAGGGGACGAGCGCGCGATCGCTGTCGTGGCCGAGGAGGCAGAGCTCGTCGCCCGAGCGATCGGCTCGATCGTGGCGGTCGTCGATCCGGAGCTCGTGGTACTCGGAGGAGGCATCGGACAGGCACCTGGCTTTGCGTCGGCCGTCGCTCAGGGCCTCGAAGCGCTCGCTCCCTTCGTGCCAGAGATCCGTGTGAGCGCTTTGGGCGACGATGCGGTCGTCGACGGCGGGCTCGCGGCTGGCATGGAGATGGCCTGGCAGCGGATCTTGCAACGAAGCTGAGCCAGCCTCAGTACCTCGCTTTTTAGCGGCCTCGTGGCCTGCGACTAACCTTCCCGCATGACGAACGAGGCCAGGGACGAGGCGCGGGAGGCCACTGAAGCGAGGCCGAACCCGGCGCTGTTCGATGCCGTCGTCAATCTCTGCAAGCGACGCGGATTCGTCTTCCCCTCCGCTGAGATCTACGGCGGCATCCGCTCGACATACGACTACGGCCCGCTTGGGGCACTCATGCTCCGCAACGTGCGCGACGCTTGGTGGCGCTCGATGATCCAAGAGCGCGACGACGTCGTGCCCATTGACGCTGCCATCTTGACGAACCCGAAGGTGTGGGAGGCGTCCGGCCACCTCGCGACATTCACGGACCCCCTCGTCGACTGCCGCAAGTGCAAGGAGCGGTGGCGTGCCGACGAGATCGATGGCGCCTGCCCAAACTGCGGCTCGACCGACCTCACGGACGCACGGCCGTTCAACCTGATGTTCAAGACCTTCGTCGGCCCCGTCGAGGAGGACGCGGGGGTTGCCTATCTCCGGCCCGAGACAGCTCAAGGCATGTTCGTCAACTTCCTCAACGTTCTTCAGACGAGCCGCAAGAAGCCACCCTTCGGCATCGCCCAACTCGGCCGCTCCTTCCGCAACGAGATCACGCCTGGGAACTTCGTCTTCCGCACGCGTGAGTTCGAGATGATGGAGATGGAGTACTTCGTCCCGCCTGCCGACAGCCCTCGGTGGCAGCGCTACTGGTGCGACGAGCGACTCGCTTGGTACAAGCGCTATGGGATCAGGGAAGCGCTCTGCGGCTGCGCGACCACGATCCCGAGGAGCTTCTCCCACTACTCGTCGGGAACGACCGACGTCGAGTTCCTCTTCCCGTGGGGCTGGGGGAGCTCGAGGGCATCGCGAATCGCACCGACTACGACCTCAAGGCTCACGCCCAGCACTCTGGCCAGCCACTCGAGTATTTCGACCCCGCTACCGGCGACCGCTACGTGCCCCACGTCGTCGAGCCTGCGGCCGGCGCCACCCGTACGATGATGGCGTTCCTCCTCGCCGCGTTCGACGAGGACGAGGTCGCCGGCGAGCGCCGCGGAGTATTGCGGCTCCATCCGCTGATCGCGCCGTATCAGGTCGCGGTGCTCCCCTTGTCGAAGAAGGAGACATTGACACCGCTCGCTCGCGAGGTGCTCCATGCGCTGCAACGCCGATGGATGTGCGACTACGACGAGACCCAGGCGATCGGCCGCCGCTACCGGCGCCAGGACGAGATTGGTACGCCGTTCTGCGTGACGATCGACTTCGATTCGCTCGAGGATCAGCAAGTGACCGTTCGCGAGCGGGACTCGACCAGTCAGGTGCGGCTGCCGATCGGTGATCTGATCGGTCATCTGTCCGAGAGGCTCGAGGAACCTACGGGCGGCCACGCGGAGGGTTGACGACTCAGATGGTGAAAGCCAGCGAGTCGACGACGCGGCGGCCTAGCTCGGCATCGCCGGTTATGGCGACCTCAGCGAGCCGTGACTGCACATCGACCCGGCCCCCCGCAAGGCGTGCGAACAGATCGGACGGCAGCGCCAGACCGGCCGTGGCCGGCCGGTCCGGGCCCGGTTCGTCGATCACCGTCGCCCGGCCGTCGACGGCGACGTACACCACACGAGTGACAGGCCCGGTGAGCTCGAACCTGACGAGTGAGCCCGAAGGGACAGAAGCGCGCTTGCCCACTATGTAACCGAGGGCTCGAACGATCTCGTCCACGGAAAGCTCGGCGCACGGCCCGGCGGTGTGGCCTGGACGCCCCACGGCCTCGCGCATGTCCTGCTCGTGCATCCAGCAGTCGAAGGCGCGGATCTCCATGAAACGCCCGTACGTCGCCTGCCCGGCGGGGGTCCACGACGGGGCGTCGAAGTCTGCCTGCGACATCGCTCGCAGAGCATCCGACCGCTGGGCTGTGAGATCGCGGAACCTGGACAACACCCCACTCGGCGGTGATGAACGGAGCGACTCGACCCAGACCTCGTTCAGGACCGCGATGTCATTGCGCACATGCTCGAGCTGCTTCAGGTCGCGGTCGGATGAGGGCATCGGCTCGCCCGACAGGGCTGCTTCCGTGCCGACGATGTGGGCGACCACGTCGCGCACCACCCAGCCGGGAAGAGGCGTCGGGGCTTCCCAGGAAGAGTCCGGCAGCCCTTCGAGCAGCTCCCCGATCGCCTCCCACTCCTCGACGAGCGCACCGACGACAGAGTCCTTGTCAATCGCCCGCTCGCTCAAGGCTGGAGCACGGCCTTCGGGTCGCCAGGGATCGAGATCCGCCGGCCTCGGTTGATGCTCTGCCAATCACGCCCCTCGAGGTATGGGCGCAACGACTCCGCGATGGCCTCACCATCGGCCTTGGACTTCGGCCGCTGCAGCTCGTAGAAGTGCGGGAACTCGAGCAAACCCGTCACGGCCTCCCACAGCCGCACGGCCTCGGGTCCACTGGGCGGATCGATGACGACCGGACCGAACAGGGACTGACCGTCGGGGAAGAAGAGCGTCGGGACACCGAAACCACCCGCTGCGACCACCCGGTCATGATCTGCCCGGACCTCGTCGTGAGTCGTGTCGTCGGCGATGGCCTCGTCGACGACCCCGGGGTCGATGCCGATCTCCGCAAGAAGCTGGCGGGCGACATCCGGATCGTGAGGCTTGAGGCCCTCGCGGTGAAGTGCCGACCCGGAGCGGGCATACCAGGCATCGACCTCCGCCATGTCACGGCGCCGGAGCAGGGCCGCGATCCGCAACAGCGACCACCCGTAAGACCATTGCCGCTCCCAGGGGTGCTTCTTCCCCTCCTCATGGTTGATCTCTTCAAGGCTGAAGAAACGCCAATTCACCTCCAAACCAGTCTCTCGTCTCACCTCACGGATCCAGAGGGACGTCAGGTAGGCGAACGGGCACATCACGTCGAAGTGGAAGTCCACACTGGCTGGTCTCGTGGTCATCGCTCCCGGAGGCTACCTGGCGGCCCCGCGCAGGACTCCACTCCCGGGCTCCAATCAGTACGACGTGATCGTCGCGGTCGTGCCGATTGCGATCGCCGGGTCATCAGCCGGCAGCATCCAGTCGAGGACCTCGTCCAACTCCCCGAGCGGAATGGTCACGCAACCCGTCGTCGCTATCCCGATGTCGGCATGTAGGAAGATCGCCGACCCCTTGCCCGGGATGTCGTTCGGGTTGTAGTTGATGACGGCCAGCGAAGGATAGGCAACGGTCTCTGTCCAGAGCGGTTCGGAGGCGCCGTTGTCGAATGGGGGATGAGTCTCCGAACACGGCACCACGACGAAGCGGTTGTACTCCGGTGACGCCGAGTCCTCGTCCCACCAGTCGCCGCAGCTGAGCCTCCGATAGGTGAAACGGACCCCCGGGTTGGCGGCAATCCCGTACATCGTCGGCTCGAAGTCGTAGACGCCGGCAGGCGTCGTACCGTCGCCTTCGTGCTTGTCCGTGGAGATCCCGGCAGTACCGATGCGTGCCTCGAAGGGGCCGAGTGCGACCGCCCAGCACGAGCCGGAGCGCTTCCAGGCCGTGAGCGTGGCGTACGTCGCCCCGGAGTCTGACGCCACCACCGTGATGAGCTGGCTCGCGTGGTCGCGACTCGCCATCTCGGAGGCGACCGTGTCCGGGCATCCCGGTTGCGAAGGCGGAGGTGGCCTAGGAGTGACGGTCGTCGTAGTGACGGCCGTCGTCGGCGCAGGCGGGGCAATGGCCGTGGTCGTCGAGGTGGTGACGGCGGTCGTCGGGGCAGGCTCGGTGCGGACGGTTGCGGTGCTCAGGGCAGGTGCAGTGGTCGTTGAAGCCCCCGCCGAGGTGGTCGCCGGAGCACGGCTCCCCCCGGAAACGAGAGGGACCGTGACTATGGCGGCGGTCACAGCGATCACAAGCAGCAGGCCGGCAGCAACCGCCGGTCGGAACCGGATCACGGCTCCAGTTGACTCCTTTTTCTTGCCGGGCACCAGGGTCGGTAGGCTCTGACCGGACCCAATTCCAGGAGAAAGACCCACGATGGCCTACGTTTACGACTTCGACCACGCGCACCCACGCCCGCCAATGGAACTGAAGGACCTCCTCGGCGGCAAGGGAGCCAACCTGGCCGAGATGACGTCGGTACTCGGGCTGCCCGTGCCTCACGGGTTCACAATCTCCACAGACGCCTGCCGCGCCTACATGGAAGGAGGCTGGCCGGGCGGTCTCACCGAGGAGGTCGACCAGCACCTCCGGCGCCTGGAGCAGCAGATGGGTCGCGACCTGGGGGACCCGTCCGACCCACTCCTCGTCTCGGTCCGCTCCGGCGCCAAGTTCTCTATGCCCGGGATGATGGACACCGTCCTCAACCTCGGCCTCAACGACGAGTCGGTGGAGGGGTTGGTCAAGCAGACGAACGACGAGCGTTTCGCCTTCGATTCGTACCGGCGCTTCATCCAGATGTACGGCCGGATCGTCCTCGGGATCTCGGGTGACATCCTCGACGGACCACTCGAGCGTGCCAAGGAGGGGGCCGGGGTCAAGACGGACGCCGAGATCGGACCCGCCTCGCTCCGCAAGCTGGTCGAGGAGCTGAAGGAGGTCGTCTCCGAGGCCACCGGCAACCCGTTCCCGCAGGCTCCGGCGGACCAGCTCCGAGGCGCCATCGAAGCCGTCTTCGAGTCCTGGAACGGGGCCCGTGCAGTCGCCTACCGCGTGCGGGAGCACATACCGAACGACCTCGGCACGGCTGTCAACGTGCAGGCGATGGTCTTCGGGAACCGAGACGACAACTCCGGGACCGGCGTCGGCTTCACCCGCGACCCTGGAACCGGCGCTCACGGCGCGTACGGCGACTTCCTCGTCAACGCCCAGGGTGAGGATGTCGTCGCCGGCATCCGCAACACCGAGCCGCTGTCCGCCCTGAAGGATCGCTTCCCGGCCATATACGCCGAGCTGATGGACATCTTCGCGAGACTCGAGTCCCACTACCGGGACATGTGCGACACCGAGTTCACGATCGACCAGGGCAAGCTCTGGATGCTCCAGACGCGTGTGGGCAAGCGGACAGGGCGTGCGGCGCTCCGGATGGCCGTCGACATGGTCGACGACGAGGCGATCAAGCTGACGCACCCCGAAGCCGTCCTGCGGATCACCGCCGAGCACATCGACCAGGTCCTCCACCCTCAGTTCAAGGACAGCTCGGCACCCGTTCTCACCAAGGGCCTCGGTGCGTCGCCCGGCGCGGCAGTCGGCGAGGTCGTGTTCACGGCCGACGACGCGGCCGAGAAGGCCTCCACCGGCCGGAAGGTCATCCTCGTGCGCAACGAGACGAGCCCTGAGGACGTCCACGGGATGTTGGCAGCCCAGGGCGTCCTCACCGCGCGAGGCGGTCTCGTCTCGCACGCGGCTGTCGTGGCGCGCGGTCGGGGCAAGCCTGCGGTCGTGGGCGCCGAGCACGTTCGCATCAACGCCGCTGCGAAGACCTTCACGGTCGGGAGCACAACGGTTGCAGAAGGCGACATCATCTCCATCGACGGCACGACCGGCACCGTGGTCGCCGGCGCGGTTGAGCTCTCAGCCGCCGAACCACCGGCGGAGCTTCGAGCAAATCCTTGTCTGGGCCGACGCGATCCGGGGCGACCGCCTCGGGATAAGGGCGAACGCCGACAACGGGCCCGACTCCGAGAACGCCCGCCGCCTCGGGGCGGAGGGGATCGGACTGTGCAGGACAGAGCACATGTTTCTCGGCGAGGACCGCCTGCCGATCGTTCGCCGCATGATCCTGGCGGACGGTTCGGCGGAAGAGGACGCCGCGCTCGAGGAGCTCCGGGTCGCCCAGAAGGCTGACTTCATAGAGATCCTCGCGGCGATGGACTCGCTCCCGGTCGTCGTGCGCCTGCTCGACCCGCCCTTGCACGAGTTCCTCCCGGACATCGAGTCGCTCGCGGTCAAAGAAGCCAAAGAAGGCCTCACAACGGAGGAACACGCACTCCTCGAGGCGGCACGCGCTTGGCACGAGGTGAACCCGATGCTCGGCACGCGAGGCGTCCGGCTCGGCGTGTTGAAGCCGGGTCTCTATGGGATGCAGGTGAGGGCCTTGATGGAGGCAGCCATCGACCGCACCAAGGCGGGCGGGCACCCGGTCCTCGAGGTGATGATCCCGCTGACTGTGTCGCGGGAGGAGCTGGCGCTCGCCCGTTCCTGGGTCGAGAAGGCCATCGAAGAGGCCGGCGAGGCTGACTCCGCAGGTCGCATCGACGTAGCCATCGGGACCATGATCGAGACACCGCGCGCCGCCCTCGTCGCGGACGAGATCGCCGAGGTCGCCGACTTCTTCTCGTTCGGAACGAACGACCTCACGCAGATGACGTTCGGCTTCAGCCGCGACGACGTCGAGGGCCGCATGATGACCGAGTACCTCGAGAAGGGCCTCATCCCCGCCAACCCGTTCGAGAACGTCGACCCGCAGGGCGTGGCGGAGCTCGTCCGGATCGCCGTCAGGAAGGGACGGGAGACGAAGCCGAACCTGAAGTGCGGGGTCTGCGGCGAGCACGGAGGCGACCCTCAGTCGATCGACATCTTCTTCAAGGCCGGTCTCGACTACGTCAGCTGTTCGCCATTCCGCGTCCCGATAGCGCGGCTCGCGGCGGCCCAGTCCGTCCTCGCAGCGGGGCCGGCTCGCTGATCGACAGCCTGCTCGTGGGAGCCCCGCAGTGCCGCGGGTGACCCACTCAGGCGATACCGTCGGCCCAGCATGGCCATTCCCGATGAAGACGTAGCGCTCGTCCGGTCCTCGACCGACATCGTGGCCCTGATCGGCGAGTACACGCCGCTCAAGCGGGTGGGCCGGCGTTACGTCGGGCTCTGCCCGTTCCACTCGGAGAAGTCGGGGTCGTTCAGTGTGAACGCCGAGGAGGGCCTCTACTACTGCTTCGGCTGTCAGGCCTCGGGCGATCCGATCACGTTCCTCCGGGCTATCGAAGGATGCACCTTCGTCGAGGCAGTCGAACGGTTGGCGTCCCGGGCCGGTGTCTCGATTCGCAACGATGCCGAAGGCCCCGACCGGGAGGCCCGCGACCGCAGGCAGGCACTCTACGACGCCATGGAGAAGGCCGTCGCGTTCTATCACGACCGGTTGCTCAAGCACCCCGATGCGGCTCAGGCCCGCCAGTACCTTCGGTCACGCGGTCTCAACAGTGAGATCGTGCGGCGCTTCCGGCTCGGATGGGCGCCTGAAGGCGGCAACGAACTGGTACGGAACGTCAAGGCGCTCCCCAACTCGCTCGCCGGCGCGGGTCTCGTCGTCCAGGGCAACTACGGCCCGAGAGACTCGTTCCGGGGACGAGTCATCTTCCCGATCTTCCAGACCGACGGGAAGGCCGTGGCGCTCGGCGGCCGGCTCGTTCCCGGCATCGGTGACGGCCAGGGACCGAAGTACCGCAACTCCCCTGAGACGCCCATCTATCAGAAACGCTCCACCCTCTACGCCCTCAACCTCTCCCGCCAATCGATCGTGCAGACCGGGGAGGTCATCGTCTGCGAGGGCTACACCGACGTGATCGGCTTCTTCCGCGTCGGGCTCCCTCGAGCGGTCGCGACCTGCGGGACGGCACTCACCGAGGACCACTTCAAGTTGCTGGCCCGTTTCGGGCGGCGGATCATCTTGGCGTTCGATGCGGACGTGGCTGGAGAGTCGGCTGCCGCTCGTTTCTATGAGTGGGAGCGGCGCCACGAGATCGAGGTGGCCGTCGCCGACCTGCCGAAGGGCCGGGACCCGGGTGATCTCGCCTCGAGCGACCCTGACCGGTTACGGGCGGCCATCGAGAATGCGAAGACCTACCTCGAGTTCCGTGTACGGCGTGAGCTCGAAGCACAGGACCTGCGCAATCCAGAGGCGCGTGCACGCGCGGCCGAGGCAGCGATAGGAGTGGTCGCCGAGCACCCCAACGAGCTCGTGCGTGACCAGTACCTCGTGCAAGTGGCAGATCGCACGCGGATCGATCTCGAACAGCTTCGGCCGTTGCTGGCAACGGCACTGGTGCGGCAGCGGGCGCCTCAACGGGGACCTCAGCGGGCGCCGGTCCTGTCCGGGGGCGAGCCTCCTCCTCGGGACGAGGACGCGCCGCCGGACGAGGGATACGGATACCGCCCCGGCGGTCCAGGTTCGGGGTCGCCGGCACCTCGACCTTCGACGCTGCGCACGTCACCTGGGCAACGGGCGGGACGTGACGCGCTCGCGCTTGCGATTCACGAGCCGGCGACCATGGCGGCCCGGCTCGATGCAGGATTGTTCGTCGATCCGCTGCAGCAGCAGGCCTTCCGGGCACTTGCCGCGGCCGACAGCTTGCACAAGGCCATCGAGCATGCCGATGACGAGGTCGCCCGTCTGCTGGTCGAGCTGGCGACCTCGGACCCCGAGATCGGGGCAGACCAGGTCGTCGTCGCGCTCGTGCGAGCCACGACCCAAGACGTAATGGCGGACCTCGAAGCGGAGGTACGCGAAGCCCAGACAGCGGGCGACGAGGAGCGGCTCTTGGCTACGGTGCCCCTCGTGGCATGGCTGAAGTCGGAAGCTCGAGGTGTTCAGCGAAGTGGGCGCGGGCGACCACCCACCGCGCGCAGTGATCGAAGCGGCGGATCGCTTGGTAGCGTGGCTAGCAGCACGGGGAGGGGAGGAAGGGTGAGCGCAACCGAGTTGACGCCGGACCCACTCGCCTTGCTCCGTGCCGAGAGCGAGGGGCGCCGGCCCCGACTTGCGAGCGCGCTAGCGGCCGCTGCCGAGCACCACTCGACTGGCGCCTCTGGCACGGACCCGGTTCGGGCTTACCTTCGAGAGATCGGCCGCGTGTCGCTCCTCACTCCCGAGCTCGAAGTGCTCTGCGCTAAGCAGATCGAGTCCGGAATCGAGGCCTCCGCGATCCTGGCGTCATGGACCGCCGAAGGGACCCTCGACAAGGTGCCCGCTCGCGAGCGCCGCGAGATCGAGCGGGCCATCGAGGACGGGCAGGAGGCAAAGGAGCTCCTCATCGAGGCGAACCTGCGCCTCGTGGTCTCGATCGCGAAGCGGTACCGCAACCGCGGGATGGCGTTTCTCGACCTGATCCAAGAGGGCAACCTCGGGTTGATGAGGGCAGTCGAGAAGTTCGACTACCAGCGGGGGTTCAAGTTCTCGACCTATGCGACGTGGTGGATCCGTCAGGCGATAACCCGTGCAGTTGCCGATCAAGCCCGGACGATACGAATCCCCGTTCACATGGTCGAGACCATCAACAAGGTCATGCGCACGCACCGCCAACTCGCCCAGGAGCTCGGGTGCGAGCCGACCGTGGAGGAGATCGCGCTCCGGGTCCAGTTGCCCGTGGACCGGGTGAGGGAGCTGCAGCGAATCGGCCAGGACACCATCTCGATCGACCAGCCGATCGGGGACGAGGAGGACTTCAGCCTCTCGGATCTGATCGAGGACCAGACGGCCGAGGTGCCAGCCGACGCAGCCACCAAGATGCTCTTGAACGAGGCCGTCAAGCGAGCGCTCGACGAGCTCACCGAGCGCGAGCAGGAGGTCGTACGGCTGCGTTTCGGGCTCGATGACGGCAGGGTGCGGACCTTGGAGGAGGTCGGTCAGATCTTCGGCGTCACCCGTGAGCGCATCCGCCAGATAGAGATGAAGACGCTCGCCAAGCTCCGCCACCCGATGGTCTCCAGACCGCTTCGGGAGTACGTCGACGGCGACTGAGGTCGCCTGCGCTCCCTAGTAGCGCCAGCGGGCTAATAGGGCCAGCGCGCGTCGGTGTCGATGGCGCCGTGACCGCTTCCGTTGCCGGAGCTGCCGTTGGCTGGGCTTCCGTTGGCCCTGCCGTTGCCGTTCAACGACGCGCCGATGAGATCGGCTATCCGATCCCTCGCCATGTTGCCGATCGGTCCTTCGACGAGATCGGACAGGCGTTCCCTGGCAAGTCCGCTGAGCGCCCGGAGTTTCTCGGCGGCCTCCTCGGCAGCCACGGTGCCCGATGCCTGGGCTGCGACGGGGCGCCGCCCGCGTTGCAGCTGTGAGGCTTTGTTGACCGCCCACGCCCCCGCGGCGGCACCTATCACGAAACCAGTCCTGAACTTCACCCCCTCCTTCTACCCCTCGCGGGCCTGCCGCGCCAATGGACATGGCCCGACGCCTCGCTCAGCAGGCGGTTGCGGACTCGATAGGCTGACCCGGAAAATCGATCCGGGGTAGCTCAATCGGCAGAGCAAGCGGCTGTTAACCGCTAGGTTGAGAGTTCGAGTCTCTCCCCCGGAGCTGGGCTTTCTTCCTCGATGCCTCTCAGCCTTGGACGTCGGGTCCTGCACGCTCGATCGTGACGCGAACGAGTACCCGCTTCTCGTCGATCATCGCCTGCCGGTACTCGTCCCAGTTGGGGTGCTCGCCCGAGAGCGCGCGGTAGTAGGCGACCAAGCCCTCCATCGCCTCGGGCAACGAGACGATCTCTGCGGTGCCCTCCACCTGCAGCCACGCACCAAAGAAGCCGTCGCTGAAGACACACAACGCGACTCTCGGGTCGCGGCGTAGATACTTGGCTTTCATGGCCGTCTCACGAGTGGAGACCACCAACCGGCCATCTCCGTCCAACGCACAGACGACCGGCGACATCTGAGGAGAGCCGTCCTGGCGCCGCGTGCAGAGCACCGCCCGGTGAAGCGTCTCGAGTCGTTCGATTGCCTGTGCGATCTCCATGCTCCTTACGGTAGGTCGCAGGAGGACCGCCCGCCGGGTCGGTGACCTCGGACGCCACCGTGCGTTCGGGTCCACGTTGCACCCAGACCGTGACGCCCGGGCGCTGACTGGCGCTGACTGGGTCCCTCTGGGGGCGGTAGCCTGCCGGTTCGGTGTTCCTGCCGCCGCGTCAGGTAGGGAGCAGTCGCACCGTGGGCCCGTAGCTCAGTGGTCAGAGCAGGGGACTCATAATCCCTGGGTCGCAGGTTCGATCCCTGCCGGGCCCACCTTTTCTTGAATGACGGGATAAGAGAGAGTGGCCGGGAAAGGGGACCACCCCCGGGAGCGGGGAGCATCGGAGCCAGCCAGCCAGCCGGAGCGGAGCGAGCCAGTCAGCCAAGCCGGAGGCCCAGAGGGCCGGAGGCAGAGGCGGGCGAGCGGAGCGGGGTGAGGGGGGTCACGTACCCAGAACTTCGTGGAGGCGTATCCGCCACATCGAGCTTGCGACCGTTGCCGGAGAACTTGCTAATCGACTCAAGTCTCCAAGGTGGTCCGGCTGCGCCAAGGCATGGCTGACGCCTCCCACCAGCGAACGTAACGCTACGCCCGTTACGGTCAAACAGTCCTTTCCGCGAACGAGGATCTCGTCTGTAAGTGGGCAGCGAGCGAGATCCCCGGTCTCAGCGAGCTCAATCAATTCCTTCACGGATCGGGGGCAGTCCGCGTGCCAGAGAGCGCTGCAAAGTGACGGGGCACGGATCGCAAGGGACTGCTTATCGACCTTTGTGTTTAGCTTCAACGAGTCGAACGGTAGCCCGAGACCATTGAGAGCGTTGGCTCGGCGCAAGCGTTGAAGAGGTAGAAGGCTCTCCTCGACGGTCGAGCGGAGCCGATGCACGCCGCCAAAACTTTTGAGCTTTTCGGCGTTGCCCAGCTCGGCAAGAACGTCCGAGAGGGCGGCTGATCGCCAAATCATCGCTTCGAGATCAGCGTTGTCATAGCAGACGATTGGAAGGCCAATGCCTTCTGAGACGTGGACTGTGTCGTCGAAGTCTCGGTCAACGACTCCGGCCAAGCGATCGATTCCAGCGTCTCGCAGCTGCGCCACCGCGTTCAGGACCGCGTCTCGAGTTCCCGCAAGAAACAGTGCTACCGATTCAAGATCCAGAACGCGATTGAGGAATCTGAGATCTGCGGGGCCTTCGCACACAACTATTGGACGCGCGTCGGCCTGGCGATGCAACCGAATGCGACCGACGAGATCATCAAACGCGTAAAGCGAGTTCGATGGCACTTTCCCGCGAGACCCTTAGACCCCGAGCTCTTCTGTCAGATCCCACCTTCCGCTGATGATTCCGGGCGAGTGTGTCGCAAGAACGAACCTGAGGCCAACCAGCTCGGCGACCTTCTCTAAATCACCCAGAAACTCGTGCTGCCAGCTTTCGTGTAGAGATATCTCGGGCTCGTCGATGAGGACCCACGACTGCTCCGTCGCGCCGAACAACAGCATCGTGAACAGAGCAAGCAGGTGCTGCTCTCCCGAGGACAACATTTCCACTGGGATTGTCTGCCCTGTAGCCGAGACGAAGGAGAGACTCTCCGTCGTCGTTAATGACCAACGACTTTCCCTTCATCTTCTCGCCAACAATCCGGCGCAACAGCTGCAGCTTTTCGTGAACCGGTTGGAGGGGCCGCAACTTGTCCTCCCAGTCGTCAAGGAACAGTGTGAGGAACCTGCGCTCCACTGGGCTCTTTCTGCCTTCCGGATAAGTCAAGCCGATGGACTCCTCGGCCAGGCCATTCTCGTGCAGATCGTGGAGTAGCGCGACGATGCGTTGGTAACGGTCACGCAGTTCGGCCTCAGCAGCAGCCTTGCGGGTCTTCTCTAGCGCGATAGTCGCAAATCTTCTGTCGGCGCGCTGCGATACAAGGAGCGAGGTGTTTTTTGCCTGGTCCATGAGAGCGCTGATCTGGCGCACGTACAGCCGGATTTGGGAAGCCGCTGGGACGATTCGCCGGGAACGGTTGTCCGGAACTCGATCCAGCAACAGGGCACCGACATCCAGACGCGCTGTCGCGATCAGGGTCGGTGCGGCCGGCGAGCGGTACCTCTCAAGCCACGAGGGTGGTGGGTCTTGCTTCGCAGCCCGGCTCCGGAGGTGCGGCCTAGCGTATCGGCGAAGGAGGAGGTCACTACTAACGATCTCTCCATCGCGAGTGTCGATCCACCGGTCATGCGCGATGCGCTCGTAGTGCCAGGGGAGTTCGACGTCTTCGAGCAGATCAGGTTCGGCGGGCACGTCCCAGAATCCGACGGCGTCGCCTCGGCGATCGAATCCCTCAATCAAGAGAGAGGACGAGTGAATCCCGTCGGCAGCCTGCCTGAACCCCTGAAAGACCTGTTGCTCGTTGCGGTCCCAGGCGCGTGAAGCGAGTAACGCTGAACCGTCGAGGTAGGTGAGACGGCTGGTGGCGAATGGCAGACGAGCCAGCGAGGAGAGGTCCAGAGCGAGCATCGCTTGCAGGATCTTCAGCACCGTTGTCTTACCTGATCCGTTCGGTCCCGTGAGGATCGTGGTCCGATCTGTCCTGCGTAGGTTGATGTGCTGCGCGAGGTGACCGAAGAGACCGTCAACCGCCAGGTGAGCGGGGGCCAGCTGCGAGGGGCGGCTTGGCATCCAAATCATCTCCTGTCCGTGAGAACAAGCTCGGTGCTCACGGATCGTAGTCTCTGCGCTCCTCGGATCCCTCGAGACACCGTGCGATCGCGGCTCTGGTTGAAGCATGGGGCCGAACGTGGCCACGGAGCAGGAGCGTGAGTTTCGAACGCGTTAAGCCAGTGTCCCGCGCCAGCTTGCGGACACCGAACAATCTGGCTGCCGGGGCGACTAACCGCTCCCACTCGTCATCCCCATAGTCGGTCAGGACCTCGGCCGGGTCGAGAACCTCGCCGGATGCAACCTCGTCGATCCGGTTCCCTTCCTTGCCGACGAGGTGCACGGCGCCGACGACGACCGGCCGAGGTGTGAGCAGACCTATCGTGGTCGCTTTGCACACCGCTCCGTCCGGTCCGAGCATCTTGGACTCGGGGTGGAAGAGGAGCGAGACGACCTCCTCGCCGTAGGTGGCGATCCGGACATCGCCAGGCCGGCCTCGGCCGCTCCCGACGACGACGTGCGGGCGTACGCCCGACGGTACCTCCACCCATCGGGCTTGTTCGGGGAGATCTCCCGCCGGCGCAATGAGCCGGACACGGTCTCCCGACAAGAGCGGCTCGACGCGACGAGCCCGCCGCGCCGCCGTCGCGAAGCCGAAGGGCGAGCCGAGCTCACCGAGGCTTGCGACGCGACCTGGGGTGCCCATCGAGACGTCTGCCGTGGCGGCGAGGCCGAACCACCGCGGTGTGCGTCCCGGCCCGTCGATCACCCGGTCCAGCATCCAGCTCGCCGCCTCGTCGATGAAGGCCTGCATCGTGCCCGGACCGAGCGGGCTGCTCAGGTCGCCGAGCGCGACCTCGGAGCGCTTCACGACCGTCCGTCCGAGCGGTCCGTCGGCGAAGAAGACCACGCGGGAACCGGCGACACCGACGGCGTGCAGCTGGCGGCGGTCGCCCTGCTCGTCGAGGTTCTCGGGCGTGAGATTGAGCCGCATCCCGAGCGAGCCGAAGCGCTCCCGGATCGTGTCCACCGCCGCCCACGGCAGTGCCTGCAGGGCCTCGCTGTCGCCCACCCGCAGGTTGCCGCCCGGGCAGGCGACGGGGCCGCCGCGCCCTGTCGAGACGATGGCTGCAGAGTCGGTGTTGGCGCTCGCCCAACACCCCCCGGCGTCGGCCACGAGCCGTTCGAGGATGGCCATGAGGAGCCGCCCGCCTCCCGTCACGGCGGACGCGATGGGAGGGAAGCAGAACGAGTGCGGGGCTTCCGGGCGTGCAACCCGCTTGCGCCACGGCTCGCCGTCGCTCCGGTGGACCGTCACCTTCGCCTCGTTCCCTTGCTGGTCCATCCGCACGAAGTCGCCATAGGCGGTCGTGTTGCCGACGGCCTTCATCGTGCGGGCGATCGGGTCGTCACCGAGCCGCTCCCGAGCCTCGACGAGGCGTGCCCACCAGTCGTCTCGCGGGGGTCGAAGGGCACCCTCCCGCCGATCAAGACCGAGCGAAGGGAGGTTCTGCCCTCGCCGGCGAGGCGCCACGCGGCGGAGAATATTCGGCGTTGTCCCAGCTAGGACCTTCTCCGCAAACAGATCAGGGAGGGAGAACCAGAGGGGTCGCGTCGAGGTGAGAGGGCCGATGCCAACCCTCGGCACGTCACCCCTCCCCGAGTACCAGGCCCGGGACGGGAGCCAGTCCTCACACGGCTCGACGAGCGCCACCCCGACGAGGCCTCGCCAGGTCGCCGGTGAGAGGGCCGTCTCCAGATCGGCCTCGGCCAGGAGAGCTCGCACCTCCTCGGTCGCGTCAAGCGCCTGGAGCGTCTCAGCCCGGAGGAGGTCGAAGATCCCGAGCAGGCGGGCGACGTTCGCGTACTGGCTGGAGAAGTCCACGAGGGTGACCGGCACCGGGACGTGGCGGATGCGCACCTCCACCCTCGGTCCGTAGAAGGCCTCCATCGCCTCAGCCAGCTCTGTTTGGGTCAGCGTCGAGCGGGTGAGGGGCGGTGTGATGCCCATCTGTGCGAGGTAGGCACGGCCGAGAGCCGAGGGCGAGAAGGCTCGGTCCGCCGACAGCGGGATCGGGTGGCGGCTGAACTCGGCGAGGGTCGCCTGGGCGAGATCGGTCGTCGCGGCCACGTCCTCCCGCACGTAGTCGATCAGCTCCTCCGAGAGCTGCCCGAGCTTCGACCCGCCGCTTGCGGTACGGCCGGCCGAACGCCTCGCAGGCGGACTCGAGGGAGTGCCCCTCGCTCCGCAGCCCGAAGACGAGCGTGCGGAGGTCGAGGAAGTGGTCGTCGCTCGCTCTGTGAGGCGCACCGTCGTCGGGAGGGCTCACGACCCGCGTCCAGCTGAACAGCGTCCGCTTGTTGTCGATGCGCCGAGCGACGACGTTCGGGCGGAAGCGGTGGTCGCCGCCGTTGTACTGCCAGAGACGGAGCACGAAGCCTCCCGAGTAGGCGCCACGCCCGGGATGAGCCGAGAGTGCGAGGCGGGAGAGGTCGAAGCCGAGGTTGAAGCCGACGAGGGTCGCCTTGTTCCGGTAGCACGCCTCCCACAGGAGGTGTTCGCAGAACTCGTGCCGGGTGAGCACTCGGAGGTTCGGGCAGACCTCGTAGGTGTCGTCGTCAACGTCCGGGTCATGGGCGGCGGCGTACCAGCGGAGCCGCCCCAGGTCCTCGGGATCGGCGTCGTCCGGGACGATCAGCCCTTCCTCGACTGTCGAGAAGGTCGGGCGAGCACCCCTCCAGCGCACACGCACGTACTGGTAGCAGCCGACGATGAGGCTCTGGCGACCGGCGAGCTCGGTCTCGCAGTCGAGAACGACGAGGGCGCGCGGCTTGTGGCGGTGTCGCGGTGCCTCCCGAGGCGACCAGCCGTCCGGGAGCGCCCAGGCGCGGACGGCGACGTCGAGCAACTCGGGCGTCATCACTCCTCCCAGAAGCGGGAGCAGGCAGCGATGTAGAGCAAGCCGCACCCCGCCGCGATGCTGGTGAGCGCCCACCCGAGGGACTGCCACTGACGCGTCGCGGGGTCGGAGGCGTTCCACTTGCGCAGTGACCAGACCCCCCAGCCGACGAACCCGAGGCCGATCATGGCGACCTGCGGCCGTGATGCGCCCGAGGCGCCCTCGCCGCCGGAGTAGTGGACCGACGTGGCCGACCTCGGCACGGTCACCGCGCTCTTGCACATGCGGCAGGTCGTGCGCGACTCGGCGCGTGTCTCGAACCCGTGGCCACAACGGCACGTCACCCAGGTCATGGCTTCCTCCTTTGGTCCGACGTTGCGCCCGTTGGCGCGTGTGTGGCGCTGTGTTGCGACAGGCGGTCGAGGGTGGCCTGGACGGCGCCGGGATCGACGTCGCAGCCGACAAAGCGCCGGCGTTCCTGCTGGGCAGCGACGGCGGACGTGCCTCCGCCGAGGAACGGGTCACAGACAAGCTCGCCCGGATTGGAGAAGCAGCGGAGGTAGTAGGCGACGTTCGGGAGGGGCTTTTGCCAGGGATGGGCGTCCTTCTCCGGACCGGGCGAGGCCATGGCGTTCACGAACCAGTGGCGCGGCTCGTAGCGGCCCTTGGAGAAGAAGACGATCGGTGTCGAGGCGTCGCGTGCGAGCACGGCGTGGATCTCGGTGTGCTTGCCCGGGAGCGGGAGCGAGCCCGCCCAGGTGTAGGTGAGGTGGCGAGAGAGCCGCTCCATGGCGGCGGCGAGGCATCCCGAGCCGGAGTAGGCGACGAGGGCGCGGCCAGGCTTCAGCACCCGGGCACAGAAGGCGCCGAGGTCGTCCCACAGCTGCAGCGTCTCTGTGTCCCATTGCCAGGGCGGGTCGGTGAGGACGAGATCGACCGACTCGTCGGCGACGTCGCCGAGCACCTGCTGGAACGGTCCGAGCCGAACGTCGATTCCGCCGCCGAGGCTCGTCTGGGGAGCTGGGTCGGCAGCAGCGCGCCGCTCCTCGTACTCCCACTCCTTCGCGAGGCGCTCGGCCCGGCTCGCGTCCATCTGGCCGGAGTCAACGAGCGCAGCGAGGTCGGGACGCTCGCTCAGCCTGTCGGCGAGACGGAGCCTGCGCCGTCCCGTCCGGGGCGCCACGCCGAGCTCGGCGAAGAAAACGGCCAGGCTGTCCGTTTTCCCGCCCTGGCGTCCCTGGGTCCCGACGCGGAGACCGCGTAGCTCGGCGAGCTGGCGTGCGGCGTTCGCCCACTCGACCGGCCCCAAGTGGCGGCGCAGCAGGTTGAGCCGGAGCGCGTGCTCGATCCGCTCGGTCTCGGAGAGGCCCGCCCTCACGATCGTCGGGTAGTCGATCCCGAGCTCGGCCGCGATCTCGACTCGCGTGTGCCCGTCGAGGACGTTGCCCTCCTCGTCCACCTCGACCGGGACGAGCACGCCGTGCCGCCCGATGTCGTCGGCGAGGGCGCGCCGCGCCTCGGGCGAGGACGGGGGCATCACTTGGAAGCGGCCGGTCATGGCGGCGGCTCCCGTCTCAGCGAAGCCCGGTCGGCGAAGCGCATCCGCTGTGGGAGCCACGTGAGGTGGATGACTCCCGTCGGCCCGTTGCGGTGCTTGGCCACGATCACCTGGGCGAGACCAGGCTCGGCCTCGTTGTCGTAGACCTCGGGACGGTGGAGGAAGACAACGGCGTCGGCGTCCTGCTCCAGCTGGCCGGACTCCCGGAGGTCCGACATCCTCGGCACCTTGTCCTCTCGCGCCTCCAAGTTGCGGGAGAGCTGCGAGACGGCGACCACGGGCACCGACAGCTCGCGGGCGATGCGCTTCAGCTCCCGGCTGATCTCGGCCACCTGGGTCTGGCGGTTCTCGGTCTGGCGGTGCGAGACGAGCTGCAGGTAGTCGATCACGACGAGGCCGAGGCCTTCTCTCGCCAGCATCCTGCCGCGCGAGAGCGGATCGTGAGGGCCGTCACCGCTGCGTCATCGTCGATCCGGAGCGGCCAGGTCTTCATGCGGTCGCGAGCGGCCGCTGCGAGCTCCACCCACCGGGCGAGAGGCCGGACGCTTGCTGGTCGGTTGGGACACCTTCCATTGCGAGGAAGCGCTGGGCGACCTCGGCCCTGCTCATCTCGAGGGAGAAGAAGAGCGTCGGGATGTCACGCTTTGCCGCCGCCACAGTCATACCGAGGACGAAGGCGGTCTTCCCCATCGAGGGACGGGCTCCGACGACGACCAGCTGTCCCGGGCGGAAGCCTCCCAGCAGCTGGCGGTCGAGATCGACCGAGCCGGTGCTGACGGGGAGCGCGGCCGTGCCGTCCTGGCGCGCACGGATCTGGCAGAGCAGCTCGTCCACGGTCTCGACGGCGAGCGCCGGGGCCGTCTCCTCCCTGCCGTCCGACGTCACCTCCAGCAGCAGGCGCTCGGCCTCGTCGAGAGCGCCCTCGATGTCGGTCGTCGGTGTCGTGCCGAGGGCGGCGATCTCGTGACCGACGCCGATGAGCGCTCGCTGCCGGCCGAGGTCACGGATCCGGATCGCGTACGCCAGCAGGGCGTCAGGCGCCGGCGCCCTCGTGATCCAGGACTGCAGCGCGTCCGCTGATGGCCGGGCCTGCTCGCGTGCCCGGAGCTCGGCCGCGGCGGTGAGGGTGTCCACCGGCTCACCGCGTGCCGCGAGCGCGCAGATGGCATCGAAAGCGTGGCGGCTCGCCGGGGCGTGAAACGCCTCGGCGGCGAGGCCGGTCGAGAGCACCTCGTCGAGCGCGGCCGGGTCCGACAGGACGCCGCCGATGAGCGCTGCCTCCATTGCCGTGTCGTTCGGAGGCGAGCCAGTCACAGAAGCTGCCCTCGCAGACCCTCAAGGGAGATGGCACGCACCTCCGGGTCACCGAACTCGCTCTCCAGCATCCGCTCTGCCTCATCGGCGAAGAGCTCACCGGCGGCGACGAGCTCGCCCAATGTCTGGCCGCGCCGCGCCGCTCGCCCGAGCTGGAGCCAGTGCTCCTTCTCGGTCTCGTCCCGACTGATTCGGTCCCGCAGCGCCTTGTTCTCGGGCAACTTGCGGATTCGAGCAATGACGCCGCCGTAGACGTTGTCGAGACCCTGAAGCCCGCCTGGTGCGACGACGGCAGCGATCAGCTCCTCGGGCGACATCAGTTGCAGAGCGTCGTGCACCGCGCCGAGGAAGGCGGATGCCCGGATCAACATCACCGGATCGAGTCCGTACTTTCGGGCGATCGCAATCGCGATGAACTCGGCGTCGGTCACGGCCGGGCCCCTGGAAGCTGGCGCCAGTCGATTCCCGCCGCGTCAAGCCCCGCGAGGAATCGGTCGCCCGCGTCGGCACGCTTGAAGAGTCCGTCCGCGACCTTCGTCAGTGCGACAGCGAGTGCCCGGTCCGCTGCGATGCTCCGCTCCGGGATCGTGTCCGGTGCCGGCCGGAAAGCGACTCCAGCATCGCGTTGCGCGGCGTCGAGCTCGGCGTGGCAGACGGGGCAGGCGTCCGTCGCAGCGTCGGGGTCGATCTGGCGCGGGATGACGTGTGACCATTCGAGCGAGCCGCAGTAGGTGCAGACGGGGCGAGTCCCAAGACCGCCTCTGGCCTGACGCTTGGAGCGGCGCCTGTCTGCACGCACTGGGTCCGGAGCCATCAGCTAGCTCTCGATCACCAGGTCGCCGAGCTCGCCGACGAAACCCAGCTCGGCGATGACGTCCGCGTCGGCCTCCAGCTCGAAGCGGAGCCTCTCGCCGCTCGGCAGCGTCCCCGCGACCGTCTTTCCGGCGAACGAGCGGAGCAGACGGTCGTCGCCCGCGCTGAGGAAGGTCGAGATCGCTGCCAGATGCCGGCCGACGAGAGATGCCTGACGGCTGCCGAGGATGGCGACCTGCGGGTAGACGATCCCCGCACTGACGATCGGCATGATCCGGACGCCGCGGTCAGCAGCCTTGATCCGAAGGCGACCTGACGGCTGGCGCTGAAGCGCGTCCGGTGCGTACCGCTCCATGCTCGTGAGGGTCGTGCCGGCTTCCCGGGCGGCACGGGTGGCGCTCCACTCGGGATGCTCGCGTCCGAGCGAGAGAGCTTCGTGGACGCGAGACTTGGTCTCGCGGGCAGGCCCCGAGGCGCCGAATGTTGCTCGGGGACCACGCGCAGGAATCGTCATGCACCGGGTTCCGTCGGCTCGGCCCGTCGCGGGTACCTGCCCCATTGGTCGCGAGTGCTCGCGAAGGCCTCCACGTCCTTGGGGTCCCACAACCGGCCGAGCTCGGTGTGCTGGACCGCCGGTAGCCTGCCTTCTCGTGCAAGCTGACGAACGCGCTCCGAGGAGAGCTGGAGACGTCGTGCCACCTGACTCGCTGTCATTAACAGGGGTGTTGGCTGCATCACGCTCAAGTCTCAGTTCGGACTTGTGGAGCGTCAAGGGCCAAACTTAGTGTAAGCTGAATCTGTGCCGTTCTCACGGAGTGAACTGGTCAAAGAGGCCGACGGCGCCGGCTTCTCAGTCTCGGCGCGGCTGGTCACCGATTGGGCGAGTATCGGCTTATTGGCTCAGGCGGAGCGCCAGCGCGGCAAGCAGGGCAAACGCGGCGCTCACTACCTGTGGTCGGACAACCAGCGTGATCTCTTCATCACCCTCTTGCAGCACCGAGAGGAGGTCGGTCACGTCGCCGAGCTAGCCGTCGTGCCGATATGGGTCTGGCTGCTCTGGGGAGAGCCGTTCATCGAGCTGCCGCAGACCCGCGCTGCGCTGCGGACGTGGGTCGGAGGTCACGACAAGGCGTCGTCATTCGAGAAGGCCGAGGCGGCTGCTCGGGCGATCGTGAAGAGCATCGCCCGCCCCGGAGCCTCGCGAGCCGCACGCGGCGAACTTCGAGAGTTGTTGGCGGAGGCGGCGCTCACCGGAACGTTCAACCGGGCTGTCTTCGTCCCGCTCATCAAGGCCGTGATCGACCCACAGGGCCTCGGCCCGGCGCATGTTGATGCGGACGGGCTAGCGGACTACTACGAGGCGATCACCCTCGGCGCGCATCATCTGTCCGAGTTCAAGGACGGCGCGTATCTCGAAGCTCGGCTTCGGTATCGCACCTTTGTCAGCCAGTACGCCCTCGATTGGGACGAACTCCGGTCGAATCCAGTCTATGGGGGGATGTTCGAACGTCCGAGTGCTCAGCTGCTCCTCGACAAGTGTGGGCGCGATCTCTTGCTATTGCTCGGTCTGCGCTGGCTCGCTGACTCGCGCGGGCAATGGGTACCGCCCCCCAACCTGGCTCCGGGCGTTGGATTGCCAACCGCCGTGCTTCGCCACAGCCTCGACGAGGCGGGTCTGACATAACCGAGAAGGTGCCCCGGGCGAGGGTGGAGCCTCCCCGGGGCTGGCACAAGGAGGGTGAACTCCCTATGCGAGCAAAGAAGCTACTTCCGACAGAGGCGGGCACTCGGGATGAACCGTTGTCGGTGCCGTCCCGGCTGGCCGAAACGTTCGCACACGACACGCCCAACCCGGCCGTCTGCGTCGCCGACGGCTTCGGAGTGCGGGTCGGTGTCGAGCGCGGCCGGCTGGTTGTCGCCGACGGGATCGGGACACACCGACGCGAGCGTCGCTACGCCCGTGCGACCCACGGCCTCGCCCGGCTCGTCGTGTTGTCCTCCGCTGGGATGGTGAGTCTGGAAGCGCTCCGCTGGTGCGCCGGGGTCGGGATCGGCGTCGTCGTGCTCGACCCGTTCGGCGGCGAGCTCCACCTGACCTCGGGCGGAACCGGCAACGACGACCCGCGGCTCCGCCGAGCGCAGGCGCTCGCAATGGCGACACCGGAGGGCCTGGAGGCGACGCGCTATCTCATCGCCACCAAGCTGCACGGCCAGGCGTCTGCCGCCGACCGGCAGCTCTGGCAGAGCGAGGCAGCGGAGACGATCCTCCAGCTCCGGGACGGTCTCGACGGTGCCGAGACACTGGAGGAGATCCGCCAGCTCGAGGCGGGTGCCGCCAATGTCTATTGGAATGCCTGGTCGAGCTTCCCGGTGCCGTTCGTACGCAAGGACGTGCCTCGGATTCCGGAGCACTGGTTGCGATTCGACGGGAGGCGATCGGCCCTGAACGGCGCAACAGCACGGTCGGCAACGGACCCTGCCAACGCACTGCTCAACTACGGCTACCGGCTCATCGAGGCCGAGGGCCGGATCGCCTGCCTGGCGGTCGGGCTCGACCCGGGACTCGGGATCCTGCACGCCGACCTGAAGGGACGCGACTCGATGGTGCTCGACGTCATGGAGGCGGTCCGCCCGTCGGTAGACGCCTACGTGCTCGACCTCCTCCACGAGCGACCGCTCATGAAGAGCGACTTCGCGGAGGACCGGCGCGGGGTTCTTCGACTCCTGCCGCCTCTCACACACCGGATCGCAGAGGCGATGCCGTCCTGGGCGGCGATGCTCGGCCCGGTCGTCGAGCACGTGGCGCGGATCCTCTCGGCGAGCAGCGCCTACGACGTCACCGTGCCGTCCGTGCTCACGCGGGACAAGCACAAGGTCGCCGCGCGGAGACGGGACGCTGCAGCCACGGCGACAGTCGAACAGGAGGCGCCATCGACTGGCCCGAACCCGGGCGGGCTGGCGCCAAGAGCCAAAAGCCGGCAACGACCGCGCACGACGGCTCTGCCGGTGCTCCCGGCCCGCACCTGCCGAGGCTGTGGGGCGGTGCTTCCATCGCCGACGGACCGGAACCGGCCGAAGCGACGCTGGTGCGAACTCTGCCTGCCCGAGCACCGCGCTGCGGTGGACGCCTCGATGAAGGTCGCCGCCGACGTCGCCGCCGAGGCTTTCCGTTCCGAGCACGGCGTCCTCCCATCGCACACTCCGGCCGCTCAGGCTCGCCGAGAGGAGGCGAACCGACGACGGCGCCTCGCGACGCTGGCCTGGGAAGCCAAGCACGGTGGCGAAGCTCCCGACGTCGAGTGGTACAAGGAGCACATCGAGCCGCGGCTAGCAGAGCTCTCGCTCACCGAGATCGCGGGCGCGATCGGCGTCTCGACCTCAGCGGCGAGCAAGTTCCGTCGCGGGCGGAGCGTCCCCGCGGTGCGACACTGGACGAGGCTCGCAGACCTCCTTGGCGTCGCTCTCCCGTAGAGATGGATCAGCCTCGGTAATCTGAGCCACTACGGAGGGAGCTGACGAGGGGGTGGCAATGACGTCGAGCGGAGACGCGATCAAGAACCACGCGGCCTTCATCTGGTCGGTCGCCGACCTGCTTCGGGGGGACTACAAGCAGTCCGAGTACGGCAGGGTCATCCTCCCGCTTACCGTCATCCGCCGCCTTGACTGCGTGCTCGAACCGACAAAGCGTGCGGTGCTGGAGCGGTACAAGCAGATCGAAGGGCGGATCGAGAACGTGGAGCCAGTGCTCTGCTCGGTCAGCGGAGAGCAGTTCTTCAATACCTCGCCGCTCGACTTCCGCCGACTGCTCGACGACCCACCGAACATCGCTCAGAACCTGCACGCCTACATCAACGGTTTCTCCGGCTCCGCCCGGGACGTCGTGGACAAGTTCGACTTCGGTGTCCAAATCGAGCGCCTCGACCGCGCCGACCTGCTCTATCAAGTTGTGGCGAAGTTCACCGATATCGACCTGCATCCCAGAACGGTCAGCAACCTGGAGATGGGCTACCTGTATGAGGAGCTGATCCGGCGATTCTCCGAGCTCTCGAACGAGACAGCCGGGGAGCATTTCACCCCGAGAGAAGTCATCCGCCTCATGGTGAACCTGCTCTTTATCGAGGACGAGGAGATCCTGACGACAAGGGGCGTTGTGAAGACGCTCTTCGACCCGGCCTGTGGGACGGGAGGAATGCTGTCGATTGCCGAGGATTGGCTGCACCAGCACAACCCTGATGCGCGCCTCGAGGTCTTCGGCCAGGAGCTGAACGCTGAGACCTACGCCATCTGCCGCTCCGACATGATGCTGAAGGGCCAGGACGCCTCCCACATCGTCTACGGCAACTCTTTCTCCGAGGACGGGCACAAGGGTGAGCGCTTCGACTACCTCCTCGCCAACCCGCCGTTCGGCGTCGAGTGGAAGAAGGTGGAGGCGGCCGTCCGGGACGAGCACGACAAGCTTGGATTCTCGGGACGCTTCGGCGCAGGGCTTCCCCGCATCAACGACGGCAGCTTCCTCTTCTTGCAGCACATGATCTCGAAGATGAAGCCGCCATCTGAGGGGGGCTCGCGGCTCGCCATCGTCTTCAACGGTTCACCATTGTTCACCGGCGCGGCGGGATCGGGTGAATCAGAGATCAGGCGTTGGATCATCGAGAACGACTGCCTGGAGGCCGTGGTTGCTCTGCCGGACCAGCTCTTCTACAACACCAGCATCTCGACCTACTTCTGGATCGTCACGAACAGGAAGTCGCCCGAACGCCGAGGGAAGGTGCAACTCATCGATGCGCGCGAGAGCTTCGTCAAGATGCGCAAGTCGCTCGGTGAGAAGCGCAAGGAGATCAGCCCCGAGCAGATCGACGAGATCACTCGTCTCTACGGCGACTTCACCAAGGGCGAGCGAGTCAGGATTTTCCCGAACGAAGCCTTCGGCTACATGCGCATCACGGTCGAGAGACCATTACGTCTTCGGTGGCGGGTCGGGGAGGATGTCGCTCGGCGCCTCTCGGAGGAGAAGAGCTGGGCGAAGCTGAGCGAGACCGAGCAGGCAGACCTGACCGCTCGCCTCAAGGCACTGATGGGGACGGAGGCCCCAGACAGACCGACGCTCGCGAAGAAGCTTGGCTCTGTCCCTAAGGGCATCGAGAAGGCGGTGTGGGATGCCCTCGCCGCGCGCGACCCGGACGCTCCGGCGATGACTAACCGCAAGGGAGAGCCGGAGCCAGACCCCGAGCTGAGGGACAACGAGAACGTGCCGCTACCCGCGACTCCGGTCGCCTGGGCGGAGGACCCGACTGAGAGGTTGGGGTCCGTCGAGTACAGGACTGCCGTGAGCGACTACATGAGCGCCGAGGTGCTCCCTTACTTCGAGGACGCCTGGGTCGATCGCTCGAAGACCAAGATTGGCTACGAGATACCGCTCACCCGGCACTTCTACAAGTACGTGCCGCCGAGGCCACTGGAGGAGATCGACGGCGAGATCAAGGCGCTGGAGGCCGACATACAAGCGCTGCTGCGCGAGGTCACCACGTGACCGAGGGGTCATGGATCGAGATGCCGATCAAGGCGCTCTATGCCCGTCGCGAGGTGCGCGCTCGATCGGACCTGCCATTGCTGTCCGTGTATCGGGACTTCGGCGTGGTGCCACGGGAGGGGCGCGACGACAACTACAACAAGCCCGGCGAAGACCTCGATGCGTACAAGGTCGTGCAGCCAGGTGACTTGGTCCTGAACAAGATGAAGACCTGGCAGGGTTCTCTTGGCGTGTCGAGGTTCGAGGGGATAGTTAGCCCTGCCTACTTTGTGTGTGAACAGCTCCGACCTGCTGACGCTCGGTTCTTGCACCATCTCCTCAGGAGTCAGCCGCTCATCGACGAGTATGCGCGCCGTTCTAAGGGCATACGTCCCTCGCAATGGGACCTGCCCTGGGACGAGTTTCGAGACATTCGTGTGGCGCTGCCGCCGTTTGCCGTTCAGCAAGCCATCGCGGACTACCTCGACGCCGAGACCGCCCGCATCGACGCCCTGATCGAGAAGAAGCAGCGGATGGTGGAGTTGCTGAACGAGCGGAACCGAGCGTCCATCTCAACTGCCTTGACACTTGGCCTAGCGTCTGGGACGGCGATAGACCTGACCGGTTCTGCGGTGGTCCCAGAAATTAAGAAGGGCTGGCGGCTGTTGCGCCTGCGGCACGTTGTTCGGCGAATCGTAGATACCGCCCACAAGACGGCTCCATCCGTTTCCGACGGTACATATCTCGTCGTTCGTACGGCGAACGTTAAGAACGGGGAGCTGGTTTTGGAAGGCGGAGTCTATACGGACTACACATCCTGGCGAGAGTGGACGGAGCGGGACTTGCCGCAACCGGGCGACGTTATCTTCACGCGGGAGGCACCAGCCGGAGAAGCGTGTCTCGTGCCCGCCGATATACCCCTGTGTATCGGTCAGAGGACGGTATTGCTAAAGCCGAACAAGGAACTCGTTCGCAGTGCCTGGCTACTGAATGCGCTCTATACATCCGAAGCGCAGGAGTTCATTCAGATGCTGGCGCGCAGCACCACGGTAGCGCACCTCAACCTGGCTGATATTCCAGACATCCCAGTGGTCGCTGCTCCTCTCCGCGAACAGGATGAGGTGCTGAAGCTCTTGGAGATGGTCGGTTCTTCCACGCTCAGGACGATCGAGTCGCTGTCCCGTCAGATCGGTCTGCTTTGCGAGCACCGCCAGGCGCTCATCACACGCGCTGTAACAGGTCAGTTCGACATCCGAGGAGTCGCCGCGTGAAGCCGAACGAGCGCCTCTTCGAGGACGCGATCACTGACCATCTGGTGACCTCGGCTGGCTACCTCGCCTGCAAGCACGGCACCCACCTCACCGGCGTCCCGGACTTCGATCCGGCGCTCGCTCTCGATACAGCCGAGCTGTTCGCCTTCATCGGTGCGACCCAGGGAGACGAGTGGTCCCGTCTGGTCAAGAACCACGGTGGCGACCCGAACGCGGCTCAGCGAAAGTTCGCCCAGCGCCTTGCCTCACAGATCGACGAGAGAGGCACGATCGACGTGCTCCGCCACGGCCTCGTCGATCAAGGCGTCACGATGCGCTTGGCGTTCTTCAAGCCGGCTCACGGGCTCACTCCGGAGCTCGTCGAGCGCTACGAAGCAAACCGCCTCACCGTGACGCGTCAGCTTCCGTTCGATCCCGCAGGCACGAAGACGCTCGACCTCTGCTTGTTCGTGAACGGCATCCCAGTGGCGACAGCCGAGCTGAAGAACCCTCTCACCGGTCAGAGCATCGAGGACGCCATCACCCAATATCGACAGGACCGCGACCCGCGGATCGTGACGCTCGGCAGGCGGGCCGTCGTTCACTTCGCTGTTGACCCTGACCGCGCCGCGATGACCACGAAGCTCGCCGGCCAGCAGACGACATTCCTGCCGTTCAACCTCGGCGATGCGATGGGCGCCGGCAACCCGCCCAATCCGAGCGGGCACCGCACCTCGTATCTGTGGGAGCGCGTTTGGGAGAGGGACGCCTGGATGGACCTGCTCGGTCGGTTCGTCCACGTCGAGCGCCCTGAGACCGGATCACAGACCTTGAAGCGGGCGAACGAGGTCACCATCTTCCCCCGCTATCACCAGTGGGACGCGGTCCTCCGGTTAGAGGAACACGCCCGGGAGAACGGAGCCGGACAGAGCTATCTCGTGCAGCACTCCGCCGGATCCGGGAAGTCGAACACGATTGCCTGGACAGCCCACCGGCTCTCCAGCCTGCACAACGATCGTGATGAGAAGGTCTTCGACAAGGTCATCGTCATCACGGACCGGGTCGTGCTCGATCGTCAGTTGCAGGACACGATCTACCAGTTCGAGCATGCCCGCGGCGTCGTCGAGCGCATCGACAAGGACTCCCAGCAGCTCGCCGACGCGCTCGCAGGCGAGCAGGCACGGGTCATCATCACGACGCTGCAGAAGTTCCCCTTCGTCCTCGACAAGATCCACGAGCTGCCCAGCCGCCGCTACGCGGTCATCGTGGACGAGGCGCACTCGTCTCAGTCCGGGGAAGCAGCAAAGGACCTTCGCCTCGTGCTCGGTGACACCGCTGAGCACGAGCTGACGACCGCCGAAGCCGAGGATGCCGGCTTCATCACCGAGGCGATCGACCCGGTCGAGGAGGCATTGGCAAAGGCGGTAGGCGCTCGCGGGCGGCAGGCCAACCTCTCGTTCTTCGCCTTCACGGCGACACCGAAGGCGCGCACGCTAGAGCTGTTCGGCACCTGGGATCCCGAGACCGGACGCCACGAGCCGTTCCACCTGTACTCGATGCGTCAGGCGATCGAGGAGGGCTTCATCCTGGATGTCCTCGCCAGCTACACGACGTACAAGACCTTCTGGCGAATCGAGAAGGCGATCCGTGACGACCCCGACTACGAGGAAGCCAAGGCGAAGCGGGCCATCGCTCGGTTCATCGAGCTCCATCCCTACCAGCTCGCACAGAAGGCCGAAATCGTCGTCGAGCACTTCCGCGCGCATACCGCCCAGAAGATCGGCAGCCACGCGAAGGCGATGGTCGTGACTGCGTCTCGGCTTCATGCGGTGCGCTACAAGCAGGCGATCGATCGTTACATCGCCGAACAAGGCTACGGCGACGTCGCGGCGCTCGTCGCGTTCTCGGGCAAGGTGGTTGCCGACGGGGAATCCTTCGCGGAGCCTGGCATGAACAGCCGGCCCGGCAAGCACATCCCCGAGTCGCGGACGGCGAAGGAGTTCGCCACCGATGACTACCAGGTGCTTATTGTCGCCGAGAAGTTCCAGACCGGCTTCGACCAGCCGCTCCTCCATACGATGTACGTGGACAAGGTGCTCACCGGCCTTGCGGCGGTGCAGACACTTTCGCGGCTCAACCGCATCCACCCGCTCAAGTCCGACACGTTCGTGCTCGACTTCCGTAATGAGGCCGAGGACATCACACGCGCCTTCGAACCCTGGTACGGAAAGACCGTCGCCATCCCGACGGATCCGAACCTCATCTACGACACCCGCCACCAGCTCGACAACTACGACGTGCTCCGCCCGGACGAGGTCGAGGCCGTCGTCGCCGTCCTCGTCACGCTCGCCGCCGCGGCCGACCACGGGCGCGTCTACGCGCAGCTCTCACCGGCTATCGAGCGCTTCCACGACCTGTCGGAGGAGGATCGCCTCGGCTTCAAGGACGCTCTCGACAAGTTCGTCCGCACTTATGCCTTCTTGTCCCAGGTGGTCTCCTTCGGCGACACCAAGCTGGAGCGGGACTACTGCTACCTGCGCGCTCTCGCCACCTACCTTCGCTCCGCGACCTCGGTCGAGCGCCTCGACCTCGGCTCGGAGGTGGAACTCACCCACCTGCGCAACGAGATCACCTTCGAGGGCTCGCTCAGCCTGAGCCAGGAGACCGGCGAGGTCCAGACCATCTTCGGTGACGGATACGGCGGGCGCAACGACGAGGACAAGGTTCCGCTCTCGCAGATCATCGATGTCTTGAACGAGCGGTTCGGGACGGGACTGAGCGAGAGCGATCAGCTGCTGTTCGACCAGTTCGAGCAGGAGTGGGTCTCGGACGATGAACTGGCTGAGCAGGCCCGCAGCAATTCGCTCGACAACTTCCGGCTCGTCTTCGCGCGCCGATTTCTCGACACGATCGTCACGCGCATGGACGACAACGAAGCCATCTTCAAGCAAGTGCTCGACGATGCCGAGTTCCAGGAGGCGATCGCCGACTTTTACCTGCGGAAGGTGTACGCGCGCCTGAGATCGGAGTAGTAGTCGAGGTGAGACGACGTGAACATCGGTAACGAGTGCGGTTCGCCCACGACGTCGGGCGGTCGCCTTGACTTTCCTGAGCTGGCGCGGACCTCAAGAATCGAGCGTGCCGGTTATCTCAGGAACATGCTGGAGCACGTCTTTATGGTCGAACTACTGCAAGAGGCCTGGTTCGTCCGAGAGCAGACCATCGAAGTACTGCGAGCCGAGGTGGATGCGTACGGCTACGACCTGGTGGTCCGCTGCAACGGTGTGACGAGATGGGTGCAGCTCAAGACCTCCGATGCTGGGACGTCTGTCAAGAGCCAGACCGTCAGCAGAAAGCTGGCTTCTCTTGTGGGAGCGTGCGTCGTTTACCTCCGATTGCGACATTGCAGGATCGCGTCGCGCTCAGCTACCTGGTTTTCGGCGGCGAGCCAAACGAACCAATGCCAGACCCGGGCGGGCCATCAGGCCGCCACCCGATTACGAAACGCGAGCGACCTGGGACCGTTGTCATCAAGCCGAGGCAGTTCGTGAGGATCGAAACGACGGGTCGTCTATTGGATTGGCTGTTTGGAGAACCAGACGAGTGAGTATCAGATTCGAAGGTCTGAGTCGCCTGCTGCAGGCGGTTGCATCGCTCGACGACATGCAACGACGAGAGGAGATTCCGGCCCGACTGCGTGTGGACAGCACAGTCAGTTTGGACTTGCCGAGCACAGTCCGGGGACCGGAGCCAGCTCTTTTCGTCGCATGGCCGACGGACCTAGTGGTCCAGGTTGCGAACGACCTTGTTCAGCTCGATCGAGAGTTCCGGCGCGCCACAGCGCTGCTAGAAGCTGACGACCGGCTGCCGGAGTACGTCGTTCGCCGTGGCGGGGAGCTGGTTCCCCGACCGATCTCGCCCGATCGCGGAGCACTCGCGATGTTGTCGATGGACTCTGGGTCTGCGGACATTTGGGTGGCGCTGACTGGGGCGATAGCCGATGCCATGCTCAGTCGGCCGCTACAGCTACTCATTACGGCCCAGTGGCTCTGGGCTCACAGGACTTGGTTTACAGGCGCGCGTCTCGTGCTGCCGTCCGCCGGCGATCCCGTGTCGCAGGCCAGGGAACTCGTAACGGAGCTTCGTCATCTCGCTGAGCAGGGCGACGTGTATTTCCAGATCAGACAGCCGGGATTCGATCTCAAGTTTCGAAGCCAGCAGAATCCGCGACCAGGTGTTCGCCGCTAGCCCTATTCGACGAAGACGAAGAGCGCATTACAGAGGCCTTCCGACGCCGGCCCCTCCGAGCTCCTCTAACCCGCTCCGCTCCGCTCCGCTCGCCCGCCTCTGCCTCCGGCCCTCTGGGCCTCCGGCTTGGCTGACTGGCTCGCTCCGCTCCGGCTGGCTGGCTGGCTCCGATGCTCCCCGCTCCCGGGGGTGGTCCCCTTTCCCGGCCACTCTCTCTTATCCCTTTTCTTGAATGACCACGCCTGATCTGTGACAGATCGATAACGCGTGATGTGGAACGCAGTAACGGGTGATCCGTGTCGCAGTAACGGCTGATGCTTGACAGTTCGGCACCACCGCCGTCCGCTCTCAGGAGTGGAGGAGGTGGCCGAGTGCTCAAGGAGCTCAGCAAGGTGGAGCTGCGTTACGACGCCGTCATGACGACCGTTCGGGACTGGTTTGGTGACCGGTTCACGTCGAACCGGCCACCAAACGGGCACGTCGATCAGGCGAGGTCGAAGCGATCGAGGTTCATGACCTTGTCCCACGCAGCCACGAAGTCACGCACGAACTTCTCCTTCGAGTCGTCGCATGCGTAGACCTCCGCGATGGCTCGGAGCTGGGAGTTCGAGCCGAAGACGAGGTCGACGGCGGTGCCGGTCCACTTGACCTCGCCCGTCGCGCGATCGCGACCCTCGAACACGTTCTCAGACGAGACGGATGCCCTCCAAACCGTGCTCATGTCGAGCAGGTTCACGAAGAAGTCGTTGGTCAGCGTCTCGGGTCGGCTGGTGAAGACGCCATGCTGGGATTGGCCGAAATTGGCGTTCAAGGCCCGCATGCCGCCGATGAGAACCGTCATCTCTGGGGCGGTCAGCGTCAACAGGTTCGCCCGGTCCAGCAGCAGGCTCTCCGCCGGCAACTTCTCTCCGGCTCGGAGGTAGTTGCGGAACCCATCTGCGGTCGGTTCGAGCACCGCAAACGACTGCACGTCGGTCTGCTCCTGCAAGGCGTCCGTGCGTCCCGGCACGAACGGGACCATGCTGTTGTACCCGGAGTGTTTCGCCGCTTCCTCGACGGCAGCGCACCCGCCCAGAACGATCAGGTCAGCGAGCGAGACCTTCGTTCCGCCGGACTGTGAAAGGTTGAAGTCCTGCTGGATCTGCTCGAGCGTCCGCAGCACCTTGGCCAGTTCGGCCGGGTCGTTGACCTCCCAGTCCCTTTGCGGCGCAAGACGAATCCGCGCCCCGTTCGCCCCGCCACGCTTGTCGGTGCCGCGGAACGTCGCCGCCGACGTCCAAGCGGTGGATACCAGCTGGGAGATGGACAGTCCCGATGCGAGGATCTTGCCCTTGAGGGCAGCGATGTCCTCAGCCCCGATCAGTTCATGATCGACCTCGGGGACGGGGTCCTGGAACAGCTGCGGCTCCGAGGGAACCAACGAGCCGAGGTAGCGCGAGACAGGTCCCATGTCGCGGTGAGTCAGCTTGAACCACGCCTTGGCGAACGCTTCTGCGAGCTGGTCCGGGTTCTCGTGGAAGCGCTTCGCTATAGGCTCGTAGATCGGATCCATCTTCAGCGCAAGGTCCGTCGTCAGCATCATCGGGGCGTGCCGCTTCGACGGATCATGAGCATCGGGCACAGTGCCCTGCGCCGCTGGCTCCTTGGGAGTCCATTGCTTCGCGCCGGCGGGGCTCGTCGTAAGCTCCCAGTCGTACTTGAACAAGTTGTCGAGATACCCGTTGTCCCACTTCGTCGGCTCGTTGGTCCACGCGCCCTCTAACCCGCTACTGAGCGTGTCGGCGCCGTTGCCCCGGCCGAAGGTGTTCCTCCAGCCGAGGCCTTGCTCCTCGAGGGGGCAGGCCTCGGGTTCCGGACCGCCGTACTCCGCACCGACTGCACCATGGCACTTGCCGAAGGTGTGGCCGCCGGCGATGAGCGCCAAGGTCTCCTCGTCGTTCATCGCCATGCGGCCGAAGGTCTCTCGAATGTCCCTGGCGGCAGCAATCGGATCCGGGTTGCCGTTGGGCCCCTCCGGATTCACGTAGATCAGGCCCATCTGCACTGCGCCAAGAGGATTGGCGAGCTCCCTGTCGCCGCTGTAGCGCTCATCTCCGAGCCACGTGTCCTCAGGGCCCCAGAGGGTCTCGTCGGGCTCCCAGATGTCCTCTCGTCCGCCGCCGAAGCCGAACGTCTTGAAACCCATCGATTCCAGGGCACAGTTGCCGGCGAAGATCATCAGATCGGCCCAGGAGATCTTCCGGCCGTACTTCTGCTTGACCGGCCAGAGCAACCGGCGCGCCTTGTCGAGGTTCGCGTTGTCGGGCCAACTGTTGAGGGGGGCAAAGCGCTGAGCGCCGCTGCCGCCACCGCCCCGGCCATCGGCGATGCGGTACGTGCCGGCACTGTGCCACGCCATCCGGATGAAGAGCGGCCCGTAGTGGCCGTAGTCGGCCGGCCACCAGTCCTGCGACGTCGTCATCACCTCGATGATGTCCTGCTTCAGCGCGTCGAGGTCGAGGGTCTTGAACTCCTCTGCGTAGTTGAAGTCCTCGCCCATCGGATTGGACTGGGGCGAGTGCTGGCGCAGAACCTGCAGGTCCAGCTGATTCGGCCACCAGTCCTGATTCGACCTGGGCCGAGTCGCCCCGGGAGTCGGGGTGGGGATTGCTAGGTTCTCGCTTTCGCTGCCGCTGTCAGACATGTGGGTCCTTCCTCTTCCTCGTTGTTTCCTGGTGATGACTGGTTGCTCTAGACGTTGGCTGTTCTGGGTCCAAGGCTGTGCTGTTCAGCTGGCGTCGCACGCTGCGTGTCCGCTTTCAGCAGTCGGACGAGACCGAAGTCGCCGCAACACACTCGGGACATCGGCCCCAGTAGATGACCTCGGCTTCGTCGATCTCGTAACCCGAGTCGTCGGCTGCCGCCAAGCACGGGGTGTCGCCAACTGCACAGTCGACGTCGACCATCCGGCTGCAGGTCCGGCAGATGAGGTGGTGATGGTTGTCAGCGACCCGGTCCTCGTAGCGGGCCGGCGACCCGGCGGGCTGGATGCGCCGGAGCAGGCCCCTGTCGGTGAGGTCCGCAAAGGCGTTGTACACCGCCTGACGTGAGATGGCACCGAGCTCGGCCCGAACGAGCGTGTAGATGTCGTCCGTAGTGCTGTGCGGTCGATGGGACACCGCTCGCAGGACAGCCAGACGCTGGGCCGTGACTCGCAGACCGTGCCCGCGGAGAAGCGCATCGTCGTCAACGGATGTCTCCTTGGCCACGCGCGGAGCCTAACCCCCATGCTGGAGTAAGTCCAGATCTGGCTGGATACCAATTTACGTTCACCTAGAGGTCTGGCAGGGACTGGAGACGCTCAGAGACGTCAGCCTCCGCCAGCGGGTCGGCGACACCGGCTACGCGAATGATCACCCGTGTATTAAGCGATCTGCGCTACCCAAGCTCTACCGATCGTCGGCCGCGAGGTCGCCTTGAGGACGGGCTCGAGCCAACATTCACCCAACAACTGCCGTGCAGTCGGGTCCGTCTCCGTCTCGGACCATCCGAGCGGTCCAGCCAAGCCGCCCGTCAGAGGCGTGAACCCAGAAGAGCCCGGAGCGGCTAATGACATTCTGATCAACGCACGATCCGTCCGGCTCGGCCTGGTCGCAGGGGCTCGGCCACGGCGGCTGTAACGGTGGCCGGCCGTCTTCGGACTAGGGGATGCAACCACTCGTCTCACCCGAAGGAGTCCCCGCATGAAAACCCTTCTCCGTCTCGGCTTGGTCCCGGCGCTCGCCGCGGCCGTGACCCTCGGACTCGCCGGAACCGCTTCGGCCGCACCTCGCCCCCACGGCGGTTTGGGCGATCACGTCGTCTTCGTTCAGACCGACAACACCGCCGGCAACCATGTCGTCGCGTACGACCGAGCTGACGACGGCGCGCTCACCCTGGCGAACACGTACGCGACAGGCGGGCTGGGCGGTCAACTGACCGGCGCGGTGGTCGATTACCTGGCCTCCCAGGGCTCACTCGTCTACGACGCGACGACCGCCAGCCTCTTCGCCGTGAACGCCGGGAGCAACACGGTCTCGGTGTTCAGGGTCCAGGGCGACAAGCTCGCACTGCGGCAGGTGATCGGCTCAGGCGGGACCTTCCCTGTCAGCGTGGCCGTCGACGGCCGCCTCGTCTACGTGCTCAACGCGCTGAACGGCGGGTCGGTGCAGGGGTACACCTCTTCTTTCGGCCGCCTGGTCCCACTACCGGGATCGAACCGACCGCTCGGCCTGAACGCCTCGGCGACCCCGCAGTTCGTCAACACACCGGGGCAGGTCGCATTCTCGCCCGACGGATCGCAGCTCATCGTGACGACTAAGGCCAATGGCAACGACATCGACGTGTTCGGCGTGGCTCCGTCCGGCAGGCTGTCGGCGAACCCGGTGGTCAACAGCGAGTCCGGCACGGTCCCCTTCGCAGTCACGTTCACCGGCCGGCACACCCTCGTCGTCGCCGAGGCGGGCACCAACGCGCTCGCCACCTTCTCCCTCGACCGGAGCGGGACGGTGTCGCTGATCGACTCGGTGGCTACCGGACAGGCCGCCACGTGCTGGGTGACCCCGGCCGGCGGCTACCTCTACGCGTCCAACGCCGGCAGCGCCTCGCTGAGCGGGCTTCAGGCAAGCGACAGCGGACAGCTCAGCCTGATCGGTGCGACCACCACCGACCCGGGGACAGTCGACGCTGCTGCAACGCCCGGCGGGAGATACCTCTACGTCCAGACCGGTGCCAACGGGATTGTCGACGAGTTCCAAGTGTTGTCGGATGGCTCACTGAGCTCGCTCGGCTCGATCACGGTGGCGGGTTCTGTCGGCGGGGAGGGCATCGTCGCCCTGTGATGTCGTCCAGTTCAAATCAAAACATTCCGTAGGGAGCCGATGTCGCTCCGGCGAGCAGTCGCTGGAAGCCCCTCCACTTGCTCCGAGTCCACTGGGTCTCTTGATGACGCAAACGAAACACGTTTGCGAAGGACGCGATGTCGGACAAGGTCCATGCCAACCGATAGAAGCTGATCGCCGTGTCGTTGATAGCCGTTCCGGTCAGGCGCTCGTACGAGTCGAGCCACTCGGGCGATCCGTCGTGGAGCATCCATAGGTCGCGCTCTGGCCTGGCCAGAGCCACGGTGTCCCAGTCGATCAGGCAGAGGCCATCGGTGGTGTGAATCAGGTTGCCGGGATGTGGCTCGCCATGGGTTATGACCGACGTCTCCTCAGCTTCGCCGACTTGGCGAGCAAGAAGGTCCAGCTGGTCCAACCACTCCGTCACCTGCCGGGCGTGGGCGGTCAGCGCATGACGCGCTGGCTCCGACAGCGGCCCACCCTTCCACGGCCGATCCAACTCGTCGAGGGCCGCAGTGATGTACCGCCGTTCGGGCAGGTCCAAGGGCCTTTGGGCTATGCGCACCTTCGTGATGGCAGTCGCTTTATGCAGTGTCGCTAGTTGTCGCAGCAGGGCACCGCGATCCGGTTCGGTAAGGGGGTCTCCCCATGCACCGGCGCGGCCTTCGACAAAGGGGAACACGGCGATGCTGTATTGGTCGGCGAGGCGCAAGATGGTCGAGCCGTTTGTGCAGCGGACGGGTGCCACGACGAAGGCGAGTCCCGCCTCGTCGTGAAGGACGCAGGCGGCTTCATAGGCGTCTCGCAGACCCTCGAAGGTCGAGTCGCGTGTCTGTCCAATCCACGGCTTGGTATCGAGGTCATCAACTGTGATGAAGAACTGCGGCGCTCCGCTGACGTCGGCAATCCAGTGGTAGCTCCCCGCACCCTTCGGGACGTAGCGGATCGCATCGACCGCCGCATTCCAGTTGGTGGTCAGGGCTCGGGCTAGGTCGGTGTCATCGAGTTCCACAGGGGAAGGAGCATCCAGAGCGACCACTGTTTCACAGCCCATCAGGCGCTGTCACTTGCCAGTCCGATGGGACCACCCCGTTGCCAGAAGCATGGGAAACACCTCGGTTAACGCCAAAACCGTGGCGGGAAGGTGCCAGCGCGGGAGCGGCAGCGCCGGGTCGCTCGGCACGATTTGAACCGAACAGCCCGGCCCGTCAGCTGGTCACCACGAGGGTCCTTTTCACTGACGCCGAGGTTTTGAAGTCGCCGTCGCCGCTGTAGGTGGCGACGAGGGGGTAGCTCCCGGCCGCGAGCTCGTCGGCGGTGAGGTTGCAGGTGCCGGTCGCCTCGGCGAGCGTGATCACGCAGACCGGAGTCCCCGACTCGGTCACGGACACCGTCCCGGTCGGCGTCGCGCCGGCGAATTCTGGGCTCACGGTCACCGATAGCTGTTCGGCCGACTCGTTGTCGGCTGCGACGGTCGCGCTCGAGAGAGCAAGTGCGGTCTTGGTCGTCGCCTTGGTAACCGTGAGAAAGATCGGCACCGAGCGCGAGCCAAGCAGATCGGCGTCGCCGCCGTAGGTGGCGTAGGCGGGGTACTTGCCGGGGAACAGCGGCGTGGCGCCGATGATGCAGCCGCCCGAGCCGCCGGCGCCCTCTGGGGTGAGAGTGGCGACGCACACGGCGCGGCCGCCGACCTCCACGGTCGCTGTCTCGCCGCTGAACGGCAGCTCCTCGCCACCAGCGGTGGTGACCGTCACCGTGAAGAACGTGGCAGTCTCGTTGCCGTAGACCACGCTCGGCGAGCTCGCAACGACCGTGGCCGTGGTGGCGTCGTTCAGCAGGTTGATGTCGGGGTAGGTGGCCGCGAGACCCGCCAGACCGGGCGATCCGCCGGGTCCCGGCTGGCCGGCCGTCCCGGCATGGCCGTTTTGACCGGCACTGCCGCATGAATCGGGCCACGGCTCGCACCCCGGTGCGCCACCGGTGCCGGCCGCGCCGGCCAAGCCACCGGCGCCGCCGGTGCCTCCTGCGCCGCCGGTGCCGGCCGTGACGCCATCGGGGCCCTGTCCGGGCGGGCTGAAGGTGCTCGAGTCGGTCGTCGGCACCACCAGGACAAAGACGGCGGCGCCGCTGGCGGTCCCGCCGTTGCCGCCGTTGCCGCCGGTCCCGCCGTTGCCGCCGTTGCCGCCGTTGCCGCCGGCCTCGCCGTCGCCGCCCGGTCCGCCACCGGCGCCGCAGCACGGCAGGCCATTGCCGAAGCCGGGACCGCCCCAGCCGCCGTAGCCGCCCGGTCCGCCATTGCCGGCGTTGCCGCCGGTGGCGCCGTCGGCCCAGAAGGTGTCCGCCACGAGGCTGATCGCGCCCGTGCAGTACACGGCACCGCCGAAGCCGTCGCCGCCGTTGCCGGCCATGCCGCCGGCGCCACCGACGAGACCGTTGCCGCCGCTTCCCCCGATGCCGCCGTTCCCACCGGGGCCGAACGTGGCATCGGTCGCGGCGTTGCCTCCGCCACCGCCGCTACCGGATGACCCGCCGGCGCCGCCGCTCGACCCGGTGTCGATGCCGGTTCCGCCGTTGCCACCGTTTCCGCCCGCTCCGCCACTCGCGCTGTCGTCGTAGAGGGCGTAGTCACTGAGCGACATCGTCGTGCAGTAGATGCCGCCGCCCAGTCCGTTGCCGCCATTGCCGCCGGGGCCGGCCTTGGCGTTGGTCCCGCCGTCCGCGCCGTTGCCTCCATTGCCGCCATTGCCGCCATTGCCGCCGGGATTCAAGTCCGCGAATCCGCCGGAGCCCCCCGCACCGCCGCTCGCGCCCTGTTCGCCCTGGCCGCCAGAGCCGCCGCCCGTGCCGCTGCCACCGGCGCCGCCGTTGGCAGCCGACGAGACGACGATGTCGGCCGTCGGCGACGATTCGTCCCCGACGAGCGACAAGGTGCCCGTCGAATAGATGCTCCCGCCTTCGGCGGGCGCGCCCGCGAACCCAGCAACGCCGGGGGCGCCTGCGCCACCCTTCGCCGCCGGCAGACCGTTCGAGTTCCCCGACGTGGCTGAGCCAGCAGAGCCGTCGGTCCATCCGGCCTCGCCGCCGCCGCCGCCGTTGCCACCGCCGTTGCTGCCGTTGCCGCCGCCACCGCCGAACCCGCCGTCCGCGCCGAGCTGGTAGTCGTCAGGGCTCGAGCCGCCGGTGGCGACGTTTCCCTCGAAGTCCGTGGTGGCCACCGTCAGCGCACCGGTGCTGTAGATCCCGCCGCCGAGTGCCGGTCCGCCGTTGCCCGCACAGGACTTGTAGGGGACGACCGTGGGCGTGCACTTCGGTGGGGTGCCCCAGGCACCGCCGTTGCCGGTGATCGCCGCCGCCGCGCCGTCGCCCGGCGGTCCGCCATTGGCGCCGTTGCCGCCGCCGGAGCCATCCGCCGCCCCGCCGCTACCGCCTCCACCGCCTCCGCCGCCCGTGCCGCCGCCCGAGTAGTAGCCGCCGGGCGTGCCACCGGTGCCGCCGACGCCTGGTCCGAGCTGGGAGTATCCGCCGACGCCGGCGAGGCCCCCGGTGGCCGACGAGGAGGTGATCTCGGCGGCGGTGATCTCGACCGTCCCGGTGCTGTAGATGGCACCGCCTTCGGCCGCCCCGCCCGCGCCGGCGTACCCGCCAGGGCCGCCATTGCCGCCGTTGCCGTTGGCGCCCTGGTCCGCGCCGTTCCCGCCGTTCGCCCCAGCGCCGCCGTCGGGATCGCCCGGCGGCCCTTCGCCGGCTGCCCCGCTGCCGCCCGCTCCGCCGTCTCCCCCGGCGCCGCCGGTCCCACCGGGTCCGCCGGCCCCGCCATTGCCCCCGTAGCCGCCGTCGCCACCGGAGGCCGTGCCGCTCACCTGGCCGCCGTTGATAATGACCGTCCCGGCGTTGTAGATCGCCCCGCCGAGCGCGTTGCCGCCGGCGCCGCCGTGGCCGCCTCCGCCGCCGCTCGATCCGTTGGTGGCATCGCCGCCCATGAAGCCCATCTGCCCGGGCGTGCCGCTCGCGCCGGGCGTCTGTCCACTGATGCCGTCCAGGCCGGGGCTCCCCGCACCTCCGCTGCCGCCGGCTCCGCCGATGCCGCCGTTGCCGCCGTTGCCGCCGTTGCCGCCGACGGCCTCGCCCGAGAGGGTGTCGTCGTTCAAGATGACGGTGCCCGCTTCGACGTAGATGTCCCCACCTTCGGCCTCGGGCGCGATCGCGGTCGGCTTCGGGGCGGCGGTGCCGCTCGATCCGTTCGTCCCTTTGGTGCTCGGCCCGGCGTCGCCGCCGATCGAGTCGGATCCCGGGTCTCCGTTCGCGCCGGCCTGGCCGTTCTCGCCGGCCTGGCCGTTCTCGCCTGACTGGCCGATCGCCGCGCCGCGCTGCAAGGTGATCCCCGACAGCGTGAGCTGGCCCCGGACGAGATCAAAGAACCTCGTCGAGGACTCGCCGTCGAACGTGACACCGAAGCCGTTCGCCTCGATGTCGACGGTCCCTTTGAAGATGATCTCGGTCGGGAACACCACCTCGGAGCCGCCGTTGCAGTTCTGCTGGTAGTCGATCGTGCCGCCGCCGGAAACCGCCGTAGAAAGTGCCGAGAACGAACAGCTCGTGAGCAGGGTCGGGCCGGTCGTCGCCGCCGCGGGACCGGGCGCGACCAGCACGAGGCCGAAGACGAGCGCGACCGAGGCGAGCGAACCGCATGTCGTTGGTGAGCACAGTTTCCGCACGCGCCGCATGTCATCGCCTCCCGAGTCGCTAACGGGGCAATCCTGCGCCTCGGCGCTGACAGATCGCTTGAAGTACGCTGACAGCACGTCGGGGTGGACTTCGACCGTCCTAGCGCCTCCAGCGCCGGGTCGGAAGTCCTCATCGACGTGTTTGACGGGCACGCGAGGGGTGACCGTCGCCCCGTGGCCATCAAGGCCTGGCAGGGGGGCCACGGGAACCCGGGCGACACTGCGGGGACGGCCCATGGTGCTGGCTCCGGATCAGCGCAACCTGGTCAAGACCATCGACTCTGAGGGTGCGGAAGGACGGCGTCCGGCTCGTCCGGCCCGGCGACCGATAATGGACCGATGAGGACCGCGGCAGTGCACCGGGTCGACTTCGGCTACTTCGTACGGCCGGCAGAGGAGACCTCTTCAGGTGCCCCTCGGGTCGACCCGTGCTTGGGCTACGTGGTCCAGCATCGCGATGGACTGCTCCTGGTCGACTCCGGTATGGGGAGCGACCCTGAAGTCGATGCTCACTACCGCCCATTCCGCTACTCGCTCGAAGCCGCCCTCGCCGGTGCTGGCGTTCACGCAGACGACGTCGAAATGGTGGTCAACTGTCACCTCCACTTCGACCACTGCGGCGGTAACCCCGAACTCGCCGGCCGTACGATCTTCACCCAGCGCATCGAGCTCGAGGCGGCTCGATCGGCTGAGAACTACACCCTGCCCCACCTCATCGACGCGCCAGGGCTTCGCTACGAGGAGCTCGATGGCGAAGCCGAAGTGCTGGATGGAGTGTTGGTCATCCCGACTCCTGGGCATACCGCTGGGCATCAGTCGGTCGTGATCCGCCATGAGGACGGCACGATCGTCGTGGCAGGACAGACCCACGACACCACATCCGAGTACAGCGCCGATCTGCTCGCCTGGCGAGCCAGACAAGAAGGTCACGCGCCGCCTCTGCCGACGACGCCTGCATGGATCGACCGGCTTCAGGAAGCTCGACCCGCGCCGCGTCGTGTTCGCCCATGATCACGCCGTCTGGGAACCGTGAGCAGGCCGATGCGCAGAGCTCGTCAGACCTGCCTTCGGGCTCGCAGCAGCGAAGCCGTCGGCTCGTCGGCGGGGAAGAAGGACTCCAGTACGAGATCCGCCAACGTCACGTCGAGTGCCGTCCCAAGGGTTGCGATCATTGTGAAGAAGGACAGCACCTGACCCCGGTCGCAGATCCGAACCGGCAGCACTACATCGTTTGGGCTGAGGTGCTCGACCACGAGACTCACGCGAACACGAGGATAAGCCGTCACCTCGCCAAACAATGCTTCGAGATCGGGGTCGCCCGTAAGGAGGATCTGTCGTCTCAAACGGTCGAGCACATGCGACGAGTACTCCTCGAAGTTCAGGATCCGCCCAGCGAGTCCGCCTGGATGCAAAGTCGTCCGTATCACGTTTATCGGCGGTTGCAAGAGCTCGTCACTCACACCTTCGACGAGCCTCAAAGCACCCTCGTTGGCCAATACGAGATTCCACTGACGGTCGACCGCTACGGCCGGGAACGGGTCGTGCGCCTCGAGCAGTCGCTCGAGTGCCTGGCGCACGGGTGCCATCTGCGGAGCGCCGAAGGCACTCTCCGCGTATGCGGGGGCAAAGCCTGCAGCTAGGAGAAGCGCGTTCTCTCTCGCAGCGGAACCTCGAGCGAGGCCGCGAGATGGAGGATCATCTCGCGGCTCGGACGAGATCGTCCGGACTCGACGAAGCTGACGTGCCGTGTCGACACGCCGCTCGCAACGGCCAACTGAAGCTGGCTCATGCGTCGCCGACTACGCCACTCCCGAAGTAGGTCGCCTACCGGTCGCGCAGCAAGCCCTGTCGCCATTGCTGAACGGTACGGCCGCACAGAGGAGCCGTCCATTACCTGTGAGGTAATTGCAGACAACCTCATCTCTCCCCACAGTGGACGGCATGACAGACACCCAAGCAACATTGCAAACCGCCGAGGTCCGGCCTGAGCTCCGCGAAGTGGTGAGCTGCTGGTTGGACGCTTTCAACGAGGGCGACGCGGACCGCCGGCGATCGCTCGTCGGGAGGTGCTGGGCGCCCCGGGGCCGGTACGCGGACCCGTTTCTCGAGGCCGACGGAGTGGAGGCGATCGCAAGCTCCGTCGGACAGTTGAGAGAGCTTTTCCCCGGTTACTCGGTCCGCCGAAAGAGCGGGATCGAGCTGCAATTCGGGCGGGTCCGCTTCGCGTGGGTCTTGTTGGACCCCGAGGGTTCGGTTGTGAGCGACGGTATGGACATAGCTGAGCTCGCTGACGATGGGCGGTTCCAACACCTCGTCACATTCGTGGGCGAGTCCGTAGCCGCTCCGCTCGAGAGCTGATCCAACCTGTGGGAGAACTCGCGTCTTCCCACAGCTCGGACCGCCGCGACGTCGGCGGTGAAGGTCATGACCGCCGAGTGCTCAGCGCGTTTGTGGCAACACGGCAACGTTAGAGCCATGAACTTTGGCCTTCACTGTTGCATGCTGCTGGTTGTCAGAGCTGTCAACCTGGTCGAGCTGGCCAGCCCCACTCCGAGGACAACCAATGCGAGGGACGACTCCTATGACGATCGCCTCAGGGCGCGCTTACGGCGCGGCCGCTTGGCGCTGAGCGTGAAGAAGTCCGAGGCTGTCGGGTCATCGGCTACGCGGGGCCAATCGCCACCCGAAGCCGCGGTGGCCGGTGACGAGGTCGGTGGGTGATCGGCAGGAGCAGGACCGGACTGCTCTTGGCCACCGAAGCCGTAAGGGCCGAGATGGGCTTCGTCCTTTGATCCTTGCGTTAGTTGGCCGGCGAGCACCGCGTCCCCTGGCGCACGTGCGGCTGGGCTTCCGGCAAGCGTTGCAGCGGTGAACAGGTCGTTCAAGGCGGCTTCAGCTCTCCGGGTCGCGGCGTCAGGATGAGTCTCGGGTGGGTACCACCGGCCGTCACTCGCCAGCCACCATCCCGGACCCAGTGAATAGTCGCTCACGAGTGCTCCTTTGAAAAGTCGCGTAATGACGCCCCTTGTCTTCGGTACGTTGGCGGTTCGACTTGAGCTTCGGCTGCCGAAGCGGCCAGCCAGGTCCAGCGCGGCGAGGCGGGAGACACATCGAGGGAGGCGGCAATGATGTATCCCGTGCGAGAGCAAGCCGTTCCGGGACGTACCGTGACGCTCGTGGTGGCAAGGGGAGACCGCATCCTCGGTGCAATGCCACCTTTCGATGTCGAGACACCGTGGTGGGTCGACATCAAACCCATAGCGGAGCGTCACCCGGACATCGCAGTGCTCCGCCTGCTCAAGGCCGAACCGCCACCCGGGTTCACGATGGGCGGCAAGGTCACCTATCTGGTCGAGCCGCTGGAGACCGACACCGCACGCGCCGGCCTCGGCGACCGCGTCTTCGGAGGGCTGCGGCATTGGACGGGTTCGGTCACCGCAGACCCACTGCGCATGCCATGGGCCCAGCCGGGAGGACCCGCCACCGATCTGACATGGGCGGCGACTCACATCCGGATCACAGGGCCGCCCGTTCAGCACCGAACGTGGAACCTCTCCGCGATCTGGTGCCTGCCGACGGACGACGGTCGGATATGGATGAAGTGCGTACCGCCGTTCTTCCGGCACGAACCAGCTGTCCTCGGACTCCTCGCCGAGAGACGGGTACCGAGCTTGGTGGCGACGGACGGCCAGCGGATGTTGCTGGAGGAGCTCCCCGGCGAAGACGGCTACGGCGCACCCCTCGAAGCTCGGCAGCGGCTGATCGACCTACTGATCGATCTGCAGATGTCGACCGTCGACAGGATCGGTGAGCTCGAGGCGGTGGGCGTTCCCGACCGACGATGGCCAGCGTTGGTCGAAGCTTCCGAGGCGGTCGTTCTTCGCCGGGCGCCAGGCAACACCATCTTGCGGGAGCTAATCGACCGCGCCACGGAGCGAGTCGCCGCGATCGACGAGTGCGGACTACCCAGCGTGCTCGTCCACGGGGACGCCCATCCTGGAAACGCGCGCGTCGGTCCGGGTGCCGATCCCGGGATCTGGTTCGACTGGGGCGACTCGGGCATAGGCCACCCGATGCTGGACGTGGTGGTCCTGCTCCGCTCCGGCACAGAACACGCTGACTCGCTTTTCGCGCGCTGGCTCGACGGATGGAAGAATGCCGTTCCCGGCAGTGACCCCCATCGGGCGTGGCGACTGATAAAGCCGTTGGCGGCGTTGGGTGAGGCCGTGGTGTACCAAGGGTTCCTCGACAACATCGAAGCCGCCGAGCAGCCCTACCACGTCAACGACGTCATGCCCTGCCTCGCCAGAGCTGCCGCGCTGGCGTTGGCGCCTGACTGAGCGACACCAACCGCGCCCTGTCTCTCGGCGCGCACCCAACTCTCCTCCCGCCCTCACCGCGACCGTGTGACGCCGATGTTCAGATGGAGAACTGGCGCCGTGCGCGCTCCTTCGCCCTCAGCACATCGAGGCTTGCATTCACGCAGTCAGGGTCGAACTGCGTGCCAGCGCGATCCTCGAGGAAGGTCCGCGCCCGGCTCGGGCTGTAGATGGTCTTTCGGTAGCTGCGAGGATGGGTGAGAGCGTCGTAGACGTCCATCACCGACAGCACTCGCCCGAACAGAGGAATGTCCTCGGCGGCCAGCCCGTCGGGATACCCGGTGCCGTCCCAGCGCTCGTGATGGGCGCGAACGCCGGCCGCCATCGGAGCCAGGTCCGGCGAGATCGCGAGCAGCATCTCGGCGCCGATTATGGGATGACGGTGAACCTCCTCCATCTCCTCGGCCGTAAGCCGGCCTTCCTTGTCGAGAATGGCCGGGGCGATGCCGAGCTTGCCGAGATCATGAAGGACGCCGGCGTGCGCCACGATGAGGCGGTCCGGGTAGGCGATGTCGAGCTGCGCGGCGAGCAGCTCGGCGAGGGCGCCAACCCGCCCGGAGTGCCTGCCGGTCAGCCCGTCATACGACGAGACGGCGTGACCGAGCGCGCGCACCAACGACTGCTCTTGGCCTCGCTTACCGCCGGACCCGGCGCTTCCCGACATGTGACATCTCCCGCTCGAACGCTACCAGTAGGTCCTCAGCCGTCGAGACCGGACAGCAGAGAGGGTCGCGACCAGCGACACGCCCCGACCACGTAAGCAGGACTTGCGAGCCACTCACGCCGGGCAGTGTCCCTTGAAGTCGGGCCTGAACGGTAGTACAACGAGCCGATGATCGCCGCGACCGGCTCGGCTCAGCGCGCCGGCGGCGGCGGCGCGGCGGTTGGCGCGACCGCTGGCCTGGCGGCAGTTCGGGTCACGGGACTCCGCAAACGGTACGGCGACGTGACGGCTGTCGCTGACGTCGACCTGTGGGCGGGTCAGGGCGAGTTCTTCACGCTGCTCGGGCCGTCCGGATCGGGGAAGACGACGTTGCTGCGGTTGATTGCCGGTTTCGAGAGGCCGGATGCCGGCCAGATCCAGCTCGGAGAGCGCGACGTGACGCAGCTCCCGCCGTATTCCCGCAATGTCAACACGGTGTTCCAGGACTATGCGCTCTTCCCTCACATGACCGTGTCCGAGAACATCGAGTACGGCTTGCGGGTCAGGCGCGTGCCCAAGCGGGAGCGTGCCGAGAGAGCAGGCGCGGCGCTCGAGCGGGTCCGCCTGTCCGGCCTGGGTCAGCGCAAGCCATCACAGCTGTCGGGTGGGCAGCGACAGCGAGTCGCACTGGCCAGGGCGATAATCAACGAGCCGCAGGTCCTGTTGCTCGACGAACCCCTCGGCGCTCTCGACCTCAAGCTTCGCCAGGAGATGCAGCTGGAGCTCCAGCACGTGCAGCGCGAGGTAGGCATCACATTCGTCTACGTCACTCATGACCAGGAGGAAGCGCTCTCGATGAGCGACCGCATCGCGGTGATGCACCTGGGTCGGATCGAGCAGGTGGGCACCCCTGTCGAGGTGTACGAGCGCCCTCTCACGGCTTTCGTCGCAGGTTTCATCGGCGTCTCCAACCTGATCGAGCGCCACGGCAGGCAGATCACCGTGCGGCCGGAGAAGATCAGCCTCCTGGAAGACGGCGAGCAAGTCCCAGCGGGTGCGCAAGTGGAGACCGGGCGCATCCGGGACATCAGCTACGCGGGTGTGCTCACGCGCTACGTAGTCGACCTCGACGCCGGCGGCGAGCTGGTTGTCGCCCGTCAGAACGGAAGTGTCTCAGCTCTGCACATTCAACAAGGCGCGAACGTGCGCATCACCTGGCACACCGACCAGGCATTCACGATTTCGCACGGGCAGGACTCGATCCTTCCCGACGAGGAAGGGTAGGCATCACATGACGTCTGGACGGAGAACCTCCCGGAGGACCACAGTCACCTCGGTCCTGCTCGCTTCGATCGCGCTTGTCGCGACTGGCTGTGGCAGCAGTAGCGCAGGCGGAGGGAGCGGCACTGCAGCCGGCAAGGTGCCGACTGCAAACCTGCCGGTGCTCAAGTCGATCGGGAAGGGGGAGGGCACGCTGAACCTGATCGCGTGGGAGGGCTATCTGCAGCCCGAGTGGGTGAACCCGTTCGAGAAGCAGACCGGGTGCCAGGTCCACGCGACCTATGCCGGTACCTCCGACCAGATGGTCGCTCTCATGAAGAACGGCGGGGGTGGCCAGTACGACATGGTCTCCTCGTCCGGGGATGCCGATCTCCGGATCATCTACGCGGGTGATGCACGCCCGGTCAACATCAACCTCATCCCGAGCTGGAAGGAGTTCTTCCCGGCATTCAAGTCCCCGGCGTTCAACACGGTCGATGGCGTGCACTACGGCGTGTCCCTGCAATGGGGACCTAACGTGCTCATGTACAACAAGACGGACTTCCCCACTCCCCCTTCGTCGTGGAGCGTCATCTACAACCCCAAATACTCCGGCTCAGTGACGATCCCCGACAACCCGATCCAAATAGCGGACGCGGCTCTCTATCTCAGGTATCACGAGCCGTCGCTCAAGATCACCGACCCCTACGAGCTGACGCAGAAGCAGTTCCAGGCGTCGGTCAACCTGCTGGCGAAGGAGCGCCCGCTGATCAAGAAGTACTGGGACCTCGCCTCCCAGGAGATCTCGGAGTTCAAGAACGGCGACGCCACCGTCGGCGCAGGCTGGCCCTACCAAGTGAGCGCCCTGGAAGGGATCAAGTTCCCGATCGGCTCGGTGATCCCGAAGGAAGGCGCAACGGGATGGGCTGACACCTGGATGCTTGCCGCCAAGGCGCCACACCCCAACTGCGCCTACATGTGGATGCGCTACATCAGCACGCCGAAGGTCCAGGCTGAGCAGGCCGTCAACTATGGCGAGACGCCGGACAACTCCCTCGCCTGCGGCTACATGAACAAGATCGAAGGCGGCTCGTGCGCGCAGTACCACGCCAACGCCCCGCTCAGCTACTTCAAGTCCATCGAACTGTGGAAGACCCCGGTCGCCACCTGCGACAACGGTAAACCCGATTGCGTGCCTTACTCGCAATGGCAGTCAGCCTGGACCACGGAGGTAGTCGAGTAGCCGTGACTCCAGCCGAAGGCGTCACGGACACGAGGTTGGCCCGCGTCTCGGCCGCGCTCTGGCGCCGCCCATGGGCGCGGGCCACCCTCCTCCTCACACCTGCGCTGGCATGGTTCGTCCTGATCTACCTGGCGGCATTGGCCGTACTACTGATAACCGCCTTTTGGAAGATCAACCCGTTCACGACGAACATCGAGCATGTCTGGAATCTGGGGAACTTCACCGAGATCTTCGGCAACTCGGCTTACCGCGCCATCATCCTGCGCACCGTCGGCATGGCGGCCGGGGTCACCGTCGTAGATGCGATCGTCGCCTTCCCGTTCGCGTACTACATGGCCCGCTTGGCCACGCCCCGGATGCGCACCGTGCTGTACGTAGGGATACTGCTGCCCCTGTGGGCGAGCTACCTCGCTCGCGTCTACGCCTGGCTGCTGATCTTCACCCATGACGGCATTCTCAACTGGTCTCTCGGGAAGGTGGGCCTGCCAGCAGTCAACCTCATCTACACGAACACGGCCGTCTTCATCGTCTTCTGCTACGTCTGGCTGCCGTTCATGGTGATTCCGGTGTTCGCCGCGCTGGAGCGCATCCCGCCCTCCCTGATCGAAGCCTCCCAGGACCTGGGCGCCCGCACGTCCCGCACCCTCCGCTCGGTCATCGTGCCGTTCGTCCTGCCAGGCCTCGTCGCCGGCTCGATCTTCACGTTCTCGCTGACGTTGGGCGACTTCATCACTCCCATCCTGGTCGGTGGCACCGGTTCGTACTTCATCGGCAACGTCATCGAAGGGAACGTCGGGATCGCCAACAACGTGCCTTTCGCGGCGGCGATGGCGATCGTGCCCATCGTGATCATGGCCGCCTATCTGCTGGCCGCACGGGCGCTCGGCGCCTTCAAGGCGCTCTAGATGGAATCGAAGGGTCTCCGAATCGGACTGCGGATCTGGGTGATCGCGGTCCTGCTCTTCCTCTACGTACCGATAGTTCTCATCATTCTCTACGCTTTCAACCGCCCGATCGTCGAGAGTTGGCCGATCTCGAGCCTGACCTTCCACTGGTTCTCGGTGGCCTGGAACGACCCGGACGTCCGGAGTGCTTTCATCTTGTCGGTCAAGGTGGGGTTGCTGGCAACTCTCATCGCCCTGGCGCTCGGATCGGCGGTCGCCTATGCGGTACATCACTTCCAGTTCTTCGGCCGCGAGGCAATTTCCTTCTTCCTGGTGCTCCCGATCGCTCTGCCGGGAGTCGTCACCGGAGTAGCACTCAGCTCTTTCTTTGCGTTCAACAGCATTCAGCTGTCCATCTGGACCATCGTCGTCGGTCATGCGACGTTCTGCGTCGTCATCGTGTACAACAACGTCGTCGCAAGGCTGCGCCGAGTACCGGGGTCACTTGCCGAGGCATCGATGGACCTTGGCGCGCGGGGCTGGCAGACGATGCGCTTCGTCACTCTGCCCATGGTCGCCACGGCGCTTGTTTCCGGCGCCCTGCTCGCGTTCGCGCTCTCCTTCGACGAGGTGATCGTCACCGTGTTCACGGCCGGCGCGCAGAGCACCCTGCCGCTCTGGATCTTCGGCGCCATCCGGTTGGGCCAGCAGCTGCCTGAAGTGAACGCTGTCGTAGCCATCGTCATCGCCCTCACGATCATCCCAGTCGTGATTGCAGCGCGACTATCGGGAGCAGGAGCGGTGACTAGAGGGGCGCAAGCGATTCCCACAAGAGAGACCGGCAGCTAGTCAGGCGCGACGCAGCCGGCGGTCGGGACTTATGCCTCTGTTCGCTGGGCTGTGCGCGGCGGAGAGTCAGGGCAGAGGTAACCATGAAGATCAGTCCATTTCGTTCACGCACGGTCCGGATTCACGGGCACGAGGTCAGCTACCGGATGGCCGGCGACGGGCCCGCGATCCTGCTGATCCACGGCATCGCCGGGAAGCTCGACGACGTGGCGAGGAGTGATGCCCGCCCTCGCCGAGCACTACACGGTGATCGCGCCGGACCTGCTCGGCCACGGGCACTCCGCCAAGCCGCGAGGGGATTACTCGCTAGGGGCGTACGCGAGTGGCATCCGAGACCTGCTGACCGTGCTGGAAAGGGAACGCGTCACCCTGGTCGGCCATTCACTCGGCGGTGGCGTTGCGATGCAGTTCGCCTACCAATTCCCGGAGTGGGCCGAACGGTTGGTGCTGGTCGCGTCCGGTGGGCTCGGCAAAGAGGTCAGCCCGCTGCTCAAGGCAGTTACCCTGCCCGGTGCCGAGTACGTGCTCCCGCTCCTGCTCCACGCACGGATCCGCGAAGTAGTCGAGTGGCCCGGCGTCACGGCACACCGGGTGGGCTGGCGACCGAGCAACACCCTGGCCGAGGTGTGGCGCAGCTACACCACCTTGACCGATCGGCATGGCCAGATGGCCTTCATCCAAACCGTCCGCTCGGTCATCGACATAGCGGGTCAGCGAGTCAGTGCCCATGACAGGCTCTACCTAGCTGAGGCGGTCCCTACCCTCATCGTCTGGGGGGACCACGACCGCATCATCCCCGTGGCCCACGCCTACCGGGCCGCAGAGGCCATTCCCAGCGCGCGTCTCGAGATCCTGGAAGGTGCCGGGCACTTCCTGCCGTGGCAGGACGCCGAACGTTTCTTGGCCGTCCTCGAGGACTTCTTGAAGTCGACCGTACCGGCCCACGTACCCGAAGAGCGCTGGCGCCAGCTCCTCACGAGCGCGCCGCCCGACGACGAGGAGGAGTAGCGCTCACCCAAGACCTCTCCGGCCGGTCCGGTGAGTCCCAGGCTTGCGCTCCGTTGCGTTCGGAACGGCCCGGGCTGATCAGGTTCAACGTCACATCCCTCGGGACGAGGTCTTGAGCCGCGGTTTTGGCCCACGCCCACAACCCCGCTCGTGCCAGGTTCGAGAGCGCCAACGTCGGGATGGGCTGCACGACCGAGTAGCTCGTGATGGCACAGATGCGCCCCTGGCCTGACGCTTCCAGATGGGGCAGAGCGGCGCGGACCAGCCGCGCCGTGGTGAGCAGGTTTGCATTGAGCTTGACTCTCGGCGCGGCCACCGGGAAGATCAGTGGTGCGCCCAAGAACGACGGCACGTCCACATTCACAATCACTGTGACTGATTCTGCAAAGCGGCAGTCGAGCGATTCGCAGAGCCTGTCCATCACCGTGAGCGGCTGAACGCCGCGACACACCTCGTTGCCCACCGTGGGCACGAACCAGAGGAGACACGATGCCCCTTTTCGGCAAGACCTCAGATTCACAGACCGCGAGCTGGGAACCGGAAGCCGCTGCGGGCCGGCTCGCCCATACCGCGGGTGCCGATTCTGCCGGCGCGTTCACCTCGGACTTGTCGGTGTCGGAGTACGTGCTCTTGGGCGAGGCCGCGTTCGAGCCCCTTGGGTTCGTGATCGGCTCGTCGATCTACCACATCGGCATACAAGTCGGCAGGTGGTCACAGAACCAGGAGCTCGACGTCCTCACTCAGGCGATGTACAACGCCCGAGAGCTCGCAATAAGCCGGATGCTCGCCGAGGCCGAGCACCTGAGCGCCGACGGCATCGTCGGCGTGGAGCTGCGCATGCAGCAGTACGTGTGGGGCCAGGAGGTCCTCGAGTTCATCGCGACCGGCACAGCCGTCCGGGCCGTCGGGAGCGGCGCCGGCGCCCATCGTGCGCCAGACGGGCGCCCTTTCACCTCGGATCTCTCGGCCCAGGACTTCTTCCGCCTCCTGGCGGCGGGCGCCGTGCCGGTCGCGTTCGTGCTCGGGACTTGCGTGTACCACATCGCCCATCAGTCGGCCATGCAGGCATTGCGCCAGGCCGGTCAGAACCAGGAGATGGTGCAGTTCACCCAAGGTATCTACGAAGCCCGGGAGCTCGCGCTGTCGCGCATGCAGGCGGAGGCCGCGGCGGCTAAGGCGTCCGGGATCGTAGGGGTGAGCGTTGGCGTGTACAACCACGTGTGGGGCGAGCACGCGACCGAGTTCCTCGCGACGGGCACGGCCATCCGCCGGCTCTCGGACGAGCACCGGCTGCCCGACACGTCGCCCAAACCCACCTTCACGCTCGGTCTCGACCGCTGACCCGACCAGCCCGTCGACAACCCTTGCTCGTTGTCCCTGCCCGTGATAGGCACGCGGCGTAGGAGCGCGCTGCCCGGGGCGTAGCGGTCGCGCCACAAGCGAGGGGGCTGATGATGCCAGCACGTGAGAGCTCGAGTGTCGAGGACGCCGACACGATCACGCGAAGGCGCCCGGGACTTGTCGCGAAGGTGGCGCGGCTTCGCCGGGCCAGCTCGCTGGCGCTCGTCTTCCCGGTCGCGGCGCTGACACTCGTCGCCGTGCCTGGCGTCGTCAGTGCCGTCACGCGGACCGGCACGGCGAGATCGGCGGGAGTGACCTACTACGCGATCGGAAAGCCCTTCTGCAGTCCGGCGAAGGCCGGGTTCGCGTCCTGTGACGCCGTCCGCCGCGTCGAGGTCAAGAAGGGAACACCTGGAGCGATGCCGTACAGGCTGGGCGGTGGTGCCGTCCCGAGTGCCGCGACGAGGGGTCCGGCGGCGACGATAGGGCCGAAGGGCGGGCTCACACCGAGTGATCTTGCGACTGCCTACGGTTTCAACTCGACCGCGACGGGCACCGGCCAGACGGTCGCGATAGTCGACGCCTTCAACGACCCCAACATCAACGCCGATCTCCAGACCTTCGACTCGAACTACGGCCTCGCGACGTGCAACACCTCGAACGGATGCCTGAAGGTGGTCAACGAGACCGGCGGCACGACTTTGCCTGCCGACGACACCACCGGCTGGTCCGGGGAAGAGTCGCTCGACGTCGAGACCGTGCACTCTGTGTGTCAGAAGTGCAAGATCATCCTGCTCGAGGCGAGCAGCGAGTCGAACGCCGACCTGGGCACGGCTGAGAACACGGCCGTCACGCTCAAGGCGACCGAGATAAGCAATTCCTATGGCGATGCCGAAAGCGGAGGGACCTCCGTGGCCTCGGACTACAACCATCCCGGCGTCGTCATCACGGCCTCGGCGGGCGACGACGGCTACTACGACTTCGACCAGCTCGGGGGGTCATCGCCTTCGCCATACAACCAGGCGAACACTCCGGCCTCCTTCAACACCGTGGTAGCGGTAGGCGGCACGTCGCTGTACCTCGGCCAGTCAGCGACGCGCCAGTCCGAGACGGTATGGAACGACAACGGCGTCAAGGGTTACTGGGAGTTGAACTTCGGCCAGGCGATGGGAGCGGGCGGAGGGGGCTGCAGCACTCTCTTCGACGCCCAAGGCTGGCAGACGCACTTGAAGGTCTGGCCGTCGACGGGGTGTGGGCCAAATCGGCTCGTGTCGGACATATCGGCCGATGCCGACTACCTGACAGGGTTCGACATTTACGACACCTACACCTGCGGCACTCCTTGCGGGCCGGCCGGCTGGAAGACGGTCGGCGGCACTTCGCTGGCATCGCCGATCATCGCGGCGATGTTCGCGTTGGCCGGTGGCGCGAAGGGCGTCAAATACCCGGCGCTGACCCTCTACGGTCATCTCGGGAGCTCCTCCTTGTACGACGTCACCACCGGAGGTAACGGCTTTTGCGATGGCGAGGGCGCAGCCGCCTGCGGCGATCCGAACACGCTCGGCGCCGGCATCCTCGACTGCGACTACCCGGCGAGCGGCTCCACGCCGAGCGCCGGCGACCTCGCGTGCGACGCCTCGGTCGGCTACGACGGCCCGACGGGGGTGGGCACACCGAACGGTCTCGGCGCCTTTGCCAAGACGGGTCCCAAAGCCAAGATGAGCGGCCCGACTTCGGTCAAGCACGGCACGACCGGCAAGTGGACGGCCACCACGACCGACCCGTTCCCAGGCGGAGCCGTCACGAAATACACCTGGAGTTGGGGCGATGGCACCGCCAACACCGTGACGACCACAGGATCGGCGTCGCACGACTACGCCACCGGCGGGAAGACCGAGAAGATCACGCTCACAGTCACGGACAGCTACGGGCAAACGGGGACGATCACCTACTCGGTGAAGGTGACTTAGCGAACAGCCCGAGTCGTCTCAGGCCGATGACTGTGACCGGATGGCGGCGACGAGCGCGGACAGTGCCGGCGTGAGCGGTCGCTGGCTCGAGTAGCAGAGGTGATAGCGCCGGAACCGGACCTGCTCGCGGGGTGAGAGCCACGTGAGCGAGGGCTCGACAGCGTGGCGGGCGGTGAGCATCCCGATGCAAGCGTGGCCGAGACCCGCCGCTACCAGGCGCTGGAGCGCCAGGTTGTCGTCGGTGCGGTAGACGATCTTGGGGGCGATCCCGAGCCGGACCCAAGCCTCCTCGAGATCTGTCTGATAGCGCCACCGCCTCGTCCACGCGACCACCTCCTGGCCGTCGAGCAGAGCGAACGCCGGGTCGTCGGAGGCCGCCAGCGCGCTGTCGCGACGCGTGAGGATGACAAACGGGTCGTCGATGATCGGGATCGCGACTATCCGCTCGTCAGGTTCCGGGTCCGTCGCAAGCGCCAGATCGATGCGGCCGCGGGCGACGGCGTTCAGGACGGCCTCGCCTTCGGTCACATCACTGAGCACGACGCCGACATCCGGATGGACCTCGCGAAACGCGCGGAGCGCTGCCGGCATCACCTCGGCGGCCATCGTCTGGGTGACGCCCACCCGGATGACCGCCCGCTCATGACCGGTCTGTGCCAGATCGGCCTCGAGCGCATCGACTTCGCTCAGCGCTCGTCGGGCCCTCCGGTACACCGCCTGGCCTGCCTGCGTGAGCGCCACCTTCCCGCGACCGCCCGGGCGATGGAAGAACTGGTGGCCGAGCGAGCGCTCGAGGGTCGCCACCTGATGGGAGATGGCGGACTGCGTGTAGCCGAGCAGGTCGCCCGCCTGCCGGAACGATCCCTCGTCCGCCACCGCCACGACGGCACGCAAAGCCCGGAGGTCAACCCGCTGGCTATCGATCAGTTCTTTCGATCGCAAAGACATCAGTTCTTCAGCTTAGCGTACGTTTTGTCTTGTTATCCTCGAAGTAGCTGGTGGACCGAGGGGGGTTTCATTACGAACTGACAACGAGAGGAGGAGAAAATGATCAAGGAGCACGCCCTCGGCAAGCGCCAACTCACCAGGTTGCGGGCGCTCATGTACGTCCTGGTCCTCCTCTCCTCGAGCCAGCAGCTGGCAATCGCGCCGTTGCTCCCCGACTATGCCCGCCGTTTCTCCCTCAACGGGTTGGACGAAGGCATGCTCCTTGCGTGCGCCGGCATCGCCACGCTGGCCGTCTCGATTCCTTCCGGCGCGCTGTCGGACCGCTTCGGACCTAGGCGCCTCACACTGCTCGCGGGCTGGGCGATGGCCGCCGGATGCCTCCTGCAGGCCGTGGCCCCCACGTTCGCTCTCCTCCTTCTCGCCCGGCTCGTTTTCGGCGCCGGCTACGGCATCGTCTGGTCCGCCGGCCTCGCATGGCTATCAGGCGTCGCGCCCGACAGGCCCGGCTTGAGCCGCGTGGTGACGTTCTCGGGACTCGGCGGCATCGCCGGCCCAGCCCTCGCCGGAGTCGTCGCCCAATTCTTCGGGCTCGCAGCGCCGGTGTTGCTCGCCGCCCTCGCCTGCGGGATCGTCACTGCCCTCCTCGGCACCGTCCGGATCGACCACAGGGTGCCTGTCGACACCGAACGCGACGGGCTCGTCGCGCGCCTGCGGGAGGCGACCCGCGACCGTGCCACCGTGGCATCGCTGCTGGCAGTCGTGGCCGCCGGGATGTCGTCGGGCTTCGCGGCCTTGCTGGTCCCAGTCGTGCTCCACGATGACGGCGTCACCACCGGCAGCATCGGGCTCGCGTTCGCCCTCTCGTCCATCCTGTTCATCGCCGGCAGCGCTCTCACCGGTTCCTTCGGTGCCCGGGCCGTCCGTGCGCGCACGGCGCTCGCCGGCGTACTCGTTCTCGTAGTGGTCTCGATGCCCGCCTCGTTCAGCACCGCTTCGCTGGCGATCGTGATCATGCTGTGCTCGGCGTCGACCGTCCGATCGGTGCTCTGGACTGTCGCCTATCCGCTCGGCTCAGCAGCGGCTGAGCGCACAGGAGCAGGAGTGGGCGTCGTGATGGGACTGCTGAATGGCGTGTGGGCAGTGACGGCCATCGCGAGCCCGTTGTTCGCCGGGAGCCTCGTCGGCTCGGTCGGGGCGAGAGGGGCGTTCGGGATCTGCGAGATCGCCTGCCTGGCTGCGCTCTCAGTCGGGTGGGCGTGGATGCGGCCGTCGCTCCGTGTCGCCGGTCCGGTGCTCCAAGCCGCTTCGGCGGCCGCGCCGGGCGGCATGGCGGAGGCGACCGATACCGATCTCGCCGGCCACGGAGGTCACCTCGGGCCTTCGACGGGAGCAGTCCCGCGGGTCGCCGCCGGCTAGGAGTCCCGGGCGTGCACCTCGAACACCTCGAGGGTCGGGGGTGAGAGCGGGTCGGAGAGCTCCGAGACCCTCCGCACGAATACCCGGGAGGCGGGCACGGCGAAGTGGGCGTCGACGGAGGCTTGGTCGAGCCACCGCTCGAGGAAGACCAGCCTCATGGGATCTTCCAAGTCCCGGTGGACCGAATGGGCGAGGCAACCGGGCTCGAGCCGCGACCGTTGGACATGATCGCGGCTGAGCGCCTCGATCTCGTCGAACGAGTCCGGCCGCGCAGTGACGCTGCCGGCGATGATGAGCATGGGCGCGTGCTCCTTTCGGGCCGAGTCATGCACCCGCAACCCCGGCGCACCTCGATCGCCGAGGGCCCCGTGCGCCAGATCTAGGCCTCCTTGGAGCTTTCGGCAGCCTTCTTCTCGAACTCGCTGAGCGCTGTCTCGGTCACTTTGACGATCCGTTGTGCAAGCTTGTTCGACGCGCCGACCAGTTGCTCTGTCATCTTGAACGCCGAGTCGATGATCCTCCGGCCCGGGCCGTCCTCGCTCGCGTCGGGGAACAAGCCGGTGACCGTGTCCACGAACTTCCTCACGGCTTCGAGCGCCGACTGCTCCGCATCCTGCACCGAGTCGATGGCGCGGATCGCGCCGCCCTCCTCGAGAGGCTCTTCCTCTTTGTCGGTCATGAGATCCTTCTTCCTCTGGCTCGCACACCCCACTCAACTACATGCTGCCGAGATGGGCAGCGCCCGTAACAGAGGCTTTCGGCAGGTTGTAGGCAGCAGAAGGCGCGGCGACAGGCGACTAGAGAATGTTCAAGCCGCCGATGACGATGCCCACGACGACGAGAAGGATGCCGAATATCAGGGAGCCGCGGACCAACCCGATCACGCCGGCGACGATGAAGACCAATCCGATGATCCAAAGCAGCGGGGCGTGTAGCCCATGTGCGTTGGCTGTAATCATGGCAAGTTGCACGCGACGACCTCTCCGGCGAGCGTAACGGTGTCGCACGACGCGCGGAGCGCTCCATGAAAGGGCAGTGCGTCAGCCGGACGCACTCTCCGGATCAGCCGTCTACGGCTACGCAGAGAAGCCAGACCCGTACGTGTGGTACATGTCCACCGCCACGATCGTCGTCACCGCCGGTTCCCGCTCTGGATACGCGATCTCGAGGTAGTGAATCGACAGGCGATCGACGTCGACGAGGCCCTCGTCCGGATGCTGCTCGACGACATGAGCGAGGAGCGAGAGATGCGTGTACCAGTCATCGCCCAGGATTGTGAGCGCAACTCGGGGATTGTGCCGCAAGCTCTCCATCCGCCGGGCAGCAGGGCTCGAGCTGAGGAGTACCCGGCCGTCCCCTTCGTAGAGGTACCAGCAAGCCAGGGTCACCGGCGCGCCGTCGGGCCGCACAGTTGCCATCACACACGGCCTCGGCGCCTCCAAGAAACGCTCGAGGTGCGCTGGGAGCGGAGCGGCAGGCACCGAGAGTCAACCTAGCGCCTAGGGTCGATGCTGAGCACGCTCCGGGAGGACACACATGAGACGGATCAGAGTGAAGCGAGACCTACCAGCAGCGATCGCACTCGGTTGCGTGCTGGCGCTCGCTTCGAGTTGCTCGACCAGTGCAAACTCGTCTTCGACCTCATTGCTGACCGCACCTTCCACCACTCGCGCTACCTCCCCGGCGCGTCCACTGGGCGTCACGTGGATGAAGGGTTATGCCGCTGCGGGCACGCCCGCCAAGTACGACAAGGTCGGCGTGATCAAGGTCGGTCCAGCCGACGCCAAGAACGTGTTGGTGCTGGAGCCGGGCACCTCCGCCGGCAGCGTGTACTTCGTGCCGCTCGCGAAGTGGATCGTCTCGAAGACGACAGGCTGGCAGGTCTGGTCGGTGGAGCGCAGGGAGAACCTGCTCGAGGACCAGTCGGAGCTCAACCTCTTCAAGCAGCACAAAGCCACGGCTGCGCAGCTGTTCGACTACTACCTCGGCTTCCTCAAGGACTCGAAGATAAAGCATCACCTAAAACTCATCTCGAACTCGGCCGTCACGTTCGCGAAGGAGTGGGGCATGAAGGTGGCGGTCGAGGACCTGCACGTGGTGATCAAAGCCGCAAAGTCGCTCGGCGGAAAGGTGGTGCTCGGCGGCCACTCCCTCGGCGGAGCGGTTGTCACTGCGTACGCCACTTGGGACTTCAACGGCCGTGCCGGCGCCGATGACCTGGCTGGTTTGGTCTACATAGACGGCGGGAGCTTCGGCAGCCCTCCTACAGCGGCGCAGGCAACGGCGGAGCTGAAGACACTTGACGCTCCGAAAGCCTCCCCCTGGCTCTCCTTCGGGGGGATAGCTGCCCCGTACGCCGGCCTGTTCAGCTCAACGGGATCGGCGTCGGCTCTCCTCGATCCGAACGCGCCTTCGATCGGGCAGGCGTCCGGCCTTCTGCCCTCTGACATCGTCCCCAGGGTCCGGGTCACCAATCTCGCCCAGTACGGCTACGCGCTCAACGTCGCGACCTCGCCGCCCAGCCTCCTAGCCGCCCAGGGCCACCTGGGCAAGGGAATCGCGGCGGCAGGTCCGGTACATGGCTGGGATGGCGCCGGAGCGCTCACGCCGATAAAGCGCTTCGCGACGATGTTCTCGGGGATGGGGATCAACAACGTCGACGGCACCGAGTGGTACTTCCCGCAGCGCTTGACCGACGATTCAGGGGCGGTCGACAACGGAGACGCGAATCCGGCACAGAGGGTGCTAGACGTCGACGCGACCATGGGTCACCACCTCCCGAAGGACTTGCTCATCTACGCGTTCGGGGCACGCCTCGGCGGCGCGCTTGTACTCGAGGATGCACGCACTCTCGCGAGGCAGTCGCACATCCCCATGAGCAACCTGACGCTCGTCAACCGCCAGAGCACGTACGCGCACAACGACCCAGCGGGCGCCTACCCCAACAACGTGTTCTTCGATCACCTCGTGCCGTTCCTCGAGAGGGTCAGCTCGCACCGGTAGCCCACGAAGCAGCGCGGCGGCCTCAGCGCTGGCGGAACACGGGCTCCCGATGCTCGACGAAGGCCTTCACGGCCTCTCGATGGTCGGCCGTCGTACCGGTGTGGATGTGGTGCGCGGCCTCCATGTCGAGGCACTCACCGAGCTCGCCGTGGACGGCGCGGTTGAGGTTCTCCTTCATGTAGCGGTAGGCGATGGAAGGCCCCTCGGCAAGGCGCCGCGCCCGTCCGAGCGCCTCGCGCTCGAGGTCCTGAGCGTCGAAGACCGCGTTCACGATCCCCATCCGCTCGCCCTCTTCTGCTGTGATGCGCTCGGAGAAGAAGTAGAGCTCCCGCGCCTTGGCCGCTCCGACCAATCTCGTCAGGAACCACGTCCCCCCGTAGTCACCCGCGAACCCCACCCGGGCAAAGGCGGTCGTCAGGATTGCGCCGGACGCCGCGTAGCGGAGGTCGCACGCGAGGGCGAGAGACAGGCCGGCGCCCGCAGCGGGACCTGGGATGACTGCGATCGTCGGCTTGGGCATGGCCCAGAGGCGCCCTGACGTCTCCCGCTGATTCACTCGCTGGCGATGGACTACGGCATCATAGGACCGCGGTTGGTCGGGTGCTCCGCCGTCGGTCGCTCCCTCACCCGCCATGCCCTTCACGTCGCCTCCCGCAGAAAAGGCTCCGCCGGCGCCGGTGACGACGATGCATCTGACGTCCTCGTCGGTCTCGAATCCTGCGAGCATCCGCGCCAACGCGTTCAGCATCGGCGTGCTGAATGCATTGCGTCGCTCGGGGCGATTGAACGTGAGGATCGCGACGCCGTCGTCGATCCGTGCGAGGAGATCTCCCGTCCCGGTGTCAAGGTCTGTCACGTGAACTCCTAGTTGGTAGCGGCGGCCGGTGGAGCCACCGTGAAGCGGATGCCCCCGATCTCGGCCGAGACCGTCGGCGGTATCCCGTCGACCGGGGAAAGCGAGAGACCGCATCCAACGATCCCGTCCCCGTCTCGATCGGAAGCTCTCGCGGAACGTGATGATCTGTCCGGCTCCGGGGAGCAGAATCGAGGACCCTTCGAGTTGCACGTCGGCGCCGAGGACCGCCGCCCACCTCGTCGCGACGGCGGGCGGGTCTGCGACCGCGAGATCGAGCGAGGCAAGGCCGCCGAGCCGGGTCGCTGCCGTCCTGGCCGCCTCTCCTCGCCAAGCCGGCCCGGCCCAGCGCCAGGACTCGGGCGGGTCGGCCCAGTCGAGCGACACGATCGCCCCCGGCATGTCGCGGGGATCGAGGTGCGTGCCCGATATGTCCTCCAGGTCCGACTGCCAGACGATCCGGACACCCAGTTCGACAGCGCGGCGGCGCGGGGCCTCCCTCTCGGCAAACTGGAAGATCGCCATGTAGCCGCCGTCTCCCCCTCGCCGCTCGAGGTAACGATGCCCGGTGGACTCCTCGGAGAGCGGAGTGAGCACCTCGACGAAACAGTCGCCTGCCGCGAGCACCCGGTTCTCGAGGCCGAAGTAGCCGACCCCGTCGTCCTTGAAGCCCGGCGAGAGCCCGAGCTCGGCCTCGAGGCGCCTTGTCGCCGCGGGCAGGTCCCTCGTGATGAGGACGACCTGGCGGAGCCGGACGGGCACGGTCACTCCGACCGACGCTACCCGGGATTGTCCGGGCTGTTCTTCTACTGGAGGGGCTCGAAGGTCCCGCGCTTGCACAACGCTCGGTTGATGCCAAGGATGGCCCGATGCGCATCCTCGTCATAGGTGGCACCCAGTTCATCGGACGCCACATCGTCTCCACCGCACTCGCCGCAGGCGACCAGGTGACCGTCTTCCATCGCGGCCGGACGAACCCAGGGCTGTTCGAAGAGGCCGAGCACCGGCTCGGCGACCGGAACACAGACCTGTCGGCGCTCTCGACCGGTGAATGGGACGCGACGATCGACACGTCGGCGTACGTACCGCGCCAGGTCCACTCGCTCTCGCAAGCCCTCGGGGGGCGCGGCGGCCACTACGTGCAGATCTCCTCGGTCTCCGCCTACGCCGGCGCGAGCGGGCCCGGCGGGAACGAGGACCTGCCGCTCGCCGTGCTGGACGACCCGACCACCGAGACGGTGAACGGGCACACCTACGGCGGCCTGAAGGCGCTCTGCGAAGAGGCCGCTCATGAGACGTTCGGCGAGTCGGTCAACATCGTCCGCCCGACCTACGTCGCAGGGCCGTACGACCACACCTATCGGTTCACGTACTGGGTGGAGCGCCTAGCCGGTGGAGGACAGATCCTCGCCCCGGGACCAGCGGCGAACCCGTTCCAAGTGATCGACGTACGCGACCTCGCCGCATTCGTCGTGCTGCTCTCCCGCGGTGGCGCTCCCGGCGCGTACCACGCCGTGAGCCCGGCCCCGCCGTTCTCGTTCGAAGGTTGCTTGCGGGTCGTGGCAGCTGAGGTGGCTCCGGCCGGGAGCGAGCTCGTCTGGGTCGACCCGGACTGGCTCGAGGCGGCCGGCATGACGGGCATGGAACTCCCGCTGTGGGCAGGGACCGACGAGGATCGCGACATGAGCGCGCTCGACCCGAGTCGGGCGATCGCCGCCGGGCTCCGGCCGCGCCCCCTGTCGGAGACCGTGCGCGAGCCTCCACGCCCACGAGCGTGCCGAGCCCACTCCCCGCCCGGACTCCGTCGGGCTCGACGCCGCCCGGGAGAAGGAGCTCCTCGCCTCCTGGCTGGCGACCAAGTAAGCCGGCTCACCTGCGCACGCTTCGGCAGCGGGTCCACACTCCGGCTTCAAGGACTTCATTGCCGAGATAGCCGATGTCAACTGCAGCTCGTCCGCCCACTGCACGGCTGTCGGCACGACGGTCAACGAAGCCTCCGACATAGCGACCGGCCCCCTTGTCGAGACGTTGAAGGGGACGAGTTGGACGCCCATCCAGCTGACACCCCCAGGTGGAGAGACTCCGTTCGGCTCCGTCCTCGACACCGTCACGTGCCCGAGCGCTTCCTCCTGCATCGCCGCCGGCGACGCCGGCACGCCCGCGGGCGATCTGCCGTTCGTAGCGGTCAAGAGCGGCAAGACCTGGACGGTGTCATCACTTGCTCTTCCGCCAGGGGTGACAACTGCGAGCGAGGAGACCCCCGTCGGGATTGCCTGCTCGGGCGGGAACTGTCTCCTCGCGGCCAGCGCGACTGGTCTTGTCGCTCTCCTCGGTGGTGCACCTTCCGTGCTTTTCTGGGACCACGGCGGGAAGTGGTCGGCCCACGAGTCCCCGCCGACCACGGGATCGAAGGCAAAGGGCACGTTCCTCTCCGGTGTCGCCTGTTCGGGCGCCACTTTCTGTGTCGCAGCCGGTGCTGCCGGGCATGTCACCTCGCCGAAGCCATACGTGGTGATAGGAGCGGGGTCCTCGTGGAAGGCGCCGAAAGTTCCCCTGCCATCCGGCCTGCACTTCGAGCTGTCGGCCCTGAGCTCGGTCTCGTGTCTCAGCGGTGATCGATGCGATGCCCTCGGGGAGGGTGAGGGCATTACGGGCCTCGACGGCCTGATCGTGTCGCTCGATCACAGCAAGGTCGAGACTGTCACCGCCGCGGAGCCCTCCGGCGGGCTCGCCAACGCGTCCGAGGCGGAGGGCATCTCCTGTGCCTCGAAGAGCTGCCTCGGTGTGGGGGCCTACGTGACCATCAAGCACCACCTCGAGCCCGACCTGCTCTCCGGCTCCGGCACCTCGTTCAGCGTGGCCAAGGCACCCGTGCCGAAGCGAAGCGGGAGGTTGGTGCCCGGCGCCCTCCTCTACGACTCGTGCGCCAGTGCCGGATACTGCAGCGCAGTCGGCGCCATGACGAGCGGGAGCGGGAACTACCTGTTGTCCGGGTCGGGCCTGTCATGGGAGGACACCTACGCTCCGCTGCCCCGGGATGGACGGGGCGAGTCCTACGTCGACCTCACGAATGTCTCGTGCCCGGGCGCCGACAGCTGTGCGGCGTCGGGGATCTATCTCACTAAGAGCGGCCTGATCGGGTCCGTCGTCGAGATGCAGCGCTGAGGTCCCCACTGTCAACCGGCGGCGTCGCCTGCAGCCGCGAGCGCCTCCTCGATACAGCGAACGAGCTCGCGAGCAGACTGCGGCGTGAGCTCCACGGCGACACGGGCGGACGGGCCCGCGTCCTCGTCGAGGAAGTCGATGTTGAGCGTGTGCTCGTACGGCGAATGGTAGGGGTGGTCGAAATAGGTCATCGCATGGCTCAGGCGGAACCAACCGGACGCGCCCTTACCGCTCCCCTCGACAGCGGACTTCACGGTCACGTAGGAACACATCAGCTGCTCACCTCCCCCGACCCGGCGAGGTGGCGACCGTAGAAGTCGAAAATCCGGTTCCACCCGTCCACCGCCGCCTCGGGGCGGTACATCGTGCGATCCACGGCGAAGAAACCATGCCCGGCGTTGTCATACCGGTGGAACTCGTACACCGCCCCTACGCGCTGCAGCTCGGCCTCGAGCGCGTCGACGTCCTCGGGCGTGGGGAACTTGTCCTCGTTGCCGAACAGCCCGAGAACCGGGCAGTGGAGGTGCTCGGCGAGATGCACGACCGAAGTGACCTTGAGGGGCATCCCCTCGGGCGGGTCCCCCACGACGAAGGCGCCGTAGCAGTCGACGGCAGCGTCGACCTCGAGGGAGCAAGCCGCGAGAAACGACTGCCTTCCCCCCGAGCAGTACCCGATCACTCCCACCTTGCCGTTGAACTCCTCGAACGACCGGAGGTGCTCTATCGCGCCCGTGAGATCACCGAGGAAGCGGTCGTCGGGAACGCCGCCCGCTGACCGCGAGGCGGCCGCCGCATCGTCGGGCGACGCCTCGGGGCCTTCCCGGTAGTGCAGGTTCGGCATGATGGCGAGGTACCCGTGAGCTGCGAACTTGCGGGTGATCTCGGTAGTCGCCTCGTCGAAGCCGGGCATGTGATGGATCACGGCCACACCGGGGAACGGTCCCGGACCTAGCGGGCGCGCGAGATAGGCGTTGATCTCGTCGCCTCCATGACCCGTTATGCGCACCTCTTCTGCGATCAAGCCGGTGTACATGTCACACTCCTCCTCAGCTCTCGCGATTCACGGAGGTTACCGGGAAGGACATCGCGCCTTTGGCCGTGTACCACTGCATGACCCGCACGGTGAACTGACCTGCCCGAATTGCAGGGTCGTCCTCTGCCAGCTTGCGCGCCTTCTCGAGCGAGCCCACGCGGTACGCGCAGACGCCGGCGATCTCCTCGTCCTCGCGGATCGGTCCCACGACGGTCATGTAACCGAGGTCCTGCATGTTGGCGAAGTAGCCGAGGTGCTGACCTTGCAGCAGCTCGCCTTCCGCCTCGCCCAACCGAGGCGGTTCGGGGACCCTCATCAGCAGTACGAGCTCGTAGGAGTCGAACTCCGCGGGCGCCCCCGCGACCCGGGGAGGCTGAAGCGCTTTCAACTGATCGAGGTGCCGGTCGAGGTGGAAGCCGGCGTTGCCGTCGATGAACGCCCCGATCGGGACGGGGCCATCCACGACGGTCTTGCCCCCGTCGTGGATGACGACGTGCACGAGCGTCCCCGCCAGCTCTTCGCCGAGCGCCTCCCGGGCGCTCTCGAGCCGCCCGGCGGTGCGCTCGACGTCGGCGGCGAGACCTGTCAGCCCACCGACACTCTCGACATGGCGGGTGAGGGCGGACTCGTCGACCGCGCCCTCGTTGTCGTACGCGACCTCTTGGCCGGCGGTGACCTTCTCAGCCGTCTCGGCGATGAGGTCGTTGTTCAAGGCGACGTGAGCTGCGACCAGCTCGGCGCTCCACTCCCCGTCCGCCGGCGCCTCGAAACCTCCTGCGAGCAAGCAGGCAACGAACGGCGCATAAGCCGCTTGCAGGTTCCCCGTCCCCATGACCTTGCTCCTCTTCTCGCCACGCCATGCCGTTCCGCCAGCCTGATTATCGCTCGCCAGGTACCGTGGGCGCCGATGGCTCAGCGCGCGCGGCCCGAAGACCTCCTCGCCTACGCCCTCACTTTCCCCGAAGCGTGGGAGGACAACCCGTGGGGCGAGACGGTCGTGAAGGTCGGGAAGAAGGTCTTCGCCTTCCTCGGAGGGCCCGATGACCCGGGTGGGGCGAGGATCAGCGTCAAGCTTCCGGACTCGGCGGACCAGGCGCTCGACCTCCCCGGAGCGGTCCGGACCGGTTACGGCCTCGGCCGCGCCGGGTGGGTGACGCTCCTGTTCGAGTCGACCCCGGCCGGGTTGCTCGAAGACTGGATCGAGGAGAGCTACCGGACCGTCGCACCGAAGCGGCTGAGCCGCCAGCTCGACGGCCCTACGCTCTCGGCATGACCCAAGAGAATCGACGGCTCGTCCTCGCAAAACGCCCGACGGGCATGGTGGACGACTCGACCGTCACCCTCGAGACAGCCCCGGTGCCAGAGCCCGGTGAGGGCGAGGCTCTCCTCCGCGTCCGCTATCTGTCGATCGACCCGACGATCCGGACGTGGATGAACGACGCCGCCGGCTACCTCCCTCCGATCGGGATCGGGGAGTTGATACGCAGCGGAGGCATCGGCGAGGTCATCTCCTCCAATACCGGGCTCTATGCGGCGGGTCAGCTCGTCTTCGGCATGGTGGGCTGGCAGGACTACGCGCTCGCTGGTGATGGCCAAGCAGCCATGCAGGTGCTCCCCGAAGGGATCGACCCGCTGGCGGCGATCAACGTCTTCGGCATCACGGGGATGACGGCGTACTTCGGGCTGCTCGACGTCGGGCAGATGAAAGAGGGCGACGTGGTCGCGGTCTCGGGCGCGGCCGGCGCTACCGGCTCCTCGGTCGGCCAGATAGCCAAGGCCAAGGGCGCGGGCAAGGTCATCGGCATCGCCGGTGGCCCGGACAAGTGCGCGTACGTCGTCGACGAGCTCGGTATGGACTCGGCCATCGACTACAAGTCCGAGAACGTCGCCCGGCGCCTCCACGAGGAGGCGCCGAAAGGTTTGGACGTCTACTTCGACAACGTCGGAGGCGCGATCTTGGACGCCGCGCTCGGCAACCTCGCCATGCGGGGCCGGGTCGTTCTCTGCGGGGCGATCGCGAACTACAACTCGGGCGGTTTGCCTCCCGGCCCCTCCAACTACATCAACTTGTTGCTCCGCCGTGGCCGCATGGAGGGCTTCATCATCCTCGACTACGGGCACCGGTTCGCCGAAGCCCAGGCCGACATCCTGACCTGGGTCCTCGAGGGGAAGCTGAAGCACTCCGAGCACGTCGTCGAGGGCCTCGAGCACGCCCCCGAAGCACTCAACCTCCTCTTCACCGGTGGGAACACCGGCAAAGTCGTCGTGAAGCTCTGAGGCGGCGCCATGAACAACGAACACACCCACGGTCATGTGATGTCCGGCAGCGTCCGGATCCACTACGTCGAGCAAGGGCCGAGCGACGGCCCGCTCGTCCTGATGGTCCACGGCTTCCCCGAGCTGTCGTACTCCTGGCGCAATCAACTTCCCGCACTCGCGGCCGCCGGCTACCACGCTGTCGCCCTCGACGTCCGCGGGTACGGGCGCTCGGGCAAGCCGCGCCGCGTCGAGGACTACCGCGTCGTCCTCCATGTCGCCGACAACGCTGCGCTGGCCGAGCACTTCGGTGCCGAGCACGTCGTGATCGTCGGTCACGACTGGGGTGCGCCGATCTCATGGTCCTCGGTACTGCTGCGCCCGGATCTCTTCGACGCGATCGCCCTGTTGAGCGTCCCGTACGCGCCGCCGAGCGTGAGCCAGCCGACCAAGGTGTTCGCCGAGATGGTGGGCCCCGACAACGAGTTCTACATGAACTACTTCCAAGAGCCGGGTCGGGCGGAGGCGGAGGCGGAGGAGGATGTGAGGCGGTGGCTCGAAGGTTTCTATTACGGGGCCTCGGCCGACGGGGTGCACGCCGGCGCGGGAATGGCCATCATCCCGAGGGGTGAGCGACTGGTCGACCGGCTCCCGGCCCTCGACACAGAGCTCGCCTGGCTGTCAGCATCGAAGCTCGACGTCTACGTGTCGGAGTTCGAGCGCACCGGCCTTGCCGGCGGCCTCAACCGGTACCGGAACCTCGATCGCGACTGGGCTGACCTCGCCTCCTTGCGGGGACAACCGCTGCTGGTGCCTGCCCTGTTCATCGGGGGCGACCGCGACGGGCCGACGATTTGGGGGGCAAGCGCCATCGCCCGGTTCGGAGTGACCCTCCCGCTCTTGAAGGGCAGCCACGTCCTCGAGAATTGCGGTCACTGGGTGCAACAGGAGCGAGCCGACGACGTCAACCGGTTGTTGCTCGAGTTCCTGGCCGAGGTGCGGCCGGCTTAGGCCCGGCGGCAGGGCCGGGAACGCCCGGCAAGCCGTCGAGGGAGGAGGTGTTGTTCTCCGCCCAGTACTCCCGCACGCCCTCCTCGCCCTTGCTGTCATGCCACTTGTCGGCCTGCGTGCGGTGGGACTGGAAAGCCATGAGCGGGACGCCGTAGCCGCAGGAGTCGGCGATCCGGTCGACGTGGACGACGATGACGGAGCGGGAGGCGAACACGGACTCGGGCCTGAACAACGACTCGAACCGTGCGCTGCCCTCCTCGTCCCGCAGGACCACCTCCCCCCGGCCGTGGAGCCGGATGATGCGGGGAGGCCCCTCGAACGCGCAGAACATGAGCACGATGCGGCCGTTCCCAGGCTCGCTCAGGTGCGCGATCGTCTCGGCGCCGCTGCCCGTGCGGTCGAGGAAGGCGACCGTGGTCGCGTCAAGGATCGCCAACTCGCCGTTGTTGCTCTTCGGCGAGCAATTGACGTGGCCTTCGGCGCTGAGAGGTGCTGACGAGACGAAGAAGACCGGCTGAGCCAACAAGAAGGCCCGCAGCCGTTCGTCGATCTCGTCGTAGGTGCGTCCCATGACCCAAGTCTTGCATCCCCGGGGACCGGGTCCCTGCGGCGCGCCGGCTCCACGCCCGAACATCCAAACCGTGTAGCTGTCGTCACGCCGGCGCGACGGAGGCTGCACGAATTGTCGATCGCCGGCCTTCAGTCCTTGTCGGCCACCGGTTCGGGCTGCCACAGCTCAGCCGCCTCGCCATCGGAGGTCGCTGGCACGGCGCCCACGGCTCCGTCGGGGCTGACATCAGCACCGACATCAGCACCGACATCGGCACCGGCGCCCACCCCAACGCCCGCGCCGTGGCGTGCACGCAAGTTCCACCGGTGATGCTGCTCGGTCCCCGGGTACCCCATGCCCGCCTCGATCTGGCGCGGCCACCAATTCCAACGGCCGAGCAGGACGACGGTGGAGGGCACGAGCAGCGTCCTCACGAGGAAGGTGTCCATCAAGATGCCGAGGGCGAGCCCGACGCCGATGTCCTTCACCTGGCCTCCGCCGGCCCCTTGCGAGCCGGCGAACGCGAGCACCGTGAAGCTGCCGGCGAGCACGAGGCCAGCTGAGGTGATGGTCGGCCCGGATGCCCCGACCGCCCGGACCACGGCGTCTTTCAACGTGTGATCATGAGCCTCCTCGCGGATCCGGGTCATGACGAGGATGTTGTAATCCTCGCCCAGGGCTAAGAGGAAGATGAACATGAGGAACGGTAAGAGGAAGGTGAGACCTCCCGAGCTTCCCGAGCTTCACGAAGATGATGGTCGCCAGGCCGAGGGCGGCCAGGTAGCTCAGCACCACGCTCGCGATCAGGTACAGCGGTGCCACGAGGCTCCGCAGCACGAGGGCGAGCAGCAGGGCGATGGCAAGTGCGGCGATCGGCACGATGTGGGTGAGGTCCCCGTCCGAGGTCGATGAGATGTCGGCGAGAGCGGCCGCCTCTCCCGCGACCCCCCAGTCGGTCGCCCCGACCGACCGTGCAGCCTTGCTCAACGCCGCGCGGATCTGAGGTACGTCGTGGAGGGCGGACGGCGAGGCGGGGTCGCCCGCCTTGAGGCCCGCCGCGAACTGGACGATCATGCCGCTAGGGCTCACGTACTGCGCGTCAGCCCGGTACTGCTCGTACAGCGCAACAGGCACTTTGCTGCCGGCCGGTGGCAGTGGTGCCAGGGACTTCGGTGCGCCGAACTCGCGGTGCAACATGGTGAGCTCGGACGTGGTGATCGTGACACCGGTCGGGCTCAGCGCGCTGTTGATCGTCTTGAACAAGTGGCTCGTGGCGAGAGAGAAGTCCACTTTTTCGAGCTGACCGGGGTCGGTGTAGGCCGAGCGGCTCAGCTTCACTACGAGGTTGGTGGGGTTGGAGCTCGACTGCTGGAAGTTGTGCTTCACGATGGCGTCGCCCTTGGCAGCGATCGTCCCGGCCGGAGCGCTCTCCGCACCTCCGAAGCCGGACGGGTTGTACCAGAAGACCCCGGCTGCCATGGCCCCGAAGACCGTTACGCCGATCACGAGCGTCGGAACCGGCCGCGAGACGATCCGCCCGGCGACCCGGCCCCACAATCCCATCTTCTGGCCGGGCTTCGGTTGCGACGGCCAGAAGACGGCACGCCCGAGTATCGCCAGAAGCGCAGGAAGGAGCGTCAGGCCGGAGACGAGCATCGTCGCCACGCCGATCGCGAGCGGTACACCGAGGTCGTGGTAGATGCCGAAGCTCGCAAGGAGCAGGCTCACGAGCGCCAACACGACCGTGCCGGCCGAGGCAGTGATCGACTCACCGACGCGTTCCACGGCCAACGCCACCGCTTCTTTCGGGTCGAGACCGTCGCGCATCCCCTCTCGGACCCGGTAGACGAGGAAGAGCCCGTAATCGGTCCCGGCTCCGAGGATGAGCACGATGAGCAGTAGCTGGGTCACCTCCGAGACCTTGAGGATGCCATGAGAGGCGATCTCGCCGATGATCGAACCCGCCACCTCGAGAACGATCGCGGCAGGGAGCAGCGTCACGAACGGCGCCAGAAACGAGCGGAAGATCACGAACAACAAGACGATGATGAAGACGATGGACAGCAACTGGGTGGCGTTGCCGGCAGTGCGCGACTGGGCGTTCTGGAACACGCCGTCCGCCGCCTGCCCGGTCACATAGAAGTGCAACCCCGGCGGCGCTCTCGCCTTGTCGAACGAGTTGATGATCGCGTCGACGACGATCTTCGTCTGCTGGGGGTTGAAGCCGGCGGCATCCGAGATCGCGCTCGATGAGGACCGCATTGTGGCCGGGCGACTCGCCGTAGAACTCGACATGGGTGATCCCTTTGACGTGACGGGCCAGCACCAACTCTTTCTGCACGGAAGCGAGGTCCGACGGGCTGAGCGTGCCGTGTGCCGTAGCAGCTACGACCAGCACCGGCTCCGCGCTCTCCTTGCCGAGAATCGGCTGAGCCAGGTCAGCTGCCCGGACGTCGGGAGCGTTGGCCGGCAGGAAAGCAGTGTTCTGGTTGTTCACCTGGCTCGACAACGACGGCAGAGCACGCACGAGCGTGAACGTGCCGAGGATCCACACGACGAGGATGACCCAGCGGAACTTGACCGTGAAGCGACCGAGGCCGCGGTAGAAGCTGTGCATTCAGTTGGCTCTCTCGTCCTCGTCTGAGCCCGGTTGGAGGCGGAGCTCGTAGTAGCGAGCGCTCTCGAGCGGGTTCTCGCGATAAGGCGGTATCGGCACGAAACCTGCCCGCCTGTAGATCTCACCGGCTGTGGTCATCTCAGCCACGGTGTCCAGGCGGACCTGCGCGTATCCGAGGTCCCGCGCGGCGGCGATCGCAGCTTCGCACAGCGCGCGGCCGTGCCCGTTCCCCCGGGCCGAGGGCCGGACGTACATCCGCTTCAGCTCGGCGACGCCGTCCTCGAGGCGCCGCACACCGACGCACCCGACAGGCGCCTGATCGTCGAAGGCGAGGAAGCAAGCACCCCCCGGAGGCCCGTAGAGCTTCGGCAGGTCGCTCAGCTCGTTCTCGACGTCTTGGAAGTCGAGAACGAACGGCAATGACGCGATGTACTCCCGGACGAGCAATCCGAAGTCCTCGTACCCGGGGTCCGTCGTGACTCTCGCTATGAAGGCTGCCCGCTTCACGCCTTGACGTTAGTGCACGTGTGCACGAACTAATTCCCGGGTGCTCACCGGAAGTCCCGTGACGACACCGAGACTGTCGGGAAGTCGACTTCCTCCAAATACTCGGCGATGAGGTTCGCCGAACTGAGTGCCTCCCGGTTCCCTCCGTCAGCCCGCTCGAGGCGCCCGCGGACGAGCATCACCACGGCCGCCCGCGCAACTCGGCGGTACCGCACCCACAGCCCCGGCGAGCAGATGACGTTCAAGAGCCCCGTCTCGTCCTCGATGTTCAAGAAAGTGACGCCGCCCGCCGTTGCCGGGCGCTGGCGGTGCGTCACGATCCCGGCGATCGTGACCCGGCTCCCGTCTTCGGCATCGAGCAGGGAGGCGATCGTGACGGCTCCCCGTGCCGTGAGCGCTTGCCGGGCGAAGACCATCGGCGAGGCCTCAGGTGAGAGGCCGATCGTCTTCAGGTCGGCAGTCAGCTCCTCGAATGGCGTCATCTCCGGGAGCGGTGGCGCCGTGGTGCCGACGACCGTGCCCGGCAACCGGTCGGGTCTCGACTCCGCTGCAGCCCCAGAGATCCAGAGGGCCTCGCGCCGGGAGAGGGAGAGCCCGGACACGGCGCCTGCGGTCGACAATGCCTCGAGCACTCCCCGGCCTGCGCCCGAGCGCCGCGCGAGATCCTCCAGGTCCTCGTAAGGGCGTCCTGCGGCGATCACCTCGGCGAGCTCGCCGGCGATCCCTTTCACCGAGGCGATCCCGAGGCGGACGGCCGGCTCGGGCCTCGACGGGTTCACCCGCTCGAGCGAGGCGAGCGCCTCGCTCCGGTTCACCTCGGGCCCGCGGACGACGACCCCATGACGGCGGGCGTCGGCGACGAGAGTGTGCGGGGCCCAGAACCCCATGGGCTGTGAGTTGAGCAGAGCGGCAAGAAACGCAGCCGGGTAGTGCAACTTCAGCCATGCGCTCACGTACACGAGGTAGGCAAAAGAGACCGAGTGGCTCTCGGGAAAGCCGAAGTTCGCGAAGGCACGCAACTTGTCCCAGATCTCCTCTGCGATCTCGCCGGTGATCCCCTTTTGCGCCATCCCGGCGAAGAGCCGTTCACGGAGCCGTTCCATGCGGGCTGCGGAGCGTTTTGCTCCCATTGCCTGGCGGAGCTGGTCTGCCTCGGCCGCGCTGAACCCGGCGGCGTCGATCGCCATCTCCATCAGCTGCTCTTGGAACAGCGGTACCCCGAGCGTCTTCGCGAGGCTTCGCTCGAACACGGGATGGAGATAGGTGACAGGCTCGAAGCCGTTCCGCCGGCGGATGTAGGGATGCACCGATCCGCCCTGGATCGGGCCCGGGCGGATAAGGGCCACCTCGACGACGAGGTCGTAGAAGCGCCTCGGCTGCAGCCGCGGCAAGGTCGCCATCTGGGCTCGGCTCTCCACCTGGAAGACCCCGACCGAATCTCCTCGGCAGAGCATCTCGTAGACGGCGTCGTCCTGGGGGATCGTCGCCATGTCGAGACCGACGCCGTGGTACGAGGCCACGGTGTCGATCGCACGGTGCAGCCCTTCGAGCATGCCGAGGCCGAGCAGGTCGAACTTCACGAGCCCGACAGCCGCGCAGTCGTCCTTGTCCCACTGCAGGACGGTCCGGTCCTTCATCCGCGCCCACTCGACCGGGCAGACCTCGGCTACCGGCCGGTCGCAGATCACCATCCCGCCCGGGTGGATCCCGAGGTGACGCGGGAACCCCTCGAGCTCGATGGCGGCGGCGAGGACCGGGAGCGGGATCTCCGTCCCCTCGAGGGTCTCGCCCGGGCCGAGGGGCTCACGGGCGACGTCGTCGCGCCCAGGCCGCCCACCACCGCCCGCGGTGGCGCCGGTGGCCGCTCGCGCTCCCAGCTCGCGGGCCACCTCGCCCGACCACCACGACCAGTGCCCGCTACGGTCACCCGCGAGCTTGCGGTGGCCGCCGAGCGAGCCCCAGCGCTCGATGTCCTTCGCCCATCTGTCGACCTGCCCAGCCGGGTAGCCGAACGCCTTCCCGACATCGCGGATCGCCGAGCGGGCACGGTATGTCACGGTCACCGCCACGAGCGCCGCGCGATTCGCGGCCGTACCGCCCGTAGACGTACTGGATCACCTCCTCCCGCCTACCGCTCTCGATGTCGACGTCGATGTCGGGCGGCCCGTCGCGCTCTGGTGAGAGGAACCGCTCGAACAGCAGCCCGAGCGTGACCGCATCGGCGTTCGTGATCCCTAGGACGTAACAGACAGCGGAGCTAGCAGCCGAGCCCCGGCCCTGGCAGAAGATGTCATTGTGCCGGCAGAACTCGACGATGTCGAAGACGATGAGAAAGTAGCCAGCAAAACCCAGCTGCTCGATCATCACAAGCTCGTGGTCGAGCTGTTTCCAGGCACCCGGGACCTCCTCTGCGTCGCGGGTCCCGTAGCGCCGCGGCGCCCGCTCCTCCACGAGCGCACGCAGCCAGGTCATCTCCGAGTGCCCGGCGGGCACAGGGAAGTCCGGCAGCTTCGGCGCAACGAGCTTCAGGTCGAATGCACATGCCTGCCCGAGCTCCGCCGCATGCTCGACCGCCCCCGGATACCGGGCAAAACGCCTTGCCTGCTCTCCCCCCGACCTCAAGTGGGCAGAGGTGGCCGCCGGGAGCCAGCCGTCGAGCTCGTCGAGCGGGCAGCCAGAGCGGACCGCCGCCAGCACCGTCGCGATCCGCCGGTCCGCCGGTCGGGCGTAGTGGACGACGTTCGTCGCGACGATCGGGAGTGAGCGGCGGGCTGCCAGCACGGCAAGGGCATCGTTTCTCGCAGCATCGATGGGGTCACCATGGTCCCAGAGCTCGACGGCGACGTTGCCGGCGCCGAAGTGCTCGACGAGCTGACCGAGCTCGCGGGCCGCCGCCGCCGGGCCATGCTCGACGAGTGCCCTCGGGACCGCTCCCTTCCTGCAGCCGGTGAGCACGACGAAGTGGCCGCTCGCGAGCTCGCTCAAGCGGGAGAGCCGATGAGCCGGGCGGAGCTTCTCCCCTCCTGCGAGGTGAGCTTCGCTCAGTGCCCGCGCCAAGGCGGTGTACCCCTCCGGATCCCGGGCGAGCACGACGAGATGAGCGCCCGCAGGGTCCGGGACCCGGGTCCGTGGAGCGGCCGGCCCGCCACCGGCAAGGGCCAGCTCGGCGCCGTAAACCGTCCTCACCCCCGCCTCACGTGCCGCCTCGAAGAAACGCACGACGCCATACAGCCCCTCGTGATCGGTGAGCGCGAGCGCCTCGAGCCCGAGCCGCGAAGCCTCGGCGACCAGCTCCTCAGGGTGTGACGCCCCGTCGAGGAAGCTGAAGCTCGAGTGGCAGTGGAGCTCGGCGTACCTCACTCAGCAGAGATTAGCCCTCGGCTACGAACATATGTTCGTAGAAATCAGAGCTGCCGCTCCGGCTCCTGGTAGCGGGCCACGGAAAAGCCGAGGAGGACCGGAATGTTGACCGCGAAGATCACGATCATCGACGTCATGATCACGAGCAAGGACCCGCGGGTGCCGTCGCGGACGAAGACGAACTCGAGCATCCCCGCTATCACCACGTAGGCGAGCAATGCCCAGCCACTCACCTGCCAGAACGTGTGCCAGGCGAAGTCGCGCACGCGGGTGAGCTGGGCCACGTTCACGAAGAGCAACACGACAGCCGCCGCGAGGAGCGCGACCGCCGGCGTGAGCGACGGCTTGCGGGGAAGGTAGGCGGCGAGATAGATGCCGCCGGCCATCACGAGCGCCATCACCGCCATCGCGACATGCGCCACGGGTGGGAGCTTGCGGGCGGCAAGCGGCCCGAGCTTCGAGCTGAGGCGGCTCGGCGGTCACCATGTCGCGATCCTCGTCATGATGATCAGTGTCGCCACCTGCATCAGGCCGGTGATGCCGGCGGTGTAGATGAACCGCTTCATCAGTCGCTGGATGAGTGCGACGTCGGGCTCGGCCTTGCGCATCTCGAACAGCACGCCGAGGTTCGCCGGCTCGAGCAGGCCGAGAGCGACGATCGCCATGACGGCCACCACGATCATCGAGGCGACGATCCACCAGTGCTTGGGGTATGGGACGACGAGATTGCCGAGATTGTCTGCGAGCTGCCACCCGGACGCGAGCGTCATCGTGACGAGCGTCGGCATGAGCAGCACCATCTTCGGCATGAAACGGGCCGAGAACTCGGCTCGTGCGGGAGGCGACAGCCGGCCGAGGATCGGCCCCACAACGAGGCCCACGAACAGGTCGATCCCGGTCCAGAGCCCGCCGCCGACCACGTGATAGAAGTCGATCGCCCAGTGCCAGTTGCCGGCGATCGACGCGATGAGCCCACCGATGACGACGGCGACGATCGGAAGCCCCTTCACGGGGACGACGTCCGGGATGACCCGTCCGGGAGGTGCGTGTGCAACGCCGGCGCCGGCCACCACGTCCGGCATCAGTCCCACGCCGCTTTGCGCGTCGATTGCGAGGTCGGCCACTTTTCCCCCTCGGTGCTCAGGAACGAAGGTTACTCGGGCGCCACCCGCCCGAAGTCGTCCTCGAGCCTCACAATGTCGTCCTCCCCGAAGTACTCCCCGTGCTGCACCTCGATGAAGACGAGCTCGCACTCCCCGGTGTTCTCGATGCGGTGCGGCGTGCCGATGGGCACATCGACCGCCCTCCCCGCTGTCACAGCCACGACCTCGCCGTCCAGGGTCACGGCGCCCTCGCCCGCGACGACGAACCAGTGCTCGGCCCGCCGTGAGTGCAGCTGGTAGCTCAGGCGGTGGCCGGGCTGGACCACGATCCGCTTGACCTTGTGACCCTCGGCATCGTCAAGGACGGTGTAGCTGCCCCAGGGTCGTTCGTCGTACTCGAGCTGACGCACCCGATCATTCTGGCCGAGTAGTCGGTACCTGCACGAGCTCTTCGGGTGGTACGGCCGCCTGCGGCACGGCTGCGCCCCAGCGCGGACGGCTCGCCGTCGCCGTCGCCGTCCCGGCCGCGGTCGATGTCGCTGCCGCGGCAGCCGGCAGCTCGACGACAAAGGTCGCTCCCCCAGAAGGGGTGTCGCGGACGAACACCCTCCCGTCATGAGCGGAGACCACGGCCGCCACGATCGACAGGCCGAGCCCGTTCCCACCCTTCGTGCGCTGACGCGACTCGTCGGCCCGCCAGAACCTGTCGAATACCTTCCCGCGCTCGTCGGGTGGCACACCAGGGCCGTGGTCGATCACCTGCAAGCGGACGTACTCTCCTGCCTGGTCGCCGACGATCTCGACGGGGGACCCGGCCGGCGTGTGAGCGAGCGCGTTCGACACGAGATTGGCCATCACCTGGTGCAACCGCTCCTCGTCGCCGAGCGCGACGAGGTCGCCGAGCATCCGCACGGAGATCTGGCGATCGGGAGCGACGACGAGCGCGTCCCGTACGGCGTCCTCTGCCACGGTGACGAGGTCGACCGGCGCCTTGTCGAACGGCCTGCGCTGATCCAGCCTCGCCAAGAGAAGCAAGTCCTCCACGAGCCCCGACATGCGGGCGGACTCGCTCTCGATCCGCCGCAGGGCCGCCGTGAGATGCTCGGGCCGGGAGATGCCACCGTCCCGGAAGAGCTCCGCGTAGCCGCGGATCGAAGTGAGCGGAGTACGCAGTTCGTGCGAGGCGTCAGCGACGAAACGCCGCAGTTGCTCCTCGGACGCCTCCTTGTCCCGGAACGCCGACTCGATCCTCGACAACATGACGTTGAGCGACGATCCGAGACGACCCACCTCGGTTCGCTCGTCGGTGTCCTCGACCCGGCGGGACAGGTCACCGGCGGCGATCTCGCCGGCCGTCCCGGCCATTGTCTCGAGCGGCCTCAGCCCGAGCTGGACGAGGAAGAACGCGATCGCCCCGACGGCGACCAGGATCGAGCCAGTCACGATGATCTCGAGGATGAGCACGCTCCCAAGGGTCGAGTTGACAGGGCTCATCGGCTCGCCGACTGCGAATATGACGGGTACTTCTCGCGGGAACGGGCCACCGTTGACCGACAGATTGGCTATCTGGGCGGTGACGCGGAACGACTTCACGGATCCCGACGACGGCAAGGTGGTGAAAAGGGGCGAATCGGCTGTGCGTGCCTGCGAAGCCAACGACACAGGCAGGCGGGGAATCGGGGCCTTGCTCGATGACGAGCCGCAGTTGATGGTGTCCTCGGACCGCCCGTGCAAGGTGTACACCGTCAGGAAGGAGCTGAGCGGAAGGCCGTCGCAGGCAGCGCTGAGCTGGCCCGGGGGCTCACCTTCGAACTTGGACGTCGCCGTCTGAAGCTGTGCGTCTGCCCGGGAGACGAGAGAGCTCCGGACCACCGTGTAGGTGACGACGTCGAGGACCGTGAGCGCTACGAAGACGAGCGCTACGACGACGAGGAGGATGCGGGTGCGGATGGCCACCCGTTGGCCGGCCTTTCTCAGTCCCGCGGCGGGCGCAGCACGTAGCCGACGCCTCGCACCGTGTGAATGAGGTGGGGCTCGACGAAGTCGACCTTCTTGCGAAGGTAGCTGATGTAGGTCTCGAGGACGCCGGCGTCGCCGCCGAAGTCGTAGCTCCAGACGTGATCGAGCAGCTGTGCGCGCGTGAGCACCCGGCGCGCGTTGACCAGCAGGTACCGCAGCAGCCGGTACTCGGTGGCGGTCAGGTCAACGAGCTTCCCGGCGCGGCGAACCTCGTGTGCGTCGTCGTCCATCTCGAGGTCGCCGAGGACGAGGCGATCGCCGTCGCCCGATCCGCCGGTCCTCCGCAAGACGGCGTGGACGCGGGCGACGAGCTCGGCGACGCTGAAGGGTTTCGTCACATAGTCGTCGCCGCCGATCGTGAGGCCCCGGATCTTGTCCTCGGTCGCGTCCCGCGCGGTGAGGAAGAGCACCGGCACGTCGCGACGCTCCCGCCGGACGCGCTCGGCCACGTTGAACCCGTCGATGTCGGGGAGCATGACGTCGAGGACCACAAGCTCGGGCCGGAACGAGTCGAGCAACGCCAGGGCTTGATAACCGGTGCCGGCCGTCTCGACATCGAAGCCCTCGTAGCGAAGTGCCATCGCGAACGAGCTCGGTGATCGAGTCCTCGTCGTCCACGACCAGTACCTTGCGCCCCTGTCCCGCGCTCGTGCCCGGGGTCGAGGCACTTAAGCCCGCGGAGGGAGCAGACGACGCTTGAGCGATGTTCATGGCGTCCAGTCTCGCAGGAAATCCTGAGAAGATTATGAGAGTTTCCTCCACGGTGCCGGAGATCCAGGTCAGTCGTAGCTTGCCTCGATCGCCCACCGGCCGCCTTCCAGGGCGAGCACATGGGCTGACCCGTCCTCCAACAAGACCTGCATCCTCGCCCTCCGGCGGTGAAGTGCCGGGTCCCACCACCGTTCGTCCGAAGGCCATGGACCAGCCCATCCCGTGACGGCATACTCCCGCCCCGGCCCGAGGAAGAGGCGGGCGGGCGCACCGCTCGGCCTGCCCCTGCCGCTCACCTCCACCGGCTGACCGTGGAGGTCCCGGACCGAGATCTCGATCGGTGTCGAGTACACGACGGTAGGAGCCGGTGGAGGGAGGCGACCCGGCCATGGCTGAGTCACCCCTGATCCTTCCGTCCGTGGTTCACCCCAGGCAACGATGCGGACTTGTTCGAGCGGGCCCCTGCCCCCCGAGCGCACAGCCGTCCCGATCGACTCGTGTCCAAGCAATCCCTGGACCCGGGCGACTGCTCGCTCGACTCGCTGGCTCGCCTCCGCCGGCTCGCCGAGGAAGCCGAGTTGGCGTCCCGAATCCGGGGCCACCTCACCGGCAGTGAGGCGGATCAACGTGATCCCGGCACTAGGAGCACCTGAGGCGAGGCCGAACCATCCCTTGAGCTGCCACCGCACCCGGTCCACCATGCTCCGGGCGGTGAAGGGCCTGTCCGCTCGCCACCATCGCGAGAGCTCTTCGGCGTGCTCGGTCGAGGCCTCCACGCAGAGACGCGTGCAAGCAAGACCGCGACCCGACAGTCGGGATGCCAGCTCCTCTGCGAGGCCGGTGGCGATGAAAGCAATCGTCTCGACTCGGTCGACCGGGTCATCGAGCTCTCTTTGGATGCTCATGTCGGGCGGTGGCTCATCGAGCGCCAAGCGGTGGTCGTCGAGCCCTCGGGCGAGGCGGTGGGCCCTCATCCCCTCGGTCCCGAGACGGCCCGACACCACCCCTTCGTCCATTTCCGCGAACTGACCAAGCCGGTGGATGCCGAGCCTGCCGAGAAACTCACCGAGCGACGCCACACCGAGCACACTGACCGGAAGGGGGGCCAGCCAGCCGGCAGTCCGACCGGATGGGACGATCGCCGACTCACGAGCCGCCAGTCGGGCGGCGAAGGGCGTGTCCGCGATCCCGACACGGCACGGTGGGGCGTGCTCGCCGCCGATCTGGTGAGCTGCCTCGGTCGCGGCCAGTACCAGCGACGCAGCAAGCGCCTCTTCGCCTCCGAAGTAACGGGCGGGCCCCCGGGCCGGCAAGGAGCACACCCCCGGGCGCGTCACTTCGACCTGAGGCGTGAAACGGGCCACGGCGCTGACGACGGTCTCGAAGGTCCTGACGTCCCGCCCCGGATCCTCGCTCACGAACACCAGACCTGGGCAGGCCGCTTCTGCCTCGCGCCGGCGCTGGTGGAAGCGGACGCCTTCGGATCGCGGCAGGCCCCGAACAGGCGACGACCCGGTTGGCCTTCAGGACGGCAGACGGCTCTGCCACGAGCCCTGCGGCGACGAGCGACCAGTCGGGACACCATGCAACGACGGTGCGGTTCGTGCGATCGGTGCGGTCGGTGTTCATGCGGTCAAGTCCATCTGCGAGAGGCTCACGGCTGTCCGCCGCGGTCGAGCGGCAGCTCCCCTGCCACTTACTTCGATCTCGACCGAACGGCCGGCGAGCAGGCCGTGACCCTCCTCTAGGCCAGACCAAGACGAGGATGTCACCCGGCAACGGAGATCACCGGGCTCGCCCCAACGACCATGCCGGTCGAGCACGATGAGCACCGAGCCCCGATCCTTCGCCCGTGCCGACAGCTTCCTCGCGTCAGCGGACCGCACTGGAGAAGGAGGGGCGAAGAGCACCGCATCGACGCCGTCGAACAGTGTGGCGAGCACTTGCTGCCAGCGCCCTGGCCCACCGGGAAGTGGAACGAGAAGGAACCGTTCGAGCGTGACCCCCCGCTCGGCCGCGGCGAGAATCCCGAGGTTCGCCAGCCCGACGGCAGCACACCAGTGGCCGCCCATTGACACCCCGGCGAGGAGCTTCGAGCGCAAGGGCGGTCGAGCCTGGGACTTCTGCTGATCCTGCAGCAGACGGGGACACGATCGTGGTCGTACCTCGTTGCAGCCCCCCGAACGGCAACGAGGGAGCGAGCAGTCGAGTGGCAGGCAGCACCCGGTCCCGGGCGAGCAGCATGGATCCCATCTGACCGGCTTCGAGCGAGACCCGAGGCCGTGATTGGAAGATCTGCGCGGTAGCCACTCGCGAAGTATACGAACATGTGTTCGTCTGTACCACTGGTGCCCGTCACAGGGCTCAGTCGCCTCAGGCGAGCGCTACGAGCTCGCTGAAGTCGTCGCTCCAGCTGTCCTCCACGCCATCGGGCATGAGGACCACCCGATCCGGCGAGAGCGCGTCGACGGCGCCGGGGTCGTGCGTAACGAGGACTATCGCGCCCTCATAAGTGCGGAGTGCCGAGAGCACCTCCTCACGGCTCGCGGGATCGAGGTTGTTCGTCGGCTCGTCGAGCAGCAGCACGTTCGCAGACGACACGACGAGGGTCGCGAGCGCGAGGCGGGTCTTCTCCCCGCCCGAGAGCGTGCCCGCACGCTGGTCGATGCGCTCTCCTCCGAAGAGAAACGAGCCCAACATCCGCCGCACGTCCGCGTCCGAGACCGTCAGTGGCGCCACGTTGCGGACGTTCTCGAACACGCTCGCGTCGGCCTTGAGAGTCTCGTGTTCCTGGGCGTAGTAGCCCAGCTTCAAGCCATGGCCTGGCAGAACCTTGCCCGTGTCGGGTTCTTCGACCCCGGCCAAGAGACGGAGCAGCGTCGTCTTCCCCGCACCGTTCAGGCCGAGTATGACAACCCGGCTCCCACGGTCGACGGCGAGATCGACGCACTCGAACACCTCGAGCGACCCGTAGGACTTCGACAGCCCCTCCGCTGTGAGCGGCGTGCGACCGCACGGGGCCGGCTTCGGGAACCGGAGCTTCGCGACCCGGTCCGTCTGGCGGACGGCTTCCAGCCCTGACTCGAGCCGGACAGCCCGCCGGTCGAGGTTGTGGGCCATCCGGGCTTTCGTAGCCTTTGCCCGCATCCGGTCGGCCTGCGCCCGTAGCGCCACGACCTTCTTCTCGGCATTCGCGCGTTCCCGCTTCCGGCGCCGCTCGTCGGTAGCCCGCTGCTCGAGGTAGAGCCTCCACCCCAGCTTGTAGACGTCGAGCTCAGCCCGCGTGGCGTCGAGGAGGTAGACCCGGTTCACGACGGCTTCGAGCAGCTCGGCGTCGTGGCTGATGACGATGAGCCCACCCTCGTGACTCTTTAGGTAGCTGCGGAGCCACATGATCGAGTCCGCATCGAGGTGGTTCGTCGGCTCGTCGAGGATGAGGGTCGGGGCGCCCGAGAAGAGCACACGAGAGAGCTCGATCCGCCGTCGTTGCCCGCCGGAAAGGGTCCCGAGCTTCCTGGGACAGGATGCGTTCGGGCAACCCGAGAGACGATGAGATCGAGGCCGCCTCGGCCTCCGCCGCCCAGCCGCCGAGCGCGTGGAACTGCTCTTCTAAGTTCGCGTAGCGGCGCATGGCCGCTTCTTGGTGATCGGCATCGTCCGATCCCATCGAGTGCCGTGCGTGCTCGAGCTTCCGGACGACGCTGTCGAGGTCGCGAGCGCCGAGGATCCGGTCTCGTGCGAGCGTCGAGAGATCTCCCGTCCGTGGATCCTGCGGGAGGTAGGCGACGGCGCCCGACCGGCGGACGGTGCCCGCGGCCGGCAGTGCCTCCCCGGCGAGCACCTTGGCCAGGGTCGTCTTGCCCGCGCCGTTGCGGCCGACGAGCCCGATGCGGTCCCCGGGCGCGACTTGGAAGGTCGCCGGCAAGAGGAGCTGGCGGCCTCCGATGACGAGCTCGAGGTCGGTGGCGGTCAACATGGGTCCCCACAGGGTACGAGGCCGGGCGGCCACCCCTCGCACACGCGGCCTACAGGTAGCATCGCTCGTCATGGGTACACAGACGGGCGATCTGGCTTCCGACGCGCCCGCCGCCGTCGGTGGGGACGGTTCGCCCATCATCGGCAAGATCACGCCGGCGAACCTGGTGTCGTTCACCCGCCGACTCGTCGCCACGGTGTCCAACTGGCCAGATGTGCTGGCACGGCTCGGGCTTGCGAGCGCGGGAGTCAAGCGGGGCGAGATCGAGACGAGGCTCCGCAACGGGGCCTCCATCGTGACACCCCCGTCGCGCCCGGCATGGTGGCCCACTTTCGAGATGTTCGTCGAGGACGTGTACCACCTGTGCGATCTCGGGGACGTGCAGCTCGGCGGAGATGACGTGATCCTCGATCTCGGTGCACACATAGGCACCTCGGCCGTCCTGTTCTCGAGGCGCTGGCCCGACGCCACCATCGTCTGCGTGGAACCGAATCCGGGAACGTTCTCCTACCTAGAGCGGAACATCGCGGAGAACCACGTGCGAGCAAGGCTGCTCAACGAGGCCATCGGCTCGGCGGACGGCCGCACGACGCTGTTCGGCGTGGACGACGCTTCCTGTGAAGCGTCGACCTCGTTGCGAGTTCCCGGCTCGTCGCGAGAAGTCCCTGTGGCGTCGTTCGAACGCCTCATGCGCGAAGCGCCCGGTCGCGTCAGGATCGTCAAGCTCGATTGCGAGGGAGCAGAGCATGACGTCTTTGCGTCCTCAACGCCTGAGCTCTGGGGCGACGTCGAGGTCGTTCTCCTCGAGTACCACCGGACTGACGATCCTGCGAGCAGTTGGCCGGCGACGGAAGCACGGGTAAACGATCTCGGCTTCGAGACTCAGTGGCAGACGCCGTTCGACTGGTACCCGGGGCTCGGCATGGCGGGGTTCCGGCGCCGGGGTTCCACCGCCTGACCCTCGGCGCGAAGCCGGGGCGACCTCTTGGCCGCCCCGGATCGATTTCGCTAGGCGTCCGTGCCGATCACGTCGTGTAGGTGAAGATGAAGCTCGTCGAGCCGCCTGGGGTCGTGATGGTCACGGTTGGCGTCGGACTGTCCACGTAGGTCTCTCCGGGAGAGGTGATCAGCATGAACGTTCCGCCGTCGCCGATGTCGGGCGTTATCCTCTTGGTCCCGAATTTCACGACGGTCCCGGGGACGAAATTCGCGCCGAATATGTCGATCCCCGTGTGACCTGTCGACGGTCCGGAGGTCGGCGACACCCCACCGGGATCGATGACCGGTGCCGCGTCGAAGGTGTAGGACTGGGCCGCGCTCGAGTTCGGCACCGTTCCGATCAGATCTCCGATCGTATAGGTCACCGTGCCGGGCGTGCTCTGAGCCGGAGCCGTGAACCTGCACTCTGTCTTCGAGCAGACGACGCCGGGAGAGGTCGGAGAGGTCTCGGTGCTCGCAGGAATTACGGTCGTTCCCCATGTGACCGTCATCTGGTTGGGTACGAAACCGGTTCCGTGAACGGTGATCTTCGGCCCGGTGCCGAGAGGACCGGCGGCGGGGGTCGGTGCCTTCGTCACCACGACCGGAGCCTCATATGTGTAGTGGCTGCCGGCGGCATTGATGCCCGTCCCGTCGGCCGTGGCAACCTCGACCGCGTAAGTGGCGGCCACGGTTGTGGATGGCAACGAGCTGATGTCGATCTCGGTGTCCGACACGACGGTGATGTCGCCGGACGGCACGACCACTTGGTTGAGGACCACACGCTTGACCTTGTCGACCATGGTGACACCGGTCACATCCGACGTAGCGGTCCCCGGGTCGAAGAAGCCGGAGCCCGACACCGTCAAGGCATCCCCCCCTGCCGTCGTCCCGGCTCCGGGCGAGGAGCCATTGGTCGTGTCGGTCGTCCCGCTGACCGTCGGCAGGAAGGTGTACTCGTCTGCCGTCGAGGTCGCCGACTGGACTCCGTTCACCGTCACGACGATGTCGTTCAGGCCGTAGGTGTCTGGCGGTGTCGTGACGGTGAGCAACGTGTCGCCGGTCACGCTGGAGACCGTTCCCGCGACCGAGTCGGCCGTCTCTTGGTTGACGAAATTCACAGTAGGCGTCCCGTCCGAAAAGCCACTACCGGTCACGTCGACCATCCAGCCGCCGGCGGTGGGGCCGGCTAGCGACCCGTCCGTGGCGGTCTCGGCCGACCCCGAAAAGGCAGCGATCCCAGTGACGGTCGGCCCGCCGTCCGCGGCCGCAGAACCTGCCGTCACGACGGACAGCCCCACGACCGAGGAGCTCACGAGCGCCCCAGTCGCGAGCGCGAACGTCATACGTCTTCCGAACCTTGCCACGACAGCCCCCTTCGAGCAGGCAGAAACTGTATGCCTTGTTAGTCGGTCGGGGTCCACCCTGTCAAGCGTCAGGCCAGGTCAGCGACGGTAGCGGCGCTTCGCCGGCGTCACTCGGTCAAATGTACGAGTGCGATCTCAGGCCGCCAGGGGTGTCCGTTCCATCTGCGCGGCCGTCGGCAACCGCAGGCGTCTGGCGACATGGAGGCGCTCGAGGCCGCGGATGACGATGAATGACACGTCGACCTGTCCCTTGCTCAGCCCGTGGCGGGCGGACTTCGGGAAGGCATGGTGGTTGTTGTGCCAGCCCTCTCCGAACACGAGCAGGGCTACCAGCCAGTTGTTGCGACTCTGGTCCCTCGCATCGTAAGTGCGGCGCCCGAAGGTGTGGCAGATGGAGTTGACGGCAAAGGTGGCGTGCTCGAACGCGAAGATGCGGACGAGACCAGCCCACACCATCGCTTCGACACCGGCTTGCCAGGTCCCGCCTATCGCCGCGCCGAGCAGGAACGGAAGACCGACCGACAGCACTACCCACACGAGGTAGAGGCGGTCGATGACCCGGATCGTGCGGTCCTCGTACAGGTCCCGACCGTAGACGCGACCTCGCTCCATCCCCTTGGTGGTGAACATCCAGCCCATGTGGGAATGCCAGAGTCCCCTCACGGAACCGACGATTCCGTCTCCGGAGAGGTGGGGCGAGTGCGGATCGCCTTCCTGGTCCGACCGGGCGTGGTGCTTCCGGTGATCGGTGACCCACTGGGTTACGGGCCCCTGCAGCGTCATGGCGCCGAGGATTGCGAGCGCCACCTTGAGGCCCCAGGCGGCCTCGAATGACTTGTGGGTGAAGTAGCGGTGATAGCCGACGGTGATCCCGAGGCCGCAGACCACATAGAAGGCAACGAAGAGAACGAGGTCCGTGAGGCGGAAACCGACGCCCCAGAACAGGCCCATCGCCGAGAAGAGCCCGATGACCGGGCCGATGACGGCCACCAACGTCACGACCTGGCTGACCCGGCTCGTGTGCTCGCGGGTCGTCGCAACCCCGAGCCGGCTCGCGTCCGGAACGAGAGCATCCGCCTCGGGAGTGCAGTCTTCGGCTGAGGCCTCAACGATCGACACCGGGCGATGGTACCCGCGCCTTGCGACCTCGAATCGGCTGGGCCTCACAGTCTCCGAAAGGCGTAGGCGTCGGCGAGATAGGGCAGTGAGACAGTGCCTGCAGCCGGGACGAGAGCGGCTATCTCTTCGAGCAGTGGGAGCCTGACCTCGTCGCTCAGGTTGGCGATGTAACTCGTGGAGCCGACGCGATCGACTATGCCTTGGCGGTCCAGCTCCTGGGTGATCCCCGAATGGTGCTCGGCCACCGCTTCGAAGCGGGTCGTGGCCGTCATGACCTCTTGCCACTGTCCGCTCCCGTAGGAGGGGGCAGCACCGATGTGCGGCGCCGTCAGGCGCCCGATCGCAGCCTGGACCGGATTGCCGACGTCCCGGCGGTTCCACAAGAGGAACAGCAATCCACCCGGGCGAAGCACTCGCTGGATCTCCGAGAGCGCATCCTCCCCGGCGAACCAGTGAAACGCCTGGGCCACGGTCACCGCGTCAGCGGAGGCGGTGGCGAGCCCGGTGGCCTCGGCCGTCGCTCTGACGGCAACCACTCCGGGAAGCAGTTCGACGAGGCGGGCTCGCATGGCGTCGAGGGGCTCGACCGCTATCACCGAGGCTCCCGATCCCACGAGCTCCCGCGTGAGCTTCCCCGTCCCGGCTGCGAGGTCGACCACGGTCCTGCCGGCTCCAAGGCCTGCGGTCTCGACGATGAAGGCCACAGCATCGGCCGGATAGCCGGGACGCCCACGTTCGTACTCGTGTGACGCCCTCTCGAAACCCGCGGTCTCTGCCCTCACACCCCCATCCTCGCACTCGTACGATCTCGGTCATCGAAGCGACCCTGTTCACGCACCCGTCAACCGGCGCCCTCGAGATCGGCCCGGTGGAACCCGAGCGCACCTTCCTGCTCCGCCAGCAGGTGCTCCGCCCGCACCAGCGGGTCGACGAGATGGCGCTCCTCGGATCGGAGCATCCCGATTCGGTCGTGATCGGAGCGGTGGTGAGCGCCTCCGGCGAGGTGGTGGGCACCGCAGCCGTCGCGCCGGAGGAACCAGGCGCCGCCATGGACGACGTGCTCCCACCGGGACGCCGCTGGCGGCTCCGTTCGATGGCAACCCGTCCTGACCTGCGAGGATCGGGCATCGGGGCGGTTGTCCTGGCAGCGGCTATGCAGCACGTCACCGAACACGGCGGGGGTGTCGTGTGGTGCAGCGCACGAACGCCTGCACTGTCTTTCTACGAACGAGCCGGCTTCGTGACCTTCGGTGAGGAGTGGGTCGACCCGCTGATAGGCCCACACGTCATGATGTGGAGGTCGGTGCCGTCCGCAGAAAGGTAGGGCCACGCCATGAATGACCTCCACGACCCAGAGGTCGTCGATCTCCTTCAGACGCTGATCCGCAATCAGTGCGTAAACGACGGCTCGGTGGAGTCCGGCCATGAAACGGTGAGTGCTGAGATCATCTCCGCTCTGGCAACCGACAGCGGGGTGGACGCGGAGACGTTCGAGCCGGTGCCTGGCCGCGCGTCCGTCGTGGCCCGCATCGAGGGCAGCGATCCCTCGGCTCCCTCGCTTTGCTACCTGGCCCACACCGACGTGGTGCCGGTGAACGAGGCGAAATGGAGCCATGACCCTTTCGGGGGCGAGCTGATCGACGGCGAGATATGGGGTAGGGGAGCGGTCGACATGCTGAACCTCACCGCTTCGATGTCCCTGGCGTTCGCCCGGCTCGCGAGAAGTGGGTTCGCTCCGAAGGGGACGCTCGTGCTCGCTGCCGTCGCCGACGAGGAGGCGCTCGGCTCACACGGGGCGGGGTGGCTCACCGAGCACGCCGCCGGCGCTGTGAAGGCCGACTACGTCATCACGGAGTCCGGCGGCATCCCATTGGCGATGCCGGGAGGTAGTTTGCTCCCGATACCGGTCGGTGAGAAAGGCAGCTGCTGGTGCCGTCTCCGCATCATCGGCGAGGCTGGTCACGCGTCGCAGCCCCTGCGTACCGACAACGCGCTCGTGACGGCGGCCGAAGTGGTCCGGCGGCTCGCCCAGTTCCGGCCCGTTGCCGAGATCCACGAGACCTGGCGGGCGTTCGTCGACGCCATGGGCATGCCTCCGGAGATCAGCAGCGCGCTCCTCGACCCGGATGCGATCGACGGCTTGCTCGACGTGCTCCCCGACGTCGGCGTCGCGCGCCAAGCACATGCGTGCACCCACACGACGGTGGCACCCACGATCGTCCACGGGGGGACGAAGATCAATGTCATCCCCGACACCGTCGAGCTCGACCTCGACATTCGCACCTTGCCGGGATGGGGCGAGGCCGAAGTGCGGTCGCTCGTGATGGAAGCCGTCGGCGATCTCGCTCCGAAGGTGGAGATCATCGAGGCGAACGATGACCCTTCCACGACCTCGAGCACCGATACCCCGCTGTGGGACGCGATGTCGAGGCAGGCCTCGAAGTTCCACCCGGAGAGCCGCGTCGTGCCGTTCTTCATGGCGGGTGCGACCGACGCGCGATTCTTCAGACGGAAGGGCTCGCAGGCTTACGGCTTCGGTATGTTCTCGAACAACATCAGCTACGAACAGTTCGCCTCGATGTTCCACGGCGACGACGAGAGGATCGACGTCGAGTCGCTCGCCTGGTCGGCCGCCATGTTCGAGGCGCTCGCCCGCGACTTCCTCTCCTAGGCGAGCACGGCCGGCACAGGCTGCGGCGGGGGAGGTCCGACGTAGCGGGAGGATGGCCGGATGATCCGGTTGTCTCCGACCTGCTCGAGGATGTGCGCGCACCACCCGACCGCCCGGCTCACCGCGAACGTGGGAGTGAACATCTCCCGTGGGATGCCGCAGAGCTCCATGACGACGCCGGCGAAGAATTCGACGTTCGTGTACAGCTGACGGTCGGGCTTCATGTCGTGCAGCACCCGGACGACGGTCTCTTCTACCCGCTCGGCGAAGGAGACGAGCGGACCGCCGAGCTCGCGGGCGGTCTCCTTCATGAGCTCTCGAGCGTGGTCGGTGGTCCGGTAGACGCGATGGCCGAAGCCCATGATCCGGTCGCCCGATGCGACCGCCGCTCGTATGAACTCCTCCGCGTGCTCCGGCGTCCCGATCGCGTCGAGCGTGTCTAGCGCGCGGCTCGGCGCGCCTCCGTGCAGCGGGCCTGACAGCGCGCCGATGGCCGCGACCACGGCCGCCGCCACGTCCGCCCCTGTCGACGCGACGACGCGGGCCGTGAAGGTGGAGGCGTTGAGGCCGTGGTCGATCGTGAGGACGAGATACCTCTCGACTGCTCTCGCACGCTCGGCGTCCGGCCGCTTGCCCGTGAGCATGTACAGGTAGTTGGCGGCGACCCCGAGGCTGGGATCAGGGGGAACCGGTGCAACTCCCTGGCCGAGGCGGTAGAGCGAGGCCGCCAGCGACGGAAGCGCGGCGACGATGCGGAGCGCGTCCCGTCGCACCTCGGCCGGGCTGAGCTCCCGCGTCGCCCGCATCCCCTCCGCCGCGCCGAGCAAGGAGACAGCTGTGCGGAGTTGATCGAGCGGCGCTGCCGCCGGCGACGCCGCGACGATCCGGGGCAGCAGCTCGGGCAATTGCTGCGGCAACTCGGCCAGCTGTGCGACGTCGGCGGCGAGACGCGGGCCAACCCCGGCTTCGGGAAGCTCGCCGTCGAAAAGGAGCTGCCAGACATCTTCGAAGCTGCGCTTTCGCGCCAGCTCCGTCGCGTCGTACTGCCGGTAGTGGAAGAAACCCTCCATGCCGCGCACGGATCCCACCGCCGTCTCCGCCGCCACGACTCCCTCGAGCCCGCGCGGCACGTCGGTGAACACTCCGTCGACGGGCCGCAACTGGGAGACACGCACGAGATCGCGGAGCGAGACGACGCCCTTCACTTCGTCCCCGACCACGACGGGGACATGGCGGTAACCGTGCTCGGCGAAGCTTCGCCACGCGTCGATGGCCTCGACGTCGGGATGGACCCAGTCGGGGTCCGGCGTCATGAAGGCCCCGACGGTCGCTCGGTTCGGGTCGGCGGCTGTTGCTCCGGCTCGCAGCAGATCGCGCTCGGTGAGGATGCCGATCAGCCGCGCGCCGTCGAGCACGACCACGGACCCGACCTTGTGGTCGGACATCCGCTTGGCGGCTGTGGCGAGGGTCTCGGAAGCGCCGGCGGAGACGGCAGGCGACGTCATCAGATCGGCGACAGTGCGAGCGGGACGATCCGCGACAGAAGAAGTCATATGTCGATTGTGGGGGTCGAGCAACTAACCTGTCAACATTGATTGCATCCATATATACTCGGCAATGTGGTTAATGAAAGCCCGGCAACGTTGTTCACAGGTATCTCGGCGAGCGAGGCGGCCCGCCGTCTCGGGGTCAAGCGCGAGACGATCTATTCCTACGTGAGCCGCGGACTGCTCTCGAGTAGGAGGGTGGAAGGAAGGAGAGATACACGTTTCGATCCGGTCGAGGTGGCACGGCTCGCAGCGCGGCAGCGGAGTGGGGCCGGAAGAGCTGGTCGCCTCGAGCTCGTGATCGACTCGGGGCTCACGCTGCTCGATCCGAGCGGCGGCCTCTGGTACCGGGGGTGGGAGGCGGCCGAGGCGTCCCGGTCCGCTTGGTTCGAGCACGTCGCCCTATGGCTGTGGGGTCGCTACTCGCCGACGATCGACGAGGGCAGGTACCTCTTCGAGGCCCCGACGGATCTCCTCGATCAGGCCAGCCGCGCGGTCGCGCTGACGTCGGAGCGGGCGACTCCGCTCGACCGTTACCTGTTGGCACTGGCAGCTGCCGCCGAGGCCGACCCGTACCGGCATGGGCGCGACCCCTACGGCGTCGGTAACCGTGGAGCCCGGATGATCGCGGTGCTCGTCGAGTCGTTGCCGATCACTACCAGGACCGCTCCGCCTCGCCCGATACGGGGCCGGCCACGGCCGTTGGCCGAGCGGCTCTGGTACCGCCTGGCCCCGCGGCGGCCTTCTGCGCAACAGGTACGCGCGCTCAATGCTGCCCTGGTCCTGCTGGCCGACCATGAGCTGGCGACCTCCACGCTCGCCGCGCGGGTGGCCGCCTCCACCTGGGCCGACATCTACCGGGTCGTAATGGCGGGCATGTCGGCGCTCGGCGGGCCGCTCCACGGTTCGGTCGGCGACCGCACGGTCCCGTTGCTGCGCGAGGCAGCGTCGTCAGGCGTTGGCCGCGCCGTCGGGGAGCGGCTGCGGTCCGGTGAGCTCATCCCGGGCTTTGGTCACCTTGTGTACAGGGAGCAAGACCCGAGGGCGGTGGCCTTGCTGACGGAGATACGGCAAGCGTGGCCGGAGAACCAGATCGTGGAAGCCGCCGACGCGGTCATCGAGGCCGTCCGAGAGGAGCATCCCTCCACTTTCCCGAATGTCGACCTGGCGATCGCAGCACTCATCGGGGCGGCGGACATGATCGAAGGAGCCGCCGAGGCGATCTTCGCGACTGCCCGCACCGCCGGCTGGATAGCGCACGGCATCGAGGAGTACTCGCACCGGCTCCGCTTCCGCACCCGTGCGGTCTACACCGGCCCCGAGCCCGGATCCGCCGCGCCAGACGTCACCTTCTGAACTACGGGAGACGGACCTCAGAAGAGCGACTGTTGCGCCGTGGCATCGAGGCGATCCTCCCGAGGCTTCGATCGCCCCCGGCGCCGCCAGCGTGGCGTCACGAGCTCGGGCGCGAACGAGCGGACACGCTCGACCCGGGGCGCCTCTGAGCCCGGCTCGGCTCCGTCGCCTCGCACGGCTTGAGCTGACGTGCTCGGGCGGCGTGAGGGAGGCGGGCCCTCAACGAGAGAAACCTCTACCCAGCTCGCTCCATTGCTGGTGTTCGTCACATGAGCTCGGAAGCGCCAGTGGCGACCCCGAGCCGAGTGTCCGGCGACCCTGACGACGTCGCCGGCGACGAGCTCGTTCCACGAGTCGACCCGTACGAAGCGACCGAGGGCCTGCTCGGCGTCCTCGGAGCGCGACCGAGGAAGGCTTCGCTTCGTGAGACCAAGACGGGGTGCTGAGACGTCGACCACGGGACAACGATACGAAAGGGGTGTGACGCTTTGGTGGATGGCCCTCCGCACACGGCCCGGGCAGGGCCTTCATCCCGAGGCGATGATCGACTCGACCTGCATCACGCGAAGAGGAGCCGCCGACGACGTGCTCGAGGGCGGGAGCAGCCCTTCACCTCCGACCACCCCTGAGGTGCTCGACACGGCCCAGTGCACCGTCCATGTGATGGCAGCGTGGAGAGCCTGTGTCGTGCCGAGGGTCGGCTCGGTGAACACGGCAGTGCACGCTCCGCGTGAGCCGTCGGCCAGCTCGCTGTACGAATAGGCGATTCCGGGGCCCGGACAGCTCGTCGCGAGAGACTCGGGGCCAAGGGTCGTGCCGTGCTCTGGATCGTCGGTGGCGGCTCCGAAGTCCCAGTTCGCCGTCCAGGTCACCGTGACCGGATCCGCCCAGACCGTAGCCACGATCGGACCGGCGGCGGCTGTCGCCGACCGCTGACGCCAGACTGACGGATCGATCCACAGCCACGTCGGCACGTTCACCACCGTCGAATCCGCCACGCCGGCGACGTCAGAGGGCGAGGTCGAGATCGCGGGAGGCCGGAGGTGGGCATTCCCGAGCGCCTCGTCGATCACCGGAGGCAGGGAGTTCGCCGGAGGATCCGCCACTGTGTCCCAGAAGACCCAGATCCACAAGGGCTTTCTTCGCGGCGGGCGAGCTAGCGGGAAGTCCGTCTCCACGTCCGCACTGCCGGCCGGCACCAATGAAGGGCTCGGGCAGGCGACGAGATCGAAGTGATCGGTGCTGGACGCGCGCCTCACGAGCGAGCTCGCCCATAGCAACACTCCCGAGATGCCCGGATGGCTGCCGCCGAGCGGGGCGGTGAGGAACGACTTCGGGAGGCTGGACTCGCTCAGCGCTGTGGCGAGACCGGCCGTCGAGCCTCCGACGTCGTGCCATATGCACCGGCCGGCCGCCTCTGCGGGCGGCCCGATGAAAGGACCGGGACCCTCCGGATTGCCGGCCCACCACGCGAGTGCCCAGATGGCGTTGCCGCCCGATCCTCCGTACCCGCCGCCGTACCCGGCTTCGGCGGGGGTCGCGCCAAGCGTCAGCACGAATACGAGGACACCGGCGCAGCACACGAGACGGGACGCGCGCCTGGAGCGTGCGAGCGTGAGTGGGGAGTATCTCAAAAGCCTTGGCACGGGCCGTTCTCCTTCGAGGAGCTGGGAGTCGAGGTCTGGTCTGACCAGACGAGCCACCTGCCCGCGACGCGGTGCAACGTCACGATCGATGCGGTGAGGCCGGCTCCCCCTCCGAGGCCCGCGGGCGCCGGAGCACCCGAGGACCGATAGATGCTGCCTGTGTCATAGGTACATCCGGTGAGAACCGCAGTGGTCGCGGTCATGGTCGTCACCCGGGCGTTCCCCACCCGATACGAGGTCGGAGCGATGACGCCCGCATCGCTCAGCGCCATCAGCCAGTCCGTCGTCTGAGCCAGGGCGGGCGAGCCCGGCGCAAAGCTCTCGGTCAGGGGCGCGTAGTCGGGCCTGCCAAGGCGCCCGGCCGCGTAGAAGGCGCGCTCTGAGCCGACCCAGGCTGCCTCGACCTCGCCAGTCGTGCTCGGCGGCTCGACGGTGGGTACCGGGGCCGGGAACTCGATGACCGGGCGAGCGCGCTCGTGTGGACGGCTTCCCTGTGATGAGCGTGCGCAACCTGTCAGCACACACGAGAGAGACAGCGCGACGATCACGGTGAGGCGAGGCACGGTGGCAAGGCTGCCCGAGCCTCATACCGGTGGACCTACCGGCCGGCTGGTCGTTTTTCCACCGGCGACTCGACGCCGGACCCACAGCTCCCGTCCGCTTACCGCCCGGTTCCATGCGTACGATCGGACGCGGCGGGCGTAGCGTCGGGACGAACTGATCCGAGAGGAGATGGCTGTGAGCCGGACAACCCCGATGCGAGGGCTCTCCTACGCCTCAGGCACCTCTGAGGTGCCCCTCCTCGGTGAGACCATCGGTGCCAACCTCGAGCGGACCGTCGCCGCCTTCCCCGACAACGAAGCCATGGTCGATGTCCCGAGTGCGCGCCGCTGGACCTATCGCCAGCTCGACGGCGACGTCGACACGCTCGCCCGGGCACTGCTCGCTCGCGGGATCGAACGAGGAGACCGGGTGGGCATCTGGTCCCCGAACTGCGCCGAGTGGGTCCTCGTCCAGTACGCGACGGCAAAGATCGGCGCCATCCTCGTCAACGTCAACCCGGCGTACCGCTCACATGAGCTGACGTTCGCGCTCAATCAGTCCGGCATCGGACTCCTCTTCGTCGCGAGCGCCGACCAGCGAAGCGACTACCCCACAATGGTGGGGGAGGTCGAGAGCCAGTGCCCCCGTCTCACCGGGACCGTCGTGATCGGGACCGACGACTGGGCGAGCCTCCTTGCCGTAGCAGACGAGGTCGATGAGGTGGCGGTGGGCGAGAGGGCCGCGGAGTTGAGTTTCGACGATCCGATCAACATCCAGTACACCTCGGGCACCACCGGCTATCCGAAGGGGGCCCTGCTCTCGCACCACAACATCTTGAACAACGGCTACTTCGTCGGAGAGCTGCTCGGCTACACCGATCGCGACCGGATCTGCCTTCCTGTGCCCTTCTACCACTGCTTCGGCATGGTGATGGGCAACCTCGGGGCGACCTCCCACGGCGCCTGCATCGTCATTCCGGCTCCGTCGTTCGACCCGGGCGCCACGCTCAAAGCCGTCGCAGCCGAACGCTGCACCTCGCTCTATGGCGTGCCGACGATGTTCATCGCCGAGCTCGGCCACCAAAGTGTGGGCACGCTCGATCTGTCGTCACTGCGCACCGGGATCATGGCCGGATCGCCCTGCCCGGTGGAAGTCATGAAGCGGGTCATCGCCGAGATGAACATGGCAGAGGTTGCGATCTGCTACGGGATGACCGAGACGTCTCCGGTCTCCACCCAGACACGCCGCGACGACGACATCGATCGGCGGACCGCGACGGTCGGGCGGGTCATGCCCCACCTCGAGATGAAGGTCGTCGACACCGCCACCGGACAGCCGGCTGAGATCGGCGTGCCGGGTGAGTTGTGCACCCGCGGCTACTCGGTGATGCTGGGCTACTGGGAAGACCCGGCCTCGACGGCACAGGCGATCGACGCTGCGCGCTGGATGCACACAGGCGACCTCGCCGTCATGCGGGACGACGGTTATGTGAACATCGTCGGCCGCATCAAGGACATGGTCATCCGTGGCGGGGAGAACATCTACCCGCGGGAGGTCGAGGAGTACCTGTACTCGCATCCCGACATCGTCGACGTCCAAGTGGTGGGCGTCCCCGACGAGCGATATGGCGAGGAGCTCTGCGCCTGGATCCAGGTCCGGGCCGGCGTGGATGCCCTGACGCCAGAGGACCTGAAGGCATTTTGCAGCGGCCGGCTCGCCCACTTCAAGGTCCCGCGCTACGTGCACATCGTGACCGAGTTCCCGATGACGGTGACCGGCAAGGTGCGAAAAGGCGAGATGCGGGAGCGCTCGATCGAGATACTCGGGCTCGAGGAGGCCGCACGCATCCGGAATGCGTGAGGGTTGGAACGGTTGGGCGTGGGCGCGCCTACGAAGCGCCGAAGTACCTCTCGATACCGGTCGCGATGCCCTCTGCCATCACCATCTGGTCGTGCGCGCTCGCTGCGATCGACCCCTCGAACGGATCCGTGATGTAGAGCGGCTCTATCACCGCGCCGGGCATCTCGCTCGGAGTCGAGAAGTATCCCGCCATAGCCGGGCCGAGCAACATGATGTGGTCGTAGGAAGCGGCCTTTGCGGCGAGCCCACCGGCCGCGGGATTGCCATTGGACGACCCCATGCCGGCATCGGTCTTCACGCCGTCGTCGGGGATAGCCCAACCCTGAGCGTTCATGTCGGCCAGCTCGGCGCTCTGCAGCAGGCGGGAAAGCCGGAGGTTCGACGCCGAGAACGGTCGGACGGCGTCGTATGTCGTGAGGCTGCCGGCGGTTGCCGGCGAGCTGCTGGCGTCGAAGTAGATGCCGACTACTGCATTCGCTCTTGCGTCGTTGGCACAGATGTCCCGAGCTGCGACCTCGTCGTGGGCGCCCTGCAGCGACAGCACGCCGTCCGACACGTCGCTCGCATTGAGTCGCAAGACGGTCGAGGCCGTCGTGCGCGACACGACGACGCGGAACCCATTGGCGCGCAGGAGCGCCATCGTGTCGAGCTCCACGGGCAACGTCTCGTCGGCTTCGTAGATGGTCTTCCCGGCCGCAGTGCTGCCTACCGCGCCGGGGTCGAGCCCACCATGGCCGGCATCGAGAAACACTGTCTCGTTGCGGTTGCCCGAGGTGGGCGCGAACGCCAGGCATGAGCCGCTGGCAAAGAACGAGGCATCGACAGGCTGACCGCCGTCGGGGTTGCCGCCGCCCCCGCCTCTACCGCTACCGCCGGCCAAGCGATGTGCACCGAGAGCGAAACCTCCGGCGACGACTACCACGATCACAGTCACGACCGCGACCATGAGTCGCGAGCGCCGGGCGCGATGGACGGTGCGCCGGTTGGCTACTTTCTTCGGGCTCATGGCGTCAGCAGCGGTCCTGCTGGGACAGTTCTGGCACCGCGTTGACGACACCTCCAGCGAAGGCGAAAGCCAAGCCCTGCAAGGTTCACCTGGACCGCCACCTCACCGATAGTAGAGAGGCAGGTTCGCAAAAGGACCGCGGCTGCAGCAGTTGCGGGGCTTTCTCAGCCGAGACTCAGGTTCTGCTCGAGCGGAATACTCGCCACAGCCAATCGTCAGCGCCGCTGGTACTTGCTCTCCAGGTACTCGTCCACCCAGGCGCGAGTGCTGCGCCATTGGCCGTCTGGTCCCTTCTGGGCCCTGAGCCGCCCTCGCTCGATCGCCATGCGGAGAGTCGACACGGCTTGTGTCGCCGCTGCTGCCAACTCAGCAAGAGGGACCAGCTGTTGCGTTCCTCCCACAGCAGGCGCGGCTGGCACCGCAAAGCGGTAGACGTTGTCGGTGACCGCGCGGGCGATCAGCTCGCCGAGCGGCCCGGGATCTCCGGCGTCCGCTCTTCTGAGTGCACGCAGGTACCTGCCGTGGTCGCGCGTGAAGATGATGGCAGGTGGATAGCCGAGTCGCACCAGGAGCAGATTTACGATCAGGCGCCCGGTCCGCCCGTTGCCGTCGAGGAACGGGTGGATCCGCTCGAACTCACAGTGCGCTGCCGCGATCGACTCCACCGGGTTGACGGCGGAGCCCATTGACGCGAGCGACCAGACCCACGCAGCCATGGCGGCGTCGACGTCCACCCACGACACAGGAACCATCCCGCTCGGCAGTGGCTGGAGGTCATGTCGGCGCCACCTGCCTGGTCCTTCGTTCGCAATGGCGTCAGGGTGCGGCACGGCCCACACGGGTCGCAGAGCGAGCTCGTGGATGTAGCGGACGTCGGTGAGCGTGATCCGCGGTGCGGAGGCACGGCCGCCGGGATCGACCAACTGACCATGCACCCACTTGGCTGCGTCTGAGCAGCCCTGCACCTCCAGGTACTCGCGAAGGTCCTTGTTCCCGGTGGCCCCACCCTCCGCTAGGAGCGTCTCGACCTGGGCCAATGTGAGTGTGTTGCCCTCGAGCGCTGTCGATTGGTGAGCCTCCTGACAACCGAGAGAGGTCCAGGTCCCTTGGGCCTCGCTCCGCGACGGCATGCCACCTAGCTGCTGGTGGAGCTCTGCGATTGCCTCCTCCAGTCGCTGGTACACCAAGTGGCCAGGCGGACGGCTTCTGTCCGAAGAAGTGTTGTGTCTCACTAGAAACGAGACTAACACAACAACACTCTATTTTGTTGTCCCTAGGGTGATTTAGCCATCGCGTAACAATTTTACGCCACCCAGAGAGGTGAAGGCCAGGTCCGGAACTCGTGCATACCCGAAAAAAACCTTAGCTGAGCAGCCTCTTCGAGATAACGACCCGCTGCACCTGGTTGGTCCCCTCGTAGATCTGGGTGATCTTGGCGTCCCGCATGTAGCGCTCGACCGGGAACTCACGGGTGTATCCGTAGCCGCCGAGCAGCTGTACCGCATCTGTCGCCACCTGCATGGCCACGTCGGAGGCGAAGCACTTCGCCATCGCCCCCAGCTTGGCGAGCTCGCCTTTCGGGTCGCCGGCGTCGACCACGGCGCACGCCCGGTACACGAGGCCTCGCGCCGCCTCGATCCGCATCGCCATGTCGGCGAGCATGAACTGCAGCCCTTGGAACTCAGAGATCGGGTGCCCGAACTGCTGCCGGCGCTGCACGTACCCGAGGGCGTAGTCGAGAGCGCCTTGCGCGATCCCGACGGCCTGCGCACCGATGGTGGGGCGGCTCCGGTCCAGCGTGTGCATGGCTATGAAGAAACCCTGCCCCTCCTCACCCACACGATTCTCGACCGGCACCTGCACGTCCTCGAAGACGACCTCGCCCGTCGGGCTCGCCCGCAGCCCCATCTTGTGCTCGAGCTTCGGTACCTTCACCCCCCAGTCCTTCTCGACGACGAAACAGGTGATGCCACGGTGCCCCGCCGCCGGGTCAGTCTTGGCAAACACCGTGTAGGTGTCGGAGATCCCGGCGTTCGTGATCCAGTACTTGGTGCCCGTGAGCACGTAGTGATCGCCGTCGCGCACGGCCCGGGTCGTCATCGACGCCACGTCTGAACCTGCGTCCGGCTCGGAGAGGCAGTAGCTGGCCTGTGACTCACCGGAGGCGATGCGAGGCAGGTACTTCGCCTTCAGCTCGGCCGAGCCGAAGTTCATGACGGGGATCATCCCGAGCTTGGAGATGAGGAGCGTGACCGCCGTCGAGGCGCAGACACGAGCGATCTCTTCCACCATCACCGCCTGGGTCACGACGTCAGCACCCTGACCGCCGTACTCCACCGGGACACCTAGCGCCGGCAGCTCCATCGCGACGCACGCGTTGAAGCTCTCCCAGGGGTACTCCTCGCGCTCGTCGTACTCGGAGGCCCTCGGCCCGACCTTTTCCTCGGCGAAACGCCGCAACACCTCGCGGAACGTCTCCTGCTCCTCTGAAAGTTCGAAAGACGACATGAAATCCGTTACCTCACCCAGCGATTCCACTTAGCTCGGCGAAGGCGCTGGGATCGTCCGCGAGCTTCTCGACGACTTGTGCCGCAGTCATGTGCAGCGTGGCTTCCGGGATCATGTCGGCCAGCTTCCGCTCCCGCCCGTAGTCGTGCGAGATGCCGGCGAACACGCTCCCTCGCGCCTTCGAGCATCTCTTCGCTCCCACCGTCGAGGTAGCCGAAGAGATGAAGGGCGAGCTCGAGGTCGGCCGACACCGGCGCCCTGCCGTACAGCGCCGCACGTCGCATAGCGATCACGCCCGCCCCGTGCAGGACGTCGGGTGCGTTCTCTCCGGCGTCGAGCCGCAGGCGGCCCGCGAAACGCTGAGCGAGCAGCATCGCGTACCCCTGGTCCGGCCCGGCACTGCCCCTGCCGGCCTTTCGAGCCGCACCCGGATCCGCCCGGAAGTCTGCAGGCCGGTCCGCCAGCCAGGGCCCTGGTGCGGCGAGCCTGTACAGCTCCCGGACCTCGTCGTTCGGCAGGATGGGTGAGAACTTGGGTTGGGTCATCGCCTTCTCGTCGTAGTTCCCGGAAGAGTCCCGATGGTACCGGCAGCTCTGCTCACGCTCCCGCCGCCGCCCGGATCAGGCCGAGGACGACGGAGTCGACGAGTGCCTGCCACGATGCCTCGATGATGTTCTCCGACACGCCGATGGTGGACCAGGTGCCCTCGGCGTCCGATGTGTCGAGCAGGACTCGGGTGACCGCTCCCGTGGCGTGCTCAGAGTCGAGGACACGCACCCTGTAGTCGGTGAGGTGGACGTTGCTCAGGGCTTCGAACGCAGGCTCGATCGCTAACCGCAGTGCCGCATCCAAGGCGTTGACCGGTCCGTTGCCCTCCGCCGTCGCCACCACCCGGTCACCGCCGACGTGGACCTTCACCGTTGCCTCCGTCGTGAGCTCGCCGGGTGAGGACCACGGATGGACCAACGAGGCCGTCTCCTCCTCGCCTGCGGTCTGCCTGGCGCGCCAGTCCGTGATCACGCGGTACGACTCGATCTCGAACAAGTCACCCAGGCCGGTCAGGGGAGCGCCCGCAGCCGCTCTCATCATTAGCTCGAGGGAACCGTCGGCCACCTCGAAGTGGTAACCGGCGTTCTCGTGGTGCTTGAGCGTGTCGAGCACCCGTGTGAGAGCCGGCGAGTCGAGGTCGAGCCCGAGCTCGGCGGCCTTCATCAGCAAAGTGGAGCGGCCGGCCAGCTCGCTCACCACGACCCTCGTCCCGTTGCCGACCGCATCCGGCGGCACGTGCTCATAGGCGTCGGCCCGCCGGGCGAGCGCGCTCGTGTGGAGCCCTGCCTTGTGGGTGAAGGCGGCCGCGCCGATGTACGGCCGCTGAGGGTCGAGCGTGATGTTTACGATCTCCGCGATGTGGTGGGCGACCGGCGTGAGCCGCTCGAGCCTCCCGGCGGGGATGGTCTCCACTCCCATCTTGAGGCTCAAATTGGCGATGGTCGCGGCGAGATCGGCGTTGCCGGCACGCTCGCCGTAGCCGTTCACGCAGCCCTGCACCTGCGTCGCCCCTTGGCGCACGGCGGCGAGCGTGTTGGCCACAGCACAGCCACTGTCGTTGTGGAAGTGGGCACCGAGCTCGGCGGACGACCGCCTGCGAACATCGGCGACGATCTCCTCCACCTCGTCGGGCAGCATTCCGCCGTTCGTGTCACACAGGACGAGGGTCTCGGCTCCCGCCTCCTCGGCGGCACCGATGACTCGGAGGGTGAAGTCGCGGTCCAACCGGAAGCCGTCGAAGAAGTGCTCTGCATCGAAGAAGACGCGCAAGCCGTGGGAGCGCAGGAAGGCGACCGAATCGGACGCCATGGCGACCGCCTCGTCGAGACTCGTCCGGAGGGTGTCGGTGACATGGAGGGCCGAGGCTTTCGCGACTATGCAGACGGCCTCTGTGCCGGCCCCGACGAGGTGGGCCAGCACCTCGTCCTCGTCGGCCTTCGAGCCGGGGCGCCTCGTCGAGCCGAAGGCGACAAGTGTGGCCGTCTGCAGGTGCAGCTCGCTGGCGGCCCGGCGGAAGAAGGCCTCGTCCTTCGGGTTGGCACCGGGCCAGCCCCCTTCGATGTAGGCGACACCCAGGTGGTCGAGCTGCTCGGCTACCCGCAGCTTGTCGTCGACGGTGAGCGAGATCCCCTCTTGCTGGGAGCCGTCCCGCAACGTCGTGTCGTAGACGGCTATGGCGGACGGCAGCCCTTCGGTGTGACCGTGAGAGTGGGCTACACCGTCATGTGACATGTTCCACCCAGTCCTTGTACTGCGGGACCTCACCCCGCACGGCCTGGAAGAACACCTCTTGAATGGCCTTGGTTATAGGCCCGGGCTTGCCCGCTCCGACCGCGCGATCGTCGACCGACGCGATCGGCACGACCTCGGCGGCGGTGCCGGTGAGCCACGCCTCTTCGGCCATGTACAAGTCGGTGCGCAGGAGCAAGCTCTCGGCGACCTCGTATCCGAGGTCTCGGGCGATCGTCGTGACCGTGTCGGCCGTGATTCCCTCGAGGGCTCCGACCGACGAGGAGGGAGGCGTGAGGATCCGGCCGTGCCGGACCACGAAGATGTTCTCTCCGGTGCCCTCGGACACGTGGCCGTCGGTCGAGAGCATCACGGCCTCGTCATAGCCGGCCCGCACGGCCTCGACTTTGGCCAAGCACGAGTTGATGTACATGCCGCTCCCCTTCGCGGCGGTCGGCATGGCCCTCGGGTCGTGTCGTGCCCACGAGGACACCTTCAGCCTGATCCCGTTCAGGACGCCCTCGTCGCCGAGGTACGCCCCCCACGGCCAGCAGGCGATGGACACGTTCACACCACAGGGCAGCGGGTTGAGGCCCATCTCGCCGTAGCCGAGATAGACGATCGGCCGGATGTAACAGCCCTCGAGCCCGCTCTCGCGCACGACCAGCTTCACGGCTTCGACGATTTCGCCCGGGGAGAATGGGATCTCGATCCCGAGTATGTGGGCGCCCTGGAAGAGGCGCCCCACATGAGCCGTGAGGCGGAACACGCCAGGACCCCCGCTGGTCGGGTACGCCCGGATGCCCTCGAAGACGCCGAGCCCGTAATGGAGGCTGTGGGTGAGGACATGGACGCGGGCCTCGTCCCACGCGACGAGCTTGCCGTCCATCCAGATCTTCTCTGTCGGGGTCAATGGCACTTCACAACCTCCCTGCAACGGCATCGCCCACACTGGCGGTGCTCCACGAACTCTTCGAACCGGCCATCTCAGTCTGCTCCTCAACCACGGCGAGCGTTACCCGCTTGGCAGCCTCTGTCTCTCCGAGGTGCTCGAGCATCATCGCGGCGGACCGGATCGCGGCAAGCGGATTGGCCCGGCCCGTCCCTGCGATGTCGTGGGCTGCACCGTGAACGGGCTCGAAGAGCGACGGCCCGGTCCGCGCCGGGTTCAAGTTGGCCGATGCGGCCAGCCCGATGCCGCCTGTGACCGCGCCCGCCAGATCCGTCAGGATGTCGCCGAACAGATTGTCGGTCACCACCACGTCGTACTCCGCGGACCGCTCGACGAGGAAGATGCAGGCTGCGTCGACATGCTGGTAACGCGTCTCCACGTCGGGGTGTTCCGAGGCGACGTCGTTGAAGGTGCGCTGCCAGAGGTCGCCTGAATAGGTGAGCACGTTCGTCTTGTGAACAAGGGTCACGTGGCGGGCCGCCCCGCGCCGCTCGGCGAGCCCGAACGCGAACCGCACGCAACGCTCGACGCCGAAGCGAGTGTTCACCGACCCCTGCGTGGCGATCTCATTTGTCGTTCCTCGCCTCAAGACACCGCCTTCACCCACGTAGGGTCCCTCGGTGTTCTCACGGACGACAGCGAAGTCGGCGCCCGAGCCGATCGAGTCGGGGCTGGCGGTGAAGGGTCGCAAGTTGACGTAGAGATCGAGGTCGAAACGCAACCGGAGCAGCAACCCGCGCTCGAGCACTCCCGGCGGCACCGCCGTGGAGCCGATCGCCGGGCCGACGGCGCCGAGAAGGATGGCGTCGGCTCCGCGGAGCTCCTCGAGCACCGAGTCCGGCAGCACCTCTCCGGTCCGGACGTACCGGTCGGCCCCGAGGTCGTAGAACGTCGTCTCCAGCTTCACGCCGGCCGCCTCGACCACCTTCAGGGCTTCGGCGACCACCTCCGGGCCGATGCCGTCGCCGCCAATGACGGCCACCGAGATCGGCTTGTCCCGACTGCCTGTCGTCGTCGCGGTATCGCTCACCTGGGATCCGTCCTGTCTCGGCGTAACTGTGCATCCGTGAGCCGCTCGTGTGCGGGCAACTCGCCTCGGCAAAGCAAAAGGCCGCCCACTCGGTGGACGGCCTGCGACGCGCTCTCGATTAAGAGACGCGTCAGCTCGGAATTACGATGTCCGCAAGCGTGAACGATCGGCTCCTGCGCATAGCGACAGTCTGTCCGCCCCAGCACCTCTTAGTCAATCCGGGCCGGCGGACGTGTCGCTCGCGTTCTTCGCCTTGTGCGCTCGGTAAACCCGCGTGAGAGCGCGGGCGTCGTCATGACGCCCCAGATTGGAACGGAGCAGCGTCGCCGTCACCGAGACCGCCTCACCCGTCTTCAGCGCGATCAGCCCGGCTCCGAGCGGGCTGCAGAGCGCCCGGGGCTGGCGCAACCAGGGCCGATTTGCCGATTGGCGGAGGACGGCAGTGCCGTGCTTCGTGGCGAAGCGCTGCAATCCCGGGGCGTAGTACCCCTTCTTCCGCACGGCGTCGAAGTAATGGACCCGGCCCTCGTCGTGCTCGATGACGGCGTCGATGCGGACGACCGGCCCGAGGCGACGGGCCCGGATGGTGAGATCCCAGTCCTCTCCCCCGATCATCTGCTCGTCCCACCCGCCGATGCTCGCGAACACGTCCCCCCGGAAAAATCGCGCCGCTTCCACGTGCTCGGACCCCTCATAGAAGGAGCGCTCGAACGCTCGCACCCGGCACCAGTAGCCAGTCCCGACGGTCCTCTCCGGGACGACAACGGCCACCGCTCCGGCGTCGATCGCCCTAACTGCCTCCTCGGCCACACGGGGGTCGAGGATCATGTCGGAGTCGATGAAGCCGAGGACCCGGGCCGGCATCGCCTCGGCGCCCCGGTTCCGCTGGGCGCACCGTTCCCCGCCAGCCTCGATGACGAGGTCAGCCAGGCACTCGGCGAGCGCCCTCGTCCGGTCCGTCGACTCGTTGTCGACCACCACTACGGGGCACGGCACCGACTGCGATCTGATCGAGCGCAGGCAGGCTTCTATTGTCCTCGAGGAATTCCGGGTCGGCACGACCACGGCGACGTCTCGATCCGCCCCTCTCGTCGACGACACAGCCGTCAATGGTGGCACACGCCGTTGCCCGCTCCGGTACCGACCGCGCTAGGTGATGTGCAGCAGCGACTCAGCCTTCGCCCAGGTGAAGACAGCGTCGGTCGGCGCCTTGCCGCAAACGCCGGCGAGCACCTGTGTCTCGCTGTCTCCGTACTTCGCCTTCTTGCCGACGAGGTAGCCCGCGCCCATCACCTGCTCCAACGGACCGCTCGGGCAGTTGGCCTTGCTCACCCAGGTGAAGAGGATGTTGTCCCGGTGCCCCCAGCACTGCGGGCTCGTCTTCGTGGTGCACCCCTTGTTGGGACTGTCGAGACCGTCGTCGTACATCCACCCGTAGTCCGATCCGAGGGGGTTCTCGAAGCCGCCGGCGAAGTTCCCACCGACGCCGACCACGATGCCCCCGCCCGGCAGCGCCTTCCCGTAGACCTTGCCGATGTCCGGGTCGGTGTTCGCATCTGCCCCCGCTTGGGCGAGCGCATCGAGAGACTTCGTGATCTCGAGCATCGGCGGCAGCCCTCGCTCGACACGCTCCAAGTCCGCGGTCACGAAGAGCTGTTGGACGCCGGTAAGCCGCTCGTAGGCGGACAAGGAGAACGACATCGGCCCGAGTGCCTCGAGCACTTTGCGGGCATTCGTCGTGGCCTTGATAACGACGTCGTTGCAGGCGGTGGTGTCCTTTGCTCCCTCACAGGACGGGGAGACGAGGAAGTCCGGGTTCGGGGCGAGGCTCTTCGACGGGTTCTTCGGTGGGAGGATCCCCTTGTGTGGCCCGACGGTTGTGCCCGAGCGTGCCGCCTGTCCGGCGTGAGCGGGCCTGAGGAGCGGGCCGGCGGCAGTGACCGTCGGGAGGTACAGCAGCGCGAGACCGCCCAGCAGGAGAGCCCTCACGACGGACTGAACGCCGACGGCACGTCGGGACCGCCGGACCCCAACCTCCCGCTCTGCCGTCATCGGAGCCCTCCTCACCGCACATCGGCACGCGTGGCGACGCTGCAAGGATAACCGTCCCGGTCTCGACCTGACAGCGGCCGAGCTACCGGGAGGCTTCCGGGAGGTCTCTACAGGCCCACTAGCCTGCTCGCGATGAGCGAGACGCAGTTGACACCTGAAACACACGCCCGGCTTCTGGCCGAGCTCGAGGATCTGACGACCCGGGGCCGGGTCGAGATAGCTCGTCACATCGAGGCGGCCCGGGCGCTCGGCGACCTCTCGGAGAACGGCGACTACCACGCCGCCAAGGACTCTCAGGGCAAGATGGAAGCACGGATTCGCCAGCTGCAAGCAATGCTCGGGTCGGCGGTGATTGTCGAACGGCAGTCCGCCGCTGCCGACCTCGTCGAGCCTGGGGTCGAGGTGGACATCCGGTACGAAGGCGATGACGCGACCGAGAGGTTCTTCGTGGGCTCGATCGAGGAGCGCCGCGAGGGCGTCGCCGTAATCTCACCGGGCTCGCCGCTCGGCTTGGCCCTCCTCGGCCACGGGCCGGGCGAGACGGTCGAGTACGAAGCCCCGAGCGGCACGCTGCGGGTGGAGATCGTGAGGATCGGCTGAGGATGGGACGTAGGACGCTTCCCGAGAAGGTCTGGGACCGACACGTCGTCAGGCCGGGGGACGGCAGCGCCGAGCCCGACCTTTTGTACATCGACCTTCACCTCGTCCACGAAGTCACCTCTCCGCAAGCCTTCGACGGGCTCCGGCTGGCGGGACGGCCAGTGCGCCGGCCGGATCTCACCGTGGCGACGGCCGACCACAACGTGCCGACGGCCGCGCCGCCCGGATGGGACCCGTCCCGTGACCCAGAGGGCGCCGCGACAGCACGAGGTGGGATCCCCGTCCTCGACACGACCTCGCGCCGCCAGCTCGAGGCGCTCGAGGCCAACTGCCGGGAGTTCGGGATCACCTGCTGGCCGATGGGCAACGAGAACCAGGGCATCGTGCACGTGATCGGCCCCGAGCAAGGGCTGACACAGCCCGGGATGACGATCGTCTGCGGCGACAGCCACACCTCGACTCATGGGGCGTTCGGGGCGCTCGCTTTCGGCATCGGTACGTCCGAGGTAGAGCACGTGCTCGCCACCCAGACCCTCCCCCAGCGCAAGCCGAAGACGATGGCAGTCACGGTGGAAGGCGACCTCCCGCTCGGTGTGACGGCGAAGGACGTCGTGCTCGCGATCGTCGGGCGGCTCGGCACCACGGGCGGCGCGGGTCACGTCGTCGAGTACCGGGGCGCGGCCATACGGTCGCTCTCGATGGAAGGCCGGATGACCGTCTGCAACATGTCCATCGAAGCGGGAGCGCGTGCCGGGATGATCGCGCCGGATGAGACGACCTTCGCGTACTTGGAGGGGAGACCGCACGCGCCTTCGGGTATGGCGTTCGACCAGGCAGTGGCGGAGTGGCGATCGCTCGTGACAGACCCCGGTGCCATCTACGACACCGAGGTCATGATCGATGCCACGGGTCTTTCTCCCCACGTCTCGTGGGGCACCAATCCCGCACAGGTGGTACCGATCGCCGGCGCGGTGCCGGACCCCGACGAGCTCCCGTCCCATGCCGAGCGTGAAGCGGCAGTGCGCGCCCTCGCCTACATGGGGCTCGCCCCAAGCACACCGATACGCGACATCTCCGTCGACACCGTGTTCATCGGGTCGTGTACGAATTCCCGGATCGAAGACCTGCGAGCCGCGGCCGGCGTGGTCGAGGGACACCATGTGAAACAAGGGCTCCGGGCGCTCGTCGTGCCGGGCTCCCGCCACGTGAAGCAGCAGGCCGAGGCAGAGGGCCTCGACGCGGTGTTCACGAAGGCCGGTTTCGAGTGGCGTGACAGCGGCTGTTCCATGTGCCTCGGGATGAACCCGGATCAGCTCGCCCCGGGCGAGCGCTGCGCCTCGACGTCCAACCGGAACTTCGAGGGCCGCCAGGGCCGGGGTGGCCGGACTCATCTCGTCTCGCCCGAGGTCGCGGCGGCCACGGCCGTGCTGGGCCGTTTCGCGACCCCGAGCGAGCTCGGCTGATCAGGCAGGTGCTCGGACCCATGATGGAGTCAGCGTCGTGAAACCCGTGCGGATCATCACTGGCCGAGCGGTCCCTCTCGATCGGTCCGACGTGGACACCGATCAGATAATCCCGAGCGAGTGGCTGAAGCGGATCGAGCGGACCGGTTTTGGTGCGGGCTTGTTCGCCGAGTGGCGGGACGACCCCTCGTTCGTGCTCAACCAGCCCGAGCACGCCGGAGCACGCATCCTGATCGCAGGGCGGAACTTCGGCACCGGCTCCTCGCGCGAGCACGCCGTCTGGGCGCTCGTGGACTACGGGTTCGAAGTGGTGGTGAGCTCTCGTTTCGGCGACATCTTCAGGAACAACGCCACCAAGTCCGGACTGGTTCCTGCGCAAGTGTCGGCCGAGCTCGCATCACGGTTGATGGAGGCCGTTCGCAAGGACCCGAGCCTCGAGGTCACGGTAGACGTCGATCGACGACTCGTCGAAGTTCCCGCGGTAGGCATAGAAGGGCCATTCTCGCTGGACGACGATGCTCGCCACCGCCTCCTCGAGGGCCTCGACGACATCGGCATCACGATGCAGCACCTCGGCGAGATCGACGCGTTCGAGGCGACTCGGCCGGCGTGGATGCCGACCTCGGCCTGAGACCGGCAATGGGGCTCAGAGCTTGCGCGCCCTCACGTAGACACCTGTCGACGTCGGGTTGCGGTCGGGGGTGATGCCGGTGTCGGCCCGCTGCCGCAGGAACGGCTGTGGGGCCACGATCTTGTGACGAAGGTGCTTGATGGCGAGGAAGCGGTACTCCCCCGCGACCTCGTAGAGGTTCCCGGCATAGCCGATCTCGTCGATCTCGAAGCCGGCAGCCTCGAGCAGGCTGCGCAAGGTCGGGACCCGGTAGTGGCGATGCCCTATGAGCGCCCAGGCTGGATCGAGAGGTGTCAGCGGGCCGGCGTAAGGCGTCGACAGGACGAGCGAGCCACCCGGCCTGATCACCTCCGCGATCGCCCGCAACGTCCTGCCCTCCGACCCGCGGGGCAAGTGCTCGATCGTCTCGAGGAAGAAGACGAAGTCGAAGTCTCCCTCGACGGCCTTGCGCAGCTCGAGGAGGCCCGTGATCGGGGCGAACGTTCCGCTCGGCACCGCCTGGCGGGCGACATCGAGCCACGGGCCGTCGAGGTCGACACCCCAGATCTCGCCGCATCCGACCTGCCGGTCGAGCTGCCTCAGAAAGCCGCCGGTCCAACAGCCGAGGTCGAGCACGCGCCCGGTGCCGAGTCCCCACTCGCGGACCCAGTCGGTAACCCAGCCATAGCGGAGGACGTCAGCGCGCTCGACGGCTTCGAGCGAGTCGGCTTCCGGATCGAAGACCAGCTCGCCGCTGCGGTTCGCCACCCGGCGGAGCACGTTCACGCCGGCACTCTACTCAACGCCGGAACGAGGTCAGAGTGCCGCTCGGAGGGGGTCCGGAAGCTCTTGGTCTTAGTGCCCGTCACGGACGTGATGCCGCTGTAGCTCCCGACGACCGAGTAGTGCTTGCCTCCCGGGGCGAGATCGACTGCGACCTGAATCTCGCCCTTCTCGGTCACCTGCGAGTACAGGCCAGCCGCGAGGAAGTACATCCAGGCCGCGCCCGGATACTTCGAGAGCGACACCTGCGTCCAGGTCACGGGCCGGGACGACGACGAGGCGATCAGCTGATCGTCGAAACGCAACGTGAACACGACGAGCGCCCCTCCCCCGTTCAAGGCGAACGCGGCCGTATCCCTCGGAGTGATCGTCGAGTACAGGTCTCGTTGGCCGAACCCGTTCGCCTCGGCGTAGACGATGTCGCCCCTCGGGTTCGGGAGCTGCCAGCAGGCGCCGGTGAAGTCGGAGCTCTTGAACGGCCCTAGCTTCCCGCTCGTCTCCTCGGCGAGCAGGGCCGCCGAGACCTCGGACGGAAGCGCCGCGGCGGCGCGCTCGGTAGCGCCGGAAGGACGCGGGGAGTACCCGCCCGCCCCGACCGCAAGTGCGGGTAGCGCCGTCCCGCTGATCTCCGGCTCGAGCACGATCCGCCATCGCCCGCTCGCGGAGGTGCGCTCGAATTCGAAGAGCGAGCCACACGACGGGGTCTTCGGCGAGGTCTTGGCGAGAGGGCTGGTCAACCCGACAGTGACGAAATCCGCCGGCCAGGCGGTCTGGCGGACGAGACCGAGCGCCTTCAGCTCGATTGTGAAGGGGGAGTACGGAGGGGCGTGGTGCGTTTGCCGCTTTGCCAGTCGATCGGCCTCGTAGGTGGCGTTGTCCAACGAATACGCCGAACCGGCTTCGTAGGAAGCCAGCAAGCTGCTGCTCAGCGAGGCGTTCGCCTTGTTGTTGGTGGTCATGGTCGGAGCCACGAGGGCACGGGCGGCCTCCGGCGTGACGACCGACGACCCGCTCCCCGCCTGCGCGGCCGACGTGGACGAGGAGGAGCCGGCCGAGCCCGCGCCGCTGGAGCAGGCACCGAGGCACAGGCTCGCCACGACTGCCAGCCCTGCGAACGATCCGACCTGGGTGCGGTGGATGCGCGCTCTGCTCTGGTCCACCAGATGAGTCTGCCCTGCCGCAAGCCGGATCAGGACGCGGGCCAGCGCTCAGCCGAGGCCAGCTCGGGCTAAGGCCCGACCTCGGTTCTCCTAACGGCGTCGAGCGCTCCAGAGCGCGCCCTCGCGCGGACCATCCGGTTGGCCGCCGCCAAGTACGCGCGGGCCGATGCCTCCACGACGTCTGTCGATACTCCCCGCCCGGAAACCTTCACGCCGCCGGACTCGAGCTGCACCACGACATCTCCGAGCGCGTCGATCCCGCCGGTCACCGACGAGACGTTGAAGCCCGTCAGCGTGGCCTCGATCCCCGTTGCCTGGCGGATCGCCTGGCAGGCGGCATCGATCATGCCATCTCCCTCGGAGACGCCCTCCGAGCGCCGGCCGTCCCGCACGACCACCACCCGGGCCTTCGGCACCGAGGCAGTGCCTCCATGCACCTCGAGGACCTCGAGCGAGTACCCGGACTCGACGGCAGTGCCGACTTCCTCGGCCACGATCGCCTCGAGATCGGCATCGGTCAACTGCACCTTCCGATCAGCCAGTTCCTTGAAGCGAGCGAACGCCGCGTTGAGCGCGTCGCCACGGATGACGATGCCGAGTTTCTCGAGGGTCTCTGAGAAAGCGTGCCGGCCCGAGTGCTTGCCGAGCACGATCTGGCTGCCGACCTGGCCCACCGAAGCTGCGTCGATGATCTCGTAAGTCGATCTCTCCACGAGGACGCCGTGCTGGTGGATGCCGGATTCGTGCTGGAAGGCGTTGCGTCCCACGACGGCCTTGTTCCATTGCAACTGGTAGCCGGTGAGGCGGGAGACGAGCCGGCTCGTCCGCGCCAGCTCCTCGGTCTTGACGCCGGTCTCGAGCCCGGGGAACTGATCGGCACGGATCTTTAGGGCCATCACGACCTCCTCGAGCGCTGCGTTCCCCGCCCGCTCGCCGAGCCCGTTGACGCACACTTCGATCTGCCGTGCGCCGTTGCGGACGCCTGAGAGCGAGTTCGCGACGGCAAGACCGAGGTCGTTGTGGCAGTGCGTCGAGATGACGTAGTCGCCCGGCACCTCACGCCGCACGTACGAGATCAGGTCCCCGAAGTCCCATGGGATCCCGTAGCCCACGGTGTCGGGGATGTTGAGCGTGGTCGCGCCGGACTCGACCGACGCCGCGAGTACCTCGAGCATGAAGTCGAGCGGCGTGCGCGTGGCGTCCTGGGGCGAGAATTCGATGTCCTCGAGGTGCTCCTTGGCGCGGCCCACACCCCGGCGCACCTCGGCGAGGACCTGTTCCCGGGTCATCTTCAGCATGTGCTCCATGTGGCTCGGGCTCGTCGATATGAAGACGTGGATACGGGAGCGGTCGGCGTCGCGGACCGCCTCGTAGCAGCGGTCGACGTCCGCCAGGTTCGTCCGCGAGAGGCCGCAGATCACCGGTCCGTGCACGCCTCGCGAGATCGCCTGCACCGCTTCGAATTCGCCCTCGCTCGCGACAGGGAACCCTGCCTCGAGGTAGTCGACCCCGAGGCGGGAGAGCTGCTCGGCGATCTCGAGTTTCTCGACGGCATCGAGCGAGATGCCGGGAGCCTGCTCGCCGTCCCGGAGCGTGGTGTCGAAGATGACTACCTTGCCGGAGTCTTCGCTCGTTGCGTGGTCGGGGTTCATGTCTACCTCGTCGGTCTCATTTGGTCGCGGGCAACAAAAAACCTCCCGGCCCATTGGGCACAGGAGGTCAAGGCGAGCGCTATGGCGCTCACCCTCAGGTAAGAAGGAGGAACAAGGTCGGCTTCGTCATGTCCGACCAGTGTGCGTGATCGGACATGAGAAGTCAATCCGGCGGGTCCGCTGCTCGTCAGCTGTTGAGGGCGTACTCCACGGTCACCTGCACGTTGACCGGCTCCCGACCCGCGTCGACAGGGACGTTCGCCGCCGCCTCGGCGACGTCGCCGGCGCCATAGAAGAGCTGAGGGCTCGCGTTCTCCTGATCGGTCACCCGGACTATTCCGCCAAGTGTCTCGTTCGCGCCGATCGCAAGCTGCATCGCTTCGGTCTTCGCGCTCTGCATCGCCCGCGAACGCGCGGCAGCCAGCAGGGCCGACTGGTTCGAGATGGAGAACGAGATGCCGTAGAGCTGGATCCCGTTTCCGACAGCCTGTGCAGCGGCCTCGATCGCGCCACCCGCATCGGCGATGCCTTGCATCGTCACGTTGAGGTCGTCGTCGACGGAGAACCCGGTCAGCACGCCGTCGTTGTTGGTGTTCTCGTAGAGGTCGAGCCCCGAGGTCTGCATCTCCTGGGCTGTGACGCCGTGCTCCGTCAAGGTGTGTTCGAGCGTGACGACCTGTGCGTTGTTCTCCGAGAGGGCGGCCGTTGCGGTCGCTTCGACGGTGTGGACGCCGATCTGGAAACTGACCGTGTCCGGCGTGCCCTGCACTGTGCCGGAACCCGTGACGGTGATCGTCGCACCCGTGGGCACGGTCGCGTGCGTGGAGTCGAGCCGCACCTTCTGTCGACCGTGCGACGCGGCGCCCGAACGACCGAGCGCCACGCCCGCAAAGCCGACTCCAGTCACGACAAGCGCGGCCACAACGGCAATCGAAACAGTTGTCGCAACTCGTCCCCGGCCATGCGTCGGGTGTCGACGAGCCTCGTCGTTCGCCCCCTCGCCGTGGTCGGACTCGATGTCCCCGGGTTCGTTGCTCATGGGTCTCTCCTTAGCTGAAAGCCGATTGGACGGGAGCTTTCCGCCACAACGGCGAGCGGAGAGCCTCACAGGAGCAAAGGCGTCACAGCAGTGTTTCGCGTACGCCGAGGCGCACAGACGACGATCAGCCTTTGACGGCCCCAGCCGTGAGGCCTCGCACAAGCTGTCGCTGGAAGATGAACAAGAGCACGAAGATCGGCAGTGCTGCGAGCAGCGTGCCGGCGAAGACGATGTTCTGCTGGTCGGCGTTGAGGCTCTCGAGCGACCTGAGCCCCACCTGTACTGTGCGGCGAGAGGTGGTGTCGGTGACGAGGAGCGGCCAGAGGTACTGGTTCCAGCTCCCGAGGAACGCGAAGATCGCGAACGCCCCGATCATCGGCCTGTTGAGCGGCACGACGACACGCGCCAGGAACCGCCAGCGTCCGTACCCGTCGAGGACTGCCGCGTCGCGCAGCTCACGGGGAAGCTGGCGGAAAGACTGGCGGAACAAGAAGATCCCGATCCCGCTCGCGACGAACGGGACGATGAGTGCCGGATAGGTGTTGTACCAGCCGAGGATCTGAATCGTCCTGTAATTCGGGATGATCGTCACTTCGGCGGGCACCATCAGCGTCGCGAGGCAGAGACCGAACAGGACCCGCTTCAGCGGGAACTCGAGGAACGCGAAGGCGTACGCCGCAAGGATCGAGGTGAGAAGCGCCGCAAGCGTCGTCGAGATGCTGACGATCGCGCTCGTCTTCAGGTAGGCGGAGAGGTGGCCGTCCGTCCAGGCCTGCGAGAACGAGCGCCAGAGCGGGTGGAGCGGGAAGAGCGTCGGCGGTCGCCTGGCGATCTCCTGGCCGGAGAGCAGCGCGTTGACGACCGTGATGTAGATCGGGAAGAGCACCACCAAAGCGATCGCGACCAGCACCACGTATCGGAGGACCGTCCTAACGCTCGTCGGCATAGAACACCCTCCTCTGGATGAACACGAATTGGGCGAGCGTCAAAAGGACGAGTATCAAGAAGAGAGCCACGGCCATGACCGAGGCGGTGCCCGTGTCGGCGTTGACGTAGAAGATCGTGTAGATCTGGTAGAGCAGCACGTTCGTGTGACCGTCTGGGCCGCCTTGGGTCAAAAGGTCGATCAACCCGAAGGTCTGGAACCCGGAGATGACGCCGATGATGGCGGCGAAGAACAGCGTCGGGGAGATCAGCGGCACCGTGACCTTGAAGAACCGCCTGGCACCGGTCGCCCCGTCGATCTCCGCCGCGTCGAGGATCTCGTCTGGCACAGAAGCCAGTGCAGCGCTCATCAAGATGAACGAGAAGCCGAGGTTCTGCCACATGCTCACGACGGCCACGGCGGGAAGAGCCCACGTCGGGTTGCCGAGGAGGCCCGTGCCGCCGCGCTGGCCGATCCAGTAAGCGAACAAGCCGCTGGTCGGATCGAGAAGCGTGAAGAAGATCACCGAGGCGACGGCGACCGAGGTCGCGATGGTCGAGGAGAAGATGACGCGGAAGATGCGCATGCCGGCAAGATTGCGGTGCGCGGCCACGGCCATGCCGAGGCCGAGTGCGATCCCCACCGGGACGGTGAAGATCACGAACAGCGTCGAGTCCCACAACGGGGCGAGGAACTCCGAATGCGAAAGCACCGAGGCGTACTGCGAGAAGCCGACGAACTTCTGCGGGAGGCCGGGGAAGGGCGGGACCCGGTACATGCCGAGATAGAAGGTCTTCGCGAGCGGGAAGAAGACGAAGACGGCAAACGCTGCGAAGGCCGGCAGCACCATCAGATAGGCGAGCGCGGTGGTGCGGACCCGTCTTCCTCGCCGCGTCGCGCCCGCCATCAGCCGTCCTCGGTCGAGTGATCGGCCACCCGGGGTATCGCGGCCTCGTCCTTCCGCTCGCCGCTTGTCGGGTCGAAGCGGTGCACCGGCCCGCTGACCGCCAGCCTGACGGTGTCGCCCACCGAGGGCGGGACTGCCGAAGCCGGGAGGCGCACGATCACGAGCGACTCACCACCACTCACGAGGCGACAGGCGACGTGGTGCTCGTGTCCGAGCGACTCGACCAAGCTGACCCGGGCCTCGAGCGGCCCGTCCTCTCGGATCGAGAGGCCCTCCGGGCGGATGCCGACCGTCACGTTCGGCTCGCCGAGGGTCTCGCCCGGCAGGAGATTCATGGGAGGGCTACCGATGAAGCTGGCGACGAACTGGTTCGCCGGACGGGCGTGCACGTCCTTCGGCGACCCGACCTGCTGCAGCACGCCGGCTCTCAAGATGGCGATCCGGTCCCCCATGGTCATTGCCTCGACCTGGTCATGAGTGACGTAGATCACCGTCGTGCCGGTCTTCCGGTGAAGGTCTATGAGCTCGGCGCGCATCTCGACCCGAAGACGGGCGTCGAGGTTCGAGAGCGGCTCGTCCATCAAGAACGCTTCGGGCTCGCGGACGATCGCCCTTGCGAGGGCGACGCGCTGGCGTTGACCACCCGAAAGCTGCCCCGGCTTGCGATTGAGCAGCTCCTCGAGCTGCAACGACCGAGCTGCCTCCTTCACCCGCTGGTCTCGCTCAGCAGCGGGCACCCTGCGCGCCCGGAGCGGGAACTCGATGTTCCGCCTCACGGTCAGGTGCGGGTAGAGCGCGTAGCTCTGGAAGACCATCGCCACGTCCCGGTCCTTCGGCTCGACGTCGTTCACCACCCGGTCGCCGATCCGCACCGTTCCCGCCGTCGGCGTCTCGAGGCCGGCCACGATCCGCAGCGCGGTCGACTTCCCGCAGCCGGACGGCCCGAGGAGGACGAGGAACTCCCCCGCCTGCGCCGTGAGGGTGAGGGCGGCGAGTGCGACGGTGTCGCCGAAACGTTTCTCTATGGATTCGAGGCTGACGGCTGCCGAAGCCATCCTCAGACGCTGCTGTTGTACGTGCTGATCGCTTCGTTACCCGTCGAGACGGCCTGAGCGAGGGCCGTTTTCGCCGACGTGCCGGTCGACACGAGGCTCAGCGCATTGTTGAGATCAGTCTCGATTTGGGCCATCGCGCCCGAGACGGCACCTGCCGTGGCGGCGTTCGCCGTCGTCGACGCGACCTCGTCGTATGCCACCTTGTACTGGGGAGTCTTCAGCCACGCCTGCTTGATCGCCGCGGTCTCGATGGAGGACTTCGTGATCGGGATGTAGCCCGACCCGATCGCCCACGTCGCCATGGCGTCCGGTGTGAGGAGGTACTTGATCCACTCCCAGCACGCGTCCTGCTTCTCAGGCGAGGAGTGATTCACCATGTAGAGGCCGGCACCGCCGTAAGGCACGCCGTCACCAAGCCCGTTGAGACCTGGTAGAGGGCCTACTCCGAGCTCAACGTCGGGATACTTGTCGGCGGCGAGAAGGACGAGCACTGTCCCGAGGGCAGCGCTCGTGTCGATGGTCATAGCGGTGGAGCCGTTGCCGATGGCGAGCAGGTTGTCGTAACTCGTGTTGAGCGTGGGCTCCGCGATCTTGCTCGACAGCATCTCCTCGATGAACGACATGATGCCGAGGCCTATCGAGCCGCCGAACTCGACCGCCGTGGCACGGCCTTGCCGGCCGTTCGAGTGGTTGAGGAACAGCCCGCCGGACTGAGCGACCCAGTCCTCGATGTTCGAGGCCGTCAGCTTGATGGCCGTGCCGTAGGCGAGGCCTCCCTTCTTCTGGGCCTGCGCAGCCATCGCGTGATACTCCTCGAAGGTCGTCGGCGCCTTGGAGGGGTCGAGCCCCGCCTTCGTAAAGGTCGACTTGTTGTAGTACATGACCTGTGACGAGCAGTTCCAGGGCATGGCGTACCGGATGCCGTTGACGGTGAAGAAGTTCATCGCCGACGGCAGCACATCGGACGAGTCGAAGGACGTGTCGGCCTTGAGGGCCGACTCTGCCGGCACGATGCTCTTGCTGTCGATCATGTCCTGCAGGAGGATCGACTCCTGTTGGACAAGGTCGGGGAGGTTCTGCGAACCGAGGCCGGCCCGGTAAGCGGTGAACGTGTCGGTGTAGCTCGCCTGCTCGAGGAGCTTGACCTTGATCTTCGACTGGGAGGCGTTGAACCGCTTGGCGAGGGTTTGCAGGGTCGTCTCGTTGGCGTTCGTCATCGAGTGCCACATGGTGATCGTGACGACGCCACTCGCCTTCTTCGCCGCTCCGAGAGGGAACGTCGGGAGGGACGTCGTGGGAGCGCTGGTCGAGCCGGTGGGCTTGGTCCCGCTGCCCGAGCCACCACACGCAGCCAGAGCCGCACCGGCTGACCCGAGCCCGACAAGCTGGAGGAATCTCCGCCTGCTGAGCGCGTCGGTCCAGGCTTGGCCCTCGAATGCGTCCATCTCTGACCTCCTAGAGCAGACCGAGCGATACGGTCGCCTGGTTGCACAGTAGCGAAGGAGACGGTCGAGAGTACGTGCGCAGCTTCACAGCGTGCCCTCACCCGCCTCGCCGAGCCGGCGGACGACCGCGCGGACCACTTCCTCGTCGATGAGGCCGGCCCGGAGCGCCGACCCGTACATAGGCGAGGCGACGAGCACCATCAGGCGTTCACGGGCCTCCTCCAACGCCAAGGCCGACGGTGTGCCGGCGAGAAGCACCTCCACGTCGGTGAGGGCACCTCCGAAGCGCAGCGCGTAAGCCTCGAGCTGCCCCGACTGTTGCTCGATTGTCGAGCGACCGCCCTTCGATCTCAGGTTCGTGAGGCTCGCCTCGAGGCTGAGCAGTCCGGCATGCGAGGTACTGTCGAGGCCCGCCTCGCGGCGGAACGAGACCGCCAGCGCGATCCCTCCGCCGATCAGGAGGAGGGTGGCGACGACCCCACCAGGCCACCAGTCGATTACGGACGACGCGATCGCGAGCAGCAGGCCGACGCCGAGAGCAATGAGTGCCCTGGCCCGAGAGCGCTCCACGTCAGCTGCGAAGCTCAGGCATCCCAGGCGTCGAGGCGCGACACGAGCGACGGCGCCGGTAGACGCCGATTACGGCGCGTCAGTCCCGCTGTCATGTGTTGGGAGGCTGGTTTGGCGGACTTCGGCTTCGTCGTGGTCGTGGGCTTCGGCTTCGTCGTGGTCGTCGACGCAGGGGCGGGCTTGGGCTCGACCGTCAACGTCTTAGGTATACCGTTCGCCGTTCCCGAAGGTCCCGAGGCCGTCAACGAGAACGTGTACGTCACCTTGGAGCTTGTCTTGTTGGGTCCGATGTGAACAGCGAAGGTGACAGCGCCGGATCTGCACTGGAAGGTCCGCGGCATGTGCTTCAGAGCCGGAGCCACCGAGAAGACGCACTTGTTCGCGGACGTCACTGCAGCCGAGACTGTGAGGTAGCCACCTGAGTAGCCCATCGTGGTCTGCGAGAGCCTGAATGCGTGCACTGTCGGCGGCGGCCCGTCCTCGATCACCGTCACCGGGTTGGCATGGAAGGGCTTCGGCTTGGCTTGGGCGACGAGGCGGAAGACGATGGTACGAGCAGCCTTCAACTTGTTGGCCGGCACGGTCACAGTGGCAGTGGCCGTGCCGTTGCTGCACGGCACGCTGTCCGGCAGACCGGGCAACGCCGGCACGGAGAAGAAGCGGCACGTCGTCGCGTGGGTGACGGCGGCGGTGAGCGTCACCTGGCCACCGCTCTGGGGCAAGGAGGTAGGAGTGGCGATGAACGAGGTCACCCCCGGAGGTTGATGCCCCGAGATCGTCACGGTGAACGGCGAGCTCACGATGGAAGGCGCAATGTGATGGCCGACGGGACCGATGACTGGACCGACGACCTTCAAGTGGAGCGTGATCGTCTTGTTGTGGTCTGTGGGATTGGCCGGCAGAGTCAGCTTGGTCGAGAAGGAGCCGAGGCTGCAGGGGACGAATCCCTTGATCGTCACGACCGGAGGCGTGATGAGGATGAAGCACTTGACGCCGTACTTGACCGTCCCCGTCAGCGTGACCGTTCCCCCGGGTTGACCGAGCGTCGACGGCGTGCCCGTGAACGAGGTGATGACGGGTACCTGCTTGCCCAGGATGACGTTGACCGGCTTGCTCTCGGTGACCACCTTCCCGTCCCAGGCTTCGAGGGAGAACGCATATCTCGCGTATCTGCCGTCCCCAGCCGGGGGCAGGCTCACGACGGTCCTGTAGTTACCGTCCTTGCATCCCGACGCGGCGGGCGGCGGCGGCGAAATCGGCGGGTTGGACACTACCTCGCATTTCTGCGCGTTCTTGACCGTGGCCACGACGTAGACGGCGCCACCGGTGGCGGGCTCGAACCTCGGCGCAACGGCGAACGTCAGGACTTTGGGCGCGGGTCCTGTGTTCTGCGGCTTTGCAGAACTGCTGCACGCCGTGAGAGCAAGCGAAAAGGCGGTGATGAGGGCGGCAAGTGCTGCGACCCAACGAGCGTCTCGACCGTGCGAGACCGCGTGCCGCGTGCTTGGAACTCCCATCAGAACCTCCCTCTGGTTGCTGAGCCTGGACAGGGTAGCAGCGTGGGCCGTGCGATCATGAGCGAGACAGCGCCTTCCCGGTCGACACGAGGGACGACGGCCTACCAGCCCGTGACGGCAAGAATGCCGGGCTGCGAACGAAGTGAGCCCACGACGTCGCGCGGTACTTGGCGATCGGTCGAGAGAACCATGAGCGCCGTGCCGCCACCTTCGGTCTGCCCCACTGCCATATTCGTGATGCTAATCCCGGCTTCGCCCAGGGAGGAACCGACGAGGCCCACCATTCCCGGGCGGTCGTCGTTGCGCACGACGAGAAGGTGCTCGGCAAAGGGCAACTCGACCTCGTGATCGTCGATCATGACGATTCTCGGCGCGAGCCTGGGACCGGCAAGCGTTCCGGCGATGGCGTGGTCCCCGGCTCCCGCCGAGATCAGGCTCACGTATTCCCTCGTGTGGTGCGTCGACGTCTCGACCAGCTGGAGGCCCCGCTCCTCGGCCAGACGCGGCGCGTTGACGTAGGAGACGGGTTCGTCGGTCCCCGACGCGAGCAGCCCTTTCAGGAGCGAGAGGGTCAGTATGGAGGTGTCCTCCTCGGCGAGAGCGCCGGAACAGGCGACCTCGAGGCGGCTCGGCAAGCCCTCGCAGATCGCGCCGATTGCGCGCCCGAGCTGCTCGGCGAGGCCGAGGTAAGGCCGCACGCCCTCACTTGCCCCCCGGGCCGAGACGTTGACGGCATAAGGCACGAAGTCGTTCGCGAGCGCAAGAACGACCTGCTCGGCGATCTGCTCCCCCGCCTTGTCCTGGGCCTCGCTCGTGCTCGCACCGAGGTGCGGGGTTACGACTACACCTGGCAGGCTGAACAAGGGCGAGTCCGTGCAGGGTTCGGTCGAGAACACGTCGAGCGCCGCGCCGGCCACCCTGCCCTCACGGATCGCTTCGGCGAGCGCCTCCTCGTCGAGGACGCCGCCCCTGGCGGCGTTCACGATCCGCACGCTCGGCCGCGCGAGTGAGAGCAGCTCCTTGCCGATGAGCCCTGCCGTCTCTTTCGTCTTCGGCAGATGGATCGTGATGAAGTCCGAGCCCGCCATCACCTCTTCGAGCGAGAGCATCTCGACGCCCATCTTCCGTGCTCGCTCTGGAGCGACGTAGGGGTCGTGCGCCACGAGTCGCATCCCGAACGCGAGAGCGCGCTGAGCGACGAGGGCCCCGATGCGACCGAGGCCGATGATCCCGAGCGTCTTGCCGTACAGCTCGACACCCTCCCACTTGGACCGCTCCCAACGTCCTTCGATGAGAGCGCTGTGAGCTTGAGGGATGTTGCGGGCCTGGGCGAGCAGCAAGGCGATCGCGTGCTCCGCCGCAGAGATGATGTTGGACTCGGGCGCGTTGACCACCATGACGCCCCGATTGGTGGCAGCCGCGACGTCGACGTTGTCGAGGCCGATACCGGCACGGCCCACGACGACGAGGTCTCGTCCTGCCGCCAGTACTTCGTCGGTGACTTGTGTGGCCGATCGGATCACGAGCGCCTCGGCACCCGGGATCACCTCGACGAGCTCGTCGGGAGTGAGCCCGAGGCGGACGTCGACGTCGTGGCCCGCTGCGCGCATGGCTTCGAAGCCCTCGTTCGGCGAGCTGCTCAGTGACGAGAATCCGCGACATCAGAACTCTTTCTCCTCGGGTGACAGCGGATCAACCCCAAAAGCCTGCCGCTTGGCTGGCTCGAAGTTCAATTCGAGGCGACCAGGTCCGCAATACGAGCGACTCCTCGTTCGAGGTCCTCGTCGGAAAGGGCGTAGGAAAAGCGGGCGTAACCCGGCGCCCCGAATGCCTCACCAGGGACGAAGGCAACGTTGACCGCGTCGAGGACGTTGCTTGCAAGCTCAAGGGTGCTCGATGCCGTCGAGCCCCCGAGCTCACGGCCGAGGAGTCCCTGAAGCGACGGGAACGCATAGAAGGCGCCTTCCGGCTCGAAACAGCTCACGCCTTCGATCTCGTTCAACATGGCATGGATCACCCGCCTGCGGCGGTCGAATGCCGTCCTCATCTCGGCCACGGCTTCGAGGCCTCCGGACACAGCTGCAAGAGCAGCGCGTTGAGCGACGTTGTTCACGTTCGACGTGGTGTGCGACTGGAGGTTCGTGGCAGCTTCGATGATGTCGGGCGGCCCGATCATCCAGCCGACGCGCCAGCCGGTCATCGCGTACGTCTTGGCCACGCCGTTAAGCACGACGCACCGATCGGCGACCTCCGGCACGAGGACCGGCGCCGAGTGATGCGTATGACCGGCGTACACGAGGTGTTCGTAGATCTCGTCGGTGACCAACCACCACCCGCGCTCGACGGCGAGCCGGGTGACGGCTTCGATCGCCTCGCGCGAGTACACCGCTCCGGTCGGGTTCGAAGGCGAGACGAGCAGCACCACCTTGGTCCGGTCGGTCGCCGCCTCTTCCAGCTGATCGGTCGAGACCTGGAAGCCCGAGGACTCGTCGGTCGGAAGCACGACCGGCACCCCTCCGGCCAGCCGGATGGCCTCGGGGTAGCTGGTCCAGTACGGAGCCGGGAGCAGCACCTCGTCGCCGGGATCGAGAAGTACGGCAAAGGCCTGCTCGACCGCCTGCTTGCCGCCGTTCGTGACGAGGACCTGGGAGCCCGAGACCTCGTAACCCGAGTCACGGAGGGTCTTCCGGGCGATCGCCTCCCGTAGCTCGGGGAGGCCCGCCGTCGGCGTGTAGTGATGGTTGCGCGGGTCGCGGCACGCGACGACGGCGGCTTCGACGATCTCGGCCGGCGTAGGGAAGTCCGGCTCGCCCGCCCCGAAACCGACCACGTCAATCCCTGCTTGCCGCATCGCCTTCGCCTTTGCGTCGACGGCGAGCGTGGCAGAAGGCGCGACTTCGCGGACTCTGCGGGAGATCCGCCGAGACAACTGATCGACGGCGACCGACGACGAACTGGCCATGTCCCATAGTGGCATACCGTCGCGGATCCTCCGGTCAGGACGAGGTCGCCAGGTTGGAGAGGGTCCTGTCCGACCTGTCATCATGAACGGGTCACAGGGGCCCGCTCCCGGGCCCGGAGAGTGCCCTGCGGTGCCCTCCAGTGCCCGCTCGGAGGTGCGGCCTGATGCCCGAACTGATCCAGATCCCTCACGACTTGCTACCAGCCGACGGCCGTTTCGGGTCTGGGCCTTCCAAGGTGCGGTCCGAGGCCGTGGAGACGCTTGCCCGCGAAGCCGGCGCCTACCTCGGTACGAGCCACCGGCAGCCCACGGTGAGGAACGTCGTCGGCCGCGTGCGCGACGGGGTGAGCGAGCTGTTCGGCGCGCCCGACGGCTACGAGGTCCTCCTCGGCAACGGCGGGACGACCGCCTTCTGGGACGCGGCGACGTTCTGCCTCATCGAGCAGCACAGCCAGCACTTGACCTTCGGCGAGTTCTCGTCCAAGTTCGCCGAGGCCGCCGCGACGGCCCCCCACCTCGGTGAGCCCACGATGATAAAGGCCGAGCCGGGCAGTCACCCGCAATCCCGTGCCGACGAGACGGTCGACGCCTACGCCCTCACCCAGAACGAGACCTCGACGGGCGTGGCGATGCCCCTTGTCCGTCCACAGCACGCTGACGGCGCCGTTGCAGAGGGGCTGGTGCTCGTCGACGCCACCTCTGCAGCCGGCGGCATCGGCTTCGACCCGCTCGAGACCGATGCGTACTACTTCGCGCCACAGAAGTGCTTCGGCTCAGAGGGAGGCTTGTTCTGTGCCCTCTTGTCGCCTGCGGCTGCGGAGCGGATCGAGCGAGTCTCGGGACAGCGCTGGGTGCCCGCGTTCTTGGACCTCGGGATCGCCCTCACCAACTCGCGCCAGAACCAGACCTACAACACCCCGGCGCTCGCGACGCTGCTGCTGTTCGCTCTCCAGCTCGAGTGGATGAACGATCAGGGCGGGCTCAAGTGGTCCTCTGGTCGTTGCGACCAGTCGGCTGAGACCCTCTACCGATGGGCGGAGCGGACGGCCTACACGACGCCTTTCGTGTCGGATCCCGACAAGCGCAGCCACGTCGTCGGGACGATCGATTTCGACGAGAGCGTCGACGCGGCGCAGGTGGCCTCGACGTTACGTGCCAACGGCGTCGTGGACACCGAGCCATACCGCAAGCTCGGGCGCAACCAGCTGCGGATCGCCATGTTCCCGGCGATCGAACCGAGTGACATCGCAAGACTGGTGCAGTGCATCGACTACGTCGTCGAACGGATGGTGTAGGTGGATCCGACCGCTATCCAGAAGATCGCGGACACCCCTCCGGTTTTCGTCTTCGGCAGCGTGCGGTCGGGCACCACCATCGTCCAAGCAATGCTCGCTTCGCATCCCGAGCTCGACTGCGCCTACGAGACCGCCTTTCCCGTCGACGTGGGTCTCTCGCCCCGGGCCCAGCGCGCCGCTCCGGACCAGTTGCTCGAGGCAATCCTTGGCCACCCCGGTTTCATGCATCTCAAGATCGACCCCGACGAGCTGAGATTGGTCGTACGCGCACTCGTGCCGAGCTCCTTCGCCGAGCTGACGAGGATCGTCCTCGCCGCTCACGCCCACAGCCTCGGCAAGCAGCGCTTCGGTGACAAGACGCCCAAGTACTGCTTCCACGTGGGTGACCTCGCGCGGATGTTCCCCGACGCCCGGCTCGTCCACGTCGTGAGGGACGGCCGGCAAGCCGCCACTTCGTCAACCCGCGTCCCTGGCTTCCCCACGCGATCGGACGTCGTCGCCGAGGCCATGCTGTGGCGCCGGGCGGTGACGGTGGCAGGAGCCCAGGGCCGCCGCCTCCGGCCTGGCACCTACCGGGAGGTCCGCTACGAGCAGCTGACCTCGGATCCCGACTCGACGGCGAGGGAGCTGTGCGAGTTCATCGGCGTCGCCTTCGACGGCACGATGTTGCAGTATCACGAGGACGCCCGCTCGTTCGTGCCTCAGCAGTACTTCGTCCCGGGCCTCCACGACAACCTCTTCGAGGGCTCCCGCGCCGAATCCCCGGCGCTGGACCGACGGGCTCACGAAAGGCGACATCCGAGCCGTCGAGTTCCTGCTCCGCCCAGCTTTGCAGCAGTACGGCTATGAGTTGGCCGAGCGCGGAACGCTGCTCGAAGACGCCACCGACGCATTGCGGGTGGGAGTGGCAGTCGGTTGGGGGGCGGTGCGCAACGCCGACAGCGTGACGAACCACGTCCGCCGCCTGGCCGGCGCACAGATCCAGCGGCTCCGGGCGGCGGGTCAGGCCCGGCGGTCATGAGCTCGCCGGCCGAGCACGAGGTCGACCTCAATCGGGTGCGGGAGGTCGTGGCGACGGCGCCCATCTTCGTCCTCGGTGCGGCTCGCTCGGGCACCACGTTGCTCGGCGTCATCCTCGACGCCCATCCGAGCATCGACATCAGCTACGAGACCGCCTTCGTGACGGATCTCGGCTTGACGACCGCACGCGAGACCTCGGTCGGTGCCGCCCTCGATCAGATAGTGGTACTGCCTTCGTTCAAGTTCCTCGGCCTCGACGCAGAGCTTGTGCGTGACGTGGTCGCAGCGCTCCGACCCGCCGACTTCGCCGAGCTCGCCAGGGCGATCTTTGCCCTCGGAGCCGTCCAGCGCGGCAAGCACCGCTGGGGGGACAAGACACCGCGGTACGCCTTCCACCTGCTGGAGCTTCACAAGCTCTTCCCCGATGCCGTGTTCATCCACATCATCCGCGACATGCGCGAGGCTGCTTCCTCCGTGGCGGAGATGGACTGGGGCCCTGATTCAGTGACTGCAGCGGCCTTCTGGGTGCGCTCTGCCGTCCGCAAAGCCCACAAGACCGGGATGCAACTCCCCCACGCCCAGTACACCGAGATCCGCCTCGAGGACCTCATCGCGAGCCCGGAAGCTTCTTGTCGCAGGTTGTGCGAGTTCCTCGGCGTCCCCTTCGACGACGCCATGTTGCGCTACCACGAGACTGGTGGCGCGAGGATCCCGTCTCAATCGAAAGAGCACCCAAACGTGACCCGTCCGCCGACCGGCGATCTGCGGGACTGGCGGCGCGGTCTCGGTGATCGCGACATCTCGGCTGTCGAGACGTTGCTCCGGTCGACCCTCTCCGAGAACGGATACGAGATCGCCCCCAGCTCGCTCCTGCAGTCGCTCACCGGCTGGGCCTGGGTCGCTGTGAACGTTGCGGCGGCAGTCCCGAGACACACCGCCAACATCCGTCGGCACCTGGCACGGTCGATCGGCGCTCGGAAGATCCGCTCTCGCTGACCCCGCCTACGAGTCGTCGCGCCGCTTGGTGCCTCGATCCCGGTCGGGATCACGCCGGCGCCGCTTGGACTCGTCTTCGTAGGCGTCTACCTGGACGGGTCCGGAATCGAGGACGGGTGCTCCCGGGCGGCCAGGCGAGTCCCCGGCAGCTCCGTCGGACCCTGGCCTCCCCGCCAACCGCGCCTGGGCGTCCCACGCGACAAGACCGCCTGCGGTGAGCACTGCGAGGATCGACACGGCATCGGCGGCATGGAACTTCAGCCCCGGAGCAAAGTGAGGGACCGGCGCGGACGTCACTCCAGCCGGCATCAACCAGCCGGCATTCAGCCCGTCAACCGTCACCGGGACGGCTGGCTTCGGAGCTCTCCAGCCCTGACCGGCGCTCGCTCCGATCTGCCACAGCGTTGGCGTCGCGGTGGGCTTGGTCGGTGTCCCCAGTACATAGAGGTTCTTCGGGACTCCCGTCATCGGGCGGACAGTCACACGGGAGTACTCCTCCACGCTCGTCGCTGCCTCGTGCCCGCCGCTCGCGAACAGGACGATCGTCGCGGGAAGCCTGGGCGGGAGGCTGAAGAGATAGGAGTATGAGCTCCACCTCGCCTTCCGTTGCATCTTCTCGAGGGTGCAGCCGTAGTAGATGGTGTCGACGCAGATCTCGGGTGGCTGCGACCCGGCAAGCCAGCGAGCACGCAGGTTCACCAAGAAGGTGCCACCTGCCCTGGTGTCAACCGTGTCAAGCGGGCGACTGACACAGGATCGCACGGCTCCTCGCGCCGAGAGACGAAAGGCGGGCCAACCGTTCGGACCGCCCTTGACGATCGGCTTGTAGCCGATCCCACTGGCTCCTCCGTCAAGGCTTCTGTTAATGGTCTGAGCGACTAAGGACCCACCCGGGAGGCCACAGAGTTGCAGCTGTCCCCAAGAGTCCGTTGGCTCGACGCGGCCGCGCCGAGCGAGCACGTCTTTGCCGATGGGCAAGTGCGCGTTGAGCACACCGTGATTCAGAGTCACGGACAAGCCGTGGACCAGGTCGCCGCTGCTGCCGAGCGCCACCTTCTTCCCCGTGGCGGCATCTGCGATTTGATAGGTCCAGCCAGACGGCTGCAACTGCACAGATGTGGACAGCTCCGTCTTGCCCAGGCTCCAGTTCGTGATCGCAGGCACGCCGGTGAGAGTGGGAACGCCCGGCTGTGGGCCGTCGGTCACGATCGCCGTGCCGCGGGGATAGAGGGGCAGCTCCGACGAGGGGACGCCCAACCGGGTCGCGGTGACGTAGCGAGAGACACCTTGCAAGTCGGTCCCGGGCGTCCCGACCGACCGGTACAACCAGAGCTGTCCTACATGCCGGACGAGCGTGGCCAAGGGATCGCGAGCAAGGGAGCGCTGCAAGGACTTCGGGAGGGTGGGGGCGGTCTTCGCGAATCCAGCTTCCACGTCCGTGCGGACGAGCAACAGCGTGGTGTGAAGGGCGTCGAGGTCCTCGGCGGCCTCGGTCCACCGACGCGCTTCGAGGTTCGAGGACACCGACTGAACGGTCGCTATCAAAGCCCGTTGCGAGCGGCGGTACCCTTGGCTTACGACGTTCAGCGTCGGGCGTCGGATGAGGTCGACGATGAACTTGTCCGAACCGTAGTAACCCCAGTCGTACCTGGTCTGATAGAAGGGGTCGACTGGTAGTACGAGCACGGCTCCCGGCACCTTCGAGTGGTTGATGACCGCAGCCATGCGAGGCCAGTAAGACGGGACCGTCACGGTTCCCGCCGGAAACGTCGACTCGCTGACCGGGAGGATCTGCTTGGATGCGACGATCTGACCTGTCACGAGCGGGAATCCGGGGACAAGGGCGAGTGCCACGCACCCGACAACACAGACGATGGCTCTACGAGGCCACTTCGCTCGGAGCGCGTCGATCGCTTTGCCGGCGACCTCGCCGTCGAACAGCGCGTCGAGACCGAGGCCGACCAGCAGAGCGAACGGGAGCGCAGCTGCGAACATGAAACGGGTGGGTGTCTGAAGCAGCCAGCCGTACGGCAAGCGGTACAGCGGGTCGAAGACAATCGATCCCGGGAAATGAGTCCCGGTGGTGAAGCCCACCAGGAACAAGCCGATCAGCGCTGCGGCACTGACGACACGCATACGGTGGACCGTCGCCCCCGAACGGGTGAATCGACCTGGTAGAGCCAGGGCCGCCAGCCCGGCGAAGGGCAGCCCATAACGGAGCAGGACAAGGGGCAACTGTTTGTAGTCGCCCGCGTAGGGCGCGTACTCGACGAACTTCCACCCCCACGCCCCGTTCAACCAGAGCGTGTTGTTGATCGTTGCTCGACTCTCGGTCCACAGCCAGGACGATGAGGAAGACAGAGAGCCGACCGCCACGTTGTTGAGTCCAATGAGGGTTGGCACGACCCAGAAAGCAGACGCGAGCCCGAGAAGGCCTCCCCCCGCGAAGACGACGCGCCACGCCCGCCGGCTTGCCTCCCGACCGCCCATCACCGAGGCGAACGCCGCTGCGACGAGGACCGGGACGACGACAACGAAGAGTAGAGGGGGACTCGCCGAGATGTAGCCCGCGAGAGGAGCAGCAAAGCAGAACAAGGCGGCCGCCAGCCTGAGGCGCATGCGTCCCCGAGCTGTCGCAAGCACAATGGCCGGCAGCCCGGGAAGGAGGATCATCGCTGTGTAGAGAACGGTTGCCGTGTGGACGCTGCTCACCGTCGCGGGATTCAGCATGTAACAGACCGAGGCGATCGCTGCCGCCCTGGGGCTCAGCCCGAGCATCTTCGCAAGGGCAAGCGCCGCCAAAGCGGCACCGACGAACAAGATGGTGGTGAAGATCCTCTGAGAGAGGCCTGGCTGCAGTCCAAACAGGTCGCCTAACCATAAGAAGACGGCCCACGGCAACTTGATCATCAAGTTGGAGGGAGACCCGAGACTCGGGCCGATCCATGCCCAGGGCGCAAACAAGCGACCGAGCCATGCCGTGCCGACCTGAGGTGTGTTGTCACCCCTGGCAATGACAGTCCCGAGGTGGAACCACGTCTGGCAGACAGCCGCCATGGAGACTCCGAGGCCGATCCCGTATCTCCACCACTGCCTCGGCGTGCCACGTAGCGGCAGGAAGTCCCGCGCATGAAGAGCCCGCTGACCAGTCTCGACAAGCGCCAGGCAAACGGCCGCGACGAGGAGGAGGAAGGCCCCGTCCGCGAGGGGCTTGCTCAGCCTCGGTGAGTTCGATGTGCAGGCGGTGAAGAACAACAAGAGGAGTCCGAACACCGCAGTAGTCCGTCGCATCCGCGTCATCGACAGACGGGTCGCAACGGCACTCCTGAGCGCGATCATGATCTCGCTGGCGCTGGCGTAGATCCCGTCGAGGTAGTCAACGGTCCTCCGCCAAGAGGTGAGGCCTGCCACGCCGATGGTCGTCGAGCCTTCAGAGAGTGTGAGCGAGCCCGGACCGGGACTGCTCATCTCGGAGTGGAGTTGCTGGCGAACCGCCCGCCAACCCACCATCGGCTCTTCTGACATCATCTCTGACTGGTAAACCGGATCCCGGTCACGAAGGTGGGCTGCTTCCCTGCGCGTCAGGTGTGAGCTGTCCCATGGGACCTCGCGTCCGGATCGGTTCCCGCGCTCGCGAGCCCCGTACCTATGGAGTGGTCCGGTTCGCCGCGCGTGTGCTCCCCGAGCACCGGACCGCCGCGCCCTGTCATCGCCCGAGCCCGCGCTGAATCTCTTCTCGGGCCCTGCGCCCACGATCCCGGCGACAACGCTCACGAGTTGATAGGAAGCCGAGTACTCCTCGAATCCCGCCACTGCGAGCAGGCCTGCGGCGACGCCGTCCCATGGCACGACCCCGCCTGGCAGCACCAGCGGGTGCTCGCTGCCGGACGCGAGCCGAGGCGTCAGAACGATCATGGCTTCGGCGAGAGCTTGGACGCTCTCCTCCACGAGATACCCTCCCGATGCCCGGATGGAGTCCGTAAGCCCGCAGACGTCGTAGCCGATCGTCGGCGTCCCGACCTCTGCAGCTTCGGTCACCGTGAGCGCCCAGCCTTCTCGGACAGATGGGACGACGAGAGCGTGGGCTCGCGCCATCAACTGGCGCTTCTCTTCGTTCGAGACCCGCCCGAAGAACCGCACTCCATCAGGAGCCGACCGTTCCAGTTCCTCGTAGAGCGGGCCAGAGCCGACGATCCAGAGCTGCAGGTCGTGCCTCACCACTTGCGCGGACCGGAACGCCTCGATGACGTGACCCGGTCTTTTGTTCGGCGCGAGCCTGCCGACGTACAGGAGCGTCGGGTCGATCTCCTTGCTACCGGTAGGTGCAAGTCCTGGGGTGTAACCCGCAGGCACGATCGAGACGTTCCGCAGTCCCGCTCTTTCAAGTGACGCGCGCCCTGAGCTGCACAGAGTGGAGACAGGCACATTGCGGTATGCGCGCAACAACCACGGCTCGATGACGTAGCGACCGCCGAGAGCTACGAGCAGGGGCGTCTCGTAGAACCAGACTTCTCTTGCCAGCTGATGGATCACCGCCAGCACCGGTGTCGACCCCGCCCACTTCGGCGCTCCGAACGGCAGCGTGTTGACTTCGTCCACCACGAGGTCGAACGCCCGAGAGCCGCCCTCGGCCTCGAAGAAACGCCGAGCCTCCTTGTAGACCGACAACCTGCTCCCGCGCCTGACGATCCGCACGCCGTTCACGTCTTCATCCTCGGGAACGCCATCGACCCCAGCACAGAACCACGTGACCTGATGGCCCATCCGGGTCCACTCGGAGGTCACGTGGTGGGTCCAGACCTCAGCGCCTCCGCTCAGCGGGTGAGCAAGATCACGCCAGTTGCACACAAGGATGCGGAGCGGCTGTTCCGCCAACAAGGGCAGGCCGAGGCTCACCGGTTCCCAGTTGCGCTCCGGAATCGGCAGCGGCACACGATCGTGACCCGATGCGCCGAACCCCGCCCCGAGCCCACCCCCACCGAGCTCGGCGGCTATCACAGCAGGATGGAGGCGACGGTCGTCGTAGCGGCGAGCGACTCGGAGCCGCCAGAAGATAGCGAGAGTATCGAGCAGCGTGGTCCAAATCGTGTGAGGAGAGACGTTTGAACTGAGCCGCTCGCGGATCTCGACCGGGAAGCTCGAGTACCCGGCCGTAGCCGAACCGCTTGGCCACCGCGAGAAACTCCAGGTCGAACGCGTAGCCACGCTCTTCCATCACGGGGAGGACGTTCAAGAGCACCCGACGGGAGGCGAGCTTCACGCCGGTCTGGGTGTCGCGCACCGAGAGCTCGAACAGCACGCGGTTCAATAGCTGGTACAGCCACGAGTAGACCCGGCGCAACGGCGGGTAGACCACCTCGGACTCGGGATGGCGCTTGCTGCCGATCACGATGTCGGGCCGATGTTCGGCTATCGCCGCCACGAAGCGGTGCAGGACACTGGCAGGTATGTCCCCGTCACCATCGATGAAGCCGACGTACTCGCCTCGTCCGTGAGCAAGCCCGACACGGACGGCGACGCCCTTGCCCATGTTCTTGTCGAGGCGAATGGTCTTCACCGGTGACCCGAGGTCTTCGAGCCCTTCGTCGCTGCCATCTTCCGATCCGTCGGAGACAGCGATGATCTCGCAGGTCAGGTTGTAGAGGCTCAGAACCTCGAGCAGCTCTACCGTGTGCTGGCGCAGGCGCGGCCCGGCGTTGTAATGCGGAAGGACAAGAGTGAGGTCGACGTCTGAGTCGGGCACGTTGATGGCGGCCGGGTTCTTGACGACCTCGTCAACTAGCGGCATCTCGGGCAGAGGATGTGCTTCCGTCGGACCCACCAGCGCGACAAAGCCCATCGCGATGACGACAAGCGTCACAAGAGCGAGCATCGTGAGTGCCAGCTGGTGCGGGGCTGGATGAGCAACGAGGCCAATACCGATCGCCCCGATAACCCCTCCCCATGGGAGCCAGGCCGCGGTCGACCGACGGGCGACGTGGAAGTACGTCAAGAGGTTCACGAGGCCGAGACCGGTCGCCTCGAGCGACAGGATGAAGACGATGTGCGCTGCTGGCGCGTAGCTTGCACCGAAGAGTACAGAGACGACGAGACGCGGAAAGGCTCCCATCACCGCGGCCACCATCAGCCCGGCAAGAGCGATGAGGCCGCCTGAAAGGAAGAGATTCCGGCGAGCATTCGGACCGGTTCCCCTGTCCGCCACGAGCCTCGGGAAGATGATGACTGTCACTGCGCTCGGGAGGAACATCGCGATGCGACCCGCCACAGCCGCCGCCGCGTACTGTCCTGCCACCCGTGGGTCGAAGATGTGTCGGCAGATGACGGTGTCGACACCGACGAGCGCGGCATTCCCCAGCATCGCGACGAGGGTCGTGAGCAGAGGGGCAACCGGCAGCGTGAGGCGCTCTCCCTCACGCTTGACGAGATCGCCTCTCAGCGAGCGTACGAGCCAGCCGCACGTGACCAAAGTGCCGGCCACCGTCGCCAGGACGGCGCCGCTCACGCCGAAGTGCAACTCGTCGAACGCCACGACGGTCGTCAGCTTGACGATGGCTCCAGCGGCGATCGCCCCTGCCACCGGCTCGAATCTCAGGCGGCCTATCAACGAGCCCTGCAACACCGGCGTCACGACGTTCGTCGTGAGGTACAACGACAACAAGATGAGCGGCAGGAGCGAGCCGATCGCAAGGAATGACGCCACGAATGGCGCGAACAGCGCGAACAGCGCCGCCAGCCCGAGAGAACAGAGCAAACTGCCGAACACGAGGCCGCGGATGACGAGGTTCGACTCATCCCGGCGCATGACGACCTGTTGCACCACCGCGGCCTGGAGGGCGCCGAACGGGATACCGATGATCGTGACGAGATTCAGCAGCGCCGCGACTTCGCCGTATGAGGACGGACCGAGCTGGCGGCTCACCAACAGGTGGAAGACGAAGCTCGACAGGTTGAGCACCGCCGAAGCCGCTGTGTAAGCGATGGTTCCCCGACCGGCGAAGGTCCTAGGCGTTACATTGGCAGCAGTGGCCGATGAGTCTGATAGGTCAGCCACGCGAACTGCCTCTCTCGACTCTCCGAACGGACGCAACTAAGTGCCGACAGCGCTGAAATCCGGGGATCCCGGCGCCGAGCGGACTGAACGACCGGATGACTGGGCGCTGAGGCCCAAGAATGGGGCCTGGCGGAGCCGCACGAGCCGCAAACACTCGAGGCGCTCGTACGGTGACTTCCTCCAAAGGCCCGACGTGCCGCTGGCGGCGCTCGGCATCGTGATCGGTGTCGCCACCTGCTTTCCGTTCTTCCATGGCTGGCTCTTGCTGCTCGACTGGGTTCGCGGCCCCTACACGCAGGTGATATCGCCCGCCATGTTCGGGCTCTCCACCAACCTGAACGATGGGCTGCCCTTCGCGATCGTCGCCGACTCCGTCGTGCGGGTGCTCGGAGCACCTGGATCGTGGATCATCCCAGTGCTCTTCTTCCCGGTGAGCGCGGTCACGATCGGCAGGTTCGTCGGGGGGAGCCTGCTCGGCCGGCTTGCCGCGGCACTCCTTTACTGCGTGAACCCGTTCGTGTTCGAACGGCTCTATGCCGGCCAGATCGGGATACTCGTCGGTTACAGCCTGCTGCCATGCGCCATCGCCTCGTTCCGTCGCACGGTAGAGGGCCGGCCGCCTTGGGCAGCGGCTCTCTGGGCAGGCGGCTTGGTGGCGATCACCCCTCACTTTGCCTGGATCCTCGCGGTGGCGGCAGCAGCTCTCGTCGCCACGAGCAGTCGTCGGCTTCGCGCGCTTTACTCGATGGTCGCCGCCGCCATCGGCGCGTCGGCGTTGAGCCTGTACGTGATCGTGTCCGCGATCGCCGTGCACCCACTCGCAACCGGGATCTCCTCGCAGCTCACCCAGTACCGCACGTCGGGCGATGCCCGGCTCGGCCTCTACTTTAACGTCGCCGGCCTGTACGGCTTTTGGCGAGCAGGACCGCACGAGCCGAAGAACGTGATCTCGGCGTGGCCGTTGTTTCTCCTCGTCATCCTCGTGGTTGTCGGAATCGGCTTCGTCGCCGCCTGGAACGCGGGCCGAACCCAGCGCCGTCTTGGCGCGGCACTCCTCGCGTCCGCCGTCATTGCCTACTTCCTGGCGCTCGGGACCGAAGGGCCGACTGGGGCGCTCTTCCGGCTGGCGGTTCGCTATGTGCCCACGTTCGTCGTCATGAGAGAACCCGAGAAGTTCTCGTGCCTCCTCGCGTTCACGTACGCCGTAGGGTTCGGCTGGGGCGTCCGATGGATCGCGAAACTTGACTCCACCGCCTGGTGGCAGGCCGTCTCGGCATTCGTCGCTCTGGCGCTGCCGCTCGTCTACACCCCGTCCCTGTTCGACGGCCTCGGAGGCCAGGTCTCCGCGTCTGTGCTCCCGGCCAGCTGGTCGCAGTCCGAGAAGATCATCGGCTCGCAGCGCACCGTCTTTTATCCATGGCACTCCTACATGCCCGTGCCTGCCGCCGGTGGCCGCGTCGTCGCGTCGCCGGGTCACGCCTTCATCGGCCCGACCGTCCTCACAAGTCAAGATCCGGGGATCGGCTACCAGTTCTCGCTGCCGAGTCTCGAGGATCGCTTCGTCGCCGCCTTGGCGGTCGAGGGCTACGACACTCGGCACGCGGGTGAACTGCTCGGTGAGCTCGGGATTCGCTTCGTCGTGCTCGCCAAGTACGGGGCCTGGCAAAGTTACGGCTGGCTGAGCCATCAGGATGACTTGCGGCGCGTGCTCGACGAGCCCGGCCTCGAGGTCTGGGAGAACACCGCTCCGGAGGCTCCCGTGAGGGAGGTGGCGCACCTCGCCACGATCCACACTGACCTCGGGCTGCTCGACGAGGCGCGCCTGCTCGATGGCGAAGGCGTCGTGAACGGGAAGGCCGGCATCCTCGGGAGCCCCGGAAACTCGCCATTCCACCTCAGAGCCGACCAGGTCGCTGTCGCGACGTCCTCCACGAGCTGGCAGATCCGTACGCACGAGCGCGGATGGATCGTGTTCCCCCTGCCGTACACGAAGGGTTGGGAGCTCGATGGTCACCCGGTGCGACCGCTCGCGACCGGCAACTTTGCGGCATGGACCAACGGCAAGGGCGGCCAGCTCGTCTTCGAGCCGTGGGAAGGCATCCGTCTCGGCGACCTGGCATCGCTCGTCGCCCTGGCGGCGATCATCGCCCTGCGGGCCTTCCAGCGGCGACGCGCAAGCTGAGCCGCCGGCACGTCCGGCGCATGCATACGACGGTCCAGCCGCTAGCGCGTCGAGAACGGTCTGCTTGGAGATCTTCATGACAGATGCGCCGATCGCGGGCAGGTGTGGAGTTCCGAGCGATTCCTCGTCGGGAAGATCGCTCACACGCTGACTCCTGCTGGGCTCTGGCCCGTTACTTGTGGTGGTGGTGGTGGACGGCGGGCGTTCCGTGCAGCGGCGAGATGGCGACGATCGGGAAGTCAGGCCGGAGGGCGAGCTCCTTGAACCGTTGGGCGTCACCGAACGCGAAGACCTTGCCCGTGCTCTCGGTGATCCAGTAGCCCCGTCCGGTAGGGGTCGAAGCGATGCCGACGACCGGGCCGGGCGGCAGGGCCATGCCGGAGAAGTGGGCGTAGTACGGAAGGGACCCGTAGAAGTGGGCGTCTCCGAAATTCCAGACTCTCCCGTTCCGCTCCACCAGCCAGTACCCGCCGCCGTCAGGGGTCACCGCCATACCCACGATGTCTCTCACGTGGTGGTGGGAGCCTGGGACCGAGCCGTGATAGTGCGCCTTACCGAATCTGAACACGCCACCGTCTGCGGATACGAGCCAGTAGCCATTGTCCTTCGGCGTGGCGGCTATGCCTACCACCGGCGTAGAGGTCCGGATGTGCTTGGACGGTATGGAGCCGTAGAAGTGGACCCTGCCGAACGCGAAGACGCCGCCGTCGGTGCCGACCAGCCAGTATCCCTTGTTGGTCTCGGACGCGATCCCCACGATCGGGTGACGCTGCTTGCGGTGATGCTTGTGGTCGTACCCGACGAGCGACCCCTCGAAGTGTGCATTCCCGAAGGTGAAGACACCGCCGTCCTCTGCGACGAGCCAGTACCCATGGCCGCCCGGGATCGAGACCATGCCGTCAACCGGCGCTGCGAGCGCTCCTCGGTGAGTCTCGAGGTACTTGGGCAAGGACCCTCGGAAAGTCGCGCGACCGAACGTGTAGACGCCGCCGTTGCTCCCGTCGAGCCAGTAACCCTGAGTGGCAGGGCAGCGCCCGTAACAGTCCGAAGAGCTGACCGGGATCGATTCGGCGCGGACCAGCACGCTCAAGACACCGCCGGCCACGAGCGCGGCAACCAGGCTACCGATCAGCAAGCGTCTTCGGTTACCGACCCGGTGCATCCAGCCCCTCCTCTGGGCCGCCCGAACCTCCGCGACGAGGGTCCTGACGACGTTGTCATAACTATTTCACATGGTCACGTGATAAGGCAACGGGAGTGTCATGACGCGACGGTCACAACACTCGCCTGGCCAGGACATGTACGTATGATGACGTCAACGGGCCGCAGCCATCGAGTCGTATTCGCCCTGACGCTCCGCCGGCACCTGAGGCCACTTGGCGGCATCGTTGAAGGCGTAGATGTGCCCGCTCGTGAGCATGACCCAGTACCCCGAGCCATCCGGCGTCCCGGCGAGCGCCGCCACCGGCGCCTTCTGGTCCGGCGGGGCCTGTTGGCGGTCCCGATACTCGGGCAACGACCCCCAGAACGTCGCCCTACCGAACGCGAACACTCCGCCGTCGCGGCCGGCGAGCCAGTACCCGTTCACCGACGGGCTGGTAGAGATGCCGACGATCGGCGCCGCCAGGCGCTTGTGCGTCTTCTTGAGCAGCTGAGGGAGAGAGCCGTGGTACCGCGCGTGACCGAAGCAGAAGATGCCACCATCGGCTGCCCCCAGCCAGTAACCGCGCCCGCCCGGCGACGCCGCGATCCCGACGATGGGTGCCGCCAGGTGGACGGCCGGGTGCAAGCTCGATATCGAGCCGTAGTTGTGGGCACTGCCGAACGGGAAGACATCGCCGTTCGAGGACACGAGCCAGTAGCCGCTCGTGCTGACCCCTGCAATCCCGACGACGCGCGCTTTCGGCGCTTTCGTCAACGATCCGATGGGCTGAGCGTCGCCGAAGGCCCAGACGGTGCCGTTCGCCGAGACTACCCAGTAGCCCTTGCCGTCGGAGGTCGACGCGATGCCGACTACCGGTGACGCCGGAGCCTTCCCGCCGAGGCGCGACTTGGGCGAGCCGTAGTTGGCGGCACCGACCGCCGTCACGTTGCCGGACGCGCCGGCCAGCCAGTAACCCCGAGCAGGAGAGTGGGGAGCCCGGCCTGTCGCGCTGCTCACGCCGGCGCCCATGACAGCCGCGGCACAAAGCGCTGCGACTCCCGAGGCGACCCCCACGACTGCGAAGCGGCGCATGGCGACAGTTCCCCTTACTCGGTCATCGCTCCTTGCGTTTCCGACGGCTCGATGATCCCATACCGACTACACGACAGAGGGGATTTGGCCTGCGCAGGCCGGTGCCTCAACCTCCCGAGACGTCCTCCAGGCGCTGGCGACCGGCCGACACGAACGGCATCATCGCCCGCAGCTCTGCACCTACCTTTTCGATGGGGTGGTTCTTGCCTTCTTCGCGAAGCGCCGTGTACCTCGGGCGCCCCGCGCGGTTCTCCGCCACCCACTCTTTTGCAAAGCTGCCATCCTGGATCTCGGCGAGAATGCGTCGCATCTCCTCGCGGACGTGCTCGTCGATCACGCGGGGGCCCCGAGTGAGATCGCCGTACTCGGCGGTGTCGGACACGGAGAAACGCATCCCGGCGATGCCCTGCTCGTACATCAGGTCCACGATCAACTTGAGCTCGTGCAAGCACTCGAAGTACGCCGACTCCGGTTGGTAACCCGCCTCCACGAGCGTGTCGAAGCCCGCCATCACGAGGGCGCTCACACCCCCGCAGAGGACTACCTGCTCGCCGAAGAGGTCCGTCTCGGTCTCCTCCTCGAACGTCGTCTCGAGCACCCCGGCCCGCGTCGCTCCGAGCGCATCTGCATAGCTCAGCGCCAGGTCCATCGTCTTGCCCGAGCCGTCAGTCGCGACGGCGATCAGGGACGGGACTCCCCCGCCCTCCTCGTACGTCCGGCGCACGAGGTGACCTGGGCCTTTAGGCGCCACCATCCCGACGTCGACGCCGGGAGGGGGGCTGATCAGCCCGAAACGGATGTTGAACCCGTGCGCGAAGAACAGCGCGTTGCCGGGCTCCAGGTGAGGCTCGATCTCGGAGGTGTAGGTGGCTGCCTGCTCGGTGTCAGGAAGCAGCATCATGACCAGGTCCGCCTCGGCGGCAGCCTCGGCAACCCCGGTCACCTTCAACCCGGCGGCTTCCGCCTTCGCCCTCGAAGCGGACCCCTCCCGCAACCCGACGCGGACGTCGACTCCGGAGTCGCGCAGGTTGAGCGTGTGGGCGTGGCCCTGGGAGCCGTACCCGATGATCGCCACCTTGCGGGACCGCACGAGGCTTTGGTCTGCGTCCTTCTCGTAATAGAGCGTTGCCACGTCTGCCTTCCTTTGCCTGGTCGTGTTCGTGTGCTCGCTCAAGCACCGGCGGCGAGGTGCAATCCCCGCTCGGCGGAGACGTCGAGCTTGGGGAGGGCTATCCGTCCCGTGCGTTGCAGCTCCACGATCCCATAGGGTCGCATGAGTTCCTCGAAGTCGTCGAGTGCGCCGGGCGCTCCGGCCAGCATCACCGTGATCTGGTCGAGCCCGACGTCGACGATCCGGCCGCCGAAAACGCCGACCAGCTGGATCACCTGTGCCCGTTGATCGGCGTCCGCCGCCATGGTGACGAGCAGTAGCTCGGCCTCGCGTGCCTGGTCAGGATGCAGCTCGGAGATGTCGACGACGTTGATCAACTTGTCGAGCTGTGCCACCACCTGCTCGAGCGGCGCGGACTCGACGTCGACCACGATGGAGATCCTGCTGAACCGCTCGTCGTCGGTCGGCGCCACTGCCAGGGAGAAGATGTTGTAACCGCGCCTCGAGAACAGGCTCGCAACCCGCGCCAGCACGCCCGCCTTGTTCTCGACGAGAACGGACAGCAGATGGTGGCGAGGCGCTGACCTCGACCCTGCGGCACTCACGACCGCGCCGCCCGGGCCGAGTCGAGCAGAAGCTGCTGGGAGGGATGGACGATGATGTCGTCGTTCGACGCGCCGGCTGACACCATCGGGAAGACCTGCTCCATCGAGTCGGTGCGGAAGTCGATGACCACCGGCCGGTCGTCGATCTGGTTCGCCTTCTCGATGGCCGGGAGCACCTCCTCGGGCATCTCGACCCGCAAACCGACACAGCCCATCGACTCCGCCCAGCCGACGTAGTCCGGCAGGTCAGGAGAGAGGTACACCTCCGAATACCGCTCCTCGTAGAACATGTGCTGCCACTGCCGGACCATCCCGAGGTAGCCGTTGTTCAAGATGGCGATCTTGACAGGGATGCGCTCGGCAGAGGCCGTCACGAGCTCCTGGGCGGTCATCTGGAAGCACCCGTCGCCGTCCACGGCCCAGACCATCGCCTCCGGCCTTCCCACCTTCGCACCGATGGCGGCCGGGACGCTGAATCCCATCGTGCCGAGCCCACCGGAGTTGACCCACGAGTAGGGCCGATCGAAACGCCAGAACTGCGACGCCCACATCTGGTGCTGACCCACGCCCGACGCGAGGATCGTGTCCTCGGGCGTCGCGTCACGCAGGGTCTCGAGCACGAACTGAGGCTTCAGCAACGGCGGCCGGCCCGGGAGTGCGCGACCGGTGACCGGCGCGGCGGCGGCGTGGTCCTCGCGGTCGTAGGTGTAGGGGAACGATGCCCGCCACTCGTCGAGCTCCGACAGCCACGGTGCCAGTCGGTCGGCCGGGAGAGCGCCCCGCTCCCGCAAGGCTGCGATCAACGCCTCGGTTGCGAGGCGGCAATCCGCCACGATCCCGATCTCGGGAGTGCGCACCTTCCCGATCTCGGCCTTGTCGATGTCGACGTGGATGACCTTGGCTCCGGGTGCGAAGGCCGAGATCTTGCCGGTCACGCGGTCGTCGAAGCGGCTGCCGAGCGCGATCAGCAGGTCGGAACGCTGCATGGACGTGACGGCTGTGTAGTTGCCGTGCATGCCGGGCATGCCGAGACAGAGGCGGTGGCTGTCGGGGAACGCGCCACGTGCCATCAACGTCGTGACGACCGGGATGTTGGTGAGCTCGGCGAGCTCGAGCAACGCCTTGCAGCCTCGTGCCTTGAGGACACCTCCTCCGGCATAGATGACCGGGCGGGAGGCGTTCGCGATCAGCTCCACGGCCGCCGCGACAGACTCCCGGTCGGGAGGCCCCGCCGGCCGGTAGCCCGGCAGGTCGACGGACTCGGGCCAGTACCACTCCATCGTCGCGTTCGACACGTCCTTCGGGAGGTCGACCAGCACCGGGCCCGGACGCCCGGTCGTCGCGACGTGGAACGCCTCTTTGATGACACGGGGGATGTCCGCTGCGTCGGTGATGAGCCAGTTGTGCTTCGTGACGCCCATGGTGATGCCAGTCGTGTCCGCCTCCTGGAAGGCATCGGTGCCGATCGCCGTCGAGGGCACCTGGCCGGTGATGCACACGACGGGAATCGAGTCCATGTAGGCGTCGCACAGCGGCGTCACGACGTTCGTCGCGCCGGGCCCGCTCGTGACTATCGCCACGCCAGGACGCCCGGTGACGTGGGCATAACCCTCGGCCATGTGGCCAGCCCCCTGCTCGTGCCGGACCAGGATGTGGCGGATGGACGAGTCGATGATCGGGTCGTAGACGGGCAGGATCGCTCCGCCGGGCAGCCCGAAGACGACTTCGACACCCTGCATCTCGAGGCTCTTCACGAGAGCTTGTGCGCCCGTCAGCTGCATCGGAGTTCGTCTCCTGTCTCTTGGTCCTGCTCATGCCCCGGGGACCGGGGCACCTTCGGGGTTGGTATTCGTCGTGTGTCGCGTGCAGTCGCCGGTCCGCAAGGCCGGCATCCGGCCCTGGAAACGAAACGACCTCCCCGGTGGGGAGGTCGTGAGCGCACGGACGCGAGTTGGCGTCGGTGCGCTAGGTGATGAGTACGAGGCCAGTGGCGGTGGTCACGCGAAAAGTCTTGCAGACCAAAGGTGATCGTGCAACTCAGGTGGGCCCGACGGCGGTCAGGCCTGACCCGAACGGCGCCGCGCCAGCGCCTCGGCGACGAGCTTGCCGTTCGCCCGGCCTTTGCTCTCGCGCATGATCTGACCGAGCAGGGAGCCAGCCACCTTGTCGTCGCCGGCCCTGTAGCGCTCCCACTGATCTTGATTCGCCTCGATGACCCGGCTCATCAGCTCTTCGAGCTCATTCGTCCCGAGCGCCTCGTAACCGAGGCGGCGCGCGATCCCGGACGGTTCTCCACCCTCGTCGATGAGTACGGCAAGGACGGCTTTGGACTGGGTGGCCGACAGCGTGGCGGCAGCCTCGAGCTTCAACAGCGACGCGAAGGCGGCCGCGTCGAGCCGGCGTGCCGCCTCGGCCTTGGCGGCCGCCTCGTTCGCGGCTCGCGCGAGCGCAAGCCGGGGATCGGCACCGGCGGACACGGCATCGACGACGAGCTGGTCGAGATCGAGCTCGATGACCGTCTGTACCTGGTCGGCGACAGCACCGGTGACCCGAGCCTCCGCCTCCAGGCCGACGAGGTCCCCGAGGCGTAGCCGGCGGGCAGCCGGCAACACCACGTCACCTTCGCAAGCCGCACGCCGGAGTGCGTCGTCCGGCACGACCGGCACGAGATCGGGCTCGGGGAAGTAGCGGTAGTCGTATGCCTCTTCCTTGGAGCGCAGCGAGTGGGTGACACCCGCGCTCTCATCCCAGTGCCTCGTCTCCTGGCGAACCTTCTCGCCGGCCGACACGATCTCGGCCTGACGAGAGGCTTCGTACTCGATCGCCCTGAGGAGCGAGCGGAGCGAGTTGAGGTTCTTCACCTCGCACCGTGTGCCGAGCTCCTCCGATCCCGATGGGCGGATCGAGATGTTCACGTCCACGCGGAGCGAGCCCTCCTCCATGCGCCCGTCGGAGGCACCTGTCGCGACGAGAACACCGCGCAGCTCGCTCACGTAGGCACGCGCCTGTGCGGCCGAGCGCATGTCCGGCGCAGAGACGATCTCCACGAGTGGTACGCCGGCGCGGTTGTAGTCGACGAGGGAATGGCTGGCGCCGTGGATCCGGCCGCTCTCGCCGACGTGCGTCGTCTTTCCCGTGTCCTCTTCGATGTGGGCCCGTTCGATCCCGACTCTGGACCCGTCCGGCAGGTCGAGGTGGCCGTTGACGTTTATCGGCTCGTCGTACTGGCTTATCTGGTAGTCCTTCGGCATGTCCGGGTAGAAGTAGTTCTTGCGGTGGAAGATCGACGGCCGGATCTCGCACCCGAGCGCCAGGCCGATCCTCATGGCGAACTCGACCGCCCTCCGGTTGAGGACCGGCAGCGACCCCGGCAGGCCGAGGCAGACGGGGCACACGTTGGAATTCGGCTCGTCCCCGAAGGCGTTGGCGCAAGAGCAGAAGAGCTTGGTAGCAGTCGACAGCTCACAGTGCACTTCGAGCCCTATGACAGTCTCGAAACCGTCAGGCATTCTTCACCTCCCGACCGGCCCGCGCGCGTCCGGCGATGCGGCCGCCTCGAGGACAGCGGCCGTCCGCATCATTACGGCCTCCCCGAGCGCCGGCGCCAGCACTTGCACCCCGACAGGCATCCCGGTCACCCCGAGGGCGAAAGGCACGCTCATCGCCGGGTGACCGGCGAGGTTGGACGGCACCGCACAGACGTCCGACACGTACATGTCGAGCGGGTTGCCGGTCTTCTCTCCGAGGAGGAAAGCCTCCGACGGCGTCATCGGGGCGAGGAGCACGTCGACGTCACGGTACGCGCGCTCGAACGCCCGGACGACGAGCGTGCGCACTCGCTGTGCCTGGCCGTAGTAGGCGTCGTAGTAGCCGGCCGAGAGCGCGTAGGTCCCGATCATGATGCGCCGCCTCACCTCGGCTCCGAAGCCTGCTCCGCGTGTCCGCGCGTTCATCGTGGCCACGTCGCTCGCGTCGACCCGCAAGCCGTACCGCACCCCGTCGTATCTGGCGAGATTGGAAGAGGCCTCGGCGGGGGCGATGACGTAGTACGCCGCCAACCCGTGCAGCACCTCGGGGATCGACACGCTCTCGACCTTGGCGCCAGCCGCAGCGAGCGACTCTGCTGCCGCAGTGGTGGCGGCGGCACACGATGGGCTGACCTCTGAGAGGAAGTCCTCGATGACGCCTACGCGCAAGCCCTCGACCCCGGCTGACATCGACTCGGCGAGCGCCGGGGCCCCACGGTCGAACGACGTCGAGTCGAGTGGGTCGTGCCCGGCGATCACCTCGAGTCCGATCCCAGCATCTTCGACGGTCCATGCGAACGTCCCGACCTGGTCGAGCGAGCTCGCGAACGCGATCAGCCCGTACCGGGAGACGAGACCGTAGGTCGGCTTCACCCCGACCACGCCGCACAGTGACGCCGGTTGGCGGATGGATCCTCCCGTGTCGGAACCGAGCGCCAGGGGAACGTAACCCGCCGCGACCGCGGCGGCACTGCCGCCCGAGGAACCGCCCGGGACCCTTGCGGTGTCCCACGGGTTGAGGGTCGGCCCGAACGCCGAGTTCTCCGTGGATGAGCCCATAGCGAACTCGTCGAGGTTCGTCTTGCCCACTACCACTGCGCCCGCAGAGGCCAACCTCAGGACCACGGTCGCGTCGTAGGGCGGCACCCAGTGCTCGAGGATCTTCGACGAACAGGTCGTGACGGTGCCGCGCGTGCAGAGGTTGTCCTTCAGCGCCACGGGCACGCCTGCCAACGGGCCAGGATCGCGGCCGGCATCCACTTCGGCGTCGACCTGCGCCGCGCGGGCTCGGGCCTCGGTGGCCATCACCGTGTGGAAGCAGTGCAGGACCGAATCACGCTCTTCGATGCGCTCGAGGACCTCCTCCACGATCTCCGCCGCCCGGACGTCGCCGGCACGGACGGCCGCTGCTATGGCAGCTACGCCGTCGTCGAGCACGCTCACGGCGCGTCACCGAGGATGCTCGGCACTGAGAAACGACCATCTTCGGTCGCCGGCGCCGCCGCCAGCGCCTCCGCCGGAGTGAGTCCCGGTCGTGGCTCATCGGGTCTCAACACGTTCGATAGCGGCAGCGGGTGCGCTGTCGGAGGGACATCCTCGGTGTCGAGTCGCTGGATGCGCTCCACATGGTCGAGCAGGGCCGAGAGCTTCCCCTGGAGGACCGACAGCTCGTCGTCGGACAGCTCGAGACGGGCGAGGTGCGCCACGTGGCGCACCTCTTCTATCGAGATCCGGGACACGGACGGATCAGGACGCCAGCACTTTGAGGGCGAACTGGACCGCTCGCTCTTCGATCTCGGCCTGGTCGTAGTCGAGCGTCGCCACGTGGAAGCTCCGCTCGAGGAAGACCCGCTCGACAGGCCCGGTCACCCCGGCGACGACTGCATCGCCCGAGGCCGGCGGCACGACGTGGTCGGTACGGCTCGACAACAGCAGCACCGGGCAGGTCACGGCGGCGAGCCCGGCTTCCACCTCGGCCGTGGCCTCCATCAGGGACAAGAGCGGCTCGATCGGCGTCGTCGGGTACGCGGTCTCGACGACTCCTTCCATCGCGATGTCGCTGCCGATACCGGGGATCTGATCTACGCCCGCTTCGAGGACGCCACGCATCGCCTCGCAGAAACTCTCCGCCGCCGGCTCGACAAGGGGGTTGACGAGGACGAGGCCGGCTATCTCGCCGTGCGACTCCGCCAGGCCGAGTGACAACGTCCCGCCCATCGAGAGCCCGGCAACAGCCACCCGGTCACAGCGCGCTGCGAGCGCCTGGAAGGCAGCCTCAGCCGCCGCCGCCCAGTCGCTCCACCGGGTCGGGAGCATGTCCTCGACACTCGTGCCGTGGCCGGGCAGAACCGGGAGCTCGACGCTCAAACCCGCGTCGGCGAAGGCCTCGGCGAGCGGGCGCATTGATTGCGGGCTCCCGGTGAATCCGTGAAGGACGAGCACACCGTTCGCTCCGTTGGACGCTGAGAACGGCTCGGAACCGGGAAGGAGGTCAGCAGGCACGAAATCATGGTAATCGGGACCGGGCACTAGTCTCCCCACGACTTGAGAGTTCGTGAGTGAGCAAGGAGGGTGAAGTGGGGGCGTTCCCGTTTCTGAGTGATGAGTGGACAGAGCAGGCTCGGCTGCTCCAGGCCGAGTTCGCCGGTCGCGCCCCGCAACCGCCTCTGAGCGTGAGGATGAACCTCGTCGTCACCGACGTCCCCTTCGGGGACGGCGGCCGGCACGCGCACCTCGACACGACGAGCGGGGAGGTCGTGATCGGCATCGGTCACGTCGACGATCCCGACGTGACAATCACCCTCGAGTACGAGACCGCCAAGGCGATAATCGTCGAGCAGAATCAGCAAGTCGCCATGCAGGCCTTCATGTCAGGTCGCATCAAGATCGACGGCGACATGTCCAAGCTGCTGGCGCTCCAGGCCACCCCGGCCGACCCGGTACACGCCGAGATCGCGCAGCGAGTCCGCGACTTCACCAGCTGAGTAGGGCGCGCGGCCTCTCGGCCTCAACAGGCGCGGGTTCAACCGAAAGCGCGGCTGCCCGACTCCGGCACGATCGTCGGCACCTGCTCGGCGAGCTCGGCGACCGTCCAGCGATCCCCTTTGTCGAGCTCCTTCGTCAGCGACCAGGGCTGGAAGTACTGCACCTTCCCGCCCTGGACGAAGAAGGTCTTGCCGCTGTAGGGGCACGACTCGGTCGCGAGGTATCCCACGAGCGGCGAGATGTTCGCCGGGTCCCACGCGTCGAAAGTGCCAGCGTCCGCAGGCGCCTGGACGATGTCGGAGAGTCCCGGCGTCGACTCGGTCATCCGCGTCCGAGCTGCGGGCGCGATCGCGTTGACGCGGACGCCGTAGCGGGAGAGCTCCTGGGCGGTGATGATCGTGAAGGCCGCGATGCCGGCCTTCGCCGCACCGTAATTGGCCTGGCCTGGATTCCCGAGAAGACCGGAAGTCGAAGAGGTGTTGATGACGGAGGCCTTCACCTCGTTACCGGCCTTCGACTGCTCCCGCCAGTAGGTGGCCGCCCAGCGCGTCGGGACGAAGTGCCCCTTCAGGTGGACGTGGATCACGGCGTCCCACTCCTCCTCGGTCATGTTCACGAGGACCCGGTCACGGAGGATCCCGGCGTTGTTCACGAGCACGTGCAGATCGCCGAAAGCCTCGACCGCCGAGTTGACGAGCCGCTGGCCGCCTTCCCAGTCCGCCACGTTGTCGGCGTTCGCGATCGCCTCGCCACCCATCTGCTTGATCTCGTCCACTACTTGCTCGGCAGGCGAACGGTCGTCGCCCGAACCGTCGACCGCCCCGCCGAGGTCGTTCACGACCACCTTGGCACCCTCGCTCGCAAAGAGCAGAGCGTGCTCACGACCGATTCCTCGGCCTGCTCCGGTGATGATCGCAACCCTTCCCTCGAGCGCACCCATCATGTAGTCCTTCCCTCGGTACCGGCGCATTTAGCCGAACGCTGTGGCTTCAACATGTCAGGTCGAGCTTCGCAGATGCAAGACGGCCCGTCTGCAGGACTAGGGCCGGCTCAGATGACGTAGAGGGTCACCGACTGGCCCTCACGGATGGAGCTGCCGGCTGCGGGATTGGAGCTGAGCACGATCCCACCCGAGGCGACGTCGTAGAGCTCGACGTGAAGGCCGAGGGCGAGTAGCTCCGACCTGGCCTTCTTCACTGTCAGACCCCTGAGGTGCGGGATGACGACGTACGGCTCGCCGAGAGACACGACGAGGGTGACGACGCTGTAGCGCCGGACCGAGGACTTCGCAGGTGGGGTCTCGGAGATGACGTCGCCTTGCGGCACCGTGGTCGAGTACTGGCCGGCAGCCTGTTTGTACCGGAGCTGCACGCCGTCGAGGTCCTGTATCGCCGCCGCGAGCGTTGCGCCGACTACGCCCGGGATGATGCGGGGGTGCGGGCCCTTCGACACGTAGAGGATTACCTTCGACTCCCACGGCCGGTCCCCACCCGTCGACGGTGGGCTCTCGTCGATCACCTTGCCGGGGCCCACCGTCTCTGAGTACTCGAGCTCGACCACCGGGTGGAGATGGCCGGCGGCGATCATCGCGCGAGCCTGCGTCTGGGTACGGCCGGTCACACCGGGGACCGGCACAGGCGGCGGGCCCTTCGACTCGGACACGATGACTATCGTCCCGGCGCGCTCGTGACGTCCCGGGGTGATCGACTGCCCGATGACGTCGCCGGCAAGCACGCTCACGTCGTACCTCTTGTCGCCGACCGACAGGCGCAGGCCCGAGTTCTCCAGGTTGGCGGTAGCAGTCGTTATGTTCTCGCCCACGACCTTTGGCACCACGTGGCCGTAGACGCCGTAGTGGATGATCGCGGCGGCGAGTCCCGCCGCGACGAGACCGATCACCGCGATCGACGACAGCACGACGACTACTACTCGGCGGCGCCTCGGCCGGTCTTTCGGAGGCTTGCTCGCGTCCTGCGCCCGACCGGCGGGGACAGCGGGGGCGTCACGGCCAGCGCCCTCGGCGCCGTCCGGTCCGAGGGCGACGAGCTCAGAGACGCCGACCTGCAAGACCTCTGTCGCCGGTGCCCCGATCACAGTGAGGTCGTCGGCAGCGTCCTCAGGATGCGCGCCCTCCGGCGGCGCATCGAGAGGGACCTGCTCGATCGCCATGGTTCGCAGGCGTGCGACGTCCTCAGGGTCGAGGTCGGTCGGGTCCCGGTCGGCCCACCGGGATGCACCTGCGTCGAGCTCGACCCTGGCAAGCGGGAGGGGAGCCGGCGGGGCGAGCTGCCTCCCGAGGAGCTCCAGCTCGAGCGCCAGGCTGTTCGCGTCGAGGCGGGCGAACGGCTCAGAGATCGCGGCGGCTGCCAGGATCGGGGCGAGGGGACCGAGCTCGACGTGCGGGCGGGAGCGTCGAGTCGACGCGCGCCATCAAGGTGCCCGAGACCGTGTCGGCGGCAAACGGCACCCTTCCGGTCAGGGCCTCGTACAGAACGAGCGCCAGGGAGTAGACGTCCGTCCTGTCGTCGAGGGCGCTGCCATTTGCCTGTTCGGGTGAGGCGTAGCGTGCCGTCCCGAAGATCGCCCCAAGCGGCTCGGTGAGTGCCGCCTCGGCGATGGCGCGGGCGACGCCGAAGTCCGCGATGCGCAGGTGGCCCTCGTCGTCGAAGAGCAGGTTGCCCGGCTTGATGTCCCTGTGGATGATGCCACGGCGGTGGGCGTACGCCATCCCCGCGGCAGCCTCGGAGCCGAGCGAGGCCACCTGGGCGTGACTCAGCCGAGCACCCGTGTCGAGCAGGCCGCGAAGGCTCCCACCCGTGAGCAGCTCGAGCACGAGGTACGGGCCGCCTTCTTCCTCGCCCCAGTCGAACACCCGCATTACGTGAGGGTGGTCGAGGGACGCGGCAAGGCGCGCCTCGGCCCGGAAGCGGCGCAGGAAGGACCCGTCGCTCGCGAGCATCGGGTGCAGGACCTTCACGGCTACCCGGCGGCCGAGGCGCGTGTCCACGGCTGCGAATACCTGTGATGAGGCCCCTGCCCCGATAGGGGCGAGCAGCCGGTACCGACCGCCGACGACGCGACCGACTTGTTCTGTGATGCTCGACATGAGTATCTGGTCAAATCCTACTCGGCCGGGCTGCACCAGACGTTGCACCCGCCCGGGTCACTTCCCGTCGACGAGCTGCCAGTGAACGGCATCGGTCGTGCGCCAGACGCTCTCGTGGAATTCGATCGCCCAGCCGTCTTCGGCATTGTTGAACGTGACGCCGACACCCGAGTCGTGACCGTCGTCGTGCAAGCCCCCGGCGAGCTCCCACTCCCTTCCGCTGTCCGAACTCACGAGCACGCCGACGCCGGTAACGCCGATCCACGCCTTGCCGGGAGCGATCGTCGCGAGCTGGGAGAGCTGACCGGCGTACCAGAGCTCCCCGACCGGGCCGGCGGCGCCCCAGTCGGCCGCAGGCGGCCCGAAGCCGGTGTACGACTCGAGCGTCCAGTGATGCCCCCCGTCGTGTGATTGGAACACGGCTTTGGCGGATGCCTGGCCATCAAGCACCGGGGGCCCGCCGCAGATCATCCAGATCAGCCCGCCCGACAGCGCCGCCATGTCCACGGTCAGCCAGGCCGAGCAAGGATCGGGCAGCGTCTGCCATGAGCGGCCGCCGTCTCCGGTCACAGCGAGCCCTCCTCCTCCGGTGACGCCGTAGGAGACGATGTAAGCCTTGTCGAGCGTGTCCCTCGCGAGGATGTCGCCTCCCGAGCGCGCTTCGGAGAGGGGCGAAGGCGTCGCTTGGGTGCTCCAGTGCAAACCGGCGTCCTGCGACACCGCCAGCCGGACGTTGCAGCTCGTCGTCGGTGTCAGGGGGAAGCCCCTGCACACGGTGTACGTCGCCCAGACGTTGTTGCCGATCGGGCTCACGCGCTCGAGCGTCCCGTCGAGCTGCGCGCCGACCTTCCAGATGCTGCCGCCGTCGTAGGTGACGGCGAGACCCGCCGGCCCGAATGCGTACCCGTCCCTCAGGGAATAGAACTGGACTTGGGCATAGCCGTTCGGGAAGGGAAAAGGCCCGACGAGGTGCCAGCTCCTCCCGCCGTCGTCGCTCCTCGCGAGCTGCTCGCTCGTCCCTGCCTTGGTGCGGTGGCTCTCGATCGCGTAGCCGGTGGTCAGCGTCGGGAAGACCGGGTCCGACGTCAGGTCGTAGGCAGGCACGAACGCGCCGACGCCAGGAAGTACCTTCGCGACGCCCCTCGGGACGGACCCGGGGCCGGTGTCGAGGGGAGCCGGGCGGCGGTTGTCTGCGACGACGTAGGCGGTCCCCGCCGCCACGATGAACACCGCCAATGCGACCAGCGTCAGCGAGAGGCCCCTGCGGTGGCGCCGCTTCGGGACCGTGGCGTTGCCGGCACCCACCTCAGCCCGGCACAGTCACGGCAGTTCGCCGGTCTCTAGGAGCTTGCGGAACTCCTCCTCTCCGATGATCGGGATCCCGAGCTGCTCGGCCTTCGCCAGCTTGGACGCGCCGGGCGACGCGCCGACGACGAGCGCCATCGTCTTGGCCGACACCGACCCGGGGGACTTGCCGCCCCGCCCGGTGACGGCCTCCTCGGCCGCCTCGCGTGAGTAGCCCTCGAGAGTGCCGGTCACGACGACGGCCTTGCCGCTCAACACCTGTGGGAGGTCGGACACGACCCGGGTCCCGAAGGACACCCTGCCCTCGCGCAGGCGCTCGATGAACGCCCGATTCCGTTCCGTCTCGAAGAAACGCACCACGCTCGCAGCGATGATCCCTCCCACCCCCGGGATCGCCGCCAACTCCTCCTCGCTCGCCGACATGATCCGGCCGAGGTCCCCGAGGGCCGAGGAGAGCTCGTGGGCGACGGTCCCGCCGACGTGCCGGATCCCGAGCGCGACGAGGAGGTTCGGCACGGGCCTCGCTCGGGAGGCGTCGATCGCCGCGACGAGGTTCCGCGCCGAGATCTCGGCAAAGCCTTCGAGGCCGGCGAGCTGCTCGATGGTCAGCCGGTAGACGTCCGCGGCATCGGCGACGAGGCCGGCATCGATGAGCTGGCGGACGCGCTGCTCGCCGAGTCCTTCGATGTCCATCGCTCCCCTCGAGGCGAAGTGGGCGATCCGCTGGATCTGCTGACCGGGGCAGTCGAGGTTGACGCAGTAGGTGTCCGCTTCACCGTCGAGACGGACGAAGGGCCCGCCGCACGAGGGACACTCGCTCGGGAATCGCCAGGGCGCGAGCCCCTCGGGACGCTCGGACTTCACCGGTCCGACGACCTCCGGGATCACGTCGCCGGCCTTCCGGACGATGACCGTGTCACCGGGACGCACGTCTTTCAGCGCGACCTGATCCTCGTTGTGCAAGCTCGCGAGCGAGACCGTCGAGCCGCCGACGCGGACCGGGGTCAACTTGGCGAAAGGCGTCGCGCGCCCAGTTCGCCCGATCGAGACCATGATCTCCTCGAGCAACGTCGTCCGCTCCTCGGGAGGGAACTTGTAGGCGACGGCCCACCGCGGTGCGTGCGACGTAGCGCCAAGGCGGTGGTGCAAGGAGAGGTCGTCGATCTTGATTACGACTCCGTCGATCTCATAACCGAGCCCGTGACGGCGCTCCTCCAACTTCTTGCAGTAGGCGTAGACCGCGTCGAGCCCCGTCACCGTCGTGGTCTCCGGGTTCACCGGGAAGCCGGCCCGGCGGAGCAGGTCGAGGGACTCCGACTGGTGACCGATCGCCGCGTCTGTCTCGAGGCCGACCGCAGCCTCGCCCGAGGCCGTCTGCGCCGCATCGGTGCCCGCGCGGTCGCCACTCACAACTTGGTAGGTGAAGATCGACAATGCACGGCCGGCGGTCACTTTCGGATCGCGCTGTCGTAGCGAGCCGGCGGCGGCATTGCGGGGGTTCGCGAACACGCGATCGTCCGCGGCCTGCTGCCGGGCGTTCAACTCCTGGAAGGCGGCCAACGGAAGGTACACCTCGCCGCGCACCTCCAGGTCGGCTGGAACCTCCGAGTCGTCGAGCGCCAGCTCGAGCGGCACGTCGTGAATCGTGCGGACGTTCTCGGTGACGTCCTCCCCGACACGCCCGTCTCCCCTCGTCGCGGCGCGTGCGTAGCGGCCATGGTCGTAAGTGATGGAGATCGAGAGCCCGTCGATCTTCGGCTCACACACGAGGCGCAGCTGGCTGGCCTGTGCATCGTCGAGGCCAAGGAGGCGCTTGGTGCGCGCCCCCCAGGCGAGGAGCTCCTCGAAGCTCACGACTTTGTCGAGGCTCATCATCGGGACCAGATGGGGCGCCGGCGCGAACAAGGTGGAGGCCGGGGCACCGACGGTCAGAGTTGGGGACTCCTCGACGACCAGCTCGGGGTGGGTCTCTTCGATAGCGCGCAACTCGTCCACCAAGGCGTCGTAGTCGGCGTCCGGTATCTCGGGATCGTCCAGCTGGTGATAGCGCTGGGAGTGGTACGCGATGAGGTCCCGCAGCTCGCGGGCTCGCTCGGCTGGCGCGAGGGTCGGGTCCGGGCCGATCGGCGTGTTCGGGTCACGCACGACTTCACTCATGCTGCTGCCTCGGGGCTGAGGGCCGTGCCCGAGCCGAGCACCTCCGAGCCCGTGGACATGTCGTAGAGCGCGACTGTCTGTCCCGGCGCCACCCGGCGGCGCTCCTCGAGCAGCCGGAGGCCTTCCTCGGTCACCTCCGCTGGCGTCATAGTGCCGTGCGCGCTCGCCTGGGCTCCCACCATCGTCCCGACGGGTATCGGCGAGTCGGTCCAGGTCCGCCGGCCGAGTGGAACGTCGCGCGTGTTGAGGGATCCCTCGTCTCCGAGCACCACCCGCCTGCCCGGTACGTCGACCTCGATGGCAAAGCGCCTCTCGCCGGTCGCCACACCGAGACCCCGCCGCTGACCGACCGTCACGAGCTCGACGGCGGGCACCGCACCGACGACTGCTCCTGTGCGGTCGTCGACGACGGCGCCCGGATGCAACTCGAGACGGGGCTCGAGGAACCGCCTGCGGGCGACCGGCCCGGAACCACCCGCTATGAAACAGACATCCTGGCTGTCGGCTTTGGTGGCGGTGGCGAGGCCGCGGTCAGCAGCGAGGGCCCGGACCTCGGGCTTCGTGAGATCGCCGACAGGGAGCCAAAGCCTTGCGAGCCTCTGCCCGGGTCAGGACCGACAGGACGTAGGACTGGTCCTTCAAGTGGTCCCGGCCTCGGAGGAGCCGGGGCCTGCCCCAAGGCTCGTCCCGGACCACGCGGGCGTGGTGCCCGGTCACGACGAGGTCGAAGCCGAGGCGGATGGCCCGCTCCAAGAACGCGTCGAACTTGAGGTGCCGGTTGCACTCGATACACGGGTTGGGCGTCAGGCCGGAGCCGTGTGCCTCGATGTAAGGAGCGACAACGTGGACGTCGAACTCCTCGGTGAAGTTGAAGACATGGTGGTCGATGCCGAGCTTGTTCGCCACCCGCCGGGCGTCCTCGACGTCAGCGACCGAGCAGCAACCGGAGTCCGACTCCCCGCCCCACAGCTTCATCGTGGCGCCAACCACCTCGTGACCGGCATCACACGCGAGCGCGGCCGCGACGGAGGAGTCGACTCCTCCCGACAACGCGACGAGCACTCGGGCCATTGCAAAAGTCTGTCAGATGGGTGTCACGCCGCCGATCGCCAGCCTCGGCGGTGAACCTGGCGGTCGAGCCCGCGTCAGCTCCGCAGGTGCTCGACCGCCCCTCCGACGGCCTTTATCGCCAAGTCGACCTCCGCCTCGGTCGTGGATCTGCCGAGCGAGAACCGCACATGCGATCTAGCCTCCCTGGTCGTCAACCCCATCGCCAGCAACACCGGGCTGGGCTCGATGGCCCCTGAGGCGCACGCCGAGCCCGCTGACGCGGCGACGCCCTGCTGATCGAGGAGAAGGAGCATCTCCTCTGAGTCGACGCCCGGGAAGCCGAGGCTGACGATGGACGCCAGGCGTTCGGCCCCCTTCACTGCCGGAGCGGCATCCGGCACGAGCGTCATGATCCCGGCGAGCAACCGGCCGCCAAGCTCGCCCGCCCGTCTCGTCGCCTCCGATCGCTCGGCATCGGCCAGCTCGGCAGCCACCGCGAAGCCGACGATCCCGGGGAGGTTGGGTGTGCCGGCGCGGAGCTCACGTTCCTGTGGGCCTCCTCGGATGATCGGCGACAGCTGCCCGCGGGCCTCGCCGCGGGCGACGAGGGCGCCGACGCCTTTCGGCCCGCCGATCTTGTGTGCTGAGACCGTCACGAGATCGGCGGGAGCCGACTCGGACCGGAGGTCGAGCCACGCCAGCGCCTGCACGGCGTCGGTGTGCACGAGCGCCCCGCGGACGCTCGCGTGAACGAGCGCCGCCACATCCGCCACCGGCTCGACGACGCCGGTCTCGTTGTTGGCGAGCATCACCGACACGAGGACTACACGGTCCTGTTCCACTTCGAGCACGGCGCGCAGCATCTCGAGGTCGATCACGCCGGATGGGCCGACCGGCAGCTCGAGACCTCCGAGGAACCTGACCGGTTCGATCACGGCCGGATGCTCGACGGCCGAGCAGCAGACGAGCGGGGCGGCCGCGCCCTCTCCGATCGCATGGAGAGCGCTACCGGTCACCGCGAGGTTGTCCGCCTCGGTCCCCCCGCTCGTGAAGACGATCTCGCCCGGCTCGCAGCCGAGCACCGCCGCGAGGCGTTCGCGTGCATCGTCGAGGGCTCGCCGGGCTGTCCGCGCTGCCGCGTGGGCTCCCGAGGGATTGCCGAAGTCCTCTTTGAGGTACGGCTCCATCGCCTCGAGCACTTCGGGACGCATGGGCGTCGTAGCGGCGTGGTCGAGGTAGACCGTCACGGTAGCTGGCCGGCGCAGTTGCTCTGGGGAGGGGCGCTTGGGAAGCCGGTGACGGTCGAGGTGACCTGCGACACGTTTGCCTGGTTACCACTCGTCTCGATGGAGGCGAGCGTCAAGCCCTTTGCGTGCCAACCGAGCTCGAGCTCGAAGAACTGTGTGGTCACTTTCTCGACCACCGCCATGTACTCGGGGTTCCCGGCTGGCGGGTTGGCGTAGGGCGCGAGATGCGTGGCCCCGTGCAGAGTCTGGAACAGGTGGGCCGGCGCGGCCGTCAGCCGTGCGAACAGATCGGCGGCCTGCTGGGCGCCGTTGCAGGTGTCGGCGTCGCTTTGGACCTGGAGCAGGGCGGGCGAGGAAGCGGATGCCGAGTACGTGTTCGTCGCGCCGGAACAGGGGATGAGCTGCTGGCCTGACAGTACGGCAACCGCCTTCGGGCTCACCGGCATCGCCAGTAGATCGGACGAGTACAGCGACCCGAAGGCGAGCGCTCCGACGACGTTTGCGCCGTCGCTCTGGCCCGCGAGCGCGACGTCGGAAGTCTCCGCCAGACCGGCCAAGATCTTGCCGGAGCCCGGCGCAGCCACGGTGTCGAACTGTCTCAATACGAACGGGATGTCGCCCGGCTCGTTGGTCTCGTCACACTCGTCGTTGACGCCTCCACTGGAGTAAGGCCCACCATCGTCGTTCACCGTCGCCGTGTTCTCGTCCGGGAAGATCGGCGACACCACGATGAACCCGGCTCTCACCCACGAGTCGAGGAGCTGTGAGTAGTAGGAGGGACTCACGTCGAAACCGTGCGCGAACACGATGACGGGGAACGGCCCGTCACTCGTCGCTGCTTTGGCCCCGACGGTCTCGGCCGTAGGCGAGCCCTCGACCGTCGGATACCGCACCTCTGTCGTGAGGACGCGGCCCGCGATCGGCGCGTCGAGGTTCAAGTAGTTGACAGTCGTGCGCAACGAGTCCTTCCAGTAGAACGTCGTCAGCCCGACGTTGTAGCTCGTCGGCTTCGGCGTCGTCGTCGTCGTCGACGACGACGACGTGGTCGCCCCGCTCGTGTTCGTCGTGCCTCCGAAGTGGTGCCCGATCGTCGTGCAGGCTGCGACGCCTCCCGCCACGAGGAGCACGACGATCGCTACGGCGGTGCGGCGGCGTCGGGTCACCCGGCGGTGGCGCTCGAGGGCGGCCGACCGGCGCTCGTCGAGAGTCTGCCTCGTGCCCGGGCGGGAACGTGCCACCGCCGCTGACGCTTGCCGGCCGGGCGAGCGGGATCCTCCGGTGCGGCGCGCGGCGCGGCCTCGGGAACGATCCGGCGGGGTCACGACGTGCCAATCTACCGATCCGGCGCCCAGCTCCTGCGTCGGGCGGCGTCGGTGCCGCGATCGGGTCGCGTCATGGTTGCCAGATCATGAGAGCCACCACGAGGACGAAGCACACGCTGACCAGCGCGGCAGCCTGCTCCATACGGGCGCACGCCTCGGTGAAGCTCGCGGAGCTGCCCGAGTCGCCGGACCGGATCGCAGCGAGCTCCCGCTGGGCTCGGCGCTCTGCCGGCCACCCCAGTCCTGACGCAAGACCACTAGCGACGAACCACAACCCGAGCCCGAGCCACGGCCACGCGTGGCCGATGTCCGCGTGGTCGCCACCGAGGAGCATCACGAGGCCGATGACCGGGACGACGAAGATGACACGGCCCGGCCAATCCGTGCCCTCCCTAAAGAAACGCACCACCCGTTCCTCACAGGCGGGATCCCCACTCCGCCTGCCTGCCGAGGCAGCGACACCCCCGACAGCGATGGACCCGAACCCGATAAGGGCCGACGCGATGTGGAGGATCAGGAGGATGTCGTAGAGGGGAGCCGGCATCAGGCTGCACGACTCAGGTGCTCGTCGGGAGTACCCTGAATGAGCGTGGCCAATGGCTTCCGCTCGAGCACGAGAAAGGGTACAACGCGAGGGTGAATCAGCTGCGTCTCGATCCTCTGTCGGGTCGTTGGGTGGCGGTCTCGACAGACCGATCCCAGCGCCAGGGTGGCATCTTCCTTCCACGCCAGCCGACGCCCGACGTTGACGACGCCGAAGCGTGCCCGTTCTGTCCCGGGAGCGAAGACGATACCCTCCCCGCGCTCGAGGTTTACGGTCCCGCCGGTCCACCGGGGAAGTGGCTCGTCCGCGTGGTGCCGAACCGCTATCCCGCCTTCCAGGGGGATGCTCCCTTCGTGGTGGAGCACCGCGGACCCGTGTTCACCGAAGCGCCCGCGAGCGGGATCCACGAGGTCTTGATCCTCTCGCCTGATCATGAGCGATCGTTCGCCTCCCTACCGGACGAGCAGTGCGCCCTCGTCATGGCGGCGATCCGCGACCGGGTCGAGGAGCACCAGAGCACACCGGGCCTGCGCTACAGCCAGATGATCGTGAATCACGGCCGCCAGGCCGGAGCCTCGCTCGCACATCCTCACGGCCAGCTCCTCGGCATTCCCTTCGTGCCCCGCGGCTCGCCGAGGAGCAGGCGGGTTTTGCCCGGTTCGCCGGCGGATGCCTGCTCTGCGCCGCCGCCGCGTCCGAGGAGCGGGTGGGCTACCGGGTGGTGGAGGCGACCGACGAGACGGTCACGTTCACGCCGTTTTGGAGCGGCATGCCGTACGAGGTACTCGTGGTTCCCCGGGAACACGGCGCCCATCTTCACCGATCTCCGACAGCGCGCCTCGTCGCAATCGGAAAGGCCGTGCGCTCGGCGTTGCAGAGCCTCACCGAGCACCTTGGCGACATTGCGTACAACCTCGTGTTCCACTCGGCTCCCTATCGCGCGACCGGCATGTACCACTGGCACGTGCACATCCTGCCGAATCTCACCACCCGTGCGGGTTTCGAGCTCGGCACCGGGGTTCTGATCAACGTGGTTGCACCGGAGAAGGCCGCAGAGGACCTGCGAGACGCCGCCGAGAAGATCTCGTCGCGCGGCGGCTACGTCTACTGATCCAGTCGGTCACCCAGTTCGTCAGTCACCCGGGGCGCCTGCGGCCGACCGCTCGGGCATCCGCAGCTCGAGCCATTTCTCGATCTCCTCGCGAGGCTGAGGGACGAGCCGTGTGATCTCGCTCGGCTGCAGGTACCCCTTCAAGAACGCGTTGCGATTGTGCCGCACCCAACCGGCGGCGAGGACGAGCGCGTGGGCGAGCGTGCTCGCCGGCTGCAGCGCCGCCGCCTCGTCAGCCACCTGGCGAAGGGAGAGGAAGAGATCGGCCACGTCCTCGAGCGGCACGCCGGTGCGCGGCTCGCCCTGGCTGCCTGCGCCCGCCAGCGGCCCGATGAGGGGATCGTCACCGAAACCGGCGACGAGCCAACCGGTCTCGACTCTCATCACCCGCCGCAGGTGGTAGTCGCCGTGGATGCGGATCTCTTCACCCGCCTCCCCTCCCGGCCGTCTTCTCGTGCCGAATGCCTCGGCAAGCGCGAGGTGGAGCTCGGCGGTCGTCCGGCCGAGCCGCCGCATCTCGTCGCCGAGATCGCCGCCGGCGAGTCCGACCTCTTCGAACGAGGACGCGTCCTCGCTCGTCCCCGACCGCGCGAGCAGGTCGCGCAACGACGTCAGGGCAAGAGCCTTGCCCTCGACGGCGCCCGGCAGGAACTCCCTCACGAGGCCGAGATCGCCCGTCCCGCGCGACCAATGGGCGAGCGGTGCGAGCATGTGGTTGAACCCGACCTGGTCGAGGCCCATCATCATCTCGATCTCGGGCCGCGGGCGTGGCTCGATCAGCCGGTAGAACTTCATGAACAGCCGCTCGTCGTAGACGAGTGCGAAGTGCGAGACGAGCGACTGTACGACCCGCGCCCGGCTGGCGTGCTCCCGCCCACCGGTGGCAGCCGAGAGGAGCTCGAGACGGAGCTCGGCGTCCGCCAAGCCGTTGTAGAGGAGCACCTCGCCGCTGCCGTCCTCCCCTGTGCCGATCACTGCGTCCGGCCGTAGAAGCACACCGGTCGCCTCGCGCAGGCCGCGCCAGCCGACGAGCACGTGGAGCCGGTAGCCGAAGGACTCCCCGGCGTCGACGACGACGCTTGCCAAACCTGGGCGCTCCGACCGGAGCACGGCAACATCCACCACGCGGACCGGGACGTTCTGTGCCCCGAACACGCCGAGCGCCGCCTGCGCCCAGTCCACGCGGGCAAGCCATGGACCGAGGAGGTCAGCCAGCTCTCCCCCGCCGCCGGCAAGCGGGAGCCCGGTCGCGCCGGAGGCGCTCACGGTGTCGCCCCCTGGAAGCTCGAACCAGAAGAAACCATACGGCGGCAACGTGATCGAGTACTGGCCCGGGCCTACGTTCGGGAAAGGGACCCGGCCGAGGAGCTCGACGGGACGGGCCCCCTCGTGGCGGGAGAGGCTGAGCAGCACCGGCTGGGCGAAGCGGCTCAAGTTGTTGACACACAGCACGGTCGGCGAGCCGGCCGCACTGCGCAAGTAGGCGACCACCGACGGATTGTCGGCCGGCAGCATCTCGATCTCCCCTGTCGCGAAGACGGGATACTGGCGCCTCACGTGCACCATCCGCCGGACCCAGTGGAGGAACGACGACGAGTCGCGGCGCTGCGCCTGGACGTTGACGGCCTGGAAGCCGTGCACGGGATCCATGATCGGCGGGAGCACGAGCTGTGCGAAGTCCGCCTGGGAGAACCCCCCGTTGCGGTCCGGCGTCCACTGCATCGGCGTGCGAACCGAGTCCCGGTCGCCGAGGTAGACGTTGTCCCCCATGAGGATCTCGTCGCCGTAGTAGAGAACCGGGGCGCCCGGCAGCGAGAGCAGCATCGAGTGCAGCAGCTCGGCGACCCGGCGATTGTTCTCCACGAGCGTCGCCAAACGCCGGCGGATCCCGAGGTTCTTCCGCATCCGCGGATCGCGCGCGTACTCCGCGTACATGTAGTCCCGCTCGTCGTCGGTGACCATCTCGAGCGTCAGCTCGTCGTGGTTCCGGAGGAAGATCCCCCACTGGCAGCCGTCGGGGATCGGCGGTGTCTGAGCGAGGATCTCGGTGATCGGGAAGCGCTGCTCCCGGCGGATGGCCATGAACATCCGTGGCATGAGCGGGAAATGGAAGGCCATGTGGCACTCGTCAGCGTCGCCGAAGTACTCGACGACGTCGGTCGGCCACTGGTTCACCTCTGCCAGCAGCACCCGGTTCGGGTAGGACCGGTCGACCTCCTGTCGGATTCGGCGGAGGATGGCGTGGGTCTCGGCGAGGTTCTCGCAGCTCGTTCCCTCCTTCTTGCACAGGTAGGCGACCGCGTCGAGGCGGAAGCCATCGAGACCGATGTCGAGCCAGAACCGGAGGACGTCGAGCATCGCCTCCACCACTGCCGGGTTGGCGTAGTTGAGGTCAGGCTGATGGTGGAAGAAACGATGGAAGTAGTACTGCTCACGGGCCTGGTCGAGAGTCCAGTTGGACGGCTCGGCGTCCACGAAGACCACCCTCACGTCGGCAAGGCCGTGATCGTCGTCAGCCCAGATGTACCAGTCGGCCTTTGCGTTGCCACCCGACGAGCGCGACTCGGCGAACCAAGGGTGCTGGTCGCTCGTGTGGTTCATCACGAGGTCGGAGATGATCCGGATCCCCCGCCGGTGGGCATCTTCGACGAGCGCGGCCAGATCGTCCACGTTGCCGCACTCGGGCGCGATGGTCATGAAGTCGCTTATGTCGTATCCACCGTCCCGAAGCGGCGACGGATAGTAGGGCAGGAGCCAGAGGCAGTCGACACCAAGCCATTCGAGGTACTCGAGCCGCTCCCGGATCCCGCCGAGGTCTCCCACCCCATCGGCGTTCGAGTCGAAGAAGCTCCGCGGCGGGAGCTGGTCGAAGACCACGCGCTGGTACCAGCGAGGATCGTCAGCGAAGACGTCTTGCGCGGTCAACGCCCGGAGAAACGGGCCTTTCCCGGCCCCTCCTCGAGGAACGAACGCACGCCCGTCGCCGCGTCCTCGGTCGCGAACACCTCCCCGAAGAGCCTGCGCTCGAGCCCGAGCCCGTCGGCAAGGCCAGATGCAAGTCCCTCGTCGATGGCCCGTTTGGCAAGGCCTTCGGCCACGACTGGCCCGCCCGCGAGGCCAGCCGCATACGCGACTGCCTCGTCGAAGACGGCGTCCGGCGCGACCACTCGGTCGACCAGCCCGAGGTTGAGCGCCTCATCGGCCGTCACCTGCCGGCCCGTGAGGATCAGGTCCTTCGCGCGGCTCGGGCCGATCAAGCGTGCGAGACGCTGGGTCGCGCCCCCGCCGGGGATCACCCCGAGCAGGATCTCGGGCTGGCCGAGGCGAGCCCCCTCGGCGGCGAACCGGAAGTCGCACGCGAGCGCGAGCTCCAACCCACCTCCGAGCGCGAACCCGGTGATGGCGGCGATGGTGGCTCGCGGGAGCGCCGCCAGTGCGCCGAGCGCCGTGTGGAAGGAGACGGCGATCTCCACGCCCCGCACCTCGTCGCCGAATTCGCCGACGTCGGCACCTGCTGAGAAACACCGCTCACCGCCCCACACGACGACCGCCCCGGGCAAGTCGTCCATGAGATCGCCGACCGCACGCGCGAGCTCTCCGAGAAGCGACTGGGAGAGCGGGTTCAGCTTCGGCCGGTCGAGGCGGACGACCGCTACGCCGTCACGGCGACGCTCGACGGACAGCTCGCTCATGGCCGACCCGCTCAACCGAACTCTATGGCGGAGAACTTGCGCAGCTTCGTGAGCTGATGACGCGCCTCGACGAGGCGGACCGTCCCCGACTTCGATCGCATGACGAGCGACTGGGTCGTCGCTCCCCTGTGGTCGTAGTGGACGCCTCGCAGCAGGTCCCCGCCGCTGATCCCCGTGGCTGCGAAGAAGCAGTTCTCGCCTTGCACGAGATCGTCGGTCGTGAGCACCCGCTCGAAGTCGTAGCCCTTTGCAGTCGCGTCCTTGCGTTCCTCTTCGCTCCGGGGCCACAACCGGCCCTGCAGCTCGCCGCCCATGCACTTCAACGCGGCTGCCGCGATGACTCCTTCTGGCGTCCCGCCGATGCCGATCAACACGTCGACACCCGATTGGGGCCACGCCGTCGCGATGGCACCGGCGACGTCGCCGTCGGTGATGAGCCGGATCTGGGCCCCACTTGCCCGGACTTCCGCGATCAGCTCCTCGTGGCGAGGCCGTTCGAGTATCACCACTGCCAGATCGCGGACAGCAGAGCTCTTGGCATCCGCAATCGACCGGAGGTTCTCCGTGGGGCTCTTCCGCACGTCGATCGAGCCGACGGCGTCAGGCCCCACTGCGAGCTTCTCCATGTACACGCACGGTCCGGGGTCGAACATCGTCCCGCGCTCGGAGACGGCGATAACCGACAACGCCCCGCCTCGACCGAGCGCCGTGAGCGTGGTGCCGTCAATGGGGTCGACCGCGATGTCGGTCTGCGGTGGGCTGCCGTCGCCGATCCGCTCGCCGTTGAACAGCATCGGAGCTTCGTCCTTCTCTCCCTCGCCGATCACGACGATGCCGTCCATCGGCACGCTCTGGAGGACGATACGCATGGCGTCCACGGCCGCTTGGTCCGCTCCCTCCTTGTCCCCGCGGCCGAGCCACCTGCCCGCGGCGAGAGCCGCAGCTTCGGTGACCCGGACGAGCTCCATCGCCAGGTTGCGGTCGGGGGCCTGTCGGTGCGGTGCCACGGGGCGAACGTTAGTGGTCGGGGGCTATCGTCGCCCGGATGGAGCGTTTCTTCGTGGGTCCCTCTGGACCGCTGTCTGGCCGCATCGAGGTCTTCGGCGCGAAGAACTCCGTGCTCAAGTTGATGGCGGCTACCTTGCTCGCCCCTGGGCGCCACGAGCTCGCCAACGTTCCCGCCATCACCGACGTGGCAATAGTCTGCGAGCTCCTCGAGGCGATGGGAGTCGAGACCCGCCACTCCGGGAGCGGGACGTCCGGGCACCTCTCGCTCACGGTCCCGCCCGAGATCGTCCCGGTCGCCCCCTACGAGCTGGTCGAGAAGATCCGAGCCTCGATCGTCGTGCTCGGGCCCCTCCTCGCCCGATACGGATCCGTCCGTATGTCGCTGCCCGGCGGCGACGATTTCGGAGCCCGGCCGATCGACATGCACCTGCGTGCTCTCGAGGACCTCGGCGTGGTCTTCACGACCGAGCACGGGTATGTCGAGGGGCGCTGCGAGCGCCTCGTGGGCACTCGCGTCGTCTTCGAGTTCCCGAGCCACACCGCCACCGACAACGTGCTGATGGCGGCGGTGCTCGCCAAGGGCACGACGATCATCGAGAACGCCGCACGAGAGCCGGAGGTGATCGACCTCGCGGACATGCTGACCGGCATGGGCGCCCACATCGAGGGCGCAGGTACCTCCCACATCGAGATCGAGGGTGTGGACGAGCTCCGCCCCGCGTCGCACAGAGCCATCCCCGACCGGGTCGAGGCCGCCACATGGCTCGCCGCCGTCGGGCTCGCAGGCGGCGAGATCGAGCTGTTGCACGCGCGGGCGGACCACATGGAGATGCTGATCGAGAAGCTCGCCGAGATGGGCGTCCGCTGTGTCGACACCGGGAGCGGGATCCTCGCCACGGGTACCCACCCGCTCCGGTCCGTCGACATCTCGACGCTCCCGTATCCCGGCGTCGCCACGGATTACAAGCCGTTTCTCGTCACGATGCTCTCCGTCGCGTCCGGCGTCGCGATCGTGACCGAGAACATCTTCGCCGGGCGTTTCCGGTACGTCGACGAGCTGCGCCGCATGGGCGCCGACATCACCACGAAGGGCCACCACGCTGTCGTGCGGGGAGTGCCGCGGCTCTCGGCGGCGCCCGTCCGGTCACCTGACATCCGGGCAGGTGCAGCGCTCGTGCTCGCAGGGTTCGTAGCCGACGGCGTCACCGAGGTCTCGGGTGCTGAGCACATCGATCGCGGCTACGAGGACCTCGCCGGGCGGCTGGCTGCGATCGGCGCGGACATCCGCCGGGGCAGTGAATGACCGAAGCGACCCCGGCCGGCGAGGTGCCGCCTTCGCCCGGTCGTGAGTCCCGGCGCCCGACGCCGGCAAACCCGTCCGAATTGCTCACGCTGGCCGAGGGTGGCTCCACCGGCGACCGGCGGGCGCTCGCACGGTTGCTGTCGCTCGTAGAACGCGGAGGCGCCGTGGCCCGGGAGCTCACGTCGCTGACCTATCCACGTTCCGGCGGTTCGTACTCGATCGGGCTCACCGGTGCGCCCGGCGCGGGCAAGTCCACCCTCACGGCACGCCTCATCGGCGAGGCGTTACGCCAGACCGCCTCTCCGGTCGCCGTGCTCGCGATCGACCCCTCGTCGCCGCTGTCGGGGGGCGCCATTCTCGGGGACCGCGTGCGCATGCAGGAGCACGCGCTCGACCGGAGCGTCTTCATCCGTTCGATGGCGACCCGGGGCCACCTCGGCGGGTTGGCCGCCGCCGTGCCCGACGCGGTCCGGGTGCTCGATGCCGCCGGCTGGCCGCTCGTCCTCGTCGAGACCGTCGGGGTGGGGCAGGTCGAAGTCGAGGTGGCCGGGACCTGCGACACGATCGTGGTCGTGGTCAACCCCGGTTGGGGAGATGCGGTGCAGGCTAACAAGGCAGGGCTCCTCGAGGTCGCCGACGTGTTGGTGATCAACAAGGCCGATCGCCCCGGCGTGCGCGAGACGAAGCGTGACCTGGTGCACATGCTGCAGCTGACGGGCGAGATGGACTGGACGCCGCCGATCGTCGAGACGGTGGCCTCGTCGGGCGACGGCACTGGTGAGCTCTGGCAGGCAATCTCGGCACATCGGGCTCATCTCGAGTCCGGAGGTGACAGGCTCGGGCACCGCCGTCGGGCTCGGATGGGCGACGAGATGGAGCGGCTGGCCGTCGACGGTTACGCCCACCTCGTGGCAGCGGTGCTCGGCCGGCTCGCCACGGGCGAGGCCGGTCTCGCGAGGGCCACCGGCGAAGCAGCCGTGGCCGGCGGGCGTGACCTGCTCGAGCGCCTGGCCCGTCGCGAGATCGACCCGCCTGCGGCTGCCGACGAGCTCAGCGCTCTCGTCGCCCGGCTCTCGCTCGAGCGGGAGCCCGACGGCCCTTGAGCCGCGCTCTACAAGCGGCGCTCCATCATCACGAAGTCGCGCCCCTCGCGCCACGCCGGGAGCACGGCTGCGGGCTCGTAGCCGCGCTCCCTGTACATGCCTTCGGCCGGGCCGCCGGCACGCGTCTCGAGCCGGACCGTCTCGGCGCCGTGCTCCCGAGCTAGCTGCTCGACGGCCTTCAGCAGGTGCGAGCCGATGCCGTGCGATCGCCACTGTGGGGCCACGATCAAGATGGCGAGGTGACACAGCCGGCCTCTCAGTTGGCCCGTGGCAGATCCGGCGATCTCGCCTCCCACTCGGGCGGTGATCGCAAAGGGCTCGTCAATGGCCACCTCGTCCCCGTAGGCCTCCCGCGAGTACTGCGCCCATTCACGGTCTTGGAAGCGTCGGGCGGCAGGATCGAGCATCGAGGCGACTGGAGAGCTCGATCTCGAGTCCTCCCCGGCCCGCGACAATCGGGCGACCGAGAGTGGCAGAGGAGAGGGGGTGCCAGCGGGCGAGGGTTTCTTGGAATTCGAGGATCGTGACCCGCTCGATCGTCACCGCGGCCCGATAGTCGGCGAGGGTCTCGAGCGCTCCTTCGATACGCCCTGGCTCGATGTTCTGGTCGAGCGTGACGTGCGGGACGTAGTCGCGCTCTGGCTTGCGGCCCGCGGGCGTCTCGAGAGGGCCGGTGAGGAGTGCCTGCCGCAGCTCCACCAGGCGGCCGACGTCTCCGCCGACGGCTAGGTAGACGACGGGGGTGAGTGGGAAGAACGTCGCGGGCGGCCCGAGCTCCAGCCTGAGAGGTTGAGAGTGTTGCCCTGCGAGGCGCACTACCTCAACCGCCTCGTCGACGTTCTCCTCGCGCACGTTGACGGGAGGCACGAGCGTCACGTGGGGCGGGATGCGATCGAGTGCCGCTGCGCCGAGCGCGCGGCGCATGCCGTCGACCTCTAGCGCGATGTCGCCCGTGAGGATGAGTGAGACGGTCAAGCGCCGGCGTGCTGCCACGGTGCCATCTTTGCCCGCCGGCGCCAGAGCCGGGAGCGAGCCTCAGTGCGTCGTGGCGCCGGCGGTTCCGGCAGTGGCAGTGGCCGCGGCAGTGGGGTCGGCCACGCCGGCGGCTTCGAGGCGGGCCCGAGCCCGGCGGAGCGCGACGTCCGGGTCGTCGGGCGACAGCATCGCCCGCATCGCCGGTGACTGCTCTGCCTGCTCTGCCTGGTCTGCGTGCTCTGCCTGCTCTGCGTGCTGCTCACCCTCGCCGGCGGCAACTGCCGTCTGGGCGGCCTCGAGCGCCCTCCGGGCCCGGTCGACGTCGATCTCGGCGGCGGGCTCGGCCACCGACGCGAGCAGGGTCACCTTGTTGTCGACCACGTGGACGAACCCACCGTGGACCGCGGCCCGGAACTCGCCTGTCCCCGGCGCACCCTCGGCGTCCGCGCCCGGCTGAGCTATCCGTACCGAGGAGATGTCGACCGCCCCGACAAACGGGGCGTGGTTCGGCAGGAACATGATCTCGCCGCCGTCGGTCCGCAGCACGACGAACTCGGCCTCGCCCGAGAAGAGGATCCGCTCGGGCGTGACGAGCTCGGCTCTCGTCTCCACTAGGAGAATTCCTTCGCCTTCTTGTGGACGTCGTCGACCCCACCGACGTTCAAGAACGCCTGCTCGGGAACGTCGTCGAGGTCACCGCCGAGAAGCGCCTCGAAGGACCGCACGGTCTCTTCGACCGGGACCGTCACGCCCTCGATGCCCGTGAACACTTGGGCGACGTACATCGGCTGCGACAAGAAACGCTGGATCTTCCGAGCCCGGTTCACCGTCACCCGGTCTTCTTCGGAGAGCTCGTCGAGACCGAGGATGGCGATGATGTCCTGCAGTTCCTTGTAGCGCTGGAGGACCGCCTGCACATGCCTTGCACAGTCGTAGTTGCGGTCGCCGACCACCTCGGGCGCAAGGATGTTGCTGGTCGACGCGAGCGGGTCCACGGCGGGGAAGATGCCGAGTGCGGCGATCTGGCGGGACAACTCGGTCGTCGCGTCGAGGTGCGTGAAGGTCGTGAACGGCGCGGGGTCGGTGTAGTCGTCGGCCGGCACGTACACGGCTTGCAGGGACGTGATCGAGTGACCCCGGGTCGAGGTGATCCGCTCCTGCAGCTCGCCCATCTCGTCGGCCAGGGTCGGCTGGTAGCCCACTGCCGACGGCATGCGACCGAGCAGCGTCGAGACTTCCGAGCCCGCCTGCACGAAACGGAAGATGTTGTCGACGAACAACAGCACGTCCTGGTTCATGACGTCGCGGAAGTACTCCGCCATGGTGAGCGCCGACAGCGCGACCCGGAGCCGCACGCCCGGCGGCTCGTCCATCTGGCCGTAGACGAGCGCCGCCTTGTCGATGACGCCGGACTCCTGCATCTCGAGCCAGAGGTCAGTGCCCTCACGGGTGCGCTCGCCGACGCCGGCGAAGACCGAGACGCCACCGTGGTTCAGCGCCACACGCCGGATCATCTCTGTGATGAGGACCGTCTTGCCGACGCCTGCGCCGCCGAAGAGGCCGATCTTCCCACCCTGCACGTAAGGTTCGAGGAGGTCGATGACCTTGATGCCCGTCTCGAACACCTGGCGTTTCGGCTCGAGGGAGTCGAACGCCGGTGCCTCGCGGTGGATCTCCCAGTGGTCGTCAGGGGTGCCTATGTCGTCGGTGTCGAGGGGCTCGCCGGTCACGTTGAAGACGTGGCCGAGCGTCGCCTCACCGACGGGCACGGTGATGCCCCTTCCCATGTTGTGGACGAGGGCACCGCGCGACAGCCCGTCGGTCGGCTTGAGGCAGACCGCGCGCACACGGCCCTCGCCGATCTGTTGTGCCACCTCGGCGGGCACGACCGAGGTCACGCCGTCGACGGTTAGCGGGATCTCGATCAGGTGGTTGATCTCCGGTAGCGAGTGCGGGGGGAACTCGACGTCGACGACCGGGCCGGCGATTGCGACGACACGGCCGTCTTCCAGCTGCTTGTGGGCGGCGCCCGTCTCGTTGGGGAGGGTGGTGGTCATGCGATTCGCTCCTCGGCGTCGGTGTCTTCTCGTTCTGGGGCGGATTCGCGCTCGCCTCCCTGGCGGAGGGCCTCGGCGCCACCCACGATCTCCATGATCTCGGTCGTGATCGCGTCCTGGCGGGCCCGGTTCATGACGCGTCGCAGGGTCTTGATCAACTCGTCGGCGTTCTCGGTCGCGGCAGACATCGCCCGCTGGCGCGCGATGTGCTCGGAGGCGGACGCCTCGAGCAGCGCGCCGTACAGCGCGGCCTCCGCATAGCGCGGCACGAGCAGCCCGAGAAGCTCCGCCGAGTCGGGCTCGTACTCGAAGAAGCCTCCACCCGGCATAATGCTCGAACCGCTCGATCCGGCTCACCGCCCTCGCCGGCCTCCTCCTCGGGCGGCATGAGCGGCAGCAGCTGCCGGGTCTCGACGACCTGGCTCCCGGCGGAGACGAAGCGGGTCGAGACGAGCTGGACGAGGTCGAGCTCACCGGTCATGAACGCCGGGACAACCGCGCGCGATGGCACGGGCGTTCTCGTAGCTCGGGCGGTCGCCCATGAGGAAGGCCTCGTCGAGGGCTCGGCCGCGGAAGCGGAAGTAGCCGATCGCCTTCTTGCCGACGCCGACGAAACGATAGCGACGGCCCGCGCTCTCACCGGTGCGCATCACCCGATCTGCGGCCCTCAGGACAAAGGCGTTGTAGCCGCCGCACAGGCCTCGATCGGAGACGACGGCGATCACGGCGACCTTCCCGGGCGACTCGGGCACGCCGATCAACCGCTCGGGCGCCGAGCCGTCCGCTGCGACGTCGATGAGGACGCGCTCGATGCCCTGGAGGTACGGCTTGGAACCTGCGATCCGGCTCTGGGCGCGGGACATCTGCGACGCCGCGATGAGCTCCATCGCCCGCGTGATCTTCTTCGTGGACTCGACGCTGCGGATCCTCCTGCGGAGGACGCGCTCTTGACCACCGGCCATGTCGCTTAGCTCGCCTCACCCTCGGTCTCGCCCGCAGACGTCTCCCCGCCAGCCCCCAGGTCGCCGGCATCGCCAGCCTCGCCAGCCTCCCCCGCAGCACTGACGGCCGAGGCAAAGCCGCTCTTCACCTCGTCGATGGCCTTGTCGAGCGCAGCCTCGTCGGGTAGCAGGCCGGTGGTCCTGATCTGCTCGAGCAGCTCGGGGTGCTTCGCACGGAAGTGCGCCCGGAGCTCTCGCTCGAAACGCCGCACGTCCTCAACAGCGATCCCGTCCACATGCCCGCGTGTCCCGGCGTAGATGACGATCACCTGTTCTTCGATGGGCAGCGGCTCGTTCAGTCCCTGCTTCAACAGCTCTGTGAGGCGATACCCCCGGTCGAGCTGTGCCTGGGAGACCTTGTCGAGCTCCGAGCCGAAGGTCGCGAACGCCTCGAGCTCGCGGAACTGGGCGAGGTCGATCTTCAGCGTTCCGGCGACCGAGCGCATGGCCTTCACCTGGGCGGCACCCCCCACGCGGGATACCGAGTTGCCGACGTTGATCGCGGGACGTACACCTGAGTAGAACAGGTCTGTCTCCAAGAAGACCTGGCCATCGGTGATTGAGATGACGTTGGTGGGGATGTAGGCCGAGATGTCGCCGGCCTTGGTCTCAATGATCGGCAGTGCGGTGAGCGATCCTCCGCCCATCGCGTCGGACAGCTTGGCTGCGCGCTCCAGCAGGCGGCTGTGCAGGTAGAACACGTCGCCCGGGTACGCCTCACGTCCCGGCGGGCGGCGCAGCAGGAGCGAGAGCTGCCTGTAGGCGTCCGCCTGCTTGGAGAGGTCGTCGTAGACGATGAGGGCGTGCTGGCCGTTCTCCATCCAGTGCTGGCCCATCGCACAGCCCGAGTAGGGGGCGAGGTACTTGAACGGGGCGGGCTCAGACGCCGGGGCGGCGACCACGACGGTGTACTCGAGAGCACCGTGCTCGGCGAGCGTGGCGACGGTCTGCGCGACGGTGGACCCTTTCTGGCCGATCGCCACGTAGATGCACTTCACGCCTTGGCCGCGCTGGTTGATGATCGAGTCGACCGCGACGGTCGTCTTGCCGGTCTTGCGGTCGCCGATTAGGAGCTCACGCTGGCCACGACCGATGGGCGTCATGGCGTCGATCGCCTTGATGCCCGTCTGTAGCGGCTCTTTCACCGGCTGGCGCTTCACGATGCCAGGCGCCTGGATCTCGACTCGGCGGTCCTCGACGTTGGTGAGCGGCCCTTTGCCGTCGATCGGGTTGCCGAGCGGGTCGACCACGCGCCCGAGCAGCCCGTCACCGACCGGCACGGAGAGGATCCGGCCCGTTGCACGGACGAGTTGACCCTCCTCGAGCGAGTCGACCGAACCGAGCACGACGGCGCCGATCGTCTCCTCGTCCAGGTTGAGCGCCAGGCCGACCGTTCCGTCCGAGAACTCGAGGAGCTCGTTCACCTGAGCGTTCGGCAGCCCGGTCACCCGCGCGATGCCGTCTCCGACTTCGGAGATACGCCCGACGTGCTCGGCCCGGACGTCAGGGTCGAAGTCCGAGATGTGGCGCTGGAGCGCTGCCTCGATGTCTTGGGGGGAGATCAGGAGTTCTGACATTGGTGTGGCGTCCTTGTCCTCGTCTTGAGGGTGGTTATCGGGCGGCGGGTCGTTCGGGGTGCCGTTCGGCGGGTCGTTCGGGGTGTCGGGCGGCATGGACTGCGGCGGGTCGGCATCATCGGGTCAGGTCGGCTGCAGGATGGTCTCGCGCAACCGGTCGAGGCGGTGGCGCACGGTCCCGTCGATGACGGTGTCTCCGACAGAGACGCCGATCCCGCCGATGACCGAGGGGTCGATCACCACGCGAAGCTCAACGGTCCGTCGTGTCCGGCGACCGAGCGCGTCTGCAAGGCGAGTCCGCTCATCCTCGTCGAGCTCGATGGCGGCGCGGATGTCGGCAACCCGGCGACCCTGCTCGGCAGCGGCCAATTCGACCAGGTAGTCCACCGCGCCAACGAGATCGCGTGCACGGCCGCACCGGAGCACGTACCCGAGAAGGTCGAGCGTCTCGGGCCGCACCTTGCCGGCGAGGAGATCGCCCAGGACGGCGAGGCGCCGGGAGAACGGCACGTCGGCGGCCGAAAGAGCGCTCCGGAGCTCGGTGTGCTGCTCCGCGATGCGAGCAAAACGAAGAGCTCGTCCTCGACCGCGTCCACCACCTCACGATCGTGGATCCGCTCGAAGACCCGCTCCGCGAACCCACGGAGCCTCTCGAGCGCACCAGCCCGTCCAATCGGGGGCTCTGCATCGATCGAGCCTCCCTCTGCCACGCGCTGGGCCCTGATCTCGGAGAGCTGCATCAGCTGCTCGCACGTCTTCGGGATCTCCGTTGCGCGTTCGTAGGAGATGGGGAACGTCACCAGCGCCGACATGGCTGGAAGCACCTTCCCCTCGAGAAGCTCCGACAGGACGGCGGAGCGGGCCGACGCCGGGACAGAGCCGTCGGCCAGCACGAGACGCAGCGGCTCGGACGCGACGAGGAGACGTTGGAACGCCGAGAGGTCTGAGACGACCCCGTCGAGCGTCCCTTCCGCCCCGGCTTCGTCGAAGACGGCAGCCGCGTAGCCGCGCACGATCTCGAGCATCAGCCGGCAGACCCGCCCGGCTGCGCCGCAGCGATCGCTTGGTCGACTAGGGCACGGTGCTGCTCACTGTCGAGGGCACCGCCGATGACGCGCTCCGCGGCGCGAAGAACGAGATCGCCGACCTCGCTCATCACTTCGTCCCTCGCGCGCTGGCGCTCGAAGCTCGATCTCGGACTGAGCAGCGTGCAGGAGGCGCTCGTACTCCTGCTGACCCCGTTGCCGGCCCTCGTCGCGCAGCTGTTCGGCAACCTCGTTCGCCTGGTCGACGATCTGGCGCGCCTCGACGCGAGCCGCTTCGAGTGCCTCACGGCGCTGGGCGAGGGATTCTGCGGCCTCGCGGCGTGCCTCCTCGGCCGCTTCGATCGAGTTGCGGATCTGCTGCTCGCGCTCGTTCATCGCCCGCCGGAGCGGGGGCAGGATGACCCGGGCGAAGAAGTACAGGATCGCAAGGAACGCGACTAGCTCCAGGACGAACGTGAAGTTCGGGATCAGGAAGACCGGCTGCGACTTACTGGCGGCAAGCATGGGCGTGAGGATTCCTACTTCTTCGCAGCCTCGACGAAGACGAAGAACGCCATGAACGCCAGGTTGATGACGTACATGGCTTCGCAGAGACCGACGACGAGGAACATCGTCGTGTACAGGCGGCTCTGCGCCTCGGGCTGGCGGGCGATGCCGGCGATGGTCTGGCTGCCGGCAAGGCCGTCACCGATGGCCGCGCCGACGGCGCCACCGCCGAGGGCGAGGCCACCGCCGACCATGGCGCCTGCCAGCTGGATCGCTTGCGAGGTGGTCTGTGCCATTTTGGGTTGTCTGTCTCCTGTTTGTGTAGAGGGGCGGGGTTGGGATCGACGAGGGCTTTGTCGGGAGTCGAGGTTCTGGGGTCGAGGTTCGGGCCTAGTGGCCGCCCGTGACGGCGGACTGCATGTAGATGACGGTGAGGAGGGAGAAGATGAATGCCTGAACCGGGGCGACGAAGAAGCCGTCGAAGAGCTTCCAGACGAAGTCGAGGGCCGGAGTAGGCAGGATCCACTGGGGCGGGAAGGCAGCGATGAGGGTGATCAAGATGCCGCCCGCGAAGATGTTGCCGAAGAGCCGGAGTGCGAGCGTGAGTGGCTTCACGAGCTCCTCGATCACGTTGATCGGGAAGAGGATCTTGTACGGCTTGAAGTAGTGGCCGACGTAGCTCTTGAGGCCGTGGATACGGATCCAGGTGAAGTGCACCACGATGATGACGGTGAGTGCCATTGCGAGCGGCAGGTTGATGTCACCTGTCGGGGAGACGAGGATCGTGTGATGACCGGCCAGGTTGGTCGGGATCATCTCGAGCCAGTTGCACAGCAGGATGAACATGAACAAGGTGCAGGCGAGCGGTACGACGAACAGGCCCTTGCTGCCCATCGACGTCTCCACCTGCCTCGTGACGGCCCCCACGATCGTCTCGTAGGCGAGCTGGAACTTGCCCGGGACGCCGGACGTGACCTTCGACCGCAGAACGAGGCCAAGCACGACGAAGATCAGGCCGGCCAGCAGGCAGGCGGCGACATCGTCGATGTTGAACGTGAAGCCGAAGAGCTTCCCGTAGACGTGGTCGCCCACGGCGATGTTGGCGGCGAGGATTCCCTCAGTCACGTCGGCACCTTGTGCCGGACCATCATCCCGATGATGTTGCCGACGAACAGCAGGTAGAACAGGCACAGCCCTGCCGCTGTGCCAAACCCGAGCCATCTCGAGGCGATGAAGAGCAGAATGACGGCGATCGTCGTGATGCCGAGCCGGGCAAGCGTCATCGTCGCGAGCATCCGGACCGGGCTCGAAGGCTGGAGCTGAGTCACACGGGCGGTCTGGTTCGTGATCATCCTGATGTTCATCAGGCCGAGTCCGAGCCCGATGCAGACCCCGAGGCCGAACAGCGGCTGGGACACGAAGAGGGTGGCCACCACGGCCACGACACCGATCCCGAGCGCGGCGAAGACGGTTCGCTTCAGAACGCTCGATATCTCGGGCAGCGAGAACTGCTCGAGCAGGGCTCCCAGTGAATTCATGTCCCGGTCGTCATCTTCCTCGCAACAGGGTCCGTCCGAGTCGTTCCGACCGGGCCGGCCACGCTGCTGGCTCTCACATGTACTTCTTGAACTGCGCCCGAACCGTTGCCACCGCGCAAGCGATGCCGACAGCCAGTCCGACGAAGGTGAGCGCCAAGCTCGCACCGATTCTCTCGCCTATCCAGTACCCGAGGCCCATACCGGCAACGAGGCAGGTTGCGATCGAGAGGCCCAGCCCGAGAAGTTCGAATGGGCTCGGCGAGGGCTTGCTGCTCACTTCGTGCATCTATCCTCGCATCGGAGGGTGGTGCCGGGCAAAACGGCGCCGGTGCACGCGACGGTATCCCTCCGGCCCATCGTCAGCCCCGCCCGGGACCCGGGATCCGGCGGTGTCCTCGTAGCTGTCGTCACCCTCCACGTCCGGCAGGGCACCTGGCATTCCTCGCCCGCGATCAGGCGTATCGTTGCCCCACACGCCGCGGCGGGCGCTGGCCTGACCTCCGGGCCCGCCGGGCACTGACACCCGTCGCGCAGCAGCGGCTCCCACGCCCAGGCTGGCGGCTGAGTCGGGGCTCGGCGTGTCGGCGCTCGGGCCGAGGTGGCGTCTCCGCCCGGCCGGACGGAAGATCGTGATCAGCCCGATGCCGAGGATGACAGCCGCGAACGGGAGGACCCCGTTCCAGCTCGGGTAGAAGGTCGGGTAAAGGACGAGCGCCGAGAGCACGAAGGTCCAGATCCACAACAGCACGACCGTGCGGCGATGTCCATGACCGAGACGCATCAGCCTGTAGTGAAGGTGCCCGAGGTCACGCTCGGTCACGCCCGTCCGCCGAACCGCCCGCCGCAAGATCGAGAGGGCGGTGTCGAGGATGGGTACGCCGAGGATCACGAAAGGCACGACGAGCGGCGCCAGGAAGAAGTACGTGGTGCCCGAGTAGACCACAGTCGCCTGGCCGCCGATCTCCATCGTGGCGGCAGCCATCACGAGCCCGAGCACCATCGCGCCCGTGTCGCCCATGAAGATCTTCGCCCGGTGGAAGTTGTGGGGGAGAAACCCTAGGCAGACCCCGCAACACGCCGCCGCCAGCAGCGGCCCGATGTTGTTCGTCGGGAGCACGCCGAGATGGACCAGCCGCAGCCCATAGATGCAGAGGGCGCCCGAGCCGATGGCGATGACACCGGCCGCAAGGCCGTCCAGCCCGTCGATGAGGTTCACGGCATTCGCGATCCCGATCACCCACAGCGCTGTCACGAGCGGGAGGATCGACGATCCCAGCAAGATGTAGCCAGGCAGGAATGGCACCTTGAACTGGGTCATCGTGACCCCGAAGAAGTAGAGCACCATCGCCGCGAGTACCTGGCCGGCGACCTTGGCCGGAGGCGAGACCGACCGGACGTCGTCGACGAGGCCGAGGACGCACATGACGGCGACCGCGGTCAGGACCCCGGCTGGAGCGACGGAGTTGTAGAAGTCGGCGTGGAAGACGCCAAGCTGACCCGCAGCGAGGATCGCGATCGCGAACCCGAGCGCGATGGCGGTGCCGCCGGCGGTCGGCGTCGGCCTCGTGTGTACGCGCTCGGCGTCGGGCATCACGACGAGGCCCCGGCCGACGGCCACTTTCCGGATGGGGAAGGTCAGCAACCACGTCGCCGCCGCCGCGATGGCGACGATGACGATCGAACCGACCTCCGTGGTCAACTGGCGAGCCGATCAGGAGACGGCGACGCCGTCGGGGTAGGGGTCGAACGCCTTGCAGAGCTCATGAACGTCTCCCCGGACGGCCGCCAGCTCGGTCTCGTCGTCGCGGTGGCGAAGCGTCCGAGCGATGAGGGACGCAACGACCGTCATCTCCGGCTCCCGCATGCCGGCGGTCGTCTCGGCCGCCGTGCCGAGCCGCAGGCCGCTCGTCACGAACGGCGGCCTCGGGTCGTCGGGGATCTGATTCCGGTTGCAGGTGATGCCGGCACGGTCGAGGACCTCCTGGGCAGCCTTGCCGGTGAGCTCGGGATCGAAGTCACGAAGATCGACGAGGCAGAGGTGATTGTCGGTCCCACCTGCGACCAGGCGGAAGCCCTCTTCTGCGAGGGCGGACGCGAAGGCCACTGCGTTTCCCCGGACATGGGCGGCGTACTTCTTGAATTCCGGCCGGGCGGCCTCTGCGAATGCAACTGCCTTGGCGGCGATGACGTGCTCGAGCGGCCCGCCCTGCAGACCCGGGAAGACCGCCGAGTCGATCGACCTGCCGAGGTCTTCTCCCGTGAGGATCGCACCGCCACGAGGGCCGCGGAGCGTCTTGTGCGTCGTGAGGGTCACGACGTCAGCGATGCCGACCGGGCTCGGGTGCTCTCCCGCCGCGATCAGGCCTGCCGGATGGGCGGCGTCGAACATGAACTTCGCGCCCACTTCATCGGCGATCTCCCGGAAAGGTGCCGCGTCGATGGTGCGCGAGTAGGCGGTCGCCCCGGCGACGATGAGTCGCGGCCGCTCCCGCAGTGCCAAGTCCCTCACTTGATCGAAGTCGATCCGCTCACCTGAGCCGTCGGCGGCGGCAGGCGTCACGCCGTAGTGGACGAAGCGGTAGAGCTTGCCGGTGATGCTCACCGGCGAGCCGTGGGTGAGGTGTCCGCCCTGGTCGAGCCGCATCGCGAGGATGGTGTCGCCCGGCTCTACGAGTGCGAGGTAAGCGGCCAGATTCGCCGTCGCCCCGGCGTGAGGCTGGACGTTCGCGTGACCTGCGCCGAAGAGTGACTTCGCCCGGTCACGGGCGAGGTTCTCGACCTGGTCGGCCACGACGTTCCCGCCGTAGTAACGCCTGCCGGGATAGCCCTCGGAGTACTTGTTCGTAAGCACCGACGCCGATGCGGCCATTACGGCTTGCGACGTGAAGTTCTCCGACGCGATGAGCTGGAGAGTCGAGCGCTGGCGCTCGACTTCACGCTTCAGGAGCTCGCGGAGCTTCTGGATCGGAGGCGAGGACTCCCGAGACAAAGCTTGCCAGGGAGGACTCGGCGGACGAGGCCGTGGTCATTGGCCGGAGTCTAATGGCCATACCCCGGTCCACTCCGGGAGTTCGTGTCACCGACCGGCCGATGCCGTACGATAGGGGCATGACCACCCAGGGTGGCGAAGATGTGACGGACAGTGTGCTCGCTGACGCTCAAACTCGCCTCGACCACCAAGCACAAGAAGACGAGGCTCCGCTGCAGCAGCTGGGCGAGAAGGAAGCCCACCTGCTCGGCGGCTTGTACACCTACCCTGACCGCAAGTGGCGCGAGCACATCGAGGCCGTCGACGCTGAGATTCCTGCCGGAGAAGCCCAGATGGCGGCGCGGGTGGGGCAAGGTGAGGAGGCAGCTCTGCTGAAGGACGAGGAGGAGGCCAAGGCCGACGGGGAGATGATCCAAGCGTCCTCCCCCTGGGCCGATCCCACCGGCTCGGCTCCCGGTGCGCTCGTCACGGACGCTTCAGGCATCCTGGCGGAGATCGACAAGGATCTCGACACCTCGATGAAGGACTCGATCGAACTGAACGCCGACGCCCAAGAGGCTCGCGAGGCGGCCCGGGACCACGACTCGGCTTCCGCCCACGCTGAGGCAGCCGATGCGCAGGCCCTCCTTGCAGACGAGTCGTCAATGCTGGCAGACGCCGATCGCGCCCTTGCGAAGCTGGAAGCAGAGATGCGAGCTGCCGGTGAGCAGCCGCCTCCGCATCAGGACTGAGCCGGCTCGGTCCCTTCCCCGAAGAGGTCGCCCGCGGTAATCGCACCCTGACGGAGGATCACCGGCACAGGGCCAAGCAGCGACACGACTGTCGAGGGTGCTCCATCGCAACGGCCCCCGTCGATGACTACTCGAACGACCTCGCCAAGACTTGCTCGCAACGCTTCCGCCGTCTCAGCCGGCGGCTCGCCGTGGCGGTTGGCACTCGTCACCGCGAGAGCACCCGTGCGTCCGAGGAGTCGCCGGGCGGTCGGCTGGTTCGGGCAGCGAAGACCGACCGTCGCCGGATCGCCACCGAGATAGAGCGCCTGGCGGCCGGAGCGGCGCGGGAGGACGAGGGTGAGCGGGCCTGGCCAGTGCCGCTCGATGAGACCGAGCGCACGGGAGTCAAGTCGAGCGAATCTATTGGCGTCTTCAGGATTGGCTATGAGGAGCGGGAGAGCGGCCTTCTCGGGCCTGCCCTTCACGCCGAACAGCCTCCGGGAGGCGTCGGGGCGCGTCGGGTCGACGCCGATCCCGTAGACCGTGTCGGTCGGGAGTCCGATGACGTCGCCGGCCCTGATGGTCTCGGCGGCTTCCTCGAGCTGCGCCTCGAGGTCGGCCACGGGCACCGGCTCGGGCTCAGGCGCGGGCTTCGAGCTCGGGGCTCACCGGCGTGCGATCAGCACTCGAGGCCGCCCCGTCAGATCCTTCCTGACGTCGACGTCGGTGAAGCCACCATCGCGCTTGGCTCGGCCGGCGGCGGAGGGCGCTTGGTGCGGAGCGATCTCCAATACGAGCACGCCCTCTGGCGACAGCCAGTGTGGCGACTCGTCTATCAGGTGGTCGATCGCCTCGAGGCCGGTCGGCCCGGCGACCAGAGCGCCGTAGGGATCGTGGTCGCGCACTACGGGATCGAGCCCCGGCCACTCGGCCTCTGCCAGATACGGCGGGTTCGAGACGATCAGATCGAGCTCCCCCGCCAGCGTTGGCGAGAGCGCCTCGAACCATGATCCTGCCTGAAACCGCACGCGGTCGGTCTCCCCGAGTGTCCGGCGGACGTTCTCCATTGCGAGCGCGAGCGAGTCGGTCGATGTGTCGGTGGCATAGATCACAGCCTCGAGCGAACGGGCGGCGAGCTCGCTCGCAAGGGCGCATGTGATCACGCCCGACCCCGCTCCGAGGTCGGCGATCTGAAGGACCTGCCCAACCGGGTGATCGATGCGGCTGGCCTCCTCGAGAGCGATGCCCACCACGATCTCGGTCTCCGGCCTCGGGACGAGCGCCCGGCGGTCGACGGCCACGTCGAGGTAGCGGAACCCCCAGTGGCCGAGCACATGCTGGAGCGGCTCGCCCGCAGCCCGTCGGCGGGCGAGTTGCAGTGCCCGAGTCCGAGCCCGAGCCTGGCGGTCGACCTCGTCTGGCTCGTCGGCTTCGTCAGACCGCCAGACCTCCTCCACTATCCAGCGCGCCTCGTGGCCCGAGCCGACGACCTCGGCAATCTCGGTGATCAGGTCGCGTTGGAGCACGCCCGGGCGGCGGCGCTCCTCACGCGGCGCCGAGCTGGCGGATCCGCTCATCGGCCACGAGGGCGTCGACTAGCTCGTCGAGGTCGCCCATGAGGACGCGGTCGAGCTTGTACAAGGTGAGGTTGATCCGGTGGTCGGTGACCCGGTTCTCCTTGTAGTTGTAGGTGCGGACCTTCTCCGAGCGCCCACCGGACCCGACCTGAGCCCTGCGCTGGCTGGCGAGATCGGCTTCCTGGCGGCTGCGCTCCAGCTCGTAAAGGCGGGCCCGCAAGACCTGGAGTGCACGGGCGCGGTTCTGGATCTGGCTCTTCTCGTCCTGCATGGAGACCACGAGGCCCGTCGGCAGATGGGTGATCCGAACTGCGGAGTCTGTCGTGTTCACGGACTGGCCCCCTGGCCCGGTGGAGCGGTACACGTCGATCCGGAGGTCGTTCGGATCGATCTCGATCTCCACCTCGTCCGCCTCGGGGAGGACGTTCACCGCAGCCGACGACGTGTGGACTCGCCCCTGGGACTCCGTGACGGGAACGCGCTGGACTCGGTGCGGCCCGGCCTCGTGCTTCAGGCGCTGCCAGGCGTCCTCGCCCTTCACGACGAACGTGACCGAGTCGATCCCGTTCAGGTCCGACTCTCTCAAGTCGAGAACCTCGACCCGCCACGACCTGCGGTCGGCGTAGCGGAGGTACATGTCGAAGAGCTCCTTCGCGAAGAGATTCGCCTCTTCCCCGCCCTCCGCGCCACGGATCTCCACGATGACGTTGCGCCCGTCGTTCGGGTCTTTTGGCAGCAGGAGCGTGCGCAACTGCTCTTCGAGCTTCCCCGATCTTGGTCTCTGCCGACTCGATCTCGCCCTGTGCGAGCTCCCGCTCCGCCCCGACGGACTCGGCATGCATCTCGTGGGCGGTCTTGGCATCGTCGGTCGCGGACTGCAGCTCACGCATCGTGCGGACGAGCGCCTCGAGCTCCTTGTGCCGGCGCGACAAGTCCCGGAGCAATCGAGGATCGTTTCCGATTGCCGGGTCGGAGAGGCGAGTGACGAGGTCCTCGTACTCGGCCTCGAATTCAGGAAGCCGTTCGAGCACGAGACGAGGTTAGGCGGGTTTTGCTTGCGCGGCGCCTGGGCGCGCCGGGGTCAACCCTTCTTGGACTTGCGGGCACCGTAGCGGCGCTCGAAGCGCTCCACCCGGCCTCCCGTGTCGACCAGCTTCTGCTTGCCTGTGTAGAAGGGGTGGCATTCGTTGCAGAGCTCGACGTGAAGGTCGGCCTTCGTCGAGCGAGTCTCGAAGGAGTTCCCGCAGGAGCAGTGGACGGTCGCCGTCTCGTAGTTCGGGTGAAGGTCGGCTTTCATGGCGGAGACATTGTACGGGTATTTCGGTACGGCCCTGCGCCCGCCCACCTGAGCGGGATCATGACCGCCGTAGGGTTCGCGGCGCTCGTGTGGGCGTTGGTGTTGGGGATGGAGGAGCATCGTTTCTTCTGGCCTAAGGTGCCGCGTCACCCTCGCCGGCGACGGACGCGGCGGATAGCCAACTCGTGATCCTGCGCGTCGACACCGGCGACGCCGTCCCCGTCTACGAGCAGATCAGGCTCCAGCTGACGGCCATGATCGCGAGCGGGACCCTGCCGCCGGGCTCGCAGCTGCCGACGATCCGCCAGCTCGCAGCCGACCTCGGTCTTGCCAAGGGGACGGTGAGCAAGGCATACGAGATGTTGCTCCGTGACCGAGCGGTCGAGAGCCGGGGCCGTTCTGGCACCGTCGTGTCGAGCCAGCCCGTGAACCAGGCGGCGGCTCGCCAACTCGTTGCTGACGCAGCCGATCGCCTGGTGGTGACGGCGGTGCAGAACGGCCTTGATCGGGACGCGACCCACGCCGCCCTCGAGGCAGCATTGGCGAGGCTGAGCTGACCGCTCAGTTCTGCGGGGTCGGGGCTTTCGCGATCTTCGAGGAGGAACTCGTCGTTCGACTTCGTGGTCTTGATCTTGTCCATCAGCAGCTCGAGGCCGGCCGCAGCGTTGCCTTCGGCTCCGAGAGCGTTCAGCACGCGGCGCAGCTTCCATACCTGCTGGAGCTGCCCACGGTCGAAGAGCAGCTCCTCGTGGCGAGTCGAGCCGCGTTCACGTCGATCGCCGGGTAGATGCGGCGCTCGGCGAGCTTTCGGTCGAGCCGGAGCTCGTGGTTGCCGGTCCCCTTGAACTCCTCGAAGATGACTTCGTCCATCTTGGAGCCCGTCTCGACGAGTGCGGTAGCAAGGATCGTGAGCGAGCCACCCTCTTCGATGTTCCGAGCAGCACCGAAGAACTTCTTCGGCGGATACAGGGCGCCGGAGTCGACGCCACCGGACATGATGCGGCCGGTTGCCGGCTGGGCGAGGTTGTAAGCACGCGCGAGGCGAGTGATGCCGTCGAGGATGATGACGACGTCACGCCCGAGCTCGACCAACCGCTTGGCCCGCTCGATGGCGAGCTCGGCGACAGTCGTGTGCTCGTCCGCAGGGCGGTCGAAAGTGGAGGCGATTACCTCGCCCTTCACCGAGCGGCGCCAGTCGGTCGCTTCTTCCGGACGCTCGTCGACGAGCAGGACCATCAGGTGGACGCTCTTGTCGTTCTGCTCGATCGAGTGCGCTATCTGCTTGAGGATCGTCGTCTTGCCCGCCTTCGGCGGCGAGACGACCATGCTGCGCTGTCCCTTCCCGATCGGCGAGATCAGGTCCACGATGCGGGCGGTCACGTTGCCAGGGTCGTCGGCCGTCTTGAGCCGGAGCCGGGAGTCGGGGAACAGCGGCGTCAGGTCCTCGAAACGTGGGCGTCGCGCAGCGTCCTCGACCGACATCCCACAGATCGTGTCGATACGGAGCAGCGCCGGGTACTTCTCGCTCGGACCGGCGGGGCGGCAACCGCCCTCGATCGCGTCCCCTCGGCGCAGGCCGAAACGGCGAGCCTGGCTCACCGAGACGTAGACGTCCTTCTGGCTCGGGAGATAGCCGCTCGTGCGGAGGAATCCGTAGCCTTCGTCGCGCAGGTCGAGCAGCCCCTTCACCGGGACTAGCTCGCCTTGGTACGGAGCGTCGGCCTGACCGCCACCTTGTGGCTCACGCTCGCCGCGCTCGCGATCACGGCCACGGCGCCGGCGGCTGCGCCGGTTGCCGGCATCACCTTGGCTGTTCCCGGCTCCGCCGCCCTGGTTGCCCTGGTTGCTCTGGTTGCCCGGTCCTCCCTGGCCGCCATACTGCTGGCGGTCGCGTTGGGGACGGTTCTGGGTCTGGGTTCCCGACGAGCCCTGCGATGCCTGCGGGCCGCTCGAGCCGTTCTCGGTCGCGGCGCTGGTGGCAGTCTCGGTCGCGGCGCTCGTGGCAGTCTCGGTAGCTGCCTCGGTAGCTGCGTCGCCCGGCGAGAACGACCGCTTGCCGTTCGGCGCCGCCACCTCCGACGCAGCCTCGCCGGCACCACCGGCGACAGCGGCGTCACCGATGCCGTCGTGCTTCGCGCCATCGACGGCACTGTCCAGTGCGCCGGCCGCAGATGGGCCGTCCTCGGGAGTGCTCGCCTCGGCCGGCTCTGCCGCGGCCTTCTTCGGGGCGCGGGCACGCGTGGCCCGCGGCTTCGGCGCGGCGCTCCCGCTCGAGTCAGCGGTGGGCTCCGTGACCTCCGGTGACGAGCCCTCGCTCACCGACGTGGTGGACGAGGTACTTGCCCCGAAGGCGTTGGCGTCCGCGTGACCATTCCCGTTGGCGGGGGTCGAGTCAACCTCCACACCCGCAGCGCGGCAGGATCTGTGTCACGAGATCGGCTTTCTTTACCCGGCTTGCGGGTTCGAGCGACATTGCGGTGGCAATGGCTCGCAGCTCATCGCTTGCCTTGCGCTCGAGAATCGAACGCTCGAGCTGCTCTCCGCTCATTGAGTTCCTCTTTCTTGTTGTGTAGCGGCCTGCGCCATCTCCTTCACGGGGGCGGTGGTGCTTTCAGTGCTCGCCGCCGAGACCGTGAAAATTGCCGGGGACGTGCTTCGCTCTCTCGCCGGAACTGCTGACCCTGAGAATCGGTTGTGAAAACCAGTCCTCACGGGACTTAGGTATCCGGCCTCGCCGCCGATCGGGCAGTCGGGAGAAATCACGAGAGACGCGCAGACCGAGGCGTCTCCAGCGGTTCCCCCCGCCTCTACGGTCGCTTCCTCGAAGAGAGGTAGTTGGTACAGGATGCTTTCGCGACGACTAGCGAAGGTGAATCAGATGGTAGTGCGGCGGCTTCCGCCAGGCAACAACCCCCGGGACGGACGTACCGGATGACCAGGCACCGCCGACTCCCTACAGGATACCGCTACTCGGACCACTCCGGCGCGCGGCCACGCGCAATGCCGGCGATTCGGACTCGGGCGAAGCGCTCAGAAGCTCGAGGGCTGCGAGCACCGACTCCATCTCGGCGTCGACGGCGGGCGGTACCGTCAGCTGGCTGATCGCCAGGTCGGGGTCCTTCAGCCCGTGGCCGGTGAGAACGCAGACGACGCGGTCTCCTTCCGCGACCCCGACCTTGATGAGCCCCGCCACCGACGCTGCCGACGCGGCCTCACAGAAGACCGACTCCTCACTCGCCAAGAAACGATAAGCGCTCAATATCTCCTCGTCGCTGACCGCGTGGATCCCACCGCCCGACTCGCTGGCGGCGGCAGTCGCACCGAACCAGGAGGCCGGGTTGCCGATCCTTATCGCCGTCGCGATCGTCTCGGGGAACTCGACCGGTGCACCGTTGACGATCGGCGCGGCGCCTTCTGCCTGGAACCCCAACATGCGAGGCAGGCGCGTCGAGTGACCTGCCGCCCGGTACTCGAGGTACCCGCGCCAATAGGCCGTGATGTTGCCGGCGTTGCCTACGGGGATGCAGTGAACATCCGGCGCGTCCCCGAGCACGTCCACGATCTCGAAGACGCCGGTCATCTGGCCGGCGATGCGATAGGGGTTGATCGAGTTGACGACCACCACCGGTGCCCGGCGCGGGAGGTCGCGGACGATCTCGAGCGCGACGTCGAAGTTGCCCCGGACCTGCAGCACGCGGGCGCCGTGGACGAGTGCCTGAGCGAGCTTGCCGAGCGCGATGTGGCCCTCGGGGATCAGGACCGCGCAGCGCATCCCGGCCCGTGCGGCATAAGCCGCCGCCGAGGCCGACGTATTGCCCGTAGAAGCACAGACGACCGCTTGTGCCCCTTCCTCGGCGGCCTTCGAGATCGCCACCGTCATGCCGCGGTCCTTGAACGACCCGGTCGGGTTCAGTCCCTCGAGTTTCAAGAAGACTTCCGCCCCCACCCGCTCGGAAAGGCGCGGCGCCGGCAGCAACGGCGTTGCTCCCTCTTGCAACGTGACGATGGGTGTGGCGTCGGTTACGGGCAGGAACTCCCGGTATTCCTCGATGATCCCGCGCCACGCCTTGAGCGGGCGGTCCGCGCTCGCTGGCATCGGGGGCGAGTCGTCGCTCACGCGCCCGACGGCTCCGGTCCGATGACACGAAGTATGCAGCCGATCCGCTCGACCGGTTCGAGCTTCGCCAATCCGGCCATGGTCGCCTGCAAGTCAGCCTCGAGCGCCGTATGAGTGATGAAGACGAGACGAGCCTCCCCGCCTCCCCCGAGACCCACCTGTTCCATGGAGCGGATCGACACGTGGTGTTGCCCGAAGACCGACGCCACCGCCGCCAGGACGCCGGGCCTGTCGGTCACGTCGATGGACAGGTAGTACTGCGCCGCGCAACTCTGTGATCGGGCGGAGAACCGGGGTACGCCGCATCGCAGATCGCGCGCGGGTGTTTTCCCTCACGTGGTGTGCGGCCTCGATGACATCTCCGAGCACGGCGCTCGCGGTCGGGCGCCCGCCTGCTCCTCGGCCGTAGACCATCAGCTCGCCGGCAGCGTCACCCTCGACGAACACAGCGTTGAACGAGCCCCGGACGCTCGCGAGCGGGTGCTCGCGCGGGACCATCGCCGGATGGACCCGGACCGACACAGGCGCTCTGTCGGCCGGCTCGTCGGGACGCTCGGCAACGGCCAGGAGCTTCACCTCGTATCCCAGTCGGTGCGCGAACTCGATGTCGCTCGCGCCGATTGCGGTGATGCCCTCCCGATGCACGTCGTCCGCAACGACGTCGGCGTCGAACGCGATACCGGCGAGGATCGCCGCTTTGGCCGCGGCGTCGTAACCCTCGACATCAGCTGTCGGATCGGCCTCGGCGAGCCCGAGCGACTGGGCCTCAGCCAGCGCCTCGGCGTAGCCGAGGCCCTCCTCGCTCATCCGGGTCAGCATGTAGTTCGTCGTGCCGTTCACGATTCCGGTCAACCGCACGATCCGCTCGCCTGCAAGCGACTCTTTCAAGAGCCGCACGAGTGGGATGGCGCCCGCGACCGACGCCTCGAAGAGAAGGTCCACGCCCGCTGCCTCCGCTGCGGCCAAGAGCTCGGCGCCGCACGCTGCGACGAGCTCCTTGTTCCCGGTCACGACGGGCTTGCGTGCCGCCAGTGCCGCCAGCACCAAGGCCCGCGCAGGTTCGATCCCGCCGATCAGCTCGACCACGATCTCGACGTTGGGATCCTCGACCACGGCCATCGCATCGGTCGCGAGCCGGGCGGCAAAGCGACCGGGAGCGATGTCTGCAGGCCGGGCCCGCTCGGGGTGACGCACGGCCAAAGCCACGACCTCGAGACGTATGCCCGTGCGCGAAGCGATCGCATCGGCGTCGCCGTCGACCATCGCGAGAAACGCAGCCCCGACGTTCCCACACCCGAGCAACCCGAGCCGCAACGGCGGCGGCGTGGGTGAAGGCGCGCTCACCGGCCACACGGTACAAGAACGAAGCCGACATCCCGACGAGGTGCGCCTGCGGCTCGCTCCAGCTACGGTTCGAGGCGGAGCAAGTCCTCGATCGTCTCGCGCCGGACGACGACTCGGGACTCCCCCCCGGCGACGAAGATCACCGGCGGCCGCCCGACCCGATTGTAGTTCGAGGCCATGGCGAACCCGTAGGCGCCCGTGACCGGCGTGGCGAGAATGTCCCCCACTTCCACGTCTTCTGGCAGCCGCGCGTCGTCGACGACGACGTCGCCCGACTCACAGTGCTTCCCGACGACGCGTGCGGCGAGCGGGCGGGCGACGTCGGGCGCGCGTGCCAGGAACGCCTCGTACCCACTGCCGTAGAGAACCGGTCGCGGGTTGTCGCTCATGCCCCCGTCGACCGATATGTAGGTACGCAACCCCGGAAGTCGCTTGATCGTGCCGACCCGGTACAGCGTGAGCCCGGCGGTCGCGACGACGGCCCGGCCAGGCTCGGCGGTCACGGTCACATCCGGCGGGACTCGGGCGGCGGCGCACGCCGACCGTACGACCGTCGCCCACTCTGCGAGCGAGGGGCCGTACTCGTCGTTGAGGTAAGGCACGCCGAGCCCGCCGCCGATGCAGCACTCGACCAGGCCGTGCTGCCGCACGAAAGGAGCGACGATCGCGACCTCGCGAGCAAACACGTCGGTCCGGAAGATCTGGCTGCCGACGTGCGCGTGCGCGCCGACCAACTCGGCGTGCTCGAGCTCCTCGAGGCCCGCAACGGCCGCGTCGGCGGCACCCGACGAGAGGCTGAACCCGAACTTCGAGTCCTCCTGCCCGGTCATCACGTACTCGTGCGTGTGCGCCTCGACCCCTGGGGTCACCCGGACGAGGAGTTTCACGCGAGCACCTCGGGCCGGGCGGTGGACCTCGAGGAGCCGGCCGAGCCGCTCGATCTCGTCGAAGGAGTCGACTACTATCCGCCCGACGCCGGCTTCGAGTGCGGCAAGCAGCTCGGCACCAGACTTGTTGTTCCCGTGCATGACGAGCCGGTCCGGTGGCACTCCTGCAGCGAGAACGACCGCTAGCTCCCCACCGGTGGCGACGTCGAGCGACATGCCCTCTTCGGCGGCGAGGGCCGCCATCGCCTTGCACAAGAAGGCCTTGGTGCCGTACGCGACGCCAGGCCCGAATGCGGCGACCGCTTCCTGGCAGCGGGCGCGGAGGTGTTGCTCGTCGTACACGAACAGGGGTGTGCCGTACTCCTCGGCCAGCTCCACGAGGTCCAAGCTCCCGACCGACAGTGCGCCGGACGGTGCCCTTGCCGCCGTCAGTGGCAGCAAGTGACGGGCGATCGGCGCCTCCGACGGCGTCACATCTCGTCCGGAGCGTTCACACCGAGCAGCCCGAGGCCGATGGAGAGCCCGATCCGGGTGGCTTCCACCAACCACAGGCGCGCCTGGGTCAACTCGGGCGGGACGCCCTCTCCCATGACGTAGCAGTCGTGATAGAAGCCGTGGAAGGCGGCGGCCAGGGTACGGACCCAGTTCGTCACCTTGTACGGTGCCCGCTCGTTGGCGGCCTCGCTCACGACGCGCGGGAGGTCGACGAGTACGCGAAGCACCTCGAGCTCACGGGGGTGAACGAGAAGACCGAGATCGGCCTTGTCGATTGGCTGGCGCGCGATCTCCCGCTCTGCCGCCACCCGCCCGATCGAAGCGATCCTCGCGTGGGCGTACTGGACGTAGTAGACGGGATTCTCCATCGACTGGCGCTTCACCGCATCGATGTCGAGCGTGGTCGCCTGGTCGATCGAGGACAGGAGGGAGAGCAGTCTCGTCGCATCTGGGCCGAGCTCGGTGATGAGGAAGTCGAGTGGGACGAAGTTGCCCGCACGTTTCGACATGCGGCCTCCCACGAGAGAGACGAGTTGACCGAGGCGCACCTCGAGGCGATCCGGGTCGACCCCTAGAGCCTGTACGCCGGCCTTGAGCGAGGCGACCTGGCCATGGTGGTCTGCCCCGAGCACGTCGATGACCCTGTCGAAGCCCCGGACGAGAAACTTGTCCCGGTGGTACGCCAAGTCCCCCGCCAGATACGTCGCATCGCCGTCGGACTTGAGAAGGACGCGGTCGCGGGTGTCGCCGAACTCGGTCGACCTGAGCCATACAGCCCCGGCCTCATCGAAGACGTGGCCCTTGTCGCGGAGAAGCTCGATCGTGTCGCCGACCTGGCCGCTCTCCTCGATGGACGCCTGGGAGTACCACTCGTCGAACCGGATGTTCAGGCGCTCCAGGGTGGACTTTATGTTGTCGAGGATGCGCTCGGTCGCAAAACGCCCGGCCGCGTCGACATCCTCGGGTCCGTCGTACTGCTCGGCGAGCTCGGTGACGTACTCCCCCTGGTAGCCCTCGTCACCGACCGCCTCCCGGCGGCGGCGTGCGAGCAGGCTCTCGCCGAGCCGGCGCACCTGGCCACCGGTGTCGTTCACGTAGTACTCGCGTTCGACCTTCCAACCTGTCCGGCTCATCACGCGCCCGAGGGCGTCGCCGTAGGTGCCGAACCAACCGTTGCCGACGTGGAGCGGGCCGGTCGGGTTGGCGGAGACGAATTCGATCTGCACGCGCTCGCCGTGCCCCAGGTCGGGGGTTGCGTAGCTGGTCTCCCCGGCGGCCACGACTTCACGCAACGTGTCGTGCAGCCAACCCGTGCCGAGCTTGAAGTTCACGAAGCCAGGCCCGGCGATCTCGACACCCTCGAGGTACTCCGGCGGGTTCGATTCGAGCGCCTTCGCGAGCTGTTCGGCCAGGTCACGTGGACGGCGATCGTTCTTCTTGGCGAGGACGAGGGCGACGTTGGTCGACCAGTCGCCGTGCTCGAGCCGCTGGGGGCGCTCGAGTCGGATCTCGGCTGGATCGAAGGCGACGCCGAGGCCGCTGAGGGCGTTCGCTATCGCTTTTGCCAGGTGCGCGTCGGTGCCCATGCCAAGATGAGGATGGCCGAACGGCGGCTAGCATGCAACCGAGCAGGGCTGCTAGCGCAGCTGCCGGTCAGAGCGGGGCTCGTGATGCCCCTCTGTCAAGCCCTCGTAGCTCAGCGGATAGAGCACCGGCCTCCGGAGCCGGGTGCGCAGGTTCGAGTCCTGCCGAGGGCGCCAAAATTTCCTCTCAGCTCAGGGCCTTACGGGGCGTGATCCCTGAACTCGGGACTGGCGGGACCGGGCTATCCGGCAGGAAGTTCGGTCACCGAGTCGCCATTGAAGTTCACCACCCAGAGATGCGAGCCGTCGAAGGCGATGCCTTCGGGGTCGTTGAATCCGTAGGACGGGTCCGAGAGAGTCTGGACCCAGCTGCCGTCGGAGGCGTTGAGCTCGGTAACCGAGTCGCCGGCGGTGTTCGTCACCCACACATGGGTGCCGTCGAAGGCGACCCTTTCGGGGTGGTTGAACCCGTCGGAGCCACCCGAGACGGTCTGGACCAAGGCGCCGTCGGACGCATCGATTTCGGTCACCGAGTCGCCGTTGTAGTTCGTCACCCACAGGTGGGCCCCGTCGAAGGCGATGCCGTACGGGAAGTCGAACCCGTACGAGGAGTCCGAGAGTGTCTGGACCCAGCTGCCGTCGGAGGCGTTGAGTTCCGTCACTGACTTGCCACTCAGGTTTGCCACCCACACGTGGCTTCCGTCGAAGGCAATGCCGTAGGGGTTGCTGAACTCGTAGGAAGGGTCCGTCAAGTTGCTGAGAGTCCGGACCAAACTGCCGTCGGACGCGTTGAACTCGGTCACCATGCCGTCGCTGTAGTTCGTCACCCACAGGTGGGCCCCGTCGAAGGCGATGTTGTAGGGAAAGTCGAAGGCGTAGGAGGGGTCCGACAGGGTCTGGACCCAACTCCCGTCGGACGCGTTGATCTCGGTCACCGAGTCGCCCGTACCGTTCACTACCCAAAGATGAGACCCGTCGAAGGCGATGGCAGTCGGACCGCTGAACCCATAGGAAGCGTTCGTCGAGTTGCCGACAGTCCGGACCCAACTGCCATCGAACGCGTTGATCTCGGTCACCGAGTTGCCGCTGAAGTTAGCCACCCAGAGATGGGAGCCGTCGAAAGCGATGCCCTCGGGGGAGTTGTAGCCGTAGGACGGATCCGAGAAATTGCTGTGCGACCAGTTCAGCGTCGCGAGCGCGAGGTTCCCCGCCAGACCGGCCGGGCCCTCGGGGCCGGTGGGACCAGTGACGCCAGCCGCCCCTCGCGGCCCTGTCTCACCTCGCGGCCCCTGGGTACCCTTCATGCCCCGAGGCCCAACGGCATTCCAACTGATCGCCGTGTACCCCTTGCTGCACGTGTGGACGTGCGTGGAAACGTTGGACAGGTCTCCCGACTTGAGGCATGCGTAGTACGTGGCGGGTGAAGAGCTTGCTGCGGCCGTCAGTGCGGACGCCACCCCCGCCGATACGAGGAGAACTGCTGCAGCAAGCGCCACCTTGAGTGATCCGGATCTCCGCATTGGACCCTCCATTCCCCGGTGCCGCGTCAATCGGCGCGTGCCCTACAGATCACGTTGAGACAGGCGTCGAGTCTTGACTAGGGCCATTTGAACCGTTGCGATCGACATATCCGGAATTACGCCTCGCGCGCCCTGATCCTCGGCGGTTGAAGTGCTAAACGGTTAGCCGTGCTCGTCGAACAGCAGCTCAATCCTCGAGCTCAAGTCGACGCCTTCCCGGTTGCTCTGGCTGAGGTAACGGCAACGGTCCGAGGCCTCTCGGGCAATGCGGTTGCTCAACCGTAGGATCTTGGCCGCGTCTCGAACCGGCTCTCGCCGATGGCCGCTCGCGGCCGAGGGCGGCGCCGTCGTGGCGTCACCGCTCGTCGCCTTTTTCGTGCTGCGCATCAGGGCGATGGCGCCGGTCTGGCTGCCGGACCCGAGCATGCACACGATCTACATCGTCGACCCGCGTGACATGTTCACCCGCTACACGGCCGCTTTCGCACCGACGGCCCGTCTTAGAGAGGGCGCCCAGGCAGGGTTCCTCGTCCTCGCCCGCCTTTGCTACCTCGCCTTTGGTGCCCTCGGCGGCTTTTTCGCGATGCGCTATCTGCTGGCTCTTGTGGCCATCGTGCCGGCGTATGTGCTCTGCCGGCGCCTTTATGGCATCCCGGCCGGTGCTGTGGCGATAATCGCCCTTCTCAGCTCGCCCGTGGTCATCACCGCCTGGGGAACCGACTACCCCGACTCAGCGGCGGTGTCTTACATCGCCGGAGCGGTCGCATGCCTCGCGATGCCCGGCCGCGAGCGCTTCCGCCCGGCGTGGCTCGGGCTGGCGGGCCTTCTTTTCACCTTGGCGGTCTGGTCACATGGGATGGGGGCAGTGTTAGCGATCACCGCCCTTGTCGTCTATATGGCCCTGTGCCTGTGGCGGGACCGGCGGCACCTTCTTCGTGACGCCGCTTTTCTCACAGGAGTCGGCCTTCTGGTCACGTTGTTGTTGATGGTCGCCTCTGGCCTAGTGCTCGGCCAGTTCGACTTCATCATCCCTACCATCAAGGCAGCCGAGTACTTGAACGAGCCCTCCCAGACATCCCAGTGGCACTCGTCTAGCTGGCGGTGGGCTCCTTACCTCGCCTACCTGCTCGTCCCGCCTTCTCTCATCGCAGCGTTCTTCGTCACCTTTTCAAAAAGGCTCTCTTCGATCCCTACCCCCCAGCTGTTCGTCGGCCTCGCCTGTGCGGCCCAGTTCGCCGTCTTTTCCTACCTGCAGTTCTTCAACCACGTCCAGACCCTCGAGATGCACTACTTCTCCGCCACCTTGTGGGGCGTGATCTCGATCGCTCTTGCTCTCACCATCGCAGAGCTCACAAAGCCTCTCTCTCACCGCCCCCTCGCAGGCTTCCTCCCAGCGGCCCTTCTCCTTGCGATCCCGCTCGCGTACGAGGCTGACCCGAACGTCCCAGCCTTTGGGTGGTGGCCGGCCGGCGCAGGGCTCGCAGCGCTCCCCGTCGCCGCCGCCGTCGCCCTGCGCCTCGTGAGCCGGAGCGGTTCGCACGCCGCCATCCCGCTCGGGCTCCGCCTCGCCACGATGACCACCGTTGTCGCCGTGGCAGGTTCCCTCCTCGTCCTCACGGTCGCCCCGAGCCCCCCGCACGCACGACCACCCGGGGTGGTACGGGATCCGCCCTCCACCTACGCGAGCGCTCTCGGCGGCAACGCCACCTTGCTGATCGACTGGTATCAGGTCACGACTGAGCTGCCCTCGTTCGTGGGCAACGCCACTTACAAGGGCGAGCAGCTGATGATGTGGGGCCCTGTCGGCCCGGAGAGTCCTCTCGTCGAACCCGAAGGCATGTACCACGACGGCTTCGATTCGCTCGCGAGAGGCTTTCCGCATCTCAGCCGGTTGGACCTAGCAAGGCTCGAAGCGAGACGCCCGGCAGAGCTGCTCCTCTTGAACGTCACGGCCCCTGGCTTCACAGCGGCCCTGAGGGCCCTCGCCCCCTTTCGAGCAGTCCTCACGCGCAAGACCGTGCTGCGCCAAGGCCAGGCGGTTCTCCATCTCTGGCTGCTCACCCTGAGGGTGTTCGCTCGCCATACCCACTGACGGAGATCCCCGGTCGGTCAGTTCGAGCTCCTTGCGGTGTGCTGGGATGTGCCGGTGGATCACTCCGAGTTCGTCGTGGTGGGAGCGGGTCTTCTCGGGCTCTCTGCCGCCTGGGCACTCGCGCGGCGGGGCCGCGAGGTCCTCGTGGTCGAGGCCACCGAAGTGGGCCACGACGGCTCGGGATCGAAGGGGACTGCGCGGATCTTCCGGCTCGGCTACGACGATCCTCTCTATGTGCGTATGGCCCAGCGGGCGGAGATCCTGTGGTCCGGCCTCGAACAGGACTGCCGCATCGCGTTGCTGGAACGGACCGGTCAGCTGACTTTCGGCGACGACCTTGGCCTCCTACTCGACGCGCTGACGGCGTGCGGCGCTCCGTGTGACCTTCTGCCGGCCTCAGAGGTGGAGGCGCGGTATCCGGGCTTGGTCCCGGCTGCCGATGCCATCCTCGAGCCTGACTCCGGTGTGCTGAGCGCGGACCTATGCCTCCAGGCGCTGCGCGACAGCGCGGGCTTGACGGTTCTCGAGTCGACACCTGTGACAGCTATCCACGAGGAGCGTGACCGGGTGCTGCTCGCCGCCGGCGCGACGGAAGTGGCTGCCTCGGTCGTCGTGGTCTGCGCCGGACCCGCGACCGGACAGCTGGCCGGGATCCCCGGAACGCCAACCCAGACGGCCACCCTCGAGCAGGTGGCCCACCTCCCGCTCGGCACCGGCCGCATGCCGGTCGTGATCAACCGGTCCTCGCCTCTGCTCTATGCACTCCCTGTCAAACGGAGCTCGACGCTCAAGGTCGGGCTCCATGGAGATGCACCTCCGTGCGACCCGGGCAACATGGACATGAGCGCCGACCCAGTGCTGCTCGAACGTGTGCTTCATGCCGCCACAACGATGCTGCCGGGGTGGGACGGCACGGTCGTGGCGACCGAGCGGTGCGTCTACGACAACTCGCCCGACGAGGACTTCATCATCGATCGCGTCGGGCGGATCGTGGTCGGCGCGGGAACGTCGGGCCACGGCTTCAAGTTCGGCCCGTTCCTCGGCGAACGGCTCGCCGACCTCGCTACCGGTGTGCCCGTCTCCGACGAGCTCGGGCGCTTCAGGATCGGGCGCTGATCGGCGCCGTCGGCGTGAAGCTCACGGGCAGGTGCTTGATCCCGCCGACGAGAGGGATCCCGAGCGCTTGAAGCGGCACGGGATCACCGGTCACCTCGATGTCGGGGAGCCGCTTGAACAGCTGGCGAAACGCAACGTTGATCTCCCGCCGAGCGAGGTGTGCCCCCAGGCAGAAGTGAGGCCCGGGACCTCCGAAGCCGATGTGGGGATTGTGCTCACGGCGCACGTCGAAACCCTCGGGATCGTGGAACACGAGCGGATCCCGGTTCGCCGCCCCGTAGAACAGGATCAACTTGTCCCCCTCGACGAAGTCGTGGCCGGAGAGCGTGAGTTCGTGCGTCACCGTGCGGCGCATGAAGGTGACGGGAGACGCGGCCCGGACGATCTCCTCGACCGCCGTGGTGGTGACTCCATCGAGGTCGTCCTGCCAGATCCGGCGCTGGTCGGGATGCTCGCCCAACAGGTTCATGCCTGCGCTCAACGCCGTCCGGGTCGTGTCGTTCCCGGCAACTGCCAAGAGGATGAAGAAGGGCGCTATCTCGCTCGGCGCGAGCATGTCCTCGCCGACGTCGTTGTAGACGAGCGCGGTCGTGAGGTCGTTGGCGGGGTTGGCACGCCGGTGCTCGGCAAGATCGTTCATGAGCGCCGTCAGCTCCATGGCGGCCCCGATGAGCATACCGAAGAGGTCCTCGCTGCCCTCGAAGAACTCGGGGTCGCCGGCCCCGAGGATCACGTTGGTGCAACGGAGGACAGTCGCGAACTCACTGCGCGGTATCCCCATCATGTCGCAGATCACGAGCAGCGGGAAGGGCTGGGAGATGGCCTCGACGAAGTCGACCTCCCCCTTCTCGCACATGGCATCGATGACCTCGGCACAGGTCGTCTCGACGGCATCGAGCACGCTTTGGAGTTGGCGCGGGGTGAACGATCGGGCGACGATGCCCCGCTGCCTGGCATGGCGCGGGTCGTCCATGACGATGAACGACCCGAAGAATTCCATCGCCTCGGTCGGGAGGTCTGTGATGCTCGTCGACCCCTTGCCGGAGCAGAAGTCGTGTGGCCTGCGGCTTATCTCGACGATCTCCGAGTAGGTGGTGACGGCATAGAAGTGCTCGTCCGACTCGGTGAACGGATCGACGAAGTCGAAGCGAGTGAACGGGCTCACCTTCCGCAGCTCGGCGAAGTGGGCCATCCGTAAAGCGAGCGGCTGGTGCCAGAACTCCGCGTCGGTGAGCGTGAGCGGTCGGGGGGCCACGGAGGACACTATGCCTCGCAGTCGCGGCAACGACCGAGGACGGCGAAGTGGCGCGGGTCGATACGGAAGCCGAATCGCTCGCGGGCACTGCGCGAGAGGCTCCCGAGAGGCCTCCTCCGGCGCCTCGATGGTTACCCCGCAGGTCTCGCAGACGAGGTGGCCATGAGGCGATGAGGCCAGGTGGTAGCTGGCCGGGCCGTGCCCGAGGTGGGTGTGGACGATGACGCCCACGCGCTCGAAGCTCGTCGAGATTGCGGTAGATCGTCGAGATGTGGACGTCTGGGGAACGGGCCTGTACCGCGAGGGCGAGATCTTCTGCCGTGGCGTGGGGCGGCGCGTCGAACAGCGCCTCGAGGAGCTGACGGCGGGCAGTCGTCACTCGCCCGCCTCGTGCGCGCAGGAGCGCGAGGACTTCCTCGACCGGGTCAGCTGCCGGCGGCAGCGGGGCCGGCCGGTGCACCTGCACTGACCTGGAAGTGCTCATGGCCTGCAAGCTTACGACCACGAGAGCGTCGACCGAGGATGGCTCGGTGAAGCGAACTGGGACCTTTCGCAAGCAGGTCGCAATTGGCTAGTGTTGAGAGTCGATGGCGACCACAGCAGAAAGGATCCAGGATTCACGGCTGCGACGGGTCCGCGACGCCCTCTCGCCGTGGGAGTGGGCGCGCATGGGTGCGATGGCGGGCACGATCGTTGCTTTGCACGTCCTCGGTTTCGCGCTGTTGTTCGCCGCAGTGGCGCACCATTTTCACGAGTCCAGCACGCGGGGGACGGTCTTCGGCATCGGGACCGGGATACTCGCTTACACGCTCGGCATGCGCCACGCCTTCGACGCCGACCACATCGCCGCCATCGACAACACGACACGAAAGCTGATGAGCGAGGGCAAGCGGCCTATCAGCGTCGGCTTCTTCTTCTCGCTCGGGCACTCGTCGGTCGTCTTCGGGCTTGCGGTCCTGCTGAACTTCGGCATCCGGGCGCTCGACTCGCAGGTGAAGAACGGCAAGTCCGGTCTGCACCAGATCACGAACATCGTCGGGACGTCGGTGTCGGGTTTCTTCCTCTATCTGATCGCGGCACTCAACATCGTCATCCTCGTGTCCATCGTGCCGCGTGTTCAAGGAGATGCGGCAGGGGAAGTACAACGACGAGGAGCTCGAGGAGCAGCTGAACAAGCGGGGCCTCATGAACCGCTTCTTCGGGAAGCTCGCCCGCAGGATCGACACACCGTGGAAGATGTACCCGATCGGGGTGCTGTTCGGCCTCGGCTTCGACACGGCCACCGAGGTCGGACTCCTGATCCTTTCAGGGACCGCTGTCGAGAGCGGGCTCCCGTTCTACGCGATCCTGTCGCTGCCGATCCTGTTCGCGGCGGGCATGAGCCTGCTCGACACGATGGACGGCTGCTTCATGAACTTCGCCTACGGCTGGGCCTTCTCGCGCCCGATCCGCAAGGTCTATTACAACATCACGATCACGGGTCTTTCCGTGGTCGTGGCCTTCCTGATCGGCACCGTCGAGCTCGTCGGCCTGCTCACCCAGGAGTTCAGGGTCAACGGGCACCTCGCCGTGTTCTTCCAGAACTTCAACATCAACGCCGCCGGGTTCATCATCGTCGGCCTCTTCGTCGTGACTTGGGTCGCTGCGCTCGCAATCTGGCGATTCGGCCACATCGAAGAGCGCTGGGATGCGGCTGCCGTCAAGGCGAGGGCCGAGGCGGCACTCACCTCAGGGCTCGACCCGCCGCTGGCCGACCCGCTCGATCACCACATCTGGGCGGAGATCGACTGACCGAGAGCCGTGGCGCGCCGGGCGCGCGGTCGTTACTGGGCGCTGGCCGCGTCCGGCAGCTCCGGCTCGTCCTCGTCGTGGCGGGCGAACGCCCAGCGGCCGCGACCCTGTGCCTTCGCCTCGTACAGGGCTCTGTCGGCGTGACCGAGGACCGTGTCGGCCGGCGTGCCCGGAGGAAGCCCGAGCGCAATGCCGACGCTTGCGCCGGTGTCGACGTTCTGGCCGTCCCCGACCGACAAGGGCTGGTTGAGCTGGTCGACGATGCGACTGGCGATCATGGTGATCTGCTCCTCGGACACAGTGCCTCCACATAGAACGGCGAACTCGTCCCCGCCGAGGCGGGCCAGCTCGTCGGTTGGGCGCATGACCGACGAGAGCCGGCGAGCGGCGACCCGCAGCACGGCATCGCCGGCGAGATGGCCGAGTGAGTCGTTCACGGCTTTGAAGCCGTCGAGGTCGATGTACAACACGGCGGGTTGCTCACCGCCTGCGACCTGAGTCTCGAGCGCCTCGAAGAAACTCCGCCGATTCCCGAGTCCCGTCAGCGAATCCCTGTAGGCGGCGTCGCGAAGGCCGGCCTCGGCTGAGATATGAGAGACCGAGACAGCGGCGATACCCGCAGCCTGGTCGATCGCCATCCGCGCGTTGAGCGAGGGCGGGCCTTCGGTGCGTGACCACACCACGAGGCACGCGCCGGCACGGCCGTCCACGCTCCGGTTGATCGGGAAGCAGGAGACGGACGCGTAGCCCGCTCGAGCAGCGGCCTCCCGCAACGCCACCGGAAGATCCGAGACCTCCCGATGGACCACCCGCTCAGTGGTGGTCCAGACCTCGTCCCACGGGCCGAGCCCGGGCGGCCCGGGAACCTCCGCCAGGTCCGGCACACGAACAACACTTCGGTCGTCGGCACCGGCCATCAAGAAGAAGCTCTCTGACGAGACCGGCGGGTATCGCAGCGTCTGCGCGAGCAAGCCGAAGATCTGCTCGAGCGAACTGCCTCCGACGACCTGCGTGAGCACGTGGTCGAAGCGGTCGTAGGCGCTCTCGGGGAGCAGCAGCACGACGATGCCTCTTATCTCAGGATCGCGCAGCCGGTTCACGCCCCACGCCTCGGTGGTCCGCCGCGTGTCGTCGGCATCCACGTAGGTGACACGCGACGGGCCCACGGTCTCGCCCTCAGGGCTCGAGGCAACGGTCCTCAAGAGCTCGGAAACGACAGCGCGCTCCGGGTCGCCGACGTAGTCCGCGAGGCGCGTCCCGATGAGATCGGCCGGACCGTGCGAAGCGATCAATGCGAGGCTGCCCGCGGTGAACAGGATCTTGCCCTCTACGTCGACGATCATCAGAGCTGCAGGCAGTGTGGCCAGGACTCGTTCCACAAAGGCAGGAGGCCGGTCGATGCGCGGCGATTGTTCAGACCTGGGCATGTGCGGAGCGTACTCTGCGGCTGGATATCGCCTGGAGGATTGCCCGGGCCAGATACCGTCGGGCGGTACTTTCCTACGCAACTAACAACCTGGGCTGGATAGAATCCCCCGCAGTGGGTACGCGCGACGCGAGCGGGCGGGGACGACCGGTTCCTCAAGAGGATCCGGTCGCGCTGATGGGGCTCCTCCTCGAGACGGCGACGGGGCTGCGGCGCATCGCAGGCCCGAGGGTCGAACAGGACTACCGCCTCCCTTCCCAGAGTCTCGACGTGCTCGTCCGCCTGGCCCGCTCACCGGGCGGTCGCCTGCGCATGAGCGACCTGGCGGCTCAGACCGCTCTCACCCCGAGCGGGCTCACGCGTGCGGTGGACCGCCTCACAGACGCCGGCCTGGTCGATCGCGAGACCTGTCCCGAGGATCGCCGCGGCGCATTCGCGAGCCTCACGCCGGTCGGGGCGGAGCGGATGCAGGGCGCGTTGCACTGCCATCGGGAACACTTGGAGACCGTCCTCGAGGGCGTCCTCACAACCGGCGAGCGAGCACTGCTCGTGGCAATGCTCCGCCGATTGCGCGACCGGGTGAACCCGGGCGCCGCGCGGGTCTGCGTCTTGTCGACGATCCGACCCGAACCGGTAGCCTCCCTCTCGGACAAGGACCTGTTGGACCCAACGATCACTTAGGTCACAGCCGGGAGGCAGCGATGAGGGAGACCCACGCGATGGATAGTTTCGGCTCTCAGGCGGCTCTCGCGGTCGGCGACGAGGAGTACCAGATCCACCGGTTGGACGCCCTGTCGTCGCTCTGTGATCTGTCGACGGTCCCGTACTCGATCAAGCTGCTCCTCGAGAACCTCCTCCGTCACGAGGAGGGTCTGCACGTGAAAGCGTCCGACATCGAGGCGCTCGCAGCGTCGAGAGCCTCGCGCTCGGCCGCCAGAGCCGAGCAGGAGATCGCCTTCTCGCCTGCTCGCATCCTGTTGCAGGACTTCACGGGCGTCCCGTGCGTCGTCGACCTCGCCGCCATGCGTGACGCCGTCGAGGCGCTCGGGGGCAAGCCCGATCGCGTCAACCCGCATATCCCCGTCGACCTCGTGATCGACCATTCGGTCGTGGCCGACACCTACGGGCGACCGGACGCCATGTCCGTCAACACTGCTCTCGAGTACGAGCGCAACGCGGAGCGCTACCGGTTCCTGCGGTGGGGACAGCAGGCGTTCAGCGACTTCCGCGTCGTCCCGCCGGGGACCGGCATCTGCCACCAGGTCAACCTCGAGTTCTTGAGCCGGGTGGTCTTCACCGACAACGACAAGAACGCTTATCCCGACAGCCTTGTCGGGACCGACTCGCACACACCGATGGTGAACGGGCTCGGAGTCCTCGCCTGGGGTGTCGGCGGCATCGAAGCCGAGGCTGCGATGCTCGGCCAACCGATCTCGATGTTGGTGCCCCCGGTTGTCGGGCTCCGCCTTCACGGCGACCTCGTGGAGGGCACCACCGCGACCGACCTCGTGCTGACGATCGCTCAGCTCCTCAGGCGGCACGGGGTGGTCGGGAAATTCGTGGAGTGCTACGGCCCCGGAGTCGCGAGCGTCCCGCTCGAGAACCGGGCGACCATCGGCAACATGTCGCCTGAGTACGGGTCGACGGTCACCATCTTCCCGGTAGACGCCGAGACTCTCCGCTACCTCGAGCTGACCGGACGACCCCCCGAGCTGCGTCAGCTCGTCGAGGCGTACGCCAAGGAGCAGGGGCTCTGGCACGACCCGGATGCCGATCCCAGCTACGACGAACGGCTCGAGCTCGACCTGTCGACGGTGGAGCCGAGCATTGCCGGGCCGTCGAGGCCCCAGGACAGGGTGCGGTTGGCAGAGGCGCGGCAGCGTTTCTTCGAGGTCCTGCCTTCTTCGCTCCCCGAGGGCGCCACGACAGGCCACCCAGTGCCGGTCCGCCTCGAGGACGGCACCGAGTTCGAGCTCGACCACGGGCATGTCGTGATCGCTGCCATCACCAGTTGCACCAACACGTCGAACCCGCAAGTCATGATCGCCGCCGGGCTGCTCGCGAAAAAGGCCGTGGAGCGGGGGTTGCGCTCGAGACCATGGGTGAAGACGACGCTCGCCCCGGGGTCGCGCGTCGCCATCGACTACTTCGAACGTGCCGGGCTGATGGACGCGCTCGACGAGTTGGGCTTCGGGCTGGTGGGCTTCGGATGCACGACCTGCATCGGGAACTCGGGCCCGCTCGACCCCACGATCTCCGCCGCGATCAACGAGCACGGCCTCGCGGTCGCGTCGGTGTTGTCCGGGAACCGCAACTTCGAGGGGCGGATCCACCCGGACGTCCGGATGAATTACCTGGCGTCGCCGCCGCTCGTGGTCGCTTACGCGCTGGCCGGCTCGATGACCGTGGACATCGTGAATGAGCCGCTCGGGATCGGGAGTGACGGCGAACCCGTCTTCTTGCGGGACATCTGGCCGAGCCTGCACGAGGTGGTCGATGTCGTCGGGCGCAGCGTCGGTGCAGACCTGTTCGAGAGGGACTACGCCGACGTCTTCGCCGGCGACGAGCGCTGGCAGAACCTCGACGTCCCGGGCGGCGCGCGTTACGAGTGGGACGGCGCATCGACCTACGTCCGCAAGCCGCCCTTCTTCGACGACATGGGAGCCGAGCCACTGCCCTCGGCCGATTTGTCGGCGGCCCGGGTCATCGCGATCCTCGGGGACAGCATCACGACCGACCACATCTCGCCGGCCGGATCGATCAAGCAGTTGAGCCCTGCAGGACGCTGGCTCGTCCGCCACGGCGTGCCGGCGGAGGAGTTCAACTCCTATGGGTCGAGGCGGGGCAACCACGAGGTCATGATCCGCGGGACCTTTGCCAACACACGCATCCGCAACCGGCTCGCGCCGGGAACCGAAGGCGGAGTGACCCGCCACCTCCCCGACGGCGAGGAGCTGGCGATCTTCGATGCCGCCGAGCGATACCGGCTCGAGGGTGTGCCCCTGATCGTCCTGGCCGGGAAGGAGTACGGCTCAGGGTCCTCCCGGGACTGGGCGGCAAAGGGTCCTGCCTTGCTCGGCGTCCGGGCCGTGATCGCGGAGAGCTTCGAGCGGATCCATCGCTCGAACCTCATCGGGATGGGGGTGCTCCCTCTCCAATTCCTGCCCGGTGACTCCGTCGAGTCGCTCGGGCTCACGGGCGAGGAGTGCTACGAGATCACCGGCGTCGCCGGAGTCGACGGGCCTGGCCTCGTCGGGCGGAGCTCGCAGTGCGGGCCGACGACCACGAGTTCGGCGCCAAACTGCGGATCGATACGCCGAGCGAGGCCGAGTACTTCTTGAACGGCGGCATCTTGCAGTACGTCGTCCGCCAGCTCGCGAGCAACTGAGGGCTCGCGCAGTGCTTCAGGTGCGCAAGCTCACGCTCTCGGCAAATGCCGGTATCGGGCTAGTCACCTCGGTGCCGAGGGCCTGCTCCAATGCGGACATGACCCTCAGCAACCTCGCCTCGGACCACGCCGGTCCCCAAAGCGCCACTCCGACTGGGAGCCCTCCCACCCTCCCGATGGGGATGGTGGCCGACGGGTAACCGGCGACAGCGGGCGGGGACCACCCGGTGCCGAGCATCTCATCGCCGATCACATGGTCGATGAGCCACGCCGGGGTCATCGCCGGCACGGCGATCACGTCGACGCCCTCGTCGGCGGTGGTCGCAGCGAAGATCCGGTCAAGACCGTCGCCTCGTGCCCGCTGGCGATTGCGCTCGAGTGCCGCCAGGTATCTCGGGGAGTCGAGACCGCCGGTTGCGGCGGACTGCACGAGCAGCTCTATGCCGAAGACGTCCATGCGCTCCTCAGGCGCTCTTTTGGCATGCGCGATGACGTCATCGAGCGTGCGGGGCAAGCCGGAGCCCGCTGGAGCGGCCGCGGCCCGGCGCTCGAGGTAGCGCCCTGCCATCGCGTGGAACTCGTGCGTGAGGACCACCGTCTCGTCGTCGACGATGAAGAACGGACCGTTCGGTGCCACGACGGGATCGACGATCCTTGCCCCGCAAGTCGCCAGCGCGTCGAGCGCGGCCGCGAAGACGCGGTCGGTCGGCCCGTGGTAGCCGCAGTACCCCTGCCGCACGACACCGATGCGGAGCCCCGCCAGGTTCCCGTCGCCGAGCTGCGCCCGGTAGTTCGCGTCGTAGCCGAGTGGAGGTTGGCCCGCGCCGGCCGGGGCCCCCTCGCGGTCAGAGACCGTGCGAGCCAGCACCTCGAGGAGCAAAGCGATATCCCCGACGCTGCGGCCGATCGGGCCGGCCGTGTCCTGCGAGGTGGAGATCGGGATGACGCCGGTACGGCTGACGAGACCGACGGTCGGCTTCAGTCCGGCGACACCGCACGCGGCCGCCGGGCAGAGGATCGAGCCGTCGGTCTCGGTGCCGATCGCGAGCGGTGCGAGACGCGCGGCGAGCCCACTGGCGGAGCCCGACGACGACCCGCCTGGCGTCCTGTCGAGTGCGTGCGGGTTGCGGGTCTGGCCGCCGGCGGCACTCCACCCGCTCGCAGAAGGGCGACCGCGGAAGTTCGCCCACTCCGAGAGGTTGGTCTTCCCAAGGACGAGGGCGCCGGCCTCCCGCAGCGCGGTGACGACGGTCGCGTCCCTGACAGGCGACGTCTCCCCGAACACGAAGGACCCGCCCGTCGTGTGGAGAGGGGCAACAGTGTCGACGTTGTCCTTCACCAGCACGGGCACACCGTGCAGCGGCCCGCGGAGCCGCCCCGCACTGCGTTCCTCGTCGAGCGCGGCGGCGTCCTCGAGCGCGTCCGGGGCGATCTCGAGAACACTGTGCAACCGCGGGCCTGAGCTGTCGAGCGCTTCGATGCGGCCGATCAGTTGCTCGGTGACCTCGACGGACGTGAGCTCGCCTTGCTCGAGCAGTCTCGCCGTCTCGGAGGCGGTCAGGGAGGCGACAGGCCAACTCTGAGGGTGCGGGTCGTCGCGCTGTCCTGTGGTCACCCTAGGTCCACCAGTCTCCCGAGCCCGATGGCTCTCATCACTGTTTCGAGCTCGCTCGTGACCCACGTCAACTGGTTCAACACGAGCAACACACCGAACAAAGCGAGGAGGGTAACCGATGCGAGCGTGATCGCGGTTGATCGTTTGCGCACCCACTTGAGGGCGCCGGCCAATCGGCCGAACGCGAGCCCCACCACGAGAAACGGTACGCCCAACCCGACCGCATACGCCGCCAGCAGTCCCGCCCCCTGCGCAGCGCCACGCGTCGTGGCCGCAAATGCCGTGATGGACGCGAGGATAGGCCCGAGGCAGGGTGTCCACCCGAACCCGAACGCGGCTCCGGCGATCGGAGCGGTGAACGGCCCGAAACGCGAGAGGTCAGGGTGAAAGCGCGCCTCGCGGAACATCCAGGGAGCCTTGCCGACGAGAGACCCACCGAGGAACAGCGCCATCGCGAGGACGATCCCGCCCGAGATCCTTGTGAGAAGCACCTTGTCGTGGGTGAGCGTCGAGCCCACTGAGGTCGCTATAAGCCCGAGCAGAACGAAGACCACTCCGAAACCGAGGATGAACAAGCTCGTCTCACGCAGGATACGGACCGAGTGGCTGCGACCGCCCTCTTCTGCCGCGAAGAAGTCGAGACCCGTCACAACGGAGAGATAGCCAGGCACCACCGGGAGCACGCAGGGCGACAGGAACGAGATCACCCCGCCGCCGAATGCTGCGATGTAGCCGACTGGAGCTGACAACTGAACCTCTCTGCGGAGCGGGCGGCATAAAGGCTCCCACGACAGCTCGCCCCGGGTCGAACGGGCCCATGTCCGGCCGATGAAGAACGACGGGAAAGATGACGACCCCGTTGCACACGGGTTGCACTCAGCGGAAATGCTTGCTTTGCGCGCGCGAGGTTGGCATTGTCGAGCGGGATGGAACTCACGAAGAGGGAACGACTCGTACTCGATGTCGAGCGTGAGTGGTGGTTGCATGCTCCAACGAAAGAGCAAGTGATCAGGGAGCGCCTCGCTTGCTCGCCGGCCGCGTACTACGCCGTCCTCCGGCGACTCGTCTCGTCGGCGGATGCGTTCTCCTACGACCCTCTCGTGGTGCAACGGCTGCGGCGGCGCAACATCGAGCGCCGGCGAGCACAGCTCGCCCCTCGGCCGGCCGTGAAGCACCGACCCCGCTGAGTCGGCAATGCTTGGAGGTATGGCATCCGAGCGCCGAGCCCCTTCGCCCCCGCCGCCAGCCCCGCCTGGGGGGCCGGGCGGGCCGGGCGGGCCTGGCGGGCCGGGCGCGCCGGGCGCGCACGACGAGCTGCCCGACCGCGCTCGGGCTGTGTCGGTGACGGTCATCGCGTTGCTGCTCGCCGTGATCATCCTTGCCGCTCTGCCGGCTCAGTCCCCGGCAGCCCACTCCGCTTCCTCGTCATCGTCGACCACTACGACCTCCACTACGAGCCCGGGGCACGGGACGACCTCGACGATCTCTTCCACGACGACAACTCTGGCCGGCGCGGCGATCCACGTGGCGGTGCTGGCCCCGCTCGGCGCCCCCGACACGGCGACCGTCGACCAGAAGCTCGCCGCCGCCGGCTATGTGCTCCCCCGCGAGGCCGCCATCCCGTCCTCGTACGTCGAGCTCGCTCACCTCGCCTGAAATCCAGTATCCATCGGGCCTCCAGGCCGAGGCGCTGAAGGTTGCTGCGACGCTCGGCGTGCCCACCGGCGCTGTCATCGAGGAGCTCCCCGGCACCTCGGTCGGCGCGAAGGACGTCGAAGTCTTCCTGCCTGTCACCTAGTCTCGCCCCTGCATGGCAGCGCTCGACGCCGACGACGTGGTCCGACGGCTTGCCGGCAGGCCTTCATCGACTGGCATATTCACCGACTTCGACGGGACGCTCTCGGCCGTCGTGCCCGATCCGGCCTCAGCGCGGCCGCTCCCCGGAGCTCGCGAGGCGCTGTTCGCGCTGGCAAGGCTCTTCGCGATCGTCGCCGTCGTCTCCGGCCGCCGGGCAGGCTGGCTCGCCGAACAGTTGCAGCCGCAGCCCGGCGTGGAGCTCGAGCTGTTCGGCCTGCACGGGCTCGAACACTGGGACGGCGCGGCGGTGGTCCCGATTGACGCGGCGCGATCGTTCGCCGGAGCCGTCTCTGAGGCGCGGGCCGAGGCTGTCGATGCCGCCATCGCGGGCCTCGAGATCGAGGACAAGGTCTTCGGGCTGACCCTCCACTGGCGCCGCTCCCGCGACCCTGAAGCCACGAGGGAGCAGGCGATGGCGCTCGCCACCGGCTTGGCGAGATCGAGCGGCCTCTTGATGCGGCCCGGGAGGGCGAGCGTCGAGCTCGTCCTGCCGATCGGCATCGACAAAGGGACCGTGGTGCGCGAACAAGGCAGTGGCCTGGCGGCGGTGGCGTACCTCGGGGACGACGCCGGAGACGTGCACGCCTTCGACGCTCTCGACGAGCTGGCACTCGAGGGGGCACAGGTCATCAGGATCGCTGTGTCGAGCAGCGAGGCACCCGCCGAGCTGCTCGAGCGGGCCGACCTCGTGCTCTCCGGTCCCGAGGAGTCGGTGAGGCTCCTCGAGGCGGTCGCGAGGGCGGCGGGTGCTGACATCGGGGCTGCCAAGTCGGGCCCGCCGCCGTGACGGGCACGCGGATGAGGCCCCCATGAGCGATCCGGCCGGGCCGGCGTCGCATTCCCCGGCCTTCGCTGCTCGAGGATCGGCCTTGGTGGGGATCCCCGAGTTCTGGCGTCCCGGCCTTTGAGCCGATCTACCCCGTCACCGGCGGAGCGGGGCGGGCCTGCGCCAGGACCGATCCGAGCCACTCGGTGGGAGGCTGCGTGACGCAGCGCCGCTTCAGCTCGTCCGAGCGGCGCCTCCGCTCTTCGCTCGGCATGTCGAGCGCACGGGCGAGCGCGGCCGCCGTGTCGGCGACGTCGAAGGGCTGGATGCCGAGTACGACGTCGGACAGCTCCTCGTACGCGCCAGCCTCTTCAGACAACACGAGGAGGCCTCCACACTCGTTCAAGGCCGGCCCTTCTTTCGCGACGAGGTTCATCCCGTCGCGGATCGGATTGACGAGCAACACGTCGTAGCGGCGCAGAGCGGCAACCGTGCTCGGGAAGTCGTCGTCGACATCGAGCAGGATCGGTGGCTCGCCACCGCACGCCGGGGCCCACTTCTCGTTCAGCAGGGCGACGAGGTGCTCGGCTTCGGACCGGTAAGCGAGGTACTCCGCCAAGCCCTGGCGGCTTGCGTACGCGCGGGCGACGAGACAGACGCCGCCACGCATCTCGGCACGCTCTTCGAGGAGAGCGTCGAAGGCGAGGAAGCCCCGGAGCAGGTTCTTCGAGAGCTCCACGCGGTCGCTGCGAAGGATCATGCGGCGGTCGCCCACGCGCTCGCTCAGGGCCTCGAGGCGCTCGGCGCACGCCGGGGTCCGGGCTACTTCCTCGAGGCGCGCCACGTCGGCCCCGAGCCCCGCCATGAAGGTGGGCGGCGGCCGCTCGGCGCATGCCGTCGAGGCATCACGGAAGGCCTGCTCCCACCGCCCGGTGTGGAACCCGCACGCACCGAAGCCCGCCATTCCCTGGAGGAGCTCACGGCGGGTGTCGCGCGGGAGGATGTTGAGCTCGGCCGGGGTCGGGAAGGGCGTGTGGGTGAAGTGCACGGTCGAGAGATCGGGGCGCCGCTCGGCCAGCAGCTTGCCGACGAGTGGAAGGTGGTAGTCGTTCACGAGGACCCGTGCCGCCTCGTCCGCCTCGTCGCAGATCCGGTCGGCGAACGCGGCGTTGTAGGCGCGGAACCTCTCCCACGACTCCCGCCAGCGCGCATCGAACACGGGACGCCTCGGAGCGTCGAACATGCCGTGGTAGCAGAACCACAACGTCGCATTGGCCACGACGTCATAGGCGGCGGAATAGGTAGCCGGGTCGAGGTCGACGAAACGAAGGGCGAGCCCCTTCTGCTCGCTGTCGATCGGGCCGCTCGACGAGGCCCGGCGCTCGACGGCATTCATGGCACTCGCCACCCAGACCGCCTCGTAGCCGCTCCCGGCGAGCGCCGAGGCAAGGCTCGGTGCAAGGCCGCCGCCGGCCGGCTTCGCGACCACGCCGCCGCCGGGCTCCTCGGCCAGAGAGAACGGCCCGCGATTCGCTGCGACTACGAGATCGCTCACCGACCCGCCTCGGGCCGCGGCAGCCTGGGCTCCGCTCGCTCGAGGATGCTCCCGAGCACTGCGGTCGCCTGAGGCACGAGCTCGGCGAGCGAGCGGTTGCGGTGCCGGCGCTCGCCGAGATCCACCTGGGCGAGCGCGCCCGGCCCGCGCAGCTCATAGGCATCGATGAGCATCGCCACCTCGACGGCGTACCCTCCGGCGAGCTCGAGGTCCGAGAGGAGCGAGGCCCGCACGGCCGTCTCGCCGGCGAGCGGTTGATCGATCGCGCCGAGCTCGGGAAAGCAGAGGCCGAGCGCAGGCTTGGCCACGAGCTCGGTCACTCGCCCGCCGCCCGACGGCTGCCCGCCGATGGGTCTGCGATAGCAGCCCTTCACGAGGTCGAGTCGCTGATCGCACAAGAGCGGGCCGACTAGTCCAGAGACGAAACGGGGCCCGAACTCCAACACGTCCCCGTCCAGGAACACGACGAGAGAGCCGGGGTGGGGGTGAAGCGCACCGACCGCGGCAGCCATCGCCTCCCCCTTCCCGAGGCCCGGGCCGGGCACCACCGATGCGCCGTAGCGCCGCGCCTCGCCCGCCGTCTCGTCGAGCGAGCCGTCGTCGACCACGATGAGCTCGTCCACGAGCGGGGCGGCGTTCATCAGCTCGGAGCGGACGACCCTGACGATGTCGCCAATGGTGGCTTGTTCGTCGCGGGCTGGAATGAGCACGTGGATCGTGGCGTGTTGGGCTCGTTTGGCCGCCAGGAGCCTGTCGAGGCTGAACTCTGAGTGGTGGAAGGTGGCGATCGCGCGCTCGGCGAGGGATCGACCTGTGTCGGCGGGTACTAGTACGGCAGCCATCAGGTCGCCACGTTAGGGACTTGACCGGCCGGACGGGCGCACTACGGCTCTCCGGGGTGCTTTGACTAGTCCCCAGGGGATCGGTCAGAATGGACCCATCATCCAGAGCGGTTGAGGGACGGGCCCGTTGAAACCGCGGCAACCATTCTCGACCCGGCGATCACGCCGGCAAGGGGAAGAGGTGCCAATGCCCGACCGATGAGGAGGAGCGTTGAGCTACGTTCACACCCTGACCTGCCGGGAATGCGCGCGCACGTACCCGGCTGAGGCGATCCACGCCTGTGAATTCTGTTTCGGGCCGCTCGAGGTCACCTACGACTACGAGGCCCTCCGCGCGGTGATCAGTCATGAACGGATCGCCTCTGGCCCTGGCAACATGTGGCGTTACGCCGACCTCCTCCCGGTCGAGGCCCACGGGCCAGTGAGCCTCGGTGCCGGCTTCACTCCGCTCGTGCGGGCCGACCGCCTCGCGGCGAAGCTCGGCCTCGGCGAGGTCTGGGTCAAGGACGACACCCGCAATCCGACGGGGTCGTTCAAGGACCGCGTCGTGTCAGTCGCGCTGACCAAGGCCCGCGAGCTCGGCTTCAAGGTCGCCGCGTGCGCCTCGACCGGCAACTTGGCGAATTCCGTCGCAGCTCACGCTGCACGGGCCGGGATGCAGTCGGTCGTGCTGATACCGAGCGACCTGGAAGCGGTCAAAGTGCTCACGACGGCCGTCTTCGGCGGGCAGCTGCTCGCAGTGGAGGGCAACTACGACGACGTGAACCGCCTGTGCGCCGAGCTCGCGAGCGAGTACCCGGACTGGGCGTTCGTGAACGTGAACGTGCGGCCCTACTACGCGGAGGGCTCGAAGACGCTCGCGTTCGAGGTGGCCGAGCAGCTCGGCTGGCAGCTGCCGGACCACGTCGTGGTGCCGATCGCGTCGGGGAGCCAGCTAACCAAGATCGACAAGGGCTTTCGCGGCTCGTCGAGCTGGGTCTCGTCGCGCCGCGGCTGGACCCTGAGGACCCGGCTGGGCCTGTACGGGTCTCCGGTGCGCAAGCCGAGGGCTGCTCGCCGGTCGCCAAGGCGTTCGCCAGCGGCGCCGACTCGGTGCGGCCGGTGAAGCCCGACACGATCGCGAAGTCGCTCGCGATCGGGAACCCCGCCGATGGTTGGTACGCGCTCGAGGTGGTGCGCCGCACCGGCGGCGCCATCGGCTCGGTCACCGACGAGGAAGTCCTCGACGGCATCCGGCTGCTCGCTCGTACCGAGGGGATCTTCGCCGAGACCGCCGGGGGCGTCACGATCTCCACGCTCGCCAAGCTCGCCCGGGAAGGTGTCGTGCGCGACGACGAGCGGGTCGTCGTCTACGTGACCGGGAACGGTCTGAAGACGGTCGAGGCCTTCGGGAACTCGATCTCCCCGACAGCCACGATCCGCCCTCGTCTCGAGGACGTTCGGGCAGTGCTCGACGGGCAGCACTCGTCCGAATCGATGAAGGAGCACAAGTAGTGAGCGTCACCGTTCGAGTTCCTGCGCAGCTTCGTACGCTCACAGGTGGGGTGGGCGAGCTCGCGGTCCCCGCCGGCACCGTGCGGGAGCTGATCGGCTCGGTCGAGGCGCAGCACCCGGGAATCGAGGCGCGGTTGTTGGATGAGCAGGGGACTTTGCGGCGTTTCGTCAACGTGTTCGTCGCGGAGGAGGACGTGCGGTACCTCGATGGCCTCGACACGGCAGTTTCCGACGGCGCGACCGTCTCGATCGTGCCGGCGGTTGCCGGGGGCTAGCCGGGGCTGGCGGGGGCTAGCCGGGTCATCGCTCCCGTCAGGCGGTGCGAGTGAGGACCGAGCGCCGCTGGAATCTCCGCTCCGTGAGAGAGATCAACCAGGCGAGCCCGCCGAAACCGACGCCGAGCGCGCACACCGCCGACCACCCGCCTGATCCGTAGCAGAGCGCCGAGCCGACCGATCCGAGCGTCCCGCCCACGAAGTAGCAGGTCATATAGCCGGCGTTCACCCTGCTGCGGGCTTGCGGAGCGAGCTTGTAGATCTCGCTCTGGTTGGAGATGTGGATGCCCTGGCAGCCGAGGTCGAGCACCACGATGCCTGCGATGAGCGCCCAGAGGACGTGCGGCGCCAGCCACATCAAGACGAAAGCGGCGAGGATCGCCAAGGCCGTCAAGGTGGTCACCGTGGCTTGGTGGCCGCGATCGGCGAGGCGGCCCGCCAGCGACGCCATCCCGGCTCCAGCCGCCCCGACGAGCCCGAAGAGCCCGATCGTTCCCGTTCCGTAGTGGTAGGGCGCGCCCGAGAGCAAGAACGCGAGGCTCGTCCACAACGCCGAGAAGGCCCCGAAGGACAAGAGCCCGTAGACGCAGCGGCGGCGCAGGACCGGCTCGGCCCTGAACAGCCGCCCGACTGATGCGATCACCGCCGGGTAGCTCAGCTGCTGTGACTCCTTGTAGGTCGGGAGATGGCGCCACAGGACGAGGGCGAGCAGGGCCATCAGTCCGGCCGCGACGAGGTACACCACACGCCACGAGGACGCTTGGGCGATGTAGCCCGCCGCCGTCCGGGCGAGGAGTATCCCGAGCAGGAGGCCGCTCATCACCGAGCCGACAACCTTCCCCCGCTCTTCGTCGCCGGCGAGCGACGCGCTGAAGGTCACGAGTATCTGCGCGACGACCGACGTGCCGCCGACGAGCGCGGCCGCCGCGAACAGGACCGGCATAACCGGGGAGGCAGCGACGCCGAGGAGGCCGACCCCGCACAAGAGGCTCATCACGACGACGAGGCGCCGGCGCTCGAGCAAGTCCCCGAGAGGCAGGAGTAACAGCAGCCCAGCCGCATACCCGACCTGCGCAGCGGTCACGATGAGCCCCGCCTCGCTTGCGCCGGTGTGGAAGGTGGCCCGCATCGCAGCGAGGAGAGGTTGGGAGTAGTAGTTGTTGGCGACCGCGACGCCGGTGGCGACTGCGAGGAGGAGAACGAGCCTGCGAGGGACGCCCGCCCGCCGTCTGCCCCCGGCGATGGCAGGGGCCTCGGTCACGCCTTCTCACCTTAGGTGGTTGAGATTGTTGCCTCCGATGGGGGGACAATCTCAACCACCTACCCAGCCGGCTGGCCGGGCGATGAATCGGGCGGTAGCACTCCCACCCGGTGAGTGCTAACCTGGCACTCGATCGATGAGAGTGCCAATGCCCGGTCAGATGTGCCGGGAGCAAAGGGAGGACCAACCGAGATGGCAAAGCTGATCGCGTTCGATGAGACGGCCCGCCGGTCGCTCGAGAGCGGAATGAACCAGCTGGTCGACGCCGTAAAGGTGACGCTCGGCCCGAAGGGCCGCAACGTCGTGTTGGAGAAGAAGTGGGGAGCGCCCACGATCACCAACGACGGTGTGTCGATAGCGAAGGAGATCGACCTGGAGGACCCGTACGAGAAGATCGGGGCCGAGCTCGTCAAGGAAGTCGCGAAGAAGACCGACGACGTCGCCGGTGACGGCACGACGACCGCGACCGTGCTCGCAGGCGCGATGGTGCGCGAGGGCCTGCGCAACGTGGCCGCCGGCGCCAACCCGATGTCGCTCAAGCGTGGGATCGAGGCTGCCGTCGAGGCTGCCGTCGCCCGCATCAAGGACATCGCGAAGGAAGTCACCGACTCGAAGGACCAGATCGCCCAGGTAGCGGCAATTTCCGCTGCGGACACCGAGATCGGCGGGATGATCGCCGAGGCGATCGACAAGGTCGGCAAGGACGGCGTCATCACTGTCGAGGAGTCACAGACCTTCGGAATGGAGATGGAGTTCGTCGAGGGAATGCGCTTCGACAAGGGCTACATCTCGCCGTACTTCGTCACCGACCCCGAGCGCATGGAGGCGTCGCTCGACGACCCCTACCTCCTCCTCGTCGGCTCGAAGATCTCGGCCGTCCGCGACATGCTCCCGGTGCTCGAGAAGGTCATGCAGACCGGCAAGGCGCTCGTCATCGTCGCCGAGGACGTCGAGGGCGAGGCTCTTGCCACGCTCGTCGTGAACAAGATCCGCGGCACCTTCAAGAGCGTCGCGGTCAAGGCTCCTGGCTTCGGCGAGCGCCGCAAGGCCATGCTCCAGGACATCGCGATCCTCACCGGTGGCCAGGTAGTCACCGAGGAAGTCGGCCTGAAGCTCGAGAACGTCACGCTCGACCTGCTCGGGCGTGCCCGCAAGATCGTCGTCACGAAGGACGAGACGACGGTCGTCGAAGGCGCCGGCAGCGAGTCCGACATCAAGGGCCGGATCAACCAGATCAAGACCGAGATCGAGAACACCGACTCCGACTACGACCGCGAGAAGCTCCAGGAGCGCCTCGCCAAGCTGTCGGGCGGCGTGGCCGTCATCAAGGTCGGGGCTGCCACCGAGGTGGAGCTGAAGGAGAAGAAGCACCGCATCGAGGACGCCGTGTCGACGACGAAAGCGGCCATCGAAGAGGGCGTCGTGCCCGGTGGTGGCGTTGCCCTCCTCCGCGCTCAGCAAGCCATCTTGGACTGCGCGGAGAAGCTCGAGGGAGACGAAGCGACCGGCGCACGCATCGTGGCCCGCTCGGTCGAGGAGCCTTTGAAGCAGATCGCGATCAATGCAGGCCTCGAGGGCGGCGTCGTCGTCCAGAAGGTGAAGAGCATGAAGAACATCGCAGACGGCCTCAACGCTGAGACCGAGGAGTACGAGGACCTGTTCAAGGCCGGCGTCATCGACGCCGCCAAGGTCACTCGCTCGGCGCTTCAGAACGCAGCGTCGATCGCGGCGCTGTTCCTCACCACCGAGGCGGTCGTGGTGGACAAGCCCGAGCCGCCTTCAGCCCCGGCGATGCCGGGCGGAGGCATGGAGGACTTCTGAGCCTCCCGGCCGGTGCCGGCTGCACTGGCCAGAGAACTCAGAACTGAGCGAGGGGCGCTTCGGCGCCCCTCGTCTCGCGTCACCCCTCGCATTCCTAGACTCGGCCCCGTGACGGCCCTCCCCGACCCCACGAGCACGCACGCGATAACGCCCTCAGTCGGCTGGAACGTCGTGCACCTGTTCTGCAAGGTGCGCGCCACTGTGCCCAACCGCTCCCGTGCGCTCGAGGCCATCGATCGCGCACGCAAGTCCGACCACCAGGTGGTCACCGCCTCGATCCTCGGGCACAAGGCCGATCTCTGCGTTCTCGCCCTCGGGCCCGACTTGCGGGAGCTGCGGGCGCTCCAGACAGGGTTGCAGGAAGCCGGCCTCGAAGTCGTCGACTCTTACGTCTCGCTGACCGAGGTCTCCGAGTACGCCGGTGGCGTGCCCGAGGCCATTAAGCAGGCGCGGCTCTATCCAGTGCTGCCGCCGGAGGGTTTGAGCGCTTTCTGCTTCTACCCGATGTCGAAGCGGCGATCCCCAGGTGCGGAGAACTGGTACTCGCTCGGGTACGAGGAGCGTCTCTCGTTGATGCACGGCCACGGCGCCGTCGGGCGTGAGTTCCGGGGGCGGGTCCTCCAGCTCGTCACGGGCTCGACCGGACTGGACGACTTCGAGTGGGGTGTGACGTTGTTCGGCGCCCGTCCAGACGACCTGAAGGAGTGCGTCTACACGATGCGCTTCGACCCGGCTTCGGCACTGTACGCCGAGTTCGGGCGCTTCTACAGCGGCTTCGTCGGTGACGCCGAGGCCGTCCTCGCCGATGCGGGGGTCACCGGGCCGTGACAGCCGGTGCACGCGAACGGCTCTCGGGAGCGATAGAGGCGGTCGGGCGGTTGGTCGTGGGTCTCTCTGGGGGTGCTGACTCCGCGCTGCTGGCACATGCGGCCACGGCGACGCTCGGCCGGGAGGCCGTGACCTGTGTCACTGCGGTCTCGCCATCGCTTGCCCCAGAGGAGCTGGCGGACTGCCGGGCGCTCGCGGCAGAGTGGGGGCTCGACTGGCGGACGGTCGACACAGACGAGCTCGCCAACCCCCTCTACGCCGCGAACGACGAGAGCCGGTGCTACCACTGCAAGACCGAGCTCATGGAGGCGCTGTCGCCGATCGCCGAGGCAAAGGGGGCGAGAGTCGCTCTCGGGGTCAACCTCGACGATCTCGGGGACTACCGGCCGGGCCAGCTGGCGGCCGCCGAGCGCGGCGCTGTATTCCCTCTCGTGACTGCGGGATTGACGAAGGCCGATGTCCGCGAGCTCTCCTCGGAGCTGGGATTGCGCACGGCCGACAAACCGGCTGCTGCCTGCCTCGCCTCGCGGGTGCCCTACGGCACCGTGGTCTCGCTCGGCGTGCTGACAGAGGTCGCTCGGGCCGAGTCGGGCCTGAAGCGCCTCGGGTTCGACGACGTGAGGGTTCGACACTACGGCGAGCTGGCCCGGGTGGAGGTGCCTGTGGCGGCGCTCCCCCGGCTCTTGTCAGAGCGCGAAGCGGTCGTGGCAGCCGTGCGCTCCGCCGGCTACCGGTACGTGACTGTCGACTGGGAAGGTCTGCGCTCGGGCAACCTCAACCAAGGGCGTCCGCCGACGGGTCGTTGAGGGGCCGCGGCCTGTCAGTCAGGCATTTGCGACGAGCTCGTCTCGCAGCTGGCGCTTCAGGATCTTGCCGGCGGCGTTGCGCGGCAATGTGTCACCCACGATGACGACCCGCGTCGGCACCTTGAACACGGCGAGGTGTTTGGCGACATGGGCCTGGAGCTCTTCCACCGTGATCGCGGCTCCCGGCTTCGGGAAGACGACTGCGGCGACCTCCTCGCCGAGACGCTCGTGCGGCACGCCGAAGACTGCGACCTCGTATACGGCGGGGTGCTCGTAGATCACGGCTTCGACCTCGGCCGAGTAGACGTTCTCGCCCGCGCGCAGAACCATGTCCTTCGCCCGGTCCTCGACGTACACGAAGCCCTCGGCGTCCACCCGCCCGACGTCTCCCGAGCGCAACCAGCCGTCGACGATCGTCTCGGCGGTGGCCTCGGGGTTGTTCCAGTAGCCACGGATGAGGTGGGGCCCGTGGAACCAGATCTCACCACGCTCGCCTGTCGGGAGGGCGTTCCCGTCAGGGTCGCGAACCTCGATCTCGAGGATCGGGGTGCCGCGCCCAGTACTCGTCGGGTGGCTCAAGTAGTCCTCACCCGCGTTCTGGGGGCCATATGCGTTCGTCTCGGTCATCCCGTAGCCGATCCCGGGCCGGCCGCTCCCGAAGTTGGACGCGACCCGCCGTACGAGCTCGGGCGGTGCAGGAGCTCCCCCGCCGCCGACGCTCTCGAGGCTCGAGGTGTCGAACTCCTTGAACCGCGGGCTCTCGAGCAGGTCCCAGCTCTGGGTCGGGACACCCACGAAGTTCGTGACCTGCTCGCGCTCGATGAGCTCCAATGCCCGCTCGGGCTCCCACTTGTACATGATCACGAGCTTCGCCCCGCCGAGATAGCACGACAGCATCACGGCGACACAGCCGGTGACGTGGAAGAGCGGGACGACGAGGATGAACGCCGGGCTAGGGGCGGCCGTGGCGGTGCCGGTGGCGGGCGCGGCGGCGGGCGGGCGGCGCAGCGCTTCCGCCGTCACACGGCACCCGAAACCCATTAGCGACTGAAGAATCGCCCGATGAGTCGAGACCGCTCCCTTCGGGTGCCCGGTCGTGCCTGAGGTGTAGAGGATCGTGGCGTCGTCGTCCGGGTCGATGGCGACTGCGGGGAGCTCTGCATCGAGATCGAGCAGGTCCTCGACGCGTTCGGCACCCTCCGGCAGCGCCGTGCCCTCCGGCGCCCGGACAATGAGGATCCTCGCGCCGAGGCGCTCAGCCGGGCCGGCGCTGCGCCTCGCCCGATCGGCGTCGGCGATCACGACCTTGGCGCCCGAGTCCTCGAGCGCGAAGTCGATCTCTTCTTCGGTCCACCATGCGTTCATCGAGACGGATATGGCGCCGATGGACAGGATTGCGGCGAACGACACGATCCACTCGGGGTAGTTCCGCATCGCGATCGCCACCCTGTCCCCCTTGCGGACCCCGTAGTGATCGACGAGGAGGGCGCCAAGCGCTCCCACATGGCGTCCTACGTCCCCGAAGCTCCAGTGCTCGTCCTCGTAGACGAGAAACTCAGCCTCTCCACGCAAGTGCGCCATCGCGAGCGCGTCGCGCAGGCTGGGCGGGGCGTTGACGAAAAGCGGTGTCTCGACGCCCCTCACAGTCGCGGTCCCTAGTTCGAAACGTTGCCCAGGCGCGGTGACGGCTGCGATCGCTTCCTCGTAGCTGAGCACCATCCAGGCTCCTCCCCTTTCGCACTCTCCCGCTCGCCACCGAGGATTGCACATCGGGGAGGGGTCGGCGCCAATGAGGCGTGTCAGCGGCCCCCGGCGGGGCCACCGGCCGGTCCGCCACCCGGGCTGCCGGTCGGCCCGGCCCCGGGCCGTGGGACCTGCCAGCCGGCGGGTGAGGTTCGGCGCGGCTCGTAGAACACGCAGCCCTCAGGGCAACCGAAGGGAATCGTTTCGTTCGCGCCTAGACGACATCGCTCGAGGCGCTCGGTCCCCCGCACGGTCTGCCTGATGTAGTGGCGACAGTCATCATTGACGGCCATGCTCAATGATCGCGCCGCCAGGTGGCTCGGGCGTGACAGTCCCGCCGACACGACCGACCGGACTTCGGCTCCTCGGGGCGGGGCTCACCGAATTGACCTTCTCGCGGCCATGCGGCCATGCCTGGAGGGCGGGGAGCGGTAGCGTCAACCTCCGTGCCGGATCAGGTCGAAGAGGAGCACCCGGCGGACGCTCGGGCCGAGGGTGCCGAGGATGCCGAGGCGGTCATGGGCGCTGTGGGCGCTCGGGACCTCGTCCGCTGGTCGGAGGCGCTGGCATCCATCGCCCAGACCGGCCTCGGGTTCACCGAGAGCCTCTACGAGCAGGAACGCTTCCAGGAGATCCTGCACGTCGCGGGCGAGATCCGCGCCGTCGCTGCCAGACAGCTCGCGAGCGAGGGCCAGCCGGTCGGGTCGCTTCAAGCCGGCGATCTCGTCAACGAGTGGCTGAAGGGTGTCGGATCGGGCGTTCCCGGATACGTGACGCCGAAAATCGCAATCGGCGCCGTCGTCGGCAACGACCAAGGAGAGATCCTCCTCGTGCAGCGCGCCGACTCCGGTGTATGGCTGTACCCGACCGGCTGGGCGGACGTCGGCTACTCGGCCGCTGAGGTGGCGGTAAAGGAGGTCCTCGAGGAGACGGGTATCGAGGTCGAGCCTGTCCGGCTCGTGATGGTGCTCGACGGCCTGAGGCTCGGGATCACCCAGATCCCGCTCTATTCGCTCGTGTTCCAGCTCCGGCCGGTCGGCGGTTCGCTGAAGGCCCACCCGCTCGAGTGCGCAGACGTCGGGTGGTTCGCCGAGCACCAGCTCCCGAGCCCGCTCGCAGGCGCCGGGATGTGGAAGGACCACGCGTTTCGTGCGATCCGGGGAGAGGCAGTCGAGGTGCTGTTCGATCGCCCCCGGAGGCCTGTGTGGCTCAAGCCGGAAGAGGACAACGCGTGACGGAGGGCGAGAGCACCCACCACGAGGTCGAGGTGGCGACCGACGTGACCGATGAGCTCGTGTCGGAGATCGCACGCCTCGTGCCGCAGGTGTCCTCGAGCGCGGCGCCGCCCACACTGTCGGAGCTCATCGAGATCGTGGACGCGCCCGGCGCGGTGCTGTTCCTCGCCCGCGACCGGCGCGCCAGGCTCCAGGGCATGCTCACGCTCGTCACGTACCGGATCCCCACCGGCGTTCACGCAGTGATCGAAGACGTGGTCGTCGACTCCGGGGCACGGGGTGGAGGTGTCGGGGCCGCGCTCGTCACAGCCGCGCTCGACGAGGCCGCTCGACGTGGCGCACGCAACGTCGACCTCACGTCCCGGCCGAGCAGGGAGGCGGCGAACCGCCTCTACACGCGACTCGGCTTCGAGGTGCGCGAGACCAACGTCTATCGCCATTCGATGCGATGAGGCGCGCGGAGCGATGAAGATCCTGGAGGACGAGTCGGCGGGCGGAGTGCGACGGCGGGGTTACGTACTCGAGGGCGACAATTATCCGGTCCCTGGGGCTCTGTGGACGCCGGTCGACGACTCGGAAGCAAGCCGCGACGCCAGGCCCAGGCCGGGCGGCGCCTCTGGCGGCGCACGCCCGCTCGTGCTCATCGGGCACGGGGCATCGGGCAGCAAGTACCAGGACTACGTGGTCGCGCTCGCAAAGAGCCTCGTGAGGGACTTCGCGATCGCTGCGGCGGCGATCGACGGGCCCGTGCACGGCTCACGCCGAGGCGAGGGAGGGGACGACCCCCAGCAGTCCTTCCTCGACTTCGCCGCGCTCTGGTCGAACGACCCCGAGATGACCGACCGCATGATCGCCGATTGGCACCTCGCGCTCGATTCGCTCTCCGGGTTCGAGGACATCTCCGGTCCGGTCGGGTACTGGGGTCTCTCGATGGGCACCATCCTCGGGCTCCCCTTCGTGGCCGGCGAGCCGCGCATCTCCGCTGCCGTCCTCGGGCTGATGGGCGTGGCCGGCCCGAGGACAGCACGCCTCCTCACCGACGCAGCGAACGTCTCGTGCCCGGTGCTGTTCCTCGTCCAGTGGTCCGACGAGCTCTTCCCGAGGAAGGCGGCGTTCGATCTGTTCGACGCGCTCGGCAGCACCGACAAGACGCTTCACGCCAATCCCGGAACCCACGGAGAGGTGCCGGTCAACGAATTCGCCGCCAGCGCCCGCTATCTCGCCCGCAGGCTCCGGTCGCCCATCTAGCCCGGCGCGTGGGCCGGATCAGCGCGCCGAGCTTCGGCGCAGCACCTTCTTCTGGTACATCGCCTCGTCTGCCCGCTGGAGCGACTCGGCAGGGGTCTCGTCGCGTCCCACCAGCACGCCGCCGACGCTTGCGCCGAGCGATGCCACCTCGCTGCCCATCGGGATCGGCGCGCTGCACACCATCTCGATGCGGTGCAGCAGCGGTTCGAACTGGCCGGCGTCGGTGAGCGTGCACACGACGACGAACTCGTCGCCGCCGTATCGGGCGACCGTGTCCTCGTCACGGATCGCATGGGCGAGGCGACTTGCGATCTCCTGCAGCATGGTGTCGCCGACGCGGTGCCCGAACCGGTCGTTCGTCGCCTTCAACCCGTCGAGGTCGATGAAGATGACTGCGGTCTCGCCCCCGTTTCTTCCTTGGCGCTTGTTCGCCTGCTCGAGACGATCGTGAAGCAACCGGCGGTTCGCAGCGCCAGTCAGCGGATCGGTCAACGCCTGTGCCGTCAGCTGCTCCTCGGCCTCGCGCCGGACCGTGATGTCCTGGACGTGGCAGATGAAATAGCGAGGCTCGTCGTTGGGGTCGCGGGCAAGGCTCACCGAGAGACGGCCCCAGAAGACCTGTCCGTCCGGGCGCAGATACCGCTTGTCGATCTCGTAGCGGCTGATGGCCCCCGAGGTCAGCTCGTTCGCAAGCTCGACGTCCTGCTCGATGTCGTCGGGATGAGTGATGTCCCGGAACGTCATCGACCGGAGCTGTTCCTCGCTCCAACCCGTCATCTCCGCCAGGGTGTGATTGACGATCAGCCAGTGGCCATCGAGATCCATCACCGACATACCGATCGGGGCCTCCTCGAGAGCGAGACGGAAGCGCTCCTCGGCTTCCACCCGATCAGTCACGTCCCGGACTGAAGCCCGTAGTCCGACTAGCTCGCCCGAGTCGTCGAGAACCGGCCCGAAGACGGTCTCGACGGTGACATAGACACCGTCGGAGCGTTGGGCCCGGAACTGGGCGTGCTGGGTCTCCCCCGTCTCGAGGGCGGCCATGTGAACCTGCTGCAAGATGGTGAGGTCGGCCGGATGGACGAAGTCGCCGGGATCACGCCCCATCAGCCATCCGGGCTCGTAGCCGAGCAGGGGCAGCGACGACGCCGAGACGTACTCGAAACTGCCGTCGACGTTGTTGAGGCTGACCATGTCCGACGCGCTGTCGAGGAGCAGCCGGTAGCGCTGCGCTGCCGTGCGTACTGCCTCGAAGCTCGGCTTCCAACTCCTGGACGCGAGCTTGCAGGTGATCGCTCTCCGAAGACCCTCCGGAGCCGGCCGGATCGGCTTGTTGGTCGTCGGTCCGCACGTCGCAGCCTCCCTGTCGAGCAAGGTTAGTTCCCCTGCTCCGAGCACGATCGCAATCCCGAATGTCAACGGCTCGGAGCGCCACCGTAGGATGACGACGTTGAGTAACTGTCCGCTGGGATGCCCTGGGGGACGAGCCGACTGGAGGTCGGGAGTCGTGGCAGAGAGCATCACGATCATGGACAACCGCACGGGGGAGTCCATAGAGATCCCGATCACCGACGGCGGGGTGTCTGCGGCCGAATGGGCGAAGCTGTTGCCGGGGATCTGGTTCTACGACCCCGGCCTCATGACCACGGCGGCCGCCGAGAAGCTCGATCACCTACATCGACGGGGACGAGGGCAAACTCGAGTACCGCGGCTACCCGATCGAGCAGCTCGCCGACCGATCGACCTACCTGGAGGTCGCCTACCTCTTGCTTCACGGCGAACTGCCCAACCAGGATCAGCTGGACGAGTGGACTCACGAGATCACATACCACACGTTCATCCACGAGAACGTACGCAAGCGCTTCCTCGAGGGCTTCCACTACGACGCCCATCCGATGGGGATCCTCGTGTCGGCCGTGGCGGCACTCTCGACCTTCTACCCCGAGGCCAAGGACATCTTCGACCCGGACATCCGCTACAAGCAGGTCATCCGGCTGATCGCGAAGATGCCGACCCTCGCGGCAGCTGCACACCGATTCAGCGTCGGCATGCCCTTTGTCTACCCGGACAATTCGCTCGGCTTCCCGGCGAACTTCTTGTCGATGATGTGGAAGACCGCCGAGCCGCGTTTCGACGCCAACCCGGCCCTCGCCCGGGCGGTCGACATCTTGTTCATCCTCCACGCGGACCACGAGCAGAACTGCTCGACGACAGCCATGCGCGTCGTCGGCTCGGCCCATGCGGACCCCTACTCTGCGTGCGCGGCTGCTGCAGCTGCTTTGTACGGCCCGCTCCATGGCGGCGCCAACGAAGCCGTCATCAGGATGCTCGGTGAGATCGGCTCGATAGAGAACGTGCCTGACTTCATCACTGCAGTGAAGGAGGGTCACGGACGCCTCCAGGGCTTCGGCCACCGGGTGTACAAGAACTACGACCCTCGGGCAACGATCGTCCGAAAGGTCGCTTACGACGTCTTCGAGGTCACGGGGAAGAACCCGCTGCTTGACATCGCCCTCAAGCTCGAGGAGACGGCGTTGGCGGACGACTACTTCGTCTCGCGCAAGCTCTACCCGAACGTCGACTTCTACACAGGTCTCGTGTACCAGGCGATGGGCTTCCCGATGGAGATGTTCCCCGTCCTGTTCGCGATTCCCCGGACGGCCGGTTGGCTGGCCCACTGGACCGAGATGCTCGACCAGAAGCTCCAAGCTCGTCCGGCCGCGGCAGCTCTACACCGGCAGCGCGCGGCGGGACTACACGCCGATCGACCAGCGCTGAACGAGCCCTCTCCCGCCGACCGGCTGAGCTTCCCGCCGAGCTGGGGGCTCGACGCTCCCCCGGACGACCCGCTCCCTGCATTCGCCGACTGGATGCGCCGGGCCGCGGCTGCCGAGGTGTCGTACCAGAACGCTGTCACGCTCTCGACCGCCTCACTGGTAGGAGTCGTGTCGAGCCGGACCGTCATCTTGAAGGCCTTCGATGCCGAGAGGCTCGTCTTCGAGACAGAGGCCTACAGCCGAAAGGGCATCGAGATGGCGCAGAACCCGCATGTTGCGCTCACGCTGTATTGGCGTGAGGTCCACCGCCAGATTTGCGTCACCGGTCTGGCAGCTCCGCTCCCCGGGCGCGTGAGCGACGAGATGTGGGCAGCCCGTGGCCGCCCCAATCAGGCCGCGACGTCGGTATCCGAGGAGGGCTCGGTTCTCGACTCGGTAGCCGCCGAGCTATCGCTGCACGCGCGGGCGGACGCGCTGACCGCTGGCGAGGGACCGATCGACCGGCCTTCGAGCTACCAGGCGTACGGCCTCGTGCCCACGACCGTCGAATTCTGGGAAGGCTCGGCAGATCGCCTGCATCGACGCGTGTTCTACGAGCGGAGCTCGGTGGAGGTCGCGTGGTCCTGGAGGCGCATACAGCCCTGAGCGGTGAAGGGTGAGGGTGAGGGTGGCTCGACGTCCTCACCTCAGCTTGGCGGTTCGCCCTCTCGCCACTTCGAAACACGCCACGGCTGCGGCAGTCGACACGTTGAGTGACGGGATCGCGCCATGCAGGGGAATGCGAGCGAGGAGGTCGCAGCGCCGCCTCGACAGAGGAGAGAGACCTCGCCCTTCGGCGCCAAGCACGAGCGCCACGGGGTCGGAACCGAGATCGAGGTCGAACACGGAGCGATCACCGCGTTCGTCCAGCCCCACCGTTCGCACGCCGAGTCGCTCGAGCTCTTGAAGCGCGCTCGGGATGCCCGCCACGAGGGCGATCGGGAGGTGCTCGACCGCTCCGGCTGCCGCCTTGGTCACTGCGGCTGTCACATGGACGGCCCGATGCCTTGGCAGAACTGCACCGGTGGCTCCAGCGCACTCAGCGCTGCGCAAGATCGCTCCGAGATTCTGAGGATCGGTGACGCCATCGACAACTACGAGAAACGCGCCCGGCCGCCCCGCCACTGCCGCGCCCCCCTCGAGGTTCTCACTGTCGTCGTCTTGGCTCTTCTTGCCGTGCTCGTGCTCGTGCTCGTACTCGCGCATGACGAGCTCAGTGAGGTCATGGGACTCGAGCGGCTCGGCGAAGGCAACTACACCCTGGGGGGCCTCGGTCCGCCGGACGGAATCGAGCTTCCTCGGTGACACCATGCGAACCGGTACATGACGCCCCCGGGCCAAATTGTCGATCTCGCCCAGGATCGGCGCCGGATCCGTTCCTTCGATCAGCCAGACCTCGCTGACCGCTCGCTTGCCTGCGGAAAGGAGCTCACGCACCGCTTGGCGTCCCTCGACCTGCTCACCCCCGACCGTGTTCGTGGAGCGACGCGCGGAGGACTTCGCCGATCTCGCGGTCGGTGCTCCGAAGGCCCTTCCCGGACGGCGCGCCTCTGATGGCGTGGGGTTCCACAAGTTGCGGCCCGTATTGGCTGCGCGAGGAAGCGAGGATGCGTCCTCGGTGGTGAATGCATCCTCGTGCGCGCTGATGCCCGGCTCCTCGAAGCGGCGCTGAGGCTTGCGCTGACCGCGGTCGTGGTCGCGCTCGCGGTCCCGGTCGAAGTCACGATCGCGGTCGTAGTCGCGCCTTCTCTCGGCGCCGCCTTCACCCTCCGGGCGGGGTGCGTAACGGGCGGCTGGGCGGGCCGGACGGCCGTCCCGCTCGTCGCGTTGCGCTTCGCCACGGCGATAGCCACCACCGCCACGGGCGACTCCTCCCCACACCGAGCCCTTTGGTCCGCGAGGCGGGCCTGAGCGGCGGAAGTCCCCGCCGTTGTCGTATCGCGGGCGGTAGCTCGAGCTTGCGCCGCGGTCGGGCTGGTCAGAGCGGTCGGGCCGGGAAGAGCGGTCGGGCCGGGAAGAGCGGTCGGGCCGGGAAGAGCGGTCGGGCCGCTCGGGGCGGTCGCCGCGACCAGACCGGCCCTCGGCCCGCCAGTCGTCACGTCTGTTGGTCGTGCCCCGATAGGCGGAACCCGAACCGCCCCGATATCCACCGCCGGAGCCCGAACCCGAACCGCCGCGATATCCACCGCCGGAGCCCGAACCCGAACCGCCGCGATATCCACCGCCGGAGCCCGAACCCGAACCGCCGCGATATCCACCCGTGCGGTTTGGCCGGTCGGCACGGCTCCCTGAGCCGCCAGAACGCCGAGGCGCGCCAGAATCACGCCCTCGCCGATCATCGTTGCCGGGCTTGTCGCTCCGGTCGTTGCGCCCGTCCTCAGGGCCCATGGCGCTCACAATCCAATCTCCTCGATGGAAGCCACAGCCCAGCACGCGATCCCTTCGACCCGCCCGAGCGCTCCGAGGCGTTCAGGCCTGGTCGCTTTGACGTGCACGGGACCACCAGCTGCAGCCGAGAGCTTCGTGATCATCTCTTCCCGCGCCACCACAATGCGTGGGCGCTCCGCGACAACTGTGCAGTCGGCATTCACGAAGCGGTAGCCCGCCGCTCGCACGCGGCCGGCTACTTCGGCAAGGAGGTCCAGGCTATCGGCTCCGAGCCACCGCTCGTCCGTATCGGGAAAGTGCATCCCGATGTCACCGATCCCAGCGGCTCCGAGCATGGCATCTGCGATGGCGTGTGCGACCACGTCTGCGTCGCTGTGACCGACGAGGCCTCTCTCGCCAGGAAAGGTGACGCCGCCGAGGACGAGCGAGCGCTCCGTGCCGTCCGAGAACGGGTGGACATCGATGCCTATGCCCACTCGCGCGGTCACCTGCTCGGCTCCACGACCGTCGTGAGGTCGCCGGCGCCCACGCCCCCGAGCCGTTCGTACCACCACTCGATGAGCTCAAGGTCGCCTCGAGACGTGATCTTCAGATTCGTCTCCTCGCCGGGGACGACGATGACCAGACCACCGAGCGCCTCGACCAAGCCGGCGTCGTCGGTTGCCTCGGGGTCTCCGGCATGAGCCTGGCGCAGCACGCTCGCACGAAACGCCTGAGGAGTCTGCACCCGCACCAGGGCATCGCGCGAGAGTGTCTCCACGACCTGGCCCCCGGAAGTCCGTTTCACGGTGTCGGTCAGCGAGATCCCTGGGACCGCGCCGTCGGCGCCTGCGCGCACGGCATCGACTACCTGTTGGCACATCCGCGAGGAGGCAAGTGGACGGGCCGCGTCGTGTACGACCACGACCTCGCACTCCGCAGGTACCGCCGCGAGCCCCGCCCGGACGGATCCGGCCCGGCTCTCTCGCCCGGCGACCACGCGCAACTCGGGTACTTGTTCGTTGCGCACCACGCCGGCTCGTCCGACGCCGAGAGTGGCAAGGAGGTCCTCCGCCCTCCCGGGCTCCTCGGGTACGAGGTCCGGCGGTATGACGACGACGATCCCGGCCGTGGCAGGCGCAACCGTAGCGATGGCTAGCTCAACGACCGTGCGCCCACCCACGAGGGCGAACTGCTTGGGCCCGCCGAAACGTGTGCCCTTGCCCGCAGCGACGACGATCGCCCAGACCGATCCCGCCACGAGGAAACCGCCTACGGCAATGCCGCGTTGAGGCGCTCTTCGGCTTCTTCCTCGCTCACGCCGATGGCGAAGGTCAGCTCCGAGACCAATATCTGGCGAGCACGGGTAAGCATCCGCTTCTCGCCAGCCGACAGACCCTTGTCCTTGTCGCGGATGGAGAGGTTCCGCACGACTTCGGCAACCTGGTAGATGTCGCCCGACTTCAGTTTCTCCACGTGGTTCTTGTAGCGCCGGGACCAGTTGGTCGGCATGCGAGCTTCCTTCTTCCGGAGGACGGCGAAGACCTCTTCCACCTCCTCGTCGTTGATGACCTCCCGCAGGCCGACCTCCGAGGTGTTGTCGGCCGGAACCATTAGCGTTAGGTCTCCATACGCGAGACGCAGGACGAGATACTCACGCTTCTCGCCGAAATGCTCACGGATCTCACGGCGCTCGACCACTGCGGCACCGTGATGTGGGTACACGACCTTGTCCCCGACGTCGAACAAATCCAGACTCCTCATGATACGTGAGCGAGGGATCGCATCCATTTGAAGGGCGCGGCGATCGCTCGTTCCCGGATGCGCCTCCGATGCCACTCCGACGGCATCGGGTAGCAATTGTGACAGCTTTTTGGCTACCCCAGCACATCCGGGTCGGAATGGCCCTTCCAGCCATCCGAATCGGCACCCCTCGGAGTGCTGCCGGTGGCGGCCTCGCGGTCCTCGATCGGCGCGAGGACGACCAGGCGCGGTCTCTCTCCCGGGCTCTCTCCCGGGCTCGTGCCCGGGCCCGGGGGCGGGCTTAGGACTGGGCTAACGCTTGGGCCAAGCACTGAGCTCCGCCCTGGGTTGGGCCAGGAAGCCGGCCCTTGGCTCGGCGCCGGCCGCGACGAACGGCCGGAGTCCGGCTGGCCAGCCCTCGTCTCGGACAACCCGAGAAGACTCACAGCCTCTGCGACCGAACTGACCCGGTCGAGGGTCATCCCGCCTGGATCCTCGGGCGTGGCCCTCGGCACGATCGCCCGCCTGAAGCCGAGCCGCGCCGACTCGGCGAGGCGCCGTTCTGGCCTCGATACCTGTCGGACCTCGCCTGCGAGGCCGACCTCCCCGAATATCACCGTGTCCGAGGGGAGCGGGATCCCCCTCAGGCTCGACATGACGGCGAGAGCGATGGCGAGATCTGCCGCCGGCTCGGTCACCTTGATGCCGCCGACTGTCGAGACGAAGACGTCGGTGTTCCCAACCCTTGCGCCGCAGCAGCGCTCGAGCACCGCGAGCAGCAGGGCGACACGGGCGGCACTGACTCCTTGCACCACCCGGCGTGGCGACGGGTTCCGGGTCGCCGCGAGGAGCGACTGAACCTCCACGAGAAGTGGCCGCCGGCCCTCGACGACGGGCAGTGCCACGCTCCCCGCCGCGTCGGGCCTGCGATCTCCGAGCAACAGGGCACTGGCGTCTTCGAGCGACTGGAGGCCCTCCTCGCCCATCTCGAACAGCCCCAGCTCACCTGAAGGCCCGTATCGGTGCTTCGTGGCCACGAGTGCCCTCAACGTGTGGTGGCGATCCCCTTCGAAGGACAGCACGGTGTCGACCAAGTGCTCGAGCGTGCGCGGCCCCGCAAGCGCTCCGTCCTTCGTGACATGGCCGACGAGGATCGTGGCCGTGCCCGTCGCCTTCGCATACTGCACCAGCAGCTGCGCACACTCGCGGACCTGGTTCGTCGAGCCGGCGGGCGAGGAGATCGCCGGGTCGCTGATGGCTTGAATCGAGTCGATCACGAGCAACGCAGGTCGCACCTGGTCGGCCGCCTCGATCGAGGCAAGGAGGTCGCTCGTCGACAGCAAGAGACAGGCCTCGGGCAACGCTCCGAGCCGCGCCCCTCTCCGCCGTACCTGCTCGGCCGACTCCTCGGCCGCGATGATGAGCGACCGGGCACCCCGCTCGGCGGCCGCCGTAACAGCCTGCAGCACGAGCGTCGACTTGCCGATCCCGGGCTCACCACCAAGGAGGGTCACCGACCCGGGGACGATCCCTCCCGACAGCACCCGGTCGAGCTCGGGGAGGCCCGTCGGGAACGGTCGAGCCGCTTCGGGATCGATCGCCGACAAAGGGAGCGGCCCGAGCTGCGGGTTGCCGTACCCGCCCAGCACAGCCGACCACTCCGGGTCACTGATCGGGCTCGGTCCGAACTCGATTCGGTTGGCCGCCAGATGGGAACGAGCGCTGCGGGGCCCAACTTGGCGCGGGGGTGTGGGTGTGTCAGGACGGACCTGTTGTTCGACGAGGGTGTTCCAGGCACCGCAGCCTGCGCACTTGCCTGTCCACTTCGGCGAGGTCGCCCCGCAGGCGCTGCACACGTTCTGTCGGCTCGGGCGTCTCATGCCGCGAAGGTACGCGGAGGCTGTATCACTCCCTGTGGCAACGCCCGGCCGACCCGTCTATCAGAGCCTCAGGACCCCGCTCAGCTGTCGGCGCCAGCTCCTGCGAGCTCGACGGTCGGAGGCTCGAAGCCCTCGATCGCCGCGAACGTCAGCTCCTCGTTGACGGCGTCCACGAGGATCGTCTCCCCGACCCGGAATTCCTTCCACAGGATCTTCTCGGACAGCGGGTCCTCGATGAGCTGCTGGATCGCCCGGCGCAACGGGCGCGCACCGAGCTCGGGCTGGTAGCCCTTGCCCGCCACGAGCACCTTGGCCTCAGGTGTGGCTCGAGCCCGATTCCCTGGCCCTCGAGCTGGTCGCGCACCCGCTGGACCAGGAGGTCGACGATCTGGACGACCTCTTCCTGGGTGAGCTCGTGGAAGACGATGACCTCGTCGATGCGGTTCAGGAACTCCGGCCGGAAGTGGAGCTTCAGCGCGTCGTGCACCTTGGCCTTCATCCGCTCGTGGGTCACTGCCTCGTTGGCCTTAGAGAAGCCAACGGCCGCCTTGCGCAGGTCCCCCGTCCCGAGGTTGGACGTCATGATCAGGACGGTGTTCTTGAAGTCGACCGTGCGACCCTGGGCGTCGGTCAGCCGACCGTCCTCGAGGATCTGGAGCAGTGCGTTGAACACGTCCGGGTGGGCCTTCTCGACCTCGTCGAAGAGCACGACGGAGAACGGCTTGCGGCGGACGGCCTCGGTCAGCTGGCCGCCTTCCTCGTACCCGACGTAGCCAGGCGGCGATCCGACGAGACGGCTGACGGTGTGCTTCTCCATGTACTCGCTCATGTCGAGCTGGATGAGCGAGCTCTCGTCACCGAACAACAGCTCCGCCAATGCCTTCGCCAGCTCGGTCTTGCCGACGCCTGTAGGGCCGAGGAAGATGAACGAGCCACTCGGCCGCTTCGGGTCCTTCAGCCCGGCGCGGGTGCGCCTGATCGCCCTCGACAGGGCGCCGATCGCGTCCTCCTGCCCGATCACGCGCTTGTGGAGCTCGTCTTCCATCCTCAAGAGGCGCGCCGTCTCCTCCTCGGTCAGCTTGTAGACCGGGATCCCGGTCCAGTTCGCGAGAACCTCGGCGATGACGTCCTCGTCGACGACGTCGAAGAGCTCGACGCCCTCGTCGCGCCACTGGGACTCGAGCGTCGACTTGAGCTCCAGCTGTTCTTTCTCCTGATCGGCCAGCTTCTTCGCCTCTTCGAAGTTCTGCTTCTCGATGGCGGTGTCCTTCTTGCCGCGAAGCTCGGCCAGCTCCTCTTCGATCTTGCGGTACTCAGGTGGCCTCGTCATCCGGCGGATCCGGAGCCGGCTGCCTGCCTCGTCGATCAAGTCGATCGCCTTGTCGGGCAAGAAGCGATCCGAGATGTACCGGTCCGCCAAGTTCGCTGCCGCGACAAGCGCCTGGTCGGTGATCGTGACTTGGTGGTGCTGCTCGTAGCGGTCGCGCAGGCCCTGAAGGATCTCGATGGTGTGAGCGAGGGACGGCTCCTCCACCTTGATGGGCTGGAAGCGGCGCTCGAGGGCCGCGTCCTTCTCGAGGTGCTTGCGGTACTCGTCGAGCGTCGTCGCTCCGATCGTCTGCAACTCGCCCCGGGCCAGCATCGGCTTCAGGATCGAGGCCGCGTCGATCGCACCCTCGGCCGCCCCGGCACCGACGAGCGTGTGCAGCTCGTCGATGAACAAGATGATGTCGCCGCGCGTGCGGATCTCCTTCAGCACCTTCTTCAGGCGCTCTTCGAAATCTCCGCGGTAGCGGCTCCCTGCCACGAGAGCTCCGAGATCGAGGGTGTAGAGCTGCTTGCCCTTAAGCGTCTCGGGCACGTCGTTGGAGACGATCTGCTGTGAGAGGCCTTCGACGATCGCGGTCTTCCCGACGCCCGGCTCGCCGATGAGCACTGGATTGTTCTTGGTGCGGCGGGAGAGCACCTGCATGACCCGCTCGATCTCCTTGTCACGCCCGATGACAGGATCGAGCTTGTGATCGCGGGCCAGCTGCGTCAGGTTGCGGCCGAACTGGTCCAGCACCGGCGAGCCGGACGACTGGCTCTCCTGGCCGCTCGCTGCGGCGCTGCCGGCTCCGGCCGCCGCCGTCTCGCGGCCCTGGAAGCCCGAGAGGAGCTGTATGACCTGCTGGCGAACCCGGGAGAGATCGGCGCCGAGTGACATCAGGACCTGGGCTGCCACGCCCTCGCCCTCGCGGACAAGGCCGAGGAGCATGTGCTCGGTACCGATGTAGTTGTGACCGAGTTGGAGCGCCTCGCGGAGGGACAACTCGAGGACCTTCTTCGCACGCGGCGTGAACGGAGGTGATCCCGTCGGTGCGGACCCTGCCGGCCCTATCGTCTCCTCGACCTTCTCCCGCACGGCTTCGAGAGATATGCCGAGCGACTCGAGCGCCTTGGCGGCAAGCCCTTCGCCCTCGTGTATCAGGCCGAGCAGGATGTGCTCGGTACCGATGAAACTGTGATTGAGGAGGCGCGCCTCCTCTTGAGCGAGGACCAGTACCCTACGTGCCCGGTCAGTGAATCGCTCGAACAACTGCGGCTCCTCAGTGGACGGTTCTTGTGGTCAGTCTATCGGCAGGGTGTGTCCCTTTGGTTAGCACTTGTTTGTCCGACGACACTGTCTCATTACAACACCTCCGGGCCCCCAGGCCTTCCCGGCTGATGAGCAGGCACGATCCGCCCTCTTCGGGACGCCGCGGAAGCCTTCGGCTCACCCCGGGCTGTCGGATGGCCCGGCAAGTGTCCTAGGGTGCTGTGCTGGTGAAAGGGTCAGATCTCTTCGCACTCCCGGTGTCCGATGACGAGCTCGCGCGGCTCGAGGCCTGTTTGAGGGACTCGGTCGTGGGCGACGACGCGTTTCTGAACGAGGTGGCGAGCCACCTCATCGTGGCCGGTGGCAAGCGCCTCAGGCCCTCGCTCACGTTGACGTCGTCCGAGCTGTCAGGCGACGACATATCGGACGAGAGCAGGCTCGGGGGCGTCTCGGTCGAGCTCGTGCACCTCGCCTCGCTCTACCACGACGACGTGATGGACGAGGCCGTCCGCCGCCGCAGCGTGGAGAGCGTCAACGCGCGCTGGGGAAACTTGGTGGCCATCGTCGCAGGTGACTTCCTCCTTGCTCGCTCTGCCGAGATCGCCGCCAGCCTCGGGCCCGAGATCGCAGGACTGCTGGCGGCAACGCTCGCCCGCCTGTGCCAGGGACAGGTCGCCGAGGTGCGAGCCGCCTACCAAGTGGACAGGAACGAGCCGGACTACCTGCGAGCGATCTCGGACAAGACGGCTGCGCTCATGTCGACCGCATGCCGGATCGGCGGCCTGACCGCCGGCCTCGACCGCCAGAAGGTGGACGACCTCACGGCGTTCGGGGAGGCCTTCGGGATGGTCTTCCAGATCCGTGACGACGTCCTCGACGTGATCGCCACCGAAGAGGAGCTCGGCAAGCCGCCGGGGCAGGACCTTGCCGAGGGCATCTACACCTTGCCCGTCCAGCGGGCCCTGAAGGACCATTCGGTCGGCCCCGCTCTTCTCGACCTGTTGGGAAAGCCGCTCGGGGAGGCGGAGCGATCGGCCGCCAGGTCGCTCGTGGCGTCCTCGAAGGGGATCGTCGCCTCGAGCCTCGTAGCCCGCGAGTACTCCGAACAGGCTGCGATGGCCGCCGAGCGCCTCGACGGGGGAGCCATCAGCGCCCGGCTCTCCCAGCTCGCCCAGGACGTAGCCGACAACCTGACTCGTGCAGCCGAGAGCGCACGGGAGCGGTCCGACCAACTGGCGGGCTGAAGCTCTCAGTCGGGCGCCTGGTCGGCCTCGGGCCGCAGGGCAGGGAACAGCAGGACCTCTCGGATGTGGTGGACGTCGGCGAGCAGCATCGCCAAGCGGTCGACGCCGAGGCCGATTCCGCCGGTGGGGGGCATGCCTCGCTCGAGCGCACGGATGAAGTCCTCGTCCATCGGCATCGCTTCCTCGTCGCCCTTCAGGCGGTCCGCCACCTGGGCCTCGAAGCGGGCACGCTGATCGACGGGGTCGACGAGCTCGCTGTAGCACTCGCCGAGCTCGCGACCAGCCGCGATCGGCGTGATCCGTTCGACGTAACCGGGCCGCGTGCGGTGCTTGCGGGTGAGCGGCGAGACCGACTCGGGATAGTCCGCCACGTGTACTGGACCCCAGAGGTTCGGTTCGGTCGTCTTCTCGTAGATCTCGGTGAGCACCTGGCCCGCGTCGAAACGCTCCTGGATATCGACGTCCATCGAGGCGGCGATGCGACCGAGCTTCTCCCCGGCCCATGCCGAGGCTCACCTCCACGCCCGTCACCTCCTCGACGACCTCCTCGAGGGTGGCCTTCCGCCACGGGGGAGTCAGGTCGAGCTCGCGGCCTTGGAAGACGACCTTCGTGCTCCCGAGCGCCGCCAGCGCCGCTCCGCTGATCAGGTACTCCTGCAGCTCGGCCATGTCGTGATAGTCGGCGTAGGCCTGATATGCCTCGAGCATCGTGAACTCGGGGTTGTACTTCGGACCGACGCCCTCGTTGCGGAACACACGCCCGACCTCGAAGACGCGCTCGAGCCCGCCGACCACGCATCTCTTCAGGTACAGCTCGAGGGCGATCCGCAGGTAGAAGTCCGAGTGCATCGAGTTGTAGTGGGTCACGAACGGCTTGGCGAAGCCTCCACCTGGGATCGGGTGCAAGACCGGGGTCTCCACCTCGACGTACCCGCGCTCTGCCAGCAGGCTCCGGATGGCCGTGACGACGCGGGAACGCAGCAAGAAACGATCGCGCACTCCCTCGTTCGCCCATAGATCCACCTCACGCTGGCGATAACGAACCTCGGGGTCGTTCACGCCGCGCCACTTGTCGCCGAAGCCATGAAGAGCCCGGGCGAGGAGGCTCCACGACGTGACCTTGACGGAGAGCTCTCCGCGCTTGGTGCGCACGACCTCGCCGTCGGCCCCTATCCAGTCCCCGAGGTTGAGGCGCTTCAGCTCGTCGAAACGATCGGTCACCGCCTGCAAGCAGAACAGCTGGACCTCGCCCGTCCAGTCGCGCAAGGTGGCGAACGCGAGCTTGCCCTGGACCCTCAGCAACATGACGCGGCCGGCGACGCGGACCGTGTCGCCGGACTCCTCCCCGGTCTCGAGGTGGCCGTAGGTCGAGACCACCCGGGCTACCGCGACGGTCCCCTCGAATCGGTACGGGACCGTCGTGTCCTCTGTCATCACGGACCGGTCCTCGGGAGGGAGGTGGGGTGGAGGCGGTCTGTGTTTCTCTCGTAAACGAGCCGCAGCCCGTGCAAGGTCAGCCACGGCTCGTGGTACGCGATGACCTCCGATAGCGGGCAGATGAGGGCGGCGAGGCCACCTGTGGCGACGACCCTGGCCTCCCCCAGCTCGTCCATGATGCGCCTGCAGAGCCCGTCGACCAGCCCGACGTACCCGTAGATGATCCCGGACTGGATCGACTCGACCGTCGACTTGCCTATGACCTGGCGTGGTTCGACGAGCTCGACCCGCCGGAGTGCCGCCGCCGAGGCGAAGAGGGCGTCGGTGGAGATCTCGATGCCCGGCGTGATCGCCCCGCCGAGGTACTCGCCCGCCGCCGACACCACGTCGAACGTCGTGGCGGTCCCGAGGTCGACGACGATGATCGGCGGCGTCAACAGGTCGATGGCGCCGACGGCGTTCGCGATGCGGTCAGCTCCGACTTCCTTGGGGTTGTCGTAGAGGATCGGCATGCCGGTCCTCACGCCGGGCTCGATGACCACGACCGGGACCGGGAACCAGCGCTGGGCCATCTCGCGGAGCGCGGAGGTCACGCTCGGCACCGACGAGGAGATGGCGATCCCCGAGAGGTGACGGGACAGCTCGTCGCCCCGGATGTCCACACCCACGAGACGGAGCAGCTCCACGAGCAGAAGGGCGTGCTCGTCGGAGGTCCGGTCGGCCACCGTCGCGATGCGCCAGTGGTACTTGAGATCGGGCAGCTCGCCGCCCGGGTTGCCGGCGGTCGCCGAGCGCGATGCGTCGCTCTGGGTCGGTGGGTCGAACACGCCGATAACTGTCTGGGTGTTGCCGACGTCGAGGGCGAGCAGCACGGGAAGTGTCTAGCCGACCGGCAAGAGGTCGAGACCGATGTCGAGCACCGGTGCCGAGTGGGTCAACGCTCCGACCGAGATGACGTCGGGGCCAGCGGCCGCGTACTCGCCGATGTCGTCGAGGCTCATGCGCCCCGACGCCTCGACGAGCACCGCTCCGGCCTGGCCGCGGGGATGGCTCCGGACGATCGTCACGCAGGCCCGCAACTCGTCGGGCGACATGTTGTCGCACAGGACGAGCGTCGCCCCGGCCTCGACCGCCTCGACTACCTGCTCGATCCGGTCACACTCGACTTCGACCATGCGCCCTGGCCATCGATCGAGAGCGCGGCGCACGCTGGCGGTGATCGAAGTCTTGCCGAGGTGATTGTCCTTCACGAGAACGCCTTCGGAGAGGTTGCCGCGATGGTTCACGCCCCCGCCCGCTCGGACCGCTGCCTTCTCGAGCGCCCGGAGGCCCGGCGTCGTCTTGCGCGTATCCCACACCCGGCAGTCGGGGTTCACGGCCTCGACCGCGCGGACATACCGGTCGGTGAGCGTCGCGACCCCCGACAGGTGCCCGAGGAAGTTGAGCGCCGTGCGCTCGGCGGTGACGATCGAGCGGAATCGCCCCGCCATCCTCCCGAGGACGAGCCCGGGGGTGACCCGGGAGCCATCGCTCAAGGAGAAGCTCACTTCGAGGTCGCCGATCTGGCGGCCTGTCTCGATCGCGCACGCCGTTCCGGCCAGCACGCCATATGCACGGCTTACGAATACGGCTTCGCCGACGGCGCCCGCAGGCAGCAGCGAGGCCGTGATGTCTCCGAGAGGCAGGAGGTCCTCCTCGAGTGCGATCTCGACCGCCCGCCGGACAGCCGGCGCGGGCGGCTCCGGCTCCAGATCCGAGCGGACGACCGGCTCGTCGTGTGCTCTGTCAGGCACGGTTCACCCCGAGCTCAGGCGCTGCCGCCGAGGCGACGCTCACCCTCGTCCTCACGTTCGCCCGTACCTCTGGCCCGTCGGACCCGAAACCGAATCTCATCGCAAATCGCTCGGAGGTCTCTTGATAGTCGGACCTCGTGTGAGCGCCCCGGCTCTCCTCCCGAGCAGTCGCCGCCGCTAGCAGGGCCAGGCTGAGATCGCGCAGGTTGCGCAGCTCGGCTTCGGCCGGGAGCGGCGCATGACCCAAACCGTGCTCGTCTTGCTCGCCGTGGTCGCCGTGGGCGCCGTGGTCGCCCGCGCCGGAGAGCACCCCTTCGACGTTACGGGTGGCTCTCGCGAGCGACGCTGCATCCCTGACGATGCCGGCGTCGGCCGTCATCGCCGTCTGGAGCCTGCGGCGGCCATCGGTGGCGGCAGCCTGCCGGTGCGCGAGATCGGCCGGGTCGGTCGCCGTCCGGTCGGTCGCCGCCGTCGCCGGCGGGTTTGACGAGCCGGTTGACGAGCCGGACAGACCGCCGGCGACCTCGATCTGCTCGATGGGCAGAGCACCGGGCGGGGCCGAGAGGATCCCGGTCGAACCCGGCGCGTCCTTCCCCCCGATGATCGCGTCCACCACTCGGGCGCCAAAGACCATCCCTTCGAGCAGGGAGTTCGATGCCAGACGGTTGGCGCCGTGGACTCCGGTACAGGCAACCTCACCTGCCGCCCAGAGCCCGGGGAGCACACTCGCCCCGTCGAGATCCGTAGCGACGCCGCCACTTATGTAGTGGGCAGCCGGAGCGATCGGCAGCCACTCCCGGCCGGGGTCGTAGCCGGCCTCGGAGAGCGCCGCGTGAATCGTTGGGAAGCGGTGCGCGAACTCCGGGAGCTTCGTGCAGTCGAGCCAGACGTGGCTCGCGCCAGACCTCGCCAGCTCAGCGGCAATCGCGCGGCTGACAACGTCTCGCGGTTGTAGTTCGTCGACGAAGCGTTCCCCGCGCTCGTCTCTCAAGACCGCTCCATGGCCCCGGAGCGCCTCGGAGATGAGAGGCCGCGGCATGACCGGATGGTGCAACGCCGTCGGATGGAACTGGACGAACTCGACGTCGGTCACGAGCACGCCGGCCCGCAGCGCCATGGCGATCCCGTCGCCGGTTGCCTCGTCGGGATTCGTCGTCACGCTGAAGAGCTGGCCGGCGCCTCCACAGGCAAGGATGACGTGGGTCGCCGGCACGCGGACGACGGCACCGGTCGGGTCGAGCGCTAGCACGCCTCGGCACCGGCCGCCGGCGACAACGAGATCGAGCGCGTACCAGTGCTCGAGCACCGCCGCCGCCGACTCCTCGACCGCCTCCACGAGCGCCCGCTCGACTTCGGCACCGGTCGCGGTACCGCCCGCGTGAAGCACCCTCGGGCTCGAGTGCCCGCCTTCGAGCGCCCTCGCGAGGTCGCCGTCCGGCGAACGGTCGAAGACCGCGCCGAGCGCGATCAACTCGGTCACCCTGGCCGGCCCCTCGTCCACGAGGACCCGGACTGCCGCTTCGTCACACAGACCCGCTCCGGCGCGCAAGGTGTCGGCAAGGTGCCGGTCGGTCGAGTCCTCGTCGCCGGGCAGCACGGCGGCAATGCCCCCCTGGGCCCAACGGGTCGTGGACTGCTCGAGGGTGCCCTTGGTCAATATCCCGACCCGCGCCCGGCCGAGCGAAGCGAGCCGGACCGCAGCCGACAGGCCGGCGACGCCGCTCCCGACGACGAGAACGTCGAGATGGTCCACCTGGGCGATGGAGGTGGCGGGGGCGGCCATCGTCAAGACGCTACGGGATCGAGCTCTGCGGGCGCGGCCGGCTCTGCTCGCTGGACTGGCTCCGCTGCGACGTTGTCGATCAAGCGGACCGGTCCGACGGTGGCAGCCACGAGGAGGCGCAGTGGGCCCGGCTGCTCCGTAGGCCGTTCGAGCGTCGTCGGGTCGACTGCGACGGCGTAGTCGGGACGTACGAGCGGCTCGGTTGCGAGCTCCGACCTCATCGACTCCTCGGCAGAGTCGAGGTCGGCGCCCTCTTCGAGCCCTCGCCGCCCGGCTTCGAGGGAGCGGAACAACACGGAGGCGGCGTGGCGCTCGGCCCGCGAGAGCCGGCGGTTGCGGCTCGACAGCGCCAAGCCGTCGGGCTCGCGCACGATCGGGCACCCGACGACCTCGATCGGCAGGTCCAGATCCGAGACGAGGCGCGAGACGATCGCGAGCTGTTGGAAGTCCTTCTCGCCGAAGAAGGCGGTCGAGGGTCCGGTGAGGGCGAAGAGTTTCGTCACGATGGTCGCGACACCGTCGAAGTGTGACGGGCGAGCCGTGCCCTCCAGCCTGTCCGCCAAGCGGCCGGGTCGAACGGTCGTGGACGGCGTGCCCGAGGGGTACATCTCCTCGACGCTCGGGGCAAAGACTGCGTCCACCCCGGAATCTGCTGCCAGCTGGAGGTCCGCGCCGAGGTCCCGCGGATAGGCGGCAAGATCGCCCGAGTCGCCGAACTGGAGCGGGTTGACGAAGATCGTCATCGCGACGAAGTCGCAGTGTTCTGCGGCCGCCGACACGAGCGAGAGGTGGCCCGCGTGCAGCGCTCCCATCGTGGGGACGAGCCCGATCCGGTCCCCCTTCTCACGCCTGAGCCTCGAGGAGCGACTGCCAGTCGCCCCGCCCGCGGATCAGCTCCAAAGATGCGCGCCGGCTGCCGACGTCGTGCTCGCCACCGGCGGAGGCGGAGGCGGTGGCGGAGTTGGAGTCGCGGCGCCCTCGGCGCGCTCACCCGCGAGTCTGCTCGCGAGCAGCACACCGGCGTCGTAGCCCGCGAGCTCACTCGGATCGATCACGGACCGGTGACTCTCGAGGGTCGGGAGGTCGCCGCGCGCAGCCGGCCCCGTGAGCGCCGCAGCAGGGCCGAGCATTGTGACGTCGTCGAGCGCGCCCCTCGCAAGGGGGACGAAGGCCTCGAGCGGGAGCCCCGCACCCGCCGCGATGCGCTGCACCTGCCCGAGCAGCGCCACGATGTGGTTGGAGGCCACGCAAGCAGCCGCGTGGTACCGAGCGCGCTGCTCGGGTGCCACCACGATCGGCTGGCCACCGAGCGCGAGCACAAGATCAGTGGCGATCTGGTCGCCGCTCACGGCGAAGTAGGTCCCCCCGCGCAGGCGGAGCGACCCGATGACGGGATCAGGAAGGGTGGCAAGGGGGTGGAGCGAGCCGCGTCTCGGGTGCCGGTCGACCGGGCCGAGAGCTTCGAGCCCGAGCGACCCCGAGCAGTGCAAGAGGACGGCGCCGCCGCCGGCCTCGGACCCGGGTTCGACCTCGGAGCCAGGTTCTGACCCGGTCTCGATGAGCGCAGCCACGCCCGCCACGTACCGGTCAGGTACCGCGATCAGCACCGCGTCCTGACCGATGCCGGCGCCGGCGAGCGCGGCTCGACTGGATCGTCCCGGGATCAGCTCAACCGTCACGCCCGCGCCAGAAAGTGCCGCCTCGAACGAGCGACCGGCTCGTCCCGAGCCGACGATACGTACCTTCATCATCCAAGCCTCGCTTCCGTTCGAGCCCCTATGCGGGGTGCCCGTCGTGTTCAGCTACTACGAAGTGTACCCACCTTCCGCAGGCCCTCATCGAGCGACCCGGCACGCGGCACCGACCTACGCCAGTCCGGAGGGACCCGGCTCGGGTCGAGGTCCTCCAGAGGCGCGAGGACGAATCCCCGCTCGAGCAGGCGCGGATGCGGGACTACGAGGTCGTCTTCCTCGATGACCATGTCGTCGAGGAGCAGCAGGTCGATGTCGAGGGTACGGGGCCCGTCCTTCACGGTCCGGACCCGCCGGGCCTCGTGCTCCAGTGCCTGTGCGACTCCGAGCAGCTCCCGAGGCGTGAGATCAGTGTCGAGCCGGACGACGCAATTGAGGTAGGCGCCCTGGCCAGCCGGGCCACCGACCGGGGCGGTCTCGTACACGGGGGACACTTTGAGATCGGGATCGAGCTTGCGGAGCCCCTCGACCGCACCGACCAGGTGAGACTCGCGATCGCCCAGGTTCGACCCGAGGCCCAGGAACGCGAGCATGCGCGAAAGCGGCCGGCTCAGGCCAGGCTGCGGCGGATCGTCACTGCGACCGAGGCGAGATCGGCCGCGACCGGCGGCCGGAGCTTGCGCACCCGGACTGTGACTGCTTCGGCTCTCGAGTCTGTCAGCACGGACGCGGCGATCGCGTCGGCCAGCGCCTCGAGCAGCTCGAAACTCCTCGTGGTCGCGAGCCTCCGTCACCTTCTCGACAACCGAGCCGTAGTCGACGGTCTTCGACAGGTCGTCGTGGCGCGCCGCCTCGCTCAAGTCTGCTTCGATCTCGAGGTCGATCTCGAAAGGTTGCGCTCGCTCGCGCTCTTCGGGCAGCACGCCGTGGCGAGCGACCACCCGGAGCCCGAGCACCTCGATCCGGTCGTCGCCCGGCTTCACGTCTCGCGGACCTCGTCGGACGTGGGCTCGGAGGAAGCGGGCGGCGCGCCGGCAGGCTCAGCAGGTGCCACAGGTGCCGGCGGCGGCGCAGCCGGCGGCTTCAGGATGCCCGGCGGCGGAGCTTCTCCCGCCAGCGCCACGATGCGGCGGCCCACGGCACCCATCTGGCGCTTCAGCAGCTGCTCAGTGGCGGTGATGGCACGGGGCCCGTCAGGGATCAGCGCGCTCCAGAGGAGGTAGCCGGCGATGATGCCCATGAGCTGGTCGCCGAGCTCGTCCTGGTGGACGAGCAGCCGCTCGCCTGCACGGAGCCAGGCGTAGATCGACGGGTACAGGCCCGCCAGCGGCACGCTCAAGTCGGTCGTGGTCGGCATCGGGAAATGGGCCCACGTCAACCCGAGCTCGTCGTAGGAGTGAAGGTTGTGCGATGACCCGAGGAGGGACACCACACGGTCGAAGTGCTGCGCCCGCAGCCACAACAGCTCCTCTTGACGGCGGACCTTCCGGTGATTGCGGGCGTAACCTCCCGGCCGCTCGCTCACGGCGAGGCGGTCCTTGATGATCCAAGAGAAGTTGCGCGGCACTATCCCTGCTGCCCAGCGACCTCTCATAGCCGATTGTCCCCTTGCTCTAGGTCGTGGTCGTCGCGGTATGTGGCTGCACCGCAGGCAGCCGCCACCAGCCGAGCGGCGTGCACGGTCGCACGGACGTCGTGCACCCGCACCGCCGCCGCGCCACATGCCATCGACCAGACTGCTGTCGCGAGCGACCCCTCGAATCGCTCGCTCGGGGGAAGCGGCGGGGAATCGGGTCCGCCGGCTGCGATTCGCCCGAGAAACGTCTTCCGGCTAGTGCCCACGACGACCGGCCACCCGAGCGCCGTGAGCTGCTCGAGCGCACGCAGAAGAGCCAGGTTGTGGTGCGCGGTCTTGCCGAAGCCGATGCCGGGGTCGATCCAGACTTCGGCGACACCGGCAGCTCGGGCGGCGCCCGCACGCTCTGCCAGGTACTCCGAGACCTCGGCGACCACGTCGTCGTAGCGCGGGTCGTCCTGCATGTCGGCCGGGGTGCCTTTCGCGTGCATGGCCACGAAGGCGGCGCCCGTCTCTGCCGCGACCTCGGCGAGCGAGGCCGAGACGTCGTTCATAATGGTGGCACCCGCACTGACAGCAGCGCGGGCGACGGCAGGCGTCGTCGTGTCTATCGAGATGCGTGCACGGCCGTCCGCTACCCGTCCGTCGAGGGCGAGCGCCTCGACGACGGGCAGGACGCGGTTCAGTTCCTCGTCCTCGGGTACCGCCGACGCGCCGGGCCGGGTCGACTCACCACCGATGTCGAGGATGTCGGCGCCCTCGTCGAGGATCTCGCGGCCACGGCGGATGGCCGCATCGTGATCGAGGTACCGGCCCCCGTCGAAAAAGGAGTCCGGGGTGACGTTGAGGACGCCCATGACCAAAGGACGCACACGACGAGCGTAGAGGCTCACGCCGGGTATGACCGGCTTCCCCGCACGAACGCCATCCCCTCGGCACGGGTGGCGGGGTCGTGCCGGAAGAGCCCGCGAACCGCAGAGGTCACGGTCAGCGTCCCCGGCTTCCGGATGCCCCTCATCGACATGCAGAGGTGCTCCGCCTCGATCACGACGAGCACACCGCGCGGCTCGAGGACACGCTCGATCGAGTCTGCGATCTGCGAGGTCATCCGTTCTTGGACCTGAAGGCGCCGAGCGTAGGCGTCGACAACCCGGGCGAGCTTGGAGAGCCCGGTGATCCGTCCTTCCTGCGAGGGGATGTAAGCCACATGAGCCTTGCCGAGGAACGGCACGAGGTGGTGCTCACAGAGCGACGCGAAGGGGATGTCGCGTACCATGACCATCTCGTCGTGCTCGGCTGCGAAAGTGACGGTGAGGAAGCGGTCAGGTGGCTCGTGGATGTCGCCGAAGAGCTCCTCGTACATGTTGGCCACCCGCGTCGGGGTCCGCTGCAGCCCCTCTCGCGAGGGGTCCTCCCCCATCGCAGTGAGCAACTCGGTGACGGCGGCTTCGACCCGGGCCCGGTCGATGCTCACTCCGGCTCTCCCGCGAGGTACACGCGCAGGTCGGGAAGGTTGCGGTAGCGCTCGGCGACGTCGAGCCCGTATCCGATCACGAAGTCGGGCGCGATCTCAAAGCCCACGTAATCGGCCTCGAAAGTCGTCCGCTGCTGTCCCGCTTTCTGCAACAGCGTGCAGATCGCGAGCGATTCCGGGCCGCGGGCGAGCAGGCTCTTTCGCAGATACGAGAGCGTCAGGCCGCTGTCGAGGATGTCCTCGATGATGATCACGTGCCGGCCGGTGAGGTCGAGGTCGAGGTCCTTGACGATCCGGACGACACCGCTCGTCTTCGTCGCCGCGCCGTACGACGAGACGGCTATGAAGTCCATCTCGAGCGGGAAGCTCGATTGTCCACGCGAGGTCGGCTAGGAAGACAAATGCGCCCTTCAGGACGCCGACGAGGAGCGGCGGGCGGTCGGAGTAGTCCTTGGTTATCTGTGCGCCGAGCTCGCTCACCCGGTCGGCGATCTGTTCGGCCGAGACGACCACCCTGCCGAGGAGAGGGTCGGTCGCGACCCAGGCCGGGTCGTCCCGACCGGCATGCCGGCGCTCTTCGGGGGTCACGGTTGCGGACGTTACTGGACTGGCCGGGAGCCGGTGCGCTCGATTACGAGACGCCCGGCGCGCCTGCGGACGGTGATTCCGCCGCCGACCTCGCACGCGAGCACGGCGCCGGCCGCCACCTTCAGCACGCGGTCGACGGTGGCGGAGGAGGGCGGGTGGGGGGTTGGGGTTGTGTTTCTCAGCCACTTGCGGATCGCGCGCCGTGCAAGGGGAAGCGGCGCTGCGGCGAGCTGCCGCGCCACCGTCGGGTCGATCACGATCGAGAAGCTCGTCGAGAAGCGCCTCGTCGTCGCCGAGCAGCTCGGCCTGGCGGCAGAGGATGGGGACGAGGTCCCGCCCCGACAGCTCGTTCAGCTCGGGAACGAGCCGGTGACGGATCTTGTTGCGAAGCGGGCCGGTCTCGGCGTTGCTCGGGTCCTCGAACCAGTCCAGCCCGGCCTCCCGGCAGACGGCTCGTGTCTCTGACCTGCGCAGGCCGAGGATCGGGTGACGAGCCCCGGACGACATGCCGGCGAGGCCGGCCGCGCTCGAGCCCCGGAGGAGGTTGATGAGGACCGTCTCGGCTTGATCGTCGGCGGTGTGACCAGTTGCCACCCCGGCAGGCAGCACCGCGAAGCGCGCCGCCCGGGCCCTCGCCTCGAGGTTCGGACCGGGAGCAAGGTCCACCCGCAGCGAGACCACCTCGCTCCCGAGGGCGAAGGCGGCGCGCTCGACGACCTCGACCTCGGACGCCGAGCCCGGGCGTAGCCCGTGGTCGACGTGGTACGCCACCGGATGGCAGCCGGCCTCGGTGGCGAGCACGAGCAACGCGAGGGAGTCAGCGCCGCCCGAGACGGCACAGGCGAGCGTGCCGGGCGCGGCGGCCTCCCCCGTAGCCGTGTCCGGGAAGCCGCACCGCTCGAGCAGGCCGCGGGCGAACTCCCTCGTGGGAGGGCCGTCGTCCGGGCCGACGACGCGGAACGTGGGGCTCGCCACCATCAGGCGATCTCGAGCGACCGACCCCCGACGCGGTCGATCCAGCGCGCCGGGTCGCGCACTTCCTCGAGGTTCGGCAGGTACTGCGGGTCCTCCCAGACGAGTGAGAAGAGCTCGGGCCCACCATCGGCCTCGACGGTCTCGACGAAACGCTCGCCCTCTCGGTACTGGCGCATCTTCGCCTCCATGCCGATCAGCTGCTGGATGAGCTTGACCACGCCGCCTGCTGAGTCGCGCCGGGCTTGCAGGGTGTCGGCGAAGCGTTTCGCACCGGGGATCCGGTCAGCAGCCGCGCGGTTCATGACGATGTCCCCATGGCCCTCGAGCAGGCTCATGAGCGCCTGTATCGAGCGTAGGACGGCCGCCTGCTCGGGTGTTGCGATAACGCCTACGAGGCCGGACTCGGCAAGCGGGTTCCGGCCGGAGCGGATCTCGTTCGCCGTCCTCGCCAGCGCGCCGGCAAGCGCCTTCGGGTCCGGTGTGGCGATCGAGACGCCCCGGTCCACGAGGTCGAGGAAGTGCTGGCGCATCCAGGGGACTCCTGTGAACTGGGCACGGTGTGTCAGCTCGTGGATCGCGATCCAGAGCCGGAACTCCCTCGGAGGGAAACCGTGGCGCCGCTCGATGGAGATCACGTTCGGCCCGACGTAGTAGACGACGTCGCCTGGAGAATCGGCGTCCTCAGTGAAGAGCAGGTCGTACTGCCCGAGCACTCGCGTCGACATCCAGCCGAGCACCGCTCCGAGCTCGGCGCCGGCGGCTGCTCGGCCGGCCGTGCCGAGTGGGCCGGGGAGAACCCGCCCGAACGGTCGGCCCTCGAGCTCGGCTCGCTCGAACAGCGGGGTCAGCAGCCGCCTGAACGAGCGGATGTTGGCACGGATCCAACCGGTCCGATCCGTGACCTCGGCTCGCGCCGCCCCTTCGAGCGAGGTGAGCCCGGTCGTCTCGCTCACCAGCTCCTCGGCGATCGGCGTCAGCTCCGCGAAGTCACGCCGCAGGCGATCGGAGGCAGTCGTGTCGAGCTCAGGGGCGGACCGCCTTGCCACGCGGACGGCAACCCGTTCCGCGACGGTCCAGTCGACCGGTTCGTAAACCACCGGCTAGGTGGCCGACCGATCGTCTTCGTGGTGGATTGCATCGGCGATCCGCTCGCGAAGGGTGTCCGGGACCGTCTCCTGGCACTTGCAGGCGACGACCTTGCGCAGCTCGGCCTCGAACCCGAAAGCCTCGAGGCAGGGCGAGCAACCGTTCAGATGGGTCTCGATCTGAGCGCGCCGCTCAGAGGTGAGCTCCCCGTCGAGGAAGTGGTAGATGCGATGGAGAGCCTCACGGCAGTCCAACTCGTCTTGATGCTCTTTCGTTCCCATCTCCGGTCTCCGGCTCATCTGGAGTCCGCACTCACCAGTCCGTGTGCCTTCCCAAACTCGTGCAACGCCTTCTGGAGCGCCCTTCTTCCCCGATGGAGGCGACTCATCACCGTGCCGATGGGCACATCGGTGATCTCGGCGATCTCCTTGTAGGAGAAACCCTCGACGTCTGCGAGCAGAACCGTTATCCGGAAGTTCTCAGGGAGAGACTCGATGGCCTGCTTCACCTCGTCGTCCGTGAAGCTGTCGAGCACCTCGTCCTCGGCGCTCCGCCCTGCCGCCGCGGCCTCGAGGCCGCCGAGGCGGCGGTAGAGGTAGAAGTCCTCGATCTCCTCGAGCTCGGTCTCGTCGGGATGGCGGCGCCGGGCCCGGTAGGCGTTGATGAACGTGTTGGTGAGGATCCGGTAGAGCCAAGCCTTCAGGTTCGTGCCCTCACGGAAGGACGCGTACGCCCGGTATGCCTTCAGGTAGGTCTCTTGGACCAGGTCCTCCGCATCGGCTCGATTCCGGGTCATGCGGAGCGCGGCCGAGTAGAGGGGAGCTCATGTACTGCTCGGTGTCCTCCGCGAACCGCGCCTGATCGGCCACTCAAGCACCCTATAGGCCAAAGGGGGCGGTTGTGTGACGCGGCTGCTCAGGTGGGTCCGAGGAGGTCCCGTGGATCGACGATGAGCGAGATCTGCTGCCACCAGGCGATACGCCGGCGGGCGGACCGCCGGATGACCGCCGACTCCGACCGGGCCGCAAGGGCGTCTGACCGACGGGACACCTGGGCGCGGTCGGGCGCGTAGAGCGCCCGGTCCATGCGGTGAGCGAGCCTCTCGAGCGCGCCGTTGGCTTCCTCGCTCAGCAGCCCGAGGTTGCGGACCCTCGTCGCGAATTCGAGATGAGTCTCGGATCGCCTCCGGTGGGCGCTCGCCGCAGCGAGGACCCAAGTGGCGGAGCGCCAGGCCGCCAGCGTCGCGAGGCGCTCGTCGTGGCGATCACGCCGGCCGCGCAAGAGCCGCCACAGGGGTACCCCGGCGGCCCAAATGATCCCGAGACCGAGCACCCCGAGCAAGATGTCGCCCAAACCGCTGCTGCCGGCGTGGCGACCCGCTCGATTCGCGCGGTGGCTGTGGAGGTGAGTCCCGGCACCTTTGGCGCTGCCCGGCAGCTCGCCGGGCTGGCCCCTCATCCCGTGCCCGAGGATCTTCGGCGCCGTCGTCGGCGGCGGCGAGTTCTTTCCCGGTGTGATGGTGGGAGTGGGCGTTTGCTGTCCCAGCGGCGAGGGCGCTCCGGGAGTCGGCTCGAAGGACACCCAGCCGTAGCCAGCGAGGTAGACCTCCGGCCAGGCATGGACGTCGGATCCGTTCACGACGTACTCGTCGGGGCCGACCTTCTTGCCGGGAAGGAACCCCACCGCGATCCGGGTCGGGAGCCCGGAGATGCGGGCGAGCACCGCGAACGCAGAGGCGTACTGCTGGCAGTATCCGGCCTTGGTCTGGAAGAGGAACGCCTTCAAGGCCTGGTAGCCGTCGTGCGTATCGGCGATTTTGCCTTTCGGCGTGACGGTCGGGAGGTGATAGGTGAACCCGTGGCCGGACAAGAAGTAGTCCTGCAGCGCCAGAGCCTCCGCATCGGGCGACCTGGTGCCGGCCACGATGTCCTTCGCCAACGCGACGAGGTCGCTCGGCACCTTGCCCGGCAGTTGCAGATCTTGTGCCAGGTCTGTTGCTGAGGCCGGTGATGAGGCGGGTGATGAGGCCTGCCCTGAGGACTGAGACGAGCTGGGCGGAGCCGGCGATCCCGTGGCCGGTGACGGGGGCGAGGCCGGCAGCAGGGCCTTGATCTCGTAGGTCAGATTTGCCGTGAGCGGCGCCGGGGCGACGAGGGGGCCGTTCTGGCCGACCTCGGACACGGTCCCGTCCCCGTCGACGCCCTGCCGCGATGCCTGGGGACGGGAGCCATGAGCCGCCGAGGGCCCCGATCTCGATTACTTGATCTATTTCCTGTGCCCCGCCCGGCAGCACCGTCTTGGCCGGGGGATGGCGCTCGAGCCGCCGGATGGAGCCCGGCAAAGGGAAAGTAAGTACGGCGAGCGACTCGCCCGGCTGGCGCTCTTTTATGCGAGACCAGGCGTTCCCGCCGAAGTGGTCGAGCGTGAGCAGGGTCTCGCGGGTCGGCTCTGTGGTGTGGACTGTGAACAGCAGCGCGTCGGTGTCCTCGATCTCCTGTTGTGCCACCTGCACCAGGTCGCTCACCTCGACCTTGTTGGGTGATCCTGACCCCGTGCCGCCGGGCTCTGTGCCCAGCTTGCGAGGCGCGACACCGTGCCATGCGATGAGGGGACCGCTCGTCGCTCCGGGGAGCAGCGGTCCGACGACGCCTGCCGCCAATGCGGCGACAACGGTCACGCCCGGCAGCGCCCGGCGCTTCAGGGCGCTGGCCGACGTCCGCCCGGCATCTCTCGGCCCGACGTCGGTCCGCGCCATGACCACCACCCGGGTCCCCTGGCGATCAGCTTGTGATGTCAACAGGAACGCGAGCGCCAACCCGGCGATCCCAGCCAACTCCACGGCTCGTCCTGTCGAGGTCCCGAGCGTGCCGGTGAACACCACGACGTCGAACGCCGGCACGAGGGCGAGGACAGCAGGCAGCCCCACGTCGGCGTACAGCACCTCCGAGGCCAGCGCCACCGCTCCTGCCGCCCATGCCGTGCCGAGTACGAGCCCTGGTGCCTCGACGACTGGCGCGATCTTGTCCGAGAAGATCGACCAGGCGGTCCCGAGCTGGCGGTCCGCGACATGCCAGGTCGAACCGAGCGGCAAGAGGAAAGTGAACGTGTGGCCGTCGATGATCGCGAGCGGAAGCACGAACCCGACCAGCAGCGCGAGCGCCCAACCGAGGGCGCCAACAGCAATCGGGCGGGCTGAGCCGGCGTGAGAGCCTGGCCGCAACGCGCGCCGCGTCGCCAGCCGGCGCCCGCCCCCTGCCAGCAGGTGGACGGCGATGCAAGCCGGAATGGCGAGCGCGAGCTCTCCCGGGCCCGAGAAGCAACGGGACAGCGTGGCTATGGCAACGACGTCGGTCGCTGTGAGGAGGAGCCACGGGCTCAGCCCGTAGCGCCTGGGAACCTCACGGTCGAACGTCTTGGCCCCGGTCACGACGTCACCGCGGCGGCGCTCTCTCCGGTCGACCACAGCTCTTCGAGCGAGCCGCCGAGCGGCACCCGGACGAGCATGTGGCGGCGGCTGACGGACTCGATCCCGCTCTCGGTACCGCCGGCACAGATGACGACGACGGCGGCGGACCCGGGAGCGGCGCGCCCAGGATCGGCTCCGAGCACCGAAGGGAGGTCCGAGGGGTCATCGCAGGCTGCCACGAAGAGCACCACGCGATCGTCGTAAGACGTCCACGGCAGGGCCGGCCGGATCTGATCGAGCTTGCCGACCGGCATCGCGCGCACATCGGTCAGCACCTCGAGCGCGTCGTCGAGATGGCGCGCCCCCGTGCCCTCTCCCGTGTCCGCGCCGCCCTGGACGACGAGGCGGAACGAGCCCTCGCGTCTCGCAGCCGTGACGAGGCTCGCTGCTATGCGCACGGCATCCTCGAAGCGGGCGGACTGGAGGGCGGGGTCGTTGCCGGCGAGCACGAACGGCGCCAGCACGACTGTTACTCCGGAGCTTGCGTCGAGCTCGCGGTCGCCGCCCTCGCGCACCATGAGATCGCCCACCCGGGCTGTGGTCGGCCAGTGGATGCGGCGGAGGTCGTCGCCTGCGATGTACGAGCGCAGGAGGGACGTTCCAGAGCGGAGGCGTTCGGCGGACGACCGGGTGGTCTCGAGCTCGGACCGCTGGCCGCCCGACGGCAGTGTGGCGGAGAGCGGTTCGGCCACGGGCCGCACCCCGTAGCGCGACGATCCGATCCCGGTCACGCGCCGCCGTGCCGTGCCCAGGGCATCCGCCAGAACCGCCTCGAAACCGCTCACGTCGTGGCGCCCCCGCCTGTCGCTCGGCAACCGGAGCGATACCGTTGCCCGCTCACCGGGCACGAGCCGGGGCACCTCGATCATTGGCCCTTCGGCCCCGGCCGCCGGGATCAGCTGGAGCCGGCCGGAAGGGGTCGGCGCCGAGCCTGCGTTCTCGACCGACAATTCAAGAGTCGCCAGCTCACCTACACGGATGACTGGCGGGACGACCCGAGCACCGAGCGCCACTCTCAGCTGCGGCGCACGGACCCGGGCAACTCCGAGCGCCACGACCGCCACGATGGCGGCGCAGAGCCCGAACATCTCCGTGACGCCGAGTATCCGGCCTGCGACCAGCAGCACGACCGCCAGGCTGAGGGCCACGCGACCCCGGCGCGTCAGCACGTCCCGGCGCCCGTCGGGATCAGCTCCTGGTGGAGTTCGAGTCGAGTATCGGCACCTTAGACAAGATCTCGGCCACGACCACTGCGATCTGGTCCCGCGTGCTCGAGCGCGCGCTCCGCAGCTCGATCCGGTGCCCGATGACGGGCAGAGCGAGCGCCTTTATGTCGTCGGGAACCACGTAGTCGCGGCCGTGCAGCAGCGCCCACGCACGAGCCGCACGCTGCAGCGACAGGGTGGCCCGAGGCGACATGCCGAGCGCCACGGCCGGATGCGACCGGCTGGCGTTTGCCAAGTCGACGAGGTAGCGCTGCAAGGCGGGAGAGCAGTGGACCCGCCGTGCGGCGGCCGTCATCGCCACGACATCGTCTGGCGTGGCGACGGGTCGCAGGTTCTCGATCGCCTCGTCGGCGCCGTGGGTCGTGAGGAGCCCGACCTCTTCGGCCGGGTCGGGGTATCCGAGGTGGACTCGCATGAGAAACCGGTCCAACTGACTGATCGGCAACGGATAAGTCCCGTCGTGCTCCTGTGGGTTCTGGGTGGCGATCACCATGAACGGATGGGGCAGCGGGTAGGTGTTGCCATCGACGGTCACCTGCCGCTCCTCCATCGCCTCGAGCAGGGCCGACTGTGTCTTCGGAGGGGTCCGGTTGATCTCGTCCCCGAGCAGGATGTTGGCGAATATCGGACCGGGGCGGAATTCGAAGTTGGTCGTGTTGCGGTCGAACACGCTCACTCCGGTGACGTCGGTAGGCAGGAGATCCGAGGTGAACTGGATCCGTCGCATCCGTGAGTCGATCGAGGCCGCCAGTGCCTTTCCGAGGGAGGTCTTGCCCACTCCCGGCACGTCCTCGATCAACAGGTGGCCGCCGGCCACGAGGCAGGTCACGGCGTGGCGCACGCAGAGAGAGTTGCCGTGGATCACAAGATTGACGTTGTCGACGATCGCGTCGAACACCTCCGCCACCGGGCGACCGTCCGACACCGTGAGGGTCACAGTCGAATGCCCTTCCCGCTCCTCGGAAATTCTCACTACAGGATTCTCCCAGCATCAAGTGGGCGATGCCAAGCGCCCACGGCTCCCCCGTAGCTCACAAGGCAGGCGGCTGAAAGTGCCGCCTCGGCGGTCGGGCTGCCTGCGGCAAGCTCGTCGTTCTCGAGATCGAGGACGTCACCGATCTCGAGACGGGCGTCCCGCAGGGCGAACGCGGGAGCCTGTCCCATGGCGAGGCGGCGGTGAAGCGCAACCGATATCGCCGGCATGGCGGAGTCGACCAGCGGCGCCACGGCAGCGATCGCTGACTCGGCACCGCAACCGAGAAGCGCAGGTACCGGACCGGTCAGCTCCTCCCCGGGATGCGTGACGATCCGGCCGGCGTCACAAGCTGAAAGCACCAGACAGGAAGGGCGCGGCCGGGGGCGGGCGGACGCAATCTCGTGGACGGTCAGGTCACCGTCGTGGAGATGGAAGCTCGACATGTAAGGGTTGTCGGCGCGGAAGCGGCCGTGCACCGCCAGATGGGCGATCACAGAGCGCGACAGATGGTCGAGCACCGCGGCACGTGTCGCCGCTGCTCCCACGAGCACGCGCACGCGCGTGGCGCCATGGTCGGCATGGTCGGCATGGTCGGCATGGTCGGCATAGCAGCGCTCTTCGAGCGCCCGGATCTCGGTTGCCGCGGCTGGGAGATCCGGGCCTGCCACGAGGAGGACCTCGTCGCGACCGGCGGGCGGGTCGCTCCTCTTCTTCCAAGCGGTCGCGCTCTGCGCGACGGTGACGGCGAAGCTGCTGAGCGAAGGGAGCACGGCGAATGGCAGGTCGTGCAGTCCGCCGGATGGCACGATCACGATTTCGCCATGGCGCTGCGGTGACTGATCGCCGACGCTGGTGCCCGTGGTGCCGGTGGTGCCGGTTCCGGCGCTTGCGGGAGCGAGCAACGGAGCGATGACCGTCGTGTCGAGCACCGTCGCAGATCTCCTCAACAACGACGCCATCGCGCGACGTTCCGGCTCGGAATTGTGCCGGCTCGAGAGCTGCCCGATCGCGAAGTGCAGGGCGGAGCGGGCATGCTCCACCGCCTTCATGGGGCCGAGCCTGCAGAGTCGTACTGAACCGCCGTGCACCACGACGGCGAGGAGCTGGCCCTCGTGGCTGATGAACTCGATCAGGGTGGACTCGCCGAAGGACGCGAGCAGCTCACCGGCGGTGAAGCGGGCGTCCGGCACACCACGGGTCTGATCGGGTCCGCTATGTAGCGACCATGCACCGAGCCGCCAACGCTCGGCCCACTCGAGTACGTTCGCGGCGTCGCCCTCACGCAGTGCGATGCCGAGGCCGGTCTCTGCCATCGCCGCAACCGGTGAACCATGTCCGGCCTGGCCGGTCGTCGCCCGCAGGCTCGTCGCGCGGGCCATCGCGGCTCGAGCCCTTGGCGCAACGCATCGAGCGCCGCGCCCGGCTGCCCGATCGCGAGCCGCTCGAGTGCGGCGGCGTGCATCCTGAGTACGCGCTCCGCCACCGGGGGCTCGACAGCTCCGGTACCCGTTCCGGCTCCGGCCGCGATGTCTTGCAGCGCGGCTCGAGCCAGATCGCTCCGCCCGGCTGCAAGCGCCGCGCGTGCCGCGGCCACGCGACCGTCGAGCGCTCCGAGATGCCAGCCCGCGCCCTCGAGCGCTGCGACCGACCGGCTGGCTGAGGCATGGACGGTGAGCGGCTCGGCGAGCCCAGCTCGGTGAACGCGTTCTTGCACGTCGCGCGCGAGAACGGCCCAGGCATGCCGGCCCTGCCGCTCGAAAGCGAGCTCCGCTTCCGCCGCTGCCTCCACCGCCGCCGGCAAGTCCTGATCGGCCATGCACGCCTCTGCGAGCGAGAGCCTGGCGTCTGCCGCATCTGCGGCGAGACCGGCCTTTTCCAACGCGTCCGCTGCCTCTGCCGCAGCACGGCGAGCCTCGGGGATCAACCTCGCCATCGTGAGCAGCTCGCACCGGTCGACCATCAACTGATGCGTCGGCAGGCCGAGGCGGACGTAGGCGACGAGCGCCTCGTCGAACCGCCGCAGCGCCAACGGCACGTCGCCGAGCCTCGTGGCGACAAAGCCGAGATTGTGGAGCACCTGAGCCACCAGCAGCTCGGCGCCGGCATCGCTGTGCAGGTCAAGAGCGCGGGCAAGGTCCACCATAGCCGGCGCGTAGCACCCGCGGTAGATGTGGGCGATCGCCCGATTGGAGAGGACCCGTGCCTCTATCGTCTCCGTGCCGCCAGCACGCGAACCGGACAGCGTCGCTAGAGCCCGATCCGTGTCCGCCAGACCCTCCTCGTAGCGGCCGAGGCGAAACAGCAGGTGAGCTCGCTGCCCATACAGCGGCGCGGCCGCCTCGAGTGCCGTCTCCCGGTCGAGCGTGTCGCGGGCTTCGAGCCCGTCGAGCGCCGCATCGAGCTCGTTCAACGCGCGGTCCGGGAGTTCGGCGTGGAACCACAGCAGGGCCGACGTCGCCTGCAGCTCACCGAGCTGTCTCGGAAGCGGGGTCGAGCTCGCGATCGCCAGCCCTGCGGTCACCTGCTGGCGCGCCTCGTCGAGCTCGCCGAGCTGTATGCACGCGAGAGCAGCCGCACGAAAGGCGGTACATCTAGCCTGGTCCTCGATCGCACCTCGTCCGAGGAGCGTGAGCGCCAGCCATCGGGCCTGGCGGGGATCGGACTCGGCCAGGCGCAACGCGACATCAGCAAGTTCAGCGAGATCCGCGCCGTCAGCGACCTCAGTCGCCTCGGCGAGGTCAGCGACGGACCGGCCCGCGGCGGCGGATTTCAGATGACGATCCAACTCGTCGCGACCGAGTCGGCGCGCTCACGCGGCTCGGCGCGCTCGTCGAGGGGCGTGCATCGCAAGCTCAGCGGACCGGGAGGTACCGCCGGCACGTGGAAGGTCCCGAACGAGTCACTTTCCGAGCAGAGCAGGCCACCGGCGGACCTGACCTCGATGGCGGCGGGCTGCGGAGGCACGACCTGGCAGACGAGTGACCGGGGCCTGCTCAAGGTGACTTCGACTTCGAGCAAGAGGTCGGGAGCCCGGAACGTCAACCGGCGGGTCGAGCACTCGATGGCCCGCACGTTCGCGAGGGCCTCCGGATCGCGGTCCGAGTCGTAGACGAGGGCTGCAAGCTCGTCGTCGATCGATCGCCAAGCAGAAGCCCGAGACTGCATAGCGAGCGCGGCGTCCTCCACCTCACGGGGCGGGCCGTCGCTTCGATGGGCGAGCTCGGCAAGCCGGCGATACGTCGCCTCGCGCGTCAAGGCCTCGATCGGGACGATCGAGGCGCCCTCTTGCTCGCGAGACCCGGTCACGAGACCTCCCTCTCGCTGGGCGCGGTCCTCTCGCTGGGCGCGGTCCTCTCGCTTGGCGCGCCCCGGCGGGCGGGCGACGAGAGGGCGAGCACGTTGGCCCGCAACCGATCCAGGCAGCGCGCCCGGGTCGGCCCGATGCTCCCGATCGGCATGCCGAACGCGACGCTCAGCTCTGAGTAGCTCGGCGGCGGGTCGGCGGTGAGTGCGCGAAGGAGCGCCTGGCACGGAGGCGTGAGCTCGCCGAAGGCCTCCCAGAGCATCTGATCTCGCTCGAGCTCGGCTGCGCGCAGCGACTCATCCGCGGGCGGGGACACTTCCGACCAAGTGGCGCGCTCGCCACGGTGTTCCCGGAAAGCCCCTGGCACTTGGCGCCGTCGGTCGCGAACGACCCGCAGCGACTCCCGCCGCGCAGTCGTCGCGAGCCACGCGCCGACGCGCGACGGTTCGGCCAGCCGGGGGAGCTGCTCATGGAGCCGGAGCCATGTCGTCTGGGTCACGTCCGCCGCGTCGCAATGATCGAGGGAGTGGCCGCGAGCGATGGACCAGACGAGGTCGAGGTATCGCGCCACCAGTGCACGCCAGGCTGCTTCGTCCCCACGCTGAGCCGCCGCGACGATCTCAGCCACTTCGCCATCCGCCACACGGCGAGTGTAAGCGAGGGGTGGGTGGGTGGGGCAAGAGGAGTTTCTTGTATCAAGGCCGCCACGACGCGCTCTGTTCTCGTGAGGCCGGCGGCGGTCCGGCCCGGACTGGAGGTCACTCACGATGCGATCAACGCGCAGTGTCGTCGCGCTGGCGGGAACCTTCGGCAGCCTTGCGGCTGCCTGGTTCGCCGGCGCTGCGCCGATTTGGCAGGGCTTCGGCTTCCACCTGCACGGGTAGCCGGCCGGGATCACCCTCACCAGCCACGTGGCGGTCTTTCCTCTCGCAGCCCTCGCCGGGTTGCTCGCCGGCCGCGCCGCTGGTGGCCGTGTCTCCGCGCTCGCTCGCCTCCGGCTGCGCTCCCTCTGGCTTGTCGCCCTCGCGCTCGCGATCGAGGTCGCATGTGGCATCGGATCGTCACCGTACCTGCGGACGGTCACGGAGCGGATGCCGCTCGTGCTGGCCTCGGATCTGCTCGTCGGCGGCTGGATCGTCGCCAACATAGCGGGGCGCGCCCGGTCGCTTCGGATCGCCCTGTACGCGGTCGGCCTCGGCTGGCTCGCCAATCTGATGCCCATCGCCCTCGACGGTGGAATGCCCGTCTCGCCCCGGGCGCTCGCCGAAGCCGGCCTCTCGCACATCGACGTCACCCGGGGCCACCTCGGAAAGCACGTGCTCGCATCGTCCGCGCACGGCACCCTCGCGAGAACGGCCCTCGCTCTCGGAGACTGGATCCCGGTCCGTCAGCTGGGCACCGTGATGAGCCCGGGAGATCTCCTCATGGCCGCCGGGATCGGCCTTCTCGTTGCCGCCGCGATGTTCGCCGACAGGGGCGAGCCGGTCCCAAGTACCCTGCTGGGCGATCAAGGAGCGCCAACCGTGGCACGATAGTGGTCGCACGCTGGCCAGACCGGCGCCAGAGTGTCGCGGCAGCGCGTGAACGCGGCGTGCTCGGAAGGGCGCCGTCGGGGATTGGGGGCAGGTCGGATGGCTGGTCGGCTGAGGGGACGCAAGCTGGTCGCGGCTCTCGCCGCCTTGCCGCTCGCGTCCGGGCTCGTGCTCGGGCTCGCCGGCTTACCCGGGGCGACAGCCGGTGCCGTCACCGAGGGGCCCTTGACCACGCTTCCTGTTGGGGGCACGCCGGTCGGCGTCGCAGTCGACACCGGCAACGGAACAGTCTTCGTCGCCAATGCCAACGGCATGGTCGTCGGCGTGAAGGAGCAGACCGGATTGCCCGTGAGCTCCTACTCGGTCGCTTCGAGCGCCTCCGCGATCGCCCTCGACCCGGGCGCGGGCCTCGTCGACGTGACCGACGCGGCCGCCGGCACCCTCACCGTCGTCGACGAATCGAACGGTGCGGTGGTCTCGACTGCCACGGTCGGTTCCGATCCTGTGGCTGTCGCCGTCGATACGACGACCCACCTCGCTTACGTTGCGAACTACGGGAGCGGCACGGTCTCTGAGGTGAACGAGACGACCGGCGTAGTGACGGGGACGGCCACGGTTGGGACCGACCCCGACGCGGTCGCCGTCGACAGCGCAAACGGCGAATGGGCCGTGGCCAACGGTGGTGGCGGAACGCTGTCGCTCGGCACCGGGACCACAGCGTCACAGACCGTTCCCGTCGGGGGAAGGCCGGACGGGGTCGCCTTCGACCCGACGACGAGGACCATCGGAGTGGCGAACAGCTCGAGCGGCAACCTGTCGATCGTGAGCGAGAAGAGCGCATCGGTCACGGCGACGGTGCAAGTCGGGGCCGATCCCGCCGGGGTAGCGGTCGATCCGTCCACGAGCCATTTCGTCGTCGTCGACGAGGGCTCTTCGGCGGTCTCGTTCGTCTCGGAGTCCTCCCGTACGCTCGACTCGACAGTCCCCGTAGGTGCCGACCCCGTCGGCATCGCCATCGACACCAAACGCGGGATGGTCGAAGTCGTGAACGGGACCGGAGGCACGCTCACGACCTTGAACGAGCTCAACTCCTTCCCGTCTCACCTGGCGACTCCCGTGCTCCCGACCGCCGTCGGGGTCAACCCGTCGAGCGGGCAGATCGCGGTCGTGGTCGGCAGTACCGGTCAGGTCCTCCTCTACTCGAGCTTCACGGCCAAGAGGTCGACCAGCGTGAACGTTGGCTCCTCACCGGACGCGGTCGCGCTCGATCCGAGCAGCGGCGACTGGTTCGTCGCCAACGGCGCCTCCTCGTCGGTCTCGGTCGTCAGCCCGTCCGGCAGTGTCCTCGACACGGTGAGAGTCGGCGCCGACCCGCTGGCGATGGCGATGGACTTCGAGCTCGGGCGAGGCTTACGTCGCCTGTGGGACCTCTCATGAGTTCGTCGCGATCGACACGTCGACCGATGCGACATCGACGGTGAAAGTCACGCCCGCCACTCCGACCGGTATCGCCGTCGATCCGGCTACCGCGAGAGTCTTCGTCGCCGAAGGCACGAGCAACAAGGTGGCCGCCTACGCCGAGGGCAGCACGACCCGGGAGTGGCGCGTCACCGTCCCGAGCCCGGCCGGCCTCGCGTTCGACACTGCCACGAACACGCTCCTGGCGACCGATTCCTCCGGGGCGCTGCTCAGCCAGGTGTCGATCAGCACGCACAAGAACGTGCCCCTCGCGGTGCCTGCTGCCTCGACGTCGGTTGTGGTCGACCCCGCTTCCGGCACGGCTTGGATCGCCTCGCCCTCGATCTCGCCCCCGGCAGGCGATCTGACGCGTCTCGACCTCGGAACCGGTGACGCTCTCGCCACCCTGCCGGTCACGAGCCTCGGCGGGATCGCCTTTGACACCTCGACTTTCCAGATCTACGCGGTGGTGGGATCCATGACGGGACCAGGCGCCGTACTTGCCGCCGGGGGGCCGGCGGTGCCGGGCGAGCCGACGTCGCTCGACGCGACTCCTGGGGATCGAACGATCGACGTGTCGTGGACTGCACCCCCGTCCGGCGATGATGCCATCACAAGCTATGCCGTCGGGGTTTACGAACAGGGCTCGGAGTCAGCGGTCGACACGACGACGACAGCGGCGGGCACCACGAACGCGAGCATCTCGGGGCTGACCAACGGGCAGGCCTACGTGATCGCGGTCGTCGCCAAGTCGGGCGCAGGGACCGGGCAAGCCGCCTTCAGCGCGGCAGTGACCCCGGTCACCGTCCCGACCGCACCGACAGCTGTGGCGGCAACGGCAACAAACTCTCAGGCCGTCGTCACCTGGACCGCCCCCACGAGCGACGGCGGGACCCCGATCACCTCCTACACCGTCACTCCATTCGTCAGCGGCGTCGCAGTGAGCTCGCTCGCAGTCATCGTCACGGGGAACCCACCGGCGACGCAGGCAACAGTCACGAACCTCACCGACGGGACCTCCTACACCTTCGAGGTGCTCGCTACGAACGGGGTCGGTCCTTCGGCGGAGTCGAAGCCGAGCTCCGCCGTGACGCCCCTCGGCCCGCCCGGTGCTCCGACAGCGGTGTCGGCGACCGGGTCGAACGCGAGCGCCAATGTCACCTGGACCGCTCCTTCCTCCGACGGCGGGACGGCGATCGAGTCCTACACGGTGACCCCCTACCTGGCAGGGACACCAGTCCCGAGCCTCGCAGTCACGGTGTCCGGCTCGCCGCCCGCGACCAACGCCCTGGTCCACGGCCTGACCAACGGAGACGCGTACCAGTTCGGCGTCGTCGCCACGAACTCCGTCGGCTCGTCGGCGCCGTCCCAACTCAGCCCGGCGGTGACGCCCGCCGGCGCCCCGAGCTTCGCCCCGGGACGCAAAGGCCGAGGCGTCCGAGGGCGAGGCGGGCGTCTCCTGGAAGGCTCCAGACAGCAACGGCGCCCCGATCACGTCTTACGTCGTCACGCCGGTCGAGGCCGGCACCCCCGAGCCGTCAAAGGCAGTGACTGTCTCGGGCTCCGCGGGTTCGCCACCCGGCACCTCCGTCACTGTCAGGGGGTTGATCGATGGGATGCCTTATGGCTTCTCCGTTGTTGCCCGCAACTCGGCCGGGACGAGCAAGCCGGCGACGACAAGCCAGGTCACCCCTGTGCATGGGGTATGGGTCGCATCCTCGACCGGCAAGGTCGTCGGTGTCGGGGTTGCCAGCCTCGGATCTGGACCGAGCCTCGGCGCCCACGCGCAATACGTCGCGATGCTCACGGAACCGGAGGGTCTCGGGTACCTCCTCATCGGCTCGAACGGCTCCGTCCATGCGTTCGGGGACGCCCAATCCCACGGCTCGTTGAAGGGTCGCACCGTCGTTGCCGCCGCGCTGACGCCTGACGGCGGCGGATACCTCCTCCTGCTCGCCGGAGGACGGGTGAAGACCTTCGGGGATGCTCGGTCCTACGGGTCGCTTCACGATGAGGCGGTCGTCGGCGTCGAGTACACCCCCGATGGGAAGGGCTACGCGATGTGGCTCGCGAACGGCGCCGTGAAGACCTTCGGCGACGCCAAGTCCTACGGGTCGCTGCACGATGAGACGGTGACGGCCGGCGCTTTCGACTCCGCCGGGAACGGCTACTACCTCCTCAGCTCGGACGGGGAGGTCCATCGTTACGGTAAGGCGGCGTGGTTCGGGTCCACGAAGGCGCTCGGCTACGCGCTCATACCGTCGGCCATAGCTGTCATCCCGGGCGGCAAGGGGTACTTGGAGGCTCTCGACAGACGGTGGTCTGTACGCGTTCGGCCCGGGCACCACTGCCTACGCCGAGGCGACGGGATCGGTCGTGGCTAGAGGGCACGCGATCGGGATCGGGCTCGAGCCCTGATCGCGCTCACATGCGGCCGGCGTCGATGACTCGCGCCAAGAAACGCCTGGTCCTCTCATCTCTCGCCTCCCCGAACACTTGCGCCGGTGGCCCGTCCTCGACGATCACGCCCGCTTCGAGGTAGCAGACGCGGGTCGCGATCTCCCTCGCGAAGTTCATCTCGTGAGTCGCGATCAGCATCGTCATGCCGCCGTGCGCCAGCTCCCGGATGACGTCCAGCACTTCGGCCACGAGCTCCGGGTCGAGCGCGCTCGTCACTTCGTCGAGCAGCATCAGGCGCGGGTGCATCGCGAGGGCACGGATTATCGCGACCCGCTGCTGCTGCCCGCCGGAGAGCCGATCGGGGTACTCGCCTGCCTTCTCGGCCAGGCCGAAACGCCCGAGAAGTGCGATCGCGTCGGCCTCCGCCTCAGCGGGAGACACGCCGAGGGCTTTGACGGGTGCGAGCGTGATGTTCTTCAGCACCTTCATGTGCGGGAAGAGGTTGAACGACTGGAAGACCATGCCGATCTGCCGGCGGACGAGATCGTCGTCGATGTCGGGGTGGGTGATCTCGTGGCCGAAGAACCAGATGCTGCCGGAGTCGATCTGCTCGAGCAGATCGATGCAGCGCAGCAGCGTCGACTTGCCCGACCCTGAGGCGCCGATGAGACAGATGACCTGATGGGGGTCGACAGCAAGGTCGATCCCGCGGAGCACCTGATTCGGGCCGAACGACTTGTTGAGGGCTTCGACACGGATTGCTGAGCCGGTCGCGAGGATGGTGTTCGGGGTCTTGCTCGGGGTGCTCACGGCATCTGTCCTGCGAGGCGCCTCGATCGATCGCGGGCGATCAGGTGGTCCGTGAAGCGCGCCAGCGGGATGGTGAGGGCGAGGAAGAGCAGGGCGGCCACGGTGTAGCCCGAGTAGTTGAAGGCAGCGCTCGAGTAGATCTCGGCTGCCCGGTTGGCTTCGATGACCAAGCCCAATACGGCCACGAGGGCGGTGTCTTTTTGCAGGCTGATGAAGTCGTTCAAGAGCGGCGGGATGATCGTGCGAATCGCCTGCGGCAGTATCACGTAGCGCAGCGCAGTCCGCTGCCGGAGGCCGAGCGAGCGAGCCGATGCGACCTGGCTGAGTGGGACCGAGTTCAGGCCCGCGCGGTAGACCTCGGAGACGTACGCGCTGTACGCGAGCACCAAGCTGACGACTCCGTACACGAACGCCGACTGGTACGAGATGAAGTGCAAGTCGAGCGCGGGCGCGCCGAACCCGATGGCGTAGATCACGAGGATGAGTGGGACTCCCCGGAAGAAGTCCACGTACATGGTGCTCAGTATCCGCAAGGGGAACAACACTGGTGAGCGCGACTGGCGGATGAGCGCGACCCCGAGAGCGAGGATGAGGATGAGAACCTCGGCGATGAGGAACATCTCGATGTTGAGCAGGATCGCCTTGCCCACCGAGTAGTAGCCGTAGCGCGGATCCCCGACGAAAGCGCGCCACATGTCGTGGCCGTTGAAGAACTCCCGCCGGAACGAGTCGCTGCCTGGCGCGAGCAAGAAGAGGGCGGCGAGCCCACCGAGAACGAGGAGAGTGCTGATCGTCGACGCGGCCACTTGGCTGCGCTGGGTCCTGAACATGCGGGACCGGCGGCCCTGCAAGAGATCGGCGGGGTTCCATTCCGGCTCGGCCGAGCCGTACACAGCTCGTGGACTTGTGCTCGATGCGTAAGTGCCGGGCGGGGTCTCGCGCTCGCTCATCGGGCCGCTGCCCCTTGCGGATGTGCCCCCTTCAGCGGGAGGGCGATCCTCAGGGCTTGATAATCGGCACCTGCGTGTAGAGCTGCAGGTATCTGTGCACCTTCTTGGCGAGGAAACCGTCCGCCTTGAGCGTTGCGATCGCGTGGTCTACGCATACCGCGAGCTTGTCACCCTTTGCGAACAAGAGGCCGTAGTGCTCGCCCGTACTCGGGAACTGTGCGAGCAGTACAGCGTGGGGGATCTCGTCTGCCGCGATGTACTGAGCGGTCGGTGTGTCGGCAACGAGAGCTGCGATGCGATGATCCTGGAGCGCTGACTTGACGTCGTTGAGGGTGTCGAAGATCGCCGGCGTGTGGGTCGGCTGGATCTTGTCGTCGATGAACGCCAGGCTCGTCGTGCCGATCTGGTCGCCGAAGACGTACGTCTTCAGCTCGGCCGGCGTGTGCTTCTTGACGATGGGAGTGCCCTTCAGAGCAACGAGCGACTGGTTCACGTTGTAATACCCGGTGCTGAAGGTGACCTCCTTGGCTCGGGCGGTCGTGACCGAGATCTCGTTGATGTCGAAGTCGAAGTGCTTCGGTCCGGGGGCGTACGAGGCGTTGAACGGCTCGACGACCCACTTGACCTGAGAGCGCTTGAACCCGAGCTCCTTGGCGACTCCGTACGCGACCGCGCTCTCGTATCCCTTCCCGTCGGTCGGGCGGTTCCTGTAGAACCAAGGCCAGTATGCGGGCGAGTCCGTCGCGACGGTGAGCCGGCCCTTTTGGTACAGGTAGTTCTGCATCGCGCTCGGCGTGCAGGAGACCGGTGCGGTCGAGGGAGTTGCCGTCGTCGTGCCGCATGCTGTGGCGGCAATGCCGAGGAATGCGAGTGCGGCGGCGGTGGTGACGGCGGTGGTGACGGCGGTGGTGGCAGCGGCGGGGCGCAGCTTCATGAGTGCAACCCTAGTAAGGCGGCGCGGCGCTGTCTCAGGCGGTGGCGCTGTCTCAGGCGGTGGCGCTGTCACACGCGGCGAGGTGCTGCGTCAAACGCCGAGGCTGGACTTGGCTGCGCGCTCGAACAGCCGGTAGGGCAATAGTCGCTTCGCGAACGTCCCGGCACGCTCCTCGAGCTTGCCGACGCTCACTCGGCGCGGCGGTCGTCGCCGCTCGAGGACTCGTTGGATGGTCGCGGCGACGAGATCGGCGGGGGCGCCGGCGGCCTCGTCCCGCTCCATGAGCCCTACTGCTTTGCGGACTGCAGCCGCGTAGGGGTCTGGGGTTGGGTTCGAGGCAGGCGCCGCGCTCGGCGGGACGACGTCTCGGCGGCTCTTCGTGAAGTCGGTCTTGATGTTGCCGGGCTGTACGAGGGTCACTTCGATTCCGAGCGGAGCCACTTCGTACGCGAGCGCTTCGCCATAGCCCTCCATCGCGAACTTGCTCGCGCTGTAGAAGGCCTGGAATGGGATGCCGATTACACCACCGAGCGAGCTCACCAGGACGATCCGGCCCTGTCCCTGCTGGCGCATAGGGCCAAGAACTGCTCGAACGACTCGCACGGCCCCGAAGAAGTTCGTCTCGAGCTGCGCCTTCGCGTCCTCGATCGAAGTCTGCTCGACGGCTCCTGCGAGGCCCCAGCCAGCGCACGCGATCAGCGCATCGACGCGGTGATGGTCAGCCATGACCCGGGCAACTCCGCTGGTGACCGACTCGTCGTCGTCGACGTCCATCACGAGGCCTCGCCAGCTGGAACCGGGCGAGCCCGAACCGCGGCGGCTCGCGCCGATCACGTCCCATCCCGCATCCGCCAGCCTGTCAGACGTCGCAAGCCCGATCCCGGCCGAGGCTCCGGTTATCAACGCGACCTTGCCCATGAAGATCCTTTCTGGCTCTGGCTCTTGCTCGCCGGTCAACCAGGCGACCGGCCGGCGGCTCCCGGTGACTCTCGGACAGCTTGACACTTCCACCCGAGGTGACTCCGGCGTAAGCTCCGGTGAACTCGTGAAACACCAGGGAGAAGAGACCGATGCGTATAGCGAACCTCCTAGCCTCGAAGGGAACTGCCGTCGCCACCATCCGGCCGGACGCGGCCGTAATCGAGGCAGTCGCCGCGCTTGTCGAACACCGCATCGGCGCGCTCGTGGTCTCTCTCGACGGAGAGCACATCGAGGGCATCCTCTCCGAGCGCGACATAGTGATGGGTCTCCACGACAAAGAGGCGGCACTGCTCACCGAACCTGTCTCGTCGATCATGTCGTCCACCGTCTACACGTGTGCACCGGGCGATGACACGGATTCCTTGATGTCCACGATGACCGAGCGACGGGTCCGCCACGTCCCTGTCGTCGAGGACGACGTGCTCGTCGGAATCGTCAGCATCGGCGACATCGTGAAGACACGCATGGGCGAGCTCGAGAAGGACCGCAAGGAGCTCGTCGACTACATCAACGCGCGGTAAGAGCACCCGAGACCGCCGAGCCCTTGGGAGAGCGCGTGACAATGCACGCGCGGCGGCCCACCTGCCGCGACGTGGCAGCCAGTCGCAGGTGGGTGCGCGGCTAGTCAGCGAAGATCAGGCCCTGGTCCCACGGGGTCCTGCCCGAGTAGCCCGGGCGAAGGTGGGGTAGCGGGCTGGTCAGCAGAGGAGGCTCACCTGCTCGATTCGCTCGGGCGGAGGCGGAGTTGGAGCGAGGCCAGTTGGCGGCTCCGGCTGCGGCGGCTCCCCCAGCTCGGGCGGCTCCCCCAGCTCGGGCGGCTCCGCCAGCTTCGGGGGCTCCGGCTCCGGCTCCCGCGGCTCGGGCGGCGGCTCGGGCGGCTCCGGCTCCGGTGGCTCCGGCTCCGGTGGCGCCGCCAGGAGTGGGGGCTGGACTCGTGATGACTCGTCCTTCGGAGGCACCCATCGCCAAGCGCCGGGGCGGCCCTCGATCCTGTAGCCCTGAGTCGACTTCAGGCGATGGTGGAAGCGGCAGAGTCGACAGAGATTCGCGAGCGTGGTCGGCCCGCCCTTCGCGAACTCCTTGATGTGATCGATCTCCAGATGAAATGTGCTCGTACACCCGGGGACTACGCAGGTCCGGTCCCGGAACTGAAGAGCCGTGCGAAGAGCAGCCGGGATGGTTCGTGAGAAGGAGAAGACCGAGTTGATCTCTGTGCCCTTCGTCACGAGAAGGCGGAGCTTCGCAACTTCGAGGTAGCGCTCGATCACCGATATCGGGACGTGTCCCGTGCCGTCGATCACGCACTCTTCGCCCTGCTCCAGAGAGCCTCGGGCGAGGGCCTCCAGGTCGACTCGCATCAAGATCGTGTAGTCCGGACCGGCGGAGCGCTGCCGAGCAGGGGAGCTCGCACGACTGCGAGGTCCTCGGCAGATGCTCCCTCGCCCCGGGCAAGTGCCACGAGGGCATCAGCCAGATACGCCCCGCGCCGCTCTTTGCGGCCCTCCTGGCGTGCCTCGTCGAACAAGCGGCTGGCGATTGCCTCGAGACGGCCGATTACGACCGCTCCGCTCTCCGGCGTCAGCGAGAAACGCCCAGAGAACGCACCGTCTCGATCCGTGAACGTCGAGAGGCTCCGGTTCGCATGTATCCGCTTGTGACGCTGCTCGTCTTCCTCCCTCGACCACGCGGCGGCTCTGACCGCATCCGCCTTGTCCTTCAGCTCCCCGAGAGAGCCCTCCCGTGCGGCCTGCAGCAGGACCTGTTCCGAGGAGGGGTCGAGCGCCCCGGCCCTGGCTATCTCGAGGGCCTTCTTCTCTGACAACTCACCCGCGAAGAAGGCCCGTGAGAGCGAGGGCAGCTTGTCGAGCTCGCCGGCAGTCTCGAGCAGAGACTGGGCGTGGACGTGAGAGTCACCGGAGGTCTCTGCGAGCCAGCTTGCCGCGTCCTTGTGGCCCTCCCGCTCGTAGTGCCCGGTCTCAGCCACCCGCCGTGCGCACAGCGCCTTCCCCGCGGCGCACGCATGCTCGGCAGTGACGAAGCACTCGGCCAGACGAGCTGCCTCGAGACCCGACAAGGAGCTGGGGTCGAGAGCCGATACGGAGGTCCGGATCGCCTCGAGATGACACTCGAAGCGTCGTGAATAGCGACACGCAGGACTCCTTTGAGAACGACATCGCCACGGGCTTACTGAGGCACCCGAAGGTGCGAGAGCGACGTTCGTCAAGGAGAACTACCTGGATCGCACGTACGGTTGAAGAGTAGTTGGGGGGTGTAGCACTGGCAGGGACGACTCTCACCGTCGTGACGGGATCTCACAACCGGCACAGGGCTCAGTCGTCGCGGTGCACCGTCGACGGCGAGAAAGCCGGTAAGCAGACCGAGACGTACCGCGCGCCGCCTTCGCCCGGGGTCGAGTACCGCACCCACTCTCCGGCGCGCGCGAGGATCGCTTGACCGGAGGAAGCGGTGACAGCATCCTCTCGGGACTCGGCAACGAGCTCGCCGGCGAGGACGACTGAGTACTCGTCGAACTCCGGCGTCTGGCCCGGTTCGGACCAACCTCGAGGGCTCTCCATCACCGCTACGGATAGATCGGCGTTCCCGGTCGCGATGTGGCCGACGAACTCCGAAATGGTCTTCGGAGGAACGCCGGCGGCCTCGATGCGCTTCGGCGCGGGGATCAACGTTGCCATGCCCGATCGTGCCAGAAATCAAAGAGCGCCGCCCGTGGGTCAGCCCACGACGTCCAGTCGGCCCTTGACAAGGCGGTGGCGCTCGGCGCCACCGTTGCCGCGACGATGATGGGGTAGCCAGGCGGCGCGCCTAGCCGGGCTGCTCCTCCGAAGGCTCCTCGTCCGAGGAGTAAGAGGCGGTCGGCATACCGCCCGAGGTCGGAATTCCGCCTGCTGGAGCGGCGGCAGGGACACCGCCGGCCTCTGGGATGCTGCCCGAGGTCGGGATCCCGCCAGACGTGGGGATACCACCAGACGTGGGGATACCACCCGAGGTCGGGATACCACCAGACGTGGGGATACCACCCGAGGTCGGGATACCACCCGAAGTGGGAATGCCACCACCTGTCGGGATGCCACCACCACCTGGCACGCCGGCCGCTGACTCAGCGGATTCGCCCGCCACGTAGGTGGCATCTGCGGTACCGCCTCCGGGAACGTACGCCCCGGTGGCGCCGGGCTGCGCGACCGCCGACGTCACCGAGATGGGCCCATTCTGGGTCTCGAAGTCACGAAGCTGGTTCGTGAGGTCGTTGACTCTCGCCTCGCTGCCGGGCTGTGGGCGTCCCGTCTGCTCTAGATAGACGATCCCGCCGTACTCGAGCAGGAGCGCGTCGGAGTGCTTCTTGGCCTGCATCTGCGACAGCTTGTCCTGCCCGGCCTTCGCGCCCTCCTGCGCCTTCTCCGCGAGCGAACCCGCTGTGCTCTTGACCTTGTCCATGAATCCCATGACCGCTACCTCTCTCTCGATTTTCTCTCGATTTCGCTGAGTTATCTGAGAATGCTCCCGAGCACTCCACCCACGGCGCCGCCGGCAACGGCGTCCTTGGTCGTGTCACCGCCCATGTACTCCGACAACGTGGCGGCGAGAATCGGGAGCGGCATCGACTGGAGCCAGACCTTGCCTGGACCCGTCAAGACGACGAGCCAGTGGCCGTCCGCCCCGAAGTACCGGTTCGCAATGCCCTGCACCCGGGTGACCTGAAATTGCACGGTGTCCTGGAAGACGCCCACATGGCCCGGGTGTACGAGCAGGCCCTGCCCGGCAGCTAGGTCGTAGGTCGTGATCTCGCCCGAGAGCTCGACCCAGGCCGTGCCCTGCCCTTCGAGCTTTTGGAGGATGAACCCCTCTCCGCCGAAGAGCATGCCGCCGAGGCCTTGCTGGAACCCGACCGTCGCGTTGATCTCGGGCGTGCCGCACACCCAACCGTGCTTGTGAACGAGATAGCCACCGTTCGCTCCACCGATCTCGAGCGGGAAGATTCGCCCGGGCATCTTCGCCGCGAAGGAGACCATGCCTTGGCCCCCACTCGGCTCGTAACGCGTGAGGAAGATGCTCGTGCCGCTCATCACCCTCTTCAGGCCACTCATGAGCCCGCCCATCTTGCCGCCGCCGCCCTGACCACCCATCGCAGCCGTCTGGGTCATCTGCATGTTCGTGGTCATCCACGACAGCTCACCGTGGTTCGAGATGATCGCCTCGCCTGGATCAAGGATCATCTCTAAGACGGGCATCGTCGAACCTTTGATCTCTGCCTGCACGGCGACCTCCTCTGGTCTACGGACAAAACTCGCTCGGTCAGCTGCCAGTCTGCCGCGCGCGAGCGGTCTAGTCGAGCGGCACCCCGATCTAACATCCGAAACATCCGAGCTGGCGAGAAGGAGCGGCCGTGCGCGTCTTCATATCGAGCGACATGGAGGGCACCGCAGGAATCGTCGACTGGTCCCAGTGCCGCGGGCCGGGCGCGGCTTACGATGCTGGGTGCGCTCTGCTCCTAGGGGAAGTCAACGCCGCCATCGAGGGTGCGACCGACGGCGGGGCGAGCGAGATCCTCGTGAACGACTCGCATGGTGCGATGGTGAACCTGGCCCCGGCAGCTCTCCACGGTCATGCGGGCTACGTGTCGGGCCGTTACAAGCCGTCCTACATGATGGAGCACCTGAGCCCGGAGTTCGGCGCCGCCTTGTTCGTCTCGTACCACGGATCGATGGGCTCGAGCGGAGTGCTCTCTCACACCTACAACCCCCGAGCCGTGAGCGAAGTCCGGTTGAACGGCTCGGTCACCGGCGAGGCCGGCATCAACGCCCTCGTCGCACTGGCACACAAGGTCCCGGTGGCGCTCATCACAGGCGATCAGGTGACGATCGAGGAATCGGTCCCGTGGCTCCCGGGCGTCGTGGGAGTCGTCGTGAAGGAAGCAGTTTCACGTTTCTCGGCGGTGAGCCTCCACCCGGACGAAGCCCGTCATCTCATCCACGCCGGAGCGCGAGAGGCCATCGAGCGGGCTCGGCGAGGCGAGGTCCCGCTTCCTCGGATCGATCTACCGGCCACGCTAGAGGTCTCCTGGCTGACGACGGACATGGCCGACATCGTGGGCCCGCTGCGGGGAGTGGAGCGCATCGGATCCCGGGTCGTGGCGATGCGAGACGACGACCCGCTGCGGCTCTTCGAGACGTTCGTGACCTCGATCGCGCTGACGCGCTCGGTCGTGGACTCGTGACCGGCGGCATCCGAGTCGCGCTCCGAGTTCGGCCAGGCGCACCGAGGGACCATGTCGGTGGGCGTTACGGAGACGGCCAGCTGATGGTGTCCGTGCGAGCGCCGGCCGTGGACGGCAAGGCGACCGAGGCGGCTCGGCGGGCGCTCGCTCGAGCGCTCGGCGTCAAGGCGGCCGCGGTGACAATCGTGTCGGGTGCGACCCATCGCAACAAGGTGCTCGACGTAGCCGGGGACCCGAGCCTCTCCTTGCTCGCCTCGGCGACCTCCTCGACGGCTGATCCAAGTCGTCAACAAGAGGTTGACGTTCACCAAGTCGTCAATGTAGGGTTGACGCATGACACCATCGCCGACACTCGCGGAGCTGATCGAGATCGTCAAAGCCGACGCGGCACGGGACGACACCCTCGGACAGCTCGCGCAGGCGTCGCGGACCGTCTCCGATCTCGAGCAGGTCAGCGACGAGCTGCTCGGCCACTTCGTCGACCAGTGCCGACGCGGGGGCCACTCCTGGTCTGAGATCAGCGCCGCGCTAGGGGTGAGCAAGCAGGCTGCGCACAAGCGTTTCTCCTTTGGCGCGCCGGCCTTCGAACGATTTACTGAGCGGGCACGCGCCGTGCTCAGCCCTGGCGCGGAGGAGCAGGCCCGTCTTCTCGGACACGGTTTCGTCGGCACCGAGCACCTGCTGCTGGCGCTCTTCGAGCCAGCTGAGAGCATGGCCGCCCGAATCCTGAGCGACCTCGGGGTCACTCGAGCCGGCGCCGAGGAGAAGATCCTCGGCATGATCCATCGGGGCAGCGCTCCGCACGACGGCCCTCGACCATTCACACCCCGTGCCGTCGGGGTGCTCAGCGGCGCGGCGGTGGAGGCGCTCGAAGCTCGGTCACAACTACGTCGGCACGGAGCATCTCCTGCTTGGACTGTTCCGCGACCCGGAGGGTCTGGCGGCAAAGGCGCTCGAACAGCTCGGGGTCGATCGCGACGAGGTGAAGACCCGGGTGGTCACCATGCTCTCCGGCTACACGAAGAGCTGATCCCCGCGCCAACAGGCGTTGCCGGCGGGGAAACGGCTAGAACCTTGAGCAGGAGTTACGGGCGCGCTCGCGCAACGAGGGCGTCACTCGCGAGCGAACGGCGGCAATGACGACACACGACACGGCAAGGCCTCTGAAACCGCAGGACCTCGTCGACTGCGAGCACCTCGCGAGGTGATCTGGCTCGGCCTTTGGCTCGCTCTCACCTCCGCTGTCCTCGTCAGCCTGGGAATGTTCGTCGAGCATCGAGCTTCGGGGTCGTTTCTCAAGCTGAGCCTCCGCCACCCCCTGTTCAGCGCCTTCCAGCTGATCCGGAGCCCTGTCTGGCTGATCGGGTACGGAGCCGGTTGGGTCGGTTGGGGGGTGTACATCCTGGCGTTGTTGTTCGCGCCGCTGTCGCTCGTGCAAGGCGTCGCAGCCGGCGGGATCGGCGTGCTCGCCCTCCTCGTCCAAGTCGTCGGGCAAGTCCGGCTCACCCGTGGCGAGTGGCTGGCCGTCGAGGCGTCCATGCTGGGCCTGGTGCTCATCGCGGCGACAGTGGGCTACCAGCCTCACGTGCACGCCCACAACCGAGGCATCGAAGCAGTGCTGATAGCTCTGAGCGTGCTCGTGCTCCTCGGTGGCCTGGTCTTCGCCACCGCGGCGAGACTTTCGAACTGGGGCTCCGCACTCGGTGCGGTGGCGGGCGTGTGCTTCGCGGCAGGCGACGTGGCGACCAAAGCTGCGATCGCCCGGGACGGATGGGTGTTCGTGGCCGTGCTGCTCGTCGCGAACGTGCTCGGCTTTGTCGCGTTGCAGTTCTCGTTCCAGAGAGGAGGGGCGCTCGCCACCGTCGGCGTCTCGAACCTTCTCAACAACGCCTTGCCGATCGCCGCGGGGATCTACGTCTTCGGTGAGCGCCTGCCCCACGGCGCGGTCGGGTTGGCGCGGGTGGCCGCATTCGTGGCCACCATCGCCGGAGCCACATACCTCGCCGCCCGTCCCCCCGGGAAAGCCATCTGAGCCACTGACGTCGTACGCTGCGCACATGACCCAACTCGCGCTGCCCGAAGCTGGCCCCGCAGTCAGAGACCGAGCGCTGGTGGTCTTGCTGAGCGGCTCGCTCGAGCCGATCGTGGACCTCGTAGCGTGGTGCCCCCGTCGAGACGAGTACGAGGTCGCCTCGGCCGAGGGCCACGTGCGCTTCGGGCGCCACCCGATCGGCATCACCGATAGCGGGCAGGTCCGCTGGGCGTTCGACGCCGAGACGATCAGCGGCCGCAGTCCCATCGAGAGGCAGGATCCGGCGCATCTCGGGAGCCTCGAGGCAGAGCGGTCGGCTCCGCACCCGAGGCGACGGGACAACTCGTACCCGCACGCTTTCGACCATGTAGCGCAGCTTTTCGACCACCCGTCCGCACCGGACCTGGTGGTGCAGCACTCATCTGCGCACTTCTGGGGTGATCAGGGCGGTCACCTCGGCGAGCACGGTTCTCTCGGAGTCGTCCAGGCGCGCGCACCTTTCATCGCGGCCGGCGCGGGAGTCCGGCCGGCAGGGTTGGTCGAGGACTCGTGCCGATTGGTCGACGTAGCTCCGACGATCCTCGAGCTGCTCGGATGTCCCCCGCCGCCGGGCAAGCCGCCGGGAGCGAGGCTCGTCCACCAGGACGGTGTCGTGCTCAACGGGGTCGTTGCCGAGCCCGGCAGAGCGCGCCACGTCGTGGCCTTTCTCTTGGACGGGACCAACCCGAACGTGCTGTACGACCTTGCCGGCCGCGGCGCCGCACCCAACATCGCGGGGCTCATGGACCTCGGCTGCTCCTATCGCTACGGGGCGGTCGCGTCGCTCCCGACAGTCACGCTGGCAAATCACACCGCGATCCTGACCGGGAGCCACCCCGGTCATCACGGCATCTTGCACAACGCCTGGATCGACCGGGTGACCGGGCACCAGGTCGTCACGAATTCACCGTCCACGTGGACGACATCGATGAATTGGTTGAACCCGTCGGTCGAGACGGTGCACGACGCCGTTCACCGTTGCTTCCCTGGGGCGGTCTCGGTATCGATCAACGAACCCTGCGATTCCGGCGCCGACTACTCGATCTTCCACCTGATGCGCGCAGGCGAGCCCATCGACCGGCCGCCGCAGGCCGACGGGCTGCCGGACGCGACGGAGCGCTTCGTGCGGCCCAGCAAGAACTACGAGGTGTCATCACGCATCGACCACACCGCGATCGACCAATTCTGCGGGATATGGAGCGGCGAGTACCGCGGCAGGTCTTGGCCGCTGCCGACGTTCACGTGGGTCAATTTCACGCTGACCGACGCGGCGTTCCACGAGGGAGGTCCCTACTCCGAGGTCGCGGCAGCATCGGTCCGTGACACAGATGCCCGGATCGGGCGCATCCTCGCCGCCGTCGAGCGGGCCGGCGCCTCCGACGACACTGCCTTCGTGCTCGTCGCCGACCATGGAATGGAGCTCTCGAACCCGGAGGTGACAGGCGACTGGGACGTCGAGCTCAAGGAGGCGGGGGTGGCGGTGAGGGACGAGGGATACGGTTTCTTGTATCTAACCGGGTCTTGACTCGGCCTTGACCCGGCGCCGGCCCAGGCGCCCATCCAGGCGTCGACCCAGGCGCCCAGCTCGCTCAGGCGAAGGCTCGGGACTCCTCGGCGCGGTGACGCCAGACGACGGCGAGCCCCAGAATGAGCGCGTACGCGAGAAGGATGCCGGCGTCGCCGAGCCCCGGAAGCCGTCCCGCGACCACGGACCACCCGAGCGACGCTTCGTGGTAGCTCGGCAGGAACGCGGCGACATGCCTTAGCACGGTAGGCAGGTTCCCGACCGGAGTGAACAGACCGCCGAAGAAACTCAGCAGGAACATCATGGCCGTCACGACCGGATAGGCGGTCTCGCTCGACGCCACGAACCCGACGAGGACTCCGAGGACGACGAAGGGAAGCGTGCTCGCCCAGAGCACGACCGTGAGAACGGCCCACGCGCCGAGCCCCAGCCGGACCCCGCCTATGAGCAAGCCGGTGAGCTCCACGACTGCGATGACGGGCAGGGCGATGACCATCGAGGCAGCGATCTTGGTCGTGATGTAGCTCCATGCCGGGAGCGGCGTCACACGAAGCTGGCGCGTCCAGCCCGAGGCCCGCTCGGCGGCGAGCCGCGTCCCGCCGGCGTTAAGAGCCGCCACCATCGCTCCGAAGCTGGCCATCGAGACCATGAAGTATGCCTTCCACGTCGTACCCGCGATGTGAGCGGCCGGCTGGAGGCTGTGCAGGAACAAGCTGTAGAAGACGACAGGGAAGCCGACCGTGATCGCCACGTAGCGGGGGTTGCGCAACAGGCGCAGGACCTCGAACCGCAAGAACGCACCGAGCCCGGTCATCTCGCCGACTCTCTCTGGGAGTCGGAGACCTGGCCTGCCACGGCCTCGTCCACGGTCTGCGCCTTGGCCAGGTCGCAGGTGAGCGCCATGAAGGCCTGCTCGAGGTCCGCTCCCGTGATCTCGATGTCGGTGAATGCCAAGCCCGACGCTACGAGTGCGCGCACAGTGGCGTCTGCATCAAGCGAGTCGAGAACCACCTCGGACCCGCGTACACAGGCGGCGTCCACGCCGTCGAGCTCGCGCAGGCGGGCAGGGTCGGCCGCCTCGGAGACGAACCGCAACCGACGAGTCGGCACCGCAGCCTTTATGGTCGAGGCCGCGCCGTTCGCGACGACAGACCCTTTGCGGATGACGACGATGCGGTCGGCCACGGCGTCGGCCTCGTCGAGGTGATGGGTCGCGAAGACGACTGTGCGCCCCTCCCCGGCAAAACCGCGCATCATGGTCCAGAACGCCCGCCGACCCTCAACGTCCATGGCGACCGTCGGCTCGTCCAAGAAGACGAGGTCGGGATCACCGGTGATGGCGAGTGCGAAGCGAACCCGCTGGGCCTGCCCACCCGAGAGCCGCTGGGTCTGGCGATCGGCAAGGTTGCTGAGCCCCGCGCGGGCTGAGTGCGAGCCTCGACGGGAGCAGGGTGGCGATACAGGCGGGACGTCATCTCCACCAGGCGGCCGACCTTCACCCCGTGCGGGAGCCCGCTCCCCCCGCCCACCTGGAGCATCGCCCCGACCCGGCCGGACACCATTGCCGACCTCGGGTCGGTGCCGAGCACGGAGATCTCGCCCTCCTGGGGGCGCTGAAGGCCGAGAAGGATGGAGATCACAGTCGACTTCCCGGCCCCGTTGGGGCCGAGTAGGGCGACCGTCTCACCACGGGCCACCTCGAGATCGAGGTGATCCAACGCGACGACCGAGCCGTAGCGGTGCAACACGCTGGAGAACCGCACCGCCGGGCCGACGTCAGCCTCCCGGGGGCGCGTCAGCTCGCAACGAAGACTCATGATGGATCAATCATCGGCGCGCCGGGCTCGTTCCTTGAGGTGCTTGAGGTGCTTGAGGTGCGTGAGCTACCCGGAGCGGCTAGCCGGGACCCACAGTGTAGGCGGACCAAGGCGCCGAGGGACATCGGGTCGGCGCTGCTTCACGCTAACTTCAGGTTGGGAGCGCACGATCGAAGAAATGGACGCCGAGCCTCAGGTCCCCCCCGTGAGGAAGAAGAAACGCTGGCGACGTCGCGTGCTCATCGCCGGGATCTCGATCGTGGGAGTCCTGGCCCTCCTTGTCGGTGGCGTCGTCGGGTACGCGGCTTACCGGAATCACCAGATCCACAGGGTCCCGGTCCGCCACCTGGCGAAAGTCGTGACGAAGGGTCCGCACGCCAACGAGCAGACGATCCTCATGATCGGCTCGACCTCGCGCTGTGTCCTCAACAACCAGTTCCAGAATGCCTTTGGCAGCTGTGCTCAAGGCGTTACGGGCGTGAACAGCGACGTAATCATGCTGCTGCACGTCGTCCCGGCCACGCACCGGCTGTCGATCCTGTCGTTGCCTCGCGACCTTGTACTCCCGAACGTGCGGCCTCAGGAGTTCCACAAGATCGACGCGGCGCTCGCCGACGGCCCGAGCCAGCTCGTGGCCGTGATCGAGCAGGACTTCGGGATCCCCATCAACCACTTCGTCGAGCTCAACTTCGACAGCTTCCAGAACGTCGTGAACGCCCTCGGGGGGATAGACATGTACTTCCCCACCCGGGTGAAGGACGATTCCTCGGCACTCAAGATCACCAAGCGCGGCTGCCAGCACCTGAACGGCTTCCAGGCGCTCGCCGTCGTCAGAGCACGCCACATGAGCTACGGCCCTCACTTCCAGTACTACGACGGGAGCGGTGACCTCGGTCGCATCATCCGGGACCACGAGTTCTTGCGGGTTCTCGCCAATGCCGTCTCGCAGCGGGGACTCGGCAATCTCCTCACGGACAACTCGCTGGTCGGTGCGGTCGCCCCGCAGCTCACGGTCGATCAAACCTTCTCCTTCACCGACATGGTGAGCCTTCTTTGGAACTTTCACTCTGTGAGCCCGGCCACAGCCCCCGAGACCACGCTCCCGAACATCGAGGACTACACCGACTACATCTACGAGGGGTACGACTACGGCTCGGTCGTCTTCCCGTCCTATCCGGCGGATCAGCGTGCCATCGACTCGTGGCTCGGGCTCTCGGCGGCGCCCGGCGCCAGTGTGAGCCCTTCGACCATTACGGTCTCGGTGCTCGACGGCTCTGGGGTGACCGGCACCGGAGCAGCGCTGACGGCGAAGCTTGCCACTCTCGGGTACAAGGCCTCGTTCGCAGGTTCGCAGACCCCCGTCGGCAGCCCCGCCGAGACGCTCGTCGAGTACTCCACAGGGCACCTCATCGACGCCGAGCGAGTCGCACGGTCTCTGTCGGGCATCGTGGCCATGGCCGAGGACGCGACGACCGGCGGAGCTGACGTGACCATCGTTGCCGGCACGAACGCTCGTGTCGTGACTCCTGGGCGGAAGGCGCACCACACCTCCAAGCACTCAGCCACCGCTGCGGCGTCGCTCGGTCCTGTGAGCCGAGCCGTCCAGACCCTCCCTTGGTACGACCCGAGGTCGTGCCCTGCGAAGTGATCGTCGCACCCCTGGACCCTCTCCGGGGCGGGGGATAGCCTCGCCCGAGCCGGCCACGAACAGCCGGGGCCGATCGAACAGAGAGAGGGAGCAATGGCGCACCCCAACGAGGACTTGCTAAAGCGAGGCTACGACGCGTTCAGCGCCGGCGACTTGGACACGGTGTTCTCGGTCTTCGCCGACGACATCGACTACCACATCGGTGGGTCGAACCAGCTGACTGGCGACTACAAGGGACACGCCGAGGTGAGGGGCTTCCTCGGCAGGCTCATGGAGCTGTCCGGGGGCACCTTCCGCTTGGAGGTCCACGACATCCTGGCGAACGACACCCACGGCGCCGTACTGGTGGACTTCCACGTGGAGCGAGGCGGCAAGTCGCTCGACGGCCAGGAGGTGCACACCTGGCACCTGGCAGGGGGCAAGGCGACCGAGTTCTGGAGCTTCGAGGGCGACCAGGCCGCTCTCAACGAGATCTTCGCCTGACCCTCTCGGCCTCGTCCGTTAGGGTGAAGGCGAATGGCGCAGCTGCTGAAGATCTCCGACACGGACCTTCCTCGCGTTCGTCAGGAGGTCACCGATCTCCTGAGCGACTATGCCCCGCGCGAAAAGGACAGGAAACAGCTCGAAGGAGCTGTGGAGGATCTCTTGCGAACGCGTCGGGTGGGCAGGGTCAAAGAGCCTCGCCGGAGAACGTCCCTACGGTCGGGACCAGCCGTCGTCATCGTCGCGTTCTACATTGTGGCAACTGTCGTCGCGCGGCGTCGCGGCTACAACATGGGCGGCGATGTTGTCGTGCGGTGCCGCGACGGCCACCTCTTCACGACCATCTGGGTTCCCGGGGCGTCAGTCAAGTCACTCCGCCTCGGCTGGGCAAGACTGCAGCGCTGTCCGGTCGGCCAGCACTGGACTCTCGTCACTCCGGTGAGAGAGACGGACTTGACCGATGAGGAAAAGCAATTCGCGGCCGAACACCACGACATGCGGATTCCCTGACGACCTTTTCAGTCAGTGATCAGCTGCGCCTTGCGGCGAGCACCTCGTCGTGCACGGTGACGGCGGACCCGTCGGGGTCGCGCCCTTCGCGAGGGCGGGTCTCGCTGACGATGACCTTCCAAAGCAGAGGGTCGAGAGCGGCCGCGATCTCATCCGCGGTGAAGAACAACTCGGGCAGCGGAGGCCGAGCTGCCGTCGTTTGCAGGTCGGTCGGGCTGTGACCGACGATTAGCAGCGTCCCGCCTTGTGCCACACCCCCGGCAAGCCGACCGAAAAGGGCATCGCGCTGCGGAGCGGGCAGTTGCATGAACTGTGCCGAGACCAAGCCGTAGGTCTGCGGCAGTGGCCCCCACGTGAGAAGGTCGACCTGCTGCCAGGTGATCCGCCCGGCGACGTCGCTGCCGACCTGCCTTGCGTTAGCGGCGCCACGCTCGAGAGCAACGGTGGAGATGTCCACGGCGGTGACTCTCCATCCTCGCTCTGCCAACCAGATCGCGTCAGCACCCTCCCCGCAGCCGGCGTCGAGCGCATCCCCTGGTTGAAGGCTGGCTGCCTCTGCTACCAACTGCGGGTTCGGCCTGCCACTCCACACCGCAGTGCTCGACCGGTACCGCTGATCCCAGAATCCCGCGCTGAACAGGCCCTCGGCGGGGATCTCGCCTTCATGGCCGTGCTGGTGCTGATGGGCGCTGGGAGTCATGGTCTCTGGAGCCTGTGTGGTCGGAGCCTGTGTGGTCGGAGCCTGTGTGGGGTCGGAGCCTGGGAGGAGAATCGAACTCCTGACCTACGCATTACGAGTGCGTTGCTCTGCCGACTGAGCTACCCAGGCTGAACACGCCAACCCCGATCATCGGCTGGTGACGAACCGGCGGGATTGGCCCGCTGAATCGTAGGCGACGCGCGACCTGCGTCCAAACGCCCTACCGGCAGGCCGGGCAAGTCGCGGACCCCGCAACTAGCGTCACCCGAATGGATCCAGCGATGGGCCCCGTCTTCGACGCTCTCGAGCAGACGTGGGACTCGCTCCGATCAGTCCTGTGGGACCTGACGACCGGGGAGTGGCACCTCCCGACGGGTTGTCCTGGCTGGGACGTCCAGGACAACGTCGCGCACATCAACGGAATCGAGCATTGGGCAAGCGGAGAATCCCCGCCTGACCACACGCTCCCACCCGACCTCGCCCACGTGCGGAGCGACACGGACCGCTTCATGGAGCTCCCCGTCGACTATCGCCGTAACTGGACTCCCGAGCAGGTGTTCGGCGAGTTCTGCGAACTGGTCCCCTTGCGACTGGCGACTCTGCGGGCTGACGACACGCCAGTAGAGGCCATGAGGGCAGCCCCCTTCGGCGTCGAGATGCCCTACAAGGCACTCATGGAGATCAGGGTGTTCGACGCGTTCGCACATGAGCAGGACATCCGCCGGGCCACCGGCCGCCACGGCAATCTCACGGGACTTGCGGCCACCCTCTCGCGCCGGCAGATGGTCGACTTCTGGAGCATGATCTCGCGCCAGATGCCCGAGCTCGAGCAAACGAGAGTGGTCCTCGAGATCGACCAGGAGTCCTACACCTTGGTCGACCAGCAGTTGCCTGTCACGTCCAACCTCTTGCTCCAGACGAATTTCGAGAACGCCGTAGCCGTCGCTTGCGGCCGTGCGGACGCCGAGCCGTCGCGGGTGACAGTCGTCGGAGATCGGGCGTTGTTCGAGGCACTGGTCGCCCGACTCGGTTTCACCCCCTGAGCGCCGAGAACGCCGCCTCGAAGTCAGCGAGAAGATCCACGACGTTCTCGATCCCAGGGCTGACTCGCACAAGGCCGTCACTCAGCCCGCTCGCTCGACGGACGTCCGCCGGCAGCTGGCGGTGCGTCGTCGAGGCCGGATGGCACACCAGGGTGTGCGTGCTGCCGAGCGAAGCCCCTATCCAAGCCAGCTCGAGTGCCTCGCACCAGCTTGCCGCCGCCTCCACCCCCCCGGCGATCTCGAACGAGAACATGCTCCCGAACAGCCCCGAGCGCAGGAGCTTGGAAGCCCGCTCGTGGTGCGGATGAGTGTCGAGCCCCGGGTAATGAACCGCCGTCACCTCAGGTCTCCTCATGAGCATCTCTGCCAAGACGGCGGCAGTGGAGCACATGCGGTCCATGCGGAGCTCGAGCGTCTCTACGCCTCGCATGCACAACCACGCCTCGAATGGGGGCATCGCCCCTCCCGTGTCGAGCGCAAGCTTCCGCAGGGCGCTGCGGGCGGCCCCGCTGCAGCAGACCGCTCCTGCGACCAGGTCGGAGTGCCCGGCGATCATCTTCGTGACGGAGTGGACGACGTAATCGAAGCCGTGGTCGACCGGGTTGCACAGATAAGGCGAAGCAAAGGTGTTGTCGACGACAGCCGGCACGCCGGCGTCCCGGCACGCCGCTCCGAGCACTGGGAGGTCGGCCACGGTGCACAAGGGGTTGGCGATGGTCTCGCAGTAGAACAACGCTGCGCCCGGCAACGACCGGCGAACGGCGTCGAGATCGTGGGGGTCGACCTCCTCGACCGTGATCCCGTACCGGGGCAGCACCGTCTGGAACAGCGAGTAGGTCCCGCCGTAAAGCTCGCGACTGGCGACGATGCGATCGCCCGACTTGGCGAGAGCGACGCATACAGCGTGGATGGCCGACATTCCGGACGAGAAGGCGAAGGCGGCCTCGGTGCCCTCGAGTGAGGCGAGAACGGACTCGAACGCGTCGACGGTCGGGTTCCCATACCCTCGGCCGTACGCGTAGCCGGGCCGCGCACCGTCCAAGACCTCGGCGAACTCGTCTCCCGTAGAGAAACGCCAAGTCGACGTCTGGTAAATCGGCATGCTCGCTGGCGTCTGGTGCACCTCGCCGGATCCCTCGGCGCTCCGGTGGACCGCCTTGGTCGTGAAGCCTTCTCGAGGCTCGGATGAAGAAGTGCCAGTGCTCACGTCTCTAGGACCTGCTCGCGGAGCTCTCGCTTCAGCACCTTCCCCGCCGGGTTGCGCGGAAGCTCGCCCTCGATGAACCACACATGGCTCGGCACCTTGAACCCGGCGATCCGTTGCGCCACGTGCGCTCGCAACTCGTCTGCCGTGAGCTCGCAAGCAGGCTTCAGGACGACCACGGCTCCGACCTCCTCGCCGAGAACCTCATGTGGGACGCCGATCACGGCAGCGTCCGAGACCGACGGGTGCTCGAAGATGGCGGCTTCCACCTCGGCCGAGTAGACGTTCTCTCCGCCTCGGATCACCATGTCCTTCGCCCGGTCCACGATATAGATGAAGCCTTCGTCGTCGAGCTTCGCGACGTCCCCGGAGTGCAGCCAGCCATCGGTGAACGAGGTGGCAGTCGCCTCCGGCTTGTTCCAGTAGCCGCGCACGATGTTCGGGCCCCTGATCCAGAGCTTCTCCGGTCTCGCCGACTGGGACGTCTTCCTCATCGGGCCCGACGACGCGAACGTCGCAGACAGGGACCGGTAGTCCGACCGAGTCGGGCTTGCGGACGTAGTCCTCCCCTGAGTTCATGCTCGTGACCGAGGACGTCTCTGTGAGCCCGTACCCGTTCGAGGCGCTTCCGGAGGGGAAGTGCTGGCGGATCTTCCGCAGGAGCTCAGGCGGAGCAGGCGCCCCGCCGTAAGCAATCGCACGGACACTCGAGGTGTCACGTGTCGCGAACTCGGGTGACTCGATGACCTGCCACGCCATAGTCGGGACGCCGCCGAATATCGTGATCTGCTCCCGTTCGATCAGCTCGAGCGCTCGCTCTGGGTTCCAGCGGCGCATCATCACGAGCTTGCCGCCGACCGCCGTGTTGGCGACGAGGATCGAGTGGCACCCGGTCGCGTGGAACAGCGGGACCGACAGAAGATACGCGTTCTGCTGGCTGGTGCTCGAGAGCTCGTCCCTCTGCTCGACGCTGGAGGTGAGCTGACCACGGGCGTTCACGTAACCGAGGCTCATCAAGTTCGTGCAGATGTTCCGCTGAGTGCCGAGCGCACCCTTCGGCTTGCCGGTCGTGCCCGAGGTGTAGAAGATCGTTGCGTTGTCGTCCGGGGTGACCTCCACGACAGGCAGCGAGGTTGCTCCACCGGCCTGCCGGAACTCACCGATCACGTCTTCCATCCGATCGACCTGGCCGGCCAGCTCGACGCTCAGGGGCGCCGGCGGAGCGAGACCACCTGCGTCGTCGTCGACTCGCGCTACGACGACATTACCTAGACCGCTGTCTCGGAGCTTCTCCGAGATGCGGAGCTAGCCGCTCGAGCCGCTCCCGGTCGACGATGAGAACCTTCGAGCCCGAGTCTTGCAACCCGTAGACGAGCTCGGGTGCTGTCCACCACGCATTCAATGGAACGATGACCGCGCCGACGGCAGCCGCTCCCCAGAACGCGACCACCCATTCGGGGAAGTTGCGCATCGCGATGGACACCCGGTCGCCGACCGACACTCCGTAGCGTTCGACGAGCGCGTGGGCGAACGCCGCCGCCTCGACGAAGTGCTCCTCGAAGGTCAGGCGGTCGTCCTCGTAGACGAGGAAGGTCTTGTCGCCGTGCAGGCGGGACAGCTCCAATATCGACCTGAGAGACGGGGGGCAGTTCTTCCACACCTTCGTGGGGAGGCCGTCGACGAGTTCGGTCGAGACCTCGAACATCTGGCCGGGAGCAGTGAGCTGCTGAGCGGCCTCGGGCAAGCTGATTGGCACCCTGGCGAGCGTACTTGTTGGCAGGATGATCAGCCCACGCCGGCGGCGGCCACTGCGGCCGCGGCTAGCTCACTATGTCAGCGGCTTGCCCGCCGCCAGACGTGTCACCCATCTCGTGAGCTGTTTTCGCGTCAGGGCTCCGAGCGCCAGCGCGACGATCCGGCCACGACCGTCGAGAAACGCAGTCGTCGGCAAATTCGCCGTCCCGTACTCCTCGGCGAGCGATGCGTTGCCCACTCCGACCGAGTAGGTGGCCCCGGCCCGATGCAGCAAGGTGAGCGCCTGGCCGGGGGAGTCGTCGTCCGTGTCGACCCCGATGAATCGGACGCGTCCAGACCGCGCCACGCTCGCAACCGCGCCGAGCTCCTTTTGGCAGGCGGTGCACCACGACGCGAAGAAGTTGACCACGAGAGGCTTGCCGGTCGCCCCACCCACGACGACGGGGGCACCGCCTCCCAACCGCTGCAGCGTGACGGGTGGGGGGGCGTGCTGCTTGCCGGGTGAATAGGGGACCAGGCTGAATGAAGGGTCCTGTCCGAGCGTGGTCGAGGTCCGCGACGCGATCCTCACGGCGATCGCCACGAAGGCCACCAGCACGACGACAGCGAGCGTGATCGAGATCAAGAGCACGCGCGACGCCCGGCGGTGCGCCGAGGCGGACGGTGCGTTGGTGGCCGAGGTCACCGGGCGATGGTAGCCACCAGACGCGCCGGCACCCAGTCGCGAACATGCCGCCCGGCGGACCCGGGCGGCATGTTCGACGGAAGGATCAGCTACTTGATGGTGATGTGCTCTGTGAACACCTGACCACTGGTCAAACCCTTGACTGTGATCGTGTGAGCTCCGCCGGCCACGCCCTTGAAGGTGTGGTCGATCTCGCCAGCGACGGTGTTGGCAGTGCGAGCAGAGGCGGTGCCGATCAGCTTGGTGCCGAAGAGGACGTCGATCTTCTCACCCATGACACCGTTGCAAGCGGGCAGGCCGACTCCCCACGTGACTCCGGAAGCAGTGGTGCCCTGGCAGCTGGTCGTGGTCGTGCTGCCGTGCGTGTACGTGCCGATGACCTCGAAGCCACCGTTGTTGACGGCGCTGCCCTTCGAGATAGGCGCGTAGGCACCCTTGTTTTCCACGGTGAGGTTGAAGAAGCCCTTCTTCTTCGTGTCCTTGACCCAGGTGAACGTGACCTTGGGGACCTTGAAGAAGACCGAGGAGAACGCCGTCTCGTCTGTCGACAGGTTGGCAGCAGCAAAGATGCACTGAACCCCGTCATGTACTTGCGCCGAGGTCTGCGGGCACTGCCCCAACGTCGCGTCCGTCTTGCTCCCCGGCGCTAGCTGGCCGGTCTTGATGGTAACTGTCTTCTTCCACGTGCCGGTCTTCGAGACATTCGTGGTGCCGATGATGTCGCACGACTCACTCGCGTACGCGGTTCCCGTCGCGCCATCTGAGTTGCACTCGGCAACCACGACGGCCTGAGATTTGGACGTCGTGGAAGGCGTCCAGCCTGCGCCGCTGAATACAACGTTCTGTCCAGCTACCAGGTTGGACGACTTGCTCAACGCCAGCGTCGGCGTCGTGTGCGGCCGGGAGGTGGCCTGCGCCGGGCCTGAGATGGCGGCGGCCAACCCGATCGCCAATCCGCCTGCCGCCGTGATAGCCACGAAAAGTCGCTTCATTGCGTCAACCCCCCACTCGAGAACAGGTCGGCACCGCCCTCGGGCGGCACTGCCGGACAGGCTACGAGGGCGAACGCCCTTCGTCAACGTGACATCGGTCGAGGCGCGGAGGGAGTGGGATTCGAACCCACGGGGCTCATCACCCGACGGTTTTCAAGACCGTTGCATTCGTCCGCTCTGCCATCCCTCCAGGACCGCCTCGCTACTTCGAGACTACGCCTTGGCGCGAGCTGGGTTCGACGAGCTGGCGGATCTCATCGAGCCATGCCCCCGCCTGGCGGCGCCCCTCGGAGATCTGTTCTCGCAGCGCCGGCCCGTGGGCACCCGCCGCAGGGTAGGAACCGAGGAACTTGCACCCGGCCAGAGCGAGATGGAGCTCACGGAGGCAGTCGCCCACGACCTCGTCGCTGACGTGACCTTCCAGGTCGATGACGAAGCAATAGTCCCCGAGACCCTGCTTGGTCGGGCGAGACTCGATCTTGGTGAGGTTGAGGCTCCGGGCCGCGAATTGGCCGAGGATCTCGTGCAGGCTGCCAGGGTGGTCGGCCGTCTGGAAGCAGACGATGCTCGTCTTGTCGTGGCCCGTGGGCGCCGGGACCCTCGCAGGTGCCACCCCCAAGAAACGTGTCTGGTTCTCGCCGTAGTCCTCGATCCCCTCAGCGAGCACTTCGAGGCCGTACAACCTCCCGGCAAGTCGCGGCGCTATCGCCGCGGCACCCGCTGGGTGTTGCTCGCCGATGAGCCGCGCAGCATCAGCCGTCGAGTTCGCCGCCAGTACCTCGGCGTCCGCGAGCCGCTCCCTGATGAAACGCCGGCATTGCGCGGCTCGCGTGGGGGAAGGAGATGACCGATCGGACGTCCTCGAGGCGAGTCCCGGGAGCGGCCAGGAGGTGCAGGTGGATGTCCAGCACGGCTTCGAGCTGGATCAGGAGATCGGACTCGAAGACGAGATGATCGAGCGTCGTCGAGACGGTTCCTTCGATCGAGTTCTCGATCGGAACGAGCCCGACGTCGACTTCTCCCGCTTCGGCCGCACGAAGCACGTCAGGAATGGTCGGGTACGGCACGTGCTCGGCTCCGGCGAGCTCCGGGACCGAGGTCACCGCCTCTTCGGTGAACGTGCCGTGCGGCCCGAAGAAGCCGACCCTCGTTACCTCGTGGCGCGTGCGGCGACCGCCGCCGCCGCTCTGGTCGAGTTCGTCTCGCTCTACGCCCGTCATAGGGGCAGGATAGTGAGCACTCATGGACGAACTCGAACTGCGACGTCTCATCGACGACCTCACGACCGGTGCCATCACCGCCGACGACGCCGTCGCGAGACTTCACCGCCTGCCCTTTGCTGAACTCGGCTACGCGAAGGTCGATCATCACCGGGCCTTGCGACAGGGCCGGCCCGAGGCCGTGTACGCCCCCGGCAAGACGCCGGAGCAGTGCGCCGGCATCGTGGCGGAGCTTCTTGCCGAGTCGTCCGGGCCCGTGCTCATGACCCGCGCCGACGCCGCTCAAGCTGCCGCTTGTGCCGAGGCCTGTCCGGGTGCCACCCAGTCCCCAGCGACTCTTCCCGCCGGCCGGTTGGCGACCTTGACCTGGCGGCCAGCCGAGGTCAGACCGGGGCGGATCCTCGTATGCACCGCAGGCACGTCCGATCTGCCGGTCGCAGAGGAGTGCGTCGCCACGTTGCGGGCCTACGGCTTCAGCCCTTCGCTGCTGGCGGACTGCGGGGTCGCAGGGGTGCACCGCATTCTTGCGTCAGTCGACGACTTGTACGAGGCAGACGCCGTGGTAGTCATCGCCGGGATGGAGGGTGCCCTCGCAAGCGTCGTTGGGGGCCTCACTGCCGCGCCCGTGATCGCGGTCCCGACCGGTGTCGGTTACGGGGCGGCCTTCGAGGGCGTCACCGCCTTGCTCTCCATGCTCTCATCGTGTGCTGCCGGGGTGACCGTGGTGGGCATCGACAATGGCTACGGCGCCGCGTGCGCGATAGCTCGCCAGCTCAGGTGAGCCCCACGACTCCCGGGCGACGGATCGCTTGGTTCAACTGCTTCGCCGGGATCGCCGGCGACATGGCGCTCGGGAGCCTCGTGGATGCGGGGGCTGACCCGGCCCAGCTCCTCCGACTGCTCGAGCAACTGCCGATCGGGGGCTGGTCCCTCGACTTCGAGCCCGTGATGCGCAACGGCCTCGCCTGCACGCGAGCGATCGTCGGAGTGAGGGGAGACAGCGTCGTCCGGACCTGGATGCACATCCTCGGCGTGCTCGAGGAAGCCCGCTTGCCGGACCGCGTACGGGAGCGTGCGATCAGCGCATTCACGGTGCTGGCAGAGGCGGAGGGCCGCATCCACCGCCGGTCGCCTTCTCAGGTCCACTTTCACGAGGTCGGCGGACACGACACGATCGTCGACATCGTCGGGTCCGCGGCGGCACTCCACCTGCTCGATGTCGACGTGGTCGGGTCCAGTCCAGTCGCAACCGGCACTGGGCTCGTGAAGTCGGCACACGGCTTCCTGCCGAACCCGGCCCCCGCGGTCGTCGAGCTCCTGACCGGCCTTCCGACGACAGGACGAGACCTGAACGTGGAGCTGACGACACCGACGGGTGCGGCGATGTTGAAGGCATGGGGCTCGTGTTACGGGCCGATGCCGTCGATGACGATCGAGTCGACCGGGTACGGCGCCGGCACGAGAGAGATCGACGGTATGCCGAACTGCACCCAGGTTGTCATCGGCACGACAAACGATCGCGACGGAAGCGAGCTGCTGCCGGACGTGAACCACCCTCTCGTCGTACTCGAGGCGAACGTGGACGACGCAACCGGTGAGACGCTCGCGCACGCCCTCGAGGTGCTGATGGACTACGGCGCACTCGATGCCTGGGTCGTGCCGGTGGTCATGAAGAAGGGCAGGCCAGCCCACGTGGTCAGTGTCCTGACGGACCCCGTGCTCGCTCCTAGCCTGGCTGCGCGGCTTCGCGTCGAGACCGGGACCCTCGGAGTCCGGAGCCACGAGGTGGGGCGGTGGGGAGCACCCCGGAGCCGGAGCCAAGTCGAGGTGGAAGGCATACCCATCCGTGTCAAGGTCAGCCCCGGGCGGGTGAAGGCAGAACACGACGACGTCGCCCGCGCCGCCCGGCGACTCGGGCGCCCGCTGATCGAGATCGCCGCTCGGGCAGAGGCAACCTGGCGGTCGTCCTCCGAGGGACGTTTCGCGGGGTCGACAGAGCGTCCGGATGGACCCGGTGGCGAGGATGACGACGATGACGACGATCGCCCCACCTCGGCCTGAGCCGTGCCCGGCTTGGGAGGCAACTGGGCGGGCTCGTCCGCCTTGCTCAGCCTGCTACGTCGATCCGCACGGTCTCAGAGTCCTTCAACCCTGGTCCGCTGCCGGGAGCCTCGATCGTCACGCTGAGCAGATAGAGGGTCCCGGGACGGACAGTGAAGCTCGGCATGTCGAGGTCGAGCGACGACCCGGCAGGGAAGGCACCGATCCGGTCCTGCACGGTCTCGGGGCTCAGGGGCGGAGCCGGCTTGGCCTTGGTCCCGCCGGTGCTCTTCGACTTCGATCCCACCTTGTGGTTTACAGGCGGCGGCACGGGGGTGAGCGTCGCTTGAACTGTCACCTGGCGTTCATCGACATTTCCTCCGTTCGCCACGACGACGATCGCGACGAGGCGACTCGTTGGAGCGAGCCACGACGTCGAGTTCGAAGGTGGGATCTGGAGCGTCGTCGTGGTGGTGCTCGTTGAGGTCGTGGTCGTCGTGGGCTTGGGAGGGAGCGTCGAAGTAGTCGTCGCCCCGACGATGGTGGTTGTGGTGGTAGTGGTGCTCGTGGTCGTTGTGGTCGTAGTGGTCGTAGTGGTGGTCGAGGTCGTTGTGGTCGGGGTGATCCGCAAGACCGGCGGCTGCAAGCTGACAGCCACGATGGTCAGATCTTGCTTCAATTGCAAGGCGATGTCGTCCCCGAGTGTGGTGACGTAGGACTGCAGAGCCGCCGGAGCCCAAGACGCCGAAGATGCCCACGAGCTCGGCGGCAAAGAGACCGTGTGCTCTCTCGCCTTGCGCGGTACCGAAGCCATGAACACCTCGTAGTCGCGGTCAGAGCTGTGCAGGTCGCCTGCGGCAGCTTGCATCCGACCGAGTGCTCTGGAGCGGCCCGACGGTGAGAGCGCGAGCGTGACGGCTCCGAGCAGCGTCCGTGCCGCCAGCGAGCGATCGGCGAACACCGCAGCCAACAGACGGGCGGTCCGTTCGCTCGGCGACGGGATCCCGACGGCGCTGAGCTGCTGCTCGACATCGACCGAGCCGCTGACGAGGCGGGCGAGCGCCGCGAAGAGGCCCTGGCGCCCGAGCTGCGGGGCACGATCCCGCACCTCGGTCAACCAGGGCTCCAGGGCCGTCGATTCGTCGATCACGGGAACGATGGCAGCGACGTAGCTGCGTTCCTGCATCAATGTGGCAGGAGCGGCGGAATTGACCACGTCCGCCGTCACTTCGCCGATGGCGATCGCGACGATCACAACGACGACCGCCACCGTGATGGCGACGCGCGGCGACCGCCGATTGGTGGGCAACCCGGAGCGTCTTCGGAAACGGGCGATCATGTGCGCCCGAAAGCTACCCGGCCACCCACTTCGGCCGGGAACAGCTCAACACTCAGCTGCCGACAGCCCCTCCGGCGACACTGACGTCGCTGTGCGTGGAGCGCCAGTTGACAGTCGGGCGGATCGCCTCGAAGTTCACCCGCTCCTTGTACTTCTGCGCTGTCTCGATGAGGTTCGCGACCGTCTCGTCGCTGAGGAAGTGCGGCTTCAGCCCAAGGTCCGGGAGCTTGGTGGTAACGGCGTTGTAGTAGTGCTCCTCGGCCTCGACCCGTGGGTTCGGGATCGAGTCGATCTCCACCTCGAAGTCCGCCACCCGGGCGACCCACTCGGCGAGAGCCTTCACCTCGAAGGACTCGGTGAACTGGTTGAACACACGGAACTCACCGGTGTCAGCCGGGTTGTTGCAGGCGATCTCGATGCAAGCGAGGGTGTCGCGTATGTCGAGCATCGCCCGCGTCTGACCACCCTTGCCGTAAACGGTGAGTGGATAGCCGACGACAGCCTGAGCGGCGAAGCGGTTGAGCACCGTGCCGAACACACCGTCGTAGTCCCAGCGGGTCAGGAGATCGGGGTGCTGGAGCGTCTCGACCGTCTGCTGTCCGTAGACGATTCCCTGGTTGAGGTCGGTCGCACGAAGGCCCCAGATACGGCAAGCGAACTGGATGTTGTGGCTGTCGTGCACCTTCGAGAGGTGGTACCACGAGTTCGGCGACTTCGGGAAGGGCAGGACATCGGTGCGACCCTTGTGGTGGATCTCGATGTAACCCTCTTCGATGTCGATGTTCGGTGCGCCGTACTCGCCCATCGTCCCGAGTTTCACGATGTGGATGTTCGGGTCGACGTCTTTCACCGCGTACAGGAGGTTGAGCGTCCCGACGACATTGTTGACCTGGGTGTAAACCGCATGCTTCCGGTCGATCATGGAATAAGGCGCCGACCGTTGCTCGGCGAAGTGGACGATCGCGTCTGGAGCGAACTCCTTCAGCGTCGAGGTGACGAAGGCGTCATCGGTGAGGTCCCCGATGAAGGGCTCAACAGTGTGCCCGGAGACCTCCTTCCAGGTGGCGACTCGCCGTTGCAGCTGGCGGATGGGCACGAGGCTGTCGACGCCCATCTCGTAGTCGTAGTTACGGCGGGCGAAGTTGTCGACGATGCCGACGTCGTTGCCACCTGCGGACAGGTGCAGCGCCGTCGGCCAGCCGAGGTACCCGTCGCCTCCGAGCACGAGGATCCTCATTTGGTGCTTATCTCCTTCTCTCGTCGAGCACCAAAGGACATGCGCTCTGGCAACTCGGCTGGACTCCCGAGGGTGAGCCGTCGGGCGGGGACCGCGCCAGTGGGCGCGCGGCAACCGGACAAGTATAGCCACGCGCCGCAGTCGAGTGTCATGTCATGGTCCGAGGTGCGCGACACTCGTGAGGGTGCCGGTGTGGCGCAGCTGGAAGCGCAGGCGATTTGTAATCGTCAGGTCGTGGGTTCGAGTCCCACCACCGGCTCGAGGTGCACCAGCGGCTCGAGCTGGGTGAACGCGAGCCCCGAGCCGAACGTGTCGCGCGTGTCGCGCGAAACATGCCCGCACGGCACATAAGGCGCGCCGCCCGCCACCCAATCAGTAATTTCTCAGCGATAATCCCGCGGGATCCGGAAGATCCCCTTGCGGCTGCTCGCACCATCGGCCGTGGTCGCACTGGTTGCACCAGCCGCACCGGCCGCACCGGCCGCACCCAGCGCGCCGTCCCCGGAACCGTCGCCAGCACCGGCTGCGCCGTCCCCGGACCCGTTGGGGACGAGCACCAACTCGTCGAGTGGCAAGGGTGGGAAGACAGGGCGCTGGTCACCGGGCCGGGGCGCCGTCTCGACCGTCGAGTAGCCGCCGTCGGCGGATCGCATGACGATGTTGTGCCGTTTCGTCTTCGTCGGCCGATGCTGATGCTGCAGCTCCAGGCAGATCTTGTACGTGACCGGGTAGACGATGATCGGCACCGCTATCACGAGGACCCTGAACGCGACGAGCACCGTGTTGAGGGGCACCGCCAAGTAGTTTGCGAGCACGTCAGTCGCGCTGGCGCCGAACAGCACGAAGTAGAACGACAGGACGGCAGCTCCGAGAGCCGTGCGCCACGGGTTGTTGCGGGGCTCTTCGAGGATGTGGTGCTCGAGCGTGTCGTGCTTGAGGACCGCCTCGATCATGGGCCAGAACATGAGGACCGTGAACGTGATGCCCGGAAGTAGGATCCCAGGGAAGAAGGCGTTCGGGATCATGTGCCCAGGGAAGACGATCTCCCAGCTCGGCATCACGCGCAAGGCACCGTCGAGCCAGCCCATGTACCAGTCTGGCTGGACCGCATAACTGACCTTGTAGGGGACGTACGGCCCGTACTGCCAGATCGGGTTGATCTGCACCGTCGCAGCGAGGATCGTCGTCACACCGGCGACGAGGAACAGGAACCCGTTCGTCTTGGCAAGGAATGTCGGCCACATCGGCGCACCGACGACGTTCTGCTCTGTGGCGCCGTTGCCGGCGAACTGGGTGTGTTTCTGCTTCACGAGCAAACCGAGGTGCCCGGCCAGGAGCCCCGCTATGACCGCCGGCAGTATCAAGACGTGAATGATGAAGAAACGAGGGATCAGCACGGTACCCGGGAAATTCCCCCGAACAAGAACGTGGCGAGATAGCTGCCGACGAACGGCAGGGACTCGAGGATCGAGAACGAAATGCGGATACCGGTGCCCGAGACGAGGTCGTCGGGGAGGGAGTAGCCGAGGAACCCGTTGAAGATGGCGAGGATCATGAGGTTGACACCGATGATCCAGTTCAACTCGCGCGGGCGGCGGAACCCTCCGGTGAAGAACACGCGGCACATGTGGACGACGATCGACCCGACGAAGATGTTGGCGGACCAGTGGTGCATCTGGCGCATCAAGAGGCCGCATCGGACTGCGAAGCTCAGGTTGACGGTGGACTCGTACGCCTCGGACATCCTCTGGCCGACAAGTGGGAGATACGAGCCGTGGTACACGACATCCTGGGAGGACGGCACGAAGTAGAGCGTGAGGAACACGCCGGTGACGAGCAGGATGACGAATGAGTAGAGGGCGATCTCGCCCAGCATGAACGACCAGTGGTCGGGAAAGATCTTGTTGACGAGCTTGCGGGTCCCGCCCGAGATGTTCAGGCGGCCGTCGATCCAGGAGTAGAGGCCGTCGATCACGTGTTGTCCCGCTCCCAGAATCCCGGACCGACGGGCTCGTCATAGTGGTTCTGCGCCCTGAGGTAGCCGGCAGAGTCGATGTAGAGCGGCAACTGGGGAAGCGGGCGTGGCGCCGGGCCGAAGACAGGCGTCGCCGGGCGGCCGGGGCCGACTTCGAAGATCGACTGGTGGCAAGGACAGAGCAGCTCGTCGAGAGCCTTCTGGTAAAGGGCCACCGGGCAGCCGGCGTGGGTGCACACCTTCGAGAAGGCGAGGTACCCCTCGGGCCCCCACGTCTCGCGACCAGGCGCCGTGACGACGTAGCCGAAGTCGGCGCTCTCGGGACGGATCAGGAGGGTCTGGCTGAGGGCGCCTCCGACGTCGCCCTCGGGAAAGACGGTGAGGACGCCGCCCTTGTCCAGGTCGTCCTTGTGAACCTTGCGGCCCTCCGGGCTGACGAGGTACGAGCCCTTGCGCCACGAGGTCGTGTAGAAGAGGTGCTTCGGGAGAGGGCCGAGCGAGCGGAGCAGCGGGAACATGGCGACGATCCCGAAGACCGCGCCGGCCGCACCGAGGATCGTCAAGAGGAACGAACGCCGCTCGATCGCCACCTTGCCGCGGGATGAGAGATCCTGGAGAAAGACCTCCCGCTCCTCCGCAGTCGGCTCGTTCCGGTGGCGGGACTCTGAGAACGGCCCCCGGGGCATGAGGTACTTGCCCCAGCCGACCATCCCGATGCCGAGGCCGAGGAAGCCGACGGACAAAGTCACGCCGAGCCAGAAGTTGCTCCAGTTCTGCCAGTAGGCGGCCCCGAAGCCGGCGAAGCCAACGAGGCCGAGGAAGAACATGACTGCTATTCCCCGCTCGACGCGCTCGGGGTTGGCGGCGGCGACCTGGAATTGGGGAGCGTCGACGCTGACCTCGATCATCTTGGGCGGCTCGTGCGCGTCGTGCGCGTCGTGCGCGTCGTCAGACTCGTGCGGAAGATTACCCGGTGGGACTCCGTCGTGACCCTGCGATTCAGGCATGTGCTCCCTCGGGCGCCGTCTCCGGATCGTCCCCGGAGTGCTCGTGCTCCTGCTCGTGCTCGTGCTCCTGCTCGTGCTCGTCGTCTTCCTCGCCGCGCTCGGTGCGGTCGCCCACCCAGTAGGCGCCGACCAGGCAGGCGCCGACGCCGACGAACAGCCCCACGAAACCCTCCCCCACCGGGCCCACGCCGCCGAGCCCGATCCCGCCCGGGTTGGTCGGGTGCTCGATGGAGAGTGTCACATACTTGACGATGGCGTTGAGCTGGGCAGGTGTGATGTTCTTCGGCCCGAACTGCGGCATGTTCTGGGGTCCGGAGCGCACCGCCTCCCAGATCTGCGACCGGGTCACCCCGTGCAGAGGTGGAGCGTGGTAACCGTTGGCGATGGCGTCACCGGCACCCGTGATCGTGTGGCACGGTGCGCAGGTCTCCGTGAACAGGCTGAAACCGCTGGAGAGGCTCGAGTTCTTCAAGTCGAGCCTCGGGGTGAACGGCACGCCCCCCGGGTGCAACGAGGAGACCCACAGGGCAATTTCGCGGATCTTCTGCGGCGAGAAGCTGGGCCTCTTCGCCTCGGGCTGAGCAGTCGGCGTCTTGAGCGGCATCCAGCCGGCCGACAGCCACAGCTGCACCACTCCCGGGCCGAGACCCTGGAGGTTCGGTGCGATCCCGGTCGAGCCGTCCGCATGCGAGCCGTGGCAAGTCGAGCACGCGTGCTGGAACAACTGGAAGCCGGCGGCGGCTTCGGCCTTCAGCGTCGGCGAGGACTGCGCTGCGAGCGACATGGCGGAAGCAGAGGTCGCTGCAGGCGAACTCGCCCGCGCGTGCGTCCGCCCGATCACGAGCGTACCGATGCTCGCCGCCATGACGAGGGCGGCGAACGGAATGAGGATCTTTCGGAGCAGTCGGAGTCCCATAGGCGTCAGGAGAGCAGGAAAAGGGCGCTGAACAGCCCTATCCAGACGATATCGACGAAGTGCCAGTAATAGCTGACTGCCTGGAAGACGGCAGTCTCTCCTGGGTCACCCTTGCTACCGGCCAGCCGGCCGAGCAACGCGATCATCGCGACGAGACCGAGCAGCACGTGGAGACCGTGGAGACCGCTCATGATGTAGAAGAGCGAGCCGTATGCATCGGTCTTGGGCCTGAACGGGAGCGTCTTCCACTCGTAGGCCTGGTTCGCCAGGAACCCAGCCCCGAGCACGAAACTGATGACGATCCACCTCGTCGCCTTCTTGAACTGGCCCTTTTCCTGCGCCCAGACCGCCACCTGGAACGTCGGGCTCGACGCGAGCAGGACGAACGTGAACACGAGCGCCTGGTAGGTGTCGAGGTGCGTACCTGGCGGCGGCCACACCTTGGCATTCGCTCGGATGGTGAAGAACGCCGCAAAGAGGCCGCTGAAGAACATGAACTCCGAGCCGAGCCAGATCATGACTCCGACCGCGAGCATCTGGGGACGCTCAGCAATTGGATGACCGCTCAGACGCGGATGCTCGATGGTCGCGGCGGCGTCGGCCATGGGCCATGTTCTTACCTCAACATCGACCTGTCAGGCCAAACGACGAGACAAGCCGAGCGCTCACGTGGCAGCCGCCTGAGCTGCCGTGCGCAAAGGAGCGGGTCAGGGCGGGAGGTAGCGTCGGGAGGCGTGACGTTTCTTGCAGCTTGCCGCTGCCAGCCCGTAGCCCGGACGCCCGTCTGGTTCATGCGCCAAGCGGGGCGGTCGCTGCCGGAATACCGGGCACTTCGCGGCGAAGGCAGCATCCTCGACGCGATCGCAGCACCTGAGCTGGCGGCGGAGATCACCATGCAGCCGGTGCGCCGCTACGGCGTGGACGCCGCCATCCTTTTCTCCGACATCGTCGTCCCACTCTCTGCGATGGGCGTGGGAATCGAGATCGAGCCCGGTCGCGGGCCGGTCCTCACAGAACCGTTCCGGTACGAGGCGGACCTCGGGCGCTTGCGTGCGCTCGAGCCGGAGAGCGACCTCGCCTCCATGCTCGAGACGATCCGGCTCCTCGCCGGCGAGCTCGAGGTTCCCCTGATCGGCTTCGCCGGAGCACCTTTCACGCTCGCGAGCTACCTCGTGGAGGGCGGCCCTTCTCGGACGTTCGGCCAGACGAAGGCGCTCATGCACAGCGACCCGGCGACATGGCACCGGCTCGTGGACACTCTGGCGGAGATCGGCCTGGCGTCGCTGCGCGCCCAGGTCGCGGCGGGCGCAGCAGCCGTTCAGCTATTCGACAGTTGGGCTGGCGCCCTTTCCCGCCGGGAGTACCGCGAATTCGCCATGCCGGCGTCCCGGCGGATCCTCGAGGGAATGGCTGACCTCGGGGTGCCGCGGATCCACTTCGGCGTGGGAACCGGTGAGCTGCTCGATCTAATGAGAGAGGCGGGCGCCGACGTGGTAGGCGTCGACTGGCGGGTCTCGCTGGCTGATGCGGCCGAACGCACGGGCGGCGAGGTCGCTCTCCAGGGCAATCTCGACCCCGCCGTGTGCCTCGCGCCCGTCGAGGTCGTGCGGACCGCTGCCCGACAGGTGCTCGCCGAGGCGTCCGGCCTGGCGGGCCACATCTTCAACCTGGGCCACGGCGTGCTCCCCGAGACAGATCCCGGCGTGCTGCGAGCCGTGGTCGACCTCGTCCACGAGGAGACCGCCCAATGAGCGAACGCGGGGCGGGCGTTACCGGGGTTCTCGTGATGGCCTATGGGACGCCTGCGAGCTATGAGGCCGTGGCGGGCTTCTATACCGACGTGCGGCGAGGGCGGCCGCCTTCTCAGGAGCAGCTCGCCGATCTGGAGCGGAGGTACGCGGCGGTCGGCGGGACGTCCCAGCTCGCGGCACGCACGCAGGAGCAGGTCGCCGGAATCCAGCGGGCGCTCGACGTGCAATCGCCAGGGTCGTTCGCGTGCCGCTACGGCTCGAAGCACGCGGCTCCGAAAATCGAGGACGCCGTCGACCAACTAACGTCCCTCGGTGTCAATGGCCTCGTCGGCATCGTGCTCGCCCCGCACTACTCGTCGGCGAGCGTCGGCGAGTACGTGTCACGGGCGCGCGCCAGAGCCGGTTCGGCCGGTCTGCCTGCGGTGTTCGTGGAGGACTGGCATGACAACCCGGTGCTGGTGGAATTGCTCGGTCAACGTGTGCGGGCCGCCTATTCGTCGCTCGGAGCCACTGTCGACGATGACGACGCGGAGCTCCTCGTCACGGCTCACTCGCTCCCCCTCCGGGTCATCGAGTCAGGGGACGGCTACGACGCCCGGTTGCGGGAGACGGGCGAGCTAGTTGCAAAGGAGACGGGAGTCTCGAAGTGGCGGGTGTGCTGGCAGAGTGCCGGCCGCACCCCGGAACCTTGGATCGGCCCGGACATCCTCGAGGTCATATCCTCGCTACCTTCGGCCGGCGTGAGGAAAGCCGTCGTGTGCCCGGCCGGCTTCACCTCTGACCACCTCGAGGTGAACTACGACATCGACATCGAGGCCAAGGCGCTCGCAGAGTCGGTCGGTGTCCGGCTCGCACGCACGGCGTCACTCAACGACGACCCACGCCTGTGCCAATCGCTTGCGGAGCTTGTTCGCGATGCATCGGAGCACCTCGGTGACTGACGCCCGGGCGGAGCCAGAACGGCCGCTGGTCGCCGTCATCGGGGGCGGGGTGAGCGGCCTGGCGGCGGCTCGGGTGCTGGCGGGTCTAGGCCCGGTCTCCGAGGGAGGCGCCAGCGCCGGGGGTGGCCGGGGAGTGCGGGTCATCGTGCTCGAGGCCGGTCCTGCAATGGGCGGCAAGGTGACAAGTGGTGAGCTCGCCGGGCAACCCGTGGAGCTCGGCCCCGACCAGTTCCTGCGGCGCGATCCGAGCGCCGAGAGGCTCTGCCGGATCCTCGGGTTGGGCGAGGACCTCGTAGCTCCTGCGGCGAGCACGGCGGCCGTCTGGTCCCGGGGAGAGATGCGCGGCCTGCCACGCGGACTCGTCCTCGGCGTGCCGACCGATCTCGACGCAGTCGCGTCGAGCGGCATCGTCTCGAGCACAGGAGTGGACCGTGCCCGGCTCGACGGCGAGCTCGCCGGACCGGTGATCCAGATGGCCGACGTCGGCCTCGGCGGGCGGGCCACGGAAGGATCAGAACGATCTGAGCGATCAGCGGGCGAGATCCTGAGGGCGCGCCTCGGGGACGAAGTCGTCGACCGCTTGGTCGATCCATTGCTCGGTGGCATCAACGCCGGAAGCGTCGACACGATGTCCCTCGGCACGGCGGCACCACAGATCGCTCGAGCCCTCGTCGGTCACCGGGACGTCATCGCACCGCTCGCCGCAACGGCCCCGCCGGCGACCGGAGCCGGGCCTCCACCCTCGCCGTTCTTCGGCCTGCGCGGCGGGCTCAGCCGGCTCGTCGATGCCTGCTGTGCCGAGCTTGAGCAGGCTGGTGCCGAGTTGCGAGCGCACTCGCCGGTCGCTGCGATCAGGAAGAGCGCGGAAGGCGGCAGCCGGCCTTGGCTCGTCGATACGAGCGGAGGAACGGTCGCCTGCGACGGCATCGTGCTCGCCGTTCCCGGCTTCGCCGGCGCAGAGCTCACGAAAGAGGTCGCCTCTGGGCTCTCAGACGAGCTGGGCGCCATCCCGTACGCCACTGTCGCCGTCGTCACCTTGGCTTTCCGCGCCGAGTCGCTCGCGCTGCCCAGGGGTTGGACGGGCGTCCTCGTACCACGGACAGAAGGCCTGCTCATGACCGCCGCGACTTGGCTCAGCGTGAAGTGGCCCTGGATGTCGACGGCGGAGAATCGTTACGTGCGCGTCTCCGCCGGACGGTTCCGGGACGAGCGCTCGAGCGAGCTCGACGACGACGAGCTCGCTGCTCAGGTGACTCGGGGAGCTCCGCGACGTGGCAGGAATCGAGGCTCCGCCGTTCGCACACGGCGTCACCCGCTGGGATCAGGCGATGCCTCAGTACCTGCCGGGTCATCGCGACCGCATCGCACGGATCTCGGGCGCCCTCTCTGCGACACCGGGGATCGAGATCGCCGGCGCACTCCTCGGCGGGATCGGCATACCTGCCTGCATCACGAGCGGTGAGGCTGCGGGCTCGCGACTCCTGGGTGACCTCAGCCGTTGAACGGAGCGGTGCGCCGCACAACCCAGATCGCGCTGCCGCTCCTCGGCGGTGCTCTAATAGGGTGCTCGTTGCCCCCGCTCGCTCCATGGCCGATCGGTGTGATCGGCATGGCAGCGGTGATCGGCTCGCTCGCCGGGCGTTCATGGGCGGGACGCCTCGCCGCAGGCGGGCTTGCGGCCCTCGGCCAGTTCTCGGTCGGGCTGGCGTGGGCGATCCAATTCAATGTCGCCGGCTACGTGGCTCTCGTCCTCGTCGAGTCGGCCATCCTTGCGCTCGGGCTATCACTAGCCCCCGGCCGGGGCGTGCTTCGCGTCCCGGCTGCCGCTTCTGCTCTCGCACTCGCCGAATGGGTGCGCGAGTCGTGGCCCTTCGGCGGCCTCCCGCTCGGTTCAGCCACTCTCGGACAGGTCGGCGGCCCGTTGCAGTTCACCGCCCGCATCGGGGGCCCGCTGCTCATCTTGTTCTCGCTCGCCCTCGCCGGAGGCGGGCTCGCAGAGCTCGCCTTGGCACTGACGGCCCGGTATCAGCTGGACCGTCAGGACAGCCGCGACCCTCGAGAGAGCGAGGTCGCACGTGACGGTCCCGCCTACCTGGCCTCCGTCTCCTTCCTCGTCGCATCCGCCGCGCTCGCCGGAGCCGGAGCGACCGCGGGGCCGACCCTCTCCGCCGCGTCGCAGCGAGCCGAGCTGCACGTCGCCATAGTCCAAGGCGGTGGGCAGCGAGGCCTCGACCAGCTGCAGGTCCCTGCCTCTCACGTCTTCGACGCGGCGGTCCGCGAGACCGCCCAGGTCACGGGACACCCTGACCTCATCCTGTGGCCCGAGGACGTTGTCAGCATGGGATCGACCCCGTTCAGGGGCTCGGGCGTCGAAGCCGACCTCGCCCTGATCGCCCGCCAGCATCACGCGACCCTCGTTGCCGGCGTCACTCAGGACGTCGGGAGGACGCGTTTTTTGAACGAGGTCGTGGCGATCTCCCCCGCCGGCGTCCTCGTCGCCACGTTCGAGAAGGTTCACCGGGTGCCCTTCGGGGAGTACGTGCCGTTCCGGAGCTTCTTCTCTCATCTCGCGAACCTGAACGACATTCCAAGGGACGCGATACCCGGGAGAGGGAGTGGGATGATCGCTACGCCCGCTGGGCGTTTCTCCGTGTTGGTCTCCTACGAGGTGTTCTTCGCCGACCGGGGGCGTTCGGGAGTCCGGGCAGGCGGCGGGGCGATCCTCGTGCCTACCAACACGTCGTCCTACTCGAGCGGCCAGGCGCCGGCTCAGGAGATCGCCGCCTCCAGGCTGCAAGCGCTCGAAGAGGGCCGGTACGTGCTGCAGGCGGCACCGACGGGGTACAGCGCCGTCGTCTCGCCGTCAGGTGTCGTGCTTAAGCGGTCAGCGCTGTCGAGCCCCGACGTGATCGAGGCGGCCGTGCCGCTGATCGGATCCTCGACGCCGTACGAGACGCTCGGTGACCTGCCGGTCCTGATCGGAGCCCTCGCCATACTGGCGCTCGGGTGGGCCGTTGCAGGAGGTGGGGTCAGTCCTCGGTCGAAGCCGCGACGCCGGCATCCCCGAACGTCGCCATCTCGCTGAGGATCCGGGCGGACGCACGGACGATCGGGACCGCCAGGCACCCTCCCGTGCCCTCGCCGAGTCGCAGCTTCAGGTCCAGCAACGGCTCAAGACCGAGATGCTCCAGCGCGGCTGTGGCGCCTGGCTCGACCGAGCGGTGCCCCGCTACGAGATAGCCGACCACACGAGGTGACAGCGAGGCGGCGACGAGAGCTCCGGCGAGCGAGATGACGCCATCCACGACAACCGGGACCCGGCGCATGGCGCCGCCGATGACGTACCCGGCTATGGCCGCGATCTCGAGGCCCCCGAGCTCGGACAAGAGGACGTCGCCCGGGATCGAGGTGAGGGCTGTCAAGGTCACCGCCCGCGACGCCGCCACGCGATTCAGGCCTGCTTCTACTACGGCGACCTTCGCTTGGAGGGTCTCGTCGGAGATGCCGGTCCCGCGACCGGTCACGGCTCGGGCCGGCCAACCCGTGATCGCCGCGACGAGAGCGGCTGAGGGCGTCGTGTTGCCGATCCCCATGTCGCCGGTGATCAGGAGGTCGGCGCCCTGCTCGACCAGGCTGTCCGCGATCGAGAGGCCGACCTGCATCGCCTGGCGAGCCTCGGCGAGCGACATCGCCGGCTCGAGCGCCAGGTTGGCAGTGCCAGGGCGGACGTTGGCGCTGACGAGCCGGCCTGCGGTGGGGGCGACCGCGGGATCGCCGTCAGGTGCCGCTGCAGGTGGGGGTGGCGCCGGGATCGGTGTCGCCACGCCGACGTCGACGGCGACGACCGCCGCGCCGACCTCCCGGGCGATGACGTTGATGGCGGCACCACCGGCGAGGAAGTTGGCGACCATCTGGGCGGTCACCTCAACAGGCCAGGGGGAGACGCCTTCTGCGAGAACGCCATGATCCCCCGCGAATATCGTGACGATCGGCCGCTTCGGGACGGGCGGCGGGCACGTTCGTGCGATGGCGGCGAGCTGGCTGCCGAGCGACTCGAGGGTACCCAGCGCGCCTTCAGGCTTGGTCAGCTGCCTCTGGAGCTCGTTGGCCGCTTCCGCGGCGGCGTCGTCTACCGGAACGAGGCGGGAGAGTGCTTCGGAGAGGCTTGCCACGTCCGCGGGGCGAGAGGTGTCGCCGGCTCAGTGGGAGGCCGTGGTCACGTTCGTGCCCGTGCTCTCGGCCTCCTCGGCACTCGGCCCGTCCACTCGGCTCTCATGGGCGGCGTGCTCGGGGTGGCGTGGGCGCTCACCGTGCTCACGAGCCAGGTGTTCCTCGAGCGCAAGGGCTTCGACTTCGCCGGGAACCGCGATCTCAACGTCGGGAAGGGCCTTGCCCTTGCCGAAGAGGAACTTGTTGAAGAAGAAGTAGCGGCCGACCCAGATCAAGCCGTACGTGAAGAGGTTGGCGAACTGGACGAAGAGCTTGCGCACCAGGTGCGACTGGGAGATGGCGTCGGCGTTGTGGGCGGCGAGGCCGACTGCCACCGTCGAGAGCACGAGGCCGATGAACGCGATGATCCAGAACGGAGCGATCTCCTTCCAAGGATCCGACTTGCCCCGCTTCTGCCACGTCCACGTGCGATTCAGCCAGTAGGCCGGGAAGGTGGCGATGGTGGTCGCGATGACGTTGCATGCCATCGCGGAGGGGATCGATATGACGTCATAGGTGAGAAACAGGAGCCCCTGCGTCACAGCCGTCGAGATCACTGAGACCGTCGCGAACTTGACCAGGCGGCGCCCGTGCTCGGTCTGGAGGGCCGCTGGGGCGCGGTCGAGCAGCGAGGGCATTGACTGAGTCTATCGTCTCTGCGGTGACCGAAGCCCTCAACGACCTGCTGGACCTGCTCGATCTCGAGCCGATCGAAGTCAACATCTTCCGCGGGGCGAACACCGACGAAGACCGCCAGCGAGTCTTCGGTGGCCAGGTCGCGGGCCAGGCGCTCGTCGCTGCGGGTCGAACGGTCGAGCGGGGCACAGTGCACTCACTCCACAGCTACTTCCTGCGCCCTGGTGACCCGGCGATACCGATCCTGTACGAGGTGGACAGGATTCGTGATGGGCGGTCGTTTCTTACCCGCAGAGTCGTGGCGATCCAGCACGGGCGGGCGATCTTCAACCTGCAGTGCTCGTTCCACCTGGACGAGGAGGGCATCGAGCACCAGTTCCCCATGCCCGAGGTTCCCGACCCGGAGTCGCTGCCGACGGTGCAAGAGCGCCTCGAGCCGTACCGGGACCAGATGGCAGGCGGGTGGTTCGACCGGCAGAACGCGATCGACCAGCGGTTCATCGGGGACCTGCCATGGGAGCGCAGCGGCACGCCCAAGGAGCCCTGCCAGCAGCTCTGGCTCAAGACCGACGGGAAGATGCCCGACGACCCGCTCATGCACGCAGCTGTGATGGCCTACGCGTCGGACATGACGCTGTACGACTCGATCCTGCAGCCGCACCAGATCAGGTGGCAGGACCAGCAGTTCATGGGAGCGAGCCTCGACCACTGCATGTGGTTCCACCGGCCCTTTCGCGTCGACGAGTGGCTGCTGTTCGACCAGGACTCGCCGAGTGCCTACGGCGCCAGGGGGATTGCCCGGGGACTGTTGTTCACCCGGAGCGGCGACCTGGCCATGAGCTTCGTGCAGGAGGGGCTGGTGCGCTTGCGGAGGCCGGCAGTGGGGGCGGGCGCGGGCGCGGGCGCTGTGGCGGAGGCGGCCGCGGCCGCGGGCGCTGGCGCTGGCGCGGCGGAGGCCGGCTGAGTCGTGGCCTTCGCCGTCGGGTTCGGCATCTTCGCTCTGCTCATGGTCGTCCTGGCGGTTTTCGTGATCAGGTTCTCGATCCAGCTGGGCCGTGATCGGCCCGGAGCCCGCAACAGCTCGCCCGGGGCCCGCCCGCGACCAGGGGGCACTACCCAGCCTGAAGAGCGGGACCGACCGACGTGATCACCTCGGATCCGGCGCCGAGGCTCAGACGACCCCGCCCCGGCGGCTCTCCCGGATGACTCCGAGGACTGCGGCGCCCGCCACGACGAAGCCGACGATGGCGCTCCAGAAGCCGAAGACCAGCGACAGCCCAACCGAGGCCGCAGCGATGCCGAGCACGAAGGGCCAGACGCTCAAGCTCGGGAAGGCCCCGACGACACCGGCGCCGTCCTCGAGCTCGGCGTGCGGGTCGTCCGATGGCCGCGGCTTCATCCGCCGGGACCACCAGAAGTAGTAGCTCCCCGGCAGCAGGCCGAGTAGGAACGTCCCCGTCAGCATGGCGGTCCCACTCGTCTCGCCACTCCAGACGAAGTAGACGATGGCGGCCACCCCGAAGAACGCTGCCCAGATGAGCAGGATCAAACCTTCGACCCTCATTCACTGCCTCCAGCGCCGACTAGCTCCGCCGGCTGATCGACCGGCCTGTGGCTCTCGACGACGTGCTCGGGATGGTTGTGGTCCCACACGGGCCGCTCGGAGCGGATCGGCGGGATCCAGTAGAAGTTGTGATGCGGCGGAGGCGAGGACGTAGCCCACTCGAGTGTGTGCGCGTCCCACGGGTTGTCGCCCGAAGGCACCGGACGGCGCCAAGCCTCGATGATGTTCGCGACCATCACGAACACCGAGAGGAACAACATGTAGGCGCCGATGGTGGAGATCCGGTTGAGGCTCCCCCAGCCAGTCGACGGCAAGTACTCCGAGATGCGCCGCGGCATGCCCTTCTCACCGAGGAGGTACTGCGGCATGAACGTCACCCAGAAGCCGATGAACATCAACCAAAAGCTGATCTTCCCCAAAAAGTCGTTCAACATCCGGCCCGTGTACTTCGGGTACCAGTAGGTCAGCGCGGCGAAGCCGCCGAACACCACGGTGCCGAAGAGCACCTCGTGGAAGTGGGCCACAACGAAATACGTGTCGTGGAACGCGAAGTCGACCGGTGGCGAGGCGAGGAAGATGCCTGTCACCCCACCGAACAGGAACACCGCCAGGAAGCCGACCGCGAAGAGCATCGGCGTGTTGAACGTGATCGAGCCGCGCCACATGGTCCCGATCCAGTTGAAGAACTTGATGCCCGTCGGGACGGCGATGAGGTACGACATGATGCTGAAGAAGGGGAGCAGCACCGTCCCGGTCGTGAACATGTGGTGTGCCCACACGCTCGTCGAGAGCGCTGCGATCGAGATCGTGGCGAAGACCATGCCCTTGTAGCCGAAGACGGGCTTGCGGGAGAACGTCGCGAGGATGTCCGTCACCGCCCCGAAGTAGGGCAAGGCCAGGATGTACACCTCCGGATGGCCGAAGAACCAGAAAAGGTTCTGCCACAGGACGGGCACACCGCCACCGGCGACCGTGAAGATATGGCTGCCGATGTGCCGGTCGCACCAGAGCATCACCAGCGCCGAGGTCAGCACTGGGAACGCGATCAGGATCAGGATTGCGGTGACCATCATGTTCCAGGTGAAGATAGGCATCCGGAACATGGTCATCCCAGGTGCCCGCAGGTAGAAGACGGTCGCGCAGATGTTGACCCCTGTGAAGATCGCAGAGAAGCCGGTCAGCACGAGGGCCACGATCCACATGTCGGGTCCGGCTCCTGGCGTGTTGATCGAGTTCGAGAGAGGGGCGTAGGCCACCCATCCGAAGTCCGCCGCGCCGCTCGTCGTGACGAAGCCGAGCATCATGATCGTCCCGCCACAGAGGTAAAGCCAGTAGGACAGGGCATTCAGCCTCGGGAAGGCCATGTCGGGGGCGCCGATCTGCAGCGGCACGATGAAGTTGGCGAGGCCACCGAACGCGAACGGGCCGGCAAAGAGGTAGAGCATGATGCTGCCGTGCATCGTGAAGAGCTCGTTGTAGACGTGCTGGGAGACGATGTGCGCGTCCGGCGACGCGAGCTGGGTGCGGATGACCATCGCCATGCAACCGGCGATGAGGAAGAAGACGAACGCCGTGATCGTGTAGCTCTTCCCGATCACCTTGTGGTCGGTGGAGGTGATCCACTTGAGGATCCCGCTCGTGCCGTGCTCCTCCGCCGGAGGCACGACGAGCACGTCTGGACGGGTGACGAGAGTGGTCATGACTGCGTCAGCCCAAAGTGCTTGGGTGTCGTATTCAAGTGGTGCTCCTGGTAGGTCAACCACTGGTGGTACTGCGCCTGTGTCACCACCGCCACGCTGAAGAGCATCTCGGAGTGGTAAAGCCCACAGTACTCAGAGCACTGGGCCGGGTAGACCCCGGTCTGGTTGGGCGTGAACTCGAACACGTTGTGCACGCCAGGCTGGGCGAAACGGTCGAAGTTGAACGCATGCACGTAGAAGTCGTGAATCACGTCGTCCGACTCCAAGATGATCTTCGTCGTCGCGTGGTCCGGTATGACGAGCTGGGGATAGACCGCAGAGGTGTAGCTGGAGGGCAACGCATGCGGCGAGCCACCTTTCGCGGTCTGCACCGTCAAGCCGTCGGCGTTCTGGTATTGGAAGATCCATCCCCACTGGTAGGCAGTTACGTGCACCGTCGTCTCGGCAGGATGCGAGACGGCATCGACCTCGTTCTCGGTGAGGACCGTGAACACGAAGATGATGATGACGATGATCAGCGGGACGATCGTGTAAGTGATCTCGAGCGGGTAGTTCTCCTGGAACTGGCGAGGGATCGAGTCGTCGCTCTTCCTCCGGCGGTAGCGGATGACACACCAGAAGATCAGGCCCCACACGATCGCGGCGATGAACAAGCCGACCATGAACATGCCGGAGTAGAGCTTCGCCGTGTCCTGACCTTGCACGTCGGCGCCGTGACTCAGCCCGAAGGTCGGCCAGGCGAAGTTGCAGCCGCCGAGAGCCAGTGCGAGCACCGTCACGATCGCGAGCGGGGCGAGCCGATGCCGCGCCGGACCGCCTGCCCGAGGAAAATTCGCGAGCCGCGCCGGGCGCGTCGGGTCTGTGTCTCTCAACGTCCGAGGGCTCACGGCGATGAGATTAGCCACGCCCCCCGAACGCGGGCCAAACGAGGCCCGAGCAGGCTCATGAGCGCTGGCCGGTCACTCCTGTCCGGAGGCTTGGCGCCGGGACTCGCTCGCTGCCCACGCGAAGACGCCCTGGGTCATCGTCGAGGTGGCGGCCTCCGCACGAGCTGCAAAGACAGTCGCCCGGGCGTCGTGCACCGCAGGGTCGGCCGGGTCGGCGAGGGCCGCCATCTCGACAAGATGCCCGGCCAAGCGCAGGTCCCCGACGGCGAGCAGCTCGAGCGCCCTCGCTGCCAGTTTGGCCGAACCACCTGCTAGCGCCGCCATCTCCCGGGCGACCGCCGCCTCCGGCGCCGGCTTCAGGTTCGCCGGGTTCCCGTCGTACCAGCCGCCGTACAAACGCCAGATGTTGCGCACGATGAACTCCGGCTCGTCGTAGACCGGTTGCAGGTAGGGGCGGCCCATGAGCTCGCTCGGCGGCAGGACGTTGTGTATCAGGTCGTCGAGGCGGGCACCCTGGTTCATCAGCTCGATGGCCTGACTCACTAGCGACTCGAGCAGCTCGGCAGTGTCGCGCAGCGCCTGACGCACCCGGTCTGCCCCCATCACAGGGAAGCCGTGGCCCGGCAGCAGGATCTCGACGTCCAGGGTGAGCATCTCCCGCAGGGCCTGTGCCCATTCGAGCGGGTACCGCTGGACCTTCTGGGGATTGCCGGCGTTCGGCGAGCACCAGATGAACAGGTCGCCACTGCAGAGGACCTTCCGGGCCGGGACGTACGTCCAGGTGTGGTCGTCGGTCTCGCCGCGTGCGTGGTGCAGCTCGAAACGTTCGCCCCCCACCTCCACGTCGAGGCGCTCCCGGTACGTCTGATCCGGGTACCTGTACTCGAGCGGCCAGCTCGAGCCCTGGGATCTGGAACTGGCGCTGGTTGATGATGGCGTTGTAGCCCGCCGTCATCTTGTAGCGGTCGAAACGCAGCGGGAGTGCTTCGTGTGCGATCACGACAGGGGCCTCCCAGCCCTTGGCCGCCGCCTCCTCCTCGAACACGTGGACTCCGAAGACGTGGTCGATGTGCCCGTGCGAGTAGACGGCCGTGTTGAGGCGGCCAGGGTCCCAAGCCCGGATCTGATCGTGAATGCCCCGCGCAGCGAGCTCGTGGCCGGTGTCGACGAGGACGAGCCCGTCATCGGTCGAGAACGCAGACACCCTCGCGAACGACGCGACGTAGGCGGTTCGGTCTGCGACCTCGGTCAGGCCTGAGACCATCCGGAGGGGGTGCTGGGTTCCGATCTCCGTCTCGCCCCGCCAGAGCCTGTCTGCCACCTCGAGGATGTCGTCCACGCGACTGACAATAGTTGTGTGTAGCGCCGGGCGCCGGGCGACTGGGGCACGGCGCCGGGCGAACTAGTCGGAGCGGCCGGCCCGGCGGGCGGCCCGGGCGGCGCGGCGAGCTCGGCCCGCCACGACTCCAGCCCGGCGGGCGGCGTAGGGCGCTTGATCGGCAACGGTGGCAGAGACTCTCCCCGAGACTCTTCCGAGCTTGCGCGCCGTCTTGTCGAAGTCGCGCCCCGCACGCTGCCCGCCCCCTGGAACGGACTCGAAAGCTCTCGTCTCGATCGGTGACGTGCCGCCGGGGCCGGCACCGCCGCCGCCGGGGCCGCCGGGGCCGGCGCCGGCACGCGCACTGCGCCGTGGCACCAGCCGGTGGTCGGACACAACGGCGTCGCGGAGCAGGATGACACCGACGGCCTCGGCCATCACAGTCGCGAACACGTCGACGTGAACATGGAACTTCCAGACGATGAACGGTGAGGCGAACAGGGCCAACGCGATTGCCCCATCGAGCGCTCGGTGGAAGAGGCGGGGGATCACTTTCCACAACCCGCCCGGGCCGTTGGTGAGAATCGTCGCCAGGATCAGGTAACCGCCAGCTGCATCGAGCACCAGGTAGTCGTCGCCGTGCCCGTGAACACCGGCGATGAGCAAGCCGATCCCGAGAGCGACGTCAACGATCGCGTGCGCGAGCCATCCCATGCGATGCATGCGGCCGCCGGCCACGCTTCGACCTTCCTTGTCCGGCACGGCACCGCTGCCGAATGGAGCGGACCTGTTCCGGTCTCCGATCAGCTGGCGCTCGTGTCCTTCTGTACGGCCTCAGTCGTCTCGGGCGCGGCAGCCGGTGGCGGGGTGGCGCCGCTGCTCGATTGCGGAAGGCTCGTTGCCTTGGACTCTTCGTTGCCCTCTTCCAGGCCCTTCTTGAATTCGTGGGAGGCACTCCCGAGACCCCGCGCGAGCTTCGGTAGCTTGCTCCCACCGAAGAGGAGCACGATCACACCAACAACAATCACGATGATCAGGTCTGGGCCGAGTATGTCAGCGGTGAGCACGTGTCCTCCTTTCGTGGGGACTTCGGTAACCCTAATCCAGTCCGGAGCGGACCGGTCCATCGTATGACGGCGACAGCCCGCTTAGAAAGTCCGGGGTCAGGATCCTTGCCAGTTGGGTGGTCGTTTCTCCGCGAAGGCGACGGCGCCTTCCATTGCGTCGTGGCTCGAAAAGATAGGCATGGTGAGCTGGTTGTTCATCTTCCACGCGTCCTCCTCGGAGAGATCGCGGGCCCTGCGCATGATCTCCTTCGAGGTGCGGACGGCTAGCGGTGCGTTGGCGCAGATCTTCTCGGCGAGGGCGAGCGCCTCGGCGACCACGTCCGAGGCCGGCACGACCCGGTTCACGAGGCCGAGGTCCCTCGCACGGGCCGCGTCGACCGGCTCGCCCGTGAGCGCCAGCTCGAGCGCGATGTTCCGCGGGATGAGCCTCTCGAGCCTGATGAGACCGCCGCCTGCAGCAACGAGGCCCCGCTTCACCTCGGGGATGCCGAACGTGGCGTGCTCGGCCGCCACCACGAGGTCGCAACTGAGGACGATCTCGCAGCCGCCTGCGAGGGCAGCTCCGTTGACCGCCGCTATGAGCGGCTTGGGGAACTTACGGGCGCCGATGCCGGCGAACCCGTTCTTCGAGCCCATGATGTCGGCCATCTGACCGCTGGCGAACGCCTTCAGGTCGAGTCCGGCGCAGAAGGCCCGATCGCCCGTGCCGGTCAGCACGACTGCCCAGATCTCGGGATCCTCGGTCAGCTCGTCGAAGGCGGCGTCCATGGCCTTCGTCGTGGGGCCGTCGATGGCGTTGCGCGCCGCCTCACGGTTGAGGCGGACGAGCTCGACGCGGCCGTGCCGCTCTCTCACGACGGGCCCTTCGGCAGCTGCTGCGGCGGTGTCGGTCATCGTGCCTCCTTGGCGGTATTGGGGTCAGTCTTCACTACACCGAGTACTGCGGCGGCGTCCCCGCCCCGACCTGGACCGTCCGGCCCACGAGGGAGCTGGCCGACCCGAGCTCGGCGACGTCTACAAGGGCTTCCGGCCAGGCGTTGGCAGCGATCCTCGTCCCATCGGGAAGGCTCGCTATGACGGGAGCCGAGAGCGGCACGCCCGCGCGGTCGTAGATGACGGTGCCCGCCTCGACACGTGCGGTCGTCGCCTCGGACACCGAAGCCGTCACGCCGACCGGCACGGGCGGCCGCCTGCCGGGCCCGGCGGGCCCGGCTAACGGCTCGGCGACCCGGAATCCCTCGCCGGGCGGCGCAGTCCCGTACAAGCCGACGGCATGCCTCGTCATGTACCAGCCCACGCCGTTGACGAGGCCGAGCGCATGCGACCCAGCGGCGGCCGGACCGCCGGCCCTCAGTCGCTCGGTCATCGTGGCGATCGAGTGCCCGACGTAGCTGCTGCCCGGGCCGCCGAAGTAGGGCAGCCCGCCGGTGACCGTGAGGCCGCGCGGATCGTCGAGGGCGAGGCCGAGCTCGCCGGCCGCCAGCTCCACCGCGCTCGGGAAGCACGAGTACAGGTCGAAGTGGGCGATGTCGTCCACGGTCACTCTCGCTGTGCGGAACAGGGCGGAGGCGGCCCGGCCGAGGGCGGGTGACCTCCCGAGGTCCGGCCTCGAGATCGGGTTCCAGATCTCCTCGGCATCGGCGCCCGACCAGACGAAGACCACGTCGTCACCGAGACCGAGTTGGCGGGCGACGTCGAGCGAGGTCACCACGAGGGCCGAGGCGTGGGCGGAGCCGAGGAAGGCGGTCATGCGCTTTGTGTAGGGCTCGGCCACGAGGCGGTTGGTGGGGGACGGCTCGGCGATCTGCTCGGCGGTGAGCGCCTCGGCGAACCATGCGTACGGGTTCGTGGCGGCCACGGTGCTGAACGGGGCGAGGAACCGGCCGACGTGAGCTCGCTGCTCGGCGTTCGAGCGGCCTTGCCTCGCCGCAAGGACGCTTTCGAACAGCGGGTACACGAAGACCGGGATGAGAAGGCCGGCGGCCCGCTCTTCGTCCGAGAGGTCTTGGCGCTCGGTGCCGAAGGTGGGATCGGGGTCGGGCTCGGGCTCGGCGTTGGACGCGGGGTCCCACCGGCGGCCCCCGCCAGACCCCTGCGGCTTCAACCGGGTGCTGCGCAGTGCCTCGGCACCCACGATGAGCGTCGCTGACAAGCGGCCCGCGGCTATCTCGGCCGCCGCCCGCGTGACGAGCGTCTGCGGCATGTTCCCACCGATGACGGTCACCTCGACGGCTCGCGGCGCAATCCCGAGTGCCTTCGAGAGATCGGAGGCGGGCGCCGGGCCGGCGCGGTGCCCGAGGATGTTGACCATGCTCAACCGTTCGATCCGGCTAGCCACGCCCGGCGCCGCCTCGAGGGCTGTCCGAGCAGCCTCCTTGGCCAAGAGGAGGGGACCTGACTCGCTCGAGCGGTCGAGCGCCTGACCGGTCGCCAGCACGACGGGCGTGCGCGACGGATCGAGCCTCACGCCGGGATGCCGCTCGGGACGAGCAGCCCGTGCAGCACGAGATCCACGAGGAAGTCAGAGAGCGTCTCGGCGGACAAGCCGTCGTCGGTCATGAGGCGCCTGTGCGCGAGCTGACCGATCAACGACGTGATGGCGAACGCGATGACGCGCGAAGGGCCCGGCATCATGACGCCCTGGCGCTGAAGCGTGACGACGAGCCGCTCGGTGTCGTCCACGAACGACCCTTGTATCTGGGACAAGTGCTCCTCGAAACTCTGCCCGAGCGCGAATGCGTCCCGGAACAACAGCTTCACGAGCGCCCGGTCGGCGTCGTAGAACTCGATCGTGGCGCGCACTGCCGCCCGGAAGGGAGCGGCCGGGTCGGCGGCCCGCGGCGTGGCGAGCACGGCCGTGTCGATGTGCTGGCGGAGCGCCGCCGCCTCTGCAGACATGAGCTCGTGGAACAAGGTCTCCTTCGACTCGTAGTACCAGTAGATCGAGCCGTAGCTGAGCCCTGCCGCCCGGGCGATGTCGGCGATCGTGGTCGCGTGATAGCCCTTCTCCGCGAAGACCTCCTTGGCAGCCGCGAGGATGTCCTGGCGCCTCGAGGCCTTGTCTGCCGCGCTGACGGCGCGGCGCATGGGCTTGTCCACTCTCACGAGCTCCGGCGCGACTCGGACCAGGCGACGTCGCGGTCGACTTCGGGCTCGCGGGGCAAACCGAGGATGCGCTCGGCGATCTGGTTGCGCAGCACCTCGGAGGTGCCCCCCTCGATCGTGTTCGCCCTTGCCCTCAGAAACCCAGCAGCCCTCGCCTCACCCGCCTCCCCAACTCCCGCCTCCCACGCGATCGAGGACACGCCGCCGGCGTCGAGGAAGAAGGCCGAACGGCGCTGATTCAGCTCCGCGTTGAAGACCTTCGAGATCCCACCTTCTGGCCCGGGCTCCTGACCGGCGAGCCGGGCGGCACTCGCGCGGAACGAGGTGATCTCCTTCGCCTCCTGCTTGGAGAAGATGCTCGCGAGATCCTGGCGTACGACCGGGTCCGACCGGTCCGTCAACTGTTCGAGGGCCGCTTGCCACGGATCGCGCCGCGCGCCACCGGTGAGCGAGGCCGAGTCGATCGAGAGCCCGGACAGCGTGACGCGCTCGTTCATGAGAGTCGTCCGCGCGTACCTCCAACCCTCGCCGACCTCCCCGATACGGTTGGCGTCGGGGATCCTCACGTCGGTGAAGAACACCTCGTTGAAGTCGGCCGAACCAGTGATCTGGCGGAGCGGCCGAATCTCCACTCCCGGAGCGTGCATGTCCACGACGAAGTAGCTCAGCCCTTCGTGCTTGGGCACATCGGGGTCGGTCCTCGCGAGCAGCATGCCGAACTTCGAGAACTGGGCGATGCTCGTCCAGACCTTCTGCCCGTTCACCACCCACTCGTCGCCGTCGCGCACCGCCCGGGTGCCGAGCGAGGCGAGGTCGGAGCCGGAGCCCGGCTCCGAGAACAGCTGGCACCAGATCTCTTCGCCCGAGAGGATCTTCGGCAGGTAGCGCGCCTTTTGAGCCTCCGAGGCATGGGCGATGATGGTCGGGCCTGCGAGGCCTACACCGAGCAGGTTGATGCCGAAGATCGGCAGCCGGTGATAGCCCAGCTCCTCACGCACGATCTGCTGCATCCAGGTCTCACCCGAGAGCCCGCCGTACTCCTTCGGCCAGAGCGGCGCGGCGTACCCGGTCCGCCCGATGACGCCTTGCCAGGCGAAGAAGTTGAAGTCCTTGCGCGCTCGGGCGAAGGCCGCGTCATCGGAAGCCTCGAGCGCCTCGATCCAGCCCTCGGGCAGGACCTCCGCCAGCCACTGTTTGAACTCGGAGCGCCACGCTGCCCGCTCCGGCGAGTCCTCGACCTTCCAGCGCACGGGCGGGCGGCCCTAGTCAGCAGCCCCGGCCGGCGCCGGGGACCCGACGGTGGAGGTCATACGGCTGATCGTCTCCTCTGCTTCTGCGACGATCTGCCTCACGAGCTCCGCAGCGGGAATCAGCCCGCCTATGGCCCCCGTGCCCTGGCCGGCGGGGAGACCCTCCTTGTCGAGCTCGATCCCCTCGGTCTCCGGGCCTCCCCCGAGGTGGAACGCGTTGTCGCCCATCGACCGCCCGAGCTGGGCCGGGAACGGCTGCAGCTCGGACGGGTTCTGCTCGAAGTACGTCGTGTACTCGTTGCGCAGCACCCGCATGGTCTTGCCGGAGAAGGCACGGCTCACGACGGTCGCGTCCTCGTGCGCCTCGATGAGGCGCTCCTTGTAACCCGGCACGGCCCGGGCCTCCGGGGTCGCTATGAACCGTGTGCCGACCCAGACCCCCACCGCCCCGAGCGCCAGGGCCGCGGCGAGCCCTCGACCGTCGAAGATGCCGCCTGCGGCAACAACGGGGACCTGCGCGCCGACGGCGTCGACCACCTGCGGCACGAGGGGCATCGTTGCCACGGTCCCCGTGTGGCCACCAGCCTCGGTTCCCTGCGCGACGACGAGGTCGCAGCCGGCGGCGACGGCTCGCCGCGCGTGCTCGACCTTGCCGCACATGCTGACCACGAGCACGTCGGCGTCGTGGCACATCGTCACGACAGTCGAGGGGACGCCGAGCCCGGCGACGAACACCGAGGCGCCTTCCTCGATCAGCATGCCGACCTGGTCTTCGAGGCCGCCGGGCATCGCAGTGAGGAGGTCGACCCCGAACGGCTTGTCGGTGAGCCGCCGCACCTCCCGGATCTCTTCCACCATCTGGGTGGGCGACATCGTGGAGGCACCGAGGCACCCGAAGCCTCCGGCCTCCGAGACGGCCGCGACGAGGGGCGCATAGGCGACTCCGCCCATCCCGGCCAGCATCACCGGGTGCTCGATCCCGAGCATCTCGGTCAGCTTCGTGTGCATGGCAACCGTCCCTTCGAACGCAGGTTGGCGTGGCGACCGCTCTTGTTGACTGACATATCAGTTTATGAGCGGCCCGGGGATCGGGCCAACCCGCCGGCGAGCGGGGCGGGCGAGTACTCGCCTCGATTGGCGGGCTACTGGGGTCGCGCGACCTCTAGTGTGACCACGTGGCTGCAGCGGGCGACGACGCCCGCAAAAGGAGTCGTGATGGCGAGACTGGCTAAGGGCGGCCGCCGGGGCGCGGTCGGGGCGCAGCAGGCGGAGTCGCAGCCCGAGCCACTGCCGGCACCGATCACGAATGGCAAGGTCGCAAGGGACGCCGCGACGTACCGGGGCTTCGATCGGGCCGAGTTGATCGAGGACTTCCGGCTCGCGTGCATCTCGCGTGCGCTCGACGACCGCGAGATCACACTGCAAAAGCAGTCCCGCGTGTTCTTCCAGATCTCCGGCGCCGGCCACGAGATCGTGCTACTCGCGCTGGCGAGGTCGCTCCGATCCGGCTACGACTGGTTCTTCCCCTACTACCGGGACCAGGCGCTCGTCCTCGCCCTCGGCGTGACGCCGAAGGAGATCCTCCTCCAGGCTGTCGGCTCGGTCGAGGACCCCAACTCGGGCGGCCGCCAGATGCCGTCCCACTGGGGGTCCGTGAAGCACAACATCGTCTCCCAGACGAGCCCGACCGGCAGCCAGTGTCTCCCCGCCGTCGGTTGCGCCGAGGCCGGCCGCTACATCGGCCGGCGCACTCTGCCGGGCTGCACGGCCTTCGGCGACGAAGTCACCTACGTCTCGCTCGGCGAGGGCGCCACCTCGGAGGGCGAGTTCTGGGAGAGCTTGAACACCGCCTGCCGCCTGCACCTGCCGGTGGTCTTCCTCGTCGCCGACAACGGCTATGCGATCTCGGTCCGGGCGTCCGACCAGGCGCCGGCGCCGATCTCCGAGCTCGTCCGGGGCTTCCGCGGCCTCGCGATAACGAAGGTCGACGGGACCGACTACTTCGCCTCGCGGGACAAGGGCCGTGAGGCGATCGCCCGGGTGCGAGCCGGAGAGGGCCCGGGCTTGATCCATGCGACGGTCACCCGTCCCTACTCCCACTCGTCACAGGACACCCAAGCCAAGTACCGGGCGGCTGCCGAGCTTGCAGCTCGAGGCCAGCCACGACCCGATCTCGCGTCTCGAGCACCAGCTGATCCGGGGCGGGATCCTCACAGCCGACGAGGCAACCGAGCTCCGGGAGCAGGCACGGCTCCACGTCGCGGAGGTAGCCAAGGAGGCGCTCGCGGCCGCCCGGCCCGACCCGGCGACGGTCACCGAGCACGTGCTCGCCATCCCGCACATCGACGATCCCGGGTTGCCCGGAGCCGCCACGCAGGCCCCCAACGCGGCCGACCCGACCGGGCACCTCGTGACGAGCGGGCAGCCCGTCGGCATGGGAGACGCCATCCGGCTGACGCTGCACGAGCTGATGGGGAACGACGAGCGGATCCGCGTCTTCGGCGAGGACGTCGCCGACGCGCCACCCGAGATGGTCGACGAGGTGGAAGGAAAGGGCGGTGTCTTCGGTACCACTCACGGCCTACAGAAGGCCTACGGGATCGCCCGCTGCTACAACACGCCGCTCGCCGAGGCGAACATCGTCGGCCGCGGGATCGGCCAGGCGATCCGCGGGCTCCGCCCATGCGCCGAGATCCAGTTCTTCGACTACATCTGGCCTGCGATGCACCAGATCAGGGCGGAGGCGGCCACGACGCGTTGGCGGACCGAGGGCCGCTACTGCGTGCCGCTCGTCATCCGGACGGCGATCGGCGGGTACGTCAGGGGCGGCGCGCTCTGGCACTCGCAGTCGGGCGAGTCGATCTTCACCCACATCCCCGGGCTCATCGTCATCTTCCCCTCCCGTGCGGCCGATGCGGCCGGGCTGCTGCGGGCGGCCTTCCGCTGCGAGGACCCCGTGCTGTTCCTCGAGCACAAGCATCTGCTCCGCCAGAAGTACGCCATGGACCCGTTCCCGCCGCCGGACTACGTACTGCCTCTCGGTCGTGCCGCCATCGTCCGCCCGGGGGCGGACCTGTCGATCGTCACGTGGGGTGCCACCGTCCAGAAATCCCTCGACGCCGCCGCCCGGCTCGCCGCCGACGGGATCGAGGCCGAGGTCCTCGACCTGCGCACGCTCATCCCGTGGGACCAGGCGACCGTGGCCGCCACCGTCGCGAAGACCTCCCGCCTGCTCGTAGTCCACGAGGACGTGCTGACATCCGGCTTCGGGGCCGAGGTGGCGGCGTTCGCGGCTGACGAGTGCTTCTCGAGCCTCGACGCACCCGTGAGGCGAGTGGCCGCCACCGACACTTTCGTCGCCTACGAGCCGACCCTCGAGACCGCCATCCTGCCTCAGGTCGACGACATCGAGGCCGCCGCGAGGGCGCTCACCGCCTTCTGAGGAGACCGCGCAGGCTCAGGACCCGGTGCCGTCGCCGCCTGCGGTCTCGGGCGCGAAGCCCTGCCGGATGGAGTTCTCGGTGACGACGCGGGGCTCGACGAACTGGAACAGATAGTCCGGCCCTCCGGCCTTCTGGCCAAAGCCGGACATCCCGTAACCGCCGAAGGGTTGGCGCCCGACGACGGCGCCGATGATCGTGCGGTTGATGTAGACGTTGCCCGCCCTCAGCTCGTCGGAGGCGATCCGGATGTGCTCGGGGGAACGGGAGATGACTCCCGCAGTCAGCGCGTACTGGGTGGAGTTAGCGAGTTCGATCGCGTCTGCGAAGTCCTTTGCCCGCAGTACCGCCACAACCGGCCCGAAGATCTCGGTCTGGGCGAGCTCGGACTTGGGGTCGACCCCGGTGACGATGGTCGGTCCGACGAAGTACCCCCGCTCCGGCAGATCGTCGCGGAGCAGCACCACCTCGCCGAACTCGGGCGCCCGTACCTGCCAGTCGCGGATCCGCCTGAGCGCGTCCTCGTCGATCACCGGCCCCATCTCGGTGCCCATCTCGCGGGGAGGGCCGATCCGCAGTGCCTTCGCAGCCTCGACGAAGCGCGCGACGAACGCGTCGTGCACGCTCCCCACGGCGACGACTCGCGAGAGAGCAGAGCAACGCTGCCCCGCGAACCCGAAGGCCGACGCGACAGCGGCCGGGACCGCGACATCAAGATCGGCATCGGAGTCGATGACGAGGGCGTTCTTACCGCCCATCTCGGCGAACACGCGACGGACCTCGCGCTGTCCCGGCACGACGCGGGCACCGATCTCGTTCAGGTTGAGCCCGACCGCCTTGGAACCGGTGAACACCACGATGGCGACCTCGGGATCGGTCGCGAGCGGTTCACCGATCTCCTCGCCGATGCCGGGGAGGAACGCAAGGGCGCCCTCGGGGAGCCCTCCCTCGAGCAACGCCTGCACGAGGAGCCGGGCGGTCGCCGGCGTCTGCTCCGCCGGCTTCAGGACGACGGTGTTGCCGGCCACGAGCGCCGCGGCGGTCATGCCCGTCGGGATGGCGAGGGGGAAGTTCCACGGCGAGATGACAGCGGCGACCCCGCGCCCGCGGTAACTCAGGTGGTTGATCTCCCCCGGCGGCGACTGCACGTGCCCGCCCTTGTCCATCTCGATGGCCTGACGCCCGTAGAACTCGAGGTAGTCGATCGCCTCGCACACGTCGCCGTCTGCCTCCGACCAACCCTTGCCTGCCTCGAAGACCTGCAGCGCGGCGGCGTCGAAACGCCGCTCCCGCAACCACTTCGCAGCATCGAACAGCACCTGGGCGCGCGCGGCGGCAGGCCGGCGTGACCAGTCGCGATACGCCCCCGAAGTCGACTCGATCGCGGCTGACAGCTCCTCGACGCCACAGCAGGCCGACGTCGCCACGACCACCGACGGATCGGAAGGATCGACCGAGACGATCCTGCGATCGGTCGGGACGTCCTTGCCGGCGATCCGTGCGGGGATGTCGAGGCCGAGGTTGCGCCCGAGCTGGTCGATGGCGGTGGCCATCGCGTCCCTGACGGGAGGGACGAACCACTCGGCAAGGGCTTCGGGCCGGTACTCGCTCGGGTGACCGGCGTCGGTCGCGGGCCGGGACACCAGCTCGGGGTGAGCGGGGAGAGCCGCCAGCGGCGATGCCGCCGACGCCGGCGACGCGGCCGCGGCGTGGGTCACCGTCGGCCGGGCGAGCAAACCATCGAGGCTCTTTCCTTCGGCGTACCGGTTCCGGACGAAGCCCTGGTTCGAGGTGTTCTCCAGCAGGCGCCGCACGAGATAGGCCATGCCGGGGACGAGGTCGCCCATCGGCGTGTAGACCCGGAGCCGGCAGCCCATCTGGCGGACCGCCTCGTGAACCGGCTCTGCCATGCCGTACAGCAACTGGAGCTCGTAGCCGTTCGGGGGGATCCCGGCGGCCTCGGCGGTGGCGATGGCGTACGCCAGCGAGCGGAGGTTGTGCGTCCCGAAGGCGGAGCGCAACAGCTCGTGGTTGCCGTGAAGGATGCGGACGCACCGCTCGAAGTTGAGATCTGTCTCGGCCTTGTCCTCGAAGACCGGCGCCGGCCAGCCGGCAGCCTCGGACACGATCGTCTCGGTGTCCCAGTAAGCGCCCTTCACGAGGCGGACGGCGACCGGCGGCGTGCCTGGCCCCGACGACTTTGCGCGCTCGCTCGCCCATGAGACCAGATCGAGGAGGTCTTCCTCTGAGTCGCGCAGGTACGCCTGCACGACTATCCCGGCGTGCAGGCCGGACAGGGACGGCTCGCTCAGGAGGTCCCGGAAGAGCTCGCTCGTTAGGGACTTCGCCTCGTACCGCTCCATGTCGAACCAGACCTGGGCGCCGCGGGCCGCAGCCATCTCGAGGAGCGGCAGCAACCGCTCGCGGGCTGTCTCGATGCCGGCGCTGGCCGTGAGGGGGTGGAAGTCGGGCGCAAGGGCGCTCGGCTTGATCGAGACGGCGACCCGCGGGATCTCGCCGAGGTCGTCCCGCTCGAGGATCGGCCGGTCGGGCCAGTGCCTGGACTGGTCGAGCAAGGCTGAGACGACCTCGGTCAGCCGGGCTGCGTAGACGTCGGCCTCCCGGTGCGAGTACGTGTGCTCACCGAGCAGGTCGATCGTCGCAGCAGTGCCGCCCCGCCACATCGCGCCGAGCGCGATCCCCACTTGCCACGGGTCGGACCCGACTATGAACTGACCGGCCATCTTCCGCACCTCGCGGCGCGTCAACCGCGCCGCCACCGCCTTGCCGAGCGGCACACGATTGGCGAGCTTGGCAGAGGCCGCCACCGGCAGGGGAGCGACGCCGCGCTGGAAGTACTCCTTGAGATGCCGTCCCGTGTCGGCGTCGTCGCTCATGGCGGGGAAGACGTCGACGAGCCGGAACAGCTGCGACTGGAAGGCCGGATCGCTCATCGCCCAGTTCATGAGCAGCTCGGTGACGCGGGACATCTGATACGCGCCCGCCTTGACGCCCGCACCGAGGCCGGCGAGGCGCCGCCCCAGCGCGAGGACCTCTTGCTCGTCCGGCTCGGGTGCGAGGCCTGTGTCGAGATGGGTGGAACGCCCTTGTGCCACCTAGCCGACGCTAGCCCGGCTCGCCGGGAATCCGTCCGCAAAACTTGCATCGAATCCGTCGGTGGTGGCGGCCGTCGGCGGGTACCGTAAGAGCGTGGTCCGGCGCACGCTCCCGTCAAGTGGCGCACCGGACGGCGCGGTGGTGTCCCCGGCCGATCCCGGCGAGGTCGCGCGGAGCATCGACCGACAAGTCATCCAGCTGTTCGCCCTGGTAGAAGAGGCGGTTGCCGGCGCCACGCACGCGCTCTTGACCGGCGACCGCGAGGCGGCCCGTGCTCTCGTCGCGAACGACGTCGCCCTCGACGCCCTCTACCGGGAGATCGAGGACCGCGTCCACGGACAGGTGATGGCCGGCGGCCTTTCCACCAACCGCACGCGCTGGCTCCTCGCCGTCCTGTCGATGCTGCCCGAGCTTCGAGCGGAGCGGCGACCTCGCCGAGCACGTGGCGCAGCGGGCGACGCGCAGCCTGCCCTCTGAGATGCCGGCACGGGTGCGGGGCTTCATCGAGCGGATGGGCGAGATCGCCTGCTCGATGTGGAAGATGGCCGCCGACGCCTACGCCGACCGTGCGGCGGGCGCCGAGCAGATCGACCTCCTCGACGACGAGATGGACGACCTCCACGTGCAGCTGATCGCCGAGATCGCCGGGGGCTCTGTGCTGGTGCCGGTGGCGATCGAGTTGGCGTTGGTCGGGCGTTTCTACGAGCGCCTCGGCGATCACGCCGTCAACATCACGCGGCGCGTGCCACCACGGCTCCGCAGCGAGGCCATCGGCTGACGCCAGGCGACGGGGCCGGTTGCGGCTCAAGGCCGGGGCTCGTACCGCTCCTCGTGCACGACCGCGTCGAGCGGCAGCCGCTTGCGCCAGCCCGCCCGCTCCAGATCCGGTGTCGCTTCGAGTTGTGTGACCGGCCCGAGGCAAAGCCAAGCGACTGGCCGGACGCCGTCGGGGACCCCTAGCAACCTCGCGAGGAAGGCCTCCTCGTAAAAGGAGACCCAACCGACTCCGAGGCCCTCGGCCGTGGCGGCCAGCCAGAGGTTCTCGATGGCGAGGCAGACCGAGTAGAGGCCCGCGTCGGCGATGGCGTGGCGGCCGAGCACGTTCGGTGCGCCCCGCGACTCGTCGTAGGTCACGACCACCCCGAGGCTCGCGTCGAGGATCCCCTCGATCTTGATCGAGGCGAACTGCTCGGCCCGGTCGGGCGGGAGACTCCCGGAGAAACGCTCCCTCTCGCTCCACACATGCTCCCTGAACACCTCACGGGTGGCGGGCTCCCTCACGATGATGAAGTCCCATGGCTGTGAGAGCCCGACGCTCGGTGCGGCGTGAGCCGCCTCGAGGACCCGGCGCAGCACGGCGGGGTCGATCGGCTCGCCCGTGAACTGGCCCCGGACGTCGCGGCGCTTGTAGATCGCCTCGTACAGCCCGAGGGTGGTCGCAGGGCCAGAGGACATCGATCGTCACCGTAGGCCAGTCCGGGCTACGGTCCTGCGCCATGACAACTGAACCGTGGCTCGGTGACGCGTGTGGCCTCGTCGAGGCCTTCCGGGCGGGGACGCTCTCGCCCCTCGAGGCGTTGGAGGGGTCCCTCTCGGCGATGGAGCGATCGTCGCTCAACGCCTTCTCGCACGTCGACGAGGAACGGGCCCGGGAGGCCGCCGCGTCGGCGGACGTCCAACTGCCCTTCGGAGGCGTCCCCTTCGGCGTGAAAGAGCTCGAGCAGGTGGCTGGCTGGCCGTACACCGAGGCTTCCCTCGTCTTCGCCGACCGGATCGGTGAGCACGACGCCACCTCTGTCACGAGGCTCCGGGCGACCGGTGCCGTCCTCGTGGCCCAGACGACCGCCAGCGAGTTCGGCGGGATCAACTGCACCTCGACCGCACTGCACGGGACCACGCGCAACCCGTGGGACACGACACGGACTCCCGGAGGCTCGTCCGGAGGCAGCGCCGCAGCCGTCGCAGGAGGCCTGCTCCCCATCGCGACCGGGAGCGACGGAGGGGGGTCGATACGGATCCCGGCCGGTTTTGCGGGGCTGTTCGGGCTGAAGGCGACCTACGGCCGGATCCCGAAGGGACCCCGGGCAGGTGTCGAGCCGCTCACCTCGGTCATGGGCTGTCTCACCCGGTCCGTACGCGACACGGCCCGCTACTTCGACGCCTGCAACGGCTCCGACGTGAGGGACCCGCTCAGCCTGCCCCGGGTCTCGGGTTGGGAGGCGGGCCTCGGGACACACGAGCTGCGTGGCAAGAAGGTGGCGATCATCCCCGATCTCGGCATCGCCCAAGTCCGGCCCGAGGTGGCCGACCTCGTGGCGGGCGCCGGCGCCGAGTTGGCCAAGGTTGCCGGGCTCGAGATCGTCTTCGTCGAGCCCCATCTCCCCTACCTGCGAGGCGAGTGGGCGATGGCAGGCCAAGTGGCCTTCGTGGCCGACCTCGGGGCGGCGTACCCCGATTGCATCGAGCAGCTCAGCCCGGAGATGAGGATCGGGCTCGAAGCTCTACCGGGAGCAGTTCTCACTCGAGGAGGCCGCCGGGGTGGAGTCGTACCGGCGGGAGCTCAACGAGACGATGGCCGAGCTCTTCGACGCGGCGGACTTCGTGGTCGCCTCGACCAACCCCGACGTCGCCTTCGAGGCGGAGGGGCCACCGCCATCGACCTTGCCCGGGAGGAACATGATCCACGAGCTCGGCTTTGCGCGGGCGGTCATGAACAACGCCGCCCTCACCGCCCCGTCGAACTTGAACGGCAGCCCGGCCGTCAGCCTGCCGCTCTGCTCGCTCGACGGGCTTCCGGTCGGCGTCCAGGTGCTGGCGGCCCACCATCGCGAGCCACTGCTACTCGACCTCGCGCTCGCCGCCGAACGGGGCATCGGCTGGCCCTCCGTGGCCCCGGCGTCTCCCTGTTGATTAGCTGTTCAAAACCGTTAACCTAGGGCCCCCGCAACGATCTGACGTGGGTTGACAGGAATTTCTCCTGCACCTACTGTTCCCCTGGGGTGACTGTCATGCGAGGTGACTCGGGACTCTGGCAGTCGCGCCACGATGGCCACACGGGTCAAAGCCGGCGTGGTCCTCTCGGTATCGGCAGGTCGTCGACACCGTCTGGAAACAGGGGGAAGGTATGAAGCGAGTATTTACGGCCCTTGCGGCCGGCTCCCTCACGCTCGGACTCGCCCTATCGGCGAGCCTCGTGGGCACGGCTGGTGCTGGGGCAAGCCTCAAGCCACACACGTTTGCCGGGGCAATCACGGTTACCAAGCCGGCGGACCAGAGCATCACGCTTGGGGACCACGTCATGGTGAAGGGCACCGGGTGGACGTACCACGACGACGTGGTCGTCACGGTCTGCAACTCCGACGCGGTCATGCCCGACCCGGCCGCCCAGCTGGGCGACGAGATCCTTGCTTCCGACGCCTGCGCGCCAGTCAGCCTGGCCACGGGAGCCGGCGGCAACCTCTCTGTGGTCAGCAAGACCGGAACGTTCTCGTGGACCGGCACGATCGACGCCGGGCAACTCGGCACGAACGCGTTGTCCACCTGCCCGCAGAGTGCCGTCGACGCCCAGGAAGGCATCGCCTGCATCGTGGGAGTGGCCGAGATCAGTGGCCTCACGCCGGACGGCAACGTCGCATTCGCTGCGCTCTACTGGTCCCCGCCGGCACTGACCGCGTCTGACTCCTACGTCGGCGAAGCTGTGTCGGGCACGGCCTCCACGGCTGAGTACAGCGTCACGCTGTCCGACGCCGGCCACGGGGTCAGCGGCGACCCGCCACTCACGGTGAGCGGCACGGTCCCGAACACTGGTGGCTTTGCTACGAGCGGCATCATCTGCACAACCGGCAGCGTCTTCACCGATAACTGCGTGCCCGACTTCACTTCGCCGGGCGTCCCCGCCAGCTGCCAGGCCGCATCGGCTTCCGGTGCCACGGCATGGAGCGGCGAGACTCTCTGCAGCTACGGTGCGGCAGTTGGCGAGCCGATCGAGGTCGAGGAGTACAACTACCTGCCGCCTACGAGTGAGCCGACGGACATGTCGCCGCTTCCGCTCGACACGCCGTTCAACTGCACGACGACGGGATGCTCCATCTCGGCGAACGCAGGCTACGGTGCGACGGACCCGGGTGGCTTCTCTTCAGCGCTCGAGGTCAACGATGGTGGCACTTTGGTGCCGCTTGCGTTGACGCCAGGCCACTACTACTTCGAGGCCATCGGCGCCTCGTCGCTTGACACTGCGAAGGGCAACATCGCCCTTCTGCCAGGGCCAGCCGGTAGCACGGAAGGCGGCTGAGCTTCACCAAGTAGTCGGATTACGAAAAGTGCCCCGGCTCCGGCCGGGGCACTTTCGCGTCCGGGGACGCACTTCGGCTTTGCCGGGTTGGCGCCTGTCCGCGGAATGCTCGTCCTGCGCGGAGCAGCGGGGCCGGCCCGCTATTTCCCGGCGACCTTCCCGTGGCTCTTGTCGTAGGCCAGCAGTGCTGCGTTGAACGCCCGGAGAGAGACGACGCCGCTCGTCGGCGCTGAAGGCGCCGGCCCGGGCGGTTGGGTGATCGTGTAGTAGAGGGCCCCGACGTGGTAGCTGGACGTCGCGCCCGCGCAGTTGTAGCCGAACGCGCCGAGCTGTCCGGACTTCGAGAGAAAGACGCTCAGTGTCAGTTCGTGGCCGTCGAAGAGCGCCTCGGCGACGCGCTGGTAGGCAATCGGTGTGCCATCTGAGGCAAGGGCCTTCCGCGCGGCACTTGCAGTGATCGTGGCGGAGAAGCCTTGATCGCTCGCCCCGAGAATCGAGGTCACCTTCGTCTTGTGGTAGTCGATCCCGGACGCGGCCGCGATCTCGGCGGCCATCAGTGGCGTGACGCCGAGGGGAAGAAGCACTGTGTCCTGCAGTGTGGTGAGCGACCCGGCCAGCGTGATCCAACTGGCCTTGGGCATCACGTACTGGAGCGAGGCCGTGTCCATGTAGACAGCGCCGCCGGCGTCGAGCACCTTCTCGGCATAGCTGGGGTTCGTCACCTTGAACGGGAGCACTGTGACCGACCAGCTTCCGTCTGCACGATCGAGCGTGCCGGTACCCGAGTACACGCTGAGGTCGTGCCCAGTCTCTTCCAACGTGTCGCTCAGGAAGATGGCGACATTCGACTTCGACGCCGTGAAGCTCTTGAGGGCCTTCGTCGCCGCCGAGGCTTGACCGCCGGATGCTCCGCCCGAACAACCGGCGAGGCCGACCGCGATCGAGGCGCCGGCTGCACCCGCCATCATGCTGCGGCGCACCCGCGACTTTCTCGGCATCAAGCTCCCTTTCGCCCCCCGGGGTCGTTCGATCGTCACCCGTACTCGGAGCCTGGATCGTACCAGTGGGCGTCCCGGCGCTCGCCATCGCGCTCAGCTCTCGAACCAAGGACGCATCTGCACGAGCGCGGGAGGCAGGCCTCCGTAGATGAGGAGCGAGTGCTGCACCGGGAGGCGCCGGATCCATCCGGCCGGCGCGACCGGGACACGCCACGAGCTCTCGGTCTCGCTCCAGGTACCCTCCCCGGTCCTGCTGCGGGAGTGTTGCAAGGTCTCGACCTCGCCGATGAGCGAGCTCAGCAACTCGAGCGTGCGGGGGTCCGCGACCCCTGGGCAGACGACCTTTGCGCGGTGGTTGTTGACGATGGTGGCCCACCTCGCTCCGTAGCGCGCCTCGACCTGGGCGAGGTCCTGCCACACCGTGACGAACGACACACCGTGGCCAGCGGCGGTCGCGAGCAATTGGTCGAGGCGCCCGAGCGGGGCGATGTTGGCGGCTTCGTCGAGCACGACGAGCAGCGGCTTGTCGAGCGGCCGCCCGAGGCGTGACGAGCGCTCGAAGGCGGCGTCGATCACTCCGCTCACGAGCGCGACGAAGATCGGGCTCAGCCGGGCCTGGTCCCGCGCCGGCGCACAGCAGTAGAGCGTCCGGCCCGGCCTCTCGACGAGCCAGGATGCGCCGACCCGGGCGCTCGCCCGCTCGGACGCCGCCACCTCGGGATCGGCGTACCCGGCCACCACCGTCTGGGCGGTGGCGTAGACCGACGAGCGCTGGCGCTCCTCCAAGCCTATGCAGGAGCGGGCCACCCGGGCGGCGTCGTGCTCGTTCGCCAGCTCGAGGGCAAGGAGGGGCTCGTTGACGGCCTCGTCGTCCAACCACCTCACGACCTCCGCCATCGAACCGCTGACGAGCGACCCGGCGAGGAGCAATGGTGCGAGGAGGCGCTCGGCTGCGGCGTACCAATAGCTCGAGTCCGAGATCCCCTCGTCGCGGCGGCCCACCGAACAGAGCGAGTCTGCTACCCGCCGGGCCCCGGCCCAGGTCGATGCTTCCGAGAGCGGCGACCATCCGATGCTCCCGAGCCCCGTCACGCCCGTCGGGTCGAACACCGCGACGTCGCCCCTCTGACCTCGTGCGTCGATCGTGTCCCGCACGAGGTCGGTCTTCACGCTCGTCGCCAGCACCGGGCCGGCCCAGTCGAGCAGAGCGGGGATGGCGAGGCTGGTGGTCTTCCCCGATTGGCTCGGCCCGACGACGAGCACCGACTGGAGCGGCTCGGCGGCGACGAGCGAGCGCCTCATCCGGCCGAGAACGACCCGGTCGCCGGGCGACTCGCCGACGAGCACCGGTGCGAGCTCGCGCCGGGTCGCCCACCCCTCGCCGGCCGGCCCCGTCCGCGGCTCGCCTCTCCCGAGCCGGACGCCGCCGCGACGCCTGAGCAAGACCGCCGCGAGCGAGGCGCACACCGCGACGACGAGGGTGCCGCCGATCGCAACCGCCCTGAGCTTCTCCGACGTGAGCCGTGGCGCGGAGCCGCCGGAACCCCTCGGCGGCGAGCAGAGCGAGGACGGCGGCGCCGATGGCAAGGTCGGGGAGGGAGAGCCCGGAGGAGGAGGGAGGGCTCTGCTGCCTCGGCTTGGCGGGGCGGCGACCCGCGCGAGCCTGTGCAGGCCCGGATCTCTGTGGCGTCCTCGTCATCGGGCCATGGCTCCCATCGGGCGCGAGGTCGACGCTCCGAGGAGCCGCGCATCGGTGTCCACGACGGCGCTCTCTGCCGAGCTCAGCAGGTGCTCGACGAGAAAGCGCCGATCGCCCACTCGCCACAGGGCGACACCGCGCGCCAGCCGCGGGAGGTACTCGATCTCGTCGACCGAGCAGCCGAGGAGCCCCGCGAGAGTCCCGAGCTCGGAAGCGGGCTGGGCGTAGCACACCACCGTCTCTGAGTCAGCGAGGAGGCCTTCGGCGAGGCGGACCTCCTCGCTCCCGTGCGCCCCGGCCGACGCGAGGTCAGACGCCCGGTGGCAGACGGCGATGTTGGCGAGACCGCGGGCGCGCGCGAGCTTCCACGACGACCGCAGGTACCGCCCGACTGCCACCTCCGAGAGCACGGCCCACGCCTCGTCCACCACGAAGACGGTGCCCGGAGCGGGACCGGCACCGCCCCCGCCGGATGTCATCGACTGCAGCCACGATGCCGCGCAGACCATGAGGGCCGGAAGGGCCTCTGAGTGATAGACGTCCGAGAGATCGACCACGAGCGCGTCCGCCGATGCCGTCCCGACGCCGGTCGTGGTGCCGTCGAACATCCCGGCCAGATCACCGAGCACGAGGCGCCGGAGCTTCGAGTCCCACGTCCCGGCCGTCGGCGGCGAGCGCCCCGGGCGTGGCGCCGGCGGCACTCGCGGCGTCATGGCCTGGCGACAGCACTTCCGCCACGACTTGACCGAGGGTGGGGGAAGGGCCGAAGCGCGAGCACGCATCGAGAGCGGCTCGACAGCGAGGCGCTCAATCGGGCTGAGCCGGCGGTGGAGGGTTGCCTCGGCCAGGGCCGCGAGGAGCGTGAGGCGCTGCAACCGGATGTTGGCAAGCGCGAGCCGATCGCCCTCCGATACGTCAGCACCCGAGCAAGCTGCCTCGAGCGGGTTGATACGGGTGCCTCCCCGCGGAGAGAGCTTGATCGGAACGGTGCCGAGCGCGAGCGCGAGCGACTCGTACTCTCCCTTCGGGTCGAGCACGGCGATGCGCCGCCCGAAGGCGGCCTGGCGCAGCAGGTAGGTCTTCACGAGCGCGCTCTTCCCGCGCCCGATCTGACCGAGAACAGTGATGTTCGGATTGGTGAGGGCGCCCGACGCGTAGAGTTCGAAGGGATCGTGCGCGAACGGCCCACCGGCCAGGTCACGGCCGACGAGGACGCGGCCGACCGGAAGTGGGAGCGAAGCCGCGAACGGGTAGGCGGCGCCGAGCTGGGCGGTCGTCGCCTCGTGTGGCGGGAGCCGCAGGGAGCCGACTCGCTTCATCTGCACCCTCGCCCGGTCGGGAGCGTGCAGCACCACGCATCCTCCTGCGCCCCGTAAAGGCGCCGCAGCTCGAGCTGAGCGAGGGCGGCGGATTGCTCGACGTCGGCGCAGGCTCGCTCGAGGGAGGCCTCGTCGCCCGCCGTGACGTTCACGTAGCCCGAGAACAGGTAAGCCGCATGGCCCTCGGCCAGTTCGGCCTCCCGTTGCAGCCGGACCTCCTGTTCGGCTCTCGCCCGAGCCGTGAGAGCAAAACCATGCCGGCGCCTCAGCTCCGCATCCGCCGCACCCGAGGTCCGCTCCCGCTCGGCACGCCTGACTGCGCTCACCGGCGGGAGCGGCGCCATCGTGAGCGAGACGGCGCGGCGCGAGCTCCCGCCGATCAGCAACGGGAGGAGCACCCCCGGACCGACCTCGCCACGGGGCCACTCCGACACCCAGTACGTCACCTGCCAGGTGGCGTCGGTGCGGAGAGAGGCCCAGCGCGACTCGGTCGCCACCGGCCAGGGCCAGCCCCCGTGACCGTCCCCGGTGTCGAGCTCGTATCCCCTCCGGATGGCGGCGACAAGGGCGCGGTCGTCGAGAGGCCGACCGGCGACGAGGCCTGCCGCCGCCAAGCGGTCACGTAGCGACTCGAGCAGGACGGCGAGGTGCTCCTGGCACGCGCGCCCTGTCGCCGAGCGCGCCCGCTCGCCCACTCGCCGTCCGGCCCCTCCCGTCGTGACGACAACGAGTACCTCGCGGTTCCAAAGAAGAGGCGTCGCCTCGGCAACGAGCCGGCGGTATGCATCGCCCGGCAGCGAATCGTCGGGCCCCGTCCCGTCCCGGCTGCCGCCTTCGAGACGAGACGGGTAGGTGCGGGCTATCCACTGGAGCCGGTGGAGTGCCCGCCCCTCGGTCGCCATTGCGGTGAGCACCCCCGACCACGCAGCGACGGCGGCCGCCCGGCCGAGCTCGTCGAGGAGGGCGTACCCTGACCCGCCGACAGGCAGGACGGCAGAACACGTCCCCGCTCCCTCGTCGTCGACGACCGCAAAGCCGTGGGCGTCATCAGGTCCCGGTGGGCGGAGGCACAGCCTCGAGACAGGTCCGCGACGTGGCGACCTCCGGGCGCCGCTCCACGGGACGGTGCGCCCGTCGGCGATCGACGCGGTGAGGTACCGCGCGACCGTTGGTGTCCAGGACTCGATCGGGCGGCCCGCGACCGGCCACGTCGCGGCGCCGACTCCGGCTCCCGCCGTGACGAAGGCCAGGAAGGCGCCGCCCACCCCGCCGATCGATCTGACGAATCCGAGCGCCAGCACCACTCCGAGGCCGACGACGGCGATCTGGCCGCCGCGCCAGCCGGCGATCAGCCCGCGGGTCGACCGCGGGCCGAAACGGTACCGGGGCGGGTCGTCCGCCGTCACGGGGAGCCGCCTTGCGCGTTGGTGCCGCGACCGGCGGGAGCGGCGGGTGGAGGCGGTCCCTGCCGTGGCGGTCCAGCCGGGGGAGGCACGGGGCTCGGGTTCGCAGGCGGAGGGGTCTCGGGCCTCGGTCCGACAGGAAGAGCGCCTGCGCCGGACGGAGCTGATCCGGCCGTTGCGACGCCTCTGCCCTCCGAAGCCGCTCGACCACCAGAGGTCGTCATCCACGCGTTCGGGGCACTTGCCGCACTCACTACAGCCCGGACGGAGTGGCGCCCGAGCCCGTCGAGATGCGCGACCGCTCCTGCTTCCACCATTGGCAGGATCCTCGCCAGCGCCAACGGTGCGACTGCTGCCAGTCCGAGCAGGGTGATCCCCTCGACGATCGACGCCAGCCCGTCGCTCGGCTCGCCGAACGTGCCGACGGCGAGGGTGAGCACGGCGACGATCGCGAGCTTCGAGAGCACGAGCGCTGTGAGGGTCTCGCCCAGCCGGCGTGCCCAGTGCGCCGTCGCCGGCAGCGCCGAGCCGGCGAGGGCGAGAGGCAGGAACAGAGTCGCGACGGCGATCGCCGCCGACCTCACGGCGAGCTCGATCCACACAAGGAACGCAAGGCATCCGGCGAGCAACAAGAACAAGAAGTTGGCGGCGAGCAGCGTGGGGCTCGACCCTCCGAGCACCATCTCCATGTGGGCGAAGAGAGCGTGAAGCGGGTGACCGGCGCTGTCGATCAGCGACCCACAGGCCTCATCGGTCGCTTGCAGGCCCAGCGAGACGAGCTCGACGGCCACCGCCGTGAACAACAGGGCGAGCGGGACCCGCACAAAGGCCGTGCGGAACAGGCCTCCGGCGTCCTGGCGTGCGACGGCCTGGATCGCGGCCACGCACAGCAACGGCAGCACCGTTGCCGCCGCGATGACGGTCATCGTCGTGAACTCCGCCTGCCACGCCCGCCCCGTGAGCACTGGCTCGGTCGTGGCCGAGACGACCGACCAGAGGCGCCGGATCGTGTTCGTGTCCATCCGCGCGACGAGACGCACGGACTCGAAGAAGAAGAGGTGAACCGCCCCTCGCACCGCTTGGCGGAAGAGGTGGGCGATCTCACCTGTGCCGGGGAAGCCGAACCGCGGCCCGATCCGGAGGTGTCGCTGCACTCCTCACGCCCTCAGCGAATCGCCTGGCCGGCGCCGAAGAGGAAATTGACCACCGTCGGTGCTGCGCCGATGACGAGGGCCGCCAGCGCCGACACGAGCACTGCCCTCCGTCCCGACGAGGAGTACTGGTAGTTGTTGGTGTGGCTCCCGAGCGCCCAGGCGGCCGCTCCGAGCACGAGGCCGACGAGAGCAGCGACGAGCGCCCACCAGCCGAGGCCGTTCGCGAGGCGCTCGAGGGTGTCGCGGCCCGGCAGCGCACTCGCCGAAGGGTGAAGAGAGACGATGCCGCCGATGACGCGGCGCGTCGGAGAAGAAGTTTGGGCCGGGCACGGTCTACCTCCGTGAGCAGGCCGGCCTGCGCCGGCAGCCAGTCAGGTGGGCCGAAGATCCGACCGAGAGGAACGGCATTCACCATACCACGTCATTACCATCTGTGTCAGCTGTTTTCATATGTTCTCAATCAGATTCGCACGGTCTCGGCGTACATGTCAGGCTGTGCCCTGTGAGCAACGTCGTGCACGTCACAGTGCTCGACCTCGTCGTTGCCGGTGCTGGCGTCCTCGTTGTGATCGTTCTCGTCTTCTGGTGGAGCTCGCGACGGGGCCAGCGAGCGCTGCGACAGCGACTGAACGTCGTCTCGACGCGTCTCGGCGCCGATCCCCCCACCGGGGAGCCGCGCCAGCTCGAGCAAGCACTCGCCCATCTCGAACGCTCCACCGACCTCGCCGCTGAGGCTGTCGCCGAATCGACGTCGGAGGCGATCCGTCTCCGCCGGGCCCTCGACAGCCTGCGCCTGGCGGTCGTCATCGTCGACGAACGTGCGGAGACCGTCTTTTCCAACCACCGGGCCGTGGCACTGATGGGGGGTCGGCACGGGGACGCGATCGTGGCTCAAGCCGTCGAGGAACTCCTCGAGTCGACCCCGGTCGGGGGCTCGGACGAGAGGACGGTCGAGCTCTACGGCCCGCCGCGCCGCACCCTCGTGGTACGGACCGAGAGCATCGACAACGGCTCGCGGGCGCTCGGCACGATCGCCGTGATCGAGGACGTCTCAGAGCACCGCCGCCTCGAAGAGGTCCGGCGCGACTTCGTCGCGAACGTCTCCCACGAGCTGAAGACGCCCATCGGCGCGCTCGGTTTGGTGGCCGAGACCCTGCTCGGCGAGACCGAGCCGGATGTCGCCCGGCGCCTCGCGCAGCGGATCCACATCGAGGCATTCCGGATCTCGCGGGTGATCGACGATCTCATCGACCTCTCGCGGATCGAGAACGAGTCGTCACCCCCACGAGAGCCCGTGCTCTTGAATCTCGTCATGGCCGAGGCGGCCGAACGCGTCCGCGCCGCCGCCGAGCAAAGCGGGGTCGAGCTCGTCATCGACGAGCCCTCCCCGCAGCTCGCAGTGCTCGGCGACCGCCGCCAGCTCACCTCGGCCATCTACAACCTGCTCGAGAACGCCGTGAAGTTCTCGTACGAGAACAACAAGGTCCACCTCTCCGGGGGCCGCGAAGGCGAGGAAGCAGTCGTGCGCGTCGCCGATTCGGGGGTCGGGATCCCGGCGCGGGACTTGGAGCGGATCTTCGAGCGTTTCTATCGGGTCGACCCTGGGCGCGGCCCCTCGACGGGCGGGACGGGACTCGGCCTGGCTATCGTCCGGCACGTGGCCGCCAACCACCACGGCAGCGTCCAGGTCGAGTCACGCGAAGGCGAAGGCTCGACGTTCGTACTGCGACTACCAATTCAACCGAGGAGCAATTGATGACAACAGGCGCCGCGGCTGCACCGAAGGTGCTCATCGTCGAGGATGCCGAGTCGTTCGTGGAGGCGCTCGTCGTGAGCCTGGAGCGCGAGGGTTTCGACATCTCTGTTGCACGGGACGGCGTCGAGGCACTGGAGCGTTTCGACGCCGACGCACCGGACCTCGTGCTCCTCGACGTCATGTTGCCGAGGATGTCGGGCATCGACGTCTGCCGGGCCATCCGGGCCCGCTCGGAGGTGCCGATCATCATGGTGACAGCGAAGTCGACCGAGCTCGACACGGTGGTCGGCCTCGAGGTCGGCGCGGACGACTACGTCTCCAAGCCCTACCGGCTCCGCGAGCTCGTGTCGCGCATGCGAGCCGTGCTCCGCCGCCACAGCCCGAACCCGACGGGCGCGCTGCCTCTCGTCCCGATAGGGCTCACCCCGCAAGGTCCGGGCGCCACAGCGGTCACGGCGCCGCCGCGCGAGCCGGTCGCCACGAGCACCGGTGAGGACACGGCGCGGGATCTCACTCCGGGAAGCGGCGTCATGCTCGATCGCCTCCGTGCCCTCGTCGGCCAGGACGAAGTGCTCACCGCCGGCGACGTCGTCCTCGACGTCGGGCGCCACGAGTGCATCGTGCGGGACGAGGAGGTCAAGCTCCCACTGAAGGAGTTCGAGCTCCTCGAGATCCTCCTCGCCAATGCCGGGCGCGTCGTGACGAGGGACACGCTCATCGACCGAGTGTGGGGACTCGACTACGTGGGCGACACGAAGACGCTCGACGTGCACATCAAGCGGCTCCGCTCGAGGATCGAGCTCGATCCGTCGAATCCCGTGCTGATCACGACGATCCGCGGCGTGGGCTACCGCTTCGAGACCCCTCGGCGCTGACGCGCCCCGACGAGATGCCGGCGATCGAAGTCGAAGACCTGCGCGTCCAATATGGCGACCGGACCGCGGTCGACGGCATCAGCTTCACCGTGGAGCCAGGCGAGGTACTCGCCCTGCTCGGGCCAAACGGCGCCGGCAAGACCACCACGGTCGAGACGCTCGAGGGCTACCGCTCCCCCACCTCGGGATCGGTCAGCGTCCTCGGGCTCGACCCGATCGCGGGACACCGGCGGCTCGTCGCGAGCATCGGGGTCGTCCTGCAACGCGGTGGTGTCTACCCCGTCATGTCGCCTGCCCGCGTGCTGAGGCTGTTCGCGTCGTACTACGAGGATCCGCGCAGCCCCACCGAGCTGATCGACCTGATCGGGCTCGGCGAAGTGGCCAGCACGCCTTTCAAACGGCTGTCCGGCGGGGAGCAGCAGCGCGTCCTGCTGGCGCTCGCCCTCGTCGGCCGGCCCCGGGTGTTGTTCCTCGACGAGCCGACGGCGGGCGTCGACCCGGCCGGGCGGATAGCGGTTCGCGACGTCATCGCCCGCTGTCGCGACGACGGGGTCTCGATCCTGCTCACGAGCCACGAGCTCGACGAGGTCGAGCGAATGGCCGACCGTGTGGTGATCATCGACCACGGGCGGATCCTCGCGGCCGGCGCCCCGGGCGAGGTGGGTGGCGGCGCGGAGGAGGTGCGTTTCTCTGTGGAGGGGGCGCTCGACGTCGCTTCGATGAGCGCGGCCCTCGCAGTGGAAGTCGTCAGCGAGGGGCCTTCTCTCTACCGATTGGACGGGGCGCCGAGCCCGGCCCTCGTCGCGGAACTGACCGCCTTCCTGGCAGAGCACGAGCTCGTGCTCGGCGACCTGCGGGTCGGGCGGGAACGCCTCGAGGACGTCTTCCTGCGGTTGATCCGTAAGGAGCCGGACCAGTGAGGGCGCTTCGTGCACAAGTCGCCGCAGAAGTGCGCATGACGCTCGAGCGCGGCGAGACGCTGCTCGTCACGGTCGGGATCCCCGCTTTCCTCCTCGTCTTCTTCTCCCTCGTGCACGTGCTCCCGACAGGGACCAAGCACCCGGTCGACTTCCTGGCGCCTGGGATCCTCGGCCTAGCGGTCATGTCGACGGCGATGGTCTCGCTCGGGATCGCGACGGGATTCGAGAGGAGCTACGGCGTGCTCAAGCGTCTCGGTGCCACGCCGCTCGGACGGCCGCGGCTTCTCCTCGCAAAGATCGTCGCCATCCTCGGTGTCGAGGTCGTCCAGGTGGTGGTTCTCGGAGCGATCGCCTTCGCGCTCGGGTGGAGGCCGCACCTGGTGGCCGGCTTCGCAGTACTGGCGGAGGTCCTGGCGACGATCGGCTTCGCCGGGATCGGGCTCGCCATGGCCGGAGCCCTGCGGGCCGAGATCAACCTGGCTCTGGCAAACGCCGCCTACATCGTGTTGTTGCTCATCGGGGGAATCGTCTTCCCGCTCAGCAAGCTCGGCGGGTTCGCCGCCTTCGCGCGGCTCCTTCCTGCTGCTGCACTTTCGGACGCCTTGCATCCCTCGCTCGGTCAGGGGGTCGCGCCGGGCGCCGAGGCGTGGATCGTGCTCGGGGCCTGGGCGGTCGTCGCCCCCGTCGTGGCGGCGCTCACCTTCAGCTGGGAGTGATCTGCCGGGCCACGATGCAGCCCGGGACTGTGCAGACCCGAAACGCACCAGCAGCCGAACGTCCGGCTCTACCACTGGGCGCAAGTAACCCGGGTCGGTGCAAACCGACCCATGCGGGTGCGCCGAGCCGTCAGTGGAGCGAGTACCGGACGAGGACGTCCACTCCCATCGCCATGAAGAGAGCCGTGACGTAGGTGATCGAGTAGCCGAACAGGCGCATGGCTGCTTTCGGGGTCCCGCCGTCTGCCTTCAGCCTGAAAGCATCCACGAGGTAGAGAGCTCCGGCCACTACGGCGACCGCCCAGTAGACCCAGCCCATGTGGGCGACGACGCCGAAGACGAACGAGGTGGCGATGAGGGCCACCGAGTACCAGATGATCTGGTTGGCCACCTTCGCGAACGACTCGACGACGGGGAGCATCGGGACCTCGGCCCGCTCGTAGTCCTCCCGGTACTTGACGGCGAGCGCCCAAAAGTGCGACGGCGTCCAGATGACGATGAGGGCGAAGAGCACGACCGCAGGCCACGCCAGGTGATCGGTGACCGCGGTCCAACCGATCAGGACCGGCACGGCCCCGGCGGCGCCGCCGATGACGATGTTCTGCTTCGAGCGCCTCTTCAGCCCGAGCGTGTAGACGAAGACGTAGAAGAGGGCGGCTCCGAGGGCGAGGAAGCCGGAGTAGTAGTTGACAAAGAGGGCGAAGGCCGCGAACGCGGCCACCTGGAGCCCGATCGCGAAGACGAGCGCCTCGGTCGGCCTGACCACGCCGGTCACGAGCGGACGGCGGCTCGTCCGCTTCATCACCGCGTCGATGTCACGGTCGATATACATGTTGACGGCGTTCGCTCCGCCAGCTGAGAGCGTGCCACCGACGAGAGTTGCGAGCACCAGCCAGCCCGACGGGATCCCGCGGCGAGCGACGAACATCGTCGGCACCGTCGTCACCAGGAGCAACTCGATGATGCGCGGCTTGGTAAGCGCGACAAAACCCTGAATCCTCTGCGCAATCGTCGCGTTGCCCGCTGGCGTCCCGGCGCGTGCCGGCACGTGAGTGATTTGAGCCACTGGCGGGCAGTCTATGACCAGCGCGGCTCGGCTGCTCGGCCCAAGATGTCATTGCCGAGTCGCAGTTCAGGCGCCGCCGCTCTACCATCGTCAGAGATGCGGGCAGCACGGCAACGTTCGGTGTCTCCGGCCGCGGTGCGCAAGGTCGCGCTGCTCATTGTCATCGCCTACGGCTTGCTCGTCGTATCGGGAGGGGCCGTGCGGCTGACGGGATCCGGCCTCGGATGCCCCGACTGGCCGTCGTGCTTCCAGCACCGCCTTACTGCAACGCTCTCGTTCCACCCGATGGTCGAGGACGTCAACCGCTTCGTCACGGTCGTCGTCAGCGTCCTGTCGATCGTGGCTTGCGCAATGGCGCTCCTGCGCTCGCCCCGCCGCAGGGACATCTCGATTCCCGCGCTCAGGGTGGTGGCGGGTCTAGTCGCCCAGATCGTCCTCGGCGGCATCGTCGTGTTGACCAAGCTCAACCCCTACCTGGTGGCATTCCACTTCGTGCTCACGCTGGCGGTGCTCGCCATCGCGATCGTCTTCTACCACCGTGCCGGAGTGCCCGACGAGGCTGCTACAGCGGACGTGAAGCCGTTGGTCGCCTCGGATCTCCGTTGGCTCACCCGGGTCCTCATCGGAGCGCTGGCCGTCATGACGGCGATCGGAACCATGGTGACGGGCTCAGGCCCGCATGCAGGTGGAAAGGGGGCGAAGCGCGTGCCGATCGCCTTCCACTCGATGGCCGAGGTCCACAGCTCGATCGGCTGGCTGATACTCGGCCTTGCTGCCGCGAGCGTGTTCGCCTTCCACCACGCCGAGGCGCCCGAGCGCGTCCAGCGGCTCGTGCGGACCTTCTTCGAGCTCGTCGTCATCCAAGGCGCTCTCGGGTACACGCAGTACTTCCTTCACGACTCGCCGGTCGTCGTCGAGTTCCATCTCGCCGGCGTGACTCTTCTCTGGGTCACGGTCATCGGCTTGTACCTGAGCCTTCACGAGCACCCCTTGAACGCCGTACCGCCAGACGTGCCAGCGGGCGAACCACTCACGGCTGAGGCACTCACGCAGACGCCGGCGTCGGTCAGGTAAGGCGGTGGGGACCTTCGCCTCGACGGCGCCGTCCGAGGTCGAACGACCGGAGTCCGACGAGTCCGTCCGCACCGAGACGCCCTGGCTCGTGATCGTCTGGAACGACCCGATCAACCTCATGAGCTACGTGACGTTCGTATTCCAGAAGCTCTTCGGTTACTCCCAGGAGAAGGCGCACGGGCTCATGATGGACGTGCACACGAAGGGCCGGGCTGTCGTGTCGAGCGGCGCGCGCGAACGAGCGGAGCTCGACGTCGCCAGGCTTCACCAGCACGGGCTGTGGGCGACGATGGAGCAGAGCACGTGAGCCCGATGATCCGGCGGCGCATCCGCCCGTTGCGCCGGGGGCACGGCTGCCAGCTCAACCTGCCGCCGGAAGAGCGCGAACTCCTCGAGATGCTGCCGTCGGAGCTGGCGGCCGTTCTCAAGGGCCTGGATACCGCTGAAGCGCCTCCTGACAACTTGCGCCGCCTGTTCCCGCGCGCCTACCTCTCTGACGACGAGGCCGAGCGTTCCTACGCCCAATCGACTCGCGGGGAGTTGTCGGAGACGCACCAGCGGGCACTTGCGACCCTGGCCGAGACGGCCCGAGCCACTGTGCTCAACGAGGAGCAGATGGGCGAGTGGATGAGCGCCCTGAACGACCTCCGGCTGGTGCTCGGCACGGTTCTCGGCGTCACCGACGACGAGGGCTGGATCCCGAGCGGCCCGGCCGACTCCGAAGTCGTGATCTACCACTACTTGACGGTGCTCCAGTCGGAGTTGATCGACGTTATGGAACAGTGGTTGCCGGACCCCGTGCCGGGGGCGGACGACGAGGCGCCCGAGGACCCGTGGGGAGAGCCGCTCGGGGGCCTTCGCTGGGACGGGACGCCGCAGCCCGAGTGGCCGCCGCGCCCGGACGTATGACCGCGGCCGTGAACGAGTCGGGCGGCTTGCCGCGCATCCTCACGATCATGGGATCGGGTGAGACCGCGCCGACCATGGTGAAGGTGCATCGCGCAGTGCTCGAGCGGCTCGGTCCCCCACCGGTGCCCGCCGTGCTCCTCGACACGCCGTTCGGCTTCCAGGAGAACGCGACCGAGCTCGCACAGCGCGTCGTCAACTACTTCGCCGAGAGCCTGAAGGCCCCTATCGAGGTCGCGGAGCTCGTCGGCAGCCGGCCTGGAGGGTGCAGCCCGACCGATCGAGACCGGCGACGACCCTTTCGCGAACGAGCGCCTCGTGACAAAGGTCCGCGATGCCCGTTACGTCTTCGCGGGGCCGGGCTCACCGAGCTACGCCCTTCGCAAGTGGAAGGGGACGGTCGTGCCGTCGCTCTTGAAGGAGGCCTTGCGCCACGGCGGAGCGGTCACGTTCTCGTCGGCCGCTGCGCTCACGCTCGGGATCCGGACCGTCCCCGTATACGAGGTGTACAAGGTCGGCGAGGACCCATTCTGGCTGGAGGGTCTCGACGTACTCGGCGTGACGGGGCTGTGCGCTGCGGTCATCCCCCACTACAACAATGCCGAGGGAGGGACGCACGATACGCGTTTTTGCTACCTCGGCGAGCGGCGCCTTGCGATGCTCGAACCCGAACTGCCCGAGGGGGCGTTCGTGCTCGGGGTCGACGAGCACACGGCGTTGGTCCTGGACCTCGACGAACGTGCCGGGACCGTGGCCGGCAACGGAGTCGTGACGGTGAGGGCGGCAGGCCGCTCGCGCAGCTGGGCAAGTGGAGAGACGATCACCTTCGACGAGCTGGCCTCGACGGCGGAAGATCTGGCACGCGGCGTGCGCGGGGGGAGCGGTGCGAGCGGTGCTGCCGGCCTGTCGTCATCTGATGCGGGGTCGGTCGAGTCCGAGTCCCTCGACAGCGAGCCGGACCGCTCGTTGTCCGGTTCTACCGGTGCAGGGGAGGATTACCAGGGCTCGCCATTGTTGGGGGTGGTCAGGGAGAAGGAGGCTGGCTTTGCCGCGGCCTTGTCGGCACGGGATTCTGCCGGTGCCGTACAGGCGATCCTCGAGCTGGAGGAGGAGATCACCGCCTGGTCGCACGACATTCCGGCCGGCGACGCCCTCGACCGAGCCCACGCAAGCCTGCGATCGCTCATCGTGGCGCTGGGTCGCGCCGGCGAGGGCGGCGTACGCAACCCTCGCGAGGTACTCGGGCCTTTCGTGGAGGCGATGCTTGAGCTGCGCCGGAGGGCGCGGGCTGAGCGCCGTTTCGAAGATGCCGACTCGATCCGCGACCGGCTCGGCGAGCTCGGCGTCGAGGTGCGGGACACGCCCGACGGGAGCGAGTGGCTGATCGCCGGAGAGCCCGTCTCGTCCTAGGGACTCGGTTGCCGGAGGTCGTGCGATGGTTCCGGGGCGGTCGCGGACCGCTGGTAGCCTCGATCGGCTCTGGCCCCCATCGTCTAGCGGCCTAGGACGCTGCCCTTTCAAGGCGGTAACACGGGTTCGAATCCCGTTGGGGGTGCCACCGTTGGGGGTGCCACTGCGTTGGGGGTGCCACCGTTGGGGGTGCCCTTGGGAGTGCCGTGTTGGGGGTGCCGTTGGAGGTGCTGGCTAGCCTGGCTGCCTGGCTGTCACGCCTTGTCCCGTTCAGAGACTATTTCTGCGGCCTCCGTCCCCACAGGCCGAGTGGCCGCCTCGGAACGGCACGGAGACCGGTACCGGAACTTGCCACGACACTTGACCCGACCCGAGTGCTACAACTGGCCATCAGGTGGGTCGAAGGAGGAGCGCAGATGGCCGAGGCCGAGAACATCGCACTGTACCGACGGCTTATCGAGGAAGGCGTCAGTGCCGGCCATCTCGACGTGCTCGACCAGGTGCTCGCGCCGGACATCGCCCTGCCGAGCATCGCCGTGTTCGCGGATCCCACAATCGCCGGGCTCAAGCAGGTGAACGAGGGGCTCCGAGCTGGTTTCCCGGATGCCCGCGCCCACATCGAGGAGGTCGTAGCGAGCGGCGAGTGGGTCGCAGCCCACTTGAGATGGACTGGCACACATACCGGAGAGTTCCTCGGCCTGCCTCCGACCGGCAAGACCTTCTCGATCACCGAGATCGAGATCGTGGAATGCGAGAACGGACGCATCGTCGACCTGCGCAACGTTTTCGACATCGGCGGTCTCATGGCCCAGCTCGAGCTGAAATGACGACAGAGCATCGGCTTACCCGCCGTGCTGTGTCTCCGGTGCGATCCTGAGGACGCGCTGCTGAACGACCGAGAGGTTTGAAAGCCGTCACGTCAGGGATTCTGGGCTGGGCAGATCCAGGAGCGCATTGGCAACGCGAATGACGACGAAGTGTTGACTGACGCATATGCAAGAGGCGTCGATGCTGTCACCAGTGACGACCCAGAATCGGCTCTCCGCCTCCGGGGGACGTGAAGCTGCTCTCGACTCAACGCGACTCTCCCCGGTTCAACTCGAAGACCTATTTACCCAGAGCCAGATGTTCTTCTCAGGGTTTGAAAGCCGTCCCGTGGGGTCATGACCTCTGGCACGAGCCCTCCGGTAGCCTGGGTCATGGGCCGGATCATTGTGCCGACATCCTCCTCGGTGGGGCCATTAGTCCTGATCAGCGAGGCGCAGTACCCTCCGCTGGACGGACGAGAGGTTTGAAGCCGTCCTGTTAGGGGTGCTGTTCTTTTGTTGTATCTGGTTGTGCTTCGTGCCACGGGCATATCCGTCGTGCGCTAGGCCGCCATCGAGGCCGCTCGTGTGAAGCGGCGTCGTGCGCCGGCCGAAGCGAGCCGGGCGGTGCTAGACAAGGAATATGCCTGAATTCACCGGCTTTTCGCACATAGGGCTGACGATCAGCGACGTCGAGCGAAGCAAGGCCTGGTACTCCGACGTGCTCGGCTGGCAGATGCTCATGGAGGGCACCGACGAGCACGGGATCCACTTCGCCTTCGGTTTCTTGCCGGGCTCGGTCGGCCTTGGACTCCGCCAGCACCCGAAGGGCAGCGGCGAGGCGTTCTCGCCCGAGCGCACCGGTCTGGACCACGCGTCGTTCTCCGTGGCGTCGAGGGAGGAGCTCGACGACTGGGCGAGCCACCTCGCCGAGAAAGGAGCGGCATACAGCGAGATCGTCGAGGCGCCGTACGGCCACGTGCTGAGCTTCAAGGACCCCGACGGCATCGCCCTCGAGGCGTTCGTGATGGGCGGCGGGTGATCTAGACACCCCGCGACCACCAGCTGTCAACCGGCCCGCCGTGGAGGGCAACGTCGCCGTTCACGTGCGTTCAGCAAGAAGACGTAGCGCACCCCAGACGAAGCGCTTTCCGCCGTGCTCTTCCGTCGATTGCAAGGCGAGCAGCGCTCGGCCGTTTGCGCTTTCCTCGGCGACGACCACGCTGTAGAACGCGCTCGCCCCTTCAGCCCGCTCCGTTACTCGGAGGGTCGCCCGGTCGAGCCGGGGCGAGCAGAGCGATAATCTCGGCGCTCGGACCGGGCCGAGGGGGAACGATGGCGCAACGAGCACCTGTGGCGGACTGGGCGACGGACTTCGACGTCATGGAGCCCTCGTACATCAAGGACCCATTCCCGATCTGGGACGACCTGAGGACCAGCTGCCCTATCGCCCACACCGAGCGCCGCCGCGGTGCTTGGCTCCTCACGACCTACGCGGACGTGACCGAGGCGGCGCACGACATCGAGACGTTCAGCTCGCTCGAGGTCGGTGTCATCCGCCCGGAGGACGAGCCCGAAGCGCCGGACGAGAACCTGCCCTACGGCCTGCCCCCGATCTCGGCCGACCCGCCGCTGCACACGTGGACCCGGCGGATCTTGCTGCCTTGGTTCTCGCACAAGCGAGTCGCCTCGCTCGAGCCGATGACGCGGGCGATCTGCGAACGCCTCATTGAGGGCTTCGTAGACCGCGGGCATGCCGACGCGGCGGCCGACTACGCGCAGCAAATTCCCGTGCGGGTGATCGCGCACACCCTCGGCGTGCCCGACACGATGGCCGACACCTTCACCGGCTGGGTGCGCGACATCCTGGAGTTCGCCGACGATCCGGAGCGGACCGCCCGAGGCGGTGAAGGGCTCGGCAACTACCTGATGGCGGAGATGGAGCGTCGCAAGAGCGAGCCCGGCGACGACCTCATCTCGTCCCTGCTCAACACCGAGCACGACGGCCAGCGCCTCGAGGACGGCGTGGTGCTCGGGATGGTGGGGTTGGTCCTGATCGCCGGTATCGACACGACGTGGAGCGCGATCGGCTCGACTCTATGGCACCTCTCCACCCATCCCGAGCACACCAAGCGTCTCGTGGCGGCGCCGGAGCTGTTGCCGACCGCGATCGAAGAGTTCCTCAGGGCCTATGCGCCGGTGACGATGGCGCGGGTCGTGACGGCGGACACCGAGTTCAAGGGCTGCCCGATGCGCGAGGGTGACAAGCTGCTGATGAACTTCCCCGCCGCCAACCGCGATCCTGCGGTCTTCGACGACGCGAACGAGATCGTGCTCGACCGGGCACACAATCGCCACGTCGCCTTCGGCTCAGGGATCCACCGCTGCGCGGGCTCCAACCTAGCAAGGATGGAGCTGCACGGTCGCGGTCGGGACCTGGCTCAGGCTGATCCCCTCCTTCCGCCTACCGGACGACGAAGAGGTCACCTGGGCCGGCGGCCAGGTGCGAGGGCCACGGACCCTACCGGTGCTGTTCGAATGAAGATCGCCGTCGGCGGTTTTCATCTCACGCTCCCATCGCCGCCAAGACCCACTGCCGGCGTTCGGGGATGGAGCTCCGCTGGAGCGCGAAACTCACGGCTGATTTAATTACGCGATGGGCGCGGTCACACAGGCATCGAGCAGCTCAAGGTCGCTCCTCGAAGCTGCCGAGGCTTGGCGTCGAGCGGGACGTCTCGCCGAGGCTCGCCAGAACTTTCTCGAGGCAGCCGCGGCTGCCGATCAAGACGGGGACAAACAGGATCTCGTCGTGGCGGCGTTGGGAGTGGGCGGTCTGTGGGTCAACGAACACCGTGACGTCGTGCAGCGCGCCAGGGTTGAGGCGCTCTGGGAGCGAGCATTGGACATGGCCGAGCCGGGCTCGCTTGAGGAGGCACGGCTCGTCGTGCGCACGAGGGCCGAACGGGTCTACAGCGGAGAACCCATTGAGCCAGTGGTCGCCGCCGTGGAGCTGGTACGCGCCTTCAATGACGACCGGGCCGTGGCCGAGGCGCTTTGCACCCTGCACCACGTATTGCTCGGACCCGAGCATGCCGATGATCGCCTGGAGCTGGCTGGTGAGCTGATCACCAGCGCTGCCAGGGCGCGGGATCCACTGCTGGCACTGATGGGGCTCTGCTGGCGAACGATCGACCTGTTCCTGCTCGGCGACTCGCGAGCTCGCCAGTCGCTCACCGAGCTGCGCGAGCGGTCGGCGACGACAGATTGTGCAGCGCTCACCTTCATCACAGAAGTACTCGACGCGATGTTGCTCGCCCGTGCCGGCAAGCTGGACGAGGCTGAGCAGGTCGCTGCGCTCGCGCTCGAACGGGGAACATTCGCAGGAGACCCAGACGCCCCGGCGTACTACGGCGCCATGATTTCGACACTCAGATGGTGGCAGGGCCGTACAGCTGAGATCCTCGACCTCGTTCGCACGATCGCGGCGTCACCTCGCCTGGGGCTCAACGACCACTCGTACGTGGCGGCCGATGGTGTGGTCTCGGCCACCGTTGGAGACCTCGACGCGGCCGAAGAGGCGCTCGAACGTCTCAACGGAATCGGCCTCGGCAACCTGCCTCACTCGAGCACCTGGTTGACGACCCAGTTGCTCGCGAGCCAGACCGCTTACCTTCTCGGTGACGCCGAGACCGCCATCGCCGCCGCCGAGCAGTTGCGTCCGTACGCCAGGTTGCCCGTGATGCCTTCGCTGGCAGTCGTGTGCCTCGGCTCAGCAGAGTACGGCCTCGGGTTGGCAGCAGTACTGACCGGCGAACTGGACGACGCCGTCGCCCACTTGCAATCCGCGTTGCGCGTCGACCGCCGTCTCGGCAGCCGGCCGATGGCGACGCTGACCGAGCACGCACTTGCGGAGGCTCTGACGGCTCGGGCTGCTCCGGGCGACGCTGAGCTGGCGAGCGATTTACAGCAGCGAGCCCAGGATCGGGCGCACGGCATGGGTCTCATCCTGCCGGAGCACCCGTCGTGGCTGAGCTCGCGACGACGCCAGTCGGGCTCCGGGGCCCTGCGGCACGCCGTGATCGACCGGGCGGACGGCGGACGATGGCGCATCGAAGTCGACGGCAGGAGCACCCTGTTCGCCGATCGGGTCGGGATGTCGTATCTTGCGCAACTGGCCGGGCAACCAGGGCAGGACGTCGAGGTCTTGGCACTGGTGGCCAACGGCCGGCTCCCGAGAGAGCCGGACGAGCCCATCTTGGACGACGAGGCGCTCCGGCAGTACCGGCGGCGGGTGCGAGAGCTACGCTCCCTTCTCACGCGCTCTACGGCATCTAGCGAGGAAGCAGAGCGGTACCGCACCGAGCTCGAGACGCTGACAGAGGGCCTCCGCACCGTCACTCGTCTCGGCGGTCGGTCACGGAGCTTCGTTGGCAGTCACGAACGAGCGCGAACAGCTGTGAGGAAGGCCCTCGTTCGGGCGATCGACGTCATCGCCTGCGCTGAGCCGAGTCTCGGTGACCATTTCGTCAAGTCGATCAGCACCGGTGCGAGCTGCCGTTACACCCCCGACCGGCATTGGTCGGTCGCCGTTGGTGACAAGCTCCAACTCTGAGTCACTTCACCGCGACCGACTCGATGACTTTCGAGTGCGATCGGAGATCGTCTTGGTGCGAACACGATGCAGACGCTGTTTGCTGATCTCGGCTCGCTGTCACTCGCCGCGTGTGGCTCGGCGAGAAGAGAGCTTCGCCTCTCCTGTTGAACCGATGATCCACGAGCTGTGCCACCCGGATGGCACATCGGTGTCACACCGATGTCACGCCATATAGGTGAGGTTCCATCTGCAAGCTGGGCACCCGTTTGGGTGCGAAAGAAGGGGGAACAGATCATGTGGATAGCTCTGACGGTCCCCGGCATGGTGCTCGGGTGCATTATCGCGATCGTGCCGGTGCTGTACGGCTCGATCAGGGACTGCCGGACCGAGGCTGCGCTGCGCCTTGAGGTACCGCTGCTCCCGGTCATCGACAGCACTGAGGCGCCAGCAGAAACGCTTGAAATCGTGTGTCCGCCGTGTGGCGCCGTCTTGAGTGGCACGGACTCGGGCGAGTTACTTGTGGCAATCAACCACCACGCTTGGCATGTCCACGGTGTCCCGCAGTCTGGCCACGCACTGAGAGAAGCCGTTCCGGCAACAGTTTGAGATCCTCCGTCGGTTGAGCGCCATGCTCGCGCCCGAGGTGCCGAGCGGGCTGAGCCCTGAGCGGCGTCTCCAACTTCGGCTCGGCGACCACCACCAAGCGCACTCTGTGGAGCAACACCTCCGGTGTGTGCAGCGGTACCTCGCTTGAGCGGGACTCCCTTCCGGTCCGACTCCGTGGTGTAGTGCTCTCATGCGTGCAGCCATATTCAAGCCTTACTCCGTCACGGTCGGCCAGCGGCCCGACCCGGCCATCCAAATGCCGACCGATGCGATCGTGCGGGTCGTGCTCGACTGCGTGTCTTCGACTACGAAACCAGGCTCGACGGGATCGTCGCCGTATACGCGGCCGTGGGATGAGCGGCGTGCGATCAAGTCGGTCGTTCGCGTGGGGTCGACCTGATGCCCAGGGGTCAACAAGCCGTAGCACCCTCCGCTGGACGGGTGAAAGGTTCGAAAGCGATCCCGGCGGGGTGCTCCTGGCTGGCTACTGACGGCGTCTTGAGCCTAGTTTTCCCTTGTCAGAGGTAGGGTTGCAGTGACATCCCGTTTGGATACCTAAGAACCCCCGCTAGAGCCCAGTTGGCATCCGCGCGCTACACGCCTCCACCGTATTCGTCGTCGGTGACGTGGACACCCCACGTAGCCGCACCCTGGGTGATGGAAATGTGGGTCATGAAGCGGTCGCGGGCGGCACCGTGCCAGTGCTCCTGGCCGTCCGCGGTGAAGTGGACGTCACCGGGGCGGATCTCGACGATCTCCTCGCCCCGTGACTGCACCAGGCCGTTACCCTCGGTGACGTAAAGGGTCTGGCCGCCCTCGTGGGCGTGCCAAGCGGTGCGGGCACCCGGGGTGAAATGTACTGCGCCGACGCTGAGTTTCGAGTGCTCGTGCGGCTGGGCAATGCGGTCTATCCACACGTCGCCGGTGAACCATTCGGCCGGGCCCTTTCCGGTCGGACTCTTTGGCTGGACTCCCACTAGTTCTCCTTTCTGTTGAGCGGCCGTCCGGCGGTCTCGTCGGCGCGAGGTGTAGTCGGCGTCGTCGTCGCCCAGCTCGCGAGCAGGTCGAGTGCCTGCTGCGAAGGGCTTCCCGGCTCGGCGCTGTAGACGAGGATGCGCTGCCCGGTGTCGCCGGGGAGGTCGAGTGCTTCGTAGTCGAGCGTGAGGTCACCCACGACGGAGTGGTGCAGGGTCTTTGCGCCGGTGCGATGGAACTTCACGTCATGGGCGGCCCAGCGCACGCGGAACTCGTCACTACGAGTGGAGAGTTCCCCGATGAGATGGGTGAGCAGCTTGTCGTAGGGATCCCGGCCGGCTTCGGCCCGCAGTATCGCGACGGCATCGTTGGCAATCTTCGCCCAGTCATGAAAGAAGTCGCTGGCGCGTGGATCGAGGAAGATGAAACGGGCCATGTTGGGTGTTCCGCTCGGATCCTCGAACACGCTCGCGTACAACGCGTGACCGAGCGTGTTGGCGGCGATGAGATCGAGGCGGCCGTTGCGGATATACGCCGGCGCGGTCATCGAGTCGAGGATCCTCTGCACGGTCGGACGCACCCGCTCCTGGGTCGGACGCCGGTGCGTCGGACGCCATGTCGCGTTGGTCACGCGCACCAGGTCGAACAGGTGGGCTCGTTCGGCCTCGTCGAGCTGTAACGCTCGCGCGACGCCCTCGAGCACGTCCTCGGAGGCGCCGGCCGCGTTCCCGCGCTCGAAACGCGTGTAGTACTCGACACTGATTCCGGCGAGCACGGCGACTTCCTCGCGTCGCAGCCCTTTCACCCGACGATTCCTGCCGTACACGGCGAGGCCAGCCTGCTCCGGGGTGATCTTGGCTCGCCGTGAGGTCAGGAACTCCTGGATGTCGTTGGTAGCTGCCATTCCTCAATGCTACGGATCGTTAGTGAGACAAGGGAGGCCCTGGCAGTATCCCTCTCAACACGGTCTCCCTCGCCGAGCGCCTTCGTGGTTCCATGACGAGAGCATCACGGCGGCTTCTGCGCAGTCCTCCCGCCGCACCCCCCAGTGAGGAGTTCGATGGGTGAAGTCACTGTCGTCATTGGAGCAGGATCGATTGGTCAGGCGATCGCCCGACGCGTTAGCGCCGGGAAGCACGTCGTGTTGGCCGACCTGCACGGCGAGAACGCCGACGCCGCGGCCGAGGTGATGCGCGACGCCGGGTTCGACGTGAGCACGGCGACAGTAGACGTGTCGTCGCGCGAATCGGTTCACGCACTCGTCGAGACAGCCACGGGACTCGGCGACGTCACCGGCCTCATCCACGCCGCCGGTGTCTCACCCAGCCAAGCCTCCCCGGCGACCATCCTCGCAGTCGACTTGTACGGCACTGCGCTCGTGCTGGAGGAGGTCGGAAACGTCATCGCGGACGGCGGCGCCGGGGTGGTCATCGCGTCGCAGTCGGGGCACCGCCTCGGCGCCCTCACATCCGACCAGAACGTCGAACTGGCGACGACGCCGGCCGACGAGTTGCTGAAGCTCCCCATGCTCCAACCGGACCTCGTGACAGACCCGCTCAACGCCTACCAACTCGCCAAGCGTGGGAACTCGCTGCGGGTGATGGCAGAGGCCGTTCGGTGGGGCAAGCGCGGCGCCCGGGTCAACACGATCAGTCCCGGCATCATCTTCACTCCTCTCGCCAGGGACGAGCTGACCGGCCCTCGTGGTGAGGGATACCGCCGCATGGTCGAACTCTGCCCCGCTGGGCGTGGCGGTACCCCAGACGAGGTCGGAACCGTCGGCGCACTTCTCATGGGTCCTGAGGGCGCGTTCATCACCGGCAGCGACTTTCTCATGGACGGCGGAGTTACGGCGTCCTACTTTCTTCGGCGAACTCGCCCCCCAGTGATCCGATCTCGTCCACTGCCTCGCAGCTCGAGCACCTCGAGGGATTGGGAGTCCCTGTCAGTACCCCTCTTGACCAGGACTCCCTCCCGGCACGCGCTCGTGGTGTAGTGCTCTCATGCGTGCAGCTATATTCAACGGCCCTCACTCTGTAACGGTCGGCTGGCGGCCCGACCCGGCCATCGAGGAGCCGACCGACGCGATCGTGCGTGTCGTGCTCGGCTGTGTGTGCGGTTCGGACCTCTGGTACTACCGAGGCGAGTCGCCGCACGCCGTCGGCTCGATCGGGCATGAGTTCATCGGCGTCGTCGAGGACATCGGCTCCGAGGTCGACGGTGTCGCCAACGGCGACCTCGTGGTAGCCCCGTTCGTGTACTGCGACATGTCGTGTCCACACTGCCGGGCGGGGGTGACGTCCCATTGCGTTGCTGGCGGATCGTTCGGCAACGGCGAAATCGACGGCGGTCAAGGCGAGGCGGTGCGCGTCCCGCTCGCTGGCAGCAGCCTCGTCCCGGTCCCCGGGTCACCTTCGGACCATTCCGAGGAGACGTTGCACTCACTGCTCGCGCTGTCGGATGTGATGTGCACCGGCCACCACGCCGCCGTAAGCGGCCGTGTGACCAAGGGAGACACGGTCGCCGTGGTCGGCGACGGCGCCGTCGGTCTCTCCGCCGTTCTCGCGTCCAAGCGGCTCGGAGCTGACCGGATCATCGCTCTGAGCCGCAACCCCGCCCGCCAACAAGTCGCCCTCGAGTTCGGCGCTACCGACATCCTGGCCGAGCGCGGCGACGACGCCATCGCGGCAGTACTAGAGCTGACCGACGGCGTCGGCGTCGACGCAGCCCTTGAGTGCGTCGGCACCGGCCAGTCCATGGCCACGGCGCTCGCCGTCGCCCGACCCGGCTCGACGGTCGGTGTCGTCGGTGCACCTCACGGTGTCGACGTCCCGTTCGAGGCTAACTTCTGGCGCGCCGTCGGCTGGCAGGGTGGCGTCGCACCGGCTCGGGCGTACATCCCGGAGCTACTCGATGACGTGCTCAACGGCGCTATCAACCCCGGCCGGGTCTTCGACTACGAAACCAATCTCGACGGAATTGCCGATGCCTACGAGGCGATGGATAAGCGACGTGCGATCAAGTCGCTCGTTCGCGTGGGGTCGATCTGATGGCCACTTGGACCAACGAGAGGCTTGACCGCATCGGCTACGCCGATGAGTTGCAGCTCACCTCGCTTCGGGACAGCCCGTCACCATTCGAGTCATACCCAAGGTGGTCGCACGGGTTCGACTGTGACGAAATCGCATCCATCGGTAACGTGAGCAGCCAGCCATGCTCACGTAACGTCCCGGTGCTCGAGGGTCCTCGTCGCGAGCGCCCACAGCGCCGCGATGCCGCCAGCCAGGAGCAACCCGCCGGTAATGACGGTGTGCCCGGCCGGTGCGCCGGCGGTCGTGTGCGAGTTCTGGCCGATCCATGAGATGGCATCGGTGACGAGCAACCACCGGGCTAAGGATGGCGCGGCCTGGAACGTCGTTTCCTCGATCAGGACCATATACAGGACGATCCCAATCACAGCCGCCGTCGTGCTTCGTCCGATTGCTGCTGCTGAGACGCCGACGATCGACATTGCTGCTGTGAACAGGACGCAGCGCAACGTCATCGCCGCCATCGACAAGTACCAGGCTCCGTTAGGAGCACCGCCGGCCCCGTGCAGGATGGCTGCAGGGAGCAGAGCAATGATGAGCGCCAGCAGTATGACGACGGTCAAGCCTGCGGTGACCAGCGCGCTCGCACATGAGCGTGACGCCAGCACCCGGCGCCGACGGGGCTCCCAGCTGAGGAGCGTCGTCAGCGCCCGACTCGTGTAGTCGGCGCCGAGGGCCGAGGCGCCGAGGATGTAGCCGGCGAAGGCTAATGGGGGCACTGCAGCCGCCACTGCAGCACGCAGATCGGTGCGTGTCGCGAAGGTTTGTTGGTGACTGGCGGTATGAACGAACAAGATCACGCCCACAGCTGCAACAACGAGAACCCCGACCCCTCCTATCATCCAAGTCATTTGCCGCCATAGGAGCCTCTGTACGTCGGCCGCGAACAGGTCGGTCACGGCAAGGCTCCCGCGCCGAGCCGTGCGGTGAGGCGGAAGAAAAAGTCTTCCAACGTAGGGGTGTCGTAGCGCAGCTCGTTCACGAATAGGCGCTTTGCGGCGAGCAACTCGGTGACGCGCGCCGCATCTCCGGGAGGACAGCTCACGCGCAGCCGGCCATCGACGATCGTCACGTTCAAGCCGGCGGCGACCAAGGCGAGCCGCGCAGCCCCCACGTCCGCGACTCCGACGAGCACGCCACCGGCGCCGGCACTCGCGAGCAGGTCACCGATGGGGCCTACGGCGACACACCGCCCCGCCTCTATGACGGCAACGCGGTCGCACATCTTCTCGGCCTCGTCGAGAAGATGGCTTGACACGACGACCGTGCGACCTTGGGCCGCCAGCGAGACAAGCAAGCGTCGGATGTCTGCGATTCCGGCTGGGTCGAGGCCGTTGGCCGGCTCGTCGAGCACGACGACCTCCGGATCACGCAACAGGGCGGCGGCGATGCCGAGCCGCTGGCGCATCCCGAGCGAGTACGTGGCAACCGGATCGTCGCCCCGCTCAGCCAGTCCGGCGGCGCGGAGCGCCCGCTCGACGCCGTCCGCTCCGATCCGGTCCAGCCGGGCCAACAACGCGAGGTTGCGCCGCCCTGTCAGTGACGGCGCAAGACCAGGCGTCTCTATCAGGGCTCCGATCCGGCTGATCACACGATGCAAATCGCTGCTGCAGTCCGCCCCGAGTACCCTACAAACGCCCGACGTCGGACGTACGAGTCCGAGCAGGCAGCGCAGCGCGGTCGTCTTGCCTGCGCCGTTCCGACCCAGCACTCCGAACACGCCACCCGACGGCACCACAAGGTCGAGGCCGTCGAGGGCCAACCGACCTCCGCCTCCCCGGCCGTACCACTTAGTGACACCGACCATCTCAACGACGGCGTTCTCCGGAGGCGGCCCGACGACGAGTCCAGCCGGGCGGGTGCTACGGGACTCACAGGCGATGCCTGTCCGAGGCTGATGCCTCATCAGCGACGGGCGCACGACGGACCAGCGTACCTACGCCAAGACCACACGGGGAGAGCACGATCATCAACGTCACGATCTCAAGCACTCGCTGAATCGCCCCAGAACGCCATCCTTGCTCCTCGCCGACAAAAGAGGGTCTACGCGTTTGGCTGAGGCGTTCGCCGGCGGTGGATTCCCCTTCGCTGTCTAGCGAAGTTGCTCCGAGAGGATCTCCCCGCAGAGCCCGAGGCATTCATCGCAGATGGTTGGCGGCTTGTGGTCTTCGCGAGGTGGCGCGGACACGAGGGCCTGCACCTGAAGCCGTGCTTTTCCACAGAACGAGCAGAGAAGCTGGCCGCTGGCTGGGACAGGCTGCAGCGCCGGATCCTTCGCCGGTCGCCCGGAAGCGGTGACACCGACGGCGGCCATGATGCAGGGGTCGCAGATGTACACGCCGGGCCCTGCGACGAGCTTGCGGACCTGTCGTTGCTCGCGCCCGCAGAAGGAACAGACCCGCTGGGCTGTGGGTTCTTGGCGCCGCCGTCGTCGCCACCGGCGAACGCCGCCGTCCTCGATGATCTGGTGGATGCGTTGGTGGCTGACGCCGAGGGCTTCGGCCACCTCGCGCATCGATGCGCCTGCCAGGTGCAGGCGTCGGACCGCTCGACGATATTCCGCCTTGGCCCCCTCGAGCTGGTCTTCGAGCTCAGTGACCCGGCCAGCCGCGGCCGAGGCCTCAGTCAACAGGTTCTGATCAACCGGCATCTGTCTATTCTACATAGACAGATGCCGGTGCGCCGTGGATCGCACCGGCCAACGTGGCCTCGTGGGTTCCAATGGCCGGTGGTCGGCGACATGAGTGCTCCGGTGAGCACGAAGCGGCCGGTCCCGGGTCACGATCGACGTTCCGCTTACTCCAGCAAGACGATGCGGCTCGCTCGTAGCGTCGAGAGATCCTGAGGGGCTGGCTCGCGAACCGTCTGCGATACGTGCCGCCGGTGGGCAGCTCCGCAGGCGCAGATCGGGCAGTATCTGTCGATGGCACCGCCGCCGGTCACGGAAGTCGTGCGCCTTCGTGACGACGACGGTGCGATCTTGACCGTCGAGCGTGCGGTCGTTCCGGGTGGGTATCCGCTGTTGGTTCACAGCGGAAGTCCGGGCTCTCGACGTCTCTGGACAAGGCACGTCGAGCGAGCCGCTGAGGCCGGGTTCAGCCTGCTGAGCTACGACCGGCCCGGCTACGGGGGCAGCTCGCCCCGGAGCGACCGGGTGATCGCGAATGCCGCTGACGACGTGGCTGTGATTGCCGACGCCTTCGGCTACTCGGGGCTTGCCGTCTGGGGTTTCTCCGGCGGCGGACCATTCGCGCTCGCGGCAGCGGCGAGGCTCCCGGGGCTGGTCGGTGCTTGCTGTGTGATCGCCTCCTTGGCCCCTCGTGATGCCATCGGAGGAGCGTGGGCCGAGGCCTGGTCTGCCGACAGCCAGGCGCAGGTCGAGCTGTTTTTCACCGATCGGGTCCGCGCCCGGGAGCTGTTCCGGGCCGAAGCAGCGGAGATGTTTTCCCGGCTGGCGAGCCCAGAAGGGTGGCTCGATGGTTGGGGCAGAGAGGCGGATCAGGACGAAGCTCACAGCCGTGAGATGGCAACCTATCTCGCAGCAGTGATAGCGGATGCTTCTGCCCAGGGTGATCTCGGCTGGTGGGACGACTGGGCGGCCCTCCTCTCACCGTGGGGTTTCGACGTTGCATCGATTGCCATCCCGGTCCAGCTGTGGCATGGCGAGAACGACGCCGCGGCTCCACTAGCCCACGGTCGATGGCTCGCAGAGCACATACCGAAGGTCGAGGCGAACTTCGTTCCCGGGGCGAACCACACGGACATCGAGACGATCGCGCTGCCGGGCGCCTACCGGTGGCTGAGCGAGCGGGTCCGACGAGGCGCCAACTGGACCAGTCCACATCCGCCTCATGACCGCACCGAACCGGCGTGAATGCGCGGCGGCGACAAGTAAGTGCGTAGTCGCACATGGTCGGGCCAAGCAGCGTTGCCGGAAACACGGCGGGAGAGTGTCAAGTCGGTCTTCCCTCAGCGCACGTATTGGTCAACGTCGCACCGCCTCACCATCGCTTCCAACGCGACGTCCGCTCCCTCCATCCGCCGCGCGTCACCGCCGTGAGGTCACCCACCTCGGTCAGAGCTAGGAGGTATGAGTAAGCCGTTCTTCACTTGACGACGGTGAGCGTCTCCTTGGCAGACGTCGAACCGCGGAAGGTCTCGCTGCCGCCGTACTTGGCAACGAGACCATATGTCCCAGCCCTGAGCTTGCTGGCTTTCAGCGTGCACGATCCCTTGCCCGACGACAAGGTGATGGTGCACAGCGTCGTCGTGGATTCATTGATCGTCACGTTGCCGGTAGGCGACGACCCGGAGTATTGCGGCGAGACCGTGACCGACAGGTGCTCGCCCTGTTCGTCGCCGTAGGTCACTTTGCGTGTCGACAACTTGAGCGCGACCTTCGACGTGGCCTTGCGAACAGCGAAGGCTCGTTGCACCTGTGGTGCCGGGTCATACTCGCCGTTGCCGGCCTGGTTGGCATCGACGACACAGGTGCCGACCCCGGTGAAGCGGGCCGTCGTCCCCGAGACCTTGCAAACTCCGGCACCGCTGGATCGGGCCACGCTGAAAACGACCGGCTTGCCCGAACCTCCCCCGGTCGCGCTGAGGGTCGCCGTGCCACCGAAGGTACCGGTGCCCGGCTTGGTGAAACTGATCGTCTGGGGAATCCCCTGCAGCTCGAACGCCCCGGCATCACAGTTCCCGTTCCCTGCACCGGGTCTCGGCAGCCCCCGCTCGTCGACGTGAAGCGCGCAAGCGCTTATCGGCACCTCGTTGAAGGGCGAACTTGTTGCAGTTATCGCTTCGGTCTCCGGGCCGGTCGACCCATTGGCAGCCAGGTTGAGCAGTCCGATGGTCGACGAGTTCGAGATGCTCTTGGAGCCGAAGCCACAGCTCGCGTCGTCGGCGACGTTGTAGTTGTCGTCAGTCACGGGCGGCGTCAGCCCTCCAGCGCAGCTGCTACCACTGCCGGAGAAGTTGTCGGCCAAGATGGAGTTGGCGAGGGTGGTTTGCTCCTCGCCGGCATCCGAGCTGCCGCTGTAGATCCCGCCTCCGCTCGAGCTTGCCGAGTCTCCGGAGATCGTGTCGTTCTCGAGGGTGGCAGTGCCGAAGACAATGATTCCTCCGCTGCCGGCGGCGTCGTAGATCCCGCCTCCGCTGGAGCTTGCAAAGTCCCCTGAGATGGTGTCGTTGTCGAGGGTGGCAGTGACTCCATCCACGTTGTAGACGCCACCACCGTCGCTGGCCGAGTCTCCCGAGATCGTGTCGTTGTCGAGGGTGGCAGTGACTCCATCCACGTTGTAGACGCCACCACCGTCGCTGGCCGAGTCTCCCGAGAAAGTGTCGTTGTCGAGGGTGGAAGTACCGGCGTTGTTGACCCCGCCGCCGTAGTCCGCCGAGTCTCCCGAGAAAGTGTCGTTGTCGAGGGTGGCAGTACCGGCGGAGACCGCCACCCCACCACCGGCGGTGGCCGAGTCGTCCGACATCGCGTCGTTGTCGAGGGTGGCAGTGCCGGCGTCGAGGAACACCCCGCCGCCAGTCTCGGCTGAATCGTGAGAGATCACGTCGTTGTCGAGCGTGACGATGCTATCGACGGCGTAGACGCCGCCACCAGACGCGGGGACCTCCGGATCTCCAGCCGAGTCCCCCGAGATCGTGTCGTTGTCGAGCGTGACAATGCTCCCGGAGATGTTGACCCCACCGGCAGTCTCTGGGTAGACGATGGTCGAGGCCCCACTGATGGTGAGTCCGTCGATCGTTACGGTGCCCGCACCGATCGCGATGTCATTGCCCGGCGTTCCACCGTCGTTGAGGATGGTGGTCGCGGCACCCGCGCCTTGGATGGTGAGGGTGTCACTGTCGGCGACCGGGACGTCGACGGTGACCTCTTCGTCGTAGGTTCCCGCCGCCACGTCAACAGTGACTGCTGTGTTGGACAGCGCTTCGGCTGCGGTGACTCCCTCTGTGATGGTCTGACAAGCTGCGCTGCCCGGCGAGGTGCAGCCGGTGATCGCGGTCCCCGTTGAAGCGTTCACATAGAGGGTGGTTGAGTAAGGGGGGCTGGCCGAGACAGGAACGGCGCTCACCACGGCTGCAAAGGGCACGGCGACCAAGCACGCGCCGATCGCGACCACCAAGCCGAACTGCCGCTGGCGCCGGTGGGTACGTCGCGGCAGGGTGCCGCCGAACTCACCACAGACCTTTGATGCCGCAGCTCTCGTCTTCATCCGCCCCCCTTAGCTTTGGTGTTTCGACGGCTGTCGTTCCTCTTGCCGTCGTTGGCCTTCGCTCCGCCGGTGGAACAGTGGTCACCGCACTCGTCAATCAGTGCAATACCGATAAGCGCAGCCAACACAGCTCGCAACATCGTGTCTTCCCGTCTATGAGTTCTTAAGAAGCCCTCAAGTGTGCGTCCTTGCAGCACGCAATCTCGTGCCGCGGGTCATTAGGTGAGCCAACGTGATCGCGAAGTCAGCCTCAAGCGCCCGCCTGAGCACCTCGGGAGACGCTCAACCTCCTCCTTTCATCTCTCCACTATCGGCTGGGTAGCGGACCGGACCTAGGGCCGGAGGACTCAATTGTTGAGACTGCCGCGACGGCGTCGTCGAGCGAGAACTTCCCGCAGGACACCGGGGTAGATCGCAAGGTCGGGACCGCATCCGGGTGCCGACCTGTGCACGGCTCTAGGGGGACCGGACGCTACCTGGCCTAGGTTTGCGGGACGTGGCGGCCGCGAGCGCGGTGATAACTTCAGCGTCATGACGGTCCGGCACAGCGCCTCGTCGAGCGGCTGAGACGTATCGATGTTCCGCCAAGTCGTCGCGTTCCGGTGGGCAGAAGGAGTGTCATCCGAGGCGAAGCAGTCCTACCGTGACGCTCTCGACGGGTTGCGCGCGGTACCGGAGCTGCTCGCTATGACGTGCGGCGATGACGCCGGCCACTTCGATGACAACTTCGATTACGTGGCGGTGATGGACTTCGCCGACTTCGCCGCCGCCCGTCGCTACGTCGCCCACCCGCTGCACCAGGCCTATGTCCGCGATCACGCGAGCCAGGTCATCGCCGAGCGAGTCATCGTGCAGCATGAATGGGCTGCTTCGGACTCGTTGTAGCGGAATCACAACAGCCGATTCAGCTCCACGACTCGACTCGCATCGGCGATCGCTCGGAGTTGCCGGCCGGCCTAGTACGAAGTGTCTTCCACGACGGTCAGGTCGACGAACTCGGGAGGGCCGTCGAAGATCTCCGCCATGGTCTCCCTTACTGCTTGTAGTCCTTCCTGGCGTCGGGGATCCTGCTCACGCGCGCGAGCCTTCTCCTCGCTCTCGAAGATGACGAAGTTGTACACCCGACTCGGGTCCTTCTGGTCTTGCATGGCCATCGTCCGCAGTAGGCCTGTACCTGGTTGTTCGACCGCCCGCAACTGCTCGTAGAGTCGGGGCAGATCCCCTTCCTTCCCCGGCTTCAGGCGCATCGTGATGAGCTGTGCCCACATGTCAGAATCCTCCCTCTGCCAATCGGCTCTATGTTCGTCGGAATGTCCAAATGAGCGGTTTGCTTCGTCAAACAGTCTCTATCCGCGCACGCTTGCCGGCCGCGGAGACAACCTGGCGGATGTGGCTCTCGTTCGAGGTGACGACCACGTCTGCGCCTCGCAGTAGAGCTCCTTCCACGACGGTCACGTCCACGACATCCTCAAGGCCGTATCGTCCAACGAGCTCTCCGGCCCGGCGGGCCTGATCGGGGCCCATCGGTTCGACGTCACGGCCGGCGAGCGTGCGCTCAAGGCTTGCTTGTCGGGATCCACCCCTCCAGGCTTCAGCCAACACAGGCGCCGGCACGACCGGGGATCGCTTGTCACGCTGAGCCATCTGATCAGGGTAGGACACGTAACAGGACAGGACGCGTCAGCCGCAGCAGGCCCCCACGGCCGCGACTACCCGACCGTGGGGCCATGACGGCTGGTCTCCCACGCCTCACGAGTGAGTTCGTACTCGACCTCGCCTTCCTCTGTTCCGGGAAGCGGATCTTCGTACTCGAGATGGAAAATGCGCACGAGTCGCATGCCGCACCGTTCCATGACTGCCCGCGACCGCTCGTTGACCGACATGGCTTGCGCCGTGACCCGGCGCGCTCCGAGGGTGCCAAAAGCGGCCTCGATCAGCGCGGCCGTGCCCTCCGCAGCCAGTCCCCGTCCCCACCACCGGCGTCGGAGGCGATAGCCCACGTCATAGGCGCCGTCAGGTCCCGGGACGAGACCGAACCACCCGACAAACGAACGTGTGGCCTTGTCGGACGCGATCCAGCGGCAGCCCAAGGCGTCACTGATGGTCGACACAACCTCGTCCCGCGTGGACGGCCTTCCTGTGAGGTAGCGCATCACCTCCGGGTCGCTGTCGAGCTCGACCAACAGGTCGGCATCTTGAAGCGTGATCGAACGCAGCAGGAGGCGCTCGGTATCGAGGGTCTCGATCACGCCGTCAGTGTTGCAAACTTGTTCGCTGAGATCGAGGGGCCGCGCCAGGGGTCACAAGCGAGCGACCCCAAGCCGTCTAGTCCGTTACCGTCGGAGCGTGCCTCAAGACCTCTCCTATCTTCGCTTCCCTTCTGTCCGGGGCGACACCGTCGCGTTCGTCGCTGACGACGATGTCTGGCTCGCACCGTCCACGGACGGCAACGCGCGGCGGCTCACGAGTGATCGTGCCCCTGCTTCGTACCCGAGGCTCTCGCCGGACGGGTCGCTGGTTGCATACACAAGCCGGCGCGACGGCATCCCTGAGATCTACGTCGTCAGCACCACCGGCGGCGAGGTGCTCCGGCTCACCTATCTCAGTGATCGCTTCACACAGACCATCGGCTGGACCGACGATGGCCGCGTCCTCATGATCACCGCCGCGGGAGAGCCCTTTCGTAGCCGGACGTGGGCCTGGGCCGTCGCGCCCGAGGGCGGCCCCGGCGAGCGTCTCACGTACGGACCGGTCACCTCGGTCTCACGCGGGCCGGGCGGCATGGTCGTCCTTGGCGTCAACCAGAGCTCACACCGGGGCGCCGCCTGGAAGCGCTACCGCGGCGGCACGGCCGCGGCGCTCTGGATCGACCGCGCCGGGAACGGGGAGTTCGAGCGGTACCTGGCGGACGTCCGGGGCCAGCTCGAGGACCCTTCTTTCGTGGGCGAGAGGATTTCGTTCGTCTCGGACCACGAAGGCGTCGGGAACCTCTACTCGGCCTTGCCTGACGGCTCCGATCTCAGGCGTCACTCCGACCATTCCGACTTCTACGCGAGAGCTGCATCGAGCGATGGGAAAGCCATCGTCTACCAGTGTGCCGGAGAGCTGTACCGCGTCGACGACTTTTCGCGAGGTTCGGCGCCGCGCCGTCTCGAGATCAGCCTCGCCGGTCCCCGAAACGGTCGGGATCGTCAGACGCTCCGCGGGGAGGACGACTCGGTGCGCACTCGACGGACTACGTAGGACGGGCGAGCGCCGTCGAAGTCCGCGGCGAGGTCCACTGGCTCACGCACTCAAAGGGCCCGGCTTCGCTTGTCGCCGGAGGATCAGGTGTGCGGGCGCGGCTGCCTCGCTCGGTCGGTCGTGGCGCAGCCACGACAATTCTCGTCACGGACGCCGAGGGGGACGACGCACTCGAGGTGGTAGAGGTCACGGGTACTCGGCCCGAGTCGGCCCGCCGAATCGGCGCCGGCCAGATCGGCCGGGTGCTCGACCTTGCCGCCTCGCCTGACGGCAAGCACGCCGCAGTTGCGACCCATGACGGCCGTGTGATCCTCGTCGACCTTGAGAGCGGTTCGTTGGCGACGCTCGACAGGTCGGCAGACGGGGATGCGACGGGGTTGTGCTTCTCGCCTGACTCGAAGTACCTCGCGTGGGCGCATGCCGGGCCGTTGGCGGACGCCGAAGCGCCGCTCCGCCATCTGAAGCTCGCCGAGCTCGGCGGGGAGGTGGTGGATCTGACCCCGCTTCGCTTCGAGGATTTCGACCCTGTGTTCAGTCTGGACGGGAAGTACGTCGCGTTCCTTTCCGCCCGCACGTTCGACCCCGTCTACGACCGCCACGTGTTCGACATGTCCTTTGCGGCTGCGGTTCGCCCTTACCTCATCCCGCTCGCCGCCGCAACCCCGTCGCCTTTCGACGCCGAGCTCGGTGGCCGCGCTCGACCGGACCACCGCGTGCCTGAGGCGCCCGGCTCAGGCTCGGACGTGCCGGCAGTGACGATCGACCTCGACGGGTTGACCGAACGCATCGTTCCCTTCCCGGTTGCTGCAGGCCGTTACTCGCACCTGCGGCCGGCGCGTGGCGGGTTCCTGTGGCTATCCGAGCCGCTGCTCGGCGTTCTCGGGGAGGAACGGGCGAGCGCCGACACCGAGCCGCAGCGACCCCGGCTCATGCGCTTCGACCTGGCGCGAGCGACGGAGACCGAGCTTGTCGCCGCGCTCGACGGTTACGAGACCTCGGGCGACGGGCGGTCGGTGGTGGTGCGCGACGCGAAGTGCCTTCGGGTCCTGCCGGCCGACCGCAAGCTCGAACCGTTGATGCCCGGACAGGAACGGGATCCGGCGGACCTCGTCGAGATCGACCTCACGCGCCTGCGGATCGAGGTCGACCCGCCGGTCGAGTGGGCGCAGATGTACGACGAGGCTGCCCGTCTCATGCGCGACCACTTCTGGGTGGCGGACATGGCGGGAGTGGACTGGGCCGGGATGGTCGAGCGTTACCGCCCGTGGCTCGACCGCATCGCCACGCGGGACGACTTGTCAGAGCTGCTCTGGGAGGTCCAGGGAGAGCTCGGTTCCTCGCATGCCTATGAGACGCCGCCCGAGCGTCCACTCGAAGGTGAGCACCGGCTGGGCCTCCTGGGGGCGGACGTGCAGCGCGACGAGGACGGAACCTGGCGTGTGACGCGGATCGAGTCCGGTGAGTCGTCCGTACTGGCCGCCCGCTCCCCGCTGCGTGCGCCGGGGGCGGCGATGCATCCGGGCGACGCCATCCTCGCCATCGACGGACGGCCGGTCGACTACGTCTTCGGTCCTGCCGCCTCTCTTGTCGGCGCAGCCCGCAAACCCGTCCAGCTGACCGTCCGTGACGGGTCGGGCGGTGCGGCACGTGACGTGGTCGTCGAGCCGCTCGACGACGAGCGACCGCTCCACTACCAGGCATGGGTGGCCGGACGCCGGGCCGCTGTGCATGCCGCCACCGATGGCAGGGTCGGGTACCTCCACGTGCCCGACATGATGGGCAAGGGTTGGGCCGACCTGCACCGCGACCTGCGGATCGAGGTGGGCCGCGAGGGCCTCGTGATCGACGTGCGCGACAACGGCGGAGGCCACGTCTCCCAGCTCGTGCTGGAAAGGCTCGAACGAACTGTGCACGCCTGGGAAGCTCGGTCGGCACGTGTCGACCAGTACCTACCCGCTGCACGCGCCGCGTGGACCGCGAGTGCTCGTCACGAACGAGCAGGCCGGCTCCGACGGCGACATCGTGACGGCAGGGTTCCGGCAGCGGCAGCTCGGTCCGGTGGTCGGCACGCGGACCTGGGGCGGGGTGATCGGCATCGACGCGCGGTACAAACTGGTGGACCGGACCACGGTGACCCAACCTCGGTACGCGTTCTGGTTCTATGGCTTCGGCTGGGGCGTCGAGAACTATGGCGTCGACCCCGACATCGAGGTCGCTCTCCCCCCGCAGGACTGGGCAGCGGGCCGGGACCCGCAGCTCGACCGCGCGATCGAGCTCGTTCTCGAGGCGCTCGAGCGCGAGCCGGCGCAAGTGCCGCCGGACCGGGAACGCGCCCGAGCCGTGTGCCTCCGCCCCTCCCGCCGAGGCCCGGTGGGTGACGCCTACGGGTTCCGGACCGCCGCACGACGCCGCCATCTCAAGTCGTGCACGTGCCCGCGCGCATACGCGACGTCAGCTACACGAGTTAGACGTCGGCCTCCGGATCCCGGACGAGTCGAGGGCCGTCCCAGTCAGCGGTGCTGGCCAGGTAGACGGGAGCTGGCCTGGCCGGAGCCAGCTCGTACACGTCGGGTCAAGCATGTCGGGTCAAGCGGTGGGTGGCCTGCCTCGCTTGGGCAAGGGTCCGGCCCTCTTCGGCATTCGGCCCGCGTCGTCGAGGGCCCGCCGCAGCAACATCTCGATGTGGGCATTGAGGCTGCGGAACTCATCGGAGGCCCACTGGGCCAGGGCATCATGGACAGCGGGATCCATCCGCAGCAGTACCTGCTTGCGGTCACTCACGGATCAGGAGTAGAGGGTGCCGGTGTTGACGACTGGCGAAGCCGGTTGGTCACTGCAAAGCACGACCATCAGATTGCTCACCATCGCCGCTTTCCGCTCCTCGTCAAGGTCGACGATGTCGCGCTCACGCAACCGGTCGAGGGCGAGTTCAACCATCCCGACAGCGCCGTCGACGATGCGAGAGCGGGCGGCGACGACGGCGTTGGCCTGCTGTCGGCGCAACATGGCCTGGGCGATCTCCGACGCGTAGGCAAGATGGCTGATGCGCACCTCTACGATCTCCACCCCGGCAATGGTGACGCGCTGGGCCACCTCCGCCGCGAGCTCGCCGGCGACGATGTCGGTCGAGCCACGCAGTGACAGGCCCCCATCTGCGGGGTTGTCGTATGGATGCGTGGTCGCAACATGCCGCAATGCCGACTCGGCCTGGACCCGTACGAAGTTGTCGTAGTCGTCGACGGCGTACAGTGCACGCGAGGTATCGCCAACCTGCCAGACGACGATGGAGGCGATCTCCACGGGATTGCCGTCAGCGTCGTTGACCTTCAGGTGGTTCGTCTCGAAGTTCCTGACCCGAATGCTCACGTTCCTCCGGTCGCTGAGGGGCAGGATCCACGACAGGCCGGTACGACGCACGGTGCCGACGTAGCTGCCGAAAAATCGCACCACCCTCGTCTCGCCGGGCTTCACGATGACGAGCGAGCCGAAGATGACAATGGCCACGACGATCAGCACGACGGCGATGATCGTGACTTTGTGCTGGAGGAGCAAGACGATGGCGGCGATGGAGGCGGCGAGGACGAGGACGCCGAACCAACCGCTGATGGCCCACGCTTGCCGCTCGCGGATCTCGACGCGGGTTCCCGAGTGACCGACCGCAGCCGCCTCGGAGTCGCTGTGTGGCTGAACAGACTGGCTCATGATTCCTCCTGGAGAGGGACGTCTATAAACTGCTAGCTAAACGATATCACTTTTCTACGCGTTGTACAAGGGGGCTGCGTTCCGGCCGTTGCAGGTACATCCGACTTACGCTCGACGATGTCGAGCTCTGGAGGCGCCGGCGCGACTCTGGCCCAGCTGGACGCCGCACGACATGACCACGGATGCCGAATACCGCCACGGCCGGTGCCCACGCCCTTGCCGGACACCGGTTTGTCTGGCCGCCGGGCCTTAGCGCGGCGGACCGGACGACGACCCGCCTACACGTGGTGGGCGCGTTTGCGTCCACTTATGAGCGCCGGCACGCCTCGGTTCGAAATGGCGTCTCCTCATAGGTCGTGAGCACCGTGAGAGGCGGAGAGTATGCGTGGATGCTGACAGCAGGACGCCCGGACCTGTGCATCACGTCGTGTACGTGCGCGGGACCGAGAGATCCGCCGGCTCCGGCCGCGAGGCATAGTCGCGAACAGTTGGCGGGTAGCAGCCCTTGACGACTCGACCGAGTAGTAGAACCAGAGCGTGACGTTCTTCGTCGTGCTCCGCCGGACCGGCCCTCAATGGGACGGGTCGCGACCTTTGGAGGAGCAGTCCGGCTGGCTCGAGCACGCAACCTTCATGGACGGGCTCGTCGACGCGGGGTTTGTCGTGCTGGGTGGGCCGCTCGCGGACGAGCGCCGAGTCGTGCTTGCGGTCGAGGCCGAGTCCGAGGAGGCCGTCCGAACCACGCTCGCGCGCGATCCTTGGAGAGATACGCATCTCCGGATCGACACGATCGACCCTTGGACGATCCGGCTCGACGGGCGGCACGCCTAGTCAGGGCCCGAGCTAGCTCGACATGTCACATCCGGGTTGCCATCCCGTTGCCGGCGGGGATGATCACGTGCGCGACGGTGGGCGATGCCAGTAGGAGAACCGCAAGCGTGAGGCACGCGGCTCCGGTGAGGCGGGTGAAGATCGCGGTGTGAGGACCGAGTTTCTCGGTGAGGATCACGACGGCGAGACCGACCATCGCCCACACGCTCATGACGCCGAACGCGACGAAGAGCACCATCAGAGCCCAGCAGCAACCGAGGCAGTAGCCGGCGTGGTGCAGCGCCACCTTCAGATCGCGAACGCGACCTTTGACGTTGCCGTAGTGCAGGAGCTGCGCGAGCGGCGAGCGACAGTGACGCAGGCAGCGGGCCTTCAATGGAGTGAACTGATAGATGCCGGCTGCGACAAGCACGGTGACGGCGATCGTTCTCATGGCCGTGCCCGAACCACCCGCCAGGTGGTCTACGACACGCAACGACAGGTAGGCCGGCAGCCCGGTCAGGGCCCACGCGACGAGGTAGCCGACCACGAAGAGCGGGACTCGTGCCCATCGGTCGGAGCGGATCGTCTGGGCGTACAGCGACGCGACCGGCGCGACGGCCGGGAGCATCATCGCCGTCATCATCAGGGCCCACATCGCCAGGAACGACAGAAGGCTCATGCCCATGGTGCCAACGCCGTTGCCGAGCTCTTCCGCGCGAGCGACCGCGGCGGCCCAGGCCAGCGCCGCTGCGCCGAGCAGAGCAGCAGTAGTCGGAGTCAGGCGTATCGGGACCCGGCCGCCGGAAAGCGCTGTCGTGCTCATGCCGACCAGGCGTAGGGGGCGTTGAACCCGCTCGTCCCGGTGCCGTCGAAGCTGATACCGAAGGCGTCGATGCGCGACCTCGTGGCGGGCGACACCGTCAGCGTCGTGTTGGACGGATGGAACACGTTCGCGAGTTGCACCGGATGGGGCAGCCCACCGGAGACGAAGTCGCGGACCTCGACGTCGATGAGGTCGCCGAAGCGGACCGAGAAGGACCCCTCGGACTGTTGCCACTCGGCAGGTACCTGTTCGATACCCAACATCTCTCCGATCAACGGGCCGAGCATCGCCGGCGGGCCACCCAGCTCGCCCGCGAGGACGCGCCCGAGGGCGCCGGACTGATCCGCGTTCGCTGCGGCATCGACCACGACGCCGAGACGCCAGCCGCCATCGGCCATCACGGGCGGAGTGTCGAGCACGAGCGCGAAGCTGAGCCCGGACACGTCCACGCCGTCGATGTCACCGTGATCGATGTGGAACGCGAGCATCGCGAGGCATCGGTCATGGGTCGCAGCCGCCGTCAGCCCCGACCAAGTGCAGGGGCAGACAGCGTCGCAGGAGCAATTCTCGAAGTAGTTGCCTTCCAAGCTCCAAGCCATCACGGTCCTCCTTTGTCGTCGGTACGGTGTCAGAAATTGTCTAGCTGACCGCGACCGACAGTGCACGGGCTCGCCCCGGCGACTGACAAGGGCAGCCTGGACGGCTGCCGGCAGACCATCAATTTCTGTCCGCTGGTCGCTCCGAGCTCGGAGGCGCCGCCGTGACTCTTTGGCTCCCCCTTTACGACCCGGCAACCACCGAAGTCGCCACCAGCCTGGCGGGGGCCGTGGAGTTGGCTCCGCTGCCTGCCTGACCGGGAACCCGGCCCGTGTGCCGGTGGCCGTCACGAGGCGTCAGGTCAGCGGCGGAGCGTGCGGTCCATCTCGTCCCACTCGGGCGGGCGCTGTTTCCGGGCCTTGTATGCCTCTGGGTCCTCGTGGATGAGGTGCCACCAGGCGTAGACCGCGAGCAGTGCGAATACCGGCCATTCCACGGAGTAGACCCAGCTGAGCCCGTTCCCGGCCAGAGCGCGCGTCGCCTGCCACCAGCCGGCGACCACGCACCCGGGTGCGACGAGCAAGAGGTAGAAGTGCAGCAACAGCGCCCTACGGGACATCCAGCGCTTCCGCACCCGCGCAGTGTACGTGCCACGCGCTCGGGCTGTCAGCGGTCGAGGTTCCAGGCTACGAGGCCGGAGGCGGCGCCGGCCCGGGGCCCGGCGGGACCGGATACCCGAGGTTTGCTGCTCGTTGGGCGTACTCGTCCCACGTGATGTCGCCGCGCGCGTACCGGATGCGCAGCTCGTTGAGGGCCGGGTCCGGGCCCGACGGCGGTCCCGCGTGAGCCCCGGCCGCCGGGTGCTGACGGAGCCGGAGCAGAGCGACCACACCGACCACGAGCGCGGCGATCACGAGGGCCAAGACGAGCCACGCGAGCCAGTGCACGCCGTGGTGCAGCCCGTACCCGTATCGCATCATGTCTCTCAACTTACGGGACGCGAGACATGGTCCCGGCGGCCAGCGTCGGCAATGCTCGCCTGCAAGAGCGCCAACTGGTCGAGGATCTGGCTCGTCTGGCTGTCGACGGGTGCGGAGATGAGCTCGGCTTCGTTCTCGACGGCGGTCGTCCAAAAGCGCAATGACTTTCGCCTCTGGCCGGGGGACGATCCCGGCGCGTCAATAGCTCTGATGCCTGCTCGCGCGATCGCCGGCCGCCCGCCTCCGAGAACGCGGTCGCCGCAGATCAGCCACGCCCGGCTCGCCTCTTTCGACGGCACCGAGCTCGACGTGCAGACCGCCGGTTCGGACGGTCCGATGATCGTAATCGTGAACGGCCTCGGCGGTGCGATCATGGCCTGGCGGGGCCTGCTCGATCACTTCGGCCCAGGCTTTCGCGTCATGTCCTTCGATTACAGGGGCCTCTACGACTCCGAGCCGCCGCCGAACCCGGAAGCCGTCCGCATCGAGGACCACTACCAGGATCTGCGTCGGGTGATCGATTATTCGGGCGAACGCAGGGTCGTGCTCGTGGGCTGGAGCATGGGCGTGCAGGTAGCCGTCGAGTACGCCCTCAGCGAGCCGGCCAACGTCGCCGGGCTTGTGCTGGTCTGCGGAGCACCGGGCGATCCTTTCGCCGGTGTCTTCGGAACCTCGCTCAGCCGGTTGGCAGTCCCGGCCCTCTGCCGCGCCGTCGAGGCGCAGCCCGAGCTGTTCGGGATCGCTGTCCGCGCGCTTGCGTCGTTCGGCCCGACTCCCGACTTGCTCCGGGCCGCCCATGTCGTCGCCCCGAGCTGTGATCTGAGCGCGCTGAGGGAGATGGCACAGGGATTCTCTCACCTCGACTGGCGCGTGTATGCACGGAGCATCCGAGCCATGGGCATGCACGACGCCTGGCCCCGCCTAGGTGACATCGAAGCTCCGACCCTCGCCATCGGCGGCTCCCGCGACGTGATCACGCCAGCCTCGGTAGCCACGGCGACGGCGGCCGCCGTGCCGGGCGGTGAGGCCGAGATCCTCGAGGGAGCGACCCACTACGCGCCCGTCGAGTTCCCAGACGAGCTCAACGCACGGATCGAGCAGTTCCTCGTCGACCGTGTCGGTGAGCGATGGGGCCGTTCGGCCCTGGCGCTCAGAGCCACACAAGCGTCGAATTGAGCAAGAGCCTCAGGAAGGAGGCGTCATGTGGTGGAAGAGATGTGACGGAGACCTTGTGCATGGGACCGACGCCGAGCGTCGGATCATGCCGTACCTGATGAGAGGGCGGAACGAGTCGATCACCTACCTCGACGCCGTCATCGACTTGACGACTACCGACGAGTTCCTCGCCGAGTTCCGACGCCGCAACCCGGATGTCCCGGTCACGCTGTTCCATCTCGTGATCTGGGCGCTCGGCAGGACGATCTACGAGAGGCCGCACCTAAACCGCTTCGTAGCCGGGGGCCGCCACTACGACCGGAAGGGCATTTTCATCTCCTTCGCCGCGAAACAAGAGATGAAAGAGGATGCGCCTCTCGTCGTCGTCAAGCACCGCGTCGACCCGTCCCAGCCGTTCTACGAGCTGGTCGCCGATCTGCACTCCGAGATCGACGAGGCGCGCTCGCCCGGCACGACCACGATCGACCGTGAGCTCTCCGTCCTGTTGCACCTGCCCGGCTCTGGCCTTCGAGCGGTCCTCGCGCTCGAGCGGGTCGCAGACAGGCTCGGTGTCTTGCCGGCGTCGTTCGTCGACCCCGACCCGATGTTCACGAGTGCGTGGGTGGCCAACCTAGGCAGCTTGAAGATGGACCCCGTCTTCCACCACCTCTACGAGTACGGCAACGCGGGGCTCTTCTGCACGATCGGCCAAGTGGTCAGTGAGCCGATAGTCCGTGACGGACAGGTGGTCGCCGGGCGGGTCGCTCATCTGCGGTGCAGCTACGACGAGCGCATCGATGACGGCATGTACGCCGGCAGCGCAGCCCGGCTGATGACGCGCCTCCTCGAGCAGCCACTGGCCAACGGGTGCGAGCTCTCGCCCGCTTCGATCCCAGGCGCCGCCGAGGTCGACATCCGGCTCGCCTCCTAGGAACCGGCGCCGCCGACCGGCGCCGGGTGGCGCGTCGTCGTGCCGCACCCGAGCTACCTCCAGATTGACGCCGTCAGCCCACGCCTCGGCTTCCTTGGAATTCGCCCCGGGTTCCGTAGATCAGCCGAGCTGCCCACGTCTGAAGCCTGGCCCGTGCCTGGGCGACAGTCTGGGGTGATGCGCTCCCTTCGGCGACCGCTCGGTCGAGCGAGGCAGACGCGTCATCGACGACCGCCCTTATGACGGCGTCAACCGGCACGCCTCGGGCGGCGGCGGCTTCGGCGATCGATCGACCCTGCTGGAAGCCCCGGCGTAGCTCGACCGGGTTCACGCCAACGACACCGCCGGCTATCTCGAAGGCGTTGTGAGCGAGTCCACGCAGGAGTCGGCGCACCTGGTTCGGGTCCCTCGGGCCGGCAGGCTGGTTGGCGCGCCGGTTCCAGGCACGAGAGACCGATAGCAGGTACACGGTCCGGAGCACGGCAGAACCGCCGACGAGCACGCCGACTATGAGATCGCCTCGGGCGATCAGATATGCACCGAGGGCCAGGCCCAACGTGACGATCACCCAGCGGAGGGTCCGCAGCGAGCCTACGCGTCCTTGCACCGTTGTAAGGCTAGGGGAGGCGAGACACGGCACTGATGTACGGGGCGTGTGCCGGTCTCGCGGCACCGTGTGCTCGCTCGGAATTGAGCGCCTGGGCGTGCAACCATGCCTTCATGGCGAGGTCCCGGCGACAATGCGCGCCCTTGACGCTGCTGACCGTGGTGCTCGCCTGTGCCTTCAGCTCCTGTGCGGGCCCAGAGACACAGCACGCCACGACGACCACCGCGATCGGACCGGCACCGTCGCTCGTGGCCGAGTCGTTCGACGAGTGTCCGGATCCGAGACCCCTCCCGTTCACTCCGACGGCGCGAAGAGACGTACGCGCCACCGTCCGGAGAGCCGTGGCAGTGCTCTACCGGAAGATCGACACGGCTGGCTGGCGCATCGCCACCCTTGACCCCGCCACGAGCGCGGCGGTCGGCAGTTATGGAGGGCTGGTCGGGGCTCTTGCGGCCGGGTCACGCGGCAACGGACGTACATAGCGGAGCTCGACTTTCCAGCCATGCCGGGAGTCGCGGCGTCGCAGAGCAGCTTGTACGTCAGTCGTCTCGCTCCCGGATGGCAGGTCTGGGGTGAGTACCCTCCCGGCGTCCAGACCACGATCGCACCCAACTCGCTGCCAACGACGGTCCCCACCACGGTGCCGGAGGGTGCCACACGAGACTCGACGCCGCAGGCGAGCTCGAGCGGTCCTATCTACCTTGCCCTCGGAGACTCGGCTCCGATGTGGGACGGGAACAAGTCGTACCCCGACTACGTGGCCGGTTACTACGCCGGCGCCGTCCCTGGTCTGGAGCTGGTGAATCTGGCTCAATCGGGAGCTACGACGGCCTCGATGCTGGGAGGTCCGGCTGGCGGGGCGGGCTCCCAGCAGGCTGAGGCGGTGGCCTACCTTCGAGCGCACCACGGCTCGATCGCTCTCGTCACGATCGACATCGGCGGGAACGACATCCTCGGGTGCGTCACAGGCGGAGCCACAGCTGAAAGCGCCTGCATAGCGAGAACCGAGACCACGATGATTGCCAATCTCGCCACGATTCTCGACGGCCTCCGACAAGCGGCGGGGTCTGCCCTACCGATCGTCGGGATGACCTACTACGACCCCTTCATCGGCAATTGGCTGGGAGGTGGCAACGACCGCACGACCGCTGTTCAGAGCGTGTCCACACTCGTTCACCTGAACGACCTCCTCAAGGAGGCCTACGCACGAGTGGGTGCGAAAGTGGCCGACGTACAAGGCGCCTTCCAGTCGACCGATCTCTCGACCACCGTCGGGTCGCCGTGGGGGCGTGTCCCGGTAGCCGTCGAGCGCGGGTGCACTCTCCTCGACATCACGTGCGAAGCCGGACATGCGGAGGCGTTCGGTGACGACCCGAACACCGATGGCGCAGCCGTCATCGCCAAGGCCTTCGAGAAGACGATCGCGACGCTCGACGCGCCTCGATGAGAGTGCCCCGGGGCCTACCAGAAGCGTTTTTGGCCTGGGATCGTCTCGAGGTCGGCCAAGACAAGCTTGCGGTCCTCGTCGTCGGCGATCATCTCGACTGCCTCGAGCGCCCGTTCGGTCATGGCCCGAGCTGCTTCGGCGTCGCCGGCAACGGCATGACCGCGGGCGAGCGCCTCGTACGCGAACGCTATGTCCCAGTCCGCGATGCTGTGCGCAAGGCAGATATCGAGGACCCGTTGAGCGTGGTGCAGGCAGGGCTCGGAGCGCTGCAGAACGGCGTAGACGCGCGAGACCTGCCACTCGCCTCGTGCGAGGTTCTCTGGCTTGCCGACCTGGCCCCAGTGGTAGCGAGAGGCGTGGGCCATGTGCAGCATTAGGTCGTCGTCCTCGATGGTGCGGTCCTCTTTCTCCATGAGGTCCCAGACGGAGTTGAAATAGCGGACGGCTAGCTTGCGCTCCTCTTCTTCGGACAGCAGCTTGTCGGTCGGTTGGTCCTTCGTCATGGCGGTCTCCAATCCGTCGGTGAGGAAATGCTTGAGATCGTGCAGATGACCGGCGATGCGAGTGGCGCGGCTCTCGAGCCGGGCTCGGTGAGCGAGCAGGACCTCTGTCAGTGCAGCGGCCTGTCCCTTCGATTCGAGGCAGAGGCGGATGTCGTCGAGCGGCACGTCGACGGAGCGCAAGCTACTGATGAGCCGCGCCGAGGAAGTCTGATCCCTTGTGTAGTACCTGAACCCTGTCCCAGCGTCGACCACGGCCGGGCGGAGGAGCCCGACGCGGTCGTAGTAGCGCAGCGCCTTTACCGTCAGCCCGCTCAGACGCGACATCTGCCCGATGCTGATCAGGTCCTCCGGCACGCAGACAACCGTAGAACCCTCCCCTGCGGGAGAGGCAAGCCCCGGCTTGTCGGGGCAGCGCGGTGCGCTTACGCGGGGCGAGCGTCGCGCCTTCCATGCCCGCACGGCGCATCAAGCGCGACACGCGCGACGCGTTGGCACAGATGGCACCCCCGGCGATCGCTTGCCGCGCCCTCAGCCGACTCAGGCGGTGGCGGTGGCGGTGGCGGTGGCGGAGACGGGCGCGGCGGCGGCGGTCACCTTCTCAGCCACGACGAACAGCCCAGATGCAATGGATGGGAACCTGGTCAAGAACTCATCGAGCTTGGATATGGGAAAGGGGAAGAAGAAAGGTACGCCCCATGTCCCTTCGATCTTGAACCCACAAGCAACAATCAGCTCCTCGAGCGCCGCCCGCGTGAAGATCTTGAGATGACCCTGCACTTTTCCGCCCTGGCCGAGGACCTTGTACCGGCGGCCCATCTTCGTGCGACTGCTCGTCTCGGTGAACAGCGGTTGGATCCCGAGGAGCAACAGGATGCGATTGGCCCATGAAGCGAGATTCGGAGTGGTGACGATCACCTTGCCACCGGGCTTGAGAACCCGCCAGATCTGTTCGAGAAGGTAGTCAGGATCGGGGACGTGCTCGATCACCTCTCCGAACACGACCAGGTCGAACATGTCGTCTTCGAAGGGCAGGCCCTTCGTCAGGTCGGCCCTCCTGTAGGTCCACATCTCGGACTCTTGGGCGTAGACGTCGGTGCCATAGAGATCTGCGTCGATTCGCTCAGCTATCTGATTGAGCAGGAATCCGTTACCACATCCCACATCGAGAAGAACCTTCGGGCTCATCTGCTGCACGAACTCCAGAATCTTGGTCAGGCGAGCATCGGTGTGCGTGATGAAGGTCTCGTGATTGAGATAGAACTCCTGGTAGTCCACTCGCCGACTATACGTCGCTGCCCCAGAAACCAGCCAAGGCAGCGGCTTCGCGCCGGGCGGCATCGTAAAGAGACCGTCATACCCCAGGATTGACATGTCACAGTCGCGGCGCCAAGGATGGCCCCTTCGTGCAGAAGCTCAGTCGATGTCGCGTTGCCCTGGGCGCCTTGTTCGCGCTCGCACCAGCGATCGTCGTGTCGGCTGCTCTCGGCGCTGCAGCCACACCTGCACACGCCGCCGTTCGACCGAGCGTCAACAGCCACTGGACTTCGTGCAACGAACAGGCGGTGAAATCAGCCCCAAAGGTGGTCTGGGAACAGATCGAAGCAGCCACGACCGACAACAAGGACATCCCCTCGACCTTCTGGTCGAACAGGACCTACCGCCAGGACATCACGAAGATCGTCTGCTACGAGAGCTCGTACGACCTGCACGCGACTAGCCCCGGCGGTCAGTACGGCTGGTACCAGATGTCGAAGTCGCTCATCTCTTCCGAGCACGTCACTTGGGACGACTACTGGGACGGCAGCAAGACCGAGGGAGCTGGCTGGTACCAGTGCCTGGCGGGTGAGCGTTACATCGCGCATCAATACGGAACGCCCGCCGCAGCTTGGCAACACGAGAAACAGTACGGCTGGTACTGACCAAGCCCACCTTCGCTAGGGTCGCACCATGCCGATCACGACCGAAGAGCTAATCAGGGATGCGTGCCCGCTCATCAACGCACACGGATGGGCGCACTACTTCGCCACGGCGACAGCGGCACGGGGCGAAGAGCTCGGCTTGGACCTTTTGTCCTTCTATGTCCTCGGCCGAGGTGGCGTTCTCGGCGACGTGGAATGGCCAGTCGTGCTCAGCGCGTTCGGCTACTTCAACCCGGAGATCGTGCGCGGCACCTGGACCGCGGCGAAGGCGAAGTGCGACCCTCGCACGGCTGGGCGCGCATACGTCGAATGCTGCAAGGAGCACGGCAGGCTGAAGCTGTCGGAGGTGCCGGGACTCGACCGGTTCTGCGCTGCAGCGGGGGCTGTGAACGACGCGGCTGACCCACAAGGCCTCAGCTTGTATGCAGCGGCCCGGTCAGAACCGCTCGCCGACGATATGCCCGCGCGGGCGATGCAGCTGATGGCGGTGCTCCGCGAGTTCCGCGGGAGTGCCCACCTGCTGGCCGTGATCGCCTCGGGGCTTGCCCCGAAGAAGGCCCACTACATACACCGGCCGGAGGCCTGGGCCTTGTTCGGGTGGTCGGACGAGGACGTGCCCGAGATCACCGACGAGGACCGGCAGCACGCAGCTGACGCCGAGGCGCTGACGGACCGCCTCGTCACGCCGGCTTACTCCGTGCTCGACGAGCCGGCCCGCGCTGACTTGCTCGACGGCGCAAAGGCCATATCGGCAACCCTCGGCGGCTGACACCGTCGTGCGCGAGGCCGGCCTCGATCGGGATGCACTGCTCGCAGAGCTAGGCACGCGGCAGGCCTCCGAGCCCGATGTCCACGGCGCGAGGTTGTTCGGGCTCGTCTACCCCTCGGGTCGGGCCGACGTGGAAGAGCTCATCGAGGCGGTCAACCGGAGGTATCTCTTCGGCAACGCTCTCAACCCGTTCCGCTTCCCGGAGCTGGCGGCGCTCGAGCGGGAAGTCGTCGAATCCCTCGCATCGCTGCTAGGTCGCCCTGCGGGCGACCGCCAAGCGGGCTCCATGACCTCCGGCGGTACCGAGTCCATCCTCCTCGCGATGCTCGCCCACCGCGAGCGGGCTCACCGGCGAGGCATCGAACGACCCGAGATCATCGCCTCCACGTCGGCGCACCCCGCCTATGCGAAAGCGGCCCATTACTTCGGCCTAGACCTCGTCCAGGTGGGTCTGGACAAGCATTGGCGTACCGACGCCGACGAAGTCCGGCAAGCGGTGACTGATCGGACCGCCGTGGTGATCGCCTCTGCCTTCTCCTATCCCTACGGCGTCATGGACCCGGTGGAGGAGCTCGCCGGCATCGCTTCCGACGCGGGCGCAGGCTGCCATGTAGACGCGTGCATCGGTGCCTTCGTGCTGCCTTTCCTCGAGCGCCTCGGCTACGACGTGCCGCTCTTCGACTTCCGCGTACCCGGCGTGACGACGATCTCGGCGGACGTTCACAAGTACGGCTACGTCCCAAAGGGCGCTTCGGTCGTGTTGCACCGGGACGACGATTGGTTCGAGCTACAGGGCTTCTTGTACGACCAGTGGGGTGCCGGCATCTACGGCTCGGCCGCCATCGCCGGCGCCCGGCCCGCGTCGCCGGTGGCGTGCAGCTGGGCGGTCATCAACTACCTCGGGATCGACGGCTATACCGAGATCGTCCGTGGATTGATGGAGGTCGTCGCGAGGGTGCGGGCTGCCGTCGACGAGATCGACGGCGTCGGGCTCGTGGGCGACCCGATCGGGCCGGTGCTCGCGCTCCAGTCCGAGTCGCTCGACCTCTACGCGGTGGCCGACGCCATGGAGGACCGGGGTTGGTTCCTCAACAGGCTCACCAACCCTCGCGGCCTCCATCTCATGTGCTCACCAGGTCATGCAGCCGTAGTCGACCAGCTCGTCGCAGACCTCGCCGAGGCCGCCAGGACAAGTGGCGGAGCGAAGGCTCGGGAAGGCATAGTCCGCTACTGATGGCAACGGCGCAGTGGAACTACGCGGACGTCTGGGAGTGGATCGCCGATCGTTACGGCAAGGCGCCCGCTCTCTTGCACGGCCCGACGGTGCGGACATGGGACGACTTCGACAGGCGGGCCGACGGGATAGCCGCCGTGCTTCTCGACGCCGGCCTGCAGCGACAGGACAAGGTGGCTCAGTACTGCCGCAACAGGCCCGAGTACCTCGAGACGATGTTCGCGGCGTTCAAGGCGTCGCTCGTGCCGGTCAACACCAACTTCCGTTACGGGGACGAGGAGCTCGCCTATCTGTGGACCGACTCGGACACGTCTGCCGTCGTCTTCGACGGGGAATTCACTGACACATGCGACAGGCTGCGCCGCCAGCTACCGGCTATCAAGGCCTGGATCCGGGTCGCGCCGCCCGGGGGCGACTGCCCGGCCTGGGCGATCGCGTACGACGACGCGGCGGGGTCCGGACCGAGCAGTGGGCGGACGCGGGCGCCCTGGGGACGCTCGGGCGACGACCTGAACCTCCTGTACACCGGTGGGACGACCGGCATGCCAAAGGGCGTCATGTGGCCGCAGCACGACTTCTTCCTGATGATCGAGTTGCAGTACGGCCGCACACCACCAGACGAAGCCGACCTCGACCTCTACCTCTCGAGGATCGAGAAGCCTGGCGCCCGCGTCCTGCCCGGACCGCCGCTCATGCACGGGACGGCGTGCTGGTTCGCGATGGCGGCGCTCGGGGCGGCAGGCTCCGTCGTCACCTTGACCAAGCCACACTTCGACCCCGTCGAGCTGCTCGACACGGTCGTGGACCGGCAGGCCAAGGGACTCTGCATCGTGGGCGACCCGTTCGCGAAGCCGATCCTCGGCGAGCTCGACTCCCATCCCGGCCGTTGGGATCTCGCGCATGTCCGGCTCATCATGTCGTCGGGGGCCATGCTGTCGCGCGAGAGCAAAGAGCGGTTGATCCGGCACGCCCCGCGTGCCCGCGTGGTCGACGGGCTCGGCAGCTCGGAGTCCGGTTCACTCGGGACGGCCGTGACGACGAGCCCTGACGAGGCGGCAACGGCACGTTTCCGCTTGAGCGACAACGTGCGCGTGGTCACCGACGACGGCAAGGACGTCGTGGCCGGGTCAGGGGAGGCCGGACGGCTGGCGGTCGGTGGTCACCTCCCGCTCGGCTACTACGGGGATCCGGCGAAGACCGCCTCCACCTTCGTAACCCTGGACGGCCGGCGCTACGTCATCGCCGGGGACTGGGCGACCGTCGACGTCGACGGCACAATCACGCTGCTCGGACGAGGGTCCGGCTGCATCAACACCGCCGGGGAGAAAGTCTACCCCGAGGAGGTCGAGGAAGTGTTGAAGCGGTCAGGAGGCGTCCGGGACGCGTCAGTCGTGGGCGTGCCCGACGACCGTTATGGCGAGGCGGTGGTCGCGCTCGTCGAGCTCGAACCGGGAGCGGACTTCGACGAGGCCAAGCTGATCAAGCAGGCCAAGTCCCACCTCGCCTCGTACAAGGCGCCGAAGGCGGTCGTGCTCGTCGAGTCCGTCGCCCGCCATGCCAACGGCAAGATGGACTACGCCGCCATGAAGGAGAGGGCGCTCTCTCAGCTCAAGGGAGCGTAGGCGCCTCTGGCTGGGGTGCCTCGGGCTGCGGACGGTAGAGCTGACCCGACTCGTCCTCGAAGCCCAGTGCCGATGCCGTGCTCTTCGCAGTCTCGCGTGCCCATCTCGACGTGGTGAGCAGGCCGAGCACGAACACGAGCACTCCACAGGAGGTGATGACCCACCATCCGCCGTGGGTCGCGCGTGCGAACCCTCGCGTGACGGAACCGCTCACGAGCCCCACGGCCGCCAGCGCCCCCACGAGGGCGACCCCGAGCGAAGCGCCGACCTGCCTGCTCGTTGATGCGATCGCGCTCGCCACACCGGCCTGGCTCGCCGGCATTCCGGAGACTGCCGTGTTCGTGATGGGGGCGTTCACGACTCCGAATCCGATACCGAAGATCACGTACGCTACGAAGAGGCGGGCGAACGACGTCGTCGGCGAGAGGTCCGTGAGAAGGAAGCTGCCGAGGGCGATGCCGATCCCGCCGACCGATAGCGACGGTCGGGCGCCGACCCGCCCGACGAGCCGGCCCGAGAGCGGCGACATCAAGATCGTCATCCCGGCCATCGGCAGGGTGTCGAGACCGGCATGGAGCGCCGACAAGTGACGGACTTCCTGCAAGTACAGGGTGTTGAGGAACAGGAACCCGCTGAACCCGACAAAGGACGCCACCGCAATGAGAGTCGCACCCGAGAACGGCGCGCTCCGGAAGAAACGCACCTCGATCAACGGCTCCCGTCTCCTTCTCTCGTACGCGACGAGCATGACGAGACTGAGTAGCGCCACGACGAACAACGTCACGATCAAAGGGGAGCCCCACCCTCGTCGCGGGCCCTCGATGATCCCGTACGTGATGGACGCCAGCATCACGATGACGAGGACCTGCCCGATCGGATCGAGCTGGCGCGCTCTCGGAGCCTTGGACTCGCGGACGAACGCGGCGGTGAGCGCGACCGCTGCAATCCCGACGGGGATGTTCACCCAGAAGATGGAGCGCCATCCGACCCCCTGCACGAGAAGGCCCCCGACCAACGGGCCGAGTGCCATGCTGACCCCCACGACGGCTCCCCAGATCCCGATCGCCTGGGCTCGCTCACGCGGGTCGTCGAAGGTATTGCGGATGATCGACATCGCGACCGGGTTGAGCATCGACCCTCCGACAGCCTGGAGCATCCGGAAGATCACGAGCCAGGTGAGGCTCGGCGCGAGACTGCACGCGAGTGATCCGAGCGTGAAGACCACGAGCCCGATCTGGAAGACCTTGCGGCGGCCGAGCCGATCGGCCGTCGACCCGGCGAGCATGAGCAGGCTGGCGAGCACGAGCGTGTATGCATCCACCGTCCACTGCAATCCGGATACGGCGGCGTGAAGCTGCTTTCCGATCGACGGCAGCGCGACGTTGACGATCGTGTTGTCGAGCCCGACGATGAACAGGCTCAGGCAGCAGATGGCGAGGACGCCGAGCCGCCGCGCCCGCGACTCGATCGGGGCCGTCTCGCTTCTCACCTCGGCATCCTGTTCATCTTGCTCGGTCTCTCGTTTTGGATGTTCTCGCGCGTCTGGGTGACCGGCAACCCGACGAGCACCGTGCTGTGCCAGTGCGGGGACCCCGGCCAAGCCGTCTGGTTCATGGCATGGGTGCCCTACGCGATCACCCACGGTCACAACCCGCTGTTCACCACGCGGATGCTCTCGGGTCAAGGGGGAGCGAACCTGCTCGAGAGCACCTCCTATCTCCTGCCATCGTTTCTACTGGCTCCGGTCACCTGGTTGTTCGGCGCGACGGTGTCGTTCAACGCCGCCGAGACGATTGCGCCGGTCCTCTCCGGCTGGGCGATGTACCTGGCCGCGGGGCGCGTCGAGTTCCCGCTGGCTGCCGAGAGCCGCTGCCGCGGTGCTGTGGGGTTTCGCGCCGCAGATCGTGGGGGCCGAGATCTTCGGGCACCTCAATTACGGTTGGGCGTTCTTCCCACCACTGGCGTTCTTGGGGCTTCACGAGCTGGTGGCCGGCAAACGGTTGAAGCCCGTGACGATCGGCGTGTTGCTCGGGCTACTCGTCGTAGCGCAGTTCTTAAGCGGGACCGAACCCCTCTTGATCACGTCCCTCGTCGCAGCTGCAGGACTCGCATGCGCGCTGGTGATCGCACCGAAGGCCGCCTACGCCCGGCGGAAGCGGATCCTCATCGGCTTCGCCGTGGCCCTCGGTCTGGCGGCCGTGGTGCTGGCCTACCCACTGTGGTACCTCACCCATGGCCCCCGTCTCGTCGTCGGGCCGCCGTGGCCGGCGATCAACGAGCTCGGCAACCAGCTCTTCGAGCATCGTGCTGACCGGAAGTGGCGTGCACTCGACATCCGTCTTCGCCAAGGTCGGTGGCTACTTCGGCCCTGTAGGGCCGTCCGGCGCCTACCTCGGACCCTTGTTGCTCGCGTTCCTCGGCGTGTCGGTGCCGCTGTTCGCGATCCGGCGGCGAAGGCTGGCATGGCCGCTCGTCGTGAGTGGGGGGTTCAGCTGGTTGTGCTCCCTTGGTGGGTTTCTCATCCCACTCTCGATCCACTCGGTCCACTGGTGGCTCCCGTGGAAGTACTTGCGCGTATTGCCCTTGCTCGACAAGGTCTCGCCGCAGCGTTTCGCCTTCCTCACGGCCGCGCTCGCCGCCTTGTTGCTGGCTCTGGCCCTCGACAGCTGGGCCGACCTGCTCTCGACGTCGGGCGGGCGGCTCCGGCTTGGCAAGCCTTCGCTCGCCGCCGGCTCGAACGTCGTCATGGTGGCACTCGTCGTGCTCGTGGGCTTCCCCATCGCCGAGCTCTACACCTGGCCGCTCACGATGAACTCGGGCTCGGTGCCGGCGTGGTTCGAGACGACGGCTCAGACCCTCCCGCCACAGACCTCGGTGCTGACGTACCCGTACGCCTCGTCGGCGGCGCCCGACGCGATGTACTGGCAGGCACACGACGGGCTGGGTTTTGCTCTCGTTGGCGGGCGGGCGCTCATCCCCGGTGCCGACGGCAAGCACTCCCAGCACGTCGACCCCTTGCGCGGGACGAACGGCTTGCTGACGAGCGACTCGTCAGGGATCGGGGTGCCGCCCGCACCGACGGGCGTGCAGGTGCGGGCCCTGCGGTCATCCCTGCGCAACTGGCACGTCGACCTCGTCGTCGTCGTCGACAGAGGACGAGCGCCTGCCTGGGCTGTCGTCTTCTTCTCAGAAGCGACCGGTCGGCTGCCCGCCTTCCAGCACGGTGCGGCGGTTTGGACGGTGGCTGCATCTGCACCTGCTCCTGTCGTGCTGCCGGCGGCGGTGGCCGACCGATGCGACGCGCAGCCGGTCTCCGAGGCCGGGATCGAGGCCGCCGGGGCGTGCTTGGCGAGCCACCTCGCCTAGGGCTGCGCGGCTCCGGCTGGCCCTCTGCCTAGGGGCGCAGCATGACGCTGTCGAAGGTCGGCCGTCTCTCCGGCCACGTGGTCCTCGTCGCGCGCCACCGGTAGTCGGTGCCGGCGTCGCCGGGCGAGCCACCGCCGGGATCGGCGGGTCGCTCGTCGACGAACTCGTAGCCCAGACGCCGTGGCACGACGCCACTGCGCACGTTCGCGCTGTCGTGCCAGATCTCTACGGCATCTGTCTTCTCGTTCCCGAATGCGAACTCGGTCAGCAGGTACGAGGTGAGTGTGGCGATGCCTCGACCGGTGAACGAGCGATGAACCCAGTAGCCGATCTCGAGCACGCCGGGTCCGCGACGCTGGTGCAATCCGGCGCTCCCGGCGACGAGACCGTCGAGGAATATGCCGACCATCCAGTCGGTTCCCTCGTCGGCGGCGCGTGCCCACCGCTCGACGAGCGCTGCGCGCTCCTCGATCGGGACGGGCTCTGTCGCAACCCAAGGCATCCACGGACGGAGGTGGTCCAGATTCTCCAAGACGGCCTGCTGGAAGCTGGGCACGTCGTCGGCTCGCCACGACCTGAGGACGAGGGAACCCGCCCGGAGCTCTTCGGGGATCGCGAGGCGTATCGACCGGGTCTGGTCGCTCACGCGATCAGGAGGAACAGAGTCGCCGGGATCCCGATCAACATGAACGCCATCTCGGCTCTCAATGTCGCCTCCCAGGTGGTCTTGTGCTCCTGCTTGGTGTGCCAGGCGGCAAGGACGGCGGTGACCGGCCCGGCCATCCCTAAGAGTGCGAAGATCCCAAGCCAGATCGGCCCGGTCGCGTGATGCGCCTTGGAGCGGATGTCATCGAGCGAGTCTGCCGCTGCTGCGAGGATCTCGACGTAGAGAGCCGCCAGGATCACCGGCAAGAGAGCGACCGCTCCGATCGCTCCTGCTCTGGTAGGTCCGTGACGGACAGGATCGGACTGAGGGGGCGAGGCAGCCACAAGCCCATTCTCGCGTGGTCGGGATGGGTGCTCGTCCAAGCGTCCCCGTCGGCCGACCTGCCCGCCAGCCAGTAGGCTCTGCGGGCTGGGCACCGGAGGTGCTCGAGCACTGGGACCTGTGGTGCAGCCTGGAGTGCACGCCGGCCTGTCAAGCCGGAGGTCGCGGGTTCAAATCCCGTCAGGTCCGCCATCCCCGTCACGCTCCCAGGCTGACGGGCGCCACCGTGTGGGGGTCGTAGACGTGGCCCCGTGTGGTGCTCCGTCCGAGCGCGACGCGGTACGCTCTCGCTCGTTGTCAAGGTCGGGTAGCTCAGTTGGTAGAGCGCGCGCCTGAAAAGCGCGAGGTCACCGGATCGATGCCGGTCCCGACCACTGGACAGGTCCTCGTCAGGCGGGTGGGGCGGAAGCGAGCGAATGAGTGACGGTCGAGCTTGCAGGCAGCGACTGGTCGCGACGCCGGGTGTCTGACGTGGCAACTGTATAGACGATAAAGTCTGTTCTGCCCCCCCCCACGGGAGCGAGTGGTCATTGTGTTGGACGAGCATTGCATCACGGATGTCCGGCGACGTCTGCGGACCGTAGGAGCGGGCTGAGTGGTATCGGTCGCTGCCCCACAGCAGGGTCCGCTCAGGCCGGCCACCCGATTGGCGACGAGCCGCCTCTGGATCATGTACGGGGTGCTCGGGATCGTCCTCGCGGCCTACATCGTCCTGCTGTCGCTGCACCGATCACTTGCCGGCGAGTCCTGGCTCAGCGGGTGGGGCGTCGACGCATTCGAGTTCGCCGTAGCAGCGTTGTGCCTCGCCAAGGCAGCCGTCACACGGCCACACGCCGGGATGCCGCTCCTGCTCGGGTGTGCGCTTCTCTCGTGGTGCGGCGGCGACGTGGCACTGACGATCGAGTCGTTGGGCGGCAGGACACCGCCGGCACCCTCTGTTGCGGACGTGTTCTACCTTGGCTTCTATCCGCTGGCGTACGTCGCAGTCGTCCTGTTCATGCGGGCGAGCTCCGCCGCCTGACCGCGCCGAGCTGGCTGGACGGTGCCGTAGCGGGACTCGGAGCGACGGCCGTTTGCGCTGCTTTCGCGTTCCACAGCATCGTCCACTCGACCGGCACCAGTCCTCTTGGCGCCGGCGTCAACCTCGCCTACCCGATCGGCGACCTGCTGTTGCTCGCCCTCGTCGTGGGAGGCACCGCCGTACTGCCCGGGAGGCGGAAGACTCCCTGGATCCTTCTTGCGGGCGCGTGCTCGCTGAACGCGGTCGGGGACACTTTCAACCTGTTCCAGTCGTCGATCGGATCGTCGCATGTCGGCACCGTCCTCAATGCGGTGGCGTGGCCCGGCGCGTTCTTGCTCATGTCCATGGCCGTGTGGGTGAGGCCCCGGCCGGCTGATCCCCTCGCTCGGCAGGTGCCGGCAGGGTTCCTGCTCCCCGGGATCGCGGCTGTCGCCGGACTGGCCATCCTGTTGACCGGGACGCTCCACCCGCTCTCGCGCGTCTCGATCGGCCTCGCCACCGCAACGCTCGTCCTCGTAGGGATCCGCTTGGCGCTCTCGGCGCGAGGCTTGCGCGTCCTCACAGAACAGCGACACCGCCAGTCGATGACGGACGAGCTCACGGGCCTCGGCAATCGCCGATACCTGTTTCATGTCCTCGCCACCTTCTTCGCCGACCTCTCCGACCCCCTCGTGCCCTCGAGGCAGCTGGCCTTCCTCTTCCTCGACCTCGATCACTTCAAGGCGATCAACGACTCCTTCGGCCATCCGGCGGGCGACAAGCTCCTGCGGCAGCTCGGCCCGCGGCTCACCTCCTCGCTACGGGGAACAGACGTGCTCGTGCGCCTCGGCGGCGACGAATTCGCTGTCGTGCTCCTAGATGCCGATGCCAAGTACGCCACGTCTGTCGCAGGACGGCTCAGGGCGAGCCTCGCCGAGCCCTTCGTGCTCGACGTCGTGAGCGCCACCATTGGCGCCAGCATCGGGATCGCCATCGCCCCGGCTCACGCCCACGACTCGGCCGGCCTGTTGCGATGCGCCGACATCGCGATGTACCGAGCCAAGCTCGAGCAAAGCTCGGTCGAGACCTACGACCCCGAGCTCGACGACGACGGCAACCTGCTGCGCCTCGCCGAAGAGCTGCGCGTCGCCGTCCACGAGAGACAGTTCATCCTCCACTACCAACCGCAGCTCGACTTGCGGACCGGCGAGTTCTCGGGCGTCGAGGCACTCCTGCGATGGCCCCACCCCCGCCTCGGCATGGTCCCTCCCCTCAAGTTCGTCCCGGTCGCCGAGGAAGCCGGCCTGATGCCCTCGCTCACGGCGCTCGTGCTCGACGACGCGCTCAGCCAGCACTCGGACTGGCGTGCCGCCGGCCACGAGATCGACCTCGCGATCAACGTCTCGCCGTCGAATCTGCTCGACGCCGGCTTCGCGGGAATGATCCGCCAAGGACTTGACCGTCATCGCCTTCAGGCGCAAGTGCTCGTGCTCGAGATCACCGAGACATGCATCATCTCGGACTATGAGCGATCGAGGGCTGTGATCGAGGAACTGAGCGATCTCGGAGTGACGGTCTCCATCGACGACTTCGGCGCGGGAGTCACCTCGCTCGCCTACCTGCGAGATCTTGCGGTCGGCGAGCTGAAGCTGGACCGGACTTTCGTGAGCGGCCTGCTCTCGCAGGAAAGGGCAAGGGACCTCGACCTCATCCGCTCCACGATCGAGCTCGGGCATGCACTCGGGCTCCGGGTCGTCGCCGAAGGCGTCGAGGATCTGGCGACGCTCGAGGTGCTTGGCCAGCTCGGTTGCGATCTGGCGCAGGGCTACTTCATCTCGAGACCGATACCGGCCGCCGACCTGGTACTTCGCCCTGACGTCGCAGCAGAGGCCGAGGAGGTGCTCGGCGGCTCGAGGTTGGGCGGACGCCGCGGCGCCGGCGAAGTCACCTAGGGCTGCACGCCGAGGATCCAGCCCTCTTCTCCGAGCAGCTCGGGGGTGCAGGCCTCACTGGCAGGCGCCAGCCACCTCCCGAGGTCGCCACGCTCGTCTGCGGCCGCGCACGCCCTCACCGTCTGGGTCACCTGCACCTCGTCTCTCACTGCTCCGGCTCGGGCCAGCTCGCTTCGTGCGCCCGGACCTGCGGCGAACAGCGTCGGCCAGATCTCTGCCACGACGACTTGGGCCGCCTCGACCTCGTCCGGCTCGAACGGCCAAATCGCTACCGTGGCCTGGTCAAAGGAGTCCCGCAGCGCTGCTACCCGGGGGATGCCGGTCAGCATCTGGCTGCCGACCGTCACGCCGCCGAACAGCTGCCAGGCCGACTTGATGTGCCCGCTCGCGAGCCGCTCGCACAGGCGCAACCGCTCGCACGGATTGGCACGCAAGCCGGCGACGGGGACGTCCCGAGTGGGGAGGTGATCGAGGCTCTCGTACCGCTCGGTGCCGGGCCGGCCCCAGAAGTAACGGGTCCCCGACTCCCGGTTCAACCGGTCGGCGACCGCGAAGCGATTGCTCCGGTTGGCCTCGCCACCCTCGTCGTCATTCAGCTCCCGGGTGAGCCACTCCCACCAGACGAGCCACGGCGGGAGCGTCCCGGACAACCCCTCGAGCACCGAGCAGGACGAGACGTAACCCAGGCTCAACGCGAGCGGGAAGTCAAAGCCCACAAGCACCCGGCGGCCTGCGGCGAGCGACCTCGTCAGTCCGCCGCGCAGCTCGACTTCCGCCCCGGACCGGGTCGGCGAATTGACAGATTCGCCGACCTCGGCGGCCGCAGAGCCGTGACCACGCACCGCCCGGCAGATCCAGATCGAGTCCTGCCCGAGCCGGGGCCGGTCGCTCGCGCTCCAGTCGACCATGACGTACTCGTCGAACTGGCACACGTCGGGAAGGTACAGGCCCGCGCGGCAAGAGGCGGCACCAATCCTTAGTCTGATCACCATGAAGGACCTGACCGTCGTCGCCATCCCGTTTTACTTCGGGAGCATGGGCGCCGAGTACCTCTTCCTCCGCAACAAGGACGAGGAGGCGCTCGCCCATTGGTCCGGTCGTGACATCTCGAGCGGTGCCTACGAGCGGCAGGACACGATCGCCAGCCTGACGATGGGGGTGGGGAGCCTCATCCTCCCTCTCGCAGTCCCGAGGCTTCTCCGGCCGGTCACGCCAGGGCGGGGGAAGTACGGCAAGGCGCTCGTCCTCACCGCGGCGGGAGCCGCAGCTCTCACGACGCTCGCCGACCAGCTGGCGAGGCTCGAGTCACTCCCCGAGGGTGACAACGAGGACGCAGCAACGACGGAGTCAGGAGTCGCCCGCTCGCGGGCCGAGCGCCGCCGCAAGATCGGAGCGGTCGCCAGGCAGGTGGCGTCCGTCGGCGGCGTGACGGCGATCGTGACAGGGGGGGTCGCTTTCACGACTGCGTGGGCGGATCGCACGACGGTGAAGCGACTCTGGAAGGCACGGGTCCTTCCGGACCTCGGCAAGGGCCCCCTCGCGCTCGCAGGCGCAATCGCCGGCTGGGACTTCATCTACTACTGGAACCACCGCTTCATGCACGAGTGCAGGGCATTGTGGGCGATCCACGTGGTGCATCACTCGAGCGAGCGGTACAACCTCTCGACCGCGCTCCGCCAGCCCGTGGCGGACGCGTTCGGCGCTTTCATCCCGTATTCGCTGCTGGCGCTGTTCGGCATCAGGCCGGACCTCATCAACACCGCGAGGGGGGTCAACCTCCTCTACCAGTTCTGGATCCACACCGAGACGGTCGACTCGCTCGGCCCGGCCGAGAGCGCGCTCAACACCCCCTCGCACCACAGGGTCCACCACGGGAGCAACGGCCGCTACCTCGACAAGAACCACGGCAGCATCCTCATCGTCTGGGACCGGTTGTTCGGCACGTTCGAGCGCGAGGACGAGCAGGTTCGCTACGGCCTCACGAAGAACATAAAGACGTTCAACCCGGTGACGATCGCGACTCACGAGCACGTCGAGATGCTGAAGGACGTCGCCCGCTCTACGAACTGGCGGGACAGGCTCTCGTTCGTGCTCAGAGGCCCCGGCTGGGCGGGCCAGCGCAAGGCGAAGCTCATAGAAGAGCCCACGGCCGTCGAGGCGATGGCCTGACCAGGGCGCTGGCCCAGGCGCTCCGTCGCGGGCAGATTTCCTATTCAGCTGCAACGACTCCGGGCCGATAAAAGTCAGGTGCTCCGCAAGGGGCTGGCACGCGAAGAGCGGGGGTCGTCGTGCGTCCCTCGCGGTGGTGACCCCCGCTCTTCACTGCGCTCTTACGCCGCCTGGTTGTGGTGATCCCCAGCTACTTCGTAGTGATCGCCAGCTCTAGCTCGTACTCGGTCTCGTCTTTTGCCGGCGAGAGAGCGATCGGCACCTCGGTCGGATAGTCCCCGGTCAAACACGCCCTGCAGTAGCCCTGACCCTCGCTGTCCGCCCCAACGGCCAGCATGAGGTTGTCGAGCGACAGGTAGTCGAGCGAGTCGGCGCCGACGTGGGCATTGACCTCTTCAACCGAGAGCATGGCGGCGATGAGCTCGTCCCGGTCGGGGGTGTCGATGCCGTAGTAGCAGGGCCATTGGAAGGGCGGCGAGGAGATCCGCAGGTGTACTTCTGCAGCTCCGGTGTCCCGGAGCATCTTGACCAGTTGCCGCGTGGTCGTCCCCCGCACGATCGAGTCGTCGACGACGATGAGGCGCTTGCCCGCGATGGTCGCCCGGAGCGGGTTGAGCTTGCGCCGGACACCGAGGGCGCGCGCCTCTTGGGTCGGAGCGATGAACGTGCGGCCGATGTAGCGGTTCTTCACAAGGCCCTGCCCGTACGGCACCCCGCTCACCTCGGAGTAACCCTCCGCAGCGGTGACGCCGGAGTCCGGCACCCCGATCACGAGGTCGGCCTCGACCGGGCGCTGCGAAGCGAGCAGCTCACCCATCCGCCGGCGCACCGAGTAGACCTCCCGGTTGCGCAGGCGGCTGTCGGGCCGGGCGAAGTAGACGAACTCGAAGACGCAGAGCCTGGCGTCCTTAGCCTCGCCGAATGGCCACAGCGACCGGGGGCCCGCAGCGTCGACGACCACCATCTCGCCGGGCTCGATCTCCCGGACGAACTCCGCCCCGCACACGTCGAGCGCGGGTGACTCCGAGGCAATGATCCAACCCGTGCGCTGCTCGCCGTGCGCCTCGTAGTCGAGCCGCCCGAGGCACAACGGGCGAAACCCATGCGGGTCCCGCACAGCGATCATGTGCTCGGCATCGATCAACCCGAAGGAGAAGGCCCCTTCGATGCCCGGCAGCACCTCTTCGAGGGCACGCAACAGCTGCTCGGCCGGGTAGCCCGGGACGAGCCCTGATTCGTCGTCCAGCTCGGGCTCGGGGGCGAACCGCCGGGCGAGCAGCTCGGCGACGAGATCGCTGTCCGAGGTAAGGACCCCGAGCATGCCTGCCTCTGCGGCGAGCGCCTCGGTGTTGGTCAGGTTCCCGTTGTGCCCTAGTGCGAACCCCGCAAGGCCGACCGACCGATAGACGGGCTGCGCGCTGTGCCATGTGCTCGGTCCGGTCGTCGAGTACCGGGTGTGGCCGATGGCGAGATCGCCCTGCAAAGTCAGGAGAGATCGCTCATCGAACACTGCCGCCACGAGTCCCATGTCCTTGAAGACCGTGATGGTGTCGCCGTCGCTCACTGCCATCCCGGCGGACTCCTGCCCACGGTGCTGCAGTGCGAACAGGCCATCGAAGGTGATCTGGGCGACGGGGGCGCCCGGCGCGTAGACGCCGAAGACCCCACACGCCTCCTTCACATCCTCATTCTGCCACCTTGCGTGCCGCTACCGGGTCACGATCAACTGGGGCCGGTACGCTGCGGCCGAGTCACGGGCGGAAAATCGGAGAAGGAGCCTCGATGATCGACCTGCACACCCACTCCAGCTGCTCCGACGGTTCCGACGCGCCGGGCCGGATCATCGAGCTGGCGGTGGCGGCCGGCTGCAGCGCGGTCGCGCTGACCGATCACGACGGGCTTTCCGGGATCGACGAGGCCCGCGAGGCCGCCGCGACCAGTGGCATCACGTTCATCCCCGGCTGCGAGGTCTCGTGCAAGTTCTCACCGGGCGCGATGCACATCCTGTGCTACTTCGCCGAGGCGGGTGACGGGCCCCTCCAGGCACAGCTCGAGCGGCTCCGGCACGACCGGGACAACCGGAACGTCCTGCTCGTCGAACGCCTGAACCAACTCGGGATCGAACTCACTCTCGAGGAGGTGGAAGCCGAGTCGGGCGGGTCCACCATCGGGCGACCACACTTCGCGGCCGCGCTCGTGAAGAAGGGCGTGGTGGGGAGCTACCAGGACGCCTTCGACAACCTGCTCGCCAAGGGAGGCCCGGCCTACATCCCGAAGGCCTTTATCGACGCCGAGACGACGATCGAGGCAGCGCGTGGGTCTGGCGCGCTGGCGGTGCTGGCCCACCCGCTCTCTCTCGGGCTCGAACCGGCCGGCCTCGAGGCCACGATCGCCGAGCTTGCCGAGTCGGGGCTCACGGGCCTCGAGTGCTGGTACGGCCGCTACTCCGAAGACGAACGCGAAGGCTTGGTAAAGATCGCGAAGCGGTGCGGGCTCGTCGCCACCGGGGGCTCGGACTTCCACGGGACCTTCAAGCCCGATCTCGCGATCGGGTCGGGCACGGGCGACCTCCAGGTCCCCGACTCCGCCCTCGACGAGCTCCTCGGGCGGAGGGCGCCGTGAGCGCCAGCCGGGTCGAGCAGCTCCTCGCCGAGCTCGACCTGCCAGAGCGCATCAGGCTGCTCGCCGGGCGTGACTACTGGCACACCGAGCCGATCGAGAGGGTCGGGATCGGGTCCGTCCAGCTCTCCGACGGCCCGGTCGGAGTGCGGGGCGAGCGGACGACGGGCTCGGTCTCGGTCTCGTTCCCTTGCGGGACCGCCATCGGAGCGACGTTCGACAGATCGGCCGCCGCCGCGCTCGGCGACGTGCTGGCGGAGGAGTGTGTGTCCAAGGGAGTGCAGGTCCTCCTCGGCCCGACGATCAACCTGCAGCGCCATCCGCTCGGCGGCCGGCACTTCGAGTGCTACGCCGAGGACCCGATCCTCACGGCCGACCTCGCCGTCGCGTACGTGAAGGCACTGCAAGCCCGCGGCATTGCAGCCACGATCAAGCACTTCGTCGCGAACGACTCCGAGTTCGAGCGGCACACCATCAGCTCCGAGGTCGACGACCACGTCCTTCGCTCGCTCTACCTCGTGCCGTTCGAAGAGGCAGTCATCGATGGCGGGGCGTGGGCGGTCATGTCCTCGTACAACCGCATAAACGGCACCTACGCAGCCGAGCACGAGCCTCTTCTCAACGGAGTGCTCCGGAGCGAGTGGCACTTCGACGGGCTAGTCGTGTCGGACTGGTTCGGGGCTCAGAGCACGGCCCCGTCCGCCCTCGCCGGCCTCGACCTCGAGATGCCCGGACCTCCGATCCACTACGGGAAGCGGCTCGAGGCCGCAGTCGCCGCAGGCGAGGTCCCCGAGGAGGTGATCGCCGAGCGAGCCCGGCGCGTGATCCAGCTAGCTGAGCGGACCGGCGCCCTGGCGGGGCCCGGCCAGCGGCAAGAGGGCGAGGACCTCCGTACTCTGCCCGAGCGCCGCGAGCTCTCCCGCCGGCTCGCCATTCAGTCATTCGTCCTGCTACGCAACGAGGCGCCGGGGCGCGGGGCGCCCGGGTCGGGCCGGGCAGGCGGGGCGCCCCTGCTGCCCCTCGACCTGCCTCCTGGTGCGCTGCTCGCCGTCATCGGGCCAAACGCGGCAACGACGGCGACACAGGGCGGGGGCAGCGCACGGGTCAGCCCCGAGCACACCGTCTCGGTGCTCGAGGGAGTGAGGGGGGCCTATGCGCCGATGGGTGTGGAGATCGCGCACGAGATCGGTTGTGTGACCTGGGCCGAGACCCCGGATCTCGACGTGGCCTTCGGGGTTCAGTACTTCGCTCTCGCCGGCGACGGCGCACCGGAGTCGAGTTACGCCGGCCCGATGCTCCACGAGGAACGGACGCCCCGTCCGCCGCTGCTCTGGCTGGGCGACCCGGTGCCTCAGGTGCCGTCGCTCCGTTACGGCGCGTTCGCCGTCCGTTGCTCGGCCGAGTTCACGGCGGAGCTGACCGGGCGCTACGAGCTCTCGCTCGCCCAGGCAGGCTCGGCTCGCCTCTTCGTCGACGGCGCGTTGGTGGTGGAGGGGTCCGGTGGGAGGGGCAAGCGTCTCTTCGGGTTCGGGTCCGAGGAGGCGACCGGTGCAGTCGAGCTCGAGCAGGGGGTGACCTACGAGGTCCTCGTCGAGTACGAGGTCACGCCGGGGACGCCAGTGGCGGGGCTCTTCGTCGGCGTTCGTCCCCCTCTCCCGGGCGACGACGAGCTCATCGCCCGCGCGGTCGCCCTCGCCGGGCGTGCCGATGCCGTCGTGTGCGTCGTGGGCACGACCGCCGAGTGGGAGACCGAGGGCCACGACCGCTCGTCGATGGACCTGCCGGGCCGTCAGGACGATCTCGTGCGTGCCGTCGCGACCGCCAACCCGAGGACGGCCGTCCTCGTCAACACCGGTTCCCCGGTGTCGATGGGGTGGGCGGAGCTCCCGGCCTCCATCCTTCAGATCTGGTTCGGCGGAGAGGCGGTCGGGACGGCGGTGGCGGACGTGCTGCGGGGAGCCGACGAGCCGGGCGGACGACTCCCGCACACGATTCCGGTACGCCTCGAGGACACCCCGGCGTTCCCTTACTACCCCGGCGCCGGCGGGAAGGTGACCTACGGCGAGGGCCTGTTCGTCGGGCACCGGCACTACGCGACTACCGGGACCGCGCCCCGCTACTGGTTCGGGCACGGCCTCGGCTACACGAGCTTCACCGCCCGCGACGGCGTGGTGGAAGTGACCAGCGCCGGGGCACGAGTGTCGGCGACCGTCACCAACACAGGAGCCCGCCGGGGCTCGGCAGTGCTGCAGGCCTATCTGGCGCCCGTCGAGCGGGCGGACACCGAGCCCGCGCTGCAGTTCATGGGCGCATCACGGCGTGCGCTCGAGCCGAACGAGTCGGCTCCGGCCGTCATCGAGATGTCGAGCCGCAGGCTCGGCCGGCTCCGGCCTGGGCGCTACCGGGTGCTCTCGGGCTGGAGCGCCGACCCGGCGAGCCACGAGGTGGCCGGCGAGATCACGGTCGAGGGGTGAGGTCGAGGTCACCGGGCGGGTCCTCGGGCACCTTCCAGACGAGGAAGCCCTTGTCGAATTCCTCGTGGTAGCGGTTTGCGCCCCGCACGACCGTCTCGAACACGGCATCGAAACGATCCCACTCCTCCGCCTCCACGACCTGCCTGAGGCTTGCGATCTCCTCGTCGATGAAGCGCAGCATCGAGTCGGTGTACTTCGGCCGTACGACGATCGAACCCTTCATGATCTTGGTCGCCTCGGAGAGCTGATACCTGGCAAGCAGGCGATTGTGCGCCCTGCCGGCGTGATAGCACTTCCACATCCGGTCGGACACCTCGACCATGAGGCGCGCCATTCCTGGCTGCATGGCCGCCAGCTCGTCGAGAGTGAACTCGGCCTTCCCGTTGTCGACAAGGTGGGTGTGATCGGATGCCGGCTCTCGTGCCATGGCCGACAAGCTACCGACACCGCCCCGTGCCAGCCGCACCGTTGCCACGACTGTCACCAGTGCCAGGCAGCCAGCGGTAGGTCACCCAACCCTCGACCGGGCGGGCACCGAGCGCCTCGTAGAAACCCATCGCATCCCCGTTCCACGTCAGCACGTTCCACTCGACGCGCCCGGCCGTGAGGGCGCGGAGCGCGTCGAGAAGGGCCCTACCGTGCCCGCCGCCCCGATGCTCCGGCCTCACGTAAAGATCTTCGAGCCAGATCCCCGGCTGCCCGAGAAACGTGGAGAAACTCGGGAAGTACAACGCGAACCCGGCTACCTCATCCTCGTCCGCCTCTGCTAGCAGGACGGTCGGCACTGCATCGGGTCCAAAGAGCGCCTCGTGCAGAGCGTCTTCCTCCCACACCACCTCGTGAGCGAGTTGCTCGTACTCGGCGAGCTCCCGTATCAGCTGGGCAACGATCCTGGCGTCGGCAGGTAGGGCGCGACGGACCGGCATGCACGCAGACTAGGGAGTGATCGCTCAGTCGTCCTCGCCTACAGGCGAGCTCGCTCCGGAGGTAGCATGAGCGTCGTGGTTGATCGACAACTGGCGCTGCGATTTTGTTGCCTCCCGGCCCGCGCATGGCTGCCGGGAGACGCTTCGACGCAGTAGTCGGCGACTCCGCTCAGGCGAGCAATCGGGCCGGGAGGTACTCCCGCCCAGCCCACCTGAGAAAGGAGTCACCGTGTCGATCTCACCGTCTTACCCGACGCCCCACCCAACGCCTTACCTGACGCCCGAGCAGCTGCGACGCGACTGCGGCGTGCGGGACCTGTCGGACCCGAACGAGGGTCCGCATGCCATCCAGCTCCTGGTCGACCGGGCCGTCGAACGGCTTGGGTCCGCATGGGGCTGCGAGGTCCGATGGTGCCGGGGACCGAGAGTGGTGCCGGTAGCCGACAACTACGACCGGCTCGGCTACGCACAGAACGCGATCAGCCGCGAGACGAGATACACCCGTTACGTCGACCACGAACACATGCTTAGGAGCCACTCGAGCGCAATGATCCCCGCTGCATTGCGCGGCTCGCCGCCACGCCCACCGATGACGTCCTCTGTGTGAGCGCCGGGATCGTCTTCCGGCGGGACTCGATCGACTGGCAGCACACCGGCACCCCCCAGCAACTCGATCTGTGGAGGATCACGCGGCAACCAGTCGGCGATCGGGAGATGGACGAGATGATCTCGCTCCTCCTCGGCGTGTTCGCCGAGGGCCTCCCTCATCGCGAAGAGGCACGGGTCCACCCGTACACGCTCAACGGCCGCCAGATCGACGTCCTTTGGGGCGGGCGCTGGGTCGAGGTCTGGGAGTGCGGGCTGGCACATCCGAAAGTCCTGGCGGCCGGTGGCCTCGAGGGCTGGCACGGGCTCGCCCTCGGGATGGGGCTCGATCGGCTCCTCATGCTGACGAAAGGGATCCCCGACATCCGCCTGCTCCGTTCGGTCGACCCACGAGTCTCGGGCCAGATGCTCGATCTCGCTCCTTACCGACCGGTCTCAGTCATGCCGTCGGTGAGGCGCGACCTGTCGATCGCGGTGGCCGCCGGCGACAACGAGGAGACGCTCGGCGACCGGGTACGCGACGCGCTCGGGGACGACGCCTCGTGCGTCGAGGAGGTGGCCGTCCTCTCCGCCACTCCGTACGACGAGCTTCCGGCGCAGGCGATCGAACGGCTGGGAGCCCTTCCCGGGCAGAAGAACCTGCTCGTGCGAGTTGTGCTCCGCGACCTCGCCTCGACGCTCACCGACGAGCGGGCGAACGACTTGCGGGACCGCGTCTACGGGGCGCTTCACCAGGGAAGCATGCACCAATGGGCCAGCAGCGCGATGGACGATCGTGCCTAGCCCGGCGCAGCCTCAGACGGGCGCCTCGAGGAGGAGCTTGTCCCGTCGAGGAGGAGGCCGGTGCTCCCACAAGTCCGCCACGAGGTCGTCGCGGACGGACGCCATCGCTGGGTCGGCCCAACGGTTGTGGCGTTGGAGCGGGTCGTCGGCGAGGTCGTAGAGCTCGCCCTCGGTGCCGTCGTGGACCGTGCCCGGCTCGTACACCGTGCAGACGACACCGTCCCGCGTGATCGTTCGCAGGTGCATGCTGACACCGAACAGCTCGCTGTCCCAGTCCGTGAGCACTCGCTCGATCCTGCGGTCGGCCGCGTCGACGTCGTCGGTCGGGAGGGGGGCACCCTCCATCCACTCCGGTACTTCGCAGCCGGCGATCCGGCACAGCGTCGGCGCGAGATCGACGAGACCGACCGGTGCCGCCACCACCGACGGCGGGACGGCAGCGGTCGGAGCCGGGCGCCAGATCAACGGCAGCCGCATAAGCGCGTCCACGTGATACGGGCCCTTGAACAGCAGCCCGAAGTCCCCTTGCAGCTCACCGTGATCGGACGTGAAGAAGATGTCGGTGTCGCTCTCCCAGCCCCGCTCGCGGACACGCCGCAGCACGCGCCCGAGCGCCTCGTCGACGAGCTCGCACTCGACTGCGTTGCGAGCGTTCACCTCGCGGACCTGATCGGAGGTCAGCGTTGCCGGGACCCACTTCGCGGGCGCCTCGTAGTTCGAGACGAGAGATCCCTCGTACCAAAGGCGCCAGTGCCGGGGCTTGTCCTCGAGGATGCGCTCGCGCTCGCCGGCGGACTCGGGGTAGCCCGGAGGGAGCGGCACCTCTCGCCAGTCGATGCGACCCACCTCGGACTGGGGAGGGTCCCAGGGATGGTGCGGGTCGGGGAAGCTCATCCAGCAGAACCAGTCCTCGTCGGCTCCGAGGCTGTCCAGCCAGCCGATCGTGCGGTCCGCCACCCAGTCGGTGTGGTACCAGCCCCGCTCGATCGGGTTCACGTGCACCTGCGGTGCTCCGGTGTCGCCGCCGCCGGCCGCGTTCACGTTCATCGACCCGTCGAGGACCGCGTAGAACATCGCCACGGCCTCGGGGTGCGCCTGAGCGAGCCACTGCGCATAGTGGAGGGGCCCGACCGCGCCGTGTGTCGCCAGCTCGAGGTGCTCGAAACCACGGTGCACCCCTCCGGGCGGTGTGCTCCCGCCCCGGCCCATCGCGTTCTCGACAAAGCGGAGAAACGGGTCGAGATACGGCTCGAAATGCGCCTTTCCCACCAACGCCGTCCGGTAGCCGGACCTTCGGAGCACGTCGGCGACCGACGGAGCATCGACGGGGAGGGGCACGCCGTTCATGAAGACGCCGTGGGTCACGGGATGCTGGCCCGTGAGGATCGTGGACCGAGAGGGCATGCAGACGACCGATTGGGGATGCGCCCGCTCGTAGCGGATCCCGGCCGCCGCCAGGCCGTCGGCGACGGGAGTCCTCGCGAGCGTCCCCCCGTTGCACCCGAGTGTGTCGTAGCGCTGCTGGTCCGTCGTCACGAGAAGGATCTTCCGGCCCATCACCTAGCTCCTTCCATCATCCTGCGAAGGTTCGCGAGTGCGTTGCCGGCCGCCCCTCCGAGGACGAGAGCCATCATCGACGGGTTGGCGTCCACTCCGTACGTGACGAGCGTCGTCCCGTCGCCGAGGTCGACGACGTCGATCGTGGCGAGATGCTCGGTGAACATCGGAGCGGTGATCCGGTATTGGAAGCGCCGCTGCAGCGGGTCGACCGTAACGATCTGCTCGGGCATCGCGAGGCCGCTCCCGGTCGTGATCACCCGAGTATCGCCGTCCACGTTGCTCGAGACGATCCCGGGGTACCACTCCGCCAGGCGTGCAGGGTCACCCACGATCGACCAGACCTCGTCCGCGCCGGCGTTTATGCGCACCTCCCGCCGGATCGTGCCCCTCTCCGGGGTCATGAGCGCCCGATCCCGCCCACCAGCGCGAGCAGGGCAGCGGTCAGGGTCGCCGCTTCCCCCTCGCGAGGAAGGCCCTGTTGGCTGCTCAGCAGCTCGTGCGACTCGAACGAACAGAGCACGTCGATCGCGCCGAGCACGCAAGCCGCGCGCTCGGGCTCCATCGCGTTCAGCTCAGGAGCGAACAGCTCCTCGATCTGCCGGCGCAGGTACGCACGCGCCTCACCCACCTGCGCGGCGACGAGCCGGCTGCGGGGCGCGGTCATCCTCGCTGCCCGCGCTGCAGGCGCGACCGCCTCGAACAGGCCGATCCGCGCCGCCACAAGGCAATCGATCTTGGCGTCGGTCGGGTCCGCCGGCGACGCAGCTATCGCCAGCAGCGGGCGCGCCCTGCGCAGCTGCAGGTCGATCGCGGCGCGGCTCAAATCGTCGATGTCGTCGTAGTAGCGGAAGAGCGACCGCGGCGACAGCCCCGCACGCTGGGCGATCGCCGCCGATCTCGGCGCGTAGTCGCCCTCCTCGTAGAGCTCGACGAGAGCTTCTAGGACGGCACGCCGATTCTGGTGACGCCTCGCATGGCGGCCGTCGTCGCTCGTGACGCTCGACCCGGCGGTCGTGGCCGTGCCCATCGGGAAGACCATAATCTATTGACACAGGCTATGGCAATATCTAGCGTGGGAGGTACCCGGGGGACGGGGAGCTCGTCCCGCCTCCCGGCGTGAAGGAGTTGCCGCCGTGAAGGCTCCCAACGAACCCGACTTCAGGGGCCGCATCGGCCGCACCTACCGCGACTCCACCCCGTGGTGGCCGGAGCCGTCGGCCGGCGCCGGTGGCCCGAACGTCGTCATGATCGTGCTCGACGACACCGGCTTCGCCCACTTCGGCTGCTACGGGTCGACGCTCGTCACGCCCCACGTAGACGCGCTGGCGGCGAACGGGCTTCGCTACAACAGCTTCCACACGACGGCGCTCTGCTCGCCGTCACGAGCGGCTCTCTTGACCGGCCGCAACCCGCATGCTGTCGGGATGCGCGGCGTCTCCAACTGGAACACGGGCTTTCCTCACATGCGTGGTGGCATCTCACCGAGAGCCGCCACCTTGGCCCAACTCCTGTCGGCGAACGGCTACGCGACGTACGCGGCGGGCAAGTGGCACCTCGCACCGATGGAGGAGTGCTCCGCTGCCGGGCCACACCACAATTGGCCGCTCCAGAAGGGCTTCGACCGCTTCTACGGTTTCCTCCAAGGCGAGACCGACCAATTCCATCCCGAGCTCACGAGCGACAACGGCCACATCGACCCGCCCGGGCGGCCGGAGGACGGCTATCACGTCTCCGAGGACATCGTCGACAAGGCGACCGGCTTCGTCTCAGACCTGAAAGCCGTGCGGCCGGATCGGCCGTTCTTCCTCTACGTCGCCTTCGGCGCCACGCATGCGCCGCACCAGTCGCCACTCGAGTACCGCGAGCGCTGGCGGGGCAAGTTCGACGAGGGCTACGGGGTCGTGCGCGAGCGGTGGTTCGAGCGCCAGCTCGAGCTCGGGATCGTCCCCCGGGGGACAGTGCTCGCTCCTCGGAACCCCGGTGTGCCACCGTGGGAGGAGCTCGGCGGCAACCGCCAGCGATTCGCGGCACGGCTCCAGGAGGCCTTCGCCGCCATGCTCGAGCACACCGACGCCCAGATCGGCCGGCTCGTGTCCTTCCTCGAGAGCCGTGGGCTTCTCGACGAGACGTTGCTCATGGTGCTGTCCGACAACGGGGCGTCCCGGGAGGGTGGGCCGTTCGGTGTGATGGACGAGTGGAGTTTCTTCAATGGGCAGATGGAGGACATAGACGAGCTCGTGGCGACGCGCCTCGACGAGATCGGTGGGGCGCACTCCCACTCGAACTACCCGTGGGGATGGGCTCAGGCCGGCAACAGCCCGTTGCGGTGGTACAAGCAGAACACCTACGGAGGTGGCGTGCGGGACCCGCTCGTCGTGCACTGGCCTGCCCGCATCACCGATGCGGGCGGCATCCGGACACAGTTCTGCCACGCGGTGGACATCACGCCCACCGTCCTCGAAGCCGTCGGGGTCAGCTGCCCGGAGGAGTTCGCCGGACTCCCCCAGATCCCGATGCAGGGCGCGTCAATCGGCTCGACCTTCGTCGACGGCGCAGCCCCCGCGCCGCGCTCGGTCCAGTACTTCGAGCAGATGGGCCACCGGGGCCTGTGGGCCGACGGCTGGAAGGCCGTCACGTACCACGAGGCCGGCAAGCCCTTCGACGACGACGAGTGGGCTCTCTATGACCTCTCGGAGGACTTCTCGGAGTGCAGGGACCTTGCTCAGTCCAATCCAGGCAAGCTCCGCGAGCTCATCGACGCCTGGTGGGTCGAGGCAGGCGAGCACGGTGTGCTGCCTCTCGACGACCGGTCGATCGAGCTGTTCGGCGGGGCTCCGAGGCCGGGAAGCCCCCACGCCTCTAGCGAGTACGTCTACCGGCCGCCCGTCTCTCACATACCGACGGACGCCTCGCCGCCGACCGGCGGCCGCAGCTGGACGATCACAGTGGACGCCGTGGTGGGCGACCACGGCGCGGAAGGCGTGTTGTGCGCGCGGGGCGGGCAGAACGTCGGGCACAGTTTCTTCGTGAAAGACGGCAGTCTGCAGTTCGACTACAACGCCCTCGGTACGCATTTCCGGGCCTCGGGGCCTGCTCGGCTCGGCGCCGGGCGCCACGAGCTCGTCGCGCGGTTCGAGAGAACGGGCCCTGGCGGGGAGCTCACCGTCGCCGTCGACGGTGAAGACGTCGGGACGGTGCCGATTCCGCGAATCGTGAGGATGCTCGGCTCGACTGGCCTCGACATCGGCCGCGACGGTCTCTCGCCCGTCGTCGACGACTACGCCTCGCCGTTCCCTTTCACTGGCACGATCGAGAAGGTGGTCTTCAAGATCTCAAGCCGGCAGGACCGGGCAGATGTCGCCGCGACGGCTCGCACCGAGCTCGCAAAGGAGTGACGCCCATGACGACTGACGAGCTGATCCTCGATTCCCTCCGGCGCCGGATGAAGGCGATGCACTCGCTCTGGTATGACGCCGTCGGCTCCATGGACGCCGCGCAGGTCAACTTCGTCGAGCGGGAGCCCGTGCTCCCGATCGCGTTCTCGTTGTTCCATCTCGCTCAGATCGAGGATGGCTCGGTCACGATGCTCGGCGGCCCGGGGCTCGTCTACGACGAGGGTTGGGCGGACCAGATGGGTCTCGCCATCGCGGATCACGGCAAGCACAGGACCGTGGAGGAGATGGTGGGTCAGCGGATCGGCAACTACGGGCGCTTTTGCGAGTATCAACGCCTCGTCTTCGAGAAGACCGAGGGCTGGCTCGACTCGCTCGATCCCGCGTCGCTCACCGATGTCGTGGTCGCTCGCCCGTTCCCGCCCCAGATCGCTTCCACCTTCAGCGCCCGGGTGGCCGGTGAGACGGGCATCACCCGCCTGGACGGCGTCGAGTGCTGGGTCTACCAGCACGGGCTCCGCCACATGGGCGAGGTCGAGCACGCTCGAGCCTTGGTGGGCCTGCAGGGAATGACGTCCTAGGAGGCCGGACGAGGCGGCGCCTCCCCCACAAATCGGTGGAGCATCGGTAGCGTTGAGACATGGCAAGGGGGCGGAGACGGAGCACGAACGGTCGCCCGGCGGTCATCGTCCTCCTGATGGCGATCGGCTTGGTCGTGGGTCTTGCGGTGGCCTTCGGGGTGAAGAACAGCCAGTCGAGCGCGCCGCCGAGTCCCGTCGAGGCAAGCGCAGTCGTAGTTGCCACCCTGAAGCCGAACACGTCGACGGCAGACGCGACCGCCATGTCGGACCATTACCTCACCTTCGCCGGGGTCGTCGCGGCGCAGGCGAACGGCACGTCGAGCGAGGAGTTCTTCATGGGTCCGAAGGCAACGACCGGTGAGACCGAAGCGGTCGCATCGACGCTCAAGTTCGACCCGCTGGTCGCGCACGTCCGGATCGAAGGAGGCGGGAAGTGCGTAAAGAACTGCCTCCGTAACACCAAATGACGACAGATCGGATCCGGTCGCGGCCGCTGCAGGTGCTCGCGGTGATCTGGGTGGCGGCTTCGCTGGTGCCGATCTGGATCTGTCTCCACGCGCTCATCGACGGGTCCACGACTGCCGTCGATCTCGTGGCGTCCACCGTGCTCGTCGTCAACGTCCTCATCGGGCTCCTTCTCGTCCGTCTAGCCCGGACCGGTATCGACCTCGACGCCAAGGGCGTGCTCGTTCGCAACCTCCTCGAGAGCCGGCGCGTCTCCTGGGCGGAGATCTCGACGTTCGTGTGGCGCGAGAAGACGGAGGATCTGCCAGGGGCCGTCCCTGCGGACAAGCCCCTCCGAATCCGCAGGCTTGCCGGCCCGGACATTGTCGTGCGAGGCCTCCTCTTCACCAAGTCGGAGAAGTCGAGGCGCACTATGGAGGCGCTCGCCGATTACCTCAACCAGCGGCTGGCGGCGGCCCGCCCCGGGCCGGGAGAACCTGACTGGCATGATGAATGACGATGACGGCCGCTCGACCTGGCACTGAGCCGGCAGTCGCGGGCAACGTGGTGGCGAAGAGCCTGTTTCGGCGGCTCGGGATGTTCGCTGTGTGGGGAGTGGTCGTGATCTCGGCGGGGATCGCGTTTCTCGGCTGGTCCGTCCGGTACCAGCCCGTCGTGTACGGCCCAATCACTGCTGTCGGGACGACCGGAGCACGGCCGCCACTGGCGAACTCGGCCCTCGGCAAGCACTACGGCAGCTTCGCCATGGTGATCGACTCGACGAAGACCTCGTTCTCGCTCTTCGCGTCCGTGAAGAACAACGGGAGCTTCACGATCTCAGTGCGATCGGCGTGGGTGGAGCCGGGGCAAGGTCCCGTCAAGGCTGCGACCGCCCCGGTGCTCGCCAGCCGGTACCTCGGGAGCACGCCGCTGCCGATCCGGGGCGGCGTGTCGGTCGCCCCGCACAAGAGCCTCTTCTTGTTGATCCCGGTGGAGGAGACCGGTTGCGTGCCGGTCCTGCCTTCCTACGACGAGAACAGCCTTGCCGACTGGCTGACAATCGACCGGTTCGTGCTCTCGTATCAGGTGATGGGGCAGGACCGCACCGTGCCGATCATGTTCGCCCACCCCTACATCCTCCCTCGCCCCGGGCCATGCTGAACAAAGGCCCGGCGAACGACCAGTACCGCTAGGTGATCGCTCCAGCGTCCGGACAGGCCGTCGTGGTGGTGGCGCTCGTCGTGGTCGTCGTCGTGTCCGCGTTCTGGAGATAGACAGTCGTGTGCCACGTCGTGACCTGGTTGGCGGAGTATCCGGCGGTCCGTGGTCCTGTCTCGAAGCCGACGGTGATGTCGACGCGGTCTATGTCGAAGAGCGCGCAGGTCGGAACCGTGCCATGGTCTGTGCCGGTCGCCCCGAGCTGATTGCTCAGACCGTTGAAGTACTCGAACGAGTACGTGTTCGTCGCGGTGCTGTTCGTTGGAGCAAGTGAGTCCGTCGCTTCGATCGTCGAGGACTTCCCGGCCGCGTTGGTGACAACGACCGCGAACACCCACGGGTTCTTCCCGGTGGGCGGAGTGCCACAGGACGGGACCTTGCTCACGAGCGAGCCGAAGCATGCCGTGAGCGTGTCAAGGTCGGCGTTGCCATAGGTGCCTGTGCCGCTCGTGTAGTCGTCGACTCCCGAATACGTCGTCATGGTGAACGAAGTCGGGCCGGCAGCTGTGAGACCGACCGCCGCGTGGAGGAACGGCGTCACGGCTTCTGAGGCGACCTGCTCCTGTTGGAGTGAGTACTCAGTGCCGAGAACCGTCGATGACGACTCCTGCAGCAGGATCACGATGCCGGAGGTCACCGCCATGACGATCGATATCACGACCAACACCACGACGAGCTCGGTCAGTGAGAAGCCGCTGTCGTCGCCCTTGGCGCGGCGCCGAGTCGCTGCGAGCGCGATGCGGAACGGCGATCTCACGGATTTGGTGTGCTGCATGCTCCGCCCCTCTCAGCCGGCGTTCGGGCAGGCTGGCGTAGTGCTCGCGGACAGGTTCACACCGCCACAGTTCACCCAGCCAGCGGGGAACCAGTTGTCTGTGGAGGCCGTAACGGCGTCAGGCGGCGAGAGGTAAGCGAGTCGGGTGTCATAGCTGAATTGCTTCGTATACCCCGTGACACCACTGATCGCGAACGGGCCTCGGAACTCGGCCACATCTGATCCGTTCAGGTACATACCTCCGAGCGCGGCGCCAACGTTGTAGTTCTGGTTCCCGAACGAGCCGTTGAGAGCGATGAGCAGTGCGTCGATCACAGCACCACTCCCAGACGTCCCGACAGAGCAGGTCGGGGTGACGTCCGCCATGGTGTCGCTCGCCGTAGTCCCGTTGTTCGGGCAGGCGGCGTCGTTCGTGCAGCTCTCGGTGCTGCCGACGAAGCTACAGCTGTTGACGGGGTGGGACATCAAGATGTCGCCATTGGCGTAAAGGCCGAGCAGGTCCGGAATGGTCTCCGATGCACAGGCAGCCGGTAGTCCGCCGAGCGGGCTCTGAAGGGCCCCGCCGGTGTCGGCGCAACTGTATGTCACATCCCGGGTGATGTAGATGTTGTTGTCCGCACCGATAGTCAGCTCGCCGTTCAGCTCGCCCTCGACGAAGAGATTGCCGCCCGTGCAGTCCGAGCTGTCCGGCAGCGCATTGGGCGCTTCGGGGTTGGTGAAGCAGGTGGTCCCTGCGCCCGAGTTGCCGTCACTCGGGGACACTGACGAGGACGCGTTGAGGGCATTGAGCGAGGCGGACGTCCAGCAATTCGGATCCTGACAGGTTGGCACTCCGGCCACGTTGACGGGCTCTGGCACGTTCTGCACGTAAACCACGCCGTCCGAAGGCATCGGGATGTTCTTCACGAACGCGGTGGTCGGCGAGAACTGGCCTTGACCACAGTTGGTCCCGCCCGAGTAGTCCGTCTTCTTCGAGAGCGGGCTCCAGACGTCCATGTACTCGCTGCCGCTCTTGTAGACGAGCTCGATCATCGTCGGCCCGGTGAACAGGCACCCGTAGGTCGGGGTCGCCGCCCCGTTGTTCCCGTCCGCCCAGCCTTCCAATGCGTCGTCGAACTGAGGAAGCACCTCGTTCTGCCCGAGCTGGACCGGGCCGTGAGCGAGCGCCGGGACACCAGCCGTGTTGACGCAGTTGATCTGGTCGATCGTGTAGCCAGCCGGGACCCACTCGCCCGCCTCGGCCCCAGTCCCCGCCTCGCTTCCCGGCCACTTGTACTTGAACGCGATGTCCGGAGGTGTCGCCGTCAGGAGCGAGTAGGGAGCACCGTTGAACGCTGGGTCGCCACCGGCGTCGCAGACGTGCAGCTCGTCCTTGCTGAAAACGGGGCCCGAGAAAGTCTCGCCACCGATGAAGTCGTACGGGCTCGAGCATGGAGACGCCGGGATCGTCAGGGTCTCGGTCTCACCGGCCGTGGGGGTGAACTGGTAGCTCAACGTCTGCTGCGCGAATCCCGAGGTCTGTGTTGACGGACTGCCCGTGCCACCGGACGGCTTGACCTGCGGCACTCCGTAGTAGGGCCCGTAGTACGGGTACGTCGTCGAGAACTCCGTCTGCCCGGTCACGAGGTTGTTCGTCGGGGACTGAGAGCCGAGCGAGTCGATGAACGTGTTCTCCTGGTAGCCCTCGTAGTCACAGAGCGCTGCGTTGAGATAGATGTTGTCGACCGGGATGGAGGTCCCGGCGTCGTTCGTGTAGGTGTAGCTGATGAGCACCTGGGACTCCGGATACGTGCTCGTCGTGGTGACACCGCCTTGGACGATCTTCTCCGTCACCAGCGGATCGGCAACCGAGGCGGGGTTAGCGGTGTCTGCCGGGTAGCTCGGGTCCAGCACCTCGGTGTCCGAGTAGTACGCGCTCGACAGGTAGGTCGAATATCGCTTGTACGCGATCACCGCCGACTCGTAGATGTAGTGGTGGGCGATTCCCGCCCGCCCTGTGACGGTTGCGAGCACCTCGTTCGGGAAGGTCCCCGTCGTGGCGGCGAGGAAGTTCGCGTTGGGCTGGACGTGGAAAGCCTCGCACGGGGTCGTGCACACCGACTGGCTCACACCGCCCACCGTGCCCGACACGCATACCTTCTCCCACCCGCCGCTCGACGCACAATACGGTGGCGTGGCCGAGCTGTTCGTCCCCATCGAGAGGTTGGCCGGGTCGACCGGGTCCGTCGTGCCGTAGGTGTAGTAGGTCGGGTCGTGATTGAGGTCGTTGCGGTAGTTCTGTACGCCGGCCTCGAGCGCAGCGTAGGCGGCGTGCTCGTCGCTGGCGATGCTGACAAAGGGCAGCTCCTGGGTGACCGACGCTACGAGTCCGGCACCGAGAGATGCGAGCAGGAAGACGGCGATCAGGACGAGCAGGAGCGCCTGCCCGCCGTCGCCGTGCTCGCGCACGACGGCGTGCCGTATTCGCTTCAAGACTTTGCGTGTTGTCAATGCACTCATCTTCTGCTCCCTCGGGCAGGTTCCACTATGCGATCGAGACGCTGACGGATCCGGTGGTCCAAGAAAGTCCGGAGCCTGAACAGTTGGTTATCGGCGCGACGGTCTGAGCTATGTAGGCATTAGACGAACAAACCCCGAACGGCGTCACCCACACATAGCCCGCACCCGAAGCGCTGACGGTGGGCGAGCCGGCACTCGACGCGGCGGGAGAGAGGACGTACTCGCCAAGGGGAAGGCCAACGGTGAGCGAGGCCGCCGTCGTCTTGGTGCAACTCGCTGTATCGGTGTAGCTGGCCGATGCACCGTCCACCTCTGTGAAGGTCAGTCCCGTCACGGTCTGGCCTGCCGTGAGGCTTGTGCAGCTCACGGTGAGCTGCGCGTAGTACAGCTGGACGACGATCGCCGCCTCGGTCGCGTCGGCGACCGAGGGCGTCGACTGAGGGATCGGAGGCCCTGTCGCTGGCGCCGTCGGCTGGGTGAACGAACCCGTGAAGTAATACGAGACGGGAGTGGCGACCGCTGACAGGGCAAGCGGGTTGGACTCGGTCTCGTCGCCTGCATAGACGGGCGTATAGCCATCTGTGTACGGATAGAGATAGAGGTCCCCTCCGGTCGAGGTGGCGTACGTGGCGGTGGCGTCGCCGAGCTCGCACGTGCTCGTGACCGAACTGCACTGCAAGTGCTGGTTCTGCACTCCGACCCGGACGTAGGCCGGCTCCCAGGCGGGGCTTTCCTTCGTCGGTGCGGCCGCGCCGGTCGGGTAGCGGTAAGTGGCGAAGGTGATCGGGACGGTCGCCGCCTCGGCGAGGTAGAAGGGGTTGATCACGGTCACCTGGCCCTGTGTCACCGTGATGCCTTGTTCGGTCGGGATCCCCGGCGCTCCGGGATCGGCCGTGGAGAACTGTGCGCCGTTCTCGTCGTAGTCGACTATCTCAGGACTCGAGCTGGTGCAGGAACCCGCAATGGAACCTGGAGCGGCGCAATAGGCGACGGTGACCTCGTACTCCCAGCCCGCCGCAGCGTCGAGGTTGAGGAACTGGGCGCAACCCAGGTTTCCGGTCGACTCGGTCTCGGTCGTGTACTCGCCGCTCGGGACAGCCGGTTGCGATACGGCAGAGTTGGTCCAGATCCCAGTGGCTGTGAACCACACGACGTCGCTCGTGTCGAGCGTCGTGTTGAGGTTCTCGACCGGCACCGCGATCTCACCGCCGCTGATCGTCAGGTTGCCGGAGCCGGAGGCTGCCGGCGCCAACTCGGTCGTCAGCGAGACCGGGCCTCCTGAGTACTGGAAGCCGCCCGTCGAGTTGCCGCCACCTTCGCCGGTCCACGTGACCTTCACGGTGACGAACCAGATCTCTTGGCTCTCTCCGGAGCCGGCGGGCTCGAGGCATGGCGACACGCCGGTGACAGCGTTGTTGACGTACACGGTGAGGGCGGACTTGAACACGACCTGGCCGATCGTGACGTAGTTGTAGGTCGTGCCCGACGGTGGCGTGTAGGTCTCCCCCTGCGCGAGCTGTTCCTGCTGTTCCAGCACCTGGCTCGCCACGTCATCGGCTTCGCTCTGCAACCGGCTGTAGCTGGCGGTCCGATTGGAGTTGATGAGGATGAGCGCAGTCGGCAACGAGGTGATCGTGATAAGCACAACCGCGACAATTACCTCGACGAGGCTGAAGCCGGCGTCGGACAAGTCACCTCGGCTAGGACGCCGCAAGGTGACCCTAGCCAGTCGGTGCAACACGGTTCGCAAGCGATGCACAGTCACTCATAGTAGTCACTTGAACACGGCACGCGCGTGTCGGCTGAAAGAAATACAACGAAACTACATCAGAGTCCAAGGATCGGCTCTGGGCCAACGAATGGTCCATCTGGCGCAGTCTAAGCCTCGAGGCGTGCTAGGACGGACCACTTGATGAGTTCGCCAGCCCATGTGTACGCCATCGTGGTGAGCGCAGTGTTCGGGCTCGTCATCGGATCCTTCCTGTCCGTGGTCACATCGCGCGTCCCGCGCGGTGAGTCGATCGTGCGGCCCGACTCGCACTGTCCCCAGTGCGGGGCGCACATCCATCCCTACGACAACATCCCGCTCGTCTCTTACGTGATGCTCGGCGGACGATGCCGCTCCTGTGCTGTTCACATCCCTCTCCGCTACCCGATGCTCGAAGCAACGACAGCGGCTTGCTTCGCCGCGACAGCCTGGCGCGTCGGCTCGCCATGGGCCGTCCCTGCCTTCTGTGTCCTCGCCGCCGGACTGATCGCTGTGTCTGTCATCGATCTCGACCACATGAAGGTGCCGTCGGCGATCCTCGCCGTGACCGCCGGCATCGGCGTGCCACTTCTCCTCTTGGCCTCAGTCGAGACGCGGACGATCGGCCATCTCCTCAACGGCGTGATCGCGGGCGCGGCCGCCTTCGCGCTGTTCTTCGGGATCCGCGAGGCCTACAAGGGCGGGCTGGGTCTCGGCGACGTCAAGCTCGTCGCCGTCACCTCTTTCTTTGTGGGTTGGCTCGACCCTCGCGGGGCCGGGCTCGCTATCGCCGGTGTGGCGCTTCTTCTCGGTGTCGCGCTGGCGGGCGCCGGCGCGCTCTTCCTTGTCTCCACGCGCGGCGCCACCGGCAAGACGAAGCTCCCGTTCGCGCCTTTCCTCTCCGCTGGCGCTCTCGTAGGGGTGTGCTTCGGGCCGGACCTTGTCCGGTTGTGGCTCGGATGAGCGCCCCCGGGCGTTCTGTCACTTACCTCCCATGATGGAACGCAGCGTTCGGCCGATGATGAGGAGGTCCAGATTGAGCCGCTGGTGGCGCAGGTAGAAGAATTCGTACTGAAGCTTCTCGAGAGCGTCGGCTTCGGTCGACCCGTAGTCGTACTTGACCTGCGCCCAGCCGGTCAGCCCGGGCCGCACGAGATGCCTCACGTCATAAAAGGGGATCCGCTTGCGCAGCTCTGCCACGTAGCGAGGTTGCTCCGGCCTCGGCCCGACGATCGAGAGCTCCCGCCGCAGCAGGTTCATGACTTGAGGCACCTCGTCGACGTGGGTCTTCCTCATGAGTCGCCCTACCATTCCGATCCTCGGGTCGTTCTCCGCCGTCCAAGTGGTCGGACCGTCGTGTGGTCGCATGGTCCTGAACTTGAGGATCCGGAAGATCGCGCCGTCCTTGCCCACGCGCTCCTGGCTGTAGAAGAGCGGGCCTCGATTGCCCCCGACCAGGTCTGCGACGGCGACGATCGGGATGAGCACGAGGAGCACCGGCATGAGAAGAACAGCCGCCGCCAAGTCGAGCAGCCGCTTCACGCGGGCGTAGGCAGTGAAATGAACCTCGTTGATGTCGAAGAGCAACGAGACACGCTCGAGCTCGACGATCGGGAGCTTGCCGAGCCACTCGTCGTAGAACATCGTGAGCGTCCTGACCCTGATCCCGCGGGCGTGCAGTTCGGCGGCCTGGGCGACGACGAAGTCGTCCACTTGCGCCTCCCGGCCGATGACCACCACGGTCGCTCTGTGCTCGTCCGCCAGGCGCACGAGCGGCTCCGGGTCGTCGGCTACGGGCTCCACCTCGGCCACGGTGATGGCCGCCGCCACCCGGACCGGCCGCTCGCAGTGTCCCGCGACGTCCCGCCGCACGACTTCCTCCTCGGGCGGGCTGAGCACCAAGAGTGCCCTGTCGTAGGGCTGGTCCGTCGACAGGCTCCGACTCGTGAGGGACGAGATCACGCTCAACACCGGTGTCAGGGCCGCGACGGCACCGAAGACCACGAGACGGGGCAGCAGCGCCTGGCGCAACACGAGCGCGAGGACCGAGACGATCACTGCGGCGGCGATCACCGCCCCGAGCGCAGCCCCGCTGGCCGCAAGTGCGTCCCGCCGCTCGAGCGGCAGCCCGAACGCGTACGTCGTGACGCAGAGCAACGCGATGAAGACGAGCTCCCAGCCGAAGCGGGGAAAGCCGAACAGGTCGTAGTGGTGGGAGAGCGCGTGGAAGGCAGCAAGCCCGAGGACGACAGCGGCACAGGCCAGCTGGATGGCCCAGCGGGCAGCTCGGATCACCGTTACCCCCTTGTCCTGAGGCGGAGAGCGTAACACCGGCTCCCCAGTACAAAGGGTGACAGTGGCAGCTCGCTTCGTACACGTCGCGCTGGCCTGACCTGCCCGGGCAGCTGCGAACCCAACGCCAGCCGGACCAGCCCTACTGCTACCGTCACCTCATGCACAAGGCTGAGCGCACAGCCTCCTCGCGCTCCAGTCGCCGCTCCGGGACCAGGCGATGAGCACGACGCCGTCCGGCCAGGGGGCAGGGATCTCCCTGCCGGAGCCGCCCGCGCGACCGCCCCGTGTCGGCATCTCCTCGTCGCTCGAGAACGAAAGTCGCAAGGCTCCCCCTGCGAGCGCGCTGGCAATATTCGCCGGCCTCGCCGCGGCGGCTTTACCGATCGTCGCCGACCCACAGGTCGGCTCCGACACCTTCACTCCGAAGTACCTCGTCATGCTCCTCATCGCCGCGGTGGGTGTCGTACCTCTTTACCGCCTCGCACGCTCTGGCCCGTTGCGGATACCCGCCCGGCTCGGCGTGGCGTTCCTCGTCGTCGCTCTCATCGCGGCCGTGCTGTCGGCTGTCCCCGTCGAGGGGATCTTCGGAACCTATCTCTGGGGCACCGGGTGGTTCTTCTGGATGGCTTGCATCGGAGGTTGGGCCATCGGAGCCACCCTTGACGAGCACGGTCGCCGCATACTCCTCGGCGGGCTGCTCGCCGGAGTACTTGCCAACGCGTTGCTCGGCATCGCACAGGTGTACGGGACGAAGTACGCGGGCGGCGTCTTCACGGCCGGGCTGCTGCAGACTTTCGACGGGCAGGCTGACGGCTTCCTCGGCAATCCGATCCACCTCGAAGCACTGCTGATGGGAGGCCTCGCCCTCGTCCTCGGTCGTGTCTGCCGCAAGCCGTGGCCCTGGGCACTGTGGGCTGCGATCATCGCGCTCGGTCTCGAGCTCTCTGCCGAGCGCCTCGCTCCCATCTTGTTCGTGGGGTTGGCGGCGTACGCGCTGTGGCGGTACCCATGGCACCGGGCCCTCGTGTACATAGGAGCGATAGTCGCCGGCTACGGCTTCGGCACGCTCACCGGGACGCTCACGGTCGTGAATCGCGCCACGGAGCTCTCGGCCACGAGGACGACCTACGGCTTGCGCCTCGCGATCTGGAAGGTGGGTCTGAAGGCCGCCTTGCACCACCCGTTGTTCGGCTACGGCCCCGGCCAGTTCCTGCACGCGACCGCCACGAGACTCCCGGTGTCGCTCGCGCGCCAGCTCGGGCCCGACCGCTACTTCACCGACGCCCACAACATTGCCATCGAGGTGCTCGTCACGACCGGCGTGATCGGCCTCGTCGCGCTCGCTGCGTTCGGCGTCACCTCGGTGCGTGGCTCCTCGGGCGCCTTGCTCGGCTTCGCCGTGTTCACACTGGCCGTGAGGCTGGTCGAGCCGCTCAACATCGGCACCGACCCGATCGCGTTCATGGCTCTCGGAGGTGCAGCCGGCGCGTTCGCGTGGGAGACGGGCCGTCAACAACAGCCTGGCAATCTCGCCGACAGACTCGTCACCGCGTGCGTCGTGCTCGTCGCACTGGTGCTCGGGGCGTCGCTCCTCGTGGGGGACGCGGACCTGTACCAAGCCAAAGAGCACTTCTCGATCGCCAAGGCCAAGGACGCGAACACTCTCATGCCCGAGTGGCCCGACTCTGCCTCCGAGCTCGCAACGGTGTACGCCTACTACAGCATTTTGCATCCGGGCCACGGTTGGTTGGCGAAGAGCAGGACCGAGCAGCTGGCGGCTGTCGGGCGTGAGCCGACCAACCCCGGTTACTGGGCGGAGCTCGGGCAGGCGGACCTCGACCTGAACCGGCTCGGGACGGCGACCCGCGAGTTCGATCACTCGCTCACCATCGCTCCGTACGAGGACCAGGCGCTCACGAGACTCGTTCAGATCGCGATGGACGAACGTCAATACGAGACCGCGTTCCGTGAGGAGCAGCTGCTCTACTCCCTCTACCCGACTCCTGCGGAAAAGGCCGAGCTCGGACAGATCGCGGCTCACCTACGGCAGGGCTCGTCATAGAAGCCAGGCACGGTCGCGTCTCCGAGACCGGGGGACGGGACCGGCGGGGCGGTTGTCCGGCGGGGCGGCGCCGCTTTGCACTTCGCTGCTCAACCACCTACAGTGATAACTGCAGGGGACTTCCGGAGAGCGGAATTCCGGATCCTCTGTATTGACGCGTCTCCGTAGCGGCGCTTTGTCACGCACAGCGAGAAATTTCTCACCGATCGCGGTAAAAATTCGCGCAAGGGGTCGCCAAAGCACCACTCTTCGTGTTATATTTACTTCTGCTGGCGAATCCGTACGCTCACCAAGCACAGGCGAGGGTCTGCTCGCGGTAGTCAGTATTCATTGACAACAAGACAAGGAGGGAGCATCAATGCTCCAGCTCACCCGCCAAATGCGGCAGCGTCGTGAAGAGGTAGTGTCCGATGAGGGCTTCACCCTTATCGAGCTCTTGGTCGTCCTCTTGATCATCGGCATCCTGCTCGCAATCGCAATCCCGACGTTCTTGTCGGTCACTAAGAGCGCGAACAACACCGCCGCTGAGAGCAACCTGCAAACCGCTCTCACCGGGTCGGACACCTTCTACACCCAGAACAACCAGAGCTACTCGAACATCCTTACCCCTGGGAATGGTGTGTCCACGCTTACGCAGATCGACACAGGTCTGACCTACACCGCCAACGGCAGTGGGAACTCGAGCGCGGCAAACGTCATCGCGGTCGATGTTCCTGGGACCGCTACCAACATCCTCCTCGGCGCATACGCCCCGGGTACCACGGACTGCTGGTACATCCTTGACAACAAGGCAACGCAGGCCTCGGCGATCGTTACCGGCGCCCCAACTGCAGTCGGCACCTTCTTCGGTGGCTACATCGCCGGCTCGGCAGCCAACTGCACCACCGCCAAGGCGACTCAGGTCGCGGCGTCCGGTGGTAGTGGCTGGGTGCAGACGGGCTTCCCGAAGAACGCCTAATCGGCCAGCTGGTCTGATGACCTAGGAGAAGACCCCGGGGGTAACCCCGGGGTCTTCTTGCTATTCGAAGGGCGGCGCAGGCAGCACTGCCACTCGTCGCCCTATTCGCGAAAGGGTCCTCCTCCTACGTAATGATGTAGGTGTCAGCGCGGGAGGGGACGCTTCGTCAACCCCACAAAGGTTCTAAGGAGCGCGGGGGAACCATGCGAATTACTCGTTTCATCAAACAACACAACGAAGAAGATACCGACGCCGGATTCACCTTGATCGAGTTGCTGGTGGTGTTGCTCATCATCGGCATCCTGCTGGCAATCGCAATCCCGACGTACCTCGGTACGACAAAGGCAGCCAACAACACTGCCGTCCAGAGCAACCTCGAGACGGCGCTCACCGGCTCGGACACGTTCTACACGCAGAATGGCCAGAGCTACTCGAACGTCCTCAACCCCGGGCAGGGTGTGTCGACGTTGACCCAGATAGACACCGGGCTGACCTACACCCCGAACGGCAGCGGGAACTCGACGGCAGAGAACGTCATCGCCGTCGACGCCCCCGCGGCCGGTACCGACATCCTCCTCGGGGCATACGCCCCAGGCACCACGGACTGCTGGTACATCTTGGACAACAAGGCACTGAGCTCGGCGATCGTGTCCGGCGCGCCGACCGCACCGGGCACCTACTTCGGTGCCTACGTGGCCGGCTCGGCCGCCAACTGCTCGGCTGCCAAGGCCACAGGTGTGACTGCAACAGGCGGTAGTGGGTGGTCGCAGACAGGCTTCCCGAAGAACGCATAGACAGATGGCCTGACCACCTGGGAGACGACCCGGGGGCGAGCCCAGCGAGCCACGCCAGACGAGCCCGCGGTCGAGACTGACGCCTGAATAATTTGGCCGTTCGAACTCGTGGGTCCGCTAGGGTTGGAGGCGGAGTTGGTGAGCGCTCCAACTCGACGGTTCAGCTGGCTGTCGAGAGACCATTGACCGAAGGTCCCCCATCTGCGGGACGGACGTCGTGGTATACGTGTAACAAGCGGGACCCGTTTCGACGGGTCCCGCTTCGCGTGTGAGCCAGGGCGGCTCGGTGCAGTCTCGTAGGATTCGGTCATGGCGCCAGCAGTGTCGACCCCCGCCGTCTCCCGCCTCGGCCGCCGGCTCGTGCGCGGACCGCGAAGCTCCACCGGGCGAGCCATTGCGGCCCGCACCGGACGGGACCCGTTGCTCACGTGCGTCGCGCTCGTCGTGATCTGTGGCGTCGTTCTCGGTTGCGCATTCTCCGGACTGGACGCTTCGTGGCCTCCTGGTGCATCCCTCCCGTTCCAGCTCGTGCTCATGATCATCGTCTTGAGAGGATTCTTCCGGTCGATGAGGGCCGAGCGCAACCGGCTGGAGGGGATCCCCGACTCGCGGACGCGTCGCCAGATGTTCGCCGAGTGGGACTACGACGACCTGGTCGCGAGGGCTCTCGCCTACTACCGCGACTACCAGGGTAGGCACGTCTCGGCAGTCGCCCGCGACGAGCGGGTGACGTACCTGCTCGTCTCAGCTGGGACGCCGATGGCTGACGCGGCCGACAAGGACGAGGCCGACGCGGACGAGGCCGTGGATGGCGCCTCCTCGAGGGTGGTCGCCGTCTTCAATCCGACTGGAACGGTGCCCTCGGAGAGCGATGTCGCCGAGATAGAGAACGTATCCAGCGAGAACGGAGCGGCCAAGTCCTCAGCCATCGCCCGGCACTTCGGGAAGGACTTCGCGAAGGCTGCGCTCGCGAAGAACGTCTTCATGATCGACGACGGCAACATCGGGCTCGGGGCGACGAGGGGTTTCGTCTTCTTGACCAATCCCGACGAGAGCGCTCCTTCGGACGTGCAGCTCGTCTTGCGCTCGGTCCCGATGGCCTTCGGCATCCGCCCGATCTGAATTCCTGGAGGGACCGTGAACCGCCGCCGCCGTCATCCGCTCGACATCGTTCTGTTCAAGAGGAAGCGGACCGGTTACCTCCTGCTCGGGGGAATCGTGCTCGTGATCGTCGTAGCCGTCGTGATCATCGACCACTCCCGCACCACCGCTCACCCGGCACCCGCTGCTTCGACCGAGCGGCTGACTCCCCTCGTCCCGCAGCAACTCCTCACGGGCATAGCCGACATCCCGGTCGCGACCTACGGCGACACGGCCGCGATGCCTTCTGGCCTTGTGCCATTGGAGCGGATCCACCCGACCGGTGCCAAGGGAACGACGGCGCCACTCGAGTCGGGAGGTAAGCCACTCGTCGTGGCCAATCTCGGCGAGTTCTCGCCACTGTGCGCCATCGACCGCTGGGCACTGCTAGAAGCGCTCACCCACTTCGGCACGTTCTCCGGCGTGAGAGAGATTTCCTCATCGCCCGACGAGGCTCCGGCGGACATCTCCACGTTCACGTTCCGCACGATGAAGTACTCGAGCCCTTACCTGGCCTTCCGGGCGTTCGAGACCTTCGACCGCTCGCGTGACACCCTCCAGTCGCCGAGCGGCGAGCTTGCCCGAGTGATCGCACGGTTCGACAATCGGCCCTATCTGAAAGCCGCCGGAGGGCTGCCCTTCGTGGACCTCGCAGGGGAGTATCTCCAGCCCGGCACGTTCCCGTGGTTGGACGCGGCCAACCTGAAGTCTCTGACGAGATCTCAGATCCTGTCGGAGATGGGCTCGAAGAAGAGCGGTGGAGACCTCATCGACATCCAAGCGGCCTACTTCACGGCTGCGATCTGCGCGATCGACGGGGATCGTCCCGCTGCCACGTGCACACTGCCGAACCTCCATGTGCTCGGCTCCCAGCTCAGCTCCGAGCCACTGACGAAATGAGCCGTCGCGCCCTCGCCGGCGCGCCCTCAGATCAGACGCCAGGCCAGGCGGTACTGCTCGGGTCTCCCTTCGGCCAGCTGGTCGGTGGCGCACCGAGGGTGAGGAAGGATGCCGCTTCACACGCTCCCGACGAGGTGTTCTTGACCCAGAAGTAGTAGGAGCCGGGAGTGGACTGACCGAGCAACGCCGGACCTGCGGCCCCAATGGCGAGCAGACCAAGGCAATCGTGTGACAAGGGGTTGAATCCGACGTACGCGGTATCGGTGCCGCTCGAGTCCTTCGAGATCACCGACGCACTCGTCGAGGGACCGCTCGTGATCACGTTGCCGCCGGTGTCGCCACCTTGGTCCGACACGTCCGCGCCAGTGGCCGCCGTCTTCAGGTTCGTCTCGACGACCACGTCTGTGTCGGGCAGGACATTGAGGGGCGCGTAGTACCCGTTCACCGCATCGCCCGGGAGCGAGCAGCCGGCAAGAACAGCCCCCACTCCCCCGACGAACAGCGCAGCCACAAGCACCGAGCATGCGGAGCCTCTCAAGGCCAGATCTTGCATCGGACAACTCCTCTCACAGCGAGTCGACCGGCGTGGAGCTGCCGGTCACACGACGGACACGCCGCTTCGGGCCGAGGCTCGGCTCGCAGCGGAAACTGCTGGAAAGGGACAGGCCGGAACTGCAAGAGCGGGACCATGAACTGCAACCCACAAATAAAGCTTACTTCGCGGGCGCACTTGAGCGGTCTCATGTCAGGCGCCATCTCGCTCGGGCGGACAAACACTGTGGTGGCCCGCTCACACGCGCGAGGCTCTGTCGTGGCGACGATCGCTGACACTGGCGGTGACAGACGCGTCGCACCTACCTGTTCGGCCGAGTCGGCCGATCCGCCCAAGCTGTCACGACATGAATGGTGGGCGTTGACCGCCTTTTGTGCGGTTGCCCTCGCGCTCACGATGGCCGATCTCGGCGCACGTTCGCTCTGGGTCGACGAGCTCCACACGGCCTTCGTAGCTGCGTCTCGCGGGCGGTCGCTGTGGGACGCGAGCACCTTCGACGGCGGGAACATGCTCGCTTACTACGCATTCATGAACCTCTGGGTGCACGTCTTCGGGACGAGCCCCGTCGCTCTACGACTGCCCTCTGCGATAGCAGGCGCTGGTCTCGTACCCGTCGGGTACCTGCTCGGCCGCAGGAGCGGCGGAATGAAGCCTGGCGCGGCTGCCGCCTTGCTGCTCGCCGTCTCCCCGCCGCTCGTGGTCTGGGCTCAGCAAGCCCGCGGTTACTCGATCGCCGTGGTTGGCGTCGGACTCGCGTGGCTCGCCCTCCTTCGCGCTCGGGCTCTGCCGTCGGTTCCGCGACTGTGCTTGTTCGTCGCGCTCAGCGTGGCTTGTACATATGAACTACTGACGGCCTCGCTCGTCGTGGCGGCCGGGCTCTTGTGGCTGTTCTTCGGGACATCAGAACGTCGGTTGCAACTCCAGACTCTTGCGTGCGGAGCCGCATATGCCATCTGCTGTGTACCGCTAGCTCTCGTCGTCCACCGCTCCGGAGTAAGCGGCCAGGTCGCCTGGGTCGCACCGCCGGATCTCGGTTCTGCACGCGCGATCGCCGGAGAGCTCGTCGGGGGCTCGGTGCCCGACTTCTACCCGTCGCACCTGGCGAACTATGGACTCGCGGCCATCGTGATCGCGAGCGCGTTGTTCGCCCTGGCCGTCTCGCTGAGAGCGAGGACATCTGGTCGGGATGAGGCGCTCGGACACCGGAGGATGTACTCAATCGAAGCGGGGTACCTGCTTTGGCTGCTCCTACCGGTGGCTCTCGCATGGCTCGTGTCGGAGGCCACAGGCGATTCGATCTTCGGCTCGAGCTTCCTCCTACCCGCCGTGCCTGGCGCCGTCCTGCTCTTCGCGGCAGGAATCGGCCGGGTCCACCAGCACTGGCTCGCTGTCTCGGGAACGGTCGCAGCAGCAGCATTGTCGCTGTCGGTCCTCCTGCCCGTCTACGGCCACTCCGACGACGACTGGAGTGCCGCTGCTCGCTACGTGCTCGCGTCGGCGCGGCCGCACGACTGCATCGCTTTTGACTCACCGCCCGGCGCCGCGCTCTTCGGCTACTACGTGGAGCGCCTCGACCCCCGCGCTCGGAGCCCCGTCGCTGTGCTCCCGCAGCAGACCTGGCAACAGGCCGCCGAGCAGGCGGTCCAATATTCCGAGACACGCGACTACGAGCCGGCGGCGTTCTCGCGCATCGAGCGCACTTGCGGCCGGTTGTGGATCATCCTCGACAGGGTCCACGCAGACGAGGGTTTTGCAGAGGCCGAGATCCAGTTCTACCTCCACGACCGCTTCGTCGAGGTCCACCATGCCCAGTTCACGGGTATGGACGTCGACCTGCTCGGACGACGCTGACAGCTCGGCTGCGGCAGCCTTCCTCCGCTCCAGCCGAAAGCGTCCGACGTCTCGGCTCCGCGGGATGATACGCGATGACCACGGAACCTCAGCCGTGAGTGCCGGCTGTGGGCTATGCGGGCGCGATGCGGCGGGCGATCTCTGCGAGGTACGGCCAGTCGGGGGACTCCTGGACGCAGCGCGCGAATAGCCAGAGGACGAGTCGTTCCGAGTCGACCCCGCACAGATCGGCCAAGCGCCGAGCCAGCCCGACCGGGTCGTGTCGCAACCGCTCTTCGCAATTGAGCAAGTGCTGAACGGGGTCGTAGGTCGGATCGCCGACGTACGGCTTCGGGTCGATCACGAGCCACGGCTCGCGCTCAGCAGCGAGCACGTTCCCGGCATGGAGGTCGGTGCAGACAAGCACATGGCGCTCGGCAGTGCGCGGGAGAAGCCGGAACAGCGCGATGCCTTCTCGTGCAAGGCCGGCGTCGATGCTCGTTGGTCGCGATGCGAGCTTGCGCTCGGCACTGTCCGCCCATGCATCACACATCTGTTGCAGCGGACGGAAGTTCTTGTCCCGGCCCGGCTCTCGCCACAGTCGGGGCAACAAGCCTGCGATGACACCGTCCTGCTCGGACTCAGGGCGCCCGGCCAAGGGTTCCCCCGGTACGCAGCGCTCGATGAGGAGAGCTGTGGTCTCGTCGTCGACCTCCCGAGCGGCGTGCACCCGGACAGCGCCCTGCGCGTCCCACTCGCGTAGACCGTCGGCTTCGTGAAGGGCCTCGTGGTGTCGCCATGCCACCTTGAGCACGACGTCTCCGAAGGCAACGCTACGTGCAGGCGCCACCCAGGCCGTCCGACCGCCCGGTTGGAACGGCACGCCGAGCTGCAGCGACCAGCGTCGCTCGAGCAGAGAGACCTTCGCCGGCAGGTTCGCCAACCACTGCGCACGCCCGTCGCGCTCGGCCGCCTCGGTGAGAGCACGGGGCATCGGCAGGACCACGGGCGCCATTCTGGTTACCGGGAGTGCGTCACCGGGATCACTCCGACGGCTTCTCTGAACACCTCGGTCAGCCACTCGTCGACAGTGCAGTCGACCACGAGGTGGACCCGGCGCTGGGCGGACCGGTTTGCGGCCGCATGCGTTCGCCGGAAGTCGAGGTACCAGCACTCACCTGGCTCCATGACGACGGGGCTGCCGGCTAGCTCGAAAGCGACCTCTCTCGCGCTCACCACCGGGAAGTGAAGCCTGACCGTGCCCGCCTCGAAGCCCAAGCCCTCGTCCTGGTGTGGCCGGATGAGCGCACCCGGGCCAAGCGCGAGAAAGCGCGCGATGACCACCGGGCAGCGCAGGCCGGCGAGCAGTTGCCCGGTTGCCGGGCAGCTCGAGAGCATCGCCGTGTCACGGATCGGTCGAGTGCCGGTCGGGTCGGGGTATATGCGGCTGGCGTCACCGTCGGGGCCGCGCAGGGTCACCCCGGACCACTCGCCCTCGTGTACCGCTTTGTTGAAGTGCGGTATCCAGGCGCCGGCTGGCAGCGCTTCGACCTCGGCTGCCAAAGGCGCCGGATCGAATTGCAGGCCGAGACGGAGGCGATCAGGCACCTCGCCGGCTGACCGCTGCCCGGCCTGTGCGATCACCCGGCGGTCACCGACCCGTACGCCGTACTCTCGGCGTAGCCCGGCGAACCGCCGAAAGCGGGACTGTCGATCACAGTTGCGAGCGCAGGCTTGGTGACGCGCCCGACGACGTGGTGGCGCAGCCTTCCGGCGCTGTCGGCTTCACTCATCGTGTGTGATCGCAACTCTCGGCTCCCCACTCCTAGGTCGGACGTTCCCATCTCGATGTTGCGGCCGGCCCGGCACCGCCGGCCATCAGCGCTCAGTTGCGCGCCGGGAAGATCCCTTCGTAGGCGATGCAGAAGGTGAACACCAACAGCGGTGGCTCGTTCTCGTGCGGCTCCCCACCGCCGGTCCCCGTGAACGTCTCTGGGCTCAGCTCGATCGGGCTCGCGGTCACGTTGGAGTAGGTCGGCACCTGCGCGCTGCCTGTCCATGGCTCGGCCCACAGTGCCCCGGCAGGAGACGCGACGGTACCCGGTGCCGCCTCTGCAATGACGTCATGGGTGTGGTCCGGCATGGTCGCATTCGAGAGCGTCACCGTGGTAGCGCCACCCTGTTCGCCGATGTCGTAGAGCTCAAGTCCTGGGCCTTGGCCCTGGTGAATAGCCACCTGACCCTGCAGGTTCGGCAGCGCGAAATTCGACGTGCCGTTCCCTCCGTACTGCGTGCCGAGCAGCGAGAACAGGGCCGTGTACTGCGAGATCGGGAGGAGCTGCCCGTCGCACAGGAACCACCCCTTCGGGGCAAAGTCGTACGGGAAGACTCGGATCTCACCTAGGAATGGATTTGACATCGTGGTTCCTTTCCGGCGGTTAGGTCAGTTGCGCGAGGGGAAGATCCCCTGCAGTGCGATGCAGTAGTTCACGACCAAGTACGGTGAGCGGTTCTCGTGGGGCTGGCTGCCGCCAGCCGCCGCGACGGCACTCGGGTCGAGGCTGGTGTCGGGGGCAGCGGTCGAGAACGCTGTGTGGGCGTTGTTCGCCCATAGGTTGCCGCCGGGCGAGGCCGTCTGGGCGGCGCCGGAGCTCGCATACCCAAGATGGCTGTGCAACGGGATCTGCGATGTCGTGAGCGTCACGGATTCGACGCCGATCTCCTCGCCGAGGACGTACTCCGCACTCCCACCCGTGTGAGCGGGGCTCCGACCTTGCAAGTCCGGCAGGTTGAACGTCGTGGTGCCATTCCCCCCGTAAGTCGTGCCGAGCAGGGCGAACAGGGCCTGGTTCTGGTTGATGGCAAGCGTTTGCCCGTTGCAGAGGGCCCAGCCCTTTGGCGGGTAGCCAAAGGACAATGCCCGTATCTCACCGAGGTATGGAGTGCCCACTCTTGGTTCCTTCCTTCCCTGCGCTCAGCTCTGCGATGGGTAGATGCCGAACAACGAGATGATGTAGGAGACCACGAGAAACGGCGACCGATTCTCGTGGGGCTGGCTGCCGCCCACGGCACCCATCGCCGACGGCGACAGGGCGACAGGCGATCCGGTGCTGGCCGGAGCGAATGGGTCGTCGGACCACTGCGCGAACGTGTTGTCGTTCGGGGCGCTCACCGTGCCCCTCGCGGTCACCGCCGTCGCGCCGTGGGTATGGGCGGCAAGTTGCGTCACCGTCAACGTCACGGTTCTCGGTGCCGCCCGACTCACCTATGACGTAGGTGGACAGCCCGCTGCCCGTGCCCTGGTGCACCCCGCGGCGTCCCCGGAGGTCCGGCAGATTGAACGTGGTGGTCCCGTTGCCGCCGTAGGTCGTGCCGATGAGGTTGAACAACGTGGAGTTCTGGGAGATCGCGATCGACTGCCCGTCACAGAACGCCCAGCCGCTTGGCGCGAAGTTCCCGCCGAACATGCGGATCTCACCGACGAATGGTTGTGACACGATTCCTCACTCCTCGTCCGAACCAAGCAGGTTCATGGCTGCTTCGAACACGATCGACTCTCCGTCCCGTCGCACCGGAACCAAGAAGAGCTCCACAGCCCCGAGGCCCTCGCGCTCCAGGCGGTAAACGCCCTGGGCCTCGGGGCCGCCGGGCGGCACCACGAAGTAGAGCGAGAACATCGTCGTGTGCGGAGCGCCTCCACGGTCAGCGAGTCGCTTCAGGCGCACGGTCACGCGCCCGCCCTCGGCGTCGACAAGGTCGAAGTCTTCTCCGACGTGCGGCCGGAAGAGGGCCCTGCTGAAGACGGTGACCTGTTCCATCAGCCACCTCCTTGCGCGCGGCCGATCCCGTCACGCCCGGCCAGCGCGGCGGCGATGAGTCTGGCCCCGCTCCGCTGCCCGTCGCTGGCCGCCGCCTGCTTGGCGGCGCCGTCGGCCACGAAGGGGAGCGTCGGTGACTTGACGTTCCAAACACTGGCGGCCTCCATACGCGCCACCCGGTCGGGGTCCGCAGCAAGCTCGAAGTGGTTCAGCACTTCGCCGAGCGCGCCCGGGAGGTCTTCGTAGTCGACGAGCATCCCGCGTCGGTCGAGGTTGCTCCGCGCCGCCCGGCAGATCGCTGCCACGACTGCGACGGCGTGCTCGTCGGGGGACATGAGAACGGCGTCCGCTAGGTCGAAGCCGAAAACCCCCGTTGGCGCGCCGCCCGTGACGACGAACGCCGGCGTGCTTCGCTCGAGGGAAACCAGCACCTCGACCGGGTCGCGGTGCACGAACACCCACGGCGTCTCTGGGAACGCTTGCATCAGGGCCGGCAGCATGGTGGTGTGCCAGGCGTCGAACTTGACGAACAGGCGCCGCTCGCCGTGCCGTGGCCTCCCCAACACGCTCAGGACCGCACGAAGAGCCGCCATGCGCGCCTCGGCATCAAGAGAGCTGTTCCACCACGTCCGCAGCACCTGGTCGACTGCCGTGGGCTCGGAGAGGACCAAGTGGTCGGGATCGGCCGCCAGCATCTGAGAGAGCAGCGTCGAGCCGCAGCGAGACATGTGGAAGACGAAGCCGGAGGGAGCAAGCCCGGGGGCACGGGCGGCCTCGTCCAACAGCTCGGCCAACGGCCCGGTCCGGCGCCACGGCCTTTTCGGGGAGGTCCCGTTCCGATACTGCGCGCGCTGGAACTCCTGCACGAAAAAGGGTTGGCTCAGCCGGGTGTCGCCGGCGTCGAACCACTCCACCGATGGACGCTCGCTGTGGGCTACGACGTGGACCGGGAGCCAGTACTCCGGGCACCACTCCAGCTCGCGGGCGACGGCGCCGGCGAGATCGGAATCCGCGTCACTCTCAACCTCCGCGGGCACGGGCAGGAAACCAAGGCGACGGTACAAGGGAAGGGCCGCGCTCGTCAGCCCGACGTGGAGCCGTAAACGCGCACCGCATGCGGCCGCTGTTGCCTGCAGGCCGCGAATCAGACACGTGCCGATGCCTTGGGCCCGGTGTTCGGGCAACAGAGCGATGTCGACGAGCCGGTGGACCGTCGCCGTGCGGTCGGCATAAAGGCGGCCGGCAGGAACGCCGTCGACGAGCACTACCTCGTGCAAGGCGTGCGGGAACTGGGCGGCATAACTGTCCCGCTGAGCCCGGAACTGGAGATCCAGGAGGTCCTCGAGCTGTTGAGTCGCCATGCCGGGGATACCCACCAGATCGTCGCGGGTCGACCGATGGAGCCGGCGCAAGAACGACTCGTCAGTCGGGACCGCAGGACGGAGTACCACCTGCGATCCATCGCGTGTCAGGGCTGCGCCGTCGTGCAGCATGGTGGTCGATGCACCCATGGTCGTCAGAAGCGGTTGACGACGGCTTCGTAGCGCTGGCCCTTGCTCTGTAGGCCGACCGGCGAGAGGAACATCGAGAAGCTCCCGAGCACGGGATTGGCAAGGACGTGGTTGCCACTTGCTGCGACCGGGCGGGGAGCGGTGAACAGTAGCGAGAAGCACTCGCCACGGCCGGGCCTCGCGGTCGGATGCGACTTCACCGCCACGAGCTTGACGTGCTGCGTGCGGCCGGGGACGTGAAGCGTGAAGGTCTCGCCGACCAATGGCTCGAAGGTCGTGTACCGAAGCTCTTTGCCAGCGGCGGCGCGGGCACGCGGCCTTCGGAGGCTCGCGCCGCTGACACCCTCACCTACGAAGACCGTGGTCGCAGCCACACCGATACTGGCCGCACCCAGCTTCAGGACATCCCGGCGACTCACCGCGCCCATGCGACCCCCCGATGGTCATCGCGCAGCCACGGCGGGAGCTCCGCACGACCGCTGCGATCCGGTATCTCGCCGGATCTAGGCGCACGCTAGCCCCTCGTTCCACTCGGGGAAACCCCCAAGGGCTGTTCCTCTCCGAGTCGTTGCACTCAGGAGCCCAGTGGTAGTCGGAGCCGCTGAGCGGCGGTCGTCGGCGATTCGGCAAGTTCGGCCGCGAGCAACAGACGGTCACTGCTGACGAGAGACACGCCGAGGGCTTCGGCGGCGGCGGCCCACGCGGCGTCGTAGAAGGTGAGCCCATGGGTGGCGCCGATGGTGGCCGCGTGCCGGAACCACTCTGCGGTCACAGCCAGGGGAGCTCCGCAGATGACGACGAGGTCGTCGAGCTGGTCTGCGACGTCCGAGCCCTTCCAACCGAGGGAACGGAGAAGGACGTTCCCCAGCTCGTACAGCGCGAGATCGATCACCCGGCTCTCGACGTCGCCACGCTGGGTGGCGTTGCGAATGGCGCGTGCCTCCTCGAAGCTCGGACTCTCCCTCGCTATGGAACCACTTGATGAGGACGGACGTGTCGACGAGGAGCGTCGTCACCGTCGACTGTCACGGTCGCGACGGACCACTTCGGCGGCTTCGAAAGCTCCGGCCGCTCGGAAGCGTCGCTCGGAACGGGCGACGGCATCGGCGACCGCGCCCGGAACGGGTCGAGCGAGCTCGCGGCGAGCTGCGACAGCAAGCAGTGCGCTACGACTCGTCGAGCGGCGTCGTGCCTCCTCGTCGATCTCGCGCAGCAGATTGTCGGGCAGGGACACCATTACCTTGGACATACCGATATTATAGCCTAGGGTATTGCCACCTGCTTCTTGCAAGTCACCTGATCGGACAGTCTGCGAACCGTCGGCTCACCGCCGCAGGTCATCTCCGACGATGCTGGGCGAGCTGCCGGCTCTGGTCGAGGACAGCTGCTGTCACGTCACCGTCGCCGCCGACCTGCGGGTCCAACCACCGGAGAACTCGCTTCACTGCCTCAGGGAGGGGTCCCTGCGCGAGAGGGACGACTTCGTCGGCTCTGGCGTCGTTGACTGGTGCGCCGAAGCCCCGCAGGTGGCATACCCACGCGGCCAGCACGCGAGTGGCGCCGAGAGGCAGTCGACCTGCGACGCGTTCAGCGCGCAGGACGGGCAGGACGCGGACCGGGAGCTTCTGGGAGCCGTCGGCGGCGATCCGGTCCAGGCGGTCGTGCATCCGCGAGTTGTCGAAGCGCTCCATTAGACCTGCTCGGTAGGAAGCGATCTGGTCGGCGGGCTGGGCGAGGTGCGGCGACGCCACCGCCCACCACTCGTCCAGCCAGGACCGGCAAGTCTCGTCGGCCGCCGCAGCAGCCACCGTCGTGTGGCCCCGGATGGAGCCCGCGTAGGCGAGGAGCGAGTGTGCGCCATTGAGCAACCACAGCTTGCGGTGCTCGAACGGGGTCACGTCGCAGGCGAATGTGGCGCCTGCGTCCTCCCAGCGTGGGCGCCCGCTTGGGAACTCGCCGCTCAGCACCCACTCGTGGAACGGCTCGGTGACGACCGGGCAATGGTCGTCCAACCCGGTGAAACCGGCCACGGTGCGAACGTCCTCTGCCGTCGTGTGCGGCGTGATGCGGTCGGCCACTGTGGTCACCACCGCCACGGATGCTGTCATCCACGAGGCGAGATCGGCGTCCACGAGCTCTGCCAGGTCACGGACGACCCGCTCTGCCAGGGCACCGTTGCCGGGCAGGTTGTCGCAAGGCACGAGAGACACCGGTCCGGCGTCGGCCGTGCGTCGCGCTGCGATCCCGGCGACGAGCCGGGCCGGGACGGTGCGCACCAGAGCGCTGCGGTCGCGCCGTAGCGCCTCGACGTCGGCTCGGACGTCCGGGCGGTCGACATCGAGGCCGCTTACTGCGCCGCCAAGGTAACCGGCTTCTGTCACCGTCACGGTCACCGCTGCCAGGTCGGGCGACCGGAAGAAGCCGAGCCAGGCATCGTGCTCGTCCGAGGTGTGTGCACTCGACACGCTGCTAACGACCTCGAACCGGTCACCGCTCCCCGCCCGTACCACGAGCGTGTAAAGGCCGTCTTGAGCCCGGAGTACATCGGCCATGCCAGTGCTGCGGCCGGTGCTGCGGCCGGTGAAGGCCGCGTAGCCCCATCTCTCGGCGTCGGGGGCGCGGTCGGTGTACCAGGCCTGATGGGCGCGGAAGAAGTTGCCGAGGCCGAGGTGCACGAGCCGGACCGGCGCGGCAAGGCGCCCATGCCCCGCCGCGCGGGACAACGCGCTGACGGTCACAGCTTGAACACCGATGTCGGACGCCCGGTGACGAGCTCGAGGGCGGTCTCGAGGGCCTCGTCTTCGTCGAGCCGGTGATCGCACACGAGGCCCGCTAGCACGCCGGCGTCGATGCGCCGGGACATGTCATGGCGTGCGGGGATCGAGCAAAAGGCCCGAGTGTCGTCGACAAAACCAGACGTCCGCGAGAACCCGGCGGTCTCGGACACGGCAGCCCAGAAGCGCCGGATGGCGTCCGGGGCATCGAGGAACCACCAGGGCACGCCGACGAAAACTGACGGGTAGAACCCTGCAAGCGGCCCTAGCTCACGTGACCACACCGTCTCGTCGACCGTGAACAGGACGAGGTGGAAGCCGGGGTGTGTGCCGAAACGCTCGAGCAGCGGACGCAGTGCATCGGTGAATTCGACTCGGATCGGGATGTCGTGGCCCGTGTCGCTGCCGAAACTCTCGGCGGTCGGCGAGTGGTGGTTGCGGCGAACTCCAGGGTGCAACGTCATGACTAGTCCGTCATCGCAGGACATCCGGGCCATCTCCGCCAACATGTGGCGGCGGAACGCAGCAGCCTCGTCTGCGGAGGCCTGTCCAGTGAGGGCGGCTCGGTAGATGCGTGTCGCCTCGCCGTACTCGAGGGGGTCGGTCCGCACGTCGGCGTGACTGTGATCGGCCGAGGTTGCGCCGTGCGCGATGAAGTGGCGGCGGCGCTCCTCGAGCGCCCGGAGGTAACCGGCGTAGTCGCCGGTGTCGACACCGGCGGCGTCGCCGAGCCGGGCCACCGCCTCGACCCAGCCTGACTGAGCAGGCTCGAGATAGCGATCGGGCCGAAACGTGGGGATGACGCGCCCCGACCACGTCGGGTCGGCCGCCAGTGCCGCATACGTTGACAGGTCGTCGCAGGGATCGGCGCTGGTCGCGAGGACCCTGACACCGAAGCGTTCGTACAGCGCCCGGGGCCGATAGGAGTCCTCCGCGAGAAGCTCGGCAACCTGGTCGTAGATCGCATCAGCGGTGTCCGCGGACGGGCGGAGCGTGACACCGAAGATTTCCGAGAGCTCCGCCTCGAGCCAAGTGCGCACCGGTGTGCCGCGGTAGATGTGCCAGCGCTCGCAAACCAGCCGCCACGCACGTCGCGCCGCGTCTTCGGACAGGGGGCCTTGTCCTACGCCCAGGTCGGCGAGTTCAACTCCGTCGGCATGCAGCAGCCGGGTCACGTAGTGGTCAGGGGTCACGAACAGCGTGGCCGGGTTCGCGAACTGATCGTCGGCGAGCAGCAGGCTGGGATCGACGTGACCGTGCGGTGAGATAACCGGCAGGTCGCGAACTGCGCTATAGATCCTCCGCGCAACCGCCCGCTGGGTCGGCTCGACCGGCAACAGCCGATCCGGGTGCAGCCTCAACTCGAACCCGGTGCCAGCCACACCCCTATGGTGGGTCCAACGGGCGGGCGACGCAATGACTCTCGCCACGGGTTCGGTGTGAGCACGGAGAAGGCGCCTACCAGGCTCACAGGCCGAGCGCCGTAAGACGTCTCCGTCGTCTTACGAGCGGGTTGTCCGCCTCAACCTTGAGCTGCCTTGCCAATGCCCCAGGCATAGACGCCGTACTGGTTCGCCGAGAACAGCCAGTTGTCGGCGAAGACGCTCTGCGCGAAGTCCTCGCCGGTCACCAGGTCGCGCAGGATCTTCCCGTTCGCTGCGTCGATCAGATAGGTGGCGTTCGGCTTCGGGTTGTAGTCGTAGGTGCCGACGCCGAGCACGCCGCCGCCGTCCATGCTGGGACTGCCGTTGATGCCGTTGGGCAGTCCGGTGATCCAGACCAGGTGACCGTTGGGGTCGCGCTCCTGGACCGAGCCGAGGTAGCTGACGTTCCCGATCGTGGCGGCCGGCGTCCCGAAGAACAAGTGCTTGCCGTTCCAGACCGGCGCGGCGATGCACTCCGCCAGATCGCCGGCCGGGCCGCTTATCTGGCGCTGCCATGCCAGTTTCATGGTCGACTGGTACAGCGCGTAGAACCTCCCGTTCTTGTTGCAGGCGCCGACGTACTCGTTGAAGAACACCGGCGAGGCGCCAAAGTCGGTGTCGAATCCCTCCTCCGAGGACGGCACCTGGAAGCGACCCAAGAACTTCAGTGTCGGCGACAGCTTGATGATCGACTCGGAGTCGCCGAGCAATTGCGCCGCGGCCGACCCGAGCGGTCCGTTCCCCGTCGAAGCGTAAACGTCGCCGTTGGGTGCGACGGCCACGCTGGACCAGATCGACCCGCCGACTCGGCCTTTCGGCACCGTGTAGAACTCGCCGAGCTTCGTGCCCGTCTCCTGGTTGTAGCTGATGAGCCCGCCGCGCACGAGCGGCGAATCGCAGTTCGACGACACGCCGACGTAGATCCGTCCGTTCGCCACCGTCGGCGAGGACCAGTCGAAGTAGTTGTTCACCGTTGTCGACGGGATCGCGATGACGGACTTCCACTCGACCTTCAGGTTCGAGGCGCTGAGGGCGTATAGGTAGCCGTCGGCGCCCGATGCGTACACCGTGAGCTGATCGGTGTGCGGGTCGATCGCCACGGTGGCGGTGCTCACCATGCCCGTTGGCGGCGGGGGGCAGCTGGTGATGTTCACGGCGCCGAGGAAGATCTTGCTGAGGACCTTGCCGGTGGTCGTACTGAGCTTGTACAGCCAGCCGCTGTTGGCGCCGATGTAGACGGCGCCATGGGCCACGGTCGGGCTGGACAAGTAGCCGTTGCCGGTCGTGAACTCCCACTTCTTCTTGACATCCGCCGCGGTCGCGGGCGTGATCGCCGTCTCGGCGGGGTTGTACGAGGCGTGCAGCGGGCCGGCCAGGTAGGCCGGCCAATCTGTCGGAGGGATTGTCGCGTCGCCCGTGGCCGGCCCGGAGTGCGACGCCGCGTCTGCTGGGACCCTGCCCACGAACGTACAGGTGACGGCGGCAGCGAGCGCCATGGCGATGCCGCGCCACCCGCTGCGTAGGCCCCACCGACGCCTTCTCACCGATCGTGCCTGCTCATAGCCCGCCGCTTTCTACCCACTCGGACGACGGCACTATATTCCCGGCGAGACGGTCACAGGTGCCGAGCCGCAGCTCGGCTCGGGGCACCGGACGCCGGTCCCCGCTGAGGGCGTGTCCTCGAAGCCGTCCGACAGCTTCTGTGTTATGCGCAGCGATGAATCTCATCAGCGGGCGTCGTCGTAACAGGCGAGGGAGCCGCGACCCGCTGGCACCCAGAGACGACCACGGGAGGCGACACGTGAGCAAGACGACAATCGACCCGGCACTCATCGGCGTCGGAGGCACAGGCGGCGCCCCGGTGCCGTCGGTGGTGGACCGGGAGACCTGGCAGAAGCACATCGACGAGCTGTTGGTTCGCGAGAAGGCTCACACGCGCGAAGGCGACGCCATCGCTGCGGCACGCCGGCGGTTGCCGATGGTGGAGGTAGACGCCACCACGACAGTCGTCGGGCGCGACGGACCCGTGTCATTGCGCGACGTGTTCGATGGACGGCGGCAACTCGTCGTCTACTACCACATGTGGCACGAGGGTCAGCCGGCGCCTGGGCAATGCGAGGGCTGCTCGTTCTTCAACGGCCACGTGCGCGAGCTGTCCTACCTGCACTCGCGTGACGTGACGTACGCAGCCTTCTGCGAGGGGCCGTTCGACGAGAGTGCCCGTTACCACGACTTCATGGGATGGGAGATGCCGTGGTACTCGGCAAAGGACTCGCAGGAAGTGCTGATCGCCGGCCGAGGGGGGTTTGGGCTGATCTGCTGCTACCTGCGCGATGGCGACCGTGTCTTCGAGACGTACTGGACGACGGGTCGCGCTGCGGAGCGGATGTCAAACACCTACGCGCTCCTCGACATGACGGTCTACGGTCGGCAGGAGACATGGGAGGATTCGCCAGCCGGGTGGCCACAGAGCTTCGCCGTCCAGGGTGAGCAGTTCCGATACAACGGCCGCCCGACCGCGCAATGGGCGAGGCTGGCCTACGGGCAGTCCGACGACTTGGGCGTCGACGCCGGGGCCGCCGGAAACCGTCAGTCTTGCCACTGACGGGGCCTGTGCGGACTTGAAGCCTTAGACCAACCAAGTGGGCTTCCGGCTCATCGCCAGTGGTCTGACTTACTGCGTCCAGGCCGGGCCGTCCGGGTCATCGCCGGAGGGCGCTGATCGTGGTGGGTGGGTTGCGACGTCTGCCTGTTCAACGTGCTGTTCGGAAAGCCGCTGAGCGGCAAGGCCGTCCGGGCCAGCCGGGCCAGCCGAAAGGCCATGCAGCGGTGCGACTGGCTGGATGCCGGACCCGTCGCTCCATGATTCGAGAGGGGGCCACATGAGCACATCGACAGCGCCGGTCATCGAGGTCTTCGCCGACATCTGGTGTCCCTTCGCCCACGTCGGCCTGCGGGCAATCGAGGAGCAGCGCGCCCGGACCGGTCGCAGCGACGTGGTGATCGAGGTGCGGGCGTGGCCGCTGGAGCTGGTGAACGGTGCGCCCCTGGACCCCGACGTGACGAAGGAGCACGCTGACGACCTTCGGGCCCAGGTCGCTCCGGACCTGTTTCGCAACCTCGACGTCGACCGGTTCCCGACGTCCACGTTGGAGGCCCTGGCACTGGTCCACCGTGCTTACCGGACCGAGTTCCAGGTCGGCGAGCGGGTCAGCTTCGCGCTCCGGGACGCCCTGTTCGAAGAAGGCCAGGACATCTCGGACCCGGTCGTCCTCGAGTACCTGGCCCACGACCTCGGTGTCGTCACGCCCGACGAGTCCGACCGTACCGGAGTGGTAGCCGACTGGCACGAGGGCCAGCAGCGGGGCGTGCTGGGTTCGCCGCACTTCTTCTGTGGTGGCGCCGACGTGTTCTGCCCGTCGCTCGACATCACCAAAGACCCAGTCGAGGGAGCGGCGATCGTGAGGGACGTCTCGCGCCTCACGAAATTCCTGGAGCGGTGCCTCCTCCGACCGGGACCATCATGAGGCAGGCAGAGCACCCCGGGACCGATTGATACCCCTGGGGGTATAAGCTACTGCGGACGCAGTGAGGGCGATGGAGGATTGACATGGCACGAGTCGTAGTCCTGGGCGGAGGGATCGCCGGCCACACGGCGGCGCTCCATCTCTCCCGGATACTCAAGCGCTCCGACGACGTCGTGGTGGTCACCCCGAATTCCAACTGGAACTGGATCCCGTCGAACATCTGGGTCGGAGTGGGCAAGATGAAGACCGAGCAGGTGACCTTCCCGCTCCGTCCGATCTACAAGCGCAAGGGCATCGGCTACGAGCAGGCACTGGCCACTGCCATCCACCCCGAGGGCGACGCGTCACACGAGTCGCCCTACGTCGAGTTGACCTACACCGACCTGACCCGTGCCGGTGAGCACGGCGAGCTCGAGTACGACTACCTGGTCAACGCCACCGGCCCGAAACTGAACTTCGGAGCCACCCCGGGACTGGGCCCCGACGGCCACTCCTACTCAGTGTGCACCTCGGGTCACGCCGTCGAGGCATCGGCGGCCCTGCGGGCCTCGATCGAGAGGATGAAGCAGGGCGAACACCAGGTGCTCGTCGTCGGGATGGGCCACGGGACGTGCACGTGCGAGGGCGCCGCCTTCGAGTACGCCTTCAACGTGGAGCACGAGGTGCGCCAGGCCGGGGTGCGGGAGCTGGCCGACATCGTCTACCTGACAAACGAGTACGAGCTCGGTGACTTCGGCGTCGGCGGGCTGACCTTCACCCAGCAGGGGTTCCAGACCACGTCCAAGCTGTGGACCGAGTCGCTCTTCCGGGAGCGGGGGATCCGAGCGGTCACCGGGGCCCACGTGACGAGCGTCGAGGAGGGTGTCGTCCATTACGAGCAGCTGGACGGTTCCCACGGTTCGCTCGCGTTCGAGTTCGCCATGCTCCTCCCGCCGTTCCGGGGCGTGGATCTCCAGGCGTTCGACTCAGATGGCGAGGACATCAGTGCCGAGCTGTTTGCTCCGAACGGGTTCATGAAGGTCGACGCCGACTACTCCGCTAAGCCGTTCGAGGAGTGGCGGGCCGAGGACTGGCCGAGCACCTACCAGGTACCACGGTTTCCCAACATCTTCGCCGTGGGGATCGCTTTCGCCCCACCCCACCAGATCTCACGGCCGAGGAAGTCTCCCAGCGGCACCGTCATTGCCCCCTCACCACCACGAACCGGAATGCCGTCGGGGATCATGGGCAAGCTGGCGGCCACCAGCATCGCCGAGATGATCAAACACGGCGCATCGGCCAAGGTCCGCTCGGCCTCGATGGCCGACATGGCGGCGGCGTGTGTGGCCTCGGCAGGGTCGGGACTGCGCCACGGCAGCGCGGCCTCGATGACCATGTACCCGGTCGTGCCAGACCTGGCGAAGTACCCGGGCACCGGGCGGAGCCTGGAGGACACCTTCGGCGAGATCGGCCTGGCGGGGCACTGGATCAAGCTGCTTCTCCACTACATGTTCATCTACAAGGCCAGGGCCCGTCCGGGTTGGCACCTGATCCCCGAATAGACGAGGAGAGGTCGATGGACAACACCGACGCCAACATCGCGAGCGCCCCGCTCCCGACAGCCAATACGTTGCGGGCCCGGAAGAACCTGATCATCCAGTTCGGGCGATTCCTGGCTATCAACACGAAGATGCTGAGGATCATTCGGAAGGAACATCGCTGAGCGGGTCACAGCTCGCGCTACGGAAAGGAACGCAGTATGTGTGCCGAAGTGACATGCAAGCAGTGTGGCCGTCCGTCCTGGAAGGGCTGCGGTCAACACGTCGAACTGGTGTTGGGCCACGTCGCTCCAGAGGACCGGTGCCAGTGCCGTGCCCGCACGGCGTCCAAGAGCCGGCGCTGGTTCGGACGATGACCGCCTGCCTTATGGAGAGGCCTGAGTCAGCGCCGGCAGCCTGTGCAGATAGGGCCCTGGCCACGCCACACTGCGCGCCACCCGCGTTTCATCGGTCTCAATCGAGGGCGAGCTCTGCGTACCGAAACTCGCCTGTGACCTTCGCCTCTAGCCGGTGGCCGTCCGAAGAAGTGAGAGCGTTACAAGTGAGGAGGCTGACATGCCAACGACCGACTTTGCTGGCACGACGGTCGAGGTGAGCGACGAGGGCTTGCGTTGAGCCATAAAACGGGCGTCATACTCGCCGAGGTCGGCTTCGGCTGACCATCCACTATCTGTGGCCGATACCGAGCAGGGCGGAGGGTACCCCACATCGCCGGGAGGGTGGGACACCTTCCGGCGAAGCGCGCGCCCGGCGCCACGCGGAGGGGGGACTCTCTCGCCGTGCTCGGCGAGGCGCTCGAGGTCAACCCCGAAACTGTGCTTCGCGAGCTGCATCAAGCTGGCCTCACACTCCGCCGACGCCGAGGTCGATGAGCCGTCTCAGCCAGCTTGCATCGTCGACGTCGTATCCGTGATCACTGATGTCTCGCGCATCTCGAAGTTCCCGGATTCCGACTCACCGGCGTATCGGATGGGGTTCCGATGGTGTGAGACCGAGTCGATGAAGCTGTCAACCTCATCGACTCGCTCTCAAGTCAGCCCTTCACGTCCTTCTTGACGTGAATGAACGTGTTGCCGCCCTCGGTGAGACCGCTCGCGCCGGCGACGTCGTAGATACCGATGGCATCCCATGCGATCGTGTTGCCCTTTATCGTGATCTTGATGATCGGGAACTTTGCCAAGTCACGCTCGACGAACACCCCAGTCGTGCTCTGGTCCGGTGTCCCAGGGTCCCCTGTGATGTCGTTCGTCCCGATCCAGTTACCCGCGATGACGTCACCGCTCAGGTAGTTGAGGCCATGCTCGTGGATGGTGACCCCGGCCAGGCCGTTTCCGGCGATCTCGTTGTCGGTGATGGTGTTGTCGTACGAGGCGACGCCTGCGAGAAGAATCCCACCGCCTTCGCCGGTCGTGCCGTTGCTGATCACCATGTTGGCCGTGACGAGATTGTCGTATACGCCCGCCACCTTCGGCTGGGGGACGCCCTTGGAGTTGACCGCACCGGCGTTGTGACCGACGATCGTGATACCGCAGTCGGACTCGTTGTCCTCGACGAGGTTTCCCTTGATCGTGTTGTGACTGGTCGGCCCGAATTCGTCCGAAAGAAGCATGCCGCCGGAGTTGAACTCGGAGGTGTTGTTCTTGACCGTCGAACCTGTCACGGTGAGGAGGTGCAAGCCCTCGCCACAGTCATTCGGGATGGGTCCGCTCGCTTGGCATTCGATCCAGGCGCTCTTCGAGCTGCCGTTGTCGTTGTGCTTGACCGTGCTGTTCTCGATCGTGATCCCGCTCGTACCAACCGCGAGGATCCCCTCGCCGATGGCACCTTCGGCAGTGATGCCGTTCACGGTCGCTCCGGCCGCACCCGGGCTGTAGATCGTGACGCCGTTGACAAGCCCCTTCGCATTGATGATCGCCCCTGGCATGCCGACGAGGTTGATCTTCTTCTCGATGAGGGCGCCGCTCGTGATCGTAATGGTCTTCCCCTGGCTCTGCACTTTGACGGACGCCGACCCCGTATACGTCCCGGCGCAGACCTGGACGGTGTCGCCGACGGCTGCTGCATTGATCGCCCTATTGACCGCGTGGTACTTCGCGGTGGAGCACGCCACCGACTCGCCCTTCACCTTGGCGGTAGGTGCGACCCAGAGCGTCTTCGTCGCCCTCGGCGAGGTAGCAGCCCCGGCTGCGCCCGCGCCGGCGAAGACGGTTCCGATGAGCACTGCTGCGGGCACGACAGCCCTCAGGATTCTTCGGTGCATTTGGCACGACCCCCCTCGTTGTCGGTAGCACCAGCAATCGGCGGCAAGCTCACTTAGTGAGGTCCTCGATGTTCCGTCGGCACAGATGCTCTGAATCCCGACCGTAGGAGAACCCGTCGCTGCCGTCAAGGGATGCCGCGAACCACCCCGTGGAGAACGCAGCCGTCACCGTCGGTGCGCTCATCGTCCTGATCCCGGCTTTGAGCTCCGTGCCCGGCGCGTACCCCAACCCGCCCTTCACCAACACGCTCCATGCAAGAAGAGTGGAGCCGGAAGGGTGCGACGCTCAGCGACAAGACAGCACGTAAGGAGTTCGGGCTGACCCAGGACGAGATCGTCGCGGCGATCGACGCCGGTCAGCTTCAGTACCGATTCGGTGTCATCCACGGCAATCCCTGGCTGAGGCTCCTGCGGCTCACAATTCACGTCGTGGGCCTTCACCGAGAACGTCCGGCGCCTCGGACTTCTCGGCTCGATGGGCACGATCGGCGACTGCTATGACAACGCCCCCATGGAGTCGTTCTGGGGATCCATGCAGATCGAGCTGCTGAACCGCCAGAGCTGGAAGACCGTCGTCGAGCTCTCGAGCGCCATGGCGGAGTGGATCGAAGCCTTCTACAACCCGGTCCGGCGCCACAGCTCGCTGGGCTACCTCACCCCGACCGAATACGAGGCCCTACACTCAAAGCAAACCCAGGCTGCATTCTCATAACCGCGGTCCACCCAATGGGGTCAACCGCACGATGTGGAGCTGAGGGGATTCGAACCCCTGGCCTCCTGGTTGCAAACCAGGCGCTCTAACCAACTGAGCTACAGCCCCGAGGCACGTCAGCCTACTTGCCGGTGAAAGGGAGCCCTTGCGGTGGCGGAGGCGGGACCGAGAGCACAGGGGGCGCCACCCCCTGCACTGGCAATGGAGGCGCGACGGCCGGACTGGCCGGCGGAGGCTGTCCAGGGGGCGGTGGCGGAGGCTGACCCGGTACCGCATGTGCGGCGGCTCTGGCCAGGTCGAGCTCACGTGCAGAAGCACAGGCCGCCGTCAGCTCGTCGACGAGCGAACGAGCCTCGCTTGCATCCCACTGCCGCCACGACACCGAGGCGCCATGTCCGGCCGCGACAACGTGCACTGTCGCCAGGCCAAGAGCCCGCAAGAATGGCCCCTGCACGTAGTGAATGCTCTGCACCTTGGCCAATGGGATCATCTCCGTTCGCCTGCACACGCGCCCCGACGTCGACTCGGCAATCACGCCATCGTGGCCAGCAGAGAGGAAGTGGAAAGAGAACGGCGACCGCACCCTCCCGCGTCGCGGCGGCCGCGAGAGACCCACGCCGGTCCTGCCGAGCAAGCGGGAAAGCAACAGGTCGGCCTCGGGCACAAGGCCGACCGGGAGAAGTGCTCGCCGCACGACAGCCCGCGGTTGATTACGCCTGTGCGCCACTCCACCGGCAAGGTGAAGCTTCGAGGCGCTGCCAGCCGAAGCCGCGCCAAAAGAGCGGCTCGACCCGGTGCACGGCCTGAATACGGTTCGGAGGGATGGTCTCACGTACTCGTGACCCGAGGCCCGCTTTCAGCCGCAACCCGTCGGGTGACTCCGACACCGCGAGACCCCACTCGTTCGCGATCCTCCTACCGAGCGCGCTGAGGGCGGCGAAGAGATACAGAAGCAGGCTCGTGCCGAGGACCGTCTCGTGAAGCGAGAAGAGCACGACCTCCAACACGATGAAGGCGAGGCTGGACAGTATCCCGCCGGTCAGGAGCGTCGACAGCACGAGCAGCCGGTTGTTCACGCGGACGAGCGGATGCTCGGGCGCCTCCGGCGTGGATCCGGGCAACCCGTGAACGAGCGCGACCAACGCCGTACGGACCGCCTGGGCGTCGGAGACTTTCAAGTACTGCAGCCGCGCGTCGCCATCGGCTCCTCCGCCGGTCCGCACCCGCACCTCTGCGAGGCCCAGCAGACGAGCGAGCCAGGGCTCGACGAGGTCGACCGCCTGCACGCGCGAAAGTGGGAGCCTCACGACCTTGCGACGGATGAGGCCCGTCGACACCTGCATGGTCGAGCCCTCGACCGACCAGGTCGTCACCACCCAGGAGACGAAGCCGGCAACGACAGTCGCGACCAGGATCACCACGTCGATCACGTAGTCGGGATGACCGTTCGACCGGCTCTGGGCTACAGCAGTGGCCGCCACGTAGAGAAACGCCACGGCCGCGCGACCGATCCGGACCACGGGGGAGAGCGGATGGAGCCGCCGAGGTGCGCTCGGCAACGCCGAGCTGGAGAAGGCCGCGCTGGGATCGGGTAGGAAAGGCGGTGACGGGAGCGTCACGGACTCGACTTCGCCACTCAGATCCCGGCGGCCTGTGTCTCGCCGAGCAGGGCGAGCCGGTCGCGGAGACGGGTTGCCTCGGCGGGTTCGAGACCGGGAATACGGGCGTCCGTCGCTGCTGCAGCCGTGTGCAGCCGAACCGTCTGCAGCCCGAATGTTCGCTCGATGGCGCCGGCAGTCACGTCCACTAGCTGCATCCGCCCATACGGCACGACAGTGAGGCGCCGGAACATCACCCCACGTCGGACGAGCAGGTCGGCTGAGCGTTCGCAGTAGCCCCACGATCGGTACCTGCGCTGCAGCACCTGTTCGCAGAGCACGCCCAGAGCGCACACGATCGCCACGGCAATGACGCCGGCCGCGAGGGACCCCTCAGAACCGAGGGCAAAGCCCAGGCACCCTGCGACGACCACGGCGATCGCGGCAAGCTCCGCCCGCCGCATCGCGAGCAGCCGAGCAGAGGGACCGAGCCAGCGCTCTTGCGCTTGCGCTCCCCCGTCGGGCTCACCCGGTTCGTTGACCATCTGCCGAGCGTATGCCCGACTGGCCAGAGCACCGACCCGGCCTGTGCTCGGCAGTACCGGGTTTAGTGAGTTCCGATCGCCGCCCGTAACGACTGGCGGAGCGACTTCGTGGTGGCGAGTACTGCCGAGGGCTCGTATCCGCAGTGAGCCATGCAGTTGTCGCAACGCGGGTCCTTGCCTCGTCCGTACTTCGACCAGTCAGTCGTCTCGAGAAGCTCCTTGTAGGACTGTGCATACCCGTCGCTCATCAAGTAACAAGGCCGCTGCCAGCCGAAGATCGAGTAGCTCGGGATCCCCCACGGCGTGCAGTCGTAATCGACCTTGCCCTCCAAGAAGTCGAGAAACAGCGGCGTGTGGTTCAATCGCCACTTCTTCCGGCGCCCTTCGCCGAATGCCGACTTGAACAGCTCCCGGGTCTGGCGGACTCCGAGGAAGTGGTCCTGATCGGGCGCCTTCTCGTAGGCGTAGGCGGGCGAGATCATCATCGCGTCGACCTTCAGCTCGTCGTTCAAGAAGTCGAGGACCTCCCGAACGGTCTTCGGCGAGTCGGTCGTGAAGAAGGTGGAGTTGGTCGTGACGCGGAAGCCCTTTTGTTTAGCCGAGCGGATCGCGTCGACCGCAGTGTCGAAGACGCCCTCGCGGTCGACGGCTTTGTCGTGACGCTCTTGCAAGCCGTCGAGGTGCACGACCCAGGAGAAGTAGGGCGAGGGAGCAAAGCGCTCCATCTTCCGCTTCAACAGGACGGCGTTCGTGCAGAGGTAGACGAAGCGCTTCCGCTTGATCAGCTCGCCCACGATCTGCTCGATCTGGGGGTGCAGGAGCGGTTCTCCGCCTGCGATCGACACCATCGGAGCACCGCTCTCCTCGATCGCCCCGACTGCCTCGTCAACTGTCAGCCGTTTCCGCAGGATCTCGGTCGGGTACTGGATCTTCCCGCAGCCCGGGCAGGAGAGGTTGCAGGCGAAGAGCGGCTCGAGCCTCGACGATCAGCGGGAACTTGTCGTTCTTGGCAAACCGCTGGCGCATCAGGTACGAGGCGACTGCGAGGTTCTGGCGGATGGGGATCGGCATCGTGTCTTCTCTCTGACCTTACGGAGGTAGGGCTTACTTGTACTGCTCGAGCTCGCCGGCAACGATGCCGGCAGCGATGGCAAGGCGGCGCCAAGCGACGATTCCGCCCGAGATCGTCCACGGTCCGACGAGCGGCCGCCCTGGCCGGTCGACGATCACACGGACGACGGCAAAGGGGCGGCCCCCGGCCAGCGGCGCGAGCCAGGCGGACTCCATCTCGCAGGCGACCGCCCTGTCGGCTGCCACTTCGGCGACCTCTCTCGCCGGCATCAACGTGGGGCAGCAAGCGATCGGGCCTGTCCGGACGCGCCCTAGCACCTTTGCGAGAGCGGCGGCGATCCTCCCCGCCAGCGCACCGTCGAGCATGGCGGGCGGCATCGAGTCGTCGGTGGTGAACAGCTCGGTAGCGACGACGAGGTCGCCCGCACGATCGGTGGCGTGAAGGCCCCCGGCAAAGCCGAGCACCGCCACCGGAGCACCCGGCGCCAACAACCGCCGGAGCCGGGCACCGGCGCCTCCCGCCCGTGCCGGTCCCATCCCGATCCGCTCGATCCTGCGCCCTCGGGCGCCGGCACGGACAGCGGCGGCTTCGATGCGAAGCGGCGCGAGCAGGGTCACCACCGGCCCACGACGGCCGCCGAGTCCTCGAGCGCGTCGACGTAGCGGCCGAGAGCGCTGATCGGGAACACGAGGCGGTACAGGTGATAGTTGATGTAGAAGTCGCCCGGGAACCCGGTCCCGGTGAACCACGGCTCGTCCCAGGTGCCGTCGGGCCGTTGGCTAGAAGAGAGCCAGGCGACGGCGCGGGCCGCACAGCTTCCCGCGGCCTCCCCGCCGGCGATCAACGCCAGCAGCGCCCAAGCTGTCTGTGACGCTGTCGAAGTGCCTCGGCCGGCCCAGTCGCGATCGGAATACGACCGAAGGTCCTCCCCGAAGCCACCGTCGTCGTTCTGGTGCGACTCGAGCCACGAGACGGCGCGGCGGATCCGCCGGTCGTCAGAGGAGACCCCGGCCGCGACCAACGCCGGAACTGCTGCCCCGGTGCCGTAGATGTAATTGGCGCCCCAGCGCCCGAAGAAGGAGCCGTCCGCCTCCTGTGCAGTCGTCAGCCAGCGAACGCCTCCCGCGAGGAGCGACTCGGTCGCGGTGCGTGCTGGCCCGGCGAGATTCCCGTCGATGCGCAGCTCGTGCGCGAGCATCTCCACCACGTGTGCGGTCACGTCTGCGCTCGGAGGGTCTATGACAGCGCCGAAGTCGCAGAAGGGGAGCCGGGTGCAGAGCGCCCGGGTGTTGTCGGCGTCGAAGGCGGCCCATCCGCCGTCGGCCGAGACCATTCCTTCCACCCAGCGCCTACCGCGATCGAGCGCGGCGGAGGCTGCCGGGACGATCGGCGGAGTCTCGCTCGCTTGTATGACGCCCGCCTTGCGCAACGCCAGCACGACCTCGGCCGTGTCGTCGACGTCGGGGTAATTGTCGTTCGCGAACTCGAATGCCCAGCCGCCGGGCTCGAGCCCGGGACGGCGGACCGCCCAGTCCCCGCTCACCCGGATCTCCTCGCCCACGATCCACGACACCGCCCTCTCTACGCGCTCGTCGGAGAGACCGAGTCCCGAGTCACCGAGTGCCACCAGAGCGAGGGCCGTGTCCCACACGGGCGACTGGCACGCCTCGAGGCGCCGGGAGCCGGGGTCCCGGATCGTGAAGCCCTCGAGCCCCGCCAGGCCATGTCTCATCAGAGGGTGGTCGATGGCGTATCCCTGCAGGCTGAGCGCCATCAGCGAATAGACCCATGGCGGCTGGATGCCGCCCCATCCGCCGTCGGCCTCCTGCCGCTTGACGATCCAGCGCTCGGCCGCGACGAGAGCCGCCTGCCGCACGGTCGACCGGAGCAACGGGAGCCGCGCCAGCCTCTCCCAGCCGTGCAACATGTCGTCCAGGCGCTGGAAAGCACCCTTGGCCGTCCGCCAGGGCTGCTTGGCCGGCGACGGCAGCCCCGATCGGAGCTCTTCGATCCCGAAAGGAAGCGGCCGGACCGGCCGGTGGGCCGCCACGACGGTGAGCGCGACGATCGTCTGACGGGCCCAGCACGCGAAGTCGTAGATGTTGAGCGGGAACCAGGACGGCAGGAAGACGACCTCGGGCGGCAGCGCCGGGAGCTCGTCCCACGGCCACAGCCCGAAGAGCGCCATCCACAGCCGTGTGAAGACTCGTGCCCGCTCGAGACCACCGGCCTCCCGCACGAAGGCGGCGGCCTTTGCCATGTGCGGTTGAGACGGGTCGTCACCGGCGAGGCGCAGCGCCACGTAGGCCTCGAGAGTGGTCGACAGATCCGCCGGTCCCTCGTAGAAGGTGGCCCAGCTGCCGTCCGAGCGCTGCTGCGAGCGGATCCACACAGCGGTCTCCTCGGACTGCTCCGGCGTCCTGATCCCGAGGAACTCACGCAGGAGCAGGTCTTCGGCGTCCATCGTCACGTTGGTCTCGAGCTCGCCCTTCCAGAAGCCCTCCGGGGACTGAAGGCCGAGAAGGTGCTCGCGGGCGCGCTCGAGTGTCGACCGGGCGGTGGCGAGGTCACCCGCCATCAGAACTCCCTTGCCACGACGAACCGTGCGACATCTGCCAACTCCTCCCTCGCCCGCTCGTCGAGAGGCGCCTGCCCGAGGGCGTCGAGCGCCGCAGCGAGACGGCCCCGGGCCTCGTCACCTGCTATCTCCCGGCCGCCACAACGCTCCACGAGCATGACCACTCGGGCGACGTCCTCTTCGGCCAGCCGATCGGTCGCGAGCAGGCGTTCGAGCTCGTCGGAGTCCCCGTCGCCTGCAGCAAGAGCGGCCGCGATAGGCAGGGTCTTCTTGTGCTGGCGGATGTCGTTGCCTGTGGGCTTGCCGGTGCGGTCCGGATCGCCCCAGATCCCGAGGAGATCGTCCACCGCCTGGAATGCCAAGCCGAGCTGCACGCCGAACTCGCGCAGAGCCGAGGTCGCGCTTTCCGGTGCGCCGGCGAGAACGGCCCCGAGGGAGGAGGCACATCCGAGAAGCGCTCCGGTCTTCCCGGCCTCCATCGACAAGCACCGATCGACATCGACGCCAGGAATCGACTCGAACGCCATGTCGAGCGCCTGCCCGGCGATCATCGCGGACGTCGCCTCGGCAAGGCACCGGGCCGCCGCACCGGCGTGAGCACCGGCGATCAGCCCGTCGGCGGGCGACTCGAGGAGCACCTGCTGTCCGAGGGCCAAGAGCGCGTCCCCGGCGATGATCGCCCGGCCGACGCCCCAGAGCGACCATACCGTCGGCCGATGCCTGCGCTCGTGATCGCGATCGATCACGTCGTCGTGGATGAGCGAGAAGTTGTGGACGAGGTCGACGGCGACCGCCGCAGGTATGCCGACTTCCGGCGGGCTGCCTGCGGCCTCGGCGGAGAGCACCGCCAATGCCGGGCGAACTCCCTTGCCGTTCGACGCTCCATCGACTCGGTGGCCGGCCTGGTCGGCGAGGCCGAAGTGGTACTCGACGAGCGGGCGGACCTCCGGGGACAACCGCTCGAGCGCGGCCTGCACGGCGGGCGCCGAGAGCTCTCGCGCCCGCTGCAGCACCTCAGGGACAGATCGGATGGGGATCATGCGATCACCTCTTCACGTCGTGGGGTTGAGAGACCTCGATATCCGACCGATGCCAGCGCCACGTCGGCAGCCGCGCGCCCACTGCGCACGGCCCCCTCCATCGTGGCGGGCCAGCCTGTGTCGGTCCATGCCCCGGCGAGTGCCAGATTGGCGATCCCGGTGACCGACCCCAGCCGGAGTGACCGCGTACCGGGCACTCCCCGGAACGTGGCTTCGTGCTCGCGCGTGACGACGGCGTCGACCACCTCGGCCTCTCTCGCGACCGGGAACAGGCTCCGCACCCCTTCGAGTTGGCGCTCAATGAGCTCCTCCGGGCGTTCGCCGATCTCGGCGTCCGCACCCGAGAGGGAGATGGCGAGAACTTGGCCGCCGTTCGAGCCGTCGAGGCCGGAAGCGGCCGTCCGGTCGAAGGCGAACTGGACCGGCGAGTCGACTGCGGCGGCTAGCGGGTAGGGCATCACCTTGCGATCGAAGACGAAATGGACGTTCACGATCGGGACGGCGCCGAGGGCCGAGAGCGACGCCGGGTCCCTGAATGCTTCCGTGGGAAGCAGGCGAGAGGCGGCGTCGTGGGGGACGCCGAGCACCACCGCCTCGGCCTCGAGGATCTCGCCGTCGACCACCACCCCGCGGGCCCGGCTGGGGGCGCTCGAACCAGGTCCGCCGAGCACCACCTCGGTGACCCTGGCACGCTGACGGACGTCCGCGCCGAGAGACCGGAGGAGGCGGCGGGCCGGCTCGACGTGCAAGTCGGCCAGCGGGACCTGCGACCATGCGATGTCGGCTGCTCCGGTCTCGGTCAGCAAGCCCGTCTGGAAGACCTTCGCCGCCAGTGCCAGCGAGACGTCGGCGGCACGCAGATTCGTCGTCGGAAGCGTGATGAGGTCCCACAACCTCGATATCGCCACGTCGCGTTGACCGTGGCGGCGGAGCCAGCGCCCGAAGGTCTCAGAGTCGAGGCGCGGGTCGTCGAGGCGAGCGCGCCGCAAGCCCAGTGCCGCCGGCAAGAGGCGCAGGCGGTCGGCGGCGCCGAGGTGCCGGTACGAGGCGAGCGCCCGGCCGAGGTGTAGCGGTGCAGGCAGGGAGTCCCGGCGGATCCATGCCACTCTTGGCGGCGCGGCACCGGCTTCGGGGCGCAGGACGGGTATGGCGAGCGGGCCGGCGAACGGCGCGAGGTCCGACGTGCCGAGTCGGTCCAGCCATGAGCGGTAGGCGCGACAGCACCTCAGGTGCACGTGCTGGCCGTTGTCGAAGGAGAGACCGTGACGCTCGAACGACCACGTCGCTCCCCCGAGCCTCGGGCGTGCTTCCAGCAGCGTCACACTTGCGCCACCATCCGCACAGGCCACGGCGGCGGACAGCCCGGCGAGGCCTCCTCCGACGACGACCACCCGAGGCCGGCCCGAGCCGTTCGCACCGGTGGCACCGGTCGTGCTCATACGCCCGCCCCTGCAAGGCTCCGTGCCGCCACCCATGCCTTTTCCCATGCGGGAAGCGAGACCCGGCGGACGAGCACTGCGGAAGGATCCGCCTCGATCCGGGTGAGCAGCCGGCGATAGATGCCTGCCATGGCCGCTACACACGCCCGGCTGCGGTGGTCCAACAGATCAAGGAGGCGCAGCCCTTCGTCGAAACGCTCCTCGGCCCGAGCCGCCTCGAGACGGATCAACGCCGACATCGCCTCGACCGAGCCTGTCCCGTCGGGCAGGCACCCGCATTCGGCCAGGTCTGCCTGAGGCAGGTAGACACGCCCCATGGTTGTTCGGTCCTCGACGACGTCGCGCAAGATGTTCGTGATCTGGAGCGCGATCCCGAGCGTGTCAGCCAGCGGCTCGGCTTCCTCCCGCGCCGAGGTGCCGAAGACACCGAGCGAGAGGCGCCCGACCGACCCGGCCACGCAACGGCAGTAGACCACGAGGTCGTCGAAGGTCTCATAGGTGCTCTGGCGGCAGTCCATCTCGCATCCGTCGATGAGCTCGCCGAAGGCATCGAGAGGAATCGGGTAGCGCTGGGACGCATCGGCTAGCGCGACGAGAACCGGGTCGTCGAGGTCGTGCTCGCCGACGGTGAGAGCTGCGAGAGACGTCCGCACCGCCCGGAGCTGCGTCAGCTTGTCCGCCACCGCCGCGTCGCCGTCGCCTATGTCGTCCACGCGGCGAGCCAGCGCGTAGAGCGCCGCCATCGCCCGGCGGCGATCGGGCGGGAGCAAGCGGATCCCGTAGGCGAAGTTCTTGGCTTCGGCGCGAGTGACCTCCTCGCAACGGTCGTACGCCGCGTGCAGGTCCATCAGGTCGTCCTCCTCGGGCGACGGCGATCGCCTCGGCGCGTCCGCCTCCGGGCGAGCAGGGAGAGCGCTTCACTCGCAACGGCCATGTGCGACGCCTTGACCTCCGTCCTCAGCACGTCGTAACCCGCGTGTTCGATTGCGGCCAGCTGTGCCAGGCCGCCTCCTGCGAACCCGGCGATCGCGAGTGCTGCGCGCGGCGCGGTCATCTGGTTCACGAGATCGGACCCTCCGGCGAGCATCGACCGCGCCCGCCCGACCTCGAACGCCATCAAGCGGCGAAAGCTTGCCGGAACAAGGCCGATGGTTGCGCCGCCACTCAGAAAGGCTCTCGGCACGGAGAAACGATCCAAGTCCTCGCCGGGCAGATAGACCCGCCCGCGCTCGGCGTCCTCGGCGACATCCTGGAAGTGCTCGACGAGCTGCAGACCTGTGCAGATCATGTCGGACAGCTCGTCGCGCTCGCCTCCACCCTGGCCGAACACGGCGAGCACGAGCCGCCCGACGGGGTTGGCCGACAGCCGGCAGTAGCCGAGCAGCTGATCGAACGTCTCGTACCGGGTGACCGACTGGTCCTGCCGATTGGCCTCGATCAGGTCGGCGAGAGGTCCGCGGTCGAGCCCGCACGAGGCTATCGCGACGCCGAGCCGGCAGAACACCGGGTGAGCCGCCGTGCCTGCGAAGGCACGATCGAGCTCGGCCTCGACGAGGTCGAGAGCGGCCAGCCGCTCCGAGGTGGTCCCCTCGAGCTCGTCGCCGACGTCGTCCACGAGGCGCGCGTAGGCATAGATGGCAAGCAGGCTCTCTCGTTCGCGCGCTGCGAGCAGCCTCATCGCAACCGGGAAGTTCTCCGAAGCGGCCTTCCCGAGGACCGCCTGCTCACCCGGCAGTCGGTCGAGCGCGATCGCGTTCACCTCTGGCGCCTTGCAAGCATCGCTGAGGCCCGGGCCACTACAGGCGTGCCGCCGCTCAATCGGCTGTGGAGCTCCGAGCCGCCGGTCGAGAACTCCTCGTCGGCGCCGCCCGCAGGGCCGGCGAGCCCGTAGCGCCGGGCCGCCTCCAAGAGCGAGGTGGCTATGCCCGGCCCGTCGAGGCCGAGGCGGGCCAAGATGACCTCCGGCTTGGCCTGTGGGATGTAGCTGACGGGCACGCCGAGTATGACGGCGCGCGGGCCGTCGAGGCCGAGGGCCTCTGCCCGGGCATCGGCGAGGAAGGCGAGGTAGGCGCCCGCTCCTCCTTGTGCGATCCCGTCCTCTGCTGTTATGAGAAGCGATGCCCTTGCCATCGCCTCGACGAGGCCGTCGCTTGCCGGGCGTATCACCCGTGGGTCGATGACCGTCGGCCTCAGGCCCGACTCGGCGGTGACGATGCGGGCGGCCTCAAGCCCTGCTCGTGCGAGCTTGCCGATGCCGACTATCACGATCTCGCCGTCGCCTTGTTCGAGCACCCGGTGGCGCCCGGGCTCGCCCGGGGGGGCGAGCGGGCCGGGAGAGAGCGTCTTTGGGTAGCGCAAGAGCGCCGGCGAAGACGACGCGAGCGCCTCTTTTAGAAGTGGCCCGAGCTCTGCTGGCTCTGAGGGGCAGCAGACGAAGACCCCCTCGATCGAAAGGGCCGAGTGCAGGTCGTAGATGCCGTGGTGGGACGGGCCGTCGTCGCCTGTTATGCCCGCCCGGTCCGCCACGACGACGACGGGGGCCTTGTGGAGCCCGACGTCCAGGTTCCACTGGTCCAAACAGCGCTGCAAGAACGTCGAGTAGATGCAAACGACCGGCCTGAGCCCGACATAGGCCATCCCAGCGGCTGCGGTCATGGCGTGCTGCTCGGCGATGCCGACGTCGAAAAAGCGGTCGGGGAAGGCCTCCTCGAAGCTCAAGAGCCCGGTCGGGCCAGGCATCGCAGCCGTGATGGCGACGATGCGGTCGTCTTCTCCGGCGAGGGTCAAGAGGGCCTTTGTGAAGGCGTCGGTGTAGCTCTCGCCTGTGCGCAGGACCGGCGGGAGCACCGCACCGAAGTCGGTGCTCGCATGAGAGCCGGCGGCGCTGCCGTTGCCGCTCGAGGAGGCCGCTGTGACCTTCAAGTCGTGCAGGCAGGCCACCTCGTCCTCTTCGGCCGGGCCGTAGCCCTTCCCCTTCCGTGTGAGCAGGTGGAGCACGATCGGGCCGGGCCACGACGAGGCACGCCGGAGGGCTTGTTCGACCTGGGCGATGTCGTGGCCGTCGAGCGGGCCGGTGTAGCGGACGCCGAGTGCCTCGAAGAACACGTGCGGCTCGACGACCTCACGGAGGGCAGAGGTGAGGCCCTTCAGGGACTGCCCGGCGACCGCGCCCACGACAGGCATGTCTCCGATCGCGCCCTTCACCGCACCCCTGAGTCGCACATATCGCGGATCGAGGCGGAGCTGTGTGAGAGAGCCCGAGAGCCTCGAGATCGTCGGCGCGTAGCTGCGGCCGTTGTCGTTCAACACGATGACGACCCGCGAGGCGGAGTGGCCGAGGTTGTTGAGGGCCTCATAGGCCATGCCGCCGGTGAGGGCGCCGTCGCCGACGACTGCCACGACGTGGCGGTCCTTTGAGTTCTCCGGGTCCTCGTGGGCGAGGCCAGCCGCGATCCCGTGCGCCCACGACAGCGCCGTAGAGGCATGGGAGTTCTCGATCACGTCATGGGGCGACTCTGAGCGGTTCGGGTATCCCGAGAGCCCTCCCGCCTGGCGCAGCTCGGCAAAGCCGGCGGCTCGACCCGTGAGGATCTTGTGGACATAGGCCTGGTGGCCGGTGTCGAACAACAACAGGTCCTTCGGAGAGTCAAAGACCCGGTGGAGGGCGATCGTGAGCTCGACCGCCCCGAGGTTCGAGCCGAGGTGGCCGCCTGTGACGCTGACCGAGTCGACGATGAACGAGCGGATCTCGGATGCGAGCTGCTCGCACTCGGAAAGAGAGAGCGCCTTTAGGTCAGCGGGCGACGAGATGCGGTCGAGGATCACGCTCGTCCGTCCGCAATACCGCCCACTACCAGCCTCCTTGCCGTCGTCATTTCTAGCCAGAGCACCTCGGCCACTACCGCCGTACCTCTGCGAGCAGAGCGGGTGACCGGTCGGTCGCACTGCTTGTGCACAATGCTGGCAAACCTACACCCCGCCGTCAATGAACCCACATGTGACAGGAACTTGGCTGAGAGCGGCCGCGCAGACAGGACCTCAGAGAGCGGACTCGCCCGGGAAGAGCTCCCGTTCGAGCAACGGGCTCACGACCACACGGCGGATGCCGGTGACGAGCGCCCGCTCGAGGATCTCCTCGGCCCGGGCAGCCCCCGCGGGCGTAAGGCGGCTCCGGACGGTGCGATAGAGGTGGGTGAAGATCTCCCGGAGCACGCGCCCGTGCCCCGGGCGGCGCTGGGCGGCGAGCGCCATGAGGTCGAGAATGAGCGCAAGATTCGGCTCGAGCGCTTCCACCAGGACTTCGAGTGCTTCGTCGGGGGTGAGCACGGCCCCGGACGTGGGTGTAGCCGGCTGACCAGCGTCGAGGAATCGCCTCCCGGCCATCTCGGCCACCTCGCGGGCCGCCGCGAAGTACAGCTCCTCTTTCGATGCGAAGTGGCGGTAGAACGAGCCTTTGGCCACCTTGGCCGCTTGGCAGACGTCGTCGACTCGGACCTCGGCGTAGCCCCGCCTGGTGAATGCGTCGACGCCTGCCTCGAGTAGGCGCGCGGCCGGAGAGGTCTTGGCGCTCGAACGCGCTCGGGCCTCCACGAGCTGCTCCCACATCTCCGGGCGAAACGCCCCGTCAGCGGGCAACTCGAGCAGCTCGGGCAGTATCTTGCGGATGGCAGCGAGCGGCAGCTTTCGCCGCTCTTTCAACAAGTGCACGAGCCTGAGGGACTCGACGTGGCGCTCGTCGTACAGGTGGCGGTTCGCCGCCACCCGGTGCCCGGGGGGCACGAGCCCGGTGGCGATGTAGTAGCGGATCGTCGACGGCGCGATTCCCGTCCTCTCGACCACCTCCGACATGGTGAACGTCGGGCCCACCGTCGCTCTCACCACCTCGGACAGTAGCCTTGACCACAGTGTCAGGCGTGGCCGTAGTGACGGACTCCAGCACGTGCCTCCCCGCGGTGCTCGTGGAGAAGTTCGGGATCATCACCGTGCCGGTTACCGTCCACCTGCCCGGAGCGGACGGTGTGGACGGCGCTGACCAGCTCTCACGCCGTATCTCGGAGGCAGTCGAGCGCGATCAGTACGTCCGCTCCAGCCACCCCTTCATCACCGACTACCTCGCTGCCATCGAGGAATCGGGCTGCGAGGAGGTCGTAATCGTCACGCCGGCGATGGAGTTCGCCGGCATGTTCCGCAACGCCTCGCTGGCAGCAGAGCTGACCTCTCGCCAAGCCGTCGTGGTCGATTCGCGGACTGCCGCCGCCGGCGAAGCCCTCGTCGTGCTCACCGGCTCGCAGGCCGCTCAAGCAGGAGCGTCGCTGGCACAGGTCGTCACCGCGCTCGAGGAGGCGTCGCGCCGCGTCGACCTGGTCGCCACGCTCGAGACCTTGGACCCCATCCGCCGGAGCCGCCGGGTGCCGGCGCCGATCCTGCGCGGTTCAGCCCTGACCGGTGTCCGGAGCCTGTTCCGCATGCGGGATGGCACCGTCGAGCTGCTCGGAGAGGTCGGGGGCGAGGCCGAGGCGTTCGATCGGATCCGCGCGGCCTACGACGCCGGTGGCGGCAGCGGATCCGAGTGGTCCACCGTCTTCCATGCGGACAGCCCTGACGCTGCGGACCGCCTGTGCGAGATTCTCGGGGAAGTGGACTTCGTCTCCGGATTCTCGGCGGCGATGCAGGTGCACACCGGGCCGGGCGTGATCGGGGTTGCTTGGCTGCCGCGACCGGAGATCGGGTCGCGGCTCGGAGAGAACGTCGTCGAGTTTGCGAACGGGTAACCGATGGAGGCACTTCGCGGTACGCGGTAGCGTTTCGTGCAGGAAGTGGGAGGGACAATCGTGAGGGCCGAGGAGCCGCCGTCAGGAGCGAGCCGGACGATGATCGCACCTGACACCGGCGCGGTCAGCCGCTCGTACGGGCCTGGCCCTGAGACCGGGACCTCGACGGTCTTGACTGCCGAGATCCCGGCTGTGCCGGCCGGTCCGAACTATGGCGTCCTTCTCCCCGACGGGACGATCTGGTACCCGGGGTCGCGAAAACGGCTCCCGGCGCCCCTGATCCTGCGCGTGGTGGTGTGGTCCCTCGCATTCCTCGTGCTCGTCGCGGGCGCCGGGGACTTCATCATCCATACCCACCCGGCATGGGTGAAGCCCCTCAGGAGGATCGTGCCCGTAAGCAGCGGGGCGCCGCCAGTCACTACTACCCATCACAACGGGGGCGGGACCTCCAACACGACGCCCAAGGTCTCGATCTCCGAGACATATCCCCAACCGCCCGGGCTCCCTGGCCTCACCACGGCGTACACAGTGACCGGCACCTCGGACTACGTGCTCTCGGTCAAAGCGACAGGCGTCACGTGGGTGGTGGCGTACAAGCTCGTGAACGGCGTCATCACAGGGGCGGCGCTCTTCGCAGGCGACGTTCACGCCGGCAGCACCCAGGCCATCTCCGCCACCGGCCCCGTCGACCTCGAAGTCGCCGCTGCGGGCGCTACGGTCACGGTGCTGTCCGGTGGCAAGCAGATCGGGACCGTCGCCACTCCGCCGAGCGCGCCGTGGCACTTCCGCTTCGAGCCGGCCGCCACCAAGCTGTAGCCGCAACACGCCTCGACCGGGAGTGACATGACGAACGCCGCGCCGACTCCGTTGCAGACGGACCGGAACCTTGCCCGCCAACAGCGCTTCTGGACGAGGAGGGCCGTCTCCTGGGACCACGGCGCCGGCAACAACCCAGGTCTCGTCAAGGTGGTGAACCAGGTCGTCGAGCAGGCCGCCGCCACGTCGAGCGAGCACGCCCTCGACCTCGGGTGCGGCTCGGGCCAGGTGACGCTCGCGCTCGCTCCGAAAGTCGCCTCCGTGCTCGCCGTGGACATCAGCGAGAAGATGATCCGCCTCCTGCTCGACAACGCGAAGTCGGCCGGCGTAACGAACGTCGCGGGCCGCGCCGCTCCAGTCGAGCAACTGGAATGCGCGCCGGGCTCGGTCGACGTGATCGTGTCGAACTACGCCTTGCACCACCTGCGCGATGCGGACAAGCCGGTGCTCGTCCGGCACGCCTACGAATGGTTGAAGCCTGGCGGCAGGCTCGTCATCGGCGACATGATGTTCGGGCGCGGGGGCGACAGCCGCGACCGGGAGATCATTGCCTCGAAGCTCTCCTTGTTGCTCAAGAAAGGCCCCGGCGGATGGTGGCGAATCGCGAAGAACGCAGGCCGCTACCTCCTCCGATTCCAGGAGCGGCCGGTCTCGATCGCGGCTTGGGAGAAGATGTTCGACGAGGCGGGTTTCGTGAAGGTCGAGGCGACGCAGGTCGTGAACGAGGCGGCCGTCGTGAGCGGAACCAAGCCCGGCACCTGATCAGTCGCAATTTCCGCCAGCGTTAGCGCCACCGCAACCTGCCGTTCACACAGCTTCTCTAAGTTGCTCGTGTGGCTCGGTACGTGATCCGCGTATGGCTCGCCGACCGGCCGGGCGCGCTCGGGATACTGACGACAGCGCTCGGTGAGGCGGGAGCCGACGTGATCGGGATCAACATCCTCGAGCGTGACGGCGGCCGGGCCGTCGACGAGCTGACGGTGAGCGTGCCCGACGAGGTCACCGGCGACGAACTCGCCAGGGCCCTCAGCCGCCTCGAGGCCGTCCAGGTCGAAGATGTCCGCAGCATCGTCGACCGCCTGCCGTACCCCGGTTCGGACCCGCTCGACGTCGCGGTCGAGCTCGGCCAACAACGGACACCGGAGGCGCTCGTGAAGACTTTGGTGCACGGCGTCGCCTCTGTCTTCGCGGGCGACTGGGCGGCGATGCTGCGTGCCGGCGACGAAGGCACCAGGGTCGTGGTTGCAGGCGCGCCGCCGCCAGTCGGATGGCTCAGGGCCTTCGTGTCAGGTGCCAGCTCCCAGCAGGCCGGTCGGTCTGGGGAGCTACGAGGGCCGAGCGATGTCGCGTGGGCCGTCCTCGAGCATTGCGACGCCAGCGTCGTCGTCGGCCGGGGCGGCCCGCCCTTCCGGAGCCGGGAACGCCATCAACTCGTTCAACTCGGCCGGATCGCCGATGTCAGGTGGCGAGAGCCGCGATCCGGGCCGGCATGGTCGCGCACCCGTCCGTCGGGCAGAACGAGCGGACGCCCGCCGCCTCGTAGCTCTCCCTCCCCCCCGAGCGGGCCTGCCGGACGGGTGCGCTCTCCGCCGGCCGGGCCGGTCGAGCCGCTTCGGCTTCGCCAGAATGGCAGGTCGAGAAGCGTGAACAACACGATGGCGACTCCCGCGGCAGAGCCGATGTACCACGGCCAAGGGCCGAGGACGGAGAGCAACGTCCAGTTGCCGGGCGGTCGCCGCAGGTACATGTAGTTGCCGCCGGTGACCCAGTCGATGACCCCGACGACCGCGCTGTAGCCGAGCGTGATCGCAAAGATCCTCGGCACTGCGCGCCTTCCCGGTTGGATCCGCTCGCCGACGACGAGCACCAGCGCGGCGCACACGATGCCGGCGTGAGCAAGCACGTACTCGAAGAACTCGAGCTTCGGGAACCCGACGTTGAGATCGGGAGTGAGAAGTGACTGGATGGTCCCGGCGAGTCCCCAGAAGTACGTCAGCTCGACCAGTACCCGCACACGCGTCACGAGGGCGGCCGCCGCGATGAGGGTGGCGAGGTCGCACAGTGCGAATGGCAAAGAGGTCGCCGCCGAGAAACGCTGCCCGTTCAGAGTCGACTCGATCCACAACGCGCTCGTCACCAGCAGCACGACGGCGAGGGAGTAATTCGCGACGATCGTCGGTCGGCCCGGGAATCTCCGAGCCAGCATGCACAGTCCGACGGCCGCGACGACCGTGGTGGCAAGCGTGGTCAGCCAAACCGCGGAGAAGACGTGCATCAGCGCACCGTGCCGATGCCGATCTCGCTCAACCCGGTGGGCCAGACGCAGAAGGAGCCTGGTCGGCCGGATAGTGCCAGAGCCCGGTGCGGGAGTCCATGACGATGCCCCCCGCGAGGCCGCGCCCGGGGTCGTTTGCCAGTTCCCGCTCGATCCGGCCGTCGATGCGGGCCGCTTCGCTCGCGTCCCAGCGCGCCCACTTCGCGTACATCACGGCGATGCCCGCCAGCACGACGAGCACGCTCACACCCCACAGCACGGCCCCCCCGTTGTGGGTGTCGGAGATCGAGTAGTTCGACGGGTCGATCGAAGCGCGATTCAGCGTCAGGTCGATCCCGATCATGGAGTTGATGGGGATGCCGCTCGCCAGATAGGCGAGGCGTATGGGGTAGCTCATCTTCCATCGGGTCGGGTCGAACCCGACCACCGGCCACCAGTAGATGCATCCGGCGATCAGGAACAGCAGCTGCACGAAGCCGTGCAGGAGCGCGTGCCGCTGCGACATCACGTAGACGGGCGTGAGGAAGTAGACGGCCGTTGTCAGATATGCCAGGACCGCCGCGAAGACCGGGAACGAGATGACCCCGAGGGCGCCTCCCTCGAGGAGGCTGGACAACCTCTGCTGGGCGGGCTCCCGGCTGGCCTGCAGAGCGAGGCTCACCGGCGCGCCGAGAGCGAGGAGGATCGGCGCGAACGTCATGAGCAATAGGTGCTGGACGACGTGGGCCACGAAGTTCTGCCCCTCGTAGGAGGCAAGCCCCGATCCGGTCGCGATGAAGATAGCCGCGAGCCCTGCCACGAAGCTGGTCGCTCTCCAGTTCGACCACTCACCGTCCTCGAGCCGGAGCCGGAACACGAGAGCGAAGTAGGCGATGAAGGCGGTTATCGCGCCGGCGTCGGTTGCGAGTGCGAGCGGATTGCCCTGGATCGCGGTCAGGAGCTCGTGGAGACGGACCGGCGGTGAGACCTGGCCGGCCAGCAGCAAGCCCGAGCGGAGGCCTGTCGTAGCGAACGATGTCACTGCTCACAAGTTACGTCTGCTCGCCACGACGCGTGACCACGGCGCCTCCAACAGCCCTGCGGGTCGATATCCTGCTCGCCATGGCGACGCCGCTCCCGTTGCGTCCGGACCCGCCCCGAATTCTTCTCATCGCGGCTGGGCAGCAAGACCCGGGTGACGGAGCGCGGCGTCACGAGCAACTCGAAGGCCTGCTCTCATCCGACGGCGTCGAAGTGCGGACGCGGCTGGTCCTGTCCGACCAGGACGAGCTACCCGACCCTCGGGCCTTCGGCGCCGTCGTGGTGGACGGCGAGCCCGGGTCCAGCGCTACGCCTGAGTGGCTGGCGGACCTGCACGCGGCGGTCGAAAGTGGTACCTCCGTGCTCGCGATCGCCCGGCCTGTCACACATACCGCCTCCGGACCGTCTCGCTCCCCGTTGTTCGACTGGCTCGGTGTGCGTGTGATCGACGAGCAGCCTGCCGGAGAGTGGTTTGCCAAGGTCGCCTTCGGCAAGAGCGGCGGGCTCACCGAGCGGGTAGCGGGGGAGTTCGCGATCGTCGACCGTCTCGCCTGCCTCGAGCCCACACGCGGTGACACCGTCCCGGTCCTCGAGGTGAGCATCGGGTTCAGGGATCGGACCGTCATGTTGGAGCGGCGGCTCGGGCACGGCAGGATCATCGTCTCCGGCCTCGGCAACGACCGCTCTGCTCTGTCCCATCACGAGCTCGCGACCCTTCTCCGGCGAGCGCTCGTGCCGGCTCTCGAGCTGACCCACCGTGATAGGTCGATCGGCTTCGCGGTGCTCGGGTACGGGCCCTACGGCGGAATGGGCCTTTACCACGGCCTGGCTGCCAACGCGACGCCCGGTCTCGAGATGATCGCGGCCTGCGACTCCGACCCTGCCCGGCGAAAGGCGGCGGAAGAGGAGTTCCCCGGCCTCAGGCCGTACGCCGGCGTCGCCGAGCTCAGTGCGGACGAGGACGTGGAGGTCGTCGTCGTCGCCACCCCACCATCGACTCACTTCGAGCTCGCCCGGAGTCTGCTCGGCGCCGGCAAGCACGTCGCCCTCGAGAAGCCCATGTGCCTCGCCCTCGCAGAGGCCGACGAGCTGCTCGCCCTCGCGCGAGCGAGCAACCTCGTGCTCACGGTGCACCAGAGCCGGCGGTGGGATCCGGACTTCCTGGCGGTGCGCCGGGCGGTCGATCAGGGACTCGTCGGCGAGATCTTCAACGTCGAGACGTTCGTCGGGGGCTTCGAGCATCCGTGCCGGGCGTGGCACTCCGAGGTCACGATCTCCGGCGGCGCTGTCTACGACTGGGGATCACATCACCTCGACTGGATCCTGCAGCTCATGGGCGGCTTCCCGCGCTCGCTCGCTGCCCATGGCCACAAGCGCGTCTGGCGGGACGTCACGAACCTCGACCAGGTGCGGGTCCGCCTCACGTGGCCCGACGGCCGCGAGGCCGAGTTCATGCAGAGCGACATCGCCGCTGTCCGGCGACCCAAGTTCTACGTCCAGGGTACCGAGGGGACGATCGCCGGCCACTACAGGCCGCTCCTCTTCGAACGCTTGGAGCCCGGGGTCGGCTACATCGGCGAGCAGTCGCACCACGCCGAGGCTCCGGTCCAGCTCACGCTCGCCCGGTACGAGCCGGGCTACGGGGTCACCGAGATGATCCTGCCACCTGCATCGGCGGACCGCTACGGGTTCCACCGGAACCTCGCCGATCACTTGACGCTCGGCGAGCCGCTCGCTGTGACGCCCGAGTCGTCGAGAGACGTCGTGGCTCTGCTCGAAGCCGCCCAGCGCTCGACCGATCAAGGCAACGTCCCGGTCACCCTCGGCCCACCGGCGTCGTGAGACCGTGAGCTCACCCGTGAGGGTGGGGATCATCGGCTCGACGTCCCTCGTTGCCCGGCTCGCCGTCATCCCCGCCATCGAGAAGTCGGTCAACTGCACGCTCGTCGCGACCGCCAGCCTCTCGGACCCGGCCGCGACCTACTCGTCCTACGAGGCGCTGCTGGCCAATCCCACAGTCGAGGCGGTGTACATCCCGCTCCCGAACTCCCTCCACCGGGTATGGGCGGAGCGCTCCGCCTCGGCGGGAAAGCACGTCCTCTGCGAGAAGCCGCTCGCCCCCACGGCAAACGACGCCCTCGCGATGAAACAGGCGTGCGAGGCCGCCGGTGTCGTACTCATGGAGGCGTACATGACGCACTTCCACCCGAGGGACCGGAGGATCCAGGCGCTCGTGCGCTCTGGCGTCATCGGCGACCTGCTGTTCACGACGGCGGCGTTCACCGGAGTTCTCAGCCGTCCAGACGACCACCGCTGGCACCCCGAGATGGGAGGCGGCGCGCTCCTCGACGTCGGGATCTACTGCCTCACGCCGATGCTGGCCGCAGCCGGAATCGATCCCGGGACCACTGAGAGCGTGAAGCAACTGACCGGCGTGGCCCACCGAGGCGAGCTCGGGGTCGATGCGAGTTACTCCGGCTGGCTCGACTTGGGCCAGGGCCGCAGTGCTGCGTTCCAATGCTCTTTCGAGGCACCCGAGCGCCAGATGCTCAAGATCGTCGGCACGGAGGCCGCCCTGTTCGTCAAGAGGGCGTTCACCCCAACACCGGCCGACGAAGTGATCCACCTCCGGTACCGGGACCGGCCGTCCGATGTGGTCACCACCGCGGGGGCCGATCCCTATCTGCTCATGATCGAGCACTTCGGCGCGGTCGTCCGAGGCGAGGCCAAGCTCGAGCGGACGCCGGAGGACTCAGTCGGGTTGGCACACCTCCTCGACCGCCTGGCGAGAGCAGCCGCGACGTGACCACCGGCTACGAGACACGGCGTATTGCCGGTTCCGGCGGGATCGAGCTGGCAGTCGATGTATGGCCGGTGCCGCAAGGTGCCGCGGCTGAGCGGCCAGGATTCCTCCTCGTTCACGGCCTGGCGTCGAACGCTCGGCTCTATGACGGCGTCGCCGCCCGCCTCGCCGGAGCGTTCCATGCCGCGGCAGAGCTCGACCTCCGCGGTCACGGGCGCTCTGACAAGCCCGACGACGGCTACGACTACGACACGATGTGCGCCGACCTGGCGGCCGTCCTCGACGCGCTCGCCCTCCGTCCCGGGCCGGCGGAATTCGCCCGGCCCGTCGTCGTCGGCCAGTCCTTCGGCGGCAATCTCGTCCTCGAGCTCGCGGCCCGGTACCCCGAGCGCCTCTCCGGGGTCGCCTGCATAGACGGTGGCACCATCGACCTCGGGAAGCGCTTTTTCTCCTGGGACGACGTGAGTGCGGCTCTCGCACCGCCGAAGATGGAGGGCACGAGATATGAGGAGTTGGAGCGACGTTTCTCCGAGTGGCACCCGGATTGGCCCGAGGCCGGCATCGAGGCGTCGCTCGCGAACTTCGAGGTGCGCCCGGACGGCACGGTCGCCCCGTGGCTGACCCTGGACCGGCACTTGAAGATCCTCCGCTCGATGTGGGAGTCCCGCACCTCCGAGCTCTACCCGAAGGTGAAGGTACCCGTGCTGCTCCTGCCGGCGGACTCCCCGGGGACGCCGGCAGCCTGGTCGGAGTCGAAACGCGAGGGCACCGACGAAGCCCTCGCCGCCCTGGAGCGGGCGCAGGTCCACTGGTTCTCGCCCGCCGACCACGACGTCCACGCCCAGCACCCCGATCAGGTGGCCGAGGTGCTGTTGGGCGCGGCGGCGACTCTGTTCAGCTGAGCCGCTTCATCAGATGCACCCGGGCGGGGGCGTGAACGGCACGCTGAGGTTGCTCGTGTTCCACAGGTCGTGGTGCTCCTGCGGCCACGAACCGCCCGAGTTGCAAGCCGACGCCTTCGTGCTCCACGCGAAGGCTCGCCCGCGGTTGCCGACGACGAGCGCCTGATAGCTGTTCTTCCCGAAAGGACCGAGCACAGGACCGTACAGCACCCAACCGCCGGTGAACTTGGGGTAGCCCGGGAAGCTCGGTGCCTTTCGAGGTGTAGGCCCTCAGGTCATAGAGGCCGCTCGTCTCGACGAGCTCGTCCTGACCGTTGCCCATGATGTCGGCCATCAGGGGCGCGGCCACGAACTGCAGGTCGTTCATGAGGTCGGGTGAGCCGTCGTCCATCTTCCCCTTGGCAGACGACCACGTCGCCACCTGGTTGTCGTTCGGCGTCTGCTCACCTGGATAGGCCTCGTCGAGGAGGCGCCCGACGCTCGACGCAGGCGCCGCGATGCTGACGGGCGAACCGGAGATCGTCCCGAGATGACCGGCTACAGGCGAGCCGAGCGCCGGGATCGTGGCGCCGAGGAGGTCGGCGAACACGTTCGTGTCCGAAGGGACCCAAGCGGTCACGTTCGGCACGCCCCCTGTGTCGCCGAGATACGACGACCCGTTGGCGTTCAGCTCGTAGATCGGGCCGGCCACCGACCCGGTGACGACTTCGAGCTGTTTCCCGCCGTTCAAGCTGGCGAGCGCTGGGCTCCCAACGACCCCGTCGCCGATCGTCGGGAGCAGGTTGGCGTCGAGGTCGGCAATCGCCACAGGCCAACCGGGAACGAATGCCCCCGGATCGGGCATGCCTGTCGGGTCCGGCGCCCCGGAGGCCGGGTGATGGAGTGACCCGTCCGGCTCGATGGCGTAGACGCGTGAATTCGAGATGTTGAGGTCGCTGCCGATCGCGATCCCGAGGTCGCCGAGGTCCGCGTTCGCCGTGCCCGCATACTCCTCGTCGGCGCCGACGACCACGTCGGGCGGCCCGGTGCCTCCCGAGAGGTTCCCGATCGCCGGAGTGTCGACCAGCTCCGAGCCCATGTCGGGGTTGGCGGTCGGCTTGAAGGTGATCTGGTTGGTCGTCGGATCGACCGACTGGACCTCGGATGGGTCGACGACGAGTACGGGCCATCCGGGCACAGGTTGGCCATCGGGCTTTATGGCGTAGACGTGACGGTCCTCCGAGGCCGCCACTACGTCGAGCTGGCCGTTGCCTTGCAAGTCCGCCAGGGAGGGCGCCGAGACGATGCCGGGCAGGAGCCGGTTGTTGGCGTTGCGGGCCGCCGGCTCGGAGAAGGCCGGGTTCACGTGGGCCGGCCACCCCGGGAGCAGCTGTCCCTTTGAGTTCCAGGCGTACATGTAGCCCATGGCGTCGGTGGCGACCACATCGAGCGAGCGGCCGCCCGAGTCCGCCAGGTCGCCGACAGCGATGCCACCGATGACCTCGCCGCGTGGCGGCGAGGTCACCGCGTGGCTCGCGAAGGCACGTTCCCTGCCGTGGACGTAGAACAGGTGTGTCTCCACCGGCCAGCCTGGGAGCTCCTTGTGATCGGGCAGGTAGGCGCTGATCGTGCCGTCCGACTGCGGCACGAGGAGCACTTCCTCGCCTCCAGGGCCGATCGGCGCGAGCCGCTCGGACGCGACGAGCGAGCTTGAGAAGTGCCACGGGAAGCCTGGCAGCAGGCTCGGGTCGTCGTGGAGGAAGTCAGCCTGCTGGGAGACTCCTACGAGTCCCGCCTTGTTGAGGACGAGCAGCCGGATGCTGAACGTGAAACGGTCGTCGTTCGGTTGGCCCGTGCTCGTGACGGGTCCGCCCGTGATGGACTTGTGGGCAGCGGCGAACATCGCCGCGAGCCGTGCCATCGAGATGGAGGCAAGAGCGCCGGTCTCGCCACCCGCAGGCGCCTTGCCTTGTGCGACAAGGTGCCACTGGTTGTCCGCCGGTGCGGCTCCGATGCCGACGTCGACCTGGTAACGGACGGCGCCTTGGCGCGGCGCTCCGACCATGCCTGTCAGCAAGACGCTCTGTTGGCTGTCGAAGGTCATGAGCGAGGTTGGCGAGTCGATCAGCGACTGGGGCGGGACACGTCCCTCGCTCACCCACTGGACCGCCCGGGCGGCGTCGAGCCGGCCCCAACCCGTGTAGATGTCGTAGCCCTTCGTCGTCGGATACATCGTGGTCGTGCCAAGTGGGATGCCGGTGTTGCTGACTGTGAAGTTGTCCTTCGGCGCGGGAGGCTTGGCATCGGGCGCGGCGGTGGTGAAGTTCACGTCGTCAGCCGACATCGTGAGGATCTGCTTCACCTCGTTGGCTGAGAGCGGCACTGGCTGCCCGGTTGCCGAGAGGTACCCGGACGGCGCCATCTTCCCCTCTGCGACTGCGGTCGCCGCCTCTGACTCGATGAGGCCGACGGTGCCGGAAGTCTTGCCGGTCGCCTCCGACGAGCAGCTAGCGCTCTCGACTGTCAGGTCGATGGCTGGGCCGTAGTTGGTGCAGCCGTTCAAGTAGAGAGACGAAGGAGGGGACCACGAGGTCTCTTCAGTGGTCGAGTTGACGTCGATGATGTCGTCGCTCGCCGCCGCCGGCAGGTTAGGGTGCTCGGACTCCTCGTCCGCCGCGCTCCCGACGATGGGCACCTGGTTGTGCGCGGCGTACTCGATCGCCTCGGTGTCCGTCGGCGTCTCGTCGGTCGTCCCGAGCGCCTCCGAGACGACGGTCGCTCCCGAGTCGACCGCGAACAGCACGCCGTCTGCGAACGCGTTCCCGGTCGTGATGAAGCTCGTGCCGACGCGGACCGGCATGATCATGCAGTCAGGGCACGCGCCGACTTCGGCTGAGGTCGAGTCGGCCGACCCGGCCATGTCTTCCGCCTCGCCGGTCCCGTGGCCGTAGTGAACGTCGTCGTAGGGATCGTCGTTGTTGTCGACGAAGTTCCAGCCGGCGATGGCGCCCGTGAAGCCGGTCGGGCTCTGCGTGGAGATGGCGTACGGGTTCTTGGCTCCGCCCGGCAGTGTCTCGTCGGCAAACGTGCGGATGAGGTCCTCGGGAGAGATACCGGTGTAGCTGCCGTCCTGGTTGGCGGGATCTTGGCAGAAATAGCCGCCGTACTGCCCTGCAACGGCGTACTTGGCCGCGACCGCAGCCACGCGTGGGTCGTTCGCGTACTGGCTGACGTCGAGGATCCCGGTGTCGTTCAGGTCGTACGGGTCGTTGTCGAGGAACTTCTGGCCGAGGCCCTCAAGCTCCGCCTTCGTCTGGCCTTCGGCGTTCTCCGGTGGGGGGAGGGCGTTCCGGTTGAGGGCGATCTTGTCGACGATTCCCGCGTCACACCACTCGATTCCGGAGTCGAGGACCGCGATGACGGTCGTCGGGCGGCCGGTCGTGGTCTGCCAGGCACTGTCGACGCTGTTGCCCTCGACGCCACAGAGCTCCTGTGGGTTGCTCGAGACCGAAGTGACCGGGTTGCGCAGGCTCGTGAGCTTCCAGTTGTTGCCATCGGTGTCGAAGTTGAGCGGGACTATCGGCGGGGCGGCCTTGGCGGTGTGGTCGTTGGCGGCGTAGTCCTCGGGGTTGGCGGTTGGCGGAGGAGCCGGCCAGAGGGGGATGCCTGTCAGGGAGGACGTGTCGTGGGCGCTGTGGTGCATCGCGTTTGCGACCGAGGCGGTCGTGCCGGCGGTGAGCGGCGGGCAGGACTTCGGCCGCGATGGCATGGCGCCCGATGCGTACTTCCAGGCCGGTGCGAGCGGGAAGGGCGTCGCTGCCTTGGCTGCCGACGAGGCGGCGCTCGATCCTTCCAGCACTGGAACGAGCAGGCCTGCGCCCAATAACGGCACCACGAGGGCCTTTCGGAGGACCGATCCGACGCCTGTGCTGGCCATGCCTCTTCGAGTAGCCACGGTGTTCCCCCTCCTGTCCCCTCTTGGTGGAGGTTTACCACGGCCTCAGATCAGCCTGCAGGGTTCTCGACCATCGACTCGAAGAGGATTGCGCCGGTCGCGTTGTCACGAACGAGGAAGAGGAAGGGGTGGTCGATCATGATCGCAAGTGGCCTCTCGACCGCTGAGATGCCGACGCCGACGCCGGTCACTGCCGCCGCGACGGTGCCCTTCGGCGTCACCTGCAGGTATGCCGCGCTGCTCGACGGCCTGAACGTACAGCTGCGCATTCGGATTGATCCCGCCGAAATTCGCCGAGGGACCGAACGAATTCGACATCCCCATGGACGAGAGCGTGGCGTTCAGATGGTCATCTGACCTGATGGTGAACGTGGGCATCGAAAGGTCCACGGGGTCCGAGCGGAGGCTTGCGACGAGTCGACCGAGCGACGAAGGAGTGAGAGAGGACACAAAGCTCGGAAGCGAGGTCCCGGTAGGCATCACGACGAGAGCGCTCAGCTGCTTGCCGCCGTAGGGGAGCTCGACTGCGTCGAAGCTCCCGGTCACGGCGGCCGGGGCACGGAGCGGCTGCGGCGATTCTGATGGCCCGGTCGGCCTCGAAGCTCATGAAGGGCACGCTCTCGGTCGCACCCGACGCGAGGTGGAACTCCTGTTCTGTCGTACGGCTCTTGAATGCGTGCGCCCAGTCGGCGTGGAAGTAGACGGCATCGGCGAGCACGAGGCGGGTGTACTGGTTGAGTGCGCCTGGGGTGAAGAGGCGCTTGATCAGTCCCTTCGTGTTCTCGCTCGTCCACTGGTTGATGGCGTCAGTCGCCCGCGCGAGGTCGTTCTTGAAGTCGACCTGCCACAGGCCCGTCGAGAAGTCGCTCGAAAGGGAGCGGACGAAGGCCGGCTGGACGGCGAAGTGCTGCTCGAGGAAGAGGGCGTTCGCGATGTCGAGCTCGGGCACCTTCGCCAGATCGTTCCCGTTGGTCGACGTCTCCGCAGCCAGCACAGCGGCGAGGCTGTGCCATCCGGCTGCCTGCTCATCGGCGGAGAGACCCGTGGTCGAAAGCGTCGTCGCGATGCCTTCCGCCGTCGGTCCCATGGCCCCGAGCTGGAGCATCGCGAGGGCCGTCGCCAGGCTGGAAGGCGAGACGAGCTCATTGCTCGTGCCGCTCGCGTCGGTCGAGCCCGCCAGATGATCGAGCAGGTCGAGCGAGAAACCAACCTCGGCGGTCTCCACCCCCTTCAGAACCTGCGGGGAGGCCGCTTTGATGACCGCCTCGGCCGCCGTCAGCTCGTAGGCGCTCCCGATCCGATCGGCGACGTAGACGCGACCCGGCGGATGGGTCCCTGGCCCGGACGTGCCCGGGATGAAGATGCTCCCGAGCACCAGCGCAATGACTACGGCAAGTGCGCCGCCCGCGCCGAGCAGGCGGTGGCGGCGGATCGCCAGGCTCCGGCGCTTCGCGCGGGCAAGCAGCACCTCCGGGCTGGTCGGCGCGTACTGCTTCGATGCCCGTTCAGGCGCTGGGCTCATGGATGTACTCCTCTTCGAAGTCAGTGCCGATGCTGACGCGGAGCGACGCCAAGGCTCGGTGGAGGTGGGTCTTGACCGTGCCTGCCGAGAGGCCGAGTGCCGATGCGACGTCGGCTTCGGGAAGGTCGCAGAGGTAGCGGAGGACGATGGTCTCTCGTTGGCGGCGTGGCAGGTGGACGAGAGCCGCCGCGAGCGCCGCCCGGAGCACGACGTGGTCTGCCTCGTCGGGACTGTGCTGAGGCGCCAACATCAGCGGTTCGCGTCGCACATGCCGGAGCGCCTCTCGCGAGGCGACTTTCAGGACCCAGGCGTCACGCCACGGAAGCGGGGCGACGCGGGACCAACGAACGTGTGCTCGCGCGAGGGCTTCCACCGCTACGTCCTCGGCAGTCCACGGATCCCCGGTCACCCTGCGGGCGACCCGGATCGTGCGAGGGAGCATGCGAGTGAAGAAATCGTCGAATTCCTCACTCGGCTGTCGTGCCGTCGTCCCTGCTTGGTCCATCACCTCATTAAAGGCATCGGCGCCTCGATTACGTTGACATCGATCACGACTTGAGGGTCGTCGGCACGATCACGGAGACCGACTGAGCAGGCATCGTGTATTGGAAGACGTCGCTCCGCGAAGTCGTGAGGCGTGCCGCCGCCCGGGGGGTCGAAGAGACGCTCGTGAGCGTGTACACAGCTGCGCTCTTGGAGCTCACCCCGCCTTCGAGGTCGATGGTGGCCGGTGACGGGTTGAGGCTCTTGTTGATCGCGACGATGACAACATGGCTCGGGTCGGCCTTGTCGATCGAGGCGTAGACCGAGGAGCTCACCTTGTCCGTGGTCGTCGCCGATACCTCGGTGTCGCCGAACGCGGCGCCGTGCCCGTTGTAGTTGCGGTACATCGCGAAGGCACCGAAGGTGTAGCTCTCGTTCGAGTTGAGAGGCCACACGGCAGAGGCATGGACGCCGTAGCGCCCGAAGATACCGAGCACGTCGGCGGTTGCTATCCCTCCGCTGATGGCCTGGCCGCCGCCGTAGTTCCACTCGCTCAAGTCGAGGTTCATGCCGGGGTCGTACTCCTTGATCATGCCGTCGAGTCGCGGGATCAAGTCGATGCCCTTGTTGTCGAGCGTGTCCTTCGTGATCCAGCTGTCCTCGACGTAGGACTTGTCCCACAGCGACCGCGGCGCCTGTTCGCGAGCCGCCACCACTGCAGGCGTCGTATCGGTCCCAGTGATCCTGACGCCGCCCCCGGTGGCCTCGGGGTACCAGTGGAGGTCGAGGTCGTCGATGAGCGTTCGCCCGGCCTTCTTGTCGGCGAGCCTCACCTGCTTCATCCACCAGTCGAGGAAGTCCCCGTCCTTCGTCGAGTCCGGTGCGTCTTGAAGCGTCAGGTAGCCCTCCCACCCGTAGCTCACCGGTCCGGTGACCAGCGCGTCCGGCAGCACGCTCTTGACGGCAGCGGCGTACTCGAGGTCCTTCGAGAGCAGCTCGGCGTAGGTGGTCGCCTGCGGATGGATCTCTGAATGCGTCGAGTCCCAGAGGTCCGGCTCGTTGTCGAGGGAGAACATGATGGGCTCGTTCGGCACCTCGTGGTGGAGGACGTAGACGAACTGGTCCTGGTAGACGTACTTGTCCTTCTTGTCAGGCGTCAGCGTGAGCGGACTCGGATCGATCGGTTCGTCGATCCGGAACCGCTTGGACAGATAGTCGGCGCCAGAGTTCTGAACCGGGCCTGGAGGATTGCGATCCGCCGAGACGTAGCCGGCGATCGGGATCGTGACGAGCGCCGTTGCCCCTTCGGCCTCGGCCGCTTTCACGGTCGGGACGACAGCGGCCGCAGGTCTGCTGGACGCGGTCAAGTAGTCGTCGTTCTCGTACTCGTAGTCGCTGCCGGCATTCGAGTCGTTGTTCTCCCAGTTGTAGGCAGTCCAGCGATTGCCGCCGAGGCGTATAAGCCCTGGGCGTGCCTCTGTCAGCTCCGCGTTGAAGGCCGCGGCCGAGCCGACGCTCTTGTCGGCGTTGATGCCGTAGATCAGCGGGGAGACGGCGCGGCGGCCCTTCGCAATGTCGATCACGAACTTGATCGTGGCTGTCTTCGGAACGCTGACCGACGCCGTCACATGGTGGACGAGCGGCAGCACGAGTGCCGCGGCCATCCCGCACGGAATCCAGATCGACGCCCGCCGCCGGAGGCCGGCTCGTCGCCTCATGCCATCACCGCCTTTCGGGACCGGGCGCGAACGCCTTCTCCAAGTCTCGCATCGGTACCGGCGGGACGGTAGTGCGTCAAACTCGTCGCCATGGAACCGACTCGAGAACCGATGTTCGTGCCCGACGACTTCGAGCCCCCGCCTGGGCTCACGACAGCCGAGTTCGTGCTCGAGCCCCTTGGCCCAGAGCACAACGAGTCCGACCTCCAAGCGTGGACGTCGAGCATCCCGCACATACGCGCGACGCCTGGCTTCGTCGGCCGGTCGTGGCCGGCCCGTCCTTACACATTGGAGGAGAACCTCGCTGACCTCGTACGGCACGCCGACGATCTCGAGAAAAGGCGGGGTTACACCTACACCGTGCTGCATCCGGCGAGCCGCCGGGTCATCGGCTGCGTCTACTTCTACCCGCCTCGGCGAGCTGGCTTCGACGTCGACGTCCGCTCCTGGGTGACGGCGTCCGAGGCCCGGCTCGACGGGCGCCTGCACGAGGCGGTAACGGAGTGGCTCGTGACCAGCTGGCCGTGGACGTCGCCGGACTACGCCCCCCGGCAATCATGATGAACGCAACGCCGATGTATCTCCGATTTCCCGGACATGGCCGGTTGTTCACATCCGAGCGTCGAGTGCGCCTCGGGGACACGACACCGAGGGGACGTCTGCGGCTCGACGCGATCGCCCGGTACCTCCAAGACGTGGCCGAGGATGACGCGAACGACGCCGGCTGGCCGGAGTCGATCGGTTGGCTCCTCAGGCGGTGCGCCGTCACGATGGGCCAGTTCCCTTCACTCGGCGAGCGCCTGCGGCTCGAGACGTTCTGCTCGGCGAGTGCCGCTAAGTGGGCCGAGCGCACTACGACGATCACCGGGGACGCCGGTGGCTCGGTGCAGGCCTCGGCGATCTGGATCGCCGTCGATGCCAGCACCGGTCGCCCGACGCGCGTCGGCGAGCTGTTCGAGCGCGTGTACGCACCCTCGACCGACGGTCGCCGCGCCTCGGTGAGGCTCGTGCTCCCTCCGCCGCGCTCTGAGGTGGTGGCAGAGGCCAGGAACTGGCCGCTTCGCGCGAGCGACATGGACGTGCTCGGGCACGTGAACAACGCCATCTCATGGGCTGCCGTCGAGGACGAGCTCAGCCCTTTGGACTGGCTGCCGGTGCGGGGAGAGGTCGAGCACAACGGGGAGATCGTCCCGACCGACGCGCCCCGGCTGGCCCGCGCCATCTCGGATGCGGGCCTCGACCTGTGGCTCGTCGCGTCGGGGCGCGTTCTCACATCTGCCCGGCTCCATCGATCGTGACTGCGCGACAAGCGAGATACGGGCGGTAGGCATGCTCGCGATCCTCAGCTGCGCGAGCCTCGGCGCCTTCGCCGTCGTGGTCGTGGCTAGGGGGGGTTTCTGGCTCCCGGGCCCGTACCTGCCACCTCGCTCCGCCTTGCCATCTCGGTCTCCGAGCGGAGACGCCGGTTGGCCGAGCGTCACAGCCGTGGTGCCCGCTCGGGACGAGGCGGCCATGCTCGGTCAAACGCTGCCCGCGCTGCTGGCTCAGGAGTACCCCGGCACGTGGCGCGTAGTCCTCGTCGACGACGACTCGAGTGACGGCACCGGAGAGCTCGCCCGTCGGGTAGGTGGTGACGCGTGCACGGTCTTGACCGGCTCGCCGACTCCCGATGGTTGGGCCGGCAAGGTGTGGGCCCTCGCCCAGGGCGTGGAGGCTGCAACGGGGGCCGACTGGCTGCTGCTCACTGACGCCGACATCTGCCATGACCCAGACGTGGTGTCGAGGCTGGTCGCGCTTGCGTCCAAGGACGATCGGGACCTCGTCTCGGTGATGGCAGAGCTCCGGGCTGTGACAAGGTGGGAACGGCTCGTCGTGCCGGCCTTCGTGTACTTCTTCGCGATGCTCTATCCCTTCAGGTGGGTCTCCCGGTCACGACGCGTCGCAGCGGCCGCGGGCGGATGCGTGCTCGTCCGCGCGGATGCCCTCGCGCGCTCGGGGGGCCTCGCCCGCATGAGAGCGGCGATCATCGACGACGTGGCGCTCGCCCAGCAGGTTCAACGTGCCGGCGGCCGGCTCTGGCTCGGTCTCGACCGCGGCGTCCGGAGCATCCGCCCCTACCCCCGCCTGGCAGATCTCTGGCAGATGGTGGCGCGTAGCGCCTATGACGAGCTCGACTACTCGCCTTTTCATCTGGCGGGAGCGCTCGGCGGCCTTGGGTTGGTGTTCGCCGTCCCGATCGTCGCGCTGATCCTGGCTCTCGTCTCGTCGACCTCGCCGCTCACGGCAATTGCCGCAGGCACCGCACTCGCGCTCCAAGCGTGCAGCTACCTGCCCACTATCCGGCTCTATCGGCTGGGTTGGTGGTGGGCACTGACCCTGCCGGTTGCCGGCTTGCTGTATGGCGCGATGACGGCGTCTTCGGCCCTGGCGCACACGCGAGGCCGCGGCACTTCCTGGAAGGGGCGCCAACTCGTGTGAGCCTCAGGTGAGTCTCCGGCGCCTCTCGCGGCGCGATCGGGACTACCAGGGGCCTACCGGTCCGGCACGTCCCACCACAGGGTTGCCAGCTCGCGACGCTCGCCGGCACCGGCAGCTTCGAAGAACGCCGCGATCTCCTCGTCGTGCTCGGGTCCGACGCAGAGCTGTCGGCGGGCGAACGCCACACGGTCCTCGAGGGGCGCACCGTCCCAAAGCGAGGCCTTCGTGAAGCCGAGGGCGTGCACGTCGTACCCGAGATCGCCCGCCACCTCGACCGCGTCCGCCGCGACCGGAGCGGTCGGGCGCTCGAGCCCGTGGATCGACAGCCAGAGCGGCGCGAGCCCGCTCAGAGGATGGCGTTCGGTGAGCTCGAGGACCACCCGGTAGCGGGCGTGATCGGTGAGGGCGCGTAGGAAGGGCGCAAGATCCGGGACGTTGTAGGCGACGTGGTGACACACGACCACGTCGGCAACGGGCGCGGTCGCCGCCACGTCGGGCCAGCGTCCGGCGATCAGCTCGTGGCGCGCTCGCCGCCGGGTCGCCGCCTCGGCGAAGGAGTTGAGCATGGCCTGACTCTCGTCCACCGCGACGAGCAACGCGGCGGGCGGGGCAAGGGGGAGGCTTGCGGCGCCGCCTCCGGCGCCCACGTCGAGGACCGAGCCTCCGGACGGAAGGGCATCGAGGGCACGTGCCCGCGAAGGTGTCGGCTCGGCGTCTTCGAGGGCGCATGCCGCCGCCGTGGCGAAAAGACCTGGTGGGAAACCCCACGGCGATTCAGGCGCAGCTCGGAGGATCTCCTCGGGGATGGCCCAGGACTCGAGGTCACGCTCCCACCGCGCGGCAGCGTCTTCGTGCTCCCGACTCGCCGATGCTGCCATGGCCAAAGGATCGCCGATCTGGCATCTCGATGCCACCCTGGCCGCGCATGGCCCGTTTTCGGGGGAGCCCGCTCATTCACGGAACCTCCTGGTCGACCGTGATCCGGTTGACAGGGACCTCCGTGAGCGAGTAGCCACCGGTCTCATGGAGGGCTCGAAGGAGTCGATCCGCGTCGGGCGTGCCGTCGGCAGGCACAAGTTGATCACTGTTCAGCTGGCGCTGGCACTCGTGATCACCGGCGCTGGAATCCTCGGCGTCGATGCCGCGGCATCCGCCGCCTCCTCGCGCCTTTGCGACGGTTACTCGAGTTGCAACGCGTGGCCGTACACGACCCACGACTACCAGGATCACAGTGCCACGTCCTATTGGGAGATGGACGCGGGCGATGAGTGCACCAACTACGTCGCTTACGTCGAGTCGACGGTCTATGGCGTCGCTACACCTGACTACTTGCTCGGGGACGCAGGGAGTTGGGCGGCCGACGCGCGATCTCACGGAGTCGACGTCGATCAGACCCCCACAGTCGGATCGGTGGCCGTGTGGAACGGCGGGGATGCCGGCATCGACGGCTACGGCCACGTTGCCGTCGTCGAGGCGGTCGGGCCAGACGACCGTTACATCGTGATCTCGCAGCAGCACATCGAGGTGGACACAGACGGATACGACTGGACGAGGATCAACGCCAGCGGCCCACAGACGCAGTGGGAGCAATGGCCGGACAGCTTCATTCACTTTGGACAGTCTGGCGTCAATACAGTGGCCTTCCAGGCCGACGACGGCGACCTTTGGACGGTCCGGTCTGCCGGTGACAAGAACTGGCGACTCGGGATGATGAAAGGGACGAGCCCTAGCATCGCTGCGACGCCGGGGGACGGTTACGAAGTGGCCTTCCAGGCCGACAACGGCGACCTCTGGACCGCAGGCCCTGGCGGGGAGAGGAACTGGCATCTCGGGTTGATGAAAGGGACGAGCCCGAGCATCGCTGCGGCGGCGGGCGGCGGCTACGAAGTGGCCTTCCAGGCCGACGGCGGCGAGCTTTGGACCGCAGGGCCTGACGGGGACAGGGACTTGCACCTGGGGATGGAGCCCGGCACGAACCCGAGCATCGCGGCCCTTTCGGGCGGCGGCTACGAGGTCGCCATCCAGGCAAACACTCGCGGCCTTTGGACCGTCGGGCCAGGCGGGGTGAAGGACTGGCATCTCGGGATGAAGCCCGGCACGAGCCCGAGCATCGCGGCGGTGTCGGGAAACAGCTACCGGGTGGCCTTCCAGTCGAACACACGTGTGCTCTGGACCGTCGGACCCGCCAGTTTCAAGAACTGGCACCTCGGAATGCAGGTCGGTACGAACCCGAGCATCGCCGCCCTGTCGGGGGGCGGTTACGAGGTGGCCTTCCAGGCGAACACCCGTGGCCTTTGGACCGTCGGGCCAGGCGGGGTGAAGGACTGGCACCTCGGTATGAGGCCCGGCTCGAGCCCCATCATCGAGGCCACCGCCGAGAACGGCTACGAGGTGGCCTTCCAGTCCAACACACGTGTGCTCTGGACCGTCGGGTCTGCCGGTGACAAGAACTGGAAGCTGAAGATGAGAAAGGAGACCAGCCCGAGCATGGCGGTATGAGAGCGCCGCCTGCGAGAACTCGGCAACAGTACGGGAGATGAACTTCGTCGCCCACTCTCACGTTGCCCTCCGTTGTCCCGGGGCCAGCTGGGAACAGGCCTTTGGAGCCGCCTTGCCGGATCTGGCGTCGATGGCCGGCACACGAATCGAAAGGTCCCGCCTTTCTCCATCCGTCGAGGGGGGGGTCGCTCTTCACCATCGTGCCGACAAGGTCTTCCATGCCCTCGAGGCATTCCACGTCGGATCCGGGCAGATACGCGACGGCCTGCTGGGGGCTGGCGTGGGTACCGGGCCTGCTCGAGCCGTCGGCCACGTGGGCTACGAGCTTCTCCTCGACGGTTGCCTCCTCACTCGTCCGGGAGTCCGAGAGGAGTTCATCGAGGTGCTCACAGCAGCGCCTGACGTCACGGCGGCAGTCTCACCTGCCGACCCTGGCCGCTGGCGGGACCTCTACGCGGCCATGAGGGACGACCGGTGGTGGCTCGGCTACACCGACCCGCAAATGGTCGCTCGCGGCTTGCACCGCCGGCTGCACACGAGGCGGCTGCTGTGTTTCTCGGAGGGAGAGCTACCGGCTGTCACGGCCGTGCTGACGGCGGCACGTCCCGCCGTCGACGCCGTCACCGACGACATCATCGGCGCCGTCACCTACGCGATACGAGGTGACAGGCTCTCGGGATGACAGATCGCACGTGGCCCGACAACTGGGATGAGCTCATGAGCGGGCAAGGCTGCGGCGTAAAAGCGTGACTGATCCCGAAGGACGCTGCCCCGAACAAGAGCGGGCCGTCCAACTGCTCAAGGGGTTGGTCGGCGAAATGCGAGACGTTCGCCAGCGCCGGAAGTCCTCGATGGCGAGGATGAAAGATGCCGCGACGCTCAAGGCACTGTTGGTTGCCGGTGCTCTCTTGTCGACGGGCCTACTCGACGAGTCTTCGGTCGTGAGTCTGCTTCGCTGGGGCCGGCCTCGACCGCAGGACCGGAAGCAACGCCCTCCGGAGCTGCCCGTCTCCGATCCTTGGGAGCTCGACGAAGGCTTGGTGATTCCGTGCCCCGTGAGGGCGAAGCTGAGAAACGGAACAGTCGACCTTGAAGTCCTCTGCGCCACTCGCACGAGCACAAGACTCCTCGCCAGGTTCAAGAACGTCAGCGCGAGAGGGTCGAGATACCCCGAGAAGCTCGGTGTCGATTCACTGCACGTGACGGACAGCGACCGGGTGACTTACCGGTTGCGGGCAACGACCGACCGCGCCCGGGACTCGTGGCTCTCGTTCGACCTCGATCCGGCGCCTTCCCCCTCTTCATCGTGGATCGAGATCACCGACGTCTCGGGTCAGGTGACACGGGTTGCCCTTGCTCCCGCTCTCACATCGACGACAGCCGGCCCCGTCACCTCACTCGGAATGCACGACGCCGCCGAGCAGTTCTTCCTCCGCCAGGTCGGCACACTCGTATTCCTCGGTTCCGCATGGACTGCGGATGCCTTCAAACCAGGTGGCGTGTTGGACAAGGTCGTTCAGAACCTGCTCGAGGTCATCCGAGCACTTGGGACTGTCGGGGCCCTCCGAGATCCGGCCGAGACAACAAGCGCATTCGAGAAGCTGGTCGGAGTGCTGCGCGGCGAGCAACGCTCCGAAGTGCTCCCGGCGAGTTGGCGATCGATGCTCGACTCGACCCGCGCGACGGACGGGCGCGCAGGCGGTGTGGTCGTCGACCAGGAGATGGCACCCTCCGGCGAACGCAGCGTGTGGATCGACTCGGTCGTCTCATGGCCTGAGCGCTTCGAGCTATGGGCCTTCTGCGAGCCGGACGCCTCGGCAGCAGGCGACGACTTCGTCTCTCTGCCCGCGACAGCTTGGTCTGCCACCGACGACCTTGGCAGCACTTACGCCGGCTCTCCGACAAAAGTTTGGCGGGGGGCGACAGGCGAAGAGATCGTGGTGCGCTTCGCACCTCGGTTGAACCCCCGCGCCACGAGCTTGGAGGTGAGCTGTTTCCAGGGGGTGAGGCGATCGATCATGAAGATCCCACTGGAACCCTGGTGTGCTCCGGTCTCAGGCACGCGATCCCGTCGGCGTGCGACCTAGGCGCGGACCGGCGGAGTGCCTCAGCGAAGGGGGACGGCAAAGTCGCAATCGGGCGCGCTCTCGGGGCCAACAGGAGCCGTGGCAAGGAAGGTCACCCGGACACCCAGCTCGCTCGGCTGCCGGAGCTGGTCGGCTCCCCAGGCGTAGAGGGCCGCGGAGGCGAGCTGCCACCGCGAGGGGTCGAGCTGCGGTCCAGGTCCCATGTGGACGAATGCCTCTTCGTGACTGGGCTCGGTGCGCAAGGTGAGTTCGGGAAACTTCGCCGCGAGCTCGTCGGCCACGTCATCGGGCACAGGCCGGCACCATACGATCGGACCGTCGCTGTCATCACTCACCTCTCCGTGGTAGATGCAGAAAACCGCCCCTGCGATGCCATCCATACTTGGCGTAGGAGCTGTAGCCCGAGTCCGGATCGACGCGTGCCGGCGGAAGCAGGTCGAGCTCGTCGTAGAGGCGAAGCGCCTTCTGCGACAGCCGAGACTGCCGAGCAAACTCGCCGATGCTCATCAGGTCCACGGACGACTCCTTCGTCCCGGGCACTCGCCCGGCGTTACCCACTGTCCGGCCTCCCCCAGGGTGAGAGTCGAGCGACACGCCTCGATGATGAGGTCGTGCGTCGGACGGGGACCTACTCCCTGATCACATATGGAGCGCCGTACGCCGCCATGCGAGCCATGAACGGATCGGGGTCGAATGCCTCGGGTCCGAGCACGCCTGCGCCCGTCCACAGGCCTTCGGCCAGCAGCTCCATCGCGATGACGGGACCGACAGCCGTCTGCCAGACGACCGCCTGCACGCCGTACTCCCGCATCGTCGTGGCGTTGTCGGCCACTTGGTAGATGTACACGTCGCGCGGCTGTCCGTCCTTCGTGCCTCTGACCCAGGTCCCGGCACACGTCTTGCCCGTCATCCGGTCACCGAGGTGGGCGGGGTCGGGCAAGCAGGCGGCCACGACATCACGAGGGGCAACCGCCACGCCTTTGACGTCAATCTTCTCGGTGCTGTCCAAACCCAGCATGTGAAGGGTCTTCAGTACGTCGATGAAGCTGCGGCCGAGACCGTACTTGAAGGTCACGCGGTCGCACTTCAACCACCGCGGGATGAGTATGACCTCCTCGTGCTCGACGTTGACGCACTCAAGGGGGCCGATGCCCTCGGGGAAGTCGAACACCTCCGGCTGGGAGAAGTTCTCGGTCGTGAACCACCCCCGGGCGCTTTCGTAGACAATCGGTGGATCGAGGCACTCTTCGATCGTCGTCCAGATCGAGAAGTTAGGAGCGAATTCCTGCCCCTCCACCACGAGGTTGGCGCCGTCGCGGACGCCTATCTCCTCGATGGCGTCGAACAGGTGTCTCGCTGCGTGGGCGGCGAAGACATCCGAGATTCCCGGCTCCACCCCCATGCCCACGAGTGCCAGCAGCCCACGCTCCTCCCACCGCTTCGATTGTCCGAGTTGGTAGCGGCCCAGATTGACCCCGCAGTCGCTGTTCAAAGCCATGTCCATGTACGTCACCCCGAGCTCGAAGGCTGCCTCGAAAATCGCCTCGTTGAACACCGGATCGACAGCATTCATGATCAGGTCGACGTCGTACTCCCTCGCCAGTGCGACAACTTGGCCCTGCACGGACGCATCGACTGACTCCACCGGGAAGCGTTCCTCTCCCCCACCTTCTGGCGGACCTCCGTCGCGCGCTCCACGTTGAAGTCGGCCAGGACCATGCGTTCTAGCCACGGACGATCCTTTGCGAGGATGGCGATCGATTCACCCACGCCCCCCGTCCCTACCAGCAATACCTTCATGATGAATCCCTCCTTGGCTCCGTCGCCGCGTGGAGTCCCGACCCCGTCTGTGAAGGGGGAACAGACGACGGCGACGTGATTGTCTCGCCGCCTTCCTCAGGCGGCCTTGTGTCACGATCCTCCTCCGCGCGAAGTTGCTCCTCGCCCAGCACGGCCCCCGGCGCGGAGCCCTCGTCGAGGGTCTCGGCCACCTCGAGCTTGCGCTCGAAGAACGCACGAGTGGCCTTGCGCTGCCAGAACATCATCGGGATCCCCATCACGAGGATGCCGATCCCGATCACGAAGGGCGCCCCGACACCGCTGAAGCCGCCGAACTTGAACCAAGGGGGTGAATACGCGTTCGCCGGGTTCCAGTAGATGAAGCCCGACTTGACGAACACCCAGGTGAGCGACGCAGAGCCCAGGATGGGAGCCATGCCCATGAATAGGAAGTTCTTGACGCTCTTCAACAAGAAGCGCCGGAAGTACACCGGGCAGGCAAAGCCCGTGACCGCGTAGTAGAAGCAGATCGAGAAACCGAGCCCCGAAATCGAGTCGAACAGCACGTCCTCGTTGTGATTCACGAGCACGAGGAAGATGTACCAGGCAACCGACGCCACCCCCATCCAGATCGTCGACCATGTCGGCGTGAGGTACTTGCGGTGGGTGGCGGCGAAGCTGCGGGGAAGGGCTCCGTGCGCCGCCATCGACAGCGTTGTCCGCGCGGTTGGCAGGATGGTCGTCTGCGCCGAGGCGGTAGCCGACGTCAGTACCGCGATGATCAGCAGCTTGTCCCAGGGCGACCCGAGCACGCTCTTGGCCATCGCGCTCAACACGTCGTCTGAGTGCGCGCCCAGGTAGTGGGGCCCGATGAACGCCGTCGCCGCGATCGACACGACCGCATAGATCGCCAACAGGACAACGGTCGACAGCACCATGGCGATTCCCGGCGTTCGCGTGGAGCCGGCCGTCTCCTCGTTGACACTCCCAGACGTGTCCCACCCCCAGTAGATGAAGACGGCTAGGAGCACGCCGGCCGACAGCGCTGAACTCGATTTGATCGAGAATGGGTTGACCCACGTCCAGGCGGGGACGACAGATCCCGCCGGGTGCAGGACGAATACCTTCACCAGGGCAACCGCGGCGAACACCGCCAGCACGGCGATCTCAGCCGACAGCAACACGAACTGGGTCCGGGCGTTGAGCTCGATCCCGAGGTAGCACACGATCGTCATCGCCACGATGAACGCGCATCCGAGGACGGTGACCCAAAGCAGGCTGTTAGCCAGCGCTGTCTGGTTGAAAAGCAGGAAGGTGTACTTGGCCGAGATCAGTGCGAGGCTTGGCATGACCACGACGTCGCTCACGATCGTGGCCCACCCGTTCATCCACCCTTGCATCGGCCCGAACGCCCGCGTCACCCACGAGAAGGTGGTCCCGCAGTCCGGGTCCACCCGGTTGAAGTAGTACATCGAGGCCGCGATGAAGAGCATCGGCACGAACGAGACCAGCATGATCGCCGGTGACTGAAGGCCGACCACCAGCGCCACCAACCCGAGGGTGGCGGCGATGCTGTACGCAGGCGCCGTCGACGCCACGCCGATCACGGTCGATGCCACGAGACCGAGCGCGCCAGATTTCAGGCCCTTGTCCGGAACGTTCGTCGCGATCGCCTCGGTGGGTCGAGCCATGACCGGACCCCTTCTTCGTCTCCTTCGAATCCTGGTGCCCTCGGATCCGTCGCGACCAGGGCCGAACGTCCCGAAAACACCACCCACACACCAGGCGATCTTGGAGGCCTAGCGAGGATACGACGATCCCCACGTCATGAGGGAATACGGGCGCGGCAGGCTGCTCACCGAAGCCTCAGCCAGTCGCGCAACAGCGTGAGGAAGGCGTGGGGGCGTTCCATCGACGGCAGATGAGCGGTGTTCGGCCAGTCGATGCGGCGCGCGCCCGCAATACCCTCGCTCACCTGCCGGGCGGCGTTCTGGATTGCCTGCAGGTCCAACCCACCTACGAGGATCAGGGTGGGCACCTCGATCTCCGTCAGCCGGTCGAGCGCGGGCGGGTCGAGCTCGGTCTCATCGACATCGTCCCACCCGGCTTGCACCTCGAACGCCCGCCGTTGCATCTGCCGTACCAGGTCACGGACCGCCGGATCGACACCGCTGGCGTCCCGCTGCGGACCGTCGACCCACCAGGCCAGGTTCGCCTCAACGGCACCGTCTACGTCGTCACTCGCCAATGCGGAGCGCTCCGCATCGATGAACGCACGCAGGTCAGGCGTGATCTCACCGATGAGTGATCCTCCCGGCGGACCGAGCAGCAAGGAGTCGACCTGCTCCGGCCGGCTCAGCGCCACCTCCACGGCCACTCCCGCGCCGAGGGAGGCCCCGACGAGATGGCAGCGCATGATGCCCAACTCGGACAACATGTCCAGCACGTCGTCGAACGGGCAGAGAGCGCCGGACGGAGGCGCGTCAGACTCGCCAAAGCCACGAAGGTCGAGCCTGATGACATCGCGTTCGGCTGTGAGCGCCGGCCAGAGCAAGTCCCACATCCGGCGATCGGCGATGCCCGCGTGGATGAGGACGACCGGTAGGTCGCCGCCCGGTCCCGCCCGGTCGTATGCGATGCCAGCAGCTGAGCGCGACGTCGTCGTCACGAGACTCCTCTCGACTGTGGGAAATCAACCCGAAGCAGAGCAAAGCCACACTATTGAGCGATCGACGCCGGTGGTCAATGGCAGTACTGATAGTGGTCGGCGTCGTCGTCGTCGGGCAACGAGTACAGCTCAGTCCCGCGTCGAATCTCATACCCCATGGGAGGGCAAAGTCAGCCACACTTCACACTTCCACCCGCAACCCAGTGGTCCGAGACTCTAGGCTCTCGAAGTGGAATTCAGCGAGGTGATTAAACGCCGCAAGATGGTCCGGGCCTTCACCGGCGAGCCGTTGCCCACGGGCGTCACGAACCGGCTGTTGCGAGCGGCCAACCGGGCGCCTTCAGCGGGTTTCAGCCAGGGTTACTCGTTTCTTGTCCTGGAGGGCACGGAACAGGCTGCCCCCCTGTGGGAGATCTTCTACGAGGATGCGGGTTCCGACGTTGCCAGGGAGGCGGAGGAGCGGGCCGAGATTGTGGCGCTGAGCACCGCCCCGGTGGTGATCGTGCCGCTGGCGTGTGCGGACGTATATCTGGACCGGTATGCCGAGACGGACAAGGGCTGGACAGACAGGGACGAGTCCCGCTGGCCGGTGCCGTACTGGTATATCGACACTGGTTTCACTGCGCTGCTCATCCTGCTCGCGGTCGTTGACGAGGGGCTTGGTGCCGTGTTCTTCGGCATCCAGCCAGGAATCATGGCGAATTTCCGCGCGCGGTTCGGAGTCCCTGGCGAATGGACGCCGATCGGTGCTATCGCTATCGGCTATCCGGATCCGGATGCCGACCCGGTTCCGCCCGCGCGCGAGTGACCGCAAGAGCCTCGGCGAGCTGGTGCACCGTGGCCGGTGGTAACGGGCTGCAACCCGGCGGCTTGACTGCTATGAAGACTTGCAGGGGAGCAAGTAGGGGGTATCACAGATAAGACAATTGCTCTTGCTTTGTCGGCCGCGATCTCTGTTGAGACTGCTTGCAGTGGCGGCGGTTGCTCTGTCCCTGCGCCGTTACTCAGGCGGCTTCGGGGGCTACCGCCGGCTCATCACCTAGCGTTTCATCACCAAGCCCGGCAGCAGTCTGTACGGCGTGGCGGTGGACCCCGGCCACTAATGGTCACGGCGGCAGGCAGGTCGAGGTGAAACGTGGCTGAGCGAACTGCGTCGTCGAGCAGGCAGCTAGCGCCCCGACTACTAACCCGGTGAGCAATACGAAGCTCGCAAGTCTTCGAGATGTGGCGCCTCAAGCACATACCCGGTTGGCGAACTCCACGGGTAGGTGATCCGCGTTGCGTAGCTCGCCACTTCTGCCTCGACGTCTCGGTAGACACGTCTGTTCACCTTGAGAGAAACGAGAGAGTCGGGAGCTCTATTTCGATCTGCTAGTACTTACGAGAAGACCAGTCGGTTTCCAAACGCGTCGGTCTCCAACGAACGGAGGGTGGGCTCCTAGGGATCGATGGCGACGGCCCACACCCAGTTCAGCTCAGTGGCGGGGCCAGCAATAGTGCTCGCGGGCGTCGGGGAGCCTGACTTGGTCAACTGGGCCTTGGTGTACTCGAACAACGCGTTGGTTCCCACGTTGGGCACCCAAAGGTCACCCGCGGAATCAAAAGCGACGTCGCCTGGACTCTCGAGGCTGGGTGAGGAGATCGTGACCCATGGGGTCAAGGAGCCCGATTTGGCAAGCTGTGCCTTGGTGAACTCGACCACGGTGCTCCCGCCGCTCCCGTCGTAGTTCGCCGCCCACATGTCGCCTGAGGAGTCAAAGGTGGGGCGGCATGGTCGGCTTAGGCTGTCCGAGGAGATACTGACCCGTGGGGCCGGGGAGCCCGACTTGGCTAACTGGGCCCTGGTGAACTCGAACACCGTGTCGGGGTTGCCGCTCCACAGGTCGCCTGAGCGATCAAATGCAACGCTGCACAGGTCGTCGTTGTGGATGGTTACCCGGCCAGCTGGGGAGCCCGACTCGGCCAGCTGTGTCTTGGTGAACTCGACCGCGTCCCTTTCGAATTTCGTCACCCAGAGGTCGCCCGAGGGGTCAAAGGCGAGGCCGACTGCGATGTTCTTTCGGCTGATCAGACTAAGCGAGAGAATGGTGACGGTGGGGGTCGGAGAAGCCTTGGCGAGCTCAGCCTTGCTGTACTCGACGACAGTGCCGTTCGTGTCGAGTACCCAGAGGTCGCCCGAGGGGTCAAAGGCAAGTGAGCCGGGAGTGACGATTCCGGCAGTGAGGACGATGGTCGGGCGTGCGTTGCCGGTCGCGCCGGGGCTGTAGGCGGTGACGGAGCCCTTCCCCGTCCCCTCAGCGCCCGCTCCCAGATTCATCCCACCGTTGGCGACAAAGATCATGCCTGGGGTGATGCGCACGCCGGTCGATGTCGTCGGCTTGGTGGTCGTCGTCACGACAGTGGCGCTGTTGCTGCACGCCCCGAGCAGTACGAGAAGGGGTCCGAGCAGGGCAAGACGCGAGGCGCGCCGGGCCGTGCTGGGCGACACACCCATGGCGAGGACCTCACGCCTTCGACCATCCAGCGGCTGATGAGCCAATGCCACGGTACGACCCCCTGTAACTCATTCTTGGAACAAGTACGCCCGGTCGCCGCCACCCCACGATAACGGTTCCCCGCTTCGCTGGAGGGCGTACCGGCAACCGGAGGAAGGGGAGACACTGGCATGGCGGTGGTGGCGTAACGGTCTGAGCACTCCCTGGGGGACGGGTGTACCACGATCCCAACCTCGACGCCCCGCGCGGCGGTCTTGGTGTGGTCGTCCACCGTGCAGACGAGTCTTGCCGTAAAGGCTGGCTTGTGCCGCGACCGATGCATCGCCCGGCATTCTGACGTGGAACTCAAAGGATTGCGGGGTTGGGTCTGGAATCCATCCGTGGTTCCTTGATCGAAGCCGAAGCCCGGAAGATCACCCGTGTAACGGCACATGGAGGACGCGCGAGCACGCCGCAAACACTGCGGCGGTGGCTACTTCCCGAGCGTGACCGAGATCTCAGGAAACGGCGATCGAGCGATAGCGCCGCCGCGAGGAGAGGCTCGGAGACAACGCGCGCCGAGTCGAGGTTGTTAACCCGCTGTTAGTTGCGGTGGAGCAGACTCACTGAATAAGGGGACACCATCGAGACGGAAGGCCAGATTTGTGGGACGAGCACACGAGCACCGGGCGGCGCGCTGCGTCGGCCGCGGCAAGGCACCGGGGCTTGGCGCCGCGGCGCTCTCGCTCGCCGCGGCCGCGCTCCTGCTCGCGGCGTGTGGCGGCGGTCCGACGGCTGGGGTGGCGAACCTCGGGACATCGTCCGGCGACACGTCCACGCCGACCCCGCCCGGCGGCAACAGCGGCTCGCCACCCTCCGCGGCGCTGCAGGCGGCCCAGCTCGCCTACAGCAAGTGCATGCGGGCGCACGGGGTCGTGAACTTCCCGGATCCGAACGTCGGCGGCGGCTACCCGCGCGTGAACAACCTCCAGCCAGACTCATCGTCATACGTGAACGGGGCGAAGGACTGTCGGCCGTTGGCGGATGCCGCCCAGATGGCCCCGTGGACGAAGGCGCAGATGGAAGCGCACGATGCGATGATGCTCAAGATCTCGGTGTGCATGCGCGCCCACGGGATCACAAACTTCCCCGACCCCAACGCGAGCGGAGGCTTCAGTGCCCCCCCGGGGGGCATCGACATGGGCTCCCCGCAGTATGCAGCGGCGGCGAAGAAGTGCAACGGACCCCCGGACCGCGCCGCGCCGGCCGGGAGGGGGAACTGACCGCCTCGGAGGTTGCTGACTAACCGCAGGATGTTCGCCATTGACGTTCGTGACGTAGGGCTGGGCGTCAGCCTTAGCCCGCGGTTAGTCCTCATCCTGTAGAACAGCGGCGCAAGTGGGTACCCCCGAGACAGGCGTGAGTAGAGCGACAGGATCGGCTGTACCTATCGGCGGGAACGGTCGAGAATCACCTCCAACACCTACGTCAAGCTCGGCGTTACCGATCGAGCGGCTCTCGCCGCGGCACTCGGCTCTGTGGTCGTCGCCTAACTCCTAAGTAGAGCACTCGCGAAAACTGAGTACCGCGCACTCAAGACCCGCTGCCTGCTCTTCCTTACGCTCAGAGGCGTGGATAGATCCTCTGCCGTCGGGGAGTTGCCAACGCTGCATGCGGTGGCGATCCGGCTGCGGGACGACGGCTTCGACGATCACGTCATCGCCGTGGCCCTTGAGATCGACGACGTCCAAGTGCCGACTCTCCTCCAGATCGCGAATCGCAAGCTGGAGAACCTGATCGCGCTGGATGTTGTCGAGTCTCCTCGGAGCGGCCTTGGTCACCACGCACAGGAACTACAGGCCAACCAATAGAGAGACGACGGAGGATCGCAATGAGAATGAAAAGGTTGCTTATTGGAGTTGCCGCCGCCACGGCCGCGGTAGGTATCGGCACGGGCACGGCGTACGCCTTCTGGACCGTGTCCGGCTCCGGGTCCGGTACTGGCGCCGCCACCGTGGCGCAGTCGCTCACCGTGGTTCCGGAGACACCCGCGGGTGCCGGGGCGTCGATCTTCCCCGGAGGTCCGGCCGGTCCGGTCTACTTCGAGATCACCAACCCGAACCCGTATCCGGTCGAAATCACGGGAGTGAGCTGGAGCTCGCCGACGTCGACACAGACGAGCTTCCTGTGCGAGCTCGTCGATCAGCATCGACAGCGCTGCTCCGACCAGCGGCCTCACCATCAACGTAGGGGCCAGCACAACCAGCCCACTCGAGTCGATCCCGGGCGTCCTCGACCTCGCGAGCACGGCGGGACCCGGCTGCCAGGGAGTCGCCTTCGACGTCGTGATGAACGTCACCGGCGCCCAGGAAGCATGACAAGCATGACGCCGGCGGCTGCGAGTAGGAGCCGAGGAGATGCCCCGTAGGACCCTGCGGTCAGCCGTGACCGTACTGTCCGTCGGTGCAATCTGCACGGTTCTCTGGACTGATTCGGCACCGAGCCCGCAGTCAGTAGTTCTCGTCGGCTACGGCAGTTCACAGGAGTCGGCACCCGGGGCGGCGAACGCCCCGGGTGCTGCGAGCCGGCGGGCGACCCCCACTTTCTCGATTGCCGGCAAGATGTCCGGCTTGTTTCCAGGAAAGAAGCTCCCTCTCGTGCTCAGGCTCCACAATCCGAACAAGCTGACGATCACGGTCACGAGCGTCACCACTAGCGTCGAGAATGCAACGAGCAAATGTGGCGCGAAGTATGTCTCCGTGACCGGCTTCTCCGGGCACATAGCCGTCGCTGCCGGCAAGACGGAAAAGGTGACGCTACACGTCACCATGAAGACCTCTGCGCCCAACAGTTGCGAGGGAAAGTCATTCCCATTCCACTACAAGGGTTCGGCGACGGAGGCCTGATGGTTGCCCACCGTCGCCTATCCGCGTCCCGCCGCCCGTGGCTCGCCGTCGTCCTGTCGGCCGTCACCATCCCTCTCGTACTCGGTCCCACTTCCACTGCACAGGCGTTCTGGTTTGGCGCGGGCGCCGGAAGCGGCACCGGCGCCGCCACGACCATGCCTACAGGCACAGCCCCGAGCGGAAGCGCGCTGTCGAACGCCGTGACGATCAGCTGGTCAGTCGCGAACATGGCGGACGGGACGGCGGTAGCTGGCTACAAAATCAGCCGTTACAACTCGTCTGGGACCCAGGTGACCGTGAACTCGGCTTGCAGCGGAGTGGTCACCGCCACGACCTGCACCGAACAATCCGTCGGGGCCGGTACCTGGTATTACACCGTGACTCCCGTGGAGGAGAACTGGACCGGTGGCCAGAGCCCTGAGAGCGCTCCGATTACCGTCGCCTGACGGCCGACAAGATCACGGTTGCCCTTACGACCTTTCAACCGCGGAGGTCACCCATGCTTGTAGGTCATCCGACGCATCGGACGTGACCACCGGCTCCTGCCGCGACCGCACCCCATCAGGGACCGGGTGGGAGCCACCTCAGGCCCCGACGACTCTGTTCCTGGTCGAGACCGGACGCACCTACTGCTCCAAGCGACCGCGCACCTCAGTGCCGATTACGCGCTCGGAGGCTTCCTCCGCCGGGCGCTCGGTGGGAGCGGCGGCGCTAAGACCTTCACGGGCTGTCTACGACAACTTCGATCCCGAAGCGGTTGCAGAGTTCCTGCAGCTTGGCGTCGGCGGAGCTGCACACTGCGACGGTGCGCACGGAGCGGGGACCGAAGTCACGTATCAGCTCGGCACTAAAGAATGCCTGCCCCATCAGATACATACCCAGCCGCTGTGCCTTGGTCTGCACAACGATCACCTCCTGGTCGGCAATCTCGACCTCGTTGGCACGAGCGATGCGATGCTCACGGTTGAGAATTATCAGCCCGTCGAGCAGTCGCCTCCCGACTCCCGGCCGGGAGCGAACGACCAGGAACTCAAGCACCAAGGTTCCGCCGACTGACTCCCAGTACCGCAGCGTCATGGGAGTCTCAAGCTTGCTCATGGGTCGCATTCTGTCCCGTGCCCTAAGAGCATCTGAAGAAGCCCGCATCCTTTGTCGTCGTCTTACCCTTGCGGGTGGCCCTCTAACTGCCTTTTCGCGTGAACTGGGGATCTGAGCTAGTCGCCGCGACCGGCAACGAACGCCCGGGCATCGCTTCCCTCTCTATGGTGGAAGCCATGAAGCAGACCCTGCACGAGTACCTGCAGACCGCCCGGGACGTCATCGTCTGGAAGCTGGATGGCCTCTCGGAGTACGACGTCCGTCGGCCGCTTGTCCCGACAGGCACCAACCTGCTGGGACTCGTGAAGCACCTGACGTGCGTCGAGCTCGGCTACTTCGGTCCGGTCTTCGGCCGACCGATGGGTCAGCCGAACCTGTGGTTCGACGACAGTGCGGAGGACAACGCCGATCTGTTCGCCCGGGCGGACGAGTCGCGAGACGACATCATCGCAGGCTATCGCCGGGCGTGCGCCACGGCCGATGCGACGATCGAGGCACTGGACCTGGACAGCCCGGGCGTGGTGCCGTGGTGGGGCAACCAGCCTGTCACCCTCCACCACGTGCTCCTTCACGTGACCGCGGAGACCTGCCGCCACGCCGGGCACGCCGATTTCGCTAGGGAGCTGATCGACGGCACGGTCGGGTATGCCGCGTGGGATAGCAACGTCCCCGACCACGACGGCGCGTGGTGGCGAGCATACCGGGACCGTGTCGAGGAGGAGGCCTGTAGGACGGCCGGCTGACGCCGTCGGCGACTCTACTTCGGGCTCTGGCTCGACGGGCCAGAGGTTGTAGCGCGACAAGTCTTGCCGCCACGGGCAACGCCGTCGCCTCCGTGTACTGACGGCCCCCGTCCGCCGGGACAGATTGCCGAATATTTGCGCCCAATCTCGATACCCGGAGTGCGACCTGACCGACGTTCTGTCGCGAGGCGATCCGCTTTGTGGACTCGGGCGTGCTGCCCTGTGCGCCCCTCCGGCGAAACACGACGGGAGCCGTGGTACAGGTCGCGGAGCTAGCGCGGGGGCGTGAGCCGGCTCCGACCCTTCTCTTTGCCATCTCAAATGTGCCTCACGCAGGACGGCAGCCGCTCACGGCCCTGCCTTGACAAAGGTGCGGCCGTGGGTCACGGTTATCTAGGTTCCTAGATAACTGGAGTCCACAAAATGATCGAGTTCCATCTCGACAAGCGTTCCGGCATCGCGCCCTACCAACAGCTCATCCAACAGGTCCGTCACGCGCTACGACTCGGCATGCTCGAAGTTGGCGACCAGCTCCCCACCATAAAAGAGGTGGTCACGAGCCTCGCCCTCAATCCGAACACGGTGCTCAAGGCGTACAAGGAGCTGGAGAACTTCGGTCTTGTCGCCGCGCGACCGGGCATCGGCATCTTCGTCACGAAGACGCTCAGCGACGACTCGCTCGCCGCCCATGGTCCGCTCCGCCACAGTCTGCAACGTTGGCTAGCCCAGGCTCGACGCGCCGGCCTCGACGAGGAGAGCGTCGAGGCCCTCTTTCGCGACGTCGTTCGGTCCTCCTCCACCGAGGACGTAGCGTGAGCGCCGTCTTAGAGGCGAACGGCCTCGGTAAGCGCTACGGCCGCAAGTGGGCGCTCTCGGAGTGCACCCTTATCATCCCCGCCGGCAAGGTCGTTGGGCTCGTCGGCCCGAACGGCGCCGGCAAGACTACGCTGCTCCAGATCTCGGTCGGCCTCCTGCGGGCGAGCGGGGGGTCTATCGCCGTCCTAGGTGGCCGCCCCGGCACGACGTCCGACCAGCTCGCCCGTGTCGGTTTTGTCGCCCAGGACACCCCGACCTATGCCGGGTTCTCGGTCGCCGATCACCTGCACTTCGGCAGGTGGATGAACCCGGGCTGGGACGCGACATTCGCCCATGGCCGCATCGAGCGCCTCGGGCTCGACCCGAGACAGAAGGCTGGCAAACTCTCCGGCGGTCAGCGCGCCCAGCTTGCACTCACCCTCGCCGTCGCCAAGCGACCGGAGCTGCTCGTGCTCGACGAGCCGATCGCAAGCCTCGACCCCCTCGCGCGACGTGAGTTCCTTCAAGATGTGATGGAGGTCGTCGTCGAGCACGGCACGAGCGTCATCATCTCCTCCCACCTCGTCGCCGACTTGGAGCGGGCTTGTGACTACCTAGTCGTGCTCGTCGACTCGCGCGTCCAAATCGCCGGTGGGATCGACGAGCTGCTCGCCTCGCACCACCGGCTGACCGGACCGCTCCGCGACCGCGACGCCTTGCCGAGCGATCAACAGGTGATCGGCGAGAGTCACACGGACCGCCAGAGCACACTCGTCGTGCGCACCAACCAGCCCATCCTCGATCCTGTGTGGAAGGTCGAGAGCCTCGATCTCGAAGACCTCGTCCTTACCTACATGACCCGCGGCGTCGAACAAGACCGCCGACCGAAGCTGGAGGTTCGCTCGTGATCCGGCTGGCACTTCGTCAATTCCGCACCGAAGCGATCGTTGGCCTCGGGCTCCTCGTCGCCCTCGCGGTCGTGCTCGCGGTCACCGGCCCGCACCTCGTGTCGGTGAGCGACGCATTCAAGAGCACGTGCAGAGCTGCACACGACTGCGCCACCACGAACCCGGTGCTCAACTCGGACAAGGCGCTGCGGAGCGCGCTGCCCTTCATCGTGGTCCTCGCGCCCGCACTCGTCGGGCTCTTCTTCGGCGCACCGCTCATCGCCCGCGAGCTCGAGACCGGCACCTTCCGCCTCGTCTGGACCCAGAGCGTCACCCGAAAGCGATGGCTTGCGGCAAAGCTCGGGCTCGTCGGGATCGTCGCCATGGCGATCGGCGGACTGCTCACCTGGATGGCCGACTGGTGGGCGAGCCCGCTCGACGCAATGAATCAGGACCGCTTCGGCATCGCGAACTTCAGCGTCCACGGCATTGCGCCCATCGGGTATGCGGCGTTTGCCTTCGCGCTGGGCGTGACGGCAGGTGCACTGCTGCGCAGAACGGTGCCGGCGATGGCCGTCACGGTCGCAGCGTTCGCGGTTGCGCGTGTCGCGGTGACGTACTGGGTTCGCCCGAACCTCGCGTCGCCGGTGCGCGAGTCGCTTCCACTCTCAGCCGCTTCGGGTCCGGGCTTCCTCTACGGGAGTAGTCAAGGCACGATGAACTTCAACGCTTACATCCAAAGCGGTGTTCCGACGCCAGGAGTGGGCCAGGTCGTGCTCACGGCTCCCCAGGTGAACGTTCCGAACGGTTGGGTGTACTCGACAAGCGCTGTTGACAAGGCGGGGCGCGCGCCAACGAGCCATTACCTGTTCCAGGCCTGTCCCGTGCTCAAACAGTTCTCGAAGCCACAGTCGTCGTCAACAGCACAGCTCGAGGCGTGCATCACAAGGATCTCATCGACGCTGCATACCGTCGTCACCTACCAACCGGGAAGCCGGTTCTGGCCGTTCCAGTGGGCCGAGATGGGGATCTTCCTCGCGGGTGCGCTGGCGCTGTGCGGGCTCACGTACTGGTGGCTGCGTCGCCAGTACGCGTGAGTTCAGACGAGAAGGACGGCTGACCGCAGCGCTTCGAACTTCACTGCCGCCCGCTTGTCGACGTCCAAGGGACGTGGCCGTATCGCTCATATTGCCGCAGGGCGGTGAGAGGCCTGCCGCAGATCAACCCATCCGTACGCCACGCAACGGGCGTCTTCGTCGCGTCGAGGGCGCGTAACGAAGGCTCGGCGCTCTACTTTGCGGCGCTCCCCATCTCTGAGTATGCGCACGCCGCACAGGTGTTCTGCGCGCCGAAACGATCCTTCTCGGGCATAGTCGGTGAACAGCTCGGAACGCCCGCTGGGCCAGCGCAGCTCCGTAGCCGTCAGCGGTCTTCGAGGACCTCGAGATCGCGCACCGCGTAGTGGTGGTGCTCCCACTCCTCGTTGAGGATCACGTGGAGGCACGCCAGAACGGTGCGCTCACGGTCCGGATGACCGGGCGCGTCCGGGGGAACGCAAACACGCTCTAGCTCCTCGGGCGTCACAGCGGCGATCGTGTGCCCGACCTCGTCCATCCGGGCCCGACGGACGTCGAGGACTTCGTCCAGTGACGGGTTCGCGCCGGCTTCCAGCCCCCAAGCGACGGGATCGCTGAGCCATGACCCCGCAAGCCCCCAGGGGTGGTAGGGCCGCTCGATCCCCTTCACCATTCGCCGGAGCCAGCAGTCGGTCGCGAGGACGAGGTGGCGCAGCGTCTCGACGAAGCTCCACTCATCGTCCACGCGGTCGTTGAGCGCCGCCTCGGACAGCTCGCGCGCACGGGAGACGGTCGCCTGCCACTTGGCCTCGATCATCGCCCACGCCTCGGCGAGGCCTCGGGGGTCGGCCGCCTGCAGCTGCATGAGCTCCGGGAAGAGCCGCGCCCGCTCCGCCGCCACGAGCGGCGCCACTTCGATCCCGTTCAGGCGGAGCCCTTCGAGATCACCGGAGATATCGGCGTTGTAGAACCACGCGTCAGTGATCTTCACACCCTCGAAGTTCGGCGCGTGCAGGCGTGCGCTGGAGAAATCGGCGTCCTCGAGGCGCGCGCCCGAGAGCTCCGGGCCTTTCTCGTACGGCATTGGTTACCTCCCCGTACGCCGCAGGTTCGCGCGATTGTGCCGCGACCGCAAGACATCGGCCATCACCACCTCGGGGCTCGGCTTCATCGACTGACCACTCGAATGCCGGCTCGTTGCTCACGCGCTCTGACGGGCGTTCGCCGCTGACGGCAGCTGCCTGGCCGTCTAATGGTGCGTCGCGGATTTGGCCCTCACGAGCAGCGGTGCGAGAACGGTCAGCCGATTATGCGTACGAGCAATTCGGTGCGCGGGACCGTCGGGACCCCCAATGCTCCAGCGTCGCCGCCTCGGAGCGCCATTCTCCGCCGGTAGCCCTTCGCCTGTCCCGCCGATCTGTGTGGGTCAACCAGGACGTTGCCGGCTGGTGGGTGGGAGCGCCTACGGTTCGTCATCGTCCGCGTGTTGCTAACCGGGGTTTCCGGGACGGGAAAGTCGGCTTTGGTGAAGGAACTCCGCAGCCGCGACTACGTCGCGTACGACGCCGACGATGACGGATTCACCCAGCCGCTACCTGACGGCACGTGGGGATGGCGACTGGACCTCGTCAGGTCCCTCTTCGATCAGCACGACGACCGGCTCTTATTCTTCGCAGGCTGCTCCGACGAGCAGACCCAGTTCGGGTTCGACCTTAAGGTGCTCCTGACTGCGCCGGTGGAGGTGATCCTCGAGCGGCTGTGGACGCGAACCACGAACTCCTTCGGGAAGTCGCAACTCGAGCGAGACCGTGTGCTCGCTGACATGGAGTGGGTGCTTCCCCTTCTACGCATGTCCGCCGACCTCATCGTCGACACCACTGGGCCAGTGAGTGAGGTGGCGGATGCCGTTGTCGACGCCGTTGCTTCCCGTGGTCGACGCAATCCCGAGTTGTAAGGACAGAACAGCTCATCGGGGCGAGAAACGACCACGAGCCGAACCGACCCTGGCCACGCATCTCGACGGAGATGCGTTCGTCGGACTGCCCGCAAGGGCTCAGCGGGCCGCTCCTGCGACACCACGCGGCGAACTGGCGAAGGTCCAGGGCGTACGCGTCTCGGGTGAGTCCGCCGTAGCCGGCGAGAAAGCCGGCAAGGGCAAGCCGCTCGGAATCGCTGAACACGGGCTCTGGGACGACAATGGCAGTTGACGGCACTGCGGTGGTCATGGCACACCTCCAGGTCGAGCTGAGACCCGGTGGTGGCCCACCGCGCCCGCAGCGATGATGAGCATCTCACCGTAGATTTCGACGTGCTCAAACGCGCTCGACGACACCGGCGGTTCAAGACACGAGCGCCATACCGCCGACTATTTGCGGACCCGTCAACGCCGTGAGGGGCGAGTTGCGCGTCGTTATGGCGCGCCACTCAACCGGCGGACGGGGACACGCTCGGCCCCGATCGGTATCGGCACATCCTGGGGTGACGCAGCTCCCAATCCAACACGTATGGGATGGACCCAGTTGTCATCGAAGCGGAGCCAGGTGTTTCTCACGCGTCCCGAGTCGCCATCCGCCATGCCCCGAGAAGCGTCCAACCGACCACCCAGGCCCCTATCACACATACCGCCATGGTTGTCGACTCCGGTAGCAATGATGACGAGTCTCGAAGCCCGGCGGGTCCGTTTACAATCCCGTAGTTGAAACCGACTCCGCCCGGCTCGAAGTGGGCCACGGAGAGTTCGATGACCAGGGATCGCTGAAGATTGATCAGGTGGGGAATCTGAAACTTGGCCGACAACAGGAACGGTCGAAAGATGATCTGGTAAATGATCATCAAGAGAATCGGGACCATTCGCTGCCCCATGAGAGAGGCCAACGCTAGACCGAAGACGAACGCGATGACCACCTCGAGCTCGACCCACAGCCCCGCTCTGATCATCAGGCCATTGGGCGGCGAGTTGTACGTCACGGCATACGTCGCATAGTTCTGCCTGGCCTGTCGCTCGGCCAGCGCCCTGGACAACGGAGCCGTGGGCTGAGCTTCGTTCCCTGGGCATGGCCCGTTGTAGGGGAAATCGCAGATGATCAGGTTCGGGTGGTCGGCGGCCCAGGTCTCGTATCCATGGAGAGACAGGCCGAGGGGCACGGTGGTGCCTTGGAAGTCGAAACGGGTCGGAGCCGAAAAGACGCAGGCCGCACAGATGATGGTGAATGCGACGGCCACCATCGGGATGACGATGGCCAAGCCGGCAGGTATGCGAGCCAGGTAAAGCGCCACTCTCGAGCGTCCAGTCACGACCTGCTGCGTGAACATTCCGTCGGCGAGGTCGGAGCAACCTGCGGTGGCTCCCAAGGTCATGGCGACGATGAACGCGAAGATGTAGAGCACGCCGGCGATGAGGGTGGTGAACACGGCGAACCCACCAGCCGGCCCGTACGACTTCGGCACGAAGGCGTGCAGCAACAGCTTGATGACGAGGAAGAGTGTCGGGAGCCCGATCGTCAATGCCATCAGGGTTACCATGAGTCCCCGACGCTTGCGCAGCTCCATGAACCTGGCTGCGATCATTGCGCGGTTGGGGATCCATGATCCTCGGCCGTCACGCCCCGAATCGACCGTCGCCGGTCCCGGTGTGCCGACGTCGGGCGCGGTCACCACTCCGAGTCGCCTATCCGCCTGGTCACCTTGCGGGATGACGGCTGGGCCTCGGAGACCGAGTTCGACGTGTCATTGGGCACCTCACCTAGGCTTCCACAGCGGTGCCGGATCCTGCCGCTTCCCGCCTCCTACCGGGAAAGGTCCGAAGGTGTCGACGAGCGATGCTGCCCAAACGGAACCGCCTGCTTCTAGGCCGCCTTACAGTGAACAGGCCGCATTCGACTGCCAGATACCGCTCGGGGCGCGACTTGGGGCGAACTGCCCCAGTTGTGCTGTGTACCGGGGCAGTGCGCCCTATCGCCATCTAGTGTGTCTTGACAAGATGGTTCAGCTCGTCGTTCTGAGCGATCTCGAACCCTGCCTATCTGGCAGTCGCGCCTTTTCCCGGGCGGATGTTTGGTGGTAGACGGTCCGTCAAGTGCTGGGGCGTCTCGTTTCTCGGCCCGATACAGCGCCGAGAGTGCTGGCACTCCGTCCCGCCCAGCCGCCGTGGCTGCCGGGCCTCGATCACCGTAGTGAACGGCGGCCTTTGCTCGTTGTTCGCGGTTGGTTTGCTGCCTAACCTCTCATCGGCGCCGACGATTCCCGAGCAGCGGCTCCGTCTACCCATCATGACCACGCATGAGCCTTCCATATCGGTCTCGCGAGACATAGACGCTCCCGCCCACGAGCTGTTTAGCTACCTGGCGCAGCCAGCCGAGCACACCACCATCGACGGTACCGGCATGCTGAGGGGCACCGACGATCGGCACGTCTTGTCGGGGATCGGAGACGTCTTCGAGATGAAGATGTTCAACGACCAGTTGGGCGAGTACCTGATGGAGAACCACGTGGTCGAGTTCGAGCCCGACCGGCGAATCGCCTGGGAACCGGTCATGAAGGCAACCGACAAACCAGCCTTTCAATCGAGGGTGGGCGATCGGGCTCACCACCGCTGGGGCTGGGAGCTGACCCCACTGCCCGGAGGCGGAACTCGAGTCACGGAGTTCTACGACCTCTCGGCGGCTCCGGAGTGGTTGCACAAGGCCACCAAGGAAGGGGAGGATTGGCGGCTGGGCATGGAGGCCAGCCTGGCTAACCTGGCCAAGCTGGTCGAGCAGGCTCACTGACGCCCCGTCCGGGGCGTAGCTAGCGCCCCCGCCGCCGTGAGCGCCCAGATCAGGCATACAGAACACTCCAGGTGGCGGATTCTCCATCGTGCCAGACCGACGGCTCCCGATCACCAAGCCGAGCCGGCACGGGCACGACCAACTCACTACAGATCGATGCACGCGACATCGACCCGGCCGTACCTGGCCCGGCAAGGAGAAGACGAGCACCAGTTGCTGGTCGTGAACAATCGGACTAGGAAGCAGCTTGTCGCCTACAGACCACGAGGAGGAGGACGGTTATGGCAGGACTTGAGCGGAAGCGGTTCGACGACCCGGATGACACGCGGCCGTTTCAGGACAAGGGGCATGTGGAGATCGTCAACATCGGCGATGGCGTCGTGGGTCGCGCCACGTTTCAACCGGGTTGGAAGTGGTCCGACCATGTGAAGCCCATCGTCGGCACTGACAGCTGCCAGGCCGCGCACATCGGGTACGTGATCTCGGGTCAACAGGTCATCCTCATGGACGACGGCACCGAGCTCGAAGATCGGGCCCGGTGACGTCGTCTCCATTCCGGCCGGACACGACGGCTGGACGATCGGCGACGAACCGTGTGTCGTGCTGGACTTTGCGGGGATGGCCGACTACGCCAAGCCGGGCTGACACATTGGCCCCGGTTGTCGCGTTGTCGAAGCCACGATGGTCCCGGGCACACAGACCAAGCTGCCCTCTCCCCGACATCATGCGCGGCCCGCTCCTCGCCCGGGCAATGCCGTCAAGGCGCTGATCTCGAACGAGTCGCCCTACCCTCTCAACATCCAAGCTCCCCAGGGCCAGCTCATCATCGACCCATGGACGGTCTACATGCTCCCGATCGTCGGCAGCCCGGCCGACCTGTACGTCACACCGCAACCCGCCGTCGACCCTTCGACCGTCTCCCAGGTCTATACCCCCTAGCCAGCGGGAGGCCCGTGAGCCTGGAGTCCGAACCGCGGGGCGACGGAGGCTGCGGGAAGGTTCGACCGGGCTAGAGCTGTGAGGGTAGCGAAGGCGGATAACGGCTGACCGATGCCCGCGTTCGGCGGCTACGGTCGCGCAGAATGAGCTCGATCTGGGTGGAGAGCCTTGGCCGCAACTTCGAGAGCGCCCTAGGCCTTCTCGAAGCGGCGATCCGGGACTGCACGGACGAGCTGTGGGAAACGAGCATGTGGGTGGTCCCCGCGCGAGACGTCGAGGCGGAGCTGGCCGGCCCCGACGGAAGGCTTGTCGCCGACCCCGTCGCTTGGCATGCGCTGGTCCAGAGGCAGTCGACACCGTGGAGCATTGCGTGGCACGTCCTCGAAGTCCTCGACTACGACCTCGCCGGCGAGTACGTCCCCTGGACTCCACCACCCCCGTTCACCGGGAAGGCCCATTGGCGGGAGCTAACGACGTTGCCCTCGGCGTGGTTGCGATCCGAGATGCTCGGGTACGTCGACTACTGCCGCCAGCGGGTGCGAGACACGCTGTCTGACATGACCGATGAGAAAGCGGCGACACCCCTCCCGCCACCCCACCGCTACCACGGCCGGCTGTTCGCATGGGAACTGACGGGGCTCCCCCTCCACACCGTCGAGCACGCCTCCCAGATTCGGCAGTTCATCACCGCCGCAGGCGTGGCGCCGGGAGCCGACGGCTAGCAAGTGCTGAAAGACCACACCGAGCTTCTCGGCGACCTCGCTCACATTGAGGCCGTCTCGGATGACGGCCATGACGGCGTCGTAACGCAGTTCCACCTTGCTGAGCTCCTTGAACACTCGGCCACCTCCTCCACTCCTGAGAGCGGACGACGGTGGTGCCGAACTGTCAAGCATCAGCCGTTACTGCGACACGGATCACCCGTTACTGCGTTCCACATCACGCGTTATCGATCTGTCACAGATCAGGTGTGGTCATACAGTTGGGCGGGATAGTAGAGAGGGGGGGGGGGGGGAAGGGGACCACCCCTGGGAGAGAGGCCCTGGGAGACGGGACTGTCTGGGGCGCCCGCGACGAAATCCTTGCCTCTCATCACTACGACGAGACGCACAGATCGACGACCTGCTTGGCTCGAACACCCAGTTGACCCAGCAGGTCCACGACCTCACGGAGAAGATCCACAAGCTGGCCGAGCAGATCGCAGGGCGGACACCCTCAGACGAACCGACCACCCGACGCAGATCACTCGATCGGAGTGGAGAACCTCACCCCTTGGGTCTCCGACAGCGGCGCGGAAGGACGGCTAGGTCTGCGCCCAACCCCCTGCAACCTCGCCCTACGACTGCCACCCGCCAGGCCCGTCGCAGCCTGGGCGAACGTGGGTGCCGAAGTGCGTAACCCCCTAAGCCCCCGCCCTCCTCCGGTCGGCCCCTGGGCCCGCCCGGGCCGATTCATTCCCGTTCCGCCACTGGCCCCCGGCCGATGGCCCTGGGGCGCTGCCCCGTATCCCCGGTCCGTGGCCTGGGTTCGTCCTCAGTCAGGAAGCTCAGTCACCGAGTTGGCGTAGGAATTGACCACGAACAGGTCGCCACCGCTCACTGCGAAGGCGTACGGGAAGTCGAACTGGTACCTCGAACTCGACAGCACCGTCACGAGCGCCCCGGTTGAGGCGTCGATCTCGGTGACCGTGTTGGCTTCGTAACCGTTCGCCACGAACACATCGCCACCGCTCTCGGCCACGGCATCAGGGTCCTGGAACCGGTATTCCGCCCCGGAGATCACCCGCACGAGCACACCGGTCGAGAGGTTGACTTCGGTAACGGAGTCGTCCTTGCCCGGGTTGCCCTGGTCGCCGACGAAAAGATCGCTTCCGGCGACTGCTATCCCACAGAGCCCCGTGAACTTGTACTTCGCGCCCGAGATCACTCGGATGACATCCCCGGTCGAGAGGTTGAGCTCGGCCAAAGAGTATTGGGGACGTGCAGGCTCCACCACGACGAGGTCCTTCCCGTGCACCACGAGTGGGAAATAGGGCTCCGATTCCTTGATCAGCCGCACGACCTTTCCGGTCGCGGCATCGAGCTCGGCGATGCCGTTGTCAGCCGGCGCCAACACGTCGTAGCCGTACGCGACGAGCACTGGCGTGTTCCTCAATCCGTCAGCCGAAGCCGAGATCACCCGCACGAACGCCCCGGTCGACACGTTTACCTCGGTCCACAAGCTGCCGGCGAGGTTGGTCACGAAGAGGTAGTTACCGCTGACGGCTAACGCTTGCGGCTGATCGAACCGGTATGCCGCACCCTTGATGACCCGCACTAGCATCCTGGTCGAAGCGTTGAACTCGGTCACCGAGTTGCCGCCGGACCCATTGGCGACGAACAGGTCGTCTCCGCTTTGTGCAATTGCGGAGGAGTCGATGAAGTCGTAGGGCGAACCGAACATCACCTTCACAAGGTCCCCGGTCGACGCGGCGAACTCCGTCACCGACCAACCCTCCCCGTTTGCCGCCCACACCTCTCCGCCGCTCACGACCACCGCGCCCACGTTGTTGAAGCGATACCGGGCGCCTGAGACCACGCGCACGAGCGCAGCGTTCGACGCGGTGACCTCGGTGACCAAGTTACCGGTGCCGTTCGCGACGAACAAGTCGCCGCCGGTAAGGGACAGCGCGCGCGGGTCGGTGAAGTCGTAGTGCGAGCCGGAGATGACGCGCACGAGCTTGCCGGTGGCGGTGTCGAGCTCGGTCAGCGACTTGCCGGCTGTATTCGCCACGAACAAGTCGCTCCCGCTCAGGGCGAACGAGCGCGGATCGTCGAATTTGAACGGCGATGCCGAGATCACCCGCACAAGGGCCCCTGTAGAGGCACGCACCTCGGTGACCGACTTGTCGCCGAAGTTCGCCACGAACAAATCGCCCCTCGTCACGATCAAGGCATCGGGCGTCGCAAAATCGTCCGCAGCTGCGGAGATCACCCGAACAAGATGGCCGGTCGGGGTGCTGACCTCGGTGACCGACTTGCCTCCGGCATTGGCCACGAACAAGTCGCTTCCCGACACCGTCAGCGCCCTCGGGTAGTTGAACTTGTAGGACGATCCCGAGATCACCCGCACGAGGTCGCCTGTCGCGGTGTTCACCTCGGCGACGGTGTTGTTGTCATAGTTCGCCACGAACAGATCGTCGCCGCTCAACGCCACCGCGAAGGGGTCGTTGAACTTGTACTGCGGGCCAATGATCGTGCGGACGAACGCTCGGGTGGAGGTGTTGAACTCGACGAGGTCGTTGGCGCCCCCGTTCGCGACGAACAGGTCATCCCCGCTGACGGCGAACGCGTCCGGGGTGTCGAAACCCCAGCCGAATACGTGTACTCCCGTCGATCCGGAGCCTGCCATCGGCCGAGAACTAGCGGCCGATGCCGTCGCGACCCACGTGCCGGTGAGGCCGGGCACGGCCAGGGCGGCGAGGAGCAGCCAGGAACGTTGCTTCATCGATGAGCACTCCCTCGTGTAGACGGGGGCGGATCGTAACGTGTGCCAGCTCGAGTGAAAGATCGCGTTTGTTAAATCGTTGTCAGGTGCGATGGCTGAGCTAAGTCCCAGATCCCGATCCGTACCTGGTCGCAGTGGGACGACCCTCGCGATGACCGACATCGCCACGGGCGTTTCCTGCTCGACATGGCTCCGCCTGCCCCGGGCCCCGCTCTGCCGTCCGGGGGACGGTCCCGTCTCCCAGGGCCTCTCTCCCAGGGGTGGTCCCCTTTCCCCCTCCCTCTCTACCTATCCCGTCATACAGTGGGGCGGGATAAGAGAGAGGGGCAGGGGAAACCGGTACAGGTGAGAGACGGGTCGGTGGGACCGGTACAGCGAGGCGGAGCACCTAAGCCGGAGGACGCGGAGGGGCCGGAGGTAGGTGGCGGAGGCGAGCGGTGAGTGGGGTGGTTGGCGCGCGCGGTCCTATGGCGGGGGCGAATCTCCGTACCTGGAGAAGTAGGCGACCTGGACCGTTTCGGTGGTCGAGTTCTGCATCATGGCGATGAGTATGTGTTGCCCACCGACCAGCTCGATGACATGGTGATTCAGCAACGCAACCAGACCGTCCGCGACTTCTACAAGGCGCTTCCGGTCTGAGCTGGAGTCGCGTGGACTCAGGTATGGATTACGAGCGTGGACCAAGGAGCTAGCCAGTCCGAACGCTGGCCCGAAATCCTCGTCGCGCAAGTAAGGCCCGGTTTCCTCAGCGAGCTCGAAACGGCCGGGAGCGACCTGTACCTGTCGGTGCGGTTGAGGCCAGAATTTCAGGTTTAGCCTTCGCGCCAGACGGCGCGCTTCCTCTGCGTCCTTCTTGTGGAGCGCAGTTACAACTTCTTCCATCGATGCTCGTTGCGTGACCAAAGATCCCAGGAGTACAAGCTCCAGCGCCTTTCGGAGATGCAGCGCCGCCACTTCGTTCGTGACCATGAGTGCTGTGTTTGCAGGGTCACCGGCGATCTCGTTTGCACTGGCCATCGACGCGTAAGCCAGGTCAATCCGTCCCTTGACCTCGGTCAGCAGATCGCTGTACCTAGCGATGTCATCGTCCGAGAGCGGATCCGCCATCTGAAGGTTCTGCCAGTTCGGAGTCAACGGGAGGGTCCCCTTCCTGCTGGCTAGCCGCTGGGCTCGGTCGTTCGTCTGCGGCCGTCTCGGGCTTGGGCTCGACGAGCTCCGTCACCGTCCGGTCCTCCGCGATCGTCCAAAGCTCGACACCGATCTTCGCGAGCCCGTCCCGGATCCGGGTTGCGAGGTTCATGAACGTGGTCACCGACGGAAAGGCGATTACTACCCGCGCCTCGGGGTTTTCGGCCCGCATCAGGATGCCGGTCAAGACGGCACCTCCGACATAGGAGCGCGCCTGAGAGGCGAGCGCACCGGGACTCTTCGCTTCTCCCGCGCCATCGCCCCGCGAGCGGATCGTCGACGGGTAGCCCTTCACCTCGACGATGATGCGAGCGCCGTCGCGGCGGGCGTCGATGTCGTAGCCGTGCTCCTTCGAGGAAGTGTCGGCGACGCGGGTGCTGGACCATCCCGACATCGCGAGGTGGCTCACGACGCTGGCCTGAATGTTGCCTTCCCAGTGCCATGCCCGCTCGGTCGTCGTGGCCGGCTGCGTCGTCCGAGCCGGATCTGGTGTCTCCCTGGTGGGCGGCCGGACGAATGGGCGGACACTCGGTCGGTCCACCGCCGAGGGGTTCAGTTTGTAAAGGCCTCGCGAGACGCGCAACAGGCTCTTCGGTGCCGCTCGCACCCGGAGCGTTGGCACACATCATGTTGACGATGTGCGTACGTAGGCTCGAGTCCGGCCTGGTGCTGCCGAGTCGCCGCGCCTCGTCAATCACCTCGAGGGGTGAGAAGAGCCTCTGTCCACGCTCGGTCAGGCTCTGCACCGCCCTGAACACTTCTTCGCGGACGGTCACCGCACCATGGTGTCCGAAATCGTGCGATGCCGTCCACAAATCACGGTCAGGGGAGGTCAAGTGCTTGCGGAGGTATGTCTACACGGCCCCGGGGTCACGAAAGCGTCGGAGAATCTCCGCCTCTGGATCACGGCGTACTTGAGAGAACTCAGGACCACACGGGTATTCGTACGTGCTCGGTGACGTGAGCTTCGGGGCTTTCGTCCGCCACAAGACGAGCTGAGCAATCCGCTCGCCCGGGGAAAGTGCCAGGGGAACGTTGCTCAGATTCACTAGCTCCAATGTCAGGCAACCGTGAAAGCTCGGATGGACCTGGACACCGGTTGCAGACAGCAGACCGAGTCTCCCGTAGCTCGACCGCGTCACGACTTGACCGCACAAATCGTCAGGTAGGACCACGTACTCCAACGTTGCACCGAGCACTACTTCTCCGGGGTGCAGCACAAAGTCTTCATCCCACGAAAGGTCGACGGCCACCTGAAAACTCCGCGGGTCGGCCTCCAAATCCAGCGGATTGAAGGCTGAAAGACCAGTTCGCCGAAAGACGATGAACCTGTTACCCAGCCGCAGGTCGATCGCGCTGCCCTTTGGCCGAGTCGTCAGCGGCGTCAGCACGAGACCTCGCGAGTCTCGGCATCGCAACCGTTGCGCGATCAAGTCTGCTGACAGCGCGGCCGCCTGGTCCTCGCCCGGCAGCTCCTCGCCCGGCAGCTCGATCGGTTGATACAGCTCAACCGGCAGTTCACCGCTGGCCGAGGTCCAGCGACGTAGAAAGTCGAGCGACTCGATGGCCTTGCGCCCGAGCGCGTCGATCGGTGTGGCCGCTGCCTCCGCACGCGCTAACCAAGCCGCGTTAACGACATCCTGCTCGCTGCATGCCGAGGAGACCCCACTTGCATCGACGGTCTCTGTGCCAGGTATCCCGTACGCCAACCGATCGGTTATCTCGTGCACGTGCGCGGACCGCTCTTCCAGCTGGTACGAAGAGCCGCAGATCTGCGCGGCGATAGATTCGAGCTTGTCCAAATGCTCGTCGAACATCGTCGCAAGAAACTGTGCCCAGGGCTCAGTGAGGCCCAGTTCGGGGGGCACCAGGGCCCGCCAAGGATCCAGGACCGCACGTAGTCTCGGGTCGGAAACCTCGCCCAGAGCGCTTACCAAAAATCGAAGTCGGAGCACGCCTGGCGGGTGACTATCGGTGGCCTTCTCGAACGCGCCGATCGTGATCAGAAAGTCCCCCAGTGCAGCGACCGCGGCCGGTCCGTAGCGCTCAAGTGCGTTCAGGTCGCAGAGCAGCTCTGCCGTCCATGAGCGCGCCGTTCGGTATAGGTCTCGGACGTTCAACGGTGCCGTCGGGTACTTGGAGGCTGGTCTCACGTGCTCGGCAGCGGCAGCTCGATCAAAGAGCTCCGTTAGGCGAAACTCGTCAACCAGGCTCCGCTCGTCCACGGCGACATGCGCCGCCTCGTGCCCAAGCAGAATCGGCCGCCAGTGGACTCCTGCGCCCTCGATTCGTGGCAACTGAAAGAATGCAAACGGCGCAGGTGGTCCCGGCGTCGGCTGTTTCGGAAGCAGCGGCCGGAAGATCGTGTGCTTCAGGTTGCCGTGGCGGGTGACAAAGTTGCTTGCCTCGCCGTGAGAAAGGACGACCTGGAACTTCGAGAGTCCCATGACCTGCAACTCTCGCCGAACTTCCTGGACCAGGCCTTCGGAAAGCTCTCGGCGCGTCCCGTGAGCTAGGTAGCGATCAATGAACGTCGCCACGGCGTTCGCGTGCCGCAGCAGGACCACGAGAATCTCTGTCTGCGAACGCTCGTCCGGGTTGCGAGCGATTCTCTGATCCGCGACGCGTCTGAGTTCGTCGGGAAACTGACCGACGATGTCGAGCGCGTCGCGGAGCGACCTGCGGGAGGGAGCCAGCGGGCCACGAAGTTGACCAACAATCTCATCGATGGCCGATGCGCGGTGCAGGATCGATCTATGAAGTTCAGTCGATGAGTTTGGCGGGTTGTCCAACGCCAGCGACTTCCTTAGATTCTTGTGTCTGAGTCTCCGACGTGCCCGGATTCGCTGATCAGGCGTGACGAGAGCTTGGACAGGAACGCTACGACATCCGCCGACTCACTCGGTTCTCCTTCTGCTAAGGAACGCAACGAGGCCGCGCGACCGCGGAGAGATTCGGCGAGGCCCTTAGCTTGGTCCGGTGTCAGCGTGTCCTCGTATATGACCGCGTCCAAGGCGGCGTCCACCCTTCCGGCAACTGCGCCGCTGAGGGGTACCGAGGCACTACTGGGGGGTCCGAAGAACTCGATCGCCGTAGCAGACTCGTCGAACAAGGACGCCAGGGCGTCGAAGGTCCCCTTGTCGTCCTCGTCGGGTACGGTCCCAGATCCTGTCGCGATACGTCTCGCAGCTGCCGTAGCCATGGCGGCGAGGTGGGCCACCTCGAGCAGGTCGCCTTCTCCACCCAGGAGATCCATCTCGTCGGCGTCGGGAGCAATCTGTGCCCTCGTCAAAGTCATCGGTCGCCTCCTTGGGTCTCAGTATCGAACATGTGTTCGATACTGACTATAGGGGACTTCACAGTTTGGCCCGTTCTCGGCAACACACCAATTGTGAAATCTGCAATGTGCAAGTCATTATGCCCATCTGGCAATGTTGAAGGGTGGATGGGCAGGACTACTCCGGCATGCTGTTCGGCCGCTACCAGGCACTTCAGGTGTACTCGGCCGTAGCGGGATTGGCGAAGGACGAATTCACCACCGCCCAGGTCACCGCGCTCAGCGGAGCCGATCGATCCGATGTCTCTCGCGAACTCGGCCGTCTGTGCCGACTGAAGGTCGTGGAGAGCACCTCTCGAAGGGGCGACTACGTTCGGGTCGCTCAAGCGCCGTTCTGGAGAGCGGTCGATCTGTTGATCGCGGATGCCGCTACTCGATGAAGGCTTGGCGACGACGGTTGCGGGCCAGTCGCCTCGATGATCGTGGCCCTAGTTCTATATGGCGGTGAGGACCCACCCAAGATGTCCAGTCGCCACACTGTTCCGTATCGCTCCTCGTGAGCTACGAGCCGGCTGACCTCGTTCGGGTGGACGTGTCCAGGCTTCGTCCAGTGTCGCCGCGCGACTCCGTCGGTCGCGAACTGCTCGTGGCAGACCGTGCAGTGTGCCTGAGAGAGCGACACCCAGTCCCGGTGGCACCCCTTGCAGTGGACCCCACCGTCCGCGTGCCGGGCAGGTAGCCGAGCCAGCCGTGCTGTCGCACACGCTTGCAGCGGGGACATTCACTCATGACTGGCCCCCGCCCGACTGACTGCGGACGACGAGGTACTCGGCGAGCACGGCGTGCGGATCGTCCTCGGCAAGCCCTTGGTCCCGACCGAGCTCACGAGCCGCCCAGCCGCTCACCGTTCCGATGAGGAGCGCCTCTGTTGTCGCTCGTGGCACTGCACGGCCTGACAGCAGCTCCGTGACCTGGCTGAGCGCGATTCCGGTCTCTCGGTGAACCTTACGAACGCCCATGAGCCGGGCAACGGGGCAGACGAGCCGTACCCAGGCATCGTCGCCGTAGTCGGTCATCACCTCGTCGGGATCGGTCACCTCACCTGTGGCGACTTCCTCGATGCGGTTCCCCTCCTTGCCCACTGTGTGGATGGCTGCCACCAGCACCGCACGGGGTCGCAGCAGGCCCGTCGTCGTATAGCGGCAGGGCTTCTCGTCAGGGCCGAGCATCTTCGACTCGGGGTGGAGCACGAGCCGCACCAGCTCCTCGCCGTAGTTGGCGATCTTCACCTCGTCTGGCGCGACCGGTCGTCCGCTCGGTACCTCGACCCACCCTGTGACCGCCGGGTCCTCGCCGGCCGGTGCGATCAGACGAACCGGCTCGCCGTGCAGCACGCCGGTCGGCTTCCTCGACCGCCGCGCTCCCACTGCAAAGCCGAAGGGAGATCCCCTGTCGCCAAGTGAGCGGACCTTGCCGGGTGTCCCCATCGGCATCTCGGCCGCGGCCGAACGCGTGAACCACGGTCGCGGAGTGGCCGCTCCGTCGAGCACGTGGTCGAGCATCCAACTCGCCGTCTCGTCGAGGAACGTCTGCGATGTGCCCGCCCCGAGAGGGGAGCGCAAGTCACCGAGCGCGACCTCGGAGCGCTTCACGATCTCCCGGCGCCCACCCGGGAGCTCGCGATAGATGATGACGCGAGAGCCGGCGATCGCCACGGCGTGTAGACGCCTACGGGTCCCGTCGACGAAGAAGTTCTCGCTGGTCAAGTTGAGCGACACGCCGAGCAAGAGGAACCTCGCCCGCAGCTCGTCGACCTGAGCCCAGGTGATCGCCCCGACGGCCGTCGTTCCGTCGGGCAGGTGCAAAGACCCACCTGGACAGGCGACGAGGCCTCCGAATGGCAGCGAGACGATCGAGGCGGAGTCAGTGTTGGCGCTCGCGAACACGCCGTCCTGGTCTGCCAGCAAACGCTCCACCAGCGCCATGAGGAGGCGTCCGCCAGCAGTGACAGCAGAGGCGAACGGCGGGAAGGTCCAGACGAAGGGCTCTTCGGGGCGTTCGACGCTCTGCCGGCTCTCTGACCCGTCGCGCCCATAGACCGTGACCGAGTCGGGTCTCGGCTGCTGATCGAGCCTGATCCAGTTGCCGTAGGCAGTGCCGTTGCCGATCGTCTTCAGCCCGTCCGCGAGCAGGCTCTGGCCGAGCGCCGCTCGCGCACCGATCAACGCCGCCCACCAGTCGTCCGAGTACGGGTCGAAGCGGACCGACCCACCGAGGAGCGCAACTCGCAACTTGCTCGCCCGCCCCTCGCCGACGACCCGCCAAGCCGACTCGATCTCCGGGGTCCGCCCGGTCGACAGCTTCGCGGCCACGACGTCAGCGATCGGGAAGGGCAGGACTCGGTCTGAGAGGAGCGGTCCGACCCCCACGCGGGGAACATCGCCGCGCCCGGCGAACCAAGCCCGTGTCGGCAAGCGGTCGCCTGCTGGCCGTACCAGCACGACGCCGACGAGCTTGCGCCAGAAGCCTGGGTCCAATACCGACTCGACGTCACAGCGCTCCATGAGTGCCCGGACTTCGTCCGTGGCGTCAACGGCAACGAGGCGCTCGGAGGTGAGCAAATCCCACAAGCCGAGCAGGCGGGCCACGTTTGCGTACTGGCTGGAGAAGTCGACCAAGCTGACCGGCACCGGGACGTGCCGGACCCGCACCTCGACGCGGGGTCCGTAGAAGGCTGCCATCGCCTCGGCCATCTGGGCGGAGCTGATCTCGGCGTGGGACCGAGGCGGCCTGACGCCGACGCGGCGGAGGTACGCAGCGCCGATTGCAGCGGGCGAGTACGCACGGTCCGCCGACAGCGCCACAGGATGGCGGTGGAAGGCCGTGAGTGTCGCTCCTGCAAGCTTGGTCGTCGCAGCCACATCCGATCGCACGTAGTCGAGCAGGGCGTCGCTGAGCACACCGAGACGCACGGGACGCTTCTCGTAGTCGACGCCGAACGCCTGGCAAGCCGACTCCAGGGTGTGGGACGCGTTGGTGAGCGCGAACGAGAGGGTTCGCAGATCGAGGAAGTGATCGTCAAGCGCTCGGTGAACCGTGCCGTCCTTCGGAGGGTCGAGCACTCCGGTCCACGCGAACAGGGTCCGGCGACTGTCGAGCCTCCGAGCGACGACGTTCGGCCGGTAGCGGTGATCCGCGCCCTCCCATTCCCACAGCCGGAGCACGAACGCTCCCTTGTGCCGCCCGCGGCCCTCGTGCCACGACAGCCGCAGGCGGGAGAGATCGAAGCCGAGGTTGAAGGCCACGAGCGTGGCCCGGCCCCGCCAGCACGCTTCCCAGAGCATCCGCTCGCAGAAGTCTGCCCGCGTGAGCACGAGCAATCGTCCGGTCGCACCGTGCTGGGCGAGGTCGACCGAGGGGTCCGATCGCCTGGCGTAGTCATGAACGAGACCGAAGCCGTCGGGGTCGCGATCGGCGAGATCGTCCGGCACGACTAGGCCCTCCTCGACCGTCGCGAGCGTCGGAACCTGTCCGTGCCAGCTCACCCGTACGTACCGGTAGCAGGCAACGAGGAGGTGCTGGGCACCAGCAAACTCGGTCTCGCAATCGAGGACGACGAGCGCGGAGGGACGGTGGCGCCGGAGCGGCGGGGCGTTGTCCCTCGTCCGGTCCGGTACTGCCCATGCCCGCAGCGCGATGTCCATCGGCTCGGGGAGCGTGGTCATTCCCCGCCCCCGATGATGCCGATGGCGTAGGCACCGAGCAGGCAGCCGGAGCCGATGCAGGTGAGCCCGCCGAGCCACCAGTGCCACGCCTTGTACCCCTCCGGCTGGAGGAGGGGATCCGCCCTCCTCGCATGGCGGATCATCCCTGCCCCAATGGCTATGAGCACTACCGCAGCAATGCCCGCTGGGACCCCTGGGGAGCCCCCAGGCTCCGTTTCGTTCTCGGACCAGCTCGCCTCTACCTGATATCTAGGGACGGAGACGGCCCTTCCACATGACCCACAACGGCTCCGCGACTGTGCGGCTGACTCCCATGAGTAATTGCAGGTCGGACAAGTCAACCTCATGGCCCCTCTTCTCTCTGCTCCAGAGAGAGAAGGGTCCCTGCCCCCTCTTTGCTCCCCTCTAGGCGCTGCAGGGTGACCGCTATCGCTCCCGGGTCGACGTCGGACCCTATGAAGCGCCGGCCCTTCTCCTGTGCCGCCACTGCCGTCGTCCCACCACCGAGGAAGGGGTCACAGACCAGCTCGCCCGCCTCGGAGAAGCACTCCAGGTAGTAGGCGACGTTGCCCAGAGGCTTCTGCCAGGGGTGGGCCCCCTTCTCTGCTCCCGGCGAGGAGAGAGAGTTGACGAACCAGTGTCTCGGCTCGTACCGCCCCTTTGAGAAGAAGACGATGGGCGTCGAGGAGTCCCGGGCCATGACGGCCTTCACCTCGTTGTGACGGCCGGGGAGGATGAGCGCTCCCGCCCAGAAGTACTCGAGGTGAGAAGAGAGCCGGTCGATCGCAGCAGCGAGACATCCCGAGCCGGAGTAGGCGACGAGCGCACGGCCGGGCTTGAGCACCCTGGCACAGAACGCTCCCAAGTCCTCCCACAGGTCGAGCGTCTCGACGTCCCACTGCCAGGGCGGGTCCGTGAGGACGAGGTCGACCGACTCGTCTCCGACATGAGCGAGCACTTCCTGGAAGGGCCCGTGGAAGATGTCGATGCCGTCGCCGAGACGCGTCACCGGCGGCGGCGAGGCGTCCGCTCGGCGCTGCTCGAAAGCACGCTCGCGGGCGAGCGTCTCTGCTCTCGTGGCGTCGAGGTCACCCCGGTCAACTCGTGCCACGAGGTCGGGGTGGCCCGCGAGACGATCGGCAAGGCGGAGCCGGCGGCGCGCGGTCCGCGGTGCCACGCCCAGCTCTCCCGCGAAAACGGCCACGCTGTCCGTTTTCCCGCCTTGGCGTCCTTGCGTCCCGAGCCGGATGCCCCGCGCCTCGGCCAGCCTGCGGAAGGCGTGTGCCCACTCGACCGGGCCAAGATGGCGACGGAGCAGATTCATCAAGAGGGCGTGCTCGACCTTCTGTTCCTCGGTGAGGCCGGCCCGGACGATCTCGGGACAGTCGAGGCCGAGCTCGTCGGCGAAGCGCTTCCGGTGGTGGCCGTCGAGCACGTTGCCGTCCTCGTCGACCTCGATCGGGACGAGGACGCCATGGCGCCGGATGTCGTTGACTAGGGCTTGGGCCGCCTCGGCTGTGAGCGGCGGCATTACCTGGTAGCGGGCGGTCCCCGGGTTCTGCTTCACGGTCGTGACTCTGGCCAGTCGTGCCAAGCCGGACAGACGGCGTCGAGGCGCTCGACGAGTCGCTCCATCCGGTCCGCGTCTCGGAGCTGGCTGGCCGCGAGAGCCGAGAAGAAGTCCGCCGCGCCGCGGAGGACGGCGACGTGACGTTCCGGCCAGGTGTCGGCGACAGGCGCCCACTCGACCAGGCCGATTCCACGCAGCCGCTCTTGCATGACGCTGTGGCAGTTCTTGCACAGCACGACGTCGAGTGCCGGCTCGTTGCCGACGAGTGCGACGTGGTGACGGTCGAGGATGAGAGCCTCGGGCCGCCGCTCCCCGCAGAGCACGCACGCCGCTCCGACGCCGAGCCTTTGCCGGCGCGCGGTGCGGCGACGGTCGGTCGCCGCTGGGTTGGGTGTCATGACTCGATCACCAAGTCACTCAGCTCGCCGGAGAAGCCAAGGTCGGCGATGACGTCCGGGTCAGCTTCGAGTTCGAAGCGGATGCGCTGCCCGTTCGGGAGGGTGCCGCTGACGGTTTGTCCAGCGAAGCTGCGAAGCGGTCGGGCGTCTCCGGTACTGAGGAACATACTGATTCCCGCGAGCTGGCCTCCCACCAGCGCCGCCTGCCTGCTGCCGACGATGGCAACCTCGGGGTACACCTCTCCGCCGCTGACGAGTGGCATGACCCTCGTCCCGCGGTCGGCAGCCTTGACGCCGAGGCGCCTGGCTCCGACAGGCTCGATGGCGTCGGCTGCGTACTTGCGAACGGTTGCCGTGGTGGTGCCGGCTTCGCGTGCAGCTCGGGACAGCGTCCAGTCCTGATGGTCTCGCTTGAGTGAGATCGCTTCGTGAGCGCGGCTCTTCGCCTCGCGTTCAGCGGGCGATAGAGCGAATACGCTCTTCGGCCCGAAAGAACGCGACGAAGGGGACATGGGACCTAACGGCGGCCGGTCACGCGGTAGCGACCGAACTGGTCACGGCACTGGCGAAACAGCGCAACGTCCTCAGGTGCCACGAGGCGGCCGAGCGGCGTCCGAACTGCTGGTAGGTGACCGTCGTCGATCAGCATCCGCACGCGTTGGGCCGAGAGCTCCAGCTCCCGCGCCACGACGCTCACCGACATCAGCCTTGCAAGATCGTCCTGCATGATTCACAGTCTTACCTGCACCATGCAGCACTGACAACGTGCGAGTGCTGATATATGTACTCAAGCTGGTGTAAGATCGTATTGTGGTCGATGACAGAACTCCGTCTCAATGGGCGCAAGACCCGGGGACGATCGACGACCTGATCCAGGACGCGCGAGCCCTCAGATTCACGGCGACCAAGCGCATGATCTACGACTGGGTTGGCCTCGGGCTTCTCGATCACCCGGTCCGGCGCACTCGCGGTGACGGCGGCTCGGACAAGGCGTTGTGGAGCCCGAAGCAGCGGAACCTGTTTCGCATTCTCGTCATGAAGCGGCCGCAGGCACGCCGCATATGGCAGCTCTGTCAGTTCCCGATCCTCTTCTGGCTGGACTTCGGCACCGAGTACGTGCCGACCTCACAAGCGGCGCTCGCCATGCAGACTTGGGCGCACCAAAACAGCTCGCCCAGTGTGCGTGCAAGCCGAGAGTCGGCCCGTCAGATCCTGAGGCTGCTCGACCAGCCAGACACCGACTCTGCCGCCCGGCGTCACCTCGTCGACGTGGTCGCCCGGGCGACGTATGAGCTGAGCTTCGATCGCGCCGAGATGCTCGACGCGGTGTGGGCGGTCTTCGATCGAGGGGACAAGGGCCGCCGCCTCGGCGTACCACCGGCTGAGATCACACCGGAGCAGTTCGTCGACTTCATGATGGTTCGGTTGTCGGCGCTGAAGGTCGCTCGGACCGTCACCGAGCAGCAGCTCGCTGTGGTCTGGCACGCGAACCAGATGGCCAGGCCCGGTTGGGAGTCGGACCGACCAGAGATGGAGCGTCGCGTTACGCGCGAAGTCGAGCGTGAGCTCTTCAAGGAGGAGACGCCTCAGGACCGGTTTGAGCAGGCACCGACAATCGTGCTGACTCTGCTCGGGACGTTCTTCGGCGACAAGGGTGAGGACCACGCGGCGAGGCACGACTAGTAAACAGCACATGAGTGCCCCGGGCGTGCGCTAACACCCCGGGGCTGGCACAAGGAGAGTGGACTCCGTATGCGAGAAGCGAAGCTAGTACCACCAACAAGCGAGAGCGATGACGACCGCAACTCGCTGAAGTCGCGTGTCGCTGAGACGTTCGCGAGAGACACGCCGAACCCGGCTGTCTGTGTCGCCGACGGCTTTGGCGTCCGGGTCTCGATCGACCGAGGTCGACTTGTCATCTCCGACGGCCTCGGGACCCATCGCCGAGAGCGCCGTTACTCGCGAGCCACCCACGGCCTGTCGCGCCTCGTCGTCCTGTCGTCTGCCGGGACGGTCGGACTCGACGCGCTCCGGTGGTGCGCTGGAGCCGGGGTCGGCGTCGTCGTGCTCGACCCGTTCGGCGGCGAGCTGCATCTCACGTCCGGTGGAGTCGGCAACGACGACCCGCGGCTGCGGAGGGCGCAAGCGCTCGCGATGGCGACCCCACCGGGCCTGGAGGCGACGCGCTACCTGATCGGTCTCAAGCTGCACGGCCAGGCATCGGTCGCCCAGAGCCGCATCGGACACCTCGATGCCGTCCACACCATCCTCCGGCTCCGTGACGAGCTGAACGCGGCTGAGACGCTGGAGGAGATCCGGCATGTCGAGGCGGTCGCCGCCAACGTCTACTGGAACGCTTGGTCGAGCGTCGACGTGCCCTTCGTGCGCAAGGACGTGTCCCGGGTGCCTGACCACTGGCGGTCCTTCGAAGGCCGGCGCTCGGCCGTGAACGTTGGGACCGCACGGTCGGCGACCGACCCTGCCAACGCTCTGCTCAACTACGGATACCGGCTGCTCGAAGCCGAGGGCCGGCTGGCCTGTCTGGCCGTAGGCCTCGATCCAGGCCTCGGGTTCCTCCACGCTGACATGAAGGGCCGCGACTCGATGGTGCTCGACCTCATGGAGGCGGGTCGGCCGATCGTCGATGGTTTCGTGCTCGACCTCGTCCAGGCCCGACCCCTGATGAAGAGCGACTTCGCCGAGGACCGGCGTGGCGTCCTGCGTGTGCTTCCGCCGCTCTCGCACCGCATCGCCGAGGCGATGCCCTCGTGGGCGAGCGCTCTCGGGCCGGTCGTCGAGCAGGTGGCGAGGATCCTCTCGACCACGAGCGCGTATGACTTCTCGGTGCCATCCGTGCTCACCCGGGACAAGCACAAGGCTGCTGCACGGCGGCGGGTGAGCGCTTCGGCTCCGCAGGACCCCGACGTCAGAGTCAGGCCAGGCCCGAATCCGGGAGGGATCGCGTCGAGAGCCAAGCGGCGTCAGCGGCCCCCGTCTGCTGGGAACGGGATACCGCTCCCGATCTGCCGAGGTTGCGGGGCCGAGCTACCGGTCGAAGGACCGAGCAGGCGACCACGGCGACTCTGGTGCGATGCCTGCCTTCCGCAGACTCTCGCGGAGCGAGACCAGCGCCTGAGCCAAGGTGGTCGGGCGACCGCCGAGCGGACCCGCGCTGCAACGGGCACACTGCCAACCCATGACGCCGAGGCGCAAGCAAGGCGGCGCGAGAGCAATCGTCGGCACACGCTGGCGAAGCTCGCATGGGAGGTCGAGCACCGCGACCGGCCGGACCCGACGTGGTACCTGGCCAACGTCGCACCGAAGCTCGCCGACGTGTCGCTTCCGGCCATCGCAGCAGCGACCGGAATCTCGACGTCTGCTGCGAGCAAGTTCCGCCGAGGGCTCCGGGTCCCGGCTCCGCGGCACTGGTCAGCGTTGGCCAGTCTGGTCGGTGCTGAGGTCGCCGCTATCGAACAGACGGCTACTCGCCCAACTTGAGCCTCACGTCAAGCTCGTTGATCGGGAGATAGTCGACGAACCCGTTTGCCGCCAGCTTTCGATAGTGCCTGTAGGTCCGCGGACTGACGGGGCCGTCGCCCGACAGTTCGAGCGCCTCGTTGATCTCAATCAGCAAGGGCGGCGGGGTAGACGCCTGGTAGAGCTTCCACCCTTGCCGTGCGGTGTTCGGTTTGCAATTCGCCATTTCGGCATTTCCTCCTCGGAGGGACGTTTGTCCGTTCCAGGCGGGCTGCCGACACGCGGGCTGAGCGGTGGGTACGCTCAGCCTTGCCAATAGCGATTAGAGCTCGCTCTGATCCGGACAAGCCCCGGCCCATTGGGTCGGGGCCTTGTTCGTTATGTGGACTTTCGAGTTCAAGGCTAGAGCCCGGCGCGCCCGAGGTCGCGGATCCACAACACGCGCGATCCGCTTGCGAAGTGCTGCGCGCGCGCTGTCAAAGCAGATCGCGCGCGTCTTGACATCACACTGCTGTAACTACTACGCTGTAACTATGGCGTCCTCGAAGAACCGCATGACCACCGCTATTCGCTTTCCCGAGGCCATGCATGAACAGCTGAAGGAAGCGGCCGACGAGCGAGACCTCTCGATCAACTTTCTCGTCGTTAAGGCTGTCGAGGAATTCCTCGAACGGCTAGTCCCCGCAGACGAGTTTCGGCTGACCCGCGTCTGACCTGCTGTCGCACCCTCGCGGTAGGTTCCGATCTCGGACCCGAGACAGCGAGGGACAGGTGTGATGGTTCGGACCGGCAGCGGCAAGGGAATCGCCCACTGAGCGAGTGGCGCGACCTAGCGTGACGAAAGTGCAGAGATCTGCGGCAAGTGCCGCCAGGCGTCCCTCCGATCCAGCCGATGTTCGCAAGGCCCGAGGAGCATTCTTCACGCCGGCCGAAGTGTGCGACTACCTGGCGAATTGGGCGATTCGACAGCCGTACGATCGCGTGCTCGAACCGAGCTGTGGCGAAGCTGCCTTTCTGACGTCTGCCGTTGCTCGCCTGCGTGCTCTCGGTTCGGCGGAGATCAAGGTCGACGGCGCCGAAATCCACTCGGTCAGTGCTCAGGTCGCCCGTTCGCTCGTTCGGGAGCTCGGAGCGACGGCCAATGTCACCGTTGGCGACTTCATGGATATGCCCGCAACGGCAAGCTACGACGCGGTCATCGGCAATCCGCCTTTCGTTCGTTATCAGGGTCTCGTGGGTGAGGCGAGGACCTCGGCGCTCAAGGCAGCGCTCGCGCAAGGTGTCGTGCTACCCAAGCTGACTAACAGTTGGGCGCCGTTCGTTGTTCATTCCGCTGCCCAACTGACTCCTAAGGGCCGGCTTGCCCTTGTGGTCCCCGCTGAGCTCCTCTCCGCCGGCTTTGCCTCCGAGGTGCGCCGCTTCCTGCTTCGGCGCTTCGAACGGGTACGCCTCGTGCTCTCAGACGAGGCCCTGTTCCCTGGAGTCTTGACCGATGCGCTACTGCTTCTGGCCGAAGGGAGCGGCGGATGCAGCTCCCTTGAGATCGTGCAGGTACGCAGCATCGCAGAGCTTGACGATGCATCTGGCGTCACGTCCTGGGTCCCGGCCAGCGATGACTCCCGTTGGGTGTCCTCCCTTGTCGACCCGCACGCCACGACCGCTCTATCGAAGGCCGCTGACCGTGAGCTTCTCGGCGCACTGTCCAACTGGGGTCGAGTGGCGTTGGGAGCCGTTACCGGAGCCAACGGCTACTTCGCGCTCACTCGGGAACGTGCACGTGTCCTCGACATCGATGAGGACGAGCTGGTGCGGATCTCACCGCCTGGTTCAAGCCACCTTCGCGCGTTCACCTTCACCCATCAGCGGTATCGAAGGCTCGCGGAGTCGGGTCAACCGGTGCTGCTCTTCCGTCCGCCGACATCGCCAAGCGCTGCCGCTCGCCGATATATACGAAGTGGGGCACGCTCGGGCGTAAGTGATGCCTACAAGTGCCGAGTCCGCGACCCTTGGTGGCGAGTTCCGCTCGGTACGGTGCCGGACTTGATCCTGACCTACATGAACGGAGATACGCCCCGCCTCGCAGCCAACCTTGCCGGAGTCCATCACCTCAACAGCGTTCACGGGCTGTATCTCCGACCCGAACTTCGGAAGTTGGCCGTGCCGCTGGCCGTGGCATCGCTCAACTCGGCCACACTCCTCGGAGCCGAGCTGGTGGGGCGTGCATATGGAGGCGGAATCCTGAAGCTCGAACCGGGCGAGGCGCTCAAGTTGCCCCTACCTACAGTCTCGCTGGTGAGGGAGAATGCGGATCAGCTGACGGGCCTTGTCTCGCGGCTCCAGCGACTCGTCTCGCGCAGCGGCGTGGCGGCAGGTGCAAAGCTCGTCGACGAGGTTGTCTTCGGTGCCGCGCTGACACCGTCGGAGCTGGCGCATCTTCGGACCGCTCGTGAGTTGCTTGTACGGCGGCGTACGCTTCGCGGAGCGAGTCATCGGCGTAGGCCGTTATAGATGCAGCGCTCTGTTGGGCAGGCTCTCCGCACGGGTGCCGCTTGTCGCTGCTTCAGAGATCATCTTGCCGACGTCCGATCCACTCAGCCGCCGCCCACTGCATGGTCGAGTGTGGAGGCGGGCTTCCTGGCTGCGATTGCTGCATTTGACGACCAGGTCTCAGCCGGGAACGCCTCCGAAGGCGAGCGTCAGAACGGCAAGGGCGACTACTTCAACGACCTCGTTGCGATCATCCTGGAGAATTGTTCAGCGCTGGAGCTCAGTAAGCGAGCCGGTGTGCCGGGCTTGATCTTTCCCAAGCACAACCTCGATGTCACCTATCCGGCGACCGGCGACATCGTGCGGGTGCTTGTTGAAGCAAAGATGATGGGAACTCCCCGACACTCTGGCTCACCCAAGGCCAAGGCGTATGGGCGACCTGGCTCTGCTGACATGTTGAAGCGTTGCAAGGAGAGCGGCTTCAAGACGATTGACCTCAAGGCGGGATACGGGTACCGGCTTTCACAGTCCGGCAGAGGGCAGCAACAAGAGATCAGCGGTGATCTCACCACATGGCTCCGGACGGTCCTGCCGCACAGCTACATGGCGGTTGGCGCCCGGGTAGTGGGAAGCAAGGACTATGAAGCGGTCGTCGCTACGGCTCGGGCAATGACGCAAGTCGTGGATGGGATCGGGATTGCCACCTACCGGCCTAAGGGCTACCTGCCGAAGAACCTGATGCCAGCTGCCTACGAGACGGTCCCTGTACCGAACGATCTGTCGCTGGGTCCGGTATTACACCGTATCTGTCAGGACCTTCGAGCAGCCGCTCATGCTGCAGCCAGCTCGCCCTCCGAACTTAAGCGCGCAGCCGTCGCAACGCCGGCTGAGGCGATCCCTTCAGCTCCAGGGGATGAGGACGAAGACGAGGACGACGCCTAAACGGCGAGGCTGAGAGGGGCGCCTCGGTCACGGCAGCTCCGCTTCGCCTCGGAGGAGCCGCTCCAGCCACTCGAACATCACCTCTCGGGCAACCGGAGCATCCAACTCAGCGAGCCGCTCGCGCTCGTCGGGAGAGAGGCCCTGGTCGACGAACAACGAGTTGACGCGGCTGGCGAGGGAAGACGGCTCGTCGGGCATTAGCCCGAAGCATATGGGGCCACGGCCGCGTCCGCCCTACCGCGGATCGCTCTTGGTAATGTCGTCGGTGCGGTCTCCTGCCTCGTGGTTTGGAGACCGTTGGGCAGGGGACCCTTACTCGAAGGAGGAAAGGGTCTTGCCGAGCAAACGACTCGCTCAGGCGTGTGCGGGCCATCCGCGAGGCTCCCGGTGAGCGGCTACAACCCGGCCGGGGTGGAGACCAGCAAGCCAGTTGCTCTAACGCAGCCGCCCGTCACCGTCACCGCGGCGAGCACGGGCTCGTTACCCCTCCCGCAGGGCAACCCGTGCGGCTGCGCCGTGGTATCGAACGTCTCACCGTGGCCGGCGTCGGTGAACACAGGCAACGGCGTCGTCACGCTGCAGCCGTACACCGCCGACCTTCTCACGCCTACCTCGGTCGGCTTCCCCTTCACGATGTCGGTCCCGCCGGGCGGATCGGCGACGCCTGCCGCCGGGGCACTCACCTACCTGCAGGCCGACTTCTACGCCGCGGGCGGTGGCAGGCCGAGCGGCACCTACCCCTTGGCCCTGACCGGTCAGGCCGTCACCGCAGCGATCGAGGGGGCCGTTGCCACAAGCACCGAGCAGTTCCTGGCGGCGTCGAACGTCGCCGTCGGCCCGGGCGGGGTCGTCACCGTGGTCGACTTCGCCACGGCTTCATACCCAGCCGGCCTCGGGGCCGCCAACTTCCTCTCTGCCCTCGTGCAGATCCACGGGACCGCGCAGATCGATTGCAGTGTTTACCTCTACGACAACGACGCCTCGGTCGTCTGGGCGATCGATCTTCTCTCTTCGGCCATCTTCCACTCGGCTGCTGCGATCATCCCGCTTGCGGGAGTCACGACTTCATCGCCAGACCATCCCATCCTCCAGATCGGGAACGGGGACTCAGTCAATGGCGTAACCGTCACCGTGACTCTCTTCCAACAGCCACAAACCCCGATGACCGACTACCAAGGAATCGCAGGCTCGAACCCGTCCGGCCTCGTGACAGAGGTGGCCGGAACCGATGGGACCGCTGTCCGCGAACTCCACACCGACACCTCCGGCAACCTGATCCTCGGCCTCCCGGCCCACAACCTCCCGGTGTCGGTCGTCGCCCCGACCTCGACAGACAGCGCCACATCTTCAGGCGTGAGCCTGGGCGCCCCTGGGTCGACCGCCTTCGGGCCGAGCACAGCAGGCACGATCATCAAGGGTCTCAGCATCGAGATCGGTGCCGCCACGGTCACGACTGGTGGCTTCGTCTCGATCGAGGACACCGGCACCGGGCACAACCTCTGGCAGACCTACCTGTCGGCAGCCGGGCATGTGAGTGTCCCGATCGACCTCGGGCCAGCCGGTTACGCGATCACCGGGCAGCTCGCTGTCGTCATCGGGACGAGCCTCGTTGCCACCGGGAACGCCGTCGCCTCGGTGAGGTACTGACCGCTGTTGTCGTCGCTGCCGCGTGGAGAAGCCGCCCCTCGAAGTCGTTGAAAGTTGAAACGGCGGCTACAGGGGTGTCAGCGTGGCCTCCCGCTTCCAACGCCCTTTCTTTCGAGCGAACACGTAAGCCCTACCCGCAGCATCGTCGACACCGTCCGCACCTACAACCAGCGTGGTGCCCGAGATAGCTGCGGAGGAGCCGAAGCGGTCAAATTCGGTGGCGCCGTAACCCTTCAATATTGCCAGTTTGGTCCCGATCGGCGGCGTGGTCCGAGGGCTCGCGCCCTCCGCTGGGGCGGCGCTTGCGAGGGGAGTAGCAACGACGGCAACGAGCACGGACAGGCTGGCAATTCGGGACTTGCGCATGGCGAACCCCCCCTCTGCACGGTGAACAAAAGGGAGCCTAGGTCCGCCCCCGTCCGTACCGCCCCCCCCCGCGGTTCTCTCAGGGTGTACCGGTTTCCCCTGCCCCTCTCTCTTATCCCGTCATACAGTGGGGCGGGATAAGAGAGAGGGACCGGCAGAACCGGTACACCCCCGCCAGCCCGGAGCAGTACGAGCCAGCCAGCCAGCCAGAGCCGTGACGCAGAACGGCGGGAGTGCTGGTAGCTGCGACGACAGGGCCGGCCAGCCAAGCCAGAGGCGTAGGGCGGGAGGGGCTAAGAGTGAGACGGGGGGTAGGAGTGCGGTGTGAGGAGGCTTCAGGCGGCTCCTCGTCCCTCACCCCCCCGCCACTCATTAGCTCGCTCCGCTGGGAGCGTTAGACGAGTGAGATTACGGCTGCGACCAGCTTGTAGCACCTCTGCGTTCTTGGCCAAGGGCCTGCGAGGCTGATGGTGAGGAACGCCCTATCGGCCTCAAGGTGGCCTCCAATGTCGAAAGCGCAGCCGCCGATGGGCTGTTGCCGGAGCAGGTCTTCGATGACTGGATCCGTTACAGGAAGATCGTAGGACTCGTCTTCGTGCACGAACAGAGCTCGAAAGTGCTTGCCATCTTCGCGGTCCTGGACTTCCCAGCTCAGGTTCTCGGGTTCGATCAGCAACAGGGAAGCGTCAATCGGGTTCGCCTTCAGCACCGAGTACTCGCGGTAGGGCAGAGAGTCGCCAAACAGTCCCCGTGATCGCCAGAGTAGGCCGTCAAGGAGTGGCTCCGCATCCGCCCGGTCGAGGTGACCTTCGTGTCTCCATGGCCCGTCAGCGATCGCCCAGTTCTCCGGCTGCTCTGGTCTCGGTCTTGGCTCCAGTAACGGTACGGAGATGACGTCGAGCAACCGGGGGTCACGGCCACCCTCTAGCCGAATCTGATCAGTGGAAAGTTCACCGCCTGTCAGTGGGTGGACAGGTCGTATCCACTCGCCTTCGTTGTCTGTGCCGGCGACACAGCGACCGCCCATGCGCCGGGCATTCGCTAAACAAACGAGCGAGAACCTCTCGGCCATGGCGGGAGTCTAGAGGTGCTCGATGCTGATGTTCCCCCAGTGACCCTGAAGATATTCAGCGACCAGGCGACGATGACACCGCTCCGGCGTCCGCTCGCTACAGAGCAGCACCGCCCTGCCGTCGAAGAGCGAGCGTGAGAGGCGCTCTTCGATCCGTCTCTCAGCCATGAGGCCGAGGAAGGCTCGCTCGTATTCGGACCAAGGGATGCGATGCTTCTTGTAGTCATCAAGCATCGGCTGAGTCGGCGCGAGCAGTAGTTCGTGGTCGTACTCGATGCCGTCGATGACCTTCAAGAAGTACCGGAGATCTTCTCGCTTAGTGAAGCCGGCAAGCTGCGAGACGTTGTTGAGGCGAACGTCGATGAGCCGAGTGACGGATGCAGCCTTCAGCGCGCCGAAGAACGATTGTGCGCTCCGTTTAGTGAAACCGATCGTAAGGATCTCCATCCTGGGTTCTCCGATGCGAAGAGGTTCGCGATCCTGTCTCCTGGCGGATCGAGTGGACTAGGTAGCGTACCTTCAGGCTGAACACGCCCATCGTGACGGATGTGACCCACCTCTACGCCCTTGGTGGCCAGCACGACGCCGATTAGAAGATGCCGGTGACAGCCAGCGGGGTCCTCTTCGCTGCAGAGCATCGCGATTCGATATTGACGGGCGCCCGTCAACAGCCTGTCGACTCCGGCCGTAAAGGACTCTGCTTCCGCGAGCCGGTCATAACGGACATGCCCCTCGGGGTCGTAAAACGTGTCGCCGCGAGGACGCCCCCCAAGCTGTTCCCCCATCGCGACATAGGCGATTCCCTGAACCCCTAAGGCGTGGCGAAGGGCCAACGCGTCAAAGTGCGGAACGTATCTCGAGCGGGGGTAGCTGCGGACATCCGCGACTACTTCAACGTCGTTCGTCTTGAGGAGTTCGATAACGCTTTCGAGCGAGGCGTTGGAGTGACCGATCGAAAGCAGTGCGAAAGGATCGTCGGGCGACCTCAAGGCTGAGTCATCAGATTCGCGACCGGGCTTGTGCCCGTTCATGTCACCCATGTCGGCTTGCAGTCTCGCGGCGCCTAGCTGTGCAGCGATAGGGGAGGGCCGACAAAGTTCAGTGGATATCCTGCCTATGTCTGTCGACAAGCTGTGGGTAGCCGCCCTAACAAACATACGTTTGCAGTTTAGCGTCCTGGCTCTCGCAACCCTGGCTTATCTAGATGGGCAGGGAGCTTGATCCAGGCCGCAGCCCCTAAGCAGCTTGCTTTCGGCGTCGGTACTCCTGCCAGAGCTCGTCGACATCGACCTCCGGCAGCGCGGCTGCCATCCGCGTATGCGCGTTGTCCGAGAACATGCGATGCCGCGTTGAGCCGAATACGAAGTCGTGAGTGCACTTTGGATCGTCATCGATACCCAGCTTCCAGCGAAGTGCCCTCGCTTTGGCAGTCGACAGACCGAGCTTCGTGGCGAGAGCCTTTGCGCTCCACGGGAATCGGCGCTGGAGATCCACTTCGCGAATCGCCGCCGCCTCACCGGGGTCGTCGGCTCCGATGTAGCGAACGGCGAGTGCCCCCTCGGTCGCGTTGCGCACAAAACGAACCGCGACGTGAATCCCTTCACCAGTGATCTCGGTGCCGACTTCGCTGAGCCGCGGGAATACTTCCGGCATGGACTTTCCAGCGCGGATTCCTCTCTGAACGCGGTCCACGTCGCGTCGGCTAACACGGACGCTCTCTACGACATGAGCTTCCATCGCAAGCAGGGTCCGGATCCGTGCGCGGGCCTCCGGCCGTCGTCTCCGTCCCGGCTTCAAGAGTTCGGCGATCTGCGTGAACTCCTCGTCGATGAGCAGCTGGATGTCCTTCGGCGGCTCGGAGGAGATCGGTAGGACTCGATGGGGAAGATGGCTCACCAACTTCTCGCCAAAGGTTCGCTCGAGGACGTCGTCGAACAACGTGACGGACGCTCGGGCGTGCGAGTACAGGATCCCCTCGCTGACTTCGTTGAACCAGTGCTGTGCTTCGTCTCGAAGAGCGTCGACCGCCCGCAAGGTGCCTGCCTCGTCGTCCGTCACACCTAGGTGCTGGCGGGCGAGGTTGACGCACTTTTCGAATCCGATCGACTGAGAGAGCTGCTTGTCGAAGACCTCAACGCGCTCTTGCACCAGACCAGCCTTAAGCAGCATCTCGAATGCGTGCTGAAGCTTTAGGAGGACGTCGGTCGGTCGGCCGTCTTCCTCATGGGAGTTGAACGCAGCCATGGCGCGGCGCAGCGAAGAGAGGGCCTTGCCCTTGAGGATGCTCGCTTCACGGCGCAGCTTCACTCGATCATGATCGCGCGGATCGATGGCGCCTCCGGGCAAGTATCCCGCTGCTCCGGTCAAGACCGAGCCAAGCTGTGTGCATGGTTAGCCGAGCACTTCCTGATCACGAGGCCGAGGTCATCACGGCGGTAGTTGCCGTGGAGGCGGCGCTAAGCGAATCGGATCACACACGGCTGCCATCCTGGCTTGTGGCTCGAATCGCCGTCGACGCGGCGACGTCGCCTCTCGAGGCCGAATTCAATAACAGAGTGGCTGCCCCGTTGCGGGCTGAACTCGAAAGGCTCCGCTCGGAGGTTCGCCGACTTTCGGCTCGTTCGGGTCTAGGGCTAGTCCGTTAGTCGACGGGATCGGCCGCCCTAGAGCACAAAGCTGATTGGCGACCTGCGTGGCTGTGCTGTGCCCAGCGAGCGATCCGGTCTGCGATCAACATCCTGGTGCTCGGGTAGGGCGACGCTCTCAGGTGCAGCAACTCGGATACCTGGCTGAGTGCGATACCCGTCTCACGGTGCAGCAGGCGGATGCCCATCTGGAGACCGGCCGGGCACACGATGTGCTCCCACTCGTCATCGCCGTAGTCGATGAGCACTTCGTCCGGATCGGTGACCTCTCCGGTCGCCACCTCCTCCAGCCGGTTCCCCTCCTTGCCCACGAGGTGGACCGCCCGAACAACTACCGGCCGAGGCGTCAGCAGTCCTTTCGTCGTCGCTTTGCACGGCTCCCCGCCAGGGCCGAGCATCTTGTGCTCGGGAGCGAGCACGAGGCGGACGAGCTCTTCGCCATAGGTGGCGATCTCGACCACTGCCGGATCGGACCGACCCGATCGGTCCCGCCCGGCCGTAACAGTCACCGGTTGGCCGGAAGGGACCTCTACCCAGTGCGCGGCTGCCGGGTCGTCGCCTGCGGGAGCGAGGAGCCGCACCGTCTCGCCGCCGAAGACACCAGCGCCCCGACGAGCGCGTCTCGCTCCCATGGCGAAGCCGTACGGTGACCCGTTGCCGCCGAGCGAGCGCACCTTGGCCGGCGTCCCCATCGGAAGCTCCGTCGTCGCTGGGAGCGCAAACCACGACGGTGTCACCGGGTGCTCGTCCAGCAGGCGGGACAGCATCCACTCGGCGCTCTCGTCGACGAAGGCTCCGATCGTGCCCGGCCCGAGCGGGCTGCGCAGGTCACCCAGCGCCACCTCGGACCGCTTGATGACGACCCGGCCGGACGGGTCGTCGCGATAGAGGATCACGCGGGAGCCGGCGATACCGACAGCTTGCAACTGGCGCCGCTCGTCACCGTCGAAGTTCTCGTTTGTCAGCCTCAGCTCGACGCCGAGGGTCGAGAACCGCTTCCGGACATCGTCCAGTGCAGCCCACGAGAGCGCCCGAACCGAAGGACCGCCGTCCTCCAGCCGCGCCGGCCCGCCGGGACAGGCGACAAGCCCGCCGTACCGGGTTGAGAGAACGGTCGCCGAGTCGGTGTTGGCGCTGGCGAACAGGCCACCTCCATCAGCAAGCAGGCGCTCCAACATGGCCATCAGGAGGCGCCCACCGGCCGTCACGGCCGACGCGAAGGGCGGGAAGGCCCATGGGCCGGGGTCTTCCGGACGATCGACACGTCGGCGATCTGTGCGGCCGTCGAGCCGCTGGACGGTGACCGACCCCGCCTGGGGCCGCTGGTCGAGGCGGATCCAGTCGCCGTAGGCGGTGCCGTTGCCGATCGTCTTCATGCCGGTCGCCATGGGACTGTCGCCAAGCTCGGCACGGACGCACTGGCAGGCAGCCCACCAGTCGTCGAGATACGGGTCGAAGCGGACTCTGCCACCGAGCCGGACGACCCGAAGCTTGGCGGCCGTGCCCTCGCCCACGAGCCGCCAGGCGGAGGCGACGTCCGGCACCTTGCCGGTGAGCACCTTCTCGGCCACAAAGTCGGCGAGCGCGTACGGCAAGAGACGGTCGCAGTCGATCGGGCCGAGGCCAACCCGCGGGACATCGCCCGCTCCGGCGAACCAGGCACGAGTCGGGAGCACGTCTCCTCTCGACGGAACAAGCGCAACGCCGACGAGCGACCGCCACAGCTCCGGATCGAGGACGTCTGCCAGCTCGACCTCTTCCAGCAGCTGTCGCACCTCGTCGGTCGCGTCGACGGCCACGATGCGGTCGGACGTGAGGAGCGGCCAGAGGCCGAGGAGCCGGGCGACGTTCGAGTACTGGCTCGCGAAGTCGACGAGGCTGACCGGGACAGGGACGTGGCGGACCCGCACCTCGACTCTCGGCCCGTAGAAGGCGCCCATCGCCTCGGCGAGCTGGGTGGGAGCGATCTCGGCACGCTCCAGCGGCGGGCGGATACCGATGCGCCGGAAGTAGGCCGTGCCGATGGCGGGGGACGAGTAGGCACGGTCAGCCGAGAGCGGGACGGGATGAGAGTGGAACTCTCGAAGCGCCGCGCCGGCCAGAGACGAGGTGGCGGACACGTCCTCTCGCACATAGTCGAGCAGGTCGAGAGACACCACGCCGAGCGTCACCTCTCGCTTTGAGTACCCGAGGCCGAACACGGCGCTTCCTGACTCGAGCGAGTGGGCGGTGTTCGTCTCGGCGAACAGCAGCGTCCGGAGGTCGAGGAAGTGGTCGTCAGACGAACGATGCTCGTCACCGTCGTCGGGAGCGCCTTTCACCGGCGTCCAGGCGAAGAGCGTCCGCTTGTTGTCGAGGCGTCGGGCGACGAGGTTCGGCCGGAACCGGTGGTCTCGCCCCTCCCACTCCCACAGGCGGAAGACGAAGGCCCCGTTGTAGAGGCCACGGCCATTATGCCAAGAGAGGCTGAGCCGGGAGAGGTCGAAGCCGAGGTTGAAGCCGACGACCGTCGCGCGGTTGCGCCAGCACGCTCCCCACAACATCCGCTCGCAGAACTCGTGACGGGTGAGTACCTGCAGCGTCTTGTTGGCATCCCGCTGGCTCCGGTCGACGTCGGCTCGTGCCCGCCTCGCGTACTCACGGATCATGGCGTCCTGCGCAGGGTCTCTCTCGGCCAGGTCGTCGGGGACGAACAGCCCCTCCTCGGCACAGGACAGCACCGGCCTGTTGCCTCTCCACTCGACCCGCACGTAGCGGTAGGCGCCGACGAGCAGTCTCTGGGAGCCATGTAGCTCGGTCTCGGTGTCGAAGACCACCAGGGCCTCCGGCTTGTGGCGGCGCCTCTTCCCGCTCCCGGCCTTCCGCCTCTTGTCCGGGACTGCCCAGGCTCGAAGGGCGATGTCCATGCCTTCCAGGAGCGGGGTCACTCTCCGCCCCCGATCATCCCGATCGCATAGGCACCGAGCAGGCAGCCGGAGCCGAGACACGCAAGGCCCGCGAGCCACCAATGCCATGCCTTGTACCCCTCCGGCTGCAGGGCAGGATCCGCCTCCTTCGCGTGGCGGATCATCAGGTACCCAGCGCCCATGAGGATGATGGCGGCAACGCCTGCAGGGACCCTTCCGGACCCAGGCTCACCTTGGTAGGACGCCCTTCGGTCCTCTACGCCATATCTAGGGACGCTTACTGCCCTTCCGCATGCCCCGCAACGGCTCCGCGACTGTGCGGTTGAATCCCAGGCATAACCGCAGGTCGGGCAGGTCAGCCTCATGGCCCCTCCTCTCTCTGCTCCCGAGAGAGAAGGGTCCTGGGTCCCTCTTTGCTCCCCTCTAGGCGCTGCAGGGTGACCTCTATCGCTCCCGGGTCGACGTCGGACCCTATGAAGCGCCGGCCCTTTCCTTGAGCCGCCACTGCCGTCGTCCCCCCGCCGAGGAACGGGTCACAGACCAGCTCGCCCGCCTCGGAGAAGCGCTCCAGGTAGTAGGCGACGTTGCCGAGAGGCTTCTGCCAGGGGTGGGCCTCCTTCTCTGCGCCCGGCGAGGAGAGAGAGTTGATGAACCAGTGCCTCGGCTCGTACCGCCCCTTCGAGAAGAAGACGATGGGCGTCGAGGAGTCCCGCGCCATGACGGCCTTCACCTCGTTGTGCCGCCCGGGGAGGATCAGCGCTCCCGCCCAGAAGTAGTTGAGGTGGAGAGAGAGCCGGTCGATCGCAGCCTTCAGGCACCCCGAGCCGGAGTAGGCGACGAGCGCACGCCCGGGCTTCAGCACCCTGGCACAGAACGCTCCCAAGTCGCCCCACAGGTCGAGCGTCTCGACGTCCCATTGCCACGGCGGGTCGGTGAGGACGAGGTCGACCGACTCGTCTCCGACATGAGAAAGCACTTCTTGGAAGGGGCCGTGGAAGATGTCGATGCCGTCGCCGAGACGAGTCACCGGCGGCGGGTCGGCATCGGCCCGGCGCTGCTCGAAGGCCCGCTCCACGCGAGCGTCTCTGCCCTCGTCGCGTCGAGGTCGCCGCGGTCCACTCGTGCAGCGAGGTCGGGATGGCCCGCCAGGCGATCGGCAAGGCGGAGCCGGCGGCGTGCCGTCCGCGGCGCCACGCCCAGCTCGGCGGCGAAAACGGCCACGCTGTCCGTTTTCCCGCCTTGGCGTCCTTGCGTGCCGAGCCGGATGCCCCGGGCCTCGGCCAGCCTGCGGAAGGCGTGTGCCCACTCGACCGGGCCGAGGTGGCGCCGCAGCAGGTTCATCAAGAGGGCGTGCTCGACCTTTTGTTCCTCGGTCAGGCCGGCCCGGACGATCTCGGGACAGTCGAGACCGAGCTCGTCGGCGCAGCGCTTCCGGTGGTGGCCGTCGAGCACGTTGCCGTCCTCGTCGACCTCGATCGGTACGAGCACGCCTCGCTTGGCGATGTCGTCGCGGAGCGCCGAGGCGGTCGTCTCGTCAAGCTCGTCGAGCACCTGGTAGCGACCGGCCATCACGCAGCCGCCTCCCGGCGAGTCCGGTCGGCGAAGTGCATCCGCATCGGGAGCCACGTGAGGGTCACCGTGCCTGTCGGGCCGTTGCGATGCTTGGCGACTATGACATGCGCGATGCCCGGGTCGGCCTCGTCGTCATAGACGACCGGGCGGTGGAGGAACAACACGGCGTCGGCGTCCTGTTCGAGCTGGCCGGACTCTCGGAGGTCCGCCAGGCGCGGGACCTTGTCCTCGCGAGCCTCCAAGTTGCGCGAGAGCTGCGAGACGGCGACGACCGGGACGCCAAGCTCACGAGCGAGGCGCTTCAGCTCCCGGCTGATCTCTGCCACCTGGGTCTGGCGGTTCTCGGTCTCGCGGTGAGAGAGCAGCTGGAGGTAGTCGACGACCACGAGGCCGAGGCCCTCGCGTGACGCCATGCGCCGCGCACGAGAACGGACGGTCATCACGGTGGCAGCCGCGTCGTCGTCCACTCGCAGCGGCCAGGTCCGCAGCTTCTCTCTTGCCTGCTCGGCGCGGGCCCAGTCTCTCGCCGACAGGCCTGCCGCCTGGACGTCGGTCGACACGCCTTCCATCGCGAGGAAGCGAGCTGCAACCTCGGCCCGGCTCATCTCGAGCGAGCAGTACAGCGTCGGGACGTCCCTCTTCGCAGCCGCCACGGCCATGCCGAGGACGAGGGCCGTCTTCCCCATCGACGGCCTTGCTCCGAGGACGACGAGCTGGCCGGGGCGGAAGCCACCGTGCAGCTGGCGGTCGAGGTCGGCCGAGCCGGTGCTCACCGGGAGCGGTGCGGTGCCGTCCTCGCGGGCATGCAGCTCGCCGAGCAGGTCGTCGACCATCTCGACCGCGAGTGACGAGCCGGCGTCCTCTTGCCCGGTGCTCGTTGCCGCCAGCACCAGTTGCTCGGCCTGGTCGAGGGCCGCCTCGACTTCATCGGTCGGTGTGGTGCCCAGCTCGATGAGCTCCGCCCGGCATCGACGAGTGCTCGCAGCCGTGCCAGAGAGCGGATGCGCTGCGCGTAGGCGGGGAGGTGGGAAGCGACCGGAGCGTTCGCCATCGAGGCGACGAGGTCGCCGAGTGTCGGCTTGGCACGGCCTAGCGCACGCACGCTCGACGCCACGGTCAGGTGGTCGACCGGCTCGCCGCGTGACGCGAGCGAGCAGATCGCATCGAAGGCGTTCCGGTGCGCCTGGACATAGAAGTCCTCTGCCACAATGCCGGTGGCGAGCACCTCGTCTACCCACTCGTGAGCGGTCAAGAGGCCGCCGATGATGGCGTCCTCGATGTCTCTCTCGTGCACCGGGACGCTGCTCATGCCTGCCACCCTCGGAAGGCCTCGAACGCAATGGCACGGATCTCTTCGTCGGCGAACTCGGCGGTGAGCATGACCTCGGCTTCGTCGGCGTAGAGCTGCTCGGCTGCCACGAGGTCTGCGAGCGTCTGACCGCGATTCGCAGCATGGCCTCTCGCGGTCCAAGCAGCGCTCTCGGCAGCGTCCTCGCTTACCCGGCTTCGCATCGCGTGCTCGTTCGGCAGCTTCTCGATCCGGGCGATAAGGCCGGCATAGGCGCTGTGGAGGCCGCCCAGGCCGCCGCCGTCGAACACGCCGTCCAAGACGTCGTCGGCCGACATCAACTGGAGCGCCGCGGCAACGGCGGCTCGGTACGCGGGTGCTTGCATGAAACGGACGGGGTTGAGCCCGTACTCCTTGGCGATCTCGATGGCGATGTGCTCGGCGTCAGTCATCGCTCAGCCTCGGACCAGTCCCGCCATGGGACCCGCTGCTCGTCGAGCCAAACGAGGAAGGACGCCAGGCGCTCGGCCTCCTCGTCCTCGGTCTCTGCCAGCAGACGCAGGAAGTCGGCCCGGCCCTTGTGGGCGGCGATCTGGCGCTCCATCGGTGGCCCGGTGATCTCGCCCCACTCGCACAGGCCGACCTGTCGCAGGCGGTCCTGCGCGATGGCGTGGTCGTTGAGACAGAGCACGCTGACCGTTGACGGGTCGTTCGCCTCCAGGCCGACGTGGTGGCGGTGGAGCACCAGCGCCTCCAGGTTCGGAAGGCCGCAGATGCTGCAGGCGGCGTCCGCCCCGAGCTTGCGCTGGCGGCTCGATCGTCTCCTGTCGTTGGCGGCGGGGTCCGGAGTGCTCACGATTCCACGACCAGGTCTGCAAGCTCGCCCGTGAAGGCCAGCTCTGCGATCTCGTCCGGGTTGGCCTCCAGTTCGAAGCGATGGCTGGAGCCGTCTTCAAGGGTGCCCGTGACTGTCTTGCCTGCGAAGTAGCGGAGCGGCTCGGGATCGCCAGTGTTGAGGTAGGTCCCGACGGCGGCCAGGTGAGCGCCGATGAGCGAGGCTTGGCGGGAGCCGCGTATGGCGACTCTCGGGTAGACGACACCGGCTGAGATGACCGGCATGATCCTGAGGCCACGATCGCTCGCCTTGACCCGGTACCGCCCGCTCGGCAGCCGCTCGACGGCGCCAGGCTCGTGCCGGACGATGGCGCCGATGGTCGTGCCACCTCGGCGGGCCGACCACGAGAGGCTGCGGTCTGGATTCTCGCGATTAATCGAGATGGCCTCGTGGACGCGGCCTCGGGTGTCGCTGTCTCGGCGCAAGGCTGAGAGCACCCGCTGCGCGCCGGAAGGCCGTGGTGTCCCGGCTCCGGGTGGGCGCTTGCCCTCACGATGACTCGGCAAGTGCTCGCTCGATCTCTTGGCAGGCCTCGACCCAGCGTGTCGCGCCGGACTTACGAGGCCGGACGTCGCCTCGCTCCCAGCGCGAGAGGGTGCCGGCGTCCACCTCGACGATCTCGGCCAGCTCGCGGAGGCTCAACCCAGCCCGCACGCGAAGCTCCCGCCCTTTGCCCGTTCGGCCTAGTATCCGTCCACGGATCACTAGCGCTACGTCGCTCACGACGACAGCCTAAACACAATCACTCTTGCAGAGTGGTGATCTAAGTGATGGGTTTTTGTTGGGCACCGTGGCCCGAAATCCAACAGTGTTGCATAAGCGTTGCGTTCCGCCTAGAATGGCTGCATGACAAAGGAACCGGGAGCTCAGCTGGACCGATCCGCACTTCCTGCACGTGAGAGAGAACACGGTCGTCGTCTCGTCCTACCCAGGCCCTGACGGCTCGGTGTCTGTCCTACGAGTCCAGTTCGATCCAGAGAGCGACTGCAGCGTTCAGTCGGTCACTCTGTCGATGCCGGGACGGATGACCCCAACGGCGATCCGGCGATTCCCATGGGACTGGTGGCTCGGTTCGGCGGACGCGATGGCCAGGGAGGATGCCGACTGGCGCCGCCGCGTCATGCTCGACGCCCCGCAGGAAGTGCCTACAAAGGCCGCTGTGGGCGCCGGGAAACGCTCCGGTCATGGACCGACGACACAACCTCGACGCCCCGGACGGCGGGGTCATCCCGACAGCCATTACCGCGAGGTCGCGGCCCGATACGTAGAACTTCGGAAAGCCGGCGTGAGGAACCCGACGGCGACCATTGCTGCCGAGAAAGTAGTCAACCGCAACACGGTCGCTGGCTGGTTGCGGGTTGCCCGAGACCGCGGCTATCTACCCCCAGCTCGAAGAGGGATGGCGGGCTAACAATCAGGTGCCCCGGGCGGTGCTCCAAACACCCCCGGGGCTGGCACAAGGAGAGTGAACTCCGTATGCGGGAAGCGAAGCTAGTACCACCATCAACCGAGAGCGATGACGACCGCAGCTCGCTGCAGTCCCGTCTCGCCCAGACGTTCGCGAGGGACACGCCCAACCCGGCCGTCTGTGTCGCCGACGGCTTCGGCGTCCGGGTGGCCGTGGATCGTGGGCGGCTGGTGGTCGCCGACGGCATCGGGACCCACCGTCGCGAACGCCGCTACTCGCGAGCCACCCACGGCCTGTCTCGCCTCGTCATCCTGTCGTCGGCAGGGACGGTCGGCCTCGACGCACTCCGGTGGTGCGCGGGTGCCGGAGTCGGCGTGGTCGTGCTCGACCCCTTCGGCGGTGAGCTGCATCTCACTTCCGGCGGGACCGGCAACGACGACCCTCGGCTGCGACGGGCGCAAGCGCTATCTATGGCGACAGCGGCAGGGCTGGAGGCGACGCGCTACCTGATCGGTCGCAAGCTGCACGGTCAGGCGTCGGTCGCCCAGAGCCGACTCGGACACCTGGATGCCGTCGACACGATCATCCGGCTCCGTGACGAGCTGGAGGCAGCCGAGACGCTGGAGGAGATCCGGCATCTCGAAGCGGTCGCCGCCAACGTCTACTGGAACGTGTGGTCGAGTATCGAGGTCCCATTCGTGCGCAAGGACGTGCCTCGCGTGCCGGACCACTGGCGATCCTTCGAAGGCCGGCGCTCGGCCGTGAACGCCGGGACCGCTCGGTCAGCGACGGACCCCGCCAACGCTTTGCTCAACTACGGATACCGGCTGCTCGAAGCCGAGGGGCGGCTCGCGTGCCTCGCCGTGGGGCTCGACCCCGGGCTCGGCATCCTGCACGCGGACCTGAAGGGCCGCGACTCGATGGTGCTCGATGTCATGGAGGCCGCTCGTCCCGCGGTCGACGGTTTCGTGCTCGACCTCGTCAAGACCCGACCGCTGATGAAGACCGACTTCGCCGAGGACCGACGGGGAGTCGTCCGGGTGCTTCCGCCACTCTCGCACCGCATCGCCGAGGCGATGCCGGCGTGGGCGACCGCGCTCGGACCGGTCGTCGAGCAGGTGGCCCGCATCCTCTCAAGCAGCAGCGCTTATGACTTCTCCGTGCCGTCCGTTCTCACCCGCGACAAGCACAAGGCTGCTGCACGCCGACGCGTGGCTGCTGCCGCCACAACGGCCGACAAAGCCGACGCTCGGCCTGGTCCGAACCCCGGAGGGATCGCTTCGAGAGCCAAGCAGCGTCAGCGACCGCAAGCCGTGAGCAGGACAGCGGTACCGTTGCCGATCTGTCGAGGATGCGGAACAGAGCTGCCAGTCGAAGGACCGAGCAGGCGGCCGCGGCGACTCTGGTGTGACGCCTGTCTTCCGCAGACGCTCCAGGAGCGCGACCTGCGCTTGAGCAAGGGCGGTCGGGCGACCGCCGACCGGGTCCGAGCTGCGACCGGGACGTTGCCCACGCACGATGCCGACGCACAGGCGCGGCGCCGCGACAGCAATCGTCGGCACACACTGGCGAAGCTCGCATGGGAGGCCGAGCACGGAGAACGGCCTGACCCGGAGTGGTATCTCACCAATGTGGCGCCCAAGCTCGGCGGGGTGTCACTTCCAGCGATCGCCGCAGCGACGGGAATCTCGACGTCGGCAGCCAGCAAGTTCCGCCGAGGGCTCCGGGTCCCGGCTCCGCGGCACTGGGAGGCGTTGGCACGGCTCGTCGGTGTCGAGCCGAAGTCATCAGAAGTCTTAGCCGTCAAACACGGCACCGCCGGACGCCGTCATCAGTGACAGAATCCCCGGCACTTCAGCCTCGCGGCGAGCCTTCCGTCGGGCCGCGTTCCGCTTCCGGAAGGCAGCGAGATCAACGGGCATGGCTTCAGCCTCGGCTTCGGCGAACCACACGTCCAGGGGAAGGCCGGCCAACTGGAACATCCCCTGGCCGGGCCTAAGAGTCGACAGGAGTCCGTCTTGGTCGCGAGCGATCTGAATGTCACTGCCGTCCCAGTAGAGGCGAACGTTTGTAAACGAATCTTGCCAAGACTCCACCTGAACCTTGGCCTTCCGGACGAGCTGGAGTGAGGCACCGACTCCTCGCAGTGAGCGGACGGTTCTTACGACGACTGCGTCCTGTACGGTCCACCAGTACTCCACGCGCCGACCTTCAGTGCGACGAAGGTGAGGACGCACGAGTCCGATCTGGACCCAGTAGTTCAAGGTCGACGGTGGCATTTTTGCAAGGCGCCACACGGTGTGGGAAGGCAGTCCGACGAGCTGCTCGTCGTTAGGCATATCTAAAGCCAATCATTGGTGTTAAAATTGTGCAAGTGATTTCTGGGTCGAGCAGCGCTGCCTCCTTCAATGGGCCGCTTCTCGTGCGGGCAGCTGAGGGCACCGAAAGATGGCTCGGCGTTGCAGCTACGGCCGAAGTTACGGCGATCGTGGACGCGGTGCTCGCTTGGGCCTTCGAAGCCGTAGGTTCTGAAGTCGATCCAGACACCATCGCGATGCGCTTGGGTTGGCGAGTTCAAGAACGAGAGCTGTCAGCCGCTGCGGGAGGCTTGCAGGCCGTCCTCGCTCCGATGCTCCGTGGTGGATTCACCATTGTTGTGGATCCGCGGCCCACTCCTGCCGAGGTTAAGTCGAGGCGCACTCCGCGGGCCGTTCGCTCGATCCGTATCGCACATGAGCTCGGTCACGCCTTGTTTTACGAGCGCGGCCGACCTCCCACGCGAGCCCATGCTCCGCTACCCGACGAGGAGCACTTCTGCGACGTCTTTGCCGCTGCATTGCTCAGCTTGTAGAGCTGAGCGTCACCAGAACTGCCTGGGTGTGCTGCGGTTGATGCGAGGCGCTGTTGGACTGTGGTTCGACCTAGCGGGATCCGGCACCGTGAAGAGCGCCTCTGGCGAAACATGAGGGCCCTGCGGCATCCGCCGAGTATCCTTAATGGCCTTCTGGCCATCGGAGGATCACCATGCCGAACTGGGGACTGACTGAAGAGCAGCAGCGCTCGAGGCCATGGGGGCTGGATCCTGAGCTACTGCGGCCCGCCAAGACAGTGACGGACCCCGTACACGGCGACATTTACCTGAATCAACTCGAGGTGTCACTGCTCGACAGTCCCGCGCTCCAAAGGCTTCGCCGGGTGCGCCAACTCGGGACAACCCACTTCGTGTATCCGGGAGCCACTCATAGCCGCCTGTCTCACGCTCTCGGAGCGCTCCGAGCGGCCCAGGATCTGATTGATGCCGTCGTCGGCAACAGGGAGTCGCCTCGACACACACCAGATCTTCTTGATGCTTGGAGTCACGAGACCGGGCCTCGCTCCGTGTCGGGGCGCTTGGCCGAAGCCACAGTTCTCGCGCGGCTCGGCGCTCTGCTGCACGACCTCTGCCACGTGCCTTTCGGACACACCATCGAAGACGAGCTGAAAATGCTCCTTCCACACGACAACAACGCGGCGCGATTCGAGCGCCTATGGTCCGAGTTGCCTACCGACGCGCGCGCAGCGTTCTCCGCCCACGGAGGCGTCCTCGAACGAGAACTTCGAGCCCTGGTGCTGTCTAAAGAAGTCGACGAGACCTGGCGCAGCCGCTACCCCTTCGTAGCCGACATTGTCGGCAACACGATCTGCGCGGACCTCCTCGATTACCTGCGGCGCGATCACCTCTTCACCGGCCTGCCGATGGCGGTCGGCACCCGGTTCGAGGACGACTTCTATATCGTTCCACCGGATCACGTCTACTACGCGGAGAAGATTGCCGTCCGAGTGACGCGTAAGGGCAAGGAGCGCAAGGACATCGTTACGGAGCTCCTCAAGTACCTCCGCTATCGGTACGAGCTGTCCGAACGCGCGCTGTACCACCACGCGAAGGTCGCCGTCGACGCGATGATCGGCAAAGTGCTCGAGATGTGGCGCGATGCGGTATGGGCAGAGGAAGCGCAGCGCCGGCACCCATCGTTGTCGGTCGTCGACAGCGCGGATCTCGATGGCTTGGCCGCTGCGCTCAAGAAGCTGCGACATGGCAAACCCAGCGTTATCAACGATGCAGTACAAGCCGAACTGGACCTGCAGTTCACAACGTGGTCTGACGACGGGCTACTGGAGCATCTGCGTCAGCTAGCACAAGAACGCGGAGCGAAGGACAGACGATGGCGTGCGATCGGAGAGTTGGTCGACGCCGTTCTCGACCGCCAACTGTTCAAGGCAGTCGGATGGGCGGACGGACCGGATGCCCGAGCGGTCGCCGACGACCTCTATGCACGGTACAGAGCGCCTGATGCGAGGCGCCGGCTTGAACGGAATGCTGCCTACTACGCAGGTCTCGACCGTCGGTTCCACGTAGTCCTCTGGGTGCCAAATCCCGACATGAAGCTCAAGGTGGCTGACGTTCTCGTGGACGCCTACGGCCAGATCATGCCGCTGAGCGAGTACAAGCACTCCGGGGAAGAGATCATCAAGAATCACCGCGACCTCTGGGGCGTCGGTGTCTACACACCCGAGAGTGTCCGCACCGACGACCGGCAGTCCGATGCACTACTCGGTTTCCTATCGAAGCGGATGGGCGTGACGTTTCGCTGTCATGACGGCCGACAGGCGATGCAACCTGATGAGCTTGCCATTGCTCGAGTGGCGAACGCCCGGCGGATGAACGATGACGAACGGTCTAATCTCGCGACGCTCGTCCCAGCGGCTAAGGGCGCAGAAACGACGTTCGCTGCGCTGGAAGCAACCGTTGAAGCGGTGGCCGCCGCGAACAAGTTGGGTCGACAACCTAGAACCCGGAAGCGTTAGACGGATCGGGCTTCCCGAAGGCCGATCATCCTCGACCAGCCTTGGTCTGGCGCCTAGCCTCCACTCACAGTGGAGCGATCGCTTGACCTTCAGACCTGGCTCCACAAGCAGTGCTCGGAATTCGTCTTTAAGCCAGAGGGCGTCTACGTCGCCGTTGGTGACCACGAGTGGCCACTCGTCGCCGCAGACGCAGACGACCTCACGGCCCAGCTGGAGGCCGGCGGGCACCTGGTCTCCCTGCCGAAGGAGTCAGCAGCCCTCGCAAACGTGATCGAGGTCGCGCTTGTGGACTTCCTGCTCGATCGCATCGCCTCTCTCTCGGACGCCGACGGTCGCCGTGGTCAGGAACGGAGCTACCCGGACCTTGAAGTATCGGGGTCGGCGTTCGGCGGCGGCTATCACGCCGTCGACGTGAAGCTCGCACGCCTGGCACCAAGTGGCCGTCAGACGCAGTCGCGATGCACCCTCTACACCGGCAACACGTACTTCAGGTTTCCGAAGATTCAGTGGCCGGGCATGTTCCGGCCCTTCGATGACTACGCGAGCCATCTCGACATCGTGGGCGTCTACCGTCTCGACCTCACATACCGTGGCCGGGTCCGAGAGCTTCAGCTCTTCGTGCACGAGCCATGGCGGATCGCCTCGAAGGAGCGGTCAAGCACTACCCGCGAGTACATCGGGGCTGTCACCTCGGTCGAGGCTCTTCGTGAGGGTCGGGGAGAGTTCGACACGGAGGCTGACTTCTACTCCTACTGGAGGGCGTACGGCTTTCGTGTGACGCGCGCCGTCGAGCAGCAGCTGAACAGAGCACTTCGCCAGCAGGAAGCTACGGAGAAGCACCCGGAGTGAGGCCGGTCCCCCTGCGGCGCGCACCCTCTTGGCATGATGGCGGTATGACGCCTTCGGCGGGCCTTGCCATCTCGCTCTTCTCAGGTGCCGGAGGCCTCGACCTCGGTGTTGAGGCTGCGGGCTTCCGAACAGGCGCTGCTGTCGAGATCGACCATGACGCCGCCGACACGATGGAGAAGAACTTCCGGTCTCTTGAGAGCGCGGTAATACGACGAGACATCTTCGACGTCCCGACACGCGAGTTGCTGCGAGCGGCTGGCCTTCGGGGTCGAGAGCGCCCAGACCTCCTCGTGGGCGGTCCGCCCTGCACTCCGTTCTCGAAGTCCGGCTTTTGGCTCGACTGGAAGCGAGGTGGCCTCGATCCTGACGCGAGCCTGCTGCAGGCGTACACACGAGTGCTCGCAGAGTCACGGCCGCGGGCCTTCCTCTTGGAGAACGTCTACGCGCTCACTTATCGCAACAAGGCGAGCGCGCCGGCGTTCGACAGGCTGCTGAGGGAGATCGACGGCGCCGGCTACCATTGTCGCTGGCAGGTGCTGAATGCCGGCGACTTCGGAGTCCCGCAGCTGCGACCCCGGCTCTTCATCGTGGGAGTGCCGAAGCGCAGGCGCCTGCCGGACCTGCCGGTACCGACACACTGTGGCCAGTGGGAGCGAAGGACCACCGGCGGCGGAGGCAGGCCACACGTGACGACCGGCGAGGTGCTCGACGGCCTTGTGACGGTCCCAGAGCCGGAAGAGACGATCCGCGGCAAGTGGGGCCACCTGCTCCCGGAGATTCCGCCGGGCGGCAACTACCTCCATTACACGGCCGAACGCGGCCATCCGGAGCCCTTGTTCGAGTGGCGCAGCCGGTATTGGTCATTCCTCCTCAAGCTCGATCCCAGTCGGCCCTCGCCGACAATCCAGGCTCAGCCAGGACCCAACGTTGGTCCGTTCCACTGGGAGAACAGGCGGCTTCGGGTTCCAGAGCTGCGGCGGTTGTTCACCTTCCCGGACGACTTCGAGCTGGTCGGGCGGCGAGCATCGGTACAAGCACAGATCGGGAACTCGGTCCCACCGCTGCTAGCCCAACGAGTCGCCGAAGAGGTCGCGGCTGTGCTCGACTGAGCACCGTGCCGGAGTCTTGGCGAAGCCCCTTCGCGTCGTCGCCGACGATGCGGGCGCGAATGAGCGCTCAGCGGCGACGTGACACGTCACCCGAGGTTGCGCTTCGACGTGAGGTTCACGCACTCGGACTGCGATATTTCGTCCACCGTCGCCCGGTACCGAGCTTTCGACGCCAGGCCGACCTCGTGTTTTCGAGGGCTCGTGTTGCAGTGTTCGTTGACGGTTGCTTCTGGCACGGATGTCCGGAGCACGGAGTGTGTCCTCGCGTCAACGCCGACTACTGGTCGGAGAAGCTGGCGCGCAACGTGGCGCGAGACATCGAGACCACCGCGGTGCTGGAGAGCGCCGGGTGGCAAGTGATCCGCGTCTGGGAACACGAGGAAGCGGTCATCGCTGCAAGTCGGATCCGGGCTTGCGTGAAGGCACAGCAAACATCGTGAGCAGCTCAGAGAACTCGTTGAGTCTCTCGGAGCTTGTCCGGGACTTCAGAGACGCCCTGGTGCGAGTTGACACCGGTCGGCCGACGTGGCGCAGCGTTCGAACCGGCGCGTCGTACCAACCGGGTATCGGTCCCTACCCTGAGACGGCGGCGATGCAACTGATCTCCGACGAGCTGAAGAGCTTGAAGCCGGGAACCTACGAGGACCTAGTGCTGAGCGTCCCGTACCCCTCGATCGCGAGGCAGAGGTGCGACCTCGTCCTAGGGAGACCGCCGGCATGGGCAGTTGAGGTCAAGCTCCTTCGTCTTCTCGGTGACAACGGGAAGCCGAACGACAACATGCTGGGGCACATCCTGTCGCCATACTCGGATCACCGCAGCGCGCTCACCGACGTCTCAAAGCTGCGGCACTCTGGCCTCGATTGCCGACTCGCTGTGCTCATCTACGGTTTCGACTATCCCGACTGGCCCATGGATCCCGTCATCGATGCGTTCGAGCTGCTCAGCGTGGGACTCGGACCGCGCTGCGAGGCGTCGTTCAGCGGACTAATGCACCCCGTGCAGCGAGACGGCCGTGTGTTTGCCTGGGAAGTCACCCGAATAACCTGAGTCTCTACCGATTAAACGACGCGACCCACAATTTCGGTAGCAGAACGCACACAGATTTACAAGCATTGCCGAAAAAGCAGGAGCCACAAAAGGCCAGGTCAGAAGGCATCCGCGCCACTGTCACAAAAAAGCGCGACCATCGAATCGCGCCCGTAGCTCAACCGGACAGAGCAGGTGCTCCGTAAGCCCAAGGTTGCGGGATCGAAGCCCGCCGGGCGCGTGAAGTACAGAAAAGGGACCCGCACTCAACGGGTCCCTTTTCCTGTACCTGTCCAAGGTTGCGGCAGGTGCTTCGTAAGCACAGTCATTGTGCGCAGATGCACGAATTCGTGTCAACCACTCTGGCGTGCGAAACGCGGCCTACCACCTGGGATTACTTCTCGGGAGGGTTCAGAGCTTCCTCCAGCGTCACGGCGTCTCCTAGGGAGATCGGAAGTTCACCAGAACAATCGCCGGACTTGTTGGTTGTGGTTGCACTCCAAGCTACGGTCAAGCTCTCGTCGTCCCCGAAGCCAACTATCGACAGGTTTGCAACGGTGGCCGGTCTCGAAGGTCGCAAGTTGACGGGCGGAAAAACGACATGAGTCGTTTCGCCTGTGCGAGTGACCCGCGGCCTCGGGTTCTGAGCCAGGGCAGCCAGGACATTCGTGGAGAGCGTCATTGGCATTAGGCCAGGCTCCAGCCCCGGAAACTGAGGACCCCAAATCCGCGGTGGAGACGGGAGAGCGTGTGCCGCTCGTGACAGGTCTCCGGCAACGAAAACGTCGTCGCCGATCACAAGTTCGAGACGAACGCCTTCAAGGTTCTCGTCCACCAGGTTCAGGAGCTCTAGTTGGAGGTCGGCTCGGTCATCCTTCGCGATGCGCGCCAACGCAACCTCGCGGAGCGCTCCCTCTAGCTCGTCCGCATAAAGAGCGACTGCGTCGCGGTACTGCTGCGCTGTACGTGTCTCCTGCTTCTGCATGCTCGCAAGGCTGGCAAGCGCGCTCTGGAATACGGCCTCCATGCCAATCTTCGCGAGCAGTGAGTCCGGAACTGTCGCAGCTCCCATTCGGTGCTCTTCCGCCTCGAGCGGAGCGAGCAGCCTCAGGCGCTCGTTCCCGACATAGTCAGCGATCTCTCGGTCGCTGGTGCGGAGCCGCACCGGACACCCGCCAATCTGTCGAACGGTGACTCGCCACGGCCGAAGAATCACTCGGTCTTCGAGCATGCGAAGTTCAGATGGGTTGACTGGGTGGGACCCGCCGGGCCTTCGGACGAAGAGCTGGCCGGCCATGAAGCTCCTGCTCGACTTCGGATCTTGAAATTGCTTCTGAAGAGGGTGTGAACGGTCACCCCAATTCGGCGGATCGACTTCGATGACGAGCACGCTCTTCCCGTCGACCTCAGCCCAGTGGGGTCGCCAAGACACCTCGCTACCAACGAACGGAGTGACCTTCTTGACGACATCGTCGTTGTCGATTGACGGCTGCCCTGCTATTGACCCAGGTTCCGCGCCAAGCACAAAGTAGGCGTGTCCACCGGCGAACCTTGCGGCAACGCCAGGATCACGATTTGAAAATCCAAGGATTCCCTTCGCCACGGCGAAACAAGCCTCGATAGTGGCGAAATCGAGGCCACTTTTCCACTCCAGCCACTCAGTCTCGTTGTCCGGGACACTGGCCTCGACGTAGCGGACAAGCTCGACTAGCCGGACATCGCCCGCGAACTGGCGGGTCGTGTCGATCGTCATCGATTGCAAGTATCACCGTTCTGGGCGCTCGCTGCTCCAGGTCCCCTACAGTTCGGTCAAGTTTCCTTCAGCCCCAAGGAGGTGGCAAATGACACCGCTGCCGGAGTCGTGGCAATTCTTTCGCTGCGTCAAGCACGACGTTCCTCAGCGCACAACCTGCCAGGAGGTCCTTGGCTTCATCAGGAGTAGCGAGTGCCCGTGCTGTCCGTCGGAGCACCTGGAAGTCCACACTTACCAGCTCGGAGACTCGGAGGCGACGTGGCTGAGGTGTCCGTGCTGCGGCACCGACTGGATGGAGCACTCAGAACCGGCTGAAGGATGGCTGGCGCTTCCCTGGACTACGCGTGCCGTCCTGATCACGCTTGGCGGTTTGAAGGAGGCCCCGTACGGCCGCGGCTAGAGGCGACAACGCCGGCCCCCGGCCCGGGTCCCACCCGCTCCCCCCTCCAGCCAGGCCAGTTAGCGTGCCCAGTTTCCGGTCTTCGGGACGTTTCCGCTCCATGGGTGATCCGGCGGCAGGCCTACGCGCTTCTCTGCAGCGCGCAGCTCACGGGGCAAAAGGACCGGCACAGCGTCGGTGGGGCTCGCGAGAAAATCCCACTGGGACTCGTAGCTCTTCCACACTTCCTCCCACACTCGTGCCTGGCTTTGCGGAGTGTTGCGCGTGCCAGGGGGCGCGTTGGGATCCCTCAACCAGCTCTGGTGAGTGATCCACGCGGCGGCGGCGTGATCGCGTGGGACGACGAAGAAGCGAGCCCCAGCTGGGGCGGAACCCTTGAGTTTCACCATCACGTACCACTCGGTCGGGGAGGTGGCGGGCAAGATGTCCTTCAACCCGAGCGGCCAGTTGCATCGGAGACCGGCCCGTACCCACCTCGTCTTCACCTGCACGCTGATGTCCGTCCCGACGCGGCATTCACAGCGAGCACGTCGGTTCGGGCGACTCCCTCTCGGGTCAACGCAGCAGCCCAGTTGAACTGCGCCAAGACGCTGCAAACTAAGTGCTCGCCAGCCGCGCCGACCAGTTTCCTGTCCATAGAGCGAGACGACGGTACCAGCGGAATGGGCACCATGGACGTCCCGTCACCGGTCAACCGCCCGGTTTGCCAGTCATAGAGGTCTGTTACGGCGTCGGAACCCGATCCAGTTGATGTCGTTAGTGGTGCTATCCGTGCGATGGCGGGCTCCCGCCGCTCCAATCCCCGTCGCTCCGCTCCCGCCGTTCTGCGTCACGGCTCTGGCTGGCTGGCTGGCTCGTACTGCTCCGGGCTGGCGGGGGTGTACCGGTTCTGCCGGTCCCTCTCTCTTATCCCGTCATACAGTGGGGCTGTGGGGCTAGCTGGAATCGAACCAGCGACCTCAGCATTATCAGTGCTGCGCTCTAACCGACTGAGCTATAGCCCCTAGGACGGACGGTCAGGCTACACCAGCACTGTGATGGCGTGACCAGTCCGGATCGCCTCGGGCAGGCGAAGCTGGAGGCAGGCGACTGGCGTCAGTCTCCGCCGGCAGTCACGGGTGCGACCGCGGCCACGGTCTGGCCTTCGTCGAGGTTCATGACTCGAACGCCGGTGGCATCACGACCCTGCGCTGCAATCTCTCGCACTGCGGAGCGGATGATGACTCCGGCTGAGGAGACGATCAGGATCTCGTCGTCGAGTGCGGCCATGATCGAAGCGACGACGCGTCCCCGGCGCTGGGTGAGCTTGATGGCGCGCACACCGAGCCCGCCCCGGGCTTGCGCGTGGAAGTGCTCGAGCTTCGTACGCTTCCCGTAGCCGGCGTCGGTCACGACCAAGAGGTCGACACCCTCGCTTGCCACGTCGCACGAGACGAGCTCGTCGCCCGTCTTGAGACGCATGCCGCGGACGCCAGCCGCGCTTCGTCCCATCGGACGGACCTCGGTCTCGGAGAAACGGATCCCCATCCCCGCTCGACTGATCAACAGCAGCTCATCGCTCCCGCCCGTTCGGATGACACTCACGAGCTCGTCGCCGACGTTGAGGTTGATCGCGATGAATCCCTCGCGACGCGACTTGTCGTATTCGCTGAGGGCGGTCTTCTTGACCTGACCCGCTTTCGTCGCGAACAGCAGGTACTCCTCCTCGGAGAACTGGCCAGCCTCGATGATTGCCTGGATCGTCTCGCCCGGTTCGAGCGGGAGCAGGTTGACGGCGGGAGTGCCGCGTGCGTTGCGTTCCTTTAGCGGGATCTCGTGCGCCCGCAGCCGGTAAACCTTGCCGCGGTTCGAGAAGAACAACAGGTGCGCGTGAGCTGTCGTATGCACGATCTCGTGGACGAGGTCCTCTTCCTTCAGCTTTGCTCCTTGGACGCCGCGCCCGCCGCGACCTTGGGTACGGAACGCGTCGCCCGAGACGGCTTTCAGATAACCGGCGCGGGTGATGGTTATGACCATCTCCTCGTCCTCGATCAAATCCTCGATGTTGAGGTCCCCCGGGTCGTGCATCAACTTGGTCCGCCGCTCGTTGGCGTACTTGTCGCGTACCGCGATCAGCTCAGACGCGATGACACCCCTCAGACGCGCCGGCTCGCCGAGGATCGCTTCCAACTCAGCGATCGTCGTACGGAGCTCGGCCATCTCCGTCTCGAGCTTCTGAACGGCCGAGCCTTGTCAAGCGACCGAGCGTCATGTCGAGGATGTGTGTGGCCTGCTCCTCAGAGAACGCGAAGGGCTCTGCCATGAGAGCCGCACGGGCGGCCGGCCTGTCCTCAGAAGCTCGGATGGCGGCGATGACAGCGTCGAGCATGTCGATGGCGCGGAGCAGTCCCTCGACGATGTGGGCTCGGGCGAGGGCGCGCCTTAGGCGGTACTCCGAACGGCGGGTAACGACCTCGACCTGGTGATCGACGTAGGCGCCGATGGCCTGCGCCAAGTTGAGCAGTCGCGGCACACCGTCGACGAGCGCCAGCATGTGCACGCCGAAGCTCGTCTGCATCGGCGTGTACTTGAAGAGGTTGTTGAGGATCACGTTCGCATTCGCGTCGCGCTTCAACGTGATGACGAGCTCGGTGGTGTCGCCGGCGGACAGGTTCTTCGAGCCCGTCGATTCCCGTGATGTCGCCGGACTCGACTGCCTCGGCGATCCGTGTCGAGATGCCCTCGATCGAAGTCTGGTACGGGATCTCGCTGACGACGATCTGATCCTTGCCGTTCTTTCCCTCTTGGATCTCGGCGACGGCACGCATCTTCACCGAGCCGCGCCCTGTGCGATAAGCGTCGAGGATGCCCGCGCGGCCGAGGATCAACGCGCCGGTCGGGAAGTCCGGTGCCTTCACGAACTGCATGAGCTCGTCGGGCGTGGACTCGGGGTGGTCGAGGTAGTGAATGGTGGCATCGATCACCTCACCTAGGTTGTGGGGTGGGATGTTCGTGGCCATTCCGACGGCTATGCCCTGGGACCCGTTGACGAGCAGATTCGGGAATCGCGCCGGCAGCACGACGGGCTGCTCGTCGCTGCTGTCGTAGTTCGGGATCATGTCGACGGTCTCTTCGTCGATCCCGTCCAGAAGCACCATCGCCAACGGCGCGAGCCGGCACTCGGTGTAACGAGCGGCGGCCGGTCCCATGTTGGGGCCCGGGGCCCCAAAGTCGCCGTGCCCTTCGACCAAAGGGTGGCGGAGCGAGAACGCTTGCACCATGCGGGCAAGGGCGTCGTAGATGGCGGAGTCGCCGTGGGGGTGGAAGCGGCCCATCACGTCGCCGACCACGCGGGCGCACTTGACGAACGGCCGGTCAGGACGAAGCCCCTCGGTCCCCATCGTGTAAAGGATCCGGCGGTGCACCGGCTTCAGGCCGTCTCGCACGTCCGGCAGCGCACGTTGGACGATGACCGACATGGAGTACTCGAGGAACGAGCGCTCCATCTCTTCTTGGATCTCGATCGGCACGATAGCGAGTGCGGTACCGCCGCCTTCGGCCTCCGAGCCGTTTCCGTTCGTTCCGCTGGTGTTCGGCATGATGGTTGCGTTCTCCTCCGTCCTCAGATATCGAGGAAGCGGATGTCCTTGGCATTGGTCTGGATGAAGTGGCGACGCACCTCGACGTCGTCACCCATGAGAACGGAGCAGATTTCATCGGCGATGCTCGCCTGCTCCATGGTCACTTGCAGCAACGAGCGGACGTCGCGATCGATGGTCGTCTCCTTCAGCTCCTGCCAGTTCATCTCGCCGAGACCCTTCAGCCGGCTGAAGTCCTTCGAGTAATTGGGGTGCTCGTCCAAGAAACGGGCCCGTGCTGCCTCGTCCTTCAGATACACCTTGGCGGTGCCCACCTCGGCGGAGTAGAGCGGCGGCTGCGCCACGTAGATGTGGCCGGCCTCGACGAACGGCTTCATCTGGCGGAGGAAGAACGTCAGCAGGAGCGTGCGGATGTGGGAGCCGTCGACGTCGGCGTCGGCGAGGATGATCACCTTGTCGTAACGGATCTTCGTCAGATCGAAGTCGTCGGCGAGTCCGGCGCCGATGGCCATGATGAGCGCCTGTATCTCGCTGTTCTTCAGCATCTTGTCGACGCGGGCCTTCTCGACGTTGAGGATCTTCCCGCGGATCGGTAGCACCGCCTGGGTGCGGGGGTCGCGCGCCTTCACTGCAGAGCCGGCGGCTGAGTTCCCTTCGACGATGAACAGCTCGCAATCGTCGGGGTTGCGTGACGAGCAGTCGTAGAGCTTGCCGGGAAGCCCTGCGCCGTCGAGAGCGCTCTTGCGCCTCGTCAGCTCCTTCGCCTGCTTGGCCGCAACCCGCGCTCGCTGCGCCAGCAGCGCCTTCTTGACGATCTCGCCGCCCTCTTTCGGGTTCTCCTCGAGCCACTCGGCCAACTTCTCGTTCGTCGCGCGGGCAACGAGCGATCGCATGGCGGTGTTGCCGAGCTTGGCCTTCGTCTGGCCCTCGAACTGGGGCTCGGTGAGCCGGACAGACACGATGGCGGTGAGGCCCTCGCGCACGTCCTCGCCGGCAAGATTCTCGGCGGCCTCTTTCAACTGATTACGGACCTTCGCGAACTTGTTGACGACATTCGTCAGGGCCTGCCGGAACCCGTCCTCGTGCATCCCGCCTTCGGTCGTGGCTATTCCGTTAGCAAAGGAGTAGATCGACTCGTAGTAGCCGGTGTTCCACTGAAGGGCCACCTCGACTTCCTGGCTCTCCTCGATGACGGAGAAAGAAGCCACGCGCTTGAACAGAGGCTCCTTCGACGCGTTCAGGTGCCGGACGTAGTCCACGATGCCGCCGGAGTACTTGAACACCTGCGGTTCTGTCTCGTGGCCCGGGCGTTCGTCCTTGAAACGGATCTCCAGGTTCTTGTTGAGGAAGGCGTACACCTGCAGTCGCTCGAGGATCGTCTGGGCCCGGAACTCCGGCTCCTCGAAGACAGAGCCATCTGGCCAGAAGGTCACGGAAGTCCCGGTCCGGCCGCGAGGCGCGTCGCCGACCACCTCGAGCCCGCCAACCGGCGTACCGCCGTCGCGGAACTCGAGCCGATGGCGCTGCCCGTCCCGGTCGATCTCGAGCAACAACCTCGTTGAGAGCGCGTTCACCACCGACACACCGACGCCATGCAGGCCGCCAGAGACCTTGTAGCCGGCTCCGCCGAACTTGCCTCCGGCGTGCAGCACTGTGAGCACGACCTCGGCGGCGGACTTGTGCTTGTACTGAGGGTGCTCGTCGACCGGGATGCCGCGGCCGTTGTCTACGACGCGGCAGCCGCCGTCCGAGAGCAGCGTGACGTCGATGCGAGTGCAGTGGCCGGCCATTGCCTCGTCGACGGCATTGTCCACGACTTCCCAGATGAGGTGGTGCAGACCGCTCGATCCGGTGGATCCGATGTACATGCCCGGTCGTTTCCTGACCGGCTCGAGACCCTCCAGCACCGTGATGTCATTAGCGGTGTACTCGCCGGGGACCGCTTCACGATCCTCGGTCTCGACGTTCATTACCACGGGCGCGACCTTCCAACGGGGGTGGTTTTCACTGGCCGGAAACGCTCGTGGGCGATCATGGAGAGCACCTCGGGTGAGCAACCGGCGACAGGTGTCATTCTACCGTGAAACAACGGTGCTCCCGAGCATTTTGGTGCCTCGGGAGCACATCTTCTCAGCCCTCTGACCTGCGTTTCACGTGCACGCTGAGCCGATCGGCGACGTTGCCGCCGACCTCGTCGGCGAGGTTGGCGAGCAGCTGCTCCGACAACAGGCGGACTTGGGTCGCCCAGGCCGGATCGTCCACCTCGCAGACGAGCTCGCGGTGACGCAAGGCGACCGGTTTGACCCTGGCCGAGATCTCGGGTCCGGCTGCCCGCTCCCAGGCGGACATGATCTCGGCGAGCACCACCGTGGCGCCCAGTCCCCGCGACCGGAGCAGCGTCGCCATCGCATCCCCGATTGGTGTGACAGCAGGGTCGTCGTCGTCGTCGTCGAACCTCGGTGTGCCCAGGCCGCGCCGTGGAGGGTTCACGGGAGGATCACGCCGTTCTCGATCCTCACCACGAGGTCCGGCGAGGCCCCGGGTGGTAGGTCGCCTGCGGTCGTGAGGAGCGCTTGGCCCGACGGGAGCTCGGACACGAGGGCGCGGGCGGTGTGGTCGTCGAGCTCTCGAGAACGCGTCGTCGAGAAGGAGGACTGGCACCGATCCCGTCACGTCGGTGACGTACCGGTGGATCCCGAGGCGAAGCGCGAGCGCCACGCAGCGCTGGCGTCCCTGTGACAAGCGGGTCCGTGCGTCGAGGCCGCCGGCGATGATCTTCAGCTCGTCGCGCTGCGGCCCGACCGTGGTCACCTGCCGCCGCAGGTCCTCCTGGCGCTGCGCCGCGATCACATCGGCCAGCGGGCCGGCGAAGGATCGGGCGTACCTCAGTTCGAACTTTCCACTGGCAGGCGCGAGCGTCGACCAGGCGGCACTCGCGTAGGGCGTGAGGGAGGCCACGAGCTGCTCGCGGGCCTCCGCTACGCGCTCACCGGTTGCGGCCAGCCGTTCGTCCCATATGTCGAGCGTCAGGACGGCGTCAGTGGGGAGTCGGCCGTTGAGCTGGCGAAGGAGAGCGTTTCTCTGGCGGAGTATCCGCTCGAGGGCAGCACGTTCTGCCGCGAGCCGCGGAGAAGTGGCAAGGATCGCGTCGTCCAGCAGGTCACGGCGGCCAGCAGGCGAACCTTTGACGAGATCCAGGTCATCTGGTGTGAACAGGGTTGTCCTGAGCACCTCGACCAACTCCTTGGCACCGCTCACCCGTTGCTTGTTCAGCGTTGCCTGGTCACGCCGGGTGGCCTCGATCCTCACTTCTATCTCGACGCGGCGGGTGCCTTGTAGGAGCTCGCAGGCCAGCAGCGCCGCGCTGGCCGACTGGCGCAAGAGCGAATCTCGTTGAACTCCCCGGAAGGACTTGAGGACCGAACAGTACGTAAGGGCTTCGAGGAGGCTCGTCTTGCCTGCTCCGTTGTCGCCCTGGATCACCGTGAGCCCAGCTGCCGAGGGGCAGAGCTCTACGTCGGCAAGGTTCCGGAATTCGTGCGCGCTGAGCAGGGTGACCCTCGTGACCCGGGCGTGCGGGTCGACCAGATCCTCTGACTCGATCGTGCTCAGGAGACCTTGACCGGCATGAGCAGATAGCGGTACTCGTCTTCGCCCTCACCGCGGACAAGAGCAGGCTTGCCTGGATCATTGACCTCGATGATGAGGACGTCCGAGCGAAGTGCTTCCACTCCGTCGAGCAGGTAGGTCGGGTTGAAGGCGATCATGATCTCTTCGCCGGTGAACTCTCCTTCGAGAGCCTCGACGGCTCGGCCGCTTTCTGGCGTCAGGACTTGGAGCTCGACGCCACCCTCACGAAACGACAGCCGGACCGGAGTCGTGACGTCCTTGCTGTCACGAACAAGTAGCCGTACGCGCCGCAGGGCCGATGCGAAGTCCTCGCGATGGACCTTCAGCCGGTAGGCGTAGGAAGCCGGGACCAATCGATCCACGTCCGGGAATTGACCTCTCACGAGCCGAGTGGTGATCCTCACCTCGTCAAGCTCGAAGACAGCGTCAAGGTCGCTGTGGCGAAAACCAATCATCTCGTCGTCGTCCTTGGCTTGGCCGACAAGCCTTTGGACTTCGGCGAGAGCCTTGGCCGGAACGAGCACCTGGCTCCCCTCCTCGAGCGCGCTCATCCCCTCGAAGTCACGGAAAGCCAACCGGTACGAGTCGGTTGCCACGAGCCGGAGCCCTTTCTCCGTGGCCTGCATCTGCACCGCAGTCAGCTGAGGAGCACGTGAATCATCCACGAGCGCAGCACGAACCACTTGCCGAAGACCGTCGGCAAAGGTATTGGCCGGCAGGTCGATGCCCGTTGATTCCAACGTGCTGAGCCGTGTGATCTCTGCGCCCGCGGCCACACGAACTACGAATTCCGCCCGACCAGCTGAGAAGCGGACTTCGTCCTCGCCACCGAGCACCGCCACGGCGCCGGACTCGAACGACCTGACGATGTCGGTTACCAACCTCGTCGGTACGAGCACCGTGCCATCCGCCTCGCCCGCGACCTTGCAACGTGCTTCGATCACAAGATCGGGATCAGAGCCGACGATCTCCAGTTGTTCGCCTCTCAGCGAGAGTTGCAATCCTGGAGCTGCTCCGGTCAAAGCCGACCGGCTGGCGGTCGCACGGCTGGCGGTCACCAGTGCTTCGAGGAGGGTGTCGCGGTCCGCTCGGAACCTCACGGCAATCTCTTCTCCTTCATTATGAGAATTTGATAACAGAAGTAGTAAGGGCTGGGAATTGTGGAGAACTCACTGTTTACCCTGTTCACAGCCAATTTGGTTGTTAGCGCGTTATCCACGGTTGCTCACAGCTGGAGCTGACGCGGTGATACGGCTGGGGACGGACGGAAGGTAGTCCACGCATCGCCGCCAGCCTTCCACACCGCCAGCCTCTGTTTCCCCCCGGTTCATCCACAGTTCACTCACCGTGCTTGATCTGCACGATCAGTTGGGTGACGGTCTCGTAGATCTGCCGCCGCTCGCGCATCAGCGATGAGATCTTCTCGACGGCGTGGATGACTGTCGTGTGATCCCGGTCCCCAAACTCTCGCCCGATCGCCGGATAGCTGTAGTCAGTGAGCTCGCGGAACAGGTACATCGCGATCTGACGCGCTATCACAAGTGGCCGCCGCCGGCTCGGCCCACACAGCTCCTCGACTGCGAACCCGAAGTGTGCTGCTGAGATGTCGAGGATCTGCTTAGCCGTGATCCTGCGGGGTTGACTGGCTGCGACGATGTCGGCGAGCACCGTCTCGGCAAGATCGCGAGTGAGTGGTTGGCGGTTCAAGCTCCCAAATGCCGTCACCCGAATGAGTGCGCCTTCGAGCTCACGGATGTTGTCCTTCACGTTCGACGCGATGAAATCGAGGACTTCGTCCCCGACGACGGCGCCTTCGCGCTCAGCCTTTGTCCGCAGGATGGCAATGCGTGTCTCGAGCTCCGGAGGCTGGATGTCGGTCGTCAGGCCCGAGAGGAGCCGGCTGCGGAGCCGGTCCTCCAAGGTCGCGATCGCCTTCGGCGGGCGGTCCGATGTGAGAACGATTTGTTTGGAGGCGCCGTAGAGAGAGTTGAACGTATGGAACAACTCCTCCTGGAGCGCTTCTTTCTTGTCCATGAACTGGACGTCATCAAGGAGCAGCACGTCGCACTCCCGGTACCGCCGCCGGAACTCACTCATGTCTGTCTTCGCTCGCAGGGTCTCGACGAACTCGTTCATGAACGTCTCGGTCGAGACGTAGCGGACGTGCAGACGCGGGAAGTTCTCTCTGACGTAGTTGCCGATCGCCTGCAAGAGGTGCGTCTTCCCCAGTCCCGCACCCCCATAGACGAAGAGCGGGTTGTAACTACCGGCTGGAGCTTCGGCGACCGACAGTGCCGCGGCATGCGCGAAGCGATTCGATGGCCCGATTATGAACGCATCGAACGTGTAGCGCGGGTTGAACGGCCCGTCGCTCGCAGCGATGCCACCGCGTCCAGCGCGGCCCGGCGTCATGTTTCGATGACTAGGTGCCTGCCGTTCTAGATCATCCATGATTGACGGCTCGAACCCGCCGCCTGCCGCCCGGCCAGTCCGGTCGCTACCGTTCTGTAGCAGCTCCGCTGGGGTCAGCTGAGTGACAGAGCCGGGATCCGCGACCGCGTCCTCGAGCTGTATGTCGAAACGGATCGGATAGTCCTTGCCCGTCGTATCGGTCAACGCGTCGTGCAGCAAGGCCTGAAAACGACCGTCCAAGCGGTCACGAACGACGGTGCTCGGCACTGCGAGCACCAATGTGCCGTTCATGACTGCAACCGGTCGGATCTCGGCGAACCATGCTTTCCACGTGGCCTCCGACACCTGCGATTGCAGGGCGACCGAGCAGTCCTTCCACAGTTGTTGGGCTTCTGTCACCAGCTCGGGAGCCCTTCGATTCTCTTGTTCTCCACACCGGAATCCACAGGTGTGGACTGGTTCAGAGATCCCTGTCGGACTGCGCATCCTACAACGGTGCACATATCTTCGCTCAAGGAAGAAACGCCAGCTCATCCCCCCATTCACCCTTGTGAACTGGATCTTCTCGCGACTTCGACGCTGAAAGCGTCCCTTTAGGCCAACAGCTTGCGTGCTCCGGTCGGGTTCACTATCGTTGTCGTGTCCCAGTGACGCTTGATGTGTCGCGCCCGAGGTAAGACGAGAAGCGAGATGAAGCGCACTTTCCAGCCGAACAACCGTAAGCGGTCTCGTAAGCACGGCTTTCGCCACCGTATGTCGACCCGCGCCGGCCAGGCGGTCTTGAAGGCGCGACGCCGGCGCGGTCGCGTTCGCCTGTCAGCCTGACTCGGCTCAACGGCGCGCATGGAAGCGCCGGCCGTTACGCTGAACGGGGTCAGTAGCAAACGTATGTTCGTCCTGCTCAGGTCATCGGGCCGCCGTGCTAGATCGGGACCGGTGGCGGTACACTACGTGCCTGCTGCGCCCGCGGACGGGTCACGCTATGTGGCTTATGCCGTTCCTCGCCGGGTTGGCACGGCCGTCGAGCGGAATACCTACCGCCGCCGTCTCCGGGCCGTAGCTCGAGAGGCGGTCGGAGCGGTACCTGCCGGGACGTATCTCATCGGAGTCGGACCCGGAATCCGAGACGTCTCGTTCCAGGAACTGAGGAGACGGGTGATCGAAGCCATGAATCGCGCGAGCGGGACAGAGCAGCAATGAGCGCGCCCGCGCGGGTCCTGAGCTGGATCGTGGGGACCTACCAAGCAGCTCGTGCCGGTCGCCTCTCTCCTTGTCGGTACCAACCATCGTGCTCGGCGTACGCGCTCGAGGCCTTCGAGTTGCACGGCGCACGCCGAGGCTCATGGCTTGCGCTTCGGCGACTCGCCCGCTGCCATCCCCTCGGGGGACGTGGCTTCGACCCCGTCCCATCGGAGTGACCAAATGATCCTCGGCTCCATCATCACCTCGATCATCGGCCCGTTCGCCAACGCGTTCGGATACGTGCTCGCCGCCTTCTACAGCTTCACCCATAGTTACGGCGACTCGATCATCCTGCTGACTCTGGCAGTGATGATCGTCGTCTTCCCGCTCACGCGAACCGGGACCCGCTCGATGATGCGGATGCAGCTGCTGCAGCCACAGCTGTTGACCATCCGCAAGAAGTACAAGGTCCAGCCCGGCATGAGCGCGGAGGAGCGCCAAGCAATCCGCCTCAAGCTCAACGAAGAGATGATGGCGCTGTATCGAGAGAACGGCGTCAACCCCACCGGCGGCTGCCTGCCGATGTTCATGCAGTTCCCGATTTTCATCGTCTTGTACAACGTCATCCGGGGGATGACCCGCGAAGTGACCGTCGGCACTGGCAAGCACGCCAAGGCCATTCTCCAGCCGCAGTACATCCCGAAGCGCACGCAGCTGTACCACGCTGTCATCACGAGCCACGGCAATCTCGGATGGATCGGTCTAAACCTGACGGACTCGGTGAGGACGCACGGGCTGTCCTTGGTCGGCAAGTCCCCTTACGTCGCGGTGATACTCGTCGCCGTCGTACTGCAGTACGTATCGATTTGGCAGATCACGAACCGCAATCCATCTGCAGCGCAGGCCAACCCGCAGATGCAGGCCATTCAGAAGTTCATGCCCCTGATCTTCGTGTTCATCTACATTCTCCTACCGGCTGGCGTCGGGCTCTACTTCATCGTCTCGAGCCTCTTCCGGATCGGCCAGCAGGAGTACATGTACAAGCACGACCCGAAGATCGTCGCGATCGCTCACGACGTCCGGGAGATGCACAAGAAGAACCCAATCGAGACCACGAGCAAACCAGGCAGGGGGATGGGCAGGGCGGCAGCAGGTGGCAGGCCAGAACTCGGCCGCCCTTCGTCCTCTCAGGGTGGCCCGCCCCGCAAGGGATTCGCCGACCGCTTGCGCGACGCGGCAGCGGGCTTCCAGGGGAACCTTCCCGATGCGAGCAACGGCAAGACGAGCGAGGAGTCCGCCGCTGCCGGGCAAGCTCCCGCGCCAAACCCGTCCGCTGGCTCGAAGCCGCCGACGGCCGCCGGCAACGGCATTCGGAGCTCAGGCCAATCACGGAACGGGAGCAGCCGGTCGGGAGCGAACGGCACCCAGCCCGACAAGTCGACGTCGTCCCGTGCGGCTCAGAACCGCTCGCGCAACAAGCGCCCGCGGCGTCCCTGAAAGTGGAGTGGGTCGAGACCACGGGTCGCACCGTGGCGGAAGCCGTCGAGCAGGCGCTCGATCGTCTAGGAGTTGCAGAGTCAGACGCGGAGGTAGTCGTCGTCGAGGAGCCGAAGACGTCGATATTCGGGCTGCGCAAGACGGAGGCCCGAGTTCGAGCCCGGGTGCGGCCGGTGCAGGCCCGGGCAAAGCGGCCGTCGCGTCGGCCGTCTGGTGGCGGGGATGGGAGGCAGCGCCGCCCCAACGCGAGTATCCGTCCTACTGGTGGTGGCGAGAACGGACGTGGGGCTCAGCGCTCGTCCGCCGCCGATCGCTCCGTCTCCGGCACCGACGGCACCGTGGAGCGCCCAAGTGGGACCGGCGGTCGCTCGAGGAGCGGACGCTCTCGCCGCGGTCGCTCTGGTTCAGACCAGCGAGCGATAGGAGAGGAGCGCTCGGCGGCAGCGAGCGAGAACGTCGAGGCACAAACGACGGTCGCTACCGCTGGGATCAAAGGCGGCTCGGGCGGGAGTGCCCAGGAGCGCTCGACCGGCGCGGACGCGTCCGGAGAGCGCTCGGCCAATCAGCGCTCGGGTTCGGGATCTCGTGCCCGCGGTCGCAGAAGAGGATCGAGTGCCGGGCGGGCTGGATCGAGCGACGCCAACGAGCGGCGCGACAAGGCAGCTACCGAGGAGGAAGAGATGAGCATCGAGGCACAGGCCGAGCTGGCCGAAGAGTTTGTTCGGGGGGTCGTGAAAGGCTTTGGCCTGCAGGCTGAGCTGACGAGCGAGATCGGCGAGGACACCGTCCGCATCGACGTCGCCGGTGAGAACGTCGGCCTGCTCATCGGTCCACGTGGTGCCACAGTGGACGCGCTGCAGGAGGCTCACCCGTACGGCAGTTCAGCACCGAAGCGACGAGCACGGGGTCCGGATCATCGTCGACGTCGGCGGTTACCGGGTCCGTCGAGCCGCCGCCTTGCAGCAGTTCGCGCAGCGGGTTGCGGCCGAAGTGATAGAGACCGCTGAGCCCCAGGCACTCGATCCGATGTCTGCTGCTGACCGCAAGGTCGTGCACGACGCGGTCAACGAGATCTCGGGCGTGCGCACGACCTCGGAGGGTGAAGATCCCCGCCGTTACGTCGTCATCCATCCGGCCGAGAACCTGAGTGAGCCAACCAGCGCTGACGTCGCGGACGATGCGACTGACGAAGCGCCGGCCGAGGAGACTGACTGACGTCACCGCAGCCTGCGCTCAGATCGGAGAGGGCAGGACTCTGGTGAGCGAACTCATGCCCGCTGTTCGTCGCAAGTTGACGGAGGCGCGGGAGCTGGCTTTCCTCGGACCAACATCGATCGACGACCAAGTGGAACACTCGATGGCTTTCGTCGACGTCATATTGTCCGGCGAACCCGGGCTGGCTGAGCGTGACCTCTCAATTCTCGATCTTGGCGCGGGAGGCGGCGTGCCCGGGCTGATCATTGCGATCGGACTCCCTCAGGCCCGCATCACCCTGCTTGACGGCGCGACTCGTCGGACGAGATGGCTGGCAACTACTGTTGTCAGCCTCGGCCTAGCCGGGCGGGTGACTGTCGTGTGCCAACGCGCTGAGGAGTTCGGGCGTCAGGATGACCGTCGTGAAAGCTTTGATGTCGTCACTTCACGCTCGTTCGGGCCACCCGCCGTGGTCGCGGAGTGTGCCGCCCCTCTGCTGAAGGTGGGTGGCCGGCTGATTGTCTCGGAGCCGCCGAGCTTGAACTCTCCCGCGATCGAGCACTCGACGGCTACAAGATGGCCGCTCGAAGGCGTCGCACAGTTCGGCTTCGACGGGGCGGTTGAGCACTTGGCTCGAGGCCGAGCATTCGTTGAGCTGACTCTCGTGCAGGCCCCTCCCCCGAACTATCCGAGACGCGTGGGGATCCCGCACAAGCGGCCTCGGTTCTAAGGTCGTCCTGCTCGTCTCTCCCGAACATTGATGTTCCACGTGGAACAAGATCGTCGCTTCGTCTCGTCCTGGGCGAGATCTTGAGGTCGCTTCGAGGCGCTCGCCCATCTGCGCGCTTGGAGAGAGCGCGTGCCGCGTTGGTGGACCTAGAGCTGTTTTGGGCGTGCACTACTCGACGGGCTAGTACGGGAGTTTCAGTTGGCCAAGCGCGGGACACCGGCCGGCTGACCTGGGTGACACCACCCTCGAGCGCCCAGGGCACCCTGGAGGTATCTGTGGACTACCTCCGTGTCTTTCGCGGGAGCGCCACGCCCTATACACTCCGCTGCACTGTCGGTTGCTCTCGGGCGGCGCCGTCGCGATCAGTTTGCGGGTTCCACGTGAAACATCGAAGAACAGGCTTATGGAGATCCATGACTGATCAATCTGACGCGCCGTCTCCTGCCCACAACGGACCCGTCGAAGCCGACTTGTCGAACCCTGCGAACGATGTCCTGACGAGCGCAGATGACCAGTTGGCGCCCGCCGAGCCCGAATCCGACCCCCCCTCCGGTGTCTCCGCCGACTCCCCCGCCGAGTCGGTCAAGGAGGCCGCCAAGGAGGCGACGTCGACCACTAACGCTCGAGTACTTGCCCTCGCGAATCAAAAGGGAGGAGTTGGAAAGACCACCACAGCGGTGAATCTCGGCGCCGCTCTCGCCGATCTGGGTTACCGGGTGTTGATCATCGACCTCGACCCCCAAGGCAACGCGAGCACCGGACTTGGCATCGACCCGCGGACGTTCGACGTGTCCATGTACGACGTCCTGCTCCACGGCGTGGCGATCGAGGACTGCATCGAGCCCACCAACATCAAGAACCTGTTCCTAGCACCCTCGACGCTGGACCTCGCAGGTGCCGAGATCGAGCTCGTGCCGGCATTGAGTCGTGAGTTTCGCCTCCGACGAGCGATCGAACCTGTGAAGGAAGACTTTGCGTTCATCTTCATCGACTGTCCGCCCTCGCTCGGTTTGATAACGCTGAACGCGCTGACAGCCGCCACGGAGGTGCTCGTTCCCATCCAGTGCGAGTACTACGCGCTCGAGGGCGTCTCGCAGCTGACGAGGAACGTGGAGCTGGTCCGCTCCAACCTCAATCCAACGCTGTACGTGAGCACGATCGTGATGACCATGTACGACGCCCGTACAAAGCTGTCAGATTCTGTCGTGTCGGAGGTGCGCAATCACTTTGGCCCGATCGTCTGCCAGAACGTGATTCCCCGCACGGTGCGGATCTCGGAGGCGCCTTCGTTCGGCGAGCCGATCACGGTCCATGACCCAACATCTCGGGGAGCGATCGCCTATCGGGAATTGGCTAAGGAGGTCAGCGGTGACGCGTCGTAGTGGATTGGGCCGCGGGCTCGGTGCGCTGATTCCAACGGGCACCTCTACCAGTTCGAGCTCGGCGCTGCGCGACGTGCCGCTAAGCCAGATACGACCGAATCCCTTCCAACCGCGCAAGAACTTCGACGAGGAAGCACTCTCTGCGCTCGTGGATTCGATCCGAGCGGTCGGTATCCTGCAGCCTGTCTTGCTGCGGAAGGTTGGTGAGGAGGAGTACGAGCTGATCGCCGGCGAGCGCCGGTATCGAGCCGCCCGACGTGCCGGCTTCGCGGCGCTTCCGGCACTCGTCAGCAGCGCCGACGATGTTACGAGCCTCGAACAGGCTCTCGTGGAGAACGTGCACCGCGCTGACCTCAACGCACTAGAGGAGGCGGCCGCCTATCAACAGCTCATCGAAGACTTCGGCCTGACTCATGAGGATCTCGGACGGCGTGTGGGAAAGAGTCGTGCAGCAGTGACCAACGCGCTTCGGCTGTTCCAGCTCCCGCCAACGGTGCAGCGCATGATTCGAGACGGGCTGCTCAGTCCCGGCGCTGCCCGGGCGATTCTCGGAACGCCTGACCGGGTGATGCAGGAAGAGATCGCGGGCGAGGCCGTCCAGGGTGGGCTTTCCGTTCGGGCTGTGGAAGAGCTGGTCCGCGAACGCTTCCGCCCTCCTGACGAGGAGCTTCCGGCACCCGAGCCCGAGAGCTTGCATTGGGAGTCGGTCGAGGCGGCGCCCCGGGCCGAGGCAGCTCCCGTGCTTCGCCCGCCAGGCGTCTTGGACCTCGAGGAGCTGATGGGCGACCACCTGAACACCCGCGTGCGTATCGACATGGGTGGCAAGCACGGTCGAGTGCTCATCGAATTCGCAACGCTTGACGATCTCGAGCGGATATACCGGGTGATCATCGGTGACTCCTCGGCGAGCGGGCACCGTACAGAAGCCGAAGAGCAGGGATTTTGACTCTCGGACTGGGCTAGGGCGGCACCTTCGTTCAGCCTCTACCTAACGCGACGCATCAGACTCAGAGTGTTCTGACTCGACCTTGACCTCTGCTCAACTCTCGTCCACAACCTGTGCATGAGACTGTGGATGATAGATCGGACCGCACCGCTGGAAAGGACCGCTGAACAGGTGTTTTCGTCTCCAAGCCGCAGCGCTCGAATGGTCGATATGAGGCTCCTACGTTTCCTGAACCGAGGATTCAGGTCCACTCCTTGCCCAGCCACTCGGCCAGCGCGTCGATGATGGCCACTGCGAGCTGCGGGGTATGCATCGCAATCACGGCCGGGCTGCCGAGCTCCACGACGACCGCCGGCATCCTTGTCTCTCTGAGCACCGGCAGCGCCATCCCATCGCTTCCCTGATCAGGGACGTCGAGCGCCTTGACTACGGCCGCAGAGATGAGCTCAGCGAGGTGCTTGCTCGTCTCCGATTCGTATCTATAGCCGCGGTAGTACACCGTGTGGACACCCAAGAGCTCGGGCTCCAACCGCAGGCCGATATAGCAGTCAGCCTCTGCGGTGTTCGCTGCGGCCGCCTGCTCCGACTCGTCCGGATGGTGGATCGTCACGGGGTGCGCGCCGACAGCGACGAGGGCGCGGGCGAGAGCTGTCGCGCCGGCCTGGAACCCCCCCGGCTCGCCGACAGCAACGGTGCGTCCTTGCAGCGTGCCAGCGTTCTTGCTCACCTGCAGCTGCTCTCTCACGGACGTCACCAGGTCTTCAGCACCCTTGCGGAGTGAGAGCTGGGACAGTTCCGCGAGGGTCCGGGGCCCGCAGATACCGTCGCTCGAGATGCCAATGTTGTGTTGAAAGTCGGCGAGGGCGGATGCCGTCTGGTCGCCGAATATCCCGTCAACGCCGCCCGAGTCGAAGCCAAGGGCGGACAGCTGCCGCTGGAGGTCAGCAACGTCGTCGCCGTGCAGCATGGGACTGCGGAGGTAGAGGAGGCGATCGCCCAGTTTGAAGCCTGCCTCGACGACGGAAGACCATGTGTAGCGACCGCAGCGCCCGTCGACACGAAGCCCCCGGTCCCGCTGAAAGGAGCGCACGGCGTGATACGTCCCCTCGCCGTACTCTGCGTGACGATCGTCGCCGATCAAGTAACCCAGGCGTACGAGGCGCTGCTGGAGGTCGCCTACCCCCGGCCCGGAGTGACCGATCAGAAAGGGCAGGCCGTCGTCCCATCTGCTCGCCGACGCGGGAGGCGAGGGCTGCAGATCGTCCGGCATCACGGTCATGCTAAGGCTGACTGCCGGGCACCTAGGTGCGCGCAAGCTTTCCGAAGCGCTCGCCCTTGTCAACGATTGTGGCACACTACTGTCAAATCAGAGGCGCTCGAGCTGGAGAGGGCCGAAGGCCGGGCCACCTTCGGAGCGTTCCTCAAACGAGGTGCGGATCGAACTCCGAGAGGATCTGACTCTTGCTTCGTGCTCCGACGATCCGGCTGGCCGGCTCGCCGTCCTTGAACAAAAGGAGCGTAGGGATGGACATCACCTGATAGCGCTGGGCTGTTCGCGGGTTGTCGTCCACGTTCAGCTTTGCGATCTTGAGCGCGCCGGCTTTGTCAGCGGCGATCTCCTCGAGCACGGGCGCAACCATCTTGCAAGGCCCACACCACTCCGCCCAGAAGTCGACGAGCACTGGCTTGTCGGACGCCCCAACCTCCTCGTCGAAGGTGTCGTCGCTGATGGTGATTATGTTTTCGGACATTTCTCGGGTCCTCCTTGTAGATCAGTCGAGGCTCGGCCGGTCCGGCCGTGCGACGCTTTGCTCATGCGAGCGAAGCGAGATAACGCTCTGTGTCGATTGCCGCCATGCATCCCGAGCCGGCGGCAGTCACGGCCTGCCGGTACTCGTGGTCCTGCACGTCACCGCAGGCGAACACGCCCGGGACACCGGTGCGGGTGCCTTGCCCGGTGATCAGGTATCCGGCGCCGTCCATCGCGAGCTGACCCTTGAACAGGTCGGTGTTGGGTTCGTGCCCGATCGCGACGAACACGCCGTCAACGGCGAGCTTCTCGTTCGTCACCTGTGATGACGTCGCGGATCTTGATGCCGGTGACCTTCTCGTCCCCCAGGATGTCGAGCACGACGGAGTCCCAGATGAAGTCGATCTTCTCGTTCTTGAACGCGCGGTCTTGCATGATCTTCGAAGCGCGCAGTTCTTTGCGGCGATGAACGATCGTGACCGAGTCACCGAACTTTGTCAGGAACAGCGCCTCTTCCAAAGCGGAGTCACCACCACCGATCACGGCGATGCGCTTGTCCCGGAAGAAGAAGCCATCGCACGTGGCGCAAGTCGAGACCCCGTAGCCGAGTAGGCGAGCTTCGCTCGGCAGGCCGAGCATCAGCGACCGGGCTCCGGTAGAGATGATCAGCGTCTTCGTAGTGACGTCCGGCTCGGGCGCGTCCGGGTTGTCTGTCCAGATGCCGATCGGGCTGGTCGAGAGGTCCACCTTGGTGGCCTTTTTCGTGACGATCTCCGCGCCAAAGCGCTCGGCTTGCTCGCGCATGCTCATCATCAGCTGCGGGCCCATGATCCCGTTCGGGAATCCCGGGAAGTTCTCGACGTCGGTGGTCAGCATGAGCTGCCCACCCGGCTGGTCGCTTGTCGACGAGGGCTCTCCCTCGATGACGAGAGGTTGGAGGTCGGCTCGCGGGTGTAGACGGCGGCAGTCAAGCCGGCGGGACCTGAGCCGAGAATCACCACGTTGCGGGTCGTTCCAGCTTCCATCTTCGCCTTGTCCTCAGGTCTCCTCGCCTAATTGCGAGGATGACGCTTCCGCGAGAGCAACAGTCCAGCGCCCCAGAAGATTCCTGCGACGACGAGGTAGCTCGCCCACACCCTGGTCCGGAAGACGGGAACTTCCGAGTCGAGTACCCGGAGCGCGAAGACGGTGAACAGCACGGCAAGGAAGGTGGCGACAGATAGAGCCATCAGGCCGAAGATCAGGTACCGGACGGCCGTCAGGACAGGCTCGACCGCCTTGTCGCGCACGACGGAGACGACGTCCTCCACCTTCCCGGTCAGCTGTGCTGCCCAGTCACCGCTTATCGACAGAGTTGCGGCGCTCGACGTCGCGCCGTCAGGAGGTGAGCCCGTGGGCGCTCGTGAGGCAGAGGCAGTTGTCGCTTCGGCGCCGTTCGACTGCGTCGGAGAAGCCCCCGCCTCGCTCCGGCTCACGCCGTCGCTGGTCTCGGCTGCGCTCTCGGGAGGCATGCGGGCAGGTTAGTAGCGACCGCTCGTGGCCACCATCATGCGAGCTGGAAGCACACGCCGAGCGTTCCTGGTCCGGAGTGCGTGCCGATCACCGGCCCGATGTGCGTGACGAGGATCTTGTCGCGATCGAAGCTCTCGGCAAGCATGTTCACCAAGGTGTCGACATCGGGTGCCGCCGCGTGCATGACGGCGACCCGCTCGAGCGGCCCGGCTTGCTTCACCTTGTCAGCGAGGTACTGGATGGACCGTGACCGCGTCCTCTGGCGCGACTCCGGCTCGACGAGGCCGTCGCGGATCTCGACTATCGGCTTGATGGAGAGGAGAGAGCCGAAGAAGGCCTGTGCACCGCCGATGCGCCCCCCTTTCCGGAGATTGTCGAGCGTGTCGAGCGCTCCGTAGACGTAGGTCTTCGACAGCGAGGCCCGCGCCGCCGCTTCGACCGCCTGGAGGTCCCCGCCGCTCTCGGCGGCCTCGATACCTGCGAGAACGCCCATCCCTTCGCCCATCGTGACCGACAGCGAGTCCACGACGGTTATAGGAAGGTCACCGGCCATGGAGTCGGCAGCCGCGACAGCGGCCTGATACGTCGCCGACAGTTTGGAGGACAGGGTCACGCACACCACGCCGTCGGCCCCGGCCTCCTTGGCTTCCTGGAAGGCTTTCTGGAAGGCCCCGGGAGAAGGTGCCGAAGTCTCGGGCAGGACGTCGGACTTCGAGCACTGGAGCCAGAATTCCTCCGGCCCCCAATCCTTGGTGATCTCCGGACCAGTCTCCCCGAGACGCACGTCGAGGTCGACGATCGCAACACCGTGCGACGTCATGTCGTCCCGGTTCAGGTCTGAGGCACTGTCTGTCACGAGTCGGATACCTGGCATCACAGTCCCTTTCCGGCGGCTTACCGCCGCCTCCCGGCAGTCTGCCAGCCGGAGGCTATCCCGGCCAGTGCTGCGCCGCCCCCGTACACCGCGAGGCCGACCACGAGCCCCACGAGCACACGCTCGAGGAGGCCGATACCCGAGCTCGACCCGACAGCCGTCACGGCCACTGCAACCGCGAGCGCCATGACGAGCGACAGGACGAATGACCGGCCCACGTAGCGCGCGACCCCCCGCCCGCCGAGCCCGCCCATCTTGCGACGGACCACGACCAGCGCCACGACGGCCGACACCGAGTAGGCGATCGCCAGTGAGAGCGCGAGTGCCTTCGCCTTGATGTCGCCGACGAGAACGAACAAGCCAATGACGTTCAGCCCGTTCTCGAGCACGTAGAGGAAGAACGCAGTCCGGGTGTCACGCATGGCCTGGAGCGCCCGAATTGCCAGCAAGTAGACGCAATATCCCGGCAGGCCGACCGCTAGCAGAGCGAGCAGCGAGCCGGTGAGTGCGGCGCCCGCGCTGTGATGATGGTGGCCGGCAGCCGCGCCGTGGCTGAAGAGGAGCGCCATGATGGGCCCGGCGAGCACGAGGTAACCGGCCGTCGCAGGCCAGAGGCCCGCCATCATCCGCCGCAACCCGAGCCCGAAGTGGTGCGCCATTCCCTCCCGGTCGCCCATCGACCAGCGGTGCGCCAGCTCGGGTGTGACGGTGCTCATGACCGAGACGGCGATCATGCCGAAGGGGAGCTGGAAGAACGTGAACGCGTACGTGTAGGCCGTGACAGCGCCTCCGTGCGGATCGATGTGAACGGCGACCGCGAGTGTGACGAACAGGGCGATCTGATTGGCGATGACAAAACCGAGTGTCCAACCCGAAAGAGACGTGATCTCGCGGACCGCCCCGTCCCTCGGAGCCCAGCGGAAGCGGAGGTGCAGACCTGAGCGGAGCGTGCTCGGCACGAGTGCTGCCGCCTGCACGATCACTCCGGCCGTCGTGCCGAGCCCGAGCAGCAGCAGCAGCCCGGTGTCGTGTGCGACACCGTTAAGGGTGGGGCTCCGATCCGCGATGTGGAACTGGATGAGGATGGCGATTGCCACCGCATTGTTGAGGATGGGCACGTAGGCCGGCAACGAGAACCGTCGTACGGTGTTCAGGATCGCCGTCATGAGGGAGATCGCGCCGTATCCGAGCAGCTGGAGTGCGAACATCCGGAGCAGCTCGGTCGCGACTAGACGCTCGGTACCTATGTTCTTCGTGTGTGTACCAGCCGAGTACAAGTCGATGATGTACGGCGCAGCGAACACGAACGCCACCGTCGCCAACACGAGGACGACTGCGGCGAGGCTGATCACCGCCGAGATCGACTCGTTCGCCTCCCGTTCTGAGCGCTTCGCCAAGCGGTCGACGAAAAGCGGCACGAAAGTCGCAGACAGGACCCCGCCGAGGACGAGGTCATGGACGATGTTGGGAGTGTTGTTGGCGAGGTTGAAAGCGTCCGAGAGCTGGGTGAACCCGAGCGCGTAGGCAGCGACGAGCAGCCGGAGAAGTCCGGTCACGCGCGAGATCAATGTCCCGCTGGCCATGATCGCCGTCGCGCGGCCAAGTCCCTTCGAGGAACCGGCTGCGATTGCCGGTTTGCTTGTGCCACCAGCCTCGTCAGACGGGGCGCGGCTCGCCGACCGGCTGGAAGCCTGCGACCGTGACTCCCTTGCCTCTCGCGCCTCTCGCGCGTCACGGGCATTCGTGCGGGCCAGCCAGTCGACGGCAGAGTGCTCGCGGATCGTGAAGCTCCTGGGCGCTGAGCGCGGCGGCGAGGGCCGCCGCGTGCGGCGGCTCATGTCGCCGTAATGGGCGGCGCGATGTCGGGCGTAGCCGGCGCTCTCGGTTGCGTTCCTGTTCTCACATGTTTGCCGTGGCGCCGCCGCTTCAACACAGAACGGGCCCACCACACGACGAGAAACAGTCCCGCTCCCACCGTCAGCGCCACGGCCACCCCCGATATGGCGGTCGAACGAATGGTGAGGTTGCCGGACGCGAGCGAGAAGGCGCCCGACTGTGTGGTGACAGTCATCAACATCTCGAAGTCTCCTCCGGTTCGAGCCGACAGCTGAACCGGGATCGAGTTGTTGCCGGGCTGCAGGACGAGCTCGAGGTCGCGATGCCGGAAGGAGAAGCTCAGCGCTCGAAAGCTTCAGCTCGACACGCAGAGGTGTCAGGGCCTTCGAGTAGATGGAGACCGGGATACGGGCGCTGAGCGAAGTGATCGTGATCGTCTTGTCGCTCGGAAGCGAGATTCGCGAGGCTTCGATGTTCAACTGAGCTGCCGGAGCACCGAGGTAGGCACTCCGCGTCGACATGGGGATCAGTGCTGTCTCCGAGAGCAGCAAGAGCTCGGTCAGCTGCTCGATCCGGCCCGGCTCTTTCGGCAGCAGGCCGCTGAGGGCGACGAGCCGTGTCCTGGCACCAGCGATGGCGGCGGTCGGGAGCCGGTCTTCCCGGGGAGTCGGAGAAGCTTGAAGGCCGCGGAACAACAGGCCGGATTCGTCGGAACCCGGAGGTACCTGATCGAAGAACTGCGAGAGCGTGTCGGACTGCACCACTGGGCTCGACGACAAGCCCGAGAGCACGGTGCCGAGGAACTGCGTGCTCGGGTGCCAGCCGAGTGGCGCGAGCAGCGTGACGCCCCGGTTGCCGGGAGGCTGCTCGACGAAATAGAGCAGGGCCAAGTCGGCGAGAAGCTGGTTCGCGCGCAGCACGGGGTCGAGCTCGACTCGAGGTGCTGTTCCAGGTAGTAGTCCGACGCGTCGGCCACCATGTCGGTGCCTTTCACGAGAAACGGCGCCCACACCGGGAACACCCAACTCTGCGGTACCGGCGTAACGCTGTCGCTCGGCACCACGATCCGGTCGATGCCGTTGGACCGCAGCGCCGGGAGCTCGCTGTCGCTTAGAGGAGCCGCCACGGCGTACTGCCCTTTTGCGGGTTTGACGCCGAGCGAGGCAAGCGCGCTGGCACCAGCCGCGAACTGATCCCTCACCTCCGAAGCTGCGCCCGACATGCCGGTCAGGTCGATCGGTGTGAAGCTCTCCGACTCGCTCTCGACGTTGTGCAGAGCCAGCAGCTGCCGGGTGTCAGCGAGGGCTTGGCGAGCGCTTGCGGACTTTCGCTTCTCTGAGTGGGTGGCGTGCGTCTTGACGGCTCCCGCGGCGGCGAGGGCGTTCGTGAACTGTGGGTAGAGCGCGATCGAGACCGAGGCCGACGGCCTGTCCGCCAGCGCCGTGTCGAGCTGCTGGACCTCGAGCTCGTCGGCGGGCGGCACGGCTGGAGCACCTGAGGGGTTGGTGGCCGGCGTCGTGCCGATCGGAAGGATCCAGGAGAAGCGCAGCGGGGATAACGCCGCCGCCGGCGCCAATACCAGATATGTCATGAAACTGTCGAGAGTCGTCGCCTTCTCCCTGTCGACCAGCGAGACCTGGAGCGGGTACACGCCGGGACATTGGAACGTGCACGGCAAGTTGGTCAGGAGTATCCCGTTTGTGGGGGCCTTCTGCGTCGGTCCGGGCACGCCTTGTGTCGGCCCGAGGGGCAGGTCGATCGAGGCATCTCCGTTCGGAAGGAGGAGTGCTTTCGTGTCGAGCGGAAGAACCACTGAATCGCCTGGGATCGTGGAGAAGCCCGCGGTGTCGCCGGTCAGGCTCTCTTCGAAGTACCCGCGCTCGGTCGCCTGTGACCATAGCGTGACCTGCAGTCCGAGGTCGCTCTCGGCGACTGGCGAATGGATCGCGACCTCGAGGTGCATGCCTTTGGTGTTGCGAACCCATGCAGTCTGGCTGACGAGCGTGATCGAGCTCGCGGGCGTGGTCGAAGCGCCGGCGGCTTGTGCCGGGAGCACTACGGGAGCACCCACAACCGACAGCGGGACAGCGGTCAGAATTGCCGCGCACGCGAGCAGCCGCCATTTCAGCGACGTCAGCTGCGAGCGGCATGCTCGCAAGCACGCGATCGGTGTCGTCGGAGGGCGGTTTAAGGGCGGCATGGTCCAGTCCCGCACATGGTCGGGGATCAACGGAGCCTACCCAGCGGTACCGTGAGAGATGTGACGATCCTGGTCGGGCGACATGACGCCTTCGCCGAGCATGAGACGGGACGTTCGCATCCCGAGCGTTCGGCCCGCCTGGACGCCGTCCTTGCGGGCATCGCCGGCGCCGATGTCGCCGAGATGATCGTGGCCTTCGAGCCGAGGATGGCTACTCGCGACGAGCTGCAAGCTCGTCCACGGCGGCGGCTACATCGACACACTGAAAGCGTTCTGCCTGACCGGCGGTGGTCATCTCGACGAGGACACGGTTGCCGTCCCGGCCTCGTACGAGGCGGCGCTGCGAGGAGCAGGCGCAGGTCTGGATGCCGTCGCGCGGCTGCGGGCTGGTGAGGCCGAGGCAGCCTTTCTCGCCGTGCGGCCACCGGGGCATCACGCGCTCGTGAATCGGGCCATGGGTTTCTGCCTGTTCAACAACGTGGCCGTCACAGCGGCCGCCTTGGCCGCAGGAGGAGAGCGCGTGCTGATCGTCGACTGGGACGCTCACCACGGCAACGGGACGCAGGCCATGTTCTGGCAGGATCCTGACGTCTGTTATGTCTCGCTTCACCAGTACCCCTTCTACCCCGGGACAGGCGGCATGAAGGAGATGGGCGAGGGGCTCGGCAAGGGAGCGACGGTGAACGTCCCAATGCCGGGAGGCTCGACCGGCGAGGCGTACCGACGGGCCTTCGACGAGATCGTCGTCCCGCTCGCCGAGCGGCATCAGCCGGACTGGGTCCTCATCTCGGCCGGCTTCGACGCGCATCGTAACGACCCGCTCACCGATCTCCAGTTGTCGGCCGGCGACTTTGCCGACCTCACCTCGCGCACGGCCGCCCTCGCTCCGGCCGGCCGGCGGATCGCTTTCCTCGAGGGCGGTTACGACCTCGAAGCACTCGAGCAATCGGTCCGGGCCTGCATCGATGCGCTCGGTGGCAGGCTCGTCCACCCCGAGCCCGTGAGCTGTGCGGGACCGGTCGACGAGTTCGCCGGGGACGTGGTGGCGGCCGTTGCCCAGCTCCACTTCGGGTAGGCCCTGGAGCCGGGTACCCTCGGGGACCGTGGTCCCAGAGCGCTTGCGGCCAGTTCTTGACCTGACCGCCCCGATCGCCACCCGCTTCCGGTCGGCGGGCAAGACGCTGTACCTGGTCGGCGGAACGGTGCGCGATGCCATCGCCGGCCGCCCGGGAGGGGTCAAAGGTGGCGACGTCGACATCGATCTCACGACCGATGCTGTTCCCGACGACATAGAAGAGCTGATCAAGCCGCTCGCCTCCGCGATCTGGACCCAAGGCAAGCGCTTCGGGACCATCGGTGCGATGGTGCGCGGGCATCGCTTCGAGATCACGACGCACCGGGCCGAGGCGTACGACCCGGACTCGCGCAAACCCGAAGTCCGGTTCGGGGACGACATCTTCGCAGACCTCTCGAGGCGCGACTTCACCGTTAACGCAATGGCACTCGAGGTCCCGGGCCTCGAGATGATCGACCCCTACGGGGGCCTCGAGGATCTCGCGGCGCGCCGGCTCAGAACGCCTCTTGACCCGGGCATGTCGTTCTCGGACGACCCGCTACGGATGATGAGGGCGGCGCGTTTCTTGGCGGGTTACGGGCTCATGCCGGACGACGCCCTCGTCAAGGCCGTCACCGAGATGCACGAGCGTCTTTCGATCGTCTCCGCCGAGCGGATCCGGGACGAGCTCGACAAGCTTCTCTTACTGCCCGAGCCGTCCGACGGCCTGTGGTTCCTCATCCGCACCGGCCTGGCTGCTGAGTTCCTGCCGGAGCTGCCGGCTCTCGAGCTCGAACAGGACCCGATCCAGCGGCACAAGGACGTTCTCGCGCACACGATCGCCGTGGTGGCAAAGACGAGCCCCGACAAGGTGCTCCGCCTCGCCGCGCTCTTCCACGACGTCGGCAAGCCGAAGACGCGGGCGGTCGGGCCTGATGGCGTCAGCTTCCACCATCACGACGTGGTGGGCGCACGCATGACACGCGAGCGCATGAAGGCCTTGCGGTACCCCACATCCGAGATCGAGGACGTCAGCAAGCTTGTGGAGCTGCACCTCAGGTTCCACACCTACAAGATGGGTTGGACCGACTCCGCTGTCCGCCGGTACGCCCACGACGCCGGCCCGCTCCTTGGGAGGCTGAACGAGCTGACCCGGTGCGACTGCACGACGAGGAATGCCGCTCGCGCGAAGGCCCTCGGCCAGCGAATGGACGAGCTCGAAGAGCGCCTGGCCGAGCTGCGCAAGCAGGAGGAGCTCGCCGCGCTGCGGCCCGAGATGGACGGGGTCGAGGTAATGGCTGCACTCGGCATCCCGCCTGGGCGCGCCGTCGGTGCCGCCCTCGACTTCCTCATGAGGATCCGCATCGAAGAAGGCCTGATCGGAAAGGACGAGGTGCTGAGGCGCGTCCACGAATGGTGGGCTGCCCGCCAGGCGGGCCAGGACTGACGACGATGGCCTCAATCTGACTGTCGCTGCACGCGGTCGCGGGTTCAGCGAGCTCCCGGCTCACCGGCGGCGTAACGCTCGACCATATCGCGGGCTTCTTCGTCCCGGTACTGGATAGGCGGCGATTTCATGAAATATGCGGATGGACCCAGCAGTGGGCCCCCGATCCCGCGATCGAGGGCGAGCTTGGCGCAGCGCAGCGCGTCGATGATCACCCCAGCAGAGTTCGGAGAGTCCCACACCTCGAGCTTCAGCTCCAGGTTGAGCGGCACGTCACCGAAGTTGCGGCCCTCCATGCGGATGTACGCCCACTTGCGGTCCTCGAGCCAAGGCACGTGGTCGGACGGGCCGATGTGGACGTTCCCGTCCGCCAGCTCGTGTTCGAGCTGGCTCGTCACCGACTGGGTTTTCGAGATCTTCTTCGACTCGAGCCGCTCTCGTTCGAGCATGTTGCGGAAGTCCATGTTCCCGCCCACGTTCAGCTGGTACGTCCGGTCGAGGACCATGCCGCGGTCCTCGAACAGTCGGGTAAGGATCCGGTGGACGATGGTTGCTCCGACTTGGCTCTTGATGTCGTCCCCGACGATCGGGACGCCCGCTTCCTCGAAACGCTTGGCCCACTCGGGGTTGCTCGCGATGAAGACCGGGATGGCGTTTACGAACGCGACCTTGGCCTCGATGGCGGCTGCGGCGTAGTGCTTCTGAGCCTCCTCCGAGCCGACCGGCAGATAGGAGACGAGGACGTCCGCTCGGGCCTCGCGGAGCACCTCCGCCACGTCGACCGGCTCGGCCAGCGACTCCTCGACCACGTCGCGGTAGTAGCGACCGAGGCCGTCGAGCGTCGGGCCCCGACGCACCGTCACGCCGAGCTCGGGGACATCGGCAAAACGGACCGTGTTGTTCTGCCCGGCGTGGATGGCCTTGCTGAGGTCGAGCCCGACTTTCGCCGAGTCGACGTCGAAGGCGGCCACTATCTCGGTGTCACCGACGTGGTAGCCACCGAGCACGACGTGCATGAGGCCAGGCACCGAGTCCGCCGGATCGGCGTTGCGGTAGTACTCGATGCCCTGTATGAGCGAACTGGCACAGTTGCCGACGCCGGCAATGGCGACCCTGATCTTGCGCTGCGATGTCATGCCGATCTCCTTCTCAGCTGTCAAGAGACGTCCGTCTCGGTCCTGGCAGCCACCGAGTCTCGCTTGCTCGATGGCGATCAGCGACTCGATCCAGGACAGGTCCTGGTTGAGCGAGTCGATCGTGTGCTCGGCGATCTGGCGCTCGTAGCGATCGAGCGCGCCGTTGGGGGTCGAGAGCCCGCGCTCAGCGGACGCGATCCGGTCCCCGATGTGCCTCCGCTGGCGTTCGAGCAGCCGGAGGCGCCCGTCGTCCGTCAGGTACCGGGCGAACGACCAGCGGAGCGCGAACGACTTGTCTTCGTTCTGCCGGTCGGTGTCGGTGTCGTCCGCGAGCAGTGAGGAGAACATGCGGTCGCCGAGCTCCGTGAGCTCGTACACCTTCCGCCCCCTGGTGCTACCGGCCGCGCTGCGAGCGGTCGTCCTTGCCGAGCTGGCCGCTCGGGCCGCCAATCTCGCCCGAAAGGCCGCCTTTTCCCCCGACAACGATCCTGTCAACGGGATCACCTCCGCTGAGGCCCCCGATGCGGCCGCTCGCGGCTCGATCTCACGGACGGCGCCAGTCCGCTCCAAGCGGGCGAGTGCGGGATAGAGGGAGCCGAACGACAGGCTGGCAAGCAGGCCGAAGCCACTGCGCAGACGTTTGCGCAGGTCGTAGCCGTGCATGGGGCGCCCCTTCAAGAGCCCGAGGATCGCCAGTTCCAACATTGTTCGAGATCATAGCGTGGCGACATATCGCCGCGATACATCGAGCCGCGTGTGTGACGTCCCGGTGTCACTCCTCCTCCTCCGTGGGGCTTCGAGGACACGAACCGCGCAATCGCGTCGCGCCCGTCGCGCGAAACATGCGTCCGGGCGTAGAACGCGCGCCGCGTGGGCCGTCTACCATCGAAGTCGTGGGTGATGTTCGGCAGCCGCCCGGAGGCGGCGGCCCCGCCAACCCCGGCTGGTACTCCGACCCTTGGGCTCAATCTGCATGGCGATGGTGGGACGGCTGGCAGTGGACCGGTTGGCTCTCGCCTCCTGCGTCGGCGCCGTATCACGTTGTCGCCCAGGCGGTGTCTCAAGCGATCCCGCCAAGGATTACCACGCAGCCGCCGCCTCAAGCGGGGCCGGTCGCTGACACGCCGGTAGCACCGGCGCAAGGCGCGTACGGCGGCTATGCGCCACCCGGCGGATATGGGCCACCACGCGGCTACGGGCCGCCGCCGCCGCTCTCGTCACTTTCGCAGCGACCTCCCGCGGACCTCCCGGCCACCCCGGTGCCCGCCACTCAGCGACGCCGGCTCGTGCTGGAACTACTTCTCGTCCTCGCGATCTTCCCGCTTCCGTATGCCATCAGCGCGATCGTCGACCTCGTCTCGGACGTTCTCGGCAACGGTCCGGGCCAGCGAACTCCGATATTGATCAAGGGCCACGCCGCCGCCTCGTTCCCGTTCGAGCTCCTTTTGATAATGCTGCCGCTCGCAGCGGCAGGTCTGGTCGCCTATCTCCTCACCGTGCCGGGACCCTTCGGAGCTGACGCCAAGGCGCAAGGGGAAGGCGGCCTGAAGGCGCTCGGTCTCGACAAGTTGAACTGGAGGGGGGACCTGGCGCTCGTCATCGCGGTGTTCGTCTTCTGCGAGCTGATCCCCATCTACGGGGGCAGTTATGTGCTGCATGCCATCGGCGTCCACTCGGTCACGCCGGGAACGGGACACGCTCCCGGGTACTTCGTAATCCTCGACGTCGTGAACGGCCTCACGTCCGGGATTGTTGAGGAGATCGTCGTGCTCGGCTTTCTCGTCCGGCGCCTCGAGCAGCTCAACCTGCCCAGTTGGGCAGTGGTAGCAATTGCAGTTGCTGTCCGCGGCTCGTACCACCTCTACTACGGCTGGGGTGTGCTGCCCATCCTCGTGTGGGCGACCGTGACCGTGATTCTCTATCGCCGGTGGCGCAGGCTTGCCCCCTTCATCATCGTGCACATGCTGTGGGACTCAAGCCTTTTCGTCGCGGAGTGGATCCACGGCACTCATGCTCAGGGGTTGTTTCTCCTCTCCGAAGCGGGGATCTTGATCCCGCTCACGTTCGTGCTCTTCTTGATCTGGAAGAGCAAGATCCCGCTTCCCACCGCCGCGCGTCACTGATTCAGAAGTACCCTCTCCCCAGTGCCAGAAGTACGCAGCGGTTCGCAGAGCTACTGGGGAGCGGGTGGTCCTCCGCGTCCGGGGCGCATCGAGTACCGGCTGATCCGCGAATCCGTGGTGCGGGAGTACCGGCGGGGACGCCTCGGGCGCCTCGACGTCTGCGATGCCCAACCCGAGCTCTTGCGGGTAGCGAGGCACCTCGGGCGGGAAACAGCGACCGAGTGCCCGATCTGTGAGGAAGCAAGACTCGTCCACGTCTCGTTCGCCTTCGGCCCGCGACTGCCGGCCCAGGGCCGGGCGCTCGGCTCGGGTGAGCTCGCGAAGCTCGCCCGTTCCGGCAACGAGATCGCGTGCTACGTGGTCGAGGTTTGCACTGAATGCTCCTGGAACCATTTGTTGCGCATGTTCACCGTGGGCGGCGTATCGGGCAACCGGATCCGCTGAGCCCCTCGAACCGCCGGCAGCCTTAGTGCGCTGGACGGGATGGAGGCTTCAATGACAGAGCAGGACAAGGTGACCGTTCCTTCGGTTCGGTCCCGCAAGCGGCGCAACGGCGACGATCCCCTTGTGATGATCACCGCCTACGACGAGCCCTGGGCGCGTCTCGTCGATTCAGCCGGTGTCGACATCATCCTCGTGGGGGACACCCTCGCCCAGATCGTGTTGGGTTACGAGGACACGCTCCATGTCGGAATCGACGACATGGTCCACCACGTGGGAGCCGTGGCCCGAGCAAGGCCACGTGCCCTGGTCGTGGGCGACCTGCCGTGGATGACCTATCACCTGGACCCATTCGACGCCGTTCGCCACGCAGCCCAGCTCATCCGAGCGGGCGCCGGCGCCGTCAAGCTCGAAGGTGGCCGGCGCAGGTTCCCTGCAGTCGAGGCGATCATCGCCGCCGAGATCCCCGTCATGGGACATCTCGGTCTCACGCCTCAATCGGTGCACGCAATGGGCGGATACCGGGTGCAGGGTCGCCAGCTCGACGCGGCACAGGCTCTGGTGGAGGATGCGGTCGGTCTGGTTGAGGCCGGGTGTTTTGCCGTGGTGTTGGAGGGAGTACCCGACGTGCTGGCCGAGCGGGTCACTGCCGAGATCCCCGTGCCGACGATCGGCATCGGAGCCGGCTCGGCCTGCGACGGCCAGGTTCTGGTGCTGCACGATCTCCTCGGCATGTCGAAACCGCCGGTGCCGAAATTCGTGCGCCGCTATGCCGAGATCGGTGACCTCGTCGTCGATGCTGTGAGCCGCTACTGCAAGGACGTGCGCTCGGGCGCCTTCCCGTCCGAGGCGGAGACCTATCACGGTTCTTCCGAGTTGCGCGAGGGGCTTGCGCCCTAGGTCGCTCTTGAGCTGACTTCGGCAGCGGGCGCTTTGACCGCGTATTTCGAGTCGGCCTGGGAGCGGCGAGGGTCACGAAGTGACGGTGCCCCCTTCACTGTCTCCACGTATGGCCGCTACATGGTCTACGACCCGATTCATCACCTGAACGACGTCAATGCGTTGCTGGAGGACGTCCTCGAGTGAGCCGCTACGGGTTCACGAAGAGGCAGAAGGGGTGGCCGGCCGGGTCGAGGTAGACCCGTACGCCGTCCTCGGGCTGGTAATCGGCGAGGACTGCGCCAGCTGCAATCGCATGGGCTCCGGCGACATCGAGATCGTCGACCTCGATGTCGAGGTGCACCATCATCTGCTGATCACCGGGTTCGGCGGGCCAGGTCGGCCGGACGTAGGCATCCTCGGTCTGGAACGACAGGCCGGGGCCGCCCTCGGGCGCCTTCAACTTCACCCAGCCGGGCTCGTCCTGCTCGACTTCCCAGCCGAGGAGCCGCTGGTAGAAGGATGCCAGCTCGGTGGGGTCCGGAGCGCCGAGCACGACGCCCGACACCTTCATGCGCACGGTCTCTGGCATGGTGCCTCCCTGACGCCGCGCCGTCGTTCGTCGGCGTTCACGCGTCCAGCTCCTGATGAGCTTCGGAGAAAGTCTAGGCAGGGGTGTCGATCTCGTCGCTGCTTCGCGCCTGATGAGCGGCAGCATCCGACGCGATCCGGCTCGGCCCGACGCCAGCTCCCGTTGATACACCCACCTGGCATGCTCTTCACGTGGCATCTGCCTGGAGTTGGGTCTCGTCGGCGTCGGCTAGCATGACTTCGAACAATCTGTCTACCCCTGCCCCGAAAGATCGGGGCCCCGAGCGCATGCGCCGGGTCCGAAGGAGGTGAGGCCGCAGTGCGGCCCTACGAAGTCATGGTCATTTTCGACGTCGACCTTGAAGAAGGCGACATCCGACAGAGAGTGGATCGGGTCCTCGACTTGGTGAAGAACCGCGGCGGCACGCCCGGTTCGGTCAGCTACTGGGGTCGTCGGACCTTTGCTTACGAGCTGAAGCACCGCACCGAGGGCTACTACGTCTTGATCGAAGCGACGGCAGAGCCTGACGCGATCGCAGAGGTCAGCCGGATGCTCACACTCGAGGATGCAGTACTGCGCCACAAGGTCATCCGTCAGCCTGATGTAGTGGCAGGGCGCCCAACGCGGCGCTCGGCGCCTACGACGGCAGTGGCGGCTGAGCCCGCGGCCAGCTGACGACGACTGGAGACGACAAATGTCGAATGGGAACACGATCACGGTAATTGGGAACGTCACGCGTGAGCTGGAACTCCGCTTCACGCCGAGCGGTCAGCCGACCGCTTCGTTCGGTGTGGCGGTGAACCGCCGCTGGCAGAACCGTCAAACCCAGGAGTGGGAAGAGGCCACGTCGTTCTTCGATGTCGTCTGCTGGCGAGAGCTGGCGGAGAATGCCTCCTCGAGCTTGCACAAGGGCACACGCGTCATCGTCACCGGGCGGCTGGAACAGCGGAGCTGGGAGACCCAAGAAGGCGAGAAGCGCTCGAAGGTCGAGATCGTCGCCGACGAGGTCGGGCCGAGCTTGCGCTGGGCGAGCGCCCAGGTCGAGAAGAACGAGCGTCGCGGTCCCGGCGACGCACAGGCAGGCGCCAGGCAAGCCGCTGTACCCACGGCAGCCGCCCGCCCCGCCGCCCAACCCGAGCAAGAGACCAGTTACGCATCCTACGACGAGGAACCTTTCTAAATGGCAAGGAACAACGATCGGGACCGCGGCACCCGCCGCGCCCCCAAGGAGAACATCCGCCGCGGCAAGAAGAAGGTGTGCATCTTCTGCAAGGAGCACATCGCCTGGGTCGACTACAAGGACGTCAACCTTCTCAGGAAGTTCATGTCGGACCGTGGCAAGATCCGGGCTCGCCGCGTGTCGGGCAACTGCGCACAGCACCAGCGTGACGTGGCGCTCGCCATCAAGACGGCGCGGGAGCTCGCGATGCTCCCGTACACCCAGCGGACGACGAGCGACCGCCCGGGCCCGCGTGGTGGGGGTCGTGGGGGTCGGCCGCCTGCCGACGAGCGAGGCGCGCCGGACGAGGCCATCCTCGACATCGACTTCGAGGTTCCCGAGGACTTGGTGGCTGGGGACGACGTCGTTGCCGACGACGACCTCGGGCCCTCCGAGGAGGAGTTCGTTGTCGCGGGTGCCGAGGAGGAGGCATGAAGGTTGTGCTTCGCAGTGACCTCGACCGGGTCGGCAAGCGCGGTGACATCCTCGACGTCGCCGACGGGTACGCCCGCAACTACCTGATACCGCACGGCATGGCCATCCCCGCTACCGATGGGATCGAGCAGCAGGCGAACTCGATGCGTCGGGCGCGGGACCTGAAGGACTCGAAGGACCGTGAGGGGGCCGAGGCGATCGCTCGCAAGCTCGTACCGATGGTGATCACGATCACAGCACGAGCCGGCACCGAAGGTCGTCTGTTCGGGTCGGTCACCACTCACGATGTCGTCGAGGCTGTGCAGTCCCAGGCAGGCATCGAGCTCGACCGGCACAAGATCGTCTCGAGCGACGCCATCAAGACCCTCGGGTCGCACGAGGTGGCGGTGCGCCTCCATCCAGATGTGCAGTTCCAGATCACGATCGAGGTCGTCCCGGCCTGATCCGGCGCCTTCGACAGAGTGCTCAACGCTCGGGCCGCCGGTCGAAGACCGGCGGCCCTTGCCATGCCCGGAGACTCTCCATCTCTCGCCGAGTACAGACCCGGAGGACCCCCCTGGCGCATCGGGGGACACCGGGACACACCTGGACGCACGATGAGTGATACAACCCATCCGTACTCTCGTACACATGTTCGAGACGAGTGAGGGACGACCGCCTGGCGGGAGGGCACCGTGTGGACAACTCGTCTCTTACTCGCGTCTGCCTTGTGGACGAGGCGGGGAATTGCTAAGGCGTCCTGTGGAAACACGGACTTCGGTTGTCGCACTGACGCAGCGTCGGCCATCCTGAGGACCCGATGACCTCACTCCAACCGCTCCCTGCCGCGGCGAGCCGCCGGTCCCGCACCCAAGTCCAGGTGTCGGGCACCGGCACAAGCGGCGCGCTGGGGGGGCGGGTGCCGCCTCACAGTTTCGAAGCGGAGGAGTCTCTGCTCGGCGCGATGCTGCTCTCACGGGACGCGATCGCCGTCGCCGTCGAACAGGTGGGCGCCGACGACTTCTACAAGCCCTCCCATGCGCATGTGTTCGTGGCGGTCACGTCGCTGTACGCGCGGGGCGAGCCAGCCGATGCCGTCACGGTCGCCGAGGAGATGCGGCGGGCCGGGACGCTCGACGCAGCCGGCGGTGCTGCGACGCTCGTCTCACTGCAGGCAAACACGCCCGCGATCTCGAGTTCGAGCCGGTATGCCCGGATCGTGCAGGAGCTCGCGATGCTCCGGCGGCTCATCGGCGTCGCCTACGAGATCGCCGAGCTCGGCTACGACCTTCCCGGTGACGTCACCGCCGCGCTGGACCAAGCCGAAGCGATGGTCTTCGAGGTCGCCCAGCGGCGCTCGAGCGACAGCGTGAGGTCCCTCAAGGAGTTGCTGACAGAGAGCCTCGACCAGATCGAGTACCTGTTCGAGCGCGGCGAGTCGATCACCGGTGTGCCCTCCGGCTACACGGACCTCGACCAGCACCTCTACGGGTTTCAGCCTTCCAACCTCGTCGTCGTCGGAGCGCGGCCCTCGATGGGGAAGACGGCGTTTGCTCTCGGGCTGGCGTCGCACGCCGCTGCACGGGCGAACGTCCCCGTCTTGTTCTTCTCGCTCGAGATGAGTCACGTGGAGATCGCCCAGCGCGTGCTCTGCTGCGAGGCGCGGGTCGACGCCGGCCGCGTGCGCAACGGCAAGCTCGTGGAGAGCGACTGGTCGAAGATCTCCTCGGCAATCGGTCGCATAGGAACGGCCCCCTTGTTCATCGACGACAATCCCAATCTCACCGTGATGGACATCAGGGCAAAGGCGCGGCGCATGAAGAGCGCGGAAGGGGGCCTCGGGCTCGTGGTAGTGGACTATCTGCAACTCATGACCGGGCGTAACTCCGCCGAGAGCCGCCAGGTCGAGATCTCGGAGATCTCCCGGGGATTGAAGATCCTCGCGCGCGAGCTCCAGATCCCGGTCGTGGCGCTCAGCCAGCTCTCCCGCGGCCTCGAGGCACGGGCGGACAAGCGCCCCATGCTGGCCGATCTCCGTGAGTGCCTGACCGGCGAGACGCGGATCCGGCGTGCCGACTCAGGGATCGAGACGACGATCGGTGAGCTTCTCTGCGAGCAGCGAGCTCAACGTCCCGATCTGGTCCGTCGACGACCGCTGCCGCCTTGTCCCGGCAATCCTGGCGGAGGCATGGAGCACGGGTCCCAAGCCCGTATTCGCGGTAACGCTCTCCTCGGGGCGGACGGTGCGTGCGACGTCGAATCATCCTCTCCTCACGCTCGACGGCTGGACGAAGGTCGAGGACCTCTCGATCGGCACCCGGATCGCGGCAGTGCCCATGGTCCCGAGCTCCCCGAGAGCTACCGCTCGTCCAACAGCGCGCCCAAGCTGGCGCCGGTCCCGCTCGACGGCTCATCATCCGGGGCCGCTCCCGCCACCGTGATCGAAAGGGTCGCTGCGTCCGACTTCCCGTTCGCCCCCGAGCTGTCGTGGGAGGCCATCATCTCGATCGATCCCGATGGAACCGAAGAGTGCTTCGACGCGTACGTTCCGGGCATGCACAGCTTCCTTGCGAACGGGATCGTGTCTCACAACAGCGGTGCGATCGAACAGGACGCTGACGTCGTGATGTTCATCTACCGCGACGAGATCTACAACCCGGACTCAGCCGACCGCGGCGTCGCCGAAATTCTGATCGCGAAGCACCGCAACGGTCCGACCGGGGTTGCCAAGCTCGCGTTCGTCAACAACTACGCCAGGTTCGGGGATCTCGCGAGATCCTGATACGCCGCTTCGACGACGACGCTTGTCAGGAGCCTCTGACCAGGGCCTCGACCTCGCGGAAAAGCCGAGACAGCTCCTCGGTGTCGACGGCGAGGTTGCGCCGGTCCCCTGTGCTGTCGGCCCCCCGGAGGAGGCCTGACTCGCGGAGAACCTTCATGTGGTTGCTGACGGTCGGCTGGGACACGCCGAGCTCCACTGCAAGCTCCCCGACGGTGCGCGGCTGGCAAGCGAGAAGTTCCACGAGAGCGAGCCGGGTCGGGTCGGCTATCGAGCGCAGGCGCCGAGCGAGCTCGCCGGCCCGTTCGCGGTCGCTAGCCCGCCGGTCCTTCATGGTCATCGCGAAGAACTGCAGGTCTGGCAGGTCGATGACGAGCGAGCCGCCGTACGCGCAGATCGCCACGAGAGCCGAGCCAGACTGCCGGGCGCGCTCCCATCCAGCATCGAGGCACGCCGGCTCCTCGGTCCCCTTGAGAGCGGACCGCCACGGCAAGCCCCGACGCTCCTTTGCCCGGCAGTCGTCCACGACCCGCGAGATCACCGGGAGCTGACCTGCGGTCCAGTCCCGCTCGAACAGCTCCCACACCTCAGCGACGAGGCGCAGGTAGCGCCGGCGCAGGGCCTCATCGTGGTGCAACAGGCGTAGCCGCGCGCGAATCTCCTCCCGATCGGCGTCCGGCTCGGACCGGAGCAGCGGGTCGAGTGGCACCGAGTCGCAGGCCGCGCCGAGCTTCGCTTCGATCTGCGACGCCGCGAGTGGGCCTACCAGCACACCTGCCTCGTGCGCCACCACCAGGAGTTCCCAGAACGGCATCTCAGTACCCCAGAACTCGACAACCCGCCGGCCGAGATCGGCCGGCACTCCGGCCCCGTGGTTCACTCCTGCCATGGAGGGACAGGGGTCCTGAGGGCCCGGGTGGCCGATCGATTTCAAGAGAAACAGCAGCTCAGCGACCACAGAACTGTCGAACACGAGACCTGGTGGCCTGGGCGCTTCAGAAGCTAGGGGCATAGCCCAAAGACTATATCAGAATATTGACATATGCAAGCAGTTCTCCGCTATACTGGTCAGTGAACGAAGAGAGCAAGGACGAGGAGGTGAAGGATATGAGTATGTGGACCCTTGGATATGTTGCGAAGATCCGCATGGCTGAGGCCGAGAAGCACGCCAGTGAGGCGCACGCGGCCTCGTGCAGCCGGAAGCGTTCGGCCTCCTCGAAGATCGTCTCGAAGGTCACGACGCCCCGCGAGTGCGGCGACAGCTGAGCACCACCTCCGCCTCTAGGCCTATCGTCAGGGCCAGCGAAGGGTCGCTGCGGGACTGAGATAAGCCGGAGGGGGACGACATGGCCGTCGAGGAGCGCTTTACTGTCGCGGGACTCTTGCGGGCTCACGCATCGGAGCGACCCGAATCGGAGATGCTGGTGGCCGGCGACGAACGTCGCACCTGGCTCGAGGAGTACCGGCGCGCTTCTCAGGTGGCGCACGCGCTCGAGGGAGAGGGGCTCGGGAGGGGTGACCGGGTCGCGTTTCTTGATCGCAACGGCCTCGCGTACTTCGACTTCCTGTTCGGCGGCTCACTGATCGGCGCCGTGAACGTCGCAGTCAACTGGCGCCTCGCGCCACCCGAGATTGGTGCTGTGATCGACGACTCTGGAGCCTCGCTCCTCGTCATCCATCCTGACTATGCCGCCGCGCTTGCATCGATGGAGAGCGGCCTGCCGGCCGTCAAGCGGATAGTCGTGCTCGGTGCCGAGTCCGATGTGAGCGATGGCCGTGCGCTCGGCTACGAGCAGTGGCTCTCGGGCCAGCCGGCGACCGATCCCGGCTTCCACGGTGCCGACGACGACGTCTCGATGCAGCTGTACACCTCCGGCACGACCGGGCTTCCGAAGGGCGTGATGCTGTCGAACGCCAACCTCGCCACGATCGTCGGCAATGCAGGCGAGAACTTCAGCATCTTCCCGGACACCGTGAGCCTCGTTGCCATGCCGCTGTTCCACATTGGCGGGTCCGGATGGGCGATCGCCGCGATGTCGCGCGGCGGCCGCTCGATCGTCGTGCGGGACGTCGACCCGGTGGAGCTGTTGCGGCTGATCGAGGTGGAGCGGATCACCGAGGCGTTTCTCGTCCCGGCGGTGCTGATGTTCCTCTTGATGACCCCTCAGCTCACGACGACGGATCTCTCGAGCTTGAGAGCCATGTTCTATGGCGCCTCACCGATCGCCGAGGACGTGCTCGTGAAGTGCATGGAGGTATTCGGGTGTGGCTTCACCCAGGTGTACGGGATGACCGAGACCACCGGTGCGTTCACGGCCCTCCGCCCAGAGGACCACGACCCCGACGGGCCGCGCAGGCACTTGCTCCGCTCGGCCGGGAAGGCCAACCCGGACGTGGAGCTGAGAATCGTCTCGCCCGACAGCGGCGAGGAGCTCCCCGTCGGACAGGTCGGCGAGGTGGTGACCCGTTCGCCCTTGAACATGCTCGGGTACTGGGGCCGTCCCGAGGAGACGGCGAAGACCATCGACCCAGAGGGTTGGCTGCACACAGGCGACGCCGGTTACTTCGACGAGGAGGGATACCTGTACCTTCACGACCGGATCAAGGACATGATCGTCACCGGGGGTGAGAACGTGTACCCGGCCGAAGTGGAGAACGGGTTGTTGAGCCACCCCGAGATCGTCGACGCTGCCGTCATCGGCGTGCCCGATGACAAATGGGGCGAGGCGGTCAAAGCGATAGTGGTGCTCGCGCCTTCTTCGGGGCTGAGCGCCGAGCAGATCATCGCGTTCTCGCACGAGCGCCTGGCCGGCTACAAGTGCCCGAAGACCGTCGACTTTGCCGAAGTGTTGCCGCGCAACCCGTCGGGGAAGATTCTGAAGCGCGAGCTGCGGGAGGCCTACTGGGCGGACCGGGACCGGCGTATCGGCTGATCAAACCGGCTCTTGCTCGGCTGGCTCGGCTGCGGCTCCCGGTATCGGCAAATCCCGTGCACTCGATGGTGATTCCACGCCGGCTCTCAGGATTACCCAAGGGCCCCGTCATCCTGACTGCATGCAGACGGCTGAACAGACCGCGGCAAGTCGCGACTCCCGGGTGGCTCACATTGGGAGGGCCGGTCAGCGTGGAGTGAAGGTCACCCAGGCGGCCATCCGGCTGGCGCCGGGGCCTGGGCCCTCGCGCCTCCTGAGCCACGTCGGGCCGACCGGTGCGATCATCGGGCTGAGGGAGCACCGGCGACTTCACTCACCGCCCCATGAGGTGGACCGCCGGGCGTAGTCGGCGGCGATCGACGGATCGGGCTTGCGCGGCCGGGGCGGGGCCGGGTTTCCGGCGGCGCGCAAGATGGCCCCGGTCGGGCAGCGCCGCGGCCACGCCGTCGTGGTCAACGCGACCGAGGGTGAGCCGGCGAGCTCGAAGGACCGACTGCTCATCACCGCCGTCCCACACCTCGTGCTCGACGACGCTCAGCTCGCAGCGATGGCGACTGGAGCCGAGAGGGTCGTCGTGTGTGTCGACTGGACCGACAGGTTTGCAGTGGCGACGCTCGGGGCTGCCATCGAAGAGCGGCGCAACGCCGGCGAGCGGCCTATCACTCTGGTTCGGACGCCGCCGCGTTATGGGGCCGGTGAGGAGACCGCGCTCGTCAGCTTCATCAACGGAGGCTCGGCCAAGCCGGCGCCTGGTTCGGTCCGGCCTTTCGAGCGCGGCGTCGACGGGAGGCCCACACTCGTCCACAACGCCGAGACTCTGGCGCACGTGAGCCTCATCGGCCGATACGGCGCGGCGTGGTTCCGTTCGTGTGGGACCGAGCAAGAACCGGGCACGATGCTGCTCACGGTGACGGCGGGGCGACGTAGCGAGCGCACCGTCCTCGAGGCGGAGATCGGGGTTCCGGGCGTCGAGATCATGGCGGCTGGAGGCATCGACGCGACCGTTAGAGCAGTGATGGTCGGCGGATACTTCGGCACCTGGGTCCGCGCCGAGGACTTCGCCCGGGCGCCCTACAGCACGGAAGGGCTCGCCCCGCTCGGTTCGAGCCCAGGCGCGGGCGTCGTCGTCGCACTCCCGGCGGCCGCGTGCGGCATCGCCGAGACGGCACGAATCCTGGCCTGGTACGCGGCTGAGAGCGCTGGGCAGTGCGGGCCCTGTGTCTTCGGTCTCCCGGCGCTCGCTTCGGCGACGGCGGAGCTGGCGCGTGGGACCGCGTCGACCGGCACTGTTGTCGACCTTCGGCGTTGGTCCGGCGACATCGACCGGCGCGGAGCATGCCGTCACCCCGATGGAGCGGTGCGCTTGTTGCGCAGCGCGCTTGAGGTGTTCGCTGACGATCTCGAGCGTCACGCGGCCGGGCGCCCGTGCAGCCGGACAGCGGAGTCGGTCGTCGCTGCCCCCCGCAGTCACGAGCTGTGGCGATGAGCGCCCGAGTGAAGCAGGGAGCGACGGCACTAAGGCTTTCGGTCGATCCGATCGCGTGCGACGGCTACGGAGTTTGCGCTGAGCTGTTCCATGAGTGGATCAGGCTCGACGACTGGGGGTACCCGATCATCGACGGCGACGAGATCCCGCCGGCGCTCGTGGCGCGTGCTCGATGGACGGTCAGCAACTGCCCGGCGCTGGCGCTGTCGCTGTCGCTGTCGCGGTAGCTTTCGGCTGTGGCACGGGCCGACTTGAGCGAGGCAGGTGAGTCGGGCGGGCAGGACGAGCGTTTTGGCGACGTCGAGGCTTTCAAGCAGGCAATGGGCACCTTTGCGACCGGAGTCACCGTCATCACCTCGCTCGACGCCGGCCGCCCGGTCGGCTTCACATGCCAGAGTGTCGTCTCGCTCTCGCTCGAGCCGCCCCTCGTGGCCCTGTCGCCTGCCAAGTCCTCGACGAGCTGGCCCCACATGGCCGAGGCCGGCCACTTCTGCGTGAACGTGCTGTCGGAGTCGCAGGTGGAGGTCGGGCGGCGTTTCGCCGTGTCGGGCGGCGACAAGTTCCCGGGCATCGCATGGCACAAGGAGCTGACGGGTGCCCCCGTGCTGGACGGGGTACTGGCGTGGGTCGATTGCCACCTGGAGCTCGTCCACGATGCCGGCGACCACGAGATCGTGATCGGACGTGTCCGTGGCGTGGGGCTCGGTCCCGAGGGCGGCCTCCCGCTGCTCTACTACCGGGGCGAGTACCGGCGGATGGACCCGGGTTCGAGATAGGGGGCACAAGCGGCCCGGAAGGCCCCGCCCCGCTGCCGCCCCGCGTGCCGCTGCCGCCCGCTGCGCGTGCCGCCGGGTAGCGGGACTGGACGACATCCGCGCTACACGTGGTGGGCGGGCTGTCGACCAGTGAGTGAAATACCGGACGCTAGGAGCCCGCCCGAGTCCGAACGCCAGTCAGGCGAGCGCGTCGAGGATCATGGCCCCGACCGTGACTGGCCCCTGCAGGGGACCGAAGTGACCGAGTAACGGATGCCGGTCGAGTCGCCCGTTCGGCAGTGCCTCAGCGATCGCCGGTCCGAAGCTGGCCGGTGTCCAACCTCGCTCGGTCGTCCCGATCGCCACCGTGGTTGGCGTTCGTACGTCCCTCACCATCTCGATCGTCGGCTTGCCGCCTGCCTCGAACGTCGCCGCCTCGCTCGCCGGCGAGCACTTGAGCCGCACGCTGCCGTTGGGCAGCTCCGCCATCCCGTGCTCGACGTATGCAGCGAGACAGCCGGCCTGCAGCACGTTGAGCGGCGGGCGGGTCGCGTAGCGCCAGAAGGCCTCGGCCTTCGACGCGAAGGAGGCCCGCCGTCGCCTTGCAGCCGTCGACATCATGTCGGGCCCGCCAGTAGGGCTGGGGATAAGCGTCGTGTAGGCCGAACTGCCGCCATCGCCATGGTCGCCGTTGCCATCGCTAGCCGGCAGGACGATCGGCTCGAACAGGTGTGCCGCCCGCAGCGTCCCCGGCCTCCGCGCCTCGGCGAGCATCAGGGTCCCGCCCCCGAGCGAGTGACCGAACGCCACGATCGGCGCACCTGAGGAGACCGCTTCGACGACGGCCAGCAGGTCGCCTGCCATCGCCGTCCAGTCGAAGTTCCCGTTCGCCGGGACAGACGAGTCGCCGTGTCCCCGGAAGTCGATCGCCATCACCCGGAAGCGAGCGGCGAGCTCGTCGGCGAGCGCCTGGTACGCACGCCCGCAGAAGCCGGTCGTGTGGCAGATGAGCAGGACCTCAGCGCCGGCATCGCCGCCCAACTCGTGAACGGCGATGGAGACCCCGTCAGAAGACGGGACGAACAACGGGTGTCGTGACGTCACGGGGCGATCAGCTGGTCAGCAGCTCGATCGACAGGACCTCTTCGGTCAGCTCCCACAAGCGCGAAGCCGCCGCGGCATCCGCCCCCTGCGGGAACACCCGGAGCAGCTGGGGGGCACCTCGCGACTGACCGAGAGAGCGCGGGCCTATGAGCTCGCCGCCTTCGAGCGACGGGTCGGACAAAGCCCGAAGCGTCGGCCATGCCCCCGCGGCGGCGGACTGGAGGATCACCTTCATCACGGGCCGGGCGACTGGCACTATCCAGCCCCGGCCGCTGTCGCGCATCTGCCGGAGAAACAACTCAGTCGCGGCCACACCCGGGTGCACCCCCACGACCGCCACCTTGCTGCCAGAAGACGCCAGTCGCCGCTGCAGCTCCTGCGCGAACAACAGGTTCGCCTGCTTGGTGTTCGAGTAGACGGCCTGCGGCGCATACGGCACAGGAGCCGTCAGGTCCCCGGCTGTCATCGCGGCGGTGAGCTTGCCGCCGCGCGCCGCGATGCTCGAGACGACGACGATTCGGCCACCGGGGTCGATCCGGGGCACGAGCAAAGAGGTCAACAATGCGTGCCCGAAGTGATTCGTGCCCATCTGCATCTCGAGCCCGTCCTCTGTGAACGTGAGCGGGCAGGCCATCACGCCCGCGTTGTTGACGAGCGCGAACAGCGGACCTTCGTCTGCAAGGCACTGCGCGGCGAACTCTCGCACACTCGAGAGGTGGGCGAGATCGAGCCGGCGCACAACGGCTCTGCCGGCTGTGCCGCTCGCCGGAGCCGCCGCGAGGGCAGCCGCCTCGCCCCGGGCGGTGTCGCGGCAGGCCATGACCACCGTCGCCCCGTGCGCGAGGAGCACCCGCGCAGCCTCGAGGCCGATGCCCGAGTTGGCGCCCGTGATCACGACCCGCCGACCTTCCCAGTTGCCGACTTCCGACGGCTTCCAGCGAGTCACGAGGCTTCCCTTTCCGCTGGGCCAGCGGGAGTGGCCGGCAGAGCCGACGAGCCTGCCGCGACCGCCGGGACCGGCGCCTGCTCGAGGCCCACCCGCTGCTCGCTGCGGGTGAGCAGGTAGACCGCCGACATCGCCAGCACGAAGGCCACCAGCACGAGGAGCAGGCGGTAGTCGACGAAGCTGACGAGGATGGCACCGAGGCCGATCGAGAACGTCTGGGGCACGGACAGGACGGTATCGGCAGCCGAGTACACCCTGCCCTGGAGGTCGTTCGGCGTCCGCAGCTGCAAGACGGTGTAGATGCCGACGACGATCCATGGGATGGATATCCCGACGAGCACGATGCCCACGAAGACGAAGGGCATCGATGCCGGGATCAGCAAAGTGCTGCCCAGTGCGAGGAGGCTGAGGCCGATGCCGACCATCACCCCGGGGCCGGCCCTGCGCATGAAAGCCGCGGCACTCAAGCCGCCGCCGACCGCACCGCAGCCTTGGACCGCCAGGAGCACACCGAGGAAGGTAGGCGGCCGGTGCAGACCGTGTTGGACGATGGCGAAGCACAGCGACTCGAAGAAACCCACCACCATCAACGCAATGCTCGTGCCGATGAGGATCTGGCGCAGCACCGTGGTCCGCCAGATGTGGCGGATCCCGGCGGTCACCTCCGCCCACCAGTGCGCCGCCTCGGCCTCCACTCCTTCGGTGGGTCGCTCGACGACCCTCTCGTCCACGCGGACGAAGAGCAAGCTCGCCGACGCGACGAAGAAGGTCCCCGCGTCGATGACGGCGATCACGTGCCCGCCGACGACGGCGAACAGCCCGGCGCCCACGAGCGGAGCGACGAGGCGCAGTCCCTCACGCACGGTGCTGAGCATCCCGTTCGCATCGCCTAGGAGCTCCTCGGGGAGCATGACCTTGAGCAGCGCTGACTGGCCCGAGCCGAGGAAGCAGTATGAGAGCCCGTAGAAGAACATGACGACGTAGATGACCCAGACCTGGTCTCGGCTGTGGACGGCGAAGAGCGCCAGCACCATCACACCGGTCAGGAGGTTCACCCAGAACAGCAGCGGGCGGCGGCGCACGCGGTCGACCACGAGGCCGGCGATCGGCGCGAAGAGCCCCGAGAGGGCGAAGAAGAAGAAGACGAGGCCGGCTTGTCCGGCGCTGCCCGTGAGCTCTTTCACCCAGATCCCGAGTGCAAGCCAAAGTGACGTGTCGCCGAGGAGGGAGAAGGATTGGCCCGCGAGGTAGATTCGGGCGTTCTTCTGCTTCAGCAGCTCCTTCATGGCAGGGCGGGCGGCTGCGGTGCTGGTTGTCCGAGGAGCGGATGCATCAACAGGACCGACTCGATGGGCCTGGCGCCCGGTGGCCGGTTGCCAAGGTGGCCCTTCCGGTCCTCGAAGCGCCCGAGGATGCCAAGGAACTCGAGTGCCACCGCGGCCACTTCGTCCGCGGTGAGAAACGCCACCATCTCGACGACGTCAGGGACCTCCGCCCAGACGGGATCGAGGTGCTGCACGGCCGACCACTGCTCGCTGCGCTGTATCCACCGCGCCGAGACGAGCCGCTTGAGCTCGTTCGCTGCGATCGACGATTCCGGGTCCCCTACGCCCGAGACCCGCATTCCTCGTTGCACCAGCTTCCACGGGCGGCGCCGGCCTGCCCCTTTCCCGGCTTCCTCGACGAAGCCGTACTTGGCCAGCTGGCGCAGGTGGAACGAACAGGTCGTCGCCGACTCTCCGATGTACTCACCGGCCTCTGTAGCCGTCATCGCGCCTTCGAGGCTCAGGACTTCGAGCAACGCCAAGCGGACCGGATGGCTGAGGGCGCGCATCTCCTGGGCACCCGTCAGCTCGCGCACCGAAGGTGCGGGATCCTGAGGAGCAGCCAGTACCTCGGAGGACCCGATCTCTCCCGGGGTCACCGGGGGAGGCGACCCGGCTGAGGGTGCACCTCGGAAGGGCACAGGAACCTGGCTCGGCGGCCGGGGTATCGCCCGGAGAACCGGTCTCGCATAAGTTTCGAGATAAAGTTATCGATAGACATCTCTCGAAAGATAACTCTCGAAGAGTCGGAAGTCAAGGGCGGCGGCTCAGAGGATCTCTCTTCGCTGGAGCAACATGAAGATGCCCCATCCTGGGATGATGGGAAGCCAGAAGGTCGCGATGCGGAAGAGCAGCACTCCCGGGACTGCCTCGTGAGCCGGGATCCCGACCGCCGTGAGGCCGGCGACCATGACCGCCTCGACGGCGCCGAGGCCACCCGGGGTCGGCGCTGCGGCGCCGATCGTGTTGCCCGCCATGAAGACAGCTGCCGTCGCGATTATCGGTGGATGGGCGTTCACGGCGTGTAGGGCTGCGATGAGGGCGAGCACGTAGCTGGCGGTGAGCAGGAGGTTGCCGCCAACGCCTTCGAACAGCCGGAGAGGCTGGGAGAGCACATCGAGGAACTGCGGCCAGGCCCCCCGGACGCGGGGCCACAGTCGCTTCCAGAAGAGGTCCTTCGTCCAGGGGACGACGGTGATCAAGGCCGCCCCGACGGCAACGAGGACGCCCAGGACTGCCAGCAGACGAGGCGACGGGACGATCTTCACGCTGCCGACGCCGGACCCGGTGAGCAGTGCCGCCACGAGGATGAGCGCGACCGTCGTGATGAAGTTGACGAGCTGCGAAAGACCGAGTGCCGTCGCCGTGACGGCGGAGTCGATCCCTTGCTTGTGAAGGAAACGGCCGTTCACGGCGACGTGGCCGACCGTCGGTGGCGTCACGAGCCCGAAGAACGCGCCCGACAGCTCGACGAGGGTCCCCTTCAGGACCGACACACGCGCCGGGACGAAGGCGAGCAGGTTCAAGGCCGACCCGAGATAGGTGACCGCCGAGCCCAGGATCGCCACGAGGAACCAGGTCCAGTCAGCGCGCCGCAGGGCGCCGATCAGGTTCACCCGCGACAACTGGCCTACCAACAGAAACGCAGCAACTACTGCCGCGATCACCACCGCCACGGTGCGCCAGCGGAAACGCGCGAGTTGGACCTCCGGGATGTCGGCCGTGCTCTCGCCGATGAGCTCGCGGCGGACGTCGGCGAGGCCGGCGCGAGCTTCGCGCATCTCGGTCCAACCCCAGCTCCTCAGCGCGAGCGGTTGCAAGATGGCAGCGATCGACTGCTCGTCGTTCGGTTGGTACCCCGCACGCATGGCCGCGACGGCCTGCCCGGCGCCGAGGACCGAGGCGGCCGAGGTCAGCATCTGGGCGAGGTCGAGCCGGCGCACCAGCTCGCCCGCGCCCACGACGGCGCTCTCGAGCGACCGGAACCCGACCTGGCCGTCGCCCGTGTCGCAGAGGAGGTTCTCCGCCCGGAGGTCCCGATGGGCTACTCCGATCTCGTGCAGCCGCCGAAGGGAACCGAAGAGCCTCTCGACCTCGTCGGATGTCGCCCCGTCGTCGAGAGTCCGGCCGTCGAGCCTCTCGCGGGCGAGCACGAGCGTGTCGGGCTCGAAGTGGGCGAGCAGCAACACGCGAGGCGCGACGACGCCGGTATTGGAGGCCATCAGGCTCGCGAGCGCCTCGGTCTCGAGCGCCGCCCTGAGGCTGATCGGCTGCCGTCCGGTTGCCGCGCTGCGCAAGCGAACGACCGACCAGAGCCGGAGGATCGCGCCGGCTCCGTGCACCTCACGACCGGACGCCTGCAGGACGATCTGCCGGCCGTCGGCGAGGGAACCCGTCAACTCGTGCCCGTCGTCATCGAGCCGCTCGAGGCTCTTCACATCCACCCCCGCCCGGCGCAGTCCCCGCACGAGCGACTCCACACTCGGCCGGCTAACGGTGGCGCGACGAGCGAAACGAGTGAGGAGGCCTGCTGAGTATCCGACGAGGGCTGCCACGAGGACGCCGAAGAGGGTGATCTCGTCGAGCGCCAGCCCGGTCACGAGCACGGCGCTCACGACGATGGTGCAGTAGCGCCCCCATCCCGAGTAGCGGGCGGTATCGGAGCCGGTCACGAGGGCGACGATCACTGCGTCGCGGACGAGGGTGGAGCCGTCGGTCCGGTAGAGCATCGCCGTCGCGATGCCGCCCGGGAACGTGTGCCAGTCGGCGATGAGGCCGATGCCGAGGAACATGGTGGCGAGGCCGCTCACGATCGCGTTCACGCCGTCCCCGCGCCGGCGGCGCGCGAGCGAGAAGGCGATCGTCACGAGCAGCGCCAGTGCCGACAGGGCGGCGATGCCTCCACATGCGAACACGAGGATCCGAGGGAGGTGGCGTACGGCACTTGCCACCCGCCGGGTGAGCGTCTCGGCAGTGCCGGGCAGCAAGTGCGCCGCCAGCAGGGCGAGCGCCAGCACTGTCACAGCGACAATCGCCGCGAGCAGGTCGGTCGGCCGGTGGACGCGCGCGTCTACCTGGTCCGGGTCAAGCGAGCCGGTCACTGCTAGCGAATCTCCGTTTGGCTCGAGGGCTCGGTCTGTGCTCACATTTCGCGATGCCTCACGACTCGATGAATGACGTGCCCGAGAGCGGAGTCGGATCCCCGAGCACGAGGGGTCCCCGGATCGCGCCGGTTCCGGTTGAGGAGCGGGTCGGGACCGTGCGCGAGCTGCTTGATCAGGCCCAGGCCGGCACAGGGCCTGATGCCAACATCTTCGCGACATTGGTTCGCGCCGAGGGGGTGTTCCGCCGGTGGCTTCCGTTCGGCGGGAAGCTCCTGAACGGCAAGATCCCTCCGCGGGAGCGCGAGCTCGTGATCCTCAGGACCGGTTGGAACTGCCAGGCCGAGTACGAGTGGGCCCAGCACGTGGTGATCGGCGGGCGATGCGGGCTTACCCCCAGCGAGATAGGAAGGGTCGTGGACGGCCCCGATGCGGCCGGGTGGGATCCCTTCGACGCGACGCTGCTCCGGGCTGCTGACGAGCTGCACGCCCGGTATTCGATCACGGACGACACCTGGTTGGCACTTGCGGCGAGATACGACACGGCTCAGCTCATCGAGCTGCCCATGCTCGTCGGGCACTATCACCTCGTCGCAATGACGCTGAACACGCTCCGCGTCGAGCTCGACGCCGGTCTTTCCGGGTTCCCCGCCGGCTCCTGAGACCAACGCTCAAGCGGTGAGGACGGCCTCGGGCACCTGGCCCGGCTGCGGGTTCCGCGCCGCTAGACGGTGAGCATGCAACTGCGAATTTTCACCGAGCCGCAACAGGGCGCCACCTACGACCAGCTGCTGGCGGTTGCCCGCGTGGCGGAGTCCACGGGGTACGACGCTTTCTTCCGCTCGGACCACTTCTTGCACATGGGCAGCTCCGGCCCGGGCCCCGGCCCGACCGATGCCTGGGTGACCCTTGCAGGGCTCGCTCGTGACACCGAGCGGATCCGGCTCGGTACCTTGCTGACGGCGGCCACCTTCCGCCTTCCCGGCCCGCTCGCGATCTCGGTTGCACAGGTCGACGCGATGAGCGGCGGCCGCGTCGAGCTAGGTCTCGGCGCGGGCTGGTTCGAGGCGGAGCACCGTGCCTACGGGATTCCGTTCCCAGGGCTCGGCGAGCGTTTCGAACGGCTGACCGAACAGCTCGAGATCATCACGGGGCTCTGGGAGACGAAGGCCGGGGAGACCTATTCCTTTGCCGGCAAGCACTATCAGCTGGAGTCGAGCCCTGCGCTCCCGAAGCCGATGCAAGAGCCTCGGCCACCTGTCATCGTCGGCGGTCACGGGCAGCGGCGCACTCCTGAGTTGGCTGCCCGTTACGCGGATGAGCTCAATGTGCCGTTCGCTGCGGCCGACCACTGCGCCCGGCTCTACGGGCTTGCCGACGAGGCGTGCGAGCGAATCGGGCGGGACCCCTCGTCGCTTCGCCGGTCCGTCGCGCTCGTGCTGTGCTGCGGAGCCGACGAGGCGGAGGTCGAGCGGCGCTCGCGGGCGATCGGGCGCGAGCCGCCCGAGCTGCGGGCACACGGCGCCGCCGGCACCCCCGACGAGGTGATCGCCTGCCTGCAGTCGTACGCCGCCGCCGGCGCGTCCCGGGCCTACTTGCAGGTCCTCGACCTCACCGATCTCGACCACGTCGCGTACGTCGCGGACCACGTGATGCCCTTCGTGTAGGGGGTGCCCGTCTGTATGGGACCATGACGTAGGTCTGGCCGAAGGAGGCGACATGCGCGTCGGAGTGCTCACAGGCGGCGGTGACTGTCCGGGATTGAATGCAGCGATCCGGGCAGTCGTGCGCAAGTGCGAGGTTGGTCACGATGACGAGGTGGTCGGCTACCTCGACGGCTGGCGCGGCCTCATCGATGGCGAAAGCATGCCGCTCGACGTCCAGCGGTGCCGCGGCATCCTCCCCCGAGGGGGCACGATCCTCGGTACCTCACGGACGAATCCCTTCAGGATCGACGGCGGCCCTCAACAAGTGATCGCGACGCTCGAGCGGGACGGCATCGACGCTCTGGTCGCAATAGGCGGCGAGGACACGCTCGGTGTTGCGAACCAGCTCGGTGCGTCAGGAGTGCACGTAGTGGGCATCCCGAAGACGATCGACAACGACCTGTCCGCCACGGATGTGACGATCGGCTTCGATACGGCCGTCCAGATAGCCGCCGAGGCGATAGACCGCTTGCACACGACTGCCGAGTCGCACAACCGGGTGATCGTCTGCGAGGTCATGGGCCGCCACGCCGGGTGGATCGCCACCTACTCGGGCATCGCCGGCGGAGCGACGGCCATCCTCGTGCCCGAGGAGCCCTTCGACATCGACGCCGTCTGCGCGTACTTGGTGCATCGCCACTCGAAGGGTCGCTTCGCCTCCATCGTCGTGACGGCCGAGGGGGCCCTGCCGGCCGAGGGCACGCTCTCGGTCGCCTCGCCCGAGATCGACCAGTTCGGCCATCCCCGGCTCGGTGGCATCGGCAACACCGTCGCCGAGGAGATCGAGAAACGAGTCGGGTTCGAAGCGCGGGTCACCATCCTCGGGCATGTTCAGCGCGGCGGGACGCCGAGCGCGTTCGACCGAGTGCTCGCCACGCGGTTCGGGACTGCGGCCGTCGACGCGGTGCACGACGGCGCCTGGAACGAGATGGTGGCGCTCCACGGGGCGAGGATCGAGCGGGTTCCGATCGCGGAAGCGGTCGCGCAACTGAAGACGCTCGACAAGGAACTCTTCGAGTCGGTGGCTGAGGTTTTCTTCGGTTGATGAGAGCGGGCGGGGCCCCGGGGGCAGAGGGGCCGCCACCCGCCCCGCAGCGAACGTACCAGCGTGGCAGCCGTCGTGCCGGGCGACCCGCGATTTGGCCGCTCCGCAGGCTCCCCGGCCGCCGGGTCCGGAAGGACTGCCGGCGCAATCGGGTCACCCGAACGAGTCGATCTCGTCGGCCACAACCTGCACCAGATTGCCGAGCGACATGTTGACGTCGTAGAGGTGAAGGCCCCACTGCGGCCCGAGCTGCTCGGTCACGGTCGGGCGGGTATCGCCCGGTCTGGCGACGATGTTCACCTGCAGCCACGTGGTGTCACCGACGTGCTTGCAGCTCGCGCTGTAGAGATCCGGATACTCGACGTACGAGGGGCCGTTGGTGAAGATCGGGAGCAGCGAGCCGGTACCTCCCCCGAGGGAGGCGGGATTCGTGCACACCACCTGCAGCCCGGCGCTCTGGGTTTGACCGGACAAGAAGCTGACGCCCTCGCCCGCCTTGCCGAAGAGCGTGTCCGACGGCGGAGTCTGCAAGAAGCTCGAGTACGCGATCACACATCCCGTCTGCGTCGCCGATCGGCAAGGGGGAATGTGCTGGAACGAGCCTCCGACAAGCTTCCCGGTCGGTACCACGACGTTGCCCCCGAGGATGATCGCCGAGACGAGCAGCTTGCGCAGGCTCGCCTGCTTGTCCATCGTCGCCTGGAGCAGCCGGATCACCATGGCGGCACCCTGCGAGTGACCTATGAGCACAACGGGACGCCCGTTGTTGAAGTGATCGAGGTAGTCCTCGAAACCCGCCAGCGCGCTGCGGAACGCCAGCTGCGGTCCGGCAGCATCGCCCGGGTTCGACAGCCCTCCTACCGTGACCTGGCGGTACATCGGTGCCCACACGTTGCAGTCACGGCTGAACTGAGCAGCCTGGAGCCGCGCGGTCCCGATCTCGTTGCTCTGGACGGTGAGGTCGGCGTTCTCGCCGCTCTCCTCGCTGACCGTCGGGTACACGTAGTAACAGTCGACCTTCTTCATCCCATCCGCGCCCGCTCCCGAGGTACCCGGGACGAGCTCGTGGGCGCCCGAGGCATCGACGGATGTCACCTGTATGTCGCCGGCGCACGGGTCGTTCGCCAACCCGGGGCGGCACAGCCAGATCGTGCCTGTGCTGTCGCTCCGCTGGCGCGGTGAGGAGAAGGCCTGCGAGATCACAGCCTGCTCGCTGATCGAAGTGGTCGCCAGCGTTGTGCTCGAGGAGGACGCGCCAGCCGGCTTCGTCGTCGGTGCCGAGCTCGACGAACACGCCGCCGTGGCGATCGCAAGGCTGGCCGTGGCGATCAGTGCCACGGCGCCGAGCGAGCGAAACGCCGGCCGCGGATGGGTCATGTGGCACGGTAGCGTGCCGAGTGCGATCATCGGGGATGGCCCTTTCGAGAGCACCCCTTGAGCCAGCCGAGATCGAGCGACGCCTGTCGTCGGTGGGCAGCTTGGCGGCGTGGAGAGTCACCGACGTGCCGGGGAAGGGGTGGTGCGTCGAGAGGGAGTTCAGTTTCTCCGGGTTCGTCGAGGCGTTCTCGTTCATGACTGCCGTGGCGCTGCACGCCGAGAAGATGAACCACCATCCCGAGTGGTCCAACGTCTACAACCGCGTGCACGTCGTGTTGAGCACCCACGACGCCGGCGGCGTCACGGAGCTCGACCTAGCGCTGGCGGAGCTGGCCGAGAAGGCGGCAGCGCGGCTCGGCTGAGGGGTCAGACGGCGGGCCTGCCGTGATAGGCAGTCCGCGTCCGCAGTCGGACGCAAGGAGGCTTCCGTGCACGAGTGGACCGAGGAGACCGAGAGGTTGGCCGCTGACGTGATGGCGTACACACGTGCCCGCCTTCACATGCGACCGCCACCGCTTGACGGGCCTCGTTCTCCTGAGGAGCCTCCGAGCCGGAGCCGGACCGACGATCACGCCCGGTGGCATCGGGGGCACCGAAGCCCTCCGCATCTTCGCCGATGTCCTGGCGCCGGCGTGCATCTCGATCGACCACCCGCGTTACTTCGCCTTCATCCCGTGTGCCCCCACGCCGGCGAGCACGCTGTTCGACCTCGTCGTCGGCGCGTCGTCGATCTACGGCGGGAGCTGGATGGAGGGCGCTGGCGCGGTCTACGCCGAGAACGAGGCCCTGGCGTGGCTCGCGGCTCTCGCCGGCTTTCCCGACAGCGCCGGGGGTGTCTTCGTCCAAGGCGGCACGCTCGGCAACGTCTCCGCCCTGATCGCCGCGAGGCACCGGGAGACCGTCCGGTGCCTCGAGGAGGAGCGGCCACCGCCTCGTCGCTTCGCCGTGGCCGCCAGCATGGAGGCGCACTCGTCGATCTCGAGCGCTGCTCACGCTATGGACGTGGACGTGATTGGTGTGGAGCCCGATACGGCCGGGCGCCTCACGGGCGCGGCGCTGGCGGACGCGCTCGACAAGTCGGCCGCCGCGTACCCCGGGCGCGCTGCGTTCGCCGTGGTCGCGACTGCTGGTACGACCAACCTCGGCATCGTGGACGACCTCGAGAGCGTGTCGGCAGAGGCACGAAAGCGCGGGCTGTGGCTGCATGTCGACGGTGCGTACGGCGCAGCGGCGCTCGCCGCCCCGAGCAGGCGGGCTCTTTTCAAAGGCATAGAGACTGCCGACTCCTTCGTCGTCGATCCGCACAAGTGGCTCTTCGCCCCGTTCGACTGTGCGGCGTTGATCTACCGGGACCCGCAGGCGGCCCTCGAAGCCCACTCCCAGCACGCCGCTTACCTCGAGCCGCTCCGCACCGGCGAGGACTGGAGCCCGTCGGACTACGCACTTCATCTCACCCGGCGGGCGAGGGGGCTGCCGTTCTGGTTCTCGCTCGCTTCGTACGGGACCGATGCGTACTCGGGTGCGATCGAGCACACCTTGAAGGTGGCGGAGCACGCCACCCGGCGGGTCCGGGAGAGCGACCACCTAGAGCTGATCGGCGAGCCTCCCTTGTCGGTTGTGGCGTTCCGGCGAACCGGATGGAGCGAGGCCCGCTACTACGAGTGGTCAGCAGAGCTGTTGGTGAGCGGGACCGCCTTCGTCGTACCGACGACCCATCAAGGAGAGGTCGCCATCCGCATCGCGGTCGTCAACCCGCAGTCCACCGAGAGCGATGTCGACATCGTCCTCGATTCGCTAGGGGGCTGAGCGACCGCTCGGACAGGCCAGAAGTACTCTTCCGGGCTGAGCCCCGGGCGCCCCTCGCTGATGCACCAGTCGTTGAAGTCGACCGCCCAGTTGTGCTGCCAAGCCCGCTGAAAGACCGTCAGCTCCTCGGGGTCGAGAGTTCCGGCTTCGGGCCATCTCCGGCCGATCTCGCGAGCGAGCGAGACGGCGGCTTCGGCGTCGTGCCCGGCGTCGTGGGCGTTCTCGAGGTGGATTCCGTAGGTCTCGCAGAGGGCGTCGAGGCGGCGCTTTCCCTTCCGGTACTTGTCCACGCGCCGGTCGATGACGAGCGGATCGATCACGAGGTCCCATGAAAGTGCCGGCAGCCCGGCGCGGGCGAACAGGCACGCCGCGATCGTGACGTCGAAGCTCGCGTTCATCGCAACGAGCGGCACTCCTTCGCGCGCTGCTTTCAGGAGTTCCCGATGGACGCGATAAGCCGTGTGCTCGAGGGAGATCCCTTCCCGGCACGCCCGTTCGGTCGAGATTCCGTGGACGGCGATCGCCTCTTCGGGGATCTCGCAGCCGGGGTTGACGAGCCAGGCAGCCCGCTGGCGGCCGCCCCTGCCGTCACACCAGACGAGGGCGACCTGAACCGGCAAGTCGCTCGTCGGATCGACTCCCGTCGTCTCGAAGTCGAGGCCGATGAGCGGGCTGTCGTACCAGGCCATGAAGGCAACATACGCGGGGGGTGTGACAGTCACGCGGATGGTCCGGCGTTCAGCCCTGCCGGTCAGAGCCAGTCAGCGCAGGTCAGCGCAGGTCAGCCGCACCAGTCAGCGCAGGTGGCTCACTTCGTTGAAGCCACGCACCATCCACTGGTCTTTGATCACGACGAGGATCGAGATTCCGGCGTTGTCCCCGCCGACGAAGGCGAACGGGCGAGAGCTGGTCGCCATCGCGAGGATCGTCCCGATGGCGCCACCGTGGGAGACGGCTACTACACGGCTTCCCACATGTGCGGCTGCGATCCGCTCGATGCCAACCCTCAGGCGGGCTCTGAAAGCCTCGCTGCTCTCCGCGCCGGGAATGACGTCCCATCGCTCCTGGCGGTACATCTCGAGAGCCATAGGGTTGCCCTCCGCCGTGTGCTTGCGGAAGGCACCGCCCTCCCACTCCCCGAGCATGACCTCGCGCAGCTCCGGCTCGACGATCGGCTCGAGGCCGAGGCGCTCGGCGAGCGGCATGGCGGTCTTGAGCGTGCGCCGCAAAGTGGTCACGTATATCGCGTCGAACGGCCCGTCATCTTCCAGCCGGTCCGCCAGCCGCTCTGCCTGCGCGCGCCCTTCAGGCGCGAGCTCCGGGTCCCCTTGCCCGTCGACGAGAGGGAACGGCACGTCCGCGAACGGGATGGTCTCGCCGTGCCGGACGAGGAGGATCTCAGTCGCATCTGGTGGGAGCTTGAAGCGGTATTGGCGGTACGCCTGCGTCTCCACGTCCGTCGTCATGGGCGTGATCCTAGGGGTCGCACTGTCATGTCCTACTGCGACTGGTCCGAGTACCCTTGCGCCCGTGATCATCGCGACGACGAACGAACTGCCCGGTTACGACATAATCGAGACCCTCGGCGAGGTCTTCGGCCTGACAGTCCGGTCGAGGAACGCATTCTCCCAAATGGGAGCAGGCCTCAAGTCCATGTTCGGCGGGGAGCTGAAGGGGATGACTAAGAACCTCGAGGCGAGCCGGCAGGAGGTCATCCAGCGGATGGCCGAAGCGGCCGCGCAGCGCGGCGCCAATGCCGTTGTGGCCATGCGTTTCGACACATCGGAGATGGGCGACGCCTGGACCGAGATCTGCGCGTACGGGACGGCAGTGAAGGTCGTTCAGCGCTGAGCCCCTGGCATCCCGCCGGAGGGTGTCTTCAGACCTCCATGACGGCTGGCATGCCCTTGCGGTCGAGCTGCGGCTCAGGCATTCCTCCCGCGAGAGGCTCGAGGTAGCGGCGGATCGCGATGGCGGCTGCGGCGCCCTCGCCTGCCGCCGAAGCGGCCTGTTTGGTACTGCCCGAGCGGGCATCGCCCGCAGCGAACACGCCGAGCACGGAGGTCTGCATCCCGGCGTCGGTAGTCAAGAAACCCTGACCATCGCGCTCCACCAACCCGCTCACTATCTCGGTGTTGGGGGTGAGGCCGATGAACACGAACATGCCGGCCGGGTGGAGCTCGCTCCGCTCACCGGTACCGGAGTCCTCGACGACGACCGTCTCGAGGTGGCTCCCGCCTCGCAGCTCGACGGTGTTGACGTTCGTCAGCACGTCGATGTCGGGATGCTCGTTCACCTTGTCGATGACGACTTTGCTCGCGGTGAGCTCGGCGTCGCGGGTCGCGATGGTGACGTGACGGGCGAAGCGAGTGAGGAAGAGCCCTTCTTCGCCTGCCGAGTTGCCCCCGCCGACAACGAGCACGTCCTCACCGCGGTAAAAGGCCCCGTCGCAGGTGGCACAGAAGTGCACGCCCGCGCCGATGAAGTCCTCCTCCCCGGGTACCCCGAGTCGACGGTAGGTCGAGCCGAGAGCGAGCAGCACGGCGTACGAGCTGTATTCGGCGCCGTCGGCAGTCCGGACGCGGCGCCAGCTCCGGTCCACGCCGACGCCGGTCACCTCTTGCGCGCTCAGGATCTCGACGCCGAAACGCTCGGCCTGGCGCCGCAACCGGTCCGCGAACTCGTCACCAGTGACACCTTCGGGGAAGCCGGGATAGTTGTCGAGGCGCTCGGTGATCCCCGCTTGCCCTCCCACGCCTCCCCGCTCGATGACGAGCGTCTCGATTCCTTCGCGAGCGGCATAGAGGGCAGCCGTGAGGCCCGCCGGCCCGCTCCCGACGACGATGAGGTCGTAGAAGCTCCGAGCGGCGCTCGTCTGTATCCCGAGCTTGGCCGCCAGATCGGCGTTCGAGGGCTCGACGAGCGTCGAGCCGTCCGTGAAGCGGATCACCGGGATGATCCGCTTGCCGGCGTTCACCTTCTCGACGTAGGCGAGGCCTTCGGGGTCCATGTCGACGTCGGTGAAGCGGTAGTGGATGCGCTGTTCACCGAAGAACTGCTTCGCTCGCTTGCAGTCGCCGCACCACTGGGTGCCGAAGACCTCGATCTCGTCAGGCATCCGGCGATTCTGCCCCATTTCGAAGCGTTAGGGTCGGGCGCTTCGACGGGACGTTCAGTAGGCCGGGTCGGCGAGCTCCTGGAAGGTGCCGGTGAGCAGTCGCCTGCCGTCGTCGAGCTCCCGGACCATCTGCCGCATGAAGACCGGTCGCACTTGCCCGTCGGGGGAGAGGAAGCGGAAGCCGAGCTCGAATTGCCCTTCGCCGGCCTCGACCCACTTCCTCAGGGCCTCGGCGTACCGCGTCAAGTCGTCGGGATGGATGCGATCGACGATGGTGGCGATCGCCGGTTCTTCGTCCGGAGCGATGCCGAGGATGCGGCGGAACCCGGCGGAGAACTGAAGGGTGGCCGAGCCGAGGTCCATCTCGAAGCTGCCGACGCGCGCAACCTGCTGGGCAACCTCGAGCCGGCGGTACTGATTCTGCAGTTCCTGCCGCAGCTGCGGTTGCGGGGCGACGGCAGCGCCGGGCAGAGGCCACCCAGTGGACGCACTGTCGCTGCTCGGGAAGGCCTCGGGCGCCATGGGCTGGGACAGGGCTGCTTCCACCGCGGCATCGACAGCGGCATCCACTGCCGCTCTCACCGCAGCATCCACCGTCGGTTCGTTCGCCGCGATCTCGGTCACAGCGGCTTCCTCCGCGCCGTCGAGACTGTCCGGCGGGCTGAAGCAGACCACTTGGTCCCGTCCCGAAGCCTTCGCCCGGTACATCGCCGTGTCAGCGTTGATGGCGACGTCCTCGAGCGTAGGGCCATGCTCTGGGAACAGCGAGATGCCGATGGAAGCCGTTACGGGGGAGTCACCTCCGCCGGGGCCCGGCACGCGCGCCAGCGCGACCTGGACCTCGGTCGCCACGTCGATGGCCCCGGTCTCGTCGCAGTCTCGCAGCAGGAGGATGAATTCGTCACCGCCGTAGCGGATGACGGCGTCGCCGGATCGGACCACCGAGCCGAGCTTCTCGTGACACGTGTTTCAGGACGTTGTCGCCGGCCGCGTGCCCGTACGAGTCGTTCACGGCCTTGAACCCGTCGAGGTCGACCAGCATGACGGCGATGCTGCTCTTCGTGCGGAGCGCCTGGGCGGCCTCTCGGGGAGCGAGCTCGTCCCACCACCGCTTGTTCAACAGTCCCGTCACGTTGTCGGTGACGACACGCTCGGCGAGGTCGGCGCGCTGCTCGGCGCTGCGCCAGGCATCGGCACCCAGCTTCCCGAGCAGTATGGCTCGCTCGAGGTCATGGTCCGAGAACCGGTCCGCACCGTCGCGCCACACGTCGAGCACTCCGAGGCGCCGGTCGCCGGAAGTGAGCGGGATGACGAGCAGCGACTCGTCGTCGGACTCCTGGCCTGGGATCGGGGCGGCTTCGGGATGGTCCGTCGTCCGTCCGCACCTGTACGGTTCCCCCTGCAGGAAGGCCCAGCCCGTGATGCCGGTGTTCAAGGTGTGCGTGATCTCGACGAGCGGCTGGAGCTCTTCGCCGATGAGTACTTTCGGCCGGAAGACGTACCGGTCCCAGTCAGCTTCGAAGATGGCGAGACGATCGAAGCCGACGAGCTGCGGGACGATGTCAGCCAGCGACGAGAGCACTGTCGAGGGATCCTCGGAGTTCGACAGCTGGCCCGACCACTCGGCGAGGAGGTTGGCCAGGCGGCGGTCGTCGATCTCGACTGGGTGGGGAGGTGTCGGCACGTAGCGGACGCCGCCCTCGTCGACAGCGGTGGAGAGCCGGCGGACCGCGCGCTCCCGGAACCAGGACGGGCGGACGACGGCGTCCCCCTCTATAGCAAGCTGGTCGTCAAGCACGACCGGGCCGTGCAGGTAGTCGCCGATCCCGTAGAAGACGCCGACATCCATGAAATGCCGCGCGGCCTCATCGCTGGTTATGCCCTGAGCGACGAGGCGGGCCCCCAACCGCCCGGCGAAGGCCAGGAGACCGGCGAGCGCGGCCTTGTAGCCCTCGTCGAAGGGCCGGGAGGTGAGCTCCCGGCTCCATGAGGAGAAACGCCGGCCTCGCGTCCACCACCTCCGCCCACGACACGGTGAGCACGCCCACGCCGTCGAGGCCCACCCGGAAGCCCGCCTCGCGGCAGGATGGCGGCGTTCCGCCGTACCGCGGCCGCGAGGATACGTGCCTCGGGCGGGTCGGGCTCGTCCGCCATCCCGCGTCTTGGTTCTGGCAGCATCCAGACGACTTCAGAGGGAGCACACTTCGCAGCCCTTGCATGGGCGATGGGGTCGAACGTCGGGCTGACGAGCAGTCCGGGGTCGACATGCACGAGGAGCGGGGCCGGGGACGCCGAGGTCGCGAGCGAGAGGGCGGCGTCGAGGAGCGCTGCCGGGGAGGCCTCACCTCCAGCAGTCCGTGGGCTCGCCTGATAAGCGATGACTCGACGGTCACTTAGGTCCATCACGGGTCGAACGGCAACTCCCGCCACCGTCCCCATCCCAGACGCCATCTGATTGACCCTCGCGTCTCCGGTCATTTGACCGGTTCTCCCCTCGGGCTCGCTCGAGCCCACTTCTTCTCCGGATGCCATGGTCGGTTGCGCCACGAAACCCTGAAGAGATATCGGCATGGTTGATCTGAATCTTGAGACTAGTCACAGTGAAGCGGGGCGCCCGACGGACGGTCAGTCGACCGACGGATCCTCACTCGATCTCCAGGTCAAGAGTCGAGGAAGCGCAATACGGCCAGGACCCGGCGATGATCGGACTGAGACACGGGTAGGTCGAGCTTCGTGAAGATGTTGGCGACATGCTTTTCGACCGCGCCTTCGGAAATTACGCAGCGCGCCAGCGATCGCCACGTTGGACCGACCCTCTGCCATCAACGAGAGCACCTCCTTCTCCCGAACGCTCAACACCGAGATCGAGTCTGCCCGATGAGAGGCCCCCAGGAGTTGGGTGACGACTTCCGGGTCGAGGGCGGTGCCCCCAGATGCAACTCGCGCGAGGGCTTCGACGAAGTCGCTCACGTCGGCAACGCGATCTTTCAGGAGGTATCCGATGCCCGTCGCACCGCCGGCCAGCAGCTCTGAGGCGTAGCGAGTCTCGATGTATTGGGAGAACATCAGGATCCCAAGTCCCTTGTGCAGCCGACGAAGATCGATGGCGGCTCGTAAACCCTCGTCGGTGAAGGTGGGCGGCATGCGGATGTCGACGATGGCCACGTCGGGACAGGCCCGCTCGACCGACGCTTTCAATGCTTCGGGTTCGCTCACTGCGTCGGTGACGACAAGACCCCGATCGACGAGCAGCTGGACCAAGCCGTCTCGCAAGATGGCCGAGTCCTCGGCGATGACCACGCGTATCGGTGCCGTCATCTAGGCGTGAAGCGGCAGGTCAACGGTGACGACCGTGGGCCCGCCCGCTGGGCTGACGATGTCGAATCGTCCGTCGACGGCGCGCACTCGATCGGTGAGGCCGGTCAATCCGCTCGACGCAGACCCGACCCGCGAAGGTCGCGCCCCGCCCACTCCGTCATCGCGTACCACCAAGCGCAACCACCCGCCGTGTTGCGCACAAGTGATCCCCGCTCGAGAGGCATTGGCGTGCTGGGCCACGTTCGCAAGGAGCTCCGCCACGCAGAAGTAGGCGATTGCCTCGATGGCAGGAGTCGGGCGCACGTTGAGAGTAATGGCGAGCTCGGTCGGGACCGAGCTGCGTGCCGCCAAGGTGGAAAGTGCGCCTTCGAGACCGATGTCGAGAGCAGGAGGGTGGATCCCACGGGCGAGGTCTCGCAACTCGACAATGGCCTCCTTGGCTTCGCGATGTGCGTCGTCCACGAGCCCGCGGACTTGGTCGAGGTCGAGTTGGTCGGTGTCTGCCAGTTTCTCCTTTGCCATCCCGAGCCGCATGGCAAGAGCGACCAGCTGCGCTTGAGTGCCATCGTGCAGGTCCCGCTCGATCTGTCGCAGAGTGGCGGCTGACGCGTCGACGGTCTGAGCACGAGCGTGTTCGAGAGAACGCACCCGGACCGCCACGGCATCTGGGCCAAGCAGTGCACGCATCAAGAATCGGTCGATGTAGACGACTACCCGAACGGCCCAGGGAGCGACGAAGAGCAGTATCGCCCCGGTGAAGAAGATGGCCATCCCATGGATCCACCCCGGCCTTCCGATCGAGAAGTACCCCGGTTGGAAGAGGGTCCGGGCCAGACCGAATTCCTGGGGTTGATTCGCGCCTCCGAAAGGGTACGCAAGGCAAGTGAACGCATCGAACCACACGCTGAACGCTGTCAGGATCCCGAAGATCGCCAAGGGGACCTTCAGGATCAGGTAGGCCATCGCCCGCCAAGCCGTGCGGTCGCGCAGCGCCGACTGAAGCCATCCGAGAAATCCCGGGCGCGGCGCGAACGGATCAGGTTCTTCGATCTCTTCGCCAAGGAGCCCTCGAGCCATCCCCCGTTGGATCCCGCCGATTCCTCTTGCGCCGCGGATGGAGAGACCGATGATGGCGAGCCCGAAGAACGTGATGGCGAAGATCACCCCCGCCGCCATCGTGAGTGCGACCAGAGCAAAGCCGGCACCTGCGAGCGCCGCTCCTATTACGAGGAAGAAGAGCTCTGACCAGGTCCGCTTGGTGAACGGTTCGAGCAGAATTCTGCGAGCTATCTCACGCGCTCGAGCCTCGAGGTCGGCTGGGACGGTCACCACTTGAGTGAGCCTTTCACGAAGACGTACCCCGATCTCATCGATCTCTCCTTCTGATCATCTGTCTCGGCGAACGTGCACCTGATCATTCCAACCTAAGGATTTCCCACGCCGATGAGAAGGCTGCTAGCGGGTCTCTTCCTGTTGGGGTTAACCCCCCTCAAAGTATTGGCTCGTCGCTGCAAACGGGGCCGTGGCACTCACGGTTGCCGCTCACGGAAGGAACCGGTCGGAGATGGCTGAGGTGTTGTTGTTCCACCACGCACAGGGTCAGACGTCGGGCTTCGTCGCTTTCGCCGATGAGCTGCGACCCGCCGGGCACGCCGTCCACACTCCGGACCTCTACGAAGGCCGGACCCTCCGTACGCTCGATGAAGGTGTCGCGTACGCCGGAGAGATCGGATTCGGCGACATCATCGAGCGCGGGGTTCGTGCCGCAGACGAGCTGCGGAGTGAGATCTACGCCGGGTTCTCGCTCGGTGTGCTGCCGGCGCAGAAGTTGGCCGAGACCCGCCCGGGGGCAAAAGGGGCGTTGCTGTTCCACTCCTGTGTGCCGATCTCGGAGTTCGCGTCCTCGCGGCCCGCAGATGTCACCGTGCAGGTCCACGCCATGGAGGCAGCCCCGATGTTCGTCGACGAGGGCGACTTTGACGCCGCTCGCGGACTCGTCGAGTCGGCGGAGCACGCGGAACTGTTCCTCTACCCCGGTGATCAGCACCTCTTCGCCGACCCGAGCCTCCCGTCTTACGACGCAAGCGCAGCCTCCCTCCTGACCCGACGCGTGCTGGACTTCCTCGGAGCCCGATGACGAAGCACAGCTAGCATCCTCGGTGTGAGGCCGTTTCGGGCGGCCGGCAAGCACAGGGGATGTGGCCCATGCGGGCAGTGGTCGTCTACGAGTCGATGTTTGGTAACACCCACGCGATCGCCGATGCCATTGGCAAGGGTATTGGCCAGGGCCTTGAGCCGGTGGACAACGTGGTCGTGGTCCCGGTGGTTGAGGCAGGCCGAGAACAGTTGGGCGACGCCGACCTGCTCGTGGTGGGCGGTCCCACCCATTTTCACGGCATGAGTCGAACCCGCACCCGCAAGTGGGCGGCCGCCACTGCGCAAAAACCCAAGAACGATCTGGTGCTCGATCGCGACGCCGAAGGCCCAGGCGTGCGTGGCTGGCTCAGGGCGCTGGGCCATGGCCACACAAAGTTTGCTGCCTTCGACACCCGCTTCAAAGGTCCAGCAGTTCTCAGAGGGAGGGCGTCGAGGCCAATCAGCCGAAAGCTTCGGAGGCATGGGTTCGAGGTGGTGGCCAAGCCCGAGAGCTTCTTCGTCACCTTGCAGAATCACCTCGAACCGGACGAGGAGACCCGCGCCCGAGAATGGGGCAAACGGCTCGCGGCAAACGTTGTATCGAACGGCGTCGCCAGTGCGGACCGTCCGGGACGACCACCCGCCTCCAGGGAGTCGTGATGGCCGAGGTGATGATCCCCACCCCTGGTGAGCTGCCGTCCTACCTGGCGACACCTGCGGGCGAGGGCCCCTGGCCAGGTGTCGTCGTCATCCACGACGCAATGGGGATGAGCCAGGACTTACGGAACCAGGCTGACTGGCTAGCAGGCGAAGGGTACCTCGCCGTAGCGCCGGACCTCTTCTCTGGGAGAGGGATGGTGGCCTGCATGATCTCGGTCATGCGCGATGTGCGCGCCGGACAGGGACGGTCGTTCGACGACATCGAGGCGGCACGCGTCTGGCTGGCGGCCCGGGAGGACTGCACAGGCAGGATCGGCGTGATCGGCTACTGCATGGGCGGAGGGTTCGCCCTGCTGCTCGCAGCCGATCGCGGATTCAACGTGTCGAGCGTCAACTACGGCACCGCTCCAAAAGATGCCTACACGGCCAGCTTCCTGAGACAGGCTTGCCCGATTGTCGGAAGCTACGGCCGCAAGGATCGCACACTGCGAGGGGCCGCCGATCGCCTCGAGCGAGCATTGACGGCCGTCGGGGTAGAACACGACGTCAAGGAGTACCCGGATGCCGGCCACTCCTTTCTCAACGACCACGAAGGATCTGGAGATAAGAATCCATTCCCGTTCTCCATCTTGGAGCCGGTCTTCGGAATACTGTCGCCGGGATCGGGCTACCACGAGGGCTCTGCGCGAGATGCACGTCGACGCATCCTCGCGTTCTTCGATGCGCACTTGAAAGCCGTAGAGGGCGACAGCCGATACCGCTCGTAGCCCTCCAGCGGATTCGGGCAAGCTTGCTGCCTGTCCGACCTCGCCGACGCGATTCGAAGCGTCGACGAGGTCGACGACCTAGATGTCGTAGTAGAGGTGGAACTCCCACGGGTGCGGCCGGAGCCGGACGGCATCGATCTCGTGGAGCCGCTTGTAGTTGATCCAGGTCTCGATCAGGTCGTCAGTGAAGACTCCCCCTGCTTTCAGGAAGTCCTGATCTGTCTCGAGCGCAAAGAGCGCCTCGTCGAGTGAGGCGGGCACCTGAGGCACTTGGGCCAGCTCCTCCGGCGGGAGATCGTAGAGGTCCTTGTCCACCGGGTCCGGCGGCTCGATCCGGTTCTGTACACCGTCCAGGCCGGCCATCAGCATCGCGGCGAACGCGATGTACGGGTTGGCCGACGGGTCAGGACAGCGGAACTCGACTCGCTTGGCCTTGGGGCTCTTCGAGTAGATCGGGATGCGACATGCAGCCGACCGGTTGCGCTGTGAGTACACGAGGTTCACAGGTGCCTCGTAGCCGGGCACGAGCCGCTTGTAGGAGTTCGTGGTTGGAGCGGCGAAGGCGAGAATCGACTTGGCATGCTTCAAGAGGCCCCCGATGTACCAGCGGCCGATGTCGGACAAGCCTGCGTAACCGGTCTCCGCGTAGAACAGCGGGTCGCCCCCCTTCCAGAGCGACTGGTGGCAGTGCATGCCGGAGCCGTTGTCCTGGAACAGCGGCTTGGGCATGAACGTGGCGGTGTAGCCGGCGTTGCGAGCGACGTTCTTGACGACGTACTTGTAGAGCATCAGCTTGTCGGCCATGCGCAGCAGCGTGTCGAAACGCATGTCGATCTCCGCCTGGCCACCCGTTCCCACCTCGTGGTGCTGCACCTCGATCTCGATGCCGAGCTGCTCCATCGTGAGCACCATCTCCGAGCGCAGGTCCTGGAAGTGGTCGGCCGGTGGGACGGGGAAGTAACCCTCCTTGTAACGCGGTTTGAAGCCGAGGTTCGGCTTCTCGTCGCGGGCCGTGTTCCATGCGCCTTCGATCGAGTCGACCGAGTATGAGGCCGAGTGCTGGTCCTGGTGGTAACGGACGTCGTCGAAGATGAAGAACTCCGCCTCCGGGCCGAAGTAGATCGTGTCCGCGATACCGGTGGTGTTGAGGTACCGCTCGGCCTTGAGGGCGATGTAGCGGGGGTCACGGGAGTAGCTCTCGCCGGTGACAGGGTCGTGGACGAAGCAGTTGATGTTCAGCGTCTTGTGCTGGCGGAAGGGATCGATGACCGCTGTCGCCGGATCCGGCAACAGGAGCATGTCCGATTCCTGGATCTCCTGGAACCCGCGGATGGAGGAGCCGTCGAAACCGAAGCCGTCGACGAAGCCGTCTTCGGTGAGCTCGTGAGCCGGCACGGAAAAGTGCTGCATCAGTCCAGGCAGGTCACAAAAACGGAAGTCGATCATCTCGACCCCCTCGTCATCCATCAGACGAACGACCTCAGCAGCGGTACGTTCCTGCACGTCTCCTCCTTGTTCGAGTTGGGCTTCTTCGAGTCGGGTTGCGGGATCCGGGTGTCCGGCCCGCGATCGGCACGCCAATCGGCGCCCGAGTGTGCCACAGCGAGGTTGTCAGACGCCTATTGCCCCACTGTTGCCCGAACATGAACGGCGCGTGAACACGCACCCGGCGACCGGTCCCGGAGTAGGCGTTGGTGCCGTTGAACTGCGAGGATTGCAACATGCAGAGTCAGCGGGAGTATGTGTTGAGAACGGTGGAGGAACGCGGGGTGCGTTTCGTCCAGTTGTGGTTCACCGATGTCCTCGGGACACCGAAGTCATTTGCCATCACTCCCGCCGAGCTTGAGAACGCGCTCGACGAGGGCATGACGTTCGACGGGTCGGCAATCGACGGGTTCAGCCGGGTGCAGGAGTCGGACGTGCTCGCCAAGCCGGACCCGAAGACCTTCCAGATCTTGCCCCTTCGCTCGAGCCGTAGCGACCACGAGTCGTCATCGGTCGCACGGGTGTTCTGCGACATCTTGAACCTCGACGGCACGCCGTTCGAGGGCTGCCCCCGCCAGGTGCTGCGGCGCGCACTCGAGCGGGCGCACGGGCTCGGATACTCCTTTTACGCCGCGCCGGAGATCGAGTACTTCTATTTCGCCTCGTCCGATCCCTCCGAACCGCCGAGACCACTCGACAGCGGCTCGTACTTCGAGCTGACCGTGGCCGATCTCGCGTCTGACCTCCGGAAGCGGACCGTTCTGACCTTGGAGGACATGGGGATCCCCGTCGAGTACTCCCAGCACGAGGATGCTCCGAGCCAGCACGAGATCGATCTCCGCTACACCGACGCGCTCACCATGGCCGACACCGTGATGACCGTCCGGCTAGTGGCGAAGGAGATCGCACAGCAAGAGGGGGTGTACGCGAGCTTCATGCCCAAGCCCTTGGCCGGCGTCCAGGGCTCTGGCATGCACACTCACTTCTCGCTGTTCGAGGGTGACAAGAACGCCTTCAACGACCCGGGTGACGAGCACGGGCTCTCCTCGCTCGGCAGGCACTTCATCGCCGGGGTGCTGGAGCACGCTCCCGAGATCACGGCAGTCACGAACCAGTGGGTCAACTCGTACAAGCGGCTGGTCATCGGCTACGAGGCTCCCGTCCACGTGTCGTGGGCCTACAACAACCGTTCAGCGCTCATCCGGGTCCCGATCGCGAAGCGGGGCCGCTCGGAGTCGACTCGCATCGAGTACCGGGCGCCCGACCCGGCCTGCAATCCGTACCTCACGTTCGCGTTGGTGCTCGCTGCCGGGCTCCGGGGTATCGAGGCGAAGTACGAGCTGCCGCCGGAGGCCTCCTCCAACCTGTTCTCCCTCACACCCGAAGAGCTGGCCTCCGAAGGGATCCGCCCGTTGCCGAGCTCGCTCGCCGACGCCCTGTCTGTGATGGAGCGCTCCGAGCTCGTGGCCGAGACGCTCGGCGAGCACGTCTTCGAGTGGTTCCTCCGCAACAAGCGGGCGGAGTGGGCGGCGTACAAGCGCGAGGTGACGCCGTTCGAGCTCGTCCGGTACCTCCCGTCCCTGTGACCGAGACCCCGAGACCCGGCGGCCGCGCCCACCCCGGGTCCAGCGCCCTGGCCCCAGCCCACTGACATGGACCCGCTTCTCGTCTTCCCCGACCCGCCACCGGAGTGGTTGACCGGCGTCCTCGACGCGGCCGCCTATCCGTGGCGTGCGGTCGCGGACGTGAACGTCGCCAACAGGCTCGAGCCCGAGGACGGATGGGCGGGAGCGGTGGTGGTGGCGGGCAGTGAGAGCGATGCCGGTTTCTTGCTGTGCCGGGCGCTGCGAAAGCGCGAGTCTGCCCTGGCGCCCCTGCTGTTGGTGGTCGAGAAGGGCCAGCTGGGTGAGCTCGAATTGCGGGAGGACTTGTTCGACGACTTCGTCGTCTCGGGCGCGTCGGTGGCCGAGGTCGAGGCGCGGTTGGCGCACCTGTTCTGGCGGACGGGCCGGGGCAAGCAGCACGACCTGATCGTGTACGGCCCTCTCGCGCTGAACCTCGAGACGTACCAGGCGGCCCTGTCGGGGCGCCCACTCGACCTGACCTTCATGGAGTACGAGCTGTTGCGGTTCCTGGCAGCGCACCCGGGCAAGGTGTTCACCCGGGAGGTGCTGCTGTCACGCGTCTGGGGGTACGAGTACTTCGGTGGGGCGCGGACCGTAGACGTCCACGTGCGGCGGCTGCGGGCCAAGCTCGGCGAGGAGCAAGCTCATCTCATCGAGACCGTGCGGTCGGTGGGGTACCGGTTCGGCAGCGTCCGGTGGCTTCCGGGATCGGGGTCCTAGCAAGCGGTTGCGTCAGGACTTCTTTTTCTTCTTGTGCTTCACCGTCGCACTCGTCGTGGCCGCCGCCGTAGTTGTCGTAGTTGTCGCACCTCGGCCGCCACCCAGGACCTGATCTGCGATCGCCAGGGCGAACGGCCCACCCTCGAGAGTGATCGACGCGCCCACCGTCTTCGTCGCGATAGCGATCGGCACGAGGGCGTCGGCATTCAGGCAGGTCACCCACGCCGTCTTCCCGTCCGGGGTGATGGCGATGTCCTGCGGGCCCTTCGGCACCGCGATCGGCGCGCCGGCCGTGTCCGAGGAGATCGAGATCGGCACCACGTTGTTGCCGGCCGAGGTGTTCGAAGGCGTGTCGACCACCCAGGCGTCGCCGCCGCCGATGGTGACAGCGACCGGACCTCCGGGTACGGCTATCGGGGCTCCTGCGCTGTTGTTGGCGGTGGCGATCGGCGTGACGCTGCCGGAGTCGAGGTTCGTGACGAAGACAACCGTGCCGTCGGTGGTGATGGCCATGCCGGTCGGTCCGTTGCCGACGGTGATGGGTCGCCCGGCGGTGTTTGTGGACAGATCGATGGGAGTCACGGTGTTGCCTACTCCGCCGCTCTGGCCCGTCACGATGGCGCCGGCGTCTGCGACGTATGCCGTCGAACCGTCTGGCGTGATCACGATCCCTTGCGGGCCGGACCCGACGGTGATCGGCGTCCCGGGCTTGCCCGTGGCGAGATCGATCGGCGTGACGGTGTCGCCGAGAACGGACGCCGAGCCGTCGTCGGTGACGTAGGCGGTCTTCCCGTCCGGGGTGATGGCGATGCCTGCCGGGCCAACGCCGGCGTCTATCGGCGTGCCGGGAGTGTCGGTCGCGAGGTTCACAGGGGTCACCGAGCCGGACGAGTAGTTCGCCACGTAGGCCATTGTCCCTGCGGGGTTGACCGCTACGGCGTCAGGATACGTCCCGACGGCGATCTTCTTGCCCACGACCGGGCCGCCGGCGCTGCCGCTCACCGTCACGGACTGGAGGTCGTGGCCGTAACCGAGGTTGGCGCCCGACCCGGCCATGGCGACGTAGGCCACCACGCTCGGCGGGAGCGGGGGCAGTGTCGACGAGGGCACGGTGCTCGCAGGCTTCCCACCTCCGCCGCAAGCGGACAGCGCCAGCGCCGCCACGCCGATCAGTAGGGGGCCTGAAGCCCGCCGCCGGAGCCGATCGCCACCTGAATTCCTCATTGTCGCCGTTGCTACCACAGAAGCCACCCGAGCCCGGCGCACCCCGCGCCGTCGCCTACTCGATTATTGCGGGGAGTACGCCCAGGCCTCGATCTCGACGAGAGCGCCGAGCGGCAGGCCGTTCGTGGCGAAAGCGCTCCGAGCTGGGCGGTGATCGCCGAAGGCGGTGACGTAGGCATCATTGACGACGCCGAAGTCTGCGATGTCCACGAGCAGGACGGTCGTCTTCACGACGTCGGAGAGAGACGCTCCGTGGCCCACGAGGAGCTCGGCGATGTTGGCGACTGCCTGGATCGTCTGGTTTCCTACGCCACTGACGAACTCGCCGTCGGCGGTTCGGCCGAGCTGGCCGGACACGATCAACCAGTCGCCTGCGCGGACGACGGGCGTATACGGGCCTACCGGGGGCACGATCGGTGGCTCAGGCGATCAGCTGAACGAGGACCCGCAACCGCAGGTACGCGAAGCGTTGGGGTTCGAGATGTGGAAGCCGGCGCCCTGGAGCCCGTCCTTGTAGTCGAGAGTGGAACCCTTGAGCAGATCGGCGCTCTCAGGGTCGACGACGACCTTCACGGCGCCGAAGGTCCGGACTACATCGTCGTCGGCGATCTCGGAGTCGAAGAACATCTCGTAGCTGTAGCCCGAGCAGCCGCCTGGGCGAACTGCGACGCGGAGCGCCAGCTCAGGGTTGCCCTCCTGCGAGAGCAGCTCGCCGACCTTGACCGTCGCCTCGTCGGAGAGCGTGACAGGGCTCGGCCGCTTGCCGATCTGCACTGACGTAGTAGCGATGCTCACAGAGTGCTGCCTCCTCAAATCCCGCACGCTCACGCAGAGGTGCGGATCAATTGTAGCCGCAGGTCACAACCGAGCTGCCTCCCCGGGCATTCCCGTCGGTAGCCTGCTTTCATCGTGCACCAGCCAGAAGACCTGCCCGACCGGGTCACAGAAGCGCTTCGTGGCGTCGTCGACCCGGAGCTCGGCGACGACATCGTGAGCCTCGGGATGGTGCGCGCCGTCACCGCCACGGCCACGGGCGAGGTCATGGCCGAGATCGCCCTCACCATCGCGAGCTGCCCGCTCCGCACGCAGCTGAAAGACGACGTCGAGCGTGCAGTCCGCACCGTCCCAGGAGTCACCGGCGTCGAGGTCCGAACGGGCGTGATGACCCAGCCCGAGCGGAGCGAGCTCATGTCCCGAGCCCGTCTGCGCGCCCAGGAGCGGTCCGAGCTCGCGACGGACTTGCCGGCGACAACCCGCGTGCTCGCCATCGCGTCCGGCAAGGGCGGCGTCGGCAAGTCGTCGGTCACGGTCAACCTGGCTGTGGCGATCGCCTCGCGGGGCCACGCGGTCGGCATTCTGGACGCCGACGTGTGGGGCCACTCCGTCCCGCGCCTGCTCGGGATGGAAGGGGACATCAACGCCCGCAACAAGAAGATGGTCCCGCTCGAGCGGCAGCTGCTGGGAGCGGGAGGGGTGGTGCGGGTGATCAGCATGGGCTTCTTGGCGGATGAGGACACGGCCATCATGTGGCGTGGGTTGGTGCTCAACCGAGCTGTCCAGCACTTCCTTGAAGACGTCGCCTGGGGCGACCTCGACTACCTGTTCGTCGACCTGCCGCCCGGCACGGGCGACATACAGATGGGCCTCGCCCGCATGCTGCCGCGCACCGAGGTGCTCGTGATCACGACGCCGCCGCTCGCTGCCCAAAAGGTTGCGGGCCGGGCCGCCGACATGGCTCGCAAGGGCCATCTGCGGGTCGCCGGCGTGATCGAGAACATGTCCCCGTTCGTGTGCGAGCACGGCGAGGAGTACGCGCTGTTCGGTCGGGGCGGGGGCGCTCGCCTCGCTGCCGAGATCGGCGTGCCCCTGATCGGGGAGATCCCGCTCCATCCCGACGCTTCGGCCGCCGGGGACGCCGGAGAGCCGGTCGCCCTCGGGGACGGGCCGCTTGCGCAGGTGTTCGGCGTCATCGCGGATCGCATCCTCACCGTGATCGCGCCGCCGATCGAGATGGCCGGGTGCACCGCCCGCATGCTCGAGCGAGTGGAGCAGGCGCTCGGCTAGGAGCCCGGCTCGTCCTCCGGTACAGGTCCCGTCGCGGCCTCGACAGCCGACCAGCCACCCTCGACGGTCTCGGGTTGGTCGCTCGCAGCCCTGCCCTCGTCCCGCAGCTTCCGCAGGTGTGCCCAGACCGAGTACCTGGCGATCGGGTGCAGGATTTCCGGCACGTCGGTGTAGACGTCCGCCACTATCTCCTCGATCGTCGCGTCCCGGCGTGCCTCGAGCGCCGTGAGGACCGCAGCCTCACGGGCAAGCCGGTGGGCCCGGTAGCCGCTGATGACGGCAATCGGGTCGGACATCACCGGCCCGTGACCAGGGACGATGGCATCGATCGCCGGCGTCTCGCCGAGCAGCCGGTCGAGCGAGGCGAGGTAGGCCGCCATGTCACCGTCGGGAGGGGCGATCACGACGGTCGAACCGCCCATGATGTGGTCGCCGGAGAACAGGAGCCGCATCGGCTCGTCGATCATGTAACAGAGGTGATCCGATGCGTGACCGGGGGTGTGCACGGCGCGGATCGCCAGGTCACCGAGGTCGACAACGTCACCTTCGGTGATCCGCAGGTCCGGCACGAAACCCGCCCGCTCGTCGAACCCCAGCACCACCGCCCCGGTGCGCTCCGCGAGGCCCCGAGCCCCTGGCGCGTGATCGGAGTGGGTATGTGTGACGATCACGGCCTCCAACCGGCCGTAGCTCTCGGCTGCCGTCGCGATGGCGTCGAGATGGGCGTCGTCCTCGGGCCCCGGGTCGATGACCACGAGGTGCCGGTCGCCCACCAGGTAGGTATTGGTTCCAGGCCCGGTCATGATCGAGGGGTTGGGCGCCGTCAGGCGCGTCACCCACGGGACAACCTCGACGAGTTCCCCGGGGACGGGGACCTCGAGGGAGCGATCGGTGATCATTGCCGTCGTGACCGGTCGGGGAAGGCGATCTCCTCACCGACGCCGGCCGCCGTCTCGTAGCCCTCGTCGCCAGGCAACAGGATACGTACGCCCTGGTCGGCGACGGTGATCTTCGGGAGGATCGTCGGCACCTCGACAGCCGCCGATGCCTCGAGCAGCTCTGCGGAGTGCTCGAAGCGCCCGATTGCCTGCAGGTTCTTCATCGTCGGGAACAGCATGTCGATCTCGCCGGCCCGATGCCGCCGCAACGCCTCGGCCGGCGAGATCCAGATCGCGTCGATGACCTCGATGTCGTCGTGGAGGGCCGTCTGCCCAGCCGGCATGGCGGCGACGAAGAAACGCGTGTCGTACCTCCGCGGCGACCCCTCGGGCGTGATCCAGTGCGAGAAGTACCAGAGGCGCCCGGTCGCGAGCTCCAGGTCCTCCAGCTCGCAGAGTTCGGTGAACGAGAGCTCCCGGGCGTTCAGGCGGCGCCGGTGCTCGACGAACCGGGACGCCGTCAAGCTCGTGGAGAGGTCGATCGCCGTTCCGTCAGGGCGCGAGGCGAGCAGGATCCCCGCCTCCTCGAAGCACTCCCGGATCGCGGCTACGAACGAGGCGAGCCCTCCGGAGCCAACGCCGAGGATGCGGCTCGCCTCGGCGTCGCTCCGACCCGGTGACCGCCCGGCGAGGCCGGGTGAGCCGTCCTCGGTGTCGACGGCGCCGCCGGGGAAGAGGTGCGCGCCTCCGACCCAGCTCGAGGCGAGGTTGCGGCGCAACATGAGGACTTCCATGCCCTCAGGCCGGTCGCGGACGAGCATGATCGTCGACGCATCGCGCGGGACGATCAGCTCGGGCAGGTCGCCCCCGACGTGTACGGGTCGCAAGAAGCCGAGCGATCCATCGAACGCACGAGCTCGGCAACGGTGCGGGCGAACGAGGCCGGGCTCGAGAAGGGCCAGCCGTGGTTGCCCTCGACCACTGTGCCGTCGATGCCGAGTGCCTCGCACTGGTCGTCGAACGAGGCCCGGGTGATCACGCGGTCGCCCGTCGCCCACACCACTGCTGCGGGGACGTCCTTGTCGCGGACTTTGGCGAGCTCGAGGCGCAGGTCGCTCCGGCGGATCATGTTCGCCACGAAGCCCAGGTTCGGCAGGTGCCACACGAGGTTGTGGGAGAGATCGCGCAGCACGCTGATAGCGGCCACGGGGAATTGCCCGACGGGGAACTCTTGGAGCAGGTGGACCCCCCAGTCCCAGAGCGGCCGGTCCGCGAGGGGCCGCTCTGCAGCCTCGTCACGGTGCCAGGTCCCCCCGCTCACGCCCGAGACGAGCACCACCGAGCGGACGAGCTCGGGTGCTTCGTGGGCGAGCTGCGCCACGACGCCACCGCCGAAGGAATGCCCGACGAGGTGGACCGCCTCGCCGGCGACGTCGTGGCATTCCTCGAGGAAGCGACGGATCGCCCGGGAGTAGGTCGCGAAGGACATCCCGAGCAGGGGCAGGTCGGAGCCCCCCAAAACCGGGGAGATCCGGCACGATCACGCGGAAGCCCTGCAGGGCGATCGCCTCCGCCGCCGCCCGGTAGGAATTGTGGGCGAGGCCCCAGCCGTGGATGAGGACAACCGTCGGCCCCGGCCCCTCGACGAGCCCGTAACCGTACGAGCGGCTGTCGATGCGGCAGATCTCGTCCTGCATCCTCACCCTGTCGTCGGCCACCGACGTGAGCCGGGTCAGTGGGCCTAGGACGGAGGGGAGTCGGAACACCATCGGTAAAAATATCCGAACGTCCGGATGAATTGTGTGTTACTTCTCGCCGGCGCGCGAAAGCGCAGGGCGCGGAGGGCTCACGGTCGATACCGGATCCGGGGGCTCGTGTGCTCAGGCCGGGTCAGCGGGCCGTCAGGCCCGCTGGTCGCGGGACGGCCCCACTCGCGCTCGCGCGGCGGTCCAGGATCTGCTTGCGTTCGGACTCGTTCAAGCCGCCCCAGATGCCGTGCGGCTCCTTGATCCGGAGCGCGTACTCGAGGCAGTCCTCGCGGACGCAGCAAGACCGGCAGATCGCCTTCGCCTCACGCTCGCGCCCGACTCTCTCCTCCTTGCGCTCCACATAGGACGGCGGGAAGAAGACGACGGCCTGCGGGCCACGGCAGGCGGCCCTGAGTTGCCACATGTCCTCGTGCTGATTGGCGACCACGTGCCCCTCCTAGATCGGTCACCTGACAACCGGGTCCGTGGCACGCTCCCCCCGCACCGCTACTCGGGCCACTCCCGACACCCCCCTGGGCCGGAGCCTCCCGATCACCGATCGTCCGCCCTGTTGCCAGGACGACTGACGAGACCATACCGCTGAGTAATCACGGTTACAAGAGGAACCTTTCCAAAAAAATGGCCGTTCTCGCTGGCGCCGGTAGTGTCGCCGTCAGAATGGACAGAGAGGCGTTCTGCAGGCAGAGCAGGGTTCTCGTCGTCGCAGGCAAGGGCGGGGTCGGCAAGACCACGGTTGCCGCCGCGCTCGCGAGGATGGCCGCCGACACCGGCCTCGACGTCCTAGTCGTCGCCCTTGACGACTCCGGGGCGCTCCCGGCGCTGTTCGGGGCCCTCAAGAGCTTCTCCTACGAGGAGCAGGCCGTCTACCAGGCCGAGGGCCACGGCCGGGTCCGGGCCCGGGTGATCACCCCGGACGACGCCTTGCTCGAGTACCTGATGGATCACGGGCTGAAGCGCGTCGCCAAGCGGCTCGTCTCGACAGGCGTGCTCGATGTCGTGGCGACCGCCATCCCCGGGATCCGGGAGATCCTCGTGCTCGGCAAGGTGAAGCAGATCGAGCGTGCCGGGGGCGCTGACCTCGTGATCCTGGACGCCCCGGCGACGGGGCACGCGGTGCGTTTCTTGACGAGTGCCAGCGGATTGCTCGATGCGGCCCGGGGCGGACCGTTGCGGTCCCAGGCCGCCGAGGTTGTGGAGATGCTGCACGATCCCGACCGTTGCCAGGTCATGCTCGTGACACTGCCCGAGGAGACACCGGTGAACGAGCTGATCGAGACCGCCTACCGGTTCGAGGACGAGGTCGGCGTGCTGCTCGGGCCGGTCATCGTCAACGCCTGCTACCAGCAGATAGCGGGGTTGGGCGCGGGCGTGGACGCGGTGGCCGAGGCGGCTGGTGAGTCGCTCGGCGAGGGTGAGCGGGTGGCGTTGAGGAGTGCTGCGGCGTTTCGCCTCGGGCGAGAGCGCCTCCAAGAGGAGCAGATCAGGAGGCTCGAGGCGGACCTGCCCCTTCCCGAGCTGCGCCTCCCGTACGTCTTCCACGCAGAGATCGGGCCCGCACAGATCGGGCCTCTCGCCGAGGCACTCGGGGAGGCCATCGACGGGATCGACGCCGACGAGCTCGCTGCGGCCACCCGGCGGAGCGACGTCGCGGTCGACGCAGAAGTTGCCGACGGCGCAGCGATTGCCGATGTCGACGGCGCGGACGAGGTCGCGGAGGAGGCCGGCTGATGGCGGCTGCTCACGACCTCGGCCAACTCGTCCGGGAGCGGTCGATCATCATCTGCTGTGGCTCGGGCGGGGCGGGGAAGACGACAACGTCTGCCGCGATCGCCTTGGCGGGTGCCCAGGCCGGGCGGAAGGCTTGCGTCGTGACCATCGACCCGGCCCGCCGCCTCGCCGATGCCCTCGGACTCGGGTCGCTCGAGAACACCGCCAGCCGGATCGAGGGGGATTGGACAGGCCAGCTCTCGGCGCTGATGCTTGACGCGAAGGGCACGTTCGACGACCTCGTCGACCGTTACTCCGAGACGCCCGAGCAGGCCCAACGCATACTGGCGAACCCCTTGTACCGGAACCTCACCTCCGCGCTGTCGGGGACGCAGGAGTACATGGCGGCGGAGAAGCTGTACGAGCTGCACGAGTCGGGTGACTTCGACCTCGTCGTGGTGGACACGCCTCCCACGAGGAACGCACTCGACTTCCTCGATGCCCCCGGCCGGCTCACACGCTTCTTGGAGAACCGGGTCTTCAGGCTCTTGCTGATGCCGGGCAGGGCATCGATGAAGGCGCTGTCGGTCGCCACGCACGCCTTCTTGCGGACGATCTCCCGGGTGGCGGGGAGCGAGATCGTGGAAGACGCCATGGCGTTCTTCCGGGCGTTCGAGGGGATGGAGCAGGGTTTTCGTGAACGGGCGACCAGGGTCGAGCAGCTGCTGGCGGACCCGGGGACTGCATTCGTCCTGGTGGCAGCACCGAGGCGGGACTCGGTGTCCGAGGCGCGTTTCTTCTCGGCTCGGCTGGCGGAGGCCGGGTTGCCGGTGGCAGCGCTCGTGATGAACCGCGTGCACCCCGACTTCCGTGCCGGTGAGCTGGGGCCTGGAGTGATCGACATCTCCGAGGACGAGATCGTCCCGCCGCCTTCTGACGTTGAGGAGGCCCGGGCGCTGCTGGCAGCGCTTCGCCAGAACTTGGCCGACCTCGAGTTCGTGGTCGGGGAGGAACGGGGTTATCTGAGGCTGCTCGAGGGTGGCGTCGAGGGGGCGGTCGCCGAGGTGCCGTACCTGCGGGACGACGTCCACGACCTAGCGGGCCTCACCCTCGTGGCCGAGTACGTGGTCGGCCAGGTAGCCTCCGGGCGTGCCTGACATCCTCATCGTCAGCGACGCGCCCTCGGTCCTCGCCGAGTTGCGGTCAGCTCTCGAAGACGGCGAGACGACGGTCCGCGAGCTCCACTCCGGTGACCTGGTCCGTGACGCGGTCGCTCTCGACCCGCCCGACCTCGTCATCACGGACCTCCAGGTCGGCAGCATGGGCGGGATAGCTATCTGCATGGACCTGAGGCTCGAGGAGTCCGGTGACCGGGCCGAGCACGTGCCCGTGCTGATGCTGATGGACCGGCGGGCCGACGTCTTCATGGCCAAGCGGTCCGACGCCGAGGGGTGGCTTGTCAAACCGTTCGATTCCCTGAGGCTGCGGAAGGCCGCCAGGGCACTGCTCGAAGGCGGCACCTACCACGACGAGTCGTACAAGCCGCTGCCCCTGCCTTGCGAAGTGGCAGCGGCCGAGCCGGCCGCAGGCTAGGGCCGGACACCCGGGCGCCCCGGACCGCCGGTACCCATGTTCAAACGCCGTCACCAAGCGGCCGAGTCGAAGGCCGCTGCGGTTCGCTCCGAGCAAGAGCTGCTGATCGAGCGACGCCTCGCGTCCTTGCGGGACACGACCGCCCGTGAGGTGATGACACCCCGGGTGGACGTCGTAGCCCTGGAAGAGCCGGTCAGCTACGAGGACGTGGCTCGGGCGGTCCGGCGCTCCGCGCACTCCCACTTCCCCGTCTACGAGGGCGATCTCGACCAGTTGGCCGGCGTGCTGTACGTGAAGGACATCTTCCACCTCGGCGCTCTTGACAGCGCGACTGTGCCGAGCACAGAGGAGGTCTCCAAGCGGCTCCGGGAGCCGTATCTCGTGCCCGAGTCGCGCTTGGTTCTCGAGCTGTTGGCCGAGATGCGTAGGTTGCGCCGGAGCTTCGCCGTCGTCGTGGACGAGCACGGCGGGGTGGCGGGGGTGTTGACGATCAACGCTCTCGTAAGCGAGCTCGTCGGCGACCTGCAGGACGAGTATGACGAGGCGGCAGCCCCGGAGATCGAGCGAGTGGACCAGTCCCGGTGGCTCGTGGACGGCTCAACGTCGGTCGACGATGTCCGCGAGGAGATCGGCGCCCCGATACCCGAAGGTGACTACGTGACACTCGGCGGCTTCATCTTCGACCTGTTCGGGCGGATCCCGACCGAGCTTGAGTCGGTCGAGAAAGACGGCTGGACCTACCGCGTTGCCGAGATGGACCGCCGCCGGGTCGACAAGGTCGTGGTCCAAGCCCCTGCGGCCCCTGCGGCGCCTGTGGCATCGAACGGTGGCGAGGGCTGATCTGTCATAGATACTCGGTTGCATTGAAGCGCTCGACCGGGAGGAGCGGGCGGCTGCTTGCGGACGCGGCGGGCCGAGGGGAACCTGCTCTCCTTGCACCTGATCTCAGGCGTAAAACCACGCCTCGAATGGGGTGGATCCCTCGTGGCGGGCCAGGCTTCGGGCAGTTGCGGGGAACCACGCCAGCTCTCGGCCAGCCCCGTCCGGTGCGCGTGCTGAGCGGCAGCGCAGACCGCGAAGACCTTGACGGTGAACCTCCGTGCCTACCGGCTGACAACGGTTGTGTCCGATCAGCCTCCGATTGCGGTCGAGCGGGTAGGTAGCAGGCAGGCCGACGACCGCGAGACCCTCTCGGGTATGGAGGTCCGCAACTAGTTGAGCGCGAGGCAGGCGAGCCGACACGAGGCACGGCCCGGTGTCGTCGCGGAGGTCCTCCGGCTCGTAGGGCCAGCCGGCGATGAACTGCCGCAGGTTCAGCCTCGCGGTTACGAGGTCCTCGTTCAGGTACAGCACCGGGAAGCTGTTCGGCGGGTTCCACCGCTGGCCATGAGTCGCCGCGAACGTGGGGTCGAGCGGATCTTCCCAGGCGGGGTCTGCGATCCGCAACCAGGTGTGCCCGTCGGGCAGCATCTCGGTTCGCATGGGTAGTCAGCTCTGGACAGCGGTGAAGTCGAACATCGCACGGCAGGCCTCGAGCGTCGCGTGACTGTCCCCGGCGCCGACGAGCTCGACAAGCGACCTGTCGCCCAGCCCCGCGGCCCTCCGACGGACCACGCCGGGGATCCTGTCCGCCTTGAGATAGCGGACCAGGAGGTCGGTAGCCGCAGCCAGGTCCGCCATCGTCTCCAGCCGATCGGCCGGTACGCCGTGCGAGAGCCACTTCGACAGCGCTTGGCGTGACACCTTGAACAGGCGTGCCGCCTCGGACTGCGACAAGCCCCATACGACGAGGAATCGCGGTAGCTCGCGGGGGAGCGCGTGCGACTCGAACTCGTGCGTGAACGCGGCCAGCCAAGCGGGGTCGTCACGGCCGGCCTCCAGCAATTGGCCGGCCAGCCGCTTCGGGTCTTCCGCCAGTGCCCACGCAATCGACATCGGAGCTCCTCGTTGCTCGTAGCTGCAACCGTATGTCAACCGCAATCTTATGTCAACCGGACAGCTCCGTGCAGGCCTGGTCGACGTCCAGGCTGTACCGCTGCGCGTGCGCTAGTTGATGCCGTCGCGCTCGGTCGGTGAGGCGGCGGTTTGTGTACTCGAACAGTGCTTGGCAGCGGCAACACCTCGACTGACCTCGTCGAAGTGGTTGCATGTTGGCAACGAGTACGATGGGCGGCCGGCGGGCGCTCGCTCGCCGACGGGAAGTGGCGCAGCTTGGTTAGCGCGCAGCGTTCGGGACGCTGAGGTCGCGGGTTCGAATCCCGCCTTCCCGACCAGCGATTCTCCTGGTCAGCGGTATGACTTCTGCCAGCTCGACTGACACTTCCGAGTTCCAGGGCACTTTGGATCAGGCAGCTGTGATCAGGCAGCTGCGGGCCGAGGAGGCGCGTCCAGCAGCATCTAGTGGAAGTAAGGCCCGCGAGTCCAGCCAGAATCGGACCTAGGCTCGCTCTAGAGCAGCTCATCCACCGCCGTGCGTCGACCGGTTCTAGGGTTCCCCTGGTGGCATCCCGCCACCGCGCAATGGCGAAAGGACTCCCTATGACTTGGACGCAGAAGATCCCGCGGCCGACTTGGCTCATTCTCGGACTGATCGTCGGCCTGGTGGTCGTACCAACGGCGGCAGTGGCGTCGACCGTCATCGTGCTCGCCGGTGCAAATCATCAGAACGTGGATGCCACCGCCGACTCACAACTTCTCACCACGGAGGCGGCTCCGTCGTCTTACGAGGTCGCCGAAGTCGGCAAGGACGGCGTTGACGGTTGCTTCGAGGTACCCACCACGCTGACCAAGAGCAGTGCGTTCATCCTGAAGAGCGCCGAGATCGACATCTGGAGCTTGAGCGGTTCGGGACCGTACATCAACGCGTCGATCTACAGCGGCCCGAGTTGCGGAACGAGCAACATCATCGGCGACGACAATCCAGCCACCGTCGGTGCGACGTCACTGTCGTTCGGTGCAGGTTTTGCCGTAGCCAAGGGGAAGGAGCTTTCGGTATACATGGACGGAGACATCGGCGCGGAGGTCTACCTGTACGGCTACAAGGTGCCGGCGGCGGACGTCCCGGCATCAACGAAGCTGATACAGGCCTCGGGGTTCGACGGGTCGACTCGTCCCGCAGTCGGCGGGCGCTCCGGCAACATTCGGCACTGAGTCGGACAAACGCCGGACCATAACGGTCTCCTGAATCGGCGTCACCACTCGCCACGCCGAGCACGCCGGGCGGGTTCGCATCAGCTGTTTCTCGTCCGACCTACAATTTCGGGTCATGGCGCTGGACGGGAGCGACACGTCAAGCTCACACTTGGCCGGGCCGCCTTCTCGGATCGTTCCAGCGCCGAGGGTTCCCACGCAAGGTTGGTTGCATCGCACACGAAGGCAGATGCACGGGCGGAACAAATTGCCCCTGCTGTTGCTCTGGCTCATGGTGATCCCCTGCGGGGTCATCCTGATTGCGCATCTCGGAAGGCTCTTCAACCAGTGGACTGTCTCATCTCTCGATGGAACATACGGAGCATTCGTCGTGGAGCCGATTGTCCTCTGGTCTCTCATCTCCCTCGTAGCCTTTATCCCGGCTGGAATCGCCCTCATCGTTCGTCCCGTCGCAAGACCCTTCGCTGCTCTGCTTCTCGTCGTGAGCGCGGCCCTTGCCACAGGGGCCAACCTCTGGGGCTTCCACGTCTCATATGAGCGGCAGCATCCCGACACAGCACTCACCGCAGTCGTCCGCTTACTCCCATCAACTGGTTGAGGCAGGGCAAGCTGGTTGACCAGATCACCAACAACGACTCGCCGTCAGTGGATCGAACCTGGAGAGGACCGCCGGGAGCGCTCGATTGCAGTGCCCTCCACGCCGATGCAAAGCGCGCCTTTCCTGGGGCTCAGATCTCGCCCGGCAACGGGGATGGCTGTGGAATGAATGTCATGTGGAACGGCACGATCATCCTCATCTTCACGAGCATGCTCGGGTCACCGACTCCAGTGCCCACATACGTGCAGGTCACCGCTTACTTCCTGTCGTGATCCGCCGACCTCACGTCCCCGTGAGCAGGTAGGCGGGCCAACGGCGCTGAGGCTCGCGGTCCCTGTCGTTTCAACGACGTGCACCAACTGACGGGGAAGTACGCTTTGTCACCCGCCGCTTCAGGCAGCATGAAAGTGTCCGGCCGACCAGTGAAGGCAACTCCGGGCAAATCTTGGGAGGGACGATTGCAGAAGAGCGCCGGCGGAGCGGACTGGCCTCTTGTCGGTCGAAGCGAGGAGCTGGTGCTCTTGCGCCAGCTGCGATCCGCACCTCGCGCGCGTAGCGCGGTCCTCAGTGGGCCTCCTGGGGTGGGCAAGTCCAGGGTTGCTGAGAGGCGCTGGAGGAGGCGGCTGGCGAGGGTTGGGCGACGTTGGTCATACGGGGAAGCCCTGGGTTCGCGGGCGTGCCGCTCGGGCCTTTTCGTACGGTGTTCCGGCTGCCGAGCTCCTTGCAGCTGACAGAGCTGACTGAGGCCGTCGCCCATGAGCTCGCCGCCATGCAATCCGCCACCGGTCTGCTCGTGCTGGTCGACGACTGCCAGGATCTCGACGAGGCCTCCTCCGGTCTGCTCCATCAGGTGGTGGCCTCGGGCCTGATCATCGCGATTATGACGACGAGGTCCGGCTCCCATCCTCCTGCAGCGCTGACCGACCTGTGGAAGGACGGATTTGCCGAGCGGATCGAGCTGCAGAACCTCTCCCGGCGTGAGACGAGCGAGCTGCTCGTGGCGGGCCTGGGCGGGAGTGTGCAGGACAGCAGTGCCAATCGGATCTGGCACGTGACAGTCGGCAACCCTTTGTATCTCCGTGAGGTCGTTCTCTCGAGTGCCGAGACGGGCGCCCTCAAGCAGTCCGACGGGGAGTGGCGCTGGCGTGGCAAGTGGGCAGAGGGCGCCCGTATCCAGGAGATCGTCGCCGGGCGACTCGGCCGGCTCGAACCTGACGAGCTGACGGCGATGGAGCTGCTCGCGCTGGCAGGGTCGTTACCAATCGGGCTCGTTATCGGCCTGACGACCGCGCAAGCGGTGCAGAAGCTGGAAGCGCGGGGTCTCGTGACGACCGAGCGGAGTGGCCGAAGGCTGGAGGCATCGATCGCTCACCCTCTCCACGCCGAGGTGCTGCGAAGCGGTATGCCGAGCCTCCAGCAGCGTTCCATCAGGCACAACCTCGTGAATGCGCTGACCGCGACCGGCGCTCGACGGACCGCCGACCGCGTCCGGCTGGCTTGCTGGTCGATTGCTTCGGGCCTCGAGGTCGACCCGACGACGCTGTCACTCGGCAGCGACGCGTCGCTCTTCGGGATCGATCGCGCGATCTCGGCGAGGTTGAACGAGATCCTTCCGTTTGGCGCCTTGGACCTCCCCGACGCCCCGGCGGTTCGCCAGGACCGCGAGCTCGCGGTCCGCCTCGCACAAGCAGCCTTCGACCGGAGCGGCGGGGTGGCCGAGGGCGTGTCCTTGGCCGGCGCGCTTGCCTGGACCGGCGCAATCGCGGGCGCAGAGGACGTGCTCGCAGCGCTCGCCCAGCACGCGGAGGCGATCGACGACCGGCTCCGCCTCGCCCTCGCCCTCGGCTGGGTCCGGTTCTGGGGCCGATACCGAGTCGACGAAGCCCGAGCCTGTCTCACGGAAGCCGCCGAGGCCGCCGGCGAAGGCGTCGACCCCGTGCTCCTCGCCGACGTATACCAACAGCTCGCCGGGATCGCGTTGAACACCGCGCAGCCGGCGGCGGCGCTGGCGTATGCCGAGCAGTCCGCCGTCACCCAGGGCGTGGCGCTGAGCCGAAGTGTCGCGGCTTCCCCGGCGGCGGCGGCGCTGCTTTATCTTGGCCGCTGCAAGGACGCGATCGCGCTCGCCGATCAGGCAGTGCCGCTGGCCAACGAGAGTGGGCACCCGCTGGCGGTGGCGTCACTCCTCTTCGCCAAAGCCGGCGCGCTCGCACGCATGGGCGAGCTCGAACAGGCACGTGAGCTCATGGAGTGGCTGCGCGATCTCTCCCTTGCGAGGGAGCTGCTGGACGCGACCGCGATCTTCGGAGTGCTCCTCGGCGAGATCTTCCTCGAGCAGGGCCGCCCGGCGAGCGCGAGCAGGATCTTCCGTGACTCGGCCGGACTCCTCGCGGAGCGCGATGTCCTTGGATATCGGCCGTGGGCGCTGTCGGGCCTGGCCCGAGCAAGGGCGCTGTCCGGCGAGGAGGAGTCAGCAGCGGCTGCGCTCGATGAGGCCCGCCGGACACAGCCGATCTCCCGCTCTTTTGACATGTCCCATTATCTGGCCGAGATCGAGCTCCACAGCTTGGCCGGACGATCTGACGAGGCCGACCGCGCCGCTCGGGAGGCGGTGGCCTGGGCGCGCGCCGCCGGAATGATCGGCGAAGAGGCGCAGGCGCTGGACGCGTGGTTGCGCATCGCGCCCTCGAGCGCGATCGCGGAGCGGCTGGCCGAGTTGGCGGCCTTGACCGACAGCGCGCTCGTTGCCGTCCTGGCGGAGAACGCTCGGGCGATGCTCGCCGGTGATCCCGAGGCCTTGCTCGAGGTGGGCGAACGTTTCGCCGGCATGGCGACGTGGTGGATGGCCACTGAGGCCGTGGCCGCCGCCGCGAGCCTCTTCGAACGGCGGCACCAGACCAAAGCCGCCAAGTCGGCTGCTCTGGCCGCAACCCGTTATGCGCAACAGTGCGAAGGGGCGCCCAGACTCGCGGCGGAGGTCCTCGGCGGGCCCACTCGGCTCACGAAGCGCGAACGGGAGATCGCAACGCTCGCCGCCGATGGACTCTCCAGCAAGGAGATCGCGGAGAGGATGTTCCTCTCCCGCAGGACTGTGGAGAACCACCTGTACCACGTCTACGTCAAGCTCGGCGTGACGGACCGAACAACGCTCGCGGCCGCGCTCGCGCCAACCCCGCCGCCTGAGTAACGCCCCACCACGAATCTGAGTACGAAGTACCGAAGACCTGAAGACAGGTCTTACTTACCCTCAGAGGCGTGGATCGATCCTCTGCTGTCCGGGAGCTGCCGGAACTGCACGCAGTGGCGATCCGGCTCCGAGACGAGGGGCTCGGCGATCACGTGATCGCCGTGGCTCTCGAGATCGAGGACGACCAGGTGCCCATGCTGCTGCAGATTGCGGAGAGCAAGCTGTCCGGTCTCATGGCCCTGGACGACACGTCACTTGCGCGGACCGAGCGCATCGGTCGCCCACACGTCAACGAGACCGGAAAGCACAAGGACTAGCAGCATCATGATGAAAGTCAAAGAAGTGGGTCGTCGGTGACGCCGGCCGGGGCCGGAGCGTCGACAGCGTGCCGATAGTGGTGGGCTGACCTCGAACTCTCGGGCTCCGAACTGAGGTTCGCGGTCTCGATCGCGGGTTCTCGGCCGCGGTGGCCTACGAACCCTCCATCGCTGCCTGGACAGCGATACCCCGAGGCTTGCTGGTTGGCACCTGCCAGATCGCGAGTCCGTCACCGGCCGGGCTGATCGCGCTTTGTACGACGCCACCCTCGCCGACGCTTGTCGGCTTCGTCCAAGCGCCCCGAAAACCGCTCCGTGTCGCTACCTCGATCTCGGGGCCGATCCAGGTTGCGACGGCGCCGCCCCGACTGTCGAGCGATACCTGTGGAAAGGGCTCTGCGTACGGGTTGGCGTTTGAGAAGATCCTTGTGGACCACGGACCGGTGAGGATTCTCGATGCGGCCACGACAGTCGTTCCGGATCCCTGCCAGACCGCAGTGGTCCCTCCGTCAGCGTCCATCGCGACGATCGGGTCGAGCCCAGGGTTGCCCGAGATCGGGGAGGCTTGCTGCCAGCCCCCCGTCCTCGCCGATCGCAAAGTTGCGTCGATGACGATCGAGCCGTGGTACCTGCCTTGGAAGACGCAGACGGCGTCTCCCTGTGCGTCCAGCGCTACGTCGGGCTCTGGAGGCTCGAAGGTGGCAGAGCCCTGACCCGGTACCTCCACCTCGGTGCCGAGGAGGACCGGGCTACGCCACGTGCCGTGTCCGGCCAGCCTGATCGCCGCCTCGATGTGGTTCGTCTCGCCGGTGAGAACCCCACCCGAGACGTACTGCTTCCATACCGCTATTACGGCGCCGCGAGGGCTTGCGGCCACCCGGAGCCCGCTGGCGAGCGAACTCTTCGGAACGGCGCCGATGGTCGAACCGGTCGACCACTTGCCGGTGGTTGCATCCCTAGTCGAGGACTGGACAAGGGTGCCCGTGGTCCATATGACCGTCGCGCTTCCCTCTCCGTCGATCGCCACACTCGGTTCCGAAGCCGACACCGATGGAGCCGTGAGGCGCACCGCCGGCCCCCAGGGGGCCGTGGCCGAGGGACGGAACGCCGCCTGGATGAACGGGTTCCCGACCGGTGGCTTCACCGCCACGCCCCCAGCAGCCCACACCGCGACAGCGGCCCCGGAAGCGTCGACGGCTACCTCGGGGAAGTCGGCGAACTGGGCACGCGGGGACAATGCGACAGGACGCTCCCACGTCTTGCTCCCCGCTGGTCGGCTGGCCGCCACAATCTGGTAATCCACTCCGGTGCCCTTCAGCTGTGCCCAGACCGCAACTGCGTCGCCTTGCCCGTCGAAGCCCGCCACGGGGTACGTCGCGTATTCTCCGGGCGCCGACAAAGTCTGGGCACGCTGCCAGGTGTTGCTCGCTCCGCCGACACCTGCGTCGGCGGGTTGCACACCGAGAGCGAGCGAGAGGCCCGTCCCTGCCGCGGTGGCCGCGACTCTGCGAAGCATCCTTGGATCCATGCCCTCAAGAAGTCGGGAGGGGCGCGAGTCGCGTACTCTCGCGTGGATCGGGGGACGCTTCTCGGCCCCACCCACGACGCCTTCGACCCCACGGCTCGCAGTTACGCTGGCGTCGACTCGGTCGGAGAGCACATCGCGGCAACGGCGCTCCTCGCCGACGACCACACGATCGATCCCGAAGTGCGCGATCGGCCTGGACAGGGGAACATGAAGATCACGCTGCTCGGTACCGGGTCGCCTCTTCCCGATCCCGACCGCGCCGGTCCGAGCACGCTCGTCCACGCCGGCGGGTCGTCTCTCCTGTTCGATTGCGGTCGGGGCGTCGTCATGCGCCTGGCTGGAGCCGGTCTACTGCCCGTGACGCTGTCGGGAGTCGCTCTGACCCATCTGCACAGCGATCACGTTTCTGATCTCAATGACGTCATCACGACGCACTGGGTGATGAGCTCAGCGGCAACACCGCTTCGCATCATCGGGCCACTCGGGACGAGGGAGTTGGTCGATCGCACTCTCGCCATGCTCTCGACCGACGTGGCTTATCGCATCTCTCACCATGAGGATCTCAGCGAAGGTCCCCTTCTCGACGTGCTGGAGGTGGGGCCCGGGGATCATTTCGAGGTTGATGGCCTCGATGTCGTCGTCGGGGCCACTGATCATCGTCCGGTCGCGCCGACGGTCGCATATCGGGTCTCCTACGAGAGCTCGAGCGTTGTCGTGGCGGGGGACGGTGTCCCCTGTGTCACCTTGGACGAGCTCGTCGCCGGCGCGACGGCGTACGTGCAGACGGTGATCCGAGACGATCTGGTTCGCCTGGTGCCGAGTCGTCGCTTCCAAGACATCCTTGACTACCACTCGACTGTGCAACAAGCAGCAGAGACCGCCGAGCGTGCAGGCGTCGCGGTGCTGATACTCACGCATTACGTGCCCGCTCTGACCAAAGAGACCGAGCTCGAGTGGCGCCAGTTGGCGGCCGGGTTCAGCGGGACCGTCATCATGGGCGATGACCTCACGTCGATCGATCTCGAGGTCTTGGGTGGCAACTGATGGCGTTGGTCAACCCCCATTGACCACGGTGCCCACAGGATCGGGAGGTCGCCGACCGCTCAGACGGTACTGACCTCGTCAAGTATCGCGAGCTGCCCCGCGAGAGCGTCGCCATCGCCGATCACCACGGTCGCGATCCCAGAGGGTGCGAGATAACGGCGGGCGGCTTCGTCCACCTCGGCTCGCGTCGCACGGGCGATGCTCGCCGGGTATGCGGTGAGATAACCAGGACCGATCCCCGCCAATGCCCAGGTCGAAAGGGCGGACGCGAGGCCCGCCTGAGTTGCGGTCCGGAAGAGAAACGATCCGACCGCGTACCGGCGCGCCGCCTCCACCTCCTCCTCGGTGACACCGGTCGTCGCGATGCGCCCGAGCTCATAACGCGTCTCGACGAGCGCAGCAGCCGTTACCTCTGTCGAGACCTCGGCCCTGATGCTCAACGTCGATCCGGCACGACCGTGGTCGACAGCGCTTCGGGGCGAATACGTGTAGCCGTTCTTCTCGCGTAGGTTCTCGACGAGCCGAGAGGTGAACATGCCACCGAGGATCTCGTTGGCGAGCGCAGCTGCGGGCCAGTCGGGTCGCGCACGGTCGGGTGCGGCTCCCCCGAGTCGGAGGTTGCTCTGGACGCTTCCGGATCGGTCGACGAACCGGAGTGGCCCTGGGAGTACGTCGGGGAGCGGAGGAAGAGCAGAGACTCGTGCACCGTGCTCCGAGAGCCAACGGCCGAGTGCATCTTCGGCCACCGCCAGCGTCCGCTTGGGCTGGATGTCCCCCACGAGAGTGAGGTGGGCTGACTTCGGCGTGAGGACTCCTCCGTGCAGCTTGCGCAGCGACGCCGCGCCGACCCGAAGCACTGCCTCAGGGCGAGGAATGGCCGTCCCGTACGGATGACTCCCGAAGAGCCGCTTCGCGAGGGCCTCGTCGGCGAGGGTCTCGGGCAAGCTCAACGTGACAGCGACTTCGTCCGCTTTCCGTGCCCGGTCGGCGTGCACCTCTGGAGCCGGGTAGGTGGCTGCTGTGAGCACCTCCGCCACGAGCGCAAGGAGCGCCGGCAGCCGGTTGGCAAGAGACGACGCGCTCAGTTCCACATTATCCCCGCGGAGCGTGGCAGTCAGGGTGCCACCGAGCCGCTGCACAGCGATGGCGAGTCCTTCCCGGTCATGGCGATCCGTGCCGGCGAAGAGGGAGTCCGACATCACGAGCGGGGCTGCTGGCTGGGAGATCTGTCGCGCCGAAAGGGGGAAGACGAGACGCAGCTCGACGAGCGGCACACCTGCCCGACGCAGCGCTACCGCATGCAGGCCACCGGCGAGCTCGGACTCGGTCACAGTCGGCATCCGCGGCGTGCGGAGGCGTCCGGTGGACGGTCGCGACGTGGTCATAGCGATGCCGTGGGCGCTGGGCGGATCTCGACGATCGCGTGCGCCTGGTCGGAGAGGTCCATGGCGGCGGCTGCAACCTCGGCCGCCGACACGGCTGCCAACCTCCCCGGCAGCTCTCTTGCAAGCTCGGCACGGCGGTGCACCACCTCGAGCGAGCCGAGAGCGATCGACCGCTCCATCACGGAGTCCATGCCCTTCCAGTAGTCCGACGCCGTACTGGCCGCCACGCGCCCGAGCTCGTCCGGCGTTGGGCCCTCGGTGGCCAGGCGCCGAAGCTCCTCGTCGATCGCGGCGAGAAGCTCGTCGGTCGTGGCCACGCCCGGATGACGCACGACGATCTGGAAGAGCACAGGGTCGCGCATGAAGAAGTTGTCCATGCCGAAGATGCCGAGCCTGCAGCTGACGTCGGTGACGGTGTGATCGCGATGGACTAGGCGGGAACGGAGCCTGCTTGCCTCGCCGTCGCCAAGCAGGCTCGCAGCCACGCTGTACGCGAGGTGCAGATCGATGTTCGCGACGGGGTCGGGCGTCCGGCAGCCGACGACGAAGGCCGGTTGCGGTGCGAACGCGTCGTCGATCACCCGACGGCGCTCAGTCTCGAGCGGAGGCTCAGGCCATGGTCCTTGCGGTGGTCGCGGCTTGCCGGAGATGTCGCCGAAGTGTCGCTCGGCGAACTGGAGGACCTCGTCGGGATCACAGTCACCCGCGACCGTGAGCACCGCGTTCGACGGTGCGTAGTAGCTCGCGTAGAACTCGGCCGCCTCCTCGACGGTCGCTCGCTCGAGATGGGCGAAGTCGCCGTAGCCGTTGTGGGCGTTCGGGTAGGAGTCAAACGCAAGTTCGGGAAGAACAAGCCAGGGGAAGCCGCCGTAGGGCTGGTTGAGGACGTTCACCTTGATCTCCTCCTCCACCACGTCAATCTGGTTGCGGAGGTTCTCCTCGGTGACGGCTAGCGCTCTCATCCGGTCAGCTTCCAGCCAGAGCGCGAGCTCGAGTGCCCCGGAGGGCACCGCTTCGTAGTAGGCGGTGAGGTCGGCCAACGTGTGGCCGTTGAACACACCGCCCGCCGCCTCGACGAGCCGGACGTGCTCGATCTTCGCCACGTTCGCGGAGCCCTGGAACATGAGGTGCTCGAACAGGTGGGCGAATCCGGTTCTTCCTTCAGGCTCTGTCCGGAACCCGACGTCGTAGACCACTGAGACTCCGACGAGGGGGCTCGAGTGGTCAGGGGCGGCGATCACCTTCAGGCCGTTGCCGAGCGCGAATCGCTCGAGCTTCGCCTTCTCGTCTTGTAGGCGCACGTCGGAAAGCTACCTGCTCTGGCTAGGCCGTGGTCGAGCATCTGGCGCCGCCGACGGTCACAGTGATGGCCTCTCCCGGAGTCGTGTTCCAGAGATAGATGACCGCGTATCCGGACCCGTTCGTGTAGTAGCTGTGGGTATCGCCCGAGTCCGAGGCCGTCGCCTTCTGGTCCGGCTGGTTCGAGTGGACGTAGACGTCGTAGTCACCTGCGTACCCGTCATTTGCGGAGGATGCGTGTGCTTGGCACGAGGCTCCAGCACTCGCAGCTGACGTGGTAGGAGGCAGTGAGCTCGCACTGGAGCTGCCCTTGCTGACGGGAGTAGCTCCGTCGAAGTCGGAGGCGACCGTCCGGGCGATCGCGCCGACAAGGGTCGGATCGCTGGTGATGATGCCCAGCTCACGGTTGTAGGCGAGGCTCGACTCGGAGAAGTTCTGGCTGCCAACGAAGGCCGTACGGCCGTCGGCGACGATGACCTTGGCGTGAATGTAGAGAGTCGCATCACTGGGATAGGTGCTGACCATCACACCCGCGCCCACCAGGCTGTCGAATGCGCTTGTCCAGGACGACGAATAGGTCATGACGACGTGGACACTGACGCCGCGGCGCGCGGCGGCTGCAAGAGCGTCGACGACGTCAGAGTCGTCCATCTCCTCGTTCTCTACGAGCAACGAGTGTTGGGCGGACTGGATGACGGCAAGGATCGGTGCCTCCGCTCCGGGGGACCAGACCAGGTTCGTCCCCTTCGGTCCCGCCTGAGGAGAGCCAGTGTCGGTCCAGTCCCTCCCGAACACCTGCTCGATCGCCACCACGTCGGCGGGATCCGTGGTGACGACGGCGAAGTCCCTCGAAGTCGCGTAGTACTGGCTCGTCAGATTGAGGGTCATGACCGCCGACGTGTGATCGTCCACGGTGATCGTCTTCTGATGGAAGATCGTGCCGGCTGGCGCCCAGTGAACCCCGACGCCGTGAGATCTGAGTTCGGAGTAGGCGGCAGCGTTCACAGATGCGCCCGAGTAGTCCTCGTCGAGGATCACACGAACTTTCACGCCGCGTGAGGCGTCGGCCTCGAGGATCTCGACTGCCTGCGGATCCGCCAGCTCGTACATCGTCATGTCCAGGCGGTGGCGGGCACCCGACATCAATGAGTAGATCGGCTGCATGCCGTCGGTGGGCTCGGTCACGAGCGACCAGGTCGCGCCAGATGGGGCGGTCGTCGTCGTGGACTTCGCCGTGCTCGAGCGCGGTGGCCGGGAGATCGTCGAAGGCCGGGTCGACGTAGTTGGCGTCGAAGTCGTTCGTCGCCCGGACGGTGGGGATGCCGTGACGCTCCCGCCGGCGCACGAGGTCGTGACGAGTGTGACGCCGATAGCGACCGCCACTCGGCCGCTCGTCAAACCCCATCCCCGAGGCGGGCAGCGTCGTCGCCGGAGTTCGGGGCGCATCGTCACAGCGCTCGACAGTACTCAGGCGGTGTGACGAGGCCCCCTCTCAGAGCTTGTAGCCGATGGCGCGGAGCAGTGCCTTGCGGTCGGCCTCGTCGGCTGCGGTCTCGACGCCAGCTGGGGGTAACCCGTCGATCACTCCGACGACCCCGCGGCCGAGATCGCTCTCGGCGACGAGCACCTCGAGGGGGTTGGCGGTGGCGCAGAAGACGGTGCAGACCTCCGGTACCTGTTTCAGCGCGTTCAGCACGTTGACCGGGAAGCCGTCGCGCAGGAGCACGACGAAACAGTGACCGGCACCGATCGCCTCTGCGTTCCGGACCGCCAGATCGACGAGGTCGTCCGCGTTGCCCGAACGGCGGATCAAGCAGGGGCCGGACGCCTCGCAGAAGGCGATGCCGAAGCGTAACTGCGGGCTCGCTCCCGCAAGTGCCTCGTGGAGGTCCTCGATGGTCTTGATGAAGTGAGCCTGCCCGACGATGACGTTGAGACCGTCGGGTCGCTCGATGGCAACAGCAGTGACCTCCATGTCCACCTCCTGATGGCGGGTGCGGGGCGACCCCGGGCGCTCGGGTGCCCGCTCACATACTGCCGGGCACGACGCCCGTGCGGGATGGCGGCCATGATGGGGCCCCAGACGCCACGACTTCCCCGCGCGACCGTGCCTTGTGAACCCTTAAGGTGATCCGGTCATGCGGAAGTCGCGAGCACCCGGGCTCAGTGACTCGGGCGCTGTCCCTCGAGTCGGGGGAGCGGTCGCTGACCAGACGAAGGACGGCCAAGCGGCGGCCGTCTCCGGCGATGGTGCAGTCCATCGGGATCGTTACAAGTGGGTGGTCCTGTCGAACACCACCCTCGGCATGCTGATGGCGACCATCGACACGTCGATCATGCTGATCGCCCTGCCCGACGTGTTCCGGGGCATCCACATCAACCCCCTGTCGCCGGGCAACAGCTTCTACCTGCTGTGGATGATCCTGAGCTTCATGGTCGTGACGAGCGTCCTAGTGGTGAGCCTCGGGCGTCTCGGCGACATGTACGGCCGGGTGCGCATGTACAACCTCGGCTTCGCCGTCTACACGTTCTTCTCGCTGGTGCTCACCATCACCTGGATGAGCGGCATCGCGGGAGCGTTGTGGCTGGTGATCATGCGGGTCTTCCAAGGAGTGGGCTCAGCCATGCTCATGGCCAACTCCGCCGCCATCTTGACGGACGCCTTCCCTGAGAACGAGCGAGGCACGGCCCTTGGCATCAACCAAGTGGCCGGTATCAGCGGGTCGTTCATCGGGCTCGTCCTCGGTGGTGTGCTCGCCCCGATCCAGTGGCGCCTCATCTTCCTCGTGTCTGTGCCGATCGGCCTGTTCGGCACGGTGTGGGCCTATCGAAAGCTCCGAGAGGTACCAAGGCGCGCGAAGGCGCGTATCGACTGGGCCGGGAACGTCACGTTCGCCTTGGGGCTCATCGGGATCATGGTCGGCATCACCTACGGCATCCAGCCCCATGGCCACTCCACCATGGGATGGACGAGCCCGTTCGTCATCAGCTGCCTGAGCGGTGGAGTCGTGCTGCTGGTGGCCTTCGCCATCATCGAGCAGCGAGCCGCCGACCCGATGTTCCGCCTGCAGCTGTTCAGGATCCGCGCTTTCACCGCCGGGAGCCTCTCGTCGTTCCTCGCGAGCGTCGGCCGTGGCGGGCTCATGTTCATGCTCATCATCTGGCTGCAGGGCATCTGGCTACCACGTCACGGCTACAGCTTCAGCCGGACGCCCTTGTGGGCCGGCATCTACATGCTGCCGCTCACGGCCGGCTTCCTGCTCGCCGGGCCGATCTCCGGCCACCTCTCGGACCGATATGGATCGCGCCCCTTCGCGTCGGGCGGGATGATCGTCGCGGCCGGGTCGTTCGGTCTCCTCGAGCTGTTGCCGGTCAACTTCTCCTACTGGGAATTCGGTCCTGTCCTGCTGCTGAACGGCCTTGCCATGGGCGCCTTCGCCGCTCCCAACCGGGCGGGGGTGATGAACAGCCTCCCGCCGCAGCATCGCGGGGTCGGGTCGGGGATGAACTCGACCTTCCAGAACTCTGCCCAGGTGCTCTCGATCGGAATCTTCTTCACCCTCATGATCGTGGGCCTGTCAGCGACCCTGCCCGCGGCGCTCGCACACGGGCTCGTCGCCCATGGAGTTCCGCGGTTGATTGCGTCAAAGGCGTCGCACCTGCCGCCGGTCTCGACCTTGTTCGCCGCCTTCTTGGGGTACAACCCCATCCAACACCTGGTCGGATCTGCTGTCCTTGGCCATCTGCCCGCTCATCAGGTGGCTGTTCTGACCGGGCGGGGTTTCTTCTCAGGGTTGATCTCGGCCCCCTTCGCAGAGGGCTTGCACGCTGCGTTCGACTTCGCAATCGGTGCCTGCCTGGTGGCGGCCGGTGCCTCTTGGCTGCGGGGTGGCAAGTACCACTACCGAGAGGACATCGGGCCGGAGCTGGAGCCTGCACCGATCGAGCGCCAGCCCGTGGAAGCCGGCGCAGGAGCCCGTCACGGGATGTGAGCGCTCAGGTCCCGTGCCGGGATCTGTCCGTCAGGCTGTCTTCTCCCAGACCGACACGTGTGTGGTGCTGTCGCTCGTGAAGGGCTCACGCTTCCAGCCGCTCCAGCGCTCGTGCAGGGTCATGCCGGCGAGTCGCGCCATCAGATCGAGCTCGGACGGCCACACGTAACGGTAAGGCGCAGAGAAGACTTCGAGCCGGCCCTCGACGACGTGGTAGTGGTGGGAGTAGAGGATCTGCGTGGCGACGTCGTACTCGTCGAAGCCGAGTCTCGTCGGGCTCACCGTGAATGCGCGGACGGTCTCGCCGGGCGGGAGCCGCTGGAGCGCAGGAACCCCCACCTCGATCACGAAGTAGCCGCCAGGATCCAGGTGCGCGGCCACGTTGCGGAAACACTCGACCTGCTCGTCCTGGGTGGTCAGGTTCATGATCGTGTTGTAGACGAGGTAGGCGAGCCTGAACGTTCGGCCCACGCTCGCGGTCGCGAAGTCGCCGATCGTCACACCGATCTCGTTGGCACCGGGCTTCGCCTGCAGCCGGGCGACCATGGCGGGGGACAGCTCTATGCCGTGGACGCGAACACCCCGCTGGCTTAGCGGCAACGCGATGCGGCCAGTGCCGATGCCGAGTTCGAGCACACCGCCCTCACCCGCCAGATCGGCAAGGAAGCCCACGACCGGGTCGACGACCGCGGGCTCGAACATCTCCGCCGAGGAGGCGTCGTAGCGCTCCGCTATCCGTTCGTCGAAGTAGACCTTTGGCACCGGCACACTGTGCCAGGGCTTCTTGCTAATCGCCAGCTACTCGAGATGTCGCCCTCGTCGGCGGCCGGGCGACGACGCCAGCCGACGCGGGCATCGTCGTATCGTGACGGCATGAACCCGGAGGCCCTCGACTTCTACCGGTCCCCCGGTGTGATGACGGCCCTACCCGATCATCCCGCTCTGACCGGCATGCCGTCGGACCTCGACGGGTTGCGTGGCGTCGTGCAAGGCCTGCTCCTTCACCGCGGTTGGGCACCGGCCTATGGTGTCGAAGAGGATGCCATCCGTGTCGATGAGCAGAACCTTCGGTCAACGGCCGATTTGCTGAGGCGGGTCGTCGAGATCTCCAGCGAACCCATGACCGTGTCGCGCCAGCCGGTCGACCGCGTGCTCTGCATCTGCCGGCACTTCACGCTGTTGCACACAGCACTGCTGCGTTCTCAGGGCATTCCTTCGAGGGTGCGTTGCGGCTTCAGCAACTGCTTCGACCCGGCGAAGTGGTACGACCACTGGGTCACCGAGCGGTGGAACGGCGAGCGGTGGGTGCGCGACGACCCCCAGATCGATGAGCTGCAAGCCAGGACCGTGAATCTCGACTTCGACGCCCACGACCAGCCGCCCGGGAAGTTCCTCACAGGTGGCGAGGCGTGGATCGCAGCGCGCGCCGGTGAAGTCGACCCTTTCTTGTTCGGGATTTTCGACATGTGGGGATTGGCCTTCATCGCCGGCAACGTCATCAGCGACTTCGCCTGCCTGAACAAGGTCGAGCTGCTGCCGTGGGACGCGTGGGGGATGATGACCGGACCTCACGACCCGGTGACCGACGAGGAGGCCGCAGTGCTCGACGATGTCGCGGCATTGGCCGGCAGCGGGGATTTCCCCGCCATCCGCGCGCGCTTTCTGAGCGACGACCGCTTACGCGTGCCAGCCGACATCACGAGTTTCATCAACGGTGAACAGGTCGGCGTCCACCTGGAGCTGTGAGGAACCGCGCCGTGAAGCGTCTGCCTCCGGCGGCGGCTTGGCAGTCTGAAATTGCACCCAGACTGCAGGATTCGCCGGGCCAATCCTGTACGAAAGCCCAGCTCAGAAGTCTTGTTGAAACCAATCGCTCAAGTTTCGCCGGCAATGACCGATGGTTTAGGGTGCCCTCAGAGAGCACCCATGGCGTTCGCGCCCCTGGGCCGGGTGACCGCGATAGCTCCAACGCGCTCTATCAGCCCGATGATCCCGTGCGTGGGAGACCGTCCGAAAACGCCCCTGAGTATGAAGGCTCGCCCGCGAGGAACACTTCACAGGGCCAGTCAAATGCCGGCTCTGGGGCGAGCGTCAAGATCTTCGCCTTGTCCACCGTGCTCCTCGCGGGCACAGCCGGCTTGCTTGTCGCGGCACAGGCCGCCCATCTCGGGGCCGTTCGCCATGTGGCGAGTGCACCCCTCACCTTTGCCGCTCTGGTCGTCGTGTCGGCCGCAGTGCTGCTCGCCCCGGTCTCGTTTCACCACCGAGGTGACACCCATCTCGTTGGCCTGACCGAAGTCCCGCTGCTGCTCGGGCTCGTCTTCGCCTCACCTCTAGTCCTTGTCCTCGCTCGCGTGGCAGGCGAGGTGATCGTGCTCGGGTTCGTCCGGCGACAGACACCTCTCAAGCTCTTTTTCAATCTCACCGTTGGTGCTTGCGGCGCAGCGCTGGCGGCAATCGTCTACCACGCCGCACTCGGCCACAGACTGCCTGTAAGTCCGCTCGGGTCCGCCGCCGGCGCGGCCGCTCTCGCTGCGGCGGCGATCACCGCAGATCTCGCTGTTCGGGCTGTCGTCCGGCTCAATGGCCGCCAGGTGCCGCGCCGGTCCGGGTTCCAGTTCACGACCGAGGCCATGCTGCTCGCGGCGAGCATCGGGCTCGCTTTCGTCGTCCTCGACGCCTCATGGTGGAACTGGTGGGCGGTCATCCCGCTCGTCCTCGTCGGCGTGCTCATCATCGTCGCCTACCGCGGATACCTCAGGCTCACGGAGCGCTTCGAGCGCGTTGCAGCGGTTGTACGACTTCAGCCGCTCGCTCGGTCGCGCGAACCTCGAGCCGGCTTCCACGGCTTCGACCGTGCTCGAACAGATCCAGGCCGTAATGCGGGCTCGGCGGGCGGAGCTCGTGCTCGTCGACGGCGCCGGCGGCCCATTGCGTGTCCGGTTCGGGGCTGAGGGCCTCTTGAGCGAGACCGTGTCGCTCAGCGAGGACTCGATCGCGACGCGGGTCATCAAGTCTGGCAAGCCGATGCTGTGTGTCAGTCCCGCCCAGTCGACGCCTTCTTCCATCGCGAGCGATCCGATCTTCGGAGAATTCCGAAGCGGGGTCAGCGCGCCGCTCAGGTACGGCGACGTAGTTGCCGGTGCTCTCGTCGCGCTCGACCGGGAGGAGGAGCTCGACCCGTTCGACGCCGACGACCTACGGCTCTTCGAGACGCTCGTAGCCCACGCCGGGTCGAGCATCGAGCGAGCCCGTCTCGTGGAGGAGCTTCGCCACGAGGGAGAGGCGCGGCTCTACCAGGCGACACACGACCAGTTGACGGGCCTCGCGAACCGGGTCCTCTTCTTGGCCGAGGCGAAGACGGCTCTCCAGGGCACCGACCGTGCCGCCGTCGTGCTGCTCGACATCGACAGGTTCAAGGACGTGAACGACACGCTCGGGCATGAAACCGGCGACCGGTTGCTGTGCGAGGTCTCGAGACGCTTGGTGCAAGGTGCTAGGGGCCGAGCGACGGTCGCTCGCCTCGGGGGGGACGAGTTCGCCCTTCTCGTCTCCGATGTGATCGGCCCCGAAGAGGCGATCGGCGTCGTCCGCGACCTCGATGTGGAAGCTCTCACGGCCTATCAGCCTCGATGAGCTGACACTTGCCATCACGGCAAGCGCGGGGATCGCGCTCGCGCCGGAGAACGGAAAGAACGTCGCCGATCTGCTGCAGCGAGCGGACATCGCGATGTACCGCGCGAAGGAGCGGCGGACCGGGATAGAGCTCTACTCGGTCGTACAGGACCGTGACATGCAGCGGCGGCTGATGCTCGCAGGCGGGCTTGCTCACGCTCTCGAGGACGGCGACCAGCTGAGCGTCGTGTACCAGCCGATCGCCGACCTCTCAACGGGCAAGGTCCTCCGAGTCGAAGCGCTGGCACGCTGGGAGCACCCCGAAGAGGGATGGATTCCGGCTCAGGAGTTCATCGGTATCGCCGATCAGATGGGACTCATCCGGCAGGTGACCGAATACGTCCTCGCGGAAGCCTGCGCCCAGGCAGCCACATGGCGCCGCAACGGGCTTCTGATCGGACTGGCGGTCAACGTCTCGGGACGGGAGCTGTCTGACGAAGGGCTGGTGGAGCTCGTTCAGCGCGAGCTCCAGCGCAACGAGCTTCCCGCTTCGGCTCTCACGCTCGAACTGACCGAGACGGAGGTCACGTCGGACATCGGCGAAGCCAGCGCCGTGCTCGCCCGGCTCGCGCGACTCGGCGTGCGCATCGCCGTCGACGACTACGGCACCGGCTACTCGTCCTTGGCTTACCTGCACCACCTCCCGGTGCAGGAGCTGAAGATCGACCGCTCGTTCGTGACGAATATGGCCGAGGACCCGAGTAACCGGATCATCGTGCGCTCCTCGATCGCCATGGCGAAGGCCCTCGGGCTCACGGTTGTGGCCGAGGGGGCGGAGCACGAGGTGACGTGCGCCATCCTCGCAGACGCGGGTTGCGACTCTGTCCAGGGCGACTACTTCTCCCGGCCGAGGACGGGCGCCGACCTTCAAGAGTGGTTCTTGAGCGGTGCGCGCCTCAGTTTCTCGCCGGAGCTGCCGCCGATGCGTCCTCTGCGGGTCGTGGGCGGCGGGCCAGGGCGTCCTCCGAACTCGGAATCTGACAGCCGCCAGCTCGGTCGCTGACGACCCGTCAGCCGGGCCGCTGACGGCCTGTCAACCCGGCCGCCATTACTGCCTGAAGCGGAGTTAGTGACAGCTTCGCGGCACAAGCATTGTCATTCGTCCTTATACCTGGGAATATTTGCAGACGCGGGGAAGGAGGGTCACCGGTAGCACGGTAACGAACCCTCCTTTACCCCCGACCGATACCCAGTGATGAAGGGAGGTGGTCGATTTGGTCCGCCGGGATGTCAGGTGGGGCTGAGGCCCCGCGGTCGGTGATGCTGCCGACTCCGATTTGCGAGCCCGGAACGGCTTATGACCGCGTCGCTGATGCGGCGTGTAGGTTCTGTTGCTTGACTTATCGGAAAGGCGGGCGGGCGGCTTTAGCGCTTTGTCGCAGCCGCTCGCCCGCAGTCTCTCGCCGACGCACGATGTAGGAGATCATGCAGATCGAAGAGGGCTCCGCACCGGGACGAGAGCCGAAGCGGCGGCTTGGGCCAGGCCGGTTCGGCCGACCGTTCCTCAACCTCTGGGCCTCCTTTGCTCTCGCAAGCTCGGGAGACGGCTTCGCGTACGGCGCCGTCCCGTTGCTCGCGCTCGTAGTCGATCCGCGCCCGGTGGCAGTCGCCTCGGTCATCGCGGCGGACGGGTTGCCGTGGCTCCTCATGGCATTGCCGGCAGGAGCATTCGCCGACCGATTCGAGCGAGGCCGGGTAATGGCTACGGCAAATCTCGTCCGAGCTGCCGCCTTCTTGACGCTCGCAGTGCTCGTCGCCACCCACGACATCGATCTCGGATTGCTCATCGGCGGCGTGCTCCTCAATTCGGCAACGCGAGCGGTCTTCTACTCCGCCTTGCAGGCAAGCGTGCCGGAGTTGGTCGACGTCTCGGAACTTGACCGGGCGAACGGCTTCCTCACGGGTACCGAGGCGGGCAGCGAGCATCTGGCCGGCCCTGTCGCAGGCGCTGCGACCTTCGTGGTCTCACGTGCCTTCCCGTTTGTCGTCAATACCGTCATGTTCACTCTCTCCGGCCTCTGGTTGCGGCGGGTCCGGACGCCCCGGTCGGCTCCAGCGGCCGCTCGAGGGTCGATGTGGGACGGAGCGCGTTATCTCTTCGGTGACCGGCGACTCAGGATCCTTCTCGGCCTCATCGCGATGCTCGCAGGGCTCCAAGGTCTCGTGAGCGGCGTCCTCGTCCTTGTAGCGACCCGGGACTGGGGCGTGCACGCGAGCGCGTACGGTCTGTTCGTTGCCTCTGGCGCAGTCGGCAACCTTCCCGGTGCATTCCTGGCCGGCCGCATCGTCGGGAGGCTTGGCAGTGCATTCACTCTGCTGGCGGCGGCGATTGTGGCGGGCGGCGGCTATCTGCTGATGGCGGCTTCTCACGGATGGCTGCTAGCAGGAGGCGCCTTCGCTCTCTCCGGCTTCGCCGTCGGCACCGGCACGGTCGCCTCTAATTCGCTTCGGCAGCGTCTCGCCCCGCCGGAGATCATGGGCCGTGTGGGCGCCGCCTGGCGCGGTATCGCGTGGGGAGCGGCTCCGGTCGGCGCCTTCGCTGCGGGTGGAGTCGCGGTGCTCGGCGGCCTCCGATTGCCGCTCATCGTCGCAGGATGTGCCCAGTGTGCGATCGCGTGCGCCCTGGCGCCGGCGCTGTTGCGCCGCCTCGGCCGGTCGATAGGCCGTGTGGGCTTGGACGACGTCGTGCCGGAGCCCTGACTCATCCCTACCGGCGAGCCGGGTGCGCGACGCGTCCTTGCTGGCTGCCCCTGTAGGTTACGACCGTGCCAGGCTCACTTCTCGGAAACAGCGTGCGCCGCGTGGAGGACCCGGCCCTTCTGACCGGGCACAGCACCTTCGTCGGCGACTTGAGCATTGAGGGCCTTGCTCGGGCGGCGTTCGTGCGCTCGCCCTTTGCCCATGCCGTTGTCCGCTCGGTCGACTGCGAGGCCGCCCGGAGCGCTCCCGGAGTGCTGGCCGTGTTCACCGCCGGCGACCTCGGCGTCGCGCCCTTTCACGGGTTCATGGTCCTCAATCGTGCGTGTGCACGGCCGCCGCTCGCAGACGGAAAGGTCCGTTTCGTGGGCGAGGCGGTTGCCATCGTCATCGCCGAGACAGAGGCCGCTGCTGTCGACGCGGCAGAGCTCGTACAGGTCGACTACGACCCGCTCGAAGCTGTGGTGGACTCCGAGGCCGCTCTTGCGGACGGCGCACCCCTCCAGTTCGAGGAGCTGGGCACGAACCTCGTTGCGGGAACGGCTGATCCCCCGCTTCCTGACCCGCTCGCCAGAGCGGTGACGGTCGTCCGCGCCCAGCTCGAGAACCAGCGGGTCGCAGTTGTGCCCATGGAGGGAGATGCGATCGCGGCGGTGCCGGGTGACGACGGAGCCGGCCATCTCCTCACCGTTTACGTGTCCACCCAGATGCCGCACGGGTTCGCGTCATCCCTCGCCCGTAACCTCGGCTTGGACAGGGCAACTCTCCGCGTCGTCGCCCCGCACGTCGGCGGCGCCTTCGGCGGCAAGGCGGGGATCGGGGCCGAACATGCTGCGGTCGTCGCTGCTGCGCTCAGACTCGGGCGGCCGGTGAGCTGGGTGCAGGACAGGTCGGAGAACATGGTCGGCATGCCGCACGGGCGGGGTCAGGTCCAGTGGGTCGAGATGGGCTTCGACGGTGAGGGCCGCATCACCGGGATGCACTGCCGGATCATCGCGGATTCCGGGGCGTACGCGGGTTTCGGCGGGGCGCTCGCCCTCGGGCCGACTCGCATGATGGCTCAGGGCGTGTACGCGATCCCGGCGATCCGTTTCGACGTGGCCGTCGCGGTCACGAACACCACGCCGATGGGGGCATTCAGGGGGGCGGGCCGTCCCGAAGCCGCCGAGCTCCTCGAGAGGACGATGGACATCGCAGCTGCGGAGCTCGGCATCGACCCGGTCGAGCTCCGCCGCCGGAACCTGCTGCCGGCCTTCTCCGAGCCCCTTCAAACCGTGATGGGCACGACGTATGACTGCGGTGACTACGGCGCGGCGCTCGACGAGGTGCTGAGGCTCGCCGACTACGAGAGCCTGCGGAAGGAGCAGGCCGACCGACGGGTGGCAGGCGGCCGCCTCCAGCTCGGGATCGGGGTCAGCGTCTACGTCGAGATAACCGCAGGCGGCGGCGGGGAGTACGGCGCCGTGGAGGTGCACCGCGACGGCACGGCCACGATCAGGGTCGGCACCTCGGGGCATGGTCAGGGCCACGCCACCGCCTTTTCCATGATCGTCTCGGACACCCTCGGGATACCGATGGACGAGATCTCCTTCGTCCAGTCCGACACCGCCGTAGTGCCGCGTGGTGGCGGGACCGGCGGCTCGCGGTCGTTGCAGATCGGCGGGAGTGCGGTCTTCACCGCCGCCGAGGCCGTGCTCGAGCAGGCCAGAGAGCTTGCTGCGATCGAGTTGGAGGCGAGCGTCGAGGACATCGTCTGGCACGATGGTCGAGGACTTGGGGTCGCCGGGGTGCCGTCCGCGGCGTTGTCGTGGGCCGAGCTCGCGGACCTCGCCTATCGCGGCCGGCCGGACGGACCCCCGCCGGTCGACGACGATCGAAGTCCGCTGGCGGCCGAGTTGGATTTCGAGCAGGAGGGAGCGACCTTCCCCTTCGGGGCTCACGTCTCGGTCGTCGAGGTCGACACCGAGACGGGGAGCGTCCGCGCCCTTCGTCATATAGCCGTCGACGACTGCGGCAGAGTGCTCAATCCGCTTCTCGTCACAGGCCAACAGCACGGTGGGATCGCGCAGGGCATGGCCCAGGCCCTCTTCGAAGAGGTCGTCTACGACGAGATGGGGAACCCGCTGACGGCGTCGCTCGCCGACTACTCCATGCCGAGCGCGGCGGAGCTGTGTTCGTTCGAGACGGCCAACACCGAGACGCCGACCCCGAGGAACCCGCTCGGTGCCAAGGGAATCGGCGAATCGGGCACGATCGGCTCGACTCCCTCGGTCCACAACGCCGTGGTCGACGCCCTCTCGCACCTCGGAGTTCGGCACATTCCCATGCCGTGCACCCCAGAGCGCGTGTGGAGAGCGATCAAGGCTGCAGCCGAGGGTGGCCCGGGTGCAGCGGCAGGCGGCCGCCCTCTCTGGCGTGACCCGCCGCCGGTCTTCGACAGGCTTCCGGTCACGGGCGACGAAGAGGAGCGACCCGAGGCGGCCGGCGCCGAGATCTGATCTCCCGTCCTTTGCTGCCGGTGTCGGGACTCGAGCCGAGAGCGCTCGTTCGTTCGGCAAGCTCGGTCAGAACCATCACCGTGAAGCCCACGAAGAAGAGTGCCTCAGGGATGCTGCCGAGCCTGTCCGTCAAGTAAGCCGCCCCAAGGATCGGGTACGCCACCCACGCGGCTCTCGCCAGTTGCCGGTAGACACCGGCGCTGAGAGTCCGCTGGCTGCGCGTCCGCCGGAAGGCAAAGAGCAGGGCGATCGTAATGCCGCCGAATTCGAGGATGCCGCCGGCGATGTGAAGGTACTGGTGGAGCGGGAGCTGGAATCTCCACTCCCTGCTCAGGCAGGAAGGGTTGATCCCGTCGGCGCACACTTCGGGGAATACTCCTCCGAGCGTTCCGGCGGCGGCGAACACCACCATCGCGAACCACTCCCGCCGGGCGCCGACGATGGTCCGGCTCCCCGCCGCCAAGAATGCCCCGATGAGGAGAAGCCCGGAGAGGAGATCCGCATGCTGCATCGCTGTGGCAAAGGGTTGGCCAGTCACCTCGAGGTCGCTGAAGAGCTCGTTGGGCGAACGAAGGAGGCCCGGCCTGAGCGGCACCAGGACCCACCAGTTGTAGGAGATGAGCCCGGCGATTCCGAGGGTCCACGCCGTCACTCGGCGGACGATCGGCGGTCGCGGGGAGTTCACGAAGACGTCCGGTTGATACCCCGCTCGATGGCACTGATGAGGTAGGGCCGGAGCTCGCGGGCGGGAATGATCGCCTGTACGGAACCGACTGCCAGCGCCCGCTCGATGTTGTGGACGTGTTCGAACTCGTCGGCCACCTCGCCGAGCTTCTCGGAGCGCACCAACGCGCGCAGGTCGTCCATCTCGACTCGCCGCTTCGGGCGTTCGGCTCTGTCGGCGCCTGCGAGCGCTGCTTCCGCGCGAGCGATCCGGGGATCGTTGGAAGTGCGCGTCGCGACGTCCCGGGAGAACACGACGGCCGCCGCCGGCGCGCCCCCTATCACCGAGGCGAACGACCCTTCGACAGCGATGATCTCCATGTTGTCGTTGAGGACGCCCGAGAAGACGACGAAGGCGCCCCCGTGGTAGCGCGAGATCACGCAGAAGACGATCGGCCCCTTGAAGTTCACGATGGCTCGGCCGATCTCGGCGCCGTACTCGAGCTGCAGCTTGCGCAGCGACTCAGGAGACCCGTCGAAACCTGACAGGTTCGCCAGCACCACGAGGGGCCGGTTGCCGCTGGCTGCGTTGATGGCTCGAGCGGTCTTCTTCGAGGACCGGGGGAAGAGCGTGCCGGCGGTCCACTGGTCTGGACCGTCGGCGGGGAACCATCCCGGGCGAGGGATCGGCCTCGACTCCACGCCGATCAGCGCGACAGGGTAACCACCGAGGTGGGCGTCGAGGACGACCGTCGTGTCGGCGTTGGCCATTCCGGCCCAGCGCTCCAGGACCTCGTGGTCCTGGTCGACCACGGCTCGCATGACGGTGCGGATGTCGAATGGTCTCTTACGCTCCCGGTTCACCTCGTCGGAGAAGATGTCCCCCACCGTCGTGAACTCGCTGGCCGGATGGACGTGTGGGTAGCTGCGCACATCGCGGTCGGAGGGGTCGCTCGTGGCGGCTCGGCGCACGGAGCGTTCTCCCGGCGCGATGTAGGTGTGCTCGTAGTGGGTGAGCAGTGTGCTGCAGGCCGCGGTCAGGTTCGGTGCCCAGTACTGCGCCTGCCCGTTCGGTCCCATCACCCGGTCATATCCACCGATCCCGAAGTTGTCCTCGGCCGACACTCCTCCCGAGTAGTCAAGCGAGTGCTTGCCGGTCAGCACCATCGCGCTGTCGGGCGTCATGATCAGGATCCCTCTGGTGTGCATCAGCATCGTTGCCTCAGCGTTCCAGTACGGCTGCGCCCCTACGTTGATCCCGGCCACTACCACGTTCACCTCGCCGCCGGCCTGGGTGAAGGTGATCAGCCGCCGTAGAGCGCGTGCCACCCAGTCCATGTTCTCTGTGCCGCTGTCCATCGAGATCTTGGCTCCCGAGGACAGCGCGAACCACTCGACCGGCACCGCCATCTCCTCGGCGAGGTCGAGTGCGGCGATGACCAACGCGCACTCTGGTTCGGCGACGGTACCGAGCGCCTTGGTCGGATCACCGAAGAGAGCGACGCGCACCATCCCTTCGGGGTGGCTGGCAGAGGGTGTCGACACGAGGCCGGCGACTATCCCCGTCCGATTGTGTCCCGCAGGTCGGTCGACGGGCACGAGCCGCCCGGCCTCATCGACGTCGTGCTCGGTGAAAGAGCCCCCGTCGCCGGTGAGAAGCGGGATCATCTCATAGGGGTACACGGCGCCCCGGGCGCTCGAGCGGCGTACCTTCTGGGTGTACTCGTCGAGCGGTGCGAGCGGCTCTGTCGGCGGCTCGACCACGGTCACGCCAACACCGGCCCCGGGCCGGTTGGAGAAGAGCAACGCCGCCTCGCGAGGCTCTGCGCCCTCTTCGTCCCGGAGCCGAGCAAGCACCATGATCTGCTCCAGCCCGGCACCGGCCGTCAGGGGTGCCACGGCCCGGGCGAAACCGTACAGCTCATCGAGGGGAACGTCGATCGGAGGCCACACGTAAAGGAAGATGCGGTTGGCGTCGAGCCGGCCTTCGGCCCCGCGCTCGGCCAGGTTGGCGCGGATGCTCTCGAGGCAGGCAGCGAGCGTGCGTTCGACGACGGGGAATGTGACCACGCGGCCGGACGCGTCCCGCCATGGTGTGACGTCACGGACTTCTGCCAGTGCCACGAGGCGCTGATCGTCGGGGTTGTCGGGCGCTACGCAGTGGAACAGGTAGGTGTCCTCGGTCGAGGGAAGCCGAGTGCCTACGAAGTTCTTCAACCGCCAGAGGTCGAGGCGCTGGCCGATCAACGGATGCATCCCGCGGATGACGCGCTCTTCTTCCATGCGCCCTCGGGATGGTCGGAACGTGTACTCCTCTACCTCGGCCCCGCCGGGATCGCACACCGTGACCGTCACGCGTCGGCCCGTGACGAGAACCGGGACGCCGGAGATCGTCTCCCGTAGGGCCGCTGCGACCGAGTCCGGGTCGGTGGAGCGCTCGCTCGAGGAGAGGTAGAGGTCGACGACGAGGTTCGTCGGATCGGTGACCCCGGCGGCCAAGCCGGCGACGCTGAGGAGGACGGAGCGCAGTTCCGAGAGGTCGCCCATTGCCGAGATGAGGTGGAGCTGTTTGCCGCTCAGCTCGAACGAACCCGTCACGAACTGTCGATCCTCGAGCCGGAAGGAGGCGACGTCCTCCAGCACGCGCACCTTGTAGTAGCGGCGTGTGATGACTTCGAGCATCGGTTCCGACCCGGAGCTGTTGACTCCGATGCGCTGGGCCAGCAGCCGGATCAACGGCTCGGGGCTTGCGGCCAAGATCTCGATCCGTTCGGCGTAGTCGGCTGCGTCCGGATGCTCGTCCAGGTAACGAAGATGCGCGGGACCCCCCGGTAGACCTGTTCCCGAGCCTGGACGATGAGGGGTTGGTCGAAGAGACGGAAGCGGATGCTGCGGGCAAGGTCGCCCACAGCCGGGTAGCGCAGCTGCGTTGCGACGATCAGCCTGTCGAGAACTTCTCCGATCTCGGCGCCGCCATCATCTGCCGGCACCTCCTCCTCGAGAAGCCACTGCTCGAGGAGGGCGGTGACTATCGGGATCTGATCGGCCGCCCCTTGCTGGGCGAGGAAGACCCTGTATACCGCCTCCTCGAGCTCCGGGCTCGGTCCGAGATCTGACACGCCGTAGTGTCGAAGGGCTCGAGACAGCCTCGTCCGGAACGCCGCCGGCAGGACCTCCTGCTCGACGTCGAGTGAGTGCAAGTAGGTGTGGAAGTACTCCCGCGGGCTGTGGGCACGCAGGTCGGGATCTTCCTCTTCGATGGTGGGTCGATTGCGAGAGAGCTCGCACAGGTCGGCGAACGTGGTGAGCAGCGTGAGCTCGTCGCGCCTCAGCTCGGCGTCGTCGTGGGCGGGCCCGCGGCGCAGCTCTGTGTATTCCTCGACCAGATCACGCGCCCGCCTCGAAGCTCACGTCGTAGCCGGTGATCATGGCCCGCAACACGTCGAGGTCATCGTGCGCCCGCGTCGGCGTGTTCGCTGTGTCGCCTGTCATCTGTGCTGAGAAGCTGACCGTCGCCGAGTCCGAAGCGGTGGTCTCGGCTTGGTCGACCGGGCGGTCGAGCCGCAGTAGCGGGGCTCCTGCATCGACTTGGGAGTTGACTGCTGCAAGGATCTCTCGCACCCTTCCAGGGCGCGGAGCCCGCACGACCGTCTCCATCTTCATGCTTTCGAGCACAGCGATCGCTGCTCCGGCTTCGACGTCATCGCCGACGGCGACGTGGATCGCCACCACAACCGCCGGCGCCGGTGAGCGAACCATTCCGGTCTCGTCCCTTTCGATCCGGTGAGTGACGCCGTCGACCTCGACCAGGTGATCGCCGGCGCCGGACACCGATACGACGTGGAAGGGTGTTCCGCCGACCCCGAGCCGGCATTCGAAGGAGCTCAGGCGGTCCACGTCGGCGTCGATGAATCCCCCCTCCGCCTCCAGCCGGTATCGGCGGGGACTCACCTGGGCCACTTCTAGGCGATAGGCGTGTGACTGGTAGCCGAGCTCGACCTTGCGCCCGACGGCGTGGCTCGCCCTCGGTCGACCCCCGCGGGCGGAGGCCAGGAAGTTATCTCGCTCGAGTGCCTCCTCTGCGTCGTACGCGTCGATGGCAGCGCTGAGCAGAGCCACGTCTGCGTGCTCAGCCCCCGATGGGGAAGTGGAGATCTCGACGCGGTCCAGCCAGCCCGTGTCCCACTCGCCGGACAGGATCTCGGGACGGGCGAGCAGGTCCAGCAAGAACGACTTGGTGGTCGTGCCGCCCCGGATCACGATCGTCGTCTCGCGTAGGGCGCAACGCAGCCGCGCCAGCGCTTCAGGTCGATCCTGCCCCCACGCGATGACCTTGGCGACCATCGAGTCGTATCCAGGTGGGATCGTGTCACCTGTGGCGATCCCGGTGTCGACGTGTATGCCCGGGCCGGACGGCAGGTGGAGAAGCTCCACCGTTCCCGGGGCGGGGGAGAATCCTCGATCAGCATCCTCGGCGTTGAGCCGCGCCTCGATAGCGTGTCCGATCTGCGGCGGTACGTCCCCGACGAGCGTCTCGCCGGCGGCGACGAGCAACTGCAACTTGACCAAGTCGAGCCCGGTGGTCACCTCGGTGACCGGGTGCTCGACCTGCAGCCGGGTGTTCACCTCCAAGAAGGTGAAGGTCCTCTCGACCGGCTGGTACAGGAACTCGACGGTCCCTGCCCCGCGGTAGTCGGCGACCCGGACGAGGGCGATGGCGGCAGCGCGGAGTGCGGCCTCCTGTTCGGCGTCGAGTGCCGGGGAACTCGACTCCTCGATCAGCTTCTGATTGCGGCGCTGAATTTCGAGCAGTCGCGGACTCCGGGCGCCCACACGGTGCCGTGGTTGTCTGCGATGACCTGGACCTCGACATGCCGGCCGCCGACAACGAGTCGCTCGAGGAAGACGACCGGGTCACCGAAGGTACGCGATGCCTCGGCCTGCGTGCGCTCGAGCGCGGTCTCGAGTTCGATCGCCGAGTTGACGACGCGGATACCTCGGCCCCCGCCACCGCTCCTGGCCTTGATCATGAGCGGGTACCCGATCGAGCCGGCGTGTCTGGCTGCCTCTGCAAGAGTGTGAACCGGGCCTCTGCTCCAGGGGGCCACCGGGACGCCGGTCTGCTCAGCCAGGAGCTTGGCCTCGATCTTGTCGCCCAGCCTGCGCATCGCCTGCGGAGGAGGACCGATGAACACCGCGCCGAGCCTGTCGCACAGCTCGGCGAACGCGGGGTCCTCCGCCACAAACCCCCATCCGACCCACACGGCATCAGCGCGGCTCAACCGGATTGCCCGCTCAGCTTCCGCGTGGTCGAGGTAGGCGCCCCCCGCGGTAGCGACATCTCGGAGGCACACCGCCTCGTCTGCCGCCCGGACGAACCGCGCCCGCCGCTCGGCGTGGGTGTGAAGGGCGATCACTCGGATGTCGCAACCGCGCTGCTCGTTCAGCTCCCGAACCGCCCGGGTCAGCCGGACTGCGGGCTCGCCTCGATTGACGACGACCACTTGAGTGAACATCGGGCGACCTCCCCCACGCCTTGCACGGCACTGCTCGACAGGCCTGTCCAGGTGGTCACCGCGCCGGCTCTGACGGGCACAGCGAGAGTACCGTCAACAGACAGGTGTGCAGCCTTGTAGCCACCTGACCCCAGTACGTACCGCCCAGCTTTTCATGCTGTCCGAGCTGATCGCTGCTGTCGCCGGCTTCGCGGTCGCGGCGTCAGGGTTCAATCGGGGTCATCCCCGATTCCGCTGGCGACACGACTTGGGGAATGATCTGAGCATGCACTTTGCCTCTCTTCACGCCGCCGTGACCCCGAAAGGCGCACCGCGATGACGATTACCGACAACGTGCAGCCCGGTTCACCCTCTCCGGTTGCCAGCCCAGCCGCCCGAGCAGTCGACCTTGTCAAGATCTACGGCAAGGGTGACGCCGTCGTGCGAGCTCTCGACGGGATCGACGTGGAGTTCGCCCGCGCCCGTTTCACGGCCGTCATGGGCCCGTCGGGCTCCGGCAAGTCGACGCTCATGCACTGCATGGCCGGACTCGACACGCCCACGTCCGGAAAGGTGTTCGTGGGCGATCTCGCGATCGGCGCGCTCGACGACAGCGGGTTGACGGAGATGCGACGGGATCGGGTCGGCTTTGTCTTCCAGTCCTTCAACCTCGTTCCGACGCTGACCGCGGGCGAGAACATCAAGCTCCCAGCCGACCTCGCCGGGGGGAAGGTGGACCAGGGGTGGTTCGACTACCTCATAGAGCAACTGGGCATAGGTGACCGCCTGTCGCACCGGCCGAATGAGCTGTCCGGGGGCCAGCAGCAGCGCGTCGCCTGTGCGCGGGCACTGATCGGGCGTCCTGACTTGATCTTTGCCGACGAGCCCACCGGAAACCTCGACTCGAACTCCTCGGCTGAGCTGCTTGCCTTCCTGCGCTGGTCCGTCACCGAGTTCGGCCAGTCGATCGTCATGGTCACCCACGACCCTCGCGGAGCGGCGTACGCCGACAGGGTGGTGTTCCTCGGAGACGGCAAGGTGGTCGGGGAGCTCGTGTCACCTACGGCGGAGTCCGTGCTCGAGCACACGAAGATGCTGGCCGGTTGACGTGGCCAGGGCCACTTTGAAGGGGTTGTTGGCGCACAAGCTGAGACTTGCTCTCACGGCGCTCGCGATCGTGCTCGGGGTGACGTTCGTCTCGGGGACGCTCGTCCTGACCGATACTCTGCGCCAGACGTTCACGACTCTGTTCGGGCACGTCTACCAGCACGTCGACTTCGTCGTCCGGGCCAAGCCGGCGTTCAAGGGCGGTGACCAGTCCGAAGGCGCCAAACCGATCCCCGAGTCGATCGCCGCCAACGTGCGGAAGGTGCCCGGGGTGGCGTACGCCTCGGGCGGCGTAGAGGGGTTCGCCGAGATGGTCGCCCCGGACGGCAAGGTGATCAGCTCGGGTGGCGCACCAACGCTCGGCGTGTCATTCGACCCCAATCGTCAGCTGTCCTCCCTGCACCTGGCCGAGGGCGTGGCGCCTACGACACCGCACGATGTCGCCATCGACGAAGGCACCGCGCAGAAGTACCACTTTCGCGTAGGTGACCATGTCCGGATTCTGCTCGAGGGGCCTCCGCAGGTTTTCGATATCACCGGGATCGTTCGATTCGGAACGGCGGACAACCTCGCCGGTGCGACCATCGCCGCCTTTCAGCTGACGACGGCGCAGAAGTTGTTCGGCGAGGTCGGCCGTTACGACGCGATCGACGTCCTTGCCAAACCCGGCGTGAACAAGAAAGCGCTCGAGCGGGCGATCGCGGACGTGCTTCCTCCTGGCGTTCAGGTGGTGAGCGGCAAGACGGTCGCGAGCGAGCAGACGAATGCCATCAATACGGCGCTGGGTTTCTTCTCGACTGCCTTGCTCGTGTTCGCGTTCATCTCGTTGTTCGTCGGCGGTTTCACCATCTTCAACACGTTCTCGATCCTCGTCGGGCAGCGCACGCGAGAGCTCGCGCTGCTTCGCATACTCGGGGCGAGCCGGCGGCAGATCTTCACGTCGGTGATAGCTGAGGCGGGGATCGTCGGTCTCGTCTCGGCGCTCGCCGGCCTCGGGCTCGGAGTGCTTACAGCGGTCGGCCTCGAGGCACTGTTGAAGGGCTTCGGGATCACCCTCCCGTCCGGGCCGCTGGTCTTCCAAGCCCACACCGTCCTGGCAGCACTCCTCGTGGGTATCGGCGTGACTGTCGTCGCGGCGATCAGCCCGGCCCGGCGAGCGGTCCACATTGCGCCGATGGCGGCGCTCGCCGACTACAGAGGCGGGGAGGCCGAGTCGTCCGTGCGCCGCATCATGGTAGGTGGCGTTATCGCCCTACTCGGGGTCGGGGTCCTCGCCTTCGGTCTCACTGGCCACACGATCCAACTCGTGGGCGTCGGGGCAGTTGCGATCTTCATCGCGGCGGGGATGCTCGCCCCGGTAGTCGCTCGACCGATGGCTAGCGTCCTCGGCAGGCCGCTGGCGGGGTCGATGGGGGTCACGGGAAGGCTGGGCCGCGAGAACTCGATGAGAAGCCCGAAGCGGACGGCGCAGACGGCCTCGGCCCTCATGGTGGGGCTGGCGCTCGTTGCCACGATGGCTGTCTTCGGCGCGCTCCTCGATGTCGGCCACGAGCGCGGTGACCGATGCGGTAAAGGCTAACTACATAGTCAGCGCCTCGGGCTCAGGGCCGGGTGGCTTCAGCTCGACAGTGGCTGCAGCAGCCGCACGGGTGAAAGGCGTCACTGCGGTCTCGAGCGTCTATGTGGGCGCCTTCGAGCTCCGTGGCAAGCAGGTGGATTTGACGGCTGTCTCCTCGGCCGGCCTGTCCGAGACCGTCATTCTCCGCATGACGGCCGGCTCCGGCGCCCGGGCGCTGGCAGCAGGCGACCTTCTCCTGGACACGACGACTGCGAGCGAGGACAACCTGTCGGTCGGGTCGGTCGTGCCTGTGAAGTTCGCGTTGACCGGCGTCGCGAGCATGCGGGTCGGCGGGATCTTCAAGCCGAATGCCCTGCTCGGGAACTTCCTCACGGGCGCCGCCTTCTTCCGCGCGCACTTCAGCCAGCCGCTGCCGGTGGCCGTGCTCATCCAGACGTCGAGTCCCCAGAGCACCGCGGGAAAGGCGGCGGTCGGCGCAGGCTTGCGTGCCTATCCGGGGCTAACGGTCCAGACGAGGGCCGAGTTCCTGAAGACGCAGCAACAACAGGTGAACCAGTTGCTAGGGCTCGTTTACGCGCTCTTGGCGCTCGCGATCATCATCGCCCTGATCGGCATCGTGAACACGCTCTTGCTGTCGGTGTTCGAGCGCACGCGCGAGATCGGGCTGCTGAGGGCCGTCGGAATGCGGCGGCGCCAGGTGAAGGCGATGATCCGGTCGGAGGCCGTGATACTCGCGCTGTTCGGCGCGATCGTCGGGGTGCTGATCGGAACCGGCCTCGGGGTGGCGTTCTCGTGGTCGCTCCGGCAAGAAGGCATCACCGACATCGTCGTCCCGCTCACGTCGCTCGTGACGTTCCTGTTCATCTCGGCGCTACTCGGACTGGGTGCGGCGTCGTGGCCTGCCCGGCGGGCGGCGAAGCTGGACGTGCTGGCGGCTATCGCGACTGAGTGATCCACGAATCGAGCCGATCGTCGAGTAGATCGGCCGTCTGGCGAGAGCTTCCCGTCGAGGGCCGCCACGGCGGACGCCTCGGGTTCGACGCCGAGGCTGTTGAGCGTCATCGCAACCATCGCGTAATGACCCACCAGCATGCAGAGCTCCATCTGCTCACGTTGGTCGAGTTCAGAGGCGAGCTGGATCCAGGTGCCGTCGCTGATCACCTTGTGCTCGTGTAGCTCGTCGGCCGCCGCCAGTAGCAAGCGCTGCCGATCGGTCAGCGCACGCGAGTGCTCGTGCCAGTCGGGGACAGCCTCGATCACGTCGATCGTCAAGCCCGCCCTCCGGGCGAGACTCGCGTGTTGGACCCACTCGTACGGTGACGAGCAGTTGCACGCCGTCCGGAGGACGAGGAGCTCGACGTCCGCCCGGGGCAAGCAGGTGCGCATGAGCATCGTTCCGGCGAAAGGGAGCCAGGCGCGAAGGAGCCGACGATGCCGCCCGAGCGTCGTGAAGATGCCGGGCGGCTCGCCTCTTGTGACAACGCCGGCTCCCCAGGCGACCACGCGGGCGAGCGGGCCGAGCTTCTCGAGCGGCGAGGGCGGGATCCGTACGTCCATAATGCTCATCGTCGGTGTCGCGAAGCTCCCTGACCAGGGGCGAAAGTCATCTGGGCCACCATTTGGGGTACTTCGACCCTGGCCGAGCAGGGTCGCGAGGATCAGGCTGGCGGCAAGAAGGGACAGAGAAGGGTCGGCATGTCGAGAAAGTGGCTGATGACAGAGCAGAGTCCGGGCGACGGTCGGGCCCCGCACGTAGCCCGCTTCGAGAGCATCGGGCGCAAGCTCCCTGAGACCGTGCTCTCGACAGGGGCTCTCATGGCCTCGACCCGTCACCGCACCCACATCGACCTCGAGAGCCTGACCGGGATCAGCGAGCGTCGCGTGTCGACAGGGGTCGAGGATTCACTCAGCCTCGCCGCCGCCGCTGCGGCGGACTGCTTGAGCCGTTCCCATCACACGGCTTCTGACCTTCAGACCGTCGTCAGTTGCAGCATCACCAAGTACCGGGATGGGCTCGCCCAGTGGCTGGAGCCTCCGATGAGCGTCGCCATCGCCCAGCAGATCGGCGCGGAGAACGCCGCCACGTTCGACATCTCGAACGCATGCGCCGGGATGCTGACCGGGGTGTTCGTCGTCGCGAACCGCATCCGGCGAGGAGAGATCGATTGCGGGATGGTGGTGAGCGGTGAATTCATCTCCCAGCTCGGCCAGAACGCTGCCAAGCATGTCCGCAACATCATGAGCCCTGAGTTGGCCTCACTCACCCTCGGCGATGCCGGCGCCGCCGTCATCTTGGAGCGAGCGCCAGAGGGTGTTGCGGGTATCTCCTTTGCCGGGTTCACCACCCTTTCCGAGCACAGCCGGCTCTGCCTCGCCTACCCGGCCCGCCGTGACCCGGGTGCTCGGATGTTCACAAAGTCCCAAGCCATCCAGCGATTCGCGATAGCCGACACTCCCATCCTTCTCCACGAGGCCCTCGAAGCCGTTGGGCTGTCGATCACGGACATCGACTGCGTCATCCCGCATCAGACTTCGGCGCGAGCCATCCGCAAAGGGATGAAGGAGGTCTGCGCCGCACTCGGGGGCGAGCCGAAGAACCCCGCCGTGGTGACGGTCGACCGTTACGGCAACACCGCTTCGACGACGCACTCTGTCGCCCTCGTCGAAGAGCTGGAGGCGGGCCGGCTGCACGCCGGCGACCGCGTGGCGCTCATTGCGCTCGCGTCCGGCATCGAGATCGGGGTAGTCCTGTTCACCGTCGACGACGAGTTGGTGAGTCTTTATGGCGACGCTGCTTGATTCCCCTGCCGTAGCAACCGGTGCGCATCACCTGCACCCTGACGCGTTGAAGATGGCCGACCAAGTGTGCCGGGGCGCTATCAAGCATGCGGGGCTCGAACCGGGCGACATCGACCTCCTCCTGAACGCGGGCCTGTATCACGAGCGAGCCATGGGCGAGCCAGCGCTGGCGGCGCTGATCCAACAGGATGTCGGTATCAACCCGGAGGATCCTTACGAGGACGGTCACGGGTCGTTCTCCTTCGACATCGCGAACGGCGGCTGTGGGGTGCTGAGTGCGTTGCAGGTGGCTGATGGTTTCTTGCAGTCAGGGGCCATCGAGCACGCCCTGGTGGTGGCGAGCGACGCGAATCCCGGGCACCGATTGGCTCCCGGCTTCCCGTTCTCGGCCGCGAGTGCAGCGGTCGTCTGCCACTTCGAGGAGGGTCCGACCGGCCTTGCAGGCTTCCGCTGGGAGAATGCTCCCGAGGACGGCGAGCTCTTCTACGCCCGCGTGTCGTTCGACGGCGATACCAACAAGCTTCACGTAGAACAGGATCCTGAGTTCGGAGCCCGCGCCGCGACGTGGGCCGGCAAGACGGCAAAGTCGCTGCTCGCCGATCACGACCTCGGGCCTGGAGACATCGACCTCGTGCTCGCGAGCCCGTTGACGCCGAGCTTCCTCGAAGGGTTCTCGACTCACGCGGGGATTGGCCCCGATCGGATCCTCTCCGTCGAAGGCGCCGAGCAGGTGCACACTGCTGCACTGCTCGTTGCCCTTGCAGCCGCCGAGGAGCAGGGCCGCCTCGCCAGCGCCCACCGGGTGCTCCTTGTCTCCGCGGGCGCCGGAATTGTCGTCGGCGCCGCTCTCCTGCTTCTATGAGGGGCGGAACGATGAGACGAAGTCATCCAGAACCGGTACCCAAGTCATTCTTCTATCGCGATCACCGCCTCTCCTACGAGGAGTACGGCGATGGTGGTCACCTGATCGTCTACATGCACGGCCTGTTGCTGGATGCCAACATGAACCGCCCGATAGCCCAGGCGCTTGCTGCTCGCGGCAATCGCGTCGTCTTGCTGGACCTGCTCGGCCACGGCCTCTCCGACAAGCCGATCCATGCCAGCGAGTACCGCATGGACCTCTACGTCGATCAAGTGATGGCGTTTCTCGACCACATCAGAGCCGAGGAGGCGGTCCTCGGCGGGGTGTCGCTCGGTGCCAACGTGAGCCTGCTCGCTGCCGTGAGGGATCCGGAGCGGGTCCGCGGTCTCGTCCTCGAGATGCCGGTGCTGGAACATGCTGCGCCTGCTGTGGCGCTCACCTTCGTGCCGTTCATGCTTGCCGTCCACTACGCGAAGCTGCCGGCCACTGTCGTGACCGCTCTGCTGCGCCACGCTCCACGCACGCCGTTCCCGCCGCTCAACAGCGTCCTCAACGCAGGATCGTCGAAGCCTGACGAGATTGCTGCGATCTTGCACGGCATCCTGCTCGGGCCGGTCAGCCCGACCTTCGAGCAACGGGCGGCGTTGACGGCGCCCACGCTGGTGATCGGGCACCGCCGCGATTTCATCCACCCCTTCAGCGATGCCGCCGCACTCGTGAGGCTGCTCCCGAACGGTCAACTGATGCGAGCGAGTTCGGTGCTCGAGCTTCCGTATGCGGCCGAAGAGGTTGACGGGTGAGATCGCTGAGTTTCTTGATGCTACGTGGGGACCGGGTAGCTTGAGCGAAGCGATGACGGCCTGAACCTGGGGACGCTTTACGGGGTGATTACCGGGCCCAGGACCTGGCGCGGATGGTTGTGCGCGCGAGCATGCGTGCAGTTTGAGCGTCACGAAACTAAATTTGTTGCGCAGCGGTACCGATAATGGTGTCTTGAGTGCATTAGCTGAGTGTTTCCGAGATCAAGAGGGTGGCAGGTCAGGACAGGCGACTAGTCGCGGAGGCTTCATGGTCTTGCTCACCTTCGAGAACCTGAGCAACAAGGTCCCCCACGGTCGAAGACCTGTGTCGATGACGACTACTGGGGAGGGCTAGAGAGTGCCCGAGTGCGTCGGCTGCGGTGGCTGGCTCACCCCTGGCGTGTTCGCTTGCGAGATATGCGGGCGGCCACGGGTGCTGAGTCAGGTCGCCAGCAACGGTCGAGCCAGCTCGGCTGACTCGCCGCACCCCGGCGAGTCTTCAGCCGCGGGGGAGCTCCTCAGACGTCTCGGCAGCCGGGGCGGTCGTGGTCACCGACCTTTCGCCCGGGGAGTCATCGTCCGCGGTGTCGAGTCCGGATACGCCAGCCGGGGCGATGTCGGACGTGGCAGCGTCGGCACCGGCGCCGGCGAGAAAACGGTCCGAGCGGGCACGCAAGAGCACGACTGCGAGAAAGGCGGCTGCCGTAGCGCTGGAAGGGACATCGACCGTAGAGGCGGTCGCGGCCGAACAAGGGGTGAAGGCAGCGCCTTCGAAACGGAGGCAGCCGCGGGCACGCAAGAGCACCAGCACTAGGCCGGCCGCGGCGATTCCGGCTGACGGGTCCGTCGCAGAGGAGGCCGTCGCAGAGGAGGCCGTCGCAGAGGAGGCGGTCGCAGAGGAAGTCGCCTCAGCGGAGGTCTCAGAGGAGGAAGTCGCACAGGTGGTCGCACCAACTCCGGAGGCGACGGTAGGCGAGACACCTCAGGTCCAAGTGGCCGTACCCGAAGAAGAAGTGAAGGCAGCGCCACCAAAGCAACGGAAGCCTCGGACACGCAAGAGCACGAGCACCAAGCCGCCGACTGCGCCGGTCGACCAGTCACCGTCGGCAGAGCCGATCGGGGCCTCCTCGGCAGAGCCGATCGAGGCCGCCCCAGCGGAGGCAATCGCTGTCCCGGTAGACGAGGTCGCCCTCTTAGCCGACGCATTGCTGAGCGAGGTACTTTCCGAACATCCGACCGAAGGCGACTTAGCAGCGACGAGGCCATCACGGACGCGGCGGCAGCCCCGTCCAAGCGGGAAGCCTGTCACCTGCAGTGCTTGTGGCGGCGTGAATCGCGCAGGCTCGGTCTTCTGCCGCTCGTGTGGGCTTGCTCTCGAGCCGTCTCCGATCTCTGCCGAGTCCGCGGCGACGTCGACGATCTCGTTCCCGGCGCCACCGTCACCACCGGCGAAGCCTCTCGTGCGCGAGAGCGACGATTGGGTCATACGCTCTGGTCCTCGTCCGGCGGCGCCAACTAAGCCCGAGGTAGAGCCGGATCTGCCGCTGACCACGGAAGACGAGCATCCGCCAAGCCCGGTCGACGATGCCACGGCCGTGCAAACGATTGAAGCCCCATCGGTCGAGGTCGAGCCGGCACAGGTCGAGGTCGAGCCGGCGCAAGTCGAGGTCGAGCCGGCGCAAGTCGAGGTCGAGCCGGCGCAAGTCGAGGTCGAGCCGGCGCAAGTCGAGGTCCTCCCGGTGAATGTCGAGGTCGAGCCGGCACAAGCCGAGGTCGAGCCGGCACAGGTCGAGGTCCTCCCGGTGAACCACGAGGTCCTCCCGGCTCCGGCGGTCGAGATCCCCTCCGTCGCGACGGAGCCTCGTGCCGCGACGCCATCACTCTCGCAGTCGACGTTGGCGCGTCTTGCACGCGTTGCCAGCCTGACCCTGTCGTTTGGTGCCGGCCTGATGATCTGTATGTGGGTCAGCTGGGATGCAACCATCGGCTACTACTCGCACTCGTTGCCCGCCAGCTCGATCGTGAAATCGCTGATAGCTGTCGCGACAGCCCTTCTTGTAGCGCTGTACCTCCGAACGCCGAACGCGAGGTCGAGTCTGGCCGCCAAGGCGGGTCTTGCCGCTCTGGTCCTGGTGATCGGGGTCGTGCTCGTGGTCACAGGCTTCGAGGACCCCCACCCGGCGGGCTATGGCTCGCTTCTCGCGACGCTCATCCGGAACGGCAGTGGCCGAGCCGGTTGGATCACCTTCGGCCAGTCGATATCGATTGCTGCCAAGGCCATCTGGGCCGTCATCGTTGCCGGAGCTCTGCTGAGCACGATCGCCTCCACCTTGCAGAGGAGCGCAGCTACGCAGGGGACCGAGCCCGCCGATGAGGGCGCGGCGGAACTTGTCCCTACCGAGTAGCGACAAGCCTCGCGATCGAGCGGCGAGCGGCGACGATCCATGAGCTCTGCAAGACGGCGGCACGAGAGAGCGGCGCTCGCGCGGTAGCTTGCACCTATCTACGAGATCCGGACGGTCGCCCTCGACAAGGCAGCGGACACAGGCGGGATCTTCGAGACGCTCGAGGAGGCTCGAGAAGCCGCTCGGGTGCTTGCCACTGCGGGCGGTCACAAGCGGGTCTGGATCGAGTCCGACGGGAGCGTGCTCGAGCGGTTGGAGGTTGTAAAGGCCTCAACCGGCTGGAGCCAGGCTGGGGGATCGCGTCTGCGGGGGCGGGGCGTGCCGAGGCGGAGGGCTCGGTAGGCCGGACCGGGTGGGATCGCGAAGCTCAGCGCTCTCCCGGCCGGCGCCTTGCGGTCGCAAGCATGTGGGGACTCGCCCCGAGCAGCTCGGGGACGCGTTCGAGGGCACATGCGGTGTCGAGGACCACGCGGCGGTCCCGATCGTCCTCCACTCGCTCGGGGAGGTCGTCGAGCAGGTGGCCGGGGCCTTCGATGGCCACGAGGTCGACCACGTCCAGCCCTGCACTGATCAGCTCTGCCCTCAACTGCCGGGGGCGGTGGCAGTAACCGCAGAAGTCTCCAGGGAACAGCGGTGGTATCCGACCGCTCCGCTCGATCCCCTCGAGCATGCCTTCGGCTTCGGGGTAAACCTCGTAGAGCCGGGAGCGGAGTATCCCGTCGAGGCGAACAGCCCAACGCGAGATGGCTGCGGCGAACAGCCACCCACCCGGTCGCAGGACACGGCGAGCCTCACGTAGAGCCTGAAGGCGGTCGGGACGGCGGTCAAGATGATAGAGAGGGCCCAACAACAGCACGGCGTCGGCGCACTCGTCTTCGAGGTCGAGCCTTCGAGCGTCGGCGACGGCCGTCTCTATAGCCGGATGCCCTCCGGCCAGGCGAGCCGTCTGCTCGGCGTGGAGGGGGACGATGTCCCGGTGGAAGACCCGATAACCGAGCTCGGCGAGCCACATCGCGTAGCGACCGGGGCCACCCCCGACGTCAGCCACCGTTGCGGGTGCTTGCGGCAGGTGGCGCAACAGGATTTCCCGCGTCCGCTCGAACTCGAGTGTCCCCCTCGGCTCGGCGAGCCGGTCCTCTTCCTGTCCGCGCTCGTAGTACTCGTGGACCGCCCGCAGATCGCGATCGATAGGCATGGGACATGATCTCAGAGGAGCGAGACCGTGAGACACTCAATCTGACCCCGGAGGTAGGGCGTGCGCCATCCCCTCGCACCATCGCTCGCGTCGACTCGAGTCGACCGCTGGCTGTGCGCCGTGCGTGTGTTCAAGACGCGCGCTGATGCCACGGCGGCCTGCCGGGCCGGTCATGTTCAGGTCAACGAGGCAACGGCAAAGCCCTCCACACCCGTCAGCATCGGCGACGTCGTCGAGGTGAACGCCGGCGGCCGGCAACGGCTCTTCGACGTCACGCGGGTGGTCGAGCGGCGTGTCGGTGCCGCCGTGGCTGTCGAGTGCTTCCTCGACCGCAGCCCAGCGCGGCCACCGACCGAGCGGGAGACCGGGGTGGTGGTCATCCGCGGCGAAGGCCGCCCGACCAAGAAGGAGCGTCGCGAGTTCGACCGGTTACGGGGGCACTGACTCCTCAGCTGAGGGGTTGATCCGCTCCTGCCATGGCCGCGGGTGCGTTCCCGACGAGGACGGGGCTCTCGAGGGGGAAGTGGCAGGCAGCCTCGTGACCCGGGGCGAACACGCGAAGCACGGGCTCTTCCTGTGCGCAGACGTCCTGGGCGGCCGGGCAGCGTGTCCGGAAGCGGCATCCTGACGGCGGGGATACCGGGCTCGGGGAGCTCGCCGCGGATGCCGACCTCTTTCTTGCCCTTCTCGTGGTAAGGGTCGGGCTCGGGGATCGTGGCGACGAGGCCGGCGGTGTAGTGGTGGATCGGCCGGCGGTAGATGTCCTCGCCCGTCCCGGTCTCGACAAGCTTGCCGAGGTACATGACTCCGATCCGGTCGGAGAGGTACTTGACGACCGCCAGGTCGTGGGAGATGACCACGTAGGTGAGCCCGTGGGACTCCTGGAGTCGCTTCATCAGGTTGAGCACCTGGGAGCGGATGGACACGTCGAGGGCGCTCACCGGCTCGTCCGCGACGATGACCTGGGGGTTGAGAGTGAGTGCCCGGGCTAGACCGATGCGCTGGCGCTGGCCGCCGGAGAACTCGTGAGGGAAGCGCTCGACCGCCGTCAGGGGCAGGCCTACCTCGCCGAGCAGGTTGCTGATGATGGCGGTCTGCTCCCGGTGTGTCCCCATGTGCTGGATCGCCATCGGCTCGCGCAGTATCGCGCCGACCCTCATCCGGGGGTCGAGGGACGCGATCGGGTCCTGGAACATCATCTGCAGGTCACGCCGGAAGTGCCGGAGCTCGCGGGCCGAGAGCTTCGTCACGTCGGTGCCGCGGAGCGTCACCCGCCCGACGTCTGGCTTCTCCAGCCCGACGATCACCTTCCCGAGCGTCGTCTTGCCACAACCGGACTCTCCAACGAGGCCGAATGTCTCACCACGCCCGACGGTGAACGAGACGCCGCTCACCGCCTTCACCGAGGCGACGTTGCGGCGGAGTATGGCGCCTGCGGTGACCGGGTACTCGCGGACGACGTCGGTGACGATGAGCAGATCCTTGTCGCCCGCTGCGGCCGACCACTGCGCCTCGGCCGGTCCGGAGTCGTCGCGGACCGGAACCGCCGCAGTTGCGACCCCGTCTGTCGCCACTCCAGCCGTCGGCGCCTCCATCGGCGTCGTGGTGGCGGTCAAGGAGACCGGGCCGTCGACTGGATGCCAACACGCGAACGAGTGGCCGGGCGAGGCGGCCTCGAGCGACGGTTCCGTCTCGCGGCACAGATCAGTTGCCCGGATACACCGGGGGGCGAAACGGCACCCCGGTGGAGGCTCTGTCAGATCAGGCGGTATGCCTGGGATGCTGAACAGCCGGAGGGCGCGATCCTGTGTGAGCCGGGGTATCGAGCCGAGCAGCGCCTGGGTGTAGGGGTGATGCATGCGTGGGAAGAGCTCGATGGTCGGAGCTTCCTCGATCATGCGGCCGGCGTACATCACGTTGACACGATCCGCCCGGCCGGCCACCACGCCCATGTCGTGCGTGATGAGCAGCACGGCCATCCCGAGCCGCGCCTTCAAGTCGTCGAGGAGGCCCAGGATCTGAGCCTGGATGGTGACGTCGAGCGCGGTGGTCGGCTCGTCTGCGATCAGCAGCTTCGGGTCGCACGCGAGGGCGATCGCGATCATCACACGCTGGCGTTGGCCCCCCGACAGCTGGTGGGGGTAGTAGCCGAGCCGTTCCTTCGGCTGCGGGAAGCCGACGACCCCGAGCACCTCGGCTGCACGGTCCATCGCCTCGGCCTTGGTCGCACGGCGGTGCCGGATGACAGGTTCGGCGATCTGCTTGCCGATCGTCATCGTCGGGTTGAGCGAGGTGAGCGAGTCCTGGAAGATCATGGCTACTTCGTTGCCGCGCACGTCGCGGATCTCGTCCTCGCTCAATTTGACGAGGTCCCGGCCATCGAGCTTGATGGAGCCCCCGATGATGTGGCCGCCGTTCGGCAGCAACCTCATGATCGACAGGCCTGTCATGGACTTCCCGCAACCGGACTCGCCAACGAGACCGAGAGTTTCCCCGGACTCGATCGAGAAACTGACGTTGCCTACCGCCTGCACCACCGACCGCGACAGCTTGATGTGCATCGACAGGTCCTCTACCTCGAGCACGGGTGCCATGGCTCTCGCTTCTACGTCCCTTCTGGGTTCAGCGGCGCCGCAGGCGCACGTCGACGGTGTCTCTCAAGGCGTCACCGATGAAGTTGAAGGCCATGATCACCAGCACGAGGCATGCGCCCACCGGGTACACCAGCCACCAGTAGCCGTCACCTAGGTAGTTGAGGCCACCCGAGAGCATGTCGCCCCAGTCGATCTGGGGATAGTTGAGGCCGAACCCCAAGAAGCCGAGCAGGGCGAGCAGGTTGATGGCGTCGGCGATCTGGAAGGTGGTGTTCACGATTACGACACCCAAGGCGTTTGGGATGAGGTGTTTGTAGATCAGCCGGTTCCTTGTCGCGCCCATGGTGCGCGAGGCCAGCACGAAGTCGCGCACCCGCAGCGTCAGAACCTCTCCGCGCACGAGGCGTGCGGAGACGAGCCACGAGAAGATTCCGATGATGACCGAGAGGCTGAGAACGCTGGCACCGTTGTAGCTCTGGCTCACGATCAGGACGACGAACAGCAGCGGGATGGAGAGCAGCACGTCGACGATCCGCATGAGGACGGCGTCGACGACTCCGCCGAGAAGTCCGGCAACGGCTCCGACGAGCGTGCCGATGACTGTGGCCATCACGGACGAGAAGAAGCCGATCTCGAGTGCCGCCTGGCCGCCCTTCATGATGCGACCGAGCTCGTCGAATCCGCTCCCGTCGGTGCCGAGGAGGTGGGAGCCGCTCGGGGCCAAGAATGCATCGAGCGGGTTCGTCGAGATCTGGTTGGTGTGGTACAAGAACGGGCCGAGGAAGCAGAAGGCGATGAAGAAGACGACGACCCCAGATCCGACGACGGCGAGCTTGTTCTCGACGAACGACTCGATTGCCAGCCGCCAGCCCGCTCGTGGGCCCTGTACCTGACCACCCTCGGGCAGACCTGCCTGTGAGGCCATCATTTCAGCCGCATGCAAGCCCGGAAGCTCGTTACCGACCTGGAGAGTCATGCCCCCGGTCCTTTCAGCCGATCCGGATGCGTGGGTCTGCCACGCTGAGAGCGATGTCGGCGACGAAGTTGCCGACGACGGTGAGCACGCCGCCGAGGAGCACGAGGGCGATGACAGTCGGGAAGTCTTCGTTCGCCAGTTCGTTGATGAACAACAGGCCGAGACCGTGCGAGTTGAAGAGGTTCTCCACGATCAGGTTCCCGGCGAGCAGCGCGGGGATGGAGAGGCCGATGAGCGTGATCATCGCCAGGCTGGCGTTTCTGAAGAGGTGCTTCCGGAGGACGGTGCGCTCGGGCAGGCCTTTCGCACGAGCCAAGCGGATGTAGTCCTGCGCGAAGGCGTCGAGGGCGGACGAGCGCATGTAGCGGGAGTAGCCGGCGACGGTCGTGACGGTGAGCGTCATGATCGGCAGGAACATCGCATGGATGTCGAGAATGAACGGAACGATGCCCTCGGACTGGCTCGCCTGCACCGGGAAGACGTGGAACTGGATTGCCAGGAGTCCGATGAGGATGATGCCGAGGAAGTTCTGCGGCATCGAGTAAGCGGTGAAGGCGGCCGCGGTGGCAGCCTGGTCACCGATCGAATTCCGCTTGACCGCCTGGAAGATGCCGAGCGGGATTGCGATGAAGATGCTCAGCACCAGTGAGGAGCCGCTCAGCCACATGCTGTGGGGGGCGTTCTCGGCGATCAGCGAGTTGACCGACTGGTTCAGCTTGTAGGACACGCCGAGATCGCCGTGGAGCAGCTGCCACAGGTAGGACACGAACTGCGACCACACGGGCTTGTCGTAACCGTGCGCCCTATTGAAGGCATTGACTGCGGCGGTGCTGGCCCGGTCGCCGAGCACGGCCCTCCCCGGTGAGGGGGCGATGGCGTGCAGCATGATGAACGTGAGGAGCGCGATGCCCAGCACCACGACAACCGAGGTGATCGACCGTCTGATGAGATAGGTGGTCACGCTCTGCCGGCCTCCTTGCCTAGCAGCCCAACTGGGAAGGATGCCCGCCCGACGCGAGTCGCGTCAAGCGGTGCATCCTTCCCGTACTGAGTTGTCCTGCTATGACTTGACGAAGTACCAGTACTCAGGGCTGTACTGGTACTGCGAGGCGTCGGAGAAGCTGTTCGGAGGCCCGGACAGGTCCGACTTGAACGCGAACACGAGGTCTGCGTTCGGCTGGAAGAGGCCCGGCATCTGGGCGGTGATGTAACCGATCTCTGTCTTCACCGCAGAGTTGTTGAGCGAGCTGACAGAGTTCGTGATGTCCTTGTCGGCGGTCGGGTCGCTGTAACCGCCCTGGTTGTAGGAACCGGTGGTGTTGAACAGCTCGTTGGTTGTCGGGTAGTAGCTGTTCGTGAAGCCACCGAAGTCCTGCATCGCCCACAACTTCTCGTTCGAGGGGTTCCCGACGTCCGAGAGGTTGGAGATGATGTAGTTGAACGTCTTGGCCGACAGGCTGATGTTGATGCCGACCTGCTTGGCGTTCGAGGCCAGGACCTCGTCCTGCGAGCCGATGACGGCAGGCGAGTTCGAGTAGATCAGGTTCCAGCTGAGCGCCGTGCCCTTCGGGATGCCCGCTCCGCAGTCGCTAGCGCCTGTCCCTGCCTTCTGACACGTCGTGGTCCCGTTGGGGACGACTTTCCACCCGTGCGAGCTGAGCAGCGTGGATGCGGCCGAGATGCTGAACGGGTATGGGTTGGTCAACGCGTTAGCAGGAGCGAACGGGCTCTTCGGGATCGCTGGCACAGGGCCGTACGCCTGGCCCGCTGCACCGTCGAAGATGCCCTTCGACTGGATTAGCGCTGGCTCGTCCTGCAGGTGGGCGATCGCCTGGCGGATGTAGAGCTGCTTGATGATGTTGTTGAAGTCGCCCGTCGGATCCTTGAAGTTGTACCCGATGTAGGAGAAGCCGAAGTCCGGCGCACCCCAGACGTTGTAGCCCTTCGACTTCAGCGTCGCGACCTGGGGCAGGTCACTGAAGTCGACGAAGCCCACCGTGAGGGCTCCGGTGAGGAGCTGGTTGAACTCGGTCTCCGTAGAGGTCTCGGCAACTTCCTTGATACCGGCGATGTGCGGCTTCCCGAGGGCGTACGTGGGGTTGGCCGCCATCGTGTTCCCGTCGTTCGACGAGTCGAACGAGGTCAAGTGGAACGGGCCGTCCACGACTTGCCAGAGCGGGTTCGTGGCGTAGGTACCGAGCGTTGCGGACTGGGCAGCCAGGTACTTGTAGATCGCCTCGGCGTTCGTCAGCGAGTTGAACGAGATGATCGGGCCAGTCGCGCTCGTCTTGGACCAGGCGTGCGCCGGCAGCGGGTAGATGAGTGCGAGCTGGTTGAGGAACAAGAAGTTCTGGTTGTAGGTCTTGTTGATCTTGAGCACGACCGTGTACGAGTTCGGAGTCGTGACGGACGTGATGAAGTCCGGGAACAGACCTGGCGTGTAGTTGCCGTAGTTGGCCGGACTGATCTTGACGGCGGCCTTGATGAGGGCGATGTCGAATGCGACGTCCTGTGAAGTCACGGGCTTGCCGTCCGACCACTTCCAGTTCTTGCTCATCGTGATTGTTACGGTCTTGTTGTTGTCGGAGAACGCAGGCTTGCCGGCGATGCTCTGGGTGTAGTCGATCTGAGGCGAGTCGCCGAGCGGCCCCCACCAGAGCGGGCGCCACATGTAGTTCTGGAACTGGTAGGCGGTGTACACCGACGAGTTGGCGCCTGGAGTGATCGGGAAGATGTAGTCCGGCCCGGCACCTGGTGCCTCGGCGATGCTGACGATGCCGCCCTTCTGGATCTTGCTCATGGGGATCTGGGCAGGCAACGTGCCGTATCCGCTGCTCGCGGCACTGGTTGTCGGCGTCGGCGACGACGTCGTCGTGCTGCCGCTGCTGGAGCTGCTGCCACAGGCGGCCATGAGCAGGCCCCCCACAGCGAGCACCGCCAGACTGCGGAATCTCTTGCCGGAAAGCGACCTCATACTCATCCTCCCCTTGCGTTCAGTACTTCTCGCGGCCCAACTCTGAGACCGCACCGAAGCAAACATATCCGCTCCAGCGCCCCCTTGCTGTCACGCGACCGAAATATTTCTCGACCGAGGTCACGGGGCGATGATCCCGCAAGCGGACATGGGCTCATCTTGGATGCAAGTGTCCTGGTAGGTCGCCTGTCCGCGCCGACCGGGCACCAGAGCGGGCACCCGTCCGAAATATAAGTCCTGCTAGATGACTTGTCGATGCGAGCCCCGGGCTCTGACGGGCACCGTGACCTGCTCGGTTCAGCTCACCTGGCGGTCGCGGTTCTCCCAGTAGTGCTTGCGCAGCTCCCGCTTCAGCGGCTTGAAGGCGCCCGAGAGAGGCAACGGCCCGTCGTGGAACTCGACCGACTTCGGGACCTTGAAGCCGGCGAGGAACTTCCTGGCGTGCTCGATCAAGTCCTCGGCAGTCGCCTTGCCTTCCTCCTTCAGGACGACGATGGCGTGCACTGCCTCGCCCCAGGTCTCGCTCGGGATCCCGATGACCGCCACCTCTTGTACGTCAGGGTGAGTGGCGAGGGCGTTCTCCACCTCGGTCGAGTAGACGTTCTCGCCGCCTGTCACGATCATGTCCTTCATGCGGTCGGTGAGGTGGAGCAGGCCTCGCTCGTCGAGGTAGCCCATGTCTCCGGTTCGGTACCAACCGTCCCGAATGGCCGCGCCGGTCTCGTCGGGATTCTCCCAGTACTCGCGCATGAGGTTCCCACCGCGAGCACACACCTCGCCGCCTTGCCCGGTCGGCAGGGCGTTGCCCATGGAGTCCGTGATCCTCAGCTCGACGCCGATCACCGCTTTGCCAGCAGACGACAGGTTGGCCCCTTCACGCCGGTGCTCCTCACCGCCGAGGAACGTGAGGACGGACGCCGCCTCTGTCATCCCGTATCCCTGGATGAACTCGGTGTGCGGCAGCATCTTCAACCACCGTGCCAACATCTCCGGCGAAATCGGAGCCGCGCCGTACACGAGCTGGCGCAAGGAGGCGAAGCGCTCGGGGGAAAAGCCCTCGGTCCGCTCGAGCATCGACAGCATGACGGGTACCACCATCGTCGTATCGATCTTCTGTTCCTCCATGACCCGCATCACGAGCGTCGGGTCGAACAGCGGGATGGTGACCGAGGTCGCCCCGCTGGCGGGTATCCCGAGCACTCCGGCGACGACCGCTGCGTGGAACATCGGCGACTGGAAGAGGAACCGCCGCTCCTCGCGCAGCCCGATCTCGAAGAGCACGTGGTACACGTTGAGCACCTCGGCCCGCTGCTCGAGCAGGGCGCCCTTCGGGAAGCCGGTGGTGCCGCCCGTGTACATGAGGATGGCAGGGTCGGTCTCTTCTGGCTCGGTCGGCATGACCGGCTCGCCTGCCGACACCACGTCCTCATAGGAAAGGGTGTCGGGGTCGCGACCGGTTATGCCGTCGTCGGGTTGCCCCGCGATGATCACGAGCTTCTCGAACTTCGCGCCTTCCTCGTCACGGGCCCGGTCGATCAGCGACGCGAACACGGGGTCGCTGAAGATCACCCGCGACTGGGACTGGTTGATTACGTAAGCCAGCTCGGCAGGCGTGAATCGGATGTTGAGCGGGTTGATGATCCCCGCCCCGAACATGGCGGCGTGGTACAGCTCGAGGAACTCGTGCCCGTTCATGGCGAGCACCGCGAACCGGTCGCCCTTCTCGATGCCGAGCTCCGTGCCCATGGCGTTGGTGAGGCGCAGCAAGCGGTCGACGTGAGTGGCGAAGGTGCCTTCGTAGCGAACGCCGTCGCGGGTCACGTCGACGAACGCGACCTTGTCAGCGAGCCTCTCGGCCCGGGGCAGCAAGAACCTTGGGAATACGAGCTCCTTCATGACAGACCACCTCTTTCAAAACCGGAATGGGGACTTCGGGCGTGGTGCCCGCCCGAAGCCGCGACGAGCTCGGCGAATTCGCGCTCGATGCCTTGCGCGAACGCATCGAGATCCGGACAGGTCTCCGGGTCGGCGAGGAGGCCGACGACCAGCTGACCGCCATAGGACAGGGCGGCCACCCCGACGCTCAGGTTGCCGGCGATCGGCACGATCGGGAACGCCTCGAGAAAGGCGCGCACCCATCGCGTAGAGCGGGACGCCGGGGCCGGGCACGTTCGTCACGACGAGGTTGAAGAAGGGCTGGTGATGGACGAGTTGCGTGGCTGCTGCGAGCGCAGGCTGAGGCCAAGGCTCGAGCAGAGGCATGAGGATGTCACCCACGAGTGCGGTGTGATGCCGCTTGCAGCGTGACTCTGCCCGGGAGACCGCTTGCAAGCGATCGACCGGATGGGACGTCCCGATCGGCAGGCGGACGACCATGGCCGAGACCTCGTTGCCGAGCTGGCCGTTGCCGTGGTGTTCCAGACCGACAGGCACCATCACCTGTACGGTGCGACCTTCGACGCGTTCGCCCCGCGAAGCCAGCAGGCGGTGCACACCGCCGGCGACCGCGGAGAGGAGGACGTCGTTCAAGGTGCCGCCGAAGTGCCGTTCCACCTGGCGCAGCTCGTCCATCGACTGGCGCACGACCACGTAACGCCGGCCTTCGCCGATCTGGACGTTGAGGGAGCAGGGCGGAGCGATTGACTCTCGCGTGACGACGTTGCGGACCGCATCGGCGTACCGCGCGACCTCGCGGCTTGCGCGCACCGGGTGGCGACACGCCCGTAGCCCGTTGGCTGCCAGGTGGAAGGGGACTTCGCTGCGGTGCGCGAGGTCACGGGCGGCGATGGTCGCCCGGCTCGGGGGAGGCGTCGGGTCAAAGGGCCGTGCCGGGCCGTGAGGGTACTTCGGATGGCGCTCGAGATCGAGCAGCACGGTCGCCAGCTCCACGCCGGAGAGGCCGTCAGCGACGGAGTGGTGGAGCTTTGGGATCAAAGCCACGTTCCCGCTCTCGAGCCCGTCGACGATCCATATCTCCCACAGCGGCCGAGCACGATCGAGGGGCTCCGCCATGAGCCGGGCAGTCAGCTCGAACAGCTGGGCCTCGGTTCCGGGGGTGGCGAGGGTGGCGTGGCACACGTGCCTGGCGACGTCGAAGTCAGGGTCGTCGACCCATAAGGGAGCGGCCTCGCCGAGGAGCGAGAACTGTGCCCGCTGCCGCAGCTTCGGCACCATGTAGAGCCTGCGGTCGACCTCGGCGCGTATGGCCCTCATGCGGAGCCTCCCGCGCCGGTCGAGAAGTGGACCGCCCTCGAAGATGCCGACCGAGCCGCCGTGCATGGGGGTGCGCGCCGACTCGAGGTACAAGAAGAAAGAGTCGAGTGGCGAGAGGGTCTCGGCCGCGGGGCTCACGGTTGGAGCTCCCTTGGGGATTGCGCGAGACGGAAGAGCTCCTCGAAGCCTTCGGCCAGGCAGCCGGCGAGCTTCGGGCTGTCGGGGACCGCCGCTTTGTCGACGATTATGCCCACGCACGAGCGCCCTGCCGGGGTGACGAGCGAGACGTTGAGAGCCGCGCCCGAGGGCGGGGCGAAGGCGTACATCCTCTCGATCCGGGCGCCGCCGAGGAAGGTCTCGAAAGGCGGGCCGGGGACGTTCGTGATGCAGAAGTCGTCGCCCTTCAGCATCGAGCCCCACAGCGCAGAGACAGCAGGTGCAGGCAGCAGGCTGAGCCCGTCCGCCAACACATCGCTCAGCGCCAGGCCCGGGGCGTGCTTCCAGATGTTCGTGATCTTCTGCACCTCGCGTACGCACTCCGCTGGGTCGTCAGACACAGGGACGACGAAGCGTGCCGGCACGAAGTGATTCCCGGCGTCAGCCTGGCCGGGCACCCTCACGTTCACCGGCATCAGCGCCCGGAGCGAGTCGATGTCGGCGCCGTGGAGCTCGTGGTAACGCCGGAGCCCGCCCATGATCGCTGCGACGAACACGTCGTTCAGCGTGCCGCTGGTCGCGGTCGCCACCTGACGCAGTGCTCCGGGCGGCAAGTCGACTACTTCGATCGCTCGCCTGAAGCTGCGCCCGGTCATGAGTGGGGAGAGAGGCGCCCCGGCCGGGGCGAGGAGCCGTGCCACTGACTCAGCGGTAGCAACGACGTGCTCCATCTCGTCGACTGGATGTGTGGCGGTGCGGACCGCCATGTCGATGACATGCCGCGGATCGGGCAGGCGCTCGAGCAACGAAAGAGGTGGCGGCGCGGGCGTGGCGTGGTAGGGCGCCACGGGCTTGCGCGACGGGCGGCGGACAGTGTCGAGGAGGTGGAGCAGCACCGCGATGCCGCCGACTCCGTCTACGAGGGCGTGGTGCATCTTGATGAGGAAGGCGGCGCGCGCGCCATCCACGCCTTCTACGACTACCGACTCCCACAGCGGCAACTCCGGGTCGAATCCGGTCGTCGCCATCACCTCGGCGATGTCGAGCACGTCCCGGAACGTCCCGCCGACTGGCAGCTCCATACGGCGAAGATGGAGATCGAGATCGAAACTGCGATCCGCCACGAACTGCGGCCTGCCGCGCCCTACCGGTCGCGCGATGACCCGTGACCGCAGCCTCGGGACGAGGTCCGTGAGCTTCGCGATGCGTCCTCGGACGTCCGCCCAGCGGGGTGCGCGGTCGAGCGCCATGACGGCAACGATGGTGGGACGAAGGATCGGATCCCTGCCCATCGTCCACAGGAGGGCGTCCGACCCACTCATCGTGTCGATCACTCGTTCACGGGTCTTCGTCATTACCACTCTCCTGACCCGATTGTGCGCCCGACCAGGAGAGAGGCCTAGTGCCGGAAGTCCCTAAGAGGACAGGGCCCTACGTCGATCCGGCACGTGTCGAGCGCCTGTCTTGCTCCTCGCTTGACTCCCTTGTTGGTTCGCAGTAACTTACCGTTCGTGCAGACTTACGGATCTGTGCTCGACGCACTGGGCGATCGGACGAGGCGCCAGATCGTCGAGTGCCTGCGGACCAGCCCGACGACGGCAGGCGAGCTGGCGACTCGGCTGCCCGTCAGCAGGCCTGCGATCTCACAGCACCTCCGGGTGCTGCGCGACTGTCAGCTCGTGACATTCGAGAGCGTCGGCACACGCAACATCTACCGTCTCGATCCCACCGGCCTCGAGTCACTGCGGTCGTGGTTGGACGAGTTCTGGACGGGGGTGCTCGACAGCTTCTCTGCGTATGCCGAGAGGGCGTCTGTCGTCGACGGCGACCTCACCGAGAAAGGACCGAGCCATGCCTGACGCGACCCCTACCACCCCGGTGCGCAAGACCGTTACCGTCAACATCCCGACCGAGCGGGCATTCCAGCTCTTCACAGAGGAGATCGCCTCGTGGTGGCCACTCGCCACTCACTCCGTGGGTGGCGAGAAGTCAAAGGGCGTGTCTCTCGGGACTTCGGTCGGCGACGAGCTGATCGAGGTCCTCGAGGACGGCACCTCGTCGGTCTGGGGCACGGTGCTGCGTTGCGACCCTCCGAAGTCGATCGCCATGACCTGGCACGCCGGTCGGCCGGCTGAGCAGGCCACGCTGCTCGAAGCTCACCTTCACGGCCAACGCGGGCGGCACGGTCGTCGAGCTGGTCCATTCCGGCTTCGAGGTCTGGGAGGACGCCGAACAGAACGCCGCCGACTACAGAGACGGATGGGACACCGTCCTCGGTCGGTACGTCTCACGCGCCGACGCGTAGGCGATCGAGTCTTCCCCCGCTCAGTCCTGCGACGCCAGCCACTGCACGAGCTGGGCGTAGCGCAGCAGATGCTTGTCGCCGACGTAGCCGTCGAGCACATGTTGTCGGGCTCGTGCACCGAGCTCGGCGATCTGATCGGGGCGTGCCAGGAGCTCGGCGAGCATCTCTCCGAAGGCAGATAGGTCGCTCGGGTCATCGAGGAGAACTCCGGTGCCTGGCGCGATCTGCTCCGCGATGCCGCCAACCCTCGAAGCTACGACTGCCCTCGCCTTCCACATACCCTCGGCGACTGTCAGCCCGAACCCTTCCTCGAGGCTCTTCTGCACGATAACTGTGGCGTGACGTTGGAGAGCATTCACCATCGCGGCGTTCTCGTCGATGTCCTCCATCGGCAACGTGATGAGGCTGATGTGCCGTCGAGTGCTCGGAGGGAGGGACTGCCAGGCTGTCACGCACTCGGCGAAGACCTGTGCGCCTTCGGGGTCGTCACTGATCTCAGCAACGGACGGCCCCACGAGCGCCAGGTGCGCGTTCGCTTCGGCTGCCACGAACTCCGCGTAACCCGCCATTACGCCCGCCATGTCCTTCAACCGGTCCCATCGGGAAACCTGGAGGACCAAGGCGACGTCGGGCTCCGACGGCTCGACGCACACGATCGACGCCCGGCGCTCGACGAGCCCAGCCGTTCCGTCGCGCCGCGTGAACGCGCCGGGCGCCTCGCTGCCGCCTGTCCGGAGGAGTCCGATGCGGCCGAGGGTGCGGGTCACGTCGATCTCGGTCATCTCCTGGTTCTTCGGGGAGAACGGGTCGATCGACGGCGGGATGACGCGGGCGCGGGTCTCGTCCAGCCACGGAGGGATGTACTGACGGAGCGAGAAGACGTACGCCTCGCAGGCCTCGAGATGCGGCCGCAGGAAGGACCACGCGTCGTCGGTCCACTCGTTGCTGCCTTCCCTGCCGACGTGGCACCGCCAGACGACTCGGGCGCCCGCACGGGCGAGCGCCTCTGCCATGCCCACCGTCTGGGGATCGTGCAGGAGCACTACGTCGCCCTTGCGGACTCGCCGTGTCGCGCTGGCGGCGTTGCCGGCAGTTACGGCGCGGTAGTGAGCCGTCTCGCGCGGGCCAGCTCGCCTGTGTCGCCTTCTGCACCATGTAGGCGGTTGTGAATGCGCTTGGTGATCGCGAAGAATTCGGCGTCGCCGCTCATCACGAGCCAGCGGATGTCGATGCCGGCGTCGAGGGTGTAGCCGACCAGCACCTGGAGCATCTCCGCCACGCCGCCGCCAGCCGCAGTCGAGCTGAAGTTCCAGAAGGTCTTTCCTTCGAGCCGCTGCTTGGAGAGCGAGGCCGCCAGCCGCAGCTCCTCATAGCGCTCGAGGCCGATGAGCGGGAGAAGGCTCGACAGTGAGCGGACGGGCACCTCGACGTCATGGACGGCGAGTCCCTGGGCGTCATCTCCGGTGGTAGTCAACGCCGGAATCCTCGCATGTGTGGCCGGTCCCTGCTGGCCGGACCGACGCGCGGCCGAGGAGCACCTGCTTGCTCCCGGGACATCGGGTTGTCGCTCAAGTTCCAGGAGGGTGAGCTGGTCTCCGACCGAGCCATTCGAGGAGCTGCACGCCGAGTCCCGGTTTGGGGGCGCCACACGTATTGCACGCCGGCCCGGGGCTCGGAATGTTCAGCCAGTAGCCGTTCACGTAGGGGCGGGACGCCGCGACGGCGTTTTCCAACTGTGTCAGAGAGACCGGATTGCCCGGCGGGTTGGTGCTGATGCCCGCCAGCACGACGACACCCCGGCGGGCGCCGTAGGCCTGCTGGGCCGCCTCCTCGACGAAGCGTCCGAACTCGGACGCGTCGCGCTCGAGCGACTGTGCCTGGACGATCAGCACCGAACCCGCTCGCGCCACGTCGACGGCCAGCTTGAGGGCCACGTAGGCGCGCCAGCTCGGTATGACGCCGGGATCGAGCCCAGCCGCGAGGTCGAGTCCCGGGCTCACGAGCAGCGTGACGTGGCTTCTCAGGGCGGCTGACCCTGCCGAGCTGATGGCACTCGCGAGGTGCTCCTGATCGGAGGCCGGGGTCCGTCGCCAGGATTCGGGGTCGTAGAGGACGGCGTGTGCCCGGTTCGGAGCCTTCGCCTGGAGCGACCTGGTGAGGGTGGCGAGATCGGCGAACTCCGTTGTTCTGATGACGTCGATGCTTGCAGCACTCTTGGTTCCAGAGCCGCCCAGCTCATAGACGTGGCCTTGGCGGAGGACCGCGAGGGCCTGCGCCGCGCCTGTCGTGTCTTTCAGAGCGGGTGCCGTGAGCAACCAGGTGAGCCCGGCGGCTCCTTGTCCAGGTGTGGCGCCCGCGAGAGGCGTAGTGGCCGTCGAGGCCCTCCCGCAGCCTCCCGCCAGCAGTGCGATCACCGTGATCGTGCTCCCGACGGTGCGCCTCACAAGGCGAGGCGCTCTTGTGGCCGGTCTGACGCCGGTCGGTTGCCTGCTCACAGTGATCGATTCTGGCAGAATGACCCACTGCCCGATCTCAGCTCGTGACACATGAGCCCGAGGCTCGTCGTAGGCTCGGTGTCACCCTAAGAAGAGAGACCACCATGGCTGACAAATCACCGAAGAAGCCCAGCCCGAAAAAGGTCGGCAAGTCGCTCAAGGAAAAGCGCGCCGCGAAGAAGGCGAAGACCGCGGCCCGCTGAGACGGGCGTGGTCTTGGCGACCTGAGTCGCAGAGGTCCCGGTCGTGGCGTCGCCGGTCGTCGAGTACCGGCGCGCGTGGCGGTTTCCGGTGTCTCCGGGCGAGCTTGGTCTTCGCTCGAAGAAGCGGGCAACTACGAGGCGTGGTGGCCGTGGCTCCGGGACTTCACCGTCGACGGGCGCTTGTTGCAAAGTGGCTCGGTGATGCACGGAGTGGTCTCGCCCCCGTTGCCGTACCGCATGCGGATCGACGTCGAGCTCGTGCGGTGCAGCCCTCCGGAACAGATCGACGCGCTCGTGCACGGTGATCTGGAGGGCACAGCAGAGCTCCGGCTTAGCAGCGAGCAGGAGGGCTCGCGCGTCGAGGTGGCGTGGAACCTCGAGATGATGCAGCTGCCGATGCGCATCGCGAGCCGCTTTGCCTATCCCGTGTTGCGCCGTGGACACGATTTCATCGTCGACGTCACCGTTGCCGGGCTGCGTCGCCACCTGGCCGAGGTGGCAGGTCACACGGGCGGCTGCCCGTAGCTCGTGAAAGCGTAGAGATTGCCGTCGCCGGCACCGGCGTAGACAGCCCCGTCGACGACGACTGGTGGGGCCGAGATGTCTGCTCCAGTCTGGAAGTTCCAAACGTCCAAGTCTGCGTAGTTGCGGGCGCTCCCGATGAGCCCCGTCGCCGTAGTGAGGACGGTGACGCCTCTCGCTGTCGCGAGCCCCACGATCGGAGAGTGGTAGCTGACGGTGTACTCGAGTGCCGCGTTGGAAGCATCGAGCGCGTACAGGTTCCCGTCGCCTGAGCCGATAAGGAGTTCCGTGATCCCGCCGGGGGTGCCCTCACTCGTGATGGAGGGAGAGTCCTGCACCGGGCCGCCGGTCGCGTAAACCCAGTCGAGGAGGCCATTCGCCGACGTGATCGCATACACGTCGTGGTTGGCCGAGCCGAGATAGACGACCCCGGCGGAGACGGCGGCGGGGGCGTCCACGGCTCCACCGGTCTCGTAGGTCCAGTTCGTTGCTCCGTCGTCGGTCCGAAGCGAGACGACGTCGCCGTTGGTCTCGCCGACGACGAGCGTGTGGTCGGTCGAGTCGAGTGTGGGCGCTGCGGTCACCGAGCTTGGGAGAGTCACAGCCCACGATTCCGTGCCCGTCGACTCGGTCACCGCTTCAACCGTGCCGGAGCTCGACGTGACGTAGATCTCACCGCTCGCGTACATCGGGGCGGAGACGTCGCCGCCGACCGTCGCCGACCAAGCGAGCAGTCCGGTCGCGGTCGAGATGGCATCGAGGGTGCCGTCATCCGCGCCGATGAACACGAGCTGCTTCGACGGATCGACCGCCGGAGCGCCGTCGATCGCGCTTCCAGAAGGCAGCGTCCATGTCCACAGCGGGGTGCCGTTGCGTACGTCTATGGCCACGAGCTGACCTGCCGTGTTGGCGACGTAGGCGAAGCCGTCGGCCACTGCCGGCGCCGCGTCGATCGGGGCGCCGCTTTGGTAGTGCCATGCGAGGTCGGTGAAGATGTTCGCGCCCGGGTGGACGAGGTTGAACAGGACGCTGTCATTCGGCTCGAGGTCAGTGTGGGCGGGGTTGTATCCGAGCTGGTCCCAGTTGTTGCTGATCGTGATGACGGCGTTGGCTGTCCGGCCCGATGTCCCACCGGTGGCAGTGAGCGATGTCTGGCCGAAGACCGAGTTCGACGGGATCTTCACCTTGATCGCAGCGATGTCACCCTTCACTGTGGAGGTGGTGGTCGCGAGGGTCTTTCCGAGCAGGCTGACGGTGACGGGCTCCGAGTGCTTGAACCCGCTCCCCGTCACGGTGATCTTGGACCCCGGCGCGATGAACGATGGGGTCGCCTTGATGTGCGCGCCGTTCGTCTTGAACAGGACTGCGAACCCGTCGTGACCCCCGGAGATGTCGGACTGTCCCGACTCGGAGACCGTGTTGGCGGTGACGCCGTACGTGCCGCCGGCAGCCGACACGGGAAACGCCAGTGACCAGGAGCTCGATCCCGCGTCGGGTGTCGCGACCGTCGCCTCGTTGGCAACCGGTCCTGCCGACCAGCTGTCTGTTGCGGCGTCCCACCACGGGCCATCGGGGCCGCTCGCCTGTATCGCGACCTCCACCCCGGCGATCCCTGCGGCGTCGGTCGCCGTGCCCGAGACGGTGAGATCGCTGTTCGGGTACGGGATCGACGACAGGTTCGCCGGCGATGTGATGGCCGTGGTGGGCAACTGCGGCTCGTTCCCGCCACCGATCGCGAAGTCGTAGAGGAAGCCGTCGGACGAGGCGATGAGGATGTTGCCGTCCGAGACGGCGGGAGAGGCCGTGATGTACCCGCCCGTTTCGTAGTGGTACAGCTGGGCTCCGGTGGCGAGAGACTCGACGTCGAGGGCTCCCCCGATGTCACCTACGGCCACAATCTCCTGGCCCGGTTCACCCGCGATCGCCGGCGAGGACAGTGCCTCGGAGCTCGTCGGGTCCTCGTACTGCCAGATGAGTGCTCCCGTGACAGCGTTCAGGTCGAACAGGCCCTCTGCGTAGCCGAAGACGAGGTTCGTGCCGTCGAGTGCAGCTGTCGATCGACCGCCCTCTGTGACGCCCGCGTACTGGTTGAAGTGGAAGCTCCAAATCTCCGCACCCGTCGTGAGGTCGAGTGCGTACATGATGCCGAACTTGCTCGCCACGTAAGCCACGCCGTCGGGGAAGCCGTTAGCTCCCGGCGGTGAAATGGTCACGCCGGCCCCGACGTCGTACGCATTCGGAGGTGGGTTGTAAACCGCAAAGCGCCACACCTCCGAGCCGGTCACCGCGTCGACCGCGTAGACCGCAGAGTCCGGGTCGGCTGTGCCGAAGACGATGAGCGGCTCGCCGGCGGCATCGATCGCATACGAGACGGCGTCCCATGTCCCTGCTGTCCCGGCGTATCCAGTGAACGCCCACTCGATGGAGCAGTCGGCTTCGTTCACAGCGAGCATCGGACCACTGGCGGTCTGCGAGTCGTTCGTGCCGATGTAGACGCTCGGGACTCCACCGGGCGGCGTCACGGCCAACGGTGTGCCCTCGATCGGCTGTGGCGACACGACCGAGCAGTCCACAGAGCCGGTCGACGCGTCCAACTTGTACAGCCTCGGGCTGTTGAAGGTCCCGACGAACACCGATCCGCCGCTCACGACCGGCGTCGCCCGAATGGGTGAACCGAGCCAGTCGGACCAGACGATCTCGCCGGTGTCGACGTCGATCGCGACGATGTCGCCGTGCTCGGTGCCGATATACGCGAGGGATTCGCCGAGGGCGGCGTCGTACGCCACGACCGGAGAGTCGAGGGCCGGCCCGTAGAGATTGGTGTCCCACACGACACCGAGATCCGAGGCGTTGGCAACCGAGAGGGGGCTGTTCGCGGCGACGCCGGTGAGCTGTGGGCTCTGGTGGAACTCCGTCCAGTCGTATGCAGAGCTGTCGGCTGGAGAGGCCCCGTGTGTCGCCGTAGCCAGCGCCGTAGAAGTGCCCTGGATGAGCCCCGGTCCGAGGATCGCGACTAGCCCGATCGTCGTGATGCTGGCTACGCGGGCACGAAGACGGTGCACTCGCGTCGAAAGAGGCCTTACGCGCGATACTCGGTACACGACGCGTCGCCCTCCCTGGCACCGGCGGCCCCAGATGCATGCGAACACGATCCAACCGGTGCGGCTGCCAAGGACTCATCGGGAGGCTCCCGACTCATCCTTTTGAACTGGCGCGACTATAGTTCGCGGGCGGCGGTAGGGGCATGGAACGGGAGACACATTGACTGCCACGCTGTCGGGCAGCGTCCAAACAGAGCGGGGGTCGAGAGCTGAGACCTTCGCTCAGATGGGCCTAGCTCCTGTGCCTTCGCGGACACGCGCTGTCACGACGATTGTCGCAGCCCTCGCGTTGATAGCGGGGCTTGCCTTTACTGTGAGGGCGCTCGACGATTCCTCCGGCGGCTACGCCGGCGCCGTGTACCCGAGTCAGACGCTGCAGCTGACGTTCCCAGGCGCGGCGCCGCTCGAGCGTATTTACGTGCACGCGGGCGAACGAGTCGCGAGGGGCGAAGTGCTCGCGACCCAGGACTCTCCTGGCCTCTCGGCGCTCGTGACATTGGCGGAAGCGGCCGTGACCGCTGACGCGTTGCGGGTCACCGCGCTGAAGCAGGCACCTCTGGGCACGCCGCCCACCACGGACAGCCGTCAGGTGGCCGCGGCCGAAGCCGCACTTGCCGGTGCGCGCTTGGAAGCTCGCGACGGATCAACAGCGCCTGGCAGAGGCCGTGCTCCGGTCTCCGATGGCCGGTCTGGTACAAGCGGTCGAGGGAGCGCCCGGCGATCTCGCCGGTCCGAGCGGCGTCAGATTGAACGGGACGCAGCCTGCGATCTTGGACACCCCATCGTTCGCGTTCGTCCCATCGAACGGCGCGTCGGCACCGGTCCCGTCCTCGACGTCCTTCGTCCCCGTCGTCACGGTGCGGGTCGGCAACGCCTGGCAGGTCGTTGCCCGCGTGCCGGAGTCATCGGTCGCGTCGATCCGTCCCGGCACGAAGGGCACCTTCACTTTCGACCCGCTCGGCGGGGCAACGTTGCGTTGCACGGTCGTGAGCGTGTCGGCGTCGCCTTCGGACGCCGGGGGACAGGTCGCCTACGACGTCATCTTGAGCGTCCAAGGTGCGCCACCGCGGGGAGTGCTCCCCGGTATGAGCGGCACCTTGTCGTTGAGGTGAGCGCAAGCACGAAGTGCGTGCCTCGGTGACATGAGCCCATGGGCCAACTGAGGCCAGCCGGCTGTCTTCTCATCGCGATCGATCTTGCGCTCTTCGTATTCCTGTCCTTCCGCCCGCTGACCGTCGACCACGGTGATGACGTGGGCGACGGTTTCTCACACGTTGTACTCCCCCGGCCGCGACCGGTGCGCGGGTCGCGCGTGATCGCGTTCTACCTCGTAGCGCTCAGCATCGCGGCAGTCCTTGCCGGTCTTCGGCCGGGCCCGTCGACCGTGTACCAGGCGCTCGTGGGTCGTCTGGCCCTCTTGGCGCTCGACCGCCCTGCCACGATCGCCCTCTATGCCGCCCGCGTCGATGCGACGGTAAGGCTCGTGATCTTCGCCAACGTCTTCGCGTTTGCCGCCGTGCTGCGCGCCACGCCGGGACGAAGGGCGATCGTCGCCCTGAACGCTCTTCTGTTCGGCGCCCTCGTGCTCGGGATCGACGCCACAGGCGTCGTCACGGCGGCGCTGGCGGGCCTTCCCGTCGAGCCGGCTGCGCTCGTGTCCTCCCTCTTGGTGGTCGGGGTGTCAGTCGTCGTGATGATGCGGCTGATGGCCACCACTTTCGCCGTCCCCCGGCCCTGTCTCATCCCGCAGTTCGGCGAGCGGCACCGCTACGCCAATGCAACTCTGCTCGCCGGCGTGCTGTTGTCGACAGCTGTCGTCATCGGTGCGCTCGACGTGATCGAGACGGTTGTCGTTTCCGATCGCGGGGCTTCGTTTCTCACGGTCTTCGTCGGCCTCCCTCTCATCTACAACGGCCTGCTCGTCTTCTTGCTCGTAACCCTTCCCCGATCCGAGAGACCCGTCAGCGACGAACGCCCGCCCATCACGGTAATCACCCCGGCATTCAACGAGGAGGCCGGGATCGCGGTGACGCTCGCGTCGCTGGATCGCGCGGCCGCCCGCTATGGCGGCCCGGTCACGGTGCTGCTCATCGACGACGGATCGGTCGACCAGACCTTTGAGGTTGCGAACGAGGCGATCGCAGCGTTCTCGTCAGCGACGGGGCACATCCTGAATCTCGGTCACCAGGGAAAGTCGGGCGCGCTGAACAGCGGTCTCAACGCGGCCGAGAGCGAGATCGTCATACGCGTCGACGCGGACGTCACGATCGAGGAGGACGCGCTCATCCATCTGCCGGCCTGGTTCGCTGACCCGACGGTCGGCATGGTCGGTGCGCTCGACCTGCCCAACCTCGAGCTGCGTAGCTGGTACGCCCGCGGGCGCCTCTTCGAGTGCCTCATGGCCTTCGCCTTCGCTCGCGTTGCACTGCAGCGGTTGAACGCGATCAACTGCATCCCTGGCACCTTCATGGCCTTCCGGCGCGGTCCGGCTCAGGCGGTGGGCGGTTTCGTGAGCGGTATGAACGGCGAGGATGCCGACCTGACGTTGCTCATCGGCAGGCTCGGCTACCGGGTGATGCTCGACACGAGGATCCGCATCTACGAAGACGTGCCGGGGACGCTACGGGACTTTCGGGAGCAGCGCGTCCGCTGGAGCCGAGCCGGTGTGCAGAACTTCTCCCGGCACTCGCCCCCTCGAGGCGGGCCCGGTACTCCGAGGGCTTGGTTCTTCTACGTCCGCGTGGCAACCGTCAAAGCGACTGCCATTCTCCGCCCTCTCATCTTTGCCACCGGAATCGAGCTCGGGCTTCTCGACCCGGCGACACGGAGCAGGGCACCGTTCGTACTGCTGCTGTACCTGATCTCCGGAGTCCCGAGCATCGTCGTCATCTCCATCCTCGCTGTGCGCAACGAGCTGTCGCGCCACCTCAAGTGGCTCCCGCTCTGGTTCCCGTTCACTCTGGCGCGCAGGGTCATCTCATTCGAGGGCATCTTGACGCTGCCGACCCGGGGGGTTCCTCACTCGATGCCCGCAGTCCTGGCTGCCCTGACCGGCAGGCACGAAAGGCCGGGCGACGACAGATCGCTCTCCGAGGCCGATCACTCCTGGCTGTCCCGCAGCTAGGGCAGCCGGCTTCCTACTCTCCGGTGGCGATGCCGACGACACCTGTCGTCGGCGCAGGTTGTCCGTAGGCCCGGGCATGGAACGGATAGACGGCTCCGGTCGCGGTCACGATCCGGTAGCCACCTGTGGCCGGATCTATCGACATGCCGGTGATCGGAGCGTGCTTTTTGTGGAGGAGAGAGCCGTAGTTGTGCGCGTCGCCGTAGGAGGTTACGCGTCCATCCGAGCCGAAGAGGTAGTACCCGTTCCTGCTCCGATCCGCCACGATGCCCACGATGTTCGTCAGGTGGACAGCGGATCCGAAGTAGCGGGCATCACCGAAGGCGAACACCTGGCCGGCCGAAGTCACCAGCCAGTAGCCCTTGCCGCTCTTGCCGGAGGCCATCGCCACCACCGGCTTCGAGAGGGTCTTGTGAACGAGAGAGCCGTGGAAGCGGGCACCCCCGAAGGGATATACCGCACCGTTCGCGGCGACGAGCCAATACCCGTTGCCCGTCGGCGTAGATACGATGCCGACGATCGGTGCACGCAGGTGGTGGGACCGCATCGAGCCCATCCACGCGGCACCACCGAAATTCTCGACCGAGCCGTTGGCTCCCGCCAACCAGTACCCGCCCGCCAGGGGATCGGCGGAGATGCCGACGATGAGTGACGAGCCCGTCACACGGGTGGAACCGTAGAAGGGGCTCCCGAAGTTGTGGACGCTGCCTGCCGAGGTCACGAACGCGTAGCCATCGGTGGGAACCGAGTCGATTTGCCGGATCGCGTTGTTACCCGATTCCACGACGAGGATGCCACCGCCTGGGCCGCTCGCCACCGCCACCGGCCCCGCCAGCGGGCGGCCGAGCGCCGGCTCTCCGTCGGGCGAGGGTTCGGCACTGCCGTTGCCCGCTATCACCGAGATCTCGCCACGCGCTGCGGCGGCAACGCCGTACGGGCAGGAGTTGACGCACGACTCGTTCCAGAGCACGCGGACCGAGTTGTTGCCGAAGTCGGCGATGAAGAGGTTGCCGGCGGCGTCGACCGCCACGCCGGTCGGGTAGGCCAGCGCCGCTCGTGGTCCGGCCCGTTGGTCGCCGGTGTCGCCGTAGCCGCCATTGCCGGCAACCGTGTAGATGTCTCCATCCTTTGTGGACGAGAGCCCGTACTCGCACGCTGACTTGCAGTTGTCGCTCGCCAGCAGGCGAACTCGGTTGTTCAAGCTGTCGGCGATGAGGACCGATCCCGACGGCCCGCTCGCGAGGCCGATCGGGCCGGACAGAGCCGCCTTCTGCGCGGGGCCGCCATCACCTGAGAAGCCAGCCTTGTCAGTCCCGGCCACTGTGTAGGCGTCGCCCACAGTGATGGAGGAAAGACCGTACGGGCACTTCGATCGACACTTGGTCGCCGCGATCAGCTGCACCCGGTCGTTGCCGGTGTCGGCAACGAGGAGATCTCCCGACTCCCCGACGGCGAGGCCACCGGGGCCCCACAGGTCCGCGCGTGTCGCCGGACCGCTGTCCCCAGAAGAGCCGGTCCTGCCCGTGCCGGCGATCGTGTAGATGTCGCCTGCCGTCGTCCTGCCCAAGCCGTAGGGGCAGTTCCGCTTGCAGTTCACCGCCGCGATTAGGCGGACCCGGTTGTTGCCGGTGTCGGCAACAAGCAGATCACCTGACGCGCCGACGGCCACGGCCGACGGTGCGCGGAGGAATGCATGCGTCGCCGGCCCCCCGTCCCCGCCGAAGCCCGGGTTGATCTGCCCCGCCAGGATGTAGACGTCGCCTCGCACCGTTGCGAGACCGAAGGGGCAGGCCTTGGCGCACGTGGCCCCGGCGACCATCCGGATCCGGTTGTCGCCTGTGTCGGCGACGAAGACGTCGCCACGCCCGTCTGTTGTAGCGCCGAGCGGCTCCTTGAACTCCAATGTGGATCGGCCGACGTTGTGGCCCGAGCCACTCCTCGCCCCGGTCCCGGCGACAGGGTAGATGTCACCGGCAGTCGTCGAAGCCAAGCCGTATCTGCAAGCGTGGGTACATCTCGAAGCCGCGACCTCTCGTACCGCGCGAGTTCGCCGGGTCGGCGATCAGCAAGTTGCCGGCCGGATCGACCACGATGCCCGTAGGCGAGACGAGCCTCGCATTCGTGGCTGCGCCGCCGTCTCCTGTGGTGCCGTCCACACCGTCGCCCGCGACCGTGTAGATGTCCCCGATGGCGGTCGACCGAAGCCCGAACGGACAGCCACCGGCACAGCTGGCCGCAGCGACGAGCTGGACCACGTGATCCAAGCTGTCAGCGACGAGGAGATCGCCGCTCGGGCCGAGCGCCACGGCGGACGGCGCGTCGAGGAGGGCGGTCGCGGCTCGGCCGCCGCTCGGGGAGTGCCCGGCCACGCCTGTACCTGCGATCGCGTAGATGTCCCCGGCGCTCGTCGACGTGAGGCCGAACGGGCAGTGAGAGGTGCAGCGGCGCGCCGCTATGAGGCGTATCTCGTTGTTCCCGGAGTCCGCCATCAAGACATCGCCGGCGGTGTCGACAGCAATGCTCGTCGGCGTGGCCAGCTTGGCGCTCTTCGCCGGCCCGTCATCTCCTGTCGACCCGTAGTGACCGTCGCCGGCGATCGTGTAGATGTCCCCGGCGGTCGTCGACGACAGCCCGAAGGCGCAGTCCGATCTGCAGTTGGCCTTCGCCACGAGGCGGATCGCATCCGAGTAGGTATCGGCTATCAGGAGGTCGCCCGATTGGTCGACTGCTAGCCCTTCCGGGCCGTCGAGCCGCGCCTTGGTGGCCCGGCCGCCGTCACCGGTGTATCCCGAGCTCCCGATTCCGGCGAGGGTGTAGATGTCTCCTTTCGTGGTCGCAAGCCCGAACGGGCACGACGACGTGCAGGACGCGCTGGCGATCAGGCGCACCCGCTCGTTGTAGGTGTCAGCGACGGCGATTCCACCGGCGACCGGGATCGATGCCGTGGGTGAGGCGAGGGATGCGCTCGTTGCGGGCCGGGCGTCACCGTTGTATGAGGTGACGCCTGTCCCGGCGAGAACGGTCTCGGTGCCCGCCGGAGTCAGCAGCCGGATGGAGCTCGACCCGTCGTCTGTGACGATCACGTCGCCGTTCGAGGAGATCGCGACGCCGACTGGTTGCTGGGCAACGTAAACGGAGCTACCGGTGCCGAGTGAACCTGCAACCGTCTCCAGCTTGCCAACTGGCTTCACGTGCTTGGCAGCGTTCGGATGTTGGTCTCGGGTAGCGGCAAGGCCGATCCCGGCGCTGCCGGGCGTCGCGAGCACGAGGCATGAAGCGACAGCAAGCGCGCCGGCATAGGCGGCCGCGCGCAAGGGCCGTCGGGGCATGGTCACTCTCCGCCCATCTCCGAGAGATACGGGAGGCGGCCGAGAGCGACGAAGGCCGCCATTCCCGCAGTGCCGGGTTTCAAGACGTAGTCGCCCATGTTGTTGACGGAGTCGGTGTAGACGACGCCGCGCAACGCCGGGAACTCGGTCGGGAGGGTCGCTCTGATCCCATTCAGCCAAGTGGCCTGCGCGGCAGAGCCGACTGCTCCGGTCTCGCTGACGAGCATCGGCTTGTGCTGGGTGACCCACTTCTCGTAAAAGGGGCTGAACATCTGTGCGAACGTGCCGTAGCCTGCTCGGTCGAGAAGGTCAGCCGCGATCCAGTTGACGTAAGGGGAGCCGGGGTAGAACTTGACCGGTGACGGAACACCCCTAGCTGCGCTCGGAGCCCAGACGAAGGCGACGTTGCCGGCTCCGACCTCATGGAAGATGTCCCAGATGTGCTTCCAGGCCTTGACGAAGTCGGCCCCGGCCGACTGAGTGCCTAGACACGAAGGGTTGTGGCCGGACGCGGTGAGGTTCATCTCCCAGAACCAACGGAAAAGGACCGGTCTGCCGTACCGCGCGATAGGCCTCGGCGTCCGCCCGGAGCAGGCCGTCGTAGCTCCCAGCGGCCACAGCGGCGTCACTCGGACCACAGTGCATGCTCACCATCGGGATTGCCCCGGTGCTGGCAGCTGCCCCGAGCGCGGCGATCGGTGGGTGCGCCGCCCAGCCTGTGTACAAGGAGACGATCCCGAACGGGCGCGCGACCGCCTTCTCGAGAGGGCGAATTTGCTCGGCTGTCGACTTGCCGGCGCTTGGGTTGGGCACCACCCCCAGGTAGCCGCCGGCTGCCGGGACACGGGGCAGCGCGACCTGTGTCGACTGGGGAGACGACGCCACATGGAGCCCGATGTGGTGGGCTTCGCTCGGCACCGAGCGTGCGTGCCTGGATGCGATCGTTGCAGCACCAACGCCGGTCGCGAGCACGCTGAGTGCCGCGATCGCGACGCGGACATGTCTACTCGTGCTCAACTGCCGGTCACCCCCGAGGCTGCTTCCGCAGCAGCCTAGCTCAGCTGAGCGTTCGTGTATTGGCCATAAGTGCGCGTTTGTGCGCGCGGTATCCACCAGTTCGTCACACCCCATCGTTATCGTCATCGCATGGGACGACCGAAGTGCTGTTCCGAGCCGCGGGTGACGACTGCGATCCGGTTGCCGGCGTCGCTGCACGAGGCGCTTCATGAGGCGGCGGCGGCTCGGGACGTCTCGGCCAATCTTCTCCTGACCCGCGCGCTCTCCGACTTCTTGGACCGCCTCCCGCCCCCCGACCTGCTGTTGGAGACGCGCGGAGTAGAACATGGCGCCTCAGACGAGCGTGCTAGGAGGACCGCGTGACGCTCGACGCGCTGCCCGGTCCCCGTCGCGCCCGTGTGCGGAGGGCCACCTCGACCGCCCGCTTCGGGTCGTCCCGCAGGGAGAGCCACGATGCCTCCGCGTTCTACGAGCGGTTCGTCCCTCCGGAGCTCTCGACCGATACGACGGTGGTGCGCCCGAAGACACTCGACATCATCTATCAGCATGACGCCCGCGAGATGACGGGTGTGGCGTCCAACTCGGTGGCGCTCGTCGTGACGTCTCCGCCGTACTTCGCCGGCAAGGAGTACGAGGAGAGCCTCGGGAAGAACGGTGTGCCAGGCACGTACTTCGAGTACCTCGGCCTGCTCCGCCAGGTGTTCGAGGAGTGCAAGCGCGTGCTCGAGCCCGGTGGGCGGATTGCCGTGAACGTGGCCAATCTCGGCCGCCGCCCCTATCGCTCCCTCGCCGGCGACGTCACCGAGATCCTTCAGGACCTCGGGCTCCTCCTTCGCGGCGAGGTGGTCTGGTGGAAGGGCCGTGCGGCCGGCGGCTCGTGTGCCTGGGGGACGTTCCAGAGGCCGAGCAATCCGGTGCTGCGGGATGTCACGGAGAGGATCGTGATCGCTAGCAAGGGTCGTTTCGACCGGGCGCTCAAACCGGAAGTGCGGCTCGAGCTCGCGCTGCCGTCGACAGCGACGATCTCACGCGACGAGTTCCTCGAGGCGACGACCGATCTGTGGGAGATCCCACCGGAGAGCGCCACCCGGGTGAATCATCCCGCACCGTTCCCTGTGGAGCTGCCCACACGGTTGATCGAGCTCTACACCTACGCGGGAGACGTCGTGCTCGACCCGTTCATCGGGTCAGGCACCACTGCGGTCGCGTCCTTGCGCACGCGGCGCCACTTCATCGGGTTCGACACCGATCAGAGGTACTGCGAGCAAGCACGCGAGCGGGTCGCGGAGGAGATCGAGAGCCTGCGCCGCCAAGAGGCGTCGCCGACGAGCCCGGTCCGGATCGAGCTTCCCGGCAGTCGTACCGGCCGAAGACGAAGATGACTTCCAGTCTCGTGCAGTCCGGGAGGGACGGCTGGCAAAGGAGCTCGCCGGCATCGTCCTCGAACAGTGCGGGTTCACCGACATCCGTGGCGACGTCAAGCTCCCTCGAGCGGGGGTGGAGCTCAGCTTCACCGCTCGCGATGTCTCCGGCGGGGAGTGGGCCTTCGACGTGTCGGGCGCATTCACGTCGAATCGGGCTGGGCTGAGGCGTGCCGACACGTTGTGGAAGGCACTCGGCAAGGCCGCCGTCGTGCATGCCTGCCGTGACGACCTGCGCCTCGTTCTCCTGACCACGGACGCTCCGGTGCGCAACAGTGCCGGTCTCGCCGCGCTCAAGACGTTGAGGGGACCGGGCAAGCCGGTGTTCGACGTGATCGAGCTCCTCGACCGGGGCGACCAGGAGCGGCTCGGCTCGTATGCGCAGGGCAGCTCCGATCGCTGACGGGTGCCCTCGCACCGGACGTTCGTAACGGAGCTTGCCACCGGCCTCGGCATGGTCGGAGCCGACTCCCTCGGAGCGGTCATCTCCGCACGGCCGCCGGTCTTCCGCAACCTCGGTGAGGCCGAATGGTCGAGGCTCGAGGAGCTGTGGCGATCGGGCGAGTACGAGACGGACTTCGACGCTGGTTGGTCGAACGGGCGAGCGTTCCTCGATGCGGCCGACGCCCTCGGCGGGCGGCGGCCCCGCATGATCGAGTGGACGGGCGGTCGCCGGCCCCCCGGCGACGAGGTCGTCCCGGCCGACCTGCGGGTCGATCACGTGTATCTCGTGAGCTGCAAGTACCTCTCGCAGATCCTCCACAACCCGAGCCCGGCCAGACTCGTCGAGGGACTTCTCTCGACTGCGACGGTCACTGACACCCGAGACTGGTACGTCCGCACGGCTCCCGACCAGTACCAGGCCCTGTACGAGGCGTGCGCCGAGGTCGTCGGGACTGGCGGCCTGCCGATGTTCGCGATGAGCCTCGTCAGCGAACAGCGCAGACTGCTGGCGTCAGCACTGAAGGCCGGCTGGCCTCCCGGCGCCGCAGCGGAGTACGACAGGCTGTGCCGCGTCGTGGCTGATGCGACCGCACGGGAGTGGCGAGCGCAGATCACCACTGCCAACGCGGAGGCGGTTCTGTGGAGATTGCTGCGGATCGGGTCGGTCCCGTATTTCGTGCTCGGCGCCAGCAGGAACGGGTCGATGCGACTCCGCATCGACACGCCGTGGGACTGGCGCCAGGAGTTCCGCCTCGACCGGTTCACCGTCGAGGCCCAGCCTGGTGGCCAGCCCCGCGTCGGATGGACGGCGGTCTGCGAGGTACGCAGCACCGGGGACGAGCGGGTCGTGAGCGGGCACGTGGAGATACGTTGGAGCCATGGGCGCTTCGCCCAGCCTCCCGAGGCCAAGGTCTACCTTGACTGTCCCCACGAGACGGTGCCGGGCTATCACGCGCTTTGACGATCCATGAGCCTTCCGAGGACAAAGCTGAGTCAAGTCGGCAAGTCAGTTCCCACTCGGGTCGCGAAGGGCGCCGGCCGCTGGCTAGCCGCTGCCGGTCAGTTGGTCCCTGATCGTCCGGCGATCGAAGTACACCCGCTCGCACACGATGCCTGCCTCGTCGAAGTCGAACAGCGCCACCATCTGGCACTCGAACTCCCGGCCCTTGGACGCGCCCCAGGCGGCGGTCCCCATGAGCACGAATTCGACGAGGACACCCTGGTCGTAGTGGTGGAGCGTCAGGAGCTCGTTCCTCTGGTCGGGGACCGCCTCCCGGCTCGAGCGGTAGTACGCCGCCACGGACTCGGCGCCGTCGAAGACCTCGCCCGTTGGCACTATCTCGTACCGGGGATGGCTGAACGTCAGCATCGTGTCTTCGAAACGCAGCTCGTTCTCCGACGCCATGTGCTCTCTCACCACCGCCTCGCGCCAGTCGCGAATCGAGTCCTCCGAGCGGTCCATCGGGTCGAGAGCCTGCCACATGGCCAAAGGGCGCAAGAATCGAGGACATGACACGGATCGGGCTCGTCCTCGGCGCCGGCGGAGTCGTAGGCCAGGCGTACCACGCAGGAGTACTGGCGGCGATCGCCGGGGTGACCGGATGGGACCCGAGGCAGGCAGAGGTGATCGTGGGAACCTCGGCCGGCTCGGTTGCGGCAGCATCACTGAGGGCCGGCGTCAGCGCCGAGGACCTGTTCGCCCGGGCCTCGGGACGGCCGCTGACCCCGGCCGGCAGCTCCTTGCTGAACGGTGTGCCGGCGCCCCCGCAGTCTCAGCCGGCGCTCGAGCCGCGGACCCAGCGGATGGGACCCTCGTCCCCTGAGGTCCTCGGCAGGTTGTTCGCCAGACCGAGCTCGGTTCGCCCCGGAATCGCAGTGACCGCCCTACTGCCGGAGGGAAGGCGCGACACCACATCGTGGTTTGCCGGCTTCACCCACCTCTTCCCCGACGGACGGTGGCCAGAGAGCGCGATGTGGCTCTGTGCCGTAGACATCGATGCGGGGCGGCTCGTCGTGTTCGGGCGCGGGGGAGCGCCACCGGCGACCGTCTCGCAGGCCGTTCAGGCCTCCTGCGCCATTCCGGCGGTCTTCCGGCCGGTCCAGATCGGCGGCGCCCGCTACGTCGACGGTGGCGTCCACTCCCCGACGAACGCCGACCTGCTCGCGGGTGAGCGGCTCGACGCGGTGATCGTGCAGCTCGCCGATGTCGGCGGAGCGCGTTCAGGAGGGTCCGCTGTCGCCTGCCTGGCTGCGAGCCGCCGCACGGTTGCCCGCCAGGCGCGCGCTGTCACGCGAGATCCGCAAGCTCGATGCAGTCGGGATCCCCGTCCTCGTGTTCGAGCCCACGACTGTCGTGCTCGATCAGATGGGATTGCAACCCATGGACTTCCGGCGGCGGGCACCCGTCGCCGAAGCAGCGATCGAAGCTGCCAGGAGTCACCTCGACGGGCCAGCAGGCCGCGAGGTGGGCCGCGTGCTCATGAAGAGCCACTCATGATCCGCCAAGCGATTGCCATCGTGGCGTCGGTCGCTGCGTCGATCGGCGCCCTAGGTGCCGGAGCAACCGCTCCGGCTCATCACACGTCGAGCCCTTCGATCACGGTCAAGCCGGCTTCGGGTCTCCACTCCGGCCAGGTCCTCCAGATCACCGTGAAGGGTGAGCCGGCGGGGGCCACTCTGCTTGCCCTCGAGTGCACTGCGAAGGCGCTCACCATCGGAGAGGACGGGTGTGAGAACCGTCAGAACGCTGTCTTCTTCGGCACGAAGTCAGGCACGGTCTCCACGAAGTTCCAGGTGCTCTCTCGGATCAGCACGGCGATCGGCGGTCTCGCGTGCGGCACGAAGAACTGCCTGGCCGCCGTGGTGCGGCTCACCGACGGGAACAGGGACAGCGTCGTGGGGATAGTCGGGTTGAGTTTCGCCGCCGGCGCCAAGCCCGGCCCGCCCGGTCACGGACCTCCTGCGCCACCGACGTGGGCGAGCCCGTCGGGCGTTCCCACGGGGACGAAGGTCACCGCATCCAAGCCCGACACGGTGACCGTGACGGCCGATCCCGCCGGCGATCTCTCGGCCACCGGCGCCATCACCGGCCCGGGCGTCACTCTCTCGCCCGGGACGGCCCCGAAGAGACGGGAGTCCGGTGCAGGTTTGCTCCAGCTCGTCCTCGCGGCGCCGAAGACGTCGTGGGCCTTCGGGCACAACACGGCCGCCGTGATCGATGTGACGGTAGGCACGGGCCCGGAACAGCAACTCGTCCTCTTCGCCGGGGCACGACCGTTCACGTACGCGGCGGTCTTCGGCACGATCGACACGGGAACCCAGCACGTCACGATTGCCGTCGACAAGGCGTTGTCGACCACGAGCTTTCCGCCGGTGGTCCGGGTCATCGCGGCGAAGCTCTCGGTCGTCACCCGCTCCAACCCCGATTACCTGCAGATCGCCTATGCCCCGATCGTCTACGGCCGCCCGGACAGCGCGTCGAGCGACACGCCGCTGCTCACGTATGCGACCGAGTCGCCGGCGAGGACAGGTCCGAAGGGCACCGAGCACCTCGAGTACACGACCATCTGGTCGAAAGAGGACGCCGGCACGAGTTTCGTGCCCTGGCTCGAGTGGGGCGAGTGGGGCCGCATGACGGACATCACCCAGACGGTGACCCTCGACGTCGCGCCTTCGGGAACCATCCTGCACCCGACCTATGACTCGTGCGGGTGCAGTGCCACGTTCCCTGTGAACCGCACCTCGCCGGAAGAGGAGACCGAACCGTTCAAGGGAGACCGGTACGAGTCGCATCTAATAGTGAGAAACGCCTCGGGTAACGACTACCAGTCCGACTCCGGCACCTCGGCGTTCCGCCTGGAGCAGGCTCCGGTCGCGGGCCCTGTCCCCGGAGCGGCCCGCGAGACCGTGATGGACGCCAACCCCTGGACGTACCGGATCAGCGCCGAGGAGCTGTCGCGGTGGTACTCCGACGGTTCGACGAACCCGTCGTACCCCGAGATCGGCGACTCTCGGCAGTACGCGATCGTAAATGTGAGCAGCACCGCACACGATACCGCGGCGATCGCGGTCGCGATCAGGCTGAAGGGCTCGGCCACGTGGTACCGCAACGACTTCGGCAGCGGGTACTCGCTGTACAACGGGGGCCCTCCACGTACCGCGGTCAAACTGCCGCTCGGCTGGGAGTCCGCCGGCATAGCGGCGGTTCGGCTCTTCGCCTACCCGTCGGGCAGCGCTCGACCCGTTGTCAAGGACGTGCATCTCCAGGTGCTCGGCCTGACGACCCAGTTCACTGTGGTCACGGTGCCGGCACCTAGGCCTACCATCACCACCCTATGACGACGCTCTACAAGGACAAGTACATCGAGTGTGACGAGGCCGAGATGCGCATCCGGGCGTACTACTTCCCGTGGGGGACGAAGCGGATCCCGTATGCCAGCATCAAGTCGATCTCGCGTTTCGAGATGACTGCGCTCCGCGGGAAGCTCCGGATCTGGGGCTCCAGCACGCTGCGGTACTGGGCCAATCTCGACCCGGGCAGGCCACACAAGGACGTCGGATTGATCCTCGACGTCGGGAAGTCGGTCAAGCCACTCATCACGCCGGACCATGCCGAGACCGTGGCTCAGCTGCTCACTCAGCGTTCCGGTGTCGCGGTGCTGCCCATCGACACTTTCCCCTTCGTGTGAGCCGACGTGCTCAGCTGATCAGGGCAGCGCGGCGGCGAGCTCGCGGTACTCGTGAAGCGGGAATTCCCGGAGATAGCCCTCGGCGCGGATGACCTGCACGCACACGTGGTCCGCGCCTGCGTCGAGATGCTCCCAGATGCGGCCGACGACGGTGTCGGGCGTTCCCCACGGGATGAGCGCGTCGACGAGGTCGTCGCTGCCGCCGTTCAGCATGTCGTCCGCCGTCCAGCCGAGCGACAGCAGGTTGTTCACGTAGTTGGGAAGTGTCAGGTACGTGGAGGTGTAACTGCGAGCGGCAGCCCTGGCGGTGTCGGGGTCGGTCTCGAGCACGACGGCGACCTCAGTAGCCAGCACCGGCCCGATCCCGAGGATCTCCCGGGCCTCGTTGGTGTGCTCGAGCGGCACGAGGTACGGGTGGGCACCGAGCGAGCGCTCGGCGGCGAGGCGAAGCATGCGAGGGCCCAGCGCAGCCAGGATTCGCCGGTCGTCGGCTACCGGGTGCTCGCTCGAGTCCAACTCCTCGAGCCACTCCGCCATCCGGTGAAGGGGCCTCTCATATTTCTCGACCATGACCGAGTGGCTCACGCCGACACCCAGCAAGAAGCGCTCGCCCAACTCCCCCGCCTCCTCACCCACCTGCGCGGGGCTGTTCGGCCAGACCGACAAGATGCCAGTCGCGACGGTCGCATGTTCGGTGGCGTCGATCAGCTGCTTGAAGATCGCCGGGATGCCTGGCGCCCAGCCGGCGGACGCCCAGAGCGTCTGGTAGCCGAGGTACTCCACCTCGGCCGCCACCTCCTCGAGCGGCGTGTCTCCCGCTTTCCATGAGCCGCTCCACCAGATTCCCAATCGTCCGAGGTTCATGCCTGTCACGCTATTGGCGCGGGAGCTACAACCGCTCGGCAAGCACCTCGGCGATCTGGATGGCGTTCAATGCGGCGCCCTTGCGCAGGTTGTCGCCGACGACGAACAGCGCCAGACCACGGCCATCGGCGATGGTCGGATCACGGCGGATGCGCCCGACGAAGGACACGTCCCCGCCGGCGGCGCCGAGCGGAGTCGGCATGTCCGACAGCTCGACCCCGGGCGCGGCGGCCAACACAGCCTGAGCCTCCGCTACCGACACGGGTCGCTCGAACTCGATGTTCAACGCCGCGCTGTGACCGGTGAACACCGGCACCCGCACGCACGTGCACGACAGCAAGAGATCGGGCAGACCGAGGATCTTCCGGCACTCGTCGCGGTACTTCTGCTCCTCGTTCGTCTCGCCCGAGCCGTCGTCGACGAGCGGCCCGGCGATCGGCAGGACGTTGAAGGCGATGGGGCCGGGGAACTTCGACGGCGGCGGGAACTCGAGAGCTGCACCGTCGAAGGTCAGCGCGGCGGCCTCAGCGCCAACTTTCTGAATCTGCTCGTCGAGCTCGGCGACTCCCTCGAGCCCGGCCCCGGACACGGCCTGGTAGGTGGCGACGACGATCCGGCGCAGCCCGGCCAGGTCGTGCAAGGGCTTCAAGACCGGGATGGCGACCATGGTCGTGCAGTTCGGGTTCCCGACGATTCCTTTCGGGATCGAGGCGAGCGCGGAGGCGTTCGCCTCAGGCACCACCAAGGGCACCTCCGGGTCCATCCGCCACGCCGAGGAGTTGTCGATGACGATCGCGCCTGCAGCGGCGACCTTCGGTGCCAGCTCACGCGAAGCCGCCGCACCGCAGGAGAACAAGGCCAGGTCCAAGCCGCCGAAGTCGGCGAGCGCAACGTCCTCGACGGTGATCTCACCGTCATTCCACGGGAGCATCCGGCCGGCCGATCGCACCGACGCAAAGAAACGCACGCTCTCACACGGGAAACCCCTCTCCACGAGGAGAGCCCGCATCACCCCACCGACCTGGCCGGTGGCTCCGAAGACCCCGACCCGCATGGCACGCATGCGTCAAGTCTACGAGGCCGCGTCGAGCTCGAATGCCCGGTGGAGAACCTGTACCGCCCGCTCGGCCACCTCGGCGCGGACCATGCAAGAGATCCGGATCGGCGACGTCGAGATCATCTCGATGTTGATCCCCTCGGCCGCGAGCGTCTCGAACATGGTCGCGGTCACACCGGGATGGGTCTTCATGCCGGCCCCGACGAGCGAGACGGTCGCTACCTCTTCGTCAGCGACCACCTCTGCCCCTCCGAGCTCGCCGAGCATGGACTCGGCCACCTCGCGGCTCGCCCCGACGTCCTCCCGAGGAATCGTGAAGGAGATGTCCGTCGTCCCAGCGTGGGAGACGTTCTGCACGATCATGTCGACGTTCACCGAGCGGTCGGCCAGGTGGCGGAACAGAGCCCCTGCGATTCCCGGCCTGTCCGCCACTCCCGACAGCGTGATCTTCGCCTGGGATGTGTCGTGGGTGACGGCCGACACGACTGGCTGTTCCATGTTTGGGTCCTCCTCGGTGACAACGGTGCCCGGTTCCCAGGTGAAGCTCGAACGGACGAGCAGAGGCACGTGATGATTGCGGGCGAACTCGACCGACCGCAACGCGAGCACCCGACCGCCCGTGGCCGCGATCTCGAGCATCTCTTCGAAGGAGATCTTGGGGAGCTTCCTGGCAGTCGGCACCAGGCGGGGATCGGCCGAGAAGACGCCTGAGACGTCGGTGTAGATCTCGCATCGGACGGCGCCGAGGGCGGCAGCCAGCGCTACCGCCGTGGTGTCCGAGCCACCCCGGCCGAGCGTCGTGATGTCGCGCGTCGACGAGACGCCCTGGAACCCGGCGACAACCGGGACGACACCTTCTGCGAGGGCGGCACGCAAGCGGTCGCCCTTCACCTCGAGGATGCGGGCCTTCGTGTGGATCGTGTCCGTGATGATCCCCGCTTGGCTGCCCGTGAAAGAGGCAGCCGCGATCGATCGCTCCGCCAGCGCCATGCAGAGCAGCGCCATCGAGATCCGCTCACCCGAGGTGAGCAACATGTCGAGCCGCGTCCAGGACGGATCCGGCTGACATCCTCCGCGAGCCTGATCAGGTCGTCGGTGGTCTTCCCCATGGCGCTCACGACTACGACCACCTCGTCGCCCGAACGCAAAGTGCGGGCGATGTGGTCGGCGACGGCTCGGATCCGGCCGGCGTCCGCCACCGACGTGCCGCCGAACTTCTGGACGACGAGAGTCACGGGCGCCAACCTAGTTGGCCCCGCCGGCCGGGCCGGGCAGCTCGGCAGGTGTCCGGAGCAGCCCGCTTTCCGGTTCACCCCCTGCCTCGGGTACTGTCTCGGGCCGTGCCCAGTGACAAACGAGCTCGCCAACGCGCGGCCCGCCAGCAGAAGCAGGCGGTGATCCAGAAGGTCAAAAAGCGCCGCCGGAACCTCCGGAGAGGTCTCAGCCTCGTCATCCTCGCAGCAGCCGTCGTACTGATCGTCGTCCTGATCAGCGGCACCAGTCCGAAGAAAACCTCGGCCAAGAACACGTCCACCACGACGACGTCCACCACGACCACGTCCACTACGTTCGCCCCCCCGAGCACCCTGCCGCTCTCGACGGTGGCCGTGGCGCCGACCTGCCCGACCCCCACCGAGACGAAGCGCGTCGTCTTGTTCACGAAGGCACCGCCCAACTGCATCGCGAACACTTCGGTCTGGAATGCGACGTTCGACACGTCGGTCGGAAGCTTCGTCGTCCAGATGAATGCTTCGGCGTCGTATGCGGCCGTTAACAACTTCGTCTTCCTCGCGAGGTGGAACTACTACAACGGGACGTTCTTCCACCGCGTCATCCAGGACTTCATGGACCAGGGCGGCGACCCGAGCGGCCTGGGCAGCGGCGGGCCGCACGGCTATCCGGGTTACAGCTTCACGGGCAACACTCCGCCCAAGTCATGTACCGCCGCGAACGACTGCTACCCGACCGGATCAATCGCCTTGGCGAACTCGGGCGCCCCCAGCTCGGACGGGAGCCAGTTCTTCATCATCGTCCCGGGCGGTGGGGCACAGCTCAACTCGAATCCTGTGTATACGGTGTTCGGGCACGTGACGAGCGGCCTGTCGGTTGTCGAGGCCATCAACGCTTACGGTGCACCGGCGAGCGCAGGCGAGACGGGGACGCCAAAGGTCAAGGTCTACCTGCTGAAAGTTACGGTCACACAGACCAACGGCTGAGTCGGCCGGAACAAACCCGGCAACGAGAGAGGAGCCTTTCGATGGCAATCGAGTGCCCGGCCGAGGACGGGTCTTCACCGAAGACGCAGCGGTTCTCCCAGCCACCGCCCATGTGCATCGACCTGACGAAGCGGTACACCGCCGAGATGGTCACGACGAAGGGGACGATGATGTTCGCGCTCGACCCCATCGCCGCGCCACGAACCGTGAACAACTTCGTCTTCCTCGCTCGCTACCACTACTTCGAGGGCATCTTCTTCCACCGTGTGATCCCGGGCTTCGTGATCCAGGGAGGCGATCCGGAGGGGACGGGTGCGGGCGGGCCCGGGTACCGTTTCGAGGACGAGCTGCCTAAGCCAGGACGTTACGAGATCGGCTCGCTCGCCATGGCGAACGCCGGCCCGAACACGAACGGCAGCCAGTTCTTCGTCATCTCGGGTCCCGACGGGGTCCGCCTCCCGCCGCAGTACGCGCTGTTCGGCCAGCTCGTCGCGGGGCGGGACGTCCTGGCGGCGATCGACGCTGTCGGCACGGGTTCGGGCAAACCGCAAGAGCACGTGGTCATCGACTCGGTCACGATCTCCGAGACCGCCTGATCCTGGCACCTGGCTGACTCAGCTCGGGAGCGAGTCCAAGCCGACGACCTTGCCGTCGAGGTAGATCGTCACGTCGCCGACGCTCGCGCCAGACGCTCGCCACGTGCCGTCCGGTTCCCGAAGGAGCGCCGTGCGCTCGGGAATCCCGGCAATCGGGACGCCTGCAGGGGCGAGCTTGAGCGTCCGCCACATGAGATGGCCACCGGCGGGCTCGTGGTGGGGCACGATGGCGAGCTGCTCAACGAGCCCGAGACCTACCGTGAAGGCGCCGCCGCGGGGGTCCACCATCGGGTCGCAGAGCACCATCGCCCCGGCAGACGAGCCGGCCACGATCGTCCCGTTGCGCCAGGCGCTCACGAGTGTGTCGAACAGCAACGAGCCCTTCAGGACCGATCGCAGGTGGAGCGGTGATCCTCCCCCAAAGTAGACGAGGCTCGCCTCCGCAACGGCTCGAGCGTTTCCCTCATCGAGGGCGTCCTCGTGGCGCAGCACCATGAGCGGCCGCACCGTGGCCCCGAGCGCTGCGAACCAGCGTGTCGCCCACTCGATCGCCTTCTCGGGGCGCTGGTAGGCCGCTGCGGTCGGCAGGACCAGCACTTCGGTGTTGCCGGACCGCTCGAGCAGCTCCGCGTCGAAGTCCGCGCCCTCCCGCCACTCGCCGCCGCCCACCAGTGCCAGGACGCCTCGCGTGCCTGGCTCGGGTGTCGCAGCTACGTCCGCGCTCATGGGCCGACAACCTAAGCGATCTTGCTCGGACTAAGCGATCTCGATGCGAGGCGGGACCGGGGGCGGTAGGTAGCTCGCCCGGAGCGGCACACCCTCGGCGGGCGAGTCCGGCCAGTCGAGCACCCAAGTCGAGGCCTTCTGGGCATCGGGCCGGCCGCCGAGGTCGACCCCGCCACGGGCCATCCAGTCGAGCACTCCCCAGATCACGTCGCCGTGTGTGCAAGCGGCGACCACCTCTTGCTCGGTCTTGGTGAGAAGGTCCAGCGCCTCGAGAGGGTCGCTGCCCTCATCCAGCCATGTGACGAGCTCCATACGAGTGCCGATGCGCTCGCAGAGCGGAGCGACCGTCTGGCGGCAACGCTCAGCAGGGCTGGACAGGATCAGGTCGGGCAGTGCCTCGCTCTCGCCGAGTGCCTCGGCGAGAAGGTCTGCCTGGCGCAGCCCGCTTGCAGTGAGCGGCCGGTCGCGGTCGTCGCCCCGGAAACGGTCCCGGTCGCCGGCTTTCCCATGGCGGATGAGGTAGGCACGTCGCACGGCGAGGCCTAGCTGGTGACGCCGGACACGCCGATGGCGCTCCCGATCCCGAAGGTCACCGCACCAGCTGCCGCACAGATCAGCAGCTGCCTGGCGGCAGACCACCACCAGTCCCGGCCGGTGAAGAACGACAGCAAGCCTCCCACGACGAGAGAGGCGACGGCCGCCGCCACGACTGCCGCGATGACGGCCGTGTGGCCGCCGCCGAGGAGGAAGGGCACCAAGGGGACGACAGCGCCCGCAGAGAAGGTCACGAACGACGAGACGGCGGCTTGCACGGGCCTCCCGAGCGCGTCCGGGTTCACCCCGAGCTCTTCCCGGGCATGCGTCTGGAGGGCCAGCTCGGGGTTCGACATCACCTCGTCCGCCAGCTGGCGGGCCAGGTCCATAGGTATGCCCCGGCTTTCGTAGAGGTGCATGAGCTCGCGGTGCTCGCCTTTCGGGTGCCGCTCGATCTCACGCCGCTCGATCTCGATCTCACGCTGGAACAGCTCGGTCTGGGCCTTCATCGAGATGTACTCGCCGGCAGCCATCGAGAAGGCCCCGCCCAACAACCCTGCGAGGCCTGCCAGCCGGATGACGGATGTCGGCGGGTTGGCGCCGGCCAGGCCGAGGATGAGAGAGACGTTCGAGACGAGCCCGTCGCTCACACCGAAGACCGCCGCGCGGGCCCCGCCGCCCTGGATGTCCCGGTGGGTGTGCTGCTGCTCGGCCAGGCCCCGCCCGGCGTTGTCTCGGCGGACGGATTTCGCTCGCGCCATGCCAATGGTCTACCGCGCGGCGCCCCGCATCGCGATCAGAACCGCGCCGTGGCCACGTACACTGACCGCCGACGCTATGGACGCCACCGCCCCCGAGTCCCAAGGCGCCGCCCTCGCCACGAGCGGGCTGCGCGAGCAACTCCGCGACCTCGTACTGGAGCGGGGCTATGAGCGGCGCGAGGAGGCGTTTCTCCTCTCGTCAGGCGGGACGAGCCGCGACTACGTGGACCTACGGCGTGCGGTCAGCCGGGGCGCGGACCTGGAGCTCGCAGGCCGGGCGGTTGCCGAGGCACTCGAGTCGGCCGGCGTCGAATTCGACGTGATCGGTGGGATGACGATGGGTGCCGATCCGGTGGCCCACGCCGTGGCAATGCTGACCGGCCGGTCGTGGTTCTCGGTTCGAAAGGCGCAAAAGGAGCACGGGACGGGGCGGCGGATCGAAGGGGCCTCGCTCGGTGACCGCACGCGGGCGGTCGTGTTCGAGGACACCGTGTCGACCGGCCGCTCCCTCCTCGACGCGCTCGACGTCATCCAGGCCACTCCGGCACAGGTGGTCGCCGTATGCACCATGCTCGACCGCGGTGAAGCGATGTCTGCCCGACTGTCAAGCCTGGACACCCCCGTTCCCTACATCCGGGTCCTCACGTACGAGGACCTCGGCATCGAACCGCTGTAGCGCCGGCGAGCTGCAGATGGACCTTCTCGACTGGATCATCGTCCTCTTCGTGATCGCGGCCGCCATCCACGGCCTGCGGCTCGGGGCGGCTGTGCAGCTCCTCTCGTACGCCGGTGCGCTCGTGGGGCTCGTGCTCGGAGTGGTGCTCGTCTCGGTCGTGTCGCCGCACATCCACGGGCAGTTCCCCCGATCGTTCGTCTCCCTGCTGTTGTTGCTGGCACCCTGCGCCCTCGGATGGGGAGTGGGCCGCCAGATAGGCGCACGGCTCTGGGGCCACCTGCAGGGGCATCCCCTGGCGCATCTCGACGCTGCTGCCGGAGCTGCGATCGCGATGGCGGGGACGCTCGTGTTCGTGTGGCTGCTGGCTTCTGTGATGGTGAACCTGCCGGTGCGGACGATCTCCACCCAGATCGAGGACTCGTTCATCATCCGCGGGGTGGCTAACGCGATGCCGCCTATCCCGACCGAGCTCGCTTCGGTGGAGCACCTGCTCAACCAGGACGGGTTCCCGATCCCGGTCCTCCAGCCCGGCTCGGTCGCGCCCGTGAAGATGCCGACGGCCGGCGCCGTTGCCTCTGCGGTGTCGGCTGCGGGCATCTCGACTGTCCGGGTGGCGGCGTACGGCTGCGACAACGGGGACCTCGTCGAGAAGGGGTCGGCCTTCGTCGTCGCGAGGGGGATCGTCGTGACGAACGCGCACGTCGTCGCGGGGGCGACCCACATCGTCGTTCGCGACACCGTGGGCGACCATGCGGCGGTGCCGATCCTGTTCGACCCCGAGTACGACCTGGCGGTGCTGCGCGTCCACGGTCTCGCCGACCCTTCACTCGCGATCGATCCGAACTTCGTCGGTCGCGGCGCCGGGGCGGCCGTCCTCGGCTACCCCGGCGGCGGGGAGTTCAACGCCCAGCCCGCCGGCGTGCTCGATCGTCTCGACGCGACGGGTGACGACATCTACAACCAGAAGGAGACGACTCGCCAGATCTACGAGCTTCCAGGCACTCGTGCGGCCCGGCAACTCGGGCGGCCCTCTCGTCGAGCCAGACGGCCTCGTCATCGGCGTCGTGTTCTCCCGATCGGCGTCGGACAACGGCATCGGGTACGCCCTCGCCTCGCCGGGCGTGCTGAAGCGGGTTCACGAGGCGGAGCGCGAGCCGGAAGACCTCACAGTGGGCACTGGCGCTTGCATCAACGATTGAGCACCCCGGGCGGCCCGCTGCCGGCCGCTGCCGCAGCGACGCTCCGAAGTCGGACATGATGTGGCGGTGAGCCTACGTATCGAGGACTACGGCATCATCGGTGACACCCAGACCTGCGCGCTCGTCGGTCGGGACGGATCGATCGACTGGTGCTGCCTGCCTCGTTTCGACTCGCCGGCGCTCTTCTCCAAGCTGCTGGGCGACGAGCGGCACGGGTCATGGCGCATCGCCCCGGCCGCGAGCCCGCGCCCGGGCACCGGCGCCCCGCTCCTCGCGACGAGGCGCAGCTATCGGGGCAACACCCTCGTCCTCGAGACGGAATGGGAGCTTCCCAGAGGGCACCGTCCGCCTGACGGACTGCATGCCGATCCGCGAGGAGCACCCCGAGATAGTCCGCGTCATCGAATGCCTGAAGGGTGAGGTGCAGATCCGGATGGACCTGGCGATCCGATTCGAGTACGGGTCTGCCATACCGTGGGTCCGCCACCTCGACGGCGTGCTGGCCGCCATCGCGGGGCCGGACGGCGTGGCGCTCTGGACTCCGGTGCACACCCGCGGGGAGGACATGACGACGGTGGCGGAGTTCATGGTCCGCGAGGGCCAGCGCGTGCCGTTCAGCCTGACCTACTTCCACTCCCACGAAGGGATGCCGCGGCCCATCGACGGCATCTACGCCCTCGAGCACACCGCGGCGTACTGGGACACGTGGGCGGAGATGGACCGGATCGACCTGACCGAGTGGCAGGACGCCGTCGTCCGGTCACTCATCACGCTGAAGGCGCTGACCTACGCCCCGACAGGCGGCATCATCGCGGCGGCCACGACGTCTCTCCCCGAGACGCTCGGCGGCAGCCGCAACTGGGACTACCGCTACTCCTGGCTCCGCGAACGCGACCCTGACGCTCTCGGCACTGATGGTGGCGGGCTACAGCGACGAGGCCCAAGCCTGGCGCGACTGGCTGCTCCGCGCTGTCGCCGGCGAGCCGTCCAAATTGCAGATCATGTACGGGCCGGCAGGCGAGCGCACGCTGATCGAGCGAGAGATCCCCTGGCTGTCGGGTTACGAGGGCTCCGCCCCGGTCAGGATCGGTAACGCCGCAGCAGACCAGTTCCAGCTCGACGTGTACGGCGAGGTCCTCGGAGCGCTTCACGAGGGCCGCCGGCTCGGACTCGAGAGCTCAGGCCCGGCTTGGGACCTCGAAATTGCGATCATGGACTTCCTCGAGTCCGGGTGGAAGGAGCCGGACGACGGGATCTGGGAGGTCCGCGGGCCTCGACGGCACTTCACCCACTCGAAGGTCATGGCGTGGACTGCAGTCGACCGGGCAGTGAAGGACATCGAGGAATTCGGCCTCGAAGGCCCGACCGACCGCTGGAGGGCGCTGCGTGACGAGATCCACCAGCAGGTGTGCGAGCACGGCTACGACAAGGAGCGGCGCACGTTCACGCAGTACTACGGCTCCACTGAGCTCGATGCGAGCACGCTGATGATCCCCCTCGTCGGCTTCCTACCCGCATCAGACGAGCGAGTGGTCGGGACGGTTGAGGCCATCCAACGCGAGCTGACCCAGGACGGCTTCGTCATGCGGTACGACTCGACGAAGTCCGAGCAGGTCGACGGGCTGACAGGGCGGGAGGGTGCGTTCCTCGCCTGTTCGTTCTGGATGGCCGACGCCTTGCACCTGATCGGCCGTCACGGGGAAGCCATCTCCTTGTTCGAGAGACTCCTCTCCCTGCGCAACGATCTCGGCCTGCTGTCGGAGGAGTACGACCCGATCGCCGGTAGGCAGGTGGGCAATTTCCCGCAAGCATTCAGCCACGTCTCGCTCGTCAACACGGCCGCCGGCCTCTCACACGTCGAGACTCTTCACCCGATGAGCCACGCCGCGAGGATCGCAGGCATCAAGCCGGAGATGCACAAGATCCGGCGCTCGCACGGCAACTCGAGGATCCGCAGGGCTTTGCACCGGTGATCCCGTTGAAAGTACCGATCCACACCGAGCCGCACCAAGTGTCAGCAAGGAGCCAAGAGTGAAAGCCATTACCGTCGTGCCCGGCAAGGCGAATTCGGCGAGCCTCGAGGAATTCCCCCTCCCCAGCCCTGAGCAGGGCAGCGTCCTCGTCGACACCATCGCCGTCGGGATCTGCGGCACCGACCTCGAGATCGCGTCAGGGCAGTACGGCTGGGCGCCGCCCGGTCACGAGCGCCTCGTCCTCGGCCACGAGTCGATCGGGCGTGTAAGCGAGGCTCCGTCGGGCTCCGGCCTTGCCGAGGGCGACTACGTCGTCGGCATCGTGCGGCGCCCCGATCCCGTGCCCTGTTACAACTGCGGTGCGGGCGAGTGGGACTTCTGCCGGAACGGCCAGTACACCGAGCATGGCATCAAGTCGCTCGACGGGTTCATGCGCCAGCACTACAGGACCGAGGCGGACACCCTCGTGAAGGTCGACTCGGCGCTCGGCGAGCTCGGTGTGCTCCTCGAGCCGACGAGCGTCGTCGCCAAGGCCTGGGAGCAGGCCGAGCGCGTCGGCAAGCGGGCGACGTGGCACCCGAAGGTCGCGGTCGTCACAGGGGCCGGCCCGATCGGCCTGCTGGCGGCCCTTATCGGCGTGCAGAAAGGGCTCGAGGTTCACGTCTTCGACCAGATGACCGACGGTCTCAAGCCCGACCTCGTACGGGAAGCTCGGTGCCACCTATCACACAGGCCCGATCGAGCAGTCCGTCGAGGGCCCGGACATCATCATCGAGTGCACGGGCGTGGCGTCGCTCGTCTTCGACGCCATCGAGAACATCGGCTCGGGAGGTGTGGTCTGCCTGACGGGCGTCTCGTCGGTCGGCCGCTCGCTCTCGATCGACGCCGGGATGGTGAACCGGTCCATGGTCCTCATGAACGAGGGCATCGTCGGGTCGGTCAACGCCAATCGCCGCCACTACGAGCAGGCGGCTGAGGCGCTTGCGAAGGCCCAGGTCGGGTGGCTCTCCAAGCTCATCACCCGCAAGGTCCCGATCGAAGACTTCGCCCAGGCGCTCGACCGCCGGCCTGACGACGTGAAGGTCGTCCTCCAGATCTCGGCGGAGTGAGCAGCCATGGGCCACTCGTACATAGCCGACGGCGTCATCGAGATCGACACCTTGCTCGGTGGCTGGGAGCGCGTGACGGCGGGGTACCTCATCGAGGGCCCGCGCCCAGTGCTCGTCGAGACGGGCAGCCAGAGCTCGATCGAGACGCTGCTCGCTGCGCTGGCAGAGCTCGGCGTCGAGCCCGCCGACCTGGCGGGTGTGGCCGTCACCCACATCCACCTCGATCACGCCGGAGGGGTCGGTGACGTCGCTCGCGCGTTTCCCGGGGCGACCGTCTACGTCCACGAGAAAGGGGCCCGCCACTTGGCGGATCCCTCCAAGCTCGTCGACTCCGCAGCCCGCGTGTACGGTCCGTTGCTCGACTCTCTTTACGGCCGGCTCCACGCCACGCCTGCCGAGCGGCTGCACGTCCTCTCCGATGAGGAGGAGATCGACATCGGCGACGGGCGCACGCTGAGGGCGATCGACTCGCCCGGGCACGCCAAGCACCATCTCGGCCTCCTCGACTCGGGCTCCGGGTTCCTCTTCGCCGGCGACGCCGTGGGGGTGCGGTTGCCCGACGCCGGCGTGCTGCGCCCTGCGACACCGCCGCCGGACTTCGACCTCGACCAGGCTCTCAACTCACTCCGCAAGTTCGCGGACCACACTCCCACAGGTATCGCTCTCGCCCACTACGGCCTTGTGCCCATCCCCGCGTCGGACTTGCTCGAGGAGGCCGCCGAGACGCTGAGCGTCTGGGCCGAGGTGGCGACGCGCGCGTGGCGTGAGGGGGCAGACATCGCGGGGGCGTTGGGGGAGCGTTTCGCCGCCCAGACCGAGTCGGTACCGCCTGAACACCGCGAGAAACTCGAGACCCTCAACGGCATCCACTCCAACGCGGCGGGCTTGCGTCGGTGGCTCGAGCAGAAGACCTCTGCTGCTACGACAGGACCCGGCGCCTGAAGTTGAGCAGCCCGAGCGTCAGGAAAAGCGCCGAGAAACCGATCCAGACCGGGTAGATCACATACAGGTGCATGTGCGAGAACGGCGTGAAGGCGGCCCGCATGCCTTCGGTGACGTAGATGAGCGGGTTCACGAGCACGAGTATCTGGAGCCAGTGGAAGCCGCCCACCTTCACCGGCGAGAGCCGCGTCCACTGGTAGTAGGTGCCGCCGAGGAAGGTGATCGGCAGGATGATGAACCCGAACATGAGGCCGATGTTGCGCGGCTCGAAGTACGTGCCGAGCAGTAACCCGAGCGATGCCATCCCGAGGCAGGCGAGCGGGATCAGCGTGACGATGATCGGCCAGTGGAACGTGAGGTGGGCCTGTACGCCGGGAGCGTGGATCACGGCTGCTATCGGGAAGACGATGACCGCCGAGATGATGCCCTGGGCCGCGCCCGAGAGCACCTTCGCGACGGCGACGAGCCAGATCGGGCAGGGGGCCTGGACGCGATCTTCGATCTCGCGGGTGTAACCGAACTCCTGTGACAGCGCGAGGGCAACCGACTGCACGCCCTGGAACATGATCGAGATGGCGACGACGCCGGGCACGAGGACCGTGGCGAAGGCCGACTCGCTTGCGGTGCCATGGCCGCCACCTATGCCTTGGCCGATGGTCGGGAAGACGTAGAGGAAGACGAAGACGAGCAGGAAGGGCTGGATGAGGGTTCGGAGGACGAACTCGATCGAGTGTTTCTTGACCACGAGCAGGTCGCGGCGGATGAGCGCCGCAAGGGCCAGGCGGCTGGCGGCGGCGGCCGAGCGAACGGGCCGAGTCGATACGTGAGCGTGCCCGGTGACCGAGGCCGAGGTCGAGGTCGAGGTGGCAGCCATCAGTCGCGCAGCTCCTTGCCTGTCAAGGTGATGAAGACGGTCTCGAGCGTGGTCTCGCTCACCGCGACGTCGTCGATGTCGAAGCCGCCCTGCTCGGCCGCCTCGATCACTCGCGGGAGGAGGCGGTCGCGGCCCTGGACGCGCAGCTCGATGCCGCCCTCCATAGTCCGCGAGCCGGTGACGCCCCCCACGTGCGCCGTCAGGTAGTCGGCGAGTGCCGTCGTGTCCCCTTTGGCCTGGACCGTGAGGACCGTGTCGGTGCCGACGCTGCGCTTCAGCTCGTCAGGAGTGTCGAGGGCGAGAATGTGCCCGTGGTCCATGATGGCCACGCGGTCGCAGAGCTGGTCGGCCTCCTCCATGTAGTGGGTGGTGAGCAAGATGGTCTGACCGTCCTCGTTGAGCTTCTCCGAGGATCTCCCAAAGCGCGAGGCGGCTCTGGGGGTCGAGCCCTGCTGTCGGCTCGTCGAGCGAGAGGACGGCAGGGCGGTGGAAGATGGCCCGAGCCACCATGAGGCGCTGTGCCATTCCACCCGAGAGGGCGTAGACGGAGGCCTTGCCCCACTTCGCCAAGTGGAACTGCTCGAGAAGATCGGTGGCGGTCTTCTTCGCGTCCTTTCGCTGTATGCCGAACAAGAGCCCGTGGTAGTAGAGGTTCTCCCACACCGTGAGCTGGCGGTCGAGGGTGTTCTGCTGGGAGACGACACCGATGAGCTGCTTGGTCAGCGCTGGGTGGGCGACCACGTCGATGCCGCCGACATGAGCCGAGCCCGACGTCGGGATCACTCTCGTCGTGAGCATTCCGATGGTCGTCGTCTTGCCGGCGCCGTTCGGGCCGAGTAGCCCGAAGATCTCGCCTGCTCTGACCTCGAGGTTCAACGCGTCGACGGCCCTGAAGTCGGTGTTGGGGTAGACCTTCGTCAGGTCGTTCGTGCGGATCACGGTCTCGGCGCCGGCGAGGAGCGCCGCTCGGCTCGCTGCGGCGGCGGGATCGCGCCTGGCGGCCCCTGCAGGCCGGCTCTGCTGGGCGGGCTCGCCTTGCTGGCTGGTGCTCGAGGCGGGCCACATCAGGTGCAGCTTGTTGGCTGGGACACCTTCTGGTCAAGCACTGTGCTCAAGCGCGACGGCACTCCGGCCGATAAGTAAAGGCAAGTGAAGAGCCGCGGCTCAGCTCCTGTAGCTAGAAGCACCGAACTGCGGCGAAAGTCCGTCGAGGTGCGAGGAGCGACGCCGGCTTGATTGATCGAACGAGCCTCCAGGACGCGATCAGGCGCGCGGTTGATTCCGTGTCGCTGATGCAGCGCGTCGCGGACGAGGCGATGGCCCTTGTCAACGGTGCTGAGGGTGTTCTCATCGGGCTCGTCCAAGACGACGAGTGGCTGATCTTCGAGTGCGGCGCGGGCTACCTGGAAGAGCAGATCGGCAACAAGGCACCCCTCAACGGGAGTCTCTCGGGCCTCGCGATCCGGACAGGTGAGACGCTCCTTTGTGATCAGGCCGAGGACGACCCCCGCGTCGAGCTCGACCTTTGCCACGCGTTCCGGATCGTGTCGGCGGTCTGTGTACCGCTCCGGCGCGCCGGCCGGGCGGTCGGGGTGCTCAATGTCACCTCCTCCCGCCCGAAGGCGTTCGACGACCGGGACGTGGCGACGTTGACGGGCCTTGCGGACTTTGTCAGCGTCGTGATCGCGGCTGCCTGCGACTTGGCCGGAGTCACCGACACGTTGCTTGCCCGCGCTCGGAGCGGAGAAGTCGGCGCGACGGTGTTCGGCCACGATGAGTCGGCAGAGGAACGCTTCGTGGCCAACGTCTTGAGCCCCGGGGTGCTCGGAGGGCTCGAGACCCGTAACCGGGTCGAGCGCGTGCTCAAGGGTCGTGGCCTCACACATGTCTTCCAGCCGGTGTTCGACATCACGACCGGCGACCTCTTCGGAGTCGAGGCGCTCGCTCGGTTCTCGGGACGGCCCAAGCAGACCCCCGACGTCTGGTTTGCCGATGCACACGCGATGGGGGTCGGAGTCGAGCTTGAAGATCGCGTCGGTGAAAGAGGCATTGACCTCTCTTTCCCGTCTTCCGCCAGACGTTGCCTTTTGCGTCAACGCCGGTCCCGATGCGATGGGCTCTGACGAGATGCTGACGCTGCTTGCGGCCGCCGAATCGAGGCACATTGTCATGGAGCTGACAGAACAGGTCAAGGTCGACGACTACCCGCGGCTCTCGAGTGCCCTCAAGCAGCTGCGGTTGATGGGAATACGCCTCGCGATCGACGATACCGGAGCGGGCTTCGCCAGCCTCGCCCACATCCTGAAGCTCGCCCCGGACATCATCAAACTGGACCGGGAGCTGACGAGCGGCATCGACCACGATCCCGTCCGCCGCGCCCTTGCCTCCGCCCTCGTGACCTTCGCGTCGTATACCCGGGCGCAGATCATCGCCGAGGGGATCGAGACTGCGGGGAAGCTCGACGTGCTCCGGGGACTCGGCATTCGGTACGGGCAGGGTTACTTCCTCTGCCGGCCGACATCAGCAAACTCGATCCCGAGCCGTCTCTCCCGCGAGGTGATGTCGACTCCGGGCTCGGGCGCGAGGGCCTCGGTCTCGGCCTGAGCTCGGCCTGACCTTACAGCCGGGCGGTGCGCCTGTAGGTCGTGACGCGGACGTCGGCAATCGTCTCGAAACTGGGGGAGGCAGCAGCCACGAGCCGCTCACGCATGTCGGCGGGCGCGTGCCAGCGGTAGGGGGTCATCGCGAACAGGTCGTCCAGTCGGGCCGGGTCGGTCACGACGATGGGGTAACGGACCGATACCGAACTGACCTCGGTGAACCATTCGGCCGCGTGCCGCAGCGGCGGCTTCACCTCGTGGGGACGGGCATCCTCGTAGACGAGAGTGCGGAGGTCCTCAAGGTGGCTCGGGCCTGGATAGGCCGCCACGACGGCTCCCCCGTGCCGGACGACCCGGGCGAGCTCCGCTGGTGCGACCGGGCCGAACACGTTGAGGGCTACGTCAACGGTCCCATCTTCGAGGGGCAGGTCCGCCGCGCTCGCCACTGCGTACCAGCCGTCGGGGTCGGCGCGGGCGGCTGCTGCGACGGCAGGCTTGGCGACGTCGACGCCGAGGACCAACGGCGCGGTCACGTGCCTCGTGTGGCGGCCCTCGCCGCACCCCACGTCGAGCACCACTGTGGGGCGCTCGACGGTGACGAGATCAGCGAGCGCGGTTGACAGGGGGTCGAAGGCACCGGTGGCGAGGAATCGGCGCCGTGCTGCCACCATCTCCGCGCTGTCACCTGGGCGGCGGCTGCGGCGCTGGCCGGCAAGTTGGAGGTTGACGTAGCCCTCGCGGGCAACGTCGAAGCTGTGCTCCGCCGCACACACCCACCGCTGCTCGGCCACGATCAGGTGCAGGCGCGCACGGCACACCGGGCAGCACCAGGGCGCCGTCAGCTTGCCGGGTTCGTGACTGGCCATCAGGTCATGATGACAGCAGGCCGGCCGGGGGGCCCGCTGTCAGAGATGCCGTTGTGACCGATGTCCTCACGTGATAGACCGCGACTGTGGTGTGGCTGGTCGCGATCGTGCTCGGCGCCGGATTCGGAGCCGGCGATCAGTATTTGGGCAGCATCAACGCCCCGGGGCTTTGGACCGTGTCGCTGAGTCTGCTGTCTGCGCCGTGGCTCGTGTTGCCCTTCGGCTTCGGCTGCAGCCAGCTCCGCTCGAACCGCGCAGCGGCAGTCGGTCTCGTGGTCACTTTGTCCGCGCTCTTCGGCTACTTCCTCATGATCATGGGCCCGTTCGAAGGAGGGCACTCGAGCCTGACGCTGCGCCATGTCCATGGCCTGCTCGTCTCGAACAAGCTGAACATTGCCGGCGGACTTGTGACCGGACCCCTCTACGGCTTCCTCGGGCAGCGCTGGCGAACGCGGCGGGCATGGATGAGCGCCGTACTCGTAGCTGGAGCCCTCTGCCTAGAGCCGTTCGCGGAAATGGCCATGGGCAATGACTACTCCGGGGCGTCGATCGTCTGGCCCGCCGAGGTCGTCACAGGGATCGCAACGGCGGCCTACTTCCTCGGCACGGGCATCGCACACCGTCGGCGGGGTGAACGAGCGACAGCGTGACAAGTCCTCCGGGGCCGTAGCGCGACTCGGTACGTGGGCCAGGTGAGCTAGGTGTGCTGCAGCAACCACTCGTGGACGTCGGGCACGCGGTTGACGATGAGCGTCAGATGGCCGTCGGTGTCCGTGAGGTGGGCGTCGACGCCAGGGATGTGCGCCGCCAACCATTGGCCGTGCTGGATCGGGACGAACTGGTCCTGTGCGCCGTGCCAGAGTTGAACCGGGATCTCGATGGCGTCGAAGCTGAATCCCCAAGGGGCCATATCGGCACATCCATCGTCCCACCAGCCCTGGTCCCCTGGCGCAAGACCGTCGGTGGTGCAGCCCACGATGAATGCCGCGATGTCGTAGCTCAGGACAGCTGCATCCGCCGGGGACAGCAACGAGGCCCATGCCGCATGAAGCGACTCGGGTGTCCTCTGCAACGCCTTCTCGCGGTCTTCCACGCTCTTCTCGCGGGCGGCAGCCGGGTCGTCCAGGTAGAGCCTGATGTCATCGACGTTGGCTTGCCCCATCCCGGAGAAGTAGTCGAGATCGGGTACGCCGTATGGCGCGATCGACGCGAGCGATGCGACTGCTGAGACCAGGTCCGGTAGCAGAGCTGCGCAAGCGAGGGCGTGAGGGCCGCCGCCCGAGATTCCCCAAACGGCCAGCCGGTCGATGCCGAAAGCCGCCGCTATGGTCCTGACGTCTTGCGCGCAGTCCGCGATGTTGCGTCCCGGTTGGGCTGTAGAGCCGCCGTAGCCAGGACGGTCGTAGCTGATGAGGTGAATGCCGCGCGTCTCGGCGTCTTCGAGCCACGGTGTCGCCAGGTGCCGGGAGTTCGGGGTTCCGCCGTGCACCAGGACCGGTCGGCCCGTTGTGTCCCCGCCCGACTCGACGCAGAGCAAACGCCCGTCGGGTGTCGGAACGCTCGTGGTCCTCGTCGCCTCCATCCCTCGGACCCTAGTGGTCGTTCAGGACAGGCGCGGGTTTGGCCGAGCTCGGCTCCGCCAGCCGCCGATCCCAGCTGGCGCGCTCCTCGTCGTCCATCGCATACGCGATGAACAGCGCCCGGAGGGCGTCGGTCAGCTCGATGCGGTCGTACTCGTCCGGCCGCGCGAGATGCTCCAGCACGAAACCGTCGACCATCGCCATGAACGCCCGCGCGCCCGCCTTCGGGCGGCGCGCGCCGGCGGCAGCGAGCGCCGTCTCCGCCGCCCGCTCGAAGGCTGACATCGACTCCGCCACAGCATCCCGTAAGTGCGAGCTACGGGCGGCGTGCAGGTAAGCCTCGATCTGCGCGAGCTCCATCGCTCGCTCGCCTGTCAACAGCACTTCCGCGAAGAGCGCCGCGATCTCGTCGCCGGTCGAGCGCTCTGGCAACGCCTGCGAGACGGCGTCGAGCTCCGCGGCCCGGTTGCTCGTGAAGCGGCGGGTCGCCTCGTCCAGAGGTCCTCGATCGAGGAGAAGAAGTAGCTCGTGGTGGAAGGCGGCAACCCTGCCCGTGCCGCGATCGCCCGGTGCGTGGCGGCAGCCGTGCCTGCTTCTGCGACGATCTCCATGGCCGCTCGCAGGAGGGCGTCGCGCCGGCGCTCGGCTGACGCTCGGTGCCGGCGGTCCCGGGCAGGCGTGGCCGGAGTGGAGGGTGTGGCCGGCGTCATCCGGGCTGTCCCCTCATGCCGTTCAAGCGGGAGAACATCGAGCGTTGGGACTTGTAGAGTCTCGGGAACTCGCCGTAGAGCTGGTCGTAAACCGCTCGCGTGGAGGAATTGGGCGAGAAGGTCCTCTCGACCCCGATGAGGCTCGCCACGTCGGCGGTCGAGATCGCTCCGAGCGAGAGCCCAGCGAAGACGGCAGCACCTCGGAGGTTGGCGTGAAGCGGTAGGGCTACGCGCTCGATCGTCCGGTCCATGACGTCCGCGTGGATCTGGCACCACGCGTCGGATTGAGCACCGCCGCCGATGATGCGGATCGGGTCGAGGCGCCGGCCGGCGAAGGACTCGCACGCCTCGTGCAGCCACAGGTTATTGAAGGCGACCCCTTCGAGCACGGCGCGCGCGATGTCGGCTCGCGTCGCGCTGAGCGAGACATTGTGAAAGCCACCTCGTGCCCGCCTGTCGTCGACCGGGGAGCGTTCCCCGTTCAGCCACGGGGTGAAGATCACCTTGCCGGCGCCGACCGGCGACCCTTCCGCCTCAGCGAGGACGTCGGCGTAGCTCGAGCCCGGGAACAACTTGTCCCGCAACCATTGCAGGCAGAGCCCGCCGGTCTCGTGGTTGTTGGCGATCAGGTACTGGGACGCGCTGAGCCCCGGGACCGACACGATCGAGTGGAGCGGATCCGTCTTCTTGAAGGGGACCGGTGCTCCGATCCAGGCGGTGCTCGATATCGCGAGGTGTGTGTCGAAGTCCCTGACCGCTCCCGCTCCGCAGGCGGCGGAGTGGAGGTCGGGCGTCCCCGTCACGACCTTCACCCCTTCAGGGAGCCCGAGCATCTCGGCCACGGCGGGGGCGACCGCCCCCACGACCGAACCGGTCGGCACGAGGGGCGGCAGTCTCGACTCGTCGATGCCCGACAGTCTGACGAGGACCGGGTCGTAGGCCATGAGATCGAGGTGGCGGTTGTCGGTCAGCCACGACGCCGTCATGGATGCGTGGGATGCCGTTACCCGCCCGGTGAATCGCATCGACAGGAAGTCCACCGGTTCGAGGTAGTACGCCGTCTTCGCGACGACCTCCGGACGCTCGTTCTGGAAGTAGAGGATGTGGCCGATCGGGTCTGCACCGCTCGAGGTAGGTGCGCCGCCGCTCCGCCGGATCCACTGGAGCGCGGGCCGCGGCGCGTAGCCCGCGACGTGCCCGCCGATGACCTTGCGCGAGTAGGGCGCACCGCGACTGTCCATCCACAGCACGCACTCGCCGACGGGCTCGCCGGTCGAATCGACCGGGACCGTGCTCGCCCACTGACCGGTGCACGACACCGCTTCGATCTCGGAGGCCCGGACCGCACCACTGCCGAGGCCGCGGCGCACCGCCTCGCAGATCAGCTGCCACCACGTTGTGGCGTCCTGGGACGCTCCGCCGCCAGGCGACCAGATCGTCTCGACAGTTTGATGGTCGTGCCAGAGGATCTCGCCGGAGAACCGCACGAAGCCGACTTTCGGCCCGCCGGTCCCGAGGTCGACCGCCAGGCAGATTCCCGAACGAGAGCCGGCAGCGGTCACGCCGGGACCGGCGGCAGCGACTGCTGACGGTCCATCATGTCGGCCATCACCATGCGGATGAACCCGTCCGCCTCGTCGGTCATCCCGCCGTCGACTCCTCCGTAGATGGCACCGCTCGTCGCGGCCTTTCCGGCGGCGTGCTGCTCCTTCGCGTACGTCACCGCTTCGCGCAGGTCGACGGCGAAGACGTCCGCGACGCCGTGATGAGTCTGTGGACGCGTGACCGCCATGTGAAGGGCGTTGGGGTACTGCTGACCGTTGAACCGCCAGCCGCGCCTTCGCATGAAGTCGCTCACGTGGTACACGTCGAAGGCGTTGCTCGTGAACGAGAAGAGAAACGTCGGCTCGCCTATTATCTCGAGCTTCCTCGTGCGACCGCACCGCATCTTGCATCATCGTCGCGGTCTCGAAGATCTCCTTCGCGTAGCGCCGGTAGCCCTCCCGGCCGAGCGATACGAGCGATGCCCATGTCGCGGCCAGCAGCCCGCCCGAGCGCGAGCCCTCCATCCCCGGAGAGCAGTACTTGCCGCCGCTCCAGTCTGTCAGGAAGAAGTACTGCGAGTTGCGTAAGTCCTTGTCCCGGAAGAGCAACGTGGACGTGCCCTTGAAGGCGTACCCGTACTTGTGCGTGTCGGCCGAGATCGAGGTGACGCCGGGAAGGCGGAAGTCGAAGACCGGGATGTCGTAGCCGAGCTCCTGGCCGAAGGGAAGTATGAAGCCTCCGAGGCAGCCGTCGACGTGAAGGCCCACTCCGCGTTCGGCGGCGATCTCCCCGAGGTCGGCGATCGGGTCGATCGTGCCATAGCCGTAGTTGCACGCCGAGCCGATGACAGCGACTGTCTGGTCGTCGATGTGGTCGCGGACCCAATCGAGGTCGACGAGCGTGGTCTTCGGGTCGACAGGCGCCCGGCGCAGCTCGACGCCGAAGAGGTGGCAGGCCTTGTCGAATGCCGGGTGAGCCGTCTCGGGCTTGATCACGTTCGGCCGGTGGACTCCTCGTGTCTGTGCTGCCTGCTCCCGGTAAGAGAGCACGGCATGGCAGATGCTCCCGGTCCCGCCGTTCGTCACGAGCCCGGCCGGAGCAGTCCCCTCGATTGCCTCGCCGTGGAAGAGGTCGAGCGCCATTGCGATTATCTCGCCCTCGAAGCGGGTCTGGCTCGGGCAGATGTCCCTTTGCAGGGCGTTCACGTGCGCGAACAGGCCGAAGGCCTCGTTCATGAAGGCGTAGTGCTCGTGGTCGCCGCAGTACATAGTGCCAGAGCACTTGCCGGACTCCCAGGCCGCGTCCTCGTTCTTCGCCATCTCGTGCAGCTCGGCGAGGACGTCGGCGCGGGGGCGCCCGTGCTCGGGGAGGGTCCGGTTTACGCCGAACCGCTCGGCGTAGGGGTAGTCGCTGCTCATGGCTTCGGCCTCCTTGTCGACATGGCCGCTGGGCAGTCAAGCACAAACCTGGACATCTGTCCAGACTGCCGGACGCCCGCTGTTGACAGGTTTGCAATGCTCCCGTCACACAGGCGTGGCAGCGTATTGGGATGGCAGACCTCTTCGACGGCTACGGGAGCGCCCAACGGGGCCCCCTCGCCGCGGCTTTCGACGAGGTCATCGATCCGGAGAGCTCCGCACGGCCCGGCTACGAGGAGGTCGTCTCGGTCCTCTCGCACCTCGACCCCGAGGACATCTCCGGGCGCGCCGCTCGCCTGGCCCGCGCCTTCATGGACCAGGGAGTCACCTTTGACCTCGACGGCGAGGAGCGGCCGTTCCCCCTCGACGTCGTGCCCCGCGTCTTCACGCTCGAGGATTGGCGCCGCATCTCGGGAGGGGTCGCGCAGCGGGTGAGGGCATTGGAGGCGTTTCTGCAGGATGTGTACAACACGGGACGGATCCTCGACGACGGCGTGATCCCGTACCGGGTCGTGATGAGCTCGCCCGGATTCCTGCGGGCTGTTCACGGAGTCAACCCGCCGAACGGCGTGCGGATCCATGTCGCCGGGATCGACGTCGTGCGCGACGAGGACGGTGAGTTCCGGGTCCTCGAGGACAATCTCCGCTGCCCGTCGGGTGTGAGCTACGTCCTCGCCAATCGTGCGGCGATGGCCCGGGTGATCCCCGAGATCTTCTGGGGCCAGCCGATCCAGATGGTCTCTGACTACCCAGCCCGGCTCGTGCGGGCGCTGCGGCTGGCAGCCCCGAACGGTGTCGCTGATCCCACCGTGGTCGTCCTCACGCCGGGCGTGTACAACTCCGCCTTCTACGAGCACGCCCTCCTCGCGAGGCTGATGGGGGTCCATCTCGTCGAGGGGAGGGACCTCGTCTGCCACGGGACCGACGTCTTCCTCCGGACCACCGAAGGCGAGATCCCCGTCCATGTCATCTACCGCCGTGTCGACGACGACTACATCGACCCGCTCCAGTTCCGGCCCGAGTCGCTCGTCGGATGCCCAGGCCTCGTGAATGCCGCTCGCGCCGGGCGGGTGACAGTCGCGAACGCGGTCGGCAACGGGATCGCGGACGACAAGTTGATCTATTCGTACGTGCCGGACATGATCCGTTTCTACCTGGACGAGGACCCGATCCTCGAGAACGTGGAGACCATCCGGCTCTTCGAGGACGACGCCCGGGCCGACGCCTTCAAACGGCGCTCCGAGCTCGTGTTCAAGCGAGTCGACGGCTCCGGTGGGAAGGATCTCGTGCTCGGGCCGTTTGCCACCGAGGCGGAGCTCGACGAGGTCTGCGCCAGTGTCGCGCGCAGTCCTCGGGCGTGGGTCGCACAGCGGTTGATCGCGCTGTCGACTTCGCCCACGTGGGTCTCCGACCGGATGGAGCGCCGGCACGTCGACCTTCGCCCTTTCGCAGTCAACGACGGAGAGGACGTCTGGGTGCTGCCCGGCGGGCTGACGCGGGTCGCTCTGCAAGAAGGCGGTCTCGTCGTGAACTCGAGCCAGGGAGGCGGCTCGAAGGACACGTGGGTCGTTGGTGGAGTGGGCCACTCGGACATGAACTTCGGACGCGAGGCGAGGCCGGCCCGGTCGGCGCCGCCGACCCTGGCGGGGACGCCCATGGATGCCGGTCCGCCGGTCGAGGCAGAGATCGGCCAGCAACAGCAGCAGCAGCAACAGCAGCCACCGCAGCCACCGCAGCAGCCAGAACGGCGGCGCCCTGGACAAGGCGAGCCTGGGAGATGAGCAACGCCCTGCTCAGCCGTGTCGCCGAGTCGATCTTCTGGGTCGGGCGCTACCTGGAGCGCGCGGAGGGGACTGCTCGCATCCTCGACGTCGTCGTGTACCAGGCGCTCGAGCAGAACACGGAGTCCGGCGGTGCCACCAGCAGGAGGCTCCTGGCGGTGATGGGCCTCCCGATCGAGGACGCCGACTTCTGGCAGGTGACCGAGCGCCTCGCGCGGGACACGGGCGGGCGATCATCGATCGCCGGCGCGATCTCGGCAGCCCGCGAGAACACCCGTGCCGTGCGCCACGTGATCCCCGTCGAGTTGTGGGAGCGGATCAACGCCACGTGGGGCGAACTGCCCAAACAGTGGGAGATCGCCAGGAACGTGGGGCCGGCCTCGTACCTCGCCTTCGTGAAGACCCAGACTGCCGCCATCACCGGTCTCGCAGACACGATGATGAGCCGCGACCAGACCTGGCTCTTCTTCTCCCTCGGCCGCGCGCTCGAGCGGACCGACATGCTCGCCCGCCAGCTGGCCTCGCTCTCGTTCGAGGACATCTCGGACACCGGCCTCGTTCTCTTGCTGCGCTCCTGTGGGGGATACGAGCCCTACCTCCGGCTATCGCAAGGTGTCGTCGAGCCTGTCCGCGTCCTCGACTTCCTCTTGCGGGACCGCCTCTTCCCCCGCTCGGCGTTCTCGTCGCTCACGGTGGCTGAGGACTGCCTGGCACAGATTGACGCCGGCCGCCACGACGAGTGGGACGAGGCCCGCGGGCTCGTCGGTCTCGCCCACGCGGAGGCTCGAGTACTCGGCGCCGTCGACGCTGTCGGTCGGCCTGGAGAACCGCCTCGAGCGGCTCCAGCGCAATATTTCACAGGTGTCGGATGCGGTGACGAGGCGTTTCTTCGCCCATGACATGCCGACTGAGTGGCGCCGCGGAGCGGGGTCATGAGGCGCTTCGACGGCTGGCGGCTTCGCACCGACCACCTCACGACGTTCCGGTACTCGTCGCCGGCCAGGGCCTCGTACAACGAGGTGCGGAAGAGCCCCCTCACGACAGCCTTCCAAACGGCGCTCGATGTGCGTGTGATCACGACGCCGGCGGCCTCCCAGTACAGCTACCGGGACTACTGGGGCACTCAAGTGGTCGCCTTCAACATCGACGGCCCGCACGATCGGCTAATGGTGCACGGGTCGTCGCTCGTCGAGACCCACCCGCCGGCCGACGTGCCCGAGTCCTCGTGGTCCGAGGTGGACGCCGCGAGCGAGCGGCTCGTCGAGTACCTGTCCCCTACGTACTACACCGCACCGAGCTCGGGCCTCGCCTCGACGGCCGCCGAGCTCCGCTTGGCCTCGGCGACACCGATCGACGCCATCACCGCAGCCGTCCACTTCGCCTACGGCGCTCTCGAGTACGTGAAAGGCGTCACCCACGTGCACTCGCCGGCCCTCGAGGCACTTGCGGCGGGCAGCGGCGTGTGCCAGGACTTCGCCCACCTCGCCCTGACGGTCCTGAGGGCCATGGGCATCCCCGCACGCTACGTCTCGGGCTACGTGCACCCCGACAAGGAGGCCGTGATCGGAGCGACACGCGACGCCGAGAGCCACGCCTGGATCGAGTCGTGGGCGGGTCGCTGGTGGCCGCTCGACCCGACCCACGACAGCGACATCGGTCTGCGGCACATCGTGGTAGCACGCGGGCGCGACTACGGGGACGTGCCGCCGGTGAAAGGGATCTACGCCGGTTCGGCCGGCGAGGACACGACAGTGGCGGTGTCGATCACCCGGACTGCCTAGCGTCGGGTCCGATCAAGGCGACAGAGCGATCCGCCCTTTCAGCTCTGGCGTGGAAGCACTTCGCCCGCCAGCCAGTCCAGCTCATCGTCGAGATCGGGCAAGCCATCACCGCCCATTATCGGCCGCAGCACGAACTTCGAGCAGCCGGCTGCCACGTACTCGTCGAGCAGCCGGTGGAGCCTGTCCGCTCCGACAGGTACGAGGTCACGCGGATCGACGTCGGGGCGGCGCGCCCGCACGGCATCGAAAGGAGCGGTGCCCGGGTCCGTTCGTGCGTAGCCGATCGACATGCCGAAGTGCTCCGGGTCGATCTCGCGTCCGGCGGCCGAGGCCGCTTTCATGATCGTGCCGACGGCGACCGCGACCTCGCTCGGCGTCATCGCCGCGCCGAGCCAGCCGTCGCTCAGCCGGCCGGCCCGTTCGAGGGCCCGGGGGCCGAGGCCCCCGAACCAGGAGCTTCGAGCGGCTGTTGCACAGGCCTCGCCGAACCGGTCGCCCACCGCTCCCGGAGGCTTGCGACGATGCGCTCGAGCCGTTGCCCCTGTCACGGCCGTCGATCCCGAGCGCGCTTCGCTCGGCGGCCGAGCCGACGCCCGGGACCATCATGAGAAGAAGGCGGCCGGCGGAGAGTTGGTCCAGTTGGGCGAGTTGTTTGGCCAGCTGGACCGGATTGCGACCGATCGGGACGACATTGGCGCCGAGCTTGAGGCGGGTCGTCCGGGCTGCAGCCACAGCCAGACCGACCACCGGCTCGATCGACCCGCCGAGGGGTATGTCGGACAGCCAGATCGTGTCGAAGCGCCGTGCTTCGAGGCCGTCGACCAGCCCGATGTATAGCTCTGGGTCGAGAGAGCCGCCGCCCGGGGAGACGGCGAAGCGGATCTTCATGAAGCCTCCGATTCCGCTTCGACGGCAAAGAGAGGGACCGGCTCCTCGATCCCTCTCAGCAGCTGAGAGCCAATCGGCTCGAAACGCAGCCCGGTACCCGACCCCTCGCACCGCCCACTCACACCTTCGGTGACGACGACACCGCCCTCGGTTGCCGCCTTTACCGCGCGGGCAACTATGTGAACGAGCGGTCCGTAGTAGTCACCGTCCCGGATGGCCACATTGCCGAAGCCGACCGCACCTCGGGCACGGGGGAGCGACGGGATGGCGTCGACTGCAGCACAGAGGCTCGAGAGCGATGCGGCACGCCTCGGCCGGGTTTATCACCGCGAACATGGCCTCGTCCCCGATCAGCTTGACGATCCGGCCTCCTCGCTGGGTGGCGATGTCCCATGCCGCCGACTCGAACAGAGCTAGTGCGTCGGCCTGCTCCCGAAGCGAGATGCTGGTCGCCCACTCGGTCGAGCTTGCCAGGTCGACGAAGCCGATTCCCATCTCGAGCACCGTCCTCGACCAGCCACCAGACGACGCGCGCTGCCGCTTGACGGCAAGGTCGAGGTGCTCGCGCACGAGGTGGTCCATCAGGATCGAGATGATGCTGACGAGGTCTGCCGCCTCCTCGTTGGCTTGAGCGTGATCGACGGGCGAAGCGCCGAATGCATCGAGGGACTCTTCGATCTCGCTCAAGAACAGAGAGATCGCCGCCTCGGCGACGCGGGCGGCCGACGCGCCCATCACTCGGCTGAAGGCGAGCACCGGGCCTTCGCCGAAGAACCCGGCTCCGAGCTCGAATCCGGCCACATCCTCGGGCGCCCAAGCCGGGAGCGAGGCGCCAGGCTCGGCCGGGAGCCCCGAGGCGAGCCGTACGCGCATGACACGATCGATTGAGACGTGACAGGCCTCGGCCACTTGCTCGACCGTCATCGGAATGCCGAAGTCGAACATCTTCAGATCCGCCACCAACGCGACGAGGCGCTCCCCGCGGTCGGCCTCGATCATCTGCTCGATCGTGGCGCCGCGATCAGAGAGGTGAACCAGGAGCTCGAGCCTCATCGGGGCGTTCTCGGCGCCGGGGTCGTACAGGCCCGCGTCTGATGAGACGCACCTCGAGCTCGTCGCCGGCCACAGCGTCAGCTCGATAGTCGAGCGTCGAGCGTGTACGCCGTCATCGTCAGCGATCCCGCGACACAGCCGTCGACGAGCACGTCGCATGCCCGGTTGGCATCGGCGGACAGTGCGGCCACGTACAGGAGTGGGATGAAGTGGTCTGGCGTTGGGACGGCGAGGGAGAACTCGGGGAGCTGCTCTAGCGAGAGGATGTCGCCGGGCTGGTCCGACATCAGTGCGCGCACATGGTCGTCGAAGCGTCGGGCCCAGTCGTATCCAGTAGCTCCGAGGTCGAACCGGGCCATCTGGAGGTTGTGGACGACGTTGCCGCTGCCGATGATGAGGATGCCCCTCTTTCGGAGCGGCGCAAGCCGGGCCGCCAGGTCGAGGTGGTACTGGAGAGGTTTGAAGGCGTTGATCGAGAGCTGGACGACGGGGACGTCGGCATCGGGGAAGGCATGACCGAGGACCGACCACGTGCCGTGGTCTATGCCCCAGCTGTCCTGGTCCAAGCCGACCCACTCGGGCTCTACGGCCTCGACGATCTCTTCGGCGACTTCCGGGTCGCCCGGGGCCGGGTACTCGACCGCGAAGAGTTCCGGTGGGAAACCGAAGAAGTCGTGGATCGTCCGCGGCTGTCGCATCGCCGTCACAGCCGTGGCGTTGATGTACCAATGAGCCGAGATCACGAGGATGGCCCTCGGGCGCGGCAGCGCCTTGCCGAGCTCTCGCCACGCCTCGGTGAACCGGTTCTCCTCGATGGCATTCATCGGCGAGCCGTGGCCGAGAAACGCAGCAGGCATCAAAGAGTCGGGCATCGAGTGGCTTCTCCAGGCTTTCTTGTTGTGTCTCTTCTAGCGTCAAACGGCAGCTTGCGCGTCTCATCGAGACCGCCCGACGCTCGCGAAGTCGCCTGAATCCCTGCTGGGGCCGCATTGGCAGGTAGAATCGCGAGAACGGGAAAGTAGGGGGCGCGGTGCAGGGCGACGAGTCGGGAAAATCAGACGAGCTGATCACGCAGCAGCCACCGCCCGCGGGGACGGCCCGCCGAGCCAAGCTCTCCCCCTTGCCTTTGCTCGGCGCGACGGCCGTCATACTTCTCGCGTGCGCTGTCGTCCCGATCGTGCTGCTCGGCGCGGCCGGCAAGCATCACGGAACGACCCCGACCACGCAGTCGACGGCCAGCTCTTCCACGTCAACGCAACCGGGCAATCACAAGCACCGCCACCACAAAGGACACCCCGGTAGCTCGACCACGTCAAGCTCATCGACCTCGTCCACCCCCTCCACCGTGAAGAAGCGGTCAACCACCACGACCCAACCGCACTCCACCACGACGCGGCCGCAGTCGACCACGACCCAGCCGCACCCGACCACGACACAACCGCACCCCACCACGACACAGCCCCACCCCACCACGACGCAGCCGCACCCCACGACGACGACGCGTCCCCATCCCACCACGACCTCCACCACTATCCCGATCAGCCCCCCGTGAGCCATAGGGGGTAACCAGTGAGAGTGCGCACGAGAGGAGCCGCTTCGATCCTGGCGGCGGCGCTGCTGTCGAGTGGCATTGCCGCGCTCAACCTTCACGGAGGGCGTGCCGAATCGCTGTCCGGCATGCAGCTGACGGCCGATGCCCGATCCGCCAAGGCAGCCGGACCCGTCGCTCACTACCTGTGGGAGGCGAGCTCGAAGACCGACACCGTTCAGGCCATCACGTGGCGCGGTCTCGGCACCGAAGCCTCGTGGCAGGTCATGCCCCATGCCACCGGCATGGCGCTGTCCTCGTCGCACCACATGATGTACGTCGCCGAGTACGGGACCAACAAGCTGCTTGTGGTCTCTCTCTCGTCGGGGCACACGGTGAAGGCCATCACGGTCGGCTCCGGCGCGATTTCGGACCCGATCGCTGTCGCCGTCTCGCCTTCGCAGAAGTGGGCCTACGTCGTCAGCACCGGTCCGACCCCGGCGAAGGGGAAGTCGTGGGGCAATGGAACCGTGACTCCGGTCGACCTCGCCACCGATGTTGCAAGCAAGCCGATCGCGGTCGGCAGAGACCCTTCAGCGGTCGCCTTCTCCTCTGACGACAGCCAAGCATTCGTCGCGAACAAGGGAAGCGGGACCGTCTCGGTGATCGACGTCGCCACACGGCATGCGAAGCATCTCTTCCACGTCGGGCGGGGACCTGATGGGCTGGCGGTCTCCGGGAGCCGGATGATCGTCTTGAACTCCGGAACCGCGACGCACGCGTCCTCCTCGCTCAACCTCGTCGACGTCGCGACCGACAAGGTGATGGCGGAGCAGCCGCTGCCACCGTCTGAGTGCTCGGGCCCTGATGCGGTCGCGGTCGGCCCAGGAGGGTCGTCTGCCTGGTTGGCATGCGGCTCGGGTGTCATCGTGCCGGTCGGGTTCGCGAGGTTCGAGGTCGACCAGCAACTCGAGCTGAGCATCCCGCACGCGGACGCCCACGGATCGACTTTGACCTCCATCACCGTCGGTACCAGAGGGTATGTATACGTCGCGAACTACCGTCCCGGCGGAAAGATCGGCCAGGTCTGGCCTGTCAACGTACAGAGCCGCCGAGTCGGCCTGCCTGTCGCAGCCGGCAGCGGGCCGGTCACCCTCCTCCTTTCGCCGAAGGACACGACGTTGTACGTGAGCGACTACGGCGGTACATCGGCTTCTGCAAACAACTCGACCATCGTGAGGCTGGAGATCGCGGCACCGCAGGCCGCTCCACCCGTCAAGTTGGGGGCTGCGCCCGTCGCCCTCGTGATGTCGCCCTCGGGCGGCGACGTCTACGTGTCGAACGGCAATGCCGTCACGATCGTGAGCACGCTCAAGAACCGAGTGGCCAGATCTGTCGGGCTAGGTTCGCAGGTAGGCGCCGAGGCGCTCAACCCGGCGGGCTCCATGCTCTACGTGGCGCGTGGCAGCGAGGTACTGCCCGTCACGGTGTCGTCGAGGCATGTCGGAGCGCCGATCCAGCTCTCGGGGCCCGTTTGCGGTCTGGCCGTGACGCCGGACGACTCGACTCTCCTCGCCTCCACTGTCGGTTCCGGCTCCTGCCAGTCGGCAACCGGCAAGTTGGCGTTCGTCTCGCTGCCCTCGGACAAGGTGGCCGCGTCGACCCCACTGTTCAAAGGCCCCGTCGGCTTGGCAGTTGCGGGTGGCGGCGCCGACGCGGTCGTCGCGGCGGCGGCGTCCGATGCGCTCGAAGTTGTGAGCATGTCCACTCACAAGGTCGTTTGGACCACCGACCTCGGCGCGCAGCCCACAGGCCTCGCTGTAAACGAGGCGACGCTGCAGGCTTATGTCACCGTCGGCAGCTCACGCGAAGTGATGCACGTCACGCTGCTCGGTCACGTCGGGGCGACGGTCTTCACGCACACGAGCACGGAGCCGTCTGGCATCGCGCTGAGCGGGTCGACGCGCTTGTGCGCCATTACGGGGTTGGATTCCTCCTCGGTGACCATTCTCGGGTTGACGACGAAGAACCAGTTCCACGCTGGTATCGGAGTCGACGGCTACCCGACAGGCCTGGCGTTCGGCCCGAGCGGGCCGCTCTTCCTCTATCCGGGATAAGCCCCCATGACCTGAGAGGATTAGCCTGGGGCCTGCACCCGACCAAGAGGTAGAGGAGGTGCTCCCGTGTCCGTCGAACACATGAGCCCGCTCGATTCGACGTTTCTTCACATCGAGGACGGCGTTACGCACATGCACATCGCCTCGACCCTGATCCTCGAGGGCCCACCGCCGCCCTACGAGGACCTTCTCGAGATGATCGCCGGCAAGTTGCAATTGGTTCCGAGGTACAGGAAGGTCGTGCGCTTCGTCCCGCTGCAGCTCGGGCGTCCGGTCTGGGTGGACGATCCCCACTTCCATCTCGAGTATCACGTCCGGCACACCGCTCTGCCCTCGCCAGGGGGTGACAACGAGTTGCGCCGCCTCATCGGACGCATCATGAGCCAGCAGCTCGACCGCAACCGCCCCTTGTGGGAGCTCTGGATGGTGGAGGGTCTCGACGACGGCAAGTGGGCGATCATCTCGAAGGTCCACCACTGCATGGTCGACGGGGTGTCCGGCACCGAGCTGTTGACGGTCGTCCTCGATCTCACTCCAAATCCGCCCCGGCCAGGGCCCGACACCTGGAAGCCGCAACCGGCACCGTCGCCGTTGTCACTCGCCATGCAGGCCGTCGGCACCATGGCCGTGAGCCCGTTCGAGCAGATGAGGGCGGTCCGCGCGTCGACGAGGGTGCCCCGCCATGCCATCGCCCGAGCGCGCGAGGCCGGCAAGGGCATCGGCGCTCTGGCCGGTCTCGTGCGCCCGACGCCGCAGTCGAGCCTCAACGGTCCGATAGGGCCCCAGCGCCGTTACGACTGGGCGGAGAGCTCGGTCGACGAGGTGAAGCGAGTGCGAAAGTCCTTCGGCGGGACTTTCAACGACGTCGTTCTGGCCGTGATCACGAGCGGGTTCCGGACGCTCCTTCAGTCTCGCGGCGAGACCGTCGACCGGGTCGTGCGCACGATGGTCCCCGTGTCGGTGCGTCCGCGGGACGAACGGGGTGTCGCAGTCGGCGACGGGCGCATGTCGAACCAGGTATCAGCGATGTTCGCCGAGTTGCCGGTCGGCATTACCGACCCGATCGAGCGCTTGCACACCGTGAGCGCACAGCTCGCTGACCTGAAGGAGTCGGCTCAGGCGGTAGCCGGAGAGGCCCTGACCTCGTTGTCCGGGTTCGCCCCACCCGCGCTTCTCGCGCTCGGGGCACGCATCGGTACCAAGGCCGCCCAGCGCAACGTGAACACCGTGACGACCAACGTGCCCGGGCCGCAGATGCCGCTCTACGCACTCGGCCGGCGGGTGCTCAAGGCTTACCCCTTCGTGCCTCTCGGTGGCCAGATCCGCATCGGCATCGCCATTTTCTCCTACGACGGCCAGCTCACGTTCGGGTGCACAGGCGACTACAACTCGGCGGTCGATCTACACATCCTTTGCGACGGCATCGAGAAGGGGATGGCGGAGCTGCTCGCTCTGGCGGACTGAGGCGCATCAGCCCGAGGCGGCGACCCTCTCGCCAGGCCCCACCGCCGACTCCCGGCGACCCGAGCGCAACCGCCCGGCGATCACGTCGTAGACGGCTTCGTCGTTCAGCAGGTGGAAGTGGTGGCGGCCGCCCAGCTCGTGGCTCGTATCGGGCAGGAACGGGATGTGCTGGGTCCGCTTGACCCGGCCGTGCGCGCTCGCTGGCTGCACCAACAGGTCACCGACCACGTGGCCGACGGTGCTGTCCGGCTCCCGGCTCAACGTGGCGGAGATGGTGTAGTGGTTCGCGCTCTCGAGCACAGGGATGTCGTGGCGGTGGTTCTCGCGGCACTTTCGCGGGTCGCAGTCGGTCCAGTCCTCATCTGTGACGTATCCGTGCCGCAGATCGTCGATGCCGGCGCTCCTCTGTGTGAGCAACGAGCCGAACGGGAGCGGCTTGGTGCGCTTGCCGAGCGCCCACCCGGCGAACTGCGCCCAACGGGCGAGCGGCGCTCCGAGGTGAGGGGTCCCGACTGTGAAGACGTTCTTCACGAGCGGGACGAAGTCCTGCTCGTCAGCGTCGCCGTAGTGGCAAGCACTCCGGATCACGAGACCGCCCATGGAGTGGCCGATGAGGAGGAGCTCGCTGACGGGTTCCGGGCTCGGCCACTCGGTGACCATCTGGTCGAGAAGGAGGGCGAGCTCCTCCCGTTGCCCGAGATGTGGCGCCCTGAGTTGTAGCGGATGTAGACGGGGGTGTAACCGAAGTCGGCCTCCAGGCGTGACCCGTATGTCTGGCCATCCGGTCCGGCGCTCATACGCCAGCTCATCTCGGTCTCGCCGAGCCCGTGGAGGAAGACGGCGATCTTGCCGCCCGCATCGGGAAGGACTTGCGCGAGAGCCATCCGTTCGAGCGCCATGTCGCGCCCCTTGTGGCGGATCGCCATCGAGATGGCGAGAGCGTTGCGCTCCGACTCGAGCCGGTCACCTATCGCGGCGTTGAGAGCGGCGATGGCGTGATTCGAGGCTCCCTTCGAGCCGACCGGCGTTCCCGATCCGACAACGGCCAAGGGCATGGCCTCGCTCACGAGCTCACCCAGCCTGGTCCCGGCAACTCTCACGAGTCCGTATGCGGCCCGCGCCATCACATCGTGGACCGCGTCGACAGGAGCGCTCGCAGGGACGTGTCGCAGCGCAGCCGCCGCGATCTGGAGGTGAGCTTGCTCGATGTTGGTGATGGTCCCGCCGTAGAGCCTCGCTCCGAGCCTGCCCGCTGCCCGCACTTCTTCTGGCTTCATCGGCTTTGCTCGCTCTCGAGTAGTCGGCCCCCGCCGGTCACATTCTTACCTCACTGCCGGCCGACGAGGCGGGAGCCTCACCCGTGGCGGAAACGGGGCAGGACCTCTTCGCCGAACAAGCGCAGGCTCGACATGATCCTCTCGTGCGGAATCCGGCCTGCCTGGATCATGCAGATGATCTGGTCGGCGCCGATGTCCACGTACGCCTGGACTCCCTCGGCCACCTTGTCGGGCGTGCCGATCAGCGAGTACTCGTCCTGGATCCGCTCCTCGAACGGCCGGCTGAACTGGGCGATGAATTCGGGGTCGTGTACGAGGTTCGTGTAGTACTCGTAGCCCTTCACGTCCTTGCCCGCCCAGGGAGCGAAGAGCTTCGCCGTCTGGGCGCCGTACCAGAGTGCCGCGACGCCACCCATCTCGAGTGCCTCGGCCGGATCGTGTGCGCAGTACATCATCGTTGCCGGAGCCACGGCGTTGTTCACGAACTTGCCGACCTGCCTGGTCGGTGCCTTCACGAGCTCCTTGTACCGCTTCAAGGATTCGACGATCTTGCCCGGTGCACCGACGCCGAACGCTAGGACCCCGATCCCGAAGTCGGCGGCCAGGTCGAAGGAGGCCGGTTGAGTGCAGGCCATCCAGATCGGCGGGTGCGGGTCCTGGTAGGGCTTGGGGAGGACAGGGCGCTCGGGCATCGAGAAGTACTTGCCCTCGAAACCCGGGTAGGGGTTCTCCGTCCACATCCTCACGATCTCGGGCAGCACCTCGTCGAGCATCGGCCGGGAGTCCTCCGGGTCGATCCTGAACCCGCCGAGCTCGGCCTCGGTGATGGAGCGTCCGACGCCGAACTCGTAGCGGCCCTTCGACATGATGTCGAGCACCGCCGCCACTTCCGCCGACCGGGCCGGGTGATTGAACGGCGGTGGCAGCAGGCGCACGCCGCTGCCGATGCGGATCCTGTCGGTGTTCTGAGCGACGGCCGACAGGAAGACCTCAGGCGCCGACGAGATCGAGTAGCCCTCGAGGAAGTGGTGCTCGACCTCCCAGACGTGATCGAAGCCGAGCTCGTCGGCGAGCGCGATCTGCTCGACTGCCTGCCAGTAGGTCTCTTCCTCCGACATGAACCCGTCGAACGGCTCCGGCCGGCAGATCTCGTAGATCAACCCGAACTTGATCATCGCGGGCGCCTCCTCTCCCGGCGGCTGCATTTGTAGTGACACTTTCTCACGCGGTGGCGCACTTCATCAGGGGAACTCGATGCTCGCCAGATCGTCGGGCACCATGACGCCGGGCATCATCTCCCCCGTGACCTCGGCGCCGAGATGCGTCGCGATCATCGCGGGCTCAGGGTGACGCTCGCGGAGCGCCCGGACCGCCTCGACGTGCATGTGCGAGTGCGATTCGTGGACCCCGTTGCACTCGAGCACCAAGATGTCCGACCCGCCGGCCAGCCGTTCGAGACCGTCGCACGGTTTGGTATCACCCGAGTAGGCAAGCCGCTTCCCACCGAGCTCGAGGATGTAGCCGAAGCACTCGAAGCTCTCGGACGTGATCGACCCTGACAGCCTTGAACCCGAGCTCTCCGGCTTGTTGGGATGCCAGCGAGCCGTCAGCCTCCACGTAGCGGAGGTCGAGGCGGTCGTGGGCTTCCGCCTGGATGTCCAGGGTCGAGCCGAGCCGCATCATCTCCTCAAGGAAGCCGGCGACACCCGGCGGGCCGACCACGTGAAGCGGGTCGCTCCGTCCGTGGCGGAGGATCTCGAACAACAAGAACGGCCACCCGAAGGTGTGGTCGGGGTGGAAGTGGGAGATGACGATGACGTCCAGCTCCTCGACCGCGTAGCCGGCACGGCGCAAGTTCGGCAGCGCGGTCGGTGACGGCTCCACCAGCACCGTGAGCCCTTCCTCGACGTCGGCCACGAAGCTGTTCCAGTACCGCCCTGGCGGTACGAGGAAGTTGCCCGTCCCGAGAAACGTCACCGTCAACCCCGACATCCCGCGCCACCTTACGACGGCTGAAGTCAGGTGGCCGGGCTCACCGAGCTCATGTTGAACTCCGGCACCCGCAAGGCCGGCATCGCCGTCCGGCTGAACCCTTCACCCCACTCCCGCGAGAGGGCGCGCTCGGTCCGCCCGGCCTCGGTCGAGCGAGCCAACATGTCGACCGGGCTCTCGTTGAATCGGAAGTTGTTGACCGCACCGACGACTTCGCCCCCCTCGACGAGGTACACGCCGTCCCGGGTCAACCCGGTCACCAGCAACGTCGCCGGGTCGACGTGCCGTATGTACCAAAGGCAAGTGAGGAGGAGCCCCCGTTCGGTCCGCGCGACAAGGTCGTCGAGGCCGGAGTCCACCCCGGGAAGCTCGAGTACGAGATTGTCGACCGGCGGCGTGAACACCGCGCCCGACCTGCGAGCACCCGCCCGGTGGTACCGCAGGCGGCGTAGTACACCGTCCTCGATCCACCCCACACGATCGACGGCGATCCCGTTGTCGAAGACCGATGCGTCTGCGCCAGATGCGCCGGTGACAAGCCACGGTGCCGTCTCGAAACGTGCATCGGACGTGTCCCCTCGGAGCTCGAAGCCGAGCGGTGACAACCGCTCGCCGATCCGAGTACCACCGCCTGGCGCGGAGAAGACGTTGCGGCCCTCTTCGGCCTCGCGGCCCGACAGCGCCCACTCGAGCATGATCACCAAGTCGGCGACGGCGTTCGGTGGCAGGATCGTCTCGTATCGACCGGCGGGAAGATCGACCTTCCTCTCCGCCCACGAGAGACCCTGCAACATCCTCGCTTCGAGCGCGCCGAGATCGACGTCGCCGAAGGTGTTGGTCCCAGTCCCGGCCCAGGACGACCTGCTGCCGTCGGTCGAGCGTCCGACGAACTCGACCTCGCCGCTCGGCACGCAGAAGCGCTTCCGGAGGCCGGTCGTCGATGCGAGGTACGTCGTCACCGCTCGATGCTTTGCGAAGCCGGCGGTCACGCGACCTGCCGCCTCGGCCCGGCCGAAAACTCCCGGCAAGGCCTCGAGCAGGGGGCTCAGCACCGAGAGGTTCGTGGTGCCCGGGTCATCGCCGAAGCCACGGTCGCCCTCGCCGGCGACCAGCTCTTCGGCGTCGTCGGCCACGGCCGCGCCAGCCGCGTCGTTCTCGGCCGCCGCGACGAGATCTGCCAAGTCCAGTGCACCGCTGCCACTTGCAATGCCTGCCGCCACGCCGTCGGATCGAGCGTCGAAGCTGATGACCGTCACGCTCCTGTCGCGCCGCACGCCGTTCGTCGTGACGGTGTTGTTCGCGTACCTGAGCTCTGCCTCGGAGATCTCCTCGACGATGCAGATGCGCCCGCCGGCAGGCGACGCGCCCGCGAGGGCGCGCTCGGCGAGCTCGGCGGCGGGGAGCAAGCGGTCGCTCACCTGCCCGACTCCGCTCTGATGTTCAAGATGTTCACGTTGCGGAACAATGCCGCTGGGCAGCCGTGGCTGACGGGAGCGCTCTGCATGGGCTGGCCCTTCCCGCAGTTGAAGGCGCCGCCCAGGTGGTACGTGGACGGCCCGCCGACTGCCTCCATCGAGCCCCAGAAGTCGGTCGTGCGCGCCTGGTACGCCACGTCCTTCAGCTGACCGGCGAGCCGGCCATTCTCGATCGAGAAGAAGCGCTGCCCGGTGAACTGGAAGTTGTGCCGCTGCATGTCGATCGACCAGCTCTTGTCGCCGACGACGTAGATCCCGCGCTCGACTCCTCCGATTAGGTCCTCGACGGTGGGGTCACCCGAGGTCGCCGCCCGGAGAGACACGTTCGCCATCCGCTGCATGGGTGTCTGCATCGCAGACTCGGCATACGCGCAGCCGTTCGAGCGCTGGAAGCCCATCTCCCGGGCGATGCGCCGGTCGAGCTGGTAGCCCTGGAGGACACCGCCGACCACGATGTCGAAGGACTGTCCCTCGACTCCCTCGTCGTCGATGGCGATCGTGGCGAGCCCATGCTCGACGGTCCTGTCTCCGGTGACGTGCATCACCTCGGAGCCGTATCGCAACGAGCCGAGCTGGTCGAAAGTGGCGAACGACGTGCCGGCCATCGCCGCCTCGTAGCCCATCGCCCGGTCGAGCTCGGTAGCGTGCCCGATCGACTCGTGGATCGTCAGCCAGAGGTTCGTCGGGTCGATCACGAGGTCGTAGTGCGAGGGGTCTACGGAGGGAGCGGCGAGTTTCTCGGCCAAGTACTCGGGGATGCGCTCGAGCTCCTCTTCGACACTCCACCCGGTGCCGGTCATGTACTCGTACCCACGTGCCGCCGGTGGAGCGAGCGTCCGCATGGTCTCGAACATCCCCGACTCAGGGTCGACCGAGAGCGCTTCCAACACCGGGTGCAGCCTGACGCGGCGCTGGACGGCGCTCGTGCCGCTCGAGTCGCAGTAGTACTTGTCCTCCATGACCGCGAGGAGCGATGCCGTCACGTGATCGACGCCCGGGGCCGCCAGCAACCGCCGGCTCCAGTCGCCGAGGAGGGCCACCTTGTCCTGGAGGGGCACGGTGGTCGGGTCGATCTCGTAGGCGCTCGCCCACTCGACCCGTCCGTGCGAGGGCTCAGGGGCGAGCTCGACCCGCCGGCGCAGAGCGACCTTCGTAGCCTCCGCCGTCGCCACCGCATCCCGGGCGATGCCGGCCGCGGCGTCGACGTCGAGCTCGACGGTGGCGGCGAACCCGAACGAGCCGTCGTTCACGACCCGGCAGCCGGCGCCGAGGCTGATGTCGTCGACGGTGGTCTCGACCTGCCCGTCGTGGAGCTGGATCATCTGTGAACGTATCCGCTCGATCCGTACCTCGGCGTGCTCGCAGCCGAGTCGCTGGGCTTCGGTCAGTGCTGCAGCTGACAGCTGCTCGAGCGGCAGTGCGGTGAAGGACGGATCAGGCATCCGCTGGTGCCCGCCGCAGGACCGATCGTGTGTGAGCAGCGAGCGGCTCACCGTTGACGGCGATGTCCACCTCCAAGACGAGATGATCGCCGTCGAGGTAGAGCCGCCGAGCGGTGCGGGTGACGTCGTCGGTATCGGGGGAGTGGCCGATCTCTACCGACTCGAGGGTGACGTTGTTCTCGTCGGCCAGACCGGACAGCGTCTCTGTTATGCCCGAGGGCTCGGCGACCGTCATGTGCACGACGCCGGCGTCCTTCGCCAGGAGGTAGCCGCACTCGCTGTGCGACGGCTTGCCGTCGGGGGTCCGGGTGGTCTGGCGGAATTCGATGAGGGGCCGCCCGTCAGAGCTGAACGTGAGCGAGTCCTCGAACGAGAGACCCCCATCCCACAACCCCTCACCCTCACCTACCCACGCTCCGAGGAGGAAAGCAACGGGCGCGAGGTTGGGGTGCGGTGGGGGGCCTGTCGTCGTCACCGCTTGAACGGTAGCGGCCTCGGCGCCGGCCTGTCATGAACTGCCGCCAGCCGGCGAGCCGGCGTCGAGGATCTGACGCCTGCGCGCCTCCCGGTGAGCGTCGGTCACCGGTGCATTAGGCCGTCCTTGTAGCCATTGCGACCCGGTACAGGTCCGAACCGGGCTCGTCGCGCCCGAGCGTGGCGGCGTAGCTGCGTGCCACCTCTGCTGTGGTCCGGTCGGACTCGAGCCGGAAGCCGCGCTCGGCTAGATACGCGGGGAGCTCGTCGGGGCGGAACCCGAAGATGAACGGCTCGCCGTTGAAGCGGACCCAGGACTTCCACCGTCGCGCCTCTTCGAAGTCGACGGAGCCGTCGAGTGCGCGCGCGTCGACATAGGTGAAGATGAGCCGGCTGGCCGGTGAGCAGAGCCTGGAGAGCAGATCGAAGTTGTGGTCGACCGCCGCCGAGGTCAGGTAGGAGACCACGCCCTCCCACAACACGACGGACCTTGATCGCGGTTCGAAGCGGGCGGCCTCGAGCCGGGAGGCGACGTCGTCGACCTCGAAGTCGACTGACAGGAAGCAGACGTGACCGAGAGGTGTGCCGAGAGCGTGAAGCCGGGCTCGTTTCGCCCGTTGGGTCGCCGGGTGGTCCACCTCGAACACCGTGACCCGCTGTGCCTCGGCCAGCCTGTAAGCGCGGCTGTCGAGGCCGGCACCGAGGATCACCATCTGGGTGGCGCCGCCGCCGATCGCGTCGACGACCATCTCGTCGATGAGCCGGGTGCGAACGACGCCGGAGCTGCGGGTGAGCGGCCAGCCGATGTCGAGGAGCGCCGGCACCGCGCGTCCGACCAGCGGTATGCGGGCGATGCCGGCCACGGCTCGCAGCGACCGGGGAAGGAGCTTGATGGCGAGCGGGTCCTCGAACAACCGGGGGTCGTACGGGCCGCCTGACTCCACGGCCCGGAAGAGGGCCATGTAAGCGGCGGTGTTGCTCTCGTGGCCCTGCCTCATAAAATGAATATTCATTCATCATTTGGCTCACTGCAAGTCGGCTGTGGGAGCCTTCGTTGGTAGCTTCACCTCGTGGCTGAACGGCAGCGCGTACGAAGCGGGTCACCGTTTGAGGATCGGATCGGCTTCTGCCGGGCAATCCGCGTCGGAGGGCGAGTCTTGGTGTCGGGCACGGCGCCGATCTGGCCCGACGGCACGGTCGCCCCCGACCCGGGCGAGCAGGCCAGGCGTTGCTTCGAGATAATCGCGAAGGCGCTGGAACCAGTCGGCGCGAGCCTTCATGACGTAGTCCGAACTCGCATGTACCTGGTCGACGCCGCCGATGCTGAAGCCGTGGGCGCAGCTCACGGCGAGTTCTTCGCCGAGGAGCGGCCCGCCGCGACGATGGTCGTCGTTGCCGGCCTACTGGATCCCCGGTGGCGAGTCGAGATCGAGGCCGAGGCCGTCGTCGACTCGGACTGACCCTGCGCTTAGTGCGCGAGGTGTCTCGCTCGCTGCCGGTCGCAACAGGTCTCGCTGCGGGTCGCAACCCTAGGTAAGCGTCGGCGGGACGTGTCGCGGTTGACACGTCCGCCAGGCTTAGCGAATGATCGTCCGCCGATGCGAGCCGAGTCCTCACTGAGCTGGCAGGCTGGCACGGTGGTCGATCGCTTGTTCTCCGAGCCCAGCCTCGCCGAGCTATATGACGTCTTCAGCCCTTCGGAGCCGAGAGGCGACTTCAGCTTCTACCTGCCACTGGTGATGTCGGCGGAGAGAGTTCTCGATGTCGGGTGCGGGACGGGGCAGTTGCTGCACCTGGCCCGGCAGGTCGGTCATACCGGGCGGCTGTGCGGGCTCGACCCCGCCGACGCGATGCTCGATCAGGCGTGCACACGTTCGGACATCGAGTGGATCCTCGGTGACCTTGCCGCGATCGACCGGGATCAAGAGTTCGACCTCGTCATCATGACCGGTCATGCCTTCCAGGTGTTCATTGAAGACGACCACTTGCGAGCTTCGCTAGCCGTGATCCGATCGGTACTCGCCTCCGACGGCCGATTCGCGTTCGAGACCCGCAACCCGCTCGTTCGCGCCTGGGAGGGCTGGACGCCGGACAATGCGGTGCAGGCGGTGACGACCGCAGGTGTGGTGGTGCGCATGGCGCATTCGGTGGAGACGCCGACAGACCCGAACACCGTCTCTTTCGTCACGACATTCACCAGTACCAGCTGGGAGCGACCGCAGGTCAGTCGCAGCACCCTCAGGTTCCTCGACGTGAATGCGCTGTCCTCGTTCCTGTCCGATGCCGGCCTTGTGGTCGAGGAGCAGTTCGGGGACTGGGACCGGCAACCGCTGACTGATGCGAGCCCCGAGATCATCACTCTCGCAAGGTCGGGTTAGAGCTCTGTCGCACTCGAACAGCTGCCTGATCATCGACCGGCGGGCTACCTGACCGGCGGACCGCCCAAGCCGTCGACGAAGGCCGAGACAGCAAGCGCCCACCTGCGGTCGATCGACCCCGCTGTCGTGCCGAGACGCCCGGCGTTCTCGGCTGCCGCCAGCCCTTGGATGAGCGCGACGAGGACGTGAGCGACATCCGTCTCGTCTCCGTGGAGGAGCCCGACGTCCATGTACCGGCGTATCCGCTCGACGATGAAGATCCTGACGGAGCTGCTTGCCTCCACTTCCGACGGGGCGGGCTCGAATTCGCTGAAGGGGCGGGAGAACATGACTTCTGCCAGCACTGGTCTCTCGCGGATGAAGCTGCGGTAGGCCTCGACGAGCCTGGCCAGGTCGGCTCGAGCATCGCCGGACTCCTCGAAGTCGCCGAGGGTGGCCAGCTGGCGCCGCAAGAGGCGGAAACCTTCGAAGAAGACCTCGCGGACGAGCCCGCTCTTGTCGCCGAACAGCTCGTAGACCGCCGGTGTCGAAGTCTCGGCTTCGCGGGCAACGGTCCTAGTCGTGAACCCGGCGACGCCTTCTGCGGCGAGCAGGTCGACTGCCACCGCGAGGACGTGGTCACGCAGCTCCGGGGTTCGCTGCTTGGCCCTGGGCACGGATGCAATCTAGCGCGGTTCGACGTTTCGAAACGTTGTTCCGGAACATGGTTCCGATATATGGTTGTGTGAAACGCACACGGGCCCGAGACGAGGAGATCACGTGACCGGACTGGTGAACTACGAACTCGACGGCCGGATCGCGACGATCACGATGGACGACGGGAAGGTCAACGTCTTCTCGATCCCGATGCTGCAGGAGATCCATGCCGCTTTCGATCGAGCCGAGCATGACGAGGCCGTCGTCGTGCTCACGGGACGGGAGAGGTACTTCTCAGCCGGTTTCGACTTGAAGGTCTTCGCCCGCGGAGTGGCCGAGGAGTCGACTGAGATGCTGACGCTCGGCGCCACGCTTGCTGAGCGGATCCTCTCGTTCCCGACACCAGTCGTCGTGGCGTGCAACGGGCATGCCTACCCCGCCGGCGCCTTCCTGCTCATGTCGGCCGACATGCGGATCGGGGCTTCGGGTGACTTCCGGATCGGGCTGAACGAGGTCCGGATCGGGCTCACGCTCCCATGGTTCGCGATCGAGATCGCCCGCCACCGACTGCACCCGGCGCATTTCGACCGCACGGTGGTCAACGCGACGATGTACAGCCCTGAGGAGGCGGTGGCGCCTGGGTTTCTCGACCAGGTCGTCGCGCCAGACGAGCTCCGGGCCGCGAGTCTTGCAGCCGCAGCGGACCTGGCAGAGCTGGATCCGGCTGCTCACGCAGCTACGAAACTGCGCGCCCGCGGGACCGCGTTGACGGCCCTGCGGTGGGCGATCGAGTCCGAGCTCACGGTCGAGAAGTCCTGATTGGTGGTAGCGGGCCAGCGTGGCGCCGTGCTAGGAGTTGGGACCGTTCGGGATGCCAGGCAGGCCCGGGCGCTTGCCGCTCATCTGCGGTACTGAGCCGGTCCGCGCGAGCCACTCTGCCGCCCAGGGAGTGAGCGGTCGATCGGCGGGCGGTCTCTCGTCCTCCGGTACGAGCTCCGCGTCCGCGATGCGCTTGTCGGACCGGACCGCCGAACGATCCTCGGAGTGAACCCACTTGATGTAGATCGGTATGAAGGCGCCGAGCGTCACGAGCTCGGTGGACATCCAAAGGAGGCCGCCACCCGATCGGGTGCTCGCGAGCGAGTACATCGAGGCCTCCGGTCTCGATGATGCGAGGATCGCCACCCCGAGGAACGCCTCTGTCCCCGACGCGAGCAGGATGTTCAGCATCCGAACGCCGTAGCTCATCTTCCAGTGCACGATCGGGTCGATGCCGACCATCGGCCACCAGTACAAGGTCCCGCCGAAGAAGAACACGAGATTCAAGGCGTCCATGAGTGCCATGTGATGCATGGCGACGTTGATGAGCGGGCTCAGGAAGAACGCGTACATGATCCCGAAGTAGAGAAACCATGCCGACACCGGATGACTGATCACCGCGAACGGCCTGGACCGCAACACGGCTAGCCAGCGCTGCTTGATCTGCCGGCTCGATGTCTGGAGCAACAGGGTCGAAGGGGCCCCGAGCGCCAGCAAGGGCGGCGCCACGGCCATGAGCAGCAGGTGTTGGATGACGTGTGCTTGGAAGTAAGACCCGGTGAACGTCGCGACCGGCGATTGCACGGCGATGTCCATGGCGAGAAGGCCACCGAGGAACGACACCGTCCGGAAGACCGGCCAGTGCCTGCCGCGCGCGGCGAGCGCCCAGACGCCTTGCATGTACCAGAGCTCTACTGCGACGAGGACCGCCAGCATCATGAGGGGGAAGGGGCCCCACTGCCAGCGTGTGAACAGGTTGTGCACGTTGAAGGCAACCCGGCCCATGCCGTTCATTCCTGGCATTGCTCAGCGTTCTCCCCGGGTGTGGCGGCTCAGTGCAGGGTCGAGCTTAGGCAACTGGAGTCTCCCTCGGTTCCGTCGCCGATCTCACGCCGAAGACCTTGTCGATGAGTGCGCCGGCGTTGCCTTCTTCTCGGATTGCGCGACGGATGAGCACGATGAGCGCAGGAAGAGCCCAGAAGTCACCGCATATCCAGAGGATGCCCGCCCCGATCTGCTGGTCGGCGAAGGGAGACAGGCTGACTCCGGGCACGTGGTCATAGACCGAGTACCAGGAGCTGAGCGTGAAGATGCTGAGCGACATCGCCAGCACGATCATGACGACGTTGGTGCCGAGGATCGCCGCGATCTGCCTCCCGGTCGAGAGCTTGGGCTTGAAAGGATGAGACGGGATGATCTGCAGCCAGAACAGCACTCCGGCCGCGAAGAAGGTCGAATGAGTCAACCAGACGCGCACGTCCGGGTTGTTCTGGGAGAGGTCCAACAGCCCCGGCAGATGCCACCCGACCATCACGATGTTGAAAAGTGCAACTCCGACGATCCCGCCCGATAGGAACCTCCCGCCGACCCGGAGAGGCGCGGCCCAAGCTGCGTGCTGGACAGCGCGACTGATGCTGTGCCTGATGCCGTCCGGAAGGCTATGGGCGAGTGGCAGCCACGGCGTTCCCGCGACGACCAGGATCGGCGCGAAGAACATGATCAAGATGTGCTGGATCATGTGCATGAAGAAGTAGTCGTCCGACCAGTAGCCGATCGGCGAGACGACGGCGACCAGCAGGATCCCGAGGCCGGCGTAGCAGAGAAGGGACCGCCTGCGTCGCTCCCGAGTCTGCTCCGGGGTGGATCGATGCAAGCTCTGCAAGCCGAGCTCGTGTAGCGCGACGATCACGGCAACGACGACGAGGTACGGGTCGTACGCCCAGTGATTGGTGATGTAGCTCATTACGAGTCGAGCACCATTATCCGCGGACGATAGTCCTGGCCGACCCTCGGCACCTAAGCGGATCTCGACGGGACACGAGCGTCGGCGGCTTGCAGGCTGCGCCGCACGTGGGCGACCGTAGCTTGGCGCCTGCGAGCAGCTAGCGCGCCCTGGCGGTCGATCAACCAGTCGAGAGTGACGCCTCGCAACTGAGCCACTATCAGCTCCGCTTCGGCGTCGGCGTCGACGTCAAGGCGGATCGACCCATCGCCGAGGCCCTCCCTGATGATCCGCGAGAACGCGCCGCGGAGCCGGTCGTTGATCTCACGGCCGAGTCCTTCCGCGTCGGGCACTCCGGATGCCTCGGCCGTCACCACGCCCATCATCGCCCCGAGGTGTGGCTTGCCCTCCCGTGACAACAGCAACTCCAGGTACCGGTCGACGTACCCGGCGATCCTGTCCATGCCGGTCGTGGGCTCGGCGGCATCGGCCATCACGCTCGCCCAGTGCCGCTGCAAGTCCATTGCCATGTGCCGGAGCAGCTCCCGTTTGGATCCGAAGAGATATCCGGGAAGCCCACGGCTCGTCCCTGCTTTGTCGCCGATCTGGGCGAGGCTCGTGCGCTCGACCCCTTGGCGGCTTATGAGCTCGACGGCGGCGTCGAGGATGCGGCGCTCAGACTCCGAGCGCCGCTGGCTCTGGCTGCGGCGGGCGGTCGCCACTCCGTCCGTCATCGGCCCCGGCCCGGCTCGGTGCCAGCGTCAGAGCGCGGCGCCGACCGGGTCCACAGGACCCCGGCGGCCTCGAACCGGTCTATGTCGGCGTCGGAGTAGCCGAGCTCGGAGCACACGGAGCGATTGTGCTCGCCGATCGTCGGTGCAGGGCGGGGCGTTCCCGCCGCCACGCCCTCGATCCGGGCCGGCATCGGGGTGACCCGGTACCGGCCGGCCTTCGGATGCACCGCCAAGGGCAGTTCGTCGACCAACTCGTCGAGGCTCTTCACCGGCGCGGCCGGGATCCCGGCTTCTTTGCACCACACCAGCCACTCGGCTGTGGTCCGGGTGGGCGTTACGGAGTTGAGGAGCTCGTACATGGCAGTGGGATCCCGGTTGGCGCCCGGTAGCCACGTCGCTTTCTCTCCGGTCGTGGTGACTTCTGCGGCAAGACGCTCGTAATGGGCGCGCTGGTACGGGAACATGCAGATCCAACCGTCTGCCGTGGGCTGAGGTTGCCGCGCGCGAGTGAGGATGCGCTCATACCCGACGTCGCCCCTCGGCTCGTCAGGCACCGCGCCGGCACCGTGCTCCACGAGCACGAACGATCGCACCGCTTCGCTCATAGCCACCTGCACTGAGCGGCCCTCGCCCGTGCGAGCACGGTGAACGAGGGCAGCCGTGACCGCGAACGCAAGGCTCAATCCGCTGACCTTGTCGGCGACCAAGCTCGGGAACATGGCGGCCGTCCCCGTCGCCCGCCGCATGGCGTCGACAAGCCCTGTGTCGGCCTGTATGACGTCGTCGTAAGCGGGGTCGTCGTAGCGTTCCCCGTCGGCGGGGAAGCCTTGGGCGCTGCAGTAGACGATGCCCGGGTTCATCGCCTTGACGTCTTCGTAGTTGAGCCCGAGGCGGTCGAGCGATCCCGGGCGAAGGTTGGTGAGGAAGACGTCGGCCGAGCAGATGAGAGCCACCAGCACCCGGTGGCCGTCTTCGCTCTTCAAGTCGATCGCCACGTTGCGCTTGTTGCGCAAGAGGTTGAGCGCGACGCCGGACAGGTCCGGATGTGGTCCCGTGCTCATACGGCGATTCGTGTCGCCTGCCGCCGGTTCGATGGTGACGACGTCGGCACCGAGATCCGCCATGAGCTGTGTGGCATACGGCCCCATAACGACAGAGCTGAGATCGACGACCCGGATCCCCCGGAGCGGCCCGGAAGGGTCGCTTCCAGCACTTTCCTCGGGAGTAGCGTGCTGTCCGGCGGGATCCATGCTCTGAGTCTACAAAACTTGCTAGGTAACTAGCAAGGAAGTACGATCCGAGGCGAGCGACTGGGGAGAAGCGCATGGTGACCGAACTCGAGAGCCAAGACGCTGCGCTCCGAAATGAGCTCGGTGAGTGGCTGGAGCTCAACTGGGACCCTGAGCTGAGCTTGGTCGAATGGCGCACCCGTCTCGTCGACGGCAGGTGGGCTTGTCCCTCCTGGCCGGTCGAGTGGTTCGGACGAGGGCTGGCCGCCCGGTGCGATGCGGTCGTGGCCGATTCGCTCTTCACAGCAGGCGCGGTCGGGGCGCCGACAGGGCTCGGCATGGTGCTCGCGGCCCCGACGCTCCTCGCTCACGGGTCTGATGTGGTGAAGGCGAAGTACCTCCGGCCGACGCTCACCGGAGCTATCACGTGGTGCCAGCTGTTCAGCGAGCCGGGAAGCGGGTCCGACCTCGCAAGCTTGAGCACTCGCGCCGACCGAGACGGCGACGACTCGTCGTGAGCGGGCAGAAAGTCTGGAACACCGCCGCGCACCAGGCCGACTACGGGATCCTGCTCGTGCGCACCCGTCGCGACGTGCCGAAGCACGAGGGGATCACCTACGTCGTGGTCGACATGCACCAGCCTGGCATCGAGGTCCGTCCGCTCCGTCAGATGAACGGGTACTCGTCGTTCAACGAGGTCTTCCTCACCGAGGCTCGGGTACCGCTCGCCGACGTCGTCGGCGAGATCGACCGGGGTTGGACCGTGGCGCTGACGACGCTGTCTCACGAGCGGCGCCTCGCGACGGCGAACAGGGGTGGGCGTCGCGACACGCCGACGGGAAGGGTGCAACGCGAGGCGCACGACGAGGAGACCGCCCAGAGCGAGCCCCACCGCTGGTACCCGCAACGGGCTGGCCGGGCGGATCTGTTGATAGAGCACGCTCGCGCTGCAGGCGCGGCCGGCGACCCGGTGATCAGGCAAGAGATCACCCGAGTGCTCAGCTTGGCCTCGACCGCCCGCTGGACCGCCGAGAGAGCGAGGCAGGCACGCGCGAGCGGTCGTCAACCGGGGCCGGAGGGCTCGCTTGCCAAGCTCTACAGCAGCGCCATCGCCCGGGCGTCGGCGGCGGCCCATGGCCACATCGCCGGTGCCGGTGCCCTGCTGAGAGGGCCCGACTCGCCGTTCGGGGGCATCATCGCGGAGATACTCGTCTCGGTTCCCGGAGGTTCCATAGCCGGTGGGACAGACGAGATCCAGCGCAACATCATCGGCGAGCGTGTGCTCGGCCTACCGAAGGAGCCCGATGTGTCCCGAGATGTGCCGTTCGAAGACCTGAGACGGTCAGGAGGTACCAGGTGAGCACGCTCACCCGCGATGGAGTGAACATCTTCTACGAGGTGACAGGCCCGGACACCGGCCGCCCGCCCCTCCTCCTGACGCACGGCTTCGCAGCCTCGGCCCGTATGTGGCAGCCGAATCTCGCCGCGCTGTCGGTCGATCGGCCCGTGATCACCTGGGATCAGCGAGGTCACGGGCGCAGCGACAGCCCGTCCGACCCGGCGGCGTACTCAGAGGCCGAGTTCGTCGCCGACATGGCCGCCTTGCTCCAGCACTCCGGCTCTCCCGACGCGGTCATCGGCGGTCTCTCGATCGGCGGGTATCTCTCGCTTGCCTTCCGTCTCGCCCATCTCGAGATGACCGCGGCGTTGATCCTGTGCGACACCGGTCCCGGTTACAAGAACGCGGAGGCGCGTGAGGGATGGAACCGCATGGCGATCAGTCGTGCGGAGGCGTTGGAGAGAAGTGGGCTCGGAGCACTTGGGCAGTCGGCCGAAGTAGCCGGTGCCGCTCATCGGGACGCGTCAGGACTGGCGATGGCGGCTCGGGGGGTGCTCGTCCAGCACGACGCCCGCGTCATCGAGTCACTCCCCGCGATATCGGTGCCGACACTGGTCGTGGTCGGGTCGGAGGACACGCCGTTCCTGGCGGCAGCCGACTACCTCGCGGCCAAGATCCCGGCTGCGCGCAAGGTGGTGCTGGAAGGCGCCGGCCACGCGGCCAACATCGACCGGAGCGACGACTTCAACCACGCGGTGGCCGAATTCCTGGAGGGGCTGTGACCGACCGATCCGCACTCGATGCTCGTGGCGACGTCACCGCCGAGATGGCCGACGAGCATGTCGCCCTCGTCGAGATCCACCGGCCTCCCAACAATCACTTCGACGTCAGCCTGATCCGCTCGCTGGCCGAGACCTACGAAGCCCTCGACGGGCAGTGCCGGGCCATCGTCCTCTGCTCGGAGGGCAAGCACTTCTGCGCAGGGGCCGACTTCTCGAATCCGGCTGCGCCGAGCCTGGACGCGTCTCCCGACACCACCTTCCGCTCGTCCGCCTCGCAGCTGTACGACGAAGCCGCCCGGCTCTTCGAAGCCCGGACGCCCGTCGTCGCTGCCGTCCAGGGCGCCGCCATCGGAGGTGGTCTCGGCCTCGCCTGCTCTGCCGACTTCAGGGTGACCTGCCCCGAGGCCAGGTTCTCTGCGAATTTCGCTCGGTTGGGGTTCCACCAGGGTTTCGGGCTGACTGTCACACTGCCCCCTCTGGTCGGTCAGCAGCTCGCTCTCGACCTTCTCCTCACAGGGCGAAGGGTCACCGGGGACGAGGCTGCCCGGATTGGGCTGTGCGACCGCCTCGTTGACGCTGCGGACCTACGCCTGCACGCGCTCGAGCTGGCGGGCGAGCTGGCGGCGTCAGCCCCACTGGCGGTGCGGTCAATCCGCGCCACGATGCGGGAAGGCCTTGTCGAGCGCTTCCGGGCCGCGACTGAGCACGAGCAACAAGCCCAGGACGAGCTGCGCAAGACGAAGGACTTCGAAGAGGGCGTCCGGGCGACAGCCGAGCGCCGCACCCCTCGCTTCCTCGGGCGCTGAGGCTCGGTTTACTCAGCGCGCGACCCACCCGGCGGTGGAACTTCGACGGTCGCAACCGCGACAGCCGGGACCGCCGCCCCCTCGAGGTGAACCGTTTCCTCGGGCCACTCGTAGCCCATCTCGCCGTGCTCGGTGACGTCGAGGCCAGCGGCTTGTTCGTCAGGACTCACCTTCAGGCCGACTGCCTTGTCGGTGATCCACAGCACGACGAACGTCATGACGAACGGCCAGACGATGCCTGCCCCGGCGAGCACGGTTTGCCGCCCGAGCTGTGTCCAGCCTCCCGCAAAGCCCGCTGCGTTCACGGCGAGGCTGCAGAAGACGCCGGTGAGGATGACGCCGACGGCGCCGCCAACCATGTGGACGCCTACGACGTCGAGCGCGTCGTCGTAGTGGAACCTGCTCTTCACTTGCACGGCTCCGTAACAGAGGAGCCCGGCAGCTGCTCCGATCACGAGCGACGCCCAGGCCGGCACGTACCCCGAAGCCGGCGTGATGGCCGCCAGCCCCGCAACCGCACCCGAAGCGACCCCGATGCCCGACGGCTTGCGTCGCCGGATCCACTCGACGGCCATCCAGGAGAGCATGGCTGCGCACGCCCCGAGCTGGGTGTTGACGAGCGCCTCGGTGGCGATGGTGCCCGAGGAGAGGGCGCTGCCGGCGTTGAAGCCAAACCAGCCGAACCAAAGAATGCCAGCGCCGAGTAGGACGAGCGGCACGTTGTGCGGTTGGTCCGGTTGTACGCGTCGGCGCCCGAGATAGATGACCGACGCCAGGGCGGCCGCACCGGCCAGCTCGTGCACGACCGAGCCGCCGGCGAAGTCGATTGCGTGCAGCCCGCCCGATCCGAGGAAGCCGCCGCCCCATACCCAGTGTGCGAACGGGCAGTAGACAACGAGCGACCACAGCCCTATGAAGAGCAGGTACCCGCGAAAGTGCATCCGCTCGGCGAAGGCGCCGGCGATCAGCGCCGGTGTGATGACGGCGAACTTCATCTGGAAGGCCATGTAGAGGAGCGATGGGATCGTCGGTGCGTACGTGTTCGGCTTGCCGCCGACGCCCGACAACATGAAGTGCGAGAGTCCGCCGATGAGCCGCCAGTGATCGGCACCGAACGTCAGTGTGTAACCGACCACGACCCATAGAACGCTGATGATGCCGATTGCGACGAAGGACTGGACCATCGTGGCGATCACGTTCTTTGCTCCGACGAGGCCGCCATAAAAGAGCGCCAGTCCGGGCATCATGAAGAACACGAGGGCGGTCGAGACGAGCATCCACGCGGTGTCACCGGTGTTCACATGCATGTGGTCTCCAGAGGCTCAGCGACCCAGTAGGTCGCGACTCTAGGCATTGTCAGGTAACCGGCGTGACCTTGAGTAGAGGCAAAAGTCCCTGCTGCCCGAAGAGTCTCGTCAGCGGCTCCAGAGCGTTCCCTTGGTCGAGGAGATGACCAACTGAGCGCCGTTGTCGATCGTGAGCTCGGCTCCTTCGTGCCCCGACGTCCCGCTCGCCCACAGGGCCCGCCCGTCACCGGAGTAGACGACGAAGTTGCCGTCGCCTTGCATGACAGCAGTCGCACTCGTGGCCTTGTGAGTGCCGGTGTCCCACAGAGGCTTGCCGGCTGCCGAATAGAGAACGAGGTTGTTGTCGCGTTGCATCACTAGGTGACAGAGGCGATCGGGGGACTCGAGGTACCAACCGTTCTTCAGGTACTCGCCGGCGAGCAGCTCTGTGTCGACCGACCCCGAGGCCCAAAGAGGCCCGTTCGGGCCGTACACGACCAGGTTGGCATTGGCTTGCACGGCCAGCCAAGCTCCGTTGTGACCCTCCGTATGGCTCCACCAGAGGGCTTTGCTGCTCGAGGAGTAGACGACGAAGTTCCCGTCGCTCTGCATCACCGCCAACGCATTTGGATGTCCCTCGGTCCGCGTCGACCACAGCGCACGATCCCTTGCGTCGTACATCACGAGATCGCCGTCGCTTTGCATCACGAGGTGGAACTGGCCGCCGGGGGTCACGAGCGAGGCACCCGAGGCGAGCGCCTGGCCCGGTCCAAGCACCGAGCTCAGAGGTGCCGGCGCTTTTGATGGTGCCGTCCCGCAAGACCCGGGCGGCCCCGTCTGCCCTAGCAGGTCGACGAAGGTGTAGCCGTGGCTCTCGAAGTACCGGATGATCGTGGGCAAGGCGGCGATCGTCGCCGGCATCGGGATCGCCTGGTTGTGCATGAGCACGACGGGATGCTGGAGAGCCCCGCCCTCGGACTCGGCGAGAGAGATGATGCGGTTCACCCAGTAGCTCGACGACGATCCTTCCGCCTCCCAGTCCTCGGTGTCGACGTTCCACAGCCACACTCCCATCCGGCGCGCCCGGGCCAACGACAAGGTCGTCGAGTCGTAGTCGCCGTAGGGCGGGCGGAAGACGCACGGCGCCGAGTCGACCAGTGACTCCTGCTCGTGAATCACTTTGTCCAACTCGACAGCCTGGGCGGCTGCCGACAGCGTCGTCATGTCCGGATGGTCCCATGTGTGGTTCCCGATCAAGAAGCCACCGGCTGCTTCGGCACGCACGTCCTGTGGCCACTCAGTCTCCTGGTCGCCGATGTTGAAGAACGTCGCGCGGACCTGGAACTTCTCGAGGATCGAGAGGATCGCGGCTGTGCTCGGACCTGGGCCATCGTCGAAGGTGAGCGCGACGGTCTTGCCGCCACTCGGGATGCTCGGCGCCTCGGACAAGGGCTCCTCGGAGGGCGGCACGGGACAAGATGACGAGGTCGAGTTCCCTGTGAGGCCCGGAGCCAGTCCGCTGCGCTCGCCCATGAGGGTGACTCCCACCTGATGGTGGGAGGTCGGGAGATCAGCAGTCGTGATCGCGGCGGTCGCCACAGCGGAGATGAGCATCGCCGCCACGACAAGGACTGGTCGCAACGAGGGCTTGTCGGTCGCCGAGTCGTCAACTCTCATGGCCCGGATTCCCCTTCTCCCAACCCGCGCATGGCGGGACCACAGGCACTCGACTCGCTAGCCCGCGCCGGTGCCTGGGGCCCGCTTCGATGAGCATCTACCTGGGGGGACGGTCATTGCTAGGGCCGAAGGTCCACACCGGCCTCCGGACACTCCGCTCGGGCGTCGACGCGCGGCGCTGTAACGGGGACTTTTGGCTCTGGCGAGCCTGGCCCCAAAGGCGCAGGTTGAGGACGTGCGCACTTCGGAGCGACCGCACCGCGACCCAGTCGAGCGAGTGGACACGCTGCAGCCGCTCGTGCCAGCAGCAGGGGAGCGGATGGTCCAGTCCCCAGAGGGATCAGAACCTGCCATAGTCGTCGACGACCTCGCCAAGCGCTTCGGCGACCTCGAGGCGGTCCGCGGCGTGAGCTTCGAGGTGGCCCGCGGCGAGACCTTCGGGCTCCTCGGGCCGAACGGTGCCGGGAAGTCGACCTCCATCTCGATGCTCTGCACCTTGCTCCACCCGACGGGCGGAAGCGCACGCGTAGCCGGTGCGGACATCGTGAACGAGAAGGCCAAGGTGAGGAGCCGGATCGGTCTCGTCTTCCAGGACCCGACCCTCGACGAGTATCTGACCGCCGAGGAGAACCTCCGCTTCCACGGGGAGCTCTACGGCGTAGCGCCCTCCATCCTCGGTAAGCGCATCCAGGAGGTGCTCGAGATGGTGGAGCTGTGGGACCGTCACGGAGACGTGGTCCGCAACTTCTCGGGAGGGATGCGGCGGAGGCTCGAGATCGCGAGAGGCCTTCTTCACTCGCCTCGCGTGCTGTTCCTCGACGAACCGACGGTCGGGCTCGACCCCCAGACGCGTGCGCACATTTGGTCCTACATCGAGATCTTGCGACGGACAGAGCAGATCACGATCTTCCTCACGACGCACTACATGGATGAGGCCGAGCACTGCGATCGGATCGCGATCATCGACCACGGCGAGATCGTCGTGCTCGACACGCCCGAGAAGCTGAAAGAGACGGTCGGCCAGGACCGTATCGAGATCGGCGTCCCAGATCCCTCTGCCGCGATCGCTCAGCTGCAGAGCCGGTTCGGGATCACGGCGACACTGTCCGAGGGTGCGGTCGCGTTCCACACCCGCGAGGCAGAGACCTTCGTCCCGCACCTGTTCGGTGAGAGTGACCTTCCGATCTCGTGGGTCCGGATCGCCCGCCCGACTCTCGATGACGTCTTCATGACCTACACCGGCCGGACGATCCGCGACGCCGAGGCGACCGCGGCCGACCAACTGAAAGCGAGCCCTTGGCGGGCGAGGATGGGGGGGAGGCACTGATCATGGCTGTTATCACGTTGCCCGAGCTGGTGCCGGTGCGGGAAGCGGGCGGTTCGTTCCGCGCCAGCCTTCGCGGGATACGGGTGGTGTGGAAGCGCGAGCTCATCCGGTTCGGCAGGGACCGCACGAGGATGATCACGTCGCTGATACAGCCGGTCCTGTTCCTCTTCGTCCTCGGCACGGGGCTCTCCTCGATCGCCAGGACAGCGGGCTCCGGTGTCAGCTTCAAGACGTTCATGTTCCCGGGCATCATCGGGATGACGGTGTTGTTCACCTCGGTCTTCTCGGCCATCTCGATCGTGTGGGACCGGGAGTTCGGGTTCCTCCGAGAGATGCTCGTCGCCCCTGTCGCCCGCTGGTCCCTCGTCTTAGGCAAGTGCCTCGGCGGGACCACCGTCGCGACGCTCCAAGGGGTCGTGTTTCTGGCGCTTGCAGGGACAGTGGGAGTCCCCTATTCACCAGTCATGCTCCTCGCCATCGTCGGAGAGATGGCGCTCATGGCGTTCACGCTCACGGCCTTCGGCGTCCTCGTGGCCTCTCGGATGCAGCAGATGCAGTCGTTCCAGGTCGTCATGCAGTTCTTCGTGATGCCGATGTTCTTCCTCTCCGGGGCGATGTTCCCGTTGTCTGGTCTCCCGACGTGGCTGACCGCTCTCACGAAGATCGATCCGCTCTCCTACGCCGTCGACCCGCTCCGCCGGACGGTCTTCGACCACCTGAGCATCTCGCCGCTGGCCGCACATGCCCTCAATCCGGGTCTCAGCTGGAACGGCTGGCAGCTCCCGATCCTCGTCGAGCTCGCGATCGTCGCCGTGATGGCCGTGCTACTGCTCGCGGCGGCCATGATTGCGTTCTCGCGGACAGAGTAGGCGCACATGGACAACGGAGTCGTGGCTGAGGTGTCGCTGACGGTCAACGGGACGGCGCGGTCCGTTCCGCCGGCGAAGTCCCTGCTGTCGGTGCTGCGCGGCGAATTGGGCCTCACAGGTGCCAAGCCGGGCTGTGGCGAGGGGGCGTGCGGCTCGTGCACCGTGCTCCTTGACGGTGAGCCGGTCCGTGCGTGTCAGGTCGGGGTCGCCGAGGTCGCGGGACGGGACGTCACCACTATCGAGGGCCTGTCGACCGAGGGCTGTTTGCACCCCGTGCAACAGGCGTTCGTCGAGATCGGGGCGGCCCAGTGCGGGTACTGCACTCCTGGCTTGGTCCTGTCCGTGGTGGCGCTCCTTGCCCGCGACCCGAGCCCGGACGACGACTCGATCAAGGACGCGCTCAACGGCAACCTCTGTCGCTGCTGTGCCTACCCCCGGATCCGGAGAGCGGTGGAGCGTGCCGCACAGCTGTTGGCCAGGCCCGGAGCCGGCCCTTTGGCGGCGGCGGCTCTGGCAGTCGTCCCGGCAACCGACGCCTTCGGACCTCCTGAGCCCGGGACCGCTCACCGGCGGCCTGCGCGGCCGTGGGACATGACCGAGCCGGAGGAGCGCGACTTCTTCGGGGTACTCGGCGACGGCCTTGTGGTCGTGCTCCCACCCGGCAAGCCCGCGCCCGGAACGTGGACGACCGACGGGGGCGCCTGGCTGCACCTGGCGAGCGACGGGACCGTCATCGCGTTCACCGGCAAGGTCGACGTCGGCCAGGACAACCGCACCGCGTTGCGCCTCCTCGTCGCGGAGGAGCTGCGCGTGCCCGTCGAGAACGTGCGCCTTGCAATGGGCGACACTGATCTGTGCCCGTACGACATGGGCACTTTCGGCAGTCGTTCGATGCCCGATGCCGGCACTGCGCTGCGCCGGGTCGCTTCCTACGCGCGTGCCCTCTTGCCTGTGCCGGTCGGGTCACGGCGCCTCGAGATCGTGACCGGTGAGCCGGCGGTCGCTCCCCCGGCCGAGTGGACGACGGCGGGGTCGCCACACATGGCCCCTGGGACGGTCGACGCGGTCACGGGTGCCCGGCGTTACGTGTCGGACCTGACGCTCCCGGGCCTGAGGCACGGAGCAGTCCTGCGGCCGCCGGTGATCGGTGCGACCCTTCGCACTCTCGACACCACGTCGGTCGACGACCGCTCCGGCGTGGTCCTGGTGCGCACTCCGTCGGTGGTCGGTGTGGTCGCGGCTGACATGATGGTTGCCCGGCTCGCTCTCGGTGACCTGCACGCGGAGTGGGATGTCAGAGACGCGCCGTCGGACTTCAAGCTCGAGGAGTACCTTCGGTCCCACCCGACGGAACAAGCCGAGGGCTGGGGAGGTCCGTTCCACCGCGAAGAGGGCGACGTCGACTCCGCTCTCGAGTCAGCCGCAATCCGCACCGAGGCGACGTACACAACGGCCTACATCGCCCATGCTCCACTCGAGACTCGTGCGGCCGTCGCCGTCTGGGACGACGATGGCCGGTTGACGGTGTGGGTCGGGACGCAGACTCCGTACCTCGTGCGGGCTCAAGTCGCCGCCGCGCTCGACCTCGGCGAGCATCAGGTCCGGGTGATCGTGCCGCCGACGGGCGGAGGGTTCGGCGGCAAGCATGGAGGCGGTGTCGCAACAGAGGCCGCAGTCCTCGCCCGAGCTGCCGGCGGACCGGTCCGGGTCGCCTGGAGCCGGCGAGAGGAGTTCACCGCCGGGACGCTGCGGCCTGCAGCTGTGATCGATGTGGCGGCCGGGACGACGGACCGTGGCGATCTGACGGCTTGGTCCTTCAACAACATCAACTCGGGCGCACCCGGCATAGCCTCCCCGTACCGGGCGCCGAGTCAGCGGCTCGCCTACCAGCCGGCGACGTCTCCCCTCGCCCAGGGCTCGTACAGAGCGCTCGCCGCCACAGCCAACAACTTCGCCCGCGAGTCGCACGTCGATGAACTGGCACACACCGTCGGGATGGACCCTGTCGAGTGGCGCCTGCGTAACCTCGCCGATGAACGGCTCGCGGCGGTGTTGCGGGCGGCCGCCGACCGCTTCGGGTGGACGCGCCGGGGCGCCGGCTCGGGCCGGGGCATCGCCTGCGGCGTCGAGAAGGACGCGCGGGTGGCAACAGCGGCGGCCGTGAACGTCGACGAGCAGGGCCGTACCCGGGTCGCCGGCCTTGTCATGGCTTACGAGTGCGGCGCGGTCGTGAACCCCTCGACAGTCGTCAACCAGATCGAGGGCGCCGCCGTGATGGCCTTGGGTGGCGCGCTGTTCGAGGCGGTTCGGTTCACCGACGGCGTCATCACCAACGCATCGTTCTCCGAGTACCGGGTGCCCCGCATGGCCGATGCCCCTCCAATCGAAGTCGTGCTGCTCGACCGTAGGGACTTCCCGCCGGCCGGAGCGGGAGAGACCCCGATGATCGCCGTCGCCCCCGCGATCGCGAACGCCATCTTCGATGCGACGGGCGAGCGGCTGCGGTCGCTGCCTCTCGTCCCCGACGAACCGGCGCCACTGACCCGGTGAGGCCTTCTCGGGTGTCGTGTCCGCGAGCCGTCAGAAGGTGGCTGGCGCTCTCGGCCGGCGTGGCGCTACTCGCGGGCGGCTGCGCCTCGACCGCGCCAGCTTCGAGTGGTTCGTCCACTACGACGACGGGTGCCAGCCGGACAACAGCCACGAGCACGTCGACCACGACGGCTACCACCACGACAACGACAGTTCCACTGCCGCACGGCTGGACCGACGATCAGCTGCTCGCGCAGTTGATCATGGTCGGGGTCGAGTTCTCCGACATCGGTGCCGCCACACAAGCGGTCGAGGCGGGGGCGGGCGGCCTCGTGTTCTTCGGGGCTCCTGCAAGCGGGTCCGGTCCTTCGATCACGTCCGGCATAGAGCAACTGCAGCGGGTCGCTGACGAGCACCTCTTCACGGCGACCGACGAGGAGGGTGGCGGGATCGCCCGGCTGTCCGACGTCATCGGTTCGATGCCGTGGCCCCGCCAGATGGCCGAGCAGATGTCGACGGCCCAGGTGCAGCACCTGCTCACCCAGCAAGGGTCGGCCATGTCCGCATTGGGCGTCGACATGGACCTGGCACCGGTTCTCGACACCGCCAGCTCCACCGACACGATCGACGACGAGGACTATCGCTCCTTCAGCGAAGACGGCGACACGGCGGCCGCTTACGGCCTCGCTTTCATCGACGGCTTGCGCGCCGGTGGGGTCATCCCAGTCGCAAAGCACTTCCCAGGTCTCGGGCACGCAAACGGCGACACTGATACCGGACCGGCCGCCGACCCGCCGCTCTCCCAGATGGTGAATGACGACCTGGTCCCCTTCGCGCGAGCGATCAAGGCGGGCATTTCGGTGATCATGATGAGCAACGTCACCGAGCCGGACTGGGGGAGCACACCGGCGTCGCTCAACCCGCAGGCGTACCGCTACCTCCGGTCTATGGGGTTCTCCGGGGTGGTCCTCACCGACAGCCTCGACGCGGGTGCGATCAGCAGCGCCGGCTTCAGCGGTCCCGAGGCGGTCGTGAAGGCGATAGAAGCCGGTGCCGACATGGCGATGATCACCACTGCGTCGGACTTCCCGACCGCCCTCGCCGATCTCGAGCAGGCCGTGTCTTCCGGGCAGCTCTCGATGAGCCAGGTGGACGCGTCGGTGCGGCGCGTCCTAGAAGTGAAGGACGGCAGCAGTGGTGGAGCCCTCGAGGGAACGGCTCAGCCCCACTAGAGTCTCGAGTCCCGCCTCGAGCTGTGACATCGACTCGTCGAAGAGCGAGGCAAGGTCGGCGGTCGGGTCGTCTGCCACGGCCAGCATGACCGACATGGCCGCTCCGACCACGGCTCCTGCGAGGGTCCGCACGGCCATGTCGGTCGGCTCGCGCCCGACTCTCTCTGCTACGACCTCGGTGAGAAGGCGCATCGCTGAGGCGAACTGGTCGAGCATCGCCGCGCGCAGTTCGGGCACCGACATGACGAGGTTCATCCGATCCTGCTGATCTGTCACCTCCTGTTGTGACAGCTGGGCGAAGACCGCCCGGAAGGCGATCCGCAGCGCTTGAATCGCGCTGAGCCCGGGCGGCTGTGAGAGAAACGCTTCGACGATCAAAGGGTCGAGCTCGTCCGACAGCACGACGTCCGCCTTGGCCGGGAAGTAACGGAAGAAGGTGCTCTCGGAGACCTCGGCCTCGTCGATGATCTGCTGGACCGTGGTTCCGTCGTAGCCGTGCTCGCGGAACAGTCGGAGCGCGTGCGACTGGATCGCCTCTCGGGTCTTCGCCTTCTTGCGCTCGCGCAGCCCGACGCTGTGATGTTCAGCCGGTTCTGGCAAGGTCAGCCTCCTTCTCGGAACCATATTGCACGGCCACAGTGGGGGCATTCGTCCGGGGCAGGAAGATCATGGTGAGGAGGGCGCCCACCAAGGCGATACCGGCTGACACGACGAGCGCCAGGTCCATGCCGTGCACGAAGGCCGCCCGAACCGAGGTGAGCAGAGCAGCCGAGTGGAGTTGCTGGGCGACCACCACGCCGCCGAAGACACTTCGGCGGACGGCAGAAGCGGCAGGTCCCGGAAGGCCGGACAGGCTGATGTGGGCCAAGTAGCCGGCACTCAGCACGCTGCCGAGGATCGCGGTGCCGAACGGGCCACCGACCTTGTTGAACGCTTGCAGGACTGCCGAACCAACCCCGCTACGGTCCTCCGACAGCTCGACGAGGGCAGCCGATGTCGCCGTGGCCATGGAAAGCCCTACGCCGAGCCCGGCTACCGCCATCCACCCAGCCACGAAGACGGCACTCGAGCCCACAGCCGTCATGGCTCCGACGAGCAGCCCGAGCGCGAGCACGACGAAGCCGACGGCAGCCGTCACCTTGGTACCAATGCGCGAGACGATGCGGTCGGCGGGAACTGCCCCGACCACCAATCCGCCGATCAGCGGCAAGAGCCGGAGGCCTGAGCCGACTGCATCGGAACCGAGTACGCCTTGGAAGTACTGAGGCATCGTGAACAACACGCCGATCATGGCGAGGACCGGCATGGCGGCCAGGATCACGCCCCAGGTGAACGAAGCTGATCGGAACAGCGTCAGATCGAGCAACGGCTGACCGTCGGGCCTGCGGCTCAACCGGCGTTCCCAACCGAAGAAGCCGGCAAGCAACGCGATTCCGGCGACCATGAACCCAATGGCGCCCAAATCGCTCCAGCCCTCCTGGCCGGCTTCGATCAAGCCGTAAGTCACGGCGACCAACCCGGCGGCCGAGATGGCAACCCCCGTGAGGTCCAAGCCTGGGCGTTCGGAGGGGCGCGACTCCGGCACCAGGGCGACGACCGCCGCCAGGCCGACCAAGGCGACCGGCACGTTGATCAGGAACACCCAGCCCCACCAGTAGTGAGTGAGCAGCCAACCACCCAGGATGGGGCCGATCGGGAGGGCAAGGAAGTTGGCCGCCGCCCAGATCCCCACTGCCTTCGGTCTCTCTTCCTTGTTGAACAGGATCGTGAGTGCCGAGATCGCCATCACGATGACCCCTGCCCCGGCAAGTCCCATGAGGACACGGGCTGCCATGAACTCGGTGACGGACGTCGAATACGAGGATGCAGCCGACCCGACTCCGAACATCGCGAGGGCGATGAGGAGGACCTTCTTGTGTCCGTAACGGTCGCCGATGAGCCCGGCCGGCAGCATCGCGGCCGCCAGCACGAGGAAGTATCCAGACGAGAACCACTGGAGGTCCGATTCCGAGGCGTGCAGCGCCTTCGACAGGGTAGGAAGAGCCACGCTGAGCACCGTGCCGTCGAGGCCGACTGCCAAGATCGCGAGGCTCACCGCGCCGAGCGCCCACCACCGCCTTGATCCACGCTCACTCATGAAAGTCACCTTTATTTGACTGTTGCCTTATTTAGAAGGTAGCAGTCAGAATGTGAAGACGCCAGAGCCGAAGGTCCCTCAGGTTGTCAAGGCTGAGCGGGGAGCACCGAGACCTGACATAGTCCGCGGCGGTGCTGCATGGCTGACGTGTCCCGGGTGAGGAGTCGCCGCCTCTCGAGCGACGGCGCGGTCAAGTGGCCGGTGGGCGTCGCAAGAGGAGTGATCGTGGCAGCGCTGCTCGCCGGATGCGCGTCGACCACGGCTTCTCACGTCACCCCGAAGAGACAGGCCCCGGCGATCCTGATCGGCCACGCGGGGCGCTGGCTCACGAACAGCAACGGTCAGGTCGTGATCGTCCACGGTTTGAACATGGTGTTCAAGCGCCCGCCGTACGAGCCGCAGGCGGCCGGTTTCGGCGCCGAGGCTGCGAGCACGCTCTCGACCGACGGGCTCGACGTCGTGAGGCTGGGGGTCATCTACTCGGCGGTGGAGCCCGAACCCGGCGTGTTCTTCGAGCGCCTACGTCGACTCGATCGAGCGCACCGTCACAGAGCTCGCGCACGATGGCGTCTACTCGCTGCTCGACTTCCATCAGGATCAGATGAGCACCGGTTTCGGTGGGGAGGGCTTCCCGGCCTGGTCGCTCGACACGGGAGGACTGCCGGTAAAGCGCTACGTCTTCCCGCTCGGGTACACCGACAGCGCAGCCCTCGATGCCGCGTACGACAACTTCTGGGCTGACCGTCCCGGCCCGGGAGGCGTGGGCCTCCAGCAGCGGTACGCCGCAGCATGGCGGTACGTCGCCAAGCGCTTTGCGAGCAACCGATGGGTGCTCGGCTATGACCTGTTCAACGAACCGTGGCCTGCCCACTCCACAGACGCACAACTGGGAGCCTTCTACTCACGGGTGATCACCGCCATCCGCTCGGTCGACCACCGTCACCTGATCTTCTACGAGCCGAATGTCTTCTTCGACTTCGGCACTCCGACGCGGCTGCCTCGCTTTGCCGACGCCGACCTGGGCATGTCCTTCCACGACTACTGCCTGTCCAGCGCCGCCACGAACACGCCGGCTTGCAGCCGCTCGGAGCAACTGGTGATCAGCAACGCGCTGGCGAGGTCCTCGTCGAGCGGCAGCGCCCTGTTGCTGAGCGAGTTCGGAGCGACCGATGATCTGACGGATCTCAGCCGGGTGGTGACCGATGCCGACTCACACCAGATCTCGTGGATCGAGTGGGCCTACTGCGGGTGCGACGACCCGACCGGCACGATCCCACCCTCGATCGAGGGCCTCGTCTCCAATCCGGGGCTTCCCGGCAGCGGTGCCAACGTCGACGGAGCGAAGCTGGCCATTCTCGCCGAGCCCTACCCGAGGCTCGTCTCGGGAACGCCTCTGTCGTACTCGTTCGATCTGACGTCGCACAACTTCGCTCTGCGTTACGCGACGCGCTCGCCCAGCGGCCAACGTTTCGGCGCCGGATCTTGCACCGCCGTCGTCGTGCCGCCATTCCAGTTCCCCCACGGTTATGTGGTGTCCGTGAGAGGGGCCCGTGTGACGTCGGCGGCAGACGCCGGCGTCGTGACTCTGGCGCAGTCGGGCTCAGTCGTGCACCCGGTGAGCGTCGAGATCTCGCCGGCAGACGGCCGTTCGACCGCGGCTCCGGACTTGTCCGCTTTGGAGGACTGCGCGTGAGAACTCCCGGTGCGTCTCGCGACCTAACATGAAGGCTCTGGAGGGAGGTTGTTCCGTGCCAGTCGACATGAGCGCCGAGGAAGCGGACGGCTGGGCCATCACGGACGCCGAGCTGACCGCTCTGGCGCTCTCCGCCGACCCGGACGCACCGCTTAGCCCTGACGCCATCCCTCTCGAGATGTACTCCGATGGCGCCAGCACGCTCCCGCAGTGGTACATGCCGCCGGTGAGCCCACGACGCGGCCGCAAGTGGCTGGCCGTGGTGGCCGGGTTGATCATCGCGTCTCTTCTGGTCATCGAAGCGGCAGGGCTCTGCAGCACGTACGGCCCCATCGTTCTGCGCTGAGCCCGAGTCTTCGTGCTCACGAGCGAGAAGAGGATCCTCACGACCCACACCGGGAGCCTCCCTCGGCCCCGCCGGCTCGCCGAACTTCACGGCCGGCGTAGCCGGGGCGAAGCGGTCGACGCCGGCGATCTGGCACGAGCCGTCGAGGAGGCCACGGCGCAGGTGATAGCCGCGCAGGTGGCCGCCGGGATCGACGTCGGCAATGACGGCGAGCAGGCACGCGAGAGCTTCGTTACCTACGTCCAGCACCGCGTGACAGGATTCGGCGGCAAGGGCCGACGACCTCAGAAACTCGACCTGCTCGATCATCCAGACTTCATAGAGCTCATGCGCAACCGGCGCGGCGAGGTGAATCTCATGGCCGCCCCGGCTGCCATCGCCGATGTCGCCTACCGGGACACGGCCGAGGCAGAGGCCGAGTGCGCCCTCGTAGCCGGCAGCCCCTTCGCCGAGACCTTCATGACCGCCGCATCGCCGGGAATCGTGGCGTCGATCATGGAGAACCGCCACTACCCCTCCATGGCCGAGTACCTGCAGGCCGTCGCAGCCGCCATGGCCGTCGAGTACCGGTGCATCGTCGGTCACGGCCTCTTGTTGCAGATCGACGCGCCGGACCTCGCCCTCGAGCGCCACCAGCTGTTCGCCAACAGGCCGCTCGCAGACTTCGTCGAGTGGATCGAGCAAGTCGTCGACGCCCTGAACGGCGCCCTTTCGGGGATCGACCCCGGCCGTGTCCGGCTGCACGTCTGCTGGGGCAACTACGAGGGGCCCCATACCCATGACGTTGCGCTCGACGACATCCTGCCCACGTTGTACCGAGCGAACGTCGGGGCCCTCGTCGTGTCCATGGCGAACGCGCGTCACGCGCACGAGTTCGCTTGTTTCTCCCGCCGGCCTCTGCCCGAGCCGATGATCCTCGTTGCCGGGGTGATCGACACGACGAGCAACTACGTCGAGCACCCCGAGGTCGTCGCCGACCGGCTTATGCGGATCACTGAAGCCGCGGGTGACCCACGGCGGGTGATCGCCGGAACAGACTGTGGTTTCGACACTACAGCGGGCATCGGCGATGTGGCGCCTTCGGTCGTCTGGGAGAAACTCAGCGCCCTTCGAGCCGGCGCCGACCTGGCCAGCTCACGGTTGTACTGACAGAGGCGATCGTCGGTCCTGGCGGTTCGCTGTCCAGGCCGGTCAGCTCTGGACGAGCCTCAGGTTGAATGGCACCTTCCCGGGCCAACCGCTCTTGGCCAAGAAGTCGGTGATCTCGGCCGAGAGCGCCGCCCCCGCACGCGACGGCGCGAGATCCCGGCGTCTCAGCAACTCGATCTCGCGTTCGAGCCGCGGCGACTCGAGCCGCAGCACGTTCAGGCCTACGTCGGCGGTCGCCACGATGCTCGGGACGATGGCCGCACCGAGCCCTGCCGCCACCATGGACAACACGCTGCTCATTTCAACGCCCTCGAGCGCGACGGACGGTGCAATGCCGGCTCTGTCGAAGGCGGCGAGTGTCGTAGACCGCACGTCGTAACCCTCGGTGAACATGATCATCGGTACGTCGCGCAGATCGGCGATCGTGATACGCCGACGGCCTGCCAGCACGTGGTCGGCGGCGGTCACCACGACGAGCTCCTCCACGGCCAGCACTACCTGCTCGAGCATGGCTAGGCGCGAGGACATGACGGCCAACGCCAGGTCCAAGATCCCGGATTCGAGCCCTTCGACCAGGTGCTCGGAGGCCCGTTCGGTGACGGCGAGAGAGACACCGGGGTGGCGTCGGTGGAAACGGGCGAGGACGGTGGGAAGCAAGGTGGCACTGAGGCTCGGCGTTGCACCGATTGCGACGTGGCCGCGGCGCAGACCCTCGACGTCGGTGATGCCATGTTTGACCTCTGTGAGATCGCTCAGCACGCGGCGGGCGAGCGGGAGGAGCCTCCTTCCTGCGTCCGTCAACGCCACGGGCCCCCGGCCACGGTGGAACAAGGGCGTTCCAAGCACTTGCTCCAGCCGGCGAATCTGAGAGCTGATCGACGGCTGCGCGACGTGAAGGCGCTCGGCCGCGCGGGTGAACTGTTGCTCCTCGGCGACTGCCACGAAGTACTCGAGCTGGTGGATCGACGGGTCGGGCCGGCCGCTTGCCATAGGAAGAGCCTATGAGATCTAGAGAGAGCATGTCTCCTAGTTAGGTCATTGGACCCTACCGCTGACCCGCCCGTAGGCGGAAGCTCACCACATGAGGGCAGAAGACAACCAGCTGCATGGTCCGGAAGGCCTTGGTCACAAGGTCTTCGGACAGGCGATGAGCAGGACGGGCAAGCTCGGCGTGATCGGAGTGGCCGTTCTGGCTCTGACATTGGCCGGATGCGGTTCTACTGCCTCTAAGTCGACGACAACCACCTCATCGCCAAAGGCGAAGGTCACCACCACTACAAAGGCGGGCAAGTCGAAGGTCACCACGACGACGAAGGCCGGTTCGAAGGTGACAACCACGACGAAGGCCGGTTCGAAGGCGACCACCACAACTAACGCCACCGGCACGACGCAACCGGGGGCCACCACGACCACACGACCGGGGGCCACCACGACAACGCAGCCCGCCTTCAAGACAGTCTCCTTCTCGGGCAGTTACTCCGGCAGTGCCTCGCTGCTAATCGTCAACTACGCGGCGACAGGCTCGGTCACAGGCACGGGCAACGGCACGCTCGTCGGGTCCAGCACGGTCTCGGGCAGCGGCTCTACCGCCGCAGGTTCCTCGCCATGCCCTGCTCCCATCCCGTTCAACGGGACCGGCAGCATCACCGGCAGTGCCGGCAAGATCACGTTCACCGTCAGCAGATCCAACTCTTCAGGGTGCGCCGAAGGTGAATCCACCCCCATAACGGTCAAGTTCTCCGGTGTCGCTGTGGCAACGGGAGGAACTGGGGCGGCCCTCGACGCTTCCGGCGACCTCCATTTCAGCGGCACCCTCAAGCTCGACACAACGAGCGGGCATACGACCAGTACCTACACGGTCACTCTCAGCGGGACGCTGAAGGTCAAGGGCTAGGGCCATGAATTCACAGAAGAACAACGGAGGAGGAATCGCATGAACAGACTCATTACGAAGGTCACGGTTGTGGTTGCAGCGTCCGCATGTGCGGCCGCTCTCGCGACCGGGATCGTGACGGCGAGTGCAGGTGTGGGTAGTCACTCCTCGGCTGCCACGACCACGACGACTCTTGGCCCGCCGATCCAGGGGTGGGGCCAGCACAAGCTGTTCTTCTACGTGGACACGATCACAGGCGGTGGAAGCCCAGCGCCTCCGGCCGGTTGCGCCATGACGAACATATTCAAGCCGGGGCAAGTTGTCGTCTTCCGCATGTTCGGCATACACACTCCGACCGGTGGGACCGATCTCACCCCTAAGACCGTTACGAGCGCATTCGTGAAGATCCCAGGTGAGGCGAGGATTCCGCTGGTGTATGGCACCCACGGAGTGGACTCGTACTACACGGCCGCTTGGACGATCGCCAAGAAGTACGCACTCGGAGTCGTGAACTTCAGGGTCACCGTCACCACCAAGGCGGTGCCGAAGACGAAGACGTCGCCGGCCATTCCTGCGCAGACTGGCACTTTCTCGCAGGCGGGCATGCCGGAGCCGTCCCAGCTCCAGGTCGTGAAGGCCTAGCGATAGCAGAACTCCTTTAGGCGAGATCGCCTGTCGGACGGCCGCTCGGCCACCCGGCAGGCGATCTTGGCAAAAGGGAATGAAGTACCGCATCACCGTTGTCACCGAGACGTACGGCGGGCACGGGCAGCAAAGGATCGCAGTCGACGGACTATCAACGGACTATCAGAAGGGGAATCCAATGTTGAGGCACTTGAAGACACACAGACTCGGGGTGGTGCTGGTCGGGTTGCTGGCAGGAGCGCTGCTCATGAGCTCATGTGCCACGACTGCGACCAAGGGCAGCTCGAGCACGACTCCCACCACTCCGCCGAGCACGACCGCAGCTCCGCAAGTCGTCTCGGCAAACACAAGCTTCACCACGTTGCAGTCGCCGGCCATCCCGGGCGTCTCCGCGCTCCCAGGCCCGGTGGCCAAGCCCGCAAACCCCAGCGCGAACATGGGGGTGCTCGACGTGTCGCCTGATTCGGGCTTCGCCGGCGCTCCGATGACGATCTCCGGCTCACACCTACCGGCCAACGCCAAGGTCGAGCTCACATGGTCGACCGCGAATGCCACGTGGCAGGTTCAAACTGCGCCGGACACGGTCAACTACCTCGGCCGCGCCGACACGCTGTTCGCCGTCGTGATCGCGAATACGACCACCAATGCGAGCGGCGCCTTCAGCGTGTCGCTCAAGGTTCCCCAGGACTGGGGAGGCTTGCACGACATCTACGCCGTCATAAACGGTGTGGAGGACGCTCATGGGGGCTTCATAACGCTCCGCACGGTCACGGTAACGCCAAGAAGCGGCCCGATCGGGACACCGATCACGATCACCTACAGCGGCCTTGGTGCGACCCTCTACACGGGCGGCGCCTCCCTGCTGTGGGACAACCACTACGTGGGCGAGATGATGGCCAACTGGACGCGTGGCGTGGCACAAGTGACGATCCGAGCCGCAGGGCCGGTCGGCGTACACACCATCCAGATCGGGAACGCCATCAGCTACATGTACCTGAACGTGCCGCAGTCGCCTATCCCCTACACCAACGGCGCAACAGTCAGCTTCACGGTGACGAAAGATGACGGGCCACCGGCGGCATCCATCGACTGGCCAGTGAACGTCGCTCCGACAGTCACCGCCAGAACGACATTGGCGACGAGCGGTCTCCTGGCCAACAGCAGTGTGAAGGCCACGCTCGCAACGACGAAGGGACCGGTGGACACGAGCGTCGCGCTCAGTGCATCCGGGCTGACGAAGAGCGCTCCCGTCAAGCTGGTCTGGTCGACAGTCGTCGGGAACCGTGTCAACTGCGCCAGCGTGTGCTGGGCCTTTGTGTCGCAATCGTTGGGCAGCGCGACGCCGTCCGGCGGATCGCTCCAGGCCACGATCACGGTCCCTGACGGTCTCGGTGGATGGCATGTCGTGCAGCTAGTCCAGAACGGCAAAATCGTGGCTCAGGTGCCCTTCTACGTCGAGGAGAGCATCGTCGGACAGGGTGTGTCCTCGATCACCGTGAAGGAAGGCCAGTCATTCACCATCCACCTGAAGGGCGTCGGCTGGACGCAGCTCGACAACACCGTTGCCGTCGACTACGACAACAGCTATGTCGGTTACGCGTGCGGCTTCAACTCGAACGGGGACGTGCTGTTGCACCTGAACGCGACAGGCGGTCCCGGTACGCACCTGATCGACCTCTACCCGATGCTGTACTCACTCTCGCCGTCGTTCGCAGAGACGCCGTACGGCATGGTGCCCGTGCTCACGTACGCACACGACGAACCGGCGTTGGCGCTCGGCTATCGCCTGCCCGCGTTCCGGTTCGCGATCACCGTCGTGAAGTAAACGCTCACGAAGAGCTCACGAAAGGGCCTCGCCTCTCGCTTCTTGCGAGGGGCGAGGCCTCGACGCGTGCAGCCCGCGCGATCGGCGCCGGGAGCCACCAGTTCCAACGCCCCAGCACCGACATCAGGCTCGGCATGAGCAGGCCGCGCACGACCGTCGCGTCGAGCAGGATCCCGAGCGCCAGCCCTGTCCCGAGCTCCTGCAAGCCGGCCACTCGGCCTGCGACGAGCCCGGAGAGCGCCCCGACCATGATCAGCGCGGCGGCGCTCACGACCCGGCCCGTGTGAGCGAGGCCGCTCGTGATGGCGCTCGTGTTGTCGGATCCTTCATCCCATGCCTCCCGCATGCGCGTGACGAAGAAGACCTCGTAGTCCATCGACAGGCCGAAGAGCATCGCGAAGAGAAAGACCGGCACCCATCCCTCGATCTGGGAGACGTGGTACAGGCCGAGCACGTCTGCGCCGACTCCGAAGCGGAAGATCACGACGAGCAGCCCGTAGGTCGCAGCGACGGAGATCCCGTCGAGGAGCATGGCCATGAGAGGCAGGAGCAACGACCGGAAGGCGCGGAGCAGCACGAGGTAGGCGAGCACGAGCACTATGAGGACGACCCAGGGGAAAGTCGTGTACACAAGAGCGAGAAAGTCGACACCCTGGGCCGGCACGCCGCCGACATAGAGGTGCACCCCCGCCGGGAAACGGGCGTCGGGAAGCAGGCGGGCACGGATCTCGCGCACGAGTTGCTGGGTGGCCTCGGCGCCGAAGTCATCCCGCCCGAGGACGACCGTGCGGCGGTACTGGCGGGACGAGTCGACGTACGGTGGCCGGTTGCCGATCGCGACGACGAAGACCTCGGGGTTGTCGAGGAGCTCATGGGCTAGCCGAAGAGTTGCTCTAGAGATCGCCGGGGAGAGCGCCCTGCCTGGCGCCCGGGCGTCGAGGACCACCTCGATCGGCCCGATCACTCCCGGCCCGACATGGTCACTGAGGAGCCTGAGGGCGCGAGCCGAGTCGATCGACTGCGGGATCGCCGTGTCCGAGGCCGGTGTGGGCTTCGAGCCACGCCACCGGCACCACTGCCGCGAAGAGCACCGCGGTCGTGCCGACGATCACTGCGAGGCGCCGCCGCATGACAAAGCGCGCGAGTCTCGACCAAAGGCCGTGCTCGATGTCGCGCTTCTCTCCGACCCACAGCAGGCGGACGCTGCTCATGCCGCGACGCCCTAGCAGCGACAGCAGCGTCGGCTGCAGCGTGAGAGCCGCAACGATCGAGACGACCGGCACGAGGAAGCCGGCGACTCCGAGGGAGCGGAGAAACGGTACCGGGATGATGAGCAGCGCCGAGAGCCCGATCGCCACCGCGATGCCCGAGAGGAGCACGGCGCGGCCGGCTGTCGCCATCGTGCGGGCGATCGCGTCCTCAACCGGGCGTTCGGCGACGGCCAGCTCCTCTCTGAACCGGTGCACGATGAGGAGCGAGTAGTCGACTGCCAGCCCGAGCCCGATTAGCTCGACGACGTTCGGGATGTAGAGCACCATCAGGAACTCGTGAGCGAGGAGGTAGACGATCGCGAGAGTTGCGGTGCTCGTGCAGGCGGCGACGACAAGCGGGATCAGCACCGCTGCCGAGAGACCGAGGACGATGGTGAGAAGCACGAGCGCGGTGAGGATTGCGATGAGCTCGCCCTTACGCAGGTCAGCCTCCAGGATCGGGGTGACATCGTGCTGGAGCGCCGGTGCGCCCGTGACCTCGGCGCCGGGGAGCCCGGAGTGAGTGAGAGCGCGGCGCAGGGCGTTGGTGTGGGACGCGGCCTGCTGCAGGTCGAGCGACGAGCTCACAGTGCCGTAGGCGATCCCGAGTCCCTCCTGCAAAGTCGAGGCACGGCCTGTGGGCACTGCTCGTGCGGCACGGGCGAGGTCGCGGTCGAGGGTGCGAAGCCGGGCGGCCGACGGGTTCTCGACACGGAAGACCACCGTGAAGGTCCCTTCGATGTTCTCGCCGAAGTGCCGGTCGAGGATCGTGTTCGCGAGCTGTCGGCTCGTTCCCGGCACCGCGAGCGAGGTCGAGAGCAGCTCCGGCAGTCGAACTGTCGAGAGCGTGCCCACGATGACCAGAGCGATCCAGCACGCGATCACAACGACTCGCCAGCGGATGACTGCTCGGGTCCAGCGCTCGAGCATGGGTGCAGTGTAAGTGCTGGCCTCCGCTGTGCCCGGCCCTCTCGGCGAGGGTGCTCAACAGGCACTGCTTGGGTGAGGCACGGGCTGGGGCACCGGCTGGGCGGCGGCGCACTGCACGCCGATCGATGAAGAAGACGGTTCGACTGCCGCCTGTGGTTCAACTCCCTTGACTCTGTGCCCCGTCTGCACGCTTCAGGTGGTCGAGCAGCAAGTCCACGATGTACCCGGCCTCGACCCGGGAGGCTTCAGGATCCTCTGAGGTTGCCACGTACTGCGCAGCTGCCATGACGCCGGCAAGGAGCATGCGCGTGAGCGGCTCGACGGGGGCTTTATCCATCGCGCCGGTCCGCATCGCCGCCTGCACCGCTTCCCGGACGAGCCCGAGGGCGTAGCGGTCGGTGACGTCTTGGCGCACGTCTGTTGGCAGCACGGCCGGCCCGTCGATCGCGCAGATGCGCTGGACCGCTGGGTCGAGCACCGCGTCGAGATACGCCTGGCATCCGGCCCGAAGCTGCTCCACGGGGTCGTCGCCCGCTGCCATTGCGGCTTTGGCGGTGGCGGCCACGACCTCTTGCTCGACCGCCTCGTACACGGCGAGGAAGAGCGACTGCTTGTCGCCGAAATGGTGCTGCAGGGCACCGCGTGTGACTCCGGCGGACGCAACGATCTCCTCCCTCCCGGAGGCGGAGTATCCGTTCGTCGAGAAGAGCTGCCGGGCCGCGCCGAGAAGGGCGGCCCGGGTGGCAGCCGATCGTTCAGCCTGTGTCCGTCTTTGTCTTGGTTCGCGCTTGACCATGCGTGCAGCCTGCATGCAATATACATGCAACCTGCACGCTGTTCGGGCGATGCCGAAGAGGAAGAGTAGGAGGACCGATGACACTCTCCCGTGAGGTAGTGGTGCCGGGGATGCTGGCGGAGTACAAGTCCTTCTCGGAACTGGTGGGAGGGCTTTCCGGCGAGGACTGGGAGACGCCCAGCCGGTGCGAGGGATGGCGGGTCGCCGACGTGGCGGCTCACGTCGTCGGGCAGCTGACCGATGTCGTCAATCTCCGGCTCGAGGGCTTGGGAACGCCCGAGGTGACACAGCGCCAGGTCGACGAGCGCAGGGGCAAGACGCCGAGCGAGCTTGCCGCGGAGCTCGAGTCGAACGTCAAGGTGGCAGGCGACCTGATTTCAGCGTTCGACGACGGCGCCTGGGAAGCCCCTGGACCCACCGGTGTCCAGGGAACGCTCGGATCTGGGATCGAGGCACTTTGGTTCGACACCTTCCTTCATGCCGACGACATGCGCTCGGCGATTGGGCGTACGAGCGCGAGGGGCGATGGGCTGAGGCCGTCGCTGTCGCATATCGCCCAGGCGCTCTCGGACCAGGGCTGGGGGCCTGCCGTTCTCCACTTGGAAGGCTTCGAGGAGTTCCCTGTGTCCGGTGGCGGCGGGAGGATTGTCACGGGCGACGCTTTCGGCTTCATCCTTGCCTCCACGGGACGTGGCGACCCTGCGGCGTTCGGCCTTGACGATTCGGTGAACATCTACCGGTAGGGCCACCGCATGGCGAGCGGTGCCAAGCGTGCTCTCCTTGCTGCTTCTCGGCCGGGACCGATAACGCCGGGTGGTAATCTGGCTTCAGGAGCGCCGGGAAGCCTGGTCGGCATCAGAAACTCATGATCGATAGGAGTTAAGATGCAAGGCCTGCCGCGTGTTCGTGGCATATACCTCCTGACGACGTCGCGCGCACCTGGTCCTTGGTCAGCCGCTCGACGGACCCGTCGCGAGCCAAGACGATCGGAGACCGCTACGGCGCGTCATCCGTATGCGCTCTTACGACAGGGGTGGGCCCGGTGAGCTTTACGTTTTCACACCCCCGTCCGCCGACGCGGTGCTCAGTCACTGACCGTATGGCCCGGGTGCTGGTGATAGACGACGACCGGCCGTTGTTGCGGGCGCTTCGGATAGCGCTGTCCGCACGTGGTCACGAAGTGATCGTCGCGACCTCGGGCCAAGAGGGACTGTCCAAAGTCGCTCTTGAGGAACCTGAGGTCGTACTGCTCGATCTCGGCCTCCCCGACCTCGATGGTCTCGAGGTATGCCACCGGATCCGGCAATGGAGCTCGGTGCCTATCATCGTGCTGTCCGCGACAGGCGTCGAGAGCCGGAAGGTGGCGGCACTCGACGGTGGTGCCAACGACTACGTGACGAAGCCGTTCGGTATGCAGGAACTGGAGGCGCGCATCCGGACGGCGATCCGCGACAGCCGACCCGACGAGGGTCCGCAGAACGATCGGCTGGTCGTGGGCGAGCTGCAGCTCGATCTCGTCCGCCACCAAGCGGTGTGCAGTGGCGAGAGGATGGAGCTCACCTCCAAGGAGTTCGATCTGCTTGCCTACCTTGCGCGCCATGCCGGCAAGGTGTGCACGCACCAGATGATCCTCGGCAGCGTCTGGGGCGGAGCGTACGGAGGCGAGGCCGAGTACCTGCGCGTGTATGTCTATCGGCTACGCCGCAAGCTGGGGGACGCCGGCGTGACGCTCCGAACCGCATCGGGGATCGGCTACTCGCTGGTGGTGGACTGACCGAGGGACGAGCCGGCGGTCCTGACCGGATTCACGAATTATTCACGCCGGGCTGACTGCCGTTCACGCCTTATTCACGACCGGCCTTCATGATTGCGGCATGGCTGATTTCCTCGCAGTTGTGGGCGTCGTCGCCTTCGCGGTGGCGATGCTGGGGCTCATCTGGGCGCTCGAACGAGTATGAGCGATATCCAGGGCGTCCTCCTCGCTCTATCCATCCTCGTTTTCATCTACCTGGGCGTGGCCATGTTCAAGCCGGAGTGGTTTTAGATGGGCTTCACCTGGACCATCGTCGTCCTCGTCATCGCCCTTGGCCTCACCTGGCGGTTCCTGGGCTCGTACATGGCCGCCGTCTTCGAAGGCCGCGTACATTACCTGGCGTGGGCCGAGCGGCCGTTCTACCGGCTGCTCGGAACCAGTCCCGAGAACGAGCAGAGCTGGAAGCGCTACGCCAGCTCGCTGGTGATTTTCTCCGCCGCGTTCGTCGGCTTCGGCTATCTGCTGCTGAGGATTCAAGGGTCGCTGCCACTCAACCCGCAGCACCTGGGCGCCGTGCCTCCCGCGCTCAGCTTCAACACGGTCGTGTCGTTCATGACCAACACGAACTGGCAGAACTACGGCGGTGAGGAGGCGATGTCGTACTTCTCGCAGATCGGCGTGCTCACGGTGCAGCAGTTCGTGAGCGCAGCTGTCGGGATCGCGGTGGCGATCGTCATGGTGCGGGGCTTCTCCCGCCGCAACTCCCCGACGATCGGGAACTTCTGGGTGGACATCACCCGTTGCATGCTCTACATCCTGCTCCCGATCGTGTTTCTCACCGGCATCCTGATCGTCGGGCAGGGCGCCGTGCAGACCCTGGCCGGCACAGTGACCGTCCATGACTCACTGAACGGCGTCACTCAGACCATCCCCCGTGGCCCCGCTGGCTTCATGGGCACGATCATGCAGATCGGGACCAATGGCGGTGGGTTCTTCGACGTCGACCTGGCCCATCCCTTCGAGAACCCGACGGCGCTCACCAACTTCGTCTACATCTGGCTGACTCTCTCCATCCCGTTCTCGCTGACCTACACCTTCGGCAAGATGGTGAAGAGCATCCGCCACGGCGTCGTCCTGCTGGGCGTAATGCTGATCATCTTCGGCTCGTGGGTCGCCTTCACCAGCTACTCCGAGCACCAGAACAACCCTGCGGTCGCCGCCGCCGGTGTCCACTCCACGATCGGGAACACCGAAGGCAAAGAGGTGCGCTTCGGCGACACCACCAGTGCCCTGTTCAACGTCTCGATGACTCAAACCTCCGACGGTGCGGTCGACAGCGCCACCGACTCGTACAACCCGATGGGCGGCTTCGGCCCGCTCACCGGCATGATGCTCGGCGAGGTGACTCCTGGGGGGGTGGGAAGCGGGCTGTACACGCTCCTCATCTATGCCCTCATCGCCGTGTTCCTCGGAGGACTGATGATCGGGCGGACACCCGAATACCTGGGGAAGAAGATCCAGGCGAAGGAGGTGAAGCTCGCGGGTCTCGGTGCCCTCGTCATGCCCATCATCGTGCTGGTTCTCACCGGTATAGCCGTGTCTCTCCACGCCGGGCGAGCCGGGCCGCTCAACCACGGGCCGCACGGGTTCACGGAGATCCTCTACGGTCTCACCTCACAGGCCAACAACAACGGGTCGGCCATGGCCGGCCTCAGCGGGAACACCACCTTCTACAACGTCATCGGGGCCATCGACATGCTGATCGGCCGGTTCGGCATCATCATCCCGGCCTTGGCGCTCGCCGGCTCGCTGGCGGCGAAGAAAGTGGTCCCGGTATCGCTCGGAACCTTCCGCACCGACAACACCATGTTCATAGGACTGGTCATCGGCGTGATCTTGATCATCGGTGGCCTGACCTTCTTCCCCGCAGTTGCGCTCGGCCCGATCGTCGAGCAGCTGAGCCACGGGAAGTTCTTCTGATGACCTCTCCAGAGACTGGACCGATGCAAGTAAACGAAACGACGCCTACGCCAACGCCAGGGGCCTCTGCGCCCGTGGCTCACGGTGTGGCCCAGGCACGCAGCCTCTTCGACCGGGAGATCCTCGGCCAGGCCTTGGTCGGCTCGCTCAAGAAGTTCGATCCGAGGACGCAGTTCAAGAACCCGGTGATGTTCGTGGTGCTGATCGGGGCGATCGTGGTCCTCCTCGAGGCGATCGCTCATCCGGGCATCTTCACGATCAGCATCACCATCTGGCTCTTCCTCACGGTCGCGTTCGCCAACTTTGCCGAGGCGATGGCCGAGGGGCGGGGCAAGGCGCAAGCCGACACGCTGAGGCGCATGCGCGCCGAGGCCGTGGCACGCCGCCTTCTGCCCGGCGGTGGCGAGGAGCAGGTGACCGCCTCGTCGCTGGCAAAGGGCGATCTTGTTGTCTGCGAAGCGAACGACTGGATCCCCTCGGACGGGGAGATCATCGAGGGGATCGCCTCGGTCGACGAGTCTGCCATCACAGGAGAGTCGGCCCCGGTGATCCGCGAGTCGGGCGGCGACCGCTCCGCCGTAACAGGCGGCACCAAGGTGCTGTCGGACCGGATCGTCGTCCGCATAACGGCGGAACCGGGTCGTACGTTCCTCGACCGCATGATCAGCCTGGTAGAAGGGGCGAATCGGCAAAGGACTCCGAACGAGATCGCTCTCACGATCCTGCTTGCCGTGCTCACGATCGTGTTCCTCCCAGTGGTCGTGACCCTGCAGATGTTCGCCCACTACGCGGGTGCGACTGTGTCGGTGGTGATCTTGGTCTCGCTTCTCGTGTGCTTGATCCCGACCACCATCGGAGCATTGCTCTCTGCGATCGGCATCGCTGGGATGGACCGCCTTGTGCAACGCAACGTGCTCGCCATGAGCGGCCGGGCGGTGGAGGCAGCCGGTGACGTACAGACACTGCTGCTCGACAAGACGGGCACCATCACGCTCGGCAACCGGATGGCCTCGGCGTTCATCCCGGCCAAGGGCTGCACCGAGCGGGAGCTGGCCGAGGCAGCCCAGCTCGCCTCGCTCGCCGACGAGACCCCCGAGGGCCGCTCGATCGTCGTGCTCGCCAAGGAGCGCTTCGGCATCCGCGAGCGTGAGCTCGGTGCAAGCCACGAGTTCATCCCGTTCTCGGCAACCACGCGGATGTCGGGCGTCGACTTCGACGGCCGCCAGATCCGTAAGGGCGCATCCGAGTCGATCCGGACCTGGGCGGCGGAACAGGGCGGGACGACGCCGCAGGGGCTCGATGATCTCGTCGAGCAGATCGCCCGAGCTGGCTCCACCCCTCTCGTCGTCGCCGAGGGGCCGACCATTCTCGGCGTCATCGAGCTGAAGGACGTGGTGAAGGAGGGGATCCGGGAGAAGTTCGCCGAGATGCGTGAGATGGGCATCCGCACCGTGATGATCACCGGCGACAACCCGCTCACGGCGGCGGCCATCGCACAGGAGGCAGGCGTCGACGACTTCCTCGCCGAGGCGACCCCTGAGGCAAAGATGGCCCTGATCAGGGTCGAGCAGGAAGACGGGAAGCTCGTCGCCATGACGGGGGACGGGACGAACGACGCTCCGGCTCTCGCCCAGGCCGACGTGGGCGTGGCCATGAACACCGGGACCACGGCCGCCAAGGAGGCCGGCAACATGGTCGACCTCGACTCGAACCCGACCAAACTCCTCGACATCGTCGAGATAGGCAAGCAGTTGCTGATCACGCGGGGATCGCTCACCACATTCTCCATCGCCAACGATGTGGCGAAGTACTTCGCCATCATCCCTGCGCTGTTCGTGGCGACCTACCCACAACTGAACGCCTTGAACATCATGAAGCTGCACAGCCCGCAGAGCGCGGTGCTCTCGGCGGTGATCTTCAACGCCCTGGTGATCGTGGCCCTCATCCCGCTGGCATTAAAGGGTGTGAAGTTCCGGGCTGCGACCTCGGCGTCCATCTTGCGCCGCAACGTCTGGATCTACGGGGTGGGCGGGATTGTCGCCCCCTTCATCTTCATCAAGCTCATCGACCTCATCCTGGTCGCTCTCCACGCATACTGATCGCGAGCCCCACATGATCGCCTATGTCCGCCGCACAACCATCTCAATCGTGGTCATCACGATCTTCTTTGGGTTCGTCTACGCCTTCGCTGGCACGGGAGTTGCCCAGCTCCTGTTCAGGCACCAGGCGGACGGCTCAATCACGGCCAACGGATCCACCTTGATCGGGCAGAACTGGTCGGACACGGTCTGCCCGGGACATCCGCTCGGTAGCTGTGTCTTCCAGGGTCGGCCCGACGACCTCGGCCCTTACGCTGCCGAGCCGACGGCGAAGCCGCCGGTCTCCGGGGGGGACAACCCCCTCGAGGCCTGTAGCTCTTCGGCCGCGAGCTCCTGCGTGGGCGGCGAGTCCGCGGCCAGCAACCTTGGTCCGCGGTCCAAGGTCTTGCTGGCAAACACGCAGGCGCTCGTGGCGTACTGGCAGGCCCGGGGAGTCGACCCCACACCCGATCTAGTGACAACCTCGGGCAGCGGCATAGACCCCGACATCAGTCCTCAGGACGCGATCGCCGAGATTCCGATGGTCTCCAAGGCCACAGGCATCGCCCCTTCTGCGCTGCGGGCGCTCATTGCAAAGGAGACCCAAGGACAAGAACTCGGGTTCCTCGGCAGCAGCTACATCGACGTCCTGCAACTGAACGAGGCGCTAGCCCAGCTCCGGTGAGCCGCTTAAGTCTCCGAGGTCGCGCGACTGCCTCTGACGGCGCGGGACATCCTTAGTGGGAGCTGTGCCCACTTAGATAGACCAAGGATGAGTGGGACATACCAGGTAACGATGGGCGACAGGGGCCGGCTCGTCATTCCCGCTGAGCTCCGAGCCTGGGTCGGGCTCGCTGAAGGCACTCCGCTAGTTCTCGTCGACGCTCGGGGCGGGATGGTGCTCCTCAGTCGGGAGCAGTTGAAAGCCATGGTTCGGGCAGACCTCGCGGAGCTTGACCTTCTCGGTGAGTTGTTCGCTGACCCGCGCCGACGGTCAGCTGCCGAAGACGCCGCGTGAACGTTTTCGACGCGTCTGCTCTGCTGGCATTCCTCCGAGGCGAAGAAGGCTCCGCTCTGGTCGAGGACGGCTTGCGCGTCGGCGGCGTCTGTGGCACCGCCAACTGGTCCGAGGTCGCGCAAGCGGTGCGGGCATACGGCCGCGACTGGGAACTGGCGAGGGCGCTGCTGTCGAGCTAGGACCTCGACCTCGAGCCAGTCACAGTCGCCGACGCCGAACAGGCGGTCGTCACCTGGACGCCGGGCAGCGGCCTTGCACTTGCTGACAGGCTGTGCCTCGCGCTCGGCCATCGTATGGACGCCACTGTGTGGACAGCCGACGGCAGTTGGGGAGCCGGCGAATCCGTCCGGCAGATCCGCTGAGTTGGGGAGTGGCGCGCCTGAACGAGCACGACTGTCGCGCCACGGATCCCACTCGGGTCATGTTGCTTCTTGTTTGCCCGGTGCCTATTGTGAACAGTAATGAGCAGAATCGTGCAAGAGTTGAGCAGCCAACCCGATGTCTGGCTTCAGGCTCGAGATGTCGCGGCGACTGAGCGGGGGCGTTTTCCGGCCCCGGGTGACCGGGTTGCCATGTTCGGGTGCGGAACATCCCTGTACATGGCCCAAGCCGTCGCGTGGTTCCGTGAGCAGGCCGGACTCGGTGAGACTGATGCCTTTGCCGCCTCAGAGATGCCGCACGGGCGGGATTACGACGTGTATGTTGCTATCTCACGCTCCGGGACGACGACCGAGGTCCTTGACGTCCTCACCCAGGTCGCTGGTCGGCGAGTGCTCGCCATTACGGCCGACGTTGAGAGCCCGGTCGGCCTGCGGGCGACTGCGTCCATCGGTCTCCCGTTCGCCGACGAGGAGTCCGTCGTCCAGACCCGCTTCGCCACGGGCGCCGTGGCGCTCTGGCGTGCTCACCTCGGGCACGACATCGATCGCCTAGCGGCTGAGGCACGGGGAGCACTCGAGGCACCCCTTCCTGAAGGTCTCGCTGTCGCGCGCCAGCTCGTGTTTCTTGGCCGGGGCGCCGGCGCCGCCTTCGCGTCCGAGGCGGCGCTGAAGCTGAGAGAAGCCGCAGGTTCGTGGACGGAGGCGTATGCGGCGATGGAATTCCGTCACGGCCCGATCAGCAGCGTGGGAGCTCACACGCTCGTCTGGTCCCTCGGTCGCCTCGAGTCCGGCCTCCGCGAGGACGTCCTCGCCACAGGCGCACGCCTGACCGAAGGCGACGGCGATTCGATGGTGGAGCTGCTGCGGGTGCAGCGGTCCGCAGTCGAGCTGGCATCGATCCGAGGGCTCGATCCAGACCGCCCGAAGCATCTGAAGCGCTCAGTCGTGATCGCTTCGAGCGCTGCCCAACCAGCGTAGGCGCGATCCCCCAGCGATGATCCTGACGGTGACGCTGAATGCGGCGCTCGACGTCACGTACCGCGTGAGGCACTTGTCGGCGGGGGAATCGGTCCGCGTGAGCGGGGTGACCTTGCGCGCCGGGGGGAAGGGCCTGAACGTGGCGTCGGTCCTAGCCGAGCTAGAGGCCGACATCGTGGCGACAGGGTTCATCGGGGGACATCGTGGCGGCCTCATCCACCAGCAGCTCACCGCCACGAGAATCACGGACGCCTTTGTCGACATCGAGGCGGAGAGCCGTCAGACCGTCACGGCGATCGCTGACGACGGCTTGGTGGCTGCCTATGACGAGCCCGGCCCGAACGTCTCGAGCGTCGAGTGGCAGGCTCTCTTGAACCGCCTGCCCGCGCTGTTGGAGCGCTGCAAGACCCTCGTTCTGGCGGGAAGCATCCCTGCCGGCCTGCCTTTCACCGTCTACGCGGTGCTGATCACGATGGCTCGGGATCGCTGTGTGCCGGTCCTTCTCGACACATCGGGTCCGTGGCTCGGCGCAGGCGCGTCGGCAGGGCCCGGCGTCGTGAAGGTCAACCGCAGGGAGCTGGCCGAATGGGCAGGTCGTAAGCTCGAGACCGAGTCCGACGTGCTCAGAGCAGCCCGGGCGCTGCGCGAGGCCGCCCACAGGGCGACGGTGATCGCCACGATTGGCCACCACGGCTCGATTGTGATCAGTGAGGGCGGGGTCCTGACGTCCCGCCCGCCCCAGCAGTCAGGTAACCCGATCGGCGCTGGCGACGCCTTCACCGCCGCCTGGGTGGCGGCGGCTGACCGGCCGATCGCCGATCGCCTCCGCTTTGCCACAGCTTACGGCTCTGCCGCAGTGCACTCGCCGCACGCCGGTGCCGTCGACAGTGCACTGGCTCGCGAAATCGAGCCGACGGTGAAGGTCGAGGCCTCATGAGCGGCCGGTTGTTTGTGTTGGCGGTCGATCACCGGGCGTCGTTTCGGAAGTGGTCGTCCCTCCACCACGACGGGCCGGTCAGCGCCGCCGAGCTCAGCGATCTGAAGCTCATCGTCGCGGACGCGATGGTGGTGGCTGCTGAGAGGCACTCGATAGACGCCGGCCAAATGGCGCTTCTCTGTGAGCCGGAGTATGGAGCCGCCGCCATTAGGCGTGTCCAGCAGGCCGGGCTCCGAGTGGTCGTCCCCGTCGAGAAGAGTGGCCAGCGAGAGTTCATCTTCGAGCACGGGGACACCGGCTACGCCGCTGCCATCGAGCGGAGCGGCGCCGATGCGGTGAAAGCCCTTGTGCGGTACAACCCCTCGTCGGGCGGTGCACGCAACGCCCGCAGCAGAGAGCGCCTGGCCCGGCTCGGGGAGTATTGCGAGCGGTATGGCATCCTCTTCATGCTCGAACTGCTAGTGCCTCCGGGGCGCGCCGACATCGACGAGAACGGGGATCCGAGACCCGGGTACGACTCCCTCGTGCGTCCTGGCCTCACGGTCACCGCGATCGGCGAGCTGCGGGCGATCGGCCTTCGGCCTCAGTGGTGGAAGCTCGAAGGTCAGCCCAATGCGCCGAGCTTCGCGGCAGTCGCCGCTGCGACCGGGGCCATCGAGGGTTCAACCTCCTGCCTCGTCCTCGGTCGGGCCGCCTCGATGCCCCAAGTGGTCAAGTGGGTGAAGGGGGCTGCGGTGACAGAAGGGTTCTCGGGTTTCGCCGTTGGGCGAACGCTGTGGTCCCCGCCGCTCTCGGGTGTATTGCGGCATCGCTCGTCTCGCGAACGCGCCGTCGCCCAGATCAGCGAGCGCTACCTCTCGCTAGCCGACAACTACCGCCTCGCCGAGCGCAGAGCCAGGTTCAGCTAGTCCTCCTCGTGCGGCGCGTCGAGTTGTTCGCGGCTCGATCACACCATCGCAACGTTTGCGAAACACTCAAAGTTGGCGGTCGCGAACTGACTAGAGGAGCGCCCGCTCTGCAAGAGCGATGGCGCCGTACAACCCGACGTCTGACCCGAACCGCCCGATGACGATCTCTGGTGGGAAGGGGACAGACCGCCGCAGCCCTGCCCGCAACGGGTCAAGCAGCCGCTCGCCGGCCCGCGTGTAGCCACCACCGAGGACGATGCGCTCCGGGTCGAGCATTATCGAGAGATTGGCCAGGCTGACAGCGATCTGCTCCATCACGATCCCGGCCATTTGGCGAGACCCCGGTGCCTCCGATGTCAACAGCTCCGCAAAGCTCAAGTCGGCCTGGCGCCTGACACCTGCGCCCCCTACGACCTCTTCGAGCGTGGATAGCAGCGGAAGGCTGGAGGGTGCCGCCGGGTCCGAGCCCGACCGATGAGACGGTGCCGGCACGAGCCAATAGCCGATCTCTCCCGCGACACCGTGGTGGCCACCGACGATCTGCCCGCCGACGAGAAGCGTGGCAGCGACGCCTGTGCCGAGGTTGACGTACACGCCCGGATCCACGCCGACGAGCGCGCCCCATGCGGCCTCGGCCGTGGCGGCCGCCCGCACGTCGTTGTCGATGACGCAGGGCACGCCGGAGAAGGCCGCCGCGAAGATGGCAGGCAGGTGCAAGGACTCCCAGCCAGGGACGTTCGGGGCGAGGTCGACACCGTCGGTCCTCGTGTATCCCATCGTCGACACGCCTATCGAGGCTGCCGCCGGCACGCCGTGGCGGCGCATCAGCTCGTGGCCCGCTGCCAGAGCCCGCTTGACCGCTTGCTCGGCGCCCGCAGCGGCGACTGTGTCTAGGGTGCTGCGGCCGACGACGAGCTGCCCGGCCTCGACGAGGGCGACGTCGAGCTTCGTACCTCCGAAGTCGAACGCCAGCATGGGCGCGCGGTCGCTCACCTGCCCGCTCTCATGTGCCAGCGAGGCCCGTGACTGCGACGGAGCGCACGAAGTACCGCTGCGCGCCGAAGAACACCACGAGCATCGGAACAAGGCTCATGACGTTGGCGGCCATGAGCAACGTCCACTCCGTCGCATGCGCGCTCTGGAACGTCTGGAGGCCTAGGGGCAGGGTCATCTCTGTCTGGCTGTCGACAGCGATGAGCGGCCACAGGAAGGAGTTCCAAGAGTCGAGGAACGTCAGTGCTGCCAATGTCGCGAGGGCCGGCAATGACAGCGGCAGGACGATGCGCCAGAGCACGGTGAGCCGTGTGGCGCCGTCGACTCGGGCGGACTCCTCGTAGTCGACCGGCAGAGTCTTGAAGAATTGGCGAAGGAGGAACACGCCGAACGCGGTGGCGGCATTGGGGAGGATGAGGGCTCCGAGATGGTTGATCCCGACGGAAGCGAGGACGTGGACGCCGAGCCACTTCTCGATGAGGAACTGCGGGATCATCGTTACCTGGAATGGCACCATCAAGGTGGCCATCAGCACGACGAACAAAGCTGTCCGCCCGAGGAACCGTATCCGGGCGAAGGCATATCCCGCGAGCGAGCACAGTACGAGGTTGCAGATGACCGTGACGACGGCGACGACGATGCTGTTGACGAAGAAGTGAGAGAACGGGGCGGCGTCGAAGGCGTCTGGGTAGTTCTGCGGACGCAGCACGTGCGGTGTGAGCACGGGCGGGAAGTGGAGTGACTCCGAGCGCGTCTCGAGGGAGGTGATCACCATCCATATGAAAGGGAAGAGAAGGACGATGCTGGCCGGCAGTAGCACGAAGTGCCATGGGCTGAACGGCAGGCGGAGACGCCGCCGCCGTTGCTGCTGCGGGGCGGGCACCGGTGTCATGACCGGTAATGGATGAAACGCTTGCCAGCGCGGAACTGTATCGCCGTGACGGCGAGGGTCACGAGCAGCAGGCCGAGGGCAATGGCGGAGGCATAGCCGATGTCGAAGTACTGGAAACCCTGCTCGTAGATGTAGTACACGATCACAGTCGTTGCCCCGACGGGTCCTCCCTGGGTCGACAAGTACACCTCGTCGAAAAGCTGGAGGGCGTTGATCGTAAGCCAGACGGCGAGGAAGAGCGATGCCGGACTCAGGAGGGGAACCGTGATGCGGCGGAACTTCGCCCAGGCGCCGGCGCCGTCCATCTCTGCGGCGTCCAGCAAGGTTTGCGGTATTCCCTGCAGCGCCGCCAGGTAGATGATCACAGCAAAGCCGGTCCAGCCCCACACCGTCATCACCACGATGACGCCGAGCGCCTCCGAGGGTGAGTTGAGGAACTGCTGCGGCGATAGTCCGAGAAGACCGCCGACGTAGTTCACGATCCCGTAGCTGGGGTCGAACAGCCACATGAAGATGAGAGCTTCGTTGATTGTCGAGACCGCCATGGTCACGTAGGCAGCGGTTCGGTAGAGGGAGATGAAGCGGATCTTGCGGTTCATTGCAACCGCCAGCAGCAGCCCGGTGACGATCGTAAGGGGGACGAACAGAGCCGTGTAGACGAGCGTGTGCTCGGCGGCGGCACGTACGACCGGATCGTGCACCATCGCCCGGTAGTTGGCTAGGCCGGCGAACTTCCGTCCCGGTACGGTCAGCGAGGCATGCTCGAACGAGAGCACCGTCGACCAAACGATGGGAACGGCGCCGAACAAGACGATGATCACCGAGGCCGGACCAGCGAAGGCCCACCCGCTGGCGTGCTCGGCGGCGGCGAGCCGACGTCCCGCTCCGCCCGTTCTGGGTGTTCGGCGGTCCCTTGGGCTTTTCACGACGCCGCGAAGCAGCTCGGGCGGTGACGCCACGTCAGCCGCCGGAACTCAGGATCTGGTTGACCTCTTTGGCGGCCGCTGACAGGGCGGCCTGTGGTTGGGCGGAACCGACGAGCACAGATACCACCATGTTGGCAAGCGCCGTCGATATTTTGGGGTATGTGGCGATCTGAGGCCGGGCCTGCTTCACGTTGTCGAGGTTGGCAATGAAGGTCGAGACGCCGGGGAGCGTCTTGTTCATGCTTGCCTCGAAGCCTGGCAGGTCTGCTACCGAGCTTCCGGATGGGCAGGTCGCCAGTGCGGAGCGAGAAGTATTTGACCTGTGCAGGGGCCGTCAGCCAGAGCACGAAGTTCTCCGCTGCTGCCACCCGAGAGCTGCCGTTGTTGAAGATGACCCAGTTGTCCGGGCCGGAGATGGTCTGGTGGCCGCCGCTCGACCCCGTGAACGACGGCATCACCTGCACGCCGTAGTGCACGTTCGGGAACGCGGAGAGATCCCAGGGACCGGTCACCAGCATGCCGATCTTCCCGGAGTTGAACAGGTTGGCGTACTCGTTGTCGCTCGGGTCAAGGTACATGGAATGCTGTACGACCGCCATGGTGCGGAGCATCTCGAGCGTGCGCAGCCCGGCGGGCGAGTCGAAGGCGGCTTTCTTGTTGTCATGGCTGAGGAGCTCCCCGCCCGCCTCCCACAAGAGGACCTCCCAGTGCCAGACGGCGTCTTCGCTCTCGGGGGTGACGTAGGCCGTGCCGAACTGCTTCTTCGCAGGATCCGTAAGCCGAGCGGCGTCCGCCTCGAAGTCGTTCCACGTCCAATTCGAGCTCGGCGGCGCCAGCCGGGCTTGGGCGAAGAGCGTCTTGTTGTAGACGACAGCAAGGTTGTCGACGAGCGCGGGCACGCCGATCACCTCCTTGCCGACGGTCGCGACGTCACGTTCGCCCACCCAAAAGTCGTTCCAGTCGACTCCCGGGCGCTTCACTACGTCCGTGAGGTTGACAACACCTTGGATCGAGGCGACGTTCGGCGCCCACGATCCGTAGAGGTAGGCGATGTCAGGCGGGCTGCCTCCGGCAACGGCCGTGATCACCTTCGTGAGCGTGTCATCGTTGTTGACCGGCAGCACCCCGATCGACACTTTCGGGTGGGCGTGCTCGTAGTCACGGACGAGGTGGTTGAAGGTGGTCGCCTCCACTCCCGTGTAGCCCTCCCAAATCTGGATCGACACCTTGCCGCCCGGCCCGACATTCGGGCTCTGGGAGTTCGTGCCGCAGCCCGCTAGACCGACGATGGCGAGAGCCGTCCCGATGAGCGGGGTCATGAACCGCTGCCTGACCTGCTGTGCTCGCTTGTTGTTCGAAATGAACAGCATCGAGCAGATGGTACACCGGCTCCGGACGGGGCGCTTGCTCACCTAGCATGGCGCCAATGCTGAGAGCCGAGCGTCTCGCTGCACTTCTCGAAGTGCTGGCATCGCAGCGGAGCGTCGATGTCGCCACGATGGCGGGTGAGTTCGGCGTCTCCTCGGCCACCGTCCGCCGCGACCTGCGCACCCTCCACGAACAAGGTCTGCTCGTGCGCACCCACGGTGGTGCGATTCCAAGCGACCTCGACCTTGAACTTCCGGTGCGCTACCGGACCTCGCGCCGACGCTCCGAGAAGCACCGGATCGCCCTGGCAGCCGCTGAGCTCGTCTCCGACGGTTCCGTCGTCGGGCTCACCGGAGGCACGACGACAACCGAGCTGGCGCGGACGTTGGCGGACCGCGACAGCATCACGATTGTCACGAACGCCCTAAACATCGCGTCTGAGCTGGTGCTTCGCTCCAGTATTCGCCTCGTCGTGATCGGAGGCAGCGCCCGGCACGCCAGCTACGAGCTCGTAGGGCCATCGGCCGAGCTGATGCTCTCGCGTTACCACCTCGACGTAGCCTTCATCGGGACGGACGGCATCACGTTGACAGCCGGCTGCACGACCCACGACGAGATGGAAGCCCAGACGGACCGTGCCTTCCTCCACCGTTCGAAACGTGTCGTCGTTACGGCCGACAGCTCCAAGCTCGGCAAGTCCGCCTTCGCCCGCATCTGTGACATCACCGAGATCGATGACCTTGTCACCGACGACGAGGCGGACCCGTCGTTGCTGAGCGAGTTCGTGGACGCCGGCGTGCACATCATCACGTGCTGAGCGGACACGGCTCCCACAGGAGTGCGCACAATCGAGCACTCCGCATGATTGATCTTGCTCATTCCTGCTAGAATCTGCAAGACTGTCGCCCAATGATCAAGGTAGCGTTCATAGGCGCAGGAAGCGTCGAGTTCACACGCAACGTTGTGACCGACCTCTGCAGCATGCCCGATCTCTCTGGTGTCGAGATCGCGTTGCATGACATCGGGGCGGAGCGGCTGGCTTTCGCAACGGAGCTGGCACGGCGGATCGTCACTCAGAGCGGTTCGTCGGCAACAGTCTCGGCCAGTCAGGACCGTGCCGAGGCGCTCGAAAGGGCGTCTTACGTCATCAACGAGATCCAGGTCGGCGGGTACCACGCCACACGCATCGACTTCGACATCCCGGCACGGTACGGGGTGCGCCAGACGATCGCCGACACCCTGGGCATCGGCGGCATCTTCCGAGGCCTGCGCACGATCCCCGTTGTCGTCGGACTGGCTCGCGACATCCTCACATACTGCCCGGATGCCTACCTACTCAACTACACGAACCCAATGGCGATGTTGCCTTGGGCCGTCTACCAGGCGACGCCGTTCGAGCGCGTCTACGGGCTTTGCCATTCAGTCCGCGACACGCACGCTCACCTCGCCCAGCTAGTCGGGCTCGACGTCGCGGATGTCGAGTTCGTCACCGCCGGCTTCAACCATCAGGCGTTCGTCTTGAAGTTCGCACACAACGGCGAGTCGCTCTACCCGCGTCTCCGGGAGGTCCTCGACGCCTCGCCCGAGCAGCAGCGCCGAGTGCGGGTCGAGATCTTGAGGCGCTTCGGGTACTTCCCGACCGAGTCGAGCGAGCACTCGGCCGAGTACGTGCCTTGGTTCATGCGGCACGACAGTGAGATCGAGCGTTTCCAGATCTTCGTCGGCGACTACCTCCAGCGTTCGGAGGACAACCTCGCCGAGTTCGAATCGCTGCGTCGCCAGCTCCGCGAGGGAGACGCGCTCGACCTCGAGCCCACCAATGAGCTGGCCTCGCAGTTCATCCACTCTCTTGAGACCGGGACCGAGCGTCAGCTGTACGTGAACGTCCGCAACGGATCGCTCATCACGAGCCTTCCGCCGGAGTGCTGCGTAGAGGTGCCTTGTCAAATGGGAGCCTCCGGCCCGCGTCCGGTGGGGATCGGGGCGCTCCCGCCCGAGCTGGCGGCGCTTAACCGGACGTTCCTCAACGTCGTCGAGCTCACAGTGACAGCGGCTCTCACTCAGGACCGGCGCCACGTCTACCAGGCGGCGATGCTCGACCCGAACACGGCCGCGACACTGACGACGGCGGAGATCGTCGCAATGTGTGACGAGATGTTGGCGGCCCACGCCTCGTCGCTACCGCCGGGATTGCGGACATGATGAGGTCCGCATCCGAAGGAGAAGCTGGTGGCTACCATCGCCATGGAGCAGATCACGAAGGTCTTCCCGAACGGCTTCAAGGCCGTGGACTCGCTCGATCTCACTGTTGCCGAAGGCGAGTTCATGGTGCTCGTGGGGCCCTCGGGGTGTGGCAAGACAACCGTGCTCCGGATGATTGCCGGGCTCGAGGAGATCACATCAGGGGCGCTGCGGATTGGCGAGCGTGTGGTGAACGGAGTTCCGGCTCGCAACCGAGACATCGCCATGGTCTTCCAGAGTTACGCCCTCTACCCGCACATGACGGTTGCGCAGAACATCGGCTTTGCCCTCCGGCTGCGCAGGCTGCCGAAAGCGGAGATCTCCAAGAAGGTCAACGCCGCGGCCGACATCCTCGGGCTGAAGGCGCAGCTCGGAATGCGGCCGGCGCAGCTGTCGGGAGGCCAGCGCCAGCGTGTAGCAATGGGGCGAGCGATCGTTCGGGAGCCGGTGGCGTTCCTGATGGACGAGCCACTGTCGAATCTCGATGCCAAGCTGCGCGTGCAGATGCGAGCGGAAGTATCTCGCATCCAGCGGCGACTCGGTGTGGCCACGGTGTACGTCACCCACGACCAGACGGAGGCGATGACGATGGGTGACCGGGTGGCGGTGCTGAACGGCGGTGTCCTCCAGCAATGCGACACTCCGCAGCGGGTCTACGACCGCCCTGACAACCTCTTCGTCGCCGCCTTCATCGGATCGCCAGCTATGAACCTGTACTCGGGCCGCCTTGCGGAGGACGGCTGCTCCGTGCGATTGGGGAGCCAGGAGTTGGCGCTGGGATCAGACGTCGGGATCGCCCACCCGGGCCTCGCGCGCCACCGCGGTGGTGACGTCGTCGTGGGCCTCCGTCCCGAGCACCTAGGTGAGGCGTCCCGCGAGGACGCATCACGGCTGCACGGCGACGTCGAGCTCGTCGAGGCGCTCGGCTCTGAGCTGCTCGTGCACTTCCATGTCGATGCGCAGCGAGTGCACGCTGAGCTGCCCGGTCCCGATGAGTCTGATGCCGTGCAGGGTGAAGGCAGTCTTGACGGCGGTGAGCTCGGCGCCGCTGCCCAGTCCGAGTCAGTCGCCCGTTTCAACCCACGGTCGTCAGTGAGACCGGGTGATCGCATTACGTTCGCAGTCGACACGACCAGCGCGCATTTCTTCGACATCAGCACTGGTAAGGCCATCTGGGACTAGGAGCTGGCGCCCGGTGCCGAGATCTGGCACGGCCGAGAGGAGCAAAGGGTGCGAACCGTTCAGATGACACGCTTCGGGAGCACCGTCGCCGCTGTCGCAGTCGCCTGCGCCGGTGCCGGCGCAGGCGTGCCGAGCGCGTCCGGCGCGTCCGCGATCGCCACGCGCGTCGGACCAGCGTCACGAGACTTCATCACCCAGCCGGCGCCGCCAGTGAGGGCGAGCGACTTCCATATCGAGGCGAAGCGCAACCTCCCTGTCGACAACGACGGCCTCATCCCCAACCCGGCGACGCCGACCGGCTCGCCCGTCGCCCCGCCCTCGAGGTGCACTGTCACGTTCGCCTCGGCAAGCGGGGCGACGTCGGCCGAGGTGAACGGCTGGATCTCAACCCACGAGAACGAGATCACCTCGCCGACGGTCGTATGTTTGTCAGGCGATTTCGCGCAACCGCTGCACATCTGGTCAAAGACAACCAAGGCATTGCTCGAGGTGGCGCCCTCGCCCGGCCACTCAGCCAGATTCGACCTCGGCACCGTCCAGGCGGCCGACACGAACCGCAACCAGTATTGGAGCGACTCGGGTGGGATCAGCATCGTGGACTCCCGCAGCGTCGAGATCTACGGGCTCACGGTGGAGAACTACACCTTCGACGGCACAGCACACGTGCCCGCAGGGATCTACGTGACGGCTCGGAGCGATACGAAGAACACGAACCAGCGGACGTTCCCCCATCTCTCCGCCTGCTTCTTGAACGGCGGGTCGTGCAGTGACATCTACATCATCGACAACACGGTCAAGGACATCACGAACGCTGCCGACGAGAACCACAGGACGAAGTCGTTCTGCAACAACGGAAACGTCGACGCCTACGGGATCGCCGTCATCGCCGGAGGGACTGCCACGTCGCAGGAGATCCAGCACCTGGTCGTCGAAGGCAACACCGTTAGCGGCACAAGGACGGGTCAGAGCGAGACGATCACTTTCAACGGTGCTCTGAAGGACTTCCTCGTCTCCGGCAACGTCGTCCACGACGTCGACAACATCGGCATCGACACAATTGGGTGGGAGACAGGCAGTGCCCAGGCCAATCACGGGTACATCGACCGCAACACCGTGTACAACGTCGACACGTGGTCGAACTCCGCGTACGGCAGGTGGAGCTCCGCGACGAATGCGTGTGATCCGCTGCAGGAGAACGCCGCTGGCCTGTACGACGACGGCGGGTCCTTCATCTGGTTCCGCTCCAACACCGTCTACAACACCGACCAGGGCATCAACCTCGACGTCGAGACGGCAGCCAAGGAGACCGACCACCTCCTCGTCTCGGGCAACATCGTCCGCGACGGTCCGGGGACATCGAAGTCGGATCCGAGCGCAGGGGCCAACCCTCCCGGGACGAGGGGCGCCTCGACCGTGGCCGGACACGACCCGTACGCCATGTACATCGACGCCTTCGGCTCGAAGGCCACGATCTCGGACGTCTACGTGCATGACAACGTGTTCCAGAACGAGAGCCAGTACTACCTGACACCTGAAGACGGCATGCCCGTCGTGGACCTCGGAGGCATCTGGTCGAACATCGAGGTCTGGCACAACACCATCGAGGGCATGGGCGCAACGGACCGGTTCAACCCACTCATGGAGGTCGATGAGCTACCGAAGCCGGGCACCAGCAACGTGATCGACTGCAACGACTACGCGAACCTGTCGACGGCGACTGACACTGTCAACGGGAACTTCGCCATGCCGTCCACGAGTTACCTGACCCTTGCCGCTTGGCGGGCAGCCAACAAGGAGGGGTGGGACGCCAACAGCGACGTTGGACGGTACTCGGCGAACTGCCCTGCGCATTCGATCCCTTGAGCCTCTTTCAGGTGCCGGGAGCGACGTGGTCCGGCTGGAAGGGCGTAACTCTGCCGTTGCGGACATTCGCCAATTGTCCGAGGGTCGACAGACGGGCAAGGCCGCGCCGTGAGACAGCCGCGCGGGACGAATCTGAATTGATCACTCCCGGGAAGGAGACCCCGACATCCCGTCGGGCCCCTCGCCGCGTCGGCCCCCTAAAGGTGGGCGAGGTCCACGAGCTCGAGGCCCCTGCTGTCCTGCCACGTCACGAACCCATGGCCCCCGACCGAAGCCACGCGAGCGGGGCCTACGTAGGCGAAGGAGATCGACGCCAAGCTGGTCGGGCGCGAGAACGTCTTGCCGTTGTTGGCCGACGTCCACATGTCCATCTCGTAGCCACCCCCGGTGGTCTCCGTCGGCCATGCCACCGTGAGGACGCCGTTGGAGTCGTCCTCGGTGAAGCCCCCCACGTTGCTGGCGTCGATGTCGTTGGGGACCTTGGCCACGAGGGTCGGCGTGCCGAAGGTGTCGGTCTTCGGGTTCCACTTGCGTACGTCGAGGTGAAGCGGCTTGGAAGCGTTGTCAGGGTTGGCGACGTAGTCCTCCGACAACAAGAAGAGCCCGTCGGGCCCGCCGGCCAGGCGGGGATTGATGCCGATGCCCACGTTGATCGGCCCGTGTTCCAGGGAGTCGGGTGAACCACTGACCCCGGGAAGCGGAGCCCAGAAGTAGTCAAGCCGAGGTTTGTCGGCGTCCGTCGAGAAGGCCTCTACGGTTTGCGTGGTCTGGCTGTCGCCGGGGTTCACGGTCTTGCCATAGCCCACCGTGACCGAGGCGACTGCTCCTGGCACACTGCCGGTGTTCTGCGGAAAGCCCACAGGCGGGTCCAGGGCACCGATGGCCCCGATGCCGGTGAACGTGTAGAACAATCCTGGGTTGGACGATCCGATCGAGAAGTAGTCCGGGTAGTACGGAGGGTCGGCATCTGGGGACCGAAGCACGTCTCCAGTTCCGGTGCCGTTGTACATGCAGTTGCCGATCACCTGGGGCTCGCCGAAACTCGCCCCCTTGTTGTGCGACGTCCACACGACGACGTCCGAGAGGTCGTAGCTCGGCCCGACGATCGACACCACGCCAGCCTTCCCGCCGAGTACCGGGAACGGCTGGTTTACCTCGTAATCGTCCCAGGTGGTCCCTTTCGGTATCGGAAGCAGGAGCGAGTGGGTGCACTTCCCGCCCTTGGGGATCTTGCAGAACCAGAGCGGGTCGCCATTGGTGTTGTGCGCGGAGCTGGCCCAGGCCACGTAGCCGTTGCCAGCACTGTCCACCACGATGGGGCCTGTTGAGTCGGCGCGGCCCGCGACCGTCGACCGCGTGTTCGCACCGCCTGTCGGGGGCACGAGCGCACCGGCGAGGAGCGCGGCTCCGACGATCGCCGGGACACCCCTTGGCACCATCATGAGGTGTCGCGGCCGGCGACGTCGCGCCGTCCGCCTGGATCCCGGGGTGCCGAAGTGGTGCTCGGTGGTCACACTCACGCGTCTCACCACGCCGAAGGTACTCGCTCGGATCACTTGAGGAGGAGTCGTCGGCAGCCCGGGAACCGTGTGGGGGTCGAGACCGAGCACGCGCCGCAGCTCGGCGGTGGTCTCAGCCGAAGGCGTCGTGCGCCGCCTCGCCCCCGATTCGAGTTTCCGCATACCAGCCGTACGTTCCGTCGCGGAGGAGCTCTCTTGCAGCCTTGACCAACGTGCCGAGCGCGGCGTAGGCAAATCCTCCCCCAACCGAGACGCGAGCGACACCCACTGAGGCAAGCTCGGCGACAGAGGGACCGTCCGGCCGGGCAAGCACGTTCACGGGGCGGTCGACCGACTTGACCACCTCGCGGATGTCTTCCAGGTTCGTGATGAACGGTGCGTAGAGAACGTCGGCTCCTGCCTCCTGGTATGCCTGGAGGCGCGTGATCGTGTCGGCAAGATCGGGGCGGCCGCGCAAGAAGTTCTCCGCTCGCCCGGTGAGCACAAGGTGTGCGCTCCCGGAGTGGAAGGCTTCGGCGGCTGCGAGGACCCGCTCTCTCGCGAGGCCCATCTCGTAGATCTCCCGCGTGTGGGGGTCGTAGTCCTCAACGGAGGCGCCGGCGAGGCCCGTCTCCCGAGCTTCTGCGGTAAGTCTCTCCGACTCCCTGTGGGTCGCGGGCGTAGCCGTTCTTGAGGTCAGCCGATACGGGCAGCTCGGTGGCAGCCGCGATCAAAGCGGCGTGGGCGAGGGCGTCCTCGCGTGTCGCGGAGCCATCGTGACGACCCTTCGTAGCCGCGAGACCGCTGCTCGTCGTCGCGAGCGCCTTGAAGCCGAGGAAGGCCAGCATGCTGGCCGAGCCCTCGTCCCACGGATTGGGCAGCAACAAGGGTCCGTCTGCATCATGGTGCAAGGCCAAGAATCTGTCGGCCAACTCGCTCTGGTTCGCCATGCTGGAACCTCCGCTCTGATAAGGGCTGCCTCGGTCCTATCGTTTGTCAGCACTGTCTTCTTAGCGTCAGGAGTCGAACCCGATGCCGGCGCTTGTGCTAGCGGTCAGCTAATTAGCTAGTTAGCTTACTCGACCTTTTCGTCGTGTGCTGCTCGCCCCGAGCGATTCGACAAGCTGCGCGGTACTTGGTGGATGGATGGGTACTTAGCTATCTGCCACAATTGTCGTGTGCCGGAAGCCGAGCTGTTCAGGGCTCTCGCCAATGACAAGCGGCTCCAGATCCTCGACTGGCTCCGCGACCCCGAGGCCCACTTTCCGCCTCAGAGGGACGGTGACCTCGTGAAGGACGGCGTCTGTTCGTTGTTCATCGCCGAGAAACTCGACGTGACTCAGCCGACCTGCGGCGAGCACCTCAAGATTCTGAGCCGCGCGGGACTACTACAGAGCAAGAAGATCAAGCAGTGGGTGTTCTACAAGCGGGACGAGGAGCGCATCAGAGAGGTGAAGAAGTTGCTCATCGGTGACTGGTGAGGTGCGGCTGGCGGGGCGTCGGTTAGCTCGCCGTGACCCGATAGCGGCCCTCGGCGACGATCATCGCTTCGCCGCCGACCTCGACAGAGTCGATCCTCTGGCTTTCGCCGTTGGCAACCGCGTAGATCAGCGAAGGTCGTCCAATCTCTGAGCCTTGGCGAATCTGGATCTCCTCGCCGAAGCCGGTCCGTCCGTGCCGCGCCAGGTGGACGGCGAGAGGGCCGGCTGCCGAACCCGTTGCCGGGTCCTCCGGAATGCCGCCAGCCGGATAGAACATCCTGGTCTTCCACGATCGACCGTTACCGGCAAAGCAGTTCGCTGCGACACCGAGATCAGACAGGGCTGCCATGTCCGGACTGAGGGAGGAGACCTCCTGCTCGCTGGCCAGGTTGACGAAGACGTGCTTAGGGCCGTTGCGATAGAGCTCCACCGGCAGCTCGGAGCGTTCGACCCCTAGCCCGTCCAGCAGGTCACGCTCTCGCTCGAACGGCTGCCATGTCGGGATTGGCTGCTTCATCCTCCCGAAGACGATCCGACCTGCGTCACGTTCCAGCGTGACGGGCACGAGCCCTGCGCCCGTTTCAAGGGTGACGTCGTCCACTCCAAGAGCGGCTCCGAGCACGAAAGCCGTTCCCAGAGTCGGATGCCCGGCGAAAGGCAACTCGGTGCGGGGTGTGAAGATTCGCATCGAGACGTCGCCGCCGCTCCTCGGCGGGAGGAGAAACACGGTCTCGGCGATGCTCAACTCTTGAGCGAGTCGTTGCATGTCGCCAGCATCGAACGGCCGACCATCTACGAAGACGGCGAGCTGGTTGCCTGCGAGAGGCTCCGAAGTGAACACGTCGCAGACGAAGTACCGATGCAGCTGCGCCGATCCCTGCCAATCGTGAACCGCCGGGATGATCCCAGGCTCAGTCACCGTCCTCACCTCCCGGGCAGGCGAGGCCTGAGCCATCCGGACTGGCACAGGTGTCAGGGCACCGAGGGCGTCCTGAGGGGTGCGCGCTCACTGCTTGCGAAAAGTGGTTCATGGACGTTAGTATGGCAAATAGCTAAATACCTGTCTACTTCCTCCATCAAAGGGAGCTCCAGCGTCAAGAGAGATCTGTCGTCAGCGACGAGTTGGCTCCGCCGGTAGGCCCCTTCTCGCTCGCCGTCGCCCGCGTGGGTGTGTACTTGACGGACATGAGCACGTTCAACGAGATGAACACCGATCTACGAACGGCGCTTCCGACCCCCCTACCCTGCGCGCACGACCATCTGTGTGACGGCGCTCCCGTTGGGTGCTTCAGTAGAGCTGGATGCCATCGTCGGGTGAGCCATCGCGTCGTAGCGCACGAGGACGAGCCCGGGCCGCGCTAAGCAGCCGTAACGAGGCCTATGAGAAGGGAGCCCCGGTGAGAGCCGCCGTATATGACCGTGTCGGTCCGGCCCGAGAGGTGCTGCGTATAGAGGACGTCGACCGGCCGGAGGCCGGCCCCGGTGAGGTCCGGGTACGCATCCACAGCTCCGGTGTCAATCCAACCGACTGGAAGAGCCGTGCAGGCCTCACGGCACGCCCGATCGACGAGTTCCAGGTCCCCAATCAGGACGGCGCAGGGGTCATCGACGCCGTTGGAGAGGGGGTGGATCCGGGCCGCGTAGGTGAGCGGGTTTGGGTCTGGCTTGCTGCTGCGGGGCGCCGCTGGGGGACGGCCGCCGAATGGACGGTGGTCCCAACGGAGCATGCCGTCGAGCTGCCCGCTGGGGCCTCCATGGACCTCGGCGCCAGCCTGGGCGTTCCGGCGATGACCGCGCATCGCTGCCTCTTCGCCGATGGTCCAATCGACGGAAGGACAGTGCTAGTCGCAGGAGGAGCGGGCGCGGTCGGCCACTTCGCGATCGAGCTCGCCAAACGGGCGGGCGCCAGGGTGGTGACGACGGTCAGCAGCGAGGAAAAGGCTGAGCTCGCGGCAAAGGCCGGCGCGGACCTCGTCGTGAAGTACACCGAGCCTGACGCCATCGACCAAGTGAAGGACTTCGCCACGCAGGTTGACAGGATTGTGGAGGTCGCCCTCGGTACGAACCTGCAGCTTGATCTCGCGGTTGCCGGACCGGAGACCGTGATCGCCGTTTATGCCGCCGATGGACCCGACCCAGTCCTGCCGGTCCGTGCCTGCATGAGCGCGAACGTAACGCTGCGGTTCATTCTGCTGTACGGGGTGCCGAGGCGGGAACTGATCCGGGCGTCCCGTGAGATCAGAGAGGCCCTCGGGGCGGGGAGCCTCACCGAGCTTCCCGGTGCACCGGTTCCCGCTGGAAGAGATCGCCGCAGCACACGAGGCGGTCGAGGGCCGCGCCGTCGGAAAGGTTCTCATCGAGCTGACGTGAGCAGCCTCCATAGCGCTTCGGCCGGCGTCGCCTGAAGCCGGCGGCGCGTTGCAGCTACACCGCCCCTTGCGCGGAGCGATCGGGCGCTTGCTATGAGGAAGGCTCAGACGTGAACGTCCACTGCTCCGCCGCCGAGGTTGTGCACTTCGCCATCTTGATCTTGTCGCCGGACTGCTCGATGCACCTGGCGTACTGGATCCAGGTGATCGTGCCGTTCGGGTTGATCTCCCACTGTTCGCGGGCGTTTCCGTTACAGGTGGCGAAGTCGAGGTACGACCCGACCTTTGATCCCTCTGTCTGCAAGCAGAGCTTCTTCACGATGAAGAATGCCCCATCGAATGCGAGGTCCTCGGGCTTGCCGGACGTGCACGGTGCCGCCTCGGCTGGCGTGCCCGACTTGGTGCTGTCCGATGGGTCCTCGAGGCAGTCGCCCGTCTTCTTGTTCTCGTAGCGCCCATAGGTTGTCGAGGTCGTGGCGCCTCCGTAGCACTGGTTGGTCTTCGCGTTGAAGAGCGGCTGAGTGCTCACCGGCTCGCTCGACGGCGGATTACGGATGAAGGGCGTCAGCAAAGGATCGCCGTTGGGCATGCCCTGGGTCAGCGCGTCCTCGCAATTGATGACGTCGAACGCATTGGCGCCCTTGCCGCCGATCCAGAGGTCGACATGGTAGAGGTGCGGCCCGCCGTCCGGGCCCTTGCCGTTCCAGTCCTCGGCGCACTCCTGACACTCGTCGCCCATGACGAAGTACTTCTCCACTGTCGGGTAGTACAGGATTGTCCCGACTGGGAACTCCTTCTTGTCACTTGCGAAAGTGATCGGATGGGCGTAGGTGCCCTTGCCTCCGGCGCAACCCGAGTATGCCGTTGCGCAGCCTGGCGGCGTGTTGTCGTACCAGCCGTAGTAGGTGGCGTAGACATCGACCTGCTTCGGAACGTCGGTCGAGACAACCTTGGTGGGTCTCGCCGTGAGATTCCGGCCGACAGCAGCGGCCCCGTTCCCGATCGACACAACCAGCACAACCGCGGAAAGGAGCACCGCGCATGCAAGAAAACGAATGCCGGGCAGAAGATTCCTCACGCTCGTCTCTCCTACGTCATCAGCACTGGCCGCTGCTAGCTCACGACCGCAATTAGTTATTAAGTAACCTACCTATTAGTTAGATGGATGGCAAGGGGGCCCTTGGAACCGGCCCGTGAACGCCTTCTCAGTGCGGACTTCAGTCGTAGTGGCGCAGCAGCGGCCACATGGTTCCCCACAGATGCCGGGGCTCGGTGCATATGTATATGTGCCCACCCCATTCCTGGTTGTGGAGCCCGGCGGTGTTCGAGAGAGTGGCTACGACACGGACACGTTTGAAGAACTTCGACAGGTACGAGCCGTAGCCGGTTGTATCCACCGGTCCCGGTGCGACGGCGACCACGGTGGTGGCGTCGGGGTTGCCGGGACCCCAGAACCACTCGTTATTCTGTCCGCTCACTGCAACGGGCAGGCCCGCACGCCCTCCCAGTTCGTTGATAGCGCCCGCCTCGCCGTATTCAGCGGTGAAGATGACGCCGTGTGCCTGCTGATCGGCGGGCAAAGAGTGCCACACTGTGGCCACCGAGTGGACCAGCTCGGGCCAACCGACTTCCTCAGCCAATGCCTGGTTGACCTTGTAGGTCCAACCGATCTCGTCGGCTGGCAGCACCGGGAGCACGAGGGGCAGCGCGATTGCCGTGGTCAGCGCGGTCGCTGCCAAGAGGCGCGGGAGGCGCACCTGGCGCGAAGCCAGCCTCCCCTCGATGGATACCGCGCCCGCAGCCAGCAGGTAGACGTAGGCGCCGGCCAGGTAATAGATCTTCGCCCCGGTCGTGAGTGCGAAGAAGACGAACAACAGGCCGTAAGCCCACACGAGGGCTCGCCATAGCGGATGACCCGATCGCCACAGGAACTTGATCCCCGACAGCCACACCCACATGAGGGCCAGGCTCGCCATGAGAACTTGGCCGACGACCCAGTTGCCGATATTGCCGAGTCCGCCGTTCTCCTGGTTCAGGCTCCGCGTCATCGCGATGGTTGGCCAGCCGTGCAGCGCCTGCCACCAAACGTCGGGAACCGTGAAGCAAGCGGCGATCGCTGCGCCAGCGAGGAACCACCGGTTCATGACCAGGCGCGATCCTCCGCTCAAGAGCGCTCCGACGAAGATCGCCACAGCAAAAAAGGCCGCGCTGTGCTTGTTCGCCAGCCCGGCGCCGAGGACAAGCCCGCCGACAACCCAGCCGCGCGTGTTGCCGGTGCGCCCGATACGAACGACGACGAGCGCCAACGTCGCCCAGGCCAAGATGTCGAGGGGCGTTGTGCCCATCGTGTGGCCGGCGGCCAGGAGCACAGGCATCGTGGCGGCACCTATGGCGGCAAGTACCTGCGACCGGCGCCCCCCTCCGAGTTCGCGAGCCAGCAACCCGCCGACCACCACGGTGGCCGCCGTTGCGAGCGCCGACCACAGGCGGAGGCCGAGAAGCGACACCCCGAAGAGCGACAGCGACACTCGGGCCAGCAACGGTGTCAGGATCGGCTGGTCTACGTAGCTGCCTTGCAGGTGCCGAGCACAGTCGAGGAAGTACAGCTCGTCGCGGTGAAAGCCGTACCGGTTTGCCAGGGCCATCTTGAGCACGAAGAGCCCGGCACCGACCAGGAAGACGGGCCTAGCAGCAAAGCGCCCGAGGCCGCGCTGCGGCGTCGGTGTTCTCGCTTCGGAGCCGGGTGAAGATCGCCCGGCGTGGGCGTCGACGGCGGCGGCCGATGTCATCGGACCGGATCGTGGAGTGCGTCGCAGACGAACTCGACGACAGCGCGACGGGCCAGCTCGTCGTCGAACCGCTTCCCATCGCGGTCGTCGCGTCGATGCCAAGCGAACCAGACCACGGCCTCAGTCACGATCCGAGCGGTGATCTCTGCGTCGAGCGTCGCTCGCAGGTCGCCGCTAAGGGCTCGGGTTGAGAGGTACCGCGCGAGCGCTCGCATTTGGCCAGGTCGCCCTCGGGCGAAGTACATCTCCTCGAGCTCAGGGAGATCAATGGCCGACTCTTCGATCACCGCCAGCACAGGCCAGAGCCGTTCGATCATGTCGTACTGCTCCTCTACGATCGCCCCGAGCTCGGCACGCACATCCGCAGGGGAGTCGGCCTCGACGGCGGCGCGCAATATCGGGGTGCCGGCGGTTCGGCGCAGACCCTCTCGGATGATCGCCACGGTCTCACCGGGTGCAGGCGTTGCGAGCGGGAGCGGCGGCGCGCCCTCTGCGAAGAGGTCGAACGCCTGCGCGAACACTAGGTGGAACAGGGCCTCCTTGCTCTCGACGTAGGTGTAGATCGCCCCGGAGGACAGACCGGCGGCGGTCGCGACTTCGGACATGTGGGTTCGCTTGTACCCGAGGCGACCGAACGCCTGCGTTGCAGCCTCCGAGATTCGTACCAGCCGTTCGGGTGGGAGAGATCGGGCCATAGCTGCTCTATAAACTGAATGAGTCAGTCAGTCAAGCAGTGAAGGTAGCTGCCGCTCGGATCGGATCAACCGGAAGCGCCTCATTGTCGATGGAAGCTGACCAGTGACTCGGACGCTCCCGCACCTCTCCGTTCAAAGCACAACTCTCGCCGCACGAAGTCTCGAATAGTGCGGACGATTCCTGTCGGCCACCTCAAGGGCTGGCTGTGACAGCTCGATGTCGCGGCGCCGATACGGCCGGAAGCCTGTCGACGCCAGCACTGAGTCGTACCAATAAGGCGCCCACACGCCGTCGGACTCTCGCGGTCCGGCGGGCCACTCGAGCATCGCGGCCGTGAAGTCGACGCCGGCGTAGGCACACATCCAGCGCGTGTAGGCCTCGGGATCCTGCAAAAAGTCGGCAGAATCAATCACCGGAGCGGTCCCGCCAAGTTGGTCGAAGAGCTCAGCTTGTTGGACGAGGCCGATGTCGTAATCGGTGACCTCGGCCCGAGAGCGCACGTACGACGCGACCACTTCGACCGGGTCACGTATCAAGAGCACGTTCGTGAGCGAGGCGATCCAAGCACGCGGCAGCTGCGGGATCAGATGTTGGGCCATGTGTTTTTGGTAGTAGACGCCGTCGACCGGACCCGTCAGGTCTGTCACGACCGCTTGCCAGGACGTCTGGCCTGTCGCGATGATCTCGTCACGGCCGGGGTGGTTCAGCCCGGTCGTCTCGAGGTAGTAGGCGTACAGCGGCTCGTCGACAACCCTGCAATCCGGGCGGTTCTCCCAGGATCGCATCAGCGCCGTCGAGATGCTGCGCGGTCCTGACCAGACGGCTACGCGAACGCCGGCGGTCACGGAGCACGCCGTCCTGAGGCGTCGTCTCTCAGCAGTTGTCGGTAGAGCGACTGCAGCCGCTCAACCGCCGGACCGCGCTGCCCAGTCCCGATGCGGCGACCGTCAACTGTATGCACGTGGACCAGCCCGGCGAACGTCCCGGTGACGAACGCCTCTTCGGCGCTGTACACCTCGGTGAGGCTGAAGCATTTTTCTCGGGCGACTATCCCGGCGTTCGCACACAACTGGAGAACGTTGGACCGCGTGATTCCGGCGAGGCAGTACTGACCCGTCGAAGTCCACACTTCTCCCTTTCGCACGATGAAGAAGTGAGTCGAGTTGCAAGTCGCAATGCCGCCCAGCGGGTCCAACATCAAGGCCTCGTCAGCGCCAGCCGTGTATGCCTGGATGCAAGCGAGGACGTCGCTCAACTTGCTGTGGGAGTTGAGTTTCGGGTCCAAAGTGTCGGGGGACGCCCTGCGGACATGGACCGTGAAGAGCGACAGGCCGCGTTCCACCGTTGAAGGCAGCGGGTCCTTGTGCTCGGCGATTATCACCACTGTCGGCGGCCCCGCCGACATGCGGGGATCCTGGTAAGGCGTCGACTTGGGCCCGCGAGTGACCATCAGGCGGATGTGAACGCCGTCTCCGGTCATGTCGTTCGCAGCGAGGGTACGGTAGAGCTGCGCCGTGAGATCCTCCCTGGTCAGCCCGATGTCAAGGGCGATGGCGGCGGCGCCTTCGTAGAGGCGGTCGAGGTGCGCTTCGAGGAAGGCCGGGTGCCCGTCCACGACTCGCAACCCTTCCCAGACCCCGTCTCCAAGTACGAAACCCGCATCGAACACACTCACCACCGCCTCCCCCCGCCGCACGAGTTCGCCGTTGATCGAGATCAGGATCTCGTCGTTGCGAGGATCGTGGGCGTGGTCGTGAGTCCCGTGCGCTGTGTCCATTGTCCGATCATCGCAGGCCCGGTAGACGACGTGGACGACAGAGACCTGAGCTTCACTGAGCCCGAGGACCTCCTCGCGGCATGGGTCGCGACACGAAGTGGCTGACCAGACATGCGCGGTCCGGCGCTATGACGTCAAAAGCCCGGGCTTCGGTAAGAAGGCGCTCTTCCTTGGTATGGGCTCACAAGCGGAGGGAGTGGGATTCGAACCCACGGTACGCATGACGTACAACGGTTTTCGAGACCGCCCGATTCGGCCACTCTCGCATCCCTCCGCCGTAGAGACTAGGCGATGGGAGCCCCACCCGAATCTGCCGTCGTCCCGCCCCTTCTAACGCTGAGACTCGTCGACAGGGACCGAGACGATCTCGTGATCACATGAAGTGAGGCACGTTCCGGTCGCCAGATCGAAACGCCACCCGTGCATGGCGCACTGGAGGATCCCGTGATCGACTTCGCCGAAGCGGGCCAGATCCGCCTTCAGGTGCGGACAGCGGCGCTGGACCATGAAATCGCCGATCCGGATGAGCTCGTCGACACCCTCCTTCTCGGCGTACCAACCGTCGGCATAGGACAGTCGATCCGGCGCGAGACACTTGAAGAAAGCCCAGATGAACTCGTTGTACTGGCCTCGCCGTGAAGCGCGGAACCTGAGCGACAAGAACAGGCTGTTTACCCAGTCGGTCTCGTGCTCGGCGACGAGCGCCTCGACGAGCTCACTTGCAACGGCGAAGCGATAGTTGCACTCCTCTCCGACCCACTTGCGAACCTCCCGTGCGGGGAAGTCGATCACCACCTTCTCCTCACCGATCTCGAGGAGCACCGGGCCTCCAACGCCTGGTCCGATGTGGTCCGCCAGAGCAAGCAGCGGATTCCACCACTCTGCTAGAGCCTCCGTCAGGCTCCCCTTGTACCGGGGCCACGACAGTCGCTCCATGTCGATGCGGGGCCGCTCCCGCTCGGCATATGCCTCGAGGTACCGCTTCTTGTCAGTGAAGATGCTCCGCACATCCTCATCGGGAAGTGGGTGACTGATTTTGCAACCGAGGTTTTCGTCATCGTCGGTGGAAGGGCAGCGCTGCTTCAGCTCCGCGACACTTCCGGGTATGAGCAGTCGGGCGTTGTCGTGGCCACGTTCGGCCAAATAGTCGATGAACACGGTCTGGTCCGGGAAGGGATTGTCGTCGCTGTTCGAAAGGTCGTTGTAGCCGAACAGATCCTCGTCGAGGAAGGCCGGCGGCCCGCTGTTGGGGAACACGGATGAAGCGCCCACCTTCTCGATGAAACGCGTCGCCCGCAACATCCCATCCGCTCTCTTGCGCGCGGCCAGCGCCCGCTTCGTCGCCGGCGCCAACTCATACGCGACAGGCCACCAAATTGCCCCGGAGTACTGGACGAAGTGCCCGTCATAGGGGCCGAACTCGTCTATTGGGTCCCAGTCTCGGGGCCTGGCATCGTTCTGGTTCAGGATCTTCACTTCGCCGTCATCGACCGCAAGCGCAGAGTCGCCGAGGGGCCCGTCGTTGGGCGAGGTCACGGAGACGACCATCAACCTGAGGCCGTCGACCTCGAGGGGCTCGCCATTGTGAGTCTGGAGGAACGAAGAAAAACCAAGTTCGGACAGTGAGTCGCGCAGGTCATCGGTCGGGAAGTCCGGCAGGAGAACCGTTGCCGTCTTCGGGACTGCTGCTTCGAGCAGTCGGGGATCGAAGTGATCTCTGTGGAGGTGGGAGATGTAGAGGTAGTCGGGATGGAGCGAGGTGAAGTCGACGTTGCTGTTGTCGGGGAAGACGAACCAAGAGGCGAAATACGCCGGAGACCGCCAGGGGTCGCAAAGGATGGAGCTGGTGGCGGTCTCGATGAATATGCCGGCATGGCCAGTGCAGGTGATCCTCATGGCAGGTCGCCGCCAACGCTAACAGCAGAGCGACGATCCGGTCTTGGTGTTGGACTGCATGCCCCCGGGCGGACAGTTCAAGTTGACCTCCAGCCGCCGCCCACTCTGCCAGCCGGGCTCATGTGCGCTAGCGACGCTTCGCGAAATAACGCCGCATCATCTCGGCGCATTCAGCCTCGAGAACACCGGGTACGACCTCGGCCTCGTGGTTGAGACGGGGATCGGCGCACACGTTGTAGAGGGACCCGCACGCACCGCCTTTCAAGTCCGGCGCCCCGAACACGACTCGCTCGACCCGCCCGGCGACCGCGGCGCCCGCGCACATGACGCAAGGCTCCAATGTCACGACCAACGAGGCGCCGAGCAGACGCCATGACCCGAGCACAGCGGCGGCATCACGCAACGCCAGAACCTCCGCATGAGCGGTCGGGTCACCGAGCACCTCCCGCTCGTTGTGACGCCGCGCCACGATCGACCCGCCGACCAGGACCACCGCCCCGATGGGGACATCGCCGGCCGCTTCCGCCAAAGCTGCTTCCTCGAGAGCGACTCGCATAGCCGCCTCCGCCTCGACCGAGCTCATCGCCTGAGACTATGCCGTCAACTAGTAGGGCAGATCGGACAGCAGCCGCCCATCGTCGAGGCGCACGCGTCGACTGAGGCTCACGGACTCGAGCAGGCGACGGTCGTGGGTCACGAGGATCAGGGTCCCTTGCCACGCTGACAAGGCCTGCTCGATCTGCTCGATCGCCGGGAGGTCGAGATGGTTGGTGGGCTCGTCGAGGACGAGGCAGTTGGTCCCCCGGGCCATGAGCAGCGCCAGCTCCGCCCTCGTGCGCTCACCGGGTGACAACGAGCGGGCCAGCCGTTCGACGTGCCTGGCGCCCAACCCGAATTTTGCAAGCAAGGACCGCCCCTCGGCCACCGTCTTCCCGGTCGTCTCGAGGAACTCCTCGACGAGCGTGCCGCCGCCCTCCAAGAAACGCCCCCGCGCCTGCGCGAGCTCCCCCACCACCACCGAGGGGCCGACCCATCGTGTCCCCTCTGCAAGCTCCACGCGCCCGAGCAGCGCGGCGATCAAGGTCGACTTCCCGCTCCCTTTCGGCCCGAGCACGGCGAGCCGCTCCGCCCACGCCACCTCGAGGTCGATCGGGCCGAGCCGCCATCCGCCGCGCTCGACCACGGCGCCTTGCAGCCGCGCAACGACGTCGCCCGAACGCCGGGTGCTCGCGAGGTCGAGGTTGAGCTGCCAGGGCTCGTACGGCCGCTCGACGGCCTCCAGCCGTTCCAGGGCCTTTTCGGTGATGCGGACTTTCGAGGCCTGCTTCTCGGTGCGATTGATCCGGAAGTCCCGCTGCGCCTTGTCGTTGTCCCGTGGATTGCGGCGCTCGCGGCTGACGCCCTGGACGGACCATTGGCGCTGCTCGCGCTCGCGAGCCTTCAGCCGGTCGCGCTCTTCGACGTAAGCCTCGTAAGCCTCGGCCGCGTGGCGCCGAGCGGTCTCGCGCGCCTCGAGGTAGGCCGCGAACCCGCCGGCGTAACTCGTCGCCCGATGGCTCGCCTCGTCGATCTCGACCACCGACGTCACGATCCCCTCGAGAAACGCACGGTCGTGCGAGACCAACACCAACCCCCCGGAACGCCCTTGCAAGAAGGTCTCCAGCCGGTCGAGGCCATCGAAGTCGAGGTCGTTCGTAGGCTCGTCCAGCAAGAGCAGGTCGAAACGGGAGAGCAACAGACCTGCCAAGGACGCCTTGGCGCGCTGCCCTCCTGACAGCCCGCGTGTCGGGATGCCGAGCAAGCGCTGCTGAAGACCGAGGCTGTCGAGGACCTCTCCGGTTCGCGCCTCGAAGTCCGGCGCGCCGAGCGCGAGGTAGCGCTCGAGGGCGACCGAGTACTCGTCGTCGGACCCGGGTTGCGACGAAGCGAGCGCGTCGGCCGCCTCGGTCAGTCGCCGCTCGGCAGCGTGCACGCCTGTGCGGCGGCCGAGCTGAGCTCTCCAGCGTCTCGCCCTCCAGTGCTTCGGGCTCCTGTGCCAGGTAGCCGACGGTCGCCGTGGTCGGGGCAAGCGAGAGACGGCCGGAGTCCGGCTCATCCAGGCCGGCGAGGATGCGCAGGAGCGTCGTCTTCCCGACCCCGTTCGGGCCGATGATCCCGATGCGGTGCTCCGGGCCGATCGTGATGTCGACCTCGACGAGGATGGGCGCGAGGCCGCGATGCTTCGTGATGCGGTGGGCGACCAATGTCGCGAGAGACGGTGTGGCGGAAGGCAAAGGCAAAGCAATCTCCTGGAGCAGAAAGGCGAGGGGCTCGACAGAAGATCAGTTGCGCACGAGAGCGAGAATACCCGCTCTCAGGACTTGACGGTGACGGTGATCGTTTGACCGTGCTTGACTGCGCCGGTCGAGACCGTGAAGACGACGCGCTTCGAGCCGGCTCTCCTCGGAGTCCCGAGCACTTCACCGGTGGCCGGGTTCAGGCGGAGCCCCTTCGGCAATGCGGAGGATCTCCAGGTGCGCGTACCCAGCCCTCCGTCTGCTGCGAGCGCCCCCCGGTAGCCCTGACCAACCTTTCCGGTCGGCAGTGAGGTCGTGGTCACGGTGAGCAAACTGAACTCGATCGGGGTCACGTACAGCTCTCGCCCGCATGTGCCGCCCTGGCCCGTGCACGCACCGGTCCAGGCGGCGAAGTCGAGATACCAGACGCCGAGCCGGTCCTCGAAAGCAGTCGCGCCCCCCGGCCCGTGTACCGGGCCGTAGCTCGTGAGGATCTGTCCGGGGTCGGTACCGCAGGGCCCATCCGGCCCTGCGCACTTCACCATCGCTTCTGAGTAGGAGGAGTTCGTCCAGAGGCCCGCTGAGAACAAGAGCCACCACGTCCCACCGGCGTAGGTGAGCGCCGGGTTCTCCACCGTCGACTCCCAACGGAAAGTGCCCGAGTCCTGAGTGAGAAGGACGTGCGACTTGCCGACGAGCGCAGTCCCGCTCGTCGAGAGCTCCTGGGAGAAGATCTGCGCCGACGTGTACGGCCCGCTGTCGTTCTCCTTCCAGAGAAGCCAGTACCGTCCGTCCGGGCCGGCGACGAGATCCGGATCGATGGAGCCGTTGTACGAGGCGGCGCATGGCCCGAAGAAGTGGTGTGACGTGTCGACGAACGGCCCCGTGGGGCTTGCAGAAGTGGCGACGGCGAGGCAGTACAGGCCGGCGACCGACCTGAGCTGGCCGTCGAAGAACATCACGTAGCGGGAGCCGATCTTGGCGACAGTCGGAGAAGTCAGGAGGTTCGGGTAAAGGAAGCTCGGTCCGGTCGGAACTGCGGTGGACCCGAAGGGGCCGCTCGTGACCGTGTGCCAACCGGACACCGGTGACTTCGACTCGAGCAGGCCGATGTGGTTCCCCCATGCGTTGCCTGTCGTGTAGGCGTAGAACGTCGAGCCGAACTCGACGACGTCGGGATCCGGGGCGTCCTTCGGCCACACCGGCGACTGGGGATGGTCGAGAATGGGGCCCGCAAGGCTGGAAGCAGCTACTGCCGCGTTCGCTGCGACGAAGCCGCTGGCGACGCCGAGCCCGAGAGCCGTCACCGCGGACATCGTCGCAGCCACGACACGTGCCCGATGCCCCACCTAACAAGGCTACCCAACGACCAGGGGCGGAAGTTCTCATGCCGGGGTGTCGGGACTCGGTCAAGATGGGAGGGATGCACGCTAGAGCTGTGCTCGTCACTCTCGCCTCGACCGGTCTCGCGCTGGTGGGCCTCTCCTCGTCGCTTGCGGCGGCCGGCCCGCCGGGACCCTCGAAGGTGCGTGCGAGCGACCGCGTCGTTGGCGTCTTGCCCCTGCTCGGCTCGGTCGGACGCGCCGTCGGTGCCGGCTATACCCCGGCACGGATCCACGCGAACTACGACATGGGCAGGCTCTACGCCGCCGGCCTCGACGGCGAGGGCGAGACGATCGGCATCGTCGACGTTTACGGGTCACCGACCATCAAGGCCGACCTCGCCTCGTTCGACAGCATGTTCCACCTAGCCGCACCGCCCTCGTTCGAGGTGGTGCGCCCGGCGGGTGCCGTACCGAAGTTCAACAGGGCAGTGGGGGAGATGGTCGACTGGGCCGCGGAGACGACTCTCGACGTCGAGTGGGCGCACGCGATGGCGCCGGGGGCACGGATCGTGCTCGCCGAGACCGGGGTGGACGAGGTCGAGGGAACGTCGGGCTTTCCTCAGATCGTCAAGGCCGAGAAGTACCTCATCGCTCACGAGCACGTCGCGGTGATCAGCCAGAGCTTCGGTGCCACCGAGGAGACCTTCCCCTCGAAGATCTCGCTACTCGCGTTGCGCGGCGCGTACGTGGAAGCCGACCGGCACGACGTCACCGTGCTGGCCGGCTCGGGCGACTGGGGCGCGACCGGTCCCCGGCTCGAGAGCGGCTACTACACAAGGCGGGTCACGAGCTGGCCTGCGACCGATCCGCTGGTGACCGCCATCGGCGGCACGCTCATACGTACCGACGGCGCAGGCCATCCTTCGGCCCCGCCTCAGGTGTGGAACGAGGGCGGGACAGACCCCGCAGCGAGCGGCGGTGGGGTCTCGTCTGTCTTCGCCCGCCCTGCCTGGCAGCACTCGGTCGCGTCGATCGTGGGGAGCCACCGCGGGATGCCCGACATCTCCATGGACGCGGCCTGTGCATCGGCAGGCGACGTTGTCTGGAGCTTCCTAGGCGGCGAGGAGCTCGTGTCGCAGTGCGGCACGAGCCTGGCGACCCCGATGTTCGCCGGATTGGTGGCGATCGCGGATCAACTCGCCGGTCACCACCTCGGGCTCATCAACCCGCGTCTGTACAAGCTCGGTGCCGAGCACGCGCCCGGTCTCGTGGACATCACGAGGGGCAACAACACCGTCGAGTTCGTCGAGGGCGGCACGACGCACGTCCGGGTCGGCTACCGGGCTAGGAAGGGGTACGACCTGGCGAGCGGATGGGGGACCGTCGACGCCGCGAAGTTCGTGCCCGAGCTCGCCGGCAAGCCGATCCCGAGCTGACTCAACCAGGGTTCAGGACGCGACCACCTCCGCAAGGGTCACGTCGACGGGCTTGCCGGAGAGGGCGCCTTTGGCGAGCGCTCCACCGGCAGCGGCGGCAACCGCGGAAACCCCCCGCCTCGGAGCGATGATCTCGTCGATCAGCCCGTACTCACAGGCTTCCTCGGCAGTCATGTAGCGGTCGCGCTCTATGTCCCGGGCTACCTCCTCGATCTCCCGTCCGGTGTGATAGGCCAGGATCTCGACCATGCGCCGTGTGGTCGCGAGGACCTCGCGAAGGTGGATCTCCATGTCCCGCGGTGCGCCCCTCGTTCCTGCGGAGCCCTCGTGGATCATGATCTTGGCGTTGGGGAGCGCGTAGCGCTTGCCAGCCGCGCCGCCCGACAGGATCATCGCCGCGGCCGACATGCCCATGCCCACGCAGATCGTCGACACCTCGCAACGCACGTGCTGGATGACGTCGTAGATGGCCATGCCGGCGTAGCCGAGCCCCCCGGGCGAGTTGATGTAGAGGTGGATGTCCTTCTCGGGGTCCTCCGCCTCGAGGTAGAGGATCTCCGCTACGAGGAGGTTGGCGATCTGATCGTCCACCTCTTGCCCGAGGAAGACGATCCTCTCCCGCAGCAAAAGCGAGAATATGTCGTATGCCCTGTCCCCCCGCGCCGTCTGGTCGAGCACCGTCGGGATTATCGAATGCCGGATGTCCATGTCGCCACGTCCTCTCGTATCTCGAATACGATATCTCATCGCTAAGATAGTCACGACATGAGCCCGGACGAACGCAGACACCCATCGGTCTTCCCGGGGTTCAAGGAGATGGCCGAGCGCCGTCGGGCCTTCGTCGGACGCCTGGTCGAGGAGAGGGTGGCCCTCGGTCTCACGCAGACCGAGGTTGCCGCACGCATGGGGACCTCGCAATCGGCGGTCGCGCGCCTCGAGTCGGGCGAGGCCGATGTCCGCATCTCGACGCTCGAGAGGTATGCCGCCGCACTCGAGCGCTCGCTCGACGTGCGGCTCGAAGGACAGGAGCACTGATGGACGTCTCGCGCCAGGAGTTCGGAGATTGGTTGGAGGGCTATCTCTTCGACCGTCGGATCACGGTCGTGCGCGGAGCGCTGGACGATCCCGCGGCTACCCGGGTCGCGACGGAGCTGATGACTCTCGACGCGACCGGTGACCAAGCGATCACACTCCAGATCGACAGCTCGGGTGGTCCGCTGACGGCCGCGTTCACCCTCGTCGACGTCATCGAGGTGCTCGGGGTCCCGGTCAACGTGCTCTGCATGGGCCGCGTCGAGGGCTCGGCAGTGGCGGTGGCCGCGGCGGGGTCGCACCGCCTTGCGTTGCCGCACACGCAGTTCCGGTTGAGCGATCCTGACATCTCCTTCGAAGCACGCGCCTCTGAGGCTGAGCACATCGCAGGCGCACAGCTCGAGTTGCTGTGGCGCTATCACGAGTGCCTCGCCCGTTTCACGGGGCAGACCTTGGAGGAGGTGGAGAGGTGGTGCGCGGCCGGTCGTTACTTCGGTGCTGAGGAGGCCAAGGAGGCAGGGATCATCGACGAGATCTCGCGAGGCAAGGCCCCGCTCCGACCGTTGCGCTGAACACCGGTACGCTCGCCTCCGGCGAAGGAGGGCGCGGCATGCATGGGCGCGAGAATCGATCCGGCAGGACGAGGGCGTGGAACCGCGGAACGACTCTCGGCCGGGTGACCGCTGCCCTCGGTTGTTCGGCAGCGCTGGTGCTGACGCTCACGGCGTGCGCAGGCGGTTCAGCCTCGGCGACCAGTTCGACGCGGATCACCCAGCCGTCGTCCACCACCGGAGTCAGCAGGCTCGCCGCGCAGACGCTGCTCACCTACCACTACGGGAACACACGCCAAGGCGTCGACACGGGCGACCCGTCGTTCCGACACCTCACGAAGGCTTGGACCACCAACGGCTCGAAGATCTCCGGCGACATCTACGCCGAACCCCTGATCGACAACGGCACGGTGCTCGTCGTAACCGAGGAGGACGACGTCTACGCACTGAGCGCAAAGACCGGCGCGGTCGAGTGGAAGGTGAACGTGGGCAAGCCGGCCCGGTCGGGCTCCGTGCAAGCGGGGCCGGGGTTGGGCGGCTGTGGCGACATCTTCCCGCTCGGCATCACGGGAACGCCGGTGATCGATCCGACGAGGGGCGTTCTCTACCTCGCCGCCGAGGAGCAGAAGCCCGGTACGTCGACATGGACCGGCGTCGAGCACGTCATGGTCGCTCTTCGCCTGAGTGACCACAAGATCCTCTGGACGCGCCGGATCGACCCCAGGCACTCGGGCAACGGGAACGGCGGCACTTACATCATCGCGGCGGAACAGGAGCGGTCCGCGCTCTCGCTCGTGAACGGGCGGGTCTATGTCGAGTACGGAGGGCTCTCCGGCGACTGCTCGGCCTACCACGGCTACGTCGTGTCGCTGCCGGAGTCCGGCACCGGCTCGCTCGAGGTTTACAAGACTCCCTCAGCACGCGAAGACGCCATCTGGGCGACCTCGGGCGCGGCGGCCAACGCGAGTGGCGATCTCTACGTCGCGACCGGGAACGGCTCGGATTCGGACACGACCTTCAAGATGGACAATGCCGTCATCGAGCTCTCGCCGTCGCTAAAGGTGATCAGCTATTACGCACCGAAAGCATGGTCGGCGATGAACGACAACGATCTCGATCTCGGCTCGGACGGGCCGACGCTGCTGCCCGGCGAGAGTCTGCTGTTCGAGTCGGGCAAGGCGGGCTACCTGTCGGGCGACAGCGGCGCAATGCAGAGCTGGGGCTATCTGTTGAACCCGAAGTCGCTCGGCGGAGTCGGCCATCCGCTCTACCGGGGCGTCGTCTGCCCCGACACGGGGTTCGTCTTCGGGGCCAACGCGACTGCCGTGGTGAAGGTGAACGGGGTGGCGAGGACGCTCGTATTCGTGCCTTGCCCGAGCGGGACCGTCGCCCTCGAGGTCAAGACCGGCTCTCACCCGTCATTCACCCGCATCTGGCAGGCATCGGAGGGGGATCCGAACGGTCCTCCCATCCTCGCGGGCGGTCTCGTGTGGGCGATCTCCATCGGAGCCGACGGGGGAAACGGGGGCAACGTTCTCTACGGAATGAGCCCAGCGACCGGAAAGGTGCGCGTGAGCGAGCAGCTCTCGCCGGTCGACCACTTCGTCACCCCGGCGGCGGGAGAGGGCGAGATCCTCGTCGGCACGACCGACGGCGTCGACGCCTTCCGCCCATAGCGCACCGCAGCCCGTTCAGCGCCAGGGATCGCGGTGTGCGACCACACCGTCCGAAGTGAGCAGATGGTTCGCCAAGGTCGCATCGTCATGGCGCATCCGCCAGGCCATCAGGCGCTCCGATGCCCACAGTCTCTCGTCGCGCGATCCGGGGTCGTCAGCCAGGTCCGTCAGCTGACCTGGATCGCTTCGCAGGTCGAACAACAAGGGCGGGAGGACCTCGGGCGGAGCGGCGAATTGCACGTACTTGGTGTCATTGCTGCGGAGGAACGTGAGTGAGCAGTGAGCGGAGGGGATGCCGAGGAGGGTCTCTGCTAGTCGGCTCACGGGGTCGCGGAAGTCCCACTCGACGTGCGCCTCCGACCGCCAGTTGTCTGGGCCGTGTTCGTCGTGGAGCCACGGTGCGAGTGACCGCCCGTCGACTTGCAGGGGCACCTCGCAGCCGAGCCACTCGAGGATCGTCGGCATGACGTCGACGGACTCGGTGAAGGCATCGACGACGCGGCCCCGGCCGGGATCGGCGCTCGGCCGGGGATCGGCTATCACGAGCGGCACCCGGAAGCTCTCGTCCCAGAAGCCGGCCTTCTCGAAGACCCAGTGGTCACCGCCCATCTCGCCGTGATCGCTCGTGAACACGACGAGGGTGTCCCGCCCGAGCCCGCTGTCGGCCACGTAAGTGAGCAGGCGACCGAGCTGATGGTCGACCTCCGCCTGCATCCCGTGGTAGGTGGCGCGCAGCTGACGACGTTCGCGCTCGTCCTCGGGCGCCGCCAGGATCGGGATGGAGAGAAGGCCGGCGACCAACGGGTGCATCGCGCTCTCGGCCTCCCGTGTCGGGTGACCGACGAAAGCGCCGATGTCATCGGCCGAGTACAGGTCGTGGTAGCCGGGCGGGTTGCGATACGGCGGGTGCGGCCTGACGTAGGAGGCATGGACAAAGAAAGGCGTGTCCCCGTTCTGATCGAGCCAGTCCATGACTTTCTCGGTCAGGAACGCGCTCTCGGAGTCCTCCGGCGCGAACAGGGCCGGGGCCCAGCTCGAGGCATGCCCGGCTGCCCCGGGGAACGACAGATCGGGCCGGTACAGGTCGTGAGGGTTCGAAGGCACGTCGTAGCCCCGGCCTGCCAGCCACTTCCCCCACTCGGGGCTCCGTGCCTCGAACGGGTCGTGCACGACCGCCCGGAAGCCGGGCAGGACCCCTTCGTAGGTCCGCAGGCGAGGGTCGCCGGGTGGGACCGTCCGGGGGTCGACGCTGACGTCGGTGTAACCGAACAAGACAGGGTCGTACCCGGCGTGCCGTGCCTCGAGGGCGACGTTGGTGAAGCGAGCGTCGAGCGGGGTGCCGTTCGCGACGGAGCGGTGGTGATGCACGAAGGTACCGGTGTAAAGCGAGGCTCTGGCGGGCCCGCAAGGTGCCGTCACCGACCAATGATTGGAGAAGCACGCGCCCCTCCTGCAGAGCGCATCGAGCGCTGGCGTCTTCACGAGTGGGTGGTCCAGGTAGGAGAGGGAGTCACCCCGGTACTGGTCCGCCGTTATGAACAACACGTTCCCGGTCACGCCAGAGCGTACGCAAGTGGAGCGTATATTGAGCGGCCATGCCTGACCGACTGCGAGGAATCCATGCCACCTTCGATCACGTCGCGCACGCGACACGTTCGATAAAGAGCCTCGTGCCGATCTACCGGGACCTCCTCGGCGGTGAGTTCATCGGCGGTGGCGAGAGCCCCCGTGTGGGGTTCCGGTCCGTCCAGCTCCGTTTCGAGGGCGGCGGGAAGATCGAGCTCCTGGAGCAGATGGAGGGGTCGGATTTCTTGGAGAGCTTCTTCCGGCGGGTCGGCGACGGAGGGCTCCACCACATCACGTACAAGGTCCCGGACATCAATGAGGCTCTTCTCGCCGCCCGTGCAGCCGGGATGGCGCCTTTCGGAGTCCACCTAGAAGACGCTTTCTGGCAGGAGTTCTTCTTGCACCCGCGGACGACAGGCGGTGCGCTGATCCAGCTAGCGCACGCGACGTTTGAGATCGGCGTCGAGCAAGGCCCGCGCATGTCGCTCGAGGAGTTCCTCGAGAACCCAACCAACTACTGGCGCGAGTGAGCGGCGCGCGTTACTCGGTGAGGATGATGCCGCCGGCGGCACTGTTGGCGCCGACCGCTACGCAGATCGACTTCGGGCACGCCACTCCGTTGAGGCCGACCGAGCCGGCAGGCAGGCGCGCCGCGCTCCAGGAAGCGCCGTCGTCCGACGTGGCCGCGACGTAGCCCGAGCCGTGCGGGCCGGCACCCACCGCGGTGCAGTAGTACAACGACGAGCAGGCGATCGCATCGAGCGTGCTCGGAGAGCCTTGAGGTGATCGCACAGTCCACGTCGACCCGCCGTTCGAGGTCTCGGCGACGATCCCTCGTGTGCCTTGGCTCCCCTGTCCGACAGCCTCGCAGGTGCTCGAGCTGGGGCACTCGATGGCGTAGAGACCGCCGACCGTGCCGGGCAGGTAGTCGAGGGCCCAAGTCTTCCCGAAGTTCACGGTCGATGCCGCCATGATCCCCCGGCCCGTTTGCTGTCCCGCTATCCCTACAGCCTCGCAGCGCGTGTCAGATGAGCAGGAGATGCCCACCAGCACGCCGGCTTGTTTCGTGAGCTCGTATGGCTTCCACGACGTTCCGCCGTCCTCGGTCGTCAAGACCTCGCCCCGGGTCTCGAAGGCAGTCGACCCGGCCGCGACGCACCGTGATGTGGAGGGGCACGAGACGCTCTGGAGGGGGTCCACTCCGCCGGCAACGCCCACGGACTGCCACGACTTCCCCCCGTTGGTGGTGACGATGATGTCGCCGCCTCCGGAGCTCGAATACCCGACGGCGACGCACCGATCCGTCGATGCGCACGAGACCGAGTTCAAGCCGCCAACGCCCGAAGGAGAGGTCTGGACCTGCCAATTACGGCCCCCGTCACTGGTCGCGACGATCCGTCCTGGGCCGAGTCCTACTCCGACGCAGACCTCGATGCTGGGGCACGAGACCTCCGTCAGCTGACCGACATGTAGTGGCAGTGTGTCGGCGGTCCAGGCCGCTCCCCCGTCGGTCGTCCTGACGAGGAAAGGCGTCGCTTGTGGGCTGGCGGGGTGGGACACGCCGGCAGCCTGGCACGCCCCGCCCGAGCTGCACGAGACACCGAGGACGGTGTTGAGCGCGTCGGGCAAGGACTGCGCGCGCCAGTGCGCCCCCCGGTCCGTCGTCCCGATGACGGCTCCCGCGGCGATGGGCGATCCTGCCGGCTCGCCACCTCCGACCGCCACGCAGGTCTTGGTTCCCTGGCAGCTGACGGCGCGCAACGATCCGACGCCCTTAGGGACGGTTTGCCGCGTCCACCTCTTCCCACCGTCGGTCGAGAGCGATACCGCTCCTGACCCGTTCGATTGGCCGACCAGGATGCACTCGTGCCGTGTCGGGCATGTGACCGCATGGGGCACGAGCATCGACGAGAGGGTGCGTGTCCGCCACGAAGCGCCGCCGGTTGTCGTGGTGGCGACGACGCCATCTTCTGTTCTCGTCACCCTGCCTACGGCGAGGCACTTGGTCGCGTCCCTGCAGGTGAGCCCCGTCAGCGACTCGAACGAGCTGGGCAGCAAGTACGTGTTCCAACGGCGGCCTGCGTCCGTGGTCCTGAGGGCGAACTCGCGATGCTGGCCGTGTCCGAGCGCAATGCAGACATCCGGACTGGGACAGCTGACGGTGTTGAGAGGACCGGCCGTTCTCGGCACGGAGACCGAAGGCCAACTTGCGCCGCCGTCGGTTGTCTTCACCATCGACGCCTGGCCGTCTTGGGTCCCTCCGACTGCCACGCACGTCGAGGCCGTCGGGCAGCTGACGTCGCTCATGTAGGCGGAGCCGGTCGGTACCACCTCTGTCCAGTTGCGGCCGCCGTCCGAAGTCACGAGGAGGTACCCACCGAGCCCCGGGTCCCACCCGTAACTCACGCACGTCTTGGCCGAAGCACACGTGATGCCTGCCACCTCGACGATCGGCCCGGCGAACGACTCACGCACCTTCCACTTGCCGACGTGAGGTTGTGCCGCTCCGGGGCTTCTTCGAGCCACCGATCCGAAGGCCGAACCAGGCGTGGCGATTCCGACGACCAGGATTGTTGTGAGGAGGAGGGGGAGGAGAACAGCGAGTAGGCGCGAAAGGCCGACCTTCCTGCCATCTGCGGGGGTCACGAGTCGAGTCTACTCCTCGCGCTGAGTGTGGTCAATGAAACGCTGTCAGTGGTGAGAATCAAGTCGGACGATCGATTCGACCGTAGGACGTGAGCGTGCGCAATGCCCGCAGCGTCTCGATGCCCCGCCACTCCATGCGGGCGAGATCACTAGGCGGTTCCCAGGCGATGGGCCATCCTCCGTCGGACTGTTGGTCGCGTTCCATGCGATCGAGATGCGCCTCGATCTCGTCGTCGCGAAAGAGCGCCCGCCATCGGCTGTCGGCGGCGGGGGCGATGTTGAGAGGAGAGAGCCCATAGCTTGTGTCTTCGGCGTCGAGACGGAACCACGTCGAGCCTCTCAGTGCGTCTCCCACTGCGGCGGCCATCTCATTGGCGCGCTCGCGTTCGGGAGCGCCGTCGAGAAAGACCAGCACCTCGGAGAGAGCATGAGCGTCTGCCGGAAGCTCGGTGGATTCGAGTTGCTCCCAGCAGTACTCGGCCCCGTCGGTCACGAAGGGGTGGTCGACACCCAGTTGGTACAGGAGTCCGACTAGCCCGGCGGTCGGGTTCAGCCCAGGCTGGTACGTCCACTCGGTCCAATGACCGGCTCTCGGGAACGACTCGATCACCGGGAAGGCGAAGGGCACCGCTCCGCCCGAGTCGGCCTCCCTCGCGACCCGGGCGAGGAAGTCACACGCGTGGGCGACCATCACATGATCGACGGTGTTGGCCGCCGCCAGAGCTTGGAAAGCCACCTCCACGTAGATAGGCAAGCTCACCGGGCAACGCGTGTCGGGTTCGAGGCCGTGCCCGAACCCGCCGTCCTCGTTCTGGTAGCCGCGGAGGGTGTTGACCGCTCCTGCAGCCGGGGCTCCGGCCAGGCAGGTCTCGGCAAGGCGTCGCTCCAGGAGGCGACCTTGGCGGAGGAGGAACTCCGATCCAGCAGACAGGACGTCCATGACTGCAAGCGTATTGACCGCACCGCGGCTCGAGTAGTGGTCAGTTTGAGTGAACTGACCCACTACCGGCGGTTGACGCTTCTGAGCAAGGGACCTAGCGTCCACGAAGGCACCCACCTTCCGCGGTGTCACAACGGGAAGGGGTGGACAGTGCCGTCCAAGCGTGGAAGTCGCGGAACCGTCCTAGCGACGACACTGCAGCGAAGTCTGCTGGCCGCCGTACTAGCTGGGGTCTTGGCGCTCGTAGCAGCGGTGTTGCCGGCGACGATGGCGAGCGCCGCCGCGTCTCGGGCAGGCATCGCGCCTCACTTACTTCCAGCGATTCGCGCCACGTTGCAGGACCCCGGAGCGACCGCAGAGGACAACTTCGGCTCAGCGGTGGCGGTGTCGGGGGTGACGGCCGTAGTCGGGTCCGATGTCGCCGACAACCTCGACGGGGTGGCCTATGTCTATGTGAAAGGCACCACCGGCTGGCCGACGACACCGACCGTCATCCTGGCGAACCCTTCGCCGACTCCAGACGCATCCCTCTTTGGCACCTCCGTGGCGGTGGCGGGAAACACGATCGTCGTGGGCTCTTATGGGAACGCCTACGTCTACGTGAACAGAGGTTCAGGCTGGCCGTCGATGCCAACCGCCACCCTGACAGATCCGACGGGTACTGCGTCCGGTTACTTCGGCTACTCGGTTGCAGTGTCCGGGGCGATACTCGTCGTCGGTGACTTCGGCGCCAACGATTTCGCTGGAACAACCTTCATCTACACCCGGCACGCCTCCACATGGCCTGCGACGCCGAACGTCACCTTGCCGGACCCCGGGGCGACCGCCGACGACTACTTCGGCTACTCGGTCGCACTGTATAACAGGACCGTTGTAGTGGGCGCGTTCCTCACTGACAACCTCACCGGAACGGCTTACGTCTATGTGAAAACCCCAGGGGCCTGGCCGACGACGCCGACTACCACACTCGAAGATCCTGGCGAGACCGACGGCGATCGCTTCGGCTACTCGGTGGCAGTGTCGGGGACGACCGTCGTCATCGGTGCCATCGGCGTCGATGACCTCGACGGCGCGGCCTACATCTACGTGAATTCTGCCTCCGGCTGGCCTGCGACGCCGAACGTCACCTTGCCCGATCCAGCGGCGACGTCGCAGGACCTCTTCGGAGTCTCGGTGGGGGTGTCGGGGTCGACCGTCGTCGCCGGCGTCGATGACCTCGACGCCAACAGTGGCCTCGACGCCGGCACGGCTTACGTCTACTTGAATACCGCCTCCAGCTGGCCTGCGACGCCGACGTACACCCTGCAGGATCCTGCGGCGACCGCAGGAGACATCTTCGGCGACTCGGTGGCAGCCACGGGCAAAACCGTCGTCGCCGGCGCCCCGAACACCAACGCGGGCGAAGGAGAGGCGTACATCTTCAAAGTGTGAGCCCGTAGCACAGCTGACGATCGGATCGGGCGCTGCCCCGACGGGAGCAGCGAAGTCGACCGTTGGCTCTGGCCGGCCCTCAGACGACGACTATCTCGACCAGGCCCTCGAGCCCGCTGAAGTCCGCCCCGTTGCGCGTGTAGAGGGGCAGGTCGGCGCCACAGGCAGAGGCAGCGACGAGCAGATCCATGGCTCGAGCGCCACGGGCTTTGCGTCCCGCGGACCTGACGGCCGCGTAGACACGGCCGTAGGCACGGACGGCGTCGACATCGAAGGGAAGGGGGTCGAACGCCGCTTCCGCACGCTGTAGCCGGTCTTGCCTGCGCCCTCGCTCCTCTGCATCGTCAGTCGCATGCGGTCCGGCTGCCAGCTCCGCCATGGTTATCGCGCTGACGGCCAGCTCCAGCGGAAGTTGCGAGGCATCGAGCCGTTCCAGGTCCATGACGACGGAAGTATCGACGATGCCCCGAGCCGGGCGCTGTGTCTCAGCCACGCGGCGTGGGGTTCTGGTCCACGATCGAGTCGAGGTCGGCGCGGAACAGGTCGAAATCGACAGCGGGTGCGCCCCGGAACATCGCGATGGTCGCCTCCGCGCTCACGAAACGGTGTCGTCGTAAAGGTGCCAGCTCTCCGACTGGCACTCCATTGCGCGTCACCACGAAGGTCTCGCCGTCATCGAGCTCGCGCATTATCTTGCCGCTCTCGTTGCGAAGCTCGCGTTGTGTGATCTCCCGTGCCATGAGATCAATGTAGCACATCGTGCTACATTGACGCTTGCCGTCGACGCCCCGACCTCCCTGAGGCCTCAGTCGCTCCAACTGTCAAGAGGGAATATTCGTTTTGTATGTGGTACCGTCAAAACATGCCCCGCATCACCGACGAGCGGCGGGAGGCCCGCCGCGTGCAAGTCCTCGAAGCGGCCCGCGCCTGCCTGGAGGAGCACGGCCTTGAAGCCGTATCGATGGAGATGATCATCGCCCGTTCCGGCCTCTCGACCGGTGCTGTGTACGGCTATTTCAAGGGCAAGGACCAGATCATCAACGCCGCCGTCACCGAGGGAGCAGCGGCGTTGGCCGATGACCTCGTGCCGATCCTCACGAATCCTGCGCCGCCTCCGCTCCCGGAGTTAGTCGAACAGGTGCTGCGCGCCGTCGTGGGTTTTGGCCGGCACAAGAAAGGCGACATCGATCGGTTGGCTGTCTCGATCCACGGTTGGAGCCACTCCCAGAGCGATCCCGAGCTCAAGGTGGCCACTCGTGCCTCCTACTCGGGTCTGCGCAGACTGTTCCTCGACGTGGTGAAGCGGGGGCAGGCTGCCGGGACCTTTGATGCTACGGCGGACCCGGAAGGGGTTGCGGAGCTACTGACGTCGATCACTTTAGGGTTCGTCGCCCAGCGAGCTTTGGCCGGATCGGCCGACGCAACAGCGCATGTCGCCGCTCTGAAGACGCTCATGCAACGACCGGTCGCTGACTGCACCGTTCGTGGGTCCTCCACGTAAGCCGCAGATGTCGATCGTAGTTGTGGCTCAGTCAGGTCGCGGACCCCCTTCTCCTCCAAGAGCTGTTTGCGCGGGGGCTTCGGTCGGCTCGGGCCGTCGAGTCGCCAGGTCGGCGAGCGCGTCGAGCGGGGCTCCGCCCTTGTCCGTCAACCGAGCCGCAAGCGGGCGCACGCTGGCGTCCAACTGCGACCTGCACGCCCTCAAGCGGGCGACGGTGCCGTCGTCGTCCCCCGTCGGCGCGCCGGGTGAGATCTTGTGCCGGGCCAAAGCGCCGTACATCGTCGCGGCGAGGCGTTGCACCTTTTCCAGGAACAGGCGCGCCTCGGGGTCGTCGAAAAGGGCGGGCGACGCCACGAGGATCATGCTCGCGAGGATGCGCACCTCGTCGCGCGCGTCGACCTGGGGGACGTCAATCTCGGCTCCGTCCCCGCCAGCACTAGCCGTGGCAATGGCCTCGACGGCGTCGCAAGACTGGCGAGCCTGCCCGTAGACGATGACAGCCTGGACCGCCACTGACACTGCCCGCTCCTTGCGCTGGCGGCGGGCAAGGACCTCGTCGAGGATGAGGACCGTCACTCCGAGCACGAGAATGCTGGAGACAACGCTGCTCGTGAATGAGTGCCGGTCCCACCAGCCACGCACGCCAGCCACCCAGACGTCGCAGGCGACCAGCCCGAGGAGCACTCCCGCCGTTGCGACCGCAGCCGCCCTGCGCAAGCCCGAGCGATGGCTGGCCCGCGCGGCTCGGGCGCCCTCGCTGGCACCGCTCAGGAGCCCGCGCAGCTCGGGCGGCCCGTTAGCCATACCGGATAATGCCACGAACCGCCAGGATCCCCGGGCCTTCCTCGCACCGTATTCCGCCTGGCCTCATGTCCTGCCCGCGGTCTGGCTCCAAGAGGATGTGGGCGTCATGTTGAACGCGCTCGGGCTCGAACCGCCACGGTTCCTGATGCGCCCACTCCTGTCGTGGACTGTGGCACCGCCGCGCCACTAGCAGAACGTTGTGATCCTGACAACGAGCGGAGGAGGTGGAGCGGAGGAGGTGGAGCGGAGGAGGTGGTGTCTGGTGGTGGAGCGGAGGAGGTGGGATTTGAACCCACGGACCCTTGCGAGTCACACGATTTCCAATCGTGCCGATTCGGCCGCTCTCGCACTCCTCCGAGTCGCTTCACGGTAGTCTGTTCCCTCGGCGCTGCCGTGCGCAGTAGCCGGGTTCTGCGCAATTTGCCACCGTGAATCGAGTCAGGGCCGGAAGGCAGCAGCTCTCAGCGGGCGCGCGGATGTGCCGCAGGGGACCTGGCTGCTGCGCACGGCAGCGCCGTCTCCTAATGTCGGGCGTCGTGGTTGATGCCTCCGCCGATACCCCCCGCAACCTTCCTACGGACGCGAGCGCGAACCAGTACCAGTCGCTGTATCGCCGGTACCGTCCGCAACGTTTCTCCGAGATCCGAGGCCAGGACCTCGTCTCGGCGACCCTGCGCAACGCGGTGCGAGACGGCCGCATCGTCCATGCGTACCTGTTCTCGGGCCCGAGAGGCACCGGGAAGACGTCTACGGCGCGGATCCTCGCCAAGGCGCTGAACTGCACGAACCTCGAGGAGGGTGAGCCGTGCGGGGAATGCGAGTCGTGCAAGGAGATAGCACGAGGGGCCTCGCTCGACGTCCATGAGCTCGACGCCGCTTCCAACAACGGCGTTGACGCGATGCGCGACCTCGTAGCGAGAGCTGCGCTTTCGACGCCTGGGAAGCGCAAGGTGTACATCATCGACGAGGTCCACATGCTCTCTACGGCGGCATCGAACGCCTTGCTGAAGACGCTCGAGGAACCACCGGAACACGTCGTGTTCGTGCTTGCCACGACCGACCCTCAGAAAGTCCTGCCAACGATCCGAAGCAGGACCCAGCACTTCGAGTTCCACCTCCTCGAGCAGCCTGTCCTCGAGGAGCTCCTTTCCGACATCGCCGCCGACGCGGGACTGAAGCTCCCAGAAGACGGGATCGAGGCGGCCGTTCGGAGGGGCCACGGCTCGGCCCGTGACGCTCTCTCGGTGCTCGATCAGGTGGTCGCCTCGGGCATCGTCGAAGACGACAGCCGGTTCCTCGCGAACCTCGTCGAGGCGATCGCGGAACAGGACCCGGCGACCGGGCTTCGAGTCGTCGGGGAGGCGATCGTCGCCGGCTTCGACGCTCAACGCTTGGCGGTGGAGCTGGTCGAGACGTTGCGGGAACAGTTCCTCGCGAGCATCGCGAGGCGGGTGGTGAGACCAGAGGCCGACATGCTCGCCGTCGACGGCAGGGCGCTGCTTGCTCCGGCACGCTGTGTGCGAGCGCTCGAGCTGATCGGGAAGTCGATAGTCGACATGCGTGAGGCCATCGATCCCCGCACCACCCTCGAGGTCGCGATCGTTCGCTTGACCAACCCGGACGTGGACGACTCGACGAGCGCTCTCCTCGATCGTGTCGAGCGCCTCGAACGGCGCCTGGCGGAGCTCGAGCAGGGAGGGGGCGGCGGGGGCAATCCTTTGGTGCCGCGGCCACCGGTTCAGGTGACCACACGAGAGGCGTCGCCCCCCTTGGCTGACTCGCCACCGGCTGGAGCCGGCGAGGGGCCGAGGCCCGCACTTGGCGCGTATCGCTCGAGAGAGGTTGCGCAGACGCAGACGGCTGTGCCAGCGGCAGCGGCTCCTCAGGTCGCGGCGGTGCCCGAGAGCGAGGACAAGCCAGCGGAGATGCCGACGCGGGACGATCTTGTGACGGCCTGGGCTGACAGCATCCTGCCGACCCTCAAGCCGCGGGCGCGTGCCATTTACAACGTCGGGCGGTGGACCGCGATGGCAGACGGAGTGGCGGTCTTCGCCTTGCCGAACGCCGCCCACGTGGAGCACGCGGCGCCGTTGCGAGAAGACATCGCCGGTGCTCTCAGCAGGCACTTTCAGGTGAGGATCCGACTCGAGCTCGTCACTGACACCGATGGGGGCGTGGCGAATGCCCTTAGCACGGAAGCGCCGGAGGAGGACGGTCCGCCTGCGTCATCCGTGCGTGCCGCTCCAGCCGGCTCCGGATCGGCGGCGAAGGTCGCGAAGGTCGCGGTCGAAGACGACGAGGTCGACGAGGTCGAAGAGGGCGACATCGCGGTGGGCGGCGCGGTAGCAGGCCCGCACGACTCGGCGTCGTGGGCGGAGCATCGGTTGCGAGAAGCGTTCCCAGGAGCAGAGGAGGTGACCGGATGAGCACAGACGATGGGTTGCCGCCTGTCGAGGACGGCGACATGGAACAGCCCTCTCAAGCGCCCGGGTTCGCCGGCTTGAGCGGCTTCGGGACGATGGGACCGCTCTCGGGTTTCGGCGAGTTGTTCGGGCAGGCTCGTGATCAACTCGAGCAGGCCTCCTTCGAGGCCGCCAACGTGAAAGTGAGCGGTCGGGCCGGGGGTGGAGCGGTCGAGATCGAGCTCACGGGCAATCTCGATGCCGTCTCGGTGAAGATCGCCCGCGAGGTCGTCGATCCAGATGACGTCGGAATGCTCGAGGACCTCGTGCTGGCGGCGTTGCGCCACGCTCTCGCGGAGGCGGTTGAGGTTCGTGAGCATGCTGCATCGACACTTCTCCCGCCGGGGCTCGATCTCGGAGCGATGATGAGCAGCCTGTTCGGCGGCGGCGCCGGCGGCAGTCCGGATCTCGAGCGCGCTCGGCGGCCTCGCAGGGTTGGCCGGTGCTGGCGGAGTGCCACCTCTCGAGGGGCTGATGAGCGAGCTGTTCGGCGGGGACTTCGCGCTGTTCGAGCAGGATGGCGATGAAGAAAGCGGTGAGGACGAGGAAGAGCCGAACGATGACGACACCGATGACGACGCAGACGACGAGCTGATCTGACTGTATGTTCGCTGGTCCTATTCAAGAGCTCGTCGACGAGCTCGGGCGCCTGCCTGGCGTCGGGCCGAAGTCGGCCCAGCGCATCGCATTTCATCTCCTCGAGGTCCCCAAGGAAGAGGCACTTCGCCTTGCCGCGGCCATCGCAGAGGTGAAAGAGCGCATCCGCCTGTGCGAGCGCTGCTTCAACGTCGCGGAGGCCGAGCTGTGCGCCATCTGCAGCGACTCTCGTCGTGATGCGTCGATCGTCTGCGTGGTCGAGGATCCGCGGGACATAGTCGCGGTTGAGCGGACGAGAGAGTTTCACGGCACTTATCACGTGCTCGGCGGTGCCTTGAACCCCATCGACGGCGTGGGTCCGGAGCAGTTGCGCGTGCGTGACTTGCTCGCGAGGCTCAACGACGATGGCATCGCCGAAGTGATCTTGTGCACGAACCCGAACCTCGAAGGAGAGGCGACTGCCATGTACCTCGCTCGCCTGCTCTCGCCGCTCGGGATACGCGTGACCCGCATTGCGAGCGGTCTGCCGGTTGGAGGCGACCTCGAATATGCAGACGAGCTGACCCTCGGGCGGGCGCTCGTCGGACGTCGCGAAGTGACGGGGTGAGCCGCTTTCATCGGGCGCGCGTCGGTACGATACGGCCCCCGGAATCTCCTCCTCCGGCTCCTGTCGTATCGTTTAGGTCGTGAACGTCGAGCAAGTCGAGACAGCCGAAGGCATCGTCCTTCGCTCGAAGCCCCACTCCGGCGGAGTGGCAACGGACCCGGTTCCGTCTCATCGGGGCCGCCGTGGCGTCCGCGTCCGTCGGTGCCCTGGCGTCGGTCGTCGAGTACCAGTCGGGGATGCGCCTCGTTGCGTTCGATCTCCTTCCCGTGTTCGTGGGGGCGGTCTGGGCCTACCGTTTCATGCGAACATTCGTGCACGCACGCCCGACCGCCGTCGTCGCCACCGACCACTCGCTCCGGCTCGAGCGGCTGGATGGGAGCCGTAATCAGGATCTCGACTTGGCTGGGATCAGTTCGATCCGGATCGGTCCGGATGGCTTCTCCCCGCCGTGGCGGTGGCTCAAGGGTCCCCGGAGCGGACTCGTCGTGCTCCGTCTGCGTGAGAACGGCCACGGTCTCGCGATCCCGCCTCAGCTGGCTGATCACCCCGTCGTGCGCCAGCTTCTCGCCCGGATGCTCGCCGCCAGCCGGACGCGTGGCCCCGTCAGCCTGGTCGGCCCCGTGGCCACCGTGAGCGAGCTCAAGAGGCTCGCCCAGTCCACGCCCGTCGTGACACATGCCACCGAGATCCCGCCTATCACGATCCCTGCGGGCTGGTTCCCCGACCCGTCCGGCGTCGCTCCGTTCAGGTGGTGGGACGGCCGGGCCTGGGCTGACTACACCAGGCAAACACCTCCGACCTGATCTTGCTCAGGGGAGTTCGGTGCCCTCCGACGCCTCGATGATTCGGTAGCAGTCGACCCGATCGAGCTTGACCGAGAGCGACGTCAACGCTTCGTCGATGCGGTCGAGCGCGCTGTGTCCCGACGATCGCGACCGGGCGCGAGGGATGGGCGAGGACGAACGCCAGCGCGACCGCGGCGCGGCTTGCCTGCTCGCGACTTGCCAGATCGTCGAGCACTTCGAGCAGCTCTTGGCGGATCCCCTCGCCCGTGACGAGGCGCCCGCCGGCTAGGGGGGACCATGCGAGCGGAGTGACCCCATCCCGCAGGCACCGGTCGAGCGTGCCGTCGCGGATGGGATCGGTGTGGGCGGCGGAGAACTCCGGCTGGCTCGTCGCAAGCGCCCTCGGCCCGAGGTAGTACGTCAGAGCGTCAAGCTGCGGCCCGGTGCAGTTGGAGACGCCGATCTCGCGGATCTTGCCGTCGGAGCGGAGACGCAGGAGGGTCTTCGCCAGCTCCTCGGGGTGAACGAAGAAGTCCGGGCGGTGGACCTGGTAGAGATCGATCTGGTCCACCTTGAGGCGCTTCAGCGATGCCTCGCACGCTGCCTGGAGCGCCGGTCCGCTCGAGTCGTACGGGACACCTGGCTGGATGCCGCCTTTCGTCGCGAGGACGATCCGCTCGCGCAGACCGGGTGTCGACACGAGGATCTGACCGAGCAGCTCCTCTGCCGTGCCGAACCCAGCTCCGCCCATGCCGAGCCCGTAGATGTCGGCCGTATCGATCAGCGTGAGCCCCTGATCGACGGCGTGACTCACGAGAGCTCGGGCGTAGTCGACATCGGTGTGCGTGAAGCGCCAGCAGCCGAAGGCAAGCGGGCCGCATGTGATCCCGCCGCGTCCGATGTGACGGCGATCACCGTTCACAAGGTTGATGCTCACGGGTCCCCTTTGCGTCGCCTGAGCTTGATCCGCCAGGCAACCCTACCGGGCACCCTGACGGCGACCGCCTAGCCGAGGCTCCGGAGCAGCGCTGCGTCGCCCTGCCCGCCACCGCCACACAAGGCGACAGCTGCGGTCCCACCGCCCCGGCGGCGAAGTTCGGTGAGCGAGGTCAGCGCCAGACGCGCTCCCGACATCCCGATCGGGTGGCCGAGAGCAATCGCTCCACCGTTCACGTTGGTCACGTCGCCGGAGATGCCGAGGTCATCCATGGAGGCCACCCCGACAGCCGCGAACGCCTCGTTGATCTCGAAGAGGTCGACGTCGGCGAGACCGACAGCCGCACGTTCGAGCGCTTGGCGGATGGCGCGTGCCGGCTGGATGAGAAGCGAGGGATCCGGGCCGGCGACCTGCCCGTAGCCGACGATCTCGCCGAGCGGTGTCACGCCCAGCTGGTCGGCCCTCGCACGCGACACCACGATGAGCGCGGCGCCGCCGTCGGAGATCTGGCTGGCGTTCCCGGCGGTGATCGTGCCGTCCGGCTCGAAAGCGCCCTTCAGCTTGCCGAGCGACTCGACAGTCGTCTCCGGGCGGACGCCCTCGTCGGTGTCGACCATGACGGGGTCGCCCTTTCGTTGCGGCACCGCGACCGGCGTGATCTCTTCGGCGAAGCGGCCTTCCTTGATGGCGCTCGCCGCCCGCTCGTGCGACGTTGCCGCCAAAGCGTCCTGGCGATCCCGGGAGATGTCAGCGGCGCGGCTGTAGCGCTCCGTGCCGGCACCCATCGCCACCTGGTCGAAGGCGCAGAACAGCCCGTCGTACATCATCGAGTCGACGACCTTCTGATCGCCCGCACGGTATCCGGCCCGCGCTCCGGGGAGGAGGTATGGGGCCTGGGTCATCGACTCCATGCCGCCGGCCACGACGATGTCGGCCTGGCCGGCGTTGATCATCAGGTCGGCGAGGTACAGGGCGTTCAGGCCGGAGAGGCAGACCTTGTTGATCGTCGTAGCGGGCACGGTCATCGGGATCCCGGCGTTGGCCGCTGCTTGACGAGCCGTGATCTGGCCCTGGCCGGCTTGGAGAACCTGGCCCATGAAGACGTAGTCCACATCCTCAGGTGAGACACCGGCACGCTCGAGCGCGGCCTTGATGGCAAAGCCCCCGAGCTGCATTGCGGTGAAGCCGCCGAGGGCTCCCGAGAGCTTGCCGATCGGGGTGCGAGCCCCTGCAACTATCACGGATCCGGGCATCTGTTTCCCAATTTCCTCTCTGAGACCTTGAGTCTCCGGCCTAAGACCGCTGGTCAGCGAAACGCTGGTGAGCCTATCGCCGCCGATCATCACGGGGAACGGTCGCTTCGCTTGGGACTGCCAACTGACCGCGCGGTACTCTCCGGGAATGGACGCGATCCGTGACGCGATCCTCGCCGGTGCGCCGCCCGAGGACCTTGCCGCCCTGCCGTTGCCCGAGTCGTACAGAGCGGTGTTCGTGAAGAGGGACGAGACCGGCATGTTCGAGGGGCTCACCTCGTCGGAGAAGGACCCCCGCAAGTCGCTGCACGTCGACGAGGTGGCCGTGCCCGATCTGGCGCCGGACGAGTGCTACATCGCCGTCATGGCATCGGCGATCAACTTCAACACCGTCTGGACCTCGATCTTCGAGCCTATGCCGACGTTCGGCTTCCTCACACGCCTCGGGCGCGAGAGCGTCTGGGGTGCCCGGCACGACCTGCCGTATCACGTCGTCGGCTCCGACGCCGCAGGCGTCGTACTGCAGGCCGGCTCGGCGGTGCGCAACTGGAAGACCGGCGACCGGGTGGTCGTCCACTGCAACTACGTCGACGACCAGGACCCCACCGCACACGACGACTCGATGCTCACGGCCAACCAGCGGATCTGGGGCTTCGAGACGAACTTCGGCGGGCTGGCCGACTTCTCGGTGGTGAAGGCGAACCAGCTGATGCCCAAACCCGAGCACTTGAGCTGGGAGGAGGCCGCCTGCAACGCCCTGTGCAACTCGACGTCGTACCGGATGCTCGTCTCGAGAAACGGCGCGGCCATGAAACAAGGCGACGTCGTCCTCGTCTGGGGCGCGAGCGGCGGGCTCGGCGGCTACGCCGTCCAGTACGTCTTGAACGGTGGCGGCATCCCTGTCGGGGTCGTGAGCTCGGCGTCGAAGGTGAAGCTCCTCGAGGCGCTCGGGTGCGAGGCGGTGATCGATCGGGCCGAGAAGGCCTACCGTTTCTGGGCCGATGAGCACACCCAGGACGAGTCGGAGTGGAGGCGCTTCGGCAAGGACATCCGCTCTCTCGTGGGCGAGGACCCGGACATCGTCTTCGAGCACCCGGGCCGCCAGACGATGGGCGCGTCGGTCTTCGTGGCCAAACGGGGCGGGATGATCGTCACGTGCGCTGCCACTTCCGGCTACATGATCGAGTACGACAACCGCCACCTCTGGATGAAGCTGAAGCAGATCAAGTCGTCGCACTTCGCCAATTACCGCGAGGCGTGGGACGCCAACCGCCTCATCTCGCTGGGGAAGATCCAGCCGATCCTCTCGGTCGTCTATCCCCTCGAGCAGGCCGGCGAGGCTGCCGCGCAGGTGCACCAGAACCTGCACGAAGGAAAGATCGGAGTGTTGTGCCTCGCCCCGTCCGAGGGTCTCGGGATCGCCGATCCCGCGCTGCGTGAGCGCGTCGGAGAGGACAAGATCACGGCGTTCCGGAGGCTCGGGGCGTGAGCGGAGGGCTGGGTTTTGAGCTGACCGAGATCGACCACGTCGCCATCGCCGTTCGCGATCTCGACGCGGCAGCCGCCTGGTACGAGAAGACGCTCGGCGCCACTGTCGCGCACCGTGAGCGGATCGACTCAGACGGTGTCGAGGAGGCACTCCTGAGGGTCGCCGACTCCTATGTCCAGCTGCTCACGCCCACCCGGGACGACTCGCCGGTCGCGAAGTACCTCGAGCGCAAGGGCGAGGGCATCCACCACGTCGGCTACCGGGTGACCGACTGCGCCGCCGCGCTCGAGTCGATGAAGGCTGCCGGCGCGACCATGATCGACGCCGTCCCCCGTCCCGGGTCGAGGGGGACGACGGTCGCGTTCGTGCACCCCAAGTCGGGGTTCGGGACGCTGATCGAGCTGGTCCAGGAGTAACCGGCCCCGAGCCGCCCGGATGTGAGCTGCCGACGGCGCGACGCTAGCCTTCGGGCCATGTCAGACAACACGGCGACGGCTGCCACCACCGGCGCTCCTGCTGCCCCCGATCACTCGATGGCCGCCCGCCTCAACACCCTTGCCGAGCGGAAGGAGGAAGCCAGGAATCCGGGGACCGATCGATCGGTCCAGTCGCAGCTGACGAAGGGCAAGATGCTCGCCCGCGAGCGGGTCGACTACCTCCTCGACGAAGGTTCGTTCCAGGAGATCGACCTGCTCGTGCGCCACCGTTTCAGTGGCATGGGCCTCGAGCACTCCCGCCCGTGGACCGATGGGGTGATCACCGGGTTCGGCACCATCGACGGACGAAGGGTGTGCGTGTTCAGCCAGGACTTCACGGTCTTCGGCGGCGCGCTCGGCGAGGCCCATGCCGAGAAGATCCAGAAGCTCATGGAGCTCGCCATCGACGTCGGCGTCCCCGTCATCGGCCTCGGCGACTCGGGAGGGGCCCGGATCCAAGAGGGCGTCGTGTCTCTCCACAGCTACGGCGGGATCTTCTTCCGCAACGTGCTCGCCTCAGGCGTCGTGCCACAGATCTCTGTCATCCTCGGCCCGTGCGCCGGTGGTGCCGTCTACTCCCCGGCGATGACCGACTTCATCTTCATGGTGCACGAGTCGAGCCACATGTTCATCACGGGCCCTGATGTAGTGAAGACGGTCACCGGCGAGTCCGTCACCCTCGAGCAGCTCGGTGGCGCCATGAGCCACGCCACTCGATCGGGCGTCGCCACTTACGTCGCGGCCGACGAGAAGGCCTGCCTCGACGACGTGCGGTACCTGCTGTCGTTCCTGCCGTCGAACAATCTCGAGGTGCCCCCGATGGCAGAGCGGCCCGACGACGCCGAAGCGGAGGTGCCAGAGCTGCGGGACGTCGTCCCGCCGAGCCCGAACCAGCCCTACGACATGCGCAAGGTCATCGCCCTCGTCGTAGACGACGGCGAGTACTTCGAGTACTTCCCTCACTGGGCCGGCAGCATCACGTGCGGCTTTGCCCGCATCGCCGGCAGGGTCGTCGGGATAGTGGGGAACCAGCCCGCAGTGCTCGCGGGCGTCCTCGACATCGACTCGTCGGAGAAGGCCGCACGGTTCGTGAGGACGTGCGACGCCTTCAACATCTCGCTCGTCACGTTCGTGGACGTGCCGGGCTTCATGCCCGGGACCGACCAGGAGTATGGCGGGATCATCCGGCACGGGGCGAAGCTGCTGTACGCCTACTGCGAAGCGACTGTCCCCCGCATCCAGGTCATCACGCGCAAGGCCTACGGCGGGGCCTACGTCGTCATGGACTCGAAGTCGATCGGGACGGACTTCGCCTTCGCCTGGCCCTCGGCCGAGCTGGCGGTCATGGGTCCACAGGGTGCAGTCGAGATCGTCTACCGGCGGGAGCTGGCCGACTCCGCCGACCCGACGACGAGGCGAGCAGAGCTCGTCGAGGAGTACACCGAGAACTACGCCAACCCCTACGTCGCCGCCGAGCGCGGGTACGTGGACGACGTGATCGACCCAGCCGATACCCGCAAGATCCTCACGCGCACGCTCGACTTGCTCGCGTCGAAGCGGGAGGAGCTGCCGAGGCGCAAGCACGGGAACATCCCGTTGTGAGGCTCCCGTGACCGGCCGCGACGATCTCGGCGCGCTGCAGCCGGTGGCCGCCGGAGCGCTGAGCGCCCCTCCCGAGATCGTGGCGGCGTTGGCGGCGGCGGTCGAGGCGGAGTGGCCGCGACGAGGTGGTGGTGCAGGCGGCGGGAGTGAGAGGGAGAGGGGGGCGCCGGAGTACGTTTGGCGTTTCTCCGGGAGATGGTGGTCCAAACCAGTGCCGTTGCGCCGGGACCGACCGTGGGCCGCTCACACCGGCGAGCACGGGCAGGTCGGGACCGAGGGCGCTTGACCGACTTGTTGCCGGGTCCGAGTTAGTCACGGGGGAGACCCATCCAGCGCGAACTGACCGTCGGCGTCTTGTTCATCGTGCTCGGCGCCGGCGTACTACACGCCGTGTGGAACGCGATGACAAAGGCGATCGAGGACCGGATCGTCGTCTTCGCATGGATAGGTGCGGCGTGCGCTCTGCTAGGTGGAGTCGGTCTCGTGTTCACCGGGCTCCCGACCACGACCGCGGTGTACTTCGCCGTCGGCTCGGCGGCGATCCACGTCTTCTACAACCTCGCGCTGATGAACGCATACCGCCTCGGTTCGTTCAACCAGATGTACCCCATCGCCCGTGGCACGTCGCCACTCGTCGTGGCCGTCGGGGCTGCGATCTTCGCTCACGAGCATCTCGGCGGGGTCCCCTTGTCCGGCGTCGTGGTGCTCGCCATCGGTCTCATGAGCCTCGCGTTCTCGTCGGGCCGGCTAGAGCGCAGCGAGGTGCCGGGCATCGGGGCGGCGCTCGTGACCGGGTTGGCGATCGCGTCCTACACGCTCGTCGACGGGCTGGGCGTGCGTCACACGCCGAACCCCTTCGCCTACACGGCTCTCCTCTTCTTGTTGCAAGGACCGGTATTCGTTGTGATAGCCGCGGTGCGGCGCCCGCTGAAAGCCTGGACGGCGGGGCACATCGCGAGCCGGGGCCTCCTCGCAGGAGCGCTCTCGGTCGTCGCCTACGGCGCGGTCATCTGGGCTCAGACGAAGGCGCCTTTGGCTGAGGTTGCGGCGTTGCGCGAGACCGGAGTGATATCGGCGGCTGTCATCGGTGCGGTGTTCTTCAAGGAGGGATTCGGGTACCGGCGCGTGATCGCGGCGGTCGTGGTCGCGTTGGGGATCGTGCTGATCAGCGTCTGACGTGCCTGACCCGCCTAGACGCCGGCGCGCCGTTCAGTCGCCAGGTCGGCCAGCGCCGACAGCATGTCGGCGACGCGGAAGTCCTTCGGCGTGAAGATCGCTCGCACGCCGGCCTCCAAGAGCTTGGCCTGGTCCGCCTCGGGGATGATCCCCCCGACGACGACCGGTGCGTCCACTCCGCGCGCCCGGAGCTGATCGACCACCTCGGGCACGAGCTTCGAGGTGGGAGCCCGACAGGATCGAGATCCCGATCACGTCCACATCCTCGTCCAGTGCCGTGGCAGCGATCTGCGCAGGCGTGAGGCGGATCCCGTCGTACACCACCTCGAAACCCACGTCCCGCGCCGCCACAGCGATCTGCTCGGCTCCATTCGAGTGCCCGTCGAGGCCGGGTTTGGCGACGAGCAGCCGGGGCGGCCCGCCGGGAACCGCACGCACCCGCGCAGCGGCCGAACGCAGCTCCTCCCCGCGGTGCCCGATCCCACCCGCGACACCAGTTGGCGCCCGGTACTCGCCGAAGATCTCCCGCAGGGCCCCCGCCCACTCGCCGGTGGTACCGCCGGCGTGCGCCAGCGCGATCGTGGCCGGGATCAGGTTCTCCCCGGACTCGGCAACGCGGCGAGCTCGTCAATGGCGGCGCGCACCCGACCTGCGTCCCGCGCCTCACGCCACCGGGCGACGTCCTTCCTCAGCTCGACCTCGACCGCCGGGTCGACCGTGAGGATCGCAGACCCCGGGTCGGTCGACTCGTACAACGGCGAGGGCTCGGTCTCGGTGAACGAGTTCACGCCGATCACCTTCTGCTCGCCCGACTCGATCCGCCGCAGGCGCTCGGTCTGGCTGGCGACGAGGCGCGACTTGAGCTCCTCGATCGCCTCGAAGGCGCCCCCGAGCCCGAGCACGTCGTCGAGCTCGGCGCGTGCTGCTTCGAGGAGCTCGGCCGTCTTGGCCTCGACGACCCGTGAGCCCTCGAACAGGTCTTCGTACTCGAGGAGGTCGGTCTCGTAGGCCAGCACCTGCTGGATCCGGAGCGACCACTGCTGGTCCCACGGCCTTGGCAGTCCCAGAGCCTCGTTCCACGCCGGCAACTGGATCGCCCTCGCCCGGGCATCGCGCGACAGGGTCACGCCGAGCGTCTCCAACACGATTCGCTGGAGGTTGTTCTCGGGCTGCTGCTCGGTGAGCCCGAGCGAATTCACCTGTACGCCGTACCGGAAGCGCCGCAGCCGCTCGTCGGTCACGCCGTACCGCTCGGTGCAGATCTGCTCCCACAGCGAGGAAAAGGCCCGCATCTTGCAGGTCTCTTCGACGAAGCGCATCCCCGAGTTCACGAAGAAGCTGATCCGTCCCACGACCGCCGGCATCTCGTCTTCGGGCACCTGCCCCGAGGCCCTGACGGCGTCGAGCACCGCGACGGCGGTGGCGAGGGCGAAAGCCACCTCTTGCACTGGTGTCGCTCCAGCCTCTTGCAGGTGGTAGCTGCAGACGTTGATCGGGTTCCACTTCGGGACGTGCCGGACGGTGTAGGTCACGAGGTCTACGGTGCAGCGCAGGCTCGCGGCAGGTGGGAAGATGTAGGTCCCGCGCGAGAGGTACTCCTTCACGAGGTCGTTCTGCGTCGTCCCCGAGAGGTCCGCCGGGTCGACACCCTGGTCCTCGGCGTTCGCCACGTAGCAAGCGAGCAACCACGGCGCGGTCGCGTTGATCGTCATCGACGTGTTCATCGCGCCGACCGGGATGCCCTCGAGCAGCTGAGCCATGTGGCCGAGGTGGGCCACCGGCACGCCGACCTTCCCGACCTCGCCGGCCGCCTCGGGCGAGTCCGGGTCGTAGCCGATCTGGGTGGGGAGGTCGAAGGCGATCGAGAGGCCCGTCTGGCCCTTCGCGATGTTCTTCCGGTAGAGCTCGTTCGAAGCGACCGCCGAGGAGTGCCCCGAGTAGGTGCGCATCACCCAGGGCTTGTCGGTCACGACGCCAGCCTACGGCCGCTTGTACTCGAAGAAACCCGCCCCGGTCTTCCTCCCCAGCCTCTCAGCCGCCACCATCCGGCGGAGGCGGGGCACCGCCGCGTAGTTCGGGTCCCGGTACTCGTCGTAGAGGGCATCGAGTATCGACAGCGACGTGTCGAGGCCGACTAGGTCGAGCAGCGCGAACGGGCCCATCGGGAACCCGCAACCGCCTTTCATAGCTTCGTCGATGTCCTCCATGGACGCCACCCCGTTCTCGAGCAGGCGGATCGCGTTGTTGAGGTAGGGGAACAAGAGGGCGTTCACGATGAACCCGGCCTGGTCCTTCACGGTCACGGGCGACTTGCCGCAGCCCTCGGCGAAAGCGATGGCCTCTTCGATGGTCTCGTCGGAGGCCGTCAGCGGCCGCACGATCTCGACGAGCTTCATCATCGGCGCGGGATTGAAGAAGTGGATCCCGCAGACCCGCTCGGGACGGCCGGTCTCCATCGCCATCTCGATGACCGGCAGCGTCGAGGTGTTCGTCGCGAGGATGGCATTGTCCTGGCAGATCCGGTCGAGCTCGGCGAACAGATGGCGCTTGGTGTGGAGGTCCTCCACCACGGACTCGATCACGAGGTCGCACTCCGCCAGGTCGTGGAGGTTGTCGGTGGCCGTGATCCTCGACAGCGTCTCGTCACGCTCTTCGGCCGAGAGAGTCCCCTTGTCGAGGCGCCGGTTCAGCCCCCGTTCGATCGTTGCGACGGTGCCCTCGGCGGTGGCCAGCTCGCGAGAGCGGAGCACCACTTCGTGGCCGGCTGCGGCCGCTACCTCGGTGATCCCGCCGCCCATGATCCCCGAGCCGACCACACCCACTTTTTTGACCGTCATGGACGAAGGTTACCGGAGGGTCGCTTATGCGGGCGAGTCCGCGACTGTCCTACGTGGGCAGAATCACCTGAGCAAACGAACAAGCGTTCGGATAGAATCGGCGCGTGCGCCCGGCCGACCCACTCGCTTCGTTCCACCCGGCCGTGGCCGAGTGGTTCCGTCGCAGATACCCGGGCGGACCGACTGAGGCCCAGGCCGCCGGATGGGCGGCCGTGGCTGCCGGCGAGGACACCCTCATCGCCGCGCCGACCGGTTCCGGCAAGACGCTCGCCGCCTTTCTCGTGGCGATCGACCGGTGTTACCGGGCCGCCGAGTGGGGCGAGGGAAGGCGAGGCACCGACGTCGTCTACGTCTCCCCGTTGCGGGCGCTCACGGTCGACGTCGCCCAGAACCTCGTCCGGCCGCTCGAGGAGATCGCGGAGGTCGCTCGTGAGCTGGGCTGCTCCGTGCCCGACGTCCGGGTTGCCGTCCGCAACGGCGATACACCTCAGTCCGAGCGGGCCGCCATGCTCCGCGTGCGTCCCGAGATCGTCGTGACGACGCCTGAATCGCTCTACCTGCTACTTACGTCGACACGCGGCCGCGACCTGCTCGGATCGGTCCGGACCGTCATCGTCGACGAGATCCACGCGCTCGCCCGCGACAAACGCGGCTCGCACCTCGCTGTCAGCCTGGAGCGGCTCGATCGGGTGGTGAGGGCATGGCGCGAGACCCACGAGTCTTCTGCGGCGACGCTGGCGGGGACGGCGCACGACCGCCCTGTCCGCATCGGGCTGTCGGCTACGCAGCGCCCGATCTCGACGATCGCCCGGCTGCTCGTCGGGGACGGCCCTGGTCGCAGCGACGACGTGGGCGGCCCACGCTGCACCGTGGTCGATGTCGGGCACAGACGCGAGCTCGACGTCGCCATCGAGCTTCCCGATGACGAGCTCGGCGCCGTGTTCACCCACGAGCAGTTCGCGGCCATCCTCGAGCGGATAGCAGATCACATCCGTTCGCGGCAGACGACGCTCGTCTTCGTCAACACCCGCCGGCTGGCAGAGCGAGTCGCCCACCGCCTCGGCGAGCTGCTCGGCGAGGATCAGGTGCAAGCTCACCACGGCAGCCTCTCGATGGAGCGCCGGCTGAGGGTCGAGAGCCGCCTCCGGGCAGGCGATCTGAAGGCGGTGGTAGCCACCGCCTCGCTCGAGCTCGGGATCGACGTCGGCCCAGTCGAGCTCGTCTGCCAGATCGGTTCGCCCCGGGCGATCGCCACGTGGCTGCAACGCGTGGGCCGGGCGCAGCACCACGTCGGAGGGACGCCTACCGGCCGTCTCTACCCCCAGACGCGTGACGAGCTCGTCGAGTGCACCGCGTTGCTGGCGGCCACCCGCCGAGGCGAGCTCGACGCGGTCGTCCCGCCTGTCGCGCCTCTCGACATCCTCGCCCAGCAGATCATTGCCGAGGTCGCGACGACAGGGCCGGAGGGGATCACCGAGGCGGAGACGTTCTCGCTCGTGACCGGGGCGGCGCCGTACGCCGCGCTCGCGGCCGAGAGCTTCGAGAGCGTGCTCGATCTCGTGTGCGACGGCGTTCAGACCGGCCGGGGGCTGCGGGGGGCCTACGTCCACCGCGACAAGGTGAACGCCGTCCTGCGGCCTCGCCGCGGGGCGCGGCTCACTGCCACGACCTCCGGGGGAGCGATCCCGGAGCTCGCCGACTACAGGGTGGTGCTCGAGCCGGAGGAGTCCTTCGTAGGTACCGTGAACGAGGACTGGGCAATCGAGTCGATGGCGGGGGACGTATTCCTCCTCGGTAGCCACACCTGGCGAATCCGGCGCATCGAGACGGGCACCGTTCGGGTCGTCGACGCCGAAGGAGCCTCGCCGACGGTCCCCTTCTGGCTGGGCGAGGCCCCGGCAAGGACGGCGGAGCTGTCGTCGGCGATCTCGGGGCTGCGCCTTTCGATCGAACAGGCCCTCGAAGACTCCGTCCCGGCTGCGATCGCCCACGTGCATGCCATACCCGGAGTCGATCAGCGAGCAGCCGAGCAGGTGATCGCTTACCTCGGCACGGCCAAGCAGGAGCTCGGGAGGTTGCCGACGGGCGATCGGTTCGTGGTCGAGCGTTTCTTCGACGACACCGGTGGCATGCAGCTCGTCCTTCACTCGCCGCGCGGTGCCCGCATCAACCGAGGGTTGGGACTGGCGCTTCGCAAGCGATTTTGCCGCTCCTTCGACTTCGAGCTGCAGGCGGCCGCGAGCGACGACGCGGTCGTGCTCTCGCTCGGGCCCCAGCACTCCTTCCCGCTCTCGGACGTCGTGGGCTACCTGTCGCCCCAGTCGGTGACCGAGACTCTCGAGCAAGCTGTCCTCCCCACGCCGATCTTCGGCTCTCGGTGGCGCTGGAATCTCTCGCGGTCGCTCGTCGCCCCCCGCTTCAGGGGCTCGAGGCACCTGCCACCCGCCATCCAGCGGATGGAAGCTGATGACCTGATGGCGGCGATCTTCCCGATGCTCGCCGCATGCCAGGAGAACGTGAGCGGCCCGATCGTGATCCCCGATCACCCGGTCGTGCGCCAGACGATGGACGACTGCATGACCGAGTCGATGGACCTGAAGGGGCTCACCGTGTTGCTCGAGCAGCTTCGAGCCGGCGAGATCGAGCCGCACTTCGTCGACTCGGTGGCGCCCTCGATCCTTTCCGAGGAGATCCTGAACGGGCGGCCGTACACGTTTCTCGACGACGCACCGCTCGAGGAGCGGCGCACTCGGTCCGTGCAGCTGCGCCGGGGAGTCCCGCTCGAAGCGACCGACTTGTCGAGACTCGACCCAGCCGTCGTGGCCACCGTCGGGGCCCAGGCCCGTCCCGAGCCGCGTGACTCAGAGGAATTGCACGACCTGTTGTCGACTCAGGTGCTCCTCGATCCCGAGCGCGAGTGGGAGGCCTGGTTCGACCAGCTGGTGGCGGCCGGCCGCGCCATGACGGTTCTCTCCGGAGGCGAAAGCAGATGGGTAGCGCTCGAACGGCGCGAAGCAGTCGAGGCGCTCCTCGGCGCGGTCGCCTTCGAACCGGACCTGGAGGCTCCGCCGAATCTGAAGGGGACGATCGCCCCGCGCGCCGAGGACGTCCTCGTCGAGGCGGTACGGGCGGCCCTGCTCATGTCCGAACCGCTCACGACTGCCGAGCTCGCTGACCGGATCGGTATCGGGCCCGCGCGGGAGCGGGACGTCAAGAGCGCGATAGCCCGGCTCGAGCACGAAGGATCGGTGCTCCAGTGCCGTGTCGGCGACGACGGAGCCGACCGATACTCCGCTCGCCACCTCCTGATGCGCATACATTCACGGATGCGCGACGGCGCCCGCAGATCCGTCGAGACCGTGAGCCCGCAGCAGCTGATGAGGTTCCTCGTCGCCTGGCAGCATGCCGGAGCGGGCCATCGCTTGATCGGGACCGGCGGTGTCGCCGAGGTCATCGAGCAGCTTCAGGGCTTCGAGGCACCTGTCGGCTCGTGGGAGGAGTCGATCCTGCCCACCCGGGTGGCGTCCTACCAGCCGGCTCTGCTCGACGAACTCTGCTCCGAGGGCGAAGTGGCCTTCGGGAGGCTCGGCTTGCGAGCCATGGCAACAGATGGCGCGGGTGATCCGGGCGGCCCGCCGACGAGGCGGCCGGGACTTACGCCTTCGCCGGCCACGCCGCTGTCGTTGTTCAGGCGGGAGGACTCCGACTGGCTGTTGGCGGCGCTGAGGGGTGACGCCCGCCCGGACGAACCGGTGGTCGGTGCTCCGGCCGACGTGCTCACGGCGCTGCGCGAGCGCGGGGCCCTGTTCCTGCCGGATCTGTGCACGGCGACAGGCCGCATGCCGGTCGAGGTCGCCGACGCCCTATGGGAGGGCATCGCCAGGGGGCTCGTCACGGCTGACGGGTTCCAAGCAGTCCGCGCGCTTCTTGGCGGCCGGGCACGACTCGGCAACCTGGTCCGGGAAGGCTCGGGCGGCTCGGCGGTCGGACTCCGGAGCCGGTCGGGCCGCCCCGCCCCCCGACCACGGCGCGGCGGTCCCCGCGCCCGCATCCGCCCCGCGCTCTCCGGTGGACGGTGGTCGTTGCTCGGTCCAGGCGCAGGCATCACGGACCCGGATGATCCGCCGGCCTACGACACCGACGACCTCGCCGAAGCGCTCGCGGGCCAACTCCTCGAGCGCTGGGGCATCGTCTTCCGTGATCTCGTGTTGCGTGAGCTCATGGGCATCGGCTGGCGCGAGGTGTTGTGGGCCCTGCGCCGGCTCGAAGCCCGGGGGATCGTACTCGGTGGTCGCTTCGTCGGGGGCTTCACCGGCGAGCAGTTCGCACTCCCCGAGGCCTACGAGCAGCTGCGGACCGTGGCTCGCGCGCCGGCCGAGGGGCACTCGCTTTGCCTGTCGGCCGCCGACCCGCTCAATCTCACCGGCGTGATCCTGCCGGGGCCCCGCATTCCGTCGGTCCGGACACGGACGATCACGCTTGTCGACGGAGTGGTCGTCCGCGACGCCACGGAGCCCGTGAAGCAGTCGGCGGGCTAGAAGGAGCTTCGGCCGGGCGGGCGCCGGGGCGCTCCCCTCAACGGGCGAAGTTGCAAGCCACGCTCGTGCGTGGGGACGCCACCGGCCCCGCTCCGGACATGACATGGGTCACGACCGGCGTGACCGATGCCCAGACGGCGACCGTGCTGCGGGTCCTTCTCGTCGACCCGATCCGGCGGAAGATTGGACCCGGCGCCGGCACGTCGGCGAAGTCGGTCAAACCCAAGGCCCGTGCGAGGGATCCGACGCCACCGTCAGATCCCCCACTCAGGCCTTGACCTTCGACAGCGTTCTCGCAGCCGGTGGTGGAAGGACTGTATGGCGGCAGTCCGGGGGTCCCCCCTCGACGGACCCCCGGCACCGCAACCGCCGGCTCGACATTGGCCCCCCGGGCCGGCGGAGATGTGGGCGGGCAGAGCCCGCTGAACTTGGCTCGCTCGACGAGCGTCGCGATGCGCGAGACGAGTGTCGATCCGGTCAGCGGCTTCTCGAAGAAGTCGTCTGCTCCTCGTGAGCGTGCCCTGCGCTCGAGGTCCGGCTCGTTGAACGACGTCATCACTGCGATCCCGATTTCGGGCTGCATGGTTCGCGTCTCGCTCACGAGCTCGAGGCCGCTGCGCCCGGGCAGTCGGAAGTCGGTGAGAAGTACGTGGAAGTTGGTGTCTGCGAGCAGCACCGAGGCCTGATCGGCATCGATAGCCCACGAGGATTCGAAACCCGCACGCTCGAGGACCCGGGTCACGAACACGGCCGCCGATTCGTCGTCCTCGACTATGAGGACACGCCCCTGGTTTTCGTGCTCGCTCGTCATGTCCATCGCGAACTCCTGTGTCGCTGAACGGTGGTGAGGGGCCTGGCCCCCGCTCAGGCCCCATCACCGTTACAACGAAGCGGCCCGCCCCTCGCGTGGGCCACTTCGAGATTCGGAGGCGCCTGGCCCCCGCTCAGGCGCCCCGGCGCAAGCACCCCAGCCCCCGCTCAGGCACTTGCCAACAATCACCATGATGAACTGCCACAGTGAGATTTCGGGTGCTCGCGCGGTTGCGAACTGGTTGCAGTTTGGCTGGCAAATGTTGCTAGCCGTTCGGCGGCCGGTAGCGGTAGCCGAAGCCTCGGACGGTCTCGATCGGATTGTTGGGACCGCTGTCCCAGCCGAGCTTTCGGCGCAGGCGCAGCATGGCGAACTTCACACGGTCCGGCCCGGTCGCAGTCGGGTCGCGCCAGGCGAGCTGCAACAACTGCTCGGGAGAGAGGACTTGGCCGCGATGGTTCATGAGGGTCTCCAGCAAGCGGAACTCGGTTGGCGTCAAGTCGACGGCCTTGCCGCCGGCGCGAACCACGTGCGCGCCGAAGTCGACCTCGACACCGTGTTCGATGACGAGCCGCGGTGTCCGGGGGCGTTCCTCTTGGGCAGCCTGCGGCGGAGGGACGAGACGTTGAGCGGCGCTCGCGTTCACGATGGCTGCCGTCCTCGTGGTCGGCCTCCGACGCAGGAGCGCCTCCACGCGGGCTACCAGCTCGGAGTTCCCGAAGGGCTTGGTGATGTAGTCGTCGGCGCCGGCGCGAAGGCCCCGGACCTTGTCAGTCTCCGCGTCGAGGGCCGTGAGCACGAGGATTGGCGCCGAGGCTCAGGTCGCGGACCCGTTCGATGAGGGTCCACCCGTCGAGCGTAGGGAGGCCGAGATCGAGGATCACGAGATCCGGTCGCTCTTCGTGAAAGCTGCGGAGGCCCTCACGCCCGTCGGCGACCGACACGACCCGGTACCCCGAGCGCTCGAGGAGGGTGCGGACCACCCGCGCGATGTCGTTGTCGTCTTCGATGTTGAGGATGCAGGGCCTCTGTCGCTCAGGCATGGGGCTTGCGGGGGTCGCCGGCGCGGGCACCATCGTCGCCAGGGGCTTCGACGGGGAGCGTGACCGACGCCGTCGTGCCGCCGTTCTGGGCGCTTCGCAAGGTGATGGCGCCGCCGTGCAGTTGGGTGATCGCGCGCGCCACCGACAGGCCCAACCCCGAACCGGGGATGCGAGAGGCGCGGGCGTTGCTTGCGCGGTAGAAGCGCTCGAACAACGAAGCCTGCTCCTTTGCCGGGACACCGATCCCGTTGTCCATCACCTCGACCCGCCAGAGACGGTCGACCGGAGAGGCGGAGACGATGACCCGTCCGCCCTCGGGCGTGAATTTGATGGCGTTCGACAAGAGGACGTCGACAACCTGGGCGAGGCGGCCCTGATCGCCGGGGATGGCGGGACCCTCGCCGATCTCGCTCTCGAGCGAGATCGACTTGGCCTCGGCTGCCGGCGCGAAGCTCGAGACGCATGACGACACGAGCGAGGCCACGTCGACGACGCCCCACTCGAGTGGCATTGCGCCTGTCTCGATCCGGTCGAGGAGCAAGAGGTCGTCGACGAGGCGGAGAAGGCGGTCGGCGTTTCTCTGGATGATCTCGAGGAACTCGGCTTGTTCGGCAACCTCGTCCCGCCCGAGACCTTCGTTGATGAGCTCGGCAAAGCTCAGTATGGAGGTGAGCGGCGTGCGCAGTTCGTGGCTGATCTCAGCGAGAAACGCAGCCTTCACCTGATCGAGCTCCACCAACCGCTCGTTCTCGTGCCGCTGCCGGGAGAGGAGCGACTGCCACTCCGTCTCGGCCTGGGCCTGGCCCGAGACGTCCCGGAAGAGCCAGACGTGGCCCCGGTACTCGCCGTTCACCTTGATGGGGAGGTAGTCGCGCTCGAGCACTCGGTTGTCGGGCAGCGAGAGCCGGTCTCCGACGATGGCCCGGCGGTCTCTCAGGATCTCGGCGGTCCGTTCCGGATCGGGCGTCCACGTCGGGTCCCCGAAGCGGCGGAAGAATTCCGGGCCGATCTCGGCGATGGTCCGGCCGGCCAGCTGCTCCGCCGTCGCATTCACCTCGAACAGATTGACGAAGGCGTCGTTGGTGAAGGCGATGTGGCGGTTCTCGTCCTCTACGAGGACGGCCAGGTGGAGGCTGGCCACGAGCGTCGAGAGCCGCTCGTTGGCTTCTAGGAGCGCGAGCCGGGCTTGACGTTCCTTCGTGACGTCCCGGGAGTGCAGGAGATACCCGCGGATGACGGGGTCGTCGACCAGGTCCTCGATAGTGCTCTCCATGTAGAGCCAGGACCCGTCCTTGGAGCGCACCCGGATCTCGAAGGGCTCGCTCCCGACGATCTCGCCGCGGCTCAGACGCTCGACCCCTCTCGCCGCATCGGCGAAGTCGTCCGGGTGGACGAGGGTGAGTATCCCGTTCACCGGGTCGAAGTCGGCCTGATAGCCGAGCAGGCGCCAGGCAGCGGGGTTCGAGTAACGCCACGTGCCGTCTGGGTTGAGCACCGTGATGACCTCAGGCGAGCGCTCCATGATGGTGTCGGCGAGCCGCTCGCTCGTGTGAAGCGCCAGAGCCTGGGAGCCGGGTTCGTCGGCGTTCACGACGATGCCTATGAAGGAGGTGACCTGCCCGTCGCGCGCGATGACCGGCATGACTCGAGCATCGAGAGTCACCTCGGTGGGAACTGCCTCCCCGTCGTCGCCCTCGGCTGTCACTATGCCCCGCAACCGGGCGGTGTCTTGTGCAGGAACACCGCCGGGCGCGAGGTCGAGACGAAGCGGACGTTCGTCGCCGGTGCGGATCTCGAGCCCGAGCGCGTCGATCAGCCGTTGGTTGAGATACCAGCAGCTGCCGTCTGGCTCGGCCGCGAAAATGCCTATGGGCAGCAGTGTCGAGAGCGCTCCGAGGGCCTGGCGGATTGCCGCCCGACCGACTGCGATGTCGGTGCTGGCCGACTCCGCCGCCTTTGGGCCGATCACTGTCACAACCCGATCGTACTGTTGCTTATGACATGGGTATAGCAACAGCCTCTCTCGGAGTGGCCGAGCCGACGCGCTCCGTCCACCACTCGACCGTGCTCGCCACTACCTCGTCGAACGGCGTCGGCTGAATGCCGAAGGCGGCCTGCGCGGCGGCGGACTCCATCACGAAGGGTCGCTCGAACTGATAGAGGACCTCGGGGATCTCCGCGAGCTCTCGGCGACACCAGGCCTGCTGCCTTGATGGCGAACGCCGGAATGCGCCAGATCCGCGGAACGGGCCTCGAGACGCAGTCCGCGAACGCCTCGATCATCTGGCGCATGGACCGCGCCGGGAGGCTCGGGACGTGCCATACCCGCCCCGGTGCGAGCGAGCTCGTCCCGAGTGCGACGAGCGTGCTCGCGACATCGGGCACGTAGCTCCAGGTGTGCGGCATATCCGGATTGCCGACGACGCTCACCGACTTCCCCGCCAGCACTCGGGGGACGACTCGCTCACCGAGGTGAGCCTGATCTGTGAGGCCGGGCCCGACGAAGTCGGACGCCCGCGCTTCTGTGACCTCGGCCCGGCCGGCGTCGAAGGCTGCGAGTGCCTCCTCCCACATCCGGGCGCGCACCTGACCCTTTCGCGTAAGGGCCGTCGTGGGGTCGCCCTCCACAAGTGGACGTAGAGGCGGCTCGTACATGTAGAGGTTGCTGATCGTCACGAGCCGGGCACCGGAGCGCTCGGCCGCATAGAGCAGCGCCGCCGCGATCGGGGGCCAGTCCTCCGCCCACCGGGTGTAGCGGGGATTGGCGCAGTTGTAGATGGCGGTTGCGCCGGCAGCCACGTCTGCCATCGCCGGAGCGTGGCTGGCGTCGGCCGCGACGAGGGCGATTTCCGGCGCGATCGGCCCGGAGCCCCGCCTGGTCACCACGACCACTCGCTCACCGGATCGGGCGAGCTGGAGCGCTGTGGCGGATCCGATCGCCCCGGCTCCGACGACGACGTGGGTACTGCTCATTGGGCCACCTCCAGATTAGAGAGCACCGTTCACTAATAGATCCAGTGTTCACCATGACTTGGCAACTGGTCAAGAGCGCTGCGCGCGATTGCTGACACTGTTCGCGAAACCTGCCACACTGCGCGTATGACGGAATCAGCTCCCGGCATCCGTGCACGTTTGCGGGCAGAGCTGACTGAGCAGATCCTCGACACCGCCCGGCGGCACCTAGCCGCGAACGGGGCTGCGGCGCTCTCGTTGCGAGGCGTCGCCCGGGAGCTCCAGATGGCCCCCTCTGCGCTGTACCGCTACTTCCCGAGTCGCGACGACCTCCTCACGGCGCTCATCATCGAGGCCTACGACGCCATCGGCCAAGCCGTGGAGGCAGCCGTGGACACCGCCCCGGACGACGACATGCCGGCCCGGTTCCTCATCGCCTGCAGTGCTGTCCGCGCTTTCGCGCATGGCCGTCCGCACGAGTACTCGCTCATCTTCGGGTCACCGGTGCCGGGCTACGTGGCCCCGCGGGCGACCGTTGCGGCGGCCTCACGGGTGCCGGTCGTGCTGGCCGGCATCCTCAACCGGGCGAACCAAGTGGGCGCGCTCGCGCCGTTGCCCGGAGCCGCCGCTCCCCTCCCGCCCGAGGCGCGGGCCGACCTCGAGGCCGTCATCGACGACGCCTTGCCCGGGCTCGATCCGGACGTGCTCGCCCGGGGCATCCTCGTGTGGGTGGAGCTCTTCGGGCTCGTCAGCTTCGAGCTCTACGGCCACCTCGTCGGCAGCGTCGAGGACACCGATGCCTTCTTCGGATGGTCAGTCGACTCGATGGCCCGATACGTCGGGCTCGTTCCCCCCGCCGGCGAGCAGGACTGAGGGGGCAGGAGCGGCAAGAGCCTCGGTCGCCCTGCGCCGGGTGGCGAGAACGCAGCCCACCACGATCAGGACGAAGCCGGCCGCGGTGCCTACCCCGAACCGCTCGCCGAGGACGCTCACCCCGAGCAGGACGGCGACGGCCGGGTTCACATAGGTGATGACGGTCGAGCGCACGGGGCCTACCTCGGCGATGAGCGCGAAGAAGAGGACGAACGCGAGCGCAGTGCAGATCAAGGTCAGGCCGACGACGGACGCGACGACCGAGGTCGAGAGCGGGCGGGTCGGGACGGAGAAGGCTGCGATCGGGGCGTAGATGACGGCGCAGAGCGCGAGGCCGGCTGCCATGACGCCGAGAGCCGACAGGTCGGACAGGTAACGGGAAAGGATCCACGGCCCGACGGCGTAACCGATCGCGACCACGCCGATGGACAACGCAGCCCATATGTCGGCTATGGCGACGTTGAAGCCGACGAGAGCCGCGACGCCGCCGAGACCGATCAGCACGCCGAGCAGCTGGCGCCGGTCGAGACGGTCGGCCGTGCCGGTCACGCGGGCGAGCAAGGCGCTCGCGAGCGGGACGGCTGCGACGAGCAGGCCTGCGAGCGAGCTGCAGAGTTTCCGCTCGGCGTTGAAGAGGAGAAGCCAGGGGATCGAGATCTCGGCGAGGGAGAACCCGACGAGCGCCTTCCAGCGGCGCAGCACCGGCACGAGCCGACCTCGTGCCAGCGCGATCGGGACCAGCAACAAGGCGGCGCCGCCCGTCCTCATCTCGACGAGCATCGGCGGGGCGACCTCCCGCACCGAGATCTTGATCAGCAGGTAGGGAAGGCCCCAGATCACGCCCATGGCGATGAAAAGCAGCCAACCTTTGCGACTCACAGGCTCCATCCTTCCGGAACGGGGAGAGTCGCCGTGACGCGTTGACTGAAACGCGCCACCAGCTACCATCCGACCGCGTGAACGTCCACATCGAGTCGGGGACGCTCGGGCTTCCTGCGATCGTTCTCCACGGTGGCGCCGGGGCATTCGCAGCCGGCTCGAACGACTCGGACCTCGAGGTACTGGTAGCCGCGCTCCGGCGAGCCACGGACGCGGGCTGGGCTGTGCTGACGGCCGGCGCTCGGGCCCTCGACGGCGTCGTCGAGGCGGTCGCCTCTCTCGAGGACAGCGGTCACTTCAACGCCGGGCGAGGGGCGGTACCGACGAGAGACGGCACGGTCGAGCTCGACGCAGGCGTGATGGACGCCGAGGCAGGAGTGTTCGGCGCGCTCTGCGCTGCGACCTACCCGGCCAACCCGGTGCGGGCGGCGCGCGTGCTCGCCGGGCTCGGGGGGCTGCCTGACGGCCCGGTGCTGCTAGCCGGGGCCGGCGCGGACCAGTTTTGCGAGGCCAATGGGCTCGAGCGGATGCGACCCGAGTGGCTCCGTAACCTGCATCGGCCCGAAGACCCACCACCGGTCGCCGAGAGCGTGGACCCGACCGTCTTCTCCGATCAGGGCACCGTCGGTGCCGTGGCGGTCGATCTGTCTGGCAGGGTGGCGGCGGCGACGTCGACAGGTGGCCGGGCAGGCCAATGGCCGGGACGCGTTGGTGACTCCCCGATCCCAGGCGCCGGTGTCCTGGCGGACCGGGCGGGAGTGGCGGTGTCGGCTACTGGCGCGGGGGAGACGTTTCTCGTCAGTGGGTTCGCGCACCGGCTCGCGTGGTCGTTCGAGGCAGGCCGAGACCTGCGCAGTGCCGTCGAGGCTTCGCTTGCGGCGGTCGAGCGCCTCGGCGGTTCCGGCGGTGGGATCGCCATCACCGCGGCCGGCGAGTTCGTCTCGGCCTTCTCCACCCAGGCGATGGCGCGTTGCTGGCGGGGCGCAGAGGACTACCAAGCTCACGTCCGTCGCGGGTGAGTGTCGCTCGCCTTTACGATCACTCGTTAGGCAACAGAGAGGACCACACCCAGATGCCAGCACGTACCGGCGAGGCCGAATGGAAGGGCGACCTCCGTGAAGGAGGGGGCGAGGTGAGCTTCGGGAGCGGCGCGTTCCGAGGGGCGTACTCGTTCAAGAGCCGCTTCGAGGACGAAGAGGGGAAGTCGGGCACCAATCCTGAGGAGATGATCGCGGCGGCGCACGCCGCCTGCTACTCGATGGCGCTGTCGAACGCTCTCGCCACGAAGGGCCACACTGCGGACCGGGTCCACACGACCGCCACCGTGCACCTCGTGAGATCGGACAGCGGCTTTGGGATCAGCCGGATCGATCTTGTGTGCGAAGCCGAGGTGCCGGGCATCGACGAGGAGGCGTTCCGCCTGGAGGCCGAGGGTGCCAAGGCGAACTGCCCGGTGTCGAAGGCTCTCGCCGCCGTCGAGATCACGCTTGCGGCGACCCTCCTGTAGCGCTGGCTCAGCTACGCGGAACCTTTGACCAAGGCAGCTCTTTGTCGGTCCGGACGTCGCCGGGCAGGCCGAGCACGCGCTCGCCGAGAATGTTGCGCTGGATCTCGGACGTCCCGCCTTCGATCGAGTTCGCACGCGACCGGAGGAACATCTTTCGTGACGAACCGGCGGGACCGGTGAGCCCGAGCGCCTCGCTGCGGCGCATGGTGTAGTCGAAGTCGACGAGCGCGGCCGGCCCGAGCAGGTCGATGCAGAGCTCGTAGATGCGCTTGTTCACCTCCGCGAACATGAGCTTTGCTATCGAGCCCTCGGGGCCGGGGTTGCCGGCGCGGCGGTTGTCCGACGCCCGCAGGTTCGTGAGCCGGAGCGCCTCCGCCTCGACCCACATCTGCATGAGGCGGTCCTTCGCCACCGCATTCGGGTCGGGGCAATCCTCCTTGAAGATGCGGACGGCCTCGGCGATCGTCCCAGAGCCCCGGCCAGGCATCCCGCCCCCGCCGCCGATCGACGTCCGCTCGTTCATGAGCGTGCTCATCGACACCCGCCACCCGTCGCCGACGTCGCCCACCCGGTCTCGGTCGGGCACGCGCACCTCGGTCATGTAGACCTCGTTGAACTCGGCTTCTCCGGTCATCTGGCGGAGAGGCCGTACCTCGACCCCCGGCGCGTGCATGTCGAGGGCGAAGTAGGTGAGGCCCTTGTGCTTGGGCTGTTCCGGGTCGGTCCGCGCGACGAGCATTCCCCTGTCGGCGAGGTGCGCGAGGGTGTTCCAGACCTTCTGGCCCGAGATCACCCACTCGTCCCCGTCCCGGACGGCCCTCGTGGCGAGGCCCGCCAAGTCTGACCCGGCGCCGGGCTCGGAGAAGAGCTGGCACCACGAATCCTCGCCGCTGTACATGCGCGGGAGGAGGCGGTTGCGGATCTCTTCGGTGCCGTGGGTGACGATCGTCGGCCCGGCCATGGCGAGGCCGAAGAACTCGAGGAAGCCATGCGGCTTGGCCCCGGCTCCGTACAGCCTGCGGTCGATCTCCCGCTGGTGGACGGGCGGGAGCCCGAGGCCTCCGTAGCCCTCCGGGAAGTGCACCCAAGCAAGCCCGAGCTCGTACTGGCGCCGGCGGAACTGGATGGGGTCCGTCGAGCCGGGTTCGGCCTCGGCCAAGAGCTGGTCGATGTGCTCGTTCACGGTGGTTGCGGCGTCGGCCACGGCTGCCTCCAGCTTGGTCAATACGTTTACCGACCTGATGGTGTCACGGAACGGGGCGCCCGTGCAGGTTCTCGCCCGCTTGCCGCCTTCCCGCCTGGAGTCGCGCAGCCGCTCCCAGGTAGCCTTGTGGACGTGGCAAGCCCTGCAGCGACCGTCTCGTCAGCACCGGAGCGCTCGCCCGCAGACCTCACCATGCGACGGCTGCTCCGGGTGCCAGACGCACGGCCGGCACCGCGCGAGCAGGACGTCCATCGCCTCTTCTCCGCCTCGATCCTCATCTCGGCACTGCGCTGCACGCTCAGTTACGTGGTCTTCCCGATCGCGGCGCCGGCCATCGGCGCCGCGGGCGGCGTCGGCCCGGCCATCGGCATCCCGATCGCGCTCGTGGCGTTGTACTTCGATGCGTTGGGGATCAGGCGTTTCTGGCTGGCCGACCACAGGTACAGGTGGGCCATCACCGGTCTCTATCTCGCGGTGATGATCCTCGTCGCGATCCTGCTCGCCCAGAACATCGCCCAGCTCGCCTGAGGCTCCGGCTTCAGCCCCCGAAGTAGCGCCGCGGGTTCCCGACGAGCATGTCGTCCACCTGTGACTCGGTCACGCCCCGCTCGAGCAGGGCAGGCACTACGTCTGCCAGGACGTGCAGGTAGTTCCAGTTCGGTAGCGCTCCCTTGAAGACCGGGTCGATCCAGTCGATGTAGCAGGCGGCGTCCTGGGACAGCACCATTTGGCCTGCAAAGCCGCGCCGGCAAAGCTCGACCACGATCCCGACCCGGCTCCCGAAGTCGAGCGCGGCGTCGATGCCGAAGCGGTCCATTCCGAGGAAGAAGCCCGCCTCGGCCAACCCGCTCAGGTGATCGGCGTCGGTCGAGTCGCCGCTGTGGGCAAGGCACACCCGGTCGAACGCGACCCCCTCCTCGCCGAGCACCCGTTTCACCTCGAGTCCGGTCTGTGACCCCGGGTGCGTGTGGACCATGATCGGAGCACCGGTCCGCAGGTGGGCGCCGGCCGCTGCTCGGAGGATGCGCTCGACGCCCGGCGTCAGGCCGTGGAGATCGATGGCGCACTTCAGAAACGCGGCCCGTACCCCGGTACCCCGCACGCCCTCTTGCAGGTCCCGCACGAAGTAGTCGACCATCGGATCGTCGAGGCCCGGGATGATCCCGGGCCCGCGGAAGGCGAAGAAGTGGGGCACGTCGCTGTAGGTGTAGATCCCGGTCGCGACGATGATGTTCAGGTCGACCTCGGCCTGGATGCGGGCGATGCGGGCGATGTCGCGCCCGAGCCCGTCGACGGTCGGGTCGGCGATGGTGGAGATTCCCTGGGCCGCCAGCTCGTTGAGCTTCACGATCGCGTTCGCCACCTGCTCGGACTCGTCCCACTCGTCGGACCACTGCCGCTGCGAGTCGGGCGTCAGCACGAAGACGTGCTCGTGCATCAGCGTCCGGCCGAGATCAGCGGTGTCGAGTGGGCCCCGGGCGCTCTGGACGGTCGTCATCGTGCCTTCTCGTTCATGTGCTCAACCTAGGGCAACACGGGCTTTCCCGGCTCGCTTCGCAGAGTAGAGAGCGCTGTCGGCGCGCGAGAGGAGGGCGGCCGGGTCGGTGGGGCCGCTCGAGCACACGAGCCCGACCGATGCCGGGCAGGTCACGGTCCGGCCCTCCACCACGATCGACCGGGAGAGGGCCTCGCACAGTCGCTCGGCCACCGCGACAGCGGCATCGCTGCCGCCGGTCAGCTCGCAGCAGAGCACCACGAACTCGTCTCCCCCGATCCTCCCGGCCGTGTCGCCCGGGCGGAGGAGCTCGTTCAGGCGCTCTGCCACCGCCTTCAACACGACATCGCCGAAATCGTGACCGTACGTGTCGTTGATCACCTTGAACCCGTCGAGGTCGATGTACATGAGGGCGATCACCTCACCTGGTGCGTGACTCTCGCTCGCGTGGCGCACCATCTCGAGAAACGCTCCCCGGTTCACGAGCCCCGTGAGCGGGTCGTGACTCGCCTCGTGCAGAAGACGCCCCCGTTCCTCGACGAGCAGGCGCTCGAGCTCCACGCGGCGCTCGTCGAATCGCTTCATCATCCGGACGAGGCTCGCGTCACAGCTCGCGTGGACGACCTCTGCGGCTTGATGCAGCACCGGGCTTGGGGTGGCGAGCTCGGTCCCGATGTCGCGCAACTCCTGAAGGGTGACGTCGCGCCAGGCGAGGAAGAGCTTCACGAGCGTCGCCATCGAGGTCTCGTAGAGCGCCAGGGAACCCGGCCGGGCGAGCGTGCGGGACTCGTCGACGCTGGCGGACGCACCTGACTCGAGGTAGCGAGCGACGATGGTCGTCGCGAGCTCGGACGTCCGAGCGGCGTTGACCGCCGGCAGAGGCTCCCCGGTGCCCAGCTTCAAGATGGAGCGAAGGCGCTCGTTGACGGCGTTGCCGACGTCGACGGCACGCGCACCAAGTGCCCGACCGAGCGCGACTCGGTCCTCGTCTGACTCCTCGCGGTCAGTCATCTCCCCCCTCCTGGCCAGCGTATCGCATGTTTTGACGTTCCAACGAATAAGATTTATTCTTAGTCATGGCCGCCGCCAACCCGCTCTTCGACGCGCCCGACGAGATCCGGGGCGAGTTGCTCGACGCGGCCGCCGCCGTCTTCGCCGAGAAGGGATACGACGGCACCCGCATCCAAGAGGTGGTCCGCCGGGCGGGGCTGTCGACCGGGGCCGTCTACGGTCGGTTCACCTCGAAGGACGAGATGTTGCGAGAGGCCGTGATCACCCGGTCTGTCCCCGTAGCGCTCCGCATACCCGAAGGCATCAACCGAGTGGCGGACCTCATCGAGCGAATAGCCACCCGGACATCGCCTGAGCTGCGCGAGCACGAGGCCCTCCTCCTCGAGTCATATGTCGCCGCACGGCGCCATCCCGAGATCGCCGAGGCGATCTCCGAGGCGAGTCAGCGCTGGCGGGAGGCGGCACGGCCCGTCGTGGAGACAGCGCGCGCCGACGGGACCCTGGCTGACGGGGTGGACGAGCAGGCGGTGCTGTTTCTCGTCAGGATCATCCGCCTCGGGCTGCTGTTGCACAGGGCGTCGGGCCTGCCCGAGCCCGACGCCGAGTCGTGGTCCGATCTCGTAGTCCGCGTCGTCGCCAGCCTCGGTGACGCCAATACTCCCAAAGGAGCCATCACATGACGACGACAGAGCTCCCCAGCCCGAAAGAGCTCGAGGACACCTTCAAGGTGATCGACGACCACTGCGAGCGCATCTACACCTGGAAGTACGAGCGCTCACGACCCCAGCTGGTGACGCTGTACAACAAGGCTGCGCAGTCCCAGTGGGCGAGCGTCACCGACCTCGACTGGTCGACCGACGTCGACCCCGAGTCGCTCGTCGACCTCGAAGCCGGGAACATGCGGCTGATGAGAGAGGTCACGAAAGCACCCGGCTCCCCGATCGCGAGCTGGACCGACAAGGAGCTCCTGCAGCTCGGCATCGAGATGTTCACGGCGATGCTGAGCCAGTTCATGCACGGCGAGCAGGGGGCCATGCTGACCGCTGCGAAGATCGTCGAGACGGTGCCGTGGATCGACGCCAAGTACTACGCCGCCACCCAGACGATGGACGAGGCACGCCACACCGAGGTGTTCGCCCGTTACATCGACGAGAAGGTGGGCGAGCCCTACCCCATGAACCCGAACCTCGAGGCTCAGATCACGGGCCTGCTCGAGGACAGCCGGTGGGACATCGCCTATCTCGGGATGCAGATCGTCATCGAATCGCTCGCACTGGCGGCCTTCGGGGACATGGCGCGCAAGACCACCGAGCCGTTGCTGAAAAGGCTCCTCCGCTACGTCATGGCAGACGAGGCCCGCCACGTCGCCTTCGGCATCCTCTCCCTCGGCGAGTACTACCAGAACCTCTCCGCCGCCGAGCTGAAGGACCGGCAGGACTTCTTGCTCGAGCACACCGTCAACGCACGCGCGCGCTCGACGACGCCGGAGATCTGGGAGCGGATGGGCGTCGACGCGAAAGAGGTCATCCCGTTCGTCATCGAGGCGGCCGGCAAGATGAAGACGAGCCCGTTCGCGCAGTTCCAGAACGGTTTCTTTGCAAAGCTCGTGCCGAATGTGCGCAAGCTCGGGCTGCTCGACGCCAACGACGGGTACCTCCGCGAGCGGTGGGGCGAGGCCGGCCTGCTCGAGTACGAATTCGCCGACGCCACGAGCGAGGACTACGCGAGCTACGACGCCGTGGCCGCCGACCGGGCGGCCAAGACGGCGCCGGCCTGAGCCACACAGCTGCCGAGCCTCAGGACTGAGACGGGATAGGACATGACGAGAACCCTTCGCGGAGCGGCCGCCATCGTAGGCGTGGCGGACGCGGCGTCACCGACCGGCATGCTCGATCACTCCGGACGCGACCTCGAGACGCGGATGGTCCTCGAAGCGCTGGCGGACGCGGGCCTGACGCTCGCCGATGTCGACGGTGTCTGCCACGCCCAGTCCTCGATGGGCCTCGCCGAGTACCTCGGCATCCACCCGAAGTTCACCGACTCGACGAACACGGGTGGTTCGAGCTTCGAGGTGCATGCCGAGCACGCAGCGGCGGCAATCGCTGCCGGGCTCGCCGATGTCGTGGTGAGCGTCTACGCAGCGACACCGCGAAGTGACCGGAGGAATCGCCGTGGCGGTGGACGTCCTTCTCCGAACAGCCCTATGCCAGCGGCGGAGTGGGAGTGGCCGTACCGGTTGCGCATGCCCATGGGTCCGTACGCGCTCGCCGCCAGCCGGCACATGCACGAGTTCGGCACGACCTCCGAACAGCTGGCCGAGATAGCGGTCTCCACGCGCAAGTGGGCTGCCCTGAACCCGCTCGCCCGTTTCCAGGAGCCCATCACTGTCAGCGACGTCCTTGCCTCGCCGAAGCAGGTCTCCCCGCTGCACCTGCTCGACTGCTGCCTCGTCACCGATGGCGCCGGGGCGTTCGTGATGACGAGCGCCGAGAGGGCGAAGACGTTGCGCAAGCAGCCGGCTTACGTGCTCGGCGCGGCCACCTGCCACGACCACATGATGATCAGCCAGATGCCTGACCTCACTACGACGCCTGGGGCCGTGTCGGGTCCGTCGGCGTTCTCGATGGCCGGAGTGAAGCCCGATGACGTCGACGTCTTAATGGGCTACGACAGCTTCACGATCACGGCGCTGTTGCACCTCGAGGATCTCGGCTTCTGTGCAAAGGGAGAAGGTGGCGCCTTCGTCGAGGACGGCCGGACGGCGCCAGGGGGCTCGCTCCCGATGAACACGAATGGTGGCGGGCTCTCATACACGCACCCGGGGATGTACGGGATGTTCCTGATCGTCGAAGCGGTCCGCCAGCTGCGAGGCGAGTGCGGGCCACGCCAGGTCGAGGGGGCGGAGGTGGCCGTCGCCCACGGCTCGGGCATGGTCCTCTCGTGCATGTCGACGCTCGTGCTCGGTACCGGGGCGACGCTGTGAGCGCGCGGGCCTTCCCGATGGCCTCGCCCGAGAGCGAGCCGTTCTGGGAGGCGACGCGCGAAAGGCGCCTCGTGCTCCAGTGGTGCACCGCCTGTGACGAGCCGGTCCACTTTCCCCGGTCGTTCTGCCCGCGCTGCCAGGGTTCGCCGCTCGAGTGGCGGGATGCATCGGGAGTTGGGACAGTGTACGCCGTGACGGTCGAGCACAGGCCGGAGGCCATGGGCGAAAAAGCGCCGTTCGCAGTCGCGCTCGTCCACCTCGCCGAGGGGGCACGGTTCATGACGAACGTCGTCGGCTGCGAGCCGACTGAGGTCAGGATCGGAATGGCCGTCCGGCTCACGTGGGAGGCGCTCGAAGACGGGAGGAATCTCCCGCTGTTCGAGCCGGTCGTCCGGACGGTGGCCGAGGCGATCTAGCGAGTTCCGCAGCAACAGTCGGCGGCACGTCAGGCCGCTTGATCGAAGGAGGGGGAGCATGGGAGTGGAACTGGATCTCGGGCCGAAGGCTCGCGCGTTTCGCGACGAGCTGCGGGAGTGGTTGGAGGCGAACGGTCCCGCAGAGCTCGAGGGCGTCGAGTCCGAGCGCGCCGCGTTCGGCGAGGTCCCGGGCATCGCCGACTGGACCGAGAAGCTCCACAAGGCCGGCTACCTCTGCGTGGCGTGGCCGGAGGAGTACGGCGGCCGGGGGCTGACCGGGCTCGAGGTCGTCGTCATGAACGAGGAGTTCGGCCGTGCGGGCGTGCCCCGCGTCACCCGCGGAATGGGGGAATGGCTGGTCGGGCCATCGATCATCGTGTGGGGTACCGATGAGCAAAAGGCCCACTTCCTGCCCCGGATCATCGAGGGGAAGGATCGGTATTGCCAGGGTTTCTCCGAGCCCGACGCCGGGTCGGACCTGGCGTCCCTCAAGACACGGGCGATTGTCGACGGCGACGAGGTGGTCATCACCGGACAGAAGGTGTGGACCTCGGGAGCGCTTTTCGCGAACATGATGTTCTGCCTGTGCCGGACGGACCCAGATGCGCCGAAACACCGAGGCATCTCCTACGTGCTCACGCCGATGAAGCGCGAGAACGGCGAGTCGAACGGGTTCGACCTACGGCCGATCAAGCAGCTCACCGGCAGCTCGTACTTCACCGAGACGTTCATCAACGAGGCACGGGCTCCCCTTTTCAACGTCATCGGCGGGCTGAACAACGGCTGGCGAGTGACGATGACGACGCTCGGCAACGAGCGGGGCGGCAACGCCACCACCCAGCACGTCCAGTACACCAAGCAGTTCTGGGCGGCGGTCGAGCTGGCCCGCGAGCTCGGTCTCGACACCGACCCGCTCGTTCGCCAGCAGCTCGCCTGGGCCTTTACGCACTGCGAGATCATGCGTTTCCAGGGTCTGCGGCTTCTGGCCGAGGTGATCGCGAAGAAGGAGCCGGGACCGGCCTCCGCGCTCAACAAGATGTTCTGGTCGGAGTACGCCCAGCGATTCGCCGAGAACATCACGAACTGGCGGGGGATGGCCTCGACCGTGCTGCCTGAGGACGGGTCGGGCGACTACCCCTTGGACAAGTGGCAGCAGGCCTTCTTGTCGACGCGTTCGGCGACGATCTGGGGCGGCACTGCACAGGTGCAGCGCAACATCGTCTCCGAGCGCGTCCTCGGGATGCCGAAGGAGCCCGGCTCCGGTGACTGAGGCCGAAGTATCGCCGGCGGTTCAGGCCGCCAGGACGGGGATGACAGTCGCCCTGCACGCCGCGACGGAGCCCGGCAGGCTGGCGATCGTCCCTGCCGACGGTTCGCCCTCAGTGACGTACGGCGAGTTGAACGCCCGTGCGAACAAGGTTGCCCGGGCGCTGCGGGCACGCGGCATCCGGGCCGGCGACGGCGTCGTCATCATGTGCGCCAACCGGCCGGAGTTCGTCGAGGTCTACGCCGCCTGCATGCGGTCGGGCTTTCGTTTGACGACCGTCAACTGGCACCTGACCGCCGACGAGGCGGCGTACATCATCGCCGACTGCGAGGCGAAGGTGATCGTGGCCGACGCCCGGTTCGCCGACGTCGCGAAGGTTGCCGCCGATGCCGCCGATGCCGCAGCCGAAACCGGCGTGGAGGCCGGGCTGCCGATCGTCCGGCTGGCGGTCGGCGGAGATATCGCCTCCTTCGAGGCCTACGACTCGGCGCTCGCCGGCGTCGACGGCTCCGACATCGATGACCCGATCCTCGGCGGCACGATGTTGTACACCTCCGGCACCACAGGCCGTCCGAAGGGTGTCTACCGCAAGGACCGGGTGGCGACTTCCTTTGCCGTCCTCGGGCTGTTCGCTCCCCAGCCCGGAGACGTCCATCTCTGCACCGGCCCGCTGTATCACGCCGCGCCGCTTGCCTTCTCCCTCGGGATCCCCCTCCTGCTCGGAGCGACCGTGGTGCTGATGGACGGCTGGGATGCCGCAGAGAGCCTGGCGTTGATAGAGCGCCACGCCGTCACGCACGTGCACATGGTCCCGACGATGTTCCATCGCCTGCTGTCGCTGCCCGAGAGTGCGCGCGAGGGGTGGGATGTGTCGTCGTTGCGTTTCGTCGTGCATGGGGCGGCACCGTGCCCGGTGCACGTGAAGCAGCGGCTCATCGACTGGCTGGGCCCGATCGTCTTCGAGTACTACGCGGCGACCGAGGGCACAGCCACGTGGGTGACTTCGGCACAGTGGCTGGAGCGGCCCGGGACGGTCGGGAAGGTCGAGCCGCCGGACCTCGTGAGGATCGTCGATCCCTTCGGTGAGCCACTGGCAGCGGGCGAGGTCGGCCTCGTGAGCATCAAGTCGCCCGAGAACGGGCGCTTCGAGTACTTCAAGGACGCCGAGAAGACGGCATCCACCTACCGGGGCGACTACTTCGCGCTCGGGGACGTGGGATACGTAGACGGCGACGGCTACCTGTACCTGACCGACCGCTCGGCGAACCTGATCATCTCGGGCGGCGTGAACATCTACCCCGCCGAAGTCGATGCGGTGCTGCTCGAGCATCCGGCCGTCGGGGACGCCGCCACGATCGGGGTGCCCGACGACGAGTGGGGGGAGACGGTGCTCGCCGTCGTCGAGCCTGCCGCTGGCGTCGTCGGCGACGAGGAGCTGGCAGCAGAGCTCATCGAGTTCTGCCGGGAGCGGCTGGCGCGCTTCAAGTGCCCGCGGAAGGTGGAGTTCCTGGGGGAGCTGCCACGTCAGGACAACGGCAAGATCTACAAGCGTCTGCTGCGCGATCGTTACCGGGCCCAAGTCGAGGCCAAGGCGCCGTAGCAAGTGTTCGGGGTGCCGGTGGTCGGCGCCCGAGAGGAGGAGGCACGATGGCAGGACGGATCTGTGAGGGCCGCGTCGCGATCGTCACCGGCGCCGGCCGGGGGATCGGCCGGGCGGAGGCCCTCGAGCTTGCTCGGCAGGGTGCCCGAGTCGTGGTCAACGACCTCGGGGCCGAGGTCGACGGGACGGGCGGATCGCTCGGGCCCGCTGGTGAGGTCGTCGACGAGATCCGCGGCTTCGGCGGCGAGGCCGTCGTCAACGGCGAGGACGTCGCCGACTGGGAGGGCGCCCAGCGGCTCGTGAACACGGCCGTCGAGACCTTCGGGCGCCTCGACGTCCTCGTGAACAACGCCGGGATCCTCCGGGACCGGATGCTCGTGAACATGACCGACGAGGAGTGGGACGCCGTCATCAGGGTGCACCTGCGCGGGACGTTCGCCCCGGCGAGGTGGGCGGCCACGTACTGGCGCGAGCTCGTGAAGGCCGGCGAGACCGTGGACGCCCGGATCATCAACACGACGTCCTCCTCGGGGATCTACGGGAACCCGGGTCAGGCGAACTACGGCGCGGCCAAGGCGGGGATCGCGGCGTTCACCGTCATCACCGCGATGGAGCTCGCCCGGTACGGCGTCTCGGTGAACGCGATCGCGCCCGGCGCCCTCACGCGGATGACCGAGGGGCTCGGCGCGATCCGCGCTGCGAGGACGGGCGAGTCTGCGGACTTGCCTGCTTCCCCCTTGCCGTCAGACGTCGCGCGCTCACCCGAGAACGTGGCCCCGCTCGTAGCGTGGTTGGCGAGCGGTGAGTCGGCGGGTATCACCGGCCGGGTGTTCAACATAGGGGGCGGCCGCCTCTCCGTCGCCGAGGGATGGGTCGCCGGCCCGGGCGTCGAGCGGCAAGGATTGTTCGAGACAGAGGAGCTCGGCTCGATCGTGCCGGGGCTCGTTGCCGAGGCGGCTGCGAACGCCGACATGCGTGGCCGCCGGTCGGGTCCGAGTTGACGGGATGAGTGACGCCCGGCCCTCGCCGGAGGGCGTCGCCGTGACCGAGCGGGTGCGGCGGCTGTGCTCGGCGCTGCCCGAGGTGACAGAGCGGTCGAGCCATGGCGAGGCGGCCTGGTTCGTGCAGGGCAAGAAGAGCTTCGCCACGATGGCGGACCACCATCACGGGGACCGGGTCGCCGTCTGGATGGCCGCGGGCGAGGGCGTGCAGGCCGATTTGATCGGACGGCACCCTCGGCTGTACTTCCGGCCGCCGTATGTGGGGGTGCGGGGCTGGGTCGGTGCGTACCTCGACGGGCGGGACGCCGAGCCGGACTGGGACGAGATCGCCGAGCTGCTCGGGGACGGGTGGTTCGTGGTGGCGCCGGCGAAGTTGCGGGGCTCGCTCGAGCGTTAGAGGGGGCCGGGCGGGCCGGATTGCGTCGGACTGCGCCGACTGGACGCAACGTCTCATTGACGACATAGCCCACCAGATCGTGACGGGAGCGGACAAGAGCTGTTTAACCTCGTCCGGCCATGGCAGGTCGCCTCGATCCGCTCGATCGGCGAATCATCGCGCTCGCCGTGCCTGCGCTCGGCGCGCTCATCGTCGAGCCCCTCTACAACCTGACCGACTCTGCCATCGTCGGCCACCTCGGGAAGGTCCCGCTCGGAGGCCTCGCGATCGCGACAGCGGGGTTGAACGTGTTGGCGTGGACGGCTGCGTTTCTCGAGATGGCGACGGTGTCGGTGGTGGCCTTCCGCCGGTCGGCAGGCGACGAGCCGGGGGCGGGGCGTGCAGTCGGTGCGGCGTACCTGCTGTCGGGCCTCATCGGAGTCGCCACGACCGGGCTCATCGAGCTGATCGCGCCGCTGATGGCGGAGGTGCTCGGTGGGCACTCCCACGGCGGCGTCGTCACGGACGCGGTGTTGTACCTGCGGATCGCAGCCATCGGCATGCCGGCGCTGTTCGTCGCGCTCGCCGGCAACGGGCACCTGACCGGCCTCGCCAACACGCGGCGACCGCTCATGATCGCGCTTGTCTCGAACGTCGTGAACGTCGTGCTCGAGATAGTCCTCGTGTACGGGGCCCATCTCGGGATCGCCGGCTCCGCCTGGGGGACGGTGATCGCGCAAGTCGTCGCGGCGGGCCTGTTCACCGGCGCGTCTCGCCGCGCACCAATCCTGCCGAGGCGCCCGACCTCGATGGAGGTGGGCGAGCTCGTCCGCGACGCGGTGCCGCTCACCATCCGCACGATCGCGCTCGGCTCCGCATTGCTCGCGACGACGGCGATCGCTGCTCGTCTCGGGACGGCGCGCCTCGGAGGTCACCAGATAGCCATGCAGATCTGGGGGATGCTGGCGCTCACCCTTGACTCGCTCGCAGTGCCGGCCCAGGTGTTCGTCAGCGCCGCGTTCGGTCGCGACGATCTCGACGCGGCCCGCGACATCGGCAAGCGGACGCTTCGCATGGGCCTCGTCGTCGGAGTGGCCATCGGAGCGCTCACCGCCGCGCTCTCGGGCGTGCTCCCGAGCATCTTCTCGCCCAACGCCACGGTGCAGCACCAGGCGATGCTGGCGTTGCTCGTTTGCGGCCTGCAGCAACCGGTGGCGGCCGGTGCGTTCGTGCTCGACGGGCTGATCCTCGGGGCGTCCGAATACCGCACCATGCGCCGGGCGATGTTGCTTGCGCTTCTTGCGTTCGCGCCGCTTGCCGGCCTCACTCTCGCCTACCACGGCATCGGCATCCTCGGGATCTGGTTCGCCATGCTCTGCTGGCTGACAGCGCGCACGGCGCTGCTCGGGCGGCGCTGGCGCAAGATTGTTGCCAGGCCGGCAACCGCACTTGGGTAGCGTCGGCAGCATGGCCGGTGAGGGAGAGTCTCGAGAGACGGACGCACAGAGGTCCGAGCCGTCGCGGGCGGAGCGGTCGCGCGCTTTCGGCGCGATCGCCGGAGAGTACGAACGCTTTCGTCCCGGCCCCGTGCCAGAGGTGGTCGAGTGGTTGTTGCCGTCGGACGCCAAGCTTGCCGTCGACCTTGGCGCCGGGACCGGCGCACTCACGAGGCTGCTCGTCGACCGAGTGCCGAGCGTGGTGGCCGTCGAGCCGGACGAGCGCATGCGGGCGGTGCTCTCCGAGCAGGTGCCAGGCGCGCGGGTGATGGAGGGGCGAGGCGAGTCGATCCCGCTCGGCGAAGGTGTCGCCGATGCGGTGCTTGCCTCGTCCTCGTGGCACTGGATGGACCTCGCCACGACGGTGCCGGAGGTGGCGAGGGTGCTGCGTTTCGGGGGAGTACTCGGTGTCGTTTGGGCGGCGCCAGACTGGACGAGCGAATGGTTTCAGCTGCTCAGGCCGCGTGCCATGTTGGAGCGCATGACCGCCGCGGCCGTGGTGGGCCACGACGCCGCAGCGGCGGTCGCCGACGCCGCGGCCGAGACGCTCGGCGAGCGGCCGGCCAATCCCTCGCGCCGCCACGAGCTCGTCCTGCCCGACGGAGCCCCCTTCAGTGGGCCCGAGAGGACGGAGATCCGCTGGACGCTCCCGATGACGCCCGAGGAGCTCGTCGGGTTGATAGGCACCTACAGCGGCGTGATCCTCATCGAGCCGGCGCAGCGGGAGGCTCTCTTCGACCTCGCGAGGAGCTACCTGCTCGACGAGATCGGGCTGGCCGATGGAGTCGCGACCAAGGTGCCCTACCGCGCGGTCTGCTGGCGAGCCGTTCACCGGCAGTACTGAGTCGCCTCGTGGCGGCTACACGTCGCGAGTGGTAGTGCGGCGCGTGGCGATCGCCAGCATGCCGAAGATCCAAAGGCCGATGACCACCGCACCCAGCAAGGGTGCCTCGTGCCCGAAGCGCCCCGCGCCTTGGAGGATCCCGCTCGGCATGATGTACCGGAGCGTCACGAAGAAGAAGGCCTGACGCAGGCCGAGGTACGGGAGGCCGGGAGCGCTGAGGATGCCCCCGCCGATCAGGTCGATAGCGATCATCACGGCGACGGTTGTCGATCGCGAGCCGACGATGGCCGAGAACGCCAGAGCGATGATCGCCCACACGCAGACGTTGAGGAGCACCCACGCTCCGACGCTCTCCATCGCGGCGGCGCTCGCCTCGCGCGAGCCGAACGAGAGGGCTACGGAGTAGACACAGATCGCCGCCCAGGTGACGACGATCACCGGCACGATGATGATGAGGACGGCAGGGACGCGGGCGAGGAAGAGCTGCCACCGCGGCCGCCCAGTGGTGACGAGCGCACGGAAGACCCCGGCGCTCAGGTCCGCCGAGCCGGCGAAGGCACCGACGAGGACACCGCCGATCGACCCGAGCTCGGCGAGGGCTATGCCGAATCCCGAGATGGAGTCGACGCCGCCCGGAGGGCCGAACTTCGCGGGGTTGGCAACGTGGAGCAGGCTCAAGAGCAGACCCACGAGCACGAATATGCCGAAGGCCAGCAGCATGAAGGTGATCATGAGACCTCGCCGCCGCCGGAGGCGCAGGACCTCGGCGCCGACAAGGCTCCGCTGACGAGCTTTCGGCCGCTTGGCCGGCACCGCACCCGGCTCGACCGTGGGCAGGCCGGCCGTCACGGCCCACCGAACCGTGACGTCAACTGCAAGAAACGCTCCTCGAGCGACGCGCGCTCCACCCACAACCCCGAGACACCGACGCCGGATCCCACGAGATAGCGGTTGACGGCGGCCGCCATCGCCTCAGGTTGCCAGCCGGAACCGATCCTCAGGCTCAGGCTGTTGTCGCCGCTCGGGAGCACGCCGTCGATGCCCTCGAGGCCGGTGAGCAGTGAGGCGGCCCGTCCGGGGTCGTCGCAGATCACACGGACGGCGGCAGCCTGCTGGCGAATGAGATCGTCGATGGCACCCTGCACGACGACGCGGCCCTGGTCGATGATCGCCACGAACTCGCAGGTCTTCTGGACCTCGTCGAGGAGGTGCGAGGAGAGCATGACCGTCCTGCCCTCGGCGACGAGGCCCCGAATGAGCTCGCGGAACTCTTGCATGCCCGCCGGGTCGAGGCCGTTCATCGGCTCGTCGAGGACGAGCAGCTCTGGATCGGCCAGCAGACACGATGCGACGCCGAGCCGTTGGCGCATGCCCATCGAGTACTTCGAGACGCGCTCGGTCGCCCTGTCGGCGAGTCCTACCCGCTCGAGCGACGGCCAGATGCGCTCCGCAGCGCGGCCACCTCGCGCGGATGCGAGTATCTCCAGGTTCTCGAGTCCCGACAGGTAACCGTGGAACCTCGGCTCGTCCACTATGGCTCCGACCCGTTGCAGGGCGCTCGCGCCGTCATGGGGCATCGGGTGGCCGAGGACGCGGATCTCACCGGCGTTGGGCCTCGTCAACCCGAGAACTGTCCGGATGAGTGTCGTCTTCCCGGCCCCGTTCGGCCCGAGGCAGCCAAACGCGCACCCACGGGGGACTGAAAGGTCCAGCCCGTCGATGACTACACGCACGCCGAAACGCTTGGTCACTCCCCGAACCGACAATGCCACGCTCTCGTCGGCCGCCAACGGGGCACCGAGACCGCTCGGCGCCTGGTAGCCCTGCTGACCGGCGCTCATCAGATCGGGTGGAAGACGGGGTGCCCGTCTCTCCAGATCACGAGGAAGACGCGCCCTACGACGTCCGAGCTCGGGACGAGCCCCCAGACGCGGCTGTCACACGAGATCGGTCGGTTGTCGCCCATCATGAAGTAGTGCCCTGCAGGGATCTTCTCCCGTCGTACTGGCGCGCCGAGCAGCTGGCCCTTTGGGAGGTAGGGCTCGGCGAGCGGCTTCCCGTTCACGTAGACCGTGTTTCCCCTGGACCAGATCGTGTCCCCCGGCAGGCCGATCACACGCTTGACCAGGTCGGTCTCGGCCGTGCCTCCGCACTCTGAGGCGCTGTACCCGGGCGGCGTCCTGAACACGACGATTGCGCCCTCTGTCACCGAGTAGCCGATCTTCTGCACGAGGATGCGATCTCCGGGCATGAGGGTGGGGATCATCGAGCCGCTCGGGACGAAGAACGTCTGGACGACGTAGAGACGGAGACCGATCGCGATCACCATCGCGACGACGATGATGGTGATCCACGGAAGGAATCGGTTCGGGCGGCGCGGCGGAGCGCTCACGTGCAGCTCGTCGTCGTCCATGAGCGACCGACAGTATCTGCCCCGGTGGCGTTGCGTTCGGCGCGCGGTTGCCTGTGGGTGACCTGGCCCGGCAGTCGAACGAGGTCGGGAGCCATCGTTTAGGGTGACGAGAGTGGCGACAGGCCGTCCCTACCGGGAAGCGATGGAACAGAAAGTCGCCCGAGGCGCGCGGCGCGGGTTGAGTGCTCTCGAGCGGTCCCTCAGCAGGGTGCTGGAGCCGTCGGCCTTCGCTCCTGGCGAGTCGGCGGAGCAGGCGGGCTCCGAGGTTTCCCCCTTTGATCCTCAGCGTTACATCTATCTGCACGGGTACGCCGACGAACGGCCCCGGGTCCCCTGGCCGGCTTTCCCTCCGCCCGGCTATCTCGGCCAGCTGCGCCCTGAGTTCCAGCGCCGGCTCGTTGCCGAACGAGCCTTCGTCGACCTCGATGACTGCGACTTCTACCACTCGGCGCAACTGCCCTCTGGGGAGGTGATCGACGGGGCGTGGGACCTCCGGGGCGGAGAGGTGGCCTATCTGGGCGGCGTCGATCTCGAGGGCCGGCGAGTGCTCGAGCTCGGCCCGGCTTCGGGTTACCTCACGTTCCACATGGAGGCACGCGGAGCCGATGTCGTCGGCTTCGACGTCGGGTGGGATCGGTCGATCGATCTCTTGCCGAGGCCTGGCATGGAGCTGGGTTGGGCACGCATGGACGCCATGAGGTTCATCGGCGCCGTGCAGAACTCGTGGTGGTACCTGCATCACGAGTTCGGCTCGAGCGCTCGCATCGCCTACGGCAACATCTACGAGCTCCCGGTCGACCTCGGCGAGTTCGACCTGGCACTCTTTGGGGCGATCCTGCTGCACCTGCGGGACCCCTTCTCTGCCTTGTCGCAGGCGGCCGCGCATGTCAGGGATCAGATCATCGTCACCGACCTCGTGCAGGATCCCGAGCTCGATCAGTCGGAGAACTTGATGCGTTTTGCCCCGCAAGCGGTCGAGTACGCCACGAACTGGTGGTCGCTCACGCCCGGTGCCGTGGTTCACATGCTCGAGCGCTTGGGTTTCGGGAACTCCGAGGTGTCGTTCCACACCCAGCGCCATCACCTAGGCCACGATCTCTCCAAGCCGGCGATCGACATGTCGATGTTCACGGTGGTGGCCTCACGCGGCTGAACCGTCGCTTCAGAATCCAGCCGAAATCGCCACTGCTAGCGCGACCGGGCCGGTAGTCGAAGCCGACGAGCACCGTCGCCCGGGCGCGTCCGGCCATCGCGGCCCCAAGCAATTCAGTCGTTCTCTACCGTATAGTCCCAGTAGGCGACGACGTGTTTGTGGTCCGGCGCCCACTGCATCATGCCCTCGCCGACCAGCTCGTAGGCCCGGAGCCTGAACGTGAGCGTCTGGCCGCGATGGAGGACGGGCGGCGGGGGGCGCTCGCCGGGGACGAGCCCCATGAGGAACACGGCACCGAGGTGGTCGACCGAGTGGAAGTCGGCGACGGAAACGGGGACGTCGCCGTTGGCGTCCTTCATCGTCACGGTCCAGGTGCAGGTGGTGGCGTCAGGCTGGTAAGGCAGGCCTTCACCAGGGACGACCGGTCCGCTCACGGTGATCCAGACATCGAACGCTTTGGTCTTCGCCTCGACGGGCAGTCCTTCGACCTGGAGTGCAGGCTTGTTCACTGTACCGATCAGAGCGGAGTCGACGTGGGGTTCGAGGGTCTTCTTTGGGAGGAACGATGGGTACTTGGAGCCGCCACCGCAACCGGCGAGCAAGAGGGCAATCAGCAGAGCTGCGACCGCGCGCCTGGGGCCGGGCTCAAAGGCCCGACCCCGTTCACGCTCAGCCGCGCTCACGGCAGGGTACATCGGCTATTTACGATCCTCCCTAACCGTTGACACCCTTTTGTCCGTTCTGGCCGCGCACCCCGGGCGAGCCGTTGCCGCCGTTGCCGCCGTTGCCGCCCGGGTTCGAGCCAACTCCTCTGCCGCCGTTGCCGCCCCGACCGCCGTTGCCGCCCCGACCGCCGCACGGTGGCGTGTCGTACGGCGACGTCTGGGCGCCGGTCGCCGTCAACCACGCTCCCCCGCTCCATTCCTCGGGTGGGCAGGCGCCGTTGCCACCGTTGCCACCGTTACCGCCATAGCCAGCCGCGGTGATACCGGTGCCACCATTACCCCCGGCGCCACCGTTGCTCCCGCAACCGGCCGCTCCACCCGTGCCAGCGACGCCACCAAAACCGCCGCCACCGGGGCTGCCGTTGCGAGCCGCGTGGCCGAGGCTCGTGTGGTCTGGACAGTACAAGATGCCTGAGCCGCTGCCGGCGACGGCTCGATAGCCCGGAGGCGTAGGCACAACCGTGAACGATTGTGCGGTGAACACGTCCGGTCCGAAGGCGGCAAGACCGGGCTGGGCCGCGTAGCCGAGATGCCCCTGGCCGTCGAGGCCCCCGCAGACCGTGCCGGCGACCAACGGGGTATCGGCATTGGCGGGTTCGGTGCAGGACTGCCCGGTCAGGAGCAGGTCCTCCAGCGTGCGCAGCATGCTGTAGTGGTTGTAGTAGGTGCTTGTCACGGTACCGGGCTTGATGAGCGGGCTGATCAGCACGGTCCCGGTGTCGCCCCCGCCAGGGGTGAAGTCGGTGGGGTCGTAAAGCGGGTCAGCTGTGACACATCCGCTGGTCGTAGCTGCCTCGCTGCCGGTCGGGCAGCTGGAGCTTCCGACGGTGGACGTCGCTCCCTCGGCACCCAGGGCCACGTTGCCGTCGAAGCCGCTCGGCAGAGTGACCGGCTGTCCGCTGTCGTTGAGCAGCTGGAAGGTACCGGTCCACGGCTTGGCGTAGTTGTTCGAAGCGGTGCTGGTGCTGGCATTGGACGCCAACGAGAGCGGCCCGGTGTCACTGACGGCCCCGACGAAGGTGTCGGGAGGGATCGTGTTGCCGAAGGCGTCAGTGCCCGAGACGAGGCGGCCGGTATCGTCGGCATTTATCTTCGCGTCGCCGACCATGCTCGAACCAGGGGCGACCAGGGCCGGCTCGCTCGTCGTGCCGGGAGATCCGCTCAGATAGGGACTCTCACCGGCGAGGCCCGTGGCACGGTCGATGAAACCCGAGGCACCCGGGCCGGGCTGTAGCTGCTCACCCGAGCTGTTGGTCACTTCGGGGTCGTTGGGCCCGGTCGGCTCGGTGCTCACGTTCTCGCCGTTGATGTTCTCCCCAGCCGCGTCGGTCTGGATGCCGTAAGCGCCGTACCGGGAGTCGGCGCCTGGTGCCGTGCTCCCGGCCGTGCCGAAGCTCGGCTGGTCTGCCGGCGCGAAGTAGGTGGAGCTGTCGCCGGACGCTGGCACGTTATTGAAGCTGTTGCCGATCGTGAACGGAGGGTTGGCCTCGTCAAAGGTGATGTCGATGAGCCCCCCATCCGCAAAGGCCGCGGACTGCTCGATCAGCGGGATGTAGTACCGCAGGAACAGGTCAGCCGCGTACAAACCTCCGGTGTAGTTGGTCGGCGTCGTAGCTTCGGGGTCGTAGGGCGGCAGGCCGGTCGGGGTGTAGTTCGGCGTGCCGTTGGCATTGAAGGCCCCCGACAGGTTGTTGCCCTGGCAGGTGGCGTCGTGGGCGTCACTGCAGTTGTCAGGCGTGATCCAGCTGAATGCCGGCACCTCATTGGCCGGAAGGGTGAGATCGTGCGCCAGGCCATAGGTGGGGTCGTCCAGGTTGGTGACGTGGTTGGCGTCGCAGTTGGTGTCAGTCGCTCCGTTGGTCGGCGAGCCTGGTCCGTCGTACTCTGGCGTGGTCGGCTCGTTGAGCGCTGGCTGCGCCGGGTAGGCAACGCCGTTTTGCGTGCCCGCGGACTCGCCGGTCAGCGACGCGAACCAGCCCGTCGGGAAATGTTTGGCCACAAACTGGTCGGAGGGGTCCCCGTTGCCGCCGGCGTTCGCAGGCTGGGCGCCCGTGAAGCTCGTCACGTCGCCGCTAGGGGCCACCAGGTTCGTCGGGTTGGTGACAGGATCGTTGCTCGACGTGCCGGGGTAACCGCACGCCCCGTCATCGCGACCGGGAACGGTGTCGGTCACCCCTGGGGTGGAGCCGGTCACGTAGGTCGTAGACCCGACCGGCTGGGCGCCTCCGAGGTCCTGGGCGTACGCCTTCCACGAAACGCCGGCTGCGTTGTACTGGTTGAACAGAGTCGCGACATCGGTCGGGTAGACACATCCGTTGCTGCCGAGCGCGGCATCGACGCCACCGTGTACGAGGAGTTGGCCGTAGTTGCCGTTGCCGGCGCCAGTCGGATCAGGTGGGTTGGTGTTGGTTCCATCGGCGTCGGTGGTGCCGTCGGTGTCGGTGACTGTGCCGACCGTGCCGGTGGTGATGATCCCGCTGTTGTTATTGGTCATGTTCGCGCTCGTCGAGCAGTCGTCCTGAACGGCGTATGAGGGAGCCTGGCCGGACACCAGCGAGATGTAGTTGTCCATGCTGAAGTGGCCGGTGCCGTAATAGTTGGTGAGCATGGCGCCCTGCTGGGGAAGCGTCTGCCACAGGTAGCTGTTCTGGTTGAGGCCCGTAAAGGTCTCGTCGTAGGACTTGTTCTCCAAGATGATCAACCACACGTGTTTGATCCCGCCGACGGGCGTACCCGTCGAAGAGATGACACATTGCGCGTCGGATTCGGACCCACCACGCGGTACCTGCAGAGTGCTTCCTAACGGGCAGGTGGTCGAGCTGGCATACGAGGACGTCGTACCCAAGAGAGCGCCCGAGACAGTCAACCCTGTGAGGGTGGCCATCCCGACCGCAAGCGCGGCACCCGTCCGTAGACGACGACGGCTGATCATGTGTGAGATTCGCATGAGCGCAGGTGTACACGCACCGGGGCGGTCGGCGGGCTAACCCGAAACATAATTTGGCCAACAAGATGGTGAACACTTAGTAGCCGGATACCGAACCGGTTACCCCATGCCGAGAGATCGCCTCGCGGGCCGTGTCCGCCGGTCGGGACTCCGGCTCGATGCTCTCCGTACCCCGCGCCCTTGAAACCCGCGCGCTCCTTCGCCGGTTCAGCCCGACTGCTTGGCAAGAGCCTCACGGAGATCGCGAATCCTCGACCTGACCGAGGTCGGTAACCGCTTCTGGTAAGAGGGGCAGAGTGTCAAGAGCGCTACTGCTTCAACAGTATTGAAGGTCGTAACCGACAAGGGCAGACGTGTCTGGGACTCCACGCTTCTCGCTCCGACAGCCACGGCAACCATGGCGTTGTCGATCCCTCCTCCGCGTTGCAGGAAGGCGCAGAAGGCCGATCCGTCGGTCAACAGAGCACGCAGAGCCACGTTCCCCCGCTTCTGCTCATAGCTAGCCAGCGCCGGATCGGCCTCCGTGACATCGGTCAAGAACCGGCCGCCCTGCGCGATGGCCTTCGGTGCCGGCAGTGGAGTCGAGGGTGCCGGCCGGGACGAGTTCGACGGCTCCGACGACGACCTAGTCGCGCCAGCGGATCCCGTGGGATTGGCCCGACCGCACGCCCCGCCGCCAAAAGCCCCGGCGATCAGTATGCAGACTAAGGCGATGAGCCGACGCGGACTCCGTCTTGCTGCCGCCACCTCTTCACATTACATAGCCCATCCCGGCATGTCGTCTGGCACTAGCCGAACAGCCAGTCGAGCCCTCCTGAGGGAAGCTTCGGAGCCGGCTTCGGGCGGGCGAGGTCGAGGAGATCGTGTCCGCATACCGAAGCGGAGCGACGATGTCCGAGCTCGACGTTCGCTTCGGCGCTGCTGCTTCCACTCGCGGGCTAGCCGCGCCTCTTAATCAACGAGCCGCGTACGCGCCAACTCGATCTCTTGCTGCTGGCGCTTGCTCGCAGTCGTCCTCCTGGTCGCGCTGCCGATCGTCTGGTGGGTGATCCCGGATACTCGCAACATCGCGCTCGACGAGGAGTGATCATCGTCCGGTCTGGCGTGGCCGGGCCAGGCTCCTGTGCGGCCGCTGCGGGTTATCTCACCCAAGTCGCCACTACCGTCACATTGAGGACCAGTGCGACCCACATGAGGTAGGAACTGTGGACGGTCAGCAGCAACGAGAAGCAAATGGCGGAGGGTCCGGACCCACGACCCGAGAGACCCCGCCACGGGCGAGCAGGGCGAATTGGCCACTCCGGTCCGCGCTGACAGCTGTGTTCGTCGCGCTCGTCGTCACGTCAGCGGTGTTGGCCTCGACGAGCTCTCCGACGACCGTGACGGTGCCCACTTCCACGTCTACGACGACGCTGCCCGTCACCACGACCACGCAGAGGACCAGGCCCACGACGCCGCCACCGACCACCACGACGGTACCTGGAGCATTGTCGGGTCCGGTCACACGTTCCACGATGGGGCACGGTTGCGGTTTTGCGCTTGCGCCGCTGGCGTCCAGCACCCGAGCGGGGGTGCCGAGGCCGATCGGCCACTGCACCGTTCTCGAGATAGGTGATTCGCTCGGTGCCGACCTCGGGTACGGTATCAGCCGCCACCTCGCCGCCAACTCTGGTCTGAACATGCTGTTGTACGACCGGGCTTCGACCGGCCTCGCCAACTCGTGGTACTTCAACTGGCCTGTCAACCTCGCCACCGACCTCGCCCAGTCCCACCCGCAACTGGTCATCGTCTGCCTCGGGGGCAACGACGAGCAGAACATGAGCGTCAACGGCAACGTCGTCTCGTTCGGCAGCACCGCCTGGAAGCGTGACTACCTCGGCTACGTGCGCGAGGTCGTGACCGAAGCCACGAAGAGCGGCGCCTACGTCTTATGGATCGGCATGCCGATCATGCAGCCGTACAGCTACAACCAGGGCATCATGATCCTCAACGCGCTCTACCAGGAGGGTGTGACGTCCGAGTCGAACGCGACGTTCGTGCCGATCTGGTCGTTGTTCGCGAACCCTGAAGGGGAGTTCGAGTCACAGGCGGCCGTCAACGGCGTGGAGACGACCCTGCGGGTGTCCGATGGGATCCATTTCTCGTTCACCGGGGAGGACGTCTTAGCGACCTATGTCATCCGCGAGATGTCGCGTGTCTACCACGTGGCCCTGGCGCCGACCGACCCGGCCGTGGTCACGAGCTGGGGTTGACTGTGCTGCATCGGACCTGTAACTGGAGCCCCGGCCGGGCGTGGAGCGTCAGCCGAAGTGGGCGAAGTGGGCGAAGTGGTCCACGATGATGCTCGCCGTCCACGACGCGGCGATGCAGACGCAGAGTAGGAGAGCCGCCGAGACGCGGTCGGCCGCCAGGCGGCGGGAGCGGCGGATCGGGTTCTCGAGGAGGTGGTAGGAGAGCGCGGCAGAGACGAACGTGCCGCCTAGCTCGAGGACGCGCCACGGCCAGCTCGTCAACGGGATTGCGAGCTGCGCCGGCAGCTCGAGCCACATGTAGTGCGCGAGGTAAAGGGAATACGAGAGGTCGCCGATGTAGCCGAGCGGGCGCGTCGAGAGCACCCATGTGACCGGGTTGCGCCGGCCACCGATCCCGGCCCAGATGAGGAGGGCGGTAGCCGCGCAGGGGAGCCAGGCTTTAGCCCCCGGATAGACGCTCGTTGGGTTGAGCTCGATCAGCGACGCGACGAGCAGCGCCACAGCAGCCGCCACGGCGAGCTGCTCGCTGAGCCGGGTGCGGATGGGTCGATGCACTGTCGCCGTGGCGAGGAGGCAGCCGAGACCAAGCTCCCAGAAGCGGGTAAACGGTGAGTAGTAGGCGGCAGTGGGGTCTGACGCCGAGATGTGCACGGACCACCATGCCGACGACGCGATGGCGAGTACGAGGGTGATCGCCAGTATTGCCCGACGTCGGGTGGGGGGCGCGAAACGGGCGATGAGGAACACGACTAGCGGGAAGCACAGGTAGAACTGCTCCTCGACACCGAGCGACCAGAACTGGGTGATGAGTGACGGATAGATGCCCGGGACGAAGTAGTTGCTACCGGTCTCGATCAGGCGGAAGTTCGCGGAGAAAAGCGACGCCCAGCGCACGTCTCCCGTCAGGTGGGGATTGATTACCGGCCCGAGGACCGCCCAGGCGATGAGGACCGTGCCGATGAGCGTCACGGTGGCCGCGGGCACAATCCGCCTGACGCGTCGCGAGTAGAAGTCGGCGAGACCGGTTCGGATCCCCTTTCGAGCTTCACGCAGGACGAGTTGGGTGATGACGTAGCCGCTGACGACAAAGAAGACGTCGACCCCGACAAAGCCTCCCTCGAAACCCCGAATGCCGGCGTGATCGGCGATGACGAGCAGCACCGCGACCGCACGCAGACCTTGGACGTCGCGTCGAAATGGCTGCTCCGCCTCAACGCCGAACGGACCCTCTCCCGGTGTAGACGTCCTGTCGCGCTCTTTTGCCAGCACCCGAAGCTCTCCTCGGACAAGAAGGGACTCAGGCTATGCGGTGAACTCGCGCGCATCTTGTCGAAGTGAACGACTGGCGAGGCGCCGCATCGGTTCGTGGCGTTCCAACCTTCGGCCCTTGCCAGGCAGCAGCCGGCGAGCAACGCTGGAGCTGAGGACAGGTACGGTGAGTCGCGGAGGCAGGGAGCGCCGTCCGGTGACGGGTGTCAGGTCGGTCTGGCCAGACAAGTTCGTTGCCGTCTCACGGCGGACGAGGCGGTCGACTTGGCGAACCAGTACCGAGCGGACGCTAAGGTCGGAGAGCTGGCGACCATCTTCGGCGTTCACCGCAACACCGTCTCGGAGGTACTCGACCCCAAGGGCATCACACGCCGAGAGCGAGGGATCCCGCCGGAGTTTCTCGAGGAGATCATCGCCTCCTATCAGTCCGGCTCATTGCGCGCGACTATCGGATCCGCTCTGTGCTTCGACCCTGGGACGGTAGCTCTCATGCTACGACGAGCGGGCGTACCCTCCGGCCTCGTCCAGGGTGGACGCGACTGCCACCGAGCTGATGGGAGTGCTCGCCCGACTCCGCGTCCAGGATTGATCCGGATCGGCCTTGCGATGCGGGACGTTCCGGGGGAGACCGCACCAGCTGAGTAACTGCCCCGACCGACCGACCGGGATACCCGGACCGATGCCTACGTAGGATCTGAGAATGGCTCGGAAGCGCTACCTGCTTGACAATCAACAGGTCGAAGCAGGTGACCGGTTCGATGCGCTGTCCCAGCTATTCAACCCTTCGACATTCCACCGCATGGATGTGCTGGGACTCTCTCGCGGTTGGCGAGTGTGGGAGGTAGGTGCCGGCGGCGCGAGCGTGCCTTCCTGGATTGCCACACGAACCAGCGACTACGTGTTGGCGACGGACATCGACACTTCGTGGCTTGATGCAGAGAACACTGCCTATGAGGCCCGGCGTCACGACATCGGAACGGAGCCAGCCCCCGACGGCCCCTTCGACCTGGTCCACGCACGCCTGGTGCTTGTCCATGTGCCCGAACGAACCGACGCGCTTGCGACAATGATTAGTGCGCTCCGGCCAGGTGGCTGGCTGTTCCTCGAAGAGGCCGACCCAGGCCTGCAGCCGCTCGTCTGCCCTGCCGAAGTCGGACCCCAGCAGCATCTCGCCAACAAGCTCAAACTGGCGTTTCGGTCTCTGATGTCCGAAGGAGGAGCGGACCTCTCCTTTGGACGGACACTTCCGAGACTGTTGAGATCCGCCGGTCTGATCGAAGTGCAGTCCGATGCCTACTTCCCGATGGGCGGACCGGCATGCAACGAACTTGAGAGGGCGACGGTCCTTCAGGTCCGAGACCGCCTGATCTCAGCGGGACTGGCCACATTTGATGAGATCGAGCAGCACCTGGCCAACGTCGCCTCTGGCCGACTCGATCTTGCGACCTCCCCGATGGTGTCGGCCTGGGCGCGCAAGCCGGAGTGACGACTGAGTCGAGGAGTGTCACCTACCGCCGGGTCGTCGGCGTTCGCGAGCGTGGCCGCGCGGCAGCTCCGGGCTACGCAGGTGGGCGGTCGTCGACGGCGCGCCATCGATGCATGGGTGCCCGGCGCACGGGTCAGGCTGCCGAGGTGACGAGTGAAACGAGGAGCGGATCGATCTAGTGGAAGGTCCCGTTCGAACGAAGCGGCACTCCCGCGCTCCCTAGCTAGGAGGCACGCGCAAGCGCTTCCTCGATCCCGACAAGTTCCAGCTCGCCGAATCGCCTCAGCCAGGAGCGCAGTGGCCGGTAGCCGGCAGGTGTCGTCTCGGAGCTCTTGACCCGAGCATCGCCCCACGCTCATCGAGGGCAGCGGCCACGTGGATCTCGAGATGGGTGAGGCCGCCCGTGATGCGGCGCGCGATCGTGGTCATCGTCATCTCTTCACTTGTCGATGGGTGGGTGGCGCCTCACCGAGCGGACGACGGACAGGACAGCGATGGGCACTCACCCAAACGCTGGCGGCTTCCACGACCGAAGGTGGTGGACAACCGGGTGGGCGAGGGGGGACTTGAACCCCCACGTCCTTGCGGACACAGGAACCTGAATCCTCCGCGTCTGCCAATTCCGCCACTCGCCCGTGGCGCCCCGACGATACTCCGCCTGGGCTCAGTTGCCGTCCGGACCAGCTCACACCGCTGGTCAGCACCTCCAGGTGCCATCGTGAGCGTACAGCCTGCCGGTAGTCTCGTCCCAGCATGGGACTCGGGCAGTTCGAGCGCCGTTTGGAGCGCATGGTCGAAGGGGCCTTCGCCAAGGCGTTCCGAGGACAGTTGCAGCCGGTCGAGCTGGGTCGCCGTCTCACGCGGGAGATGGACCTTCACCGCACCGTCGGAGTCCGGGGCGTCATAGCGCCGAACCACTTCGACATCTACCTGGCCACGCCGGACTACGAGCGTTTCGAGAGCTTCGGTGACGTGCTCAATCGTGAGCTCGTGGAAGCGGTGCGGGAGCATGCGGGCGGCGAGCGCTACTTGTTCCTCGGGCCGATCGAGATCGTCATCAACGAGGACCCCGACCTGAGTGCCAGCACGTTCGCGATCGAGTCAGAGGTGCTCGAGGGGGTCGGGGGCCCTGCGGACTGGCTGGTGCTGCCCGACGGTCGGCGGGTCGGGATCGCCGACGAGATCGTCACGATCGGAAGGCTCCCGGAGTGCGCGGTCGTGTTGGACGATCCGAACGTCTCGAGGAGGCATGCGCAACTGCGCCGGGAGGGGGACTCGGTGCTGCTCGTCGATCTCGGATCCACGAACGGGACCAAGGTCAACGGCGTCGTCGTGAGAGAGCGACGCTTGACGCCCGGTGACACGGTCACGGTCGGAACTACGACGATGAGGTTCGAGCCCGCCTGACCGGGCGGCCCCGTTATGCCACACGCGCTCTTGCACGTACTCCGGTATTTCCTTCTTGGAGTCCTCTGGCTCTTCTTCATCTACGCGATCCGGATGGTCTATGTCGAGATCCGGAGGTCGAAGGTCGAACGGGGGCCGGCGCCTACGGCGCCGACGCCCGGGACCGACCGCCAGGTCTCGCTCAAGCTCAAGGTGGTCGACCCTCCGCAACGACGCGGGCGCGTGTTCGATCTCGGCGAGGAGGTCACACTGGGCCGCTCCCCCGGCTGTGCCGTGCCGCTCGAGGACGATACGTTCACCTCGTCTGTTCACGCTCGGGTCTTTCACCGGGGAGGCGAGTTCTGGCTCGAGGACCTCGGATCGACCAACGGCACCTACCTGAACGACGAACGTCTGAACGACGGGCCTGTGCGGTTGCAGCGGGGCGACCGGATGAAGGTGGGGAGCACCACGCTCGAGGTATCCCGTTGACTGCGATCAGGGCCGCTGCGCAGACCCACACGGGTTACGTGCGGTCCAACAACGAGGACTTGGCAGTCGTGAGCAGTGATCTCGCCGCAATCGCCGACGGTATGGGCGGCCACCTTGGCGGCGAGGTGGCCGCTCGTACCGCGATCGAGGAGCTCGTCGAGGCGTTCCAGCGGGATCGCACGGCTTCTGGGCTGGTCGCAGCTGTGCGGCGGGCGAACCGGGCGATCTGGCGGAGGAGCCGGGTGGACCGGAAGTTGCACGGGATGGGCACGACGCTGACAGCGGTCGCGCTTGTCGCAGGTGAGGGAGACGCCGAGGGGTCGGCCAGTCACTTGGCCCTGGTCAACATCGGTGACTCGCGGGCCTACCGGCTGGATTACGGAGCCGAGGACACGCCGGTGCTCACGCAGCTCACAGTGGACCATTCCTTGGTCGAGGAGATGGTCCGTCAAGGCGAGCTCACTCCCGACGAAGCCGCCGTCCATCCGCACCGGCACGTGCTCACGAGAGCTCTCGGGATCGATCCCGAAGTCGACATGGACGTGTGGGACCTCGAACCGTCACCGGGCACGAGGCTGCTGCTCTGCAGTGACGGTCTGACCGACGAAGTCCCTGAGGACGAGATAGCCCGCGTCCTCGCCTCCGCAGAGGACCCACATGAGGTTGCCCGCGAGCTCGTGGGCCGTGCTCTCGGCCACGGAGGGCTCGACAACGTCACGGTCGTCGTCGTCGATGTTCTCGAAGATCGGGCGCCCGGTGACGAACAGGCGCTCGAAGATGGTGCCACCCAGGCCGCCGATGCCCGACATCGGCACCGATGAGCGGGGCGCCGATGTGACTCAGTCCATGCCCGTGACACGCGCTCGCAAGCGACGCGGCGACGGAGCGGCCGGCAAAGCCGCTCCCGGGCTCTCCGCCGCCGCGGCCGCCGGGTCGCTCGATCCCAGCACCGATCAGATCGACGTCGCCGATCCCTCAGGACCACCGAATCCCTCCGCTCGGCCCTCTGACTCGCGCGATCCGCCCGCCACCGCCGAGCCTTCAGCGGGAGAGAGATCGGCCGACCCGACTGTGGAACCGTCGCCCGAGCTGTACGACGGGGAGCTAGATGACGATCCGCCGCCGCTCGAGTCCGGAACGACGCTCGAAGACGACTCTGATCAGGAGCTCCCGGCGGGGGACGACGCCGGCGAAGGCGCGGCTCGGGTCCGCGGCGGCGCTGCTCACCGCCGCGGGCGGTCCATGACCGTTCGCGCCACCGTGCCCGCGTCCCTTGCCGAAGCATCGACCTACGACTCGGCCGAAGGTGTGACGGGCTCTCACGCGAGGTCGACGGTCTTCGTTCCCACGAGGGGCCTGTCGAAGCAGTACCGGGACCGGATCGTGACGTTTCGCGTGTTCTTGTTCATTCTCGTCCTGGCTGGACTGGGTGGCGGCGTGGTCGGAGTCGTCACCTGGTTCCAGAGCTCCGCTTATTACGTGGGCTTGTCCGGCGACCGTGTGAGTATCTTCCAAGGAAGGCCGGGTGGCCTGCTCTGGTTCAAGCCCCAGTTGCTCGAGACGAGCGATGTCACCACCAACAACCTGCTCCCGAACTCGGTCACGGAGGTGCAACGGGGAATCGCCGAGTCGTCGTACGCAGCAGCAAAGCAAGAGGTGAGTGATCTGGTCCGTCTGTCGAACGAGCTCGGTATGGGTCCTGGCGGCTCGACCACGACCACTACCGTGCGGCTTGGGTCACTCGCTGGTGCCCAGCCGCTGACGGTCACCTCGAGCCTCCCGCCCACCCCGACCACGGCGAAGACTCGTGCCGCCACCACGACTTCGACAAGCGTGAAGTCGACCACGACCTCGACCTCCCCGAAATCGACCAACAGCACATCGACCACTCTGAAGTCCACCACGACCTCGACGACTCTGAAGTCGACCACGACGACGACGAAGCCGGGCAAGTGATGAAGAGCGAGGTGACGAAGTAATGAACCCACGGATCAGGTGGGTGGGCGCGGTGCTGGTGCTGTGCTTTGCACTGCTGTTCGTCCAGCTCAACAACATCCAGGTGCGGCAAGCCAACTCGCTTTCGAAGAGCCCGCTAGGCGAGCAAGGCAAGGTCGCGTCCATCTTCCTCTCCCGAGGGGCGATTCTCAGTGCAGACGACAAGGTCCTCGCCTACTCGACGGAGGTGAAGGGTGGTCTGCTGCGTGTCTACCCGGAGGCAACCGCGACGGACTTCGGCCAGATCACCGGCTATTTCGATGTCGAGTCCGACAACGTCCTCATGGGTATCGAGCACGAGTACAACCAGTACCTCAGCCAGCACGAGTCTCAGGGACTGCTCACACAGCATCAGGAGACCGACGACGTCATCTTGACGATCCCGAGCACGCTTCAGGCCGATGCGGCCTCGATCATCGGGAACCGCACGGGCGCGGAGATCGTCGCGCTCAACCCGCAGAACGGGAACGTGCTCGCGATGTACGGTGCCCCGAGCTACGACCCCAACACCCTGTCCTCGCTGAACGCGAAGGAGGTGCTGAAGGCGTACGACGCGCTCGCCGCGCAGAACCCCGAGCCTTTCTTGAACCTGGCGAGCGCCGTGCCGCACCAGCCGGGGTCGACGTTCAAGACGATGGACACAGCCGCCATCTTCGACCGCGACCCGTCGCTCGCGAAGAAGGTGTGGCCGTTCGCGATTCAGATCTCCATCAAGGGTGCGCCGCAGCCGTTTCACAACTACGGCTACGCGGACTGCGGTGGACCCCTGCCGGAGATCCTCGCCCGGTCCTGCGACACGGCCTACGCGGAGGTCGGGCTCGCGCTGGGCGCACCATCCGTTGTCGGTGAAGCGGAGTCGTTCGGATGGTGCCAGGGATTGGCCGGCATCTGCCAAGCGGGCGGGACGCGGCCTCCGCTCGACCTGCCGTCGTACGAGGTCGCCGGGGCGACCATCGCCCCCGAGACCTTGCTGGCAGCGAACCCGCCGTACCTCGCCTACTCGGCGATCGGCCAGTACAACGACGCTGCCTCTGCACTCTCGATGGCGCTCGTCGCAGCCGGCATAGCTGACAACGGCAAGATCATGGCTCCCCACATCATGAGCCGGATCATCGACAGCGACGGCGATGTCGTGAAGACGTATCAGCCTCACGTGTGGAAGACGGCGACCTCTGCGCTGACCGCGGCGAAGGTCCGGAATCTGATGCTGGGCGTGACGAGCGCGGCCGCCGGTGGGACGGCGGCAGGCGTGTTCACTAACCTTCAGTCCCAAGGCATCCAGGTCGCCGCTAAGACGGGTACGGCCGAAGTAGCCACGTCGATCAGCACAGGGAACTGCTCCACCTACGACTGGCTGATCGCGATGGCACCTGCAGGTGCGGGGCAGACGCCGAAAGCCGTGGTGGCTGCCGAGGTCCCGTCGCCTGAGGGGTCGCCGACCTGTGCGGAGGGAACCGGTGCCACGGTCGCCGGTCCGCTCGTCGACCAGATGCTCACCGACGTATTGGAAGCGGGTCAATGACTCACCGCAATAGGCTCGTGCCCACATGACTTCGACCCCCCCGTCGAACACGGGAGACGACCGCGCCCGGATTTACAACGGCCGCTACGAGCTGATCCGCCAGATCGCCCGTGGCGGGACGGCCCAGGTGTACCTCGCGCGCGACCTCTTGTTGGATCGGCCTGTCGCTCTGAAGGTCCTCTTTCCCGAGCTCTCGAGCGACTCGTCGTTCGTTGAACGCTTCCGGCGGGAGGCACAGGCCGCTGCCAATCTCTCGCATCCCAACATCGTCCCGGTCTTTGACTGGGGCGAGTCCGAGCGCACGTACTTCATTGTCATGGAGTACGTGGACGGCGAACCCCTGTCGTCGATCATCCGCAGCCAGGCACCGCTTCCAGCAGCCCGAGCGGCCGGAATCGCCGCCGACATCGCGAAGGCGCTCAGCTACGCACATCGGCACGGGGTGATACACCGCGACGTCAAGCCCGGCAACGTCCTGTTGACGAGGGACGGCCAGGTCAAGGTGACGGACTTCGGCATCGCGCGGGCCGTCGGGTCCGACGACAGCGTGACTCAGACCGGCCTCGTGATGGGCACTGCCACTTACTTCTCGCCGGAGCAGGCCCAAGGGCTCGGTGTCGACGGCCGGAGCGACGTGTACGCGCTCGGGGTGGTGCTCTACGAGATGGTCACCGGTCGACCACCGTTCTCGGCCGATACGCCGGTTGCCATCGCCTACAAGCACGTCTCGGAGGCGGCGATACCCCCGAGCGAGGTCGAGCCACGAGTTCCGGAAGCTCTCGAAGCGATCATCCTCCGGGCCATGGCCAAGCAGCCTGGGGACCGCTACCCGACTTCCGAGGACCTGTACGCCGACCTCCAGCGATATGCACAGGGTGCCCCGGTCATGGCGATGACAGGTGTGTTCGCCGCCACCCAGGCCATCGGGCTCACTCAGGCGGTCGTCCCGGCGACTACCGCCCTTCCCATCGGCGCTACGGCGACGATGGCTCAACCAAAGACGGAGCTCGCCAGCTCCGACCAGGGCGGTGGCCAGCCCCAGCTCCCGAAACGGCGTTGGATCGGATGGTCGCTGGCCGGCGTTGCTCTCGCAGTGGCGTTGGTCCTCTTGATCTACTTCGGGGGACGCGCCCTCGGCTACTTCGGATCGGGCGGGTACTTCCCCATGCCGGACGTGAGGGAGCACAGCCTCACCGCAGCCGAGGCCACCCTCAAAGGTGACGGCCTCAAATTCCAGGTGAAGTCCACGCCGTCGTCGGCGGCGGCCAACACGGTGGTCGGTCAGACCCCTGAGCCCGATGTCCTCGTGCGCAAGGGCCAGACCGTGAAGCTCACCTATTCGAGCGGCCCGGTCCAGGTTGTCGTGCCGGGCGTGTACTTCGAGCCCGTGACGACGGCCGAGGCCACCTTGCGAGCCAAGGGGCTCAAATACAAGCTCGTTCCGGTAACCCCTACGAACCCTGACGAGCAGGTGAACACGGTCCAGAGGACCGTTCCCGTTCCCGGCACCGTCATCGGCAAGGGGGGGACCGTCACCATCTACTTCTTCCGCGGTGCGACGCAGGAGACCATCCCGTCCGTCGTCAACCTGACACCGTCGGAAGCTTCGCTCGTGCTCGCCAGCCACCTGCTCTCGGAGAAGTCAATAACTTACGCGCCGTCTGCCACGGTGAAGAAGGGCCTCGTGTCCGGCACCCAACCCCCTGTCGGGACGAAGGAGCCAGCGGGCTTCGGTGTCGTGCTCGTCGTGTCGAGCGGACCGCCGGCGAACGTGCCGAACGTTTATGGACTGAAAGAGGCCGTCGCAAGGCACGCGATCCTGGCGGCAGGCCTCGTGTGTGCTGTCCAGTTCGTGACCAACCCTGCTTTCCAACCCGACTACGTGTCCGGCCAGAGCCCTGCAGCCGGGACCGTGGTGGCGAAGGGTTCAACCGTGACGATCGACGTAGTCGAAGCGTCGACGACGACTACTACCTCGACCACACCCCCGACGACCACGTCCACCACGTCCCCGACGACCACCTCGACGACGGTGAAGAGTCACGCCCGGCGCGGCTGAAGCTGACCCGGGCGGATCTGAGCCAGAAGATCAGCCCGAACCTCAGAGGGCGACAGCTCCGACGAGTGAGAGGAAGTTGGAGAGCAGCTGCTTGCCTGCCTTGCCGGTGAGGATCGACTCGGGATGGAACTGCACGCCCTCGACGGGCAGGCTCACGTGGCGGAGCCCCATGATGAGGCCGTCGCGGGTGCGGGCCGAGACCGTCAGCTCCGGCGGCACCGTCGCAGGGTCGACCACGAGGGAGTGGTAGCGGGTCGCCTGCAGCGGGTTCGGGAGGCCGGCGAAGACTCCTTTGCCGTCGTGGTCGACGAAGCTGGCCTTTCCGTGGACGATCTCGCCTGCTCGTACGATCTCACCGCCGTACAGCTCGCCGATGCACTGGTGCCCGAGGCAGACGCCGAGCACCGGCACACCTGCCTCCCCGAACGCACCGATCGCCGCCTTGCTGACGCCTGCGTCCGAGGGTCGCCCGGGGCCAGGGGAGATCACCAGGGCCTCCGGTTCGAGGGCGCGGAGGCCGGCGAGATCGGTGTCGTCGTTCCTGAGGACAGTCGGCTCGGCACCGAGCTCGCCCAGGTACTGGACGAGGTTGTAGACGAAACTGTCGTAGTTGTCGATGACGAGGACCCGCGCTCCCATCCCTCAAAGGTACCTGCGGTCCCGGTAACCGGCGGCCGGTGAGTATCCTGCGGGCGTGGCACGCGCGAAGGCAGGCTCAGGCAGCGGGGGCAGGGTGACCCCCTCGCAGAGACAGGTGGCTCAACAAAGCGGCCGGTACACACCCCCGATTCCCAAGGCGCAACGCCAGAGCCCCCGTTGGTTCCCCTACGTGATCGTGGGGCTCATGGTGCTCGGGCTGCTCACGATCATCGGGAACTATGTGCACATCCTTCCCGGCGGGACCCAGAACTGGTACCTGCTCGCCGGAATCGCCGGGATCATCGGTGGCCTGATCATGGCCACCTATTACCACTGAGGTCCTTCGTAGCCCGGACGCGACAACGACCGGCCCCCGGTGGAGAGCCGGTCGTTGCTCAGCGGTCAGCAGATGCGGGACGGGGCGTTCAGATCCGCTCGATGATGGTGGCGTTGGCGAGCCCGCCGCCTTCGCACATCGTCTGGAGGCCATAGCGCCCGCCCGAGCGCTCGAGCTCGTTCAAGAGCGTGGCCATGAGCTTGGCGCCTGAGGCCCCGAGCGGGTGGCCGAGCGCGATCGCGCCGCCGTTCACGTTGACGCGGCTCATGTCTGCGTGGAGCTCCTTCTCCCACGCGAGTACGACTGACGCGAAGGCTTCGTTGATCTCGACGAGGTCTATGTCGTCGATCGTCAGCTTGGTCCGCTCGAGCACCTTGTGGGTAGCCGGGATCGGCCCCGTGAGCATCGTGACGGGGTCAACGCCTACGACGGAGAAGCCGACGAACCTCGCGCGAGGCGTCAAGCCAAGCTCGGCCGCCTTCTCCTCGGACATCACGAGCACTGCAGAAGCGCCGTCGGTGATCTGGGAGGAGTTGCCGGCGGTCACCTTGCCGTCCTCCTTGAACGCTGGCTTCAGGTTCGCGAGCGTCTCGCTCGTCGTCCCCGGGCGCAGGCCCTCGTCACGGTTCAAGATGTCGTCGGTGGCGTTGCCCTCTGCGTCGCGTACGGCCACTGCGACGATCTCCCGCTCGAAACGCCCCTCTTCGGTCGCGCGCAACCCGTTCTGCTGGCTCTTCGCGCCGAAGGCGTCGAGCTCCTCACGGGAGAGGTCCCACTGGTCGGCGATCATCTCGGCCGAGATGCCCTGAGGCACGAGGCCACCCACCGGCTCGTAACGCGCCCGGACGGTCGGTCCGAACGGGAACCCGACGCCGGAGCCGATCGAGGCACCCATCGGCACTCGGGTCATGCACTCGACACCTGCTGCGATCGCTATGTCGTACGCGCCGGCCATCACGCCTTGAGCGACGAAGTGCAAGGCCTGTTGCGACGAGCCGCACTGGCGGTCGACGGTCGTGGCCGGCACCGACTCGGGCCAACCTGCGGCGAGCACAGCGTTGCGGCCGATGTTGACGGACTGGTCGCCGACCTGCATCACACAGCCCATGACGACGTCGTCAACGAGCGAGGGGTCGAGGTCGTTCCGCTCCGCAATTGCCTTCAAGGTCTCGGCTGCGAGGTCCGCCGGGTGCCAGCCCGACAGCTTGCCGTTGCGCTTCCCTCCGGGGGTGCGGACGGCGTCCACGATCACTGCATTGGGCATCGGCGTCTCCTCGAGACTGACTAGGCGGCAGAGTTGGACCGCCGCGGTAGGACAAACTGACGTGTCAATCAACAGCGTACCGCCGGTCCTCGGGTCGGTACCACTCCGCTCGGGTCCCGCAATCCGCCCACGGATCCGTAGCATGGGGCCGTGACCAAGCCGACGAAGCCAGCCGCAGGAGCCGCAGGAGCCGAAGCCGAAGCGGAGTCTCCGCCGAAGGACATGAGCCGATGGCTGGGCGACGGGGGGATGGCGATCCTCGAAGCGATTGGCGTCGGCTTCGACGACTACGGCATCGAAGATGACGACCATGCAGGCTGGGCGACGGCGGTGTGGGAGCCGAAGCCGCTCGCGTGCAACCCACATGGGACCGTGCAGGCAGGGGTCCACTCGGTGGTGCTCGACGCAGCGATGAACTTCGCTGTCAATGCCGGCCTGAAGGGAAAGGACCGGACGAAGGCGACCGTCGAGATGAAGACCGAGACGATGCGGCCGGCATCAACCGGCGACCGCCTCGCCGTGCGGGGAGCCGTCATGCGTGAGACTCGTCAGATCGCTTTTGCCGAGGCGCGGATCGAAGACGCCGAGGGGCGCCTGGTCAGCCGGGCGACCGGGACTTTCCTGATCCACCGGGCGACCTGATCCACCGGGCGGCTGACAGTACCGAGGCGCCAGCCACCGGCGCCTCAGCCTTGAGCGTGTGCGGCCGCGTCGGGCAGTCGCTGCGAACGAGCCGCTATCAGCTCCGCGACCGAGAGGTCCAACAAGCCGCCGACTACGAGCCGGTCACCGCCTCCTCGTCCGAGAAGACGAGCAGGGACTCCGGCAGACTCGGCGGCACGCAGCACCGACTCGGGCTCGTGGCTCGCCACGACGACCCGGCTCGGCGCCTCGCTGAACAGCTCGGCCGGAGTCGCCACGGCACCCTCGCCGATCACCGCGCCGATCCCTGACCCGGCGCAAATCTCCGCCAGGCAGAGCGCGAGACCGCCGTCCGCGACGTCGTGGATCCCGACGATCCCGAGCTCGTGCGACCGCTCGGCCGCGAGGGAGCGGACGAACTCGCACACTTCGGCATGGGCGACGAGGTCGAGCGGCGCGAGCGGCCCTCCTTTCTCGCGCAGAAGGTCCTCGCACCACCGCGACCCGCCGAGGACTGACGACGAAGCACCGAGGAAGACGATCCCAGCGCCTTCGGCCAGCTGGATCCCAGGGGGCCGCGCCGCCAGGTCGTCTATCACGCCGACAACCCCGACCACCGGGGTCGGGTGGATGTCCGCTCCGTCGCTCTCGTTATAGAGCGAGACGTTTCCCCCGACCACCGGCACGCCGAGCGCCCGGCATGCCTCGGCCATACCGTCTATGGCCTCCGAGAGCTGCCACATGACGACGGGGTGCTCGGGATTTCCAAAGTTGAGGCAGTCGACGACAGCCACCGGCCGGCCTCCGACACAAGCCACGTTCAGAACGGCCTCGGCGACCGTCAGCGCCGTCCCCAAGCGGGGGTCGACAACGCACCAGCCGGGATTCGCGTCGGTCGTCAGTGCAAGGCCCTTGCCTGTCCACGGCACGCCCGGAGCTGCCAACCGGAGGACCGTTGCATCGGCGGCACCCGGCCCGAGCACGGTGTTCAAGAAGAGCTGATGATCGTACTGCTGGAAGACGAACGCCGGGTCGTAAACCATCGACAAGAGCTGAGCGGACAGGTCCCAAGGCCACTCGTCGTGAGATCCGGACGCGGCGAGCTCGGCGCCCGAGCCGGCGCGTCGACGCTCGGCCAGGTCGTTCGGGGGAGCAAGAGGCCGCTCGTAAAGCGGCGCTTCGTCAGCGAGCGACGCCGCCGGCACATCCGCCACCACTGCGCCGCTCCGGTCCCGCACCACGAGCCGCCCCATGCCCGCTTGATCCTGTTCGGTCACCCTCCCGATCACCGTCGCCCTCACCTCGTGACGTGCACATGTGGCGAGCACCTGGTCGAGCGAGGCAGGGCCGACGATCGCCAGCATCCGCTCTTGGCTCTCGCTCGTCATGATCTCGACCGGTGTCATGCCCGGCTCCCGGCACGGGACGGCAGAAGTGTCGACATCCATGCCGAGGCCAGCGCGCGCAGCCGTCTCGCTCGTGGCACAACTGAGCCCGGCACCGCCCAGGTCCTGGATCCCGACAACGAGCCCCTGGTCGAGGAGGTCGAGTGAGGCTTCGATGAGGCGTTTCTCCTCGAAGGGATCCCCGACCTGGACGCTCGGGCGCTTCGAGTCCTCTTCAGCGGAATCCCCAGAGAAACCCGCCGATGCCAACACGCTCACGCCTCCTATACCGTCCCGTCCGGTGAGGGACCCGAGGAGCACGGCGAGGTTGCCGACGCCCGAAGCCCTCCCGAGCACGAGGCGCCCTATCGGGAGCACTCCGAGGCAGAAGACGTTGACGAGCGGATTCCCCCTATAGGTGTGCGAGAACGTGAGCTGGCCGCCGACGGTGGGTACGCCGACGGAGTTGCCGTAACCGGAGATGCCACGTACCACTCCATCGAAGATGAACCGGCTCCGGGGGTCGTCGAGCTCGCCGAAGAACAGCGGATCCATGAGGGCGATGGGGCGGGCCCCCATTGTGAACACGTCCCGCAGGATTCCGCCTACTCCTGTCGCCGCTCCTTGATATGGCTCGACTGCAGACGGGTGATTGTGACTCTCGATGCGCACGGCGATAGCGATCCCGTCGCCGACATCGACCACCCCCGCGTTCTCGCCCGGCCCGACAAGGACGTTCGCACCCTCAGAGGGCAAGCGACGCAAATGGATACGAGAGGATTTATAGGAGCAGTGCTCGCTCCACATCACCGAATACATCGCCAGCTCGAGCGGCATCGGCTGCCGGCCGAGAACCCCGATGATGAGGTCGAGCTCGTCATCGCTCAAGCCGAGCATCCGGTGTAGGGCATTCGCGTCGGCGATGCTCATCGGCGCTGCTCTTGACCCTCGAGCACCCGAGATCCCGCCATCTTCATGGCGCATGACTCTCGCGTCTTGCTCCTCAATGGACGGCGCCTCAGGTGGCGTACCGATTTGCAATCCACAGCAACCGCGAGAACAATGGGCTCATGCCTCCCAGGAAGAGAACCGCAAAGTCGGCTCTGTCGAGTCAGCACAAGGATGCACTCGCAGCCGGTCGGCGCCAGAGTCACGCAGTCCGTCGCTACCTCGTCGCTCTCGAGCAGAACAAGCCTCAGCGCGGTCGTCAAGTGAGTGTCGAATCGCTGCAGGAGCGCCTCGCTGAAGTCGAGACCCGCATTGCGAATGCCGACCCGTTGCAGCGGGTCCACTTGATCCAAGAGCGTCGCAATCTCGAGCGTCGCCTCTCCAATCGGAGCGAGGAGGTCGAGGACGACCTGCCGACACTCGAGGACGCGTTCGTCGAGGTCGCGGCCGAGTACGGCGAGCGCAAGGGCATCGATTACGCCACTTGGCGCGAGGCCGGCGTCTCGGCTGACGTTCTGCAGCGCTCCGGTATTCATTGGAGCCGCCGCGGCTAATTGGCCGCAGCGAAAGGCACCGGTTCACCCGGTGCGTCCGCCAAATAGACAGATGACGGCGGCCAGTTCCTGAGCGCGCGGAGAAGTTCGAGGCCGTCGAGCGACCCGAGAAGTTCACTGCTTGCTCGCTCGGGGTGTGGCATGAGGCCGACGACGTTCCGATCTTCGTTGCAGATTCCGGCTATGTCGCCGATAGATCCGTTCGGGTTGTCAATGTACGTCAAGACGATCTGGTCGTTCTCGGTGAGACGTTGCAGGGTGGTTGCGTCGCAGGTGTAGTTCCCCTCGTTGTGATTGATCGGGAGCTCGAGTATCTGCCCGCGCTCGCACGTGTTCGTGAGAGCAGATTGCGTCGTGACGACGCGGCAGTGGACGGTGCGACAGAGGAAGCGAAGGCCTGCGTTCCTCCGGAGTGCTCCAGGCAGCAGACCGGCTTCGGTCAGCACCTGAAAGCCGTTGCAGATCCCGATCACCGGTGCGCCTGCCTGGGCGAGCTCCGTCACCGCAGACATGACCGGAGAAAAACGCGCGATAGCACCCGGTCGCAGGTAGTCACCATGCGCAAAACCACCGGGCAACACGACGCCGTCGACGTCGCCGAGCCGGCGCTCGCTGTGCCACACCAACGTGGCGCCTATGCCGACCTGCCCGAGCGCGGCGGCCACGTCGTGCTCGCAGTTCGAGCCGGGGAAGACGACGACGGCGAAGCGGGTCATCCCGCCTGCCCTGAGCGCGAGAGGCTGACCTCGGCGCGCTCGATTACGGGATTGGCGAGGAGGCGCCGGCACAGCTCCTCGGAGGTCTCCCGGGCCGACTCCTCGTCTTCTGCGTCGAGCTCGTAACGGACGACCTTGCCGACGCGCACGTGCTCGATGCCGTCGAAGCCGAGCGCCGGGAGGGCTCGCTCGATGGTCTGGCCCTCGGGATCTGCGATCCCCTCGATGCCGGTCACCTCGACGACCACGGAGAACTTCACGAAGCTCCGCCTCCGCCGAACCACTCGGACAGGACCTGGCCGGTGATCCGCTCGTAGGCGGCCACGTAGCGCTCACGTGTGGCAGCGACGACCTCAGGGGGTAGGGGTGGTGGATCGGAGGACTTGTCCCAGCCCGTCGACTCGGCCCAGTCGCGGACGGGCTGTTTGTCGAACGACGGTGGTGCGCTCCCCGGCTCCCAGGCGTCCGACGGCCAGAAGCGTGACGAGTCCGGCGTCAGGATCTCGTCACAGATCGCGAGCTCACCGTCGATGAAGCCCAGCTCGAACTTCGTGTCGGCCACGATGATCCCGTTCTCGTGAGCCCTCTCTGCCCCTCGTTCGTACGCAGTGGTGCAGATCTCCCGGGCCTTTCCGGCCGCTTCGGCGCCGACGAGATTGCTCGCCTCGGCGAAGGTGATGTTCTCGTCGTGTCCCGCACCGACCTCGGCCTTGGTCGAGGGAGTGAACACCGGCTGTGAGAGGCGCTCGGACTCGAGCAGCCCTTCGGGGAGCCGAGTGCCGTGCATCGTGCCGCTTGCCTGGTACTCCTTCCAGGCGGACCCGGCCAGGTAGCCGCGGACGATGCACTCTATGGGGAGCATCTCGGCCGAGCGCACGAGCATCGCCCGGCCGGTGACGCCTGGGATGGAGAGTGCTTCGGCCGGGAAGTCTCTCGGGTCTGCCGAGATGAGGTGCGTCGGGGCGACATCACGGAGCTCCTCGGCCCAGAACGCCGTCATCGCCGTGAGTACCCGCCCCTTGTCGGGCACCGGTTCGGCGAAGACCCGATCGAAGGCCGAGATACGGTCCGAGGCAACCATGAGGAGGCAGCCGTCGCCGGCGTCGTAGACGTCGCGGACCTTCCCGGAGTAGATGTGGGGCAGGCTCACGGGGTGATCTCCTCCAACGTGTCGATCGTCCGATGGGCATGGCGCAGTGCCCGGTCGAGGTCGAACGCCTGATCGAGCACGGTGGACGAGTCTGCCCCTGCCTTCGCGAGAGCGTCGGAGACGTCGGCGTCCTTCTCGAGGAGCTCGCGGAACGAGCGGCGCTCCTCGTATGCACGCCTCGCGTCCCGCTGCACGATCCGGTAGGCGTCGTCGCGCGTGAGCCCTGCCTGCACGAGGGAGAGCAGCACGGGCTGGGAGAAGACGAGACCGTAGGAGCCTTCGAGCAGGTTCTCGAGCATGCGCTCTTTGTGCACGACGAGGCCGTCGATCATCTTCGTTGCCCGGCGCACGGCGTAATAGGCCGCCAGGCTTGCGTCGGGCAGGACGATGCGCTCGACGGAGCTGTGCGAGATGTCGCGCTCGTGCCAGAGAGCCACGTCCTCGAGTCCCGCCAGTGCGTACCCACGAAGCACCCGGGCAAGACCGCACAGGCGCTCGGCCGTGATCGGGTTGCGCTTGTGGGGCATGGCCGACGAACCCTTCTGGCCCTTGCCGAAGGCCTCCTCCGCCTCGGCGACCTCGGAGCGCTGCAGGTGCCGCACTTCGAGGGCAATCGTCTCCACTGTGGCGCCGATGGACGCACAGACGTAGAGGTATTGCGCATGACGGTCACGGGCGATGACCTGGGTCGCAGGGACAGGCTTCAGGCCGAGCGCCGTGCAGACGGACTCCTCGACGAAGGGGTCGATGTTGGAGAAGGTGCCGACGGCGCCGGAGAGCTTGCCGACGGCGATGCTCTCGCGAGCCGCCCTCAGCCGGTCACGGTCACGGACGGCCTGCAGGCAGAAGAGAGCGAGCTTGGTGCCAAAGGTCGTCGGCTCGGCGTGCATCCCATGCGTCCGCCCGACCATCGGTGTGGCGGCGTGCTCGAGACCGCGCCGCTTCAACGTCGCTATCAGGTCGTCGACTGCGACGAGGAGAAGGTCGGCCGCCCTCGCGAGCGTGGCGCAAAGAGCGGTGTCTCCCACGTCGGACGAGGTGAGCCCGTGGTGCACCCAGTTCCCTTCCGGTGGGCCGATGGCCGATTGCACGACGTCGACGAAGGCCGCGACGTCGTGATCGGTCACCTTCTCGCGCTCGAGGACCGCCTCGACGAAGCCGGCGTCGACCCGAGGCGCCCGAGCGCGGCAAGCGAGGGCGTGCTCGGCCGGGATGACGCCGAGCTCGGCCCAGGCCTCGATCGCGAGCAGCTCGACCTCGAGCCACAAGGCGAAGCGGGACTCGTCGGAGAAGAGCCCGGCCATCTCGGGGAGCGAGTAGCGGGGGATCACGAGGTCTTCCTCACGGTCGCGTCGCGGGGAGAGGGCGGCTTGCGATGTCGCTGCGGTATTGCATGCCGTCGAAGTGGATCCGCTCGATCGCCTGGTAGGCCGATCCCCGGGCGGTCTCGAGTCCGGCGGCGAACGCGCTCACGCACAGCACCCGGCCACCGGCCGTCCTCAAGTTCCCGCCGTCGTCGACCGTGGTCCCGGCGTGGAAGACGATCACGTCCTCGAGGGTACCCGCCTCGGGGACTCCGGTGATGAGACCGCCAGTCTTCGGCGCCTCCGGGTAACCCGGCGAGGCCGCCACGACGCACACCCCCGCGTTCGCCGACGTGCGAGGCGCAGCTGCCCTGCGCAGGTCTCCAGCAGCAGCGGCCGACAGCAGCTCGACGAGGTCGGTCTCGAGCCTCGGCACGACCACCTGGGTCTCGGGATCTCCGAAGCGCACGTTGAACTCGATCAAGCGCGGTCCGTCACTCCCGAGCATCAAGCCTGCGTAGAGCACACCCCGGTAGTCGACGCCGTCACGCTGCAGGGCGGCGAGCGTCGGACAGACGATGCGGTCAACGATCGCGTCGACGAGCACTTGCCCGACCGCTGGCACCGGCGAATATGCCCCCATGCCGCCCGTGTTCGGGCCTACGTCGCCGGTACCTATCCGCTTGTAGTCCTGCGCAGGGCTGAGCGCCACGACCCGCTTGCCGTCACAGATCGCGAAGAGCGAGAGCTCGTCGCCCGCCAGTCCTTCCTCGATTACGACCCGCCGTCCGGCGTCGCCGAAGGAGGCTCCGGACAACTTCGCCTCCACGTCGGCTTCTGCCTCGGCGAGCTCAGTCGTGACGAGCACGCCCTTTCCTGCCGCGATCCCGTCCGTCTTCACCACGTAGTGACCGGGAAGCTCCCTCAGGAACGAGCGTGCCTCGGCGAGCTCTGCCGATCCAAAGGACGCCCATCGAGCCGTCGGGACGCCGGCGCTGGTTGCTAGTTGTTTCATGTAGCGTTTCGAGCCCTCGAGACGGGCACCGTCGGCACCGGGCCCGAAGACGAGCTTTCCCTTGGCCCGGAGATGATCCGCCAGACCGTCGATGAGTGGCGCCTCGGGGCCGATGACGAACAAGCCGGCGTCGATCTCGCTTGGCGGAGCCGGAGTGGACGAGAGCGAGTGCCCGCTTGCCGAGACCCCGTTCATTCCCGGGTTCCCCGGTGTGACGACGACGTCCGCCGAGCGGGCCATGGTCAGCGCCAGGGCGTGCTCGCGTGCGCCCGAGCCGACGATGCAGACCCTCACGCCGCGAACGAGACGTACTGCTCGCGACCGGGACCGACGCCGACGTAGGTCACCGGCACGCCGGAGCGCTCGGCGACGAGCTCCACGTAGCTGCGGGCGGCAGCGGGCAGGTCGGCGGCGGTGGTCGCTCCGGCCAGGTCCGTGCCCCAACCCGGGAGCTCCTCGTAGATCGGGGTGACCCGGTGAAGCACCGACTGGTGATAGGGCACGTGGTCGTACCGCTCCCCGTCCGGGCCCTCGTACGCGACGCAGACCTTGAGGGTCTCGAAGTCCGAGAGGACGTCGAGCTTCGTGATGGCGAGCTCGGAGAGCGAATTCAGGCGGGCGGCGTGCCGCAGCATGACGAGGTCGAGCCAGCCAGGACGGCGCCGGCGGCCCGTGTTGGTCCCGAACTCGCGGCCACGCTCGACGAGGTGGTCGGCGATCTCGCCGTCGACCTCGGTCGGGAAGGGGCCGGATCCGACCCGGGTGACGTAGGCCTTCACGATCCCGACCACCCGGGAGATGTCCCGCGGGCCGATCCCCGCGCCGACGCACGCGCCGCCTGCCACCGGGTTGGAGGAGGTGACGAAGGGATAGGTCCCGTGGTCGAGGTCGAGGAACGTCGCCTGAGCGCTCTCCAGCATCACCTGCTCGCCAACGGCGAGCGCCTCATGTATGAGGGCGACAGTGTCGCCGATCATCGGGGCGAGCCGCGGGGCCAGCTCTCCGAGGTACACGTCGGCGATCTTGTCGCCGTCGAGCGGCAGGCGGTTGTAGACCCGCGAGAGCACGGCGTTCTTCTCGCGGAGCACCACGTCGAGCTTCTCCCGGAAGATCTTCGGGTCGAGGAGGTCCTGCACGCGCAGCCCGATACGGGCGGCCTTGTCTGCATAGGCGGGACCGATGCCGCGCTTGGTGGTCCCGAGCTTGTTGTGCCCCAAGAAGCGCTCTGTCATCAAGTCCAGCTCGTAGTGGTAGGGCATGATCAGGTGGGCGTTGCCGGAGACGACGAGGCGGCTCGTGTCGATCCCCCTCCCCTCGAGCATCTCGCACTCTTTGAGCAACACGGCCGGGTCGACCACCACGCCGTTGCCGATGACCGGGACCGTGTGTGAGTAGAACACCCCGCTCGGGACGAGCTGGAGGGCGAAGGTCTCGCCGTCTACGACGATCGTGTGCCCGGCGTTGTGGCCGCCCTGGTAGCGGACGACTAGGCGCATGTCCTTCGCGAGGAGGTCGGTCAGCTTCCCCTTGCCCTCGTCCCCCCACTGGGTTCCCACCACGACGGTCGCGGGCACGCTTGCCTCCGGCTCATTGGATGATCCACTGATCGACCGGCTGGCGGGCGTGTAACCCGAGGCCGGGTCAGCCAGCCTACGCGACCTCGCGGACCGGGTCGCGTAAGCGCCGCTCAGGTGGCGGCCGCCGCCTGCAGTGCCGGGTCACGCCATACGTGAGTCCGCCGCGGCGACCGATTCGACAATCCCTGCAGGCCCGTTGCCTGCTCGAGCGACTCCGCGTAGACCTCGTCCGCATCGAGCCGCCGCAGCTCCTCGGCCAGCAGATCGCCGAGCGGGCGGCGGAGCAGTGGCAACTGCCGCTCGGGCTGTCCGGTCCGCGAGAACGTCGCGAGGCGGCCGTCGGGCCGGCTCAGCCGGATGGAGTGCCCGCCGACCGGTTCCGTCCCGTCCGGGCCGTCGGTCAGGGCAACCTCGACCTCGGTGATCCCCGGGCCGGAGGAGTCCTCGTGTGCGGTCTCGATGCCGAGCCGCCGACCGACCCATCCGGCAAGGAGGGCAGCACTGGCGTTGCCTCTCTCGGCGGCGATCCGGGCCGAGGCCGGCGCCAGCGTGAGCGCATCGAAGGCGGACGCCAGCAACGACCGCCACGGCGTCGTGCGTGTCCATGCAAGATCGGTGTCGCCTGGCGCGAAGTCCTCCGCTCGGCGGACGAGGGCGGCCACGGGATCTGGCGCGAGCGAGCAGTCCGTCACGCGCCGGTCGGCGAGCACTCCGAGCGGGTCGGTGGCAATCTCGTCGGGTGGAGGGCCGTGCCACCAAGTGAGAACGGGGCAATCCGGCGCCAGCAGGGGAAGGACAACCGACTCCGAGTGCAGCGTCAGGCGGCCATACATCCGCATCACGACCGCTTCGACCGGCCCGAGGCGGCCGCCCACCTGCACTTCGGCGTCGAGCCGGTCTGTCGTATCGAGCTGTCGCCTGATGACGATGATGAGGCGGCACGGATGGGCTTGAGCTGCGACTGTCGCCGCCTGCTCGGCCGCAGCGACGTCCTTCTCGTCGACTGTCACCACGAGGGTGAGCGCGAGGCCGGAAGCCACCATCGCGCCCGCCCGGCGCTCGGCCGAGAGAGCTTTCAGGACGTCGCTGCCCGTGGTGTCCCAGAGCGTGACGGTCACGGTCGCCTCCAGGTGCGGCCCTCGCGTGCGAGCATCTCGTCGGCGGCACGGGGCCCCCACTCGCCTGCCCGGTAGTGGTCGGGCTGCCGTCCCTCCCAGAAGTTCTCCAAGGGGTCGATGACCGACCATGACGCCTCTACCTCTTCGTGGTCGGGGAAGAGAGTCTTGTCCCCCAGGAGTACGTCGAGCAGGAGCCTTTCGTAGGCTTCCGGGCTCGACTCGGTGAAGGCCGCACCATAGAGGAAGTCCATCGATACCTCCCGGATCTCCATGGCCGAGCCCGGCGCTTTCGAGCCGAAGCGCAGCGTGATGCCTTCGTCGGGCTGCACCCGCACGACCAGCTGGTTGTTCCCGAGCTCGGTCGTGTCGGTCTTCGCGAACGGCAGGTGCGGCGCTCGCTTGAAGACGACGGCGATCTCGGTGACACGGCGCGGGAGGCGCTTGCCCGTGCGCAGGTAGAAGGGCACGCCTGCCCACCGCCGTGTCTCGACACCGAGACGGACGGCGGCGTAGCTCTCGGTCGTCGAGTCTTCGGGGATCCCCTCCTCGTCGAGATATCCACGTACTCGTGCGCCTGCCAGCCATCCCTGCTCGTACTGGCCTCTCACGGTGGCTGCAGCTATGTCGTCGGGGAGGGAGATCGCCTTCAAGATCTTGTGTTTCTCGATGCGCAGAGCGTCTGCGTCGAAAGAGACGGGTTCTTCCATCGCGGTCAGGGCGAGGAGCTGCAGGAGGTGGTTCTGGAGCACGTCCCGCGCGGCTCCCGCACTGTCGTAGAAGGCAGCCCGACCCTCGATCCCCATGTCCTCTGCCATCGTGATCTGCACCGAGTCGACGTAGTTCGAGTTCCAGACAGGCTCGAACAGAGTGTTCGCGAAACGGAGGGCGAGCAGGTTCTGCACCGTCTCCTTGCCGAGGTAGTGGTCGATCCGGAAGACGTCTCCCGGCGTGAAGACCGTGTCGACGAGGCTGTTCAGCTCTTTCGAGCTCGCGAGGTCATGCCCGAAAGGCTTCTCGACGACCACTCGCCGCCAGCCGCCTCTCGCCGAGTTGTCGGCCATTCGTGTCCGGTCGAGTTGCTTGAGGACGAGCGGGAAGGCGACCGGCGGGATCGACAGGTAGAAGGCGGCGTTGCCGCCGATACCGTGCGACTCCTCGAGTTCGCTGAGCGTCCGGTCGAGAGCGTCGAAGGCGTTGTCGTCGTCGAAGGAGCCCGGGAGGAACCGCACGCAGTCGGCGACTCGCCGCCACGTGTCCTCGCGGAACTCGGTCCGCGAATGCTCCTCGGCGGCCTTCCGGGCCACCTGCTCGAAGTCCCCGTCCCCCCAGTCCCGCCGGGCGAAGCCGAGGAGGACGAAGCCGGGCGGCAACAGTCCCCGGTTGCCGAGGTCGTAGATCGCCGGGATGAGTTTCTTACGGGCGAGATCTCCGGTGACGCCGAACACCACGAGAGCGCACGGGTCGGGGACACGGGGCAGGCGCCGGTCGCGGGGGTCGCGCAACGGGTTCCGGGCGTCCACCTCGCGAATCTATCGACGAAGGTGCGTGCCGCGCCGCCGGCCGTGAGCCTCAGGCGAGGACGAGCTCACCCTCCGACACCTCGACCCGCACCGTGTCTCCCTCGGAGTACCGGCCCTCGAGGAGCGCGACGGCGAGCCGGTCTCCGATCTCGCGCTGGATCGTCCGGCGAAGCGGCCGGGCGCCGAACGACCGGTCGTATCCCCGTTCTGCAAGCCACTCCTTGGCTTCGGCCGTCACGTCGAGCGTGAGCCTGCGCTCCTCGAGCCGCTCGGCGAGGCCGTGCAGCTGGATCTCCACGATCCTCGACAAGTCCGAGCGCTCGAGCGAGCGGAAGCGCACGATCTCGTCGATCCGGTTGACGAACTCCGGCTTGAAGAAGTCCCTCGGGTCTCCCTGCAGGTTGGAGGTCATGATCAGGATCACGTTGGTGAAGTCGACGGTGCGTCCCTGCCCGTCGGTCAGACGGCCGTCGTCGAGTACCTGCAACAGCACGTTGAACACGTCCGAGTGCGCCTTCTCGATCTCGTCGAGCAGGACGACCGAGTACGGGCGCCGCCGCACGGCTTCGGTGAGCTGGCCACCTTCCTCGTAGCCGATGTACCCCGGCGGCGCGCCGACGAGCCGCGACACATTGTGCCGCTCCTGGTACTCGCCCATATCGATGCGGACCATCGCCCGCTCGTCGTCGAAGAGGATCTCCGCCAGAGAGCGCGCGAGCTCGGTCTTGCCGACGCCCGTCGGGCCAAGGAACAAGAAACTCCCGACCGGCCTATGCGGATCGCTCAACCCGGCACGACTCCTGCGGATGGCATTGGCAACGGCGGTGACCGCTTCGTCCTGTCCGACCACCCGTTCATGCAGGAGGTCCTCCAGGTGGACGAGCTTCGCCACCTCGCCCTCGACGAGCCGGGTCACTGGGACTCCGGTCCAGCGGCTCACGACCTCGGCGACGTCCTCGGCGTCGACCTCTTCTTTCAGCATCTTCTGCTCGGCCTGCAGTTCGGCCAGCTTCTCGGTCGCCTCTTCGATCCGCTTGTCGACTTCGGGGATGCGCCCGTAGCGGATCTCCGCCGAGTGCTCGAGGTCACCGTCGCGCTCGAACCGCTCCATCTCGCCCTTGGCCGCCTCGAGCTCGCCTTTGGCCGTGCGGATGACGGCGATGGCGTCCTTCTCCGCCTGCCAGTGGGCGGTCATGGCAGTCTGCTGCTCTTGGAGGTCGGCGAGCTCGGCCTTCAATCGCCCGAGCCGCTCGAGCGAAGCCGGGTCCGTCTCCTTCTCGAGAGCGACCTGCTCGATCTCGAGCTGGCGGATGCGGCGGTGGACGACGTCGAGCTCGGTCGGCATGGAATCGATCTCGATCCGGAGCCGGCTCGCAGCTTCGTCCATCAAGTCGATGGCCTTGTCGGGGAGGAAGCGCCCGGTGACGTAACGGTCCGAGAGGACGGCCGCCGCCACGAGGGCCGCATCCTGGATGCGCACCCCATGGTGGACCTCGTAGCGCTCCTTCAGGCCCCGGAGGATGGCGATCGTGTCCACGACCGAAGGGGGCTCGACGAGCACGGGCTGGAACCGGCGCTCCAAGGCGGCGTCCTTTTCGACGTGCTTGCGGTACTCGTCGAGCGTGGTGGCGCCGATCAGGCGGAGCTCGCCGCGGGCGAGCAGCGGCTTGATCATGTTGCCGGCGTCCATCGCGCCCTCGGCAGCCCCCGCGCCGACGATCGTGTGCAGCTCGTCGATGAACGTGATCACCTCGCCCTCAGCGTCCGTGATCTCCTTCAGCACGGACTTCAGGCGCTCCTCGAACTCACCGCGGTACTTCGCACCTGCCACCATGGAGCCGAGGTCGAGCGCGACCACGCGCTTGTTCTTCAGCCCTTCGGGCACGTCGCCCTCGACGATCCGATTGGCGAGACCCTCGACGATGGCGGTCTTGCCGACCCCGGGCTCGCCGATGAGCACCGGATTGTTCTTGGTCCGGCGCGACAGCACCTGGATCACGCGGCGGATCTCCTCGTCGCGGCCGATCACCGGGTCGAGCTTGCGCTGCCGGGCCGCTTCGGTGAGGTCCCGCCCGTAGCGTTCGAGCGCCTGGTACTGCTCTTCGGGGTTCTGGCTCGTGATCCGGTGGCTGCCGCGGATGTCGCGCAGCGCCTTCAGTAGTGAGTCCCGGGAGACGCCGAGAAGATCTGCCAGAGCGAGCATCAGGTGTTCGACCGAGAGGTACTCGTCGCCCATCTCGGCTTGAGCGGCTTGGGCGCGGTCGAACGCATCGTTCAGGTCACGAGACAGGGTCGGCTCGTCGCCGCCGTAGGCCTTGCCCATCTTCCCGAGTCGCTCGTCGAGCCGGTTGCGTACCGAGAGCGTCGAGACGCCGAGGCGGTCGAGCAGGGGTATCGCGACGCCGCCTTCCTGGCCGATCGCGGCCAGCAGGAGGTGCTCCGGCTCGACTTCGACGTGATGGAACTTGCGAGCGAGCGCGACCGCGTCGCGCGTGGCCTCCTGGGTCTTCTGGGTCCAGCGGTTGGGGTCGAGTGCCATTTCTTCTGTTGGGATTCCTTGTGTTTGTGTGGCTGTCCGGCGGTCAGGCCCGGCCCGGCCGCCACCTGGCGGGCAGGCCGGTCTTCGGTACGGGTACGAGGTCGCGGCGGTACTGGCGGTGAGTGCGCTCGACGGCCTCGCGCGCCTCGTCGCGAGTGCGCTCGAGCTCTTCGACGAGCCTGGCGTTCTCCTCGGCGAGCGCGAGGATGCGCCGTACCCCTTCGAGGTTCACCCCTGCGTTGGTGAGATCCTGGATCCGGCGCAGTTGTGCGATGTCGTCCTCGCTGTAAAGCCGGCTGCCACCTCCGGTGCGGGCCGGGTCGAGCAAGCCCCGGCGCTCGTAGATCCGCAAGGTCTGCGGGTGGACGCCGGCGAGCTCGGCTGCGACGGAGATCACGTAGACGGCCCGCGACGTGCGCTCGGGGCGGACAGGACGCGCGCCGCGACCGGTACTCTGAGCCGGGCTCGGCCTTGCCTGGCTCACTTCGACACTCCGAGATGTTCACGAGGCGACAACTCCGTCGCCTGCGCGTATGCCTCGATGGCCGCTCGCTGGGCGTCGTTCAGCTCTCCGGGCACGTCCACGTCGACCGTCACGAGCAGGTCGCCGCGTTGGTTGCCAGCCTTCACACCTCGGCCGCGGGCGCGGAACGTCTTGCCCGACGGCGTGCCCGGCGGGATGCGCAAGGTGACCGACTCGCCGAGCGACGGGACCGTGATGTCGGCCCCAAGGGAGGCCTCGGCGAACGTGACAGGCACCTTCAACGTCAGGTTGCGGCCCGAACGCCCGAACAAGCGATGCCTCCCGACGTGAACCACCACGTAGAGGTCGCCGCTCGGCCCACCGTTGGCGCCAGGCTCACCGCGACCTTTCACCCGGATGCGCTGGCCGCCTTCCACGCCGGCCGGGATGCGGACCTTCACCTGCCGCTGCCGGTGCTCGGTGCCGCTTCCACCGCACGCCGGGCAGGGGTCCGTCACCTTCATCCCGCGGCCGCGGCACTCGGGGCACGGCTGCGCGAGCGAGAACAGGCCCTGGTTGTCGTTGAGGGTCCCGGTCCCGCCACAGCGCGGGCAGGGGATCGGTATGGAGCCCGGCTTTGATCCCGAGCCGGCACAGGTCTGGCACACGGCGCCGGAGATGACGTTCACCGAGGTGACGATGCCCTCGACCGCGTCCTCGAACGAGAGGTGGAGCTCGGCTTCGACGTCCTGGCCTCTCCGCGGCCCACCGAAGCCGCCGCCGCCGGGCGTGCCTGTTCCCCGTGCCCTGCCGCGATTGAAGATCCCGCCGAACAGGTCGCCGAGGTCGTCGACGCGGAACGAGAACGTACCGTTGTTCCCGGCCGCGCCACCTGTCCCGAAACCTCCGGCGAGCGGCCCGAGCCTGCGGACCTCGTCGTACTCCTTGCGACGCTCGGCATCACCGAGGACGTCGTAGGCGGCCGAGATCTCCTTGAAGCGGTCCTCCGATCCCGGGTTTGCGTCGGGGTGGTACTGCTTCGCAAGCTTGCGGTACGACCGTGTGATCTCCTTCTCGGTCGCCTCTGGGGAGACGCCGAGCACTTTGTAGAAGTCAGTCTGGAACCACTGTCGCTGAGGCGGCACGTCTGCCTTTCGGTACCTAGCTCAACCCTTGACCTTGACCATCGCAGGACGGACGACGCGTCCCTTGAAGAGGTAGCCGGCGCGCATCACCTCGGCGATCTGTGGGCCGCGGGCCGTCTCGTCGTCTGCTTCTTCGTGCGCGACGGCGTCGTGAACCGTCGGGTCGAACGCGACTCCGACGTCGTCGATGCGCTCGAGGCCTTCTCGTTTCAGCGTGTCGCGAAGCAGGGCCCCGATCTGGGAGAGCGCCTCTAGGTTGGCGTCGCCCTCAGAATTCGAGTGGGCCTCGGCCAGGTCGATCACGTCGAGCACGGGCAACAGCTGGACGAGCACGTTCTCGGATGCGCGTTCGAGCAACTCGGTCTGCTGGCGCATCGCCCGCTTCCGGTAATTGTCGAAGTCGGCTTGCAACCGGCGGAGCGAGTCGAGGTACTCGTCGCGCTCGGCGACGAGTCTCGTCAGATCCGCGCCGATCAGGTCTTCGAGGGTCAGCGTGTAGCTGTCGGACTCGGTCGAGTCATCGTCGACCTGGAACACGATCGCCTCCTCCTCGGTCGAGTCCGTCTCGGCCCCGCCGGCAGACTCCGTCTCGGCCCCGCCGGCAGGCTCCGTCTCGGCTCCGTCGGCAGATTCCGTCGCGGCTCCGTCATGTGCAACCGCGGACACGGTCGCCTCCTCCTCGGCCGAGTCCTCCTCGGCTGTCTCCTCTACGGATGCGTCGCGCCCATCTGAGACCGAGCTCTCGCGCGGCTCAGAGTCGGCGTTCGTCATGCGCCTGCCGCGTCCGCATCACTGGGGGGCTCGTCGACGATCTCGGCGTCGACGACCTCGTCTTCGGAGGCCTCGCTGGACTCGCTGCCACCGCCGCTCGACGTACCGCCACTCGACGCCTGCTGCTGAGCAGCGGCCTGCTCGTACATCTTCTGGCCGAGGGCTTGGGAGGTCGTTCTCAGCGCGTCGAGGCTGCGGTTGAGCGCCTCGGTGTCGGAGCCCGCCATCTTCGCCTTCACATCGGCGAGAGCAGACTCGACGTGCTGGCGCTCGTCCGCGGGCACTTTGTCGCCCTGGTCACGCAGAAGTTTCTCGGTCTGGTAGACGAGGGTGTCAGCCTGATTGCGGGCTTCGGCTTCCTCGCGGCGCTTGCGGTCGTCCTCGGCGTGAGCCTCGGCGTCGCGGACCATCCGCGCGATGTCGTCCTTCGGGAGCGACGACTGGCCGGTGATGGTCATCGACTGTTCCTTGCCGGTCGCGAGGTCCTTCGCGGAGACGTGGACGATGCCGTTCGCGTCGATGTCGAAGGCGACCTCGATCTGCGGGATCCCGCGGGGAGCGGGCGGCAGGTCGACGAGCTGGAACTTGCCGAGAGTCTTGTTGTACATCGCCATGTCGCGCTCGCCCTGGAGGACGTGGATCTCGACCGAAGGCTGGTGGTCCTCCGCAGTCGTGAAGATCTCCGAGCGGCGCGTCGGAATCGTCGTGTTGCGCTCGATCAGCTTGTGGGTGATGCCACCTTTTGTCTCGATGCCAAGGCTGAGCGGAGTCACGTCGAGCAGGAGGACGTCTTTCACCTCGCCCTTCAGGACGCCGGCCTGGATGGCGGCACCCACGGCGACGACCTCGTCCGGGTTCACGCCCTTGTGGGGCTCCTTGCCGGTCAGTTGGTGCACGAGTTCTTGGATCGCCGGCATGCGGGTCGATCCGCCGACCAGCACGACGTGGTCGATGTCGGACTTCGGGATGCCGGCGTCGGAGATCGCTGCCTCGAACGGCCCCTTGCAGGAGTCGACGAGATCCTCGGTCAGCTCCTGGAGCTTGGCCCGCGTGAGCTTCAGGTCGAGGTGCTTCGGGCCTTCGCTCGTGGCCGTGATGAAGGGCAGGTTGACCGTCGTCTCCTGGACGGCGGACAGCTCGATCTTCGCCTTCTCGGCCGCCTCCTTCAGCCGCTGCATGGCCATCTTGTCGTTCGACAGGTCGACCCCTTCGGTGTCCTTGAAGGTCTTGACGAGCCAGTCCATGACCCGGTCGTCCCAGTCGTCCCCTCCGAGATGGGTGTTGCCGGAGGTCGACTTCACTTCGAAGACGCCTTCGCCGATCTTGAGGATCGAGACGTCGAAAGTCCCGCCGCCGAGGTCGAAGACGAGGACCGTCTGGTCGGCGCCTTCCTTGTCGAGCCCGTATGCGAGCGCCGCGGCCGTCGGCTCGTTGATGATGCGGAGGACCTCGAGCCCGGCGATCTTGCCGGCCTCTTGGGTGGCGGTGCGCTGGGCGTCGTCGAAGTAGGCCGGCACCGTGATCACGGCTTGTGCGACCGTGTCACCGAGGTAGGACTCGGCGTCGCGCTTCAGCTTCTGGAGGATGCGAGCGGAGATCTCCTGTGCTGTGTATGCCTTCCCGTCCACGTCGACCGACCAGCTCGTGCCCATCTGGCGCTTGACGGACCGGATCGTCCGGTCTGGGTTCGTGATCGCTTGTCGTTTCGCGACCTCGCCGACGAGAACCTCGCCGGACTTGGCAAAACCGACCACCGACGGGGTCGTCCTCCCGCCTTCCGCGTTCGGGATGACGGTGGGCTCGCCAGCCTCGAGGAAGGCGACCACCGAGTTCGTCGTTCCGAGGTCGATCCCAACGGCCTTCGGCATGTGTTCTGCTCCTTGATTCTCTCTGCGGTATGGAACACCTGGTCAAGCTGGTGGCCTACCGCCCGAACCCGGATCTCGGGCTCGTCTCATCTTGCTTTACGTATGGTCATTATAACCAAGTTGAGCGTATCGCTATCAACCTGTCTGTGCCAGGGCGTATTCCACGATCGGAGGGATGAACGGCGTCGTCAGAGGCGTCCGAGGCGGTCGAGCGCGAGGTATGCGGCGCCGAGGTCGGTCAGGGGAAGGGATCCGAGCGCGTTCCGGAACTCGCCGAGCGGGCGCGTGACCACCTCGATGTACTCGTACGGCCCGAGGGCCTGCTGGGCCAACCGCTCGCAGTCAAGAGCGACGGCGACCCAGTTGCGCCGCGTCATGTTCGCCGCCGGCGGGAGCCAGCCGACGATCTCCACTGCTCCCTCGTAACCCGTCTCCTCGAGCAGCTCTCTGGCGGCAGCCTCGGCCGGGGTCTCGCCGGGGTCGACCAACCCACCCGGGAAGCTCGTCGAGAACCTTCCCGGGACCAGGGCGGTACTGGCGGGCGAGGATGACCTCGTCGCCCGGCGTGAGGGCGAGGACGGCTACGGCGTCTGGTCCGGTGACGAGGTCCCAATCGGCGCTCCGGCCGTCGGGGAAGCGGTATGTCACCGTCGTGACTTGGACGTAGCCGGAGGGTCCTGGGCGCTCCGCGATCGGCTCCCAGGCCGGAGGCGCTCCGTCCGTCATGGCCCAAGCCTTACCCGATCAGCCGGCGAGCTGCTCGTACCTCGTGGCTGCAATGTGGCCGAGTGTCGTCAGCTCCCGGCGCTCCCTGTTGCGAAACGCCCACCCCTCGCGCCCAACCACCAACACCAACCCACGGTCGCCGACAGGGAGAGCCAAGCAGTCGTCGCTGCCGGCGAATCTGAGGGGCCCGCCGCCCGCTCGGGTCACCGAGGCTGGCGGAACCCCTCCGGCCGCGGCGACAGGCCGGTCACGGCCCTCGGAGACCACGACCGCCCACGACGCGCTGAAGGCGGCGACCACGCCGCTCGCGAGCGCGTCCAGGAGGCCTGGCGCAGAGCTTCTCGGCGATCATCGCGGCGGCAACCTCGAGGGCGTCCACGAGCATGTGGTGGCCATACTCACCGAGAGGGGCGAGGTGCTCCACCTCGACGCCGGGCAGAGTCGAGAAGCTCGGTGCCGAGTTGGTCGGCGATCTCGGGTCCGGGCAGCTCCACCGTGATCTCGTCACGTGCACGCCCCCGGCCGTGCTCGAGCACGTCGACGTCGACCACGTCACCTCCGAGCTTGCCGATCAGGCTGGCGACCGCCCCGAGGGCGCCGGGCTGGTCCTTGAGTGAGAGCTCGATCGCGAAGCGAGGCACGGCCCGCAACCTAGATCCGCAATGTGACAGCTGTGCGCCGGGAACTTGAACGGAGTGTTGCGATTACGGCCCGACCACGGCCTTGGTGTCGTGGGCATGGGGCGGGGTAACCTCCCTCGATGCCAGTCGGTCAGGACGACTCAGAGGACGGCGTCCCGTCCCAGCCGAGCCTTGGGGAGCGCTTGCGCACTGCCATCGTGAAGCCGGTCGAGCACGACGCGGTGGACTCGGGCGAGCCGCTGTCAGCCGAGGAGCTTGCGGTCGCGGTCAGGTCTGCCACCGACAAGGAACGGCTCATCGGACTTCTTGCGGCGCCGCTCGGCGCCGCCATCGGGATCCTTGTCATCACGGCCCTGATCGACAACGACCCGCCGGCCCACCTGAAGAACGGCCAGCTGAACAGGCTCCACGTAAGCCTGTCGGTCTACCACGAGCTGTTCTTCGTGCTCCTCGGCCTGTCGATCCTGATCCTCGTGATGGCGATGCTCCGCAAGCGCCTCTTCCTCGGCATCGCGATGGCCCTTTACGGGCTCGCCGTGTTCAACCTCCACTACTGGGGTTTCGGGGTCCCGTTCATCCTGGCCGGTGCGTGGCTGCTCGTGCGGGCCTACAGGCTGCAGAGGGACCTCCGCGAGGCCAACGGTGACATCGAAGCTGGCCCCGGTGGAGGCGCGACGCGGGGCTCACGTGCCCAACCGAACAGGCGCTACACGCCGCCCGCGGCGTCGCGCAGGCGGTAGTCGCCGCCGGTCGTCCTCCTTAGCACGAGGGCTCCGGCGAGGATCACCAGGATGACCAGCAGGGACGTCGGAAGGATGAACACCCTCCACGAGGCGCGCTCGTTCTCGAGGGTCCCGGGCGTGGAGAGGAGCGCCGGGTCTCCCGGGACCGTGACTGCCTGGAGCGTCGCTCCTGGGGCGTGGAACGTGTTGCCCGGTATCACCTCGTTGTAGCGGCGGCCGTCGACCGTGAACGTGCCCCTGCAGGAGTAACCGGCCAGATTGCTGCCGCTGCCCCCCATCAGGCCGAGGCACCGGGTCACTGTGACCGTGACCGCGACGCCTTGCTGGCGCAGGCGAGTGATCTGAGAGTTCTTCTGGGCTCCCGCCACGTAGAGAAGCGTGACGAGGACTGCGAGAGCTACGAGACAAAGAGCGACGACGACACGTCCGATCCGGCGGCCGTCCACGGCCACTCCGGCCCCACGGAGCGTCGTGACGGGCTCGCCCGCGGTATCGGTCTCCGTCGTCGTCACCGCAGTGTCCCAGGAGCCGGCCCGGTCGGAGCCGTCTCCTCGGGAGTGGTCATCGGCCAGTCCATGGGTCAGGTTCGTCTCCGCTCGGGGCCGGCTGGGTCCGCCGGTGATCGGGAGATCGTACCGGCGCGGTTGGTGGTCGAGGGACGCCGCGATGGCGTCCCGAGGACTTGGCTCGGGCAGTTCCACCCCGTTGACCAGGGCCAAGTCTGTCCCTATTCCAGTTCACGCACTGGTAACACTCGCGTGACTGTGCGGAAACTCCTGGCTTGCATTCTTGGGGCGGCAGAGGCGAACCGCCTGCCGTGGCCTTGGCGCACTCGGTGGTCGGTAACGCCCTGTCCATGGCGCCGGGCGCCTGACCCATTGACAGTACGAGAGGAGTACTCGAGTGGTGCACTTGTTAGGCGCCGCAGTTTCAGTTCCCTATCCCAGCTGGCTGAATCCGGCTGACAACACGTGGCAGATAACCGCTGCCACGTTGGTCGGCCTGATGAGCCTCCCTGCCCTGGCGGTTCTCTACGCGTCGATAGTCCCGAAGAAGTGGGCGGTGAACGTGCTGGCCATGATGTTCGCCGGGTTCTCGCTGGTCCTCATCGCCTGGGTGCTGTGGTCCTACAAGATGGGCTTCGGTGCCACCTCGATCGGAGGCGGTGTGAGGGATGGGGTACAAACCCAGCTCTCCGGCGTCGGGTGGGTGAAGCACTTCTTCGAGAATTTCGTAGGCAAACCAGGTGGCATCACCAACAGCGTCGGCGAAGAGGGCAAGGCAGTGTCGGCGGCCAACACTGCAATCCCGTTCCACTTCCCAACGGCGTCTCTCGCTTACTTCCAGTTCGTCTTCGCGGCCATCACCCCCCTGCTGTTCATGGGGAGCGTGCTGGGCCGCATCAAGTTCAGTGCGTGGTGCATCTTGGTACCGCTGTGGTCGACCTTCGTCTATGGCGTGGACGCCTTCATGTTGTGGGGCGGCGGCTACTTGGCCCAAGAGGGGGCCCTCGACTTCTCCGGCGGCTACGTGATCCACATGTCGGCCGGCGTCTCGGGCTTCGTGGCCGCCTGGGTCCTCGGACCTCGGCTCTTGAGGGATCGACAGCATGCCTTACCCAACAACCTGGTCATGGCGGCAGTCGGCGCCGGCATCCTGTGGCTCGGCTGGAACGGCTTCAACGGCGGTGACCCGTACTACGCCGGGGCAAGCATGGCAGCCGCCGTGATCAACACCAACCTCGCTACAGGGACAGGCGTGCTGGCGTGGATGGCGATGGACGGCCTGTTCTCCAAGTCGAAGAAGCCCACCTTCCTCGGCGGGGTGAACGGCATGATCTGCGGTCTGGTCGGGATCACGCCCTGCGCCGGCTGGGTCAACGGCCGCGGCGCCATCTACGTCGGGCTGATCGCCACCGCTGTGGTCTGGGTTGCCTGGAACTACCTGTCCAAGGTCCGCCCCTTCTCGAAGGTGGACGATGCGCTCGGGGTCGTGTACACGCACGGCATCGCCGGCTTCATGGGCGGCATGCTCCTCGGCATCTTCGGCGACCCGAACATGGTCGAGTACGGCTGCGGCAACCTGAACTCGGCGGGGCAGGTCGTCAACACCTCGCAGTCGACGTACCTCGCAAGCGCCGGCCACTGCGTGCCGTTCTCGGTGAGCGGTCTCATGTACTCCGGCTCTGCTCACCAGCTGTGGGAACAGTTCCGGGCGGCCCTGTGGGTCGTCTTCTGGTCGGCGCTCGTGACATTCATACTGATGAAGCTCATCGGGCTCGTTCTCCGAGGCGCGCGCTACAGCGACGAGATCCTCGAGATCGGCGACCTGGCAATCCACGACGAGGAGGCCTTCCCCGAGGACAGGCTCGCCTTGCGGACCGGTGGAGCGTTGGCGATGGCCGGGCTGAGCGAGGGGTCGTTGTCCGCACCGATAGCGGCACCACCGGCGGCGCCGGATCCGCCGCCGCCGCCTGGCTAGCGGCCTCGCCGAGGCCCGCCCGGCCTCTTGTTAAGTCGGCCGCCCAGTCACCGTCGCCAGCGGTGCCTGGGCGGCCGGTCCTCACCCCGCCGTATATACGTCCTTCGGCGTGTTTGGGATCGCCCTTGAGGTCGATTCGCGGAACTTGGTGGGCCGAGCCGGAGAGGACGCGAGCTAGCCTCCGGGCGTGCCCACGCTCGTCCTTGTCCGCCACGGCGAGAGCTCCTGGAATGCTGAGAACCGTTTCACCGGCTGGGTCGACGTCGACCTCTCGCTTGTGGGAGAGAGCGAGGCCCGCCAGGCCGGCGAGCTCTTGCTGGCCGAACGAGAGGCCTCCGGTCTTGACTTCGACACGGTCCACATGTCCGTGCTCACCCGGGCGGTCCGTACCGCGAATCTCGCTCTTGACGTGCTCGATCGCTCGTACCTGCCCGTCCGCCGCCACTGGCGGCTGAACGAACGTCACTACGGCGCTCTCCAGGGGCTGAACAAGGCCGAGACGGCCGAACGTCACGGCGCTGAGCTGGTCGCGCAATGGAGACGGAGCTACGACGTCCCGCCACCGCCGCTCGCACGCGACGATCCGGGCCACCCGGCGTTCGATCTCCGGTACCGTCTCGTGCCGCGCTCCGTCCTTCCGGCCACCGAGTGCCTGGCGGACGTCGTGAAGCGCCTCCTCCCCTACTGGGAGGACGCGATCGCGCCCGAGCTGCTGGACGGCAAGTCTGTGCTCGTGGTCGCCCACGGCAACAGCTTGCGAGCGCTGCTCAAGCACCTCGAAGAAAGTCACCGACGACGCCATCGTCGGTGTCAACATCCCGACCGGCGTGCCCCGGGTCTACGACCTCGACGAGTCGTTGGAGCTTGCTTGCGAACCGCGGTACTTGGGTGATCCAGCAGTCGTAGCTGCCAAGGCACAGGCTGTCGCGAATCAGGCGGCCGTTGCTCCGGCACGCTGAAGGCGGAGCGTTGCGTCTCGCCTGGGCTCCGTAACATGCCGTTCACAACCGGGTAACCCAGCATTCGCGCTCCGGGCACAACTCTGCAACACCCCTTTCGTAATCTACGCGGCAAGCGTTCGCGGACGAAGGCGTCCTTGACCTGCCCCAGCTGCGGGGTGAAGGAGGTTGCATGTTAGGGACTACCTATGTCCCCTATCCCCACTGGCGCTCTTCGGGCGACAACGCGTGGCAGGAAACTGCGGCGACGGCGGGCTCGTCTGGAAGAAGTGGAGGGTCACGACGGTGATGGCCTTTGCTGCCTCCTTGTCTCTGCCTGTCGCCCGTGTGCGGTGGGCCTACACTCTCGCCCCCGAAGGGAGCGCGTCATGAAGCTGGTCGTGGCAGTAATCAAGCCGTTCAAGCTCGACGAGGTGAAGGAGGCTCTGAAAGATCTCGGGATTCAGGGCCTGACTGCCTGCGAAGCGCAGGGTTTCGGCCGTCAACGGGGTCACACGGAGACCTATCGGGGCGCCGAGTACACCATCGACCTCGTCCCCAAGGTTCGCATAGAGGTCGTGCTCGATGACCAGCAGGTTGCCGACGTCGTCGAGGCGATCGTCCGCACCGCCGGCACTGGCAAGATCGGTGACGGCAAGGTTTGGGTGATCCCGGTCGAAGACGTGGTCAGGATCCGGACCGGCGAGCACGGGCCGGAGGCCGTATAGCCGGGGTCCGCATCGGTTGATGTTGGTGGGCGCCACAGGCCGGCACCGCCCTGTGATCGCCCCGGCTGCGATGGAGTGAGGTCTCGTTCGCAGCCGGGGCGATCTCGCGTCCGCCAACGCATTCGCGCCCCTTCTGCCGCTACGCTTGGCGACATGTCAGGGACTGACTTCGACTTCACCAATGTCTGGCTCTTCAGCGAGTGCTCGCGGGGCGAGCTGAAGGAGATTCAGAAAAAGGCCGAACCGATGAGCGTCAAAGCCGGCACCGTCGTCTGCGACGAAGGTGAGGTGGGCCAGACCTTCTACTACATCGTGTCCGGCAAGGCCACGGTGAGCCGTAACGGGCGCAAGGCGGCCGAGCTCGAAGCGGGCGGCTACTTCGGCGAGCTGGCGCTGTTGGACCGCCTTCCCCGCTCGGCGACGGTTAGAGCCACGACGGACATGCAGCTGCTCGCGATCGATCAGAAGGACTTCAACAAGATCTTGAGGGACTCACCCTCCACTGCGCGCAAGCTCCTCGTCGCGACAGCCTCGAGACTGCGCAACGCGGACGCGAAGGCGCTCGCCGCCTCCGTTCACTAGGCCTCAGTCTGAGGCGTCAGGCCTCCGGCATCTTCGGACCCGCCGTCAGGCGGCTCGCCGCCGCCTTCTTCCTCCAGCGTGGGTGCTTGCGGGCCCGCACCGACCGCGCCGCCGCCGATCGCGTCACCGCCGACCGCGCCTGCGGCAACGGCGCCAGCCGTCGCCGGCCTCATCGAGCGCTCGATGATCTGGGAGATGTCGAGCACCGACACCTCTTCCTCCCGCTGGCGCTCCTTGACGGCGTCGTCGAGCATGATCATGCAGAACGGGCAAGCCGTCGATACAACGTCAGCTCCGGTACCGAGGGCCTCGTCGGTACGCTCGAGGTTCACCCGCTTGCCGATCCTCTCCTTCGAGCCACATGCGTGCGCCGCCCGCACCACAACAGAAACCCTTCTCCCTACACCGGTGCATCTCCACAGAGCTCACGCCCGGCACGGACTCGATCACGCGGCGCGGCGGTTCGTAGACGCGGTTGTGGCGCCCGAGGTAGCACGGGTCGTGATAGGTGACCTTGGCTTCGAAGTGCTCGGGCGTGAGCTTGCCGTCCGAGATGAGGCGGCTGAGGAGCTGTGAGTGGTGCAGCACTTCGAAGTTCCCGCCGAGACCCGGGTACTCGTTCGAGAGCGAGTTGAAACAGTGAGGGCACGAGGCGATCACCTTCTTCACGCCCGCAGACGTCAGCGTCTCGATGTTCTGCATCGCCTGCATCTGGAAGAGGTACTCGTTGCCGAGCCGCCGCGCGGGATCTCCCGTGCACGACTCCTTCGGCCCGAGTACTGCGAAGGACACCCCGGCCTTGTGGAGCAGCCGGGCGAGTGATTGCGTCGTCTTCCGCGCCCGTTCATCGAGCGCGCCGGCGCACCCCACCCAGAAGAGGTACTCGACGTCCTCGGGGATCGTCCCGTTGACGACCGGAACGTCGAAGCCGAGGCCTTCGGTCCAATCGAGCCGCTTCGACGTGCCGAGCCCCCATGGGTCGCCCCTGTTCTCGATGTTCCGGAGCATGAGGCCGGCCTCGGTCGGGAAGCGCGACTCGATCATCACCTCATAACGGCGCATGTCGATGATCGCGTCGACGTGCTCGATGTCGACCGGGCACTCCTCGACGCAAGCTCCGCAGGTCGTGCAGGACCACAGCACGTCAGGGTCGATGACGCGAGGGACGAGCGTCTCGCTCTCAGCCTCGACGGCCGGGGCGGAGCCGGAGTCTCCCCCAGCTCCGTTGGCAGAAGCCTTCGTGAGCACGCGGCCGGCGCTTCGGAACAGCTCCTCGCGCAGATCCATGATCACGAGCTTGGGGGAGAGGGGTTTGCCGGTGTTCCAAGCCGGGCACTGGCTCTGGCAGCGTCCGCACTCTGTGCAGGTGACCACGTCGAGCAACTGCTTCCACGTGAAGTGCTCGATCTTGCCCGCCCCGAAGACGGTGTCCTCGTCCATGTTCTCGATGTCCATGCCGGGCGTCTTGTCGAGGGCGCCGAGAGCGCGGGGCTGGCGCGAGAAAGCGACGTTGATGGGCGCCATGACGATGTGGAGGTGCTTGGAGTGGACGAGGAACACGGCGAAGCCGACGATCGCGACGATGTTGAGCACCACGAAGATCGTGGAGATCGCCTCGTTCGAGTGGCCGAGCCCGTGGAGCCAGCTCCCTACGACATGCGACGCGAACGCCCACCTCGTGTAAGGGAAGTCCGACGCGCCGTTGGTCTTCACGTTGGTCTGGGCGCCCCTGTACACGAGCAGCGTGACCATGACGCTCGCGATCAGTCCGAGCGTGATCCAAGCAGCACCCGTGTGCGAGCCGTAGAAGCGGCTCCGGCGTTCGAGCCGTGCCGGGTTGTTCTTCAGGCGGATGATCGAGAAGACAGCGAGCGACACGAGGACCGCGACGATGAAGAAGTCCTCGATGAACCCGACAACCGGGTTCGTGCCTATGAGCGGGATGTGGAACGTCGGTGAAAAGAGGTCGCCGTAGGCCTCGATGATCGTGAGGAAGAGGATCGTGAAGCCCCAGAACGTGAAGGCATGGGCCAGGCCGGGGATCGTCCACTTGAGCAGCCTCCTCTGCCCGCCGACCTCCTTGACCTCTACTTCTGCCCGCTTGCCCCAGCGGGACAGCCGCTCTGGTGCAGGCTGGCCAGCGCGGACCAGGCGGCTCAAGAAGTACAGCCTCCTGCCGGCGATCGCGAACGCGATTGCCGTCGCGGCCAGCGCGATCGGGTACCTGGTGAGCACATGCCCTCCTCAGGGGGTCGCTGCCGAATGGGTTCGTTTGCGGCCGTCGGGTCCTATCGGACGCCGGCGCAGCGAATGCCGCGCCTGCAGCCGGGAAATCTATTCGCCGGTAGTGACCGAGCGGAAATTCTCGAAGTAGCGACTAGGTGTCGGCCCCCGCTGGTTCTGGTACTTCGAGCCGAGCGAAGCAGCGCCGTAGGGGATCTCTGCCGCTGTCGTCATCCGAAGGAAGCTGATCTGCCCGATCTTCATTCCGGGATACACAGTGATCGGCAGATTCGCGACGTTCGAGAGCTCGAGCGTGAGGTACCCGTCCCACCCGGCATCGACGAAGCCAGCAGTCGAGTGTATGAGCAGCCCGAGGCGCCCGAGACTCGACTTGCCCTCGAGGCGACCCACCAGGTCATCGGGCAGCCGCACCCGCTCCATGGTCGATCCGAGCACGAATTCCCCGGGATGGAGGATCAGCGCCTCGCCCTCGATCGCCTCGACGAGCTCGGTCAGCTCCTCTTGGTTCTCCTTGACGTCGATTACGCGCTGGCTGTGATTGCGGAAGACGCGAAAGTAGCGATCGACATGCAAGTCGACGGAGGAGGGTTGGATGCAGCCCTCGCCGAGAGGCTCGATGCCGATGCGACCGCTCGCGATCTCCTCGCGGATGGTCCGGTCGGACAGGATCATGGTGCTCGAACGATAGTCCGGCCCGCCCGCCCGCCACCGTGACCAACCTTCCCACAAGCGTGGTAAGGTTCGATGCCGTGGACGGAGGAGCCCTCACCATTCAAGAGTCGGCGCAGACGACTGGATGGTCGGCTCGCATGCTCCGGTACATCGAGGAAGCGGGGCTTGTCGTCCCGAGCAGGTCCCCTTCGGGGTACCGCTTGTACGGTCCCGCGGAGCTCCAGCGCCTCCGGACCCTCCGCCACCTGCTCCAGGAGTTCGGGATCGAGTTGTCCGACGTCGGTTTTGCCCTCCGCCTCCAGAGTGACCAGGAGCTGAGTGATGCGGTCTCGGCCTGGTTGCTCGCGCCCGCCATCCGCCCGACGGAGGTGACGGACTCCGGCTGGCTTGCCTATGAACAGGAGAAACACCTCCAACTTCTCGCCGCCGCCGCCAACCACGAACGCCTTTCAGACCCAGTAATCGAAGAGGAGACACGATGAGCATGGACTTCAAGGTTGCCGACCTCGAGCTTGCCGGCTTCGGCCGCAAGGAGATCGAGCTGGCCGAGCACGAGATGCCCGGCTTGATGGCCGTGCGACGCGAGTACGCCGAGTCCCAGCCTCTCGCCGGCGCCCGCGTCTCGGGTTCGCTGCACATGACGATCCAGACCGCAGTGCTCATCGAGACCCTCGCTGCCCTCGGTGCCGAGGTGCGATGGGCCTCGTGCAACATCTTCTCGACCCAGGATCACGCAGCCGCAGCGGTCGTGGTGGGTCGTGACGGGACTCCCGAGGACCCGCGTGGGGTACCCGTCTTTGCCTGGAAGGGCGAGACGCTCGAGGAGTATTGGTGGTGCACCGAGCAGATGCTGCTCTGGCCGGACGGTGACGGGCCCAACATGATCCTCGACGACGGGGGAGACGCCACGCTGCTCGTCCACAAGGGCGTCGAGTTCGAGAAGGCCGGAGCGGTCCCGGACCCGTCGACGGCCGACAGCGAGGAGTTCGCAGTCGTCCTGGCTTTGCTCGGGCGCTCGCTCCTAGAGGACTCGAACCGCTGGACCCAGGTCGCCAACCGCATCCGCGGCGTCACGGAGGAGACGACCACCGGCGTGCACAGGCTGTACCAGATGCAAGAGCGCGGCGAGCTGCTCTTCCCGGCGATCAACGTGAACGACTCGGTCACGAAGTCCAAGTTCGACAACAAGTACGGCTGTCGCCACTCGCTCATCGACGGCATCAACCGTGCGACCGACGTGCTGATCGGCGGCAAGGTTGCAGTCGTGTGCGGTTACGGAGACGTGGGGAAGGGCTGCGCCGAGTCCCTTTCGGGCCAAGGGGCCCGGGTGATCATCACCGAGATCGACCCCATCTGCGCGCTCCAGGCGGCGATGGACGGATTCCAGGTGGCGCGGATCGAGGACGTCCTCGGCGCCGCCGACATCTTCGTCAGCGCTACCGGCAACAAGTCCGTCATCACCGCTGAGCACATGAGTGAGATGAAGCACCAGGCGATCGTCGGGAACATCGGTCACTTCGACAACGAGATCGACATGTCCGGGTTGACGAAGTTCCCCGGGATCGAGCGCGTGAACATCAAGCCGCAGGTCGACAAGTGGGTGTTCCCCGACGGGCATGCCGTCCTCATCCTCGCCGAAGGGCGCCTCCTCAACCTCGGCTGCGCCACCGGTCACCCGAGCTTCGTCATGTCCAACTCGTTCACCAACCAGACCATCGCCCAGATCGAGCTCTTCACGAAGAGCTCCCGAGTACGAGCCCAAGGTGTACGTGCTCCCGAAGCACCTCGACGAGAAGGTGGCGCGGTTGCATCTGGACGCGCTCGGAGTGAAGCTCACCGAGCTCACCCCCGAGCAGGCCGATTACATCGGCGTGCCTGTCGAGGGGCCCTACAAGAGCGACGCCTACCGGTACTGAGCTGGCCGCCTCAGGCCTTGTCAGCCTCGTTCAGCCGAGGTAGCAGGTCAAGGGCGTCTCGCACCGTTGCTACGAGACGACCGGGATCCGTGCGGATCTCGGCGGGGGTAGTGCGCAACAACCTCCAACCGGCGAGCTCGACCTCGTTGCCGCGCTGGCGGTCGGCGACGAACACGCCCGGACCCGAGTGATAGCGGTATCCGTCGAGCTTGAGCGCCACGCGCTTCTGCGGCCATGCGAAGTCGACCCTCGCGACGACGACGCCCGCTCGATAGATGAGGTACTGGGTCTCGAACGGGCGGAGTCCTGATCGGTAGAGCAGCGACGACAACGCCCGCTCGGCCGCGCTGTCGACCTTGACGCCTGCGATCGCTTTGACGAGAGCGAGGGCACGCGTTCGTCCTGGGAGTCCGCGTGCCTCCACCGCCAGGAACCACTCCAGCCATCCGAGCGTCACCCGCCTGTCGACGATCCAGGCATCGAGGCAGGCCAGAGCTCTTCGTCGCCGAGTCCGCACGTTGTCGCCGCCAGGTCGACGAGAGTCCTGGGAGCACTCGTGTGCGGAAGGCCGTCCTCATCTCGCACAACGTGCCCTGCGGGCAGCCGTCGGGAGCGGTGAATGGTTGTGTCGGGTAGAGGGGTTGGGTTTCTTGAGGAGACGACGGTCACTTCGATGGTTGGTCCGGGGAGGCTCGCTCCGAGCCGGATCGCCGCCGTGCGGTGGGAGAGGACTCCGCGAGTGGACAGGACCCGGGCCCAAAGGCGGGTCTCGGGGGATCGGGCGTGCTCGGCAAGGCGATAGACCCCGCACTCCGGTACGAGGCTGCCAGCCAGCACGAGGCGGTGCAGGGCAGCGCGTCCGCCGCGGAGCCCGGCAGCCTGTGCGCCGGACACCACTCCCGCCTGCGTAGAGGCGAGAACGAGTAGGTCGTCACGGGCTCGTGTCGGCGCAGGCACGAGTCAGAGAGTGCCGAAGGCTCTTCCCGCTCTACCTACCGTTCGGTGGGGTCCCGCCTGTGGAAATCGCAAACTGTGAAGCTCGCGTCACGCCGGCGCGACGTGAGCTTCACAAGATTGTCAGGGCGGGGCGTGCCGGGCAGGGCGTGCCGGGCAGGGCGTGCCGGCGCCGGACGTCGCTGCCGAGCGGGCCCGGGGAAGGGGGGCACCCCGGGACCCGCCGGCAAACCTCACGCGGCCGCCGCCTCACCGGACGCCGCGGCGCCCACAGGCTCGAGCGCGGCGGCAAGCACATCGGCTACCGACGAGGCGAGATGGAACGTCATCTCTGCCCGGACGGCCTCGGGCACGTCCTCCAAGTCAGGCCCGTTGCGCACCGGCAGTACCACCTCACGCAAGCCCGCCCGCCACGCCGCCAGCACCTTCTGCTTCACGCCACCGATAGGCAGCACGAGACCCTGCAAGGTGACCTCGCCGGTCATACCCACGACCGACCGCACCGGCCGGCCCGTCAGAAGGGACACGAGCGCGGTCGTCATCGTCACGCCGGCCGACGGCCCGTCCTTTGGCACTGCACCTGCCGGCACGTGCACGTGGAAGCGCCGCCCCGCCAGCGTCGACGGGTCGAGGCCGAGCTCGGGAGCGTGCGACCGCACGTAGGACAAAGCGATCTCGGCCGACTCCTTCATGACGTCTCCGAGCTGCCCGGTGAGCGACAGCCCGTCGCCGCCGTCGATCGCCGTCGCCTCGACATATAGAACGTCTCCGCCCGCGCCCGTGACAGCAAGCCCGGTGGCGACACCGGGAACGGCCGTCCGATCAGCGGCTTCGAAGAAGAAACGCGCCCTTCCCAACCACCCGCGCACATCGCCCGCTTCCACCTGGACGGGGGCATCGACGGCGCCGCTCGTGAGCTTCGTGGCCACCTTGCGCAGCAACTTGCCGAGCTCCCGCTCGAGGGAGCGCACGCCTGCCTCACGGGTGTAGTCCGACATGATCGCCCGCAAAGCGTCGTCGCTGACCGACACCTCGTCGGGCCGCAGGGCGGTGCGCTCGAGCTGTCGGGGGAGGAGGTGGTGGCGGGCGATGGCGAGCTTCTCGTCGTCGGTGTAGCCGTCGAGCCGGATCACTTCCAAGCGGTCGTAGAGCGGCCCCGGGATGGTCTCTGCGACGTTCGCGGTCGCCAGGAACAAGACCTTCGAGAGGTCGAGCTTCATCTCGAGGTAGTGGTCCCGGAACGTGTGGTTCTGCGCGGGATCGAGGACCTCGAGCAATGCCGAGGATGGGTCCCCGCGGAAGTCCGTGCCGAGCTTGTCCACCTCGTCGAGAAGGATGACCGGGTTCATAGTCCCGGCCTCTCGTAGCGCCCGGACGAGGCGCCCCGCCTGGGCCCCGACGTAGGTCCTGCGGTGACCCCGGATCTCGGCCTCGTCCCGCACACCGCCGAGGGACACCCGGACGAACGAACGCCCGAGTGCTCGTGCCACCGACTCGCCGAGCGAGGTCTTGCCGACGCCGGGCGGGCCGACGAGCGCCAGGATGGCGCCTGCGCCGCGTGCACCCTTCACTGGGACGAGACCACGTTCGGTCTGGAGCTTGCGCACCGCCAGGTGCTCGAGGATGCGGTCCTTCACGTCCCTCAATCCCTCGTGGTCCTCGTCGAGAATCCGTCCCGCCTCGGCGATGTCGAGGCGGTCCTCGGACTCCTTGCCCCACGGAAGCTCGAAGACGGTGTCGAGCCAGGTCTGGATCCAACCCCGCTCGGGACTCTGATCGCTCGTCCTCTCGAAACGGTCGATCTCCTTCGAGATCGCCGTGCGCGCCGACTCCGGCAGGTGAGCGACGAGCGCGTCGAGCCTCGATCGGTAGTCGTCGGGATCGGCGGCCTCGGGAGAGCCGCCCGCGAGCTCGCCGAGCTCCTTGCGGATCGCCTCGAGCTGGCGCCGCAAGAGGAACTCCCGCTGCGTCTTCTCCATTCCCTCCTCGACGCTCGACTTGATCTGGTCGCGAAGCGCCAGGTCGGCCAGGGTCTCACGGGCCCAGCCGATGACGAGACGAAGGCGCGCTTCCAGGTCGATCGTCTCGAGCACCTGAACCTTTGCCTCGAGCGACAAGTCGGGCGAGTACCCGGCGAGATCAGCGATCTCCGACGGGTCCTGCACTTCGCGGAGCCGCTCCGCCATGCGGCGGGCACCACGGGTGAGCAGGATGTTCTCGAGCACGGCGCGGTACTCCCGGGCGAGCTCGACTGCAACGGTGCTCGGCTCGCCTGCAGCTATCGGCTCGACTTGGACCCAGAGCGCCTGTCCAGTCCCGGGCACGCCGGTACCGATCTCGGCACGCTGATCTCCCCGTACGATGGCAGCGGTCGGGCCTCCGGGCAGCTCGCCCTCCTCGAGGACCTCCGCGATCACTCCGACCTTCGCGTACCGGCCCTCGATGTTCGGCACAACCACGAGACGACCTCCGACGGCCCGAGCCGCGTCGACTGCGACCCGGGACTGCTCGGTCTCGAGTGCCAGCGTGAAGACCATGCCGGGCAGCACGACTCCTGACGAGAGCGTCAGAAGGGGAAGTGTCAATTGATCCTCGAACTCGGCCACGATTCCTCCGTTGTCCGTACCGCAGGCGCCCCGGGGGCTCGCCTGCGAGAACAGAAATACTTGACTGGACAAACAATCGCGGAGGGGAGATATTCCGCGAAGCGCTCGTCTCGCCGACCTGGCTCGACGGCCTCGACCAGGCAGCGGGGAATGTCCGGGCCAGGTAGCGGTGTTACGCGCCAAGACGTACGAGAGGACGAATGATGGGCATGAGAGCGATGGGGGCAGGTGGCACGGCCGGCTGGGGCGTGATGCGCTCGTTCCGGCGAGACCAGAGCGTCACCCAGCAGAAGCTGCCGAAAGGGATCGTCAAGCGCATCTCCCGATTCGCCCGGCCATACCGGCTCCAGCTCGTTGTGTTCCTCGTCCTCATCGTCATCAGCGCCGTCGTCACAGCAGCCAACCCGCTGATCCTCCGCGAGATCATCGACCAGGGCATCGGCCAGCACCGGGTGGGTCTCGTCATCGCTCTCGCGGGTGTCGTCGGCGGCCTCGCGGTCCTGAGCGCGCTCTTGTCGCTAGTCCAACGCTGGATCTCCGCCAAGGTCGGCGAGGGCCTGATCTACGACATGCGCAGTCAGGTGTTCGCACACGTCTCCCGGATGCCGATCTCCTTCTTCACCCGCACCCAGACAGGCGCACTCGTGTCTCGTCTCAACAACGACGTCCTCGGGGCACAGCAGGCCTTCACGGACACGTTCCAATCGGTCATCGGCAACGCCGTCGGCGTGGCGGTCACCCTCGGCGCCATGTTCGTCCTGTCATGGCAGATCACGCTCGTCTCGCTTGCACTGCTCCCGATCTTCATCGTGCCCGCCCGTTTCGTCGGTCGCCGGCTCGCGGCCCTGACGCGGGAGAGCTACATGCTGAACGCCGACATGAACAACACGATGACCGAACGCTTCAACGTGTCCGGGGCGTTGCTGGTCAAGCTGTTCGGAGAGCCGGAGTCCGAGTCGCAGGCCTTCAGCCGCCGAGCGGGGCGGGTGCGCGACATCGGGGTCACGACTTCCATGTACGGCGCCGTGTTCATGGCCGCCTTGCTGCTCACGGCCTCTCTCGCCACTGCCATCGTCTACGGGTGGGGTGGCGCCGAGGCGGCCAAGGGCGTCCTGCTCGTCGGGACGGTGGTCGCTCTGACCTCGTACTTGAACCGCCTGTACGGACCGCTAACCTCGCTCTCGAACGTCCAGGTGGACGTGATGACAGCCCTCGTGTCGTTCGACCGGGTGTTCGAGGTCCTCGACCTTGCACCGATGATCGACGAGCGTGCAGGGGCGGCGGAGATCCCGAGCGGGCCGGCTGAGGTTGTGTTCGACCGGGTGAGTTTCTCCTATCCGACTGCGGAGGAGGTCTCGCTGGCGTCGCTCGAGAGCGTCGCGGTGCTGGACCAAGCCCCGAGCCAGCAGGTGCTGTTCGACGTCTCGTTCCGTGTTGGACCGGGTCAGATGATCGCCCTCGTCGGCCCGTCGGGAGCCGGCAAGACCACAATCTCCCACCTCATCCCGAGGCTCTACGACGTCCGGAGCGGAGCGGTCCGGATCAACGGCCTCGACGTGCGGGACGCCACTCTTGCCTCGCTCAGGCAGACCGTCGGCGTCGTGACTCAGGACGCCCACCTCTTCCACGAGACGATCCGGTCGAACCTTCTCTACGCCAAGCCCGGCGCGACCGATGACGAACTGCGGGAGGTCCTCGCAGCCGCCCAGATCCTCCCTTTGGTGGATTCCCTCCCCGATGGGCTGGAGACCGTGGTCGGGGACCGGGGCTACCGGCTCTCAGGCGGCGAGAAACAGCGCATCGCCATCGCCCGCCTCCTCCTCAAAGCTCCGGCCGTGGTGGTGCTCGACGAGGCGACGGCACACCTCGACTCCGAGTCCGAGGCCGCCGTGCAGCAGGCGCTCGCGACGGCGCTCTCGGGCAGGACTTCGATCGTCATAGCCCACCGGCTCTCGACTGTGCGGGACGCCGATCTCATCGTCGTCGTAGACGCCGGCCGGATCGTCGACCGGGGCACACACGAGGAGCTCTCACGCGCGGGGGACTCTACGCAGAGCTGTACAGCACCCAGTTCGAGCAACAGGAGCAGCCGGTCACCGGGTGACGCGACAACGCCCGGAGCCGATGGCCCCGGGCGTTGTGCCGGTTCTGAAGTCGGCTAGATGGCCGAAACAGGCTGAGCGTCGACAATCTCACCTTCAGGTGGGTACACGTCACGGATGTAATGGTCGACCTCGCTCTCGGGCAGTCGAGTCGCTAGCGCCCAGAAGTAGATGGCGAAGCTGAAGGCGACCACGATCAACATGTCCCACCAGAGGCCGATCTTGCCGTCGGGCCCGACGAGGTGGCTGCCGAACCACCCGATGCCACCGACCAGCTTGTAGGGGGCCCCGAAATTACCGAAGTAGGAGATGAGCGCCATTCCGGCGAGGTACACAGGGATCCACATGCCGTGCCGCGCATCGAGGCCCGGCTTCTTTTCGTTCAAGTTGAGGGCATTCGACAGAATCATCAGCAGGTAGCCGACGATGATCACGATCATCAGCGTTCCGACCGTATACCAACCGGCCCAGTAGACGATCAGGTTCGCCCCGGCGAACGCCAGAGGAGCCAATACGTTGGCTGCCGGGATCCTGTAGCTCCTCGGGAGGTCTGGCTTCGACAACCGGAGAGCGCCGAGCGCCAGGGGAGCGCCGGCGTACATGAGGACCGACGCGCCCGTCACGATCGAGACCAGGCTGTTCCAGCTCGGGTACGGAAGAAGGAACAGCACCCCCACGCATGCCGAGATGATGATGCCTGCTGCAGGGACCTTGGACCTGCCGGTGTTCTTCTCGAACAGGGTCGGGATGTACCCGTTCTTGCTCAACCCGAAGCTGATCCGCGATGTCGACGTCGTGTAGATGAGACCCGTTCCACCAGGCGAGACCACTGCGTCGAAACGAAGGACGTAGGCCAGCCAGGTCAGCCCGGCCAGCTTCGAGATCGTGTAGTACGGTGCCGCGTTCAGTCCTGTGTCGGTCGTCAGGTTGGACCACGAGTGGAAATGCGTGAGGACTGTGGGATCGAGCGCTGCGATGAAGGCGACTTGGGCGAGGATGTAGATCCCCGCGCCAAGCAGGATGGCGTAGATCACCGCCTTCGGCAGGTCCTTCGGGTTCCGGCTCTCACCTCCGAGCTGCACCGCCTGCTCGAATCCGAGGAGCGAGAACACGATTCCGGCTCCCGGGATCGCGATGAGGATGTCCTTGGCGGCGTCCGTCTTCTGGAAGAACCCTCCCCCGGCGGTGAAGTTGCCCCCGTGGAAGTGCGTGATCATGAGGACGGCGATCGCGAGGATCGGCACGAGCACCTTCCACGAGGTCACCCAGCTGTTGACGGTGGCCAACCAGCGGATCCCGATGAGGTTGATGATGACGAAGACGATCAGAAGCCCGATCGCAGCAGCGATGCCGGCGCCGTGCAGCGAACCGGCGAGCTGCCCGGGTCCGGCTGGCTTGTACCAGCTCTTGGCCCAGGACGCCACTGAGATGTACTGAATCACCGCGAGCACCTCGATCGGAGCGACCGTCGCAGCCTGGATGTACGCGAACCAACCGAACGTCCCTCCGGCCAAGCTCCCGAACGCGTAGTGGGGATAACGGCTGGTCCCGCCAGCGACCGGGAAGACGCTTCCGAGCTCCGCGTGGACAAGCGCCAGCGGGATGATGATGATCGTGGCGATGATCCAGCCGAGAATCGCCGATGGTCCGGCGATCTCGGTCGCGTACAAGGCGGCGAAGAGCCATCCCGAACCGATTATGGACCCCTCCGAAGCCCACGTCAGTCCTAAGAGCCCGACGTCGCGTTTGAGGCCTTCTGTACCTAGGTTCCCCTGCGGAGTAGTGATTGCACCGGCCATCGCATCTCCTCCCCGTTGACGCACGACTTCGTGCGGCCATGGGCAAGCCAGCGGTGACTAGGAGCTGTGCCGGGGCGCCCAGGACGTGTTTGCTTCGCGCATGGTAGCCCCGAGTGTTACGAGATGCTGGGATTCCGTCGGAGGGCTCCGGTGACCAGCCGCCGACGCGGATTGGGCCAGCTCAGGCGAGGGCGGGAGGGCGGGGTGCGTTGGCCCGCGGCCGAGTGATCTCGAAGAGACCAGGCTCCTCCGACAGCGTGCGGATCGCGTCCCACATGCGGAGCGCCGCGTCGCCAGTCGGCGCCGGCGCCATCACGGGGCCCTTGAAGCCGTGGGGCGGTGAGCCTTCGATCACGATCGTCGGGGTCTGGGTCTTCGGTCCGCCGAAGGCGTACGCGACCTCCATCGACTCGACGATCGGCTCATCCCACTTGTCGTCGTCGGCGGCGTCGACGAGGTCGCTGTCGAGGTTGCAGGCAGCGATGCACGCTGCAAGCAGTTGGTCGTCTTCGTCGCGGTCACGCACGAAGAAGCGTCGCCCCCATTCGGTGTACAGCGCATCGACGGCGTCCTCGCCCGAGCGCGCCCGCGCCGCTTCGAAGATCCGGAGCATTCGGTGCGCCACCGCGTGGGCGGCGATGGCTCGCTCGCGGTGTTCGTCCGGCATCGTGGGAGCGACCCCGTAGTCGTCGCGGATCTCCAGGCAGTAGGAGGGCCAGGTGACCTCGAGATCACGCTGGGGGGCGACCTCTTTGACCCACCGGGACGTGATCCACGCCCATGGGCAACTCGGGTCGACGTAGACGGCTACACCGGTCATGTCGTGAGGCTAACCAAGCCGGGGCCGGGAGTCCTCCCCGGCGGTCGCTGCCGCCGACCTTCGCCTTGTCGGTCGGCGGGCACTATCGTGTGTGGCGTCGCGGGCGTAGTTCAGCGGCAGAACATCAGCTTCCCAAGCTGAGAACGCGAGTTCGATTCTCGTCGCCCGCTCTCAGAAAATATGCAGGTCACAAGCTTACAGTGGCCCAATAGTGGCAGGTTAGTGCCGTAAGTCTGGTGCAATATGGTGCAATACGGCGCCGCCCCGTCTCGCCGACAGGGTTCCTGAGCAGGCAGAACGCCGTTGAATTCGTGGTGCAGTCTTGGTGCGATTCGGAATCGGCCAATGTGGGCGATGACCAAGCCTCGCACCGGGACGATGACCTACCGCGGCCGGGGGAGCTGGCGACTCCAAGTGATCGCCAGCCCCGACCCGATCACTGGCGAGCGCCGACGGTTGTCAAGGACGGTCAACGGCACGAGGGCCGAGGCGCGCTGCGCCCTGCAGAGGTTCGTCGTCGAGGCGACCGGGTCACTCCACGGCGGTGACGGCGTGAGCGTGGCCGAGCTGCTCGACCAGTTCATGGCCACCGCCGTGCTCAGCCCGACGACGCGCTCGGACTGGTCTTCGGTGATCGAGCGCCACCTGAAGCCGGCGCTCGGCGAGCTGCGGATCTGGACGGTGAGCGCCCGAGACTGTGACGACCTCTACGTGAAGCTGCGGTCGCGGGGGCTCGGGCCCTGGCGTGTGCGCAACGCGCACGTCGTCTTGCACCGCGCCTTCGCCCAGGCGGTGCGCTGGGGCTGGCTCGTGCACAACCCCGTCTCGGCGGCGACCCGGCCTCCGGTTCCGAGGACCGACATCGTCCCACCGAGCGCTGGGGCAGTCCGCCGAGTCCTCGAGCTGGCACGGGGCTCGGATCCGGCGCTCTTTTCGTTCATCGCTGTCGCACTCGCCACGGGCGCCCGGCGGGGCGAGGTCTGTGCGCTCCGCTGGAGGGATGTCGATCTCGAGGGCCGGGTCGTGCGGATCTCGAAGCTCGGTCTGCGAGACGAGCGCCGGCCTCCTCGTGAAGGGCACCAAGACCGATCGCCCGCGGGTCGTCTCGCTCACGGCGCTCGCAGTGAGCGCGCTGCAGGGGTGGCACGATGTGTTGGTCGCCGAGCACGGCGGAGTCGATCCGGGCGCCTTCGTCTTCTCGTCCGCTGCCCGAGGCGAGCGCCCCTGGCGGCCGTCGCTCACCACGAGACGCTGGAAGATCCTTCGCGAACAAGCCGGACTCGGTCCTGTCCGCATCCATGACCTGCGCCACTTCGTGGCCACCGAGCTGCTCAGCGCCGGCATCGACCTCCGAACGGTCTCCAACCGCCTCGGACACGCCCGCACCTCGACCACCTGCGACATCTACTGGGCCTGGGTGCCGGCACGAGATCGCGAGGCGGCGGCGTACCTCGACGAGTTGCTCGATCCGGTCGGAGCGGACGATCGGGCCGCGACAGCGGGCTGAAAGCGGTAGTGCTCTCAGGACCTTGTGGCACGTCGGGCTCGTGGATCGACCGCACGACGAGAGTGGCGGCGTTTCCGACGCCGTCATTCGTGTACGATCCGACCTGCACCTCTTGTGCCAGACTGCGCCGAGCCATCTCGCGAGCGGGGAGTCATGGGGATCAGGCTTCGAGGAGCCGTGCTCTTGGTGCTGTTCGGCGCTCTCGGCGTACTCGCGCTCGCGAGCCCTGCTTTCGGTCTGAGAGGCATGTGGTCGTCCGGGTCGGAGACACCGCCGGCCGTCTCTCACCTGAAGGTGAGCTCGGTGACCGGCTCGTCGGTCTCTCTGTCGTGGAAGAACCCGAGCTCCTCGAGCTTCGCCGGTGTCGTCATACGAAGGGCGACCGGCTCCAAGGCGCCTGTGAGCCTGAGCTCGGGGACGCTCGTCGCCAGACTGAAGAAGCCCATCGACAAGACGACCGACAAGAAGGTGGAGATCGGGACCGCCTACGCCTACTCGGTCTTCTCCTTCAGCTCGTCGGGCAGCTACTCCAAGGCCGTCAGTGTCGTGACGGCCACTCCGCCCGAGGCCGTGACCTCGCCCAAGGCATCCTCGGTCACCGACGCCTCGGTCACCTTGACGTGGACGAACCCGACGAGCAGCGACTTCGCGGGCGTCATGATCCGGGAGTCCTCGGGCTCCAAGGCGCCTCCGAGCCCGAGCTCGGGGACGCTCGTCACGACGACGAAGAAAAGTGCCACCTCATTCAAGGTGTCCGGCCTGAGCAGCGGCTCGCACTACGGCTTCTCGTTATTCGCCATGAGCAGCGCCACGACCTACGCCACCAAGAGGTCCTTCGCCGTGACGACGGCTCCTGCCGAGATCACCCATCTCACCGTGAGTGCCGTGACGACGACATCTGTCTCGCTCTCCTGGACGAACCCGACGAGTGTGAACTTCGCCGGCGTCATGATCCGCAGGCTGACCGGGTCTGTCCCTCCCTCCTTTCCGACAGCAGGCACCCTCGTGGCAGACCTCTCCTCGACCACGACGAGCTACACCAACTCCTCGCTCACGAAGGCGACGACCTACTCGTACGCGCTCTTCTCGCACTCGACGAGCCCGATCGAGTACTCGCCTGCTGTGACCATCACCGCCACGACGGCGAGCGGCCCTCCGGCGGCGGTCACCGGGCTCAAGGTGACCGGTACGACGGAGACCTCGATCGCCTTCTCCTGGACGAACCCGACGAGTGCGAACTTCACCGGCGTCATGATCCGGATGGCGACCGGACCGACGCCTCCCTCCTCTCCGACAGCAGGCACCCTCGTCGCCGACGTCTCCGGATCGACGACCTCCTATATCGTCACCTCCCTCTCGGCGATCACCGAGTACTCCTTCTCCCTCTTCTCCTACGACTCGGCCGAGCAGTACTCCTCGCCGGCGACCCTCACTGCGTCCACCTCGACGAGCGGTCCTGCCTGCACCGACGTCTTCACCGGGACGAGCTCGTCCGACTGGGGTACGGCGAGCAACTGGAGCTCCGGAGAAGTGCCCGGCTCCTCTGCGTGGGCCTGCATACCGGAGGACGCCGACAACCTCCCTGTCAGCCTGTCCGAGACAGAGAGCGTCGCCGGCATCACGAACGCCGGCGGCCTCGACGTGTCCGGGTCGCTGTCCCTCACGAGTACGACCAAGCCGTCGAGTTCGAGTGGGGACCTGGGAGTAGACGGCGAGCTGGCTACAAGCGGAGCCCTCTCGGTCACCGATCTCAACGTTTCCGTCGATGGGACCCTCTCCGGTCCGGGCACACTCACGATCCCCTCGGGCGCCACGGTGTCGGTCACTGGCTCATCGGGCTACGACGAGGCGATCGACAACTCACTCACTCTCGTGAACGACGGCACCATGGCGATTGGCTCGAATGCAGAGGTCATCTTCGACACCAACGGCTCCTCCTCGGTGCTCGAGAACGCCGGGACGCTCAGTCTCGGCACGGACAGCCAGATCACGAGTAACGACAACGCTGCCAACCCCAACATCGACAACGAGTCGACAGGCACGGTCTCGTATGGCGGGACCGGCACGGCCGCGCTCGACGCCGGTCTCGAGAGTGCCGGGACGGTGTCAGACACCTCTTCGGGCACGCTCAAGCTCGGCGGGATCGACTCGGTGACCTCGACCGCTGCGTTCAGCGGCAGTGGCGACATCGATCTCGAGGGCATTCTCGAGCCCGCAGCAGGCGGTGACGGGGTCATTGAAGATCTCAACGTTTCCGTCGATGGGACCCTCTCCGGTCCGGGCACACTCACGATCCCCTCGGGCGCCACGGTGTCGGTCACTGGCTCATCGGGCTACGACGAGGCGATCGACAACTCACTCACTCTCGTGAACGACGGCACCATGGCGATTGGCTCGAATGCAGAGGTCATCTTCGACACCAACGGCTCCTCCTCGGTGCTCGAGAACGCCGGGACGCTCAGTCTCGGCACGGACAGCCAGATCACGAGTAACGACAGCGCTGCCAACCCCAACCCCAACATCGACAACGAGTCGACAGGCACGGTCTCGTATGGCGGGACCGGCACGGCCGCGCTCGACGCCGGTCTCGAAGAGTGCCGGGACGGTGTCAGACACCTCTTCGGGCACGCTCAAGCTCGGCGGGATCGACTCGGTGACCTCGACCGCTGCGTTCAGCGGCAGTGGCGACATCGATCTCGAGGGCATTCTCGAGCCCGCAGCAGGCGGTGACGGGGTCATTGAAGATCTCAACGTTTCCGTCGATGGGACCCTCTCCGGTCCGGGCACACTCACGATCCCCTCGGGCGCCACGGTGTCGGTCACTGGCTCATCGGGCTACGACGAGGCGATCGACAACTCACTCACTCTCGTGAACGACGGCACCATGGCGATTGGCTCGAATGCAGAGGTCATCTTCGACACCAACGGCTCCTCCTCGGTGCTCAAGAACGCCGGGACGCTCAGTCTCGGCACGGACAGCCAGATCACGAGTAACGACAGCGCTGCCAACCCCAACCCCAACATCGACAACGAGTCGACAGGCACGGTCTCGTATGGCGGGACCGGCACGGCCGCGCTCGACGCCGGTCTCGAGAGTGCCGGGACGGTGTCAGACACCTCTTCGGGCACGCTCAAGCTCGGCGGGATCGACTCGGTGACCTCGACCGCTGCGTTCAGCGGCAGTGGCGACATCGATCTCGAGGGCATTCTCGAGCCCGCAGCAGGCGGTGACGGGGTCATTGAAGATCTCAACGTTTCCGTCGATGGGACCCTCTCCGGTCCGGGCACACTCACGATCCCCTCGGGCGCCACGGTGTCGGTCACTGGCTCATCGGGCTACGACGAGGCGATCGACAACTCACTCACTCTCGTGAACGACGGCACCATGGCGATTGGCTCGAATGCAGAGGTCATCTTCGACACCAACGGCTCCTCCTCGGTGCTCGAGAACGCCGGGACGCTCAGTCTCGGCACGGACAGCCAGATCACGAGTAACGACAGCGCTGCCAACCCCAACCCCAACATCGACAACGAGTCGACAGGCACGGTCTCGTATGGCGGGACCGGCACGGCCGCGCTCGACGCCGGTCTCGAAGAGTGCCGGGACGGTGTCAGACACCTCTTCGGGCACGCTCAAGCTCGGCGGGATCGACTCGGTGACCTCGACCGCTGCGTTCAGCGGCAGTGGCGACATCGATCTCGAGGGCATTCTCGAGCCCGCAGCAGGCGGTGACGGGGTCATTGAAGATCTCAACGTTTCCGTCGATGGGACCCTCTCCGGTCCGGGCACACTCACGATCCCCTCGGGCGCCACGGTGTCGGTCACTGGCTCATCGGGCTACGACGAGGCGATCGACAACTCACTCACTCTCGTGAACGACGGCACCATGGCGATTGGCTCGAATGCAGAGGTCATCTTCGACACCAACGGCTCCTCCTCGGTGCTCGAGAACGCCGGGACGCTCAGTCTCGGCACGGACAGCCAGATCACGAGTAACGACAGCGCTGCCAACCCCAACCCCAACATCGACAACGAGTCGACAGGCACGGTCTCGTATGGCGGGACCGGCACGGCCGCGCTCGACGCCGGTCTCGAGAGTGCCGGGACGGTGTCAGACACCTCTTCGGGCACGCTCAAGCTCGGCGGGATCGACTCGGTGACCTCGACCGCTGCGTTCAGCGGCAGTGGCGACATCGATCTCGAGGGCATTCTCGAGCCCGCAGCAGGCGGTGACGGGGTCATTGAAGATCTCAACGTTTCCGTCGATGGGACCCTCTCCGGTCCGGGCACACTCACGATCCCCTCGGGCGCCACGGTGTCGGTCACTGGCTCATCGGGCTACGACGAGGCGATCGACAACTCACTCACTCTCGTGAACGACGGCACCATGGCGATTGGCTCGAATGCAGAGGTCATCTTCGACACCAACGGCTCCTCCTCGGTGCTCGAGAACGCCGGGACGCTCAGTCTCGGCACGGACAGCCAGATCACGAGTAACGACAGCGCTGCCAACCCCAACCCCAACATCGACAACGAGTCGACAGGCACGGTCTCGTATGGCGGGACCGGCACGGCCGCGCTCGACGCCGGTCTCGAAGAGTGCCGGGACGGTGTCAGACACCTCTTCGGGCACGCTCAAGCTCGGCGGGATCGACTCGGTGACCTCGACCGCTGCGTTCAGCGGCAGTGGCGACATCGATCTCGAGGGCATTCTCGAGCCCGCAGCAGGCGGTGACGGGGTCATTGAAGATCTCAACGTTTCCGTCGATGGGACCCTCTCCGGTCCGGGCACACTCACGATCCCCTCGGGCGCCACGGTGTCGGTCACTGGCTCATCGGGCTACGACGAGGCGATCGACAACTCACTCACTCTCGTGAACGACGGCACCATGGCGATTGGCTCGAATGCAGAGGTCATCTTCGACACCAACGGCTCCTCCTCGGTGCTCGAGAACGCCGGGACGCTCAGTCTCGGCACGGACAGCCAGATCACGAGTAACGACAGCGCTGCCAACCCCAACCCCAACATCGACAACGAGTCGACAGGCACGGTCTCGTATGGCGGGACCGGCACGGCCGCGCTCGACGCCGGTCTCGAAGAGTGCCGGGACGGTGTCAGACACCTCTTCGGGCACGCTCAAGCTCGGCGGGATCGACTCGGTGACCTCGACCGCTGCGTTCAGCGGCAGTGGCGACATCGATCTCGAGGGATCGCTCGAGGTTCCGGCCGGGAAGGTGCTGAGTATCGGAGGTGCGTTGACGGGATACGGCACGCTCCAGCTCGATGCCTCCGGCCCAGGCGAGTTCGGCCGACTGATCGTGGGCGACTCGGCGGATCCCTCGAGCCTGAGCCTCGACCTGAACGCCGAGGGCTCCTACACCCCGGGCTGCGGCACGAGCGTCGTCGGCATCAGCGCCGGCAGCGTCGCGAGTCCGTTCGGAGATGTGAACGGTCCGACGCCTCCGAACGGTACCTGGGAGACGACGAGCAGCTCGACGACCGCAGGTGGATATATCTACTGTCCTCCGCCTCCTGCACCCGAAGCTGAGACCTATGGCACCGGCGGCGGGATCGACGCGTCGAACCCGTCGGGGTACGAGGCCGAGCCAGTCGACACCGCCACAGGCGCTTACTCGACGACCGAGACCGACGCGAGCCTCGCGAGCGCCGGGGTCCCGTTCGCGTTCACGCGGTCCTACACCTCCGCCAACACCTACTCCGGCCCGCTCGGAGAGGGCTGGACCGACTCGATGAACGTCTTCCTGTCGGGCTCGACCCAGGGCACGGTGACGCTCTACTCCGAGAACGGCCAACAGACGACGTTCACCGGGGCCGGCGACGGGACCTACACCGGAGCGCCCGGTACGCGCTCGGTCCTCGCCGATGTCTCGGGTGGCGGATGGCTCCTCGTCAGGCAGGACCAGACCCATCTCCTGTTCAACTCATCGGGTCAGCTCGTCTCCGAGACGAACCGGAACGGGATCCGGCTGACGCTGTCCTACAACTCTTCGGGCGAGCTCTCACAGGTCACCGACTACGCCGGGGCGACCGTGACCTTCACCTACAACTCCTCCGGGCTGCTCACCGAGATGAGCTTCCCGCCCTCTCGGACCGTCACCTATACCTACAACTCCTCTGGTGAGCTCGCCTCGGTGACAGACGCCGCAGGTGGGGTCACCTCCTATGGCTACAACTCCACAGGCCTTCTCACCACCGTCACCGACCAGGACGGCCACCAGGTCGTCGACAACACCTACGACTCCTCCGGCCAGGTCACGAGCCAGGTGAACGCTCTCGGCCAGACCGCCACGTTCTCCTACGACGCCGCGAACGACACCTGCACCTACACCGACCCCGACGGGGGCGAGTGGGTCGACACCTACGCAGGGAACGTCCTCGTCTCCCGCACCGACCCCGAGGGAGGGGTGACCTCGTACGCCTACGACGCGAACCTGGACGTGACGGCGACCACCGACCCCGACGGCAACACGACGACGATGAGCTACAACGCAGCCGGCGACCTGCTCACAAAGACACTGCCCTATCCCCTCGGCCCGACCGAGTCGTTCTCCTACGACTCGATGAACGACGTCACGAGCTACACCGACTACGACGGCAACACGACGGACTACAGCTACAACTCCGACGGCGACGTCATCGGAGAGACCCTTCCAGACGATTCGAGCATCACCTGGACGGTGAACACCACGACCGGGCTCCCCACCTCAGAGACAGACGAGCGGGGTTACACGACGCACTACGGCTACAACACAGCCGGCGAGCTCATCTCGGTCTCCTCGCCCGAGGGCGAGGAGACGACCTACGCCTACGACTCAGCCGGGCGGAAGCTCTCCATGGTGAGCCCGCGAGGAAACGTCGCAGGGGCGACCGCGTCGCAGTTCATGACCACCTATACCTACAACGCCCTCGACGAGCTCACCTCGGTGACCGACCCCGACGGGGACGTCACGAGGTACACCTACGACGACGTCGGCAACAAGCTCACCATGACCGACGCCGACGGGAACACGACGGACTACGCCTACAACGGGAGAGACGAGCTCATCTCGGTCACCGCCCCCGGCGGGGCGGAAACGAGCTACACCTACGACGGCGACGGCAACAAGCTCACCATGACCGACGCCAACGGCTACACGACGCACTACACCTACGACGAGGACGGCGACCTCGCCTCGGTCACGAACCCGCTCGGTGACGAGACGACCTACACCTACGACGCTGACGGCAAGGTGCTCAGCAAGACCGACCCGCAGGGCAACGTCACGACCTATGGCTATGACGCCCTCGGCCGGATCGTCTCGATCTCCTACTCAGATTCCACACCATCGCTCAGCTACACCTACGACGCCGACGGCAACCGGACGGAGATGACCGATGGCACCGGGACGACGAAGTACACCTACAACTCCCGCAACAAGCTCACCTCGGTGACGAGCCCCGAGGGCGACTGGTCCTACACCTACGACCCCGACGGGGACGTCACCTCCCGTACCTACCCCGACGGGAGCGTCGTCACCGACACCTACGACGAGGACGACCGCCTCGCCACTCTCGCCGCCGACGGCAAGACGACGACCGACACCTACGACCCCGACTCGGACCTCATCTCTGTGGCGATGCCGAACGGCACGGCAGAGGCCCGCACCTACGACGACGCCGACAGGCTCGCGTCGGTCACCGACACAGACGGCTCGGCGGTGATCGCGAGCGACACCTACACCTACGACCAAGACGGCAATCCGACACAGGTCGTGACCCAGGCAGAGACCGACACCTACACCTACGACGCCCGTGGGTTCGTCACAGAGACCTGCTACGGGACCTCGTGCGCGAACGGCGAGATCACCTACACCTACGACGCCGACGGCAACCGGACGGCCAACACGAACGACGGTGTGACGACTACCTACACCTACAACGACGCCGACGAGCTCACCTCCTCGACGACCGGCGCTGTCGTGACCGACTACACATACAACGCCGACGGCGAGCGCACCGCGGACGGCTCGAGCACATATGACTGGAACGCAGCCGGAGAGCTCACCTCCTCGGGCGTCTCAGGAGTCACGACGACCTATGCCTACGACGGAGACGGCACGAGGGCCTCGGAGACAACCTCGGGCACGACGACGACCTTCGCCTTCGACCTGAACAACCCCGTCCCCCTCCTCGGAGAAGAGACACAAGCCAGCACCGAGCTCGACCGCTACGTCTACGGCGACGGCCTCCTGCTCTCGATGCGTACCGGCGGAGCCGACTACTACGTCGGCCACGACGCCCTCGGATCGACCGTGGCGCTCACCTCCTCGACGGGAGCGACCGACACCACCTTCAGCTACGACCCGTTCGGCAACATCCGCACCGAAGACAAGGTCGTCAGCTCTGCACCGGCGATCCCACTGTTGTTCGAGGGCCAGCTCCTCGGCTCAGACGGCCTCTACCAGCTGCAGGCACGAGACCTCGACCCGACGACGGGATCGTTCCTCTCACAAGACCCGCTCCCGCAGCCGGCCATGAGCCCGCAGCTGTCGGTGTACGTCTACGCGGGAGACCAGCCGACCTACTACTGGGATCCGAGTGGGCGGTGCCTCGACGAGCCCGACGCTGGCTACGGGCAGTACGCAGGCGTGGTCGAGGATCCGATCGCTGGCGTCTTCGGGCCGAGCGACGCCTACGAGGAGGGCGGCTCGACGGGGGTCGACATCGCGGGTGAAGGCTACGCGCAAGCTACCGGATCCGAGGTGCCGAGCGAGGTGGGTGGAGGGGTCGAAGCCGTCTCGTCGGTCTACACGATCTACAAGCTCATCAATGCCTATAACTACGACCAACAGGTCATTCAGAACCTGCCGTCGCACTGAGTCGTCGCCATCCAGAGTCGGGCTTGGGATTCGTGACCTAACGTGACCTAACGGATCGGCACGAGCGGTATCCAACGGTCACCGGCGGTATCGGCCATACGGCAACTGAGCTGGACAAACGGCCATCCGTCCTGGCCACGTCCTCAGCCTGGTCGCGCTTCCCAAGCTGAGAACGCGAGTTCGATTCTCGTCGCCCGCTCTCGGTTAGCCCTGGTCACAGCACCGACAATGTGCAGTCGCCTGCCAATATGGCACATGCATGGCACATTTCAATTTCGTTATCGCCTGAGGTGAAGCCCGACCCAGCCGGTTCGTTAGCTCTCGCGCAGAGGCGCCCGTGTGCCGAATTCGAGCAGGGACTAACTTTGTTCGAGCACCGAACAAAAGAGGGGCACATGGAGGCTCGATCTGGACCCAGGGTTGCGGTCGTTCCAAGAGGAGATCCGGAAGTTCCTCGCCGAGCACCGAATCGACGAGCTTGCAAGCGTCGACGTCCAGCCCGGGTACGGCGGGCAGCCCGAGGACGGGGACGGCGACCGGGCGGAGGCCTGGAGCAGGTGGGAGGCCGATCTCAGCGAGCACCGGCTGATCTGCCCTCAATGGCCGGAGGACGTGGGCGGGCGCGGTCTGTCAGGCGTGGGGATGGCCATCCTCAACGAGGAGTTCGATCGTGCGGGGATGCCCCGCATCGTGCGAGGCATGGGCGAGTCGCTCGTCGGGCCGTCCATCATCGTCCATGGCACCGACGAGCAGCGGGCCTGGTTCCTGCCCCGCATCATCGAAGGCACCGATCGCTACTGTCAGGGGTTCTCGGAGCCGGACCACGGTTCAGACCTCGCCGGGGTCGAGACGAGCGGCGTCATCGACGGTGACGAGGTCGTCATCAGCGGCCAGAAGGTGTGGACGTCGGGTGCCCACCGGGCCAACGTGATGTTCGTCCTGTGCCGGACAGACCAAGGCGCGCCGAAGCACCGCGGGCTCTCCTACGTGCTCGTCCCTATGCGACGACCCGACGGGTCGAGCAACGGCATCCACCTACAGCCGCTCCTCCAGATGTCGGGCGCCAGCGGCTTCTGCCAGGAGTTCATCGACGGCGCCCGGGCCTCGCTGTTCAACGTCATCGGAGGGCTCAACAACGGCTGGCGGGTTGCCATGACGACCCTTGGGAACGAGCGGGGCGGGCGGGCGACCACCCAGCATCTCCGGTACGAGCGCGAGTTCTGGGACCTGGTCGAGACGGCCCGCGGTGTCGGCCGCCACGACGACCCCCTCGTGCGCCAGGACCTGGCGTGGGCTTACACGCAAGTCCAGTTGATGCGGTACTCGGGGCTGCGACTGCTGGCCAACCTCGCCGCCCAGAAGGAGCCGGGCCCTGAGGCCAGCACCAACAAGCTCTTCTGGTCCGAGTACCACAAGCGGTTCGGCAACATCGCCGTGAACCTGCTCGGTGCCCAGGCCACCATCCGGCCTGAGGGGTCTGGCTACCGGACCAGTCGCTGGCAGCAGGTGTTTCTTGGAAGTCGCGCCGGGACCATCTTCTCGGGGACGAGCGAGATCCAGCGCAACATCCTTGCCGAGCGTGCCCTTGGTCTGCGCAAGGACCCCGTGGTCGGCTAAGGGTTCCAGCACGATAAGCACACAACGGTCCAACACAACGAGAGTCGAGGTGTCGTTATGGCCGAGGAAGACGCCGTCATCGTGGCCACCGCTCGCAGCCCCATCGGACGGGCGAACAAGGGCTCACTTGTCGACGTCCGAGCCGACGAGCTGATGGCCACAATCCTGAACGCCCTGATGGACAAGGTGCCCGCAGTCCCGAAGGGATCGGTGGTCGACATCATCTGCGGGAACGTCGCCCAGCAAGGGGAGACCGGCTTCTCCATCGCCCGGACGGCCGGCATCCTGGCCGGCTTCCCGTTCAGCGTCCCCGGGCTCACCATCAACCGGTTCTGCTCCTCCAGCCTGCAGTCCATACGGATCGCCGCCCACGCCATCAAGGCCGGAGAGGGCGACGTCTTCATCGCCGCCGGTGTCGAGAAGACCTCCCGGCCACCGGTGCCCGAAGGGTCCGCTCCCCAGCCGCGCGGACGGGGGCTCGGCCCGGGGGGCCTCAACCCCAAGCTGATCGGGAACGATCCCGCTTTCCCCAACGTGTTCATCCCGATGGGCCTGACGGCGGAAAACGTTGCCAAGCGGTTCGGTGTCAGCCGCGAGGACCAGGACGCCTTCGCCAAGCTGAGCCAGGACCGCGCCGTGGCAGCCCAGCAGGCGGGATTCTTCGACCGGGAGATCTCCCCGATCGCCAAGGAGGACGGGTCGGTCGTGGCCAAGGACGACGGTCCCCGAGCGGGCACCACCCTGGAGCGTTTGGCCGAGCTCCAGCCGGCGTTCAAGGAGGGCGGGACCGTGACGGCGGGGAACGCCTGCCCGCTCAACGACGGTGCGGCAGCCGTGCTCGTCATGAGCGCGTCCAAGGCAGCGCAACTCGGCGTGGCACCCCTCGCCCGGATCGTGGCGTCGGCGGTGAGCGGCAACGACCCCGAGATCATGGGTGTCGCGCCGATCGACGCGGTTCCCCGGGTCCTCGAGGCTGCCCGCATGAAGCTCTCGGATGTAGGCGTGGTCGAGCTCAACGAGGCCTTCGCGGCCCAGGTGCTGCCAGTGTGCCGGGAAACCGGCATCGACATCGAGACGCAGCTCAACCCTCATGGTGGGGCGATCGCCCTCGGCCACCCCTTCGGCATGACCGGCGCTCGGATCATGACCACGTTGCTCAACGATCTTGAGACTCGTGACGAAACGATCGGGCTCGAGACCATGTGCGCAGCCGGTGGCATGGCCATGGCGATGGTGGTGGAGCGGCTCACCTGATGCCGGGAATGCTCGAAGGGCGGGTGGCGGTGGTGACCGGCGCCGGGCGGGGCATCGGGGCCTCGGTCGCGCGACTGCTGGCCAAGGAGGGCGCACGGGTCGTTGTTAACGACCTCGGGGTTGCCCTGGATGGGACCGGCGGCGGGAAGGCGCCCGCACAGCAGATCGTCGAGGAGATCATCGCCGCTGGAGGGACGGCCACAGGCAACGGCGACGACGTGGCCGACTACCGGGCGGCAGAGGCTCTCGTCACCCAGGCCATTGACACCTACGGGAAGCTGGACGTCCTCGTCAACGTCGCTGGCATCCTTCGTGACCGGATGGTGTTCAACATGTCCGAAGACGACTGGGACGCCGTCATCCGGGTCCATCTGACGGGCACCTTCAACACGATCCGTCACGCCAGCGCCTACTGGCGCCGCGAGCGCGACCCAGAGGGTCGCTACCGGATCATCAACTTCACGTCCGGCTCGGGCCTGCACGGCGCGCCGGGCCAACCCAACTACGCCGCCGCCAAGATGGGGATCGTGGGGCTCACCTACTCGTGCGCCAACGCCCTCGGTCGGTACGGCGTGACGGCCAACGCCATCGCGCCCGGCGCAGCGACGAGGATGACCGAGTCGGTCCCAGCCGATCGCCGCCGTGCAGGGTCAAGCGCCGCCGACGAGCGGTCGCCGGACAATGTCGCTCCGGCGGTCGCCTACCTGGCGAGCGCCCGCTCGACCTGGTGCAACGGACAGGTGATCTCGGCACGAGGGTACGCAATCGGGTTGTACAACGTCCCCCAGATGATCCGACAGGTTGTCTCGTCCGGCCCATGGGACCTCGAGACGGCCGCCCGGATGATCGAGTCGACGTTCCGACCTGCCGTCGGCGGCACCGGGGGCTCCGTTCCACGGGCCCGCCAGGCGTAAGCGAGAGCCATGCCGATCAACCCGCAGGTGACTACAGGCGAGTGGCGAGAGTGGGTGGAACGCGAGTGGACGTCCAAGGACGCGCTGCTCTACGCCCTCGGCGTCGGCGCAGGGACGATCGACCCGGTCGGTGCCGAGCTCGAGTTCACGACGGAGAACTCGAAGGACGTCACCCAGCAGGTCCTTCCCACGTTCGGCGTCATCGTCGGGGCGGCCGGCGGTTGGTCGTCGTCGATCGGCACCTTCAACCCAACGATGCTCGTCGACGGCGGCCGCCGCATCGAGCTCCTGCGACCGCTCCCCGTCGACGGGCGCATCCGCAGCCGGGGCCGGCTGGTCGGGGTGTTCGACAAAGGTTCGGGCGCCCTCTTGGTGTCCGAGTCCGAGTCGGTGGACGCTCAGAGCGGCGAGCCACTCTTGCGGCTGCGCTCGAACATCTTCATTCGCGGCGAGGGCGGCTTCGGGGGCGACCGTGGCCCGAGCGGGCCGGTCAACCAACCACCTGACAGGGAGCCCGACCACACCGTCACCTACGTCACCCGCCCGGACCAGGCGCTCCTGTACCGGTTGACGGGCGATCGCAACCCGCTGCACTCGGACCCGGCGTTCGCCAAGATTGCGGGGTTCCGAAAGCCCATCCTCCATGGCCTCTGCAGCTATGGGTTCACCGGCCGGGCGTTGCTGCACACCCTGTGCGGGTCGGATCCGGCACGGTTTCTCTCCATGGAGGGCCGCTTCTCCAAGCCTGTCTTCCCAGGGGAATCCTTGACGGTGCGGATGTGGGTTGCGGACGGCCAAGCGGTGTTCACCACCACCTCGAGCAGCGGGCAGGTCGTGATCGACCAGGGGGCATGCACCTTCTCGGCATGAACGTCTCGGCGTGAGCGCCTCGGCATGAGCGCCCGCGGCGTGAACGCCGCTCGGACCCGGTAGTCAGTGGGCGACGTCCCCGCGTGCGCGCAGGGCGGCGATCTCGGCGTCGCCGTAGCCGAGCTCCCGCAGGATCTCCTCGTTGTGCTGGCCGAGGGTAGGCGGCGGGCGGCGAACGCTTGGCGGCGTCTTGGCCATCTGCAGGAGTGGTCCCACCATGGCGACCGTGCCGGCCACTGGGTGCTGGTACTCGACCACCAAGTCGTTCGCCAGCACCTCGAGATCGTCGAGCAGTTCGGTCACCGTCCGGACCGGACCTGCCGGGATATCGGCGGTGTCGAACCGCTCCAGCCATTCATTGGTGGTCCGCTCCAGGAACCGCTCCGTGGCAGCAGCGGTGAACTCGGCCGCCACCCGGAGCCCCTCCTCGGACTCGCGATCGATCTTGCGGTCGTGGCGCACGTCGTGGACCTCGATAGCGTCGGCCAGCTTCCGGCGCAGGGTCGGCGTGAGGCAGGCGATGGCGATCATCGAATCCTTGGCGTAGTAGACGCGGTAGTAGGCGTTCAGTGCCCTCGCCTCCCGAGAAGCGTTCGACACGCTGGGCTCCGCCGGTCGGCTGTCGATCTCGGTCCTCATGAACAGCGCGGTCTGGAGGGCAAGTGACGTGCCGAGCAAGGTGGTGTCGACCTTCTGTCACTGACCGGTCCGCTCGCGGGCGAACAGCGCGGCGCACACCGCGGCGATGACGATGCCGGTCCCGTAGTCGCCGATGGCCGGAGTGAGCGGCATGGGCACGCCGTCGAAGTCAACACGCTGGCCGGTCAGCATGAGGCCGGAAACGGCCTGGGCGATCAGGTCGTAGCCGGGCCGGTGGCTGTGCTCACCCCGTTCGCCCATGGCGGTGTTCTGCACCTAGATGAGCCGCAGGTTTATCTCAGAGAGGGTCTCGTAGTCGATGCCGAGGCGCCTGGGCACGTCGGGCCGGTAGTTCACGACCACCACGTCCATGCTCGGCACAAGCCGGTGCACCACCTCCTGCGCCTCCGGGTTCTTCAAGTCGAGGGTTATGCCTCGCTTGTTGCGGTTGAGCGAGAGGAAGGCGCCGCTCTCGTTGGGGGCGAACTCGAGGGCATGCCGCCACGGGTCCCCCTCGGGCGCCTCCACCTTGATCACGTCTGCCCCCAGATCACCCAGGTGCATACCGGCGAACGGAGCGGCGATCATCTCGGAGAACTCGAGCACCTTTACGCCCTCGAGGGCACCGGCCATCTCAGTCCTGCGGGGCATACAGGGGGGACGACGCCTTCATCCAGCGCAGCTGCATGCGCATGGCGACCGCAACCTCGCCCGCCTCGTCGATGGCACGGCTGTCGTACCAGACGTACTCGGTCTTCGGGCTGGCGCCGACGGCGACGATTTCCCCGGCGACTGAGTACGGCGTGTCGCAGCGCAGCGGGCCCGAGAAGAAACGCAGCTCGATCGCGCCGAATAGTCCGACCGCCTCGGCGACGTTCGAGCCGAAGTCAGCCGGACCGTTGCGAATGAGCTGGACGATGGCCGATGGGTTCACGATGGGCGGTCCCCAAGGCGACGCTCCCATGTACCACGCCAGAGGCTCGGTGATGGGAGCGGCCTCGAGTCGCTCGCGCTGCTGGTCGCCGTCGACCGTGAAGCTTCGGCCCGAGATCGGTGCTCCCGGCACTACCCCCTCGAGCAGCCGCAGCTCGCCTGGATCGGCCGGTCTCAGGTCGAGCGCCGACAGGTAGGTCGGCCCTGCCTCGCGGCCCACCGAGACCGTGCCCTCGGCCACGAGCAGTCCGTCGGTGCGCTCCATGCGCGCCGCCAGCAGATCGGCACCGGGCGCAGGCTTGGCCACCATGGCGATCACCGGCTCGGCGTCGACGGTCGCATTGCGGAACAGAAGGGAGATCGACCCGTCCTCGAACCATCGGTCGGCGAAGGCCGCCAGCACCACCGGTGGGAACTGGTCCAGGTGTATCGAGCCGGCGATCGTGCCGCCGCGGAACCCGAGGGCCTTGGCGGTGTCGTCGTCGTGGATGTTGTGGGCGCGGGGTGCCATTCCGGTCCTGGCGAGAGCGGTGGCACTGGCCCGGTTTCGCGGCGTGCGCGTCGGTCCGACCAGGAAGCCGTCCCGTTCGTCGACCGGGCTCGTCGAGCGGTCCTCCTTCATCGGGCATCTCCTTCTGGCTCCACGATGTCCCTCCCAGCTGGCGTCCGTCGACGTTTATGGGTCCGACCTGTGTCGTTTAGGCGTCGAATGCCGGCGTGTCAAGTGGCATATCGATGTGCCGGCGGTCACCAGACGAACCCTTCACCCCAACGTAACGTGGTGATCGGGCGCCACCTCAGCCCGCTGACTCACCACATCAGGCAGGCTCACCACCCCGTGCAGCCCGCCCTCTGGCCTCGGCACCGCCGTGACAACCGCCCCGTGCGCATCGGCGATCGTGATCACGATGGCGAGACCGAGGCGATGCCCGCTCGAGCGCAAGGTGCGGTCCGTCGCGAGCCGCTGGAAGGCGCCGAAAAGCCGGTCCACATCAGCCGCCGCGACGACCGGCCCGGTGTTGCTTGCAGCGTAGACACCAGCTTCTCCTTGCGTGCATCGATCGCTTTCGTACGGACGCCTGCACCGGCGTGCGTGTCGGCGAGGTCGACCGTCCCCTCGCTTGGCTCGGTGCGAGGGAGCTGCACGTGAGCTGTTCGCGAAAGCGTCACAGGCCGGCGGAAGCGGCACCGTGCGCGTCCAAGACTGCGCGGTGATCTCTCGTCGATCCGGCGCAGGCGCGAACCTCCAAAGGTTGACTGCCCGTTCGAACGCCTCGGCGAACTCTGGCCGCTCCATCCATCTCTTGCCGGTGTCGAGATCGACCCAGCCGACGCTCACGCCGTCGGCAGTGTTGCCGTACAGGCGATCGAACTGTATCGCTGCCAGCGCCTCAGCGTCACTCCCCGATCGGGTTGCGGAGAACCCACGAGCCGCGTCACTTCGGTTCGCCGGGACCGTCGGCGAGCCGTCGCGCGACGATGGCACAGATGACCGACTCGACCGAGACGTTGTGCTCGTGAGCAAGCCGTTCGAGCCGGTGAAAGACAGTGACTGGCAGCTCGATCCGGACCTCGGTCCATGGCACATTTATGGCACATCCGCCTGCGTCCACCCCGGTTCGCCATTGTTCGGCAACCTCCTCTGAACTGGGTAAAGCGTCCGCCGGGGTTCGCTCAAGTTCGCCAGATTCGACCCTGTGCTTATTCCCACGCTGAGAACGCGAGTTCGATTCTCGTCGCCCGCTCTCAACCAAACTGCCGGGTTTCGCGCGTCTATCGCGTGGGTGGCCCCTAACCCCAACATGAACATCACGAACGTGTAGGGCTTCCCGATCGCGACGCGAGCCGCAATCAGGGCGCCTTTATGCTGGGACCAATGGCGTCGGTCAAGCAGTTCCAAGTCACCTTCGACTGCGCCGAACCTGCGCGCGTCGCTCGTTTCTGGTGCGAGGTATTGGGGTACGTCGTACCGCCGCCACCGGAGGGGTTTGCTACTTGGGACGATTTCGATCGAGCGCTGCCGCCTGAGCATCAGGGCTCAGCGTTCGCATGCATTGATCCCTCAGGTGTAGGCCCGCGACTGTTCTTCCAGCGCGTTCCCGAAGGCAAGGTCGTCAAGAATCGGTTGCACCTTGACGTGAGGGTCGGCACCGGGCTCGTGGGTGAAGAGCGCCTGGCCGCACTTGAGGCCGAATGCGGACGGCTGGTCGCGCTCGGCGCGGTACGTGTGCGACTACTGCCTGCCGATGGTGTCGACGAGTCGTGCCTCGTGATGCAGGACATCGAGGGCAACGAGTTCTGTCTCGACTGAGTGGCCGCGAACCTTCGCGAATCGCATCCGATGCCTGCCTGACCTCGCGACATCAAGCGGCCTGCCAGGAATCGCAACGTCGGGCTGATTCGGCGTGCGGGTTGGCCCCTGGGTTGCTAGCTACCCTCGCCACTTCAGCGACAGACCACTACTTGCAGGCGTTGTAGATATCCGCGTGGGTGACTTGTCGTGCAGCGACTCTCACCTCGACTGGTAGCTGAGTCGCGGGGAGCGATCTCTCACCATCCGACTCCGGCACCTATGCGCTCACATCCAGTGTCCAAGTGCCCATGCGAGCGCCAAACTGGCGCGCGCTCTCAACGGCAACGCTCATCTGGTTCACGTCGGGCTGAACCCGGAACCCTCGCGTTACGGACTTCAGGCTCGTGCTCTCGTCGACACCGGTCTCGGAGTTCCGACTGATGATCGATCCTCCGGCGGGCCCGGGACCACGAGACCGGCATCGCGGATGAAGGGACCTACGGCCCTACCCTCGCCGGTCCGGGGAGGGGAACCTGAGAAAAGAAGGACGAAGGAGGTTCCGATGAGCCTGAACCCCCCTCCAGGCTCTGCACTCCACGAGATGGAGCCTTCGATTGCGCTCGGTGCTGGTGGCCAGCCCGGGGCGTTCCCAGACGACAGGCCGTTGGCCGTGCAGGTGCGGGCGCTGAGGAAGTCCTATGCAGATGTGCCTGCGGTGGCGGGCATCGACTTCGACATCCACCAAGGCGAGATTCTCGCCCTGCTCGGGCCTAACGGAGCAGGAAAGACGACGACCGTCGAGATCCTGGAGGGCTACCGCGTCCGCGACGGTGGAGCGGTGTCGGTCCTCGGCTTCGACCCGAGCCACGAGCGTGCTCTCCTGAAGAGCCGTATCGGCATCGTGCTGCAGTCGACGGGCGTTGAGCCCTACCTCACCGTCCGGGAGACCGTCACGATGTACGCCGGCCTCTTCCCGCATCCCCGGCCCGTCGACGAGGTGATCGAGCTCGTGGGGCTCACGGCAAAGCGCGACCATCGGGTCAACCACCTGTCCGGCGGTCAGCAGCGGAGACTGGACGTGGCGATCGCTCTCGCGGGCGACCCCAGCTCCTCTTCCTCGACGAGCCGACGACCGGCTTTGACCCTGCTGCCAGACGCGAGGCGTGGGATGTCGTGAAGATGCCCTCCCCCTCATGTTCCTCGTGATCTTCACGTCGCTGCTCGGCAACGGCACCGAGCACATCGGGGCTGTGACGATGAAGGAATCGACCTACTACGTGGCAGCCATGGCGGCGTTCGCGGTGATTCAGGCGAGCTTCTCGAACGTTGCAATGTCCATCAGCGCCCAGCGCGATGCCGGGATCCTGAAGCGAATCGACGGGTCGCCCCTGCCAAGGGGATCGTTCATGGGTTCTCGGATACTTCACTCCCTTTTGGTCGCGGTGATCCTGGTGGCCGTCACGGCCGCCTTCGGCCGGGCCTTCTACAGCTCGGGGATCCCGACCGGCAGCTCGCTCTTCCACTTCCTCGTGATGCTCCTGGTGGGGGCTGGCGCATTCTGCGCGCTGGGGCTGGCGGTGAGCGCCCTCATCCCGAACGCCGACGCGGCCACCCCCGTCATCCAGGCGAGCATTCTCCCGCTGTTGTTCATCTCCGGGATCTTCATTCCGTTCGGCAACAACACACCGGCGTGGATCATGTGGGTGGCGAGGATCTTCCCGGTCAGGCACTTCTTCAGCGGGATGATGGCCGGCATGGCTGGCACGCCGTTCGATTGGGTCGACGTGCTCGTCGTGGCCGCCTGGGGTGTCGCCGGACTGTTGTGCGCCATTCGCTTCTTCACCTGGGAGCCACGTACGAAATAGAGAGCGAGCCGCCTCGGCTTGCTCCCTCGGCTTGCTCCCTTGAAGAGTCTTTCCGAGGCTCAAGTTGAGCAAAGGAGGTGAACACAGTGTCAGTTCAAGTGAAACAGGAGATTGATAGCGGAGCTGTGCAGCGTGCCTTGTCCGATGCGCTCGGACCCGCCTACAAGGTGAACGTCACATCGGATTCCACGCTCAAGGTGAGCCGAAGTGCCGTGATGATCGCGACTGTCCGGATGCGCCGGTCAGGAGGCATCACGACCTTCCGGGTCAGCAGCTTCGGGTTCCTCTTGGGCAAGCTCCTCAACTCGCTCACGATCGCACCCAGGGTGCGTCACGCGCTCAGCCAGGCGTATCCAGACGCGGCGTGAAAGTCGCTCCCGGAAGAAGATCACTGCGGCATCGAAACCGTTATGAAGACAACGTGCGAGTGGGGCGACACGACTCCGACGTGCCTGGGTAGGGAAGGTGGCCCCAGATGTCTGAGAGCCCGAAGTCCTTCTCGCGCTGGTCAGCCTGCTCGCCGCGGTTGCGCTCATTAACGCGTCGCCATGGCCACCATCGAGCGGCGGGGGGCACGGTTGTTGCTCCGACGGGTCGTCGCGACGACCCGGCAGCTGCTGTCGATGACCATCTGGGAAACGATGATCCTCGATGTCGTCGGCATCACCCTCGGTGCGGCGGCGGCCACAGCCTCGACCGTCGTCGTCTCGAAAGCGCTCGCGAATACCTGGATGCCGTACTTGACCTGGCCGCCGATGGCCGTGATCGGTGCCACCGTGATCGGCCTGACTGCGCTCGCAATCTTGGTGCCGACCGTCTGGGTACTCGGCTCTCCAAAGGGCAGGAGATGATGCTTCCTCACCGACGACTGCGACGACTGAGGCGTCAGGACTGCCACCCTATTTGGCACCTTGTCTTTTCCGCATCAAGGCGAGCCGCAGTGACAGACGCACCCCGAGTCAGTGAGCTGAAAGGCCGAGAGCGACGAGTCCGATTACCTGGACCTGGTTGAGGACCAGAGTCGCAACGAGACGGTCCGAGCGAGTTACCTCATCTCTCGGCGACGACGATGCCCCCTTGATTCGGTCGCACCGCCGGATCGAATGCTGGTGGGACAGGTCGGCCGTGCTCCGTCGCCAGTTCGTCAATGCGGTGCACGCTCGTTTGCCACCCATGACTTGCCAGCCAAGGTTCGGGATCGTCGTCGAACTCGTTGGAGCCCCAAAACCTTCGTTGATCCTCAGCCGCTGCCGGGTCGAGCTCGGCGAGGGAGGCGATCATCTCCGGATCGCGCAGCGCGTCGGCTCCGGTGTACTCGACGGCGAGTCGGCTGGCCGCTGCCGACAGAGAAGTGACTCTCTCCAAGAGCCGTACGGTCTCTGCTGCGCCGAGATAGCGCAGCAGCCCCTCAGCCAGCCAGGCAGTGGGCTGCTGAGGGTCGAAGCCCTCCCGGAGAACGATCGTCGGCCAGTCGTCTCGTAGATCGACCGCAATGGCGACGCGCTGACACCGAGGCGATGCCTGCCTCCCCGAGATGACCCGCTCCTTGAACGACAACACGTCTTCGCTGTCCAGCTCGAAGAGTCGCACTCCGTCAGGCCAGCTCAATCGATACGCTCGAGTGTCGAGCCCGGCTCCCAGCACCACTACCTGCCGGCAACCTGCCTGGCACGAATCGGTCAGGAAGTCGTCGAGGAATCGGGTCCGCAAGGCCACGTAGTCACCCATCGACGTCCAGAGGTCGATGCTTGCCTGATTGGAACTCTCCGGCCTGGGCTGTGCACTGACCGCGAAGAAGAGGAAGAAGTCCTGGGCGAACGGGTCGTCGAACAGGCGGTCCGAGCGGCTGCTCTCGATGGCCCGCGCTACAGCCACAGCCAGGGCGGTCCGACCGACGCCCGCAGGCACGCCCTGACTCCCTTCAACGTCCACGCCGAAAGCATGGCGCATGAACCGCCGCGGCCGTTGAACCAGCGAGCCGAGAAGGTGGCTGTCGCCGCTGTCGAGCCGTCGCCGAAGGTCAGGATGGACGACAGCACACGAGACGTGGTGAGGCCGCCGAAGTCGGTTCCCGAAGGGGTCGAGGTCGCCGGGGGAGGAGCCCCGGAGGCGGCCGGAAGAGGGCGGGGGCTTACGGGCAGGAGGCCGCCGTCGGGCGCACGAAGGTTCCTGCTTGGTGCCTGACGGTCCCCACGTGCGCCCACGTTGCGACCGGGCTGGCGGGTGGTAGTCGGGAGATGAGGTGGCGGATTCGGCTGAGTGCCGAAGATCGATCGGTCAACCGAAGAGAGGCTGCACCCCGCTCCGTGACTACGCCGCGATCGGTGTCGGCTCGGGGCCGGTGAGACGGGGCCTCTAAGCTACGCGCGTGGCCTATCAGCTTGCCCAAGTGAACATTGCTCGCTTGCGCGCACCTCTTGACTCGTAGGAGCTTGCGGGTTTCGTTGCCGCTCTCGATCCAGTGAACGCTTCCGCTGATCAGGCGCCGGGGTTCATCGGCGGCTTCAAACTGAGGACGGCAACGCCACTTCGGTGCGAGCATTCGAATGGGACGTGAAAAATAGCGCCGGGGTGATCGTCAACATGAGCATTTGGGCGTCAGTTGAACAGCTCGCGGAACGGGTCTGTGGACCGTTTCACCGTGACGTGCTCAGGCAGCGACGAAGCTGGTTCGAGCGAGTCGATGAGATCACTACCGCGATGTGGTGGGTGCCGAACGGTCACAGGCCAACGACCTCCGAAGCTGAAGAGCGGCTGCTCCACCTTCGAACCCATGGTCCAACTGCGAGGGCGTTCACCTTCCGCCACTCCTTTGGACCACCCGACGAATCGGGATCATCCTTCCCGAGAAGCAGCAATGATGACTGGTTGTGCCCCGCTTGAACCACCCGGACCGTCGACGAGCGCCCCGTACCGCAGTGGACGTTGCTCCTACAGGAGCTCAATCCATCGGTACAGCTACCTGAGCGCCCACGGCTTCGGCCGGCGGGCGCTTTCATCTCCGGAGACTCGACGACAAGATCAGTGATTCCCGGACCGGGGAGCTCAGCCGCCCCCGGAGCCCAGCACGGTCTCGGCGGCAGCCTGGATCACGGCTACCGCTTCCGCCGGGTCGTGAACCCGCAAGAGGCAATCCCGAATCGCCGACCATCCCGCGTCTTCGATCTCGGGGAACCGCGCAAGGGACGGATAGGTGATCATCGCCTCGTCGACCATGCGCCGCGTGATCGCGAGCCGCTCCCGGTCGAGCTCGTTGCAAGGCTCGATGGCCGCAAGCGCCGTCTCGTTCGCACAGATCGTGCCTCCGGTGGCGTCGAGGGCGTGCGTCTCGGCGCTTGACAGTCTGGCGATCAGGGCGAGCGCGCCGTCGAGGTCGCCGCATGTCCGGGGGATCGCCCACGCGTGGCAGCCGGCATACGAGACTCGTCTCGTGGGTCCGGCCAGGTACGGGTAGGGCCGGAGCACGCCGGCGAGAGCACTGTCGCGGATCGCTCCGAAGCCACCCGGCCAGGCCCCCGCCATGTCGACTCGGCCCGACAACAAGGCAGCGTCGACATCGTCGTAGTGCCATTGCGGCAAATCAGCCGGGGCTCGGCTTGCCAGCTCCGCCAGCAATTCGATCGCGGTGATCGCATCCGGGGTCGCCATCGTGGGCTGGAGCTGATCGTCGAAGATGCGGCCGCCGAGGCCGGTCACGATCTCGAAGAACGTTCCGAAAAGTCCCGACTCACGGCCGGGGAAGCCGAGACTTGCGGTTGAGCTCACGAGATCGGCCCAAGTGTCAGGGGCTGGGTCGACTCGGTCAGCGCGTACCCAGAGCACACGGACGTCGATGCAGCGCGGTAGGCAGTAGAGCTTGCCCGCAAAGCGGCACAGCTCGACTCCGCGGGGTGAGAGGCCTCCCACCACCACCGGGTCCACGACCTCGTCGAGCGGGCGGAGCCAGGCGGCTTGGGAGGGCGCGTATTTCGAGTGTGTGGAGATGAGATCCAAGCGCTCGCCGGCTGCGAGGAGGTGCGCCAACCTGCGGTTGAGGGTGGGATGGTCGGCGTGGAGCACGACCTCGACCTCGCTTGCGGGGATCGCGTCATAAAGGTGGTCGTACATGGGACCGCCAACGAGCGCGACACGGATCGTCACGTGACGATCCGGACGCCGGTGATGCCGCCGTCGAGAAGGAAGTCGGCGCCGGTCGTGAACGTCAAGTCGTCTGCCAAGTACGCCACGGCCGCCGCCACTTCTTCGCACGAGACGAGCCGGCCGAGGGGCTGACGGCGCCGCAGCGCCTCATGGCCTGCGGCGGGGTCCGGCTGCGCCTCGACGAGCTGCTCGACCCAAGGGCTCGACACCGTGCCGGGTGAGACGCAGTTGACGCGGATCCCGCGGCGCGACCTCGTCGGCGGCCATCGACCGTGTGAGGGCCAGGACAGCTCCTTTCGAGGCGGCGTAGACAGCCCGTTCGACCAGTCCGACAGAGGCGACCACCGAGCAGGTGTTGACGATGGCGCCCCGGCCGGCGGCCCGCATGACCGGGAGCGCCGCCCGGCACATGTTGGCGATGCCGAAGACGTTGACGGCAAAGACCCGCTCCCAGTCCTCTGGCGTGGAGGCGACCACGTCGCCAACCGCTCCGATCCCCGCGTTGTTGCACAGCACGTCGATCCGACCGTGCGAGGACACGACGCTCTCGACCGCCGCCTGGCAGCCGGTCGGCTTGGAGACGTCGAACCCGTCGACGAGGTCCAGCCCGACCGTGACGTCACCGAGCGAACCGAAACGCTCGACAAGAGCGCTGCCGATTCCGCCACTCGACCCGGTGATCACAACGATCCGTGCAGTCATCTCATCCCCCCTGGCTCAGCCGACGTACGAGTCGCCGCCCGTCTGCATCTGTGATGCTGTCGCATGGTCTGTCTTTCCTCCGGTCTCTTGTCCCCGGTGCCGGGTCGGGTTACACAGTGACACGCATCACCGGCGCTCGGACCCTTGACGTTCGAGCACGGACGTCCCAGACGTTTGCCGGCTCGGATGCAGTGCACCAGGACCCTGATTATTCGGCGGCGTATGTGTTTCTCGCGACAGACGGCCCGCACGAGGGTGTCGGGATGACCTTCACGATCGGGCGGGGCAACGACCTGTGCTGCGCGGCGATCGAGGCACTCGTGCCGCTCGTGGTCGGCCGCGACCTCGAGGAGCTGGCGGGGGAAGGAGCAGGCATGTGGCGGCGGCTCGTCAACGATGGCCAGTTGCGCTGGCTCGGACCGGAGAAAGGTGTGATCCACCTCGCCACAGCGGCGGTCGTGAACGCCATATGGGACCTGCGCTCGAAGATAGCGGGCGTCCCGCTCTGGCGGCTCGTCTGCGAGCTGAGCCCCGAGGAGCTGGCCGACTCCGTGGACTTCAGATATCTGACCGACGTGCTCGACCGCGACCGGGCGCTCGACGTCCTGCGGGCGGCGGAGCCCACCCGCGCCGCCCGGATTGCCGAGCTTCGAGCGCGACGGCTATCCCGCCTACATCACCTCGGCCGGCTGGCTCGGCTACGAGGAGTCGAAGGTTCGCCAGCTCTGCCAGGAGGCGCTCGCCGACGGCTGGCGCTGTTTCAAGACCAAGGTGGGCATCGACGTCGCGTCGGACATGCGCCGTTGCGAAGTCATGCGGGAGGAGATCGGGGACCTGCCACTCATGGCCGATGCCAACCAGGTCTGGGACGTTGGCGAGGCAATCGAGTGGATGCGCCACCTGGAGCCGTTCAATCTGCGCTGGATAGAGGAGCCGACGAGCCCTGACGACGTCCTCGGGCACGCGGCCATCCGAGCGGCAGTCGCGCCGGTCGGTGTCGCGACCGGTGAGCACGCGGCCAATCGGGTCATCTTCAAACAACTCCTCCAGGCAGGCGCGATCGACTACTGCCAGGTCGACGCCTGCCGGCTCGGCGGCGTGAACGAGGTGCTCGCGGTGCTGCTCCTGGCGGCCGCCTTCGGTGTGAGCGTCTGCCCGCACGCCGGCGGGATCGGCCTGTGCGAGTACGTCCAGCACCTCGCAGCGATTGACTACGTATGTGTCAGCGCGAGCCTGGAGGACCGGACGGCCGAGTTCGCCGACCACCTGCACGAGCACTTCGTCAACCCGGCCCAGGTGCGCGACGGCCGGTACGTCCTGCCGTCGGCGCCGGGGTACTCGATAGATATGTGGCCGGAGTCGTATGCCGCGCTCCGGTATCCCGACGGCGAGGTCTGGCGATCGTGAGCGCGGCTGCGCGCCCCGGTCGCTGGCAGGAGGCTCGGCGGCTCGGCCTCTCTGGGCCGGAGGTGACCGGGCTCGGGCTCGGCTGTGCACCGATCGGCAACCTGTACACGCCCGTGTCCGAGGAGGACGCGGCCGCCACAGTCGCCGCAGCGTTCGACGGAGGCATCCGGTATTTCGACACTGCGCCCCTGTACGGGCATGGCCTGTCGGAACGACGCCTCGGCGCCGCGCTCGCCGGGTACCGGCGGGACGACTACGTGGTCTCGACGAAGGTCGGCCGCCTCGTGCAGGAGGACTCCACCGGGCCTGGCTCTCGGGGAATCTTCGAGGGCGTGCGCGGCGAGGTGGAGTGGGACTTCTCGGCGGACGGCGTGCAACGCTCGCTCGGCGACAGCCTCGAGCGGCTCGGCATGGACCGCATCGACATCGCTCTCGTGCACGACCCTGACGACCACGAGGAGGAAGCGTTTGCCGCCGCCTTTCCGGCGCTGATCTCGTTGCGAGAGCAGGGCGTGGTGAGCGCCGTCGGGTGCGGCATGAACCAGACGGCCATGCTCGCGCGCTTCGTCGAACGGGTTGACCTCGACTGCATCCTGCTCGCCGGGCGGTACTCGCTGCTCGATCGCAGCGGAGCCGATCGGCTCTTACCACTGTGCGAGAAGCGGGGAGTCGGGGTCATCCTCGGCGGCGTATTCAACAGCGGCGTTCTCGCCGACCCGGGGCCGGGCGCCTCCTACGACTACACCAAGGCTCCGCCGGAGATCCTCGTCCGTGCCGAGAGGATGCGGGAGGCGTGCGACAACGCTGGAGTCTCGCTACAGGCAGCGGCCGTGGCGTTCGCCTCCGGCCATTCGGCCGTGACGACGCTCGTGATCGGCGCCAGGAACTCGGCCGAAGTCAATGCAGATCTCACCGCCGCGGATTCGCTGGTGCCGCCCGAGCTTCTGGGCAGCCTTGGAGGGGATGTGAGTGCCCGGCGCGGCCAGCCCTTTGGTGATTGGACCCGGCGAGACTCCCTCTGGATCAGCCGAAGCGGACGGCGGAGGGTGTGGGATCGCTCATGGTCAAGGGTCGGGCTGGCGCCTAGGAAGCTCAACCAGCGATCGATCCAGGTCGCCGACTGAGTCGGAGCCGACAAGGCTCATGGTGCGGACAAGGTCGGCGTGCAGCCACTCCAGGACGCGGTCGACACCGCGTTCTCCGGCTGCTCCGAGGCCGTAGAGGTACGCGCGCCCAGCCATGGCGGCCTTCGCGCCTGCGGCGACCGCTTTGAGGATGTCACTTCCACGGCGGACCCCGCCGTCGCAGATGATCTCGGCGCGGTCACCGACGGCATCTGCGATCGGAGCCACGAGGTCGATGGGCGCGGGTGCCCCATCGAGTTGGCGACCTCCGTGATTCGATATGGCGATGGCCTCGATCCCCGCGTTGGCCGCTATAACGGCATCGTCGACTGTCTGGACCCCCTTGATCACGATCGGCCCCTGCCACACCGAGCGCAGCCAGTCGACGTCATCCCATGACAGGGAAGAGTCGAATTGCGTGTTGATGTAGTCGGACAAGGTCACTGGCGACGCGCCATCGCCCACGCTGCGGCCGGCCACGTTGGCGAATCTGATCGGTTCGCTGCGTAGGAACCTCCACGTCCAGCCGGGGTGGAGAATGCCGTCGACGAAGGTGCCGGGCCCGATCGTCGGCGGCAGGGAGAAGCCGCGTCTGACATCGCGTTCGCGGCGACCCAATACGGGAGTGTCGACCGTGAAGACCAGTGCTTCGAACCGGGCCGCCGCAGCTCGGTCGATCATCTCCTTCACCAGGCCGCGATCCCTCCATACGTAGAGCTGGAACCACAGACGCCCGTCGCTGACGTCGCGCACCTCTTCGATCGAGCGTGTGCTCAGGGTGGAGAGTGTGTAGGGAAGCCCCGCCCGTTCGGCAGCGCGGGCCACGGCGAGCTCGCCGGCGGGGTCGGCGATGCGCGTGAAGCCCGTCGGTGAGAGCACCAGCGGATAGGCGACCGGCCGGCCGAGGAGAGTTGCCGTCGTGTCGATCTTGCCCAAGCCTCGAAGTACACGCGGGCGGTAGGTGATCGCGGCGTAACCGCGCCGGTTGGCGGCGAGAGTGCGTTCGTCCTCGGCGCCACCGTCGATGTAGTCGAAGACTCCTCCAGGCAGGCGCCGCTTCGCGATGCGTCGCAGATCTTCGACCGACGCGGCCCTGGCGAGCCGACGCTCGTCCAGGTTCGTCTCGATCGGGCCGAGCCGAATCACTGAGCGCAGGGTCTTGTAAGGGTTCATGAAGGTTTGCACCTTCGCAACGGGCTCAAGGCTGCAAGGCGCACCGGGAGGTCCGCCAGCGAGGTGACCATCACTCTCGCTGGCGAGTCTGGGTGCGCCAACCTGGCGTTGGCAGCGACGATGGATCTTCGAACTCGGGCAGGGGAGCCTCCTGCGGCGCTCGCGCTCGTCTGGCTCGCGCTGCACCGCCAGCGTATCGCCCGCCCGACTCGGAGTCCGAGCTCGCCAACGCGCAGTCGCTCGTCGCCCCACCGGCAACGTCACTGGTGGTCAGTCTGTCAGTGTGTCCCCGCGAATCAGCTTCAGGCGCTGATCTGCCGGAAGGTCCTCCGGTAGGCGGCCGGAGAGGCGAGCACCTCCGAGCGGAAGTGCTGCCGCAGGTTCGTCGCTGACCCGAAGCCGGCGCGGTTGGCGATCTCGTCAATACCGAGATCGGTTGTCTCGAGCAACCGCTGGGCGAGAAGCACACGCTGGCGGATGAGCCAACGGTGCGGCGTCGTGCCCGTCGTAGCGACGAAGCGGCGGGCGAAGGTGCGGGGACTCATTGCCGAGCGTCGGGCCAGATCCTCTACGCTGAGCGACTCACCCAGCCGCTCCTGCACCCAGACGAGCGTGTCGGCGAACGGATCGGACGAGGGAAGGCCTGTAAACGGCTCACAGACGAATTGCGCCTGCCCACCGTCGCGGTGCGGGGGTACCACGAGATTCCGAGCGATCGTGTTCGCCACCTCGGCACCGAAGTCGCGCCGCACGATATGCAGGCACAGGTCGATGCCGGCGGCGGCTCCCGCAGAGGTGAGCACGTCACCATCGTCGATATACAGCACATTCGGATCCACTCGGGCTGCCGGGAACATCTCGGCGAGCTGGCCTGCATGGTGCCAGTGCGTGGTCGCGGCTCGCCCGTCGAGCAGCCCGGCAGCCCCGAGAGCAAAGGCTCCGGTGCAGATCGAGACAATCCTTGCTCCCCGCCGGTGGGCTGCGACGAGCGCCGCCACCAGGTCCTCCGGCGGTTCGTGGGCCGGCCCGTACGGAGGCACGATCACGGTGTGGGCGCCTCGCAGTGCCTCGAGCCCACGGGGGACATCGACCGTCAAGCCCGTGGAGGATCTCAGCGGCGATGGCGTGGCCGCACAGAGGACGAGGCGGTACCAGTTCGGGGCGAGGTCGGAATAGTCCGATCCGAAAATCTCGCACACGATCCCGAACTCGAAGACCACGAATCCCTCGGCCAGAGCGACCACCACCTTCGGACGGCGGTTGGCAGCTTTCTTTTGCATTAGGGCAATCGTGCCACTTCTTCCCTCCCAACGCAAGGTGCATCCTTTGGGTATGACCAGCGATCTGTTGTACCGACTTGTCAAGGTTCGTCAGGAGGACATCCGACGACACTTGGGGAGAAGCGACGACTGCACCATGTCGGGACGGAACGGGCGGCGTCCTCGGCCGCGGTGGCGCCGAGGGCGGTGAGCCTGATCGCCTTTCGGAGCCCACGCGATGAGCACGCGGGACCGGATGCTCGAGCCGCGGTGTGGCCCTCGGGAGGCAGGCAGCCTCGCTCCTCTGGGAGCAAGACCGGCTCAGCGGCTCACCTGCTTGGCTGCGCGCTGCGGGGGGCTGGCTTCGGTCTCGGACGATCGATATGGCACGCGTACATGGCCACGAAGGAAGCGATCACGGCCATGCCGGCGCCGAGCACCAACAGGGCTGGGTTGTGCCAATGCCGGCTGGCGAGCCCGAGCCCGATCGTGGCCGCGAGGAACACGAGCGCTCCTAGGACTCGGCTCCAGTGGCGCAGCAAGACCCCGGCGATCACGACTCCTAGCCACAGGGCACCCGCTGTCGCCATGTAGATGACACTGCTCGACGTTGCAGCGCATACGAGCGCCAGAAACGATGCCGCCAGCATGACGGCACCGATCACGAATGTATTCGACCGGTCAGACGCCTGCGGTGTCGTCAAGAAGTGGGCGAAACGAAGAGCTGGCCGTAACAACGCGGCGATCTTGTTGACGACGGGAAGCTTCTGAGTCTCGATGAGGCCCACGCCGACAGCGGCCGCCTGAGTTGCTATCTGCGCGAACCTGTCAGAACCGACTTGTTCACCCAAGGTGTCGGAGCCCACGGCACACGCGTTCCACACGCGCTCGATGTCATCCGCGGGGGGATTCGCGCCGAGGTCCGGACTCTTGAGGACCAGTTCATCTGCTGGCGTGAGTGTCGCTCCCTGTTCACCATCGAGTTTGAGCTGCGTTCGCAGTTCATTCAACTCGCCAGGAAGAATCTGGTACGCGGCCTCGCGAGCGAGGTACGCGGTTAGGCGCTGGCGTGCCTTGGTGACGGCAGTCTCGTCGCCCTGGCTGGCGGCCTCGAGCAATGGCGTGATCTCGTCCCTGAAGGCGTCGACGTGTTCCGGCCGCGTCACGGTCAGGAGCTGTGCGAGCGCGTTGACGATGTTAGGGATGGAGCTGTCGTGGCGGAGGAGCGCGACTGGGTCCGCGAGCATCGAGATGAGCTCGTGCGACCCGTTGAGGCGTCCCGCTATCCAGTCGTTCTGTCTCCAACCAGAGAGGTAGAAGGCACCGAAGTGCATCAGCTGGATGCCCGTGAGCTCCGTCGCCAGTGGCCATATCCGGTCGGGGCTGCCGGCCGTCACGACTGAGCTGATCTGGATCAGATCGATCTGCTGAGGGTTGTGTGACTGACCGTCGGTCGCCGCTGACTGGAGGACGTCGAGGTCGGTCAGGGCTTCGAACAGAGATGCAGCATCGGGTTGCCCCAGCTCCTCCGAAGCGGCTCCGAGGCGGAGCATCCGCACGACGGCGAGTGTCCGAATGCCTTCGATCTCGCGAAGCAACTGCTGGGTGGCATTGTCAAGATCACCGTGGTCGGCCGCCGACATCTCGAATAGGGGCGTCATTGCGGCTTGCACTGCGGCGGTGGTCCTCTCGACCACTCGTGTCGTCACCTCCGCGGCGGCATCGTTGGTCTTGTTGGACTCCGCGGTCTGCCGGAGGTCGTCAAGGACCTGCGAGAGCTGGGCTCGCTGTGTCGGGACATCGCCAGGTTCCAAGCCCGTGAAGAGCCAGCGGCGCAACAGGTCGAGGGTGGTGAGCACGTTCTGGCGCGCTTGCGCGAGCTGCGGATCTGCGGCCGTGGCCAGGCGAAGCTTCGCCTCGGTATTGCCGAGACGAACCTGCTGGACGACTGGGCGCAGCCTTTCTGCGGCATAGACCAAGCTCCTAGCGGTATCGAGGTCGACCATCGGCGTGAAGAGGGCGGCCCGTACCTGTTGAATGACGTCGTGCTGGTTCGCGCGTTGAGTCAGGCGATCGATCTGCTCGGCCGTACTCTGCTGGCGCGGCACGGTGATCGTGTCGAGCAGGACCGTCTTGAGCGGGGGCAGATCGGTCCGCACGTCCGCCGGCTCACCTTTCGAAGGGCCTGCCAGCGGCTCCACATACAGCAGCACACGGCGGACGGGGCTCTCGGACGCCGGCTGGTCGGCAATGAGGTCGAGGAGCTGCTGGATCGGCTCGTTGTCCATCAGGCCGCCGTCCATCACGAACCGGCTCGATCCGAAGTCGGCGATGCCTGACAAGTCAGCACCCTCCGGGTCACCCGGGCCGATAGTGACGAAGGAGGGCTCGAAGGCGACGGGGAAAGACGCGCTCGATCGCGCCGCACGAGCCAGCTGACCGATGGCGACATCAGCGTTGACCCGGTCACCGAAGTTGCTCGCCTCCGGCGACTTGCAGAAGCGGAACAGGCCGAGGTGCGTCGCCGAGCTCATCTGTTGACCCAAGGCATCGACCTCTTCGTGGTTGAACGCCCTCATCAGGGTCGTCGTGATGACGGCGTGCAGCGGTGGGTAGCCCGGCTGCCCGGGACCGGGCAGCGGACCGTCCGAGCCAGCGAGGCTATGAAGGTTCCCAAGTGCTTGTTGAACGATCTTGAGGAAGTAGTCGTCACCTCGCAGCAGCGAGACGGGGTTCTTTTGCGAGAGGGGGCGCAGTAGCTCTTGAAAGTCCCCCTCACCGAGCCAGAGGTCGTGGAGCGGTTCCAGATCGGATTCCCACGCGATGGCGGCGGACAACAAGGTTCCGTTGAGGCCACCGGCGCTGGTTCCCGTGATGAGGTCGATCATCGGCTCGACGTCAGTCAGTCGGGCCAGATCGCCGTAGATGCCCTGCTTGCGCCTTAGGAGGTCGAGCCGCGTGCCACGCCTCCCATCCACACCGCCAGGCTGACCCCGCCGCTCATCATCACTGCGATCCGCAGCTCTGTGGTTACGTTGCTGGCCATGGCTCAGGACCGCCCCCTGCCTCGCTCGTGCCCGCTCTCACCCCCGCTGCTCGCCACGGTACCCGACGGGCATCGTGATGCCAATGGGCAATCACGGTCGCCAAGGCGACCACGCTCCTCAGATTTGGCCGGATGCGGGTACTTGTCCTCGAGGGTGCGTGAGTGCGCGTTCTGCAGTTGTCGGTCGACCGAGTGGCTTGCGAGGAGGCGCCGAGGGCCGGCGGTCTCAGCGAACGACGAGGACCGGGAGTGTCGAGAGATGCAGGATCTTGTGCGTGACGCTGCCGATGATCAGGCCCGCGAGCTCGGTGACGCCCTTCGAGCCGACGACGATCACCGAGGCGCCAAAGCTCTGGGACTCGTCGATGATCTCGGCGGCTATCCGACCGTTGTGTGAGTTGCGCACACCGCCTGAGGCGGTGACGCCCCGGTCGGTGAGGCTCTTCACGGCTTCGTCAAGGTAGGTCTGAGCCTGCTGGCTCGGCTCGATCGCAGTCAACGGTCCTCCCATGCCGAGCGGCACCTCGCGGACATGAACGACACGGACCTCGCCTTTCGACATCTCTGCGAGGTCGCCGGCCGTGGCGAGCGCTTTCTTGGAGTGGTCGGACTCGTCGAGCGCGACCAAGATCTTGTCGAACATCGAGACCCCCTTTTCGTCCCCAATCTGGGCTGGCTCAAAATGTACTCGTCATTCGGCGGCCATGATCGGTCTTCGGTTCTCGTCGCCGGCTCTCGAAGAAGTACCAGCTCATCACGTGTGGAACTGTCATCCGGCGGGGAGGAATGCCCCTCGAGGTTTGCTGCAACCCGAGCGACCGCCCAGAGACGGGAGCCACTCCGATTAACCCACCGTTGCCTCGTAGAGCTGCCAGCTCTCGGGAACTCCCTTGAGAGTGTATGTGCCTTTGTCGCTGAACTTGATGCCCGAACCGGCGATGAGGTCCTTCACCGTGCGAGAAGTCAGGACCTGGCTGCTATTGGCGAGGGCGGCTATTCGCGCCGCGACGTGGACCGCGATTCCCCCTGTTTCTTTGTCGCGGATCTCCACCTCCCCGGTATGCAGGCCCGCTCGAATGGGCGAACCGGTCGCCGCGGTCAAGCGGACGATCTCGCTGGCACAGCGGACGGCTCGTGCAGGGCCATCGAACGTAGCGAGGAAGCCGTCTCCAGTTGTCCTGATCTCGGTTCCCCGATGGAACGCGAGTTGCTGGCGGGCCATCCTGGCCGATCCTTATGCTGGCCCCGTGGCGACGGAATGCGTGCTCCCGTGGTCGATCGTCGCTAGGAACCTTCCCGAGCACGCTCGCAACCCGATCCACACCGATGCCGGTGCGAAGGCCGCCGGCTTCGAGAGGGCGCTCGTTGCCGGAGTGACCTCCTACGCCTATTGCTGCCACACCGTCATCGAACGGTTCGGGCTTGACTGGGTCACCTCGGGCGAGGCCGAGATTCGCTTCACGTCTCCTGTGTTCGACGGTGACCGCTTGTCCTTCCCTGTAGTCGAGCGGGCTGACGGCGGGCTCGACATCGAGGCCTTCGCCGGCCGTGAGGGGCGCCCGTTGGCGGTGATGTCTGCCTGGCGTGCCCACCGGGGCTGTCCCGAGCCCCGGCCAGGGCAGGCGCTCGCTCCGATCACCGTACGACTGGATGGGGAGTACGGGTCGGATTACGCCGCCCGCGCCGGGGACGACCAGCCCGACTGCGCAGCCGCAGGCGTGGTGCACCCGGCCGTCTGGCCGGCACTCGCGAATTTCAGTCTTCCACGACCAGTTGGCTCGGGGTTCGTGGGTGCATACGAGAAGCATCGTGCGACACCACGACCTGGCCCGGTCTGGAGCCGAAGCTGTCGTCTCGACGGTCGTGATCCGTCGCTTCCACCGTCGCGGCGAACGTGCCGTTGCCGACGTGGTCATCCGGGTCGATGGTGCAGTCGTCGCGACCCTTGAGCATGAAGCGATCATCGACGTGTCGGCGGCGGCTGGCGGACCGGACACCTGAGCCCCGGCGGGCCTCAGCGGACGAGACGCCTGTCAGGGACGATCCACATCATCGCGACAAGCACGTAGCAGGCGTACGCGATCCACGGGGTCACAAAGGCGAGACCGATCGCGGCGGCGCCTTTAGCTCGAAAGCCATGATCACCGCCATTACGCCGTCGCTGAACGCCTCGAGGCGATGAGTCCGGAGTACGCCTGCGGTGTCGTTCGCTGGCTCATCGCTGTTCAGCTGTTCATCGCTGCTCACATCGAAGCCCAATCACGAAGCCGACCGGGCCTGTCGCACAATGGTCGTCAGGCGCTCGATGGGAGTCCGCCCGTAACGAACTGTCGCACCTGCGCGGCGTGCTCGTTGAGATGCAGGAGCGCAGCGATGAGCTGCTCGGCGTAGGGCTTCCCCTTGTATCGATGGTTGTCCGGGAGCGGCGCTGCTGCCTGCTCGTCGGTGAGGCCGTCGAGGATTCCGCCGCGCCCGGTCACGCAGTAGTCGGTGTAGGTGAGCAGCTCGTCACGCGTATAGGTGCGGGGCACGACGAACGCGCCCTGGTCGTCCTTGCCAAATGGGGGAGGAGGCGACCATGGCTCGATGCCGCCGCCGAGGTCGTAGTCGAGGTGGAAGAGCGCGTGATAGGCGACACTCCAGACGGCCGAGAACGCCTGGAGCATCCGCTCTTGGACCACAGGATCCTCGGGGACCTCACCGTCGGCACCACGAGGAGGCAAGACCGCCAAGTCCGTCTTCCTGACCTCCCACATGTTCGCCGCCCACAGTTCGTCGGGGCAGTCCTGCAGCACGGCTCGCATCGACTCGACGGCAGATTCGTAGTTATGGGCCAGGCTCGCAGCCCAGGTCGATGTCATGGACCGGACCATACCGCCCGGGGCCTGGCGGCGGTCGGGGATGCCTAGATCAGCGCCGGCGACCGATCCGCTTCCACCACGCGGTCCGTCGCGGCGCTGAGCGGGCGGCGAGCGGCTCCTCGGCCTTGGTGGCCGCGACTACTCGCGCAGCGCTGGCAGGGTGGTCGGTGCGCCACTGCTGGAGGATGCGCTCGACGTCGAAGGGGGCCAGATTGAGCGGGGGGCCATCAAGTGGGCGCGAGTTCGCGTGGCGAATCTTCTCGTTGATCTCCCTCACGATCTGGGCGGCCTGGAGCTCGGACGGGGCGTTCGCTGCTGCGGTCAGCGCGTCCTCGGCCTCCTTGCGCAGGGCCAGTGTCGGCGGCAGCATCGAGACGTTCTCACGACGCAGCTTGTCCTTGACCCACCACATCTCGTCGTACGGTCTGTCCAGGCCGGGGATCGGCTTGCCGGCGCCTGGCAGGTCGTCGAATTCGCCTCGCTCCATCGACTCGCGTATCTGCCGGTCGATCCACGTCTCGAACGTGACGCCGCGCGGCTTGCGCTCGGTCATAGGCGGAATTCTGCCACGATCTGCGCGCTGAGCCCAGCCGGCCTACGCGTAGCCTCCTCACGTGACACTCATGCTTCGGGGCATCGTCGGGGTACTCCTGTGTTTAGTCGGCGTGATCTGGATTGGCCAAGGCATCGGGGCCATTCACGGTTCTTTCATGACCGGCCGTCCCATCTGGGCGGCGGTTGGCTGCCCCTGTCTGATCGCAGGGATCGCGGTGCTGGCGCGGGCTTCGGCACTCCGCCGGCACAGGACCGAGCCTGACCCGTGAGGGCGGGCCACCGGCAGCGGCCGTCTGGCTGGTGGCAGTCAGATGGCTGACTAGGGGCCCTCAGGTGATCGTGGCCGCGTAGTCGGGAACGTGGCGGTATCGCTCCCGCGGCGGCCGGCGGTAGTTGCCTACAGGGGGCCGCGGGGGCAGCTTGATCTTCGGCCGCTTGACATCCTGGTAGGGGATCACCGACAGGAGATGAGCGATGCAGTTGATCCGTGCCCGCTTCTTGTCGTCGGCCTCGACCTCGTACCAGGGTGAGTCCGGCAGGTCACAGTGAGCGAACATCTCGTCCTTGGCTTTGGAGTACTCGACCCAGCGGTTGCGGCCCTCGATGTCCATCTCGCTCAGCTTCCACTGCTTGAGGGGGGCGTTGAGGCGCTCCTTGAAGCGCCGCTCCTGCTCCTCGTCGCTCACCGAGAACCAGTACTTGACCAAGACGATGCCGTCGTCGATGAGCATCCGCTCAAAGGCCGGGCACTGGCGGAGGAAGCGGTTGTACTCCTCGTCGGTGCAAAGACCCATGACCCGCTCCACGCCGGCACGGTTGTACCAACTGCGATCGAACAGGACGATCTCCCCGCCGGCAGGGAGGTGGGTGATGTAGCGCTGGAAGTACCACTCGGTCTTCTCCCGGTCGCTCGGGACCGGGAGGGCGGCGATCCGGCACCAACGAGGGTTGAGGTACTCGGTGATGCGTTTGATGACGCCCCCCTTTCCCGCAGCGTCGCGGCCCTCCACGACGATGACCACGCGCTTGCCCTCGTCGCGAACCCACCGCTGCATCTTCACCAACTCCTCCTGGAGCTGGAGGAGCGCTTTGCCGTAGACGCCGTCGTTAGCCATGGTCCAATCCTGCCCCGCGGCGCGGCGCCCGTCGCGCCGGGTCAGATACGGTGGCACGATCCCTGATGGCGACCGACACCGCGACAGATCAGCTCGCCCTTCCGCCCATGGCCCCGTTGCGGTCTACGTCGCGACGCGCGTCTTGCTCGTAGCAGTTGCTCTCGTCACCGCCGTTTTCAGCCATTTGAGCCTCTCGAAGGAGCTTGCCAACTGGGACGGCAGGTGGTACCTGGAGATGGCGCAGCACCAGTTCCCGAGGCATGTGACGGTGCATTTCAGCACGTTGGGCTTCTTGCCGGCCTACGGCATGCTCATCTGGCTGGTGGCCCACGTCTTCTTCTGCTCCTATGTCGTCGCCGGTGTCCTGATCTCGCTGATCGGTGGTCTGGCAGCGGTGGTGCTGGTCCAACGGCTGACCAGCGAGTGGTGGGGGCGGGCCACCGGACAGCGCGCTGCGATCCTCTTCTGCCTCTTCCCCGGTTCGGTGGTCTTCTCGATCGTCTACCCCGAGTCCGTGCTGCTGCCGCTGGCGGTCGGGTGCCTTCTCGCCTTGCGCCGCCGCCGTTGGGTCCTGGCAGGCCTGCTCGCAGGCCTCGCAACAGCGGTCGAGGCGGACGCGCTGGTGCTCGTTCCCGTGTGCATCGTTGCCTCTGCACTCGAGATCTCGAACAAGGGATGGTCCGATCCCTCGGCACGCCGCAGCGTCGCGGCACCTCTGCTCGCCCCGCTCGGGGCGGTTGGTGCCGGCGTCTTCCTATGGGTCTGGGCGGGCACGCCCTTTGCCACGTACGACGCCCAGCGCATCGCATGGCACGAGTCGACGACGCCGCTCGCTCGCATTGACGAGCTCCGGCGGCTGATCGCGCAGATACCCCAGCATTTCCAGGGCGCTCGCCATCGGATCAACCTCAACCATCTGAGCGATCTCATCGGCACGGTCTACTTGCTGGTCGCGTCAGCGATCATGCTCCGCAAGCGCTTCAGGCCGCCTGTCGAGGTTGTCGTGTGGGCCCTCGGCATCGGGTTGTTGACCCTCCTCTCGACGGGCGTCGCCCCCAATCCGCGCCTGCTCCTCACGGCGTTCCCTCTTGTGGTGGTGATGGCCAAGGTGTTGAAGACGCGGGGCTACGTCGTGCTCGCGACCACGTGGACCGCTCTGCTCGTGGTGATGAGCAGCCTGTCGTTCGTACCGATCAGCTTGCGGCCCTAGCTGCCGGCCGGCTCGGTGCGCGAGGAGGAGGGCCTCTTTCGCGGTGGACCTAGACGGCGACTGCGTCCTGTGGCCGGCGAGCCGGGGAACGGGCGGCACCGCTCGTCCCACCGTAAGAGAACTCCATCCCCTCGTCTTCGAGCGCCCCGCGCTTGAGCATCAGGAGGTCCCGAGCGTAGTTCTGGTGGAGTCGCCAAGGCGCCTTGGAACCCTGTTTGGGGAGGGCGTCCACAGATCGCAATACGTAGCCCGACGTGAGATCGAGGAACGGCTCGGTCGGGAGCGAAGGGTCGGGCGGGAGCGGTGTGCACACCCGGTATCCGTACCTGTCCATGTAGTTGAGCAGCCGGCAGACGTACTCCGCCGCGAGGTCGGCCTTGAGCGTCCACGAGGCGTTGGTGTAGCCCATCGTGGCGGCCAGGTTCGGCAGGCCGCTGAACATGATGCCCTTGTACCCCACCGTCTTGGCGAGATCCATTTCCTGGCCATCGACCTTCATCGTGATGCCGCCGAGAGCGATCATGTTCAGCCCTGTGGCAGTCACGATCACGTCAGCCTCGATCTCGTTGCCCGACTCGAGCAGCAGCCCGCGCTCGGTGAAGGAGTCGATGTGGTCGGTGACGACGGACACGTCGCCGTCGGAGATCGCTCGGAAGAGATCGCCGTCAGGGACGAGGCAGAGGCGCTGGTCCCATGGCTGGTAGCTCGGCTTGAAGTGCGTGTCGATGTCGTAACCCGGTGGGAGCTGCCGCTCGAGGCCTTTGCGGATCAGCCCCTTCATGAATCCCGGAGCGTGGCGGCTGACCTGGAACATCAAAATGCCCAGTAGGACGTTCTTCCAGCGCACGACGGAGTAAGCGAGCCTGGACGGTAGGTAGCGGCGGACGACGTCGGCGATCGCATCCCGTTCCGGTATCGACACGATGTAGGTGGGGGACCGTTGGAGCATCGTCACATGTGCCGCGTCTCGTGCCAGCGCCGGGACGAGCGTCACGGCGGTTGCCCCGCTGCCGATCACCACGACGCGCTTGCCCGAGTAATCGAGGTCTTCGGGCCACTCCTGAGGGTGAACGATCGTGCCGGTGAAGCGCTCTGTTCCCTCGAACTCCGGTGTGTAGCCCTCGTCGTAGCGGTAATAGCCGGTGTTCGTGTACAAGAAGCCGCAGGTGAGGTGTTCGGTCTCGCCTGTGTCGGTGCGCTCGACTTCAAGTGTCCATAGCGAGTCGGCTGACGACCACTCAGCCCCGACCACGCGATGCTGGTAGCGGATCAGCCGGTCGACGCCGTGCTCTTTCGCCGTGTCGCGGATGTAGTTGAGGATCGACGGGCCGTCTGCGATCGCCTTGGCCTCTTTCCAGGGTTTGAAGGCGTATCCCAACGTGAACATGTCGGAGTCCGAACGGATCCCCGGGTACCGGAAGAGGTCCCAGGTTCCCCCGCTCACTTCGCGAGCCTCGAGGATCGCAAGGCTCTTGCCGGGACAGCTCGCCTTCAGGTGGCACGCCGCCCCGACGCCGGACAAGCCTGCGCCGATGATCAGGACGTCGAGATGTTCCAGCTCCGCAGTGCTCATGGAGTGCGACGGTTCCTGAGGTCTGCTCGGGACGGCATGGAGAGCGGCATGGACAAGTGTCTACTACGGGCAACGCGCGACCACCGAGGGCCGGAGCCACCCATCTTGACGGGCGAGCAAGCGCTACCTCGCCAGGCGTTCGGCCCTGTCCTCTGCCGCTCGCGCCAGGTCCGGCAGTCCCTGCGATCGGTAGACCGTCGCCAGAGCCTGCCAGGGCGCCGGGCTCCTCTCGTCGATCGACGCAGACTCGAGCAGCCAGCGCACTGCGTCACCCCAGCGGTGCCGTTGACCGGCGACGACGCCTTGGCCCAACAGGATCTGCGGATCGAGGGGGTCGAGAGCGGCGGCCCGGGTTAGGAGGCCTGCGGCCTCGCGCAGGTGGCCCGAGAGCTGCGCGACGGCTGCCGCGTCCTCGATGGCTTCAGTCGAGTCCGGGTAGGCGTCGAGCTCGGCGGCAACCCAGGGCCGCGCCAGCACGAGGGCATGCTCACTCGCCGGAGCGGCCGCTGATTGCGCAGCGACCACGAATGCGTGGCCGGCAGTCTGGTCGATCTCCCAGTCCCACGGACGGAGGGCGTGCGCCACCTCGAAGTTGTGCTCGGCCGAGGAGAGTTGCCCGGCGGACAGGTTGTTCACCGCTGCTCGGAGCGGAATCTCGGCGAGGGCCGCAAGCCCCAGCAACACCGCCAGGGCGGCCATCGAGATAGCTGTCAGCACTGGTGCCATCCGCCCGAGGCGCTGTGGCGCGGCCGAGCCGGACGCGGCTGCACTCGTCGCGGCGGGACCTGCCAGCAGTGCCCCGGCGCAGAACGCCGCGAGCGGCGTGGTCCCTGGCGATGTCAGGTGGAACATGAGCGCCGCGCCGTAGCCGGTCACCCCGGCCAACAAGCCGGCGAAGGCTCCGGCTTCTCCGATGGTCGTCTGCTGCCCGATGCTCAGCCATCCGCGCCATAGGACCACTGCCGCCAAGACGACGGCGAGCACGGCGAGCAGCACCCCCCCTGCGCCGGCGGCCTGCAGGACCCAGTTGTGGGGACTGTCGGGTGGGAAGGCGCCGCCGAAGCGACTCTGCCAGGTGCGGTCGTGCTCGACGCCGATCCCGTCGAGGAACCCGCTCGGTCCGATCCCCAACCACCATCTCTGCGCAACGAGGCGCACGGTCTCTTGCCACAGCAGCCATCGCCCTGACACCGTGTGGGCGGCGAGAGGGCTCAGGCCGAGGATCCGGGACCGGGTGAAGGGGAGCGCGAAGGCAGCGACCGCGACCGCTGTGACCCCGCCGGCGACGCGGAGACGGACTGAGCGGGACAGCCCCGCCTGTGTGTCGGTTCCCACAGCCGGAGCTGGCTTCCTAACGAGAGCCGCCGCCAGCACGAAAGCAAGAGGCACGACGGCGACGAGCGCTCCCCGCGATGCGGACAAGACGACGACGGCGGCCGCTGCGACGCTGCCTGCGATGCACCATCGGTCCCGCGCTGTGATTGCCGCTCCAGCCAGGGGACCGAGAAGGAGAACGCCGATCGCTCCCTCGTCGCTGGCGTTGCCGAGGAGCGAGCCGGGACGGGCAACGTCCGACGCGAGCGGGCGGAGCCCAGCCGTCTCGAGGATCGCTTCGATGGCGATGACGACGGCTGCGACGGTCAGCCACCGGAGGCACCAGGGGACGGCAGCTCGCCGCCGGCCTGGTCCGAGCAGCCAAGCGCCGGCGGCTGCGGACGCGGCATAGACAGGCAGCACGAACACTCCCTCGTAGCGGGGAGCTCGCCCGAGCAAGGCGCCGGTTACCGAAGCGCTCGTCGCTGCCGCGACTAGGAGGATCACGGCGCCGGCTCCGAGCAACGCGTCGACGACCCGAGGAAGGCGACCTCGACGAGGTGGCCAGGCGGCGAGTGAGCATCCGAGCGCGGCGAGCGCCACCTTCGGGAAGACGAATCGGTTGAGCGCGCCGGGCAGGAACGCGACCGGAGCGAGGCCGAATGCCGCGATGGCAGCGCGCTCTCGCCAAGAGAGCGGCGGCGGCACATGAGTGGCAGTCGGCACATCTGACAGTCTTCACGACGCTTCGACCGCCGGTCACGGAGACCCTGGCCGCCGAGTCACCTGCGCGATATGTTGCGTGACGTCACTGCGAGGGAACGCGGAGAGCCGTTGATGGATCGACAGGTAGCGGAGAACGGCGACCCGTGGGGAATCCGAGCTGAGCGTGACGCCGAGCAGGTCAGTCTCTCTCGGCCGGCATGCACGCGGCTCCGGCGCCCGGGGCGAGTCGGCGTGTCGCTCTTCGGGACCCTGGTACTTGCCGTCGTCGCCCTCGCGCTTCCTGCGCTTCCCAGCTCCGCTGCTCGTTTGCCGAGGTCGGGCCCAGTTCAGGTCACCAAAGGTCCCGGTGCGCTCTACGGCGATCTGAGCGTTGTCGGGGCGTCGGGCGCCGGAGTACTCGTACAGCCAGTCGCCCGCACTGCCAACGGTGGCCGGTCGCTCGGGCCGGCGGAGTACTCGGTGGTGCCCGCCGGCAAGCACGCTGCCGTTGCGTTGATGCCCAAGCTCGAGTCCGCCAGCTACCTGATCGAGGGCGCCGGTATCAGCGGCCCCCTCGTCGTGCTGTGGGAGGAAGGCTCCGGGATGCCGGCCGTTTGGTGGTACGACATCTCCACGAAGAAGAGCGGGCTCGTCCTCTTGAAGGAGCCCGTGACCTTCGAAGGCGCAGTTCCCGGCGGGGTGCTCGTGTCCGAGTCCGGTGTGCCGACCTCTTCGCTCGTCGAGATCGCGTTGCCGAGCCGCAAGCCGACGACACTCCTCAAATTTCCGGAGTCCGAGTACGTCACCGCGCTCACCGGCCCGTCCGGAGTGGTCACCGTCGGCAGTTCCGGCGTCAAAGAGACGGTTGGGTATGTGTTGTACGCGGCGCCGCGCCACCTCGTGACGCTCTTCCACGAGAACGGCGTGAGCATCACATGTGACTCGTTGTCCACCCTCGCGACCGGCTGCACCATCTTGAAGGGGAGCGCTTCCTCCATCGCCAGTTTCGACCTTTCCGGCACGGGCCATTTCATCAAGAAGGTCGGCACCGGCTACCCGTACCCGTCGACCGTTGTCACGCCGAAGGTGACGGCATGGTTCACGTGCTCCAACACGGGGTGCCCGCTTCATCGGGTCCTTGTCCAAGGAGGGAAGATCTCGACCTATCCGCTGCCCATCGTCGCGAGCGTCGTGTCGGTAGGAGATCTCTTGTATTTCAGCCCCAGCAACGACACGACCTCGGGTGGCGGGCTGTTCTCGCTGCTCGACACGGCCAAGAAGGCGACACATCTCGCGCCGGGCTACCGGTCGCCACTTGCTGCCGCCGCCATTTCGGTCGGCACGAACAGCATTGCGTGGATCGACAACGGGGCGAGTGGCCTCGGGGTCTGGACGAGCACGTATTCGGCCGCCGGCAGCTCGGTCAAGCTGGGCAAGCCGAAGTTGTTGGGCGGCGATGGGTTTCTCGATTCGGACTCGACCGCTTACTCGCTCGACATCGCCGACTCCGGCTCGGCCGTCGCCTCGACCTCGTACGCCAAGCAGCCGTCCGCCGACCCGCTCGACATAACCGTGTTCGAGGGCGGTCAGTCCAAGGTGCTGTCGAATCTCGGGGATTGGTCCGCCTACAGCGGTGCCACCTTGGGCGTCTCGGGCGACGACGTGCTCTTCCAGACGCTGTCCGGATTCGATCTCGGAGACTTCAAGACAGCCAAGGTGACGACGCTGCCGATGACGGACATAGCCACGTATGCGCTTGGCGGCGGCAAGTTGGCATACATAAAGACCGACGGGTCTGTCTGGGTCGAGAGCGTTGCGGGGACCGGGGCGAAGCAGCTCGCGCCGCCACTGTCAGGAGGAGAGTCCTTCGAATACGTTGACGGTCTCTCCGTGGCCAGTGATGGCAGCCGCGTGGCATGGGCCTACGGGTGGTATTCGGCTGGTGGGTCAGGCCAGGTCACACAGTACGTGAGCGCCGGCGGGGGAACTCCGACCGACATCCCCGTTCGGACGGGCCTTGTAAGCGTCGTGTCGATCAGCCCGAAGGTGATCGGCGTCGGGTATGCGCAGGAGAGTGGAGGCAGCGAGCTCTGGGCCATGAGCCTGCCGTCAGGCACCTGGAAAGAGTACGCGCCAGTCGTCTACGGGTTGTCGATCGGTGGCAACGTGGCGGCGTGGATCGGCGCGAACGGTCTGCCGTACGTGGAGCGCGTGTGAGGCGCCCCGGCTGACGGCTATCTGCCGGTGTCGCTCCAGGTCGGCCACCCGGCCGGGATCGGCCCTGGTGGCCCGTCGGGCTGTGGGAGCCCGGGTCTCGACCCGAGTGCGTCGAGCAGCGAGCTGAAGTTGAGCCCGTACGCCGTCGAGTTACGGCCGTTGTACTCGTCGTGCGCGGCCGCGAGCCCGTACGGCCAGGCCGCATCTGCCCAACCGGTCTCGAGGCACGTCTTCGCGTCGTGGAGGTAGCCGACGACCGTGTTGGCGCTCACCGCCTCGCCGACCGAGACAGCCGGGGTCACGTCCTCGGCCACATAGACCACGAGGCCCTCCGCCCGGCCCTGGCTCAGCTTGTATGAGATGAAGACGCCGCTCGGCCAGCCCGAGCTGTAGAGGTTCTCCACCGTCCCGTCGCCAATCGCGAAGATGGGGCCGGAACCGCAGTAGTCGACGCCCTGATCGACCTCTTGGGGGACGAGGGAGGTCAGTCCCCGCAACGGGTTGAGATAAGCGCTCACAGGTGCGGAGTCGATCGCCTCCCAGTAGCCGCCCGTCGCCGGGTCAACGGCGATTCCGCTGGCAAAACCTCCATCGGGCATGCCGCCCCAGGCGCCGAGCGAACCGTGATATGGAGCACGAAAGCTGTCCACGCCGCCGTTGGACCGAAGCACGTCGTAGCCGTCACCCTTCGGGGCGGCTGCGATCCCCGTCAGCGTGTTGCCGTCGTACTTGCCGTGCGCCAAGGCTATCGGCGAGCCGAACGACGGCGCGTGGAAGGCGGACACCCCGCCCGTCGAGGTGGTGATCCAGTAACCGCCCGTCGCCGTGTCGGCCGCGATGCCCGTAGCGGTGACGGGAGCAGTCGCGCCGTATGGGAGGTGGCCCGCCAGGGACCCGCGGAACCGCGCGCCGTAGTTGTCGACCCCGCCGTTCGCGCGGAGCACGTAGTAGCCACGCCCTTTCGCCGCGGCGACGATGGCGACCGCCGCCGGGTGCTGGCCCCACCCGCCCGACGGGATGTCGGGCTGCCCGAGGAACGGGGCGTGGAAGGCGTGCACCTGCCCGTTGGAAAGCACCACCCAGTACCCGCCCGTCACCCCATCAGTCGCGATTCCTGTGGCCGTGACCCCTGCTGGTAGCGGCTTGGTGGACAACGAGCCGTGCCACGGCACGCCGTAGTTGTCGACTCCGCCGTTCGCGCGGAGCACGTAGTAGCCACGCCCATCGGTCGCGGCGGCAATCCCGACCACTGCCGGACCACCCGCCTGCGGCCCTCCAAAATTGGGGGCGCTGTAGGCGGCGATCGTCCCGATTTTCGTCGCCAACGCCGTCGCAGAAGTGCTGGCGAGCGTGTTGGCGACTAGTGGCAGAGCTACGACGAGGCCCGCTGCGACCAGAGCGAAGCGCGTTCTCACTCTCCTGCTCACGGTCACCAGTATCGCTTGAGGCCCGGCTAACGCGAAAGCCGGGCCAAGAGGAGAAATGGGACCTTGTGCCCTACCTGGCCGGTTGGGCGGAGGACGAGAATGCCAAGCGTCCGTACTGCCCTCCTGTGTCCAATCCCCCCCCTCGGAGACAGGCAATCGAGCGGTCGGCCGCCTAGGACGGCGGCTGGAGGTGACGGAGTCTCCAGCCACCGTTCCGGGCCCGTCGGAGTCGACAGTTCTTCATTGAGGCGGGAGCTTCGCAAGCGCGTCCTTCAAGGCAGCGATCAGCTCCTCGTCCTGGGACTGCAGGTGCTTTTGTATCTCTATCGCCTCGCTCAAGATGGCCTCGGCGTCCTTGTAGGTGTTCTCCGCCCGCGAGTCGGATGAGGCCGCCGCGATGTTCTGGCCGACGATGATGATCGACAACAGCACGAGCTGTAGAAACGTCTGCGCTATCCAGGCGATGATTCCCTCACCACCCGGCTTCAACGCGGTGGGTAGCCCGATCAGGGCGAGAGCGGCGAAGAGGTAGGCACACCACATCGTGCCGACCCCGTCGGTGATCTTGACCGCGAGCCACGAGTTGAACCTGACGCTCGACTTTGCCTTGATCACATCTGCGGTGGTAGTCGGCTTGTCCCGGTGCTCCAGCCTCTCGAGCGTGTGCGGATGTGGGACGTGGACGTACTTGCTCATGGCATCACCTCTCTGGAGAGCCGAATTCTCCCATGGAGGCGTTGTCGACCTGGTGATTTACCCGAGCCGGAGCGGCACCAGCTGATCGGGCGTCGTGCTCGGCGGCGGGCAGGGCGATCCCGCCACGCTCGTGAGTATCCAAGTCGGTTGCAGTTCAGGTGCAAGCGAGTTGTTCTCGTGAATTCTGGGTAAATACCCGGCAGCACCATGCGAAAATGAGGGGGTATGAGTGCGACCGAGACTTTGCCGGTAAACAGGCGCAGTGCGTCGCCTTCGCGCCCTGTGCGACTCGGCGCCGCGATCACGGTGGCCTCGTCACTGATCGTGCTCGCGACCATTTGGCTGCTGCCCCACCCGATGCATCTCGGCCGCATCGCCTTCATCGAAATCAGCGTCATTGCGCTAGCGGTGCTGCTCGCTCTCGTCCGCCCCGACCCGCCAGTAGCGTCGCCCTGGCTCCTCGTCTACCCGGCGCTCATGATCGTGTCGGTCATCGGGGTCACAGAGGCGTTCCCCACTGCGGGCGGTGCCTATTCCGGCCTCTTCACCTTGGTGTTCATCTATGTCGGCCTCAGCCTCCGTCGAGGCGTCAGCACGATGATCGTCCCGGTAGTGGCGCCGGCGTGGTACTTCTGCCAGACCACAGCGGGAGCCGTGACGGCCGTCCGGACGCCGATCGTGATCGCGATCTGGATCATTGTCGGGGAGCTGCTTGCGACCCGGACCGACGTGCTCGCGTCTCGCATCGACCAGCTCGTCGACGACGCTCACACCGATTACCTCACCGGGCTCGGCAACCGTAGGGGACTCTCGTCCGCACTGCATGGCCTTGTCTTGAACGACATCGTGATCCTCCTCGATCTCGATCACTTCAAGAGGATCAACGACACTCGTGGTCATGCCGCCGGCGATCAGGTCATCAGAGACTTCGCCGACACGATGCGCTCGGTCCTTCGATCGAGCGACGGCGCTTTCCGGTACGGCGGTGAAGAGCTCGTCGCGATCCTCCGGCCGGGCGACGGCTCTCCGGCGGCGGCGGTCTCCTTCCTCGAGCGGTTGTCCAGGAAGTGGGGTGTCGCCGACCGACCGACGTTCTCGGCCGGAGTCTGCATGCACGGCGGCACGAGCTCGTCCGAGACGCTCGATCGGGCCGACGCCGCGCTCTACGAGGCGAAACGTGCGGGCCGCGGCTGCTGGCGCATCGCCGAGGTCTCGTCGTCCGCGTCCAAGTGATGAGGGGGACGACCCTCATGAGGTGGCTTCTGTAGCTTCTTCGTATGGCCACGGTTGCAGAACTCCGGTTTGTGGAGCCGGCGGACAACGATGAGCTGTTCGAGGCCTACTCGAGAGTGGTCGACGCACTGGAGGGCTTCCCGCACGCACCGCCGATCTCCCGCGCAGAGTTCGACGAGTTCTGGCTGGCCCACACGTCCGCAGTAGTGGTGGCGCGCTTCGGCGGGGAACTCGTCGGTGCGTACTACCTCAAGCCCAATTACATCGGCCGCGCTGCTCACATCTGCAATGCCGGCTACTTCGTGGCGGCCGGGCATCGCGGACACGGGCTGGGGCGCCGGCTGGTCACGCACTCCCTCGTCGAGGCGCGACGTCTCGGCTTCGACGCGATGCAGTTCAACTTGGTGTTCGAGTCGAATCCCGCTCGGCGCCTCTATGAGGAGCTGGGTTTCGTGGTGATCGGCCGAGTGCCTCGGGCGGTCGACGGGGAAGACGCGCTCATCTACTGGCGGCCCCTCGACGACGAGTAGGCCGAGGCCTCCGGCCAGCGACGAATCACGAGGCTAGGGGTGCCCAGGGGTGCGCGAGACTGAACCGATGGATGTGGCCGGGGTCGCTCGCCGACCGCATCAGGTGGGAGAGCCGTCGTCGCATGACCGGTTGATCACCCTGCTGTCAGTCCTCGTTCCAGCCGCCGTCGCGGCGGCGCTCACGGGGTTCGACCTGTCGGCGCGGAGCCTGTGGCTTGACGAGTCCGCCACGGTCGCCATCTCGAGCCAGCATGGGGCAGCGCTGTGGGCCGCAATGAAGCACGACGGCGGCAACATGATGGCCTTCTACGCGTTGGTCCACGTGCTCTTCTCGATCTTCGGCGACAGCACTGTCGTGCTCCGGCTGCCGTCTGTGGTCGCGACGGCGATCACGGCAGGGACGGTGTCGCTCATCGGGTTGCGTCTGTTCGATCGGCGGGTCGGTGCCGCTGCCGGGCTCCTCACTGCGTTCAGCCTCCCGCTCATCTACTGGGGCCAGGACGGGCGGGCGTATGCGCTGATGTACGCGCTCGGAGCGATCTCGTTCCTTGCCTTCATCGCCCTTGTCGACGGGGAATCGAGCCGGCGACCAGGCAAACCTCCGGCTTGGGCGTGGCCGGCCTACACAGTCGCTCTCGTTCTTGCCATGTACATGAGCTTCGTGGCAGTCCTCGTCGTCCCTGCGCAACTGGTGTCGCTGATCTGGTATCGGAGGCGGTTCCGGCCGATCATCAGCGCTCTTGTCGTAGCCGGTCTCTGTTCGGCGCCCTTGGTCTTGGTCGCGCACGGGCGTGGTGCCGGCCAGCTGTTCTGGATCCCGCGGCCGAGCCTCCGCTACGCGGCCGATCTCGGCCAGTCGCTGCTCGCGTCTGCCGCACCACCCCTTTTCCAACTCACAGCTTCGAGCCGGCCTTTGCTCGGCCTCACGGCGATCGTTGTCGTCGCCGCCGGGGTGGCGGCACTCCGGGGCGCCCGCACCCACACTCTTACGAGCGGCGTATCGCGGGAGCGTTGGGCAGGGACTCTCCTGGCCTCGTGGCTCGTCGTGCCCGTGGCGCTCGACACGTTCGAGTCCGTTGTGGGCCAATCGCTCTTCGAGACGCGCTATTTGCTGCTCTCGGCGCCTGCGGTATCGCTCGCGCTGGCATGGGGCCTCCTCGCGACGCGGGTTCCGCGTCGCGCCGGGTGGGCAGCGCTCGGCGTGCTCCTCGTCCTTCGCGCGGTACAGATCCTGCCGAGCTACGGCATGTCGCCCGAGAACTGGCATGCCGCATCGACCTATGTGCTCGCTCACTCACAACGTGGTGACTGCATCGCCTTTTACCCGTCAGACGGCCGCATGCCGTTCGACTACTACTTCAAGACCACTGACCGCGCGCCGACTCGCTTCCGCGACCAGTCCTGCCGAGGACGCCGTTCACCGAGGTCAGGCCGTATGTCGAGGTCTATCGAAGCCTTGAACCTTCTAGGGTCCGGTATCTCGCGGCGACCTGCCCCCGACTTTGGTTCGTCTACTCTCACGTCGGACAGCCCCGCGGCACGTACCTGTCGAGGGTCCATTACCGACGCTTCGAGGCGCTCTTGAGCCTCCTCCAGGGGTACTTCCCGTTCAACACCCAGGTCGGCTTCGGTTACGCGAGCGAGGTCAACGTGCGGCTGTACACCACACAGGCACCCGCCACCCCTACGGCCTGAGGACGCTCCCGACGTAGGTCAAGGCGCTCAGCAGCAACAAGGACGCGGCTGTCACCCAGACGAGTCGCGTCCAAGCTCGGCCTTCAGCCCACCTGGCGAAGACCAACACGATCGGGAAACCCGTGATGAGCAGGCGAGGGTTCGGCGGCACGTGCCACGACGTGACCATGAAGAAGGTCATGCAGCCGGTGAAGACGAGCACCTCGAGCGGTATCGCCCGTCGGTCACGCCAGAGCAGCTTGAGGCTGGCCACGAGGAAGACCGTGCCTGCCAGGCCGATGATGACGTTGAGGTTGGCGTGCCACCAGTGGAAGCGGAAGCCGACCTCGTGTATGAGGAGCACCAGCTGGTGCGGGATGGCGAGCGGACTCGACGTCTCGTGCCAGCCGTCGTGCTGTGCGATGTAGCTCGCGAACGGGTTCCCGGTCCAGACCCAAAGAAAGCCGGCGAACCCAAGGGCACCGACCGGCGCCATGAGCGGAGCGAGCAGGCTGCGCCTCGCCTCGCGGTCCTGCCACCCGAAGCGCCGGAGATGCACGAACGAGGCTGCGGCGCACATGGGGATGACTGCGAGCGCGTCCGGGCCGATGCCCGAGGCAAGGCCGGCCAGCAATCCGGCGAGCACCCAGCGCCGGCGGCTCAAGGCGAGCATGCTTCCGGCAACGAGGGGGATGAGGATCCCCTCGGAGTAGACCATCGAGAAGACGACCGTCCCGGGGAAGATGCAGAAGAGCAGTACTGCCTTCCTGGCGACCTCGGGACCCCACCAGTCGGTCGTGAGCCTCTGCACCAGCATGACGGAGACGGCACCGCCGGCGGTCGAGACGATCATCCCGGCGATGACGTAAGAGCAGAAGAAGATGTGCCCGGTGAGCCAGATCACCATTGAGTAGAGCGGGAAGAAGCCCAATGTCGTCTGCCCGTGTGACACGGCCGTCGGGTAGCCGAGCGTGGCCAGGTGGACGTACCACCAGCCGTCCCAGTTGGCGAGCTCGCGGGTGAGCGACTCGCCGTGGACGACGCTGCCGAAGATCGCGTCACAGACGATGGCCAGCAGCAGCAGGACGACGCGCGTGCCGGCGTAGATGGCCAACGACCGCCTGTATCCGCCCAGCCAGTTGCCGAAACGGCTCGCGCGGCTGCCAGTCCGGCCGGCGGGCTCGGAGGGCGCCTCGACCGTGTCGATCGTCATGAGCTGACTGGATTCTTGAAGCAGTCCGGCCTCGGCTCCGGGGCGCGTCTCAACCAGCTCCTGACTGCCTTTCATGAGGCTGCATTCTAAATGCGAGCGCCGGTCAATGTCGCAATTCTCGTCGTCGGTCGTAAGTGCCCGCGCGCCAATCCGCTTGCCCGGTCGGCGGCCCCTTCGGCCCTTTAGAAGGCATTAGCCCTGGTCGGAGCGGTAGAGGCGGACTAGTTCGACCGGGAACGGGATCGGTAACCACACGCGAATCGCACTTCCTGAGTATTACCTGTGAAGTTGACTCTCGCTGGAGAGCGTGGCCGCGGTCCGCGTAGTCTCTCCCGCGTGAACGGAGTCCTCTTCGAAGGCCTATTCCTGCCCACCGACGAGCTGCAGCAGCGCGCGGGTCGCGCCTCCGCCGGTCTCGCCGCCGTTGGCGTCGGGTCGGGCGACACGGTGGCCTTGTTGATGCGGAACGACGTCGCGTTCCTGGAGGCATCGCTCGCCGCCGGGCGCGTCGGGGCCGCACCGGTCCCCATCAACTGGCACGGCACCCGCGAAGAGATCAACTACGTGCTGTCCGACTCGAGGGCGAAGGTGCTCGTCGCACACTCGGACCTCCTGGCCCCGCTTCGGCCAGCGCTCCCTCCGTCGCTCCACGTCCGGGTCGTGCCGACGCCGGGTACGACCCGGCAGGCGTACCACGTCAATGCGGAGCTGGGCGATCCCGGCCCAGCTGAAGATTGGTGGTCGGAGTGGGTCGAGACGCCCGCCGAAGAGCCGGAGCCGGTTGGGCTCAGCGGTGCGACGATGTTCTACACATCCGGTACGACGGGCAATCCGAAGGGTGTCCGCCGGGTGCCACCGGAGGACGCCGGCGCACTGGTCCAGTCGATCTTCGTGCAGATGGCCGCTATCGGCGTCGAGCCGGGCGCTCGCACGGCGGTGACCGCTCCGCTCTACCACTCGGCCCCGAACGCCTTCGCGCTGGCGGCGGTGGGGCTCGGGACGTACATGGTGCTCGAGTCGCGCTTTGACCCCGAGGGCCTGCTCCGGCTCATCGAGGAGCAGCAACTCACACACCTCTACCTCGTGCCGACGATGTTCGTCCGGCTGCTCAAGCTTCCCGAGCAAGTGCGCAGCAGCTACGACCTGTCATCTTTGAAACGGGTCACCCACGGGGCGGCTCCCTGTCCCGACCACGTCAAACAGGCGATGATCGACTGGTGGGGACCGATCGTCGAGGAGTTCTACGGCGGGACCGAGATCGGGGTCGTGACCGCATCGACGAGCGAGGAGTGGCTCTCGCATCCTGGCACGGTGGGTCGCCCCCTCCAGGGAGTGACCATTAAGGTGCTCGACCCGTTCGGGGAGCCGGTGGGCGTGGGTGAGCCGGGGGAGGTGTTCGCGCGGATGGCGGGTTTCTACGACTTCGAGTACGAGAACCGCCCGGGCGCCCGCGAAGAGGTCGGCAAGGACGATCTCGTCACCGTGGGCGACATCGGCTACCTCGACGACGACGGTTTCTTGTACCTGTGCGATCGCAAGCGGGACATGGTGATCTCTGGTGGGGCCAACATCTACCCGATCGAGATCGAGGCCTGCCTTATCACCATGCCGGGCGTCCGCGACGTCGCCGTCTTCGGAATCCCCGACGAGGAGTTCGGCGAAGCACTCGCCGCGGTGATCGAACCAGAGGAGGGAGCCGACATCGACCGGGACGCGGTTCGAGCCTTCGTCCGCCAGCGGCTGGCGGGCTTCAAGGTGCCGAGGATCGTCGAGTTCGAGCAGTCGCTGCCCCGCGAGGACTCGGGCAAGATCTTCAAGAGGAAGCTGCGAGAGCCGTACTGGGTCGGCACGGGCCGCTCGATCTGAGACGGCCTCACCGTTACCCTTCAAGCTGTGGAGTACTCAGCGTCAGAGTGGTTGGAGCGTTTCTCTGCCGTGCTCGGCATCGAAGCTCCGTCCGAAGAAGAGGTCAACGAACTGCTCGATCTTGCCGGGATCGCAGCGCGAGCGTCCGAGCGCACGGCAGCTCCGGTGTCGTGCTGGCTGGTCGCCCGCGCCGGTGTCACTCCCGCCGAGGCCCGAGCCAAGGCGAGCGAGCTCGCGGCGACGCTTGCTGAGTGAGGGCCCTGCCGGGCTCCTCTTGACCGGCGGCGCCAGCACCCGGATGGGGCGGGACAAGGCGACGCTCCCCCTCGGCCCGGCCGGCATGACGCTCGGGCGCCACCTCGGCTCGATGCTCGAGGCTGTCACTGTCGTCGCCCTCGAAGTCGGTCCTCACGCCTCGTTGCTCGACCAGCCGACTGAACGAGACCCCGGTGAGGGTCCGCTGGCGGCGATCGCCCTCGGCACGCGGACCTTGCGCCACCTGGGCTTCGAGGGACCGGTCCTCGTCCTTGCCACTGACCTGCCATGTCTCTCGCCCGAGCTGCTCTCGAGGATCGCGCTCTGGCCGGCCGCCGGCCATCGCTCTGTGGTACCGGTAGCCGGCGGGCGGCTTCAGCCTCTCTGCGCGCGCTGGTCGCCGGCTGCCCTCGACCGAGCGATCGAGTGCGTGGAACAAGGGAAGCGGCGCGTCAACGCCGCTTTCGGCACTGGCGACGACCTTGTCGTGCTCGACGGGAAGGAGCTTGCCGGCATCGACCTCGATCTCGAGCTTCTCTGACGTCGACGACGAGGGCGCTCTCGAGCGCCTCGGCCTCGAGCTGCCGGCCGAGCCTCCATCAACCGGCGGAGGAGTGTGACCGCGGTGGGCTCCCCGGCTCAAAGCCCGTAGAAACGCCGCTCGACCACCTTTCGCGCCCTTCTCGTCACCCGCCGGTACTGCTCCCGCAACTCCGCCGGGCGTTCGCCGAGCGACCGCGCGAGGCGGGACAGGGCCTCGGGTGACTGGGGCAGGGAGTCCGACCCGACGCGGCTTACCGGGCCACCAGCGCCTGCTACGTAATTGCCGACGAGGTGCCAGCGGTCCCGGGTCGCGCCGAGGAAGCCCAGCGCATCAGAGAGGATCGAGCCGTCTCGCTCGTCGAGGGCCCCACTTTTGACGAGCGCCCGGAGCGCGTCGGCGGTGTTCGTGGCGCTGACCCGCTGTTCGAGCTGGAGGAGCTGTACCGTCCACTCGACGTCGGCGAGCGAGCCACGCCCGAGCTTGAAGTGGAACTGCGGGTCCTCGCCTGCGGGGATGCGTTCGCGCTCGGTGCGGGCCTTGAGGCGCCTGATCTCGCGGACGTCGTCGGGGGTGAGCGGCCGGTCCCACAGTGTCCCCCTCGCTAGCTCCATGAAGCGCTCGAGGAGTGCCGGGTCACCTGCGAGCGGCCGTGCCCTCAACAACGCTTGACGCTCCCAAGCCGCGATCCACCGTTCGTGGTACTCGGCGTATGCCTCGAGTGACCGGGCGAGCGGGCCGTGCTTGCCCTCCGGTCTCAGCTGGGCATCGACGGTCCAGATCCGGTCGGCAGGCGTGGGGCCGTTGAGCACGCGGAACATGGAGGTCGCAATGCGCTCCGCTTCGCTCGCATCGGCGGACCCGGCGCCTTCGTAGATGAGCAGCACGTCGAGATCGCTCCCGTAGGCGAGCTCGGCACCGCCGAGCCGCCCCATGGCGACGACACCGAAGGGCAGACTGGGGGAGACGCTCTGCAGCGCGGCGGTGAGAGCCGCGTCGCCGAGTGCCGCGAGCTGGCCTGGGACCAATCGCGGTTCGCTCACGCCGAGCAGCTCGGCGGCAGCGATGCGGAGCGTCTCGGCACCGACGACCCTCCGGAGCCCTCGCGAGAGGTGATCGACCGAGTGATCGGCGGCGGCGAGCGACCGTTCGAGGAGATCGGTCCGGCTGGGCGGCTCGAGCGCCGCGTCGTCGCCCATCGCCAGCGCGAGTGCCGGGTGGCGTTGCACGAGCTCACCGAGCCGGCGGCTCGAGCCGAGCACCACGCAGAGACGGCGAGCGAGCTCGGGCGAGTCACGGAACGCCGCGACGACGACGTCTCGTTCGTGGGGGACGCCCGCCAGGTTCCGGAGCCCGAGCAGGCCGAGGTCAGGGTCGGGGGTCTCCGAGAGCCAACCGAGCAGTACCGGGAGCAACTGCTGCATGAGGCGCGACGAGCGCGTGAGGCCTCTCGTCAGCTCGGCGAGCGCTTGATGCGTCCGATCCGCTTCCCGGAACCCGAAGGCAGCGAGGCGTTCGGCGGCTGCAGACTCCGAGAGCCTTCCAACCGAGCCTGCCGAGCCGAAGACCTCGAGCAGCGGCCGGAAGAAGAGCCGCTCGTGGATCGACCGTACAGAGGACTGGTACCGGGCGAGCACGAGGTCGAAACGCTCGCTCCTCTTGCGCGTCACGCCCTCCCCACCACCGAAGCCGAGGACTCGGGCGAGGTGGTCCCTGGCGGCACCCGTCGGAGGCACGGTGTGGACCTGGGCCTCCTCGACGAGCTGCAGCCGGTGCTCGACGGTGCGGAGGAAGCGGTACGCGAGAGCGAGCACGGTCGCGTCCCCGGCGTCGACGTAGCCGGCACCAGCAAGCTCCTCGAGCGCCGAAAGGGTGGACCGGACGCGGAGGGACGGGTCGTCCCTGCCGTGGACGAGCTGGAGGAGCTGGGCGGCGAACTCGATGTCGCGGATCCCGCCGCGCCCCCGCTTCAGCTCACGATCCGACAAGCCGCGCCGCGCGACCAGCTCCTCGGCTCGCGACTTCATCGAGCGCAACTCGGCGAGGGCGTCAGCATCGACGTGCCACGACCAGACGAGGGCGTTCGACGCCCGCTCGAAGGCGACCCCGAGCCGGTGGTCCCCTGCCGATGCCCGAGCCTTGAGGAGCGCTTGGAACTCCCACGGACGGGCCCACTTCTCCCAGTACGCCTCATACGACTCGAGGGTCCGAACGAGCGCCCCGTCTCTTCCTTCGGGGCGCAGATCGGTGTCTATCCGGTAGGACTCGCCTGCGATGGCAAGCACTCGCCGCGCCGTCGCAGCCGTCTCCGCGAGGTTGGCACCGGTCGCGGCGACGAAGACGACGTCGACGTCGCTCGCGTAGTTGAGCTCCCTGCGCCCCGTGCTTGCCCATCCCGATGACCGCCAGCCCTCGCGCACCAGCAAGCCGGCATGCGGTCTCGAGTACCGCGTCGGCGAGGCGCGAGAGAGAAGCACCCACCATCTCGAGGGGGTCACTCCCGCCCAGGTCGTTGGCTGCGATGCTCAGGTAGGCGAGGCGCTTACGGCGTGCGAGGTCGGTGGCGTCCTCGGCGAGGAGGACGTCGGCCGCCCAGTTCGCCCCCGGTGGTCTCGTGAGCGCTTCCAGAGCGCCCGGCTCGGCGGTGAGCATCCGGGCGAGAGAGCGGCTCGCGCCGGCGACGCAGGCGATGGCACGAGCGAGCGGCTCGTCGATCCGGTCGGTCACGTCCCCCGGGCCGGCCTCGATGAGGCGCTCGAACACGAGCCTCACCGGCTCGGGGTCGACCGACGATCTTGCCGCGTCCTCGAGCAGCCGGGGGAGCATTGTCATGAGCTGGTCAGAGCGTAAACGAGGCGAGCGGGAGGGGCCGATACGCTCTTTGCATGGCTCGCCTACGGGTGGCTCTCTGCCAGGTGGACGTGGTGGTCGGTGATCTCGACCAGAACGTCGCCAAGATCCTTGCCGCGATGGCGGCAGCCGAGCGCGAGGAGGCTGATCTGGCCGTCTTCCCCGAGCTCGCGGTCACCGGTTATCCCCCCGAGGATCTGCTGCTCAAACCGGCCTTCGTCGAGGAGAACCTGCGGGCGCTCGACCGGCTCGCAGCCGCGAGCGGCCGGTGCGCCGTCGTGGTCGGATACGTGGACGAGGACGGGGACTTGTACAACGCGGCGGCCGTGCTCGGAGGCGGCAAGGTCCACGGCGTCTGGCACAAACAGCTCCTCCCCAACTACGGCGTGTTCGACGAGCGCCGGTACTTCGCCACCGGGACCGGTCCTACGGAGGTCTTCGTGATCGGCGGTGTCCGTACCGGGGTCACGGTGTGCGAGGACGCATGGAGCCCTGCTGGACCGGTAGCCCAGCTCGGGTCCGGCGGAGCGGAGCTGGTCGTCGTGGTCAACGCGTCTCCTTACCGGAGCGGAGTGATCCCCGAGCGGCGCCGCATGCTCGGGACTCGGGCGGCGGACGCGTCGACGGCTCTCGTGTACGTCAACCTCGTCGGCGGCCAGGATCAGCTCGTCTTCGACGGCGGCTCGATGGTCTTCGACCACGACGGCTTGCTCGTGGCGTCAGCGCCCCAGTTCGAAGAGTGTGTCCACGTGGTCGACCTCGACATCCAGCCCGCGTACCGCAAGCGCCTGCTCGACCCGCGCGGCCACGAGGGCGCGCCGGTGCTGCCGGCTATTACCGTCACCGGGCCTGCGCCGTCACTTGAGCGGCGCTCGCCCGTCCAGCTTGCCGACTCGCTCACGCCGCGGCTGGCCCGGGACTCGAGCACACCAGAGGAGGTCTACCGGGCACTTGTCGTAGGGACACGGGACTACGTCGAGAAGGGCGGGTTCGAGGCGGTGCTCATCGCCCTTTCGGGGGGCGTCGACTCCTCGCTCGTTGCGACCGTTGCCGTCGACGCGCTCGGGCCTTCGCGCGTCCACGGCGTCCTCCTGCCGTCGCGTTACTCGAGCAGCCACTCGATCGACGACGCCGAAGCGCTCGCGCGCAATCTCGGCATCGACATCCGCACGATCTCGATCGAGCCCGCTCACTCGGCGCTGTCGGAGATGCTCGAGCCCGCCTTCGCGGAGAGGGGCAGAGCTGTCGTCGGCCTCACTGACGAGAACCTTCAGGCTCGTGCACGAGGCGTCGTCGTGATGGCGCTCTCGAACGAGCTCGGCTGGCTCGTGCTCACGACTGGCAACAAGAGCGAGATGGCGGTCGGATACGCAACCCTCTACGGGGACATGGCCGGCGGCTATGCCGTCATCAGGGACGTGCCTAAGACGCTCGTCTACGAGCCTTGCCGTTGGCGGAACCATGTGGCGAGCACCAGCATCATCCCCGAGAACGTGCTCTCCAAACCGCCGTCGGCCGAGCTCCGCCCTGGTCAGCGGGACGACGAGAGCCTCCCGCCCTACGAGGAGCTCGACCCGATCCTGCAGGGTTACGTCGAGCACGACCGGACGATCGAGGAGCTCGTGGCGGAGGGCTTCGAGGAGGCGGTCGTCCGGCGCATCATCGACCTCGTCGATCGTGCCGAGTACAAGCGGCGCCAGTCCGCTCCGGGTCCCCGGGTCACGACGCGGGGTTTTGGGAAGGATCGCCGCATGCCGATAACGAACGGCTTCCGGCATGATCCGGCGAGCCCGGCGGCTCCGGGGGACGCTCGCCCGGCCTCCGGCCGGGCCGCGTCGCCGTGAGCGACGGTCTCCTCGAGCAGTTAGCCGGCCCGCGTCGGCCCCTCTCCCTGCTCGAGTTGGGACGCGTGCTCGGGGGCTTGCGGTGGGTCGAGCTCGAGGCTTTCAGAGTGCTCGGTGAGCGGGCCAAGGTGATGCCGGCGGAGCCGGGTGAGCCAGGCCTGGCTGTGCATCCTGGGCCGGCGCTCGCGATGTGGGCATCGGCTTCGAGCATGGCCCACGCCTGGCGAGCGCTGCAGTTGGAGGCCCTCTTGCCTGTCTCGGTCGGCCTCCCGACAGCTCGTGAGTGCACCGGGTCGCCCGGCCCCGCTGCGACGGACTGGGTGGCAAGTCTCGGCTCGGCGGTCGCGGGGACCGACGATGACGGGCGGGGCGTCGTCGTCGGCTGGTACGGGGTCCTCGCCGAGGCGTACGGGCTGCGGGTGGGCAACTCTCACCCGAGCGCGGACGGCCCGGTTGTGAGGACCCTCGGGCGCTTGGGCGCCGATGTTTTGAGCGTCGCTCGTCAATACGTGCCTCAGGTGCACGTTCTCGGCCGAGAGGCTTGACTCCACCGTTACACTGAGCGAGGAGCGAACGGCAAGGCGATCTCGAAGGCTGGTCTCCCCGGGAGAGCAGTAGTCACTGGAAGACCTCAGGAGCCAGAGGGACGCCTGTCGTCCACGACGGCGCCCAGCCGCATCGAACACCCCCACATTGCGATACACGGAGGATTCGTATTTTGGCTAAGGAGCGAGTCGAGAGGGACGAGGAAGACCTCGTACGTCTTTACCTCACCGACATCGGCCAGTACCCGTTGCTCACGAAGGACGACGAGGTCCGCTTGGCCCAGGCGATCGAAGCGCGCTGGGAAGCCGAGGAAGAGCTGCGCACGAAGAAGGGCCTCACGCCCACGCGCCGTCGGGAGCTGAACCGGACTGTCCGCGAGGGCGAGGGCGCGCAGCGCACGTTCGTTCAGTCGAACCTGCGCCTCGTGGTCTCGATCGCGAAGAAGTACCAGGCGTCGGGCCTGCCTCTTCTCGATCTCATCCAAGAGGGCAATCTCGGGCTGATGCACGCCGTCGAGAAGTTCGACTGGCGTAAGGGCTTCAAGTTCTCGACGTATGCCACGTGGTGGATCCGCCAAGCCATCACCCGTGGCATCGCCAACACGGGCAGGACCATCCGGCTGCCAGTGCACGCCGGCGACACCCTGGCCCGAGTGCAGAAGGCTCAGGCCCGTCTCGAGCTGAAGCTCGGCCGCCCGGCGACGCTCTCCGAGCTCGGCGCCGAAGTCGAACTGCCCGAGGACAAGCTCATCGAAGCTCTCCGGTTCCGTGCCGAGCCTTTGTCCTTGTCCGAGCCTCTCCGCGAGGACGGCGATGCCGAGCTCGGCGACGTCGTGGAGGACCGGTCGGCCGAGTCGCCCTTCGAGGTTGCCGCCACCGCGCTGCTCCCCGTCGAGATCAACCGCCTGCTCGCACCTCTCGACGAGCGTGAGCGCGAGATCCTGCGGCTGCGGTTCGGGCTCGACCGGGGAGAGCCCCGGACTCTCGAGGAAGTCGGGGAGCACTTCAACCTGACGCGCGAGCGGATCCGCCAGATCGAGGCGCGCGCGATGTCGAAGCTGCGGCACCCCTCGAGCGATACCGGCGCGCGGGACCTCCTCACCGTCTGAGCTCTCGAGCGCACCTGACCGACTCCGGACCGGTCGGCCGCCAGGCCGCTACGATCCAACCATGCTGAAGAAGATCCTCATCCTGGCTGTCCTCGTCGCCCTCGGGGCTGTGGCTGCAAGGCGGCTCCGCGGCTAGGACGCCCTCGCTCAGCCGCCCCGAAGCCGGTCGATGGTCCGGCGGGAGCCGAGCCACCACCCGAGCGCGGCGGCACCCGCCGACAGGGCGACAGCTCCGACCGAGACGGCGATAGCCGGCTTCTGGGGGACCGCGGAGATCCGGCCTCGCACGCGGTCGCGCAGCCGGACCGGCTGATTGAACCGGGCCATCTCGATCTCGTGCTCTCGCGCGTACCGCCCGAGCACCCTGTCGGCATTGACCGCAACGGGATGACCCACCTCCTCGAGCATCGGCAGGTCGGTGTAGGAGTCGGTGTACGCCCACGAATTCGCGAGGTCGAGTCCCTCGCGCTGGGCGAGCGCTCGTATCGCCTCGGCCTTGTACTCGCCGTAGGCGTAGAACTCCATCGAGCCCGTGTACCGGCCCTCCTCGTCGAGGCTCGCCCGGCTCGCGATCACGCGATCCGCCCCGAGGTAGCGGCCGAGGGGGGCGACGATCTCCTCTGGCGAGGCGGAGACTATGACGACCATCCTGCCGGCGTCCTTGTGCTCTTCGATGAGGTCGGCAGCCTCGGCATAAATGATGGGCTCGACGATCTGCTCCAGCGCCTCCGCGACGATCTCGCTCACTCGTGCCTGTGACCATCCTCGTGTCAGCTTGAGAACTGACTCCCGGATGCGGGCGAGCCGTTCCTCGCTCGCCCCGAGTTGGAGATAGACGAGCTGGCCGTAGATCGCCCGCAGCACGGTGCGGCGATTGATCAGGCCCCCACGGTAGAAAGGCCGTCCGAAGGCCACCATCGACGCGCGGGCGATGACCGTCTTGTCGAGATCGAAGAAGGCAGCCTCACGATCGCCATATCGCACCGGGGGACTGTGAGGGCGTGCCGCGCCGAGTTGGGGAGTCTCCCCGGACGCCGCTCTGTCTTCGTTCGTCTCGGTCTCGGGCTCGGTTGTCACGGTCGCGCGGCGAGCAGCTCTCGAATCTCGTCGTCGTCGATGCTCGCGCTGGCGAGGATCAACACCTCGTCGCCGCGATCAAGGATCGTGTCCGCCCGGGGCACGACGACGTGGGCGTCACGGACGATCGCCACGACAGTCGCCCCCCGCGGGAGGCCGAGATCGGCAACAGCCTGGTTCGCTGCCGGCGAACCGTCGGCGAGGGTCACCTCGACGAGTCGTGTGTTGCCGCCCTCGAACTGCAGGAGGCGCACGAGCACACCCACCGAGACGGCCTCCTCGACGAGGCCGGCGAGGATCTGGGGCGTGGACACGGCGACGTCGACGCCCCATGACTCGTTGAACAGCCAGTGGTTCTTCGGGTGATTCACGCGGGCTATGACCCGTGGCACAGCGAACTCCTGCTTGGCGAGGAGCGAGATGACGAGGTTGTCCTCGTCATCGCCGGTGACGGCAACCATGACGTCGATCTGGTCCATGTGGAGGGCCTGCAGTGACGCCACTTCGCAGGCGTCCGCGACGGCGATTCGGATGCCGTCCATCGGCTCGAAGGAGTCGGCCTGTCGGGGTCCTTGTCGATGAGTATCACGTCGTGCCCGCTGGCCGCTAGATCCTCCGCCAAGAAACGCCCCACCTTCCCCGCCCCGGCCACCGCGACCCTCATGCGCCGGCTGCTCCTTGCTCGGCGCGCTCGAGAAAGGCGCGCAAGGCGGGCTCTGAGTCGCTCGTGACGAGGAGCTGGAGGACGTCGCCTTCCTGCCCGAAGAGATCCCGTATGTTCAAGGTCGGCAGGCCTCCCCGCGTGACGGCTGCGATGCGGATGCCGGCAGGGACGAGCTCGACCAGCTTCTTGCCGGCCCACGCGGGCGGCATCGCCCTTTCCACGAGGTGGAGGTTGCCGGACGAGTCGGTCCACTCCCAGGAGCTCTGGTCCGGGAGGATGCGGCGAAGCACCTGATCGGTCGTCCACGACACGCTCGGGACCGTCGGGATCCCGAGCCTCTGGAAGATCTCGGCCCGCCGCGGGTCGTAGATGCGAGCGACGACGTTCGGGATCTCGTAGGTCTCTCGGGCGATCCGGGCAGTCAGGATGTTCGAGTTGTCACCGCTCGTCACTGCCGCCAGGGCGTGCGCCTCGGACGCCCTCGCCTGGTCGAGGTGGCCCCTATCGAAGCCGAAACCGGTCACCTTCTGGCCCGTCCAGTCGTCGGGCAGGCGCCGGAACGCCCTCGGCTGTTTGTCGATTATGGAGACGCTGTGGCCCGCTTGCTCGAGGTTGACAGCCAGCCCGGAGCCGACGCGCCCACAGCCGACGATGATGACGTGCATCGTCGTCCATCCTTCCTTGTAAGCGCCGCCGCCACAACTCGCACGGGAGTGGTTCGACCTGTCGGCCGAGCCGGGCCAAGATGAGCGGGTGACACTGGCGTCCGAGGGTGATCGACCGCGAGCACCTACGTCGTCAGCGCCCTCTGTCATATTGCCCGAGCCGCTCTCGTACCGGCTGAAGCGGAGGTTCCTCGGGCCCCCGCTCACCACGGAGAAGCTGTCCGAGGAGAAGCTCTCGAAGGTCCTCGCGCTCGGAGTGCTCTCCCCGGACTGCATCTCCTCCACTGCATACGGCACCGAGGAGATGCTGAACCAGCTCGTCCCCATCGTCGGCCTTGCGGCGTTCTCGCTCCTCTTGCCGATCACGTTCGCGATATTGCTCGTGCTGTTCTTCGTCACGCTCTCGTACCGGGAAGTCGTGATGGTCTACACGAAGGCCGGCGGTTCCTACGTCGTCGGACGGGAGAACTTCGGACCGCGGGTGGCGCAGATCGCGGCGGTCGCGCTCATCATCGACTACGTGCTCACGGTTTGCGTCCAGACCGCGGCGGGGACCGACGCCCTCGTGTCCGCCGTCGACATAAACGGCAAGCTCGTGCTCTCAGGGCACCACATCCCGGTCTACATCACCGTCACAGTCGTCGTGGCGCTGTTGTGGGGAAACCTGCGCGGCATCCGCGAGGCCGGCAGGACCTTCGCGCTCCCGACCTATCTCTTCATAACCGGCGTCGGCTCGCTCGTCGTGTTCGGTCTCATCCGCGCGGCGCTCGGCCAGCTTCACGCTCACCCGATCGACGTGCGCGGCGTCGCCGTCGGCCACTCCGTGAACGGCCTGTTCTACGGCGCCGGGCTCCTCGTGGTGCTCCGCGCGTTCGCCAACGGCGGCTCGTCGCTCACCGGCCTCGAGGCGATATCGAACGGCGTCGCCAACTTCCGCCAGCCCACGGGGATCAACGCCCGGCGCGTGCTCGTGATCATGTCGCTCACGCTCGGCTCACTCGTGCTCGGTGTCTCGATCCTCGCGGCGATCACCCACGCCGTCCCGTACATCAGCGAGACCCCGACAGTGCTCTCGCAGGAGGCCCACTATGTGTTCGGGTACTCGTCTCTCGGCAAGGCTGGCTTCTATTACATACAGGTCGTCACGATGCTCATCCTCTACACGGGAGCCAACACGAGCTTCAACGGGTTCCCGAACCTTGCGAGCTTCGTGGCAGAAGACGCCTACCTTCCCCGCCAGCTGACGAGGCGAGGTCACCGGCTCGTCTTCTCGAACGGGATCATCATCCTCGCGGCTGCGTCGATCGCTCTGCTGGTCGCCACGGATGTGAGCGTCAATGCGCTCGTCGCCCTCTACGCCATCGGCGTCTTCGTCGGCTTCACCATGGCGGGCGCGGGGATGGTGAAACACCACATCACCTACAGGGAACAGGGCTGGCGCCACAAGATCGCGATCAACGGGTTCGCGGCGGTCCTCTCGTTCCTCATCGTCGGGATCCTTGCCGTCGTGAAATTCTCGCAGGGGGCGTGGCTCGTAGTGGTCTTGTTCCCCGTGCTGTTCATCGTGCTCATACGCCTGCACAAGCAGTACGGGGTGGAGAAGGCCGAGCTTGAGGAGAACGCCCCGCACGCCGCCGAGGCGCCCGTGCAGCGCCGCCACGTCGTGCTCGTCTTCGTCGAGCGGCTCGACCTCGCGGCGGCGCGGGCGCTTCAGTACGCCCGGACGCTCCAGCCCGACGAGCTGAGGGCCGTCCACTTCGTCCTCGACACGAGCGTCGCCCACGAACTGGAGCAGCAATGGAGCCGGCTCGGGCTGGCCCGCTTCCCCCTCGACCTGATCGAGTGCCCCGACCGGCGGCTCACCCGGGCCGCGATGGAGTCGTCGCAGAGACGGCGGCAGACGGCCGCACCGAGGTGAGCGTGCTGTTGCCGCGGCGTGTCTTCGAAGGCATCTGGCGTCGCGTCTTGCATGACCGGACGGCGGACAGCATCGCTGGGTTCGTCAGCCAGCTCCCGAACGCGACCGCGACGATCGTCCCGTTCCGGCTCGGCGAGCACAGGCGCGCGCTCGTGTCGCAGCCCATAGGTGCGGGTCTCGCCGCTCTCCCGCCGGACCTGGGCGCTTCGTGGGACGACGAGACTGGCGGGCGGTTAGCTGCCACGGGGGCACAAAGTCCTGGTGGAGAGCGTGGCGCAACACCAGCGCACCCCTGGGTGACCCACCACAGTCACGGCGACGAGGCTCGGAGCGCGGCCGACCGGCGGTCGGCTGCCCGAAGCGCCGCCGAGTCACGCGCGCTTTCGTTCCCTGGTGCGATCCCGATTGCCCAGCTGAGGTGGAGGCAGCGCGCGAAGGTTGGCGGGCGCGTCCGGTCGGTCCGCGTGCAGCCGCGAGCCGGCGTGCCGAGCGTGGAGTGCACGCTGGCGGACGAGACGGGCCAGATCCTCCTCATCTTCCAGGGTCGCCGGCGCTACCCGGGCGTCGAGCCGGGGGCCGTCATCACCGCCGAGGGAATGGTCGGTGACCGCAACCACCGTACGGCGATGATCAACCCCGTGATCGAGATCCTCCGGCCTGCCGAGACCGGATCCGGCTATCCCACGGATCCCGGCGCATCGGGACAACAGGACTGACTAGCCTGTTGCCCGGGTCGAGGCACCAGAGGCCGCCCGAACCCCGAGAGCGGGTCTCCTCGATTAGTGAAATCTTGAACTTGCGGGCGCGACTCGTTTATCCTCCCCCCCGACCTGAGCAAAGGAGCTAATTGGTGCACCCCCACCTCCTCGCGAGCTCTGGCGGATACCAGGCATTCACGCTCGGCGGTGCCGAGCGCGCCTGGCTGGGCTTCGCCCTTGCCGCTGGAGTCGTAGCAATCCTGGTAGCGCTGTATCTGATGCGCGGCGTGCTTGCCGCCGACCAAGGCACCGAGACGATGCGCGAGATCGCAGCCGCGATCCAAGAGGGCGCAGTCGCATTCCTCAAGCGGCAGTTCCGCACCATCGCCATCATCGTCGTCCCGCTCTTCGTGCTGGTCTTCTTTACCGCGCAGAAGGTTGTCGAGGCGAACAACCATGTCGCGCTGTCGTTCGTGTCCGCCGGCTTCGCGTGGGCGGTCGCCTTCTTGGTCGGAGCCCTCTTCTCCTCGCTCACCGGTTTCATCGGCATGTCGATCGCCGTGCGCGGCAACGTCCGCACCGCGGCAGCTGCGAGGGACGGTGAGCTTCCCCGGCGCGCTCAAGGTCGCGTTCCGCACGGGCGGCATCACGGGCATGTTCTGCGTCGGCCTCGGCATCATCGGCGCAACCGGCATCGTCTTCATCTTCCAGAACTCCGCTACGGCCGTGCTGGTCGGCTTCGGCTTCGGCGCTTCCCTGCTCGCGTTGTTCATGAGGGTCGGTGGCGGTATCTTCACCAAGGCCGCTGACGTGGGCGCTGACCTGGTCGGGAAGGTTGAGGCGGGCATCCCCGAAGACGACCCTCGCAACGCGGCGACCATCGCCGACAACGTCGGGGACAACGTCGGCGACTGCGCCGGAATGGCTGCGGACCTCTTCGAGTCCTACGAGATCACGATCATCGCGTCGCTCATCCTCGGTTACTCGGCATTCAAGACGCTCTATGCCCACGATCCCGCTGCCTGGGCGAAGGGCTTGATCTATCCGTTGATCGTCGCCAGCATCGGAATCCTCACGTCGGCCGTCGGCATCCTCGTGGTGCGGGCCGGCAAGAACGACAAGTCCGCCATGGCGCCGATCAACCGGGGCTTTCGTCTATCGGCATTCCTGACGCTCGTCGGGGCGTTCCTAGTCGCCCAGTTCTACGTGCACAATCTCAAGGTCTTCTGGGCCGTTCTCGTCGGCGTCGTGCTGGCGAACGTGGCGAGCCTCATCACCGAGCACTTCACGTCGACCGAGAGGCGACCGGTGAGGGAAGTCGCGGACTCAACGCGGACCGGCCCGGCGACGACAGTGCTGTCGGGAATCGCTCTCGGGCTCGAGTCGAGCGTATGGGCCGTGCTCGCCATCGCCATCGCCATCGCGGCAGCCGTCGGCATCGGCGGTCACAACATCGACGTCGACCTGTACCTCGTCGCCCTCGTCGGCATCGGCATGCTCTCGACCACTGGAATGGTCATCTCCGAGGACTCCTTCGGCCCGGTGGCTGACAACGCGGCTGGCATTGCGGAGATGTCCGGCGAGTTCCACGGCGAGGCTCAGCGCGTGATGGTGAGCCTCGACGCGGTTGGGAACACGACGAAGGCGATCACGAAGGGTGTCGCCATCGGCTCCGCCGTCATAGCTGCGGTCGCCCTGTTCGCATCGTTCATCGAGACGATCGGCAGCCAGCTCCACATCTCCGCCATCGGCAACGCGTTGTTCTCGAACCCGCTGACCCAGATCGACGTCGCCAAGCCGACGACCTTCATCGGCTTGTTGATCGGTGGCTCGATCGCGTTCCTATTCTCCTCGCTCGCCATCCGGGCCGTCGGCCGCTCCGCCGGTACCGTCGTGGTGGAGGTGCGCCGGCAGTTCCGCGAGCACCCCGGAATCATGGACCGTACCGAGAAGCCGGAGTACGGCCGGGTCATCGGAATTTGCACCGCTGCTGCCCAGCGGGAGCTCGCCACCCCGGCGCTGCTCGCGATCTTGTCGCCGGTGATCGTCGGGTTCCTCATCAACTACGTCGCCCTCGGGGCGTTCCTGACCGGGACGATCCTCACCGGCCAGCTGATGGCGAACTTCCTCTCGAACTCCGGCGGTGCCTGGGACAACGCGAAGAAGCACATCGAGGACGGCTTCCTCGGCGGCAAGGGCTCGGACCCGCACAAGGCGGCGGTAATCGGCGACACCGTCGGCGATCCGTTCAAGGACACTGCCGGCCCGGCCCTCAACCCCCTCATCAAGGTGATGAACCTCGTGTCGCTCCTGATCCTGCCCGCTGTGATCACGCTTCGCCACAACGATGCCCGCTTTGCGATCGCAGGTGTCGCGATCGTCGTCCTCGGCGGCGCCATCCTCTTCTCGAAGCGCGCGACGGGAACGTTCGGGGAGGACGACACAACCCTCGACATAGCTGTCGCCGGTCCGGCTGTCGAAGGCGTCGGGGCGGCCGAAGCGGTCGAGGTTGCCAAACCCGCCGACGCGGAGCCCGGCGGCACGACGGTGACGGCATAGGCCGTCGCCATGACGTCGCGCGTGGCGGCGCGCACCACTCGCATAGGGTCAGGCGCGTGAGCAGGCCGCAGCGACGTCTCGTCGCCGACCCGTTCAGGAGTGGCCCAGTGGAGAACAACAGGACGTGGCGCTGATGGCAAAGCCACTCGTGATAGTCGAGTCGCCGGCAAAAGCGAAGACCATCGCGGGCTTTCTCGGCCGCGACTATGTCGTGGAGTCCTCGATCGGGCACATTCGTGACCTTCCCCGCTCAGCCGCCGACGTCCCGGCCGCGTTCAAGAAGGAGCCGTGGGCCCGCCTCGGCGTCGACGTCGACAACGACTTCAAGGCGCTCTACGTCGTGAGCCGCGAGAAGAAGGAGCAGGTGGCCAAGCTGAAGCGCCTGCTCTCGGATGCGAGCGAGGTCTACCTGGCCACAGACGAGGACCGCGAGGGCGAGTCCATCGCCTGGCACCTGGTCGAGGTGCTCTCACCGCGTGTGCCGGTGCGTCGCATGGTCTTCCACGAGATCACCGCCGGCGCGATCCGCGAAGCGATCGAGAACCCGCGCGAGCTCGACCGGCGATTGGTCGACGCGCAAGAGGCGCGCCGGATCCTCGACCGCCTCTACGGCTACGAGGTCTCCCCTGTGCTATGGCGCAAGGTCGCGAGCGGCCTTTCCGCCGGACGGGTACAGAGCGTCGCCACGCGTGTGGTGGTCGAGCGCGAGCGCGAGCGGATGAGGTTCCGCTCGGCTGCCTGGTGGAGCGTGGAGGGGCAGTTCGCGGCGGACGGACAGCGTTTCTCGGCGAGGTTGGTGGACGTCGGGTCGCGCCGGATCGCAACCGGCGACGACTTCGGGCCGACCGGTCAGCTCACATCGCCCGATGAGGTCCTCTGCCTCGACGCGGAGTCGGCGACCGGTCTCGCCGGCGTGCTCGAGCCGGCTGACTTCTCCGTCGTGTCGGTGGAAGACCGGCCCTTCAGGCGGTCGCCGGCCGCTCCGTTCATCACGTCGACGCTGCAGCAGGAGGCGGCCCGCAAGCTCCGGTTCGGCGCCCAACGGACGATGCGGCTCGCCCAGGCGCTGTACGAGCGGGGCTACATCACGTACATGCGGACCGACTCGACGACGCTCTCCGACACTGCTGTCAACGCCGCGCGCGAGCAGGCGCGCCAGCTCTACGGCGCGCAGTCCGTCCCCTCTTCGCCCCGCACTTACAGGAGCCGGGTGAAGAACGCCCAGGAGGCTCACGAAGCGATCCGCCCGGCCGGCGACCGCTTCCGGCTGCCGAGCGCCGTGGCCCGGGAGCTCGCCTCCGACGAGCTAAACCTCTACGAGCTCGTGTGGCAACGGACGGTCGCGTCACAGATGATCGACGCGACCGGTACGACTGCTCGTGTCCGGCTCGAGGCTGTGACCACCGCCGTCTCGCCGGCCGCGGCGGCTGGTGCCCGGGCGGGCTTCGTGGCGACGGGAACCGTGATCACGTCACCAGGTTTCCTGCAGGTCTACCGGGAGGACGAGGACGAGACCGTCGAAGGCGGGGGCGGCGGCCGCGATCCTCGCGACGATGCCCGCCTCCCGCGTCTGGCCGAGGGGCGGCCCGTCGACTGCGAGGGTCTCGAGACCGAGGACCACGCGACCAAGCCGCCTGCCCGCTACACCGAGGCGTCCCTCGTGCGGCGCCTCGAGGAGCTAGGTGTGGGACGGCCGTCGACGTACGCGAGCATCATCCAGACCATCCAGGACCGCGGATACGTCTGGCGGAGAGGCACCGCACTCGTACCGTCCTTCACCGCATTTGCGGTGGTCAACCTGCTCGAACGGCACTTCCCCACCCTCGTCGACTACGGGTTCACGGCCAGCATGGAAGACGACCTCGACGAGATCGCGTCAGGGTCAGAGGAGCAGATCCCGTGGCTCGAGCGCTTCTACTTCGGTGAGTCTCGTCATCTCGACCGGCCGGACCGGTTCGACGAGGCCGGAGAGGGGGACGTGCGCTCGAGACAGCCCCGGCACGTCCTCGCGGTCGACGGCAAGCGAGGCCTGAAAGACGCCGTCGTGGCCCACCTCGAGGAGATCGACGCCCGGGAGGTCAACTCGATCCCGATCGGTGCGGACGACAACGGCGAGGAGATCTGCGTTCGGGTGGGACGCTACGGGCCCTACCTCCAGCGCGGTGAGGACCGCGCCGCGGTGCCGGACGAGCTGGCACCAGATGAGCTGACTCCTGAGCGAGCGATGGAGCTGCTCTTGAGCCCGTCGGGTGACCGGGCGCTCGGCGCCGATCCTGAGACAGGCAAGCCGGTTTATGCCCGAGCCGGGCGTTTCGGCCCCTACGTCCAACTCGGTGAGATCGGCGGCGACTCGAAGGAGCGGCCAAAGACGGCGTCGCTGTTCAGTTCGATGACCCTCGACACCGTGACCCTCGGCGACGCGATGCGGCTGCTCCAGCTGCCGCGCCTGCTCGGGCACGATCCCGCCACCGGCTTGGAGGTCGTCGCGAGCAACGGAAGGTACGGCCCGTACCTGAAACGCGGCAACGACACCCGCAGCCTCGAAAACGAGGAGCAGCTGTTCGAGGTCACGCTCGAGGACGCGCTCGGGCGGCTCGCGCAGCCGAAGACGCGGCGCTTCGGCCAAACAGCGGCTCCGCTGAAAGAGGTCGGACCTGATCCGGTCAGCGGTCAACCGATCGTGCTGCGCTCGGGGCGCTTTGGTCCCTACGTCACCGACGGGACCGTGAACGCCTCGCTGCGTCGCGCTGACGACCCAGAGACGATCACGCTCGAGCGCGCGGCGAGTCATCCAGTTGCGCCGGGAGGCCGGACCTTCCCCCGCGCCCGTAAGGCGGCAGCGACGAAGAAGTCCGGCGCCACCAGGAAAGCTGCCGCCAGGAAGGCAGGCGGTGCGAAGAAGGCAGCCGTCAAGAAGTCCGGCGGTGCGAAAAAGGCGGGAGCGGCGAAGAAGGCGCCGAGCGCCGCCGCCAAGCGGTCTGCTGCTCCAGCCCCCTCGGGCGAGTGAGCCGATGGCAGCGGCTGCCGGCCGGCTCATCGCCATCGAAGGCGTCGAGGGCGCCGGGAAGTCGACTCAGGCGGCCCGGCTCGCGCTGGCGCTCGACGCCGACCTGACGCGCGAACCGGGCGGGACGCCGATAGGCGAGCGGGTGCGCCAGCTCCTCCTCGATCCCGGCTCGGGTGCCCTTGACGACCTCACCGAACTGTTGCTCATGCTCGCCGCGCGGGCCCAGCACCTGAGCGAGAAGATCGAGCCGGCGCTCCGCGCCGGGCGGCATGTCGTGGTCGATCGCTTCTCGGGCTCGACCCTCGCCTATCAGGGATACGGGAGGGGTCTCGCGCTCGAAGATGTTCGCAAAGCCTGTGACCTCGCCACCAGAGGCCGTTGGGCCGACTTGAACGTGCTGATCGACGTACCAGTGGCGGTCGGGTCGACCCGGCGGGCCGCAGGCCCGGACCGTATCGAAGCCGAGACGGCAGCCTTCCACGAACGCGTGCGAGACGGCTTCCTCGCCGAGGCCGCTGCCGATCCCGAGCATTGGTGTGTCGTCGGCGGTGAAGCCCCTGCTGACGAGATCGCGGCGGCGATCCTACGTGCGGTCACCGGCCGGCTCGACATCGACCTCGAGGTGGTCCGATGAGCCCGTTGGCGCCGGCCGCGCCGGTGCTCGACCGGATCGTCGGTCAACCGAGCGCTCTACGGCTGCTGCGGGCTTCGGTCGCTCAGCCCCTCCACGCGTATCTCTTCGTCGGCCCGCCCGGAACCGGGCGTGAGGAGGCCGCATCCGCTTTCGCGGCAGCGCTGTTCTGCCCCGAAGGCGGGTGCGGCGTCTGCACCGTGTGCCAGGAGACGTTGGCAGGCCGGCATCCAGATCTCGTCGTGGTCGAGCGCAAGGGGGCCTCGATCAGCGTCGCCCAGGCGAGCGAAGTAGTGCGCCTCGCCTCGCGCACGCCGCGGGCGGCCCCGTACCAGGTCCTCGTGCTCGTCGACTTCCATCTCCTCGGCACGGCGGCGCCGAGCTTGTTGAAGACGATCGAGGAGCCGCCCGACACGACGGTGATCATCGTGACGGCGGAGTCTGTCCCGGCGGACTTCGTCACGATCGCCAGTCGGTGTGCCCGCGTCGAGTTCCGGCCGCTCGCCGAGCCGGACCTGGTCGACGCGCTGCACGCGGGAGGGCACCGACCGATTGACCGCCGAAGCAGTGGCCCAGGTGGCACAGGGGCGACTGGACAGGGCGAGGGTGTTGATGGGGGACGAGGGTTTCTCCGAGAGGATCGCGCGCTGGAGGCAACTGCCGTCGCGGCTCGATGGCACAGGTGCGACGGCCGCCAAACTGGCCGCCGAGCTGGTTGCCGCCGCGAACGAGACCGTCGAGGTCGTGAAGACCAGCCAGTCCGCAGAGCTCGAGCGCCTCGCCGACGAGGCCAAGGCCGCCGGTGAGCGAGGGGTGCCCGGCCGGGCGGAGATCGACGCCCGCCATCGCAGGGAGCAGCGGCGGGTGCGCACGGATGACCTGCGCGCCGGCCTCGCCACGCTCGCCGGGGTGTTCCGGAGCAGGCTGGGTGGTGGGTCCGCCAGCGCGAAGACCGCGATACAGGCGATCGAGCTGATCGACGAGGCAGCGGCGCGGCTGCTCTTGAACGTGAACGAGGTCCTGCTGCTCGAGTGGCTGCTGGTGGAGCTCGACCGTTTGGGATGACGCCGGTCCCGTCGCGAGCTTCAGCTCAGCTGTTCACAAAGCCACTCTCATCCGTTTGCACCGGCGTGCCGCCCGCCACATCGACCTCGGCGGCGATCTCGACGTCTTCACCGAAGCCGCGATCTCTCAGCTCACGAGCGGAGATGCTCTGGCGTACGAGATCGCCGAGGGCGGCCGTCGGAAGGCCCGAGGCGCACCGGGCGACGAGGGCAGCCTCGGGCGAGAGCTTCGAGACCGAGATCGCCCAGCACGCCGAGGAGGCTGGCCGCGCCGACGAGATCCTCGAGAGCGGGCCGGAGGGTCCCGTCAGGCCACCGCTCTCCGGCGGCGATCACCGCAATCGCCGAGTCTCGGCCCGAGGCCCGCTTCGCCAGCCACCTCCCGGCGGCCGATCGGTTGCGCAGGCAGGCGGCGACGAGCGTTATCGGCGCGGACGAAGACGAGGTTGCAACCGACGCGATGGCGGAGCCGTTAGGGGAGGCCAGGACGACTGCAGGCACGACCGGGGCGGTCATCATGCGGCTCGGCGCCAGGGTCCAGGGCGACTGAGCCGTCCCGGCCCGGGAGTGTCCGGCGAGTGGCACACCTCGGCCGGTCGCGACCTCTCGTGCTTCATCGGGAGCGGCCGGGATGATCGAGATGCCCCTCGACGTCGCAACGCTGACGGTGGTCGAGAAAGAGAGCACGTCGACGATTGCGACGAGCAGGCAGCGCTCACGCAAGACGAGGTCGAGGGCGCCGGCCGGTCCCCAGCCGAAGTGGCAGCGCACGTTGGCCACTCCCGAAGTGTGACACGAGACCGACGGGTTGTCGCGGCCCTCTTCGGCCCTCTTCGGCGCTCGACGGCTCGCGCGCTGGCGGGTGTCCGCGCCCAAAGTAGTCTGCTGCCCGTAGACCCCACAGCAGGCGGTCAGCCCTCCAAGGCGCTCGGCATCGAGCGCGATGTCACGACGGCGGTCCGTCCGCCGGCGGTCGACGCACGGTCCGAGACGGTTGCCCTTCGGACCCCGTCCGAGCCGAGGAGCTGGCTGTGGGTGGTCGAGGGGTACCTCCTCCTCCTTTCTCCGCTGCTCGCCTACCTCGTCCTCCGGATCGCCGTCATGTCGCCGGTCGGGCTGCCCGATCCGAGCATCCACACGACCTACGTCATCGATCCGCGTGCGTTCTTCGACCGGTACACCGAGGCCCTCTCCTCGACTGCCCGGCTGCGCGAAGGGGCTCGAGTCGGTTTTCTCGTGCCTGCGCGGATCTCGTACGAGCTCTTTGGAGCCCTTCTCGGCTTCGTCGTGTTCCGCTACTTGCTCGCGCTGGTAGCGATCGTCCCCGCCTACCTGCTGTGTCGCCGTCTTTACGGCCGGCCGGCCGGCGCTCTCGCCGTCGTGCTCATCTTGAGCTGTCCTGTGGTCATCCTGGCCTGGGGCACCGACTTCCCCGACTCAGCCGCGGTGTCGTACCTCATCGCCTCGATCTCGTGCCTCGCGATGGCGCTCGAGCCCCGAAGGCGCCTCGTCTGGGTTGGCGTGGCCGCCGCCTTCGTCACGATGGCGATCTGGGCCTTTGCCGCCTCGGCGTTCGTGGGTGGAGTCGCCGTTGTCTGCTACCTCGTGATCCGGGCCGTGAACGACCGGCGCCTGCCGCTGGGCGACGTCGGAGTTCTCGCCGTCGTCGCGATCGTGGTGACCGGGCTGCTCGCAGTCGGGTCGTTCTTCCTCCTCGGTCAGCTCGACTTCATCCTTCCCACCCTGCATGCCGTCAGCTACCTGAGCCAGCCGAGCCAGAAGGTCCTGTGGCACTCGAAGAGCTGGCGCTGGCTCCCCTACGACTCCTACCTGCTCGTACCGCCCGCCGTTGTCGCCGTCTTCGTGGTGGCATTCGCGCGCCGCCTGAAGCATGTCCCCGTTGCTCAGGCATTCCTGGGAGTGGCGCTCGTGGGGCAGCTGGCCCTGGCGGCCTACCTCCAGTTCTTCGGTGGGATCGAGATCTTGGAGGTCCACTTCTGGTCCTCGATCCTGTGGGCGGGGACCTGTCTCACCGCCGCCGTCGTGCTGGTCGAGCTCTCTAGAAGCCTCGGTGCGAACAGGTTCGCGACATGGCTGCCCTTTGCCGCGGTACTCGCCGTCCCTTTGGCCTACGAGGCGGACCCGAACGTCCCGGCGTTCCAGTGGGACCCAACCGGCATCTCGGTCGTGGCGATTCTGATCGTCGTAGCCGTGGTCGCCCGTATGGCTGGGTACCGGAGCGTACCCGGTAAGAGCGAAGAGGCTTCTGCCCGCCTCTCGCTGTGGACAGGCGCCGTCGCCTTGCTCTCGGTGGTGTTGATCGCCGGTGGCCTGCTCGTCCTGACGGTCGCTCCCACCCTGCCCCACAAGCCCTTGCCGAATACCGTCGGGGACCCGACGCCCGCATTCGCCGCGACGCTTGGCGGCGACGACACGCTGGCCATCGACCGCTACCGTGTCGTCGCCCAGCTGCCCGGGTTCGCGGGCAAGCCGGCCTACCACGGGGAGCAGCTGCTCATTTGGTGGCCGCTCAGCCAGTTCGGCCCAATGGTCGAACCGATGGGCATCTTCCATGCCGGTTTCAACTCTGTGCCAGGCGCGTGGGGCGGACTCGACGCGAGTGGCATGCGGAAGATCGAGCAACGCCGGCCAGGCCAGATCCTCCTCATGAGCACTACGGGCCAAGGTTTCGAGAGCTGCCTCCAGTCACTCGTGGCTTTCTCGCCGAGACTCGCACGCACCGGGGTGCTCACTGCTGGTCCGGTAGCGCTCCACGTCTGGCTCATCGACCTCGAGCGATATGTTCGGGCCGAGAGTCGCTGAGGCCGGCCGGAGGCAATTCCACTCGCGCTGACTCCCTACCCCTACACTTGGCGGCGCGCTGTCTGCGAGGAGACGCCTCGTCGCCAGCCTCGGAGGCACGATGTCGGAGACGCCACCCTCAGGCGACGAGGAGGAGCCGGCCGGATCCCCCGGTGGCGCTCCCGAGCAGCCTCAACCGTGGGTCGCTCCGAGCTACCCGTCCCAGACCCCCTCTTGGGACACCGGGGCACAGCCGCCGCCAGCAGAGCCACCGCCAGCCGAGCCTCCGGCGGCTCCGCCTGCAGCCGAGCCGCCGGAGGTGCCACCGCCAGCCGAGCCTCCGCCGGCGTACGAGCCGCCACCGAGCTACCCGGCCTACCCGGGCTACGGGCAACCACAGGCGCCCCCAGGCCAGCCGGGGTACGGCCAGCAGCCGGCGCCGCCGGGATACGGCCAGCCGGGCTACGGGCAGCAGCCGCCTCCCCCGGGCTACGCGCCTCCGGGGTACGGGCAGCCGCCGCCTCCGGGGTACGGCCAGCCGGGATACGGTCAGCAGCCACCGGGCTACGGTGCCGGATCGCCGTACGGCCCGCCACCGTATGCGCCGCCTCCGGGCTACGCGCCTTCGTGGGGAGGGGATCGTGCCGCCGGCCCAGCCGGTTGGAATCTCTCAGGCTGGTGGCGCCGGGTCGGGGGCTACCTGATCGATGAGATCCTCATCGCCATCGTGGCGATCGTCATGGTGCTGATCGTGCGTCGCCACCCCTACGTCGGGGTAGTCCTCGGTGAGCTCGTAGGGTTCGTGTACATCACGCTCATGATCGGCAGCCGAGGTCAGACGCTCGGGATGATGGCCGTCGGGGTCCAGCTGTACGACGTCAAGACGGGCACGAGCGCGATCGGCTACCCGAAGGCGTTGCTGCGTGCCGCGACCGCTCTCGTGATCGGGCTTCCGGCGTCGTTCGGGGTCCCTCTAGCTGGCATCCTTCCCATCCTCAACTACCTCTGGCCGCTCTGGGACCAGAACAACCAGACCTGGCACGACAAGGTTGCAGGAACGGTGGCGGTCAAGGTATGACCGCTCGGGGCGATGGCCCCGCCCGCCGGAGAGAACCCTTGGCCCGCCGCGTCGCGCTGGTGAGCGCGTGCGTCGGTCTCCTCTCGGCGGGTAGCGCGCCGTTAGCCAGTGCCTCCTCCACGACGACTGCCGCGACTGCGAGCGCCAGCGGCACGATGCTCCCGGGAACGAAGTGTCCCGTCTTCCCAGCGGACAACATCTGGAACACTCCGATCACAAGACTGCCAATCGACTCGCACAGTGCCGCATGGCTGAAAACCATGGACGCCGGCAGCACCTTCCTCCATCCCGACTACGGCCCTGGGGGTGGGGCGAAGACCCCGTACGGGATCCCCTACGTCGTCGTGTCGCCGAGCCAGCCGCTTGTGCACGTCAAGTTCGAGTACGCGAGCGAGAGCGACGAGGGGCCTTATCCCTTCAGCGCGTCCACGCCCATCGAGGGAGGCCAGAGCTCGACCGGCGACCGCCACGCGATCATGGTGAACCCGAGCACCTGCAAGCTCTACGAGCTCTACGATGCCCACTTCAAGCCGGACGGCAAGTCGACGGCAGTCTCCGGGGCGATTTGGAGCTTGAGTTCGAACAAGCTGCGGCCCGCCGGTTGGACCTCTGCCGACGCGGCCGGGCTCCCGATCCTCCCGGGCCTCGTCAACTACGACGAGGTGATGTCGGGACACATCGATCATGCGATCCGACTCACGGCCCACATGACCGACGAGGCCTACCTCTGGCCTGCCCGCCACCAGGCCGGGGCGGCCAAGGACGCGGCGTACCCGCCGATGGGGGCGCGGTTCCGGTTGAACGCCAGCTTCTCCCTGCCGAAGACCGAGTGCGCCAAGCCCTGCCAGACCGTGATCACCGCCATGAAGACGTACGGGCTGATCCTGGCGGACAACGGCAGCAACTGGTACTTCCAGGGCACCACTGACTCACGCTGGACCTACAAGATGGTCAATCAACTGAAGCTGATCCCCGCGAGCGAGTTCGTGGCAGTCGACGAGTCGTCGCTCGAGTGCTTCAAGAACTCCGGTCAGGCTCGCCAAGCGGGTGCTCCCGACAAGGGCTGCCCGCCGAGCGGCTGAGGCACGGACCTCTTGGCTGTAACGCCCGCCACCCGTCAGAGACAAAAGGTGCAGTGCGAGCTCGATCTCCGACGAGAGCACGTCACCCTCGCGGGAACGCGTCGGCGGTGGTCGGTGTTGTAGGGAACGAGGCGATCCGGACGAGGAGTCCCCAATGGCATTGTTCAGTTCACGCAAGCAAGAGATGGTGAGCCCGGAACACGCGCTCGCCGGCCGCAGCACCGCGATGCCCGTGCCGGAGCGCCACCAGGTGCTCGGTACGCAGCTCACGCGGCCCTTCCCCGAGGGTCTCGAGACGGCGGTGTTCGCGCTCGGATGCTTCTGGGGGGCGGAGCGGTGTCTCTGGCAGGCCGAGGGCGTCTACACAACCGCAGCGGGCTACGCGGGTGGTCACACACCCAACCCGACCTACGAAGAAGTGTGCTCGGGCAAGACAGGGCACGCAGAGGCGGTCCTCGTCGTCTTCGACCCGTCGAAGACGAGCTACGGCGATCTCCTGCACATCTTCTGGGAGAGCCACAACCCCACTCAGGGCATGCGCCAGGGCAACGATGTCGGGACGCAGTACCGCTCGGCCATCTACACGAATTCTGACGCCCAGCTCTCGGCGGCGAAGGCATCCCGGGATCAATACCAGCGGGCGATCTCGAGCGCCGGGTACGGGCAGATCACGACCGAGATCGCCGAGGCCGGGCCTTTCTACTACGCCGAGAACTACCACCAGCAGTATCTTGCGCGCAACATAAACGGGTACTGCGGTTTGGGAGGAACCGGGGTGGCTTGTCCGGTCGGCTTGACGACGGCTGAAGGCTGATCCCTAACGGGCGCACCCTTGCAGGTGCTGCCCTGGCGACGCGGCCCGAGCGTGCTCCCGGCGTCGCGCTCTGTACGAACGCCCTTCGCGGACTGCTGCCACCAGCAGTACCTCGCGTGAAATGAAAAAGGGGGCGATGAGGATGCGAGAGGAGCCCGGTGACCACCGTGTGGTGATTCCGGGAAATAGTCCCCGGTGACCTAACGTCCTAGGGTGCCCCGAGCTTGGTACTGGCGCGTTGGCCTCGTGGTCGTCGCCGTGGTGTTGACCGTCGGTCTGTACGCGCTCCTCTACGCAGTCTCGGTGCACACGTTCGCACCCGACTCAGACGGTGCGACCGTCGTGCTCGAAGGCCAGGCGATGGCGCACGGCCACCTCCTCCTCGGGAACTGGGCGATCTCCCTCGACTCCTTCTGGACGATCGACGCGCTGTGGTACGTGGTCGCCGTGCTCGCGCAAGGTATGCACCCAGATCTCTTGCACGCGGTGCCGGCGGCGATAGCGGCCGCGGTGATCGTGATCGGGGTGGTGATGGCCGTCGAGGAGCGCCGCCGTGGGGCAGCGATAGCGGCGGCTGGGACGGTTCTCGCCATACTCGCCTTTCCCTCTCAGGCCTTGGCGCACTTCTTCCTCCGCGGGCCGTTGCACGTGGGCACGGCGTTGTGGTGCTTGGTTGCGTTTCTTGCTCTGAGACGCGGCAGATTCGGCCTCGGCTTCGCCGTTGCGGTCGTCTTCCTCGCGGCAGGGCTCCTCGGTGACCTGCAGATGCTCGTGCTCGGCGTCCTGCCGGTCTTCTTCGCCGGAGTGGTGGCAATGGGCAGGAACCGGGACTGGCGGACCGGCCTGCCGCAGGTTGCCGCAGCGATCTCTTCGATTGTGCTCGCCGAGGTGGTGCGGCGGATCGCCCGAGCGATAGGGACCTTTTCAATCGCGCACGCCAATCCGACCGCGAGCCTCACCTTCCACAACCTCAAGCACGGGCTCCACGAGGGTGTCCTCATGATGGGTGTCGGCAGCAGCTACTACGGCCTCGGTGCCGATCCGAAGGCGCTCGGCTACACCCACGTGCTCGCGATCCTCGTCGTGTTCGCGGCGGTGGTCGGGACCGGTGTCGCCCTCGTGTGGGGGGCAGTGCGCGGCCGACCCTCGGTCGTCGGGACTAGCTCGCAGGATGCGTGGCGGCTCGACGACATGTTGTTCTTCGCGACGCTCGCCTCGCCGGCGGCCTTCATGGTGCTCGCCATCTCACCGGATCCCGAGTACGCCCGATATCTGACAGCAGGGATCGTCTTCGGGGCGATCCTGTCCGGCCGGGTGGTGGGCCGAGTCGTGGCGGACATGCCGTGGCGCTCGGTGGCTCGGATCGCGGCAGCGATCGGGCTGGCCGCAACCTTTTGTTATGCCGCAGGCGCCGCGATCAACGTCGCCCAGGCGCCTCCCTCATCGAGTGCTGCCACGCTCGCCAGCTGGCTTGAATCCCACGGCCTTCATGACGGGGTCGGGGCCTACTGGTCAGCGTCGATCGTCACGGTGGAATCGAGCGGGGCGGTCAGAGTCCGGCCTGTCGTGTCGCCCAATGGCCTCAAGCTCGTACGGTACGACCGCAACTCGGCGGGCTACTGGTACAGCGAGCCCTTCAACTTCGTCGTGTTCAACCTCCAAGCGCCGTGGGGGAACGTCTCTTGGAGCACCGCCGTCGACACCTTCAGGCGCCCCGCCCGCACGTACACGGTCGCCGGGACGTACATGGTGATGGTGTGGAACAGGATCCTCCATGTCCCGCCGCGGAAGCTCTCGGCTGATGCGGACGAGCGCGCCTCGTCCGTTTCCCGTTCTCAGCACCGACCGGTGGTGGCAAGCGCTTGAGTGGGGAGGGCGTCGAGACGCTGCGGGCTAGCGCCGATCAGATGTTGGCGAGGTCCTCGCTCGAGTAGGCGCGGAACGCGATGAGCGTACGCGTGCGCGTGATGCCGGGGAGGGGAGCGATCTTCGTCGTGACGAGATCCGCGAGGCGGTAGTGGTCGGTCGCCCGCACGATCGCCACGAGGTCCTCGTCCCCCGCCACCGAGTAGGCGACATCGACCCCGTCGACGTCGGCGAGAGCCTGGCCGAGCGGGGCAACCCGGTCGGGCTCGGCGTTGATCAACACGATCGCAGTGACCATGGGGGCGATGCTACGGCGGTGGAGGGTGCCGTTCAGCCGTTGATCGGCCCGGTCGTGGCGCTGAGGCTCCTCGCCCCCCGTCCGGACCGGTGAGCGAGGATCTCAGCCACGATCGCGACGGCAGTCTCCTCAGGAGAACGGGCGCCCAGATCGAGGCCGACGGGGCCGTGGATGCGATCGGTCCTCTCGGCACCGATCCCGAGCGCGCTGAGCCGCTCGCAACGACCTGCCTGGGTATGGCGTGACCCGAGCGCGCCGACGAAGCACTCTGTCGACAGGGCCGCCGCCAGGGCCGGCGTGTCCACGTCGGGATCGTGCGAGAGCACGACGACTGCATCGGTCAGGCCGAGGCCCTGGATGTCAGCCTCCGTCTCCTGCCCCCAGGCTCGCTCAGTGACGACCGCCCACCCGAGGAGGGCGCCTTGGGTTGACAGCGCCTCTGCGAGCTGTCCCTCGCCCACGACGATGAGCGTCGTCGACGTGAGCCACACCTCGAGCACGAGGCTCGAGCCTTCGTGATCCTGGATCTCGGCCACGTCGCGGCCTCGCCGCAGCGCGAGGCGGGCCGCTCGGGCGGCGATCTCGTCAAGGGCCGGGTCACCGAGCGAGCCGTAACGCTGGAGCGCGCCGGTCACCGGGTCGTCTACGAGGGCGAACACGCTCGAGGCGACCGCCTCGGCATCCGCGCGCGTCACCAGCGCGATCGCCTGACCGGTGGACAGCGCCTCCCAGGCGGGCGCCGGGACCGCTTCGATGTCGTTGAAGAGCACCGTGGCAACTCCGCCGCAGGCGAGCCCTGCAGCGACCGCGTCCATGTCGCCGATCGCGAGGTCGAAGAGCCCGATGGCGCCTGTAGCCCCCCGTACCGAGGAGTCCGCGGCGCCGCCGAGCAGTTGTCCCGTGCTGGTTCCGTCCGCCTGGACGAGGATCGCCTGACCGGCGCGTCGGCCACCGAAGCCTCTCATGGCGACCACGCGCCCCACCCGTCCCGTTCGTCCGGTGGTCAGCAACTCGGCCGCCGCACCCGCGATCTGTCTCACGGCCTCACCTACGGCGTTGTCTTCGCGTGGTACATGGCGGCGTCGGCAGCCGCCATCATCTCCCGTGCGTTGGCGGCGTCCCACGGATAGATGCACCGGCCGATGCTCATGCTCATCACGATCGGTCCGGCCGGGATCTCGATGGGCGTCTCGAGGCTGCGCGAGATCCGGCGGATGATCGAGTCGGCCACGCGCAGGGCGCGGTGCGTCCCGGTGGCTGACTCCCGTGGCGAGGGGTCGATGTCGGGCAGCAGCACGAGAAACTCGTCCCCGCCGCGCCTCGCCACGATGTCGCTCTCGCGCACGCAGATGAGCATCCGGGCGGCGATCTCGCGTAGGATCTCGTCGCCCGCGTCGTGCCCGTACGCGTCGTTTACAGCTTTGAAGCCGTTCAGGTCGCAAAAGAGCAGCGCCACGCCCTGGCTGTGGCGACTGGCGCGTGCAAGAGCGAGCTCGAGGCTCTCCTCGAACAGCGACCGGTTGGCGAGTCCTGTGAGCGCGTCATGGGTCGCGCGGAACTCGAGCTCCTCCTCGGCCAGCTTGCGCGAGGTGATGTCCTCGAGAAGGCTCTGGACCATCCACGGCTGGTCGCCGTTCATGACGATCTGCGAGACCTGCCCGATCCACACCTCCGAACGGCGAGCCGTGGTCATCCGGTACTCGATCCGTGCCGGGCCTTCGCTCGAGACGAGGTCTCGCCGGAACTCGAGCACCCGCGGCCGGTCCTCTGCGTTCAGGTGGTTCGACCACCAGTCGCTCGTCAGCCACTCGGCCGGCGTGACGCCGAAGACGTCCTGAACGAGCGAGCTCACGTACGCTGGTTCGGTGTTGGTGTTCAGGGGCTGGGTCCAGACGATGTTCGGGATCTGCTCCACGAGCGCACGGTTCTTCGCCTCGGCGGCCCGCAGCTGGTTCTCGAGCTGCTTTTGCGGCGTGATGTCGAACATCACGCCGAGGACGACGTCACGACCTGTCTCGGGCTCGGTTGCGATCGCGCACTCGTCGCGTACCCACACCGTCCGCCCGTCGTCGGGCCGGATGATGCGGTACTCCTGAACGAGCGTTCCCCTGCCTCCTTCGAGGTAGGCGTCGAAGTCGGCACTCGTCTGCTCCCAGTCGTCAGGGTGCATGTACTTCTGCCAGAGCTCGTCGCTGCCGATCCACTCCGCAGGGGTGATGCCGAGGATCGTCTCAACTTGCGGGCCTACGTAGACCGTCGGGTAGCGATGCGCACCAGGGTCGGTGACCTGGTCGATATAGAGAACGGCAGGCACGTGCTCGACGAGTCGCTGGAGCTGGTCGCGCTCTGACGCGAGCCGACGCGAGGTCGCGATCAGGTCGCGCAGAACCGTCGCAGTGATCGATGGCTCGCCCACTGCGTCGTGTGAGGACGCGATCGCGTCCGTGATCCCCCGCTCGTGTCTGGACGTGCTCCCAGGCTAATGGCCGATCTCTTCGATCGCGTACTCGGGGCAGTTCGCAATCGCGAGACGTGCCTTCTCCTCAGCTTCCGGCGGCACGACGCCGTCTCCGACGACGGTCGAGAGGCCGTAGTCGTCGATGTCGAAGAGATCGGGGACGAGCCCGTAACAGCGGGCATGGCCCTGGCACTTGTCGGGGTCGACGCGGATCCTCATCCGAAGACGACCGGGAGGCGGCGCGGGCCACGGACTTGCCCGCCTGCCCAGGTGACTTCTTCGCCGTCGGCGAGACGGAACTCGGGAATCGCCTTCAGCCACTCCTCGAGAGCGACGCGCAGTTCCATTCGTGCGAGGTTCGAGCCCGCGCACCGGTGGATGCCCGAGCCGAACGCCACGTGGCGGTTGTGAGCGCGGTCGAGGATCACGGTGTCTGCGTCCTCGAACGTCTCGGGGTCCCGGTTCGCGGCGGGGAAGTTCAAGAGCACCCGGTCACCGCTTTTCATCGGGCAGCCGGCGAACTCCACGTCCTTTGTGACCAGCCTCGCCATAGTCACGGGCGAGTAGGAGCGGAGCAGCTCCTCGATCGCCAGCGGCCAGATGTCCGGCTCCGCTACGAGGCGCTTTTGGTCCTCGGGATGGGTGGCGAGGTGCCACAAGGACGAGCCGATCGCGCTCCAGGTCGTGTCGATGCCGGCAATGAGGACGAGCGCCGCGACTCCGAGCACGAGGCTCTCTTCGAGCAGGACGCCCTCGACCTCAGTGTGCAGCAGCTCGCTCAGGAGGTCCGTGCCCGGGTTCTTCTTGCGGGCTTCCATCTCGGGGAGGAAGTAGTTGATCAGCCCTTCCATGCCCCGGAACCGACGCTCTTCGTCGTCGGCGAACTCGAGCACGTCGCGCACCCAGCCGGTGAAGGTGTCGGCGAGGTCGGCCGGAACGCCGAGCACATGCGCGATCACGCGAACGGGCACCTGTTGCGCGTACCCCTCTGCCGCGTCCGCATGCCCGTCGGCGATGAACCCGTCGATCATCGAACGGCAGAGCTCCCGTGTCAGTTGCTCGTAGGTCTCCACCCGGCGGTGGGAGAACCAGGGCAGCAGAAGGCGTCTCGTCCATGTGTGCAGAGGCGGGTCGGCCGAGATCGGCGGCAGCCCGTAGGGGAGAACCTGCTCCTCCTCGGGCGGCGGCTCTCCCTCGAAGGGGATGACTCCGACTTCGAGCGAGCTGAAGTGCTCGAAGTCGTGCGCGATCGCGGTGACGTCCTCGTAGCGCGTCGGCAGCCAATTGCTCCCACGCCTGTCGGTATGGGCTATCGGGCATGCCTGACGGAGCTCGTCCCAGATCTCGAACGGATTCGAGATGTAACCATCGTCGAGGACATCGAAGTCGGTGTCCCACCGGCTGACCGGCGGTGTTCTCGGCATCTTGCTCCCCTTTTTCCGGCGACCCCCTCGCCACCTGACACTCGTAGCCTATTCGGCGGAGCCGTTGGCTGCAGCCTCGGGCTCGGCTCCCGAGAGCGCCCGCCAGAGCGCGAAGTAGCTCGGGTACACGAGCTCCTCTGTCACGTAGCCGGCTTTCACGAGCTCTTCGTGGAAGCGGGGCAGGTTGCGCCACGGGATGCCCATGTCGACGTGGTGGGCGAGGTGCCAGCCCGTGTTGTACGGGACGAGCCACAGCCGTGCGCCGAGCGACTGGCGAACCGCGTGGGTGGTCACCCGCCGGTCCTTGCTCGCTTCGAGGCCTCCGTGCTCTGCAATCGAGCGGAGGCGGTTGAGCACTCGCCACTGCGTCATCCAGGGGAGCCACCACAACAACGGGTAGATCCACCAGCGTCCGGTCGCGAACCAGCTGACGGCCCAGAGCACGGCTTGCACGCCGAGGATCGAGACGACGACCTTGCGGGAAGCCGGGTACCTGATCGCCTTCACGAGCGAGCTGAAGTTCTTCCACCCGGAGATGCCCATGGCGTCTCGCACGAGCCGGCGCCGAAGAGTGCGGCGGTCGCACTGGTAGCCGCCGTAGAAGGCCATGTCTGGCTCTTCTGGCCCGAACTCCTCGCGATGATGGGCGAAGTGCGCCCGTCGGTAGGGGCCGATCGGGGTGAAGGCCGGATAGGCGATGACCCAGGTTCCCACGAGGTCGTTCACGCGCTTGTTCGTGAAGAGGAGCTTGTGGGCCGCCTCGTGCATCAAGATCGCGAAACGGACGTAGATGGGGCCGATAGCGATGAAAGCCGCCAGGTAGAGGTACCAGGTGTTGAGGAGAACCGCTGTCGCGATGACGCCGGCGACGAGGCCCCACAAGCTCACCACCGTGATCGCGTTGCGAACGTCGTCGATCCGGCGGAGGTCCGCCCTCAGCTCGGGGCGGCACACGCCGGTTGGGCCAAGGCGCTCGGTCGGCAGCACGTCCGGGCGCACCGACTTGTCGAGCACCATGCTGGCTGGCATGTGGAGATATTACAAAATCTGATTAACTGGGACAAGTGCGTAATATGTCCACCTCCGCCGACCTCGCTCCGCTCACGGCGCGCTCCGTGCTCGCCAGCACGCTTCTCGGTGCCGAGTCCGCTGAGCTCCCGGTTGCCTATCTGGTCCACGTGGCGAGCCTGTTCGGCATCAACGAGAACCGCGCTCGAAGTCGCCCTCAGCCGCATGGTCCAAGCTGGCGAGGCTGCGACCGACGGAGGGGGGGATACCGCCTGGCAGGCCATCTGCTCGAGCGTCAGCACCGGCAGAGCGCGAGCCGCCAGGGGCGAACACGCCGTTGGCGTGGGGACTGGCACGTGGTCGTGGTGACGACGGCCGGAAGTTCAGCAGAGGTGCGGGCAACGAGGCGACGCGCCTTCGCACGGGCGCGCCTCGCCGAGCTGCGGGAGGGGACCTGGACCCGTCCCGACAACCTCGAGCTCGACCTTCCGGCCGATGTGGGGACCGATGCAGTCACCTTCACAGGCCGGGTTGCACAGCCCGTCGACGAGAAGGAGATGGCTCGATCGCTGTTCGATCTCGGTAGTTGGGCGAAAGTCGCCGAGGAGCTGCTCTCCGGGCTCGACGCATTGCTGCCACGGGGGCCTGACGACCTCGCTGCTGGTTTTGTCTTGTCAGCGGCCGTCCTGCGTCACCTGCAGGCCGACCCTTTGTTGCCCCGGCAGTTGTTGGGTCGCTCCTGGCCCGGGGATCGGTTGCGCCGCGATTACGACGATTGGGACCGCCGCTATCGTGACGTGCTGGCCGAGTGGAGCCGCGGGCCTGCGTGAGCGGCCGCGTTGCCGTCCTGTTACCGGTCCGGCGCCACGACCCCGGGTAATTGCTCCTGGTCGGCCGGTGTCTCGTGAGCTGCGGGAGGTCGGACGGGTTCGGCGGGGCCGTTCGACCAAGGCTTAGCAACCACGAGCCACACCACGCCGGCGGCGAGGAGGACCACGCAGAGAGTCCAACCGAGAGCCGTCGTGCCAACGCCGACGTACTTGAGGCCCGAGGCGAAGATCACGAAGGTGATGATCGGGCGGATGTACCTGTCGGGTGCTCTCGAGGAGAGGAACGAGCCGACGACGACCGCCGGCACGCTCCCGATGATGATCGAAGTCGTCACCGAGAACTCGACGTGCCCGAACGCCAGCGCGCCGAGAGCTGCTGCGAGCGTGAGTGGCACTGCCTGGGTGAGATCCGTCCCTACGAGCTGCTTGGCGCCGATCGTCGGGTACAAGAAGAGCAGGAGCACGATCATGAGCGACCCCGAGCCGACAGAGGTCAAGCCGACGATGATCCCTCCGATCATGCCGATCAGAAGGGTCGCGACCGGCCTCACCGTGAGCGAGTGGACGATGCTCTCGCGGGTCTCGGAGTTGTGCCGGTCGAGCCAGTAGCGGAGAACCATCGCCGCTGCGCCGGCGAGCAACGCGGCACCGAGGATGCGCTCGACATTGGTCTGAGCCGAGGTCGAGTTGCCGAGCAGGTGCAGCAGGTAGGACCCGAGAAACGCCATCGGCACCGATCCGAGCACCATCCAACCGACGAGGCGCATGTTGACCGTGCGCTTGCCGAGGTGGACAGCTGCTCCCAGGGGCCGCATGAACACGGCGGCCACGAGGTCGCTCGTGATGGCCGTCGACGGCTTGACGCTGAAAAGGAGGATCAGCATCGGCGTCATGAGCGCCCCACCACCTGCACCGGTCAGGCCGACGAGTATCCCGACGATGCCGCTGCCGAGGACGATGTAGGGGTCGACGTGCACGAGGTTCTCTCAACTCTCCCAGACTCGGTCTCTGACGTTACTCTACAGAGTTAATCGATTAGATCGTGTCTAGTGAGCGACTCTCGTGCTATGTGGCTCACCCTTGGAATGTGCCGAGATCAGGCGATCCAGGTGATGATGCCGAGGCACATCTCGTCGGATGAGCCGTCGCCCCATGTGACGTAGCGCGGCGGGAGCTTGCGGAGCTGTGGGAGCTCCTGGCGGAGCCTCGGGTTGTACGTGCAGGTCACTTGTATCTTGTCGCCAGCTGTCACCTTCACCGGCTTCGGCATGGTGAACGAGCGCTGGTAGTCGAAGTTGTAATCCGTGTCGTTGAGGATCACCTGGGCTTGTGGGGTGCCCGGGTTGAGCGTGACCTTCATGCCGGCGCCGAGCAGGTGCATGTGCGGGGTCACGCGCAAGATCTCGCCTGACCAACCGACGGGCCAGGTGCAGCTCGTGGTGTCGCCAGCCGGCGGGTCGACCGGGTTGCGGCCGCACCACTGCTCGAGGAAGTTCACGAAGCTGACCATCTGCGGCCCGAAGCGCTTGCCGAGGTCGACGAGCGAGGCGGCACGGTTGCAGAGCGGCCCGTGCACACCGGAAGGGCACGGGATGTCCGGCGGAGCCGGGAGCAGGTCGAGGTGGAGAGGGATCAGCTTGTGCGTAGCCGCCGGCACAGTCTGTAGCTTCAGCTGGACGTGGACCGGCTTGTCCCCGACGAGCAGGTTGTAGTGCACCTGCATGATGACCATGCTCCCGGCGGGGAAGTACACGCCCGTCCCTGCCGGCGTCACGTCGAGACCGTGGCCTGGAGCCCACGCGGCGAGCCACGGAGTGGCGCCCAGCGAAGCGAGACCGTTGCCGATGGCCGTCTCGCCGAAGCAGGTCCAGCCTTTGCCGCCCTCGTCAGCGGCCAGTGCTTCCGGCACGGCTGCCGGGGGCACTTCGAAGAGGATCGCGTGGTGCACTTCGCCACTGTTCGGGTAGAAGTGGCTCGCGATGATGTACGAGTTCTGAGTGAGGTGTGGATTGACGAGCGTGCAGTGGTAGTCGTCCGTCCCGCCGCTCGGTGCGTGTGGCGTGTAGGAGGTCGGGGCCTGGAGCGTGTAGATCTGGGAGCCCTTGACAGCAGGGAACGCCTTCGTCGCGGCGTCAGCCGTGGCTGGCGTCGGGCTCGTGTGGCTCGGCTTGTGGGTCGCTTTGTGCGAGGCGGCGGGCGAGCTGCCACAAGCCGCGAGAGTGACGGCTGCGAGTGCGGCCGCGAACACCAGTGAGGAAATGCGGCGATATCGCATTTAGTTAGATTACCTCACTACTCCCGTGAGCGGCCGCGGGCGCGGTCCCGTTGGATGGGCGTGCTTGGCCCTGGAGTGACAGCGGGTCGCAACGGCCCGCCAGGCTCGGCTTCGTGCCACTCGTGCGGGTCCCGAAGCTAACGTCGAGGCCGTCGCCAGACGGCGGCCGGTGACTACTCTGCTGCCATGGTGGACGAGAGCTTCCCCGACGGCTTCGTCTGGGGTGCCGCGACAGCCGCGCATCAGATCGAGGGCGGCAACGTCAACAACGACTGGTGGCGCTACGAACACGATCCCGACACCTCGTGTGTCGAGCCGAGCGGCGACGCCTGCGACTCCTGGCACCGTTGGGCGGAGGACCTGGAATTGGTCGCGGGGCTTGGGTTGGGTGCGTACCGTTTCTCCATCGAATGGAGCCGGATCGAGCCTGCCGAGGGTGAGTTCTCGGCCGCCGCGCTCGATCACTACCGACGCATCTGCGCTGGTTGCCAAGAGCGTGGCATCATGCCGGTGGTGACCTTCCACCACTTCACGACGCCGTGGTGGCTGGCCGAGCGGGGTGCCTTCGAAGCGGCCGACGCGCCGGAGCGCTTCGCCCGGATGTGCGAGCGGTCGGTGGAGGCGCTCGGCGATCTCGTCGGCATGGCGTGCACGCTGAACGAGCCGAACGTGGTCTCGCTCATGGGCTATCTCGCCGGGTACTTCCCACCGAGAGCCCGGGACCCGGAGCGTCGACGGGCGGTGAGCGGAGCGCTTTGCCGCGCACATCGGCTGGCGGTCGAGGCGCTGCGTGGCGGGCCGGGCAACTTCCCCGTCGGGATGACGTTGGCGATGACCGACTATCAGGCGGTGGACGGGGGGAGGCTCGACGAGACCGGATCCGCCGGTCGATGGAGGATCTCTTCCTCGAGTCGACGGCCGGCGACGACTTCATCGGCGTGCAGACCTACACGCGCAGCCGTATCGGCCCGGACGGGGCGCTCGGCAACGAGGACGGGCTGCCCGTCACGCAGATGGGATACGAGTTCTACCCCGAGTCCCTCGAGGCGACGATCCGGCGGGCGTACGAGGTGACGGGTGGGTTGCCGATCTTCGTGACCGAGAACGGCGTCTCGACCGACGACGACTCCGAGCGGGTCGAGTACCTGGCCCGCGCCCTTGCCGGGGTGCAGCGCTGCCTGCGCGATGGGATCGACGTGCGGGGCTACATCTACTGGAGCCTGCTCGACAACTTCGAATGGGCGTTCGGGTACGGGCCTAGGTTCGGGCTCGTATCCGTCGACAGGACGAGCTTCGAGAGGGTGGCCAAGCCGAGCGGGGAGTGGTTCGGTTCGGTCGCCCGTTCCAACGCGTTGGTGGTCGGCGCCTAGGGGTCTACGCGTCGAAAGGCGCGACGACGCGGCGGAGGAGCCCGGCGAGCGTCGAGATTTCGTTGCTGTCGAGGGCCCCGAGGATGGCGTTCTCGCGGGCGACGAGGTCCACGAGGGCGGCGTCGACACGTTTGCGTCCGGCCGCCGTGAGTTGGACTCGCACGGAACGGGCATCAGCCGGATCGGGGCGGCGACGTACGAGGCCCCGCCTTTCCAGGTGGTCGATCCGGTTGGTCATGGTGCCTGAGGTCACAAGCGTCTGGGCCAGCAGCTGACCCGGCGAGAGCTCATGGGCGGGATGCGTTCGGCGTAAGGCCGAGAGCACGTCGAAGGTCCACGTCTCGAGGTCGTGGCGGGCGAACACGGCGCTGCGCTGGCGGTCCAGATGACGCCCGAGCCGGGTGACCCGCGAGAGCACCTCGAGTGGAGAGACGTCGAGGGTGGGAAGAGCGCGCCGCCAGCCCGCCACGAGTCGATCGACTTCGTCTTCCATTGCGTCCTCCCAACCAGTTCTGCGCAGCATGTCTTCTCTACAACATCTTGACATCAAGAGGATATCGCACTATAACTATCTTCATATCAAGAGATCATCTGTTGCGATGCCGGTCCGATCGGCAGCTGCGGGTCAGGTCGACCAGGAGAGGAGGCCAAAGATGGAAGTGACATCGACGACGCCAGTGTCGCTCGTCAACGCCGTCTATGCCCGCTTGCCCGAACGTGTGGCCATAGGGCGCGAGCGCCTCTCGCGTCCACTGACGTTCGCCGAGAAGGTATTGGTGAACCACCTCCATGACGCACAGGGCCAGGCACTCGAACGGGGAAGAAGCTATGCCGACTTCGATCCCGACAGGGTCGCCCTGCAAGATGCCCTCGCTCAGATCGTCGCGCTTCAGTTCATGACCGCCGGTCTCGACGAGGCCGTCGTACCGACCACGGTGCACTGCGATCACCTCATCCGAGCGAGGGTGGGGGCCGGCGCCGACCTGCAGCACGCGTTGGACGTGAACTCGGAGATATACGCCTTCCTCCGCTCGATGTGTGCCAAGTACCGAATCGGGTTCTGGAAGCCCGGCTCGGGGATCATCCACCAGGTTCTGCTCGAGAACTACGCCTTCCCAGGCGGGATGATGATCGGGACCGACAGCCACACGCCCAACGCCGGCGGGTTGGGGATGGTCGCCATCGGCGTGGGTGGAGGCGACGCCATCGACGTCATGACCGGCTTGTCGTTCAACGTGCTCTGGCCGAAGCTCATCGGTGTTCATCTCACGGGATCGCTCTCCGGGTGGTCGTCGGCCAAGGACGTCATCCTCAAGGTGGCAGAGGTGCTGACGGTGACAGGCGGCACCGGCTCTGTCGTCGAGTACTTCGGCCCTGGCGCCGCCACGATCACCGCTACCGGCAAGGCCACGATCTGCAACATGGGCGCTGAGCTCGGTGCCACAACGTCGCTCTTCCCCTTCGATGCCAACATGGCCGCTTACCTGAAGGCCACGCGCCGCGGGGAGCTGGCAGACGCCGCCGCCGCGGTGGCGGAAGACCTGCGGGCGGATGTGGAGGTCGAGGCAGACCCTGGGCGTTACTTCGACGAGCTCGTCGAGATCGACCTCTCCAGGCTCCTGCCGATGATCAGCGGGCCCGACAGCCCTGATCTAGCCCATCAGGTGAGCGAGATCGGTGCCTGGGCCGGCCAGAACGACGTGCCCTGCGAGATCTCCGCGGCGCTCATCGGCTCATGCACCAACTCCTCGTACGAGGACATCACTAGGGCGGCGTCGATCGCCCGCCAAGCTTCGGCCCACGGCCTGCGAGCCAAGACGCAGCTGCTCATCACGCCAGGCTCCGAGCAGGTGCGCGCGACCATCGAGCGCGACGGACTGCTGGCCGACCTCGAGGCCATCGGGGGCACTGTGCTGGCAAATGCGTGTGGGCCGTGCATCGGCCAGTGGGCACGCGCCGATCTCGATCCTGCCCAACCGAACACGATCGTGAACAGCTACAACCGCAACTTCCCGAAGCGCAACGACGGGAACGCCAGCACGAAGGCGTTCGTCACCTCGCCCGACATGGTCATCGCGTACGCCCTCGCCGGCACGCTCGACTTCAACCCGCTGACCGACTCGATCACGGCCGGGTCGGGCGCAACGGTGCGGTTGGAGGCACCGGTCGGCGAGGACCTGCCCTCCCTTGGCTTCGACAGCGGCACGCCGGGCTTCCTCGCCCCACCCGAGGATCGCTCCGGGATCGAGATCGCGGTGTCGCCGACATCCGAACGGCTCCAGCTGCTGAGACCCTTTCCGGCGTGGGACGGCGAGGACTACCTCGACCTTCCCGTGGTCGTGAAGGCGAAGGGGAAGTGCACGACCGACCACATCTCTGCCGCTGGACAGTGGCTCAAGTACAGGGGTCATCTCGAGAACATCTCGGGCAATCTCTTCCTCGGTGTGACCAACGCGTTCACCGGAGGGACTGGCGAGGGAAAGGACCCTCTCGACGGTCGGACCCGCTTGTTCGCCGACATCGCCGAGCACCTGCACGAGAGGGGTGTGGCTTGGTGCGCGGTAGGCGACGAGAACTACGGCGAAGGCTCCTCGCGCGAGCACGCTGCCATGGAGCCCCGCTATCGGGGCGCGGTCGTGGTCATAGCCCGGTCCTTCGCGCGCATCCACGAGACGAACCTCAAGAGACAGGGTGTAGTGCCTCTCACCTTCGTCGACGCGTCCCTCTACGACGCGATCGGGGAGGACGACCGGATCTCGGTGCTGGGCCTCGCCTCCCTCGGACCTGAACAGCCGGTGCAGTGCCGCATCACCAAGCCCGGCGGGTCAACTGTCGACTTCAAGTGTGCGCACACGTTCAGCGACGGGCAGATCGAGTGGTTCAAGGCCGGCAGCGCACTGAACATCGTCCGGCAGGCCCGCCTGTCAGGCGTCGGGTCGCGAAGGGCCGTTGGTCACTCGGATTACGGTCGGTAGCCCCTGGTGAACGTGCCGAGGGGCGCGACGATGACGTCATGGCCAACGTGACGAGTCAAGAACCAGAAGCCGCGCCAGACGTCGAGACTCTGAAACGAGCCGATCTGGCAGGCCCAGGAATCGGCACATACGAGGAGGTCGGCCGAGTCCTCCCGGACCACTACCGGTCCCTGCTCGGGCCTCGGGAGACGCAAGCGGCGATCTTCGAGGTCAAGCGGCACATCGAAGCGGGTCTCTGCGACGAGCTCGGCCTCATGATGGTGCAGGTGCCGCTCATCGTCAGCTCGGACTCCGGGGTGAACGACATGCTGGACCGAGACGGCTCACGCGTTCCCATCAGATTCCACATCGCAAACGACGGCGACCTCCACCCCGTTGACGCCGAGGTCGTGCAAGCCGCGACGAAGTGGAAGCGACTGGCGCTCCGCCAGTTCGAGATGGGCGCCGGCGAGGGCCTCTGCACCGACATGCGCGCAGTCCGCAAGGACTACTTCCTCGATCACGACCACAGTGCGTACGTGGACCAGTGGGACTGGGAGCTCGCGATGGCGCGAGACGACCGCAACACTGACTTCCTGCGCGAGGTCGTGCGGCGCATCTGGAGGGTTCTGAAGAGCGCGGAAGCTCATGCCCAAGCTCTTCCCGGCGCTACGGGGTTCGTATCCCGACCTTCCCGACGAGGTGGTGTTCCTCCATGCCGAAGAGCTCCTGGAGCGCTATCCCGGCCTGCCGCGCAAGCAGCGCGAGACGGCGATCCTGCAAGAGCATCCAGCCGTCTTCATCGTCGGCATCGGATGGACACTGGCCGACGGTTATCCCCACGAGCTGCGCGCGTCGGATTACGACGATTGGTCGACCGAGGTCACGACGCCGGCCGGCCAGCCGGCCCACGGGCTCAACGGGGACCTCCTCGTGTGGAACCCGGTCACCAAGAGGCGCCACGAGCTCTCCTCCATGGGCATCCGCGTGGATGACGTTGCCCTGCGGCGCCAACTCGAGATCACCGGGCAGCTCGACTGGCTCACCCTCCCGTACCACCGTGCGATCATGGAACACGCCGTGCCGCTGAGCGTCGGCGGTGGGATCGGCCAGTCTCGGACCCAGATGCTCTTGCTGCGCAAGGCGCACCTCGGCGAGGTGAGCGTCAGCGTGTGGCCACAGATCCTGAAGGATCTGTCCGCCCGGCGCAACATTGACGTGCTCGAGTGACCAGCACGGTCCTGACCGGATTTCCTGACCGAGGGCCTAGTGCCGTTGCGCATTGACAACCGCTCCAGCTCGCGCTCGAGGTTGAGCAGACCCGACCGAGACGCGAAGGGAGCGCAGCGATGACTGAGTGGAACGCCATGAGCTACGAAGGCAAGGACACGATCCTCCGCGTGGTCCGGGACGAAGCCGAGGGACTGATCGCGCTCGCCTCCGAGCCGGGTGCCTGGGACGCCCCGACTGCCTGCGAAGGCTGGACCAGGCGCGATGTGATTGGGCACCTCGTCGACACGATCGAGTCGTACTTCGCTTCATTCGATGCCGCCCGCCAGCAGGCGGGCGCTGACACCTACGGGCTCGCGGGTATGGCGAAACGCGTGGACGAACGAGCCACGTCGTTCCGTGACGAGCCCCAGGAGGCCATGATCGCCAGGCTCCGCAAGGATCTCGACGAGCTGATGGCGATTCTCGAGCCGCTCTCGGCGGAGCAGTGGACCGGATTCATCGTGCCCCACTTCTACATGGGACCCGTCCCTGCGTTCTTCTTCGCTGCGGGTCAGCTCATGGACTACGCCGTGCACGCCTGGGACATCCGTCAGGGCACAGGGCTCGCCCATGGGCTCGACGGCGACGCAGCCGACCTGCTCGTCCCGTTCATGTTCGTCCTCTGGCAGTCGACCATCCGGTCCGATGCCGACTTGACGCCGTTCGAGGTCGGGGTCCGGGTCGGGGGCCGCAACGGTGGGGACTTCCGCGTCAGCATCGGTCCCGGCGGGATGACCTACGAGGCGGGTTCTATCGACGAGCTGCCCGCGATCCTGGAGTTCGATGCCGGCACGATGGTCCTCACGGCTTTCGGCCGCGCGAACGGCGGATCGATCCGCGGCGACCGACAACTGGCCGAGCGCTTCTTGAATCTCTTCTTCCGGATCTGACCTGCGGTTCGAACAAGTGCGCAACCGGATCGACTACGCCGCGCCAGGCCCGCTGACCGGTCTCGAGGGCGTCAGTCCATCCGCGCTGGAACCCCTCCCGAGCCGGGCCGTTGACATCTGTCGTCCCGTGAACAGCCTCGTCATCCAACCGAGCGATGCCGAGGCACTCGGAGTGGTCACCGAACGCTTCTCGGAAAACAATCTCCGTCCCGCGAGCGCCCTCGTCGCCGTGCTTCTCAACTTGGATCCGGCACCGCTTCACGTCCCGCGCGCGCCGGACCGGCGAGTGATCGGTACATGCCGACACTTCGCCGTCATGAGTTGTGCCCTGCTTCGCTTCCGCGGCATAGCAGCCCGTGTGCGCTGCGGATTCGCGACGTACTTCCAGCCGGATCAAGGCCTTGACCACTGGATCACCGAGTATTGGCATGACGGTGATGGTCGCTGGGTCCGGATCGACTCCGAGATCCTCGGTCAATCGGTCGTGGCAGAGCCGGCGGACCTCCGACCCGGTGAGTTCCTGAGTGGTGGCGAGGCATGGGCCGCGTTCCGAGCCGGGAGCATCGATGCTGAACGATTCGGGGTGTACGGAACCGACAATTGGGGACCGGGCGAGATTCGTGGCAACGCGATCAAAGATCTCGCCGCCCTGAACAAGGTTGAGATGCTCCCCTGGGACGAGTGGGGGCGGATGGATGCTTCGTTCAAGGGTGAGACCGGCCCGGACTACGACGAACTTCTCGACACGATCGCGACGGTGTGTGCCGCCGACGAACCGTCCGCTGTGGCAGACCTCTACTCCATCGACGAACTGCGAGTGCCTCCCGAGCTCATCTGCTGACCCTCCTTAGGCGCGAGCCACCGAGGCACGTCGAGCACGGACCTTTGGCTCTACCGCTCGGCTGGTCCAAGCCTCACGCTTAGGGCGGGAGGTGAGAGATGGAACGAGACGATGAGGTGACCGTCCAGATCGGGGCGCTCTCGCTGCCGGGCCACCTGAGGGTCCCGCAGCAGATGAAAGGTCTCGTGGTATTCGCACATGGGAGCGGGAGCAGCCGTCAGAGTCCTCGCAACCGTCTCGTCGCCACCTCGCTGAACCACGCTGGTCTCGGGACTCTGCTCTTCGATCTGCTGACCACGAGCGAAGAACTCGACAGGGCCAACGTCTTTGACATCGGCCTACTGTCCGAGAGATTGCTCGGGGCGGCACGCTGGCTGACAAAGGAGCCGGAGGCGAAGCACATCCCGCTCGGGTACTTCGGAGCGAGCACTGGAGCCGCCGCCGCTCTAGTGGCGGCCGCTGATGCTCATCCGGAGGTGGCCGCCGTCGTCTCACGAGGCGGTCGGGCGGACATGGCAGGGGACCGGTTGGCCGCGGTGCGCGCTCCAACCCTGTTGATAGTAGGTGGAGAGGATCACGTCGTGCTGGAGCTGAATCGCCAGGCCCAGTCCGCCCTCACCTGCGAGAGCCGGCTGGAGATCGTCAAAGGCGCGACGCACCTGTTCGAGGAGCCCGGGGCCCTCGAAAGAGTCGCGGCGCTCGCCAGTGAGTGGTTCAGCGATCGGATGATGCCTTCGACAGAGGCCCGCCGATGACCTTGACCGGCGGGAGCGCCGCGGTCGGACGACCTCGCGAGACTTACCCCACCGGTCTCTAGAGCCGTAGCTGCCGAGCGGCCCGGCCTACGCTGACGGGCACATGAACGGGCGCTCACCCGGAGCGGTGCTCGACCTGAACCTCGCCGCGTCGATGCCGTTCGGCGATGTGCTGGCGCGCCTCGGGACATCCGACACAGGCCTCACCTCGACCGAAGCAGCGGAGCGACTTGCTCAACTCGGGCCGAATGCCCTGCGCACTCACAAGGTGCGCGCCCTCTCGGTCTTGGCGGCGCAGGTCCGCAACCCGCTCCTGCTGCTGTTGCTCGTCGCGGCCGCGGTTTCCGGACTGACCGGCGATCCGACTGATGCCGTGATCATCGCCGTCATCGTGGCGCTGAGCGTCGGGTTGGGGTTCATCAACGAGTACCGGGCAGAAGTCGCGGTGGCTGAGTTGCACGCCAGGATCAAGCGGGAGGCGGACGTCTGGCGTGACGGCCGGGAGCAACGCCTGGAGGTCATCAGCCTCGTGCCGGGTGACGTCGTGTCGCTGCGCGTCGGCGCGCTCGTGCCGGCCGACCTCCGCTTGTTGGAGGTCAACGAGTCTGAGTGTGACGAGGCAGTGCTAACCGGTGAGGCGATGCCAGTGGTGAAGCAGGTGGCCCCGACCGAATCGAGGTCGGGCCTCGACCTGCCCGGGTGTGCGTTCATGGGCACGATCGTCCACGAAGGCTCGGGCAAGGGTGTGGTCGTCTCGACCGGTCCGCAGACGGAATTCGGCAAGATCGCAGCCGGGCTCGGCGAGCAAGCTGCTCACACCGCGTTCCAGGTCGGCCTCCGGAACTTCTCACGCTTCTTGTTCGGTGTCGCGGCGGTGCTGACCACCTTCATCTTCCTCGTGAACGTGGCGCTCTCCCGCCCTCCGATCAATGCCTTGTTGTTCTCCCTCGCGATCGCCGTCGGCATAACTCCCGAGATGATGCCGGCGATAGTGACCGTCAGCCTCTCTTCGGGATCGCGGGCGCTTGCAGCGAGGAAGGTCCTCGTGAAGCACCTGGTCGCGATCGAGGACCTCGGCAACATCCAGATTCTCTTCACCGACAAGACGGGCACGCTCACAGAGGGCGCCGTCACGTTCCAGGCAGCCCTCGGGCCCGACGGAGCAGATGATCGCCAGACCTTCCTGCTCGGGCTCGTCTGCAACGAGGCGACGATGTCGGATGAAGGGCCGGTGGGCGGGAACTCGCTCGATCAGGCTCTCTGGCTCGCCGCCGACGCACCGTCCGAGTCGGCGGCTCCCGATGGTCCCGGCGCTTACCGGCGCCTCGGCGTGCTTCCCTTCGATCACGAGCGGCAGATGGTTTCCGTACTCGTGTCGGGTCCCGACGGCCGGCAGCTGCTGGTGACCAAAGGGGCGCCGGAGGCCGTGATGGCGAGGTGCCCGGCACTGCCGGCAGGCGCACGGGAGACGCTGGACCGCCTGTTTGCAGACGGCGCGAGGGTGGTGGCCGTTGCCATCCGGGATGCCGACGGCCTGGAAGCCCCTACAGCGGCCGACGAGGCGGGACTCGCGTTCGTAGGTCTCCTGACATTCGCGGACCGGCCGAAGACAGACGCCGGCGAATCGATCGCGAAGCTCGGCCGGCTCGGCATCGAGGTCAAGGTCATCACGGGCGACAATGGCGTCGTCGCTGCGAAGGTCTGCAGGGACATCGGCCTCGAGAACGTAGGCGTCGTGTCGGGCTCCGAGCTCGATGCCCTCGACGACGACCAGCTGGCGGCCGCAGTTCCCGGGACGACCGTGTTCGCACGCATCAGCCCTGACCAGAAGTCGCGGATCATCAAGGTCGCGCGGCGGACCGGGGAAGACGTCGCGTTTCTAGGAGATGGCGTCAACGACGCGGTCGCTCTCCATCACGCAGATGTCGGCATCTCCGTCGACTCGGGTACAGACGTGGCCAAGGAGGCCGCCGACATCGTGCTGTTGGACAAGGACCTCGGCGTTCTGGCGGACGGCGTGATGGAGGGCCGGCGCATCTTCTCGAACACGATGAAGTACGTGCTGATGGCGACGTCGTCGAACTTCGGCAACATGTTCAGTGCCGCGGGAGCGTCGATCTTCCTGTCGTTCCTGCCCATGCTGCCGAGCCAGATCCTGCTCAACAACCTCCTCTACAACGCCGGCCAGCTGGTGATACCGACGGACCGAGTCGACCCGGAGGCGCTGGCGCGGCCGGCCGCGTGGGACCTCAAGTTCATCCGCAAGTTCATGAGTGTCTTCGGCCCAGTCAGCTCCGTCTTCGACTTCGTCACCTTCTGGCTGATGCTCTCGGTGCTCCACGCCGGCCACAACGAATTCCGCACCGGTTGGTTCGTGGAGTCGATCGCCACCCAGACGCTCGTGATCTACGTCATAAGGACGCGCCGCGTCCCCTTCCTCCGCAGCCACCCGAGCACGCTCATGCTCATCGTGCCGATCGGGGCGGCCGTGGCAGGCGCCGTGCTGCCTTTCACTCCCCTGAGCCACCTCCTCGGGTTCACCCCGCTGCCCTTCCCGTTCTTCCTTGCCCTGCTCGGGATGATCGTCGCCTACCTCGTGCTGGTCGAGTTGGCCAAGACCCGCTTCTACCGGGCACCGCATGCGCGCACTCCGCGACCTCCCACCACTCATGCACAGCGCCTCGAGCGCCGTATCCGCCGCCGGGCAGCGCCGTTCATCCGCCACGAGGCGCGTCGCGGCGTCTCGGCCCTGCGGGACCGCTTACTCAAGTGACGAGGCTCTGCCTCGGGGGACTGCCCGGGACCAGCGCTCGGCCCACCTGTCTAGGGGCGCGATCGCCTCACGCAGTTCTCGCCCGATCGGAGTCAGCTCGTACTCACGTGCCTCGTTCTGGCAGATGAGGCCGGACTCGACGAGGTCTCCGAGCCGCTCGTAGAGGACGCTCGAGGACATGTTGTCGCTCCGCGAGCGCAGCGCCCTCGCCCCGAGCGGCCCGTCTCGCAGCTCCCACAGCAAGCGGAGCGCCCACCGGCGACCGAGCAGATCGAGCGCGGCCATGAGGGGACGGCCCGTGGTCGAGCCTCGTACCCGGCGTCCCGGTGCCGGCGTGCCGGGCATGAGAGCCCCCCCTTGTTGTTCGGATTCAGAAACACTAGGGTAACTCCCGTAACGTCTCTGATTCAGAAACAGAGGGAGAAGACAACCGTGCCAGGCCGAATCAGCTCTCTCGAACCCCCTTTCGAACCGGATGTCGACGCCCAGTTGCGATCGATGATGCCGCCGGGCTCGGAGCCCATCGCCCTCTTCCGGACGTTCGCCAAGAATCTGGCGCTGACACGGGCCATGCAGCCGTGGGGCCGTTACGAACTGGGACGGGAGCTCTCGATCGGCATGCGCGAGCGGGAGATGGTCATCGACCGCACCTGCGCGCTGTGCGGGTGCGAGTACGAGTGGGGCGTTCACGTCGCGTTCTTCGCCGAACGGGTGGGACTTGGACCGGATCAGGTGACGTCGCTCACCCACGGCTCGGATCGGGACGCCTGCTGGGACTCAGAACGCGACCGGCTGTTGATCCGCCTCGTCGACGCCCTGCACCACCGCTCCGACTTGAGCGACGAGCTCTGGGCCGCTCTCGCCGGTGAGTTCCAAGAGGCCCAGCTGCTCGATCTGACAATGCTGTGCGGCTGGTACCACGCAATCAGCTTCGCGGCCCGAGCGCTCCGTGTCCCGCTTGAGACTGGCACTCCGACTTTTGCCGCCTTCGAGGCTCGCCCGGCCGACGACCTGTGACTCAGCCCGCCTTGCGCGGGCGTGCGCTAGGGGCGCGCCGCGGGTGCTTCTTGCCTAGGCGTACGAGAGCAAGGTCGCGGAGCTCCTCGATGCCAGACTCCACGGCGTCCGCGAGCACGGCGACATCCGGCATCGTCTCGTAGTCCCCGGTGATGCCGAAGAAGACGTTCCCGTTGTAGGACAAGATGGCCGTGCCGACTCTCACTCCGTGGCTGATGGGCACGAAGGGCCGGTACTCGAGCAGCTCGTGACCGAGCAGGTAGAGCGGAAACTGAGGGCCCGGAACGTTCGTCGTGACGGTGTTGAGCGAGTGCTGCCCGAACGCGTGCATCGACCGGGTGGTCATCCGGCTCACGGGACCGACGACCATCGGTGGGGCGAGATTGCCGATCGTAGTGATCACCTCGCCCGCCTCGGAGATGTGGGATCCCTTCAGCTTGGTCATCTGGTCGTGCACGAGCCTCGAGTCGCTCGACCGGGTCGTCTATCTGCACCGGGAGCTCGTAGAGGAGGGCGGAGACGCGGTTGTCGGGGACGCCGCGGCCATCTTCGTGGCGAGTCGACACCGGCACCAGCGAGCGGACGACGGCATGGTCGGCGTCATCTCCCCTTTCGATGAGCAGCGCCCGGTAGCCGCCTGAAACCGCCGCGAGCACGACGTCGTTCACCGTGCCGCCGAAGGCGGACCGGATCGTCTTGACGTCCGCCAGGCTGGCAGACGAGTGTGCCCAGCGCCGGTTCGGGCCGATGGCGCCCTCGATCGAAAGGGGCTTGTTCGGCGACAGGAGACGCGTGAAGCGCACAGCTCCCTCAGCCGTCTCGAAGGCCGTGCGCGCCGCGGCGAACGGGTGCGCGATCGCTCTTCCAAGGCCTTTCGTGGTCGCAAAGCTGTCCGACAGGAGCCCTCCCCACGCGTCGAGCACCTTCACCGCCCCCATCGGCTCGCGGCGCGGCGCCCACGGCCGCGACTCGCCGATCGTCGTGCCGGGCGTCAGGTCCATCAGCACGCTGAGCAGTTCGACGCCGGCGATCCCGTCGACCATGCAGTGGTGGATCTTGAAGACGATCGCCCACTTCCCATCCTCGAGGCCTTCGACGAGCCATGTCTCCCAAAGTGGGCGCTCGCGATCGAGCGGATGGGACATGATCCGGCCGATCAGGCGGCAGAACGTCGCGTCGTCGCCGGGAGCGGGCAGCGCCGAGTGCCGCAGGTGGTAGCCGAGGTCGAAGTGCGGGTCGTCTGCCCACACCGGCCGCCCGAGCTCGAACGGCACCGCGCGGACGCGTTGGCGGTAGCGCGGGATCTGCCCCATCTTCGAAGCGACGAGCGCTTCGAGATCGTGCATTCGGGGCGGCGGGTCGTCGAAGATGCACACACCGGCGATGTGCATGTGGACGATCCCATCTTCCAAGTGAAGAAACTCAGCATCGAGCGCGTTCAACCTCTCCACCGCGGACCTCCTTCTCGCGGGAGAACCAATTGCACGGTACGACCGTCGGTGACTCGCCCGACAGGGCCGTTCGGCAGGAATCGTGACGTTCGCCTCTAAAGATGACGGACGAACGGTCGTAGCTTCAAAGTGTGTGGCGATGAGCCTCGAGGAGTAGTCATGAGCGAGCAAACCGAAGTATTCATGAGGGACACCGACGCGTTCTCTTGGTACCTCGAAAAGGATCCAGGTCTTCGCTCGACGATCGTCGCTGTCGCGTGGCTCGACGAGTCGCCCGATTTCGACGTGTTGACTGCCAGGTTGGATCGGGCCACCCGCCTGACGCCGCGTTTCCGGCAGCGCCCGATCGCTCCACCCGGCCGGTTGGCGACACCGCGTTGGACCGATACGAATTTCGACATGTCGGTCCACCTCCGCCGGATCGAGTCGCCCAAGCCTCACACGCCCGCGACCGTGGTCGAGTTCGCGCGCGTCGAGGCGATGACCGGCTTCGACCTCTCGCGACCTCTGTGGCAGTTCACGCTCATCGAGAACCTGGTCGGCGGTCACGCAGCCCTGGTCATGAAGGTCCATCACTCTCTCACCGACGGGATCGGCGGGATGAAGTTGGCGCTCTTGCTGTTCGAGACCACGAGCCGCACCGAGCCCGGCGACATCGTCCCGATGACTGACGGGCACGAGCCCGCTCTAGGCGCCGCCGAGCTCGTCCGGGAGTCGCTCGCGTACGACTGGCACCGAGTCTTCGAGAGCTTCCGCGACGGGCTGTCGGGGGCGGTCCCAACAGCCGTTCACGTCGCCCGGAGCCCGCTCCGGTCGACAGTCGATGCACTCGCCACCGCTCGCGCAATCGGCCAGTTCGTCGCCCCGGTGTCGGACACGCTCTCGTCGGTGATGACTGATCGGGGCCTCGGCCGGCACCTCGACATGATGACCGTCGGCGTGAAGGACCTGAAGAAGGCTGCGACAGCGGCCGGTGGCACGCTCAACGACGCCTTCGTGGCTTCGGTCACAGGCGGGCTTCGCCGCTACCACGAGCGTCACGGTGCCGCCGTCGACGAGCTCCGGATCACGCTCCCGATCTCGATCCGCAAGGAGGGTGACCCTGACGCGGGGAACCGGATCACGCTCGAGCGGTTCAAGGTGCCGGTCGGGGAGGCCGATCCGGCTACTCGCATACGGCTCACGGGCCAGCGGTGCCGGGCCGCTCGCGACGATCGCGCCCTGCCGCTGACGAACGGCATCGCCGGCACGCTGAACATGCTCCCGTCGGCAGTGGTTGGCGCCATGCTCAAGCACATCGACTTCCTCGCGAGCAACGTGCCGGGCATCAGGATGCCGATCTACCTGGGCGGGGCGCTGGTGACGGGTTACTATGCCTTCGGTCCGACGACCGGTTCCGCCGTGAACGTCACGTTGCTCACCTACGACGAGACGTGCTGTGTCGGCTTCACGATCGACACTTCGTCAGTGCCGGACTACGACGTTCTGATGGAGTGCTTCCGCGAGGGCTTCGAAGAGGTGCTTGCCCTGGCCGGGGACCACGCGCCGGCAGAGATGCCACTGCGGAAGCACCACGGAGCGGCTCGCCGTCGGGCGCTCGCGGCTACAGCTTGAACAGGCAGCCGTCCCAGTAGCTCACCGGGTGGCGACGGAGCACGCCTCGCAGCTCGATGACGAGCTCATGCGGCTCCCCGGCGGAGCTGCCGAGGAATCTCACATCGATCTCGTCGGTGCTGACAGAGACGAAGTCGTCGCGGTCGCGTGGGGGCTTGGTGGTGGTGTCGAGGAAGGTGGTCGATCCGTGGCAGCACTGATGTGAGTGAGCCCGGACGAAGACCACACCCCCGCGCGCTTTGACGTACTCGCGCGCCTCGTCGGACACGACCGTATCCATATCGCGATCGTACGCCGAGTGGGTCGGCTTGATTGCCGCGGCCCTGAGACCTACGGGCCGGTCACACGGCCACGAGTACACTCGGCCCCTTCCACAGACCAGGGGGTGGCCGTGTCGCATGATCCCGTTGTGGCAGAGACGGTGAGCGATCGCGACAGTCTCGAACCCCACTTCGTCCTGGAGGCACAAGAGCAGCGTGTCGCAGCGCGGCTCGCCGACTACAGGTCTGCAGGTAAGCGACCCAACATGGTCGTGATCCTGTTCGACGACGTCGGGTGGGGTGACTTCGGTTGTTACGGCGGGGGCGCTGCCGTCGGGGCACCCACCCCGAACATCGACCGGCTGGCCCGCCGTGGCACGCTCCTCACCTCGTGTTACTCCGAGCCCTCGTGCACACCGTCGCGTGCCTCGCTCATGACGGGCCGACTACCGATGCGCCACGGCCTTCTCAGGCCGCCGATGTACGGTCAGCCGGGCGGGCTCGACGGCGAGATCACGTTCCCTCAGCTGCTGTCGAGCGCCGGCTATGTCACCCAGGCGGTGGGGAAGTGGCACATGGGCGAGAACGTCGAGTCGCAGCCGCAGAACGTCGGTTTTGACGACTTCTATGGCTTCTTGTCGGTATCGGACATGTACACCGAGTGGCGCGACCCGAATTTCTTCCCCGAGATCGTCTACAGCGAGGAGAGGACGAAGTGGGTTGAGAACCTCCCTTTCAACAAGTGTTTCGTGCACGCGACGCGCGGAGGGGCCACGGAGGACGTCGAGGAGGTGACTATCCCGGTTCTCTCGACGCTCGACGACAAGTGGGCGAGCTACTCGCTAGCGTTCATCCGCCGTATGGCCGAGCCCGCCCCGCCGGATCGCCCCCCATGGCTCCTCTACCACTGCACACGCGGCGCACACTTCGACAACTACCCGCTCGAGCGCTTCCTCGGCTCTTCGCCGGCCAAGCACCCCTACAAGGACACCATCATCGAGCTCGACGACATTGTCGGCCGGATCGTCGCGGAGCTCGAGGCCACAGGCCAAATGGACGACACGATCGTGTTCATCTCGTCGGACAACGGACCTGAGATGGAGACTTGGCCGGATGCCGCGTACTCGCCGTGGCGCAGCGCCAAAGGATCGACCTGGGAGGGCGGCCAGCGCGTGCCGGGCATCTTCACCTGGCCTGCCATGATCCCGGCTGATCGCGCCACCGACGGGCTCTTCTCGCAGATGGATCTCTTCAACACCTTCCTCGAGCTCGCCGGCCTTGGCGACGAGGTACCGACCGACCGGTTCATCGATGGGGTCAACCAGGTGTCCTTCCTGCTCGACCCCGACGGGCAGTCCAACCGGAAGTACGTCTACTACTGGCTCACCAACGTCTTCTCGGCACTGAGGGTCGGGGAGTGGAAGTTCATGGTCGCCTCGACCTCGGACGACGACCGCGACTGCCTCAACCTCGGCGGGTTCACAGGCGTGACCCAGAAGTACTCACACGGGCGGCTCTACAACCTCTACCTCGACCCGAAGGAGAGCCGGAGCTACATGATCCGCAAGCTGGCGTACATCGACAGCTTCACGAGCGGCATCGCCAATCACTTCAGGACCTTCGGGAAGTACCCGCCGCGTCAGCCCATCGCGGCGATGAGCTAGGGCGCGTGGGCACCGCCCTGCTCGACCCCCTCGCCGGCGCCCTCGTCCTCCTCGACCTCCGGTGGACCGAGAGTTCCGATCGGCATGGGCACGCGGGCGACCACGACGTCCGGGCGGCGCCGGAGCTGCGAGGCAAGGACCAGATCGAATTGGTTGTGGAGCAGCCGGTACCGGAGGCGTTCGGGGATCACGACCGGAATGAGAACGACCAGCTGGCGTTCGTGGTCGGTGCGGAGCTCGTCGACGAAGCGAACGATCGGCCGGACGATCGAGGCGTAGTCGGTATGGAGGACGGTGAGCGGCGTTCCAGGGTTCCACACACGCCATTGCCGCTCGATGTCTGACGCTGGCAGGCCCGGCACCTCCCCGTCGTATACGACCGTCACCGCGATGACCTCGTCGCCGAGAGACATCGCCTCGGTAAGAGCGTGCTGGGTCAGGCGGGACACGCTGGCGACCGCGACCACGACGACTGTGCGCTTGGCCTGCGGCAACGCCGGGATGACTCCTATACCTATGTCCTCGCGGGCGCGCGCGTAGTACTTCTCGATCCGGTTGAACAGGACGATAAGGAGCGGTATCGCCACCACGACGACCCACGCACCCTCGACGAACTTGGTGAGCAGAAAGATCACGGTCGCAGTCGCGGTCACCACAGCACCGAGACCGTTGATGACGGACCGCCGAGTCCAGCCGTGCTCTCGCGTCTTGCGCCAGTGGACGACGAGACCGGCTTGGGACAGGGTGAAGCCGGTGAACACCCCGATGGCGAACAGCGGGATCAAGGTGTTCGTGTTCCCGCCGACCGCTACGAGCAGCACCCCGGAGAACACGGTCAGCGTCCAGACGCCGTTGCCGAAGACGAGCCGGCTGTCGCGAACCCCGAACAGGTGCGGGAGGTAATTGTCCCTCGAGAGCAGGCTGGTAAGCACCGGCAATCCGCCGAACGACGTGTTGGCGGCGAGTGCCAGCACGAGCGTGATCGTGAGCGAGACGATGTAGTAGGCCCAGTGGCGGCCGACCGCCTCCGACATGATCTCACTCAGCACGGTCTCGTTCGCCTTCGGCCGCACGTGGAACTTGTCAGCCAGTACCGCCAGCCCGATCAGCATGAGGCCGAGGATCCCTCCGAGCAGGAGCTCGGTGCGCTTCGCGCGGACGACACGGGGCTCCTTGAAGAGGGGGACCCCGTTCGCTATCGCCTCCACTCCGGTCAGGGCGCTGCAGCCGGCCGAGAACGCCTTCAGCACAAGGAGCACGCTTACGGCCTCCATCGTGTGTGTCGCGACGAGTGACTTCCCGGCAAGGACGGTTTGTGTACCGAGCGGGTGGATCAACCCGACGGCGATCACGGCCAGCAGGCCGAAGATGAACACGAGGGTAGGGACAAGAAAGGCGCGGGCGCTCTCCCCGAGACCGCGCAGATTGAGAGCGGTGATGACAGCCAGGATGCCGAGGCACATCGGGACCGTGTAGGGCGCCGTCGAGGGGAAGGCGGAGGTGAACTGTGCGACGCCGGCGGCGATCGAGACCGCGACGGTCAAGGTGTAGTCGACGATCAAGGACGCGCCCGCGAGCTCGCTCACCTTGGGGCCGAAGTTGTCGCGCGAGACGGCATAGGCGCCCCCGCCGTGGGGGTACGCGTTGATGACCTGCCGGTACGAGGTGACGAGGATTGCGAGGAGCCCGACTATCGCAAGCGTGATGGGGAAGATGAGGTGGAGCGCGGTCGCCCCCGCCGCGGCGAGGACGAACAAGATCGCCTGGGGGCCGTAGGCGACCGACGTGAGGGCGTCGAGCGACAGCGCCGAGAGGCCCTCTACCGGCGTGATCTGCTCGGTAGCGGCCTCCTTGGCAGAAAGGGCGCGGCCGACGATGATCCGGCGGATCCGCCCGAGGGTGCTCATCGTCCTATCGCCGTCCGTGAGGTGGCAGTCGCCACGCCCGTGATCTCAAGCATGGTCGCCAGCTGGTGTCGACTCATCCGGCGTGGCAGCCGGCCTCGGCGGACGGCGCCGCGGGCGGGCGGCGGCAGCGGCTCGGGCGGCCGCTGCCGCGCGGAGCCGCGGGACGACGACGAGCACGTAGCCGGTGGATAGCGCCGCCAGGATCGCGATCACGCCGATCGGGGCGAGCGAGAAGTGGCGGGAGTTCTTCGGATCGGAGAGCCCCGTGGCGAGGAAGAGGACGCTGAACAGGACAACGCCGAAGGCCGCCAGTGGCTTGCCTCCGACGACTCGGAAGGGGCGTTCGCGGGTCTCGCGGCGTCGCAGGACCACGAGACAGAACGAGGCGATGGCGTAGATCCCGGCTTCGATGGTGGCACCGACGGCCACCAGCAGCAACCACTGCCCGGTCGCGAATACGACTGCGGCGACTGCGGCGGACGCCACCGCCAGCGTGGTCACGGCGAGCCACGGGACGGCCCGGAGGTTCAAGCTCGCGAACTGGCGTGGCAGGTTTCCCTCGCGTGCGGCGGCGTAGATGAACCGGGAGGCGACGAGGAAGCCCCCGTTGAAGGTGTTGAGGGCCGTCAGCACGGTCAGCGCCAGCATCCACAGCTCGCCAACGGTCCCGAGCGCCGCTTGTCCGAGGAGCAACTGCGGATAGGCGCTGCCGTGGGCGCGTGAGAACGGCACAAGGTGCGCCAGGCCGAGCGCGAAGACGGTGGACACCAGCCAGATGAGCAGAGGGGCGATGAAGAGCGCCCGGGTGATGACGGGCGGGGTCCGGGCCTCTTCTGCCGTGGTGGTGACCCACTCGAAGGCGGCGTAGAGGAACAGGGCGAAGGCCACCGCCTGGATCCCAGAGACACTGCCCTTCCCGAACAGATCAAAGGGGTGCTTGAAGGTTCCGCCAAGGTGGAACAGTGCGATCAAGGACAGTACGACGGTTCCGGTGAGCACGGTGTAGGTGACGACCGTCTGGACCCAGCCGGCGAGCCGGACTCCGAAGAGGTTGGCGCCGGTTGCGATGCCCAGCAGCACCGCGATCCACAGGTAGGCGAGCACCGGTGGCTCTCCGAGCACGTGACGGACGGCCGCTCCGATGAGGAAGGCGTCAGCCGCGATGACAAGGACCACCGTCGTCATGTACGTGAAGGTGACGACGAGGGCCGTCCGGTTGCCGACCGCGCGGGAGAGGTAGAGCCGGATCCCTGCGGCCGTCGGGTAGAGGCCGTTCAGTTCGGAGAAGATCGCAGAGACCAGCAACACGATCAGCCCGCCGATGAAGATCGCCAGCGCTGCGGTGGCCCCTGGCGCGTAGGCCAGGATCGAGACCACCCCCAGATAGTCTATGGCGGCGAAGGCGAGGCCTGCAGAGGTTGCGGTGGCGGTCGCCGAGCCGACGGACCGCCGGAGGGCCATTGCGATTGGCGGCGCCGGTCCGGCGTCAGCCATTAGCTGTCGGGCCAGATCACGTAGCTGATGGCATCGAGGCGCATGACGTCCTCCTGGGAGCCCTTCACGACGATCTCGCCCCGGAGGTACTTCTGCACCGGGTTCAGGTCTCCCCAGAACATGTCACAGAACGTCTCCGAGTCAGCGGTCACCACTATGTCGGGAGTACCGACGTGGCCCTCCGGCGAGGCCAGGATCTCGCCCCGTTCGACGAGCATCGAAAAGATCGTGCCGCTGTCGGAGCAGATGAAGTGCAGCGTCCTCGACCAGTCCCTTTGCATCTTGCGCAGGCGCTCGTTTCCGTTGCAGTTCGTGGTGTAGTCGGCCAGCGCCTCGGCCAGCTCATCCCAGTCGGCCATGGAGCATCTCCTCAAGCGACCTTCGACCCGGCCGGGCGGGCCGGCCGGCGGCGGACGCGGGTGTTGCTGGACTCTTCTGGCCCTGTGCCGGATACGAGATCGGCGATCGCGCGGTCGACGGCGTCGAGCAGGAAGTCCACCTCGACTTCTTCGATCACGAGCGACGGCATGAGGCGCATCACCGCCGGCTGGTTGCCGCTGTATATGGCGAGGACGCCGTGACGTGCCAAGTGGTACGACATGCGCGGTCCCATCGAGTCCTCTGCGTACTCGACTCCGGCCATGAGGCCGAGGCCGCGCACCTCCGAGACGACGTCGGGGTGTGCCTCGGCTATCGAGTGCAGCCCCGTGAAGAGACGCTCGCCCATCGCTGCCGCGTGAGCTACGAGGTCGGTCTCCTCGATGATCGCGATCACCTCGAGCGCCACCGCGCAAGCGACGTCGGAACCGCCGAACGTCGACAGATGGATGAACGGGTTCGGGATGAGGAACTCCCGGAGCTCCTCGGTGAACACCGTGGCGGAGATCGGCACGAGCGAGCCGCCGAGCGACTTCGCGGTGGTCATGATGTCGGGCACTACGCCGAAGTGCTCGCTCGCCCACCAGCGCCCCGTCCTGCCCAAGCCGGTTTGGATCTCGTCGAGGATCAACAGCGCTCCGGCCCGGTCGCACGCCGCGCGCGGCGCCCAGGTAGCCCGGAGGCGGCACCACGATCCCGCCCTCGCCCTGTATAGGTTCGAGCAGCACGCCGGCGGTGTTCTCGTCGACGGCGTCGGCGAGGGCGTCGGCATCGCCGAAAGGCACCTGCACGAACTCGGGCATGAGCGGTTCGAACGGTTCGCGGTACGCCGCGCGGCCCCCGGCGGAAAGAGCGAATCCGGTGTGGCCGTGGTAGCCGTTCACCGTCGAGACGATACGGGGGCGGCCCGTGGCCCCCCGGGCAAGCTTCAGCGCGAAGTCGACGGCTTCACCTCCGCCGGTGCCGAACATCGTGCACGACAGGTTCCCGGGCGAGATCTCGGCCAGCTTGGCCGCCAGCTCCGCCTTCTCCCTCGAGCAGAGCAGGAAGTTGCCGTGGTCGAGCCGGTCGATCGCCGCATGAGCTGCTGCCACGACCCGGGGGTTGCGGCGGCCGACATTGAACGAGCCCGCCGAGGTGAAGCAGTCGAGGAAACGCCGGCCGTCGAGGTCCCAGACGAAGGGCCCGGACCGCTCCGCTTCGATGACGTCGAGTCCCGCAGCCCGCAACACCCGGACCTTCTGGGGGTTCAGGTACGTGGCGAACTGCTCGAGGGCCGCTTGCTTGGCGCCGGGGTCAGGGATGAAGCCGGGACTCTCGCCGGGGTCCTCAATCTGGCGGTCGTTGTCCATAGCGCCGAACATAGTGCCGTGGCTCGTCGCGGGCGCCCGGCGGCCGCCGAGGCGCCACTAGCCGGACAGGACGGCGAAGTCGCCCGGTCGGCCACAAGTCGTCGGTGCGGACGATCCGCGCCGGCGAGCAGCCATCCAACTCAAGATCGCTGAGACCGAGGCGAACACCACTGTGCCGTGGGTCGCGCCGGTGACGTGCAGGTAGTCGATCGTGTCACCGATCGGGCACGCCGAGTGCTCGACGTAGTCGTCCGTCAGTTCCGGCGGCACCGTCGTGTCGGCGGTGCCCTGCACGACGAGCATCGGCGCATCCGTCTTGACGAGGCCCGGATCGTTGAGCTCCGCGTGGTCCGTGAAGACCGGATCCGAGGCGGCACCCGCTCTGAAGAGCGAGGCGACGGTGAGATGTCTCGAGTTGATCGCCGCAACTTCGGCGTTCTGGCAGCCTGTCGTGACGATGGGGCCAGCCTCCCGGGCTCCGGCGGCAGTGAACACGTCGCTCACCGGGAGGTCCCGGTAGACCTGGGTCCACGACCACGCGGCCGGCAGCGAGTAGTCGAGGATGCTCTGGCCCGAAGGCGACATTGCCACTGTCATGATGGTGCTCAGACCGGTCGCCGGCGCGGCCGCCACGACGCCTATCACGTGAAGATCCGGGCTGTAACCGGGGGCCATCTGTCCCGCGAACAGCGCTGCGTGACCGCCTTGGGAGTGGCCGTAGATGATGACGGTCCTGCTGACGTGATGCCCGGGAAGCTTCCGTGCCGCCCGGGCGGCATCGAGCACTGCACGGCCCTCGCTCGCTCCGAGAAGGTAACCGTGAATGCCCGGCGCGCCGAGCCCTTGATAGTCGGTCGCGGCGATGGCGTAACCCGCATGCAGGTACTGAGTCAGCCCCGGGATCAGGTACACGCCGACTCCGGCTTGATTCGAGAACAGCGAGGGCGCGCAAAGGCGCCCGAATCCGGTGGTCCCGTGCGCCCACGCGATCATCGGCCACCCACCGGGCGGCGCGAGCCCGGGAGGTGTGATGACGTATCCCGACTCGGCGATGTCGTCGCCATAGATCGTGGTCGAGTGGTACAGGAGTCGCCAGACGGTGGCGCCCGGCGGGACTCCAGGGACACCTGTGACTATCTCGGTCCGGATCAAGGTTCCCGGACGAGCTTCCGGCAGCGGGCGCGGCGGCCTGTAAAACGCCTGTATCCCTCTCGCGTTGACGTTGTCCGCCACTGTCGCCACCGTGGTTCTGGCTGCCGACGGAGCCGACGGCGCCGTGCCGCTTCGTCCGGTGGAACACGACGACAGAGCCAGTGCCGTTGCCAGCACGACTGGCGCAAGTGCGCCCCACCGTCGGATGTCGTGTTTCATCGCGGTCTGATCGTCAGCGCGCCTGTCCCAACCGTCGTCGTCACCTGAACGACGTTGTAGAACGACGACACCGATGTCGTGCCACTCCTCCCGCTTGCGACGAAGCGCTCCGGGCCGGGAAGGTTGGTGATCTGGAACGAAGTCGTGGCCGGACTCGTCGCGGCGTCGATCCCTACCGGCTCGATCACGAGCGACTCATCGCGCGGATCCCAGATGGCCTGACGGAGCGCGACCGTGGGGAAGTCGACTCCCGTGACGGTCGGCTCGGCGAAACGGTCGGCGGTGCTCGTGTTCGCCAAGCTCCACCAGGCCCCTTCGGTCACCGCCTCGGCGGCTGCCATCAGTGCGTTGTACTGACCGCGCGGGTGCTCCTCCTCGAGGCCGAAGCCCCAGGTGAACTCCCCCCGGCGACGGTCCCAAGTGGGCTCGAAGTTCGCGTCCACCGTGTCCTGCAGAGCCTCGGCCAGGTCGGTCACTCCCCACTCCCGAGCGAGGAACAACGAGGTCGCGGTGAAGCGGGGTCCGACCGGTGATATGGGCGGGTGCACTTCCAACATGCCCGTCTGCGCCCGCGCGGCATCCCACAGCCGCCGAGCATCTGCTGGCACCTGAGGGGCGAGGTAGATGGCGGGGATACCGCCGAAGCCGGCAGGTACGAGGTGGCGGTGGTCGATCTCCGGGTCGAAGTACAAGGTGACTTCCGACGGCAGTTCGGTGCCCCCGAGGTTCAGATACGACAGGCCAGCGCCGTCCCACCAGTCCCTGAACACCTCATGGTGATCGGTCCCGTAGCAGAGGTCGTGGAGCTGGAGGCCGAGTCCGGCGCCGGCAAGGCAGTACGGCCAGATCTTGGTGTTCTCGCAATGGCATCCCTCCGGATGGGCGCGCCACTGCTCCGCCAAGTGCTCAGCGATCCGGCTGTGCCACCAGGTAAAGGTGTTCTCACCGTCGCGGACGATCTCGAATGGCTCGTTCCACCTGGGGTCCCCGCAGGTGCGGTAGTAGAGCCCGAGCATCACCAGAAAGAAGCCCTTGAAGAACAAGTTGCCATCAGCGCCGATCGGGTCCATCTGCAGCCCCCACGGCTCGGCGCCGTTGGCAGTCCATCCGGGCACGTCGTACTTGCCCCAGCACTCGCTTGGGATCAGCGCGTGGTACTCGGGGGGATAGTGGCTGCGCTCCGGGTCGTGCCCGATCTGGGTCAGCCAGTCCTCGGCTGCCCACCAACCGGTGTGCCGCCAGATGAGCTCGTCCAAGATGTGGTCGTACACCTCGCGCCATGCGGGAGTGCGGTCCGCCATCAGCGCCACGGCGTAGCAGGAGTCGAGGAGATCGAAGCGGCGCCAGGACGTCATTGGTGGATCGCTGCGGTTGTCCCAGTGGTCGTGAGGACGCCCGTCGCGCTCCCAGCTGTCGGTTGTCGTGGCCTTCCGGTGGATGTAGCGCAGCCATCCCAGATTGCGATCCGACAGCGGACGCAGGTCCTCAGCCATCGGTCGTCCTCAACGGCGGGCGAGGCGGCGTCCGCTCGGGGTGTTGGGAGGCGTGTAGTTCTGCTGGAAGTGGTGATAGAGCGCTGACTCGTCGTCCTGCGACAGCTCCTGGCCATGCATCTCGATGTCGGGCGCTGATCGGACCTGCTCCCTCGTTGCCGCGACCTGCAAGTCATCTGGGCCGACCTGGATTCCCTTCAACGGCACGAAGGTCAAGTGGCGGTCGATGAACCCCTCCTTGACAGTGCCGAACTGCGGCTCGTCCGTCTCGACGTCCACATAGACGTCTTGCAGCTTGCCGATCTTCTCGCCGTTGCAGTCGATGAGCGTCTTGCCGTGCCACTCGGCGGCATTCCACGTCGCGTGGCTCTGATCTTCGGTCATCGCGGCTTCTCCGGTTGCTGCGGTTGCTCCGGCGTCCTCGGGCTTCGCAGCCTCCCAGGTTGCTCCGGCGTCCTCGGGCTTCGCAGCCTCCCCGCTTTCCTCGGTCGGTTCGATAGCGTCGGTCATGTCAGCCTCCTTGTCTTCTTCGTCTTCATGGCGCGATGTTCATGATGCGGGGCCCGAGTCGACGAGCAGGGTCAGCAACTCTCCGACGGTCTGCTCTCGACCGACCGCCTCCCGCAAGACAACGTGCCCCTGCACCCGGTAACGATTGCGACGGCCATCCTTCTCCTTCACCACGTAGCCGGCTGCAGCGAGATCGTTGACGATGCCGAAGGCGCTGCGCTCTGTGATGTCGAGCGTGGCCGCGATGTCGCGAAGGCGCACCCCGGGATCGCTGGCGATACATGCGAGGGCCCGTGCGTGGTTGGTGAGGAAGCTCCACTTCATGGCCATGACCTCAGTATAGCCAAAGTATTCTGGAAATAGGTTGCTAGTGATAAAAAACTAGAGTACGATCTCAGATATCGAAGTCCCGCTATCGCTGACCACACCTGGTCGATCTCGAGGGCATCGAATGGAGGTAGGAGATAATGGGTCGCTCAGGAATGGTCTTCAGCACGATCGCAATCGCGGCTGGCGCGGTGATGTACTGGGCGATCACCGTCCCAGGTCATGGATTCCGGCTCTCGACAGTGGGTCTCATCCTCATGATCGTCGGAGCAGTCGGTTTCGTTGCGTCCACGATCGTGTTTGCTTCCTCCTCCCATCAAAGCGGTGGTAGGCGTCAGCACACTTACGACCGCGAAGCCACCGACGCGCAGGGCCGCTCGACAGTGGTGCACGAGGAAGTGCACTAGACCTCGCTCGTGAGGGTGCAGATCAGAGCTGCTGGAGGTCCGCCTCGAGCGCCGCAAGGTTGAAGCCCGCAGGGGTCTCGCCGTCCGGTCCGATGAAGTCCTCACTCAGCACCGCGTACGCCTCGTCTGTGTACGCGTCGTAGAACTGCCAGCTCATCGACTTGATCTCACCCCAGGTCACGACCCAGAGGCTCCGGGCGTCGTAGCCCACCGCCGGGATGCAGTGCCCGTTGCTGGGGTTCGGGGCGGCATCGCCGACCGGGCCGGTCGGCGGGACGACCCACGGCACCGTCAGCATGTCGCCTTGTACGGCGAACTGCGGCAGCGCCACGCCGATATAGATGCTCCCGGTGAGGTAGAGGGCATCCATGGCTTGGACGTGATTCTTCGGCTCGAGGCTGGCGAAGGCATGCACTTTGTGGCCGTCGAGCCCTGCTGATCGCCAGTAGTTGAGGACGGACAGCATGTCGCAGCCGGCATCTGGGGGCGGTGGGTCCCCGACGAAGTGCTCGTAGAACGTGAGCACCGTGTCCGGCGGTGGCGTGACCTCACCGGTTGCGTGCGCCGTCCAGTTCTGGATCATGTGCCCTGCGGCCGCGCACGTGCAGTCGCCGTACTGGTCGTTGAAGTACATCGGCCAGGTCGGGACCTTAACGCCGTAGTGCGCGGCCGCCGGAGGCGCTGGCAAGCCGGGCGTGACGTAGTCGCCGAAACGCAGGGTCCTCGCGTCGAAGACGGGGGGACGCTTACCAAGGTGGTATGCCATTGCTCGCTCCCGAGTCAACTTGCCCTATCCCCCGCTGGACCGAGCCATCCTCTGTCGGGCGGGAGCTGCTGTCAAGGGGTTTTCCTCCTTCTACGATGATCTCTTCCCATGGCAACCGGCCTTCTCATCGTGCGAGTGGTGGTGGGCATGACGCTTGCCGGTCATGGAGCTCAGAAGCTGTTCGGCTGGTTCGGTGGAAGCGGTATCGAGGTCACGGGCAAGGCCTTCGAGACGATGGGCTATCGACCCGGCAAGTTCTTCGCCGGCGTCGCCGGGGCGACCGAGACGGGAGGCGGCGTCCTGTTGGCAGCGGGCCTGCTTGTGCCGTTGGCGGCGGCGATGGTGGCGGGAACGATGTTGAACGCGGCGCTGTCGGCCCATTTGAAGAACGGCTTCTGGCTGCAGAACCGCGGGTGGGAGTACACGTTCGTGATCGGCGGCTCGGCCGCCGGGCTCGGCTTCACCGGGCCGGGCACCTACAGCCTCGACCACGCTGCGGGCCTGGCGCTGTCGGGCGTGCGCTGGGGAGACGCGGCCTTGGCCGCTGCCCTTGTGATAGGGATGGCCACGAACGCCTACCGTCTCCGCACACTTGCGGCCGGGGGTCAACCGACCTCGGGCGAGGTACGGGAGCGCCCCTCTCCTCCTCGTCAGTGAGAGTCCACGTACCCGTCGGCCACGGCTAGCGCCTCGTCCAATATGGCGATGCCTTCTCGAGCCTCGTCGTCGGAGATCGTGCAGGCCGGCACGACGTGCAAGCGGTTGAAGTGCGTGAAAGGCCAGAGACCTCGCGACTTGCAAGCCGCTGCCAGCTCCAACATCGGAGCGGCGGCGCTGCCGGCTGGGTTGTAGGGGACGAGGGGCTCGCGAGACGCTCGGTCGCGCACGAGCTCGAAGTGCCCAGAAGACGCCAAGGCCCCGGACCTCACCGATCGAGGGATGGCGCGAGGCGAGCTCCGCCAGCCCCGGGCCGATCACCTCCGCACCGATCCGCCGGGCGTGCTCGATGATCCCCTCCTCCATGAAGATGTTGATGGATGCGACCGCGGAGGCACACGCCAGCGGGTGGCCGGAGTAGGTAAGGCCACCGGGGAAGGGACGTTCGTCGAAGGTGCCGGCGACGGCGGGGGAGATGATCACCCCACCGAGGGGCACATAGCCCGAGTTCACGCCCTTGGCAAACGTGATCAGGTCAGGAACGACGGCGAATTTGTCGACGGCGAACCACTCGCCGCAACGGCCGAAGCCGGCCATGACCTCGTCGGCGATCATCACGATTCCGAACTCGTCACAGAGGGAGCGGACGCCTTCGAGGTAGCCATCGGGTGGCACGAGGATCCCGTTCGTGCCGACGACCGTTTCGAGGATGATCGCTGCCACGGTGTGCGCCCCTTCAAAGGTGATGACGTCCCGTAAGTGCTCGAGTGCCCGGGCGCACTCCTCGGTGTCGTCCGCCGCGTGGAACGCCGAGCGGTATGTGTACGGTCCCCAGTGCCGGACGACCCCGGGCATCCCCGGCTCGGACGCCCAGCGTCGTGGATCCCCCGTGAGCGTGACGGCGCCGAGGGTGGCGCCGTGGTAGCTGCGATAGGCCGCCAGCACCTTGAACCTGCCCGTGTGCAGGCGCGCCATGCGGATGGCGTACTCGTTCGCCTCGGCCCCGCCGTTCGTGAAGAACACCCGATCGAGGTCGCCGGGCGCGAGCTCTGCGATGAGACGGGCGGCCTCGCTCCTGGCGTCGTTCGCGAAGGCCGGCTGGATGGTGCAGAGGCGCTGGGCCTGCTCGATGATCGCCGCGACGAGCCTCGGGTGCTGGTAGCCGATGTTGACGTTCACGAGCTGAGAGGAGAAGTCGAGATATCGATTGCCCTCGTAGTCCTCGAAGTACGAGCCCGCTGCCCGCGCGATCGGGAGCGGGTCGATGAGGGCCTGTGCCGACCAGGAGTGGAAGACGTGTGCCCGGTCGTCCCGTCGGACCGTCGCCTCGTCGTCAGGCAGCCTGAGAGCCGATTCCCGTACCTGCGAGTCCGTGTTCATGCGTCAACGATGGCACAGTCCAGAACCGCGCCGGAACCGCCCGCGACCCATCCCGGCCCGCCGGGAGTGATTGCGGCAATCGGCGGCAAGCTCGAAGTGGCGAACCCGACCGGGAGCAGTGGGTAGCGTGCGTTGATGGCCGTGATCCTCATCCGCAACGGCATCGTCCTTCCGATGACGGCGCCCGGCACGGTGTTCGACCCGGGTTCGGTTCTCGTGCGTGACGCGGAGATCGTTGCCGTCGGTCCGGTCGCGATGGTGGATGCGCACCCGCTGGCGACCGGCGCCGAGGTCGTGGATGCGAGCGGCTGCGCCGTGATCCCGGGACTGCACAACTGCCACCTGCACTCGGGCTTGTTGCGCGGCACGGCTGAGTCCATGTCGCTGTGGGACTGGTTGAAGACCTACGTGGACCCGGCCCACCGAGCGCTCACACCCGAGATCGCCGAAGCCGCCGCGCTGCTCTGTTACGCAGAGAGCGTGCTCGCCGGGACGACGTCGGTGATGGACATGTGGCGGTACATGGAGGGTTCGGCCCGGGTGGCGGAGCAAGTCGGCATACGGGCCACGCTCGTGCCCTACGTCGCGGACGCCGAAGGCTTCTACTACTTCGAGTCGATCGAGACCAACCGCCGGCTCCTCAGCACCCACCGCACGGCGGCCGAGGGTCGGGTGCGCGCGTGGGTCGGTCTCGAGCACCTGTTCTATTGCACGCCGGCGGCGTTTCGATCAGCTGTCGAGCTCGCCGACGAGTTCGACACCGGGATCCACACGCACTCCTCGGAGTCGATCTGGGAGGTGCAGGAGTCGCTCGCCCGCTTCGGCTGCCGCCCCATCGAGGAGATGTTCCGGCGTGGCGTGCTCTCGGGGCGCACCGTCATCGCGCACTGTGTATGGCTCGACGATCGTGAGATCGAGCTGCTTGCCCGGACCGGTACTGCTGTGGCTCACTGCCCCTGCTCGAACATGAAGCTGTCATCTGGCCCGGCGCGCGTCGGAGCGCTGCGCGCCGCCGGCGTGACCGTGGGGCTCGGGAGCGACGGCGAGAAGGAGAACAACAATCTCGACCTCCTCGAGGAGATGAAGTTCGCGTCGTTGTTGCAGAAGGTCTCCACTCTTGACCCGACCACTGGCGACCCCTGGGACATCTTGGCCATGGCCACGATCGACGGCGCGCGTGCTCTCGGTTTGGACGCCGTGACCGGCACGCTCGAAGCGGGCAAGCGGGCGGACGTCGTGACGGTTGGTCTCGGCCGCCTGTCCACCACCCCGGTGCTCCACGGCAGCGACTTGAACGTGGCCGCCCACCTCGTCTTCTCGGCGAACGGGCGCGACGTGCGGGACGTATGGGTCGACGGGCAGCGCTTGGTCGCGGCCGGCGAGCCCACGACCTTCGAGGTCGAGTCGGTCAGGGCGCGCGCGCAAGCCGCCGCCGAGGAGCTGTTCGCCCGGCGTGCAGCTCTCTCAGCAGCCGGGGGCTGAGACCTTCGAGGAAGCCGCCAACGGCTGTTTCAACAGGGGATCGGTAGCTGTCAGGAGAAACAGTACGAGTCCGACGAAGCGTCCCCGCCCTGGAGCCTGACCTGGTGCGGCCTCAAGCCGCGGAAGTCGCCAACGAAGAAGTCCGGGTCGAAGGCGATCCCGCCGGACGGGTCGACGTCGAGCTTCACGAGCCAGGACCCGACACCGTCGGGGTAGAACTGGTCGTCCCATGCTCCGTACAACGAGTTCGTGAAGTAGACGCTCCGTCCGTCGCGGCTCACCTCGACCATCTGAGGTCCCCCGCTGAGGGGCGCATCGCTGGCGGGGTGCGGCGTCCGGCGGACGATGCCGCCGATGTGGACCGAAGCGGTGTGCTTCGGAGACAGGGGCTCGGAAACGTCGTACTGGCGCAGCTCGCCCGTTCCCCAGCACGAGACGTACAAGAACCTGTCGTCGACGGAGAGGTCGATGTCGGTCACGAGCGGCGGGACCGCGCCAAAACCCTGCAGCAACGGCGGCAGGACGCTGGCATCAGCTGGCTCGGCGGGGATCTCGATGACCTTCGTGATGGAGAATTCGCCCGAGTTCCCTTCGCGGTGCCAGGCCCAGATCGAGGCAGAGAGGTCTTCGACGCTGACGACGCAGTTGACGAAGCCGTAAGCGTTATCGGGGTGGTGAGCCGGCCGGAGCTTCGAGAGCCATCTGGTGCGCGTCGCCGAGGTCGAGCGTCTGGAGATGGCGCCGCGCCTCCAAGTCCCAGATGTGGATGGCGTGCCCGTACTTCCGCCCGAGCAGCAGCTCGGGGACGATCCCGTCCTCGATCATCGAAGGGGTGGCCCACTCGCTCGATATGAGGATGTTGTGGTTGAGGTGCCACCAGAAGTCGTAGGCGAGGTACTGCGGGCCGCGATCGAGCTCCCACTGCCCGATCGGCTCGTAACTGTCGTGGTCCAGGATGGCGATGCCGCCCGGACCGTCTTGTCCGGCGCCGCCGAGCGCACTCAGGTACAGGCCGTCCGGACCACAGTGGAGGGTGTGCGGCCGGGAATAGCCGGCCTTCTCGGCCAGCACGCTGCCCTCGATCGTCTTCACGAGATGCGGTTGGCGAGGATCCGGCTTGGTGTCGACGACGTTGATGCGGGACGAGCGGATTCCAGGGACGAGGAGGAATCGGCGCTCGAGGTGGCTCGGGTCGTGCCCCGTGTGGCAGAGAGCCGAGCTGCAGGCGTTCCAACCGAAGTGGTGGAGCTCGTCGCCGATCTCGGGCATGTCGAGCCAGCCGACGATCTTCGAGTAGTCGGGCGACCCCGGCTTGACGTCGATCACGGCGAGGGAGTCGGTGCGCGCCGGTCCGTCCCAGTGGAAGGCCGCCACGTAGGCCAGCTCCTCGGCGGGAGCGGCGGCCGCGTCCTGAGGGGTCCGGTAGAAGGTCGGGTCAGGGCTTCGAGCCTGTGCCTCGGCCGTGATCGTGATGCGAATGGTCGTGGTGGTCGTGCTCGGGGGCCATCGCCGTCCTCTCCGTCGGGAACTCGGGTCTGGGGACGCGGAATCCCGACTATTTCGATCTGACAGCTAGCAAGGTACTCACCGAGGACACGTCGGGCAAGAGGCCGGCAGGAACTATCGTCCGCGCAGTGCAATCTCTGCCACCGCTCGACTCGCTGGTCGACGTTCCCGTGGCAGCCGTAGCCGAGTTCCGCCAGCACGGGCATGTGCTCGTGCGTGCTCTCTGCTCCGCCGAGGAAGTGGCGGCTTACCGTCCCATCCTCCGCCACGCCGCTCATCTCCGGAGCCCGAACCCGCCGCCGCTCGAGACGCGCGACAGCTACGGCAAGGCCTTCATCCAGTCCATGAACCTGTGGACCATCGACGACACTGCCAAGGCGTTCGTATGGTCGCCACGCTTCGCCCGTGTCGCCGCGCAGCTCCTCGAGGTCGAAGGCGTTCGCCTCTATCACGACCAGGCGCTCTTCAAAGAGCCCGGGGGTGGGCCGACGCCGTGGCACCAGGATCAGGTGTACTGGCCCTTGGACACTGATCAGACGATCACGATGTGGATGCCGCTCGTCGACATCCCGGCCGAGGTCGGCTCAATGACCTTCGCGTCCGGAAGCTCCTCCGTCGGCGAACGCGGCACCTTCGACATCTCTGACGTGTCAGAGGCGAGCGTGTCGGTGATGGTGGAGGAGCAGGGCTTGTCATTGCACACTTACGGCGCGCTCGGGGCCGGAGACGCCACTTTCCACGCCGGCCGGACGCTTCACCGGGCTGGCGGCAACCCGACGTCGACGATGCGCGAGGTGATGACCGTCATCTGGTACGCCGACGGCTCTCGGGTGACCGAACCGGCCAACGGGTACCAAGCACACGACTTGAAAGTGTGGCTGAGCGGGATCGCTCCCGGCGAGCTGGCTGATGGGCCGCGTAACCCCAGGCTGTGGCCGCCACCCGACGTGACGACCCTCGCACTCGCCTGACCGCGGCTACTCGGCTAGCCCGACCGGCTGATCGTCGACGATCTGGTCGAGGTACTCCGACAAGCCGTAGCCCACCCTCCCGTCGCCGAGTGTCCACTCGGTCAATCCCTCGGAGATCCGGGTCACCATCAGTGAGCCGTCCGGTCCCTCGCGCCGGTTGCGGAGCGGGATGAGCCGCAGCACGCGCCCTGACACGTCCCAGCTTCGGTCGTGGAAGCTCGAGCTAGATGGGCCGAGATGCCCTCGTGATACGGAGCCGAAGCGCCGCCGCTCCACGTCGTGGCGATCTCGAAGCGATCGCACAGGTACATGGCCCCGTCCTCGAAGACGAAGCCGAATCTCGTGCCGCCACCGTCCCGGCGGGCCACGCGCGAGCCCATGAAACCGAAGTCCGCTCCGGCGTTCCCCGTCAGCCATCGGTAGTACCAAGGTGCCTGCCAGGTGCGCGGGCCCCACGAATGATCACGTAGCCCGTACCCGCTGACACGGTGCTGGTCGTCACCGATCGTGATCGTCCCGGAGCCGGCCACGAGCTGCTCGTAATGGCCCTTGGCGAACTCCTCACCCGGCCGCTCCCTGGCGTCCTCGTTCTCCCCACCGAACATCGGGCTCACCTTTGCGTACTGGAGCCGGATCGACGCCTTCACGACGGGGTTCTCGGTGAAGGCGCGCCCAGGGTCCGCCATCTCGAGGGGGTCGTCGAGCACGACGAGGCGCCCGTCATAGGCGACCTCGAGCGATTCGAACGGCTCCACGACCTTGAAGCGGAGTCCTCCCGCATCGAAACCCTCGTTCGTCGCGACCTCGGGCCTCTTGAACATGAAGGCCACTCGCCCGTCGGGCAGGTAGCAGCACACGGTGACCTCGCCGGTGCCTTCGTTCGGCCGGTTGCCGACGCGGAAGAACGCGCCCAGCCTGGCCTCTTTGTCGTAGAGGTTGAAGTACATGCTCTCGTTGAAGGTCGCGTCCTCCCCCGGGTCGTGCATGTACTCGTCGGCTGGTTCCAATCGGATCTTCATCGTGTGCAGCTCAAAGCCCAGGGAAGATCGGCCGTAGCCCGTCGAGGTCGACTCCCCCGACCTCGACGATTGGCGTGTGAGCAGCGTCGAGCCGCCCATAGACAAGACGCACGAACGCCTCGGCGGGCAGTTGCAGCTCTGCCGGATTCTCGCTCCCGTCTCCAACCGACAGCGAGACCGTCTCGCCGATTTCGAGGATGAAGCTTCGTTCGGGGTTGGTCGTCGCCACTTGCAGTCGCCTCGCTCGGCCGTCGGGCTTGCCGGCCCGCGCCACGAGCTGGTCGAGTGTGTCGACGAGAAGCGCGACTGCCTCAGGGCTGACCGTCGCCGTCGGGTCGAAGGCCACGGCGACGTCCCAGGTGTGAATGGCATGTTCGCTGAGCCGCATCCGCGCCAGCGCCGTCGTGTCGATCTCCATGCCGAACATGCTCAGGTGAAACCGCTCTAGCTGCTCGTCGTCGAGGGACTCGAACCGCTCGACGAGCGTCCTGTTCGCCTTCAGCGAGTCGGCTGCCTGCTCCAGCGGGCTCCGCGCGTTCCACGCACCCCAGATCGGCGGGAACGCCGCCTGTCCGGGGGGCTCTGCCCCGCTCAGGCCGGCATCGAGCCACAGGCTGAAGATCTCCGCCTGGGACCCGAGGTGAGAGAGGACCTGGGCGATCGACCAGTCCGCCGCGTAAGAGCGGCCTTCGAGCTGGCCTGCATCGAGCGGCTCTATCAGTGCCTGTAGGCGGCCGTGGGAGTGCCGCAGCGCAACGATCCACGGCCCGGGAGCAGTTTCCACGTCGTTTCTCCGTTTCTCTTCTCTTTCCGAAGCGTGAAACTACTGTGCGGTCAGTCATCGAGGATCGTCAGACCGCAACGGGAACGTGGTCGGGCTAATCCAGCTACCCTGACCTCGAGGGTTCGCTCACCGATCCAGGGGGACGTCTCGCTGATCCATCGTCGATTGGATGGCCGCCGCCTCGGCTGGCTGCTCGGGGGCGTCGGCTTGACCGGGTTGGTAGTGGCGACGATGACGAGCCCGTCCGATGCCGGATCGGCGGCATCCCAGGACTGGCCGCCATTCGTGCTCGTCAGCGGGTTGCTCGTCATCGGCTTGGTGGCTGACGACGATGGCCTGTTCGCCGCCGCCGGGCATCAGCTCGCCCGGATGGCCAGAAGCGGGTTCGTCCTCTTCCTCGGCGCTGTCATCATGGTCGGCACGGTGACCGCCGTCTTGAACCTGGACACGTCGGTGGCGTTCCTCACCCCGGTGCTGGTCTACACGGCGAGAAGCCGTGGCGAGGGCGAAGCCCCGCTGTTGTACGGCTGCCTCCTCCTGTCCAACGCGGGCTCGCTCTTCCTGCCTGGCTCGAACCTGACGAACCTGATCGTCCTTGGCCACCTCCACCTCAGTGGTGCAGAGTTTCTGGCACGCATGTGGGCACCGGCACTGGTCGCGCTCGCGGTCACCGCTGCCGTGGTCGCCGGCTTCGAGCACCGCGCGCTGCGGGTGGATGCCGGGGATCTGACACAACCGGAGCGTCCGACACTCGGCCTTGGATTGCTCGCCGTCGTGGTGTCGGCGGCTCTAGTGGTGCTCCTGCGCTCTCCCGCTCTCCCGGTGGCGATCGTTGGCCTCGTCGCCATCGGCATCCGACTCGCCCGGCGCAAGAACGCGCCCAAGCACGTGGCCGAAGTTCTCGGCGTGCCGGTTCTCGTGGCCTTGTTCGGCCTGGCTGTCGCACTCGGAACCCTGGGTCGGGTGTGGTCAGGACCGGCCGTCTTGCTGGCGCACGTCGACACATGGGGAACGGCCGTGGTCGCTGCGGCCGGTTCGGTGCTCGTCAACAACCTCCCTGCCGCTTCACTTCTTGCTGCCCGGACTCCGAGCCATCCCTACGCCCTCCTGATCGGGCTCAACCTCGGGCCGAACTTGTCCGTCACGGGGTCCCTCGCCTGGCTGCTGTGGCTGCGGTCGGCGAGGACAGCCGGGGCCCGGCCCTCGATCGCCAAGGCAAGCCGCATGGGAGCGCTCGCGGTCCCACTTTCGATGGCCGCCGCGCTCGGCATGCTCACCCTGACCGGGTTGCGGTAGGCGAGCAGGCTGGCGGGCGACGGCGTGATCACGCAGAGCGTCCCCGCCATCTCCCGATCGAGGTGATGGTTCTCCTAGGCGCTGACAGAGCGCTTGAAGTACGCTGACATTTTGGTCGGAGAGCGCCAAAACGCACCGTGACAAGGGGGGCGTACTGAGGGAGTTCGGGATTCTCGGGACGCTCGCGGTGGCTCAGGATTCTGTGCCGCTCGAGGTTCGCGGTCCCCGTGTGCGAGCGCTGCTCGCGCTGCTGCTCCTGCATGCGAATGAGCTGGTGACGGCGGACCGCCTCGCCGATCTGCTGTGGAGGGGCGATCCGCCTCGCACCGCAGCGAACACCCTCCAGACCCATGTGGTGCGGTTGCGCCGTGCGCTCTGTCCTTGTGAGAACGGCACCGGGACCGCCGGAGAGCCCGACCCCCTGCGGACGATCGGCGGCGGCTACGTGCTCGAGATCGACGCAGACGCGCTTGACTCCGAGCGCTTCGAGAGGTTGCTCGCCGAGGCTCGACGCGCAGCCGCGCTCGAGCGCCACGCTGTCGCCCACGAGCTGTTGAGGAACGCTCTCGCGCTGTGGCGCGGACCGGCGCTAGTGGACTTTGCCGCCGAGCCGTTCGCACACGTCGACGCGACCCGGCTCGACGAGTTGCGCATCGACGCGCAGCAGGAACTCGCGGCGGCTTCGCTCGCGTGCGGCCGTGTTGCCGAAGCGATCTCCACGCTGCAGCCACTGGTCGGCGCGAACCCCTTGCGCGAGCAGCCGGTGGGCCATCTGATGGTCGCGTTGTATCGCTCAGGCCGCCAAAGCGACGCGCTGGACGCCTACCGCGCGCTGCGAGTCGCGTTACGCGATCAGCTCGGCCTCGATCCGAGCCCCGAGTTGCGGCGCCTCGAGCAGTTGATCCTGGAACAGGCATCCAATCTGGAGCTCGTCTCGCTAGGCACTGCCGGGCGGGCGCACAACCTCCCGGCAGCGGCTCTCGTGGCGAGCCCACGCTTCGTCGGCCGGACCGAGGAGTTGGCTTGGCTCGGCGCCGAGTGGCACGCCGCGTGTCGCGGTGAGCCGCGGCTCGCGATAGTGCAGGGCGAGCCGGGAATCGGCAAGACACGGGTCGCCGCCGAGTTCGCGGAACGTTGCTACCGCGGCGGAACCACGGTGCTCTGGGGTCGCTGCATCGAGGAGGCGAGCGCTCCCTTCGAAGCGCTCGCTGGCGCACTGGGGCCACTCGTCGGGGCTGCGGACCCGACGACGCCGTTGTGGCATCTGTTCGGTGTTCCGGACGCGCTCGGGCTCCGAAGCGATCCCGACGTGGAACGCCACCGGATGTTCCAGCTGGTGACAGAGCTGCTCGAGCGGACCGCCGTGGATGCGCCCGTGCTGCTCGTGCTCGACGACATGCAGTGGGCGGATCCCTCGACGCTCGCTCTCCTGGTGCATTTTCTGCGAGCGGCTCCGCCCGTGTGTGTGCTCGTGCTCGCGACCGTGAGAACGACCGAGCTGTCGTCTGCCCACGCGTTTCGCACCACCGTGAACGAGCTCGCCGCGACGGTCGGGCGGCGCATCATGAGGTGGGCGGGCTCCAGCCCGCCGAGGTCGACTCGCTCGTAGCGAACCTCGTCTCTGCAGGGACGCCCAAGAACTTCGGGACGTTGGTACAAGCGCGAACAGGCGGCAACCCGTACTTCGTGACCGCCTTGTTGCGTCAACTCGACGAGAGCGGCGAATCCGATCTCGAGCGATTCGATCAGCTCGATCTCCCCGAGACGGTGCGTGGGGTCATCGACAGCCGGGTCGCCCGACTCGACCCGGCTGCGCGCGAAGTCTTGGAGGTCGCCGCCGTCGTCGGCGTCGAGTTCGACGCCACTCTCGTGGACGAAGTGACAGGGTTCCCGCTCCCGATGTTCGCGCGGCTGCTCGACGAGATCGACGCCGCCGGCATCGCGCATCCAGGCGACGGGGGCGTGTACGTCTTCTCCCACGCTCTGGTGCGCGACGTGCTCTATCGCGGTGTCGGCCCCGCCCGCCGAGCCCTGCTCCATCGACAGGTTGCCAGCGTGCTCGAGCGAGCGCACGATGACAGGCGCCGCGACCGCACTGCACAGCTCGCCCGTCACTTCGCGGCTTCCGGTCCGGACGAGGCGGCCAAGGCGATCTCCTACGCGACACGCGCCGGCGAGGAGGCGCTAGCGGGTCTTGCCTACGAAGACGCCTACTCACACTTTGACATGGCGCTCGACCTGATTGACCGCGGGTGCGCCGATCTCGGCATCGGCACTCGCGCCGACGTGCAGTTCGCGCGAGCGCGGGCTTCGTTCGCGTCGGGCGAACGCGGTGGCGCGAAGGCGGACTTCGAGGCGGTCGCTGCGGTCTACCGTCAGCTCGGTGACCCGGAGCGACTGACGCAACTCGCGCTCGGCATCAGCGGGACGTCCATGCGCCATTTGTGGACGGAGTACGGCACGGTCTCCGACTGGCTCATCGAGCTCGTGCGCGAGGCGCTCGTGTTGAGCGAGCGGGAGGAGTCCCCGGGCCGCGTTCGCCTGCTCGCGCGCCTCGCCGAAGAGCTGTACTTCAGCCCTGATGCCGAGGCGCGCACCGAGATCGCCGAGGAGGCGCTCGCGATGGGGCGCAGACTCGGAGATGCCCGCGCGCTCGCTGACGCGCTGAACGGCCGGCTACGCGCGCTTTGGCACCCGGCGAACGTGCAAGACCGGTTGCGGACGGCGCGGGAGCTGCGCGATCTCGCCGCAAACACCGGTGACGCCGAGCTCGCGATGGCGGGGGAGGCATGGGGCATCGTGGCCCAGCTGGAGCTCGGCTACTCACCCGACCTCGACGAAGAAGTCGCACAGTACGCCGCGATGACAGACGAGTACCGGAGTCCTTATCACCGAGTATGGGCACTCGCCCTTCTCGGTGGTCGGGCTCTCATGCGCGGCGAGTTCGACGAGACCGAGCGCTTGATCGGTGAGGGAATGAACGTCGCGCCGGAGGTCTTCGGGTACGCGATTCAAGGGTTCGCGGGTCAGCTGTGCACGTTGCGAATCGAACAGGGACGAGCAGCCGAGGTGCTCGATGCCGGGCGCAGTTTCGTGGCGCAGTATCCACAAGTGCCTGCATGGCGGGCCGGGCTCTCGGTCATTCTGGCAGAGCTGGGACTACGTGACGAAGCGCGCGAGCAGCTCTCGGTGCTGGCGGCCAACGGTCTCGCGGCGCACCGCCGTGACCAGGAGTGGCTCTTCTTGATGGGCGCGATCGCCGAGACCTGCTCGTTGACCGAGGAACCCGGCCTGGCAGCTGAGTGCTACGAGCTGCTCGCGCCCTTTGCCGACCGGTGCATCGTGCTCGGCGATGGCTACGTTCTCTGGTGCTCGGCGGAGAAGTCGCTAGGGATCCTCGCCCGTACCGCTGGCCGATCGGAAGACGCCTGCCGGCATCTCGAGCGTGCGCTGTCTGTGCACCGGTCACTCGGCGCGCCCCCCTTGTCGCTCGCACGACATTCGAGCTCGCACGCGCCCTGCACGCCGCAGGTGCAGAAGCGGGAGCCGTCACCGGGCAGCTCGAGCTTGCCCGGCGCGAGGCGATGAGGCTCGGGCAGTATGGATTGCTGCGATCGGTCGAGACATTCGCGTCGGCCTCGAACTTCCGTCAACAGCCAGGATCCACCCTCGATTAGTCGCGTTCACGTTGATCCGTGGAGCGTTTGTGAACTGGCATCCGTACCCGTTCATCGACGTCACCCGGCTCGGGGTACGGCGGGACGTTCCTCAACTGCCTCTGGGTCTCGCTGCTGTTGCTCGCCCTCGGAGGTGCGGCAAACGCCGTCGATCACAGGCTGGCGTCGTCGTCCGGCGGAAAGACCGCCTGATCCTTAGGCGATATAGACCAGAAAATTGACTGTCAAGAGTCTTGTTAGAATCGTCCGCAGTGACCGACACCAGGGATCAGCCGTCCTGGGCGCGGCCAGCACTCTTCGGTATCGCTGCCGTCGCCGCATTCTTGTATGCGTGGCGCGCTGGGAGCTATCTCGAGATCTACTACGCAGCGGCGGTGCGTAGCATGTCCATGAGCTGGCACGACTTCGTCTTTGGCGCGTTCGATCCGGCGGGAACGGTGAGCCTCGACAAACTGCCGGGAGCGTTCTGGCTTCAGGCGCTCTCGGTCCGGGTCTTCGGCCTGCACACCTGGGCGATCATCTTGCCCCAGGTGCTCGAGGGCACACTCACGGTCGTCGTCGGGTATCGAGTCGTCAGACGACTCAGCGGAGCGATCGCCGGCCTCGTCGCCGCCTCGGTCCTCGTGATCTCGCCGGCCACGGTCACACTCGATCGGGGCAACATCTCGGACACGCTGATGGTGTTGCTGCTCGTCCTGGCCGCCAATGCCGCCGTGAGCGCAGTCGTGACAGGCCACGTCAGGCATCTCCTGCTCGCAGGAGCCTGGTTGGGTCTGGCCTTCCAGGCGAAGATGATCGAAGCCTGGTTCGTGCTGCCCGCTCTCGCCTTGGTCTACCTCGTCGCCGCACCGGCAGGTTGGTGGCGGAGAGCTTCTCGGCGTCGTGGCGATGGCTCTCGCGGCGGGTGTCGTGTCGCTGAGCTGGATGGGTTACGTGAGCCTGACGCCTGCGTCGCACCGGCCCTATGTCGACGGGAGCCGGGACAACTCCGTCTTCCAACAGGTGTTCGTCTACAACGGCTTTGGCCGGATCGACGAGGCGACGCCCGACCAACTGCTCACCCGTTCGATCGGACTCCGGATCGGGAACGGCGTCACGCCTCCTCCGGCATGGAACCGCTTGCTCGTGGGAGCCGAGGGGCGAGACACCGGATGGCTCATCCCGCCGGCGTTGATCGCCCTGTTCGCTGGTCTCGTCGCTAGGCGAAAAGAGGGCAGGCACGATCTCGTGAGGGTCAGCTTCCTCTTGTGGGGGACCTGGCTGCTGACATTCCTGGTCGTGTTCAGCGCCAGCTCGGCAATCAACACCTACTACACGGCCGCGCTCTCTCCTGCGATCGCGGGCCTTCTCGGTAGCGGGCTCATGCTCGCGTGGGCGCACCGGGAGAGCGTCGTCGCTCTCTCAGCAGTCGCGGGATCAGCGATCGTCGCCACCGGTTACGCCCTCTGGCTCCTGCCGGCGACGGCCACCGGGCTTCCGAGTTGGCTGAAGCCAGTCGCGATCTGCCTCGGAGCGGCGGCTGCACTCGTGTTGGTCCTTTCCACGTGGCTGCCCCGTCGGCGAGCACTCGTCGGTGCTGGCTTCATCGTGGCGACCCTGGCGGCGTCAATCGTCCCGGCCGTCGCATGCGAGTCGATTGTGGCCAACCGACTCGGCCCGTTCGACACGCCGTTTCAGCCCCTTGTCGTGACGTCGTACATCCGAGGCTTCTTCGGAGGCACGGACTCCGTGGTGAAGACCCTGCCGACGTTGGAGCGCGTGCGGCACGGTGCTGAATACCTCATGGCCACCCAGACCTCAGCGCTTGCGGCTCCCTTCATCTACTACAGCGGCTTGGAAGTCCTTCCGATCGGCGGATTTACGGGCACCTTCCCCGATCCGACGCTTCGAACACTCGAGACCCTGATCCGAAAGGGCGACTTTCACCTCGTGCTCCAATCTCCGACGACTACCGATCCAAGGCTCGTGTGGATCGCCCACCACTGTCTCGACGTAGGGGACCGCACCGCTCCGAGCAGCGCGGGACCGGGTCTTCGCTTGGCCGTCTATTACTGCTTGGCCCCTGCATGAGCCCTACGATCCGTTGGGTGACCGAAGACGCGGGTCGGATCGGCGGAGTGGCCTTCCCGGCGCTCCTGCGGGCGGCGCACACCGCCTACGGAGCGGCGATCCGAGAGGCCCTAGGGCAGGTCGACTGCGACGACCTTCCGCGCAATGGCAGTTACGTGATCGGCGCCGTCGCCCGCACCGGTGCGCCGCTCAGCCAGGTCATCAGGGGTCTCGGCGTGTCCAAGCAGGCGGCTGGGCAGCTGGTCGACACACTGGTGACACGGGGCTACCTCGACCGTGCGGTCGACCCGGAGGACCGGCGGCGCGTCACCGTCACGTTGACCGAACGAGGCCGTGCTGCTGCCGAGGTGGTCACCTCAGCAGTCGAGCGAGTGGATGCCGACCTCGTCGAGCGCGTTGGCCCCGAGTACGTCGCGAACACACGTGCGACCCTCCTGGCCCTCATCGAAGCCCATCACGACAGATAGGCCGATAGTCCGCGAGTCTTTCCGACGACTATCGCTAAGCAGGCTCCATGCCGAAGCGAGCCATCAGCGCTCGTTCCTCGTCGGGAGAGGGTGCCTGATCACGGTTCCAAAGTTCGTGCAGCCCGGCGAAGTACGGGTCCATCGCAGGGGCGTGGACAACGAGAAGCCGGGCTTCGGCTTCACCGGCGTTGCCGAAGGTGTGCGCCGTGCCACGGGGTATCAACACGAACCCCTCCGGTCCCACCTTCAGTTCCTCGTCCTCCACGATGACAGACACCAGCCCATCGAGGACGAAATAGGCCTCTGAGCAGTTGGTATGACGATGAGGTGGCGGCCTGCGACCTGCCGGCGGCAAGGCGCGCTCCATGAGCGAGAAGTCTCCGTCATCCTCCTCTGCGAGCGCTTTGAAGAACATCACACTCCCACGCGCGGTGTAGCGCTTTGCTCCTTCACCTCGCCCGATGACTCCAACGCGCGAAACGCCCATCGCCGAATGCTAAACGCAGCGTCGTCCGTTCCCTAGCGAAGATGGGCAGGGCCTGCCATCGTTGCCGTAGTCGCGCTCGCCGAGAGGGCGGGCGCGTGGCGACCAAAGGAGGTCGGGGTGGATCCTCGGCACGCCGTGTTGTTCGAGCCGGTCCGGATCGGACCGAAGACGCTGCCGAACCGGTTTTACCAAGTGCCGCACGCGTCGGGCTTCGGAACGATCGAGCCGCGCGCCCAAGCCGCCTTCCGGGGGATCAAAGCCGAAGGTGGGTGGGGAGGGGTCTGTGTCGAGTACGCGCCCGTCTCTCCTGACGCAGAAGAGACCCCCGCCGTCTCCGCCCTCTTCTGGGACGACGACGACGCAGCCGCGCTACGGCCCACCGTCGAGGCCGTTCACGCCTTCGGCGCACTCGTGGGTCTCGAGCTGTTCCACGGCGGCTCGCAGAGCGAGAACGGAAAGTCGCGCTCTGTGCGCGTCAGCCCGAGCCAAATCACGTCCGATGTGCAGTGGGCGGGCCTGGCCAAAGAGATGGACACATCCGACATCGAGCGCATCCAGCAGGCATGGGTGGACGCCGCGCTGCGCGCCCGTGATACCGGTTTTGACATCGTCTACGTCTACGGCGCGCACGGCTACCTGCTCACAGAGTTCTTCTCCTCCTACACCAACCGGCGCACCGACGGTTATGGCGGGTCGCTCGCCAATCGGGGTCGTTTCTGGCTGGAAACGCTTCGAGAGGGTGCGAGACGGCGTGGGCGCCGACTGCGCGATAGCGACCCGGATCCCGGTGCACGGGCGGGAAGGATTGCCGGGGATCGAGTTAGACGAGATGCTGCAACTGGTTGGGCTGGCGAGCGACCTGGTCGATCTGTTCGACGTCAACGTCGGAAGCTGGCCTGAGGACTCCGGCAGCTCGCGCTACTACGCCGAGGGGTATCAACGCTTGTGGACAGATGAGGTTCGCCGCGCCACGCCAAAGCCGATCGTCGGGGTCGGCCGGTACACGTCTCCCGACCTGATGGCCGACGTCGTCCGCTCCGGCTCGCTCGACATCATCGGCGCCGCCCGCCCAGCGATCGCCGATCCTTTCCTGCCCCGCAAGATTGCAGAGGGCAGGCTCGACGAGATCCGCGAGTGCACCGGGTCGAATGTCTGCATCGCCCGCGAAGAGGCGCTCAACCACGTCGGCTGCATCCAGAACGCGACCGCCGGCGAGGAGTACCGCCGCGGCTGGCACCCCGAGTTGTTCACGCGTGCGACCAACGCCGACCGGACTGTACTCGTCGTGGGCGCAGGGCCCGCCGGCATGGAGTGCGCGATCGTGCTCGCGAGGCGAGGTTTCGAGGCGGTTCATCTAGTCGAGGCTGGGTCGCAGGTGGGTGGGCGGCTCAACTGGACCAGGCGATTGCCCACGCTCGGGGACTGGGGCCGGATCGTCGACTGGCGTGCGGTTCAGCTGGACAAGCTCGACGCGGTCGCGGTCGTCACCGGGCGGAGGCTCCGCGCCGGGGACGTGCTCGACTATGGCGCACAGATCGTGATCGTGGCCACCGGATCGACGTGGCGAGGAGACGGAGTCCAGCCGCATCGGTGCGAACCACTCCGGGGGGCCGACGCATCGCTACCGTACGTGCTGACGCCGGAGCAGGTGATGATCGACGGAAAGCGGCCGAGCGGAGGTCGTGTGGTCGTGTACGACGCCGACGGCTACTACGTCGCCCCAGGCATAGCGGAGCTGTTGGCGGGGGAAGGCTACGAGGTTCATCTCGTCACGAGCTTCCCGGTGGTGTCGCCCGAGTCGGACGCGACACTAGAAGGCGACATGCTTCGCCAGCACCTGCACGCCGAGGGGATTCGCGTGCATCGAGGCGTAACCCTCGAGTCGGTAACTTCGCACAGCGTCAGCGGCGTTGACGAATTCGGTGAGCAGTGGTCCCTGCCCGCCGACGGGCTCGTGCTCGTGACCCAGCGGCGATCCGACGACGGCCTGTACCGCGCGCTCGTGGCGGACGGCGACCTTTTGCGATCGTCCGGCATAGAGCAGGTGTACAGGATCGGCGACGCGGTGGCTCCCCGACCGATCAGCGAGGCCGTCTTCGACGGCCACCGGCTGGCGCGTGAGATCGACCAGGCCGATCCATCACAGCCCTTGCCGTACCTGCGTGAGCGGGTCCGGCTGGCGCCCGGCTGAGGCCGAGCTCTTGAACGAGGTATGACCCTCTCAGGGCATCGGAGTTGACAAGGCAGGTCGCGCGCCTGGCGCGCACGTGTTCATTTCGCTACTATGTGACGCATGGTTCTTGGTACGGAACGTAACTGGATGGCGCAGGTGCGCCGCGGGACGATCGAGTACTGCGTCCTCGCCCTGTTGCAGGACGGAGAGCGGTACGGCTTCGAGATCGCTCGGACCCTGTCGGACGCCGACGGTCTCGTGACGAGCGAGGGCACGGTGTACCCCCTCCTCACTCGGCTGCGAACCGCCGGACTCGTCGAGACGACGTGGCGAGAATCCAGCCAGGGCCCTCCCAGGCGGTACTACCACCTGACGGGCGACGGTCGCTTGGCGCTCGACGGCTTCCGCGAGCAGTGGAGCCGGTTCAGGATCTCGGTGGACTCAGTCCTAGGAGGGAGCAAGGTATGAGCACGCCCGACGAGCTGATCGCTGACTACCTCGAGCGCGTGCGCATTGCACTCGCCGCTTCTCGGTGCCCTCAGTCGCGGTGCGCCGAGATCGTCGACGAGATCTCCTCTCACATGAGGGAGGCACGAGCATCGGTCGCGCCTGACGACGAGGCGGCGGCACGTGAACTGCTCGATCGAATGGGCTCGCCCGAGGAGATCGCTGCGGAGGCGGGCGCCGAAGGCGGGATCCCTCTGTCGCCGCTCGGCCAGCTTGCCGGAGCAGCTGCTTCGTCTCAGGGCGCTGACGGGAAGCGTCGCCGGCGGCCCCACCGCTGGCAGGTCGAGGCAGTGGCGGTGGTGGTTGCGCTCGCGACCATCACCGGACTGTCGGTGTCGCTCGCATCGGGCGCGCAGAGCGGCAGGAGTTTTGGCCTCATAGCTCAGCGACCCTGCAACCTGATCGCCGTCTCTCAAGTCCCGTTCCACGCCGCCGGCGGGCAAGTGCACGTGAGGGTGACGCTGCCCGCGTTGCACTCTCAGGTGATCGTGCCAGGTTCAGAGGTCCTGCTTCCTGCCGTCGGCGGCCCCCTGCAGGTCTGTGCCTCAGTTGGCTTTCGTCAGTTCGTCCGCGTTGTTCCGAAGCCCGCTCGCTGACCGGTCGGGCGAGCGGTCGACCGCGCTCAAGGTACCTGCAACGGGTCGCCCGTGAAGCGAACGCGCACGTCGGCCGCCACGGCACCCTTCTCGAGGACGAACACCGGATTGAGGTCCATCTCGGCGATCTCGGGCAGATCCTCCGCAAGTGCAGAGACCCGGTGCAGCACTTGGCGCAGCGCGTCGACGTCGAGAGCGGGCGCTCCCCGATAGCCGGTCAGCAGGCGGTAGGACTTGAGCGACTGCAGCATGTCATCGATGTCGTCGTCGGTGAGCGGTGCGATGCCGACGGCGACGTCCCCGAGCACCTCTACGAGCTTGCCACCCAGGCCGACCAGGACGAGCGGCCCGAGCAAGGGATCGTGGTTGACGCCGACGATCATCTCCTGCCCCGACTCGAATTGCTCCTGCACGAGCAGCTCCGCCGCCGCCTCGCCAATTCCGGCGGACTCGAGGTCGGCGCGGATTGCCCGCACTGCATCTGCGGCTTCAGCCGGCGTCGTCACCCCGAGCCGGACGCCACCGACTTCGCTCTTGTGGATCGCGGCCGCCACCTTGACGACGACAGTGCACCCGAGCTCGACCTGGGCCGCCGCAGCCTCTCCCGGGGTGCGTACGCGCCTTGCGCGGGTCACGGCAATGCCATATGCATCGAGCAACGCCTCAGAGTCGACCTCCGCCAGCCAGCCGTGGCTCGAGCGGCGGACGGCCGCGTTCGCAAGCCGACGAACCCGGAGGGCGTCGACTTCGGGCCGAAACACCTCGCCGACCGAGCGGCGGCACCGCTCTTCCCATTTGATGCTCAGCCCGAGGGCGCGCGCCGCGTTCTCCGGGAACACATACGACGGGATTCCAGCCTCTAGGAGAGCTGCGGGGGGACCCTCCCGGTTCATGAACACAGCCATCAGCGGCACGTCCCTGCTGAGCTCAGCACGGGCGGCGATGAGCTCGGTGGCCACCTCCGAGGAGCGAGTGAGGAGGGGAGTGTTGAACATGACGATCAGGGCGTCGATCTCCGATGTGTTCCCGAGGATGCGGATCGCTTGCCCGTACTGCTGCGCAGTGGCGCTGGCGATCATGTCGACAGGGTTGGAGACGCTCGCCTCGGGCGGCAGCACGGCCCGCAGGCGCGCCGCGGTGAGCTCAGCGTAGCTCGGGCACGACGAGCCCGTTGGTCTCGCAGGCGTCCGCGGCGAGGATGCCAGGACCGCCCCCGTTGGTCACGATGGCCACTCGGCGTCCACGGAACTGCCGCTGCGCACTCAACACCGTGGCGATGTCGAGCATCTCCTCAATGGTTCCGGCACGTATGATGCCCGCCTGGTGCAGCAGGGCGTCCACCGCCACGTCCCCGGCTGAAAGCGCTGCAGTGTGCGACGCTGCCGCCCGACAGCCGGCATCTGTCCGGCCGGCTTTCACCGCCACGATGGGAACGCGCCTGCTGACCTGCCGGGCAATTCGTGTGAACAAGCCGGGGTCCTTTATCGACTCGAGGTAGAGCAGGATCAGGTCTGTGGCAGGGTCTCCCGCCCAGTAAAGGAGCAAGTCGTTGCTCGATACATCCGCACTGTTGCCCACCGACACGAAGGCGCCGATCCCAAGGCCGCGAACTTCTGCCGCCTCCAGCACGGCGAGCCCGATCGCGCCCGACTGGCTCAGCAGGGCCGTCGGCCCTGGCGGGGGAACGGTACGGCTGAAAGTCGCGTTGAACCGTACGCCGGCTGAATCGCTGAGAATCCCCGTGCAGTTCGGGCCGACGAGCCTCACGCCGCGCGCGCACGCCTCCTGCACGAGATTCGCCTCGAGGGCGGCTCCGTCCGTGCCGGTCTCCGCGAACCCGGCTGAGATGACGCACACGGCCCGGACGCCGAGATCACCGGCTCGGGCGACCACTTCCGGAACAGCGGCGGCCGGCACGCAGACGATGACGAGATCGGGGACAACCGGGCAAGAGGCCAGATCCGGATACGCGGCGACGCCCTGCACTGTCGGCTGCCTCTTGTTCACCGGCAGGATCGTCCCGACAAAGCGGCTCGCGACCAGGTTGCTGAAGAGCAGGCCCGCGATCGTGCTCGGATCAGCGCTGGCCCCGACGACGGCGATCGAATGAGGCCGCAGGAACGCGTCCAGCGCGTGCCGCGCCGCGCTCGACCGGTCACGCAGCTGTGCGTCGAGATACCGGTCGTTCCGGGCGTCGGCGCAATCGGGGGTCTGGACGTCCCCGTTCCCAGCTACCACCCCTCAAGTCTCGTGCGCCTGCCAGCGGGGTTGTAGGGCCGAAGGTCACCCCTGGCCAGGCAGTGGGGAGTTCGTGACCGCTGGGATGTGTCTTTCAGCCGAAAGGCCCTATTCGGGTAAAGCCCATGGGCCGAAGATGGAAGAGATGAGAGCGTTCTCTCGGGTTGTGGCCATCCCAGAAGCGTCTGGGCGGCGCGATTCGCGTTCCTGCAGGAGGTGACGCAATGACCACGTTGGCCGATCGACCGAAGCCATTCGTCGTACCGGAGTACTGCAAGGGCTGTGGCCGCTGCATCAGCTCGTGCATCAAGGACTGTTTCACCCTCGGTACCGAGATCAACCCTGAGACGGGGCTGTTCCCGATCGTTCTCGACCTGACGCAGTGCAACGCGTGCGGTCTTTGCTTCGACGCCTGCCCGGAGCCATTCGGCCTTCGGCCGCAGGGCGACGCGGCGGCTCTCGAACCGATCGATCCGGCCCTCCTTCTCGGTCCCCGGCCGTTCGACGTACCGCAGCCGGAGCCCCGGCCCGACACCATCATTGCGTTGCCGGAGCGGGAGCCGCTCATCGTAAAGGGGACGTACGCGGTGGCGGTCGGTGCCCTGCTGGCCGGCTGCCGGCACGTTTTCGGTTACCCGATCACTCCGTCGACCGAGGGCGCGGAGCTCATGGCGAAGGTGCTGCCCGAGCTCGACGGCGTCTTCATCCAGGCCGTCAGCGAGGTTGCGACGGTCAACATGATGTACGGCGCCGGCGGGGCCGGGAAACGCAGCATGACCTTCACAAGCTCTCCCGGCTTCAGCCTGATGCTGGAGGGGATCTCGTACATGGTCGGGGCAGAGGTTCCAGCCGTCTTCGTGAACATCATGCGCGGGGGGCCGGGGCTGGGCAACATTGGGCCTGAACAGGCCGACATCAAGCTCGTCTGCCGCGGCCTCGGGCACGGCAACACACACGCCATCGTGTTGGCCCCAGCGACGCCGCAGGAAATGCTGGACATCGCGATGCTCTCGTTCGAGCTCGCCTTCAAGTACCGCAACCCCGTGGTCATCGTCGGTGACGGCTATCTCGGCCAGATGACCGGCAAGGTGCGGCTGCCGCGTCAGATGGTGAAACCGGGGATTCCCGAGTGGGCCGTGTTCGGCGACCGCGGTCATCGGGGCAACCTGATCTGCTCGATCGACCTCTCGGAAGTTGACCTCGAGAGGCACAACATCCACCTGAACGAAAAGTACGAGCGGATGACGGCCGCCGAGCAGCGGGTCGATCTCTACCGGTGCGACGACGCGGACATCCTCCTCGTGGCATGCAACACGCCGTCCCAGCTGGCGAAGGGGGCGATCAGGGAGCTACGCGACAGGGGCCTCAGGGTGGGATTGTTCCGCCCCATCACGCTGTGGCCCTTCCCGATAGAGGCCCTTTGCCCTCTGCTCGACCGAGTGAAGAGGCTGGTCGTCGTAGAGGCGAGCAGTGGACAGCTTGAGGACGAGCTGCGGCTCGCACTCAGTCACGCGGACGTCCACGCGCCGCCACCGATGAGCCACGTCCGCCGAATGGGTGGGATCCTCCCGTCGCAGGACGAGATCGTAGAGCACGTGCTTAACCTGGAGGAGGTGCGCTGATGCCGACGTCGGTCTTTTACCGCCAATTCGAGCGCCACGCCCACGCCGAGGGGATCAACGCCCACTCGACGACCTACTGCCCCGGCTGCGGGCACGGGCTAGCGCAGAAGTACCTTGCCGAGGCCATCGACGAGCTCGGGGTGCAGGACCGCACCATCCTCGTCTCGCCGGTCGGCTGCTCAGTCTTCTCGTACTACTACTTCGACGTCGGGAACACGCAGGCCGCGCACGGGCGCGCTCCCGCGGTGGCGATCGGCCACAAGACCGCAAACCCGGACTCGATCGTGATCTCGTACCAGGGAGACGGAGACCTCGCGTCCATCGGCCTGGCCGAGATCGTGAGCACTGCCCAGCTCGGCATCCCGATCACTGTCATCTTCGTCAACAACGCCATCTACGGGATGACCGGTGGCCAGATGGCGCCCACGACGCTGATCGGCCAGCGAACGAGCACGACCCCGAAAGGCCGTACTCTCTTTGCCGGCCAGCCGATCAAGATGGCAGAGTTGATCGCTGGCCTGGACGGGCCTGTCTATGTCGAACGGGTGGCGCTGTACGACAACCGTCGGCGGACCCACGCCAGGCGCGCGATCAAGAAGGCGCTCGAACTGCAGGTTGCCGGCACCGGCTTCGCCTTCATCGAAGTCCTCTCGGAGTGCCCCCTCTACCTTGGTCTCGAGCCCGAGGCGGCCGAGGACTGGGTGAGGGACAACATGGTGCCGGTCTTCCCACTTGGCGTGAAGAAGGACAGCACGGACGAGGTGGCGTTCCCGCCCATCCCGATCGCCACCTTCGATCCGGAGGAAGCGCTCGCCGCTGTGGACGCGAGCACCGAGCGCCCACCTCGTTTCGCGGAGGGGTTCCCGACGGACATCGACCCCGAGGACATCAGCCTCAAGCTGGCGGGCTCCGGCGGTGACGGCGCCCAGACCGCAGCAATGATCATCACACGCGCGGCGATCAACGAAGGCTTCGACTCGACGCACATTCCGAGCTACGGCCCCGAATCTCGGGGCGGCACGTCGTATGCCGACGTTCATGTGGCCTTGAACGAGGTGCTGTCCCCGGCCGCACCGCACCCCCACGTGCTCGTCGCGTTCAATGCTCCGAGCCTCGCCAAGTTCGGCCCGACGGTGCAGCCCGGCGGCATCGTCGTCTACGACAGCTCCGTCATCAGCGCCCTGCCCGACGGCCTCGCGGCCGGCGTCAGGACCGTGGCAGTACCGTTCGCCAGCGTCGCAGCGGACCTCGGCGCCGCGGTGGTGAAGAACGTCGTCGCCCTCGGCGCCCTACAGGGAGCGACGAACGTGTTCCCGAAAGAGACGTTTCTCACGGCCATCCGCGACGCCATGAAGGACAAGTGCGCCCTGATACCCCTCAACGAGCAGGCGTTCGAGCTGGGGGCCAAGATCGCCGTCGAGCAGCTGGAGCCTTCGGACTCCCTCGCCAGCGCGCTCGGCGGTTGAGCCGGCCCACGTGTGCCGGCTCAGTCCGGCAGCCCTGCCAGGAACCCGACGATCGCGTCGTTCACGGCGCCGGGGTGGGTGAGGGTGGACGCGTGCGTCCCTTCCTCGATCTTGATCACGCCCCGGCTGCCTGACAGCCCGGCAGAGAGCGCTTCGGCTTTGTCCATAGAGATGGCCACATCGGCCGTGCCGTGCACCACGAGGGCGGGGACCCCGATCTCACCGCGCCGGTCCGCTATGTCGTCGCGCGTGAGCAGGGTGCTGCCCGGCAGTGCCAATAGCTCCTGAGGACGGGCCTTCCACTTGGCCATCCAGGCCTAGTTGAGCTCGGGCTCGCCGATGATGATGGCCGCCGTAGCCTCGGCCAGCTGGTCAGACGGCCCGTTCGTCACCCAATCGTCGATCATTGCTTGATAGAGGGGGATGACCGAGGGCTCTTCGGTACCAGCTTGGGTGTCCAGGAGGATTAGCCCGCGCACCCGCTCCGGAGCGGTGAGGACCACGCGCAGCGCGATGAAGCCCCCCTGGGACATGCCGCCCACGACTGCCCGCGCGATGCCGAGGTGTCGAGCAGCCCGAGAGTGTCCGAAGCGAGGTCCCAGTACGTATAGGGCTGACCGTCCCAGAGCGTGTCGCCGAATCCTCGCTGGTCCCAGGTGATGACCCGGTGGCTATCGCGGAGGGCGTCGACCTGGGGAGCGAACATGGACCGGTCCATGAGGAAGCCGTGGCCCAGCAGGACGACCGGGCCGTCTCCGCCGGTGTCGTCGACGGCTATCTGCTGGCCGTTGACTGGTGCGGTTGCCATCACGGCTTCTCCTCACGAGCACTGGTGTTGGGGTACGACTGCCCGGTGGAGTGTAGGTGGCCTCGTGAAGTAGGCAGCAACGGTGACATCGTCAGCGCCGGGTCACCTCGAGGCGCGGGCTCGCTGCGATGGTTTGGTACACGACGCAGTACTGCTCGGTAGTGGCGATGAGCTCATCGAGTTCGTCTTCAGCGGCTTCTGACTCGAGATGGAAGTTCAGCCGGATGGAACGGAATCCGACGGGGACGGTGCCGTCGACGCCCAAGGTCCCGCGGAAGTCGAGGTCGCCTTCAGCATGGACGGTACCGGCGACCTTGATGCCACGGCTGGTGGCTACGGCACGCAGGGTTACGCCGGCGCAAGCAACGAGCGCCTGGAGCAGCATGTCGCCCGAGCAGGCGAGAGTGCCATCACCCCCTGTGGCAGGGTGCAGACCGGCTCGGACCAGCGCCCGGCCGGTTTGGACAGAACAGGCGACATCGCTGTCATCAAGCGACCCTTCAGCCTCGAGTACCACCACGGCCGCATCGGGCTCGTCGCGATAGCGCTGTTTCAGCGGGCGCTGCCGTTCGCGCAGCTCCCCGGTCTCCACTCTCGTCAGTCGCCGGTGGAAGGGTCGATCGTCGTGTGCACCCTCGTGACCTTGTCGGCCGGGAAGCCCCCGCACCGGGCGTGCTCGAAGAGGATGTCCTCGTCGGGAGCGACGTAGATGCAATAGATCTTGTCGTCGGTGACGTAGCTCTGGAGCCAGCGGATCTCCGGCCCGAGGTCGCTGATGACCTTGTTGGACTTCTGGCTGATGTCCCGCAACTCTTCAGCCGACATCTTGCCCGCGCCCGGGACCTCGCGCTCGATGACGAACTTCGGCATTTGTTCCCCCTCCTCTGCTAGCATACTGTCGGTACGGTGCTAGCATTCCATTGGAACGCCATTATGCATACCACGGGTACTGAAGTCAAGGACAAGCGTTACGCCCAAGGCGAGGCGACTCGAGCCGCGCTGCTCGCGGCGGCCAGGGAGTTGTTCGGCCAGCAGGGTTACGCGTCGACCTCGACCGACGAGATCGTGACCAGGGCAGGCGTTACCAAGGGTGCTCTGTACCACCACTTCTCAGACAAGGAGAGCCTGTTCAAGGCGGTGTTCGAACAAGTCCAGCGCGAGGTCTCCGACCAGGCGGTCGTCGAGTTCCTCCAACCAGACTCGTGGGAAGCGCTCGTTGCCGGCTGTCAGCTGTGGATCGACGCCCACCTCGACTCATCGGTCCGCCAGATCGTGTTGAGTGATGCGCGCTCAGTGTTGGGCTGGGATGTCGCACGCGGGATCGAGACGCGTTTCAGCGCTGTCGCGCTGAGGGGAGCGCTGCGCAAGGCCATGCACGCCGGCGTGATCGAACGCCGGCCGCTGCGACCTCTGGCCCTCATGCTGACCGGTGCGCTGAGCGAAGCTTGCCTTTACGTCGCCGAAGCCGACGACGCCGTCGCGGCCGGCGACGAAGTCGGGACGCTGGTTCGCACTTTGCTGTCAGGCATGCGGGTCACGCCAGCCGGGCCGCCGGCTACTCCTCTGTCGGCGCCGGACCTCATGCCCTGAGGACGAAGACGCCCCAGCCGAGGCAGCGACGCTCGTCGGCGAGGTAGTCGCGCCGGGAAGCGTCGCGTGTGTGGCGGACTTCGGCGGCGTCGGCATCGTCAGGATTGGCCGCCAGCCAGTCGGACACGTTGAGCCATTGGCTCGCCGCGTAGCGGTCCCAGTCCTCGTGGCTGGCGAGGACCATCTCCACGAGATCCAAGTCGGCAGCCTCGAAGCGTTCCAAGGTGCCGGCAAGATCGGCGAACTCCTGTCCGGCTTCGTACTTCTGCCTGACGTAAGGAGGAGGGGGCTCGGCCCAGTAGACCTCTCCCACGAGCAGCCAGCCGCCGGGCGAGACCCGCTGTCCCATCAGCTCCAGGGTGCCGGCCAGCCCACCACCGATCCAAGTGGCGCCGATGCAGCACACGACGTCGAAGGGCGCCCCGACGTCGGGCGGGTCACCGGCGTCGGCCTCGATGAAGGTGACGGCCTGCTCGACTCCGAGTTCGGTGGCCCGTGCTCGCGCGCGTCCGCGAGAAACGGCGCGTGAACGTCGATCCCGACACCAGTTGCACCGAGGTTGCTTGCGAACAGGCACAGCATCTCGGCCTTTCCGCAGGCGAGGTCCAGAACTCGTGTGCCGTCTTTGATGCGGCAGATGTCCCCGATCAGTAGCAGCTTCTCCGGGGAGAGCGGGTTCATGACTCGATGCGAAGACTCTGAGATCTCGTGGTACCGGAGGACGCTGACCACGGGTGGCCCTTTCGTGTGGTCGGTCAAGCCGAGGGAAGGATCAAGACGCGCATCGCACAGGATTCAGCCCGGAAAGGCCTTGCGGAACTCGGAGGCAAGCGCGGCGGCAGTGTCCCGAAGGCGGTTCGGGTCCGGACCACCTGAGAGCAGCGACCGAGATGCGCTTGGCACAACACGGTCCGGGCAGGCGGCAAAGACGCGTGCCACATCGGCAGATGTTGCGCCCTGTGCTCCCACGCCGGGCGCAAGGAACAGGCCGTTCGCCGCCATCAGGTCGAGCGTCGGCTCCATGTGAGTGGGGCCTACGACGGCACCGATCGGGCCGATCTCACCGGGCGCCAGCTCGGCGTTCAGGTCCCCGATCTCGCGAAGCAGTGTCCCCTCGACGCTCTGGCCCGCGCTGCTGAGAGCCGACTGAATCGCTCGGCCTTCGGGATTGGAGGAGCGCGTGACCACCAGCAGACAGCTCCCGGCCTCGTGAGCGCGACTCACGAAGGAGCCCATAGCCGCTAGGCCGAGATAGGGGTGAACCGTGAGGGCGTCGCATCCGAGCGGCGCATCGGCGCCGAGGAATGCCTCGGCGTAGGCATCGTTTGTGGTCCCGACATCACCCCGCTTGGCGTCCACGATGACGAGCAGCCCGGCGCTGCGCGCTTCGGCTATCAGGCGCTGGAGGGTGCGGAAGCCACGCCACCCCTGCCGTTCGTAAAAAGCCGCCTGGAGCTTGACCAGACCGACGGTCCCGGCTGCGGCTTCGAGTGCTATGTCGGCGAAGCTATCCAATCCGTCGGGCGTGTCCCCGACGCCCCAGGCATCGAGGATCTCCCCGGAGGGGTCGAGCCCCCACGCGAGGGGTCCGAACTCAGAGCGCACAGCGGCGAATCGCGAGGCGAACGTGTCGGCCACATCGCCATTCTGCTCGATCCGAGTGTGCCATTGGCATAAGCCGTCCGGCCATGCCGCAAGGGACAAGGTCAGAGAGGGCTCACGGGCAACACGACCGCAGAGCGGTGGTCGGCATCGTGGAATATCTCCTGGTTCGCCGTGCTGAGCCTGGTCGCGCTCGCCAGGGGCTCATCGGTCCCGGTATTGCGGACGAACAACGGGTGGGCGCCACTCGAGACCTGAAGGCGGACCCGATGACCGCGCCTGAAGGTGTTGGCTGTCGGCCACATGCTAATTCGCACCGAGAACGAACCGTCGCCCGACTTTGTCACGTCACCAGGCCGGAGCCGAATGATCCCGTCGCTGAGGTTCTCCGACCGGCCGCGAGGGGACACGTCACAGAGGCGGACGAAGAAGTCGGTGTGCTCGAGCGATGTCCGCGCGTGGAGCTGGCGCGAAGCGGACCTATAACGGTGAGGTCCTCTGTCAGGACTTCGCTCGTGTAGGTGAGGACGTCCGCTCGGTCTTCCCGCTTCTTCTGATCCTTCCGTCCCGCGTTGCCCCAGTTGAGTGAGGGTCCACCGATGCCGGGAGTTGGGTTCGCCGGGTCGTAACGGTAGCGGTCGGGTGTGGTGCCGGGAGATGGTGAGCGGTGAAGCTTCCCGGCGGCTCCGAGATACCACCGTTGCTCCACGAACGGCGGCGGCCAGTCCTCCATCTCGACCCAGCGGCGAGCACCCATCACGAAGACGCGCACAGCTTTGTGAGGAAAGGCGCTCGGAGGATCGCTGAATTGGCCGTCGAACAACTTGAGACCGTCGCGGAAGCTGGCAGCGAAGACGCCCGGGCTGACGTGAGACCAGGGACCGATGGTGAGTGTGGCGCTTCGGCCAGCCGCCCGCAGAGCCTGAAAGTCGTCAACCTGGAAAGGCAGGAAGATGTCGTACCAGCCTCCGACCAGGCTCGCGGGCGGGACGGTTCCAAGTTGTCGCCCGAACTCGATCAGATCCCACCACGTGTCACCGGGATTCTCGTGGATGATCCAGTCCTGGAAGAACTGGACGTGGTGGCCCACCGCAGAGGCGTCGGCGTCGGCCAATGGGAGAACGGCGCACGCTTCTCGAAGTGCTCTCCGGCTGGTGAGCTGGGCACCCACGACCTTCCGCCAGCCCCTCTCCTGATGCTCCACCTGATAGAGCCACGTGAGCGCGGTCTCCAAGGCAAGACAGCCCGACGGGTAGACGGCTGCATCGTGGAAGTTCGACGCCGTCACGGTAAGCGCTATGGCTCTCAGATACTCAGGAGCGCCTTGCGCTATCGCCCACTGAGTGAGCCCCAAATAGCTTGGGCCGAAAGTGGCGAGCTTGCCATCGAACCAGGGTTGGCCGGCAACCCAATCCAATGTCTCACGACCGTCCGCCTCTTCGTGTCGTAACGGAGTCCAGTTCCCGCCAGAGCCAAATGTGCCCCGACAGCTTTGGATGACAACTTGATAACCTCTCTCGGCGAAGAGCCGGCCGATCATGCCCCACTGCCGGCGCCCATACGGCGTTCGCATCAAAATGATGGGGGCGTGGTCCATGCCCGGACTGGTTGGGTACCAGCGATCGGCGAACAACGTTGCGCCGTCCGACATCTTCGTCGGTAGGTCTCGTTCGACGGAGATGTCGCCGGTCGTTGCCGGTGGCAACTTGGCGAGTGAGCCGAAGAACCGACTGGCAAGCGTCACCTTGCCAGTATGCCTGCCAGTCGCCTGGCCTGAAAGTGCATGATCCTGCGGTCCCCGGCTGGGACCGGGCCGATCTATAGCGCGGTTGGTCGAGAACGCCGCGATGGGGTCGCTGAGGTCACGGGCGGGCTCATTTGGTCGCCGAGGAGACCTCGGCGTTGCCAAATGCCGAGCAACCGTTGTCGAGGACCATCGTGAAGACCCCCGACACCGCAGTGGTCGTCTTGCCGACCGTGCGCTTGTAGGAGAAGGTGACCTGGGCGCCGGCGATGATGGGGAACGAGAAAGATGTGGTCTCGGGGACTTTGCCGGTGGCCGGAGCGACGGGACCCTCGTCGAAGTGGGAGCCGCTGCCGTCGATCGCGCTCGCGCCGAACGTGGCGGCTTGTGGCCCGTCGGAGACGACCGCCAGAGTGACAGTTCCGGCGTCGCCGCCTCCGGCGGGCCCGATGCACTCGAGGTTGAGGCCACCGAACCCACTGAGGAGGGTCGCGGCGTTGTGAGCGCTGGCGGAGGCGTTGATCTGTGCGAAGGCGTGGCCGTCAAGGTGAGTGGCGTCGTCGGCCATATGCGCGTACGGCACCTTCGGGAAGCTCGAGACCTTCACATCTGTACCTGTCACGGCGTGCTGTTTCAGTTTGTCTCCCGGGACCGAGCGGTTTCGTAGGTCCGCGCCGTTGATCTGGCTGCTCGCGTACGCTGTCCCGCCGAGCGCGACGAACAGCGCGATCACGGCGATCACGGTCGACGGTCCGATCCTGAGCTTGGATCTCATCGATCCTGACCTCCGATTTTGGATCCACCGTGCGCGGGGCGGACGTGCCCCGGCCGAGCGTTGATCCACGCAGGGCCAGCATCGCGCCTCTCGATCAGTTACGACCAGCCAGGTACGGCCGTCGATGAGCTCACGAGCCGCGTCGAGATGTCCGGCATGGCATGCGGTCTCGGTGATTACATGCAAGACGACATTCCGGACGTTCTGGAGCCGCCAGTTGGGCCAACGCTCGACGGGCCACCAGGTTGGTGCGGAGTCCAGGACTGTGGCGGCGATGATCGCGTTCGCGTGCTCGATCTCCCGCCGGTACAGGTCGAGCACGGCGCTACCGGACATCACCTCGGGGACGTGCCAGGCCTCTGACTCCGTCTCGGAGGCATCGATATCGACCGGTTCGCCGGCGACGATGGTGCGGAACCAGAAGCGCTCGACGTCGAGGGCGAGGTGCCGTACCAGACCCGCCAGTTCCACCCTGACGGCAGTACCGGTCGTCGCAAGGCCTCTTCGGAGAGACCCTCGAGTATCCCCATCACATGCTCGCGCTGAGCGTTCAGGTAGGAGAGGAGCGCCCCACTCTCGTCGTCGGTCGTCGTTTGCATCATGGCTCGTCACTCCTTTGCGTGGGACGGGTCGAGGCTCCCTGATGCTGCGTGCGACATCGCAAGCCACCGAGACCTGCAGGCGCTTGATTGTGAACGGTGACCGCGAGCGAGGTTGGGCCGCAGCGGGAGTGCGCAGGACTCTCCGACGAGCAGTTGCGCGACGCTGGCGCGACCAACGAGACCGCCTGTGCCTGAACGCGAACATGGATCGGTCACCCGTGACCTGACAACGTTTACAGGCGCTTCGCGTTGAAGTGGGGATCGTGAGCTAACCGACCATCCACCAACGCGGCCAGAGGCCCCGCCATCGTTGCTGTTGTTCGACGACATCAACGGGAGGGACCTCTGACATGCACGACGGTACTGGCTTCGCGGAAGCGATCCTTGGACTGCGCGGCTTCCGCATCACTGGTGTGCACGAGACCGAGTCGGAAGTCGTCATCTCGATCGAGACGCTCGACGTCGCGGCGTGGTGCACAGCATGTGGTGTGAAGGCCGAAGCGCACGACCGCATGCGCCTCGAGATCCGGGATCTCGCCTGCTTCGGTCGCCCGACGCGCCTTGTGTGGTCGAAGCGCCGCTGGCGCTGTGGGATGCGCGAGTGCCCGACGCGCACCTGGACCGAGACCTCCGAGCACGTACCGGAGCGGGCCGTGCTCACCGTACGCGTCGGCGAGGAGGCCTGTCGCCAGGTCGGTGAGCTCGCACGGCCCGTGAGCGGGCTCGCCGACGAGCTCGGGGTCTGCTGGTGGACCGTGATGTCGGCCGTCGAGCGGCACGGCCGTCCCCTTGTCGACGACCCGGACCGCGTCGGCGAGGTCTCCTCGCTCGGTGTCGACGAGACCTCCTTCTTGAAGGCGAACCGCACGCACCGCACGCTGTACGCGACTGGCCTCGTCGATCTCGAGCGTCACAAGGTGATCGACATCTTGCAGGGGAACACTGCCGCTGACCTGCGGAGATGGTGTGCCGGAGCCGATCCGGCGTGGCTCGGTGGCATCGGCGTCGTCGCGACCGACCTGGCCGAGAGCTACCGGGCGGGGCTCAGCCCGCACCTTGACCATGTCGTGCGGGTCGCCGATCCGTTCCATGTCGTCCGGGTCGCCAACCGCTGTGTCGACAAGTTGCGACGACGGGTCCAGAACGAGCTGACCGGGCACCGCGGCAGGAAAGGCGATCCGCTCTACAAGATCCGGAAGCTGCTCTTGTCGGGGGCCGAGCGCCTCGACGAGAAAGGCCACGACCGGATGATGCTCGGCCTCAGGATGGGCGACCCGAACGACGAGCTCCTCGGTGCCTGGCTCGCGAAGGAGTCGGTCCGCGACGTCTATCTCACCGACGATCTCGAGACCGCTGCCCTCCTTCTCGACAAGGCGATCGCCGGCTGTCTCGAGGACGAGGTGGCCGAGATCCGCTCGCTCGGTCACACCCTCAAGCGATGGCGCGAGGAGATCTTGAACCACCACCGCACCGGCGCCTCGAACGGACCGACCGAAGCGATGAACCTCTGTGTGAAGAAGGTGAAGCGGGCCGGGAACGGCTTTCGAACCTTCAGCCACTACCGACTCAGGGTGTTGCTCCACACCGGCGGTGTCAGCTGGCCGCGGCGTCCCTCACCACCGAGGATCCGGACGAGTCCTCCCCACTCATTCGCGTAGCGC